>NZ_CP073713.1:0-10000 GCF_003049605.2 Lysinibacillus parviboronicapiens
TTGGAACATTTAGAAGAATTATGGAATAATGTCCTGGCTCAAGTTGAACAAAAAATTTCTAAACCAAGCTTCGAAACGTGGCTAAAGTCTACTAAACTACTTTCATACAATGGTAGTGGATCAACAGTGACAATTGCCGCGCCAAATTCGTTTGCTCGAGATTGGCTTGAAAATCATTATATTCATTTGATTACAGGTATATTAACGGAGCTTACAGGCGAAGACTTGCTTATTAAATTTGTTGTTCAAAAAAACCAGGATTCGGACGATTTTGACTTACCAGCACCTATTATCCAAGCAAAAAATAACGATCATCACGATATTTCACCAGGTATGTTAAACCCGAAATATACATTTGATACGTTTGTCATAGGCTCTGGTAACCGCTTTGCACATGCTGCTTCTTTAGCTGTTGCTGAAGCACCCGCTAAGGCCTATAACCCTTTCTTTATATATGGGGGAGTAGGACTTGGTAAAACGCATTTAATGCATGCAATTGGCCACTATGTGTTGGAACATAATCCAAATGCAAAAGTTGTATACTTATCATCGGAAAAGTTTACAAATGAATTTATTAACTCTATTCGTGATAATAAAGCACTCGATTTTCGCAACAAATATCGCAATGTAGATGTGCTACTAATTGATGATATTCAATTCCTAGCTGGAAAAGAATCTACGCAAGAAGAATTTTTCCATACATTTAACACATTGCATGAAGAATCAAAACAAATAGTTATATCAAGTGACCGCCCACCAAAAGAGATTCCCACATTAGAGGATCGTTTACGCTCACGATTTGAATGGGGATTAATTACAGATATTGCACCACCAGATTTAGAAACTCGTATTGCTATTCTACGGAAAAAGGCTAAAGCAGATGGTCTAGATGTTCCAAACGAAGTAATGCTCTATATTGCGAACCAGATTGACTCCAATATTCGGGAGCTTGAGGGTGCGCTTATTCGTGTCGTGGCGTACTCATCGCTTGTTAACAAGGATATTAATGCGACATTAGCTGCTGAAGCGTTGAAAGATATAATTCCTAATTCTAAACCACGAACTGTCTCCATTTTAGACATTCAAAATGCAGTAGGAGAGCACTTTAGTATTCGTTTAGAAGATTTTGTCGCAAAAAAACGAACGAAATTAATTGCCTTTCCACGTCAAATTGCGATGTTTTTATCACGCGAATTAACAGATTTTTCGTTGCCGAAAATTGGAGAAGAATTCGGAGGTCGTGATCATACAACAGTTATCCATGCTCACGAAAAAATATCTTCTATGTTGAAAAATGACGCTCAACTCCAACAAGATATTAAACAAATACGAAGTATGCTAGGGAAATAATCCTGTGGACAATTCAATTATTTAAACACAAAGTTATGCACAGTCTATCTACATGTGGATAGACTGATTTTATTCATCTCAAAGCACTTATCCACAAATCCACAGGGCCTATTACTATATCTTTTTATATTTAATAAATAAATAATATAAATATGTGAGGGAAAACAAATGAAATTTGATATTTTACGTGACCGTTTATTAGAGGGTTTAAATGATGTCATGAAAGCTGTAAGTTCTAAAACAACTATTCCGATTTTAACGGGGATTAAAATTGATGTGACAGACGAAGGTATCCGCTTAACAGGTAGTGACGCTGATATTACCATCCAAACTTTTATTCCAGTAGAAGAAGATGGCCAACAAATTATCCAGATAACTGAAACAGGTTCTATTGTTGTACAAGCTCGTATGTTCAATGAAATTGTACGTAAGTTACCAACTAATGATGTTGAAATACAAGTAACAGCTGGCTTCCAAACACATATTCGTTCAGGTAAATCTGAATTCCATTTAATTGGCTCAGATGCAGCAGAATATCCATTACTACCTGAATTAACCGAAAATCAAAAATTTACTATACCGGCTGATTTATTAAAGTCAATTATCCGTGAAACAGTATTTGCAGTAGCCACTTCAGAAAGCAGACCGGTGTTGACAGGTGTAAACTGGCAGATAAAAAATGAAGCATTAATCTGTGTTGCAACAGATAGTCATCGGCTAGCAAGACGAAAAGTACAACTAGAAAATTTACCAGCAGTTGAACATAGTGTGGTGATTCCTGGGAAAAGCTTAAATGAATTAAACAAGGTCTTAGAGGATTCTACAAACCTTGTTCAAATTGTTATTACTAGCCAGCAAGTATTATTTAAAACGGGTGATGTATTATTCTTCTCTCGTTTACTAGAAGGTAACTACCCAGATACTACACGTTTAATTCCAGAAGAATATCAAACAAATGTGACGATTAATGGTAAAGCATTATTACAAGCAATCGATCGTGCGTCACTTGTAGCTCGCGGAGATCGTAATAATGTCGTGCGCTTTGACATTTTAGATAATCAAGCTGTCGAAGTTTCGTCTAATTCACCAGAAATTGGGAAAGTACAAGAGGAAATTCCTGTAGAAGCATTAGAAGGGGAAAGCTTAAAGATTTCTTTTAGTGCGAAATACATGATGGAAGCTTTAAAAGCAATTGATGGCCAAGATGTGGTTATTCAATTTACAGGGGCAATGAGACCGTTTATTCTACGCTCTGTACATGATGACGCAATTCTACAGTTAATTTTACCAGTGCGTACTTACTAATTATTTATGAGTAAGTACCTGACAAAAGAGCAGTTCTTATGTTCACTTTTTTCTGTTAGTTACCACGAATAATTTTGATATGCTTTAGTAGATAGTCGTTAACTGCGGCTATCTTTTTTTACTTATGCCGCATTTTTAGGTATGATAGAGAGATAGATATTCTGTATTTGGAGGGTGACACAGCTATGAAAGACATTGAAATTGACGTTGAGTTTGTGACGTTAGGACAACTTTTGAAAATGACCGATGCTATTAGCTCAGGTGGCATGGCTAAATGGTTTTTACACGAAAATGAAGTATACGTAAATGGCGAAGTAGATGATCGCCGTGGTCGCAAATTGCGTAATGGAGACGTCGTAAATATACCAGGATGTGGTCGATTTCGTATCGTTGGACCCGCTGGACAATAAAATATGCATATTGAGCAGTTAAAACTTACAAATTACCGTAACTATGATACTTTAGCGTTAAATTTCTCTCCAAAAATTAATGTGTTTATTGGTGAAAATGCTCAAGGGAAAACAAATGTCATGGAATCCATCTACGTATTGGCGATGGCTAAATCACATCGTACGACGAACGATAAAGAATTGATACGTTGGGATTCAGACTATGGTAAAATAGAAGGGGCCGTTCAAAAAAGGCACGGTATTTTACCAATTGAGCTTACGGTTACGAAAAAGGGTAAAAAAGGTAAGATAAATCATATTGAGCAAAGTCGCCTTAGTCATTATATTGGTCAAATGAATGTGGTTATGTTTGCACCCGAAGATTTAAATGTTGTAAAAGGGAGTCCGCAAATACGACGACGTTTTATCGATATGGAGATTGGACAGATTTCTCCGGTCTATTTACATGATTTATTAACCTTTCAAAAAATTTTAAAGCAGCGTAATCATTATTTGAAAATAAACCAAGGCAAGGTAATGATCGATGATGTAATGTATGAAGTCTATAATGAGCAATATATTCATGCAGCTACCCAAATTATTCGTAAAAGATTTCAATTTATGGATTTATTACAGGAGTGGGCAGAACCTATTCATGCAGGTATTTCACAAGGTAAGGAAACTTTAGCTATTAAATACCGCACAGTAGCTGGTATTGAAAAAGAACATACTCCTAGTGAAGTAGAAAATCTTTTGCACAAAAAATTGCTAGAAGCAAAGGATCGTGAATTTGATCGCGGTGTAACTATGGTTGGTCCGCATCGAGATGATCTGCAGTTTTTAGTGAATAACTATGATGTGCAGACATATGGCTCACAGGGACAACAACGTACAACTGCGTTATCGTTAAAGCTCGCTGAAATTGAACTAATTAAACAAGAAACAAATGAAACACCCATTCTACTTTTAGACGATGTATTGTCGGAACTCGATGATTATCGCCAATCGCATTTATTAAATACCATTCAAGGTGAAGTCCAGACTTTTGTTACTACTACAAGTGTTGATGGAATTCATCATGAGACGATGGAACATGCACAACTGTTCCACGTGAAACAAGGTGCGATTGAGGAAAGTTAGCCGGGGAGTTTTTTAGATTATAAAAGAATGGTAATAGTCAGCTCGGTTGACTGTTCATTCATTTACACACAATGATGTTATGAAGGAGTAGATGAAAGCCGTGGCTATAGAAAACGAAGGTTTACAAGATCAAGCTTATGAAGCCGATCAGATACAGGTATTAGAAGGTTTAGAAGCGGTTCGTAAAAGACCAGGGATGTATATCGGTTCAACAAGCTCCAAAGGGCTTCACCATCTAGTATGGGAAATCGTTGATAACAGTATAGATGAGGCTCTTGCAGGGTTCTGTACAGATATTACAGTAACGATTGAAAAGGAAAACTGGATTCGCGTAGAAGATAATGGACGAGGAATCCCAGTTAGTATTCAAGAGAAAATGGGAAAACCTGCTGTCGAAGTTATTATGACAGTACTACATGCCGGGGGTAAATTCGGCGGTGGAGGATATAAAGTATCTGGAGGGCTTCATGGTGTAGGGGCGTCTGTAGTAAATGCACTTTCAATTGAGACTATTGTTCAAGTTCATCGTGAGGGACATATCCATGAGATTAAATTTGAACGTGGGAAAACTGTTCAGGCTCTAACTGTTATTGGGGATACTGACCGTAATGGTACAACTACACGCTTCAAAGCCGATCCTGAAATATTCAAAGAAACAACAGTTTACGAATTCGATATTTTAGCACATCGTATTCGCGAATTAGCTTATTTAAACCGAGGAATCAGCATTACAATTGCAGATGAACGTGAAGAAGAAAAACGTTTTACTACATATCATTATGAAGGTGGTATCCGTTCTTATGTAGAGCACTTGAATCAATCTAAAGAACCCATCCATGAACCGATTGATGTTCTTGGTGAAAAAGATGGTATTTCAGTTGAAATTGCGATGCAATATAATGCTGGATTCTCATCCAATATCTTTTCATTTGCTAATAACATTAATACGTATGAAGGTGGTACACACGAGTCCGGCTTTAAAACAGCCCTAACACGTGTTATCAATGATTACGCACGTAAAAATGGTTTATTAAAAGAGGCAGATACAAACCTAACGGGTGAGGATGTTCGTGAAGGTTTAACGGCTATTGTTTCTGTTAAGCATCCTGATCCACAATTTGAAGGACAAACGAAAACAAAGCTAGGTAACTCTGAAGTAAGTCAAATTACTAATGCTTTATTCTCAGATGGTTTTGAGCGATTCATGTTGGAAAATCCAACTGTAGCTCGTAAAGTTGTTGAAAAAGGTTTAATGGCTGCTCGAGCAAGGGTTGCGGCGAAAAAAGCCCGCGAATTTACACGTCGTAAATCTGCTCTTGAAGTATCGAGTTTACCAGGTAAATTAGCTGACTGTTCTTCTACAAATCCAGCCGACTGTGAAATTTATATTGTTGAGGGTGATTCTGCCGGTGGTTCTGCAAAATCCGGTCGTGACCGTCACTTCCAAGCAATTTTGCCGTTACGAGGTAAAATCCTTAACGTTGAAAAAGCACGTTTAGATAAAATTTTATCGAATGCAGAAATACGTGCAATGATTACCGCATTCGGCACGGGTATTGGTGAGGAATTTAATTTAGAGAAGGCACGTTATCATAAAATTATAATTATGACCGATGCCGATGTTGATGGTGCGCATATTCGTACATTACTCTTAACATTCTTCTTCCGTTTTTTAAGACCACTAATCGAGGCGGGTTATATTTATATTGCACAGCCACCACTTTATCAAGTAAAACAAGGCAAGCATATTGAATATTGTTATGATGATGAGACATTAAGAGAGATCTTAGAACGTCTACCAAAAATGCCGAAACCAAATGTACAGCGCTACAAAGGTCTTGGAGAAATGAATGCGGAACAACTTTGGGAAACAACGATGGATCCCGAGTACCGCACATTGCTACAAGTGGAATTAGATGACGCAATCAAAGCAAACCAAGCATTTGAACGTCTAATGGGTGATGAAGTTGAACCTCGTCGTCAATTTATCGAAGAAAATGCCGTGTATGTAAAGAATTTAGATATTTAATTTTTTGTGAGGGGAGGTCTACACTTTGTCAGAACAAGAACGCTCTGGTGTTAAAGGAATTAATATAACAGAAGAAATCGAAACATCTTTTCTCGATTATGCGATGAGTGTAATCGTATCACGTGCACTACCAGATGTGCGTGATGGATTAAAACCAGTACATCGTCGTATTTTATATGGCATGCAAGAGTTAGGAAATACAGCAGATAAAGCGTACAAAAAATCAGCACGTATTGTCGGGGATGTAATGGGTAAGTATCACCCACATGGTGACTCATCAATTTATGATGCAATGGTACGTATGGCGCAAGATTTTAGTTACCGATATATGCTTGTTGATGGTCATGGTAACTTTGGATCTGTCGATGGCGATGGTGCTGCAGCGATGCGTTACACAGAATCACGTATGTCACGTATTGCAATGGAAATGCTACGTGATATTAATAAAAATACAATTGACTATACTGATAACTACGATGGCTCTGAAAAAGAACCAGTTGTTCTACCAAGTCGTTATCCAAACTTATTAGTAAATGGTGCCGCGGGGATTGCCGTTGGTATGGCGACGAATATTCCACCTCATCAACTTGGCGAAACGATTGATGCAGTACTTGCACTTTCTGAGAATCCTGCCATTACAACAGAAGAGCTTATGGAGATTATCCCAGGACCTGATTTCCCTACAGGCGGTTTAATTTTAGGCCGAAGTGGCATTCGTCGTGCCTATGATACTGGGCGCGGTTCAATTATTATTCGTGCAAAGGTAGAAATTGAACAAAAAGCGAATGGTAAGGAAACAATTCTTATTCACGAATTACCTTATCAAGTAAACAAAGCTAAGCTCATTGAAAAGATTGCAGAGCTTGTACGTGATAAAAAAATAGATGGCATTACAAACTTACGGGATGAATCAGACCGCCGAGGAATGCGTGTGGTCATTGAAGTGCGTAAAGATGCTAATGCCAATGTAATATTAAACAATTTATATAAACAAACAGCAATGCAATCAAGCTTCGGCATTAATATGTTGTCTCTAGTGAATGGTCAACCAAAAGTAATGGGCTTAAAAGAGATGCTGTATCATTATCTTGAGCATCAAAAAGTCATTATCCGTCGTCGTACAGAATTTGATTTAAAGAAAGCAGAAGACCGTGCACATATTTTAGAGGGCTTACGCATTGCTCTTGATCATATTGATGAAATAATTGCAATTATTCGCGGTTCTCGCAGTGGTGATGAAGCGAAGCCACAATTAATGGAACGATTTAATTTATCTGAACGTCAAGCACAAGCAATTTTAGATATGCGATTAGTTCGTTTAAGTGGATTAGAGCGTGAAAAAATAGAAGCCGAATATCAAGAGCTACAGGTGTTAATTGCTGAATTAAAAGCAATCTTAGCAGATGAAGCCAAAATTGTTGAAATCATTCGTACCGAAATATTAGAAGTAAAAGAACGTTTCAATGATACACGTCGCACAGAAATTACATCTGGTGGTTTGGAAATGATTGAAGATGAGGATTTAATTCCAGTCGAAAATTCGGTAGTTACTTTAACTCACAATGGTTATATTAAGCGTTTAGCTGCGAATACATATCGCAGTCAAAAACGTGGTGGTCGTGGTGTTCAAGGTATGGGTACAAACGAAGATGATTTCGTAGAGCACCTGATGAATACATCTACACACGATACAATTTTATTCTTCACATCAAAGGGTAAAGTATTCCGAGCAAAAGGTTACGAGATTCCTGAATATGGTCGTACAGCAAAGGGCTTACCAATTGTTAACTTACTCAATATTGAAAAAGATGAGAAGGTAACTGCAATGATCCGTGTTGGTTCATTTGATGAGGATGCTTACTTTATCTTTACAACGAAAACAGGTATTACTAAACGCACACCAGTATCTCAATTTGCGAACATCCGTACAAACGGTTTAATAGCAATTAGCTTGCGTGAAGATGACGATTTAATTGCGGTTCGTTTAACAGATGGCTCTAAGCAAGTAATTATTGGTACGCGTGATGGAATGCTTGTTCGTTTCCAAGAAGATGGTATTCGTTCAATGGGTCGTACAGCAGGCGGTGTACGTGGTATTAAACTACGTGATGGTGACGAAGTAGTTGGAATGGAAATTGTTGAGGCTGGGGAAGAAATTTTAGTTGTTACCGCGAAGGGTTACGGTAAACGAACTTCTGAAGAAGAATATCGTTTACAAAGTCGAGGTGGCGTAGGTTTAAAAACAATTCAAATTACTGATAAAAACGGTCCTATGGTAGCTGTAAAAACCGTTGATGGCACAGAAGATTTAATGCTGATTACAATCAATGGTATGCTGATTCGTATGGATGTAAATGATATCTCGTTAATTGGTCGTAGCACACAAGGCGTTCGTTTAATCCGTTTAGGAGATGAGGAACTTGTTGCAACCGTTGCGAAAGTCGAAAAAGAAGAAGAGGACGACTCTTCTGAAGATGAAGAACAAATAGAAGAATAATAATAAGGCCGGTGATGACAATAATAGTTTGTCAATCATCGGTTTTTTATTATAAATCATGAAAAATAAGTAATTATTTTGAATTCCATGATAAAATGAAATAAACCTTAATGTTAAGCAAGTGAAATAGTGAAGAGGTGTTAATTTCATGGAAACTATACATGTCCCAATTTCAGAGTTACGCTTGGGTAAAGTAATATCTGAAGATATTTTTGCAAATACACAATATCCAATAATTTTTAAAAACACAATAATTTCCCATGAACATCTACAAGTCTTTAGTGCATTTAATATTTCAAGAGTCCCTGTATATAAAGATGGCATGAAAGATGGGCAGTCGAATGAAGAAGAACTAGAAGTGGCTATTCCACTAGAAGCTGTTCCAACATTTAGAAGAGTGTACAATAATTCTGTTGAGCAATTTAAAAGGGAATTTAAAAATTGGGAAGCTGGTGCAAAGGTAGATATTGCGAAAGCACGTACAATTATTTTGCCATTACTAGAGATGGTTTTAGAAGATCGTACAATTATTTTTGATTTAAATGAGTATTCCAATCCTAAAGACTATTTATATCATCATTGTATAGCTACAGCGTTAATTTCTTCTGTTATTGCACAAAAATTAGGCTATGATAGAGGGCTTACGATTCAAGTAGCAATTGGAGGCTTATTAGCAGATTGTGGTATGGCTAAAATCCATCCACGTATTCGTGATAAGAAAACGACCTTAACTGAGCAAGAATTCGATGAAATTTATAAGCACCCTCTATATAGTTATAATATGGTGAAGGATTTAACGATTTTAAAGGATACGATGAAAGAAGCTATCTTCCAGCACCATGAGCGTTTAAACGGGAGCGGTTACCCTAAGGGTGAAAAAATCGCCAATATATCAATCTTTGCACAGATAATTGCCGTTGCAGATGTATTTCATGCAATGACATGTGAACGTGTATATCGATCTAAGCAATCTTCATTTAAAGTGATTGAGATGGTTAATGAATCTGAATTTGGAAAGTTTGATATTAAAGTAGTGCAGGCGCTTATTGATCTGGTTGCAGATTTACCTATCGGTACAATTGTGGAACTTTCTAATTTAGAACGTGGTGAAGTAATGTTCGTCAACAAATTCGCTCCAACAAGGCCTCTTATTAAATTAAGTAATACAGGAGAAATCTTTGATTTAGCGAAAAATCGGACTTTCTATATTTCGCGAATCATTACAGATTGACAATTGCGATAAGGCAATCAGTTATAATTTAGATTGCCTTATTTTCTATTAAACAAAGA
>NZ_CP073713.1:12500-155000 GCF_003049605.2 Lysinibacillus parviboronicapiens
GAGCAGGTAAAAGCCCTGTAGTCGAAAGTTCATTCCCTCCTGAGTGGATCCTGAGTACGGCGGAACACGTGAAATTCCGTCGGAATCTGGGAGGACCATCTCCCAAGGCTAAATACTACCTAGTGACCGATAGTGAACCAGTACCGTGAGGGAAAGGTGAAAAGCACCCCGGAAGGGGAGTGAAAGAGATCCTGAAACCGTGTGCCTACAAGTAGTTAGAGCCCGTTAATGGGTGATAGCGTGCCTTTTGTAGAATGAACCGGCGAGTTACGATTACGTGCGAGGTTAAGTTTTAGAAGACGGAGCCGCAGCGAAAGCGAGTCTGAATAGGGCGAATTAGTACGTGGTCGTAGACCCGAAACCAGGTGATCTACCCATGTCCAGGGTGAAGGTAAGGTAACACTTACTGGAGGCCCGAACCCACGCACGTTGAAAAGTGCGGGGATGAGGTGTGGGTAGCGGAGAAATTCCAATCGAACCTGGAGATAGCTGGTTCTCTCCGAAATAGCTTTAGGGCTAGCCTCGTGATGAGAATACTGGAGGTAGAGCACTGTTTGGACTAGGGGGCCATCCCGGTTTACCGAATTCAGACAAACTCCGAATGCCAGATATTTATACACGGGAGTCAGACTGCGAGTGATAAGATCCGTAGTCAAAAGGGAAACAGCCCAGACCACCAGCTAAGGTCCCAAAGTAATCGTTAAGTGGAAAAGGATGTGGCGTTGCATAGACAACCAGGATGTTGGCTTAGAAGCAGCCATCATTTAAAGAGTGCGTAATAGCTCACTGGTCGAGTGACGCTGCGCCGAAAATGTATCGGGGCTAAACGATTCACCGAAGCTGTGGATTGACATCTACGATGTCAGTGGTAGGAGAGCGTTCTAAGTGCGTTGAAGTCAGACCGGAAGGACTGGTGGAGCGCTTAGAAGTGAGAATGCCGGTATGAGTAGCGAAAGACGGGTGAGAATCCCGTCCACCGTATGACTAAGGTTTCCTGAGGAAGGCTCGTCCGCTCAGGGTTAGTCGGGACCTAAGCCGAGGCCGATAGGCGTAGGCGATGGACAACAGGTTGATATTCCTGTACCACCTCCTCACCGTTTGAGAAATGGGGGGACGCAGTAGGATAGGGTAAGCGCGCCGTTGGTTGTGCGCGTCCAAGCAGTAAGGCGTGTGTGTAGGCAAATCCGCACACTGTAACGTTGAGCTGTGATGGCGAGTCCTTTAAGGACGAAGTTCCTGATTTCACACTGCCAAGAAAAGCCTCTATCGAGGTGAGAGGTGCCCGTACCGCAAACCGACACAGGTAGTCGAGGAGAGAATCCTAAGGTGTGCGAGAGAACTCTCGTTAAGGAACTCGGCAAAATGACCCCGTAACTTCGGGAGAAGGGGTGCTCTTGAGCGTGCAAGCGCATGAGAGCCGCAGTGAATAGGCCCAGGCGACTGTTTAGCAAAAACACAGGTCTCTGCAAAACCGTAAGGTGACGTATAGGGGCTGACGCCTGCCCGGTGCTGGAAGGTTAAGAGGAGTGGTTAGCGCAAGCGAAGCTGCGAATTGAAGCCCCAGTAAACGGCGGCCGTAACTATAACGGTCCTAAGGTAGCGAAATTCCTTGTCGGGTAAGTTCCGACCCGCACGAAAGGCGTAACGATCTGGGCACTGTCTCAACGAGAGACTCGGTGAAATTATAGTACCTGTGAAGATGCAGGTTACCCGCGACAGGACGGAAAGACCCCGTGGAGCTTTACTGTAGCCTGATATTGAATTTTGGTACAACTTGTACAGGATAGGTAGGAGCCAGAGATCTCGGAGCGCCAGCTTCGAAGGAGGCGTCGGTGGGATACTACCCTGGTTGTATTGAAATTCTAACCCATGCCCCTTAGCGGGGCAGGAGACAGTGTCAGGCGGACAGTTTGACTGGGGCGGTCGCCTCCTAAAAGGTAACGGAGGCGCCCAAAGGTTCCCTCAGAATGGTTGGAAATCATTCGTAGAGTGTAAAGGCACAAGGGAGCTTGACTGCGAGACCTACAAGTCGAGCAGGGTCGAAAGACGGGCTTAGTGATCCGGTGGTTCCGCATGGAAGGGCCATCGCTCAACGGATAAAAGCTACCCCGGGGATAACAGGCTTATCTCCCCCAAGAGTCCACATCGACGGGGAGGTTTGGCACCTCGATGTCGGCTCATCGCATCCTGGGGCTGTAGTCGGTCCCAAGGGTTGGGCTGTTCGCCCATTAAAGCGGTACGCGAGCTGGGTTCAGAACGTCGTGAGACAGTTCGGTCCCTATCCGTCGTGGGCGTAGGAAATTTGAGAGGAGCTGTCCTTAGTACGAGAGGACCGGGATGGACACACCGCTGGTGTACCAGTTGTCTTGCCAAAGGCATCGCTGGGTAGCTATGTGTGGACGGGATAAGTGCTGAAAGCATCTAAGCATGAAGCCCCCCTCAAGATGAGATTTCCCATTACGCAAGTAAGTAAGATCCCTCAAAGACGATGAGGTAGATAGGTTCGAGGTGGAAGTGTGGTGACACATGGAGCTGACGAATACTAATCGATCGAGGACTTAACCAAAATGTTTGAAACATTCAATGCACCGTTTATCCAGTTTTGAAAGAACAACATCTTTCTAAAAGAGGGTTTCAAGATACGAGTAGTTCAAGGAAGCAATTGAGAGAAGGAAGGAGCGTACCTAAGTACGTGACTGACTGAACGAATGAAGCTGACAAAGAAAGACGACGTATATTGAAAGCCAACAATAGTCTAGTGATGATGGCAAAGAGGTCACACCCGTTCCCATACCGAACACGGAAGTTAAGCTCTTTAGCGCCGATGGTAGTTGGGGGCTTCCCCCTGTGAGAGTAGGACATCGCTAGGCACACAAAACAGTCAGCTGAGTGCTGGCTGTTTTTTTGTTGTTTAAAAACATAAAAGGCTATTTTAAAACAAGGAGAAACTATAATTGTATAGTTTCTTCTTGTTTTATTTTACACGCCAATTTAAAGAACTTGGTTTAAATGTATATGTGTAAATATATATTTTTCTACAATGACTAATAAGGGGTCAATGCACCTTATAGTATTGTACAGCAATTGTTTCTATTAATTTGATATAGAAAAGTAGAATCAATTAATCCGAAAAGATTTAAATTAAATTTTGAGGGAATTCTAGTATATCGGCTAATTTGTATTAGTGATAGTGCACGTTGTTGTTGTTTTATATAAGGGACCTGACTTAGTAGAATGTTCATTTAGTAAATCTAAATTAAGTTATTACAATTAGGGTCATTTATAGGAATTTTGTTGAAATGTGTAATCTGTGAAACAATTACGAAAGGTATTTTTATAAATTGTAGTTTGAGAAAAGTAGTTACAACAGTTGAATCTATAGATCAATCGAATTGGAAACAAAAGCATTACCACAACTAGCTAAGCATGAGAGCTTGGACTTTATGGAAATGTAAGGTGTTTAAAGTAAATAAAATGTTTAAACCTAAAAGGTAACTGCATAATTTAAAATAGAGTTAATCTTTATCAATTAATAAGTAAATAGGATTGGAAAGTGTACTTAACCGTGCTGAAATTTTTTTGATTATCATAAATTCTAGAAAAGTAGAAACTATCGTTAATTTGACATCAATCTCCGTTTTAAGTTCTAATTCCATTACATAATTCTTATAATGTAAAGATTACTTGAAAAAGGAGAGGGAATTTTGTGGATTGATGGCGTTTTTTCGGGCGGAGGTTTAAAGGGTTTTGCATTGGTTGGGGCTTATCAAGTATTAGAAGATCAAAATTTCCGTTTTAAGAGAGTAGCCGGAACAAGTGCAGGGGCCATATTAGCAGCATTTATTGCTGCTGGATATAGTGGACAAGAGATTGAAAGAATGCTAGAAGAATTAGATGTGCCTTCACTATTAGATCCTCGAAAAACATTTCTACCACTTCCATTTATGAAATGGGTTAATGTATATAATCATTTAGGTTTATATAAAGGAAAAGCCTTAGAAAAATGGTTCTTTCAAAAATTAGCGGCTAAAGGTGTTTATACCTTTGGCGATTTGCCTAAAGGTTCATTGAAATTAGTGGCATCAGATTTAACCAATGGTAGAATGATTGTATTACCAGATGATTTGCACAAATATCATATCGATGCAGAAAATTTTTCAGTTGCATGTGCTTTACGTATGAGTTGTGGAATCCCTTTCTTCTTTGAGCCAGTTACTTTAAAGACCGGCAAGGGTGAATCTGTTATTGTTGATGGCGGGGTATTAAGTAACTTTCCTTTATGGATATTTGATGATGGCAATGGGCGTAAAGTGAGGCCGATAATAGGTCTTAAACTAAGTCGCCGTAGCGAAGAACAATGCCCACAAGAAATAAAAAATGGTTTAAATTTATTTGAAGCGCTATTTGCTACAATGAAGGGAGCACATGATGAAAGATATATTTCTAGAAGACACGAAAGGGATATTATTTTTATTCCTGTAGATGATTATAGTGCTACTCAATTTGATTTAAATGAAGAGACAAAGGAAACCTTACTAGAGATAGGAAGAAATCGTACTATCCAATTTCTAAAGACTTGGCCGAGGTTCAGAATATGAAAAACTATTATCATTATAAAAAAATGATATAAACTATTGACGTGCAACAATGTAGATGTTATTATATAAAAGTTGCTGTTACGACATGCAACTACGAAAATATAAAAGTAAAATAACTGTTTGACATTATCTTAAAAACATGTTATTATATAAAAGTTAACTCTTAACGAAAGAGTTAAGGTAAATGAACCTTGAAAACTGAACAAGCAAAACGTAATCAATAACGTTTTTAGTAACGAACTTCGGTTAGTGAACAAAACAAAATTTTGGACATCAAAATTGATGCCAGCAAAACAATTTGAGCTAATCAAATTTCTTTTATGGAGAGTTTGATCCTGGCTCAGGACGAACGCTGGCGGCGTGCCTAATACATGCAAGTCGAGCGAATGATGAGGAAGCTTGCTTCCTCTGATTTAGCGGCGGACGGGTGAGTAACACGTGGGCAACCTACCTTATAGTTTGGGATAACTCCGGGAAACCGGGGCTAATACCAAATAATCTCTTTTACTTCATGGTGAAAGACTAAAAGACGGTTTCGGCTGTCGCTATAGGATGGGCCCGCGGCGCATTAGCTAGTTGGTGAGGTAACGGCTCACCAAGGCAACGATGCGTAGCCGACCTGAGAGGGTGATCGGCCACACTGGGACTGAGACACGGCCCAGACTCCTACGGGAGGCAGCAGTAGGGAATCTTCCACAATGGGCGAAAGCCTGATGGAGCAACGCCGCGTGAGTGAAGAAGGATTTCGGTTCGTAAAACTCTGTTGTAAGGGAAGAACAAGTACAGTAGTAACTGGCTGTACCTTGACGGTACCTTATTAGAAAGCCACGGCTAACTACGTGCCAGCAGCCGCGGTAATACGTAGGTGGCAAGCGTTGTCCGGAATTATTGGGCGTAAAGCGCGCGCAGGTGGTTTCTTAAGTCTGATGTGAAAGCCCACGGCTCAACCGTGGAGGGTCATTGGAAACTGGGAGACTTGAGTGCAGAAGAGGATAGTGGAATTCCAAGTGTAGCGGTGAAATGCGTAGAGATTTGGAGGAACACCAGTGGCGAAGGCGACTATCTGGTCTGTAACTGACACTGAGGCGCGAAAGCGTGGGGAGCAAACAGGATTAGATACCCTGGTAGTCCACGCCGTAAACGATGAGTGCTAAGTGTTAGGGGGTTTCCGCCCCTTAGTGCTGCAGCTAACGCATTAAGCACTCCGCCTGGGGAGTACGGTCGCAAGACTGAAACTCAAAGGAATTGACGGGGGCCCGCACAAGCGGTGGAGCATGTGGTTTAATTCGAAGCAACGCGAAGAACCTTACCAGGTCTTGACATCCCATTGACCACTGTAGAGATACAGTTTTCCCTTCGGGGACAACGGTGACAGGTGGTGCATGGTTGTCGTCAGCTCGTGTCGTGAGATGTTGGGTTAAGTCCCGCAACGAGCGCAACCCTTGATCTTAGTTGCCATCATTTAGTTGGGCACTCTAAGGTGACTGCCGGTGACAAACCGGAGGAAGGTGGGGATGACGTCAAATCATCATGCCCCTTATGACCTGGGCTACACACGTGCTACAATGGACGATACAAACGGTTGCCAACTCGCGAGAGGGAGCTAATCCGATAAAGTCGTTCTCAGTTCGGATTGTAGGCTGCAACTCGCCTACATGAAGCCGGAATCGCTAGTAATCGCGGATCAGCATGCCGCGGTGAATACGTTCCCGGGCCTTGTACACACCGCCCGTCACACCACGAGAGTTTGTAACACCCGAAGTCGGTGAGGTAACCTTTTGGAGCCAGCCGCCGAAGGTGGGATAGATGATTGGGGTGAAGTCGTAACAAGGTAGCCGTATCGGAAGGTGCGGCTGGATCACCTCCTTTCTAAGGATATTTTCGGAATACAAACCTTGGGTTTGTAAGATTACGTTTTGCGTTCAGTTTTGAAGGTTCATTCTTCTGAATGAATAACTTCAAAACTTGTTCTTTGAAAACTGGATAAAACGACATTGAAATAGTAACAAACACATTTATTTTTTAAGTTTTTTAGGCTTAATAACAGATAATGTAGGGTTTCAAGACACAAGTAGTTCTAGGAAGCAAGCGAGAGAGGAAAGGAGCGTACCTTAGTACGTGACTGACTGAACGAGTGAAGCTGACAACGAAATACGCAGTGTATTGGAAGCCGACGTAGGTTAAGTTATTAAGGGCGCACGGCGAATGCCTTGGCACTAGGAGCCGAAGAAGGACGGCACTAACACCGATATGCTTCGGGGAGCTGTAAGTGAGCTTTGATCCGGAGATTTCCGAATGGGGGAACCCACTACGTTTAATCGCGTAGTATCTTGACGTGAATACATAGCGTCTTGAAGGCAGACCCAGGGAACTGAAACATCTAAGTACCTGGAGGAAGAGAAAGAAAAATCGATTCCCTGAGTAGCGGCGAGCGAAACGGGAAGAGCCCAAACCAAGAGGCTTGCCTCTTGGGGTTGTAGGACACTCAATACGGAGTTACAAAAGAATGAGTTAGATGAAGCGACTTGGAAAGGTCCGCCAGAGCAGGTAAAAGCCCTGTAGTCGAAAGTTCATTCCCTCCTGAGTGGATCCTGAGTACGGCGGAACACGTGAAATTCCGTCGGAATCTGGGAGGACCATCTCCCAAGGCTAAATACTACCTAGTGACCGATAGTGAACCAGTACCGTGAGGGAAAGGTGAAAAGCACCCCGGAAGGGGAGTGAAAGAGATCCTGAAACCGTGTGCCTACAAGTAGTTAGAGCCCGTTAATGGGTGATAGCGTGCCTTTTGTAGAATGAACCGGCGAGTTACGATTACGTGCGAGGTTAAGTTTTAGAAGACGGAGCCGCAGCGAAAGCGAGTCTGAATAGGGCGAATTAGTACGTGGTCGTAGACCCGAAACCAGGTGATCTACCCATGTCCAGGGTGAAGGTAAGGTAACACTTACTGGAGGCCCGAACCCACGCACGTTGAAAAGTGCGGGGATGAGGTGTGGGTAGCGGAGAAATTCCAATCGAACCTGGA
This sequence comes from Lysinibacillus parviboronicapiens, assembly GCF_003049605.2. Taxonomy (NCBI): domain Bacteria; kingdom Bacillati; phylum Bacillota; class Bacilli; order Caryophanales; family Bacillaceae; genus Lysinibacillus; species Lysinibacillus parviboronicapiens. The sequence goes on from NZ_CP073713.1 coordinate 20,124, forward strand.
GATAGCTGGTTCTCTCCGAAATAGCTTTAGGGCTAGCCTCGTGATGAGAATACTGGAGGTAGAGCACTGTTTGGACTAGGGGGCCATCCCGGTTTACCGAATTCAGACAAACTCCGAATGCCAGATATTTATACACGGGAGTCAGACTGCGAGTGATAAGATCCGTAGTCAAAAGGGAAACAGCCCAGACCACCAGCTAAGGTCCCAAAGTAATCGTTAAGTGGAAAAGGATGTGGCGTTGCATAGACAACCAGGATGTTGGCTTAGAAGCAGCCATCATTTAAAGAGTGCGTAATAGCTCACTGGTCGAGTGACGCTGCGCCGAAAATGTATCGGGGCTAAACGATTCACCGAAGCTGTGGATTGACATCTACGATGTCAGTGGTAGGAGAGCGTTCTAAGTGCGTTGAAGTCAGACCGGAAGGACTGGTGGAGCGCTTAGAAGTGAGAATGCCGGTATGAGTAGCGAAAGACGGGTGAGAATCCCGTCCACCGTATGACTAAGGTTTCCTGAGGAAGGCTCGTCCGCTCAGGGTTAGTCGGGACCTAAGCCGAGGCCGATAGGCGTAGGCGATGGACAACAGGTTGATATTCCTGTACCACCTCCTCACCGTTTGAGAAATGGGGGGACGCAGTAGGATAGGGTAAGCGCGCCGTTGGTTGTGCGCGTCCAAGCAGTAAGGCGTGTGTGTAGGCAAATCCGCACACTGTAACGTTGAGCTGTGATGGCGAGTCCTTTAAGGACGAAGTTCCTGATTTCACACTGCCAAGAAAAGCCTCTATCGAGGTGAGAGGTGCCCGTACCGCAAACCGACACAGGTAGTCGAGGAGAGAATCCTAAGGTGTGCGAGAGAACTCTCGTTAAGGAACTCGGCAAAATGACCCCGTAACTTCGGGAGAAGGGGTGCTCTTGAGCGTGCAAGCGCATGAGAGCCGCAGTGAATAGGCCCAGGCGACTGTTTAGCAAAAACACAGGTCTCTGCAAAACCGTAAGGTGACGTATAGGGGCTGACGCCTGCCCGGTGCTGGAAGGTTAAGAGGAGTGGTTAGCGCAAGCGAAGCTGCGAATTGAAGCCCCAGTAAACGGCGGCCGTAACTATAACGGTCCTAAGGTAGCGAAATTCCTTGTCGGGTAAGTTCCGACCCGCACGAAAGGCGTAACGATCTGGGCACTGTCTCAACGAGAGACTCGGTGAAATTATAGTACCTGTGAAGATGCAGGTTACCCGCGACAGGACGGAAAGACCCCGTGGAGCTTTACTGTAGCCTGATATTGAATTTTGGTACAACTTGTACAGGATAGGTAGGAGCCAGAGATCTCGGAGCGCCAGCTTCGAAGGAGGCGTCGGTGGGATACTACCCTGGTTGTATTGAAATTCTAACCCATGCCCCTTAGCGGGGCAGGAGACAGTGTCAGGCGGACAGTTTGACTGGGGCGGTCGCCTCCTAAAAGGTAACGGAGGCGCCCAAAGGTTCCCTCAGAATGGTTGGAAATCATTCGTAGAGTGTAAAGGCACAAGGGAGCTTGACTGCGAGACCTACAAGTCGAGCAGGGTCGAAAGACGGGCTTAGTGATCCGGTGGTTCCGCATGGAAGGGCCATCGCTCAACGGATAAAAGCTACCCCGGGGATAACAGGCTTATCTCCCCCAAGAGTCCACATCGACGGGGAGGTTTGGCACCTCGATGTCGGCTCATCGCATCCTGGGGCTGTAGTCGGTCCCAAGGGTTGGGCTGTTCGCCCATTAAAGCGGTACGCGAGCTGGGTTCAGAACGTCGTGAGACAGTTCGGTCCCTATCCGTCGTGGGCGTAGGAAATTTGAGAGGAGCTGTCCTTAGTACGAGAGGACCGGGATGGACACACCGCTGGTGTACCAGTTGTCTTGCCAAAGGCATCGCTGGGTAGCTATGTGTGGACGGGATAAGTGCTGAAAGCATCTAAGCATGAAGCCCCCCTCAAGATGAGATTTCCCATTACGCAAGTAAGTAAGATCCCTCAAAGACGATGAGGTAGATAGGTTCGAGGTGGAAGTGTGGTGACACATGGAGCTGACGAATACTAATCGATCGAGGACTTAACCAAAATGTTTGAAACATTCAATGCACCGTTTATCCAGTTTTGAAAGAACAACATCTTTCTAAAAGAGGGTTTCAAGATACGAGTAGTTCAAGGAAGCAATTGAGAGAAGGAAGGAGCGTACCTAAGTACGTGACTGACTGAACGAATGAAGCTGACAAAGAAAGACGACGTATATTGAAAGCCAACAATAGTCTAGTGATGATGGCAAAGAGGTCACACCCGTTCCCATACCGAACACGGAAGTTAAGCTCTTTAGCGCCGATGGTAGTTGGGGGCTTCCCCCTGTGAGAGTAGGACATCGCTAGGCACACAAAACAGTCAGCTGAGTGCTGGCTGTTTTTTTATTTATGAAAATACTAATGAAAAAATCAAATAATTAAAAGAAAAGTGTGCAAAACTTCTATAAAAAGCTGCTATCCGATGATAATCAGCTATTCATTATAATTTTGTGATACTATAAGTTGATAAAAAAGTAGTGTTATTAAAGTTAGATGTTGCGGTTTGAGGTTCTTGTTTTTTCCATAAGTAAGTATTTCACGTGCAATATTATACCTGTAAGTAAAGAAATTCTTTCTCTTACAATTGGAAATTAAGGGATACAAATTGATATAATTAAAAGTCTGAATTGTCTTTCTTTTATAAGTTTCTTGACAGTAGCATGACACGTTGTTAATCTTACAATTAATATTCTTTTAACTATAGGGGGAAGTTACGATAATGTGGGAAACTAAATTTGCCAAAGAAGGTTTAACTTTTGATGATGTATTATTAGTACCGGCTCATTCAGAAGTATTACCGAAAGATGTTGATTTATCAGTTCAACTAACACCAAAGATTAAATTAAATATTCCAATGGTCAGTGCAGGTATGGATACTGTAACAGAATCTAAAATGGCTATTGCTATGGCGCGCCAAGGTGGTATCGGTATTATCCATAAAAATATGGGTATTGATGAGCAAGCTGAACAAGTAGAAAAAGTAAAACGTTCTGAAAATGGTGTTATTACAAACCCATTCTTCTTAACTCCGACTCACCAAGTTTTCGATGCAGAGCATTTAATGGGTAAATACCGAATTTCAGGTGTACCAATTGTGGATAGTATGGAAAACCAAAAGCTCGTAGGAATTATTACAAACCGTGATTTACGTTTTATCTCTGACTACTCTTTAAAAATTGAAGATGTAATGACAAAAGAAGACTTGATTACAGCTCCTGTTGGTACGACTTTAGAGGATGCTGAAAAGATTCTTCAACAATATAAAATCGAGAAACTACCAATTGTTGATGAAGACGGTAAATTAACTGGTTTGATCACAATTAAAGATATTGAAAAAGTTATTGAATTCCCGAACGCTGCAAAAGATGTACATGGACGTTTACTAGTTGGTGCAGCGGTAGGTGTTTCAAAAGATACTATGATTCGCATTGAGAAGCTTGTGGAGGCACAAGTAGATATCGTAGTTATTGATACAGCACATGGTCATTCAGAGGGTGTGCTTCAAACAATTCGTTCGATTCGTGAAACTTACCCTGAATTAGAAATCATTGCTGGTAACGTGGCAACAGGCGAAGGCGCTCGTGCATTATTTGATGCTGGTGCAGATGTTGTCAAAGTAGGTATCGGACCAGGCTCTATTTGTACAACACGTGTTGTTGCGGGCGTTGGTGTACCACAAATTACAGCAGTTTACGATTGTGCGACAGTTGCTCGTGAAGTTGGTAAAACAATTATTGCGGATGGTGGAATTAAGTACTCTGGTGATATCGTAAAAGCTCTTGCAGCTGGTGGTAACATCGTTATGCTTGGATCACTTCTAGCGGGTACTTCAGAATCTCCTGGAGATACTGAAATTTTCCAAGGTCGTCGCTTTAAAGTTTATCGTGGAATGGGATCAATTGGAGCAATGGAAAAAGGTTCAAAAGATCGTTACTTCCAAGAGGATGCGAAGAAACTAGTACCAGAAGGTATTGAAGGCCGTCTGCCATATAAGGGTCCACTAGCAGATACAATTTATCAACTTATTGGTGGTATTCGTGCAGGTATGGGTTACTGTGGAGCACCTAGCCTTGAATATTTACGTGATAACGCTCAGTTCATCCGTATGACAGGTGCAGGTCTTCGTGAATCACACCCACATGATGTACAAATTACTAAAGAATCACCAAACTATTCAATGTAATATATTGTTAGCAACTTTTATGCTCTCGTATCGTCTACAAAGATGGCACGAGAGCATTTTTTTATGATAGAGATTGCGCACGGACGATAGTATCTATGATAAAATTGTCGAGGACAAGATTATTTATTGGAGGGCTTTGAAGGTGAAAAAGACAATGAACACCGTATTACGTTTGCTCCTAATTCCTGCTCTGTTATTTAGTATGTTTGCGGGAATTCCTGCGAAGGCAAATGCGGAATCAGATTTAGGACTAACAGTAGACGCTGCGATATTAATTGACGCAGACTCAGGAAAAATTCTATATGAAGAAAATGCAAATACTTCGTTAGGTATTGCGAGTATGACTAAAATGATGACAGAGTACTTACTTCTAGACGCAATTGATGCGGGTACGGTGAAGTGGGATCAGGAATACCGTGTAACAGATTATACGTATCGTATGTCTCAAAACCGCGCTTTAAGTAATGTACCATTACGTGCAGATGGTTCTTACACGATTCGTGAATTATATGAAGCAATGGCTATATATTCTGCTAACGCTTCAACAGTGGCTATTGCAGAAACCATTGCAGGAACTGAAACTGAATTTTTAAAACTAATGAACAAAAAAGCGGAAGAGCTTGGTCTTAAAGATTATAAATTTGTAAATTCTACAGGCCTTAATAATGCAGATTTATTTGGCATGCATCCATCAGGGACAGGCCCAGAAGATGAAAATGTGATGCCTGCTAAATCTGTAGCAAAGCTTGCGTACCATCTGCTAAAAGATCATCCTAAGGTATTAGATACGTCTAAAATTACGAAAAAGACGTTCCGTGAGGGTACAGATGATGCAATTGAAATGTCTAACTGGAACTTTATGTTACCTGGGCTAGTATTCCAATATGAAGGTGTAGACGGTTTAAAAACAGGTACAACAAACTTCGCAGGGCATTGTTTCACAGGTACTGCTGAGCGCAATGGTACACGTTTAATAGCAGTAGTGATGAAAGCCGTAGATGCAAGTGGTCAAGGCTCATATAAAGCCCGCTTTGATGCTACAGCAAAGTTATTTGACTATGGCTTCACACAGTTTTCAAAACATGAAATTATTCCAGCAGACTATAAATTCAAAGATCAAAAAACAGTGAAAGTTACGAAAGGGAAAGAAGACAAAGTAGCTATCGCTGTGAAAGAGCCAATTTCATTTATGGTGAAGTCATCAGAAAAAGATTTATATAAACCTAAATTAGAGTTAGATAAAAAGAGTTTGGAAGCAGAAGTGAAAAAAGATACTGTTGTGGGTAAGGTCGTTATTGAGCGCACAGAAGGCACAGATTACGGCTTTATTGATGGCAAGGAGTTTTCATCCGATGTAGTCACAACAGGAGCTGTGGAACGCGCTAGCGGTATCTCACTATTCTTCCAAGGGATCGGAAGCTTCTTCGGTAATCTATGGGGCGGCATTTCTGACTTCGTGGGCGGTTTATTTTAAAAATTAATGTAGAAGGAGCACGCAGATGTTAAAAAAACATAGCGTGTTCTTTTTTCACGTTTCATGAGTGATTTGCATACGCTATTAGTCGAAAGGATGTGGCTAAATGTGTGGCATTACAGGGTGGGCTAGCTTTCAAAAGGATTTGCGTAATAGTGATCAAATATTGAAGTCTATGACGCAAACGTTAAATAAAAGAGGACCAGATGATGAAAATACTTGGTGTAGTCAACATGTTGCATTTGGCCATCGACGGTTAGCGGTTATAGATTTAATCGGTGGGAAGCAGCCGATGAAAAAAATACACGATGGTGTAAACTATGTCATTACATATAATGGCGAGCTATTTAATACAGAGGAAATTCGCAAAGAGTTGCAAAAGAGAGGGCATATTTTCACAACACATTCAGATACTGAAGTACTTTTAACTGCTTATATAGAATGGCAAGAGCAATGTGTAGATTATTTAAATGGGATATTTGCTTTTGGTGTGTGGGATGAAAAAGCACAATCACTTTTTTTATGCCGGGATCGCTTAGGTGTAAAACCGTTGTATTATACGGAGCAGCAGGGTGGTTTGCTGTTTGCGTCAGAAGTGAAGGCATTATTGGCACACCCAACGGTTCAACCAATCGTTAATACGGAGGGGCTAGCCAATATTATGGCTGTAGGACCATCAAGAACACCAGGGAAGTCATTGTTCCACAATATTAATGAATTGCGCCCCGGATATGCTATGCGCTTTTCAAGAGAGGGAGTACGCATATGGCAGTATTGGCAGTTGCAAAGCAAAAAACATGAGGAATCGCTAGAAGATACTATTGATCAAGTACGTTTTTTACTAACGGATGCAATTGAACGTCAGCTTATATCAGATGTACCCATTTGTACTTTTCTTTCAGGTGGCTTAGACTCAAGTATAATTACAGGTATTGCCGCAAATACGTTCCAACAACAAAATAAAGGCAACCTTCATACGTACTCAATTGACTATGAGGACAATGAACGCTTCTTTAATCCGCATTCTTTTCAAGTGTCAACGGACACATATTGGATTCAAAAAATGAAAGAAACATTTGATACAACCCACCATGCAGAAGAAATTTCACAACAACAGTTAATTGCTTTATTAGTAGAAGCAGTAATTGTAAGAGATTCACCAGGTATGGCTGATGTAGATTCCTCGTTGTTATGGTTTTGCAGGGAAATTAAAAAAGATTTTACTGTCGCGTTATCAGGTGAATGTGCGGATGAAATTTTCGGTGGCTATCCATGGTTTACAGAGAGTACTGAAGGTTTTCCATGGATACGATCATTACCTGAAAGAACGGCCATGTTGCGAGAGGAATGGCGTAAAAAGTTATCTGTCGAATCCTATGCACAGCAAGTATATGCACAAACAATTGGCGAAGTACCACACCTAGATGGGGAAAGCATTGAGGCGTCAAAGCGACGTGAGATGTTTTATTTAAACATGGTTTGGTTTATGCAAACATTGCTCGAACGGAAAGACCGTATGAGTATGGGTGCGAGTCTGGAAGTGCGTGTACCGTTTGCAGATCATCGTCTTGTAGAATATGCATGGAATATTCCTTGGGAAATGAAGAATTTAGATGGCAAGGAAAAGGGATTACTTCGAAAAGCAATGGAACATTTATTGCCTGAGGAAGTGTTATATCGAAAAAAGAACCCCTATCCGAAAACCTATCATCCTGTGTATACAACTGGTGTTCAAAAATGGTTGAGAGATATATTGAGCGATAAAAATTCTATATTACATGAATTATTTGAACGACAAAAATTATCAGAGCTTATTGAAACAGGAGGCAAAACCTTTAAGGTTCCTTGGTACGGACAATTAATGGCAGGTCCTCAGTTACTTGCCTATTTAGGGCAGATACATGTATGGTTTGAGCATTATAATATTCAACTGAAGGAATCTTAAAAAGCAACAACCATCCATTCGCTTATAAAGCGAGATAGATGGTTGTTTTCTTTTATATTAAGGCATCTTAGTTAGTGATTATCTGCCATTAAAGTAATTTTTGGTATATTCCAGCAATCCATTAGTCTCTCAATTGAAGCTTCAATCTGATGAACGGGGATACCACCAAAGCCTAGTAAAAACTGTGCTTGTGTAGACAAGAGTCCATCCAGGCGATAATCCGATAAAGGATAGATACCAATCCCTGCATTGTTGGCATGCTGCTGTAATTGTTGTTCTGATAAAGGATGTTGAACGTTGAGTAGGACATGCATTCCGGCCTGTTCCCCTGTTATCTTAACTTGTGAGGAATAGTTTTCTAAAATAGTAGTTAACTTATCATGCTTTTTTCGGTACACTTTCCGCATGCGGTTTAAATGCTTAGAAAAATGACCATCGCGCATAAAATTTGCTACGATATGCTGATCGAATCTTGGCACGGTTGATGAATAGTAGTTAAAAACATCGTTATAAGTAGCAAGCAATTTTGGTGGCAGCACAAAATAAGCAACACGTAAGGAAGGCATTAAAGATTTTGTAAAGGTACTCATATAGATAACTTTATCGTTACGATCTAACGCTTGAAGGGCAGGAATAGGTTTTCCGGTATAGCGAAATTCAGAGTCATAATCATCCTCGATAATATAACGAGAAGGGCTCTGCGCAGCCCAATTCAAAGCTTGTGCTCGTCTTGTGGCAGATAATACAGCGCCTGTTGGAAATTGGTGAGAGGGTGTTATATAAACAACATCCGCACTTGTTTTTTCGAGTGCATGAATTACGATCCCTTCATCATCGACAGCAATTGGTAAAACCTTACGCTTATATTGTGAAAACATACGATGCACTGTAGGATAACCCGGATTTTCAAGTGCAAAGCAAGTATCTTCGCAAAAGAGACGTAAAATCATTGGGAGAAGCTGCTCTGTACCAGAGCCAATGACAATTTGCCCTGGACTACAAACAACCCCACGGGATTGGTATAAATAATTCGCAATTTCTGTCCGTAATGCTGGTTCTCCTTGGGGCTCCCCTGTTAATAATAATTCTTTTGAAGCATCATCAAAAAGATCTCTTGCGTATTTACGCCATGTTTGGAAGGGAAAGGCATCAATATCAATAGAACCAGGATTAAAATCAATGTTAAAGGATTTTTTCTTGGGTTGTTCGTTTATGAAAGCTGTTGTATCTGGTTGAATATACGGGAGGTCGTCAATTTCCTCTACAAAATAACCAACCCGTGATTTTGACATAATATAGCCTTCAGCAAGCAGTTGAGCATAGGCAATTTCAATTGTTGTTTGAGAAATATTTAAAAAATCTGCCAATTTTCGTTTCGACGGCAATTTTTCACCGACGGCAATTTTTTTCGTAATAATGGCTTCTTTTATACCACTATAAAGCTGATCGTAGAGCGGTTTACCGCCATCTTTTTCAAGTTCAAATAATAACATGTCCATGTTCAATAATTCACCTGACCTTATGATTATTTTATAAACTGAATATTTTTATATGGTCAATTTCTATTATACTAAATTTCATCATGAAGGTGGAGGTTTTAGAAAATGAAACAAACTGGGACAGAGTTAGTAAAACGTGGCATGGCTGAAATGCAAAAGGGTGGTGTCATCATGGACGTTATTAATGCTGAGCAGGCAAAAATCGCTGAGGCGGCGGGTGCTGTAGCTGTTATGGCTTTAGAGCGAGTACCATCAGATATACGTAAGGCGGGTGGTGTTGCCCGGATGGCCGATCCACGCATCGTAGAAGAAGTAATGGGAGCGGTCTCAATTCCTGTGATGGCAAAGGCGCGTATTGGTCATATTGTAGAAGCACGTGTGTTAGAAGCGATGGGTGTTGATTATATTGACGAGAGTGAAGTGTTAACACCAGCAGATGAGGAATACCATTTATTAAAGAGTGATTATACAGTGCCTTTTGTTTGTGGTTGTCGTGATTTAGGGGAAGCGGCACGTCGAATTGGAGAAGGCGCTTCAATGCTACGTACGAAGGGTGAGCCTGGTACAGGGAATATTGTAGAGGCAGTACGACATATTCGTAAGGTAAATGCACAGGTGCGAAAAGTCGTAGGTATGACAGAGGACGAATTAATGACAGAAGCTAAATTACTTGGAGCGCCATTTGAGTTATTACGAGAAATTAAAAGAATTGGTCGCTTACCAGTCGTTAACTTTGCAGCTGGAGGTGTTGCTACACCAGCGGATGCGGCGTTGATGATGGAGTTAGGGGCAGATGGAGTATTTGTTGGCTCAGGTATTTTTAAATCCGAAAATCCAGAAAAATTTGCACGTGCCATTGTAGAAGCTACAACACATTACAAGGATTATAAGATAATTGCGGACATTTCCAAAGAACTTGGCGTACCGATGAAAGGTATTGATATTGCACAGTTAAGTCTGAATGAACGTATGCAAGAACGAGGCTGGTAAGATGAAAAAGATTGGTATATTAGCCTTACAGGGTGCGGTAAGAGAGCATGTACAAATGTTAGAGGCACTTAGTTGTGAAGCTGTATTAGTAAAACATGTAAAGGATTTAGCAGAGCTGGATGCGCTTATATTGCCTGGTGGAGAAAGTACAACGATGAGGAAGTTACTAAATCGTTATGAGCTTCTTGCACCAATCAGTGTACTTGCGCAACAAGGTTTGCCGATGTTTGGTACTTGTGCGGGACTCATTTTGTTGGCAAAAGAAGTAATTGATTATGAACCGCATTTAGGTGTGATGGATGTAGTGGTGGAGCGCAATTCTTATGGACGTCAGGTAGATAGCTTTGAGATTAAACTTGATATTCCTACAATCGGTGACGCAATATCAGCAGTATTTATTCGTGCACCGCATATTGTATCGGTTGGCAAAGGTATTGAAATTCTAGCACAGTATGATGGGAAAATCGTGTTAGCTCGTGATGGTCATCTACTAGGGTGCTCATTCCATCCAGAATTAACGACGGATTCACGTATCCTCGAATATTTTGTGACATCTATGGTGTGACTTGCAAAATATCGTTTCATATAGTACAGTATGGTTAAAATTTAAATAACTGAACACGATGATGGGAAATAGTAGCAAGCACGTTTTTTTTAGAGAGTCAGCGGTTGGTGGAAGCTGATAAAAGCACTTGTGAATCCGTCCTGGAGTTGCGCAGTCGAAGTGAGTAAAGTAGGCTGTCGCCGGTTGAAATGCCGTTATGAAATAAGTGGATTAGGCAAATGTCTAATCAATTAGGGTGGCAACGCGGGTAGCTCTCGTCCCTTTCATGGGATGAGGGCTTTTTTGTGTTCATTTATAAAACCTACTCCCATCATTATTAATCTACTGGAGGTATGAACTATGTTAGATATTAAACGCGTCCGCGACAATTTCGCGGAAATTAAAGAAATGTTGTTAACACGTAATGAAGATTTAGGAAATTTAGACGACTTTGATGGCTTAGACGCGAAACGTCGTGAGTTAATCGCTAAAACAGAAGAACTTAAAGCTGAACGTAATAAAGTATCTGAGCAAATTTCTGTGATGAAGCGTAACAAAGAAAATGCAGATGCAGTAATTGCACGTATGCGTCAGGTAGGCGACGAAATTAAAGAGCTAGACATACAGTTAAATGATGTAGAAGATCGCTTCAAAGATATGATGATGCGCTTACCAAATGTTCCGCACGAATCTGTGCCTGTAGGGACAACAGAAGATGACAATGTTGAAGTATTAAAATGGGGCGAAGTACCAACTTTTGATTTTGAAATTAAAGCACACTGGGACATTGCTACAGATCTTCAAATTGTAGACTTTGAACGCGGCGCAAAAGTAACGGGTAGCCGATTCTTATTCTATCGTGGACTTGGCGCTCGCTTGGAACGTGCATTAATGAGCTTTATGATGGATTTACATGCAGAAGAGCATGGTTATGAAGAAATGCTACCACCTGTCATTGTAAATCGTGATAGCTTAACAGGTACAGGGCAACTCCCTAAATTTGAAGAGGATGTCTTCAAATTAGATAACACAGATTATTTCATGATTCCAACAGCTGAAGTGCCAGTGACAAATTTCTACAGAGATGAGATTCTCCCTATTGAAGCTTTACCACAGGGCTTTGCAGCTTACAGTGCTTGCTTCCGTTCAGAAGCGGGCTCTGCAGGGCGTGATACTCGTGGTTTAATTCGTCAGCACCAATTTAACAAAGTGGAATTAGTGCGTTTTGTAAAACCAGAGGAATCTTATGATCAACTAGAGCTATTAACAGGTCATGCTGAGAAGGTATTGCAATTATTAGGCTTACCATATCGTAAATTAAAAATGTGTACTGCTGATTTAGGCTTCACAGCTGCGAAAAAATATGATTTAGAAGTATGGATTCCAGCACAAAATATGTACCGTGAAATCTCTTCTTGCTCAAACTTTGAGGATTTCCAAGCGCGTCGTGCAAATATTCGATTCCGTCGTGAGCCAAATGCAAAACCAGAGTTTGTACACACATTAAACGGTTCAGGTCTGGCAATTGGTCGTACCGTAGCAGCGATTTTAGAAAACTATCAACAAGCTGACGGAAGCGTAGTAATGCCAGAAGTGTTAAGACCATATATGGGCGGAAAAGACATTATTGCCCCTAAATAATGTCAGTGGCAAGGAACAGCTCACACTCCAGTTTGAGAGCAGTGTAATAAGCAAAGGAGTATAGATGGGCGAAAAGAAGTAATAACTTCACAAGTGATACAACAACTACTTTAGTGTGCTTATTTCGGAGTTACCTAAAGTAGTTTTTTGTGTTAATAATGTTCTTTTAAGATATTTTTTATTTGAATCAATTTAATAACATCGTCCAACAAGAAGCAATAGTTTGATTTAAACCTATATAATGCTTTTCTCATAACAAAAAACAGCCAGGAACTCTTTTAATCTATCACTTAGTTATAGCTACTTCAGAGTTTTTGGCTGTTTTTATTTATTCCGATTTTTGGCGTTCAATTTCTTTTCGTGCCTTTTTCTCAGCCTTTTTTCGTTCACGTAATGCACGGAAAAATTCTGTTAAAATTTGGCCGCATTCCTCAGCTAAAATACCTTCTGTCACTTCACACTCATGGTTAAAGCGAGCATCATTTAATAGGCGATAGAGGGAATCTACACAGCCCGCTTTCATATCTCTTGCACCATACACAACACGAGGTACGCGAGACTGTAAGATAGCGCCTGCACACATAGGGCAAGGTTCAAGTGTAACGTAAAGAGTTGTTTCTTCTAGACGCCAGCTACCTATTTTTTCACATGCCTCTTGAATCACCATTAATTCAGCATGAGTTGTCGCATTTTGAGTTGTTTCACGCAAATTATGGGCACGTGCAATAATTTTTCCATCGTATACAAGTACGGCTCCTATTGGTACTTCTCCAAGCATAGCCGCTTTTTTTGCTTCTTCTAAGGCACTTCGCATAAATGTGCGATCTGTTTCAAAAATATCCACTAGTATCTCTCCTTAAAAGTAAGTGTATCATGCGTTTAAATTTATTTTCAAATTGAATAAGAAATAACCTATTGTGGAATCCGTATTTTGAGTAGATTTCCATTTCTTTCTTTTTAAATTGACATTCCTTAAATAACCATTTATATTTATATATGAACACATGCTCATATATAAATATTGTTTTTGGGGGGGATAGTATAAATGACTGAAGAAATTAAAAAGAACAATGCAGAAGTACAATTTGAGAAGGAACAACATTTAGACGAAGAGACATTATTTGTTGTGTCTCAAACGTTTAAAGCGTTAAGTGATCCTACGAGAATACGTATTTTAAACTTATTATGTACAGACGAACATGCGGTTAACGACATAGCTGAAATTTTAGACCTGAGCCAATCAACAGTGTCCCATCAACTACGCTTTTTAAAAAATTTACGATTAGTGAAATTTAGAAGAGAGGGCACTTCGTTATATTACTCAAAAGACGATGATCACATTATGAATTTATTGAAGCAAGCAATTGAACACGCTACGCACAACTAGATAATCTTTATTAGCAGAGGCGCAAATCATATTGACTAAGACGAAAATAAATAATGGAGGGATAGACATGGGGCATAATCACGACCATGGCCATGACCATACACATGGCGCAAATAAAAAAGTATTATTACTGTCATTTATAATTATAACGAGTTATATGGTTATTGAAGCGATAGGAGGCTATTTAACAAATAGTCTGGCACTCTTATCGGATGCTGGTCATATGTTGAGTGATTCCATCTCGTTAGCAATAGCACTCCTCGCTTTTATGTTTGGAGAAAAAGCAGCTAGCTATAGTAAAACATACGGTTATAAACGCTTCGAAATTTTGGCTGCAGTGTTAAATGGCGTTACATTGATTTTGATTGCTTTATTTATTTTCTATGAAGCAATTGAACGTTTTGCAAATCCACCTGAAGTAGCAACTACGGGCATGCTTATTATTAGCGTCATTGGTTTAGCAATTAATATATTAGTTGCATGGATTATGATGCGTGGCGGTGATACAGAGGACAATTTAAATATGCGTGGCGCCTTTTTACATGTTCTAAGTGATATGCTTGGTTCTGTAGGAGCAATTATAGCTGCATTATTAATTATGTTTTTTGGTTGGGGTTGGGCTGATCCACTGGCAAGTGTAATTGTCGCATTATTAGTTCTAAGAAGCGGTTACTATGTAACAAAGGCTGCTATTCATGTTCTAATGGAAGGAACGCCTTCAAATGTTGATGTAGAGGAAATTATTCAAACAATTGAGCGAACTGGAGGTGTCCAAAGTATCCATGATTTACATATTTGGACAATTACGAGTGGAACAAATGCACTTTCTTGCCATGCTGTTGTGGATGCTCAGCTAAAAATCGCGGACAGTGAGCATATATTACGTGAAATTGAACATAATCTTGAGCATAAGGGAATAAAACATGTAACGATACAGTTGGAGACAGCAGCACATAAACATGATGATTCAATTTTATGCAAGATAAAAAATGAACAATCGGATCATCACCATTAACAAAGGACTTTTTGTACTAAATCTTTCTGCTTTGCATACCCCTGTTGGGTATGGTATGATAATTGTGAAATAGGAGGTGAATATGATGGAGGACACAGTGAAAGAAGATGCTTGTCATACAGCGGAAGGGGCGTCGTGTCGAAAAAGTCATCACCCTGAGCGTGTCAAAAAAGATTTGACTACTCGTTTAAATCGAGTCGAGGGTCAAATACGAGGCATTAAAGGCATGGTTGAAAAAGACGTTTACTGTGATGATATTATTACGCAATTATCTGCTACGCAGTCGGCTTTAAACAGTGTAGCGAAGATTTTATTAGAAGGTCATTTAAAAGGTTGTGTTGTAGATCGTCTGTCAGATGGTGATGAAGCAGTGTTAGATGAATTAATAGTGACCATTCAAAAATTAATGAAAAAATAAAAGATTTTATAGATGATTTAAACCATAATGTTTGAGAAATTAACAGTTTTTCAACTAAAATATTACACCTATAAAAGGAGAGATTTTTTATGCAAAACGTAACATTAAATGTGCAAGGAATGTCATGTGGCCACTGTGTAAACTCAGTGGAAAAGGGTATTGGAACTCTAGCTGGTGTAGAACAAGTAAAAGTAAACTTAGCAGAAGGTTTAGTAGATGTATCTTTCAATGAAACACAAGTAACGCTTGAACAAATCAAAGAAGCGATTGATGATCAAGGCTATGAGGTAAAGTAAAAAAGCGAGTGCTCAAGTAGCACTCTCTTATTTTCAATTTTATATACCCCCCGTCGGTATAGGAGAGAGGTGGAAAAGTACATGAGTTCTGAATTGAAAGAAGCCAATCTACAAATTACAGGTATGACGTGTGCAGCCTGTGCAACGCGTATAGAAAAAGGTTTGAATAAAATGGAGGGCGTTGAGCAAGCAACGGTTAATTTAGCGCTTGAAAAGTCATCTATTAAATATAATCCAACGAAGCTATCTGAGGGAGATTTCCAAAAGAAAATTGAAGCGCTTGGTTACGGCGTCGTAAAACAAAAAACAGAATTAGATATAACCGGTATGACATGTGCAGCTTGTGCAACACGTATAGAAAAAGGCATAAATAAGCTTGAAGGTGTATCATTTGCGAATGTTAACTTGGCACTTGAAAAAGCAACAGTTGAATTTAATCCATCTGAAGTTGCAGTTACAGATATTATTGCAAAAGTAGAGAAATTAGGATATGTTGCACACCAAAAAGCGGATGACCAAGAAACGGCAGATCATCGTGAAAAAGCCATTAAGCAACAGCAACACAAATTTATTTTATCGGCGATTCTATCGCTTCCATTACTTTGGACGATGGTAGGACATTTTTCATTTACTTCATTTTTATATGTTCCAGAATTGCTAATGAATCCATGGGTGCAGATGGTGCTAGCAACTCCAGTTCAATTTATGATAGGAAAACAATTTTATGTTGGTGCATATAAAGCATTACGTAATGGTAGTGCCAATATGGACGTACTTGTAGTGATGGGGACATCAGCAGCCTATTTTTACAGTGTTTATCAGGCTATTGTGACAGCAGGTTCACATCATGGGCCACATTTATATTTTGAAACAAGTGCTGTATTAATTACCTTAATTCTTTTAGGTAAATTATTTGAAGCAAAAGCCAAAGGTCGTTCATCTGAAGCTATTAAAAAATTAATGGGCCTTCAGGCAAAAACGGCAATTGTCGTGCGCGACGGAGTTGAAAAAGAAGTTCCTTTAGAAGAAGTGGTAATTGGTGACATCATTTTAGTTAAACCAGGTGAAAAAATCCCAGTAGATGGTGAAGTATTAGAGGGGACAACAGCTGTGGATGAATCCATGTTAACCGGGGAAAGTTTACCTGTTGATAAAAAGCAAGGTGAACTACTATTCGGTTCAACAATTAATAAGAATGGTTTTATAAAAATGTTAGCCACAAAGGTTGGCCGTGACACAGCACTTGCACAAATTATTAAAGTTGTTGAAGATGCGCAGGGTTCAAAAGCACCAATTCAACGTTTAGCAGACCGAATTTCGGGCATATTTGTACCGATCGTTGTTGGTATTGCGATTGTAACGTTCCTCATTTGGATTATTTGGGTTCAACCAGGTGAAGTTACACCTGCACTTGAAGTATTAATTGCCGTACTGGTTATCGCTTGTCCATGTGCGCTTGGTTTAGCAACACCAACATCTATAATGGCAGGATCAGGTCGCGCAGCTGAATTTGGTATTTTATTTAAAGGTGGCGAGCATCTAGAGCAAACCCAAAGCATTGATACAGTAGTTGTCGATAAAACGGGTACAGTTACACATGGTAAACCGGTACTAACGGATGTTATGGTAGCAGCAAATCAAAACGAAGAACAATTCTTAGCGTTGATTGGTGCAGCAGAAAAACAATCTGAGCATCCACTGGCAGAAGCCATTGTACAGGGAATTGTAGATCGTAACATTGAGCTTGGAGATGTACAATTTTTTGAAGCAGTTCCTGGCTATGGCGTTCAAGCGACTGTATCAGGTCAGGGAGTTATTATTGGGACACGTAAATTAATGAAACAATATGGCATCGATATAGAAGAAGTTCTCCCAGCAATGGAAGTATTAGAAGAGAACGGTAAAACAGCAATGTTAGCAGCCATTAATGGACACTATGCTGGTCTAGTAGCAGTTGCAGATACTGTTAAAGATACATCGAAAGAAGCTGTTCGTCGTTTACAAAACATGGGTATTACAGTCATGATGATGACGGGTGACAATGAACGTACAGCAAAAGCAATCGGTGCAGAAGTTGGAGTCGATGATGTTATTGCTGAGGTGCTACCTGAAGGTAAAGCAGAAGAGGTGAAAAAACTACAAGCTGCTGGTAAAAAGGTGGCGATGGTCGGTGATGGTATTAATGATGCGCCCGCACTTGCAATAGCCAATATTGGGATGGCAATTGGAACAGGTACAGATGTAGCTATGGAAGCAGCGGATATTACACTAATTCGAGGTGACTTAAACAGTATTGCTGATGCCATTATTATGAGTCGTAAGACAATGCGTAATATTAAACAAAACTTATTCTGGGCTTTTGCTTACAATACGCTAGGTATCCCAATTGCAGCAATTGGACTACTGGCACCATGGGTTGCTGGTGCAGCTATGGCTTTTAGTTCAGTATCAGTTGTCTTAAATGCTTTACGTTTACAGCGAGTAAAATTATAGTGATGAATCCGGCCCACTTCGGTGGGCTTTTTTACTGTCTATTGTAATTGCGGTATATGTTGATTCTGTTTTTCACTTTCTCACTATGATACAATGAAAGGCACTGATTAATTTTAACTTTATTCATAGCATGTAAAGGAGGAGCTTCTAGTGACGGTCCCATTTGTTACGGTAGAAGGTCCGATTGGTGTTGGTAAAACCTCTTTGTCAAAAGAGATTGCGGCGACATTTAATTACCATCTATTAAAAGAAATAGTAGACGAAAACCCCTTTTTAAATAAGTTTTATGAAGACATTGAGGAATGGAGCTTCCAGACGGAAATGTTTTTTCTATGTAATCGTTATAAGCAATTAACGGATATAAAAAAATTTCGTTTAGCAAATGATACCCCTGTTGTGGCAGACTATCATATCTTTAAAAATCTAATATTTGCTAAACGTACGTTACCACCTACTGAGTATGATAAATACGAAGAAATCTATCAAATTTTGACGAAGGACATGCCAGTCCCAAACATGGTCGTTTATTTATATGCGAGTGTTGATACATTAATGAAACGAATTGCACAGCGTGGTCGTGAATTTGAAAAAATGATTTCACGTGAATATATGGAGCAGCTAGTGGCAGATTATCATTCTTTTATTGAGCATTTTGAGAAGAAGCATCCACAAATTCCTGTTATTCGCTTTAACGGTGATCAGCTAGACTTCGTGAAAAACCCTAGTGATTTACAATATATTCTAAAAATAATTAAGGATACGTTACAACAAAGGAGCTTGCAACAATGAATTTGAGAGAAAAATACGATATTCCACCACATACGGTTATCACAATCGCCGGTACAGTTGGCGTTGGAAAATCAACTATGACGAAGGCGCTAGCGGAGGCATTAAACTTCCGTACTTCTTTTGAAAAGGTGGATACAAATCCGTATTTAGATAAATTTTATGAGGACTTTGAAAAATGGAGCTTTCATCTTCAAGTGTACTTCCTCGCTGAACGTTTTAAGGAACAAAAACGTATTTTTGAATATGGTGGCGGTTTTATCCAAGATCGGTCAATCTATGAAGATACAGGGATTTTTGCAAAGATGCACTTCGATAAAGGAACGATGAATCCGACTGATTATGAGACGTATACAAATTTATTCGAAGCAATGGTGCTGACGCCATACTTCCCACACCCAGATTTACTTGTTTATTTAGAGGGACCTATTGATGATGTAATAGGTCGTATACAAGAGCGTGGTCGTGAGATGGAGCAACAAACGCCAAATGATTATTGGATTGAGATGCATGAACGCTACGAAGGTTGGATTAATAATTTTAATTCATGCCCAGTGCTTCGATTAGATATTAATGATTATGATTTATTGAAAAATCCGGACGCAATTGAATCAATTGTGAGCCGCATCAGTCATATGCTAAAACAAACAAGTCATTTACGTAAATAAGAGTCTCTTAGAGTAGCAGGCACAAATAAGCCAGTTATATAAAGTAGAATACGAATCTCTGATGGAGAACCAACAAAAATTTGCGTTCTGTGCGACAATGAAGTGGTAGCCATAAACAGATGATTTACGTAAAAATTATGTAAAATAAGCTTGGCTTTCGGAGATAATAGCAAGAGTAAATGTTTTAAGAAAATAACATGAGCAAAAGACGTGCGACAATAAGAAGCCTATTGTTCCACGTCTTTTGTAGTAGGAGGAATGATGATGAGAATAGCGGTATATTGCGGCTCTGGATTAGGCACTAACCCAATTTATGCAGAGAAGGCAACAGAGTTAGGAATTGTATTAGCAGAAAATGGACATGGTGTTGTATATGGAGGTTCAAAAACAGGATTAATGGGAAAAGTGGCAGATGCGGTACTAACAGCGGGTGGGGAAGTAATTGGTGTAATGCCGACTCATTTACAGAAGCGAGAAGTCGCTCATGCCTCTTTGACAGAAATACATTTCGTAGAGACCATGCATGTTCGTAAAGCAAAAATGGTAGAATTAGCAGATGCCTTTATAGCTTTGCCAGGTGGAGGTGGTACAATGGACGAATATTTTGAAGTGTTTACTTGGGCACAAATTGGACTCCATGAAAAACCCGTTATTTTATATAATGTGAATGGCTTTTATGATGCAATTCTACAACATTTTAATAGAATGTTAGAGGAAGGATTTATCCGTACAGAGCAAAAGTCACTTATTCGGGTAGCAACGACACCACAAGAAGTATTGGCTATTATTGAATAGACATGGGCAAATATTGCTCATGTTTTTTTGTGCAAAAATAATTATTAAAGCTTATGATGTTTCCACGCTAAGTTAGATTATAATGAAAATCGCGAATGTACATAAAGGGAAATTTGTCAAAAAATGAATGATTGAGATGGATGCAATGGCATAAAAATAGTGAGGGTTTGCTAGAAACAATACGCCAAGTTTCACAAAAATCTGAGGAATCTTGCCCAGTTGCAAAATCAGGCTGAATCCATTAAAGGTATAGTCAAAACTATTCAAGACAGTGCTTCTCAAACCAATTTCCTGGCATTAAATGCAGCAATTAAAGCGGCAAGAGCTTTCGAATATGGGCGAGGTTTTTCATGTTGTAGATAAAGAGGTTAGAAAGCTTTCAGTAAGGGTTGAGCAATCTATCTCGGAAGTGAAGATAATGTTGAGGGTATCGTACGTGAAATTGGACAGGTCACAGAAAGTATTACACGCATAGCTGAAAAAGTTGAGAAAACAAATGCACAAATTAATGTGGCTTCTAGTGACTTTGTTGAAATAGCTTCTGCCGCAGAAGCACTGGATGAACGCTCGGAACCAATTTACAGAATTAATATAAAAGAAGCATGTGGCAAAAATTAAGTGCCGCATGCTTCTTGTTATTTTTCCTCTTGCACATGTTTCATAAAGAATGATAAAACAAGCGCAATAATTGCCAGTACTAATGCAAATGTTAGAGCATGTTGTACACCTATAATTGAACCAGTAAAAGTATTGTCATCAGTTGTTCCATTTACTTTAACAAAATTGGCTGTACTAATTGACATAATTGTAATAGATACTGCTGTGCCGATTGCACCTGCAACTTGTTGTAAGGTATTCATAAACGCTGTACCATCAGGATACAAATGACGTGGTAGTTGATTTAAGCCATTTGTTTGAGCAGGCATACTTGCAAGTGAAATACCGATAAACATCAGAATATGAAAGACTACGATAAAGTAGACCGATGTATTTGCATCAATTGTTCGTAATGCAAACAGCGCCACAATCTCCAACAATAAACCAACTGGCACCATAACACGTGGACCAAAACGATCAAAAATATGACCTGAAGCGACAGCCATGAAGGCATTGATAACACCACCAGGAAGTAGTGAAAGTCCAGCAATCATTGGTGCAAGAAGTAAAATATTTTGCAGATAGATTGGAAGTAAAACCATCGTTGCTAAGATAGTCATATGCACAAGAATGACCATCAATAGGCCAATATTGTACATAGGGAAAGAAAAAACTTTTAAATTTAGCATAGGCTGGTCCATTTTAAATTGGCGCAAACAGAAAAGTATAATGCCGATAGCACCAATGCCAATAGCAACCATTACTTCAGCTGATATGAATGTGCCAAGCTTACCAGAAATACTGAATCCGTAGACTACTCCGCCAAAACCAATCGTTGAAAGAATGATTGACAATACATCAAATTTAACGGGATGTACGTCACTAACATTTTGCACAAATTTTAAGCCAAGTATAAACGAAATGAATAGAAACGGTAGACTCATTAAAAAGATATAATGCCATGAGAAATGTTCCATAACGAAGCCAGCAATAGTTGGGCCGATTGCTGGTGCAAAAATAATCACTAAGCCGATTTTCCCCATTGCCGCTCCACGCTGATTAATAGGATAAATCATTAGTACGACTTGCATCATAAGGGGCAAAATAATGGCCGCTCCTATAGCCTGAATAATCCGACCAGTGAGTAATACTGCAAATGTTGGCGAAATGGCCGAAACGCCAGTACCAATAATTGAAAATAGCAATGAAACAATAAATAAATGCCTCGTTGTGAAACGTTGCATAAGAAATCCTGATAAAGGTACTAATATACCTAGCGTTAATAAATATCCAGTTGTTAACCACTGAATAGTTGAAGCATCGGTGTTAAAATCTACAATTAGCTGTGCAAAGGCCATATTAAGAGCTGTTTCATTAAATAAACCAATGAAAGCAGCGACTAGAAAAGCAGCGATAATTTGATTACGTTGTTCATATAACTTTTGACTATCCATATAACCCTCTTTTTCTTTAGTTTTCATTTACTCCTAACAGTAACATATACAAATGATTTATTTCCATCTGTTTCCGCCATATTGTATGAATCTAAATATAGAAGAGGATAAAATACACTAGTAAATGTGGGCATGTATTATTTACAATATTTGTGTAAGACTTTTATAAATTCATAATAGGGGTGTTATGTATGACAAAAGTGGAAGTAAGTTTTAAGCATTTACCGACAACAGCGATTTCTGATGCAACAGGAGGGCATACGAATCTAGGTAGTGATATTAAACCATTAGCAGATCATTTTAAAATTGCCGGACGTGCTATTACTGTTCGATTACCCGATGGCGAAAATGGTGCCGTACTAGAAGCCATTCGAGCTGCGAACAAGGGTGATATTTTAGTGATCGATGCAAAGGGAAATAGGAATCGCGCAGTGGCAGGCGATTTTGTTATTTCGCTAGCGAAAGGTATTGGTGTACAAGGCTTTGTAGTGGATGGTGTCATTCGTGATATTGCAGCTATTCGGGAGCTAGATTTCCCTGTATTTTCACTTGGAACAACAGTAGCAGCGGGCAATAAAAATGGTGGCGGTCAAGTAAATGTACCCATTGCTATAGGTGGCGTAACTGTTCAACCGGGTGATTATATTATTGGAGATGTCGATGGTGTCCTTGTAGTACCACAGGAAGATGCGGAGCATATCGTTGTCGCTGCAGAGGCAAAAGTTGAAAAGGACGAAGTGCGAGCTCAAGAAGCGCATTCAAAAGGTAAAGAGTCCATCCTAGCATATTTAGATAAAGTGTTAGCCAAATAAAAAAATCCTCACGATGCACATGGGACTGACCCCTGTATATAAGACAGAGATCAAAAAAGCATTTACCCAACCAGTTGTCGATATTGTACCGGCGACTGGTTGTTTAGTTTCGCTTGTATTCGGATATAGTTATAATACTTTACATAGTCTTTGACAGTTTGTTCTACGATTGCCGTCGTAGTACGCCTTAAATTGTCTAAGTAAAATGTTTCAGACTTTAATGCAGAATGAAATGATTCAATTGGGGCATTGTCAGCGGGCGTACCTTTACGGGACATGCTCATGATAATGCCTTTCCCTTTTACGGCCTGTTGATATCGATAAGACGTGTACACCGAACCTTGGTCACTGTGTAGTGTACACCCATCGGGTAAAGTACCTAGTTGGGATAAGGTATTCAACACAAAATCAGTATCTTGGCAATCACCAATCGAGTAGGCGATAATCTCGCCATTATATAAATCTTGAATACTTGAAAGATACAATTGTTTCTGACCAAATGGCAAGTAAGTAATATCGGTAACGAGCTTTTGTAAAGGTGCAGTTGCCTCAAAATTACGGTTCAATAAATTATCTGCGATATAGTAGGGTTGTCCAGTTTGTTTCCGTTTTTTTACTTTTACTCGACACTGCCAACCATATTTTTGCATGATACGTTGCACGACTTTATGATTCACGCGTATTTCTTGGCGTAAGAGTGCAGTAATTTTCCGATAACCATATCGGAATTTATGCGCACGACAGAGTTCTCCAATATGTCGTTCAATCGCCTGACGAGACCTTGCATCCGCAGATGCCTGTTTCCAACGATAGTAGGTAGATCGTGCAATTCCTAAATGTGCACATATATCCTTCACGCACAACGTTTCTTTTAGCGTCTCTACTAACTGTACAGCTACTTCTCCAACCACTTCCTCTCCAACTCTGCGTACTTTTTTAAAACCTCAATTTGTTGCTTTAAATAACGGTTCTCCATTACTAATTTTGTTTGTTCATTCTCATATTCAGGACCTTTACCAAAGGTATATTGTTTACCTACAGGTTGTTCAAATCGGTGTATTTCTCCGTTTCTATACCAACGCATCCATGTTTCCACTTGTGTTTTATGCCTTATATTTAATTCAATTAAAACCTGCTTCGTTGGTATACCAGCCAATCGCATCTCAATAGCCTTCATTTTTACTTCGTATGGATAACTCACTCTTGTTCCCATAGAAAAAACACCTCCTAATTGAAGTTTAGGTATCTAAACCCGAATTCAATCGAAGATGCTTTTTTTATTTGTCTATACTTTTGGGGGCAGTTCCCATCTACATCGTGAGGATTTTCTTATTTAGCTTATGCTAAATTTTCATTTTCTTTAAAGTAATTTTTCATTTTTTCTTTATCAAAACGGCCTTCCCATTTCGCCATTACTAATGATGCTAGTGAGTTACCGATTACGTTTACAACTGTACGTCCCATATCAAGAATACGGTCGATACCAGCAATAAATGCTAAGCCTTCAAGCGGAATGCCGACAGTACCTAAAGTTGCTAGAAGTACAACGAATGATACGCCTGGTACACCTGCAATCCCTTTAGATGTAACCATTAATACTAGCATTAATGTAATTTGCTCACCAATGCTTAAGTGTATTCCATACATTTGTGCAATGAATAATGCCGCAATTGCTTGGTACAGTGTTGATCCATCTAAGTTAAAGGAATAACCTGTTGGAATAACAAAAGATACGATGTCTTTCGGTGCGCCTAATTTCTCCATTTTCATCATAATTCGTGGCAATACAGCCTCCGAACTCGCTGTGGAGAATGCTAAAATTAACTCATCTTTTAATACCTTGATTAAATAGAAAATACTGATACCTGCAATCTTTGCTACAATGCCAAGAACGACAAAAATGAAAAATAGCATCGTTCCATAAACAAGTATAGCGAGCTTAGCAAGTGGTACTAGGGAAGCAAATCCATATTTGGAAACGGTTACACCAATTAAACCAAATACCCCAATTGGCGCGAATTTCATAACAAGGTTTGTTACCCAGAACATAGCGTCCGCTACACCCTGGAAGAAGCCTAACACTGGTTTACCTCGATCCCCAATGGCAGCAACACCTAGACCAAAGATGACAGAGAAGAAGATAATGGCAAGCATATCGCCTTCAGCCATAGATTGGATAATATTTGTTGGTACAATACCTACAATAATATCGAAAGGTCCTTCATGTTGTACTTCCTCAGTTGTCGAAACGTATTTCGAGATATCCCCTTGAGAAAGTTCGTTCATATTCACACCAGCACCTGGTTGGAATAGATTTGCTGAAAGTAGTCCTACAACAATTGCGACTGTTGTAATGACTTCAAAGTAAATAAGTGATTTCCCACCTAATCGTCCAAGCTGTTTCATGTCGCCTGTTCCAGCAACACCTACGATTAATGTCGAAATGATAATCGGAACAACTATCATCTTAATCAGATGTAGAAAGATATCTCCTAGTGGTTGTAGATATTTTTCAATATTGGGGTTTCCGTAAAAAATACCACCAACAATGATTCCTAAAGTCAAACCGATTAGAATTTGAGTGGCTAAACTGATCTTAAATTTCTTTTTCAAAATCTCCGTTCCTCCTAATATTAAAATTTTTAGGACACGCCTTACTTTAATAATACGGAGGACTTATGAAATCCGACAAAATCCGATAAATTTAATTTATTTTTGTTAAGATGTCTGAATATAACACTTGAATAAACTTCTTTATATTCACCTTTGCCTTCCGATTTCCGTGATCTTCAATTTGCTTCATAAGCTGACGAATCTCTTTAAAATCAAAGTATCGTGGTGCATAGTATTCGAATTCCGAGTTTGTGTAATCAACAACACCTAAATTGGCCAAGTTTATCATCGCTGCTAAAATCGTACGACGAACCCGCTGTTCTATAGCTTTACTTTCCTTCAATATATCATCAGGAGTTGTTTTGGTGACAGCTGCAATTTCCTCATATAGTTCCTTTAAAGGAGGTAGGGGTGCAATCTTGTGCTGATGTGCTAACAGCGTCTCAATAATGGCAATTATATCTTCACTGCCAATTTCTCCGACAATACCCATATCATTTAAAATGGATTGAATATGATCACGGGATGTCGCTTTATGATTTTTTTGTTCACTTATTTCAATATTAGTAAGTGACTGCCGTATCACCAACAGTGAGTTTTTTAGCCGAAATTGCTCTGTTGTTTTACGTAAAACGTTTTCGACTTCAATTCGGTTAATGGGCTTATGAATGAAGAAATCAATACCTTGCTCATACGCTTCACCGACCATTTCCTTATTCACTACCTGAGAAATCATGATAAATTGTCCCTCAAAGCGATTTTGAATGAGATGTTCTACTGTTGCAATACCATCTAACTTTGGCATAAGTAAATCAATTAACACAAACTCAGGCTGCGTCATTAATATCTGCGGTATGGCATCTTCACCATTACGCGCTTCCCCAATGACGGTACCTAAACTACTATCTTCAATAATTTGCTTTAGCATGACCCGACTTGCACGGTCATCATCTACAATAAAATACCTCATTTAAGTCTCTCCCGTTTGAATAGTTTGTGTAGGAATAATAATTTTAAACATTGTTTTTTGGTTATGTGATTCTACAGTAATTGTACCGTTTAATTTTGCTATTAGTGTGGCTACATGTGAGAGCCCAATACCAGTTGCTGCCACACCTTCAACATTATATTTAGTCGTATAGCCAGGCTCAAAAATAATAGAGAGCTCACTTTGTGAAATACCTTTACCGTTATCACATACGGTTATTACAGTATCATCCTCTTGCTGTTGAATAGCAATAGAAATAACGCCATGTTCTTCAATTGCTTCTATAGCATTAGCTGTTAAATTATTTAATAGAGCGAGCAATGCAATATGCTCCTCTGTTTGAAAATCTATATCAAAATTGATTTTAAATAGTATGTCTTTACCAAGCAACTCACTATATTTACGATTACCGTCCTCTATATAATGTAATAATTCTGACAATCGGATGGAGCCGTAACTCTTCTCACCGACAATTTTTGAAATACCTGCATAAATGCGTTGTGAATCTTTTTTTACCTCGTGAATTTCCTGGGCAATATGAAGAGCTTGTAAACTTTCCGCACGATAGCCCTGATTTTTTAATTGTCGGTATAAATCAAAACCACTAGCTGTAATCGTTTCAATATGATTCATTGATTTTTTTAGATATAAAGTTTCTACATATAAATCAGAGCCAACATTCAGCATTTCTTGTACACGTTTCTTTTGCTCAGCGATTAAAATGGAGCTATAGATTCCAACCACAAAAAAGCTTCGAAGCAGGGCAACGGCTAACAGTATGAGAAAGTCGTGTATAAAAACAAAGTTATACGATTGTACAAGAAAACGTGCTAGCTGTTCACCTAGGTTACTAATGACCTCGCTAAAGGCTACAAGGAGCCCAAGCTTTAACGGTTTTTCACGAAATTGATGAATATTTAATTGATGTAGGCATATAGCAAACAATAAGTAAAATATAGCTGCAGGCACATGGGCAAAAATACTATCAATTAATG
This sequence comes from Lysinibacillus parviboronicapiens, assembly GCF_003049605.2. NCBI lineage: Bacteria > Bacillati > Bacillota > Bacilli > Caryophanales > Bacillaceae > Lysinibacillus > Lysinibacillus parviboronicapiens. The sequence goes on from NZ_CP073713.1 coordinate 47,794, forward strand.
AAATATCTTGCGTGCTGTAATTAATTGTGACTCGAAAGATTGTAGTCACTATACTTGTCATCACACCTGCTAAGATAATGGGTGTAGGTTTAAGTAGAGTACATAAAAAGAAGATGATACTCCCTAACCCAAAGCGAAAAGTTGTATCGTAGAATGGCAAAATTTTTATTTCACTACCGACGGCAGTAAATAAAGCAATCATAAAAACCCATGTGAGAGTACCACGAGACATAAGAATTTTCGTATACATTTTCAAGTATCCTCCCTAATCTATATTAGTCGAGTGAGATATCTAATAAAAAAATACCACAACCTAAGTGGAAGTGGCATCTAGAAGTATGAGTTGCAAATTTTAGGCAAAAAAAAACGGCTACATCATGTAGTCGGATTTAAAAACTGGAGGAGGTAGAGGGATTCGAACCCCCGCGCGGTGTTACCCGCCTGTCGGTTTTCAAGACCGATCCCTTCAGCCAGACTTGGGTATACCTCCAAAGTATATTGTTGCAATGTCTTATCGACAAGAACTAATTTATCATATATTGATTTCCACGTCAATCTTTTTCTAAAACTTTTTTAGATTTTAAAAAAAATAATTTTTTTATGTTGAGGAGAAATATTTAAAATATAAATAATTAGTGCAATTCGTTGCAATTTATGAAGACTGAAAGTATACTAGTTATTGCCGTGCTAGGTGGGAAGGTAGCGGTGTCCTGTAACTCGCAATCCGCTCTAGCGAGACTGAATTCCTTTATTGAGGCTGTCCGTATTGTTTGGTCTGCCTTTTGCACGTAGTGTTGACGATTGGGTCCTGCGCAATGGATACCCATGAACTATGTCAGGTCCGGAAGGAAGCAGCATTAAGTGGTATTATTCATGTGCCGCGGGGTTGCCTAATCTGAGCTAACGACAAGAGTAACGCTTATGTGCGGCTGTCGAAGAAAGGTGCACGGCATTAATTGCCAATTCAAACGCATTCGTCTATTGTAGGCGGATGCGTTTTTTCTATGTAAAAAGTGATGACGCGGTTTTATTAATAAAGCAGCCAATGCTATAATAGAGCTATCATATTTAAAAAGAAGAGGAGAGGAATTCATTGACGTATCAAGCATTTTATCGTGTGTATAGACCACAATCATTCCGTGAGATGTCAGGTCAAGCGCATGTCAAAAGAACGCTACAAAATGCTCTCCTAGCGAATAAAACGACACATGCGTATCTGTTTTCTGGTCCACGTGGTACTGGGAAAACGAGTACGGCTAAAATTTTTGCGAAGGCATTAAACTGTGAGCGTGCACCGTCAAATGAGCCCTGTAATGAGTGTGCAACTTGTTTAAGCATTACAGATGGTTCTCATCCAGATGTAATAGAATTTGATGCTGCATCCAATTCGCGCGTTGAAGAAATACGTGACATTATTGAAAAAGTTCGTTTTGCTCCTGCGAGTAGCAGGTTTAAAGTGTATATCATTGACGAAGTGCATATGCTTTCGACGAGTGCCTTCAATGCCCTTTTAAAAACATTAGAAGAACCACCGTCACACGCTGTATTTATTTTAGCTACGACAGAGCCGCATAAATTGCCAGCGACGATTATTTCTCGTTGTCAACGCTTTGACTTTAAACGGCTTTCAACCAACGATATTATTGAACGGATGAAGGTTGTATTAGAAGACATTGAGTTACCATATGAGGAACAGGGTTTAAAGGTTATAGCGCAATCTGCAGCAGGTGGTATGCGAGATGCCCTAAGTTTATTAGACCAAGTCGTTTCCTTCAGTGGTGAGCTTTTAAAACTGGAAGATGCGCTACTTGTTACGGGGTCAATCAGCCAAGAAGTTTTTTATGATTTAGCAGATGCTTTAAAGGTAAAAGATGTGGCACAAATGCTAGCATTATTAGAACAACTTATTGCCGATGGGAAGGACCCGCTTCGTCTATCAGAGGATTTAATTACATTCTTCCGCGACTTATTGCTATTACAAACGAGTGATGGATTAGCAGAATTATTAGAGCTAGTATCGCCGGAGGAGCGTGTGTTTGCTTTGGCACATGATTTTGCGCCTGATATGCTTTACGGTTATATTGACATCTTAGCGAAAACACAGCAAGAAATGCGGTTCTCGCATCATACAAAAATTTATTTAGAAACAGCTTTGCTAAAAATGACGCAATTTTCAGGTGGAGTAGTTCATCAGGTGAGCACTACGGGAGAAACAACGGTGAGTCCTGAGCTTGCGCAAAAAATAGTGGCACTTGAACAATTGGTTCAGCAATTATCGGCCCAATTGGAAAATGGTATGCCGGCGCAAACGCCGCAGGCTGCTAAAGAGCAACGACCGCGTGTGAAAAATCCAAATGGCTACAAGGCACCTACTGGACGTATTCAAGAAATATTAAAGGACGCTACAAAGCAGGATGTGCAACGTATTAAAGCTGTATGGGCGCAAGCATTGAACCAAATGCAAAAATCTCAATCGGCTCTATTAGCAGAAGCTGAACCTGTTGCCGCATCTTCGAGTGCTTTTGTGTTAAAATTCAAGTATGATATTCATTGTCAAATGGTTGCTGATAATCATGCGTTAAAAGCACACTTCACACAATTAATTGCAGGGCAAACGGGCACCATGTATGAAATGCTTTGTACGCCTGAAGAAACTTGGTTAAAGTTGCGTGAAGAGTTCATTCGTGATCATGGTATGCACCAAAAGCAAGCCCAGCCAGCAAATGATCAGGATGTAGAGTTATTAGAACCACCACCGGCAGAAATGCCAGAAGAACCCTTTATCGATGATTCACAACCACTTGCATCACAGGATCCACTTGTGACGGAAGCGGAAAAGCTGTTCGGTAAAGATTTTGTTGAAATAATTGAAGACTAATACTTAGGAGGAATATGTTTATGCGTGGAATGGGAAATATGCAAGGTATGATGAAAAAGATGCAAAAGATGCAAAAAGAAATGATGGAAGCTCAAGAGGCTTTAAATGCTGAGCAATTTGAAGGTACTGCTGGTGGCGGTATGGTTAAAGTAGCTGTAACAGGTCAACGTGAAGTAGTTGAAGTGAATCTTGATGCCTCGGTAGTAGATCCAGACGACATCGAAATGCTACAGGATTTAATCGTTGTTGCAACAAATGAAGCACTTAAAAAAGTAGATGAAAAAACAAATGCAACAATGGGCAAATTCACACAAGGCATGAACCTTCCGTTCTAGGAGGTAAAAACATGTACTACCCAGAACCCATATCTAAACTAATCGATAGTTTTATGAAATTGCCAGGGATCGGGCCGAAAACCGCGGCTCGACTGGCGTTTTTTGTGTTAACAATGAAGGAAGAAGACGTACTTGCCTTCTCGAAGGCTTTAATTGATGCAAAGCGTAATTTAAGCTACTGTTCTGTCTGTGGCAATATTACCGATGTAGATCCATGCCATATTTGTACAGACAAACAACGGGATGCTTCTGTTATTTGTGTTGTACAAGATACAAAAGATGTTATTGCGATGGAAAAAATGCGTGATTACAACGGTATGTATCATGTACTGCAAGGAGCCATTTCGCCGATGGATGGGATTGGCCCAGAGGATATCAATGTAGCTTCACTTTTAGTACGCTTGCAAGATGAAACGGTACAAGAGCTTATTTTAGCAACGAACTCTACTATTGAAGGCGAAGCGACAGCTATGTATATATCACGTCTAGTGAAACCATCTGGCATCCGTACAACACGTATTGCACATGGACTACCTGTGGGTGGAGATTTAGAATATGCTGATGAAGTAACTTTATCGAAGGCAATGGAAGGCCGTCGAGAGTTATGAGTGAGGGATTGAGATGTTCTTCCGCAATAAAGGAAAGCTAAAAAAGGAATTTGATGAAAAGCTTGTAGATCTTATTAAAGAAACGAAAGAAGATTTACAACAAACGAAAATAATTGAAGAACTATTAGATGATTATGATCTAGAAATAATTGCACAACGAAAAGCAGCGGAGAGTATTCATTATTATCTGTTCAAAGAAGCGAGAATTCGACGAGTGTTAATTAAAAAATAGTTGTTAGAGTTATAGAAGCGATACAGAAATCATACACTTACATAATTATTATTGAAGGGGGCAAGTTTATGCCGTGGATTGTAATAGTTAGTATTAGTGTACCTGTAGTGCTTCTATTTCTTTATATAGTAGGAAAGCACATTAAGTTAGGAAAAGTATTAGAAGGTTTATCGGTTTTTTGGTTTCGATTCGCTTTTGCCTTTTTACTCCTATTCATTATTCATTTAGCTGTTGGCTATAGTGGCTACAATGTACCAATCAATCTATTTTCAGTTATTACAATTGCGGTGTTAGGCATTCCTGGGGTGCTAGGAATAACTTTTTTAATCTATTTTTTATAAATGGCTTGCAAACTGAAAATATTGTGGTATAGTAATAAGAGTCGTTAAGATAACTGTTGAAAACAACTTCATAAAACAATTTTTATTTCAAAAAAGTTGTTGACATCGAGAAGCGCGATGTGATATGATATAAAAGTTGCTGAAACAAAGCGGCGATAACATGAACCTTGAAAACTGAACAAGCAAAACGTAATCAATAACGTTTTTAGTAACGAACTTCGGTTAGTGAACAAAACAAAATTTTGGACATCAAAATTGATGCCAGCAAAACAATTTGAGCTAATCAAATTTCTTTTATGGAGAGTTTGATCCTGGCTCAGGACGAACGCTGGCGGCGTGCCTAATACATGCAAGTCGAGCGAATGATGAGGAAGCTTGCTTCCTCTGATTTAGCGGCGGACGGGTGAGTAACACGTGGGCAACCTACCTTATAGTTTGGGATAACTCCGGGAAACCGGGGCTAATACCAAATAATCTCTTTTACTTCATGGTGAAAGACTAAAAGACGGTTTCGGCTGTCGCTATAGGATGGGCCCGCGGCGCATTAGCTAGTTGGTGAGGTAACGGCTCACCAAGGCAACGATGCGTAGCCGACCTGAGAGGGTGATCGGCCACACTGGGACTGAGACACGGCCCAGACTCCTACGGGAGGCAGCAGTAGGGAATCTTCCACAATGGGCGAAAGCCTGATGGAGCAACGCCGCGTGAGTGAAGAAGGATTTCGGTTCGTAAAACTCTGTTGTAAGGGAAGAACAAGTACAGTAGTAACTGGCTGTACCTTGACGGTACCTTATTAGAAAGCCACGGCTAACTACGTGCCAGCAGCCGCGGTAATACGTAGGTGGCAAGCGTTGTCCGGAATTATTGGGCGTAAAGCGCGCGCAGGTGGTTTCTTAAGTCTGATGTGAAAGCCCACGGCTCAACCGTGGAGGGTCATTGGAAACTGGGAGACTTGAGTGCAGAAGAGGATAGTGGAATTCCAAGTGTAGCGGTGAAATGCGTAGAGATTTGGAGGAACACCAGTGGCGAAGGCGACTATCTGGTCTGTAACTGACACTGAGGCGCGAAAGCGTGGGGAGCAAACAGGATTAGATACCCTGGTAGTCCACGCCGTAAACGATGAGTGCTAAGTGTTAGGGGGTTTCCGCCCCTTAGTGCTGCAGCTAACGCATTAAGCACTCCGCCTGGGGAGTACGGTCGCAAGACTGAAACTCAAAGGAATTGACGGGGGCCCGCACAAGCGGTGGAGCATGTGGTTTAATTCGAAGCAACGCGAAGAACCTTACCAGGTCTTGACATCCCATTGACCACTGTAGAGATACAGTTTTCCCTTCGGGGACAACGGTGACAGGTGGTGCATGGTTGTCGTCAGCTCGTGTCGTGAGATGTTGGGTTAAGTCCCGCAACGAGCGCAACCCTTGATCTTAGTTGCCATCATTTAGTTGGGCACTCTAAGGTGACTGCCGGTGACAAACCGGAGGAAGGTGGGGATGACGTCAAATCATCATGCCCCTTATGACCTGGGCTACACACGTGCTACAATGGACGATACAAACGGTTGCCAACTCGCGAGAGGGAGCTAATCCGATAAAGTCGTTCTCAGTTCGGATTGTAGGCTGCAACTCGCCTACATGAAGCCGGAATCGCTAGTAATCGCGGATCAGCATGCCGCGGTGAATACGTTCCCGGGCCTTGTACACACCGCCCGTCACACCACGAGAGTTTGTAACACCCGAAGTCGGTGAGGTAACCTTTTGGAGCCAGCCGCCGAAGGTGGGATAGATGATTGGGGTGAAGTCGTAACAAGGTAGCCGTATCGGAAGGTGCGGCTGGATCACCTCCTTTCTAAGGATATTTTCGGAATACAAACCTTGGGTTTGTAAGATTACGTTTTGCGTTCAGTTTTGAAGGTTCATTCTTCTGAATGAATAACTTCAAAACTTGTTCTTTGAAAACTGGATAAAACGACATTGAAATAGTAACAAACACATTTATTTTTTAAGTTTTTTATAGGCTTAATAACTTGGTTAAGTTATTAAGGGCGCACGGCGAATGCCTTGGCACTAGGAGCCGAAGAAGGACGGCACTAACACCGATATGCTTCGGGGAGCTGTAAGTGAGCTTTGATCCGGAGATTTCCGAATGGGGGAACCCACTACGTTTAATCGCGTAGTATCTTGACGTGAATACATAGCGTCTTGAAGGCAGACCCAGGGAACTGAAACATCTAAGTACCTGGAGGAAGAGAAAGAAAAATCGATTCCCTGAGTAGCGGCGAGCGAAACGGGAAGAGCCCAAACCAAGAGGCTTGCCTCTTGGGGTTGTAGGACACTCAATACGGAGTTACAAAAGAATGAGTTAGATGAAGCGACTTGGAAAGGTCCGCCAGAGCAGGTAAAAGCCCTGTAGTCGAAAGTTCATTCCCTCCTGAGTGGATCCTGAGTACGGCGGAACACGTGAAATTCCGTCGGAATCTGGGAGGACCATCTCCCAAGGCTAAATACTACCTAGTGACCGATAGTGAACCAGTACCGTGAGGGAAAGGTGAAAAGCACCCCGGAAGGGGAGTGAAAGAGATCCTGAAACCGTGTGCCTACAAGTAGTTAGAGCCCGTTAATGGGTGATAGCGTGCCTTTTGTAGAATGAACCGGCGAGTTACGATTACGTGCGAGGTTAAGTTTTAGAAGACGGAGCCGCAGCGAAAGCGAGTCTGAATAGGGCGAATTAGTACGTGGTCGTAGACCCGAAACCAGGTGATCTACCCATGTCCAGGGTGAAGGTAAGGTAACACTTACTGGAGGCCCGAACCCACGCACGTTGAAAAGTGCGGGGATGAGGTGTGGGTAGCGGAGAAATTCCAATCGAACCTGGAGATAGCTGGTTCTCTCCGAAATAGCTTTAGGGCTAGCCTCGTGATGAGAATACTGGAGGTAGAGCACTGTTTGGACTAGGGGGCCATCCCGGTTTACCGAATTCAGACAAACTCCGAATGCCAGATATTTATACACGGGAGTCAGACTGCGAGTGATAAGATCCGTAGTCAAAAGGGAAACAGCCCAGACCACCAGCTAAGGTCCCAAAGTAATCGTTAAGTGGAAAAGGATGTGGCGTTGCATAGACAACCAGGATGTTGGCTTAGAAGCAGCCATCATTTAAAGAGTGCGTAATAGCTCACTGGTCGAGTGACGCTGCGCCGAAAATGTATCGGGGCTAAACGATTCACCGAAGCTGTGGATTGACATCTACGATGTCAGTGGTAGGAGAGCGTTCTAAGTGCGTTGAAGTCAGACCGGAAGGACTGGTGGAGCGCTTAGAAGTGAGAATGCCGGTATGAGTAGCGAAAGACGGGTGAGAATCCCGTCCACCGTATGACTAAGGTTTCCTGAGGAAGGCTCGTCCGCTCAGGGTTAGTCGGGACCTAAGCCGAGGCCGATAGGCGTAGGCGATGGACAACAGGTTGATATTCCTGTACCACCTCCTCACCGTTTGAGAAATGGGGGGACGCAGTAGGATAGGGTAAGCGCGCCGTTGGTTGTGCGCGTCCAAGCAGTAAGGCGTGTGTGTAGGCAAATCCGCACACTGTAACGTTGAGCTGTGATGGCGAGTCCTTTAAGGACGAAGTTCCTGATTTCACACTGCCAAGAAAAGCCTCTATCGAGGTGAGAGGTGCCCGTACCGCAAACCGACACAGGTAGTCGAGGAGAGAATCCTAAGGTGTGCGAGAGAACTCTCGTTAAGGAACTCGGCAAAATGACCCCGTAACTTCGGGAGAAGGGGTGCTCTTGAGCGTGCAAGCGCATGAGAGCCGCAGTGAATAGGCCCAGGCGACTGTTTAGCAAAAACACAGGTCTCTGCAAAACCGTAAGGTGACGTATAGGGGCTGACGCCTGCCCGGTGCTGGAAGGTTAAGAGGAGTGGTTAGCGCAAGCGAAGCTGCGAATTGAAGCCCCAGTAAACGGCGGCCGTAACTATAACGGTCCTAAGGTAGCGAAATTCCTTGTCGGGTAAGTTCCGACCCGCACGAAAGGCGTAACGATCTGGGCACTGTCTCAACGAGAGACTCGGTGAAATTATAGTACCTGTGAAGATGCAGGTTACCCGCGACAGGACGGAAAGACCCCGTGGAGCTTTACTGTAGCCTGATATTGAATTTTGGTACAACTTGTACAGGATAGGTAGGAGCCAGAGATCTCGGAGCGCCAGCTTCGAAGGAGGCGTCGGTGGGATACTACCCTGGTTGTATTGAAATTCTAACCCATGCCCCTTAGCGGGGCAGGAGACAGTGTCAGGCGGACAGTTTGACTGGGGCGGTCGCCTCCTAAAAGGTAACGGAGGCGCCCAAAGGTTCCCTCAGAATGGTTGGAAATCATTCGTAGAGTGTAAAGGCACAAGGGAGCTTGACTGCGAGACCTACAAGTCGAGCAGGGTCGAAAGACGGGCTTAGTGATCCGGTGGTTCCGCATGGAAGGGCCATCGCTCAACGGATAAAAGCTACCCCGGGGATAACAGGCTTATCTCCCCCAAGAGTCCACATCGACGGGGAGGTTTGGCACCTCGATGTCGGCTCATCGCATCCTGGGGCTGTAGTCGGTCCCAAGGGTTGGGCTGTTCGCCCATTAAAGCGGTACGCGAGCTGGGTTCAGAACGTCGTGAGACAGTTCGGTCCCTATCCGTCGTGGGCGTAGGAAATTTGAGAGGAGCTGTCCTTAGTACGAGAGGACCGGGATGGACACACCGCTGGTGTACCAGTTGTCTTGCCAAAGGCATCGCTGGGTAGCTATGTGTGGACGGGATAAGTGCTGAAAGCATCTAAGCATGAAGCCCCCCTCAAGATGAGATTTCCCATTACGCAAGTAAGTAAGATCCCTCAAAGACGATGAGGTAGATAGGTTCGAGGTGGAAGTGTGGTGACACATGGAGCTGACGAATACTAATCGATCGAGGACTTAACCAAAATGTTTGAAACATTCAATGCACCGTTTATCCAGTTTTGAAAGAACAACATCTTTCTAAAAGAGGGTTTCAAGATACGAGTAGTTCAAGGAAGCAATTGAGAGAAGGAAGGAGCGTACCTAAGTACGTGACTGACTGAACGAATGAAGCTGACAAAGAAAGACGACGTATATTGAAAGCCAACAATAGTCTAGTGATGATGGCAAAGAGGTCACACCCGTTCCCATACCGAACACGGAAGTTAAGCTCTTTAGCGCCGATGGTAGTTGGGGGCTTCCCCCTGTGAGAGTAGGACGTCGCTAGGCACATGTGAAAAGATCAAAGAGAAATCTTTGATCTTTTTTTTGTTTTAAATAATAAATAACCTACATTTAAATCAAGAAATGGATGAGGAGAGTTTGCTATTAACGAAGTTTGAAAAGTAGATTATTGGCATAAGCTAAAGAGAGAAATTAGTAGAAAGCTATGCGATACAATACTTGAGTGAAATAGAATCATTACCCTTGGAATGGCAAAAGTATAAGTCAATGCTACATTTAAAGAAACATATGCCGACAATGGTATCTACTTTGTATATTGAACTATCTTACCTATTTTGTAGGATAGCTTTTTTATCCTGCGGGAATCCCGTATAATTAAAGGACAATATAACGGAAATGGGTGTCTAGTTTTGCAAAAGAAAAAGCCAATTGTGGAAGGATTAGAGCGTTTTCGACAACAACAAAATGTTTCTTTTCACGTGCCAGGTCATAAGCATGGAGAATTGTCACACTTACCTCAAGCTTTTAAAGATGTAATGCGTTATGATGTGACCGAATTAACAGGTCTGGATGATTTACATAATCCAGAGACAATGATTTTAGAGGCAGAACATTTACTAGCTGATACATATGGAGCTATGAAGAGTTTCTTTTTAGTAGGAGGCACGACTGTTGGGAATTTAGCAATGATTTATGCCACATGTAAAAAAGGTGATCGAGTACTTGTCCAACGTAATGCCCACAAATCTATTTTTCATGCGATTGAGCTGATTGGAGCAAAGCCTGTATATGTTTCACCGTTTTGGGATGAGCAAACATTAACAGCCACGCATATTTCCTTTGAACATCTTAAAGAAGCAGTAGATAATTATCCAGAGGCAAAGGCAGTTGTTTTAACGTACCCAACTTATTACGGTATGGTTTCTAAAGAAATACAACAACAGATTGCATATTGTCACGAAAAAAGGATACCAGTCTTGGTAGATGAAGCACATGGAGCGCATTTTAGCGCTTGTGCACTATTTCAGCCCTCTGCATTAACATACGGGGCAGATGTTGTTGTACAGTCAGCTCATAAAACATTGCCTGCCATGACCATGGCAGCGTTTATGCATGTTAACTCAGAATTAGTTGATGTTGATAAAATTAATCACTATTTACGTATGCTACAATCTAGCAGTCCGTCTTATTTATTGTTAGCATCATTAGACGATGCACGCTATTATGTACAGACATATATGGAGAGTGATGGTGCATATATAATAGAGAAAAAAAATCAGTGGGTTGAAGCATTACGTGCCATTGGCTCGCTTCAAGTCATTGAAGTAGATGATCCTCTAAAGCTATTGCTTCGTGTGGATGGTTATAGTGGCTTTCAATTACAAGAGGCATTAGAAACGAAACGGGTTTATTCAGAGCTAGCCGACGCTCATCAAGTATTACTCATATTACCACTCTTGAAGCACGGACATATCTATCCATTTGCCGAAATACGTGTGCGTATTAAAGATGCCGTGACCGTGTTATTATCGACGGAAAAAACGGATATACTTACCGCTACGCAAACGGCTTATAATTTTATAGCGATATCCGAGCCTATCCACACGTTTGAAGAAATCGCTCATATAGATAAGGAATGGCTTCCATATATGCGAGCAATGGGGCGAATTGCTGCAAGTATGATTATACCTTACCCTCCCGGTATTCCATTACTAGTGCCAGGAGAAAAAATTACAGTGGCAAAGCTGAGTCAGCTTGAAGAGTTGTTAGCAACAGGTGCAACTTTCCAAGGTAATCATCGTTTAGAAGAAAAAATGATTGAGGTCATTAAATAGTTGGAGGCAATAACAGCATGAATTGCAATTTATTTATAACATTTGAAGGTCCAGAAGGTGCAGGGAAAACAACAGTTATTCAAAAGATTGCCGAGCGATTGGCACTAGAAAATATAGATGTATTAGCGACGAGAGAGCCAGGTGGCATTGAGATTTCTGAAAAAATTCGTACCATTATTTTAAACACAGCACATACAGCGATGGACGAACGTACGGAAGCGTTATTATATGCTGCAGCAAGAAGTCAGCATTATTTTGAAAAAGTTCGACCAGCATTGGATGCTGGCAAGTTGGTTATATGCGATCGCTTTATCGATTCTTCATTAGCTTATCAAGGATATGCACGTGGTATAGGTGTAGAAGAAGTACTATCTATTAATGAATTTGCCATCGGGAAGAAATTACCGGATATGACAATTTTATTTGATCTTGCACCAGCGGTTGGTTTAGCACGTATACATGCACATGGAGAGCGAGAAGTGAATCGTTTAGACGTTGAAAGCTTGGCTTTCCATGAAAAGGTTCGTGAAGGGTATTTACAATTAGTCGAACGTTACCCTGAACGTATATATGTAGTCAATGCAGACCAAAATATTGAGCGTGTTGTTGAAGATGTATGGTCATTGTTGTCTGAGGCAATGCAGTAAAAGTGTGAAGTTGTCTACCGTATTGTGATATAATGGTAACATCTAATTAAGTTTTATTAGATGTTACTAAAACAAAATTAACATGAAACAATTTTAAAACCGATTAAGGTTAATTTTATAAAAGGGGTGAGTGCGAATGAAGTTAGTCGTAGCTGTGGTGCAAGATCAGGATAGTAGCCGCTTATCGAATGCTTTAACGAAAAATCAGTTTCGCGCAACAAAGTTAGCGAGTACAGGAGGCTTTTTACGCTCTGGTAATACGACGTTTCTTATAGGAACGGAAGACTCCCTCATACCTAAAGTTTTAGATATAATCCGTGATAATTGTCGAGCACGAGAACAAATGGTTGCACCTGTTTCGCCATTAGGCGGTAACGCAGATTCTTATATACCTTATCCTGTGGAGGTAGAGGTAGGGGGCGCTACGGTATTTGTTTTACCAATTGAACAATTTCACCATTTTTAATTTTACTAAGTAATGTATTTAACATATACCGAGCGCGTCACAAAAGTTTTAATTCAAGATGCGAGAATTTCTATGATAAATTCAGTAAAGATAAAGGGCGAGTTCGTGCTAAAGCGAATTTGAGAAGACAGTAAGTGGGGGCGAGTACAGCTTGAAAATCAATCAAGATCTACGTGTTGGGTTAAATACTAATCGCAAAGAGCCACTACAAAATAATAATCAAAATAACCGATTTGGTGATATGGTCGTCAAACAAGGTTCTAAACTGCAGACTGAACAGCTCACACGTTTATTAGGAGATATTTCCACTGCTGGAGATCGCGTTGCAAGATCCCGCAATTTACGTGAACTTGCTCGATTCAAAATGCTTGTAAAGCGTTTCTTACAAGAAACTGTAGAACATGGTATGGAATTAAAACAATCACATACTTGGAATCGCTTTGGTGAAGGAAGGCGTTTAAAAATAATCGAAACGATCGATACGCGCCTTGTGGAGCTTGCACAGGACCTTTTAGATGAAGAAAAAGAAGCAATAGACCTTCTCGATAAAATCGGTGAGATTAAAGGCTTATTAATTAATTTATATATGTAAAACCCGTGTCTTTTCACTTGTAGGCGCGGGCTTTTTTCAAATATATTCAGCAAGAATCCCACAGGGGTTAAATGATTTTATAAAATTATACGCATTTACAGTTGCAGGACGAAACCTAGCCACCAACGGGGTGTAAAGAATCTTGAAAATAGCTAGAGATAGTTAGTTTAAAGGTACTTTATCGAACGAGAGATTAATGTTGTGTGTCTGACTGCGAGAAACTAGTTTGACGGCAGGCACAATGGCTAACCGTAATACCACGTAAAATAGTATTACTAAAATGGCCAACAATGTGTTGACTTTAACACATTTAAAATTTCTGACATATTGCTTATCCTTGCAACAATGAAGTGATAACAAAGCGTCAGTAGCACATGGAATTTGTACCGACAGCATAGCGACAGGTACAATTACGCCAAGGCGTAGTTGATAGAGGAAGGAATTTAATGACAATGGCCAAGAATGTTGAAGAGCTATTCACACTACAACCAGTCGTAATGAAACAGCTTCAAACTATTTTTGACAAAAATAGATTAGCCCATGCATATATTTTTGATGGTGAAAAAGGGACAGGAAAAGTTGATATCATGCAATTTTTTGTCAAATTAATGCTATGTGAGCACCCACATCAAAATGTTCCATGTGAAACATGTCGAAATTGCAGACGTGTTGATTCGGGAAATCACCCTAATATTCATCAAATTTATCCGGATGGTCAATTTATTAAGATTGATCAAGTCAGAGAACTGATTGCAGAAATGAAGATGGTGGGTGTTGAGGAAGGGCGTAAAATCTACGTACTTCATCATGCAGACCGTCTCAACATTGCTTCTGCTAACATGATATTAAAGTTTTTAGAGGAACCAGATGGAGAAGTGACAGCTATTTTATTGACAGAGCAAATGCAGTCTATTTTACCCACAATACGCTCGCGCTGTCAGCATATAAAATTTCAAAAAATGCCGCGCCAAGTATTGCTAAAGCATTTGCAGGAAAACAATATTCCTCACTCGATGGCTTCTACAGTGAGCATGATGACAAACGAGCTCGAAACAGCTATTTTTTTAGCAAATGATGAGCAGTTTGCACATGCTCGAAAAACAGTGTTAAAATTAGTAGAGGCAATCCGTCAAAATGTACATGAAGCGATGCTCGTTGTACACGAAGAATGGTTGCCACTGTTTAAGGAAAAAAGCGAGATGGAGCAAGCATTGGATTTACTACTATTTGCTTACCGTGATATAGTGTCAATAAAAGCTAATCCCGAAGCAGCTTGTACTTATCCAGACATGTTACAGTCCTTTAAAGAAACTGCGTTACATTCGACTTACGAACGCCTGTCTAGTCAAATGGAGTCCATTTTACAGGCTCGCGCATCTTTACAGCGTAACATGAATAGGACGTTAATGATGGAGCAGCTAATGCTAAATCTGCAGGAGGGATATACATTTGTATAATGTAGTGGGAGTCCGCTTTAAAAAAGCGGGTAAAATATATTATTTTGATCCAGCATCATTTCTACTAGAAGACAGCCAATATGTCATAGTAGAGACAGCTCGCGGTGTAGAATACGGGAAAGTAGTTGTTCCTCAAAAAGTAGTGGGAGATAATGATGTTGTCTTACCACTTAAACAAGTACTACGGCCAGCTGATGAACGTGACCGTATACAAGTTGAGGAAAATACAGCGGAGTCAAAGCGAGCATTTGAACTAGCAAGTACAAAAATCATCGAGCATAAATTAGAAATGAAGCTTGTTGATGTTGAATATACTTTTGATCGTAATAAAATCATCTTTTATTTCACAGCAGAGGGGCGTGTTGATTTCAGGGACCTTGTAAAAGATTTAGCCTCTGTTTTTAGAACGCGTATTGAGCTCCGCCAAATAGGTGTTCGTGATGAAGCAAAGCTATTGGGTGGTATTGGTCCTTGCGGTCGTATGCTATGCTGTTCAACATTTTTGGGTGATTTTGAGCCAGTTTCTATAAAAATGGCAAAAGATCAAAACCTATCTTTAAATCCTTCAAAAATATCGGGGCTTTGTGGTCGTTTAATGTGCTGTTTGAAGTACGAAAATGATGAATATGAAGAAGCTAAAGAAGGTATGCCGGACATTGGTGAAATAACAATGACACCAGATGGCCGTGGTAAAGTAGTAGGTTTAAATGTGCTGGAAAGACTCATTCAAGTATATTTACAAGAGCAAGAGCGTACAGCTGAGTATACATTAGAGGAACTACTAGCAGGCGAAAAAAATCTTATTTAAGATAGAGAATTAACGAGGTGGCTTGGGTGAAGGACCGTAATTTCTTAGATACCGTTATGGAGTTCGAACAACAGCTCGAAGCAATGCAGGAGCAATTTGGTGCATTGAAGCAATTTGTAGCGCTAATGATGGAAGAACATAAGGCACTCGAAACAGAAAATCATCACCTTCGTTCACGTCTAGAAGAACTGCTTTCGAAAGAAAACATCGTACAAGCTGCAGATGAGAAGAAAGCGAATCCATTAGATATAGGCGAGGGATATGATAACTTAGCACGTTTATACCAAGAAGGTTTCCATGTTTGTCATGTGCACTTTGGTAGTTCACGTAAAGGTGAAGATTGCCTGTTTTGTCTATCATTTTTAAATAAACAAAATGTGTAATGGAAGACTGATTCCCGCTTCGGTGGTATCAGTCTTTTGTTTTGTATAGTAGGAGGAAGGATTATGGAAAATTGGTTAAAGGATGATGAAAGGCTCGACTACTTATTGGCAGAGGATTTACGTATAATCCAGAGCCCTTCTGTTTTCTCTTTTTCATTGGATGCAGTACTACTTTCGAAATTTGTCAATGTACCATATCATAAAGGGAACATTGTTGATTTATGCTCGGGAAATGGCGTAATTCCACTATTTTTAAGTGCACGAACTAAGGGGCACATTACTGGAGTAGAACTACAGCCTCGTTTGTTTGATATGGCAGAGCGTAGTATTCAATACAATAAATTACAGAAACAAATTCAAATGGTGCTTGGTGATGTGAAGCAAATTCCATCGCAACTTGGTATTGAAAAATATGATGTTGTGACTTGTAACCCTCCATATTTCTTAGCACATGAAGCGAGCGATAAGAATCTAAGTGAGCATTATGCCATTGCACGTCATGAACTTCATTTAACACTAGAAGAAGCAGTGCAATCTGCAAGTAAATTATTAAAACAGGGTGGAAAAGCAGCATTTGTTCATCGTCCGGGTCGTTTACTTGATATGGTCACAGCTATGCGTGCAAACCGATTAGAGCCCAAACGTATGCAGCTTATTTATCCGAAAGAGGGTAAGGAGGCCAATACATTATTAATAGAAGGAATTAAAGATGGTAAACCAGATTTGAAAATTTTACCACCCGTTTGTGTATACAATGAAAATAATGAATATACAATTGAAGTGCATGAAATGCTTTATGGAAAAAAACAATAGACATTTTTTCTACGTACTAGAATGTGCGGATCAGTCGTATTATGCGGGCTATACAAATAATGTAGAAAAACGCGTTGCAACACATAATGCAGGTAAGGGTGCAAAATATACAAGAGCAAGAGGTCCAGTGAAATGTATTTATGTAGAAGCCTTTGAGACAAAACAAGAGGCAATGCGTGCCGAATATGCATTTAAGCAATTAACACGGACCCAAAAGATAAAGTATATAGGGAGGAATGAATCGTGAAATCTCAAAAAAGTACGATGCATGATCATGGTGGATGTTTATATCTAGTAGCGACACCCATTGGTAATTTAGAGGATATGAGTGTACGTGCACTACGTATCCTAAAGGAAGCATATGTTATTGCTGCGGAGGATACACGCAATACGAAAAAACTATGCAATTATTTTGAGATTGAAACATCGCTGGTGAGTTATCATGAACATAATATAAACGTGGGAGGGGAAAAGCTTTTAGGCTTCTTACGTGAAGGAAAAACAGTGGCATTAGTAAGTGATGCGGGATTACCTTGTATTTCTGACCCAGGTGCAGATATTGTGGAAAAAGCAATTGAAGAAGGTTTTGCAGTTGTGCCTGTACCAGGAGCAAATGCCGCAATATCAGCATTAATTGCTTCAGGTTTAACACCGCAACCCTTTTTCTTTTATGGCTTTTTAAACCGTGGCAAAAAAGAACGCCGACAGCAATTGGAGGAGTTAAAAAAACGCCAAGAAACTATTTTATTTTATGAGGCACCTCATCGAATAAAGGAAACATTAAAGGATATGGAACTCATCCTCGGGAATCGTCGTATTGTACTAGCACGGGAGCTAACAAAGAAATTCGAGGAATTTCTACGTGGTACATTAACAGAAGCGGTAGCATGGTCTCAATCTGAAGAAATCAGAGGAGAATTTTGTATTGTTCTTGAAGGAAATAGCAATGCAGAAGAAGAAATTACAGAAGAAGTATATTGGGAAAAAATGACAGTTGTTGAACATGTCGATTATGTGATAGCTGAATCGGGTGTGACTTCAAAAGAAGCAATAAAAGAAGTAGCGAAATTACGTCAAGTTGCTAAACGTGAAATTTATAACGAATACCATAGCGAGTAATATGGAATGAGTTGTCTCAAATGAGGCAACTTTTTTTAGTTTAAAGAAATTCTTCTTCAATCGTACATTATATGATTGCACTTTTATATAAAATGGATAAACTCTAAATTGATAATAATTGTAAAAAGGAGTAATGTTAAGTAAGAGAAGTCTGACATGGACAATATAAGTCAATGTAGTTCTACTTAAGAATGATTAAAATTAGATTCACCTATATAAAAAAGAAGTTTTTAGCAAATAATAAAAAGAACACCTAAATCCCTGTTGTCGATTTAGGTGTATGAAAGAAACTATTTTTTTAAGTTGTTTTGGATTTCATTCATTAACATTTCTGCGCCTTCGGGACTTAAAATTAATTTGCCTCCAACTAGACGGAAGTTATCATCAGAAACTTCACCAGTAACAGCGCAAGTCATATTAGGCATATATTTCTTTAAGATGATTTTGTCATCATCCACATAGATTTCTAAAGCGTCTTTTTCAGCAATACCTAATGTACGGCGAAGTTCGATAGGAATTACAACACGACCTAATTCATCGACTTTACGAACGATTCCTGTTGATTTCATAATTTTTTTCCTCCTGAAAATAAAAGTTATATTGGCGTTTCGTCAAATTTCGACATTATTTCTTTGTCTGATAGTTATCATACCAAGTAATGCCATAAACGTCAATTAATTAATACAGCATTAATTTTTTAAATGTAAAAATTTCTGAGAAGAAAACAGATATTTTGGTTTTTTTAAAAGGTTTTTATTATAGATTTAAATTTATAGTAAAAAAGCTTCTTTAAAAATACATTATATGGATTAATATATTATTCGACAATTTTCGCATTCAATAAACTTTCATTGAAACGAATTTGGTACTTCGATAGAATAGATATTATACTGTGAAACAATGGAGGCAGTTCTCGTGAACGAACAAAACAAAACATTCTATATAACAACCCCGATTTACTATCCAAGTGGGAAATTTCATATCGGTACCGCGTATACGACAGTAGCTTCTGATACTATTGCACGCTACAAACGTTTACGCGGATATGATGTTCGATTTTTAACTGGGATGGACGAACATGGTCAAAAGATTCAAGAAAAAGCTGCTGAAGCGGGTAAACATCCTCAAGAATATGTTAATGAGATTGCCGATACTGCGAAAAAGCTTTGGTCTTTGATGGACATCTCATATGATGATTTCATCCAAACTACAGAGGAGCGTCATACGAAAGCTGTCGAAAAGATTTTCCAAAAGTTTTTGGATAATGGTGATATTTATAAAGGTGAATACGAAGGGTGGTACTGCACACCTTGTGAATCATTCTTTACGGAGACACAATTAGTAGAGGGCAACTGTCCAGACTGTGGACGTCCTGTTCACAAAGTAAAAGAAGAGTCGTATTTCTTTAATATGAAGAAATACGCAAATCGTCTATTAGCATACTATGAAGAAAACCCTGAATTCATTGAACCGGAATCTCGTGAAAATGAAATGATTAACAACTTTATTAAACCAGGACTTGAAGATTTATCTGTTTCAAGAACTTCATTTGATTGGGGCATTAAAGTACCAGGGGATCCTAAGCACGTTATTTATGTATGGGTGGATGCGTTAACTAACTATATTACATCTTTAGGTTATCTTTCAGAGGATGAAACATTATTCAACAAATACTGGCCAGCGGATGTACATGTTGTAGGGAAAGACATTGTGCGCTTCCATACGATCTATTGGCCAATTTTCTTAATGGCATTGGATTTGCCATTACCGAAAAAAGTGTTTGCACACGGTTTCATTATGATGAAGGATGGTAAAATGTCTAAATCAAAGGGTAACGTTGTCTATCCTGAAATGTTAATTGAACGTTATGGATTAGATGCTACCCGTTATTTCTTATTGCGCGAACTACCATTTGGCTCTGATGGTGTATTTTCACCAGAGTCATTTGTTGAGCGTACAAATTTCGACTTGGCTAATGACTTGGGTAATTTATTAAACCGAACAATTTCTATGATAAACAAATATTTTGACGGTATTATACCTGCAGAAAATCTACAACCGACAGAATTTGATAGGGCATTAAAAGAGCAAGCAGAATCTGTGCGTATTAAATATGAAGAAAGTATGGAAAAAATGCAATTTAGTGTCGTACTAGCAGACTTATGGACGCTCGTTTCACGTACCAATAAATATATTGACGAAACACAACCATGGGTATTAGCAAAAGATGACACAGGCAAGCCAAAATTAGGGGCCGTTATGCGTAATTTGGCAGAAAGCTTGCACCAAATTGCAGTCATGTTACAACCATTCATGACATCTACTCCGTTACGCATTATTGACCAGCTCGGTTTAGATGACAAATTCTTAGCATGGGAAACAATTGAAACATTCGGCAATACTATTCCAGCAAACATTAAAGTGGTAGATAAAGGTATTCCTATTTTCCCTCGTTTAGATAGTGAAATCGAAATTGCCTATATACGAGAGGAAATGCGTGGTTCTGTGAAAACCTCTCAAGACGAAGAACCAAAAGCAGAGCAAGTAGCTGAAGAGATTCCAGAAATTCCTGAAATTACTATTGATGATTTTATGAAAATAGATTTACGAGTAGCAACGATTACAGCGTGTGAATCTGTACCGAAAGCAGACAAATTATTAAAGCTCCAAGTAGACCTAGGATATGAGCAACGTCAAGTAGTTTCGGGAATTGCTAAGTTCTATTCTGCAGACGAGCTAATCGGTCAAAAAGTTATTGTGGTAACAAACTTAAAACCAGTTAAATTACGTGGTGAATTATCGCAAGGAATGATTTTAGCTGGTGAAAAAGATGGGATTTTAAAATTAGCAACAGTTGATTCAAAACTTGAAAATGGTGCAAAAGTAAAGTAAAAAAACAAGAAAGGCCTGCTGAATGGGAAAAAATTCAGCAGGCCTTTCCAATCAACATGTAAATTAGTTGTTTTGTTATTTTAAAATAATTTACAGACGTAATTTAATGAATTTTTATGGGTATATAGTAATATAAAGCTTGATGTTGAATAAGCGAATTGTCACAATGACGAATTCTTTGTAACGAATTTGTAATGTCTATGCAAAGTATGAAATAATATTTTTTAATAAAATCAGTGATAGGAGAATGACAATGTTCATCGATACACATGTACACTTGAATGCAGATCAGTATGAAGAAGATTTACAAGAGGTAATTAATAGAGCACTTGAAGCTAAGGTTGAGACAATGGTTGTGGTTGGTTTCGATCGTAAAACAATCGAGAAAACAATGGAACTGATTGAGCAACATGATTTTATTTATGGTGTTATTGGTTGGCATCCTGTTGACGCGGTCGATTGTACCGAAGAGGATTTGAAATGGATTGAAAATTTAGCAGCACATCCTAAAGTTGTTGGTATTGGTGAAACTGGGTTGGACTATTATTGGGATAAATCTCCAAAAGGGGTTCAACAAGCACTATTTCGTAAACAAATTCATTTAGCGCAAAAAGTAAAATTACCGATTGTAATCCATAATAGAGATGCTACAGGTGATGTTGTACAAATTTTACGTGAAGAAAATGCCGCATCTGTGGGAGGAGTTATGCACTGTTATAGTGGCAGTGTGGAAACTGCTCGTGCATGTATTGCTATGAATTTTATGATTAGTTTAGGGGGACCTGTGACCTTTAAAAATGCTCGTATGCCAAAGGAAGTCGCAACAGAGATACCTTTAGAGCATCTTATGATTGAAACAGATGCCCCGTATTTAGCTCCACATCCTTATCGTGGGAAGCGTAATGAGCCAGCATTAGTGCCTTTAGTTGCTGAAGAAATCGCTCGTTTAAAAGGGTTAACAATTGAGGATGTAGCGAAGGAAACTACAGCCAATGCAAAAAAAATTTTTGGGATTGACGTTTAACGAGTTGAGATGCCTCCAATACTGGATTTGTGGTGGGCTTAAAAAAACCCAGTCATTTTTTTTGAAATACATTTGGGTTGACAGTGTTAAATCTAGTCCGTATAATCCAACTTTGTATTAAGGAGGCGTTTTTTCATGTCAAATAATTCCATGAAAAACTTGTTCTTAGGATCATTGAGGAGTAAGCAAACAGTGATAAGAATTACTACACTTGTCCTGTTTGTAACTGTAATAGCATTCGTGCTTTTTCAAGGTACCAAAAAAACCGTAACGCTTGACGCTAACGGGGAAGCAATTGAAGCAGCAACACATGCCAAAACTGTAGAAGAATTTTTACAAAATCAAAACATAGATGTAGCAGCGCATGACAAAATATCACCCTCTCTGAACACCAAAATTGTTAACGGAATAGCAATTACATGGGAACAGGCAAAAGAAGTAACCATTTCAGTTGACGGAAATCAGTCAAAAGTTTGGACAACTGAAAAACTAGTGAAGAACATTTTGAAGGATGCCAATATCGAAGTATCAGAGCACGACACATTAGTTCAAGGTTTGGATACAGAAGTAGGAGCAGATAACAAAATCGAAATTCAAAAAGCGTTTCAGGTAGCGCTTGTCGATGGCTTAGAGAAAAGACAAGTTTGGTCCACTTCGACTACGGTCGCTAACTTTTTAAAACAACAGGGAGTTCAGTTAAATGAATTCGATCGTGTCGAGAATAACCTGGAGGACGTTATCACTCCAGAGAGTAAAATCGCAATAGTTCGCGTAGAAAAGGTTATCGATGTAGTGGAAGACTCTTTAGATTTCGCAGTTGAAAAGAAGCAGGACGCTTCTTTGCAAAAGGGAAAAGAAAAGGTGGTAACAGCGGGCGAGAAAGGTTCTATTTCTCGAACGTATGAAGTCGTGAAAGAAAATGGAAAGATTGTTACGAAAAATCTACAATCTGAAAAAGTAATAAAAGAGCCAACTAAGAAAGTAGTTTCAGTGGGTACAAAAACTGTTGTAGCGAGTGCAACGACTTTATCACGTGGTTCATCTGAGCCAGCTAGTGGGAAAGAATTTTATGTAACTGCAACAGCTTATACGCCTTATTGTAAAGGTTGTTCGGGAACATCGGCTACAGGCATTAATTTACGATCGGATTCTGGCTTGAAAGTAATTGCAGTAGATCCGTCTGTTATTAAGCTTGGCTCAAAAGTATGGGTTGAGGGCTATGGAACAGCGATTGCTGGGGATACTGGCGGCTCAATTAAGGGTAATAAGATCGATATACTAGTACAATCAGATACCCAAGCACGTAAGTGGGGACGTAAGAAAGTGCGTGTTAAAGTATTAAATTAAAAAATTTGTAAAATATATCAAAATGTTATTCACTTAGCATTGCTTTCCTGTATTGACTGGCAGGAAAGCTTTTTTACGTATATAACCAAAGAGCTGAGTATTTCTGTACAATCCTACAGGGCAGTTGTAAAATGGTCAGAAGATAAGGTAGAAAAGAGGAGCCTTTTTGCAAATACAAGAAATCATTGTCGTTGAAGGAAAAGATGATACAACAGCCATTAAACGAGCTGTTCAAGCAGATACAATTGAGACAAATGGATCTGCAATTTCAGAAGAGACACTAAAACGTATTCAACATGCAAAGGATAAACGCGGAGTGATTATTTTTACTGACCCAGATTATCCAGGACGTCGAATTCGTGCAATTATCGAGCAGCGTATAGAAGGAGTAAAACATGCTTTTTTGCCAAAAGCTAAAACCATTGCGAAAAACGGTAAAGGCTTAGGGATTGAGCATGCCGCAGATGAAGATATTCGCGCGGCTTTACAACTAGTCTATACCCCGAATACTGAAAATCCAATCACTGATGACATCACACTAGAAGATTTAATGACAGCCTATTTAATTGGCCATCCACGGGCAAAAGCACGCCGTGACCGTCTAGGTGAGATTTTGAACATCGGCGCAACAAACGGCAAACAACTTCATAAAAGATTAAAAATGTTTCAAATAACGGAACAGCAATTTGGTGCGGCTGTCGCACAGTTAGATCAGGAGGAAAATAATGCATAAGGATATAGCAACGCCGATTCGAACACAGGAAATTTTAAAGAAATATGGATTTTCATTTAAAAAGAGCTTAGGACAAAATTTTTTAATTGATCCAAACATTTTACGAAACATTGTTAGCCATGCAAACTTAACTGAAAATAGTGGTGCCATTGAAGTTGGCCCTGGTATTGGTGCATTAACAGAGCATTTAGCTCGGAGCGCCAAAAAAGTTGTTTCTTTTGAAATCGATCAACGTTTATTACCAGTACTAGAAGATACATTAAGCCCATATAATAATGTGTCGATCATTCATTCGGATATTTTAAAGGCGGATGTGGCAAAGGTAATAGAAGAGGAAATGCCGGGTATTGATGATATCATGGTCGTGGCAAATTTACCTTACTATGTAACAACACCTATTTTATTGAAATTATTAAATGACCGTTTGCCGATTCGAGGCTTTGTAGTAATGATGCAAAAGGAAGTAGCAGACCGTATAACAGCTAAGCCAGGAACGAAGGAATACGGCTCGTTATCGATTGCCATCCAATATTATGTGAAGGCTGAAATTGCCATGACGGTACCGAAAACTGTATTTATGCCACAGCCAAATGTAGACTCTGCTGTTATACGTCTTATTAAACATAATGAACCACCCGTAAAAGTCATTAATGAAGATTTTCTTTTTGTTGTAACACGTGCATCGTTCGTACAGCGTCGTAAAACAATTTTCAATAATTTACAGTCAGGTTTACCAAACGGCAAGGCACATAAAGAAAAAATATTAGAAGCATTAGCAGCTGCAGAAATTGAGCCTACACGTCGTGGTGAAACGCTTTCTATTATTGAGTTTGGAAAATTAGCGGACAGCCTTTATCCAACCTTTGCAAAGTAAAAAATTTGTTAACATTTTCATGAAATATGAAAAAAAATATATTTTTTCATTAAAAATAAGTTGACAACAATTATTGTTGACTGATAAAATATTATATTTTGTTGACATTTTTGGGCGTATCGCTTATACTATTTATTAGTGAGGTGTAAGCGAAAATGCCAAAAACTTTAGCGGACATTAAAAAGTCGTTGGATTGTCATTTGGGTAAACGTTTGCAGTTGAAAGCAAACGGTGGTCGCAAGAAAACGGTCGAGTGTGCAGGGATATTGCGTGAAACATATCGTGCAATCTTCGTAGTCGAGCTTGATCAAGAAGACAATACGTGCAAGCGCGTATCGTATAGCTACACAGATATTTTAACTGAAGCAGTAGAGATTACATTTTTAGACGAAGCACAGGCTGCTGTCGCAAAATAGTTTCTAGTACTTATTTCTATATTTTGAAACACTCATGCATGTTAAAAACTGCATGAGTGTTTTTCGTTTTACCGGGCATACTAAATTCGTCAGTTGTAAAAGGAGGAGTTTATATGCCTAGAAAAGGTATCATGTCACCTCGATTAAAAGAAGAGATCGCCAAAGAACTTGGATTTTATGATGTTGTGGAAAGAGAAGGCTGGGGCGGCATAAAAGCTCGAGATGCTGGTAATATGGTGAAACGTGCCATTGAAATGGCAGAACGAGCAAGTAGTGAGCAAGAGCGTAATAAGTAGTTTAATGAATAAAGCTTAGACTATTTATCAAATTTACTTCGTTCTACGACAAGGGGAAAACAACCTTTGTCAACACAACAAAACAACTGACGAAAGAGAACCGTTATGCCGTAGAAGGTAAACGGTTCTTTTTTTCAGTTTTCGTTATCCCATTATGGTAAAATAAAATGAAATAATCTTGCGCCAAAAGTGACGTGGATGTCACGGATTTTGAAAGGAGTTAATTGTGCATGCATAATTCAAAATCCGGACATAATTACGCCGGCGAAATTGATATGTGCTGTTGTTATGAGGGAGGAAGTAAGATGCTTTATGTAAAGGCGCCTGCGAAAATTAATTTAACATTAGATGTGCTATATAAACGACCAGATAATTATCACGAAGTGGAGATGGTCATGACGACTGTCGATTTGGCAGATCGTATTAGCTTAGAGTCTCGAGAAGATGGTGTAATTGAAATTATCTCTACTGATAATTTTGTACCAAATGACCACCGTAATTTTGCTTATCAGGCAGCGCGTCTTATTAAAGATACATACGGCATTGGACAAGGTGTATCCATTACAATTGAAAAAGAAATACCTATTGCGGCAGGTCTTGCAGGTGGTAGTAGTGATGCAGCGGCTACATTGAAGGGCTTAAATGAGCTGTGGAATTTAGATTTATCAATAGATGAATTAGCCGAGCTAGGAGCTAAAATCGGTTCAGATGTTTCATTTTGTGTATACGGGGGCACAGCACTCGCAACAGGGCGTGGGGAAAAAATTCAAGAATTACCTGCACCACCAAACTGTTGGGTTGTGTTAGCTAAGCCAAAAATAGGCGTATCAACAGCAGAAGTATATGGTGGGTTAAAAGTTGAAGGGTTGGCCCATCCAAATACTAAGCAAATGATTCAAGCAATTGAGACAGAAGATTATGAGCTACTTTGTGCATCATTAGGAAATGTTTTGGAAACTGTAACATTTGAGTTGCATCCAGAGGTTGTTATGTTAAAAGAACAAATGAAGCGCTTTGGAGCAGATGCGACATTAATGAGCGGAAGCGGCCCTACGGTGTTTGGTCTCGTGGATAGTGAAGCTCGTGTAAGCCGTATTTATAATGGTTTACGTGGTTTTTGTGAAGAAGTATATGCTGTGCGTATATTAGGAGAGCGAAATACGCTTGCTTAAAAACGCATAATTGTGTTAATTTTACCTATAAATATTCGTGTTTAGGAGAGGGTCGCATGAAATGGAAACGTAGTGAACGACTAGTTGATATGACGTACTATTTACTAGAACATCCACATCAGCTGATCCCGCTAACTTATTTTTCAGAACTATATCAATCTGCAAAGTCTTCGATTAGTGAAGATTTAACGATTGTAAAAGAAACTTTCGAAGAAAAAGGAATCGGGTTATTGATGACAGTGCCGGGCGCTGCAGGGGGAGTAAAGTATATCCCTAAAATGTCCGAAGCTGAAGTTCGATTAGTCATACAGGATTTAAAGGCAGAATTAGAGCATTCAGATCGATTATTGCCAGGTGGTTATTTATTTATGACAGATTTACTGGGCAACCCGGATTTAATTAATCGGGTAGGAAAGGTGTTTGCATCTGCATTTGCAAATCAACAAATAGATGTTATTATGACCGTAGCTACAAAAGGAATTTCAATTGCCCATGCTATTGCGAGACATTTGAATGTACCTGTTGTCGTTGTGAGAAGAGATAGTAAGGTTACGGAAGGTTCTACTGTAAGTATAAACTACGTATCTGGTTCTTCCAGAAGAATTCAGACAATGGTATTATCAAAAAGAAGCATGAAGAGTGGCCAACGTGTACTTATCACTGATGACTTTATGAAGGTCGGTGGTACGATGAATGGCATGAAAAATCTATTAGAGGAATTTGACTGCCAATTAGCAGGCATTGCCGTGCTTGTAGAAGCTGAACATGCAGATGAAACGTTAGTAGATGATTATTACTCACTTGTGAAGCTTCATGAAGTAAATGAAAAAGACCGTACAATTGCATTAAGCGAAGGTAATTATTTTTCAAAAAGGGAGAAATGACAAATGAATGTAGTAGCAACAACGAATGCACCAGCAGCAATCGGACCATACGCGCAAGGAATTATCGTGAATGGCATGTTTTATAGTTCAGGTCAAATTCCGCTAACGGCAACAGGTGAATTAGTGGACGGAGATATTGTCGCGCAAACACACCAAGTGTTTGCTAATCTAAAGGCGGTATTAGAAGCTGCAGGATCATCACTAGACAATGTAGTAAAAACAACAGTCTTTATGAAAGATATGAATGATTTTGTTGCGATGAACGAAGTATATGCTAGTCATTTTGGAGAACATAAGCCAGCTCGCTCAGCAGTAGAAGTAGCACGTTTACCAAAGGACGTAAAAGTAGAAATTGAAGTTATTGCCATTGTAAAGTAAAAATAATGAAAACTCTTTGAAAGAATGCAAGTTCTTTCAAAGGGTTTTTTTAGTAACGAGAAGGATAGTTGACAAACAATTGTCAAACTTTCCGTAAATTAGAGAAAATATTATAGCAAATTATAAATGAAGTATTCAAATTTTTTAGAAAATTTGGTAGACTATGAAAAGGAAAATATTCGGTAATGCAGAATATGATATTTTCATTTAGGCATCTAAGAAGAGAGGTGGTGAGAAAATGGAAGTTACTGATGTAAGATTACGTCGTGTACAAACGGATGGCCGCATGCGTGCGATTGCTTCCATTACACTCGACAATGAGTTCGTGGTACATGATATTCGTGTAATTGATGGCAATACAGGCTTGTTCGTCGCTATGCCTAGTAAACGTACACCCGATGGAGAATTTAGGGATATTGCACATCCTATCAATTCTACTACACGCAATAAAATTCAAGAGATTATTTTACATGCGTATCACAATTCTAACGAAGCTGAAGAGACAGAAGAATTAGAAGGAATTGGCGTCTAGTAAAATGATATTTAATGTACACTTAAAGAGCTTTTGCCAATTTATCATATTTTTGGTGAATGCTAATAAAAAGAATTCTTCAGAATGAGGAGTTCTTTTTATTTTGCGAAAAAAACGAAAAAGTGCAAATTTAGGGCATACATAATAACATTCGAGCATAAGGCGTGATTGAATTAGGAATTCATCGATTTGTCAAGTCAACATGCCTTGAAATGAGTTGAATTTTGCTATATAGTCATAAGAGAAAATGAGCGTATTGGAGGACTTACAGATGAGCAACATTTTTGCTGTCATTTTGGCTGCAGGTCAAGGTACACGTATGAAGTCCAAATTATATAAAGTACTACATCCAGTTTGTGGGAAACCCATGGTACAACATGTTGTAGATCACATTCAAACCGTAGGTGTAAATCGCATCGTAACGGTTGTTGGACATGGTGCAGAAAAAGTGCAACAACAACTTGGTGACAAAAGTGAGTATGTTTTACAAGCTGAACAGTTAGGCACGGCACATGCTGTTCAACAGGCAGAGGCTATTCTAGGTAATGAAGAAGGTACAACATTAGTTGTATGCGGTGATACACCTCTTATTCGTCCTGAAACAATGAAGGCTTTGTTCGAACATCACCAAGCTAAAAATGCCAAGGCGACAATTTTAACAGCTGTTGCAGAAAATCCTACAGGCTATGGTCGTATTTTACGTGGCGACAATGGACAAGTGGAGCAAATTGTGGAGCAAAAGGATGCTACTACAGAGCAACAACTTGTGAAGGAAATTAATACGGGCACTTATTGCTTCGATAACAAAATGTTATTTGAGACTTTAAAACTTGTAAAAAACGATAACGTACAAGGTGAATACTACTTACCTGACGTGATTGAACTTTTACAAAAACAAGGTAACATCGTCGAAGCATTTGTAACAGAAGATTTTGAGGAAACACTAGGTGTTAATGATCGTGTTGCTTTGTCACAAGCAGAGACATTAATGCGCGCACGTATTAATGAACGCCATATGCGCAACGGTGTAACAATTACTAACCCTGAGGCTACGTACATTAGCTCAGATGCAGTTATTGGTTGTGATACGGTAATTCAACCGGGCTGTATGATAGAAGGCGCAACTGTAATTGGTGAAGATTGTATCATTGGACCGAACACGCAAATCATAGATAGCCGTGTCGGCGATCGAACTTCTGTGCATTCATCTGTTGTGCGTGAAAGCGCTATAGCGGAAGATACAGCTATTGGGCCGTTTGCCAACATCCGCCCACTTTCTGATATAGGTAGCCATGTAAAAATAGGCAACTTTGTAGAAGTGAAGAAAAGTAAGCTAGGGAATGACACGAAAGTATCGCATTTAAGCTATATTGGTGATGCTGAAATAGGAAGTAACGTCAATATTGGCTGTGGTTCCATTACAGTGAATTATGATGGGAAAAATAAGTTCCAAACAATTATTGAAGATGATGTATTTGTAGGATGTAATACTAATCTAGTTGCACCAGTAAAGATTGGTAAAGGTTCATTTATTGCAGCGGGATCTACAATTACAAAAGAAGTTCCTGAAGATGCATTGGCAATCGCCCGTGCAAGACAAGAAAACAAACCGAATTATGTAAGCAAATTAAATTCAAAATAATTATCAACTAAACAGGAGGCCATCATGCCGTATCAATATGCAAACTCACAATTAAAAATATTCTCACTTAACTCAAACAATCCGCTTGCTCAAGAAATTGCGCAAGAAATGGGTGTTGAATTAGGTAAATCTTCTGTGAAACACTTCAGCGATGGAGAGATTCAAATTAGTATTGAAGAAAGTATTCGTGGTTGTGACGTGTTTATCGTGCAGTCAACTTCTGCACCTGTAAACGAACATTTAATGGAGCTTTTAATAATGGTAGATGCGGTTAAACGTGCATCTGCTCGTACAGTTAACGTTGTAATGCCTTACTATGGTTATGCTCGTCAAGACCGTAAAGCAAAAGCACGTGAGCCAATTACAGCTAAATTAGTGGCAAACTTACTTGAAACGGCTGGTGCAACGCGTGTCATCGTATTAGATTTACATGCACCACAAATCCAAGGGTTCTTCGATATTTTAATCGACCACTTAATGGCAGTACCTTTACTTTCTGATTACTTCAAATCTAAAGGTATCCCTACAGAAGAAATTGTTATTGTTTCTCCTGACCATGGCGGTGTAACACGTGCTCGTAAAATGGCAGAACGCTTAAAAGCACCAATTGCTATTATTGATAAGCGCCGTCCTAAACCAAATGTTGCAGAAGTGATGAACATCGTAGGTAATGTTGACGGTAAAGTGGCAATCTTGATTGATGATATTATCGATACTGCAGGAACAATTACTATCGGTGCAGATGCATTGCGTGCTGCTGGTGCAAAAGAAGTTTATGCTTGCTGCTCACACCCTGTACTATCAGGTCCAGCAATCGAACGTATCGAAAACTCAGCAATTAAGGAACTCGTTGTAACGAATACAATTCAGCTTTCTGATGAGAAAAAATCCCCGAAAATTACAGAGCTTTCAGTAGCTAAATTAATGGCAGATGCAATTTCTCGTGTTTACGAAAATAAATCAGTGAGTACTTTATTTGATTAATATTAATCATATCTAATTATTCTTATTAAATTGTACATGCATGCTATAACTGTTTTTATACGTTAATAGCTTATTCAATGGCTAAACAATCGAAGAACTTAGCATAATGTGTGACAAATTAAGGACAAATCTACGTTTTTTAGTAGATTTGTCCTTTTTGTGTGGCTGTTAAGTGTGAAAACTTCTATGAAAGGGTATACTAGTAATTATTACTAATTATATTTGCATTAAGATTTAGTAATTGATGTAAATATTGTTAGAGCCCTTTGCAGATAGTACTGTTTTGACAGGTGCATTTTTGCATAGGCGTAATTTTTCTTGGAAGGGGAAGGTATAGATATGAGTACAGTCTTAAGTGTAAGAAAACGCGAAGCTGGGCATCGTTCGACATTAACCCAACTTAGAAAAGGGGGAGCTATTCCAGCGGTAATTTATGGCTACAAATTAGATTCAACCCCAATTTCTATTTCTGCGAAAGAATTTAAAAAGTTCGTTCAAAAAAATGGACGTAACGGTGTATTTCCAATGGAGTTAGATGGGACAAGAGTAAATGTTGTCGTATCTGAAGTACAACAATGTAGTTTAAAGGATGAAGTGAATCACATTGATTTTTTAGCTATTAATATGTCTGAGGAATTAGAAGTTGATGCAGCCGTATCGCTTGTTGGTGAGTCTGTTGGTGTAAGTGAAGGTGGCATATTAATGCAACCAAACTTGGAAATTAAAATAAAAGTGAAACCGACGGAAATCCCGGAAACAATTGAAATTGATATTACTAAACTTGCTATTGGAGATTCTATTATGGTAGCGGATATTCGCGAGCAAGTAGATTTTGATATTATTAGTGAAGATGATTATACATTGGTGACTATTATGGCACCAGTTGCCTCTGTAGAGGAAGAAGAAGTAGAAAAGAACGAAGAATAAATAAGACTAAAAGTATGTCTTAGGGAAATGCTATCAAGATGGTCGTCAGTGACTGTCTTGATAGCATTTTTTTGTTGTAAAAAAGTAAAATTTTTGAATTTCTCAGTAGTTAGACGTAAAATAAATTTAGGGATTAACTGGAATTTTCAAAATTATTACTAGTAGGTTATCATACATTTCTTCATGAAGAAATGTATCGAAATGTTTTCTTAGAGCTCGATATGGTAAAATAATGACTATTAGATTGAGAAGAGAGGTACTTATGAAAATTATCGTTGGTTTAGGGAATCCAGGTAAACCTTATGAGCATACACGCCATAATATTGGCTTTGATGTTATTGATGCATTAGCGAAAAAGTGGGATGCACCTTTAACAAATTCAAAATTTAATGGTATGTATGCAACTATACATCGTCCTGAAGGAAAGGTTCTACTTGTTAAGCCTTTAACATATATGAATTTATCGGGTGAATGTGTTGGCCCACTCATGGATTATTTTGATATTGATGTAGAAGATTTAATTGTTATTTACGATGATTTAGATTTAGAGACAGGAAAGCTTCGTTTACGTCAAAAAGGTAGTGCAGGAGGGCATAATGGTATTAAATCATTAATACAGCATTTAGGAACACAAGAGTTTAATCGTATACGTATTGGTGTTAATCGTCCTCCGGCGGGCATGAAGGTAGCGGATTATGTGCTGTCAAAATTTGCTAAAGAAGATCAGGGTGTTATTGAGGATGCGATTGACAAGAGTGTAAATGCCGTAGAAGCAGCGCTTTCAAAACCATTCCTTGATGTGATGAATCATTTTAACAGCTAGTCGTGCTTTTAAATCAAACTTTATTTAAGCTTTCTTGCAAATGTCGCAAATGTTTTCTCGGCGAACATACAATGCAGTTTTGAACGTTTGAACTCAATAGCGTCATTGAATAGTGCATAATCCTTTTCGGGAATGTCTATACTTTAAGTAGTAAGTTGCTTAAAGGGAGGATGATTTGGAGATGTCAGTTCGTTATCGATGTCGGCATTGTGAAGTAGAAATAGGGACACTACCATTTGATGCAGATGATACAATTCGGAAGTTGCATATTTTCGAGATGGGTGAAGCGGATGATTATGTTGAAAAAGATCAGCATGGACAAACGACTGTGCACTGCATTTGTGAGCAATGTGAGGACTCGCTTAAACAATATCCAGATTATCATGCACTCAATAAATGGATACAATAATAGGAAGGATGCTTTGGCGCACATTGTGTGCGTCCAAAGCTTTTTCCGTTTTAGTTTTATAAAGTTTAGTACAGTTTGTGTTAAATTATTGTGCCATTTATCGTGCATAATCTAGACGCGTCGTTTTTTAAAAAAAATCGTAAATAGACAGTGAAGTAAATTGGCAGATTTATTGTAAAAGGCACATGATTGATATATTTGCGCCGAGATGTGATTGATAATTAGACAATAATAATGCATATAATTATAGTAGATTGATAGTATAGGCGAATATGGATAAATAGAATTTTTGCGCTGAAAGGAGCTTTTGACTGTGGAAGTTTTACGAAAGCTTGTGTCGCAGGACAAACACATCATATCATTTATACAGGAAATTCAGAGTGGTCTTACTGCGTCGCAGCTTATAACAGGATTAACAGGGAGCGCACGCCCAGTACTGGTCGATGCGTTGTTTGACTATATACAAAAGCCTATTTATATTGTGTCACCCAATTTATTGCAGGCACAAAAGATGGTCGATGAACTTGTTGGCTTATTAGGTGAGGAGCATGTCCATTACTATCCCGCAGATGAATTTATTGCTGCCGACTTATCTGTTGCATCGCCAGAATTGCGTGCAGAGCGCATAGCAACACTGGACTGTCTAGCGAGGGGTGAGAAAGCTGTTTATATCATCCCTGTTGCGGGTTTACGTAAAATAATGCCACCTAAGGAACATTGGCTACAATATTTTTTACAAACAGCTATTGGTGAGGATATTCAGATTGAGGAATGGCTACAAACACTAGTAGCGATGGGGTATGTGCGCAATTCAATGGTGACATCACCAGGTGAATTTGCCTTGCGTGGAGGAATCTTAGATATTTATCCACCCTATCTAGAAGCACCTATTCGTATTGAGCTATTTGATACGGAAGTAGACTCCATTCGTACGTTCTCTGCCGATGATCAGCGTTCCATCGATAAATTGCAAAAGGTTCGTATTCTACCAGCGTCAGAGGTAATTTTGACAAAGGAAGAGAGAACATCGTTAGCAAGTCGCTTGGGAGCAGCATTAGCGGTTAGCTTGAAAAAAGTAAAAAAACAGGAAACAAAAGAACTGCTTTATCAAAACATACAATATGATATTGAATTGCTTCAACAAGGGAATTTACCGGATTATGTGAACAAATTTGGTTCGCTATTGTATGAAAAAACTGCTTTCTTAGGTGATTATTTTGCACGGGATGGCATGGTATTATTTGATGAACTTGGTCGTGTCCAGGAAGTTATGGATGCTTGGGAGCGTGAAGAAGAAGAGTGGTTTTTATCGCTGATTGAAGAAGGAAAGATGGTGCATGATGTAAAGCCAGCCTTTTCTTTAAAGGAAATTTTAGCAATGCTTTCACAGCAGAAACTATTTTTATCGTTATTTTCTCGTACATTTGCGGGCATCTCATTTAATAAAGCGACTAATTTTTCTTGTAAGCCAATGCAGCAATTCCATGGCCAGATGGCGTTGTTACAAAGTGAAATTGAACGATGGCTGATGGGTAAATTTACTGTACTGATAGTTGCTAGAGATAAAGATCGTGTTAAACGTGTACAGCAGATGCTAGATGAATATGATATCCATGCCACAATTGGGGAACCAAATGAGCCTGGGATTTATATTACAGATGGCGTGTTGTCGAGTGGTTTTGAATTACCTTTACAGCGTTTGGCGATTGTAACGGAGGATGAATTATTTAAACAACAGGCAAAGAAAAAAGCACGTGCTCAAAAAATGACGAACGCTGAACGTATTAAAAGCTATACAGAAATTAAACCAGGCGATTATGTCGTGCATGTACATCACGGTATAGGGAAATATATTGGTGTGGAAACGTTAGAGGTTAATGGGACACATAAGGATTACTTGCATATTCGTTACCGCGCTGACGATAAATTGTATGTACCAGTAGAGCAAATAGATTTAATCCAAAAATATGTGGCATCTGAAGACCGTGAACCAAAGCTACATAAATTAGGTGGGGCAGAGTGGAAAAAGGCCAAAGCAAAGGTATCCTCTGCCGTTCAAGATATTGCCGATGATCTCATTAAGTTGTATGCCAAGCGAGAAGCGGAAAAGGGCCATGCATTTGCGCCTGATAATGACGATCAGCGTACGTTTGAAGCATCGTTCCCTTATGAAGAAACAGAAGATCAGCTGCGTTCAATTATTGAAGTGAAGCGTGATATGGAGCGTGAACGACCAATGGATCGCCTTGTCTGTGGAGATGTTGGTTACGGTAAAACGGAAGTTGCGATTCGTGCAGCATTTAAAGCCATTCAGGATGGTAAACAGGTTGCTTTCCTTGTACCGACAACAATTCTTGCTCAACAACATTATGAGACGATCCGAGAGCGATTCCAAGACTTTGCCATCAATGTAGGATTACTATCTCGATTCCGTACGAAAAAAGAGCAAACAGCAACGTTAAAAGGTCTAAAAGAAGGACAAGTGGATATTGTCGTTGGGACACACCGGATTTTATCGAAAGATTTAACATTTCAAGACCTCGGTCTGCTTATTGTGGATGAAGAGCAGCGCTTTGGTGTTACCCATAAGGAAAAAATTAAGCAACTAAAAACCAATGTCGATGTTTTAACATTAACGGCAACACCAATTCCACGAACACTCCATATGTCCATGGTTGGTGTACGTGATTTATCAGTTATTGAGACGCCACCAGCAAATCGCTTCCCTGTCCAAACATATGTTATGGAGCATAGTGGGGCATTAGTGCGTGAAGCAATTGAGCGAGAAATGGCACGTGGTGGTCAAGTGTTTTATTTATATAACCGAGTGGAGGATATGGCCCGTAAGGTCGATGAAATCCAAATGCTTGTCCCTGAGGCGCGTATTGGGCATGCACATGGGAAAATGACCGAAACAGAGTTAGAATCTGTGATTTTAGCCTTTTTAGAAGGTGATTACGATGTGCTTGTTACGACAACCATTATTGAAACAGGTGTGGATATTCCAAATGTAAATACGCTTATAGTACACGATGCTGATCGAATGGGTTTAGCACAGCTTTATCAATTGCGAGGTCGGGTTGGACGTTCGAATCGAGTAGCATATGCGTACTTTATGTATCAACGTGACAAGGTACTAACAGATGTTGCTGAGCAACGGTTGCAGGCCATTAAAGAATTTACGGAGCTAGGATCTGGCTTTAAGATTGCGATGCGCGATTTATCGATTCGTGGTGCAGGAAACTTGCTTGGCGCGCAACAGCATGGCTTTATTGATTCTGTTGGCTTTGACTTGTATTCGCAAATGCTTGAAGAGGCCATTGCTGAACGCCAGACAGGTGTGAAAAAAGAGGATAAGCCTGAAATAGAAATTTTATTAAATGTTGACGCCTATATACCGGATGCCTATATACCAGATGGCTATCAAAAGATTCAAATGTATAAGCGTATTAAGGCAATGGATCAAATCGAGGATTTTGAAGAGATCACGGAGGAGTTAGAGGATCGTTTTGGAGATCTTCCGGTTGAAACAGAGCGTTTACTGCGTATTGCTCGTATGAAGGTCTGGGGCTTAGGAGCAGGCGTAATGTCAGTAAAGGAAAAGCAGAAGGTTATCTCAATTTTATTTTCTGAGGAAGGTACAGCAAAAGTCAATGGAAGCAAAATTGTTTCAGAGTCAATGAAGTTTGAGCGAGCTGTTGGTTTTGGTATGGACGGCATGCAATTAAAATTAACGATTGATGAACGAAAGTGCGGAAAATATCAATCGTTTGATATTTTAGAAGAAATGATGCAGATTATTGATAATGCGAAAAAAGAACAATAAACAAAAGCTGGTCATTATCATAGGTGATAATGACCAGTTTTTATTTATATCTTGTTATTCTATTGCCATTTATAACTGGTATGAAAAATATTGTTGGCTTTGAAATCCTTTTTCTTCAGTTTTTGCATAGATTGTTTATTTAAAATCCATACTATTGTTGAATACAAATTTGATTGTAGCGAAAGCGAGGCATTGAGATGAAAGCAACAGGGATTGTTCGTCGTATTGATGATTTAGGGCGTGTGGTTATTCCAAAAGAAATTCGTAGGACGCTACGTATTCGGGAAGGTGACCCGTTAGAAATTTACACGGATCGTGAAGGAGAAGTCATTTTAAAAAAATATTCTCCGATTAATGATTTAGGGGAATTTGCGAGAGAATATGTAGAAACGTTATATGAAACGTTGGGCACGCCAGCATTTGTAACAGACCGAGATGAAGTGATTGCGGTTTCCGGTATCGGTAAAAAAGAGTATATTAATCGTCGCATTACATCTTTTGCGGAAGGTTTTATGGACGAACGCTCAACGAAGATTGAAAAAATGGAAACAACAATTGAGATTGTTCCTGGTCAATATGAGCAGGTAAAATCTTATTGTGCAACACCAATTATGGTCAATGGAGATCCGATTGGTTGTATCATTGTTCTATCCAAAGTCCATTTTGTCGGTGAAGTAGAAGTAAAAGTTGTGGAAACAGCTGCAAACTTCTTAGCGAAGCAAATGGAATAATTAATAAATATTTAAAGTTATTGTGATGACCTTCTAGGCGAAACAATAACTTTTTTTTGCGTACATAGTTGTAAGCGCCAATCATCGAGACGTAATCGGGCGCGTCAAACTTTTGAGTTATGCTATACTATTGGCATTGTTAAAGAAGGAAAGAGGATAGATTATGTCGGAACGTTTTGGCATGAAAAGTTACATGAAAGGCGCTGCTCTATTAACCATTGCGGCCTTGATTGTAAAAGTATTAAGTGCAATCTATCGTGTACCTTTTCAAAATCTAGTTGGTGATGAAGGCTTCTATATTTACCAACAGGTATATCCAGTTATCTCTATTTTTGTTATTTGGACATCGAGTGGTTTTGCAGTAGCGATTTCTAAGATGCTTGCCGATAATGATTGTATAGCCGACCCTATAGAAAGAAACTTGAAAAGAAGCGGCATTATGCGTATTGTTTTTCGCTATTTAACATTGCTGTCGTTCCTATTCTTTTCTGTATTATTTGTCGGTGCGGACATGCTAGCCAATTTGATGGGTGATACTAAACTTGCACCATTGCTGCGTACTGGTTCCTTTATAGTACTTGTCATGCCTGCTCTGGCTGTTTTAAAGGGCGGTTTTCAATCAAGAGGCATTATGGAGCCGATTGCTTATGCACAAGTACTAGAGCAAACTGTAAGGGTATGTGCCATCTTGACGGGTACATACATTGTTATGACAACGACAAAGTCGCTTTATGGTGCCGGACAAATGGCAATTACCGGAACGGTCATTGGAGAATTTTTTGGTTTTATCCTGCTTGCATATATCTTTACAAAACGCTTTGGATCATTTAAAGGTAGGCAACGACAACAATTAGCCAGCCTACCAATTTTGAAAGAAGTAACTTTGCTAAGTTTAAGTGTAAGTATGAGTAGTTTGTTATTACTGGGCTATCAGTTAGTAGATTCCTTTACCATTTATTCACTACTAATTGACAATGGGGTAGACCAGACTTTAGCAAAAGAAACGAAGGGTATCTATGATCGTGGACAACCATTAGTACAGTTAGGTATTGTCATTGCTTCTTCGTTATCCCTTGCCATTGTACCGCTCGTTGCGCATATGTCTAAAAAGCAAGAGGGGCGCAGTGCTATCCCGTTTATTCAATTAACCTATAGATCATCTGTATTATTTGGTTGGGCAGCATCTCTAGGCTTAATATTAGTAATGCCCTATATTAACACGATGCTCTTTAAAACAGATGCACTATCGGATGTACTAATGTTATATGTGCTACAAATTGTTCCATTGTCGATTATTTTAACATTCACTGCCATTTTGCAAGGCTACGGAAAATTAAAAAAACCGGCGCTTTTGTTATTTATAGGTTTTATCATAAAGATATTGTTGAATGTGTTGACGGTAGGTTCGATTGGTGTACTAGGTGCAGCTATAGCTAATAATGTCGGGCTGTTATTTTCGGCGCTAGCCCTTGCTTTCTACTTAAAGAAAATGACGGGTATTGAATTAGCGCCTGCAAATTTTTATAAAAAGGTTAGCGTGGCATCGCTAAGTATGACTGTGGTAGTAGTACTCTGGCTACAATTTGTACCAACACTTTTAAGCAGTTTTTTATCGGCGCGTTTTGTCGCTATGGTAGCAGGCCTTAGTGCAGTTTGTTTAGGGGCGTTTGTAATGATTACAGTCATAGCAAAGCTACGTGTACTTGCAGAAAAAGAGTGGTATTTATTGCCATTTGGTAGAAGAATGGCTGTATATCAACTATGGTTAAATCGAAAGAAGTAGGTGGATTTATTGCATACATTAACAGTAATTGGCCTTGGGGCTGGTGACTTTGAGCAATTACAAATGGGCGTTTATAAAAAATTGAAGGCTGCAACACAATTATTCGTTCGTACAGTCGATCATCCAGTACTAAATGCATTATCTGAGGAAGGCTTGCAATTTGCAAGCTTTGACACAGTATATGAAAAACATGGTACATTCCAACCTGTATATGAGGAAATTGCAGAAAAGCTTATCGAAGCAACTGTCATTGCAGACGTGATGTATGCTGTACCGGGACATCCACTTGTGGCAGAGCAAACGGTGCAGCTTCTAATTGCTGCAGCTGATGAGGGAAAGGTAAAGTTAGTCATTGAAGGCGGACAAAGCTTTCTGGATCCAATTTTCGGTGCATTAAAAATTGACCCGATTGAGGGCTTTCAGTTACTTGATGGTACTAGTTTTTCCATGAATGATATCAATATGCGCCAGCATGTTTTAATAGCACAAGTATATGATACATTCAGCGCTTCTGAAGTGAAGTTGACATTGATGGAGAAGTATGATGACGAATATCCAGTAACTGTTGTTACCGCTGCAGGTTCTTCGCAAGAAAAGTTAGTGACAGTCCCGCTTTATGAGCTCGATCAAAGTGTTGAGGTCAATAATTTAACAACGGTCTATGTACCACCGGTGAAATCGCAGGAGGAAGCGTTGCGAGACTGGACAACCTTCCGCGAAATTATTGCCACTTTACGCGGGCCAGATGGCTGTCCATGGGATCAACAGCAAACACATGAGTCACTAAAAAAATATCTACTTGAAGAAGCACATGAATATTTGGCTGCTGTAGATGCCGAAGATGACTTTGCGATGATTGAAGAGCTTGGGGATGTATTATTACAAGTATTTTTACATGCTCAAATAGGAGAAGACCAAGGGTATTTCTCACTAGAAGATGTTTTAGCTTCAATCAGTGAAAAAATGATTCGTCGCCATCCACATGTCTTTGGAGATGTCTCAATAGAGAATGCAGAAGGTGTCATTGCAAATTGGGAGGCTATTAAAGCTGA
This sequence comes from Lysinibacillus parviboronicapiens, assembly GCF_003049605.2. NCBI lineage: Bacteria > Bacillati > Bacillota > Bacilli > Caryophanales > Bacillaceae > Lysinibacillus > Lysinibacillus parviboronicapiens. The sequence goes on from NZ_CP073713.1 coordinate 88,246, forward strand.
AGAAAAAGGAATTAGGGAGAAGCCTTTGTTGGATGAGGAATATCGTGCATCATCGTCACTACAAACTGCTTATAATTATCAAAAACGGGCAGCTAAAGTTGGCTTCGATTGGCCTGATGTGAACGGTGCTTGGGACAAGTTTGCAGAGGAATGGCAGGAATTCCGCATAGAGGTGACGAAAGGTTCTAATACAACACGTCTCGATGAGTTTGGGGATGTTTTGTTTACACTTGTTAACTTAGCACGTTTTTATAAGTTGTCACCGGAGGAAGCCATGCTACATGCTAATGAGAAGTTTGCAAGACGCTTTGGTTATGTAGAGGAAAAGGTGAAAGCAAGTGGCAAGCCATTTACAGAATATACGTTAGAACAATTAGACGCTTTTTGGGATGAAGCGAAACAGCTAGAAAGGAAGTAAAAAATGCGATTAGATAAATTTTTAAAGGTTTCACGATTAATTAAAAGACGTACTTTAGCAAAAGAGGTGGCCGATCAAGGCCGAATTACAATTAATAGTAAGGTAGCAAAAGCGAGTAGTAGCGTAAAAGCTGGTGATGAGTTAGCCATCCGCTTTGGGCAAAAAATTGTGACTGCGCGTGTAGAAGAATTACGTGATACTGTGAAAAAAGAAGATGCTGCAAAGATGTTTACAATTTTAAAAGAAGAGCGACTTGAAAAGGTTGAGCCAGAGTTTATCGACGATGAGGATTGATTCTTTCTTAACTTTAGTCTGTTAAATCTCTTAATATAGAGGACGTAATTTATTAAAAGTATGGCAACTTTGATAAAGTTGTCATGCTTTTTAGGTTGTCCGCATAAATTGAACAGAAGCTAGGACGACTAAAGGAGGAAAAAAATGACGCTACATCAAGAAAGTAATCGTTACACAATTCCATCTGGTGAGCATATTTTAACGATTCGTAATCGTAAAAGAATGGACATGACTTCTGTAAAATCAATTGAACGCTTTGATCAGGAAGAGTTTTTCATCAAGACGTCCCAAGGGCATTTGTTAATTCGTGGAGAAGAACTGCATATCGTTCATTTAGATGTAGACAAAGGGTTATTAACACTTGAAGGAACTGTAAAAACTTTACAGTATGACGAGGAGGAAAGTGGCTTCTCGAAAGGTTTCCTTCATAAGTTATTTGGATGATTGTTAGCGAGCAATTTGTTCAGCTATTAGTCATGGTAGTGAGCGGTATAGCAGTTGGATTTATTATTGATAGCGTTAGGCTAATTGTTTTTTCAACTCCAAAAAGGTCAAGCCTTCGAAAGTGGATGATGTTATTCGAGTTACTAACGTGGATTCTACTTGGGGCACTGACATATTATTTATTATTTTGGCTAAAAGATGGCGCATGGCGGGCTTATGACCCGCTAGCGCAAATTGCAGGTATTTTTTTATATCAAACAATTTTTCAAACGTTTTTACGTTTCGTTGCCCGCATTTTGGTGAATATAACATGGAGACCCTTGTGGTTCATTATCCGATTAATAATAGCCTTTATTCGACAAATTCTGCAGCTACTTATCAATATTGCTGCGTTTGTCATAAGACCTTTTGTCAAAATTTATTCGTATTTGTCCTACACTTTATTAAAAAAATTTCGATATATCAAGTATAATAAAAGACAACAATAACTTCGGAGGTGCGGGCATGACTAAACGTCATTCATCAAAAGAGGAACAGCAAAACTATACGAAGCTTGATAATGACTATGTCCGTAACACGGATAAAGCTATAAATCGCAAAGCACAATCACGGAAACGAAAATTGCGCCGTATTGTCTTTTTTGCGATTGCGCCAGTCGTCATTATTGCTTTTCTCTTAAATATACTTTCGAATCAATCCGAGACGTTAGAGGCAAAAGAGAAGAAAAAGGTAGAAGTAGAACAGCATTTAACAGAATTAAAAGAAGAACAAGAGATATTAAATCTTAAAATTAAACAATTAGAAGATGATGAATACATTGCAAAGATTTTACGCAAAGAATATTTCTTAACAAAGGACGGCGAAATTAATTTCGTTATTCCAGAAGAGGAAGATAAAAAAGACGACTGAAAAGCTATGTATTGTTGACACTCTTTTTTAGTCATATATAATGAAAAGAGAAACTTATTGCAGTAAAAAGTTTGATTAAATTGATTACATGGCTCAAAAGAGTCGCTTAATTTTTAAGGAGGAGCATTTTTTTTATGTCAATTGAAGTAGGCAGCAAGGTACAAGGTAAAGTAACAGGAATTACAAATTTTGGAGCATTCGTTGAGCTGCCAGATGGCAAAACAGGCTTAGTACACATCAGTGAAGTTGCTGATAATTATGTAAAAGATATCAATGAGCATCTAAAAGTTGGAGATGAAGTTGAAGTAAAAGTGATGAATGTTGAAGCGGATGGAAAGATTGGTCTTTCAATCCGTAAAGCAAAGCCTCAAGTTGAGAGACCTGAGCGTCCTCAACGTCCACGTCGTGACAATCGCTCTAACGATCGTAACGAACGCCACCAGCCAAAAGAAAACTTTGAGCAAAAAATGGCACGTTTCTTAAAAGATAGTGATGAGCGATTAACAACACTAAAACGTGCAACAGAGTCAAAACGCGGTGGTCGCGGAGCTAGACGAGGGTAGTTTGCTGACTGTTTTAATCGTAGAAAAAGTGTATTAAATAATGTGGGGATTGGTTTTTGTTTAGGACAAAGGCTGATCCCTTTTTGTTTTGGTTTTTCAAAAAGTAGCTGACGGGTTGTTGACTCGTGAACATGAGCTTTTTAAGGCACGATAAAAAAACACGTAATTCAATTTACTTATAAATTGAAGTTACGTGACTTGTAGTACATATTATGTTGCCGTTGTACGACACTTTATAGTGTGGATGTTGGCCCTTTTTTCTTTTTAGGTGCTGGCCCAGTTGGTTGTTCGATAGAATCTTTTGCCAGTTTCTCAGGTGGATGGACAACCATTTTTGCAAGTAAAAATACGCCATATATGCTTATAACTAGACCAGTGAGCAATAAAAATATTTGTACAACAAATGGCAAATTAATGAGGATTGATACAAGAATAATCATCGAGCCACTCCCACAAATTAAAGCGGCTTTTGTTAATGAACTCAACGAAAGTTAACCTCCCAAGCAAGTGCATTTTATTCTAAGTATGCCATAATGTTTGCTTAATAGCATAACAAAAAATGAAGTAATCTGATTGTCATTTTTATTTGTCGAGCCAGCTTCGCAACAGGTGATGGTCATACTTAGTTGACAACATACGCTGTATTTTCATAGAAAAAGCGTCTCAGAAGTACTCCTGAGACGCTTTTTTTGCATATGATGACCCCTACGGGATTCGAACCCGTGTTACCGCCGTGAAAGGGCGGTGTCTTAACCGCTTGACCAAGGGGCCTACTTATGGTGGCGGCCGAGGGGATCGAACCCCCGACCTTACGGGTATGAACCGTACGCTCTAGCCAGCTGAGCTAGGCCGCCAAAATATTGATGGAGCGGAAGACGAGGTTCGAACTCGCGACCCCCACCTTGGCAAGGTGGTGTTCTACCACTGAACTACTTCCGCATACCTCTTTAGAGGACAAGTTAAATAATACAAACAATTATTATAAGTGTCAAGAAGATTTGTAAAAGAAGTTAATAAAAATAAGCGATATATGAAAAATAATTAAATTCATTTAGAACTATGCGATGATGAATGATGAAACAGATTTACATAATGAAAAAAGATTGTATCGCACCAGATGGGAAGATAAGTAATATGGTTGTTATTTGAACACTTTAAATTTATAAAATTTGCTCAATTTTTGTAGGTATTTGTTTTTATCTCGTAAATTTTCTAGCCCTTGCGGCGCAGAAAGCTACTGATAGTATGAATCTAACAGTTTTTATAGTAGTTGCTGCCAATTCTCGTATTTATGCACATGTATTCGTCGAAATTTTTATATTTTTTTCTGTCATCGTCAGACAATCTTTCCACACATAATTTCTTATAATAACCAAAAGTGTAGAAAGGGGATATAGAAATGACAAGTGTTGAATGGTATGAAACAGAGAATGTAGAAGACCAAAAATTAGGGGCGAAAAAAAGACAATTACTAATAGGCTCTCTATTTTTTTTAACATCCTTTTTTTTAGCTCAGTCTGTTGTGTTTGAAGCAGCTGTACCTTTCTCCGTTCCTTTTTGGGCAATTATTCGTGGTAAGTATAAAGAATATGCCAAGTTTGTGTTAGTTGGAAGCTTAATAGGTTGTTTTTTTCTTGGTTTTGGACAGGTTGTCATTTTGGCACTGCAAATCGTTATGTATGAATGCATCATGCGTTTTCGCTATTGGCGATTGCCACAGAGTATTGCCGTTTCACTGGCCGTAGTACTTGTCCAAATTCTGTGGCAGGGGGTCATGCATCAAGGCTTACCACCAGTACTTGTCCAGTTTTATGTGGGGTGTGAAGCAGCCTTAGCCCTTATTATGACGTTATTTATGCAGGTTTTATTTGTAAACTCCTATGAGTGGTTTACAAGCCATTGGACATATGAAAAGCTTGGCTCAGGGTTAGTGGTATTTGCCGCCATGCTTACAGGGATGCAGGCAGTGGTTATAAGCTATTTTTCATTGCCAATCTTTTTATTGCAGCTACTTATTTGCTTCGGGGCCTTGGTTGGAAGTGTGCCATTAGCGACGGTAATCGGCGCGGTACTTGGAACACTAATAGGTGTTGCGAAGCTTTCGTTTACAGGTATGCTATCTGTTGCAACATTAACCGGACTATGCGCAGGAATGGGAGCAAGAGCAGGGCGATTTGGTGTGGCCATTGGCAGTATTATGCCGAGTGTGTTTTTTTTATTTTACGATGCAACATTGCCGTTAGATAGCGTGTATTTTACATCAATTGTTATCGGCAGTATTGTTTTCTTAGTCATTCCGAAAAGCTATTCGGATAAGGTGAGGGACAAGCTGTTTCCACAACGTGAAGAAATATTGTTGGCACGTCAGCATTGGTTGACAGAGCATGTTACGTTTAAGTTAGAGCATTTCCAACACTTTGTGCATTTCATGAAAGAACTGGTATTTGAGCGGTTTATGACGGCACCTGTGGCTACGAAAGAAGAGGTTGCACCGATGAATACATGTTTAAGCTGTTTTCGTTATGATAGGTGTTGGGGAGCACAAAATAATGGTATGGACAAGCTTATGACAGATTGGTTTCATATGAAGGGTGTGGGAAAGGAATCCTCCATTCACCGTGTAGAAGACCAAATACGTTATAGATGTGTGAAATCGACGAAAATTTTCGAAGAGCTAGATACAGAGTTGTACAGAGAACGTATAAATGGACAGTATTTTCACGGCAAGAAGATGATTGCACTGCAATTACGGGATATGAGCAATCATCTAAATCAACTAATTGCGGAAATGAAGGAGGAAACCATTTCTTTCGTCAGTGTGGAAAAGGATATAGTTCAGCGTTTGAAGGATGCACATATCGAGTGTTTTCAGTTAGATGTGTTAAGTAATAAGGCGGGTGCGCGAAAAATTGTTTGTGCGCTAGCTCCTGCGCGAGTCAATTGGGAGGATGATACGACATTAGCGGAAAGGATGATTTTGCCAATATTATATGAAATTTTCGATGAACCTTTTGAAATTGAGAAAGTAGTCGCGTGTGATGTACCATTTCGTCACATTCAAGTTAGCTTTAGGTCTGCTATTAGCTTCGAAGTAGAGTATGATATATATAGTATGTCAAAAGATGCGACATTGTATTCTGGCGACTCTCATGCCCTATTTCAATTACACCCTGGGCTCTTTGCCATTTTATTGTCGGATGGTATGGGACAGAGTAAAGAAGCTCAACATGAGAGTAGGAAACTTATTCACATGATGCGAGAGTGCTTGAATTTCAATATGAACCCAGAGACGGCTATGCATACTTTGCACTATGTAATGTCACTGAAGCAGCAAAACGATATGTATGCTACTCTTGATTTTGCTCTGGTTGACTTGCAACATGGTGATTTATGGTCATGGAAGGCTGGCGGGATGTCTACGTATATCTTACGTGGCAAAGAGGTGTTGAAGGTTGAAAGTAATGCTGCACCAGTCGGATTCTTGTCTATATCAGCGGTCGAAGCTGAAAAAAGAAAGCTGAAGGCGGGGGATGTTATTCTCATGCATTCAGATGGCTTGTTTTCAAGTGTTGCTGATTGGGATGAACAGGAAGAGGCATTTTTAGCGCAAGCACAACAGGTAGCTGGCACAAATAAATCGATACAAGAAAAGTTAACAACAATCATGCAGTCTTTCCAAGCTTATTATGAGATAGAGGATGATTGTACAGTTTTGATGTTAGAAGTGACACATGTTGTTCCAACTTGGGCGGTGTTTAGACCAGTTCAATACTCCATGAGTAAGTCATCATAAAAAACGAAAAGGGGAGGAGAAGCGTTTGTCATTTGAATTAAAGGTCAAACAATTTATTGAAGAAGAGCAATTATTACAGCAAGACGACCATCTTCTCGTCGCCGTTTCGGGCGGAGTAGACTCAATGGCATTGGTCCATTATTTTGTAACAACAAAAGATCAATGGGGAATTCGGATAGAAGCTGTGCATGTCGATCACATGCTGAGAGGAGAGGCATCCGCGGAGGATAGAGCTTTTGTACAGCGATATTGCAACAAATATGGCATTAACTTGCACGCAACTGCCATCCCGATTCCCGAAATAAAGGCTTTGGAAAATGGCAACTCACAACTTATTTGTCGCAGAGAGCGATATCGTTATTTTGGAGAAATCATACAAAAAACGATGGCAACCAAGCTTGTAACTGCACATCATGCGGACGACCAACTGGAATCAGTATTAATGGGCCTGACGAAAAATGCAACGATGAATAGTATGCAAGGTATTCGCCCACAGCGTTTTTTTGAGGGAAAATCATTAATTCGTCCGTTTTTAACGGTTACAAAGACCGAAATAAGGGAATATTTACAGAAGCAAGGCTTAGATTATAGGGAAGATGCTAGCAACAATAAAGACGATTATGTACGAAATCGTTTTAGACACCACGTTGTACCCTTATTGGAACTGGAAAATCCACGGGTAGCAGAGCAGGTGAGCCATTTTACACAGCATTTACAAGAAGATGATGCATTCTTAATGACACTGGCACAAGACACATTTTCAAAGATTATGACAAGAAACAACAGAAATTTGTATAGTATGGAAATTGAAGAATTTCAATTGGTACCAGTTGCTTTACAAAGGAGACTCATTTTAATACTATTAAACTATCTTTACAAAGATTCAAATACAATACAAAGTTATGCTTTATTAACTTCGCTTTTAAAGCTATGTGATGCGACAGCGGGTTATGCTGAAGTTCACTTGCCAGAAGGTCTAATAGCAGTTCGTAGTTACGGAAAATTGACGATTCACAAGAAAGAATTATGCGAAGGTCCAACATCTGCTGAGAATCCAATAATTTCAACTGCCAATGGATGGATAACAGTGACAAAGGGTGTACGCCTTCGCTTAGTTAAGCTGACTGAACTATCAACTGAATTGTTGACGGATACTGCCCAACTTTTTTATTTTGACGCTAGCAAACTTACACTTCCGCTCTATATTAGGGCACGTAAGGAAGGAGACCGAATGCTGTTAAAAGGAATGGATCAGCCAAAACGCTTATCTCGCCTTTTTATAGATGAAAAGATTCCTTTAAATGAGCGAAATAGCTGGCCGTTACTGATTACTCAATCTGATGAGGTCGTAGCGGTAATTGGTGTGCGTATGGGGATTTTCTTTTCCACCACTGCACGGCCAAACGATGATACAGTGCTCATCGTAGACTAATGGTCTTTGTAAAATATTTCACCTTTATCTTTAAGGTTGAAAATTTTTGATACACACGAGGAGGAATCGATATGTTACAAAATGACATTGAAAAAATTATGATTACAGAAGAACAATTGCAAGAAAGAATTGCTGAGTTAGGTGCTCAATTGACAGAGGAATACCAAGATTCATTCCCGTTAGCTGTTGGTGTACTTAAAGGTGCGATGCCATTTATGACTGACTTGATGAAGCGCTTCGATTCGTTCATCGAGCTAGATTTTATGGATGTCTCAAGCTATGGTAATGCTACGGTGTCATCTGGTGAAGTGAAAATCTTAAAGGACTTAAATACAAGCGTTGAGGGACGTGATGTATTAATTATCGAAGACATTATCGATAGCGGTTTAACTTTGAGTTACCTAGTTGACTTATTTAAGTACCGTAAGGCAAAATCCATTAAAATCGTAACACTGCTAGACAAACCATCGGGTCGTAAAGTGAACTTATCTGCTGATTATGTTGGTTTTAAGGTCCCAGATGGATTTGTTGTTGGTTATGGTTTAGACTATGCAGAGAAGTATCGAAACTTACCGTATATCGGTATTTTAAAGCCGGCAGTCTACTCTTTTTAATATCAACTGCTAGCTGTATAAAATTAAAGCCTCCAGCGGATGTTATAGGTTTTGAGTTGTGCAAGTACAGTCAATTCGAAATCTGGACACATTGTTTAACTGTACCGAATGAAAAGTGCTAGGTACAATTAAGCTGGAACGTAATTTGCTACAAATAAATATGTTTAGATTTTGACAAAAATCGAACGAAACTTTTTTTAAGTAAGGCTTTTCGTTGTATGATGAAATCATGATATGTTAAGATTTTACTTATAATTTTTCTGTTTGTAATGAGGAGGCTGGAGATGAATCGAATATTTCGATATACCATATTTTATTTACTGATTTTCTTAGTGATTATCGGTATATTTGGTACTTTCAATGGTGGAAAATCACCTACGAAAGAAATTACTTATCCAGAGTTTTTAGAGGCTCTTGATAAGAATGAAATTACAGAAGCAAAAATTCAACCTGATAAATCAGTTTATATCGTTGAAGGTTCAATGAAAGGCTATGAAAAAGGCGACAGTTTTACAGTGAACCTACCACGTGAAAATCAATCGTTAATGGATCGAATCGATGCTGCTGCGAAAGATAAAAATAGCAATATTGAATTTTTAAAAGCGCCAGAAACTAGTGGATGGGTACAGTTTTTCACAGGAATTATCCCATTCATCATCATCATCTTCTTATTCTTCTTCCTAATGAGTCAATCTCAAGGTGGAGGCAATAAAGTAATGAGCTTTGGTAAAAGTAAAGCTAAACTTTATGATGATCAAAAGAAAAAAGTTCGTTTTACAGATGTAGCGGGTGCAGATGAAGAGAAAGCGGAACTTGTAGAGGTTGTTGATTTCTTAAAAGATCACCGCAAATTCACTGAAATCGGCGCACGTATTCCAAAAGGTATCTTACTCGTAGGTCCTCCAGGTACAGGTAAAACATTACTTGCTCGTGCGGTAGCGGGCGAAGCGGGTGTTCCATTCTTCTCGATTTCAGGTTCTGACTTCGTAGAAATGTTTGTCGGTGTCGGTGCATCACGTGTTCGTGACTTATTTGAAAACGCGAAGAAAAATGCACCATGTATCATTTTCATCGATGAAATTGATGCGGTTGGTCGCCAACGTGGCGCAGGTCTAGGTGGCGGTCACGATGAACGTGAACAAACATTGAACCAATTGTTAGTTGAAATGGATGGCTTCGGTGCAAATGAAGGTATTATTATTATCGCTGCAACAAACCGTCCAGATATTTTAGATAAAGCCTTATTACGTCCTGGTCGTTTTGACCGTCAAATTACAGTAGGACACCCTGATGTAAAAGGTCGTGAAGCGATTCTAAAAGTGCATGCACGCAATAAACCTTTAGCAGATTCAGTTGATTTAGGTGCTGTAGCACAACGTACACCTGGTTTCTCAGGTGCAGACTTAGAAAACTTACTGAACGAAGCGGCGCTTGTAGCGGCACGTAAAAGTAAACGTTCCATAAATATGGCAGATATCGATGAGGCGTCTGACCGCGTAATCGCGGGTCCAGCGAAAGCGAGCCGTGTGTACTCTGCTAAAGAGAAAAAACTTGTTTCCTTCCATGAAGCGGGGCATGTTGTTGTTGGTCTAGAACTTGATGAAGCGGATACAGTACACAAAGTAACAATTGTTCCTCGTGGTCAAGCGGGTGGTTATGCAATTATGTTACCGAAGGAAGAACGTTTCTTCACGACAAAACAAGAGCTATTAGATCGTATTGCTGGGCTTCTTGGTGGTCGCGTAGCCGAGGAAATTGTGCTTGGCGAAGTATCTACGGGTGCACATAATGACTTCCAAAAAGTAACAAGCATAGCACGTGCTATGGTTACTGAATATGGCATGAGTGAGAATCTTGGCGCAATGCAATTTGGTTCAAGTCAGGGTGGCAATGTATTCTTAGGTCGTGACTTTAATTCTGATCAAAACTATTCAGATTCGGTTGCCTATGAAATTGATAAAGAAATGCAAAAAATTATCGATACGCAGTATGAGCGTACAAAACGTATTTTAACGGAAAATCGTAATTTACTTGATTTAATTGCGACAACATTGATGGACAAAGAAACGTTGAACGCGCAAGAAATTGAGCATTTACGTGACCACGGCGTTTTACCAGAACCAGAGGTTGTAGAGAAACTTGACGCACCAAAAGCTGAGGCTCAGCCGATGCTAGAAAAAGTTGGTCAACAACCAATTCTTAAAAAAGAGCTGCTAAGTGATGAACCGAATCCAACAATAACTGATTTACCTAAAGACGATGGTGAACGACAAGATACACCAAAAGGTTTCGATGAAAAACGTGATTAATGACGTAGTGGACTGTTTACGAATTTCGTAAACAGTCTTTTTCTTTGCCTTTTTTTAGCATAAAGCATTAGGATATAGATAATGTATTATGCATTTTGCATAATACATTGGATAGGAGTGTTGAACATGGGAAACGTAACATTGAATAATGGCCTTGAAATGCCGTTAATTGGCTATGGAGTATTTCGTGTGCCTGAAGGTGAGGATTTGGCGGAGGCCGTGAAAACAGCCATTGCTAGAGGATACCGTAGCATTGATACGGCGCAAATTTATCGCAACGAAGAAAGTGTTGGGCAAGGAATTCGTGCAGCGATTGCTGAAGGATTAGTAACACGCGAAGAACTATTTGTAACATCAAAGGTATGGAATGACAAGCTTTCCTATGAAGAGACTCTTACAGCCTATAATCGTAGTCTTGAAAAATTAGGGTTAGAATATTTGGACCTTTATTTAATCCATTGGCCAGGTATAGATAAAAACCATGTCGAAGCATATAAGGCGCTAGAAAAAATTTATCAAGATGGCCGTGTGCGTTCGATTGGTGTAAGTAACTTTCATGTGCATCATCTAGAAAATTTATTAAAAGAGACAACGGTTATCCCTGTTATCAATCAAATTGAATTCCATCCGCATTTAACGCAAGAAGAAGTGCGATCGTATTGTAAGGAACACGGTATTCAAGTTGAGGCATGGTCACCGCTGATGAATGGTGCCTTGTTAGAAGAGGCTTTGATTCAAGCGTTAGCTGCAAAATATAGTAAAACACCTGCGCAAATTGTTTTACGCTATGATATTCAACATGGTATCGTGACAATTCCAAAAACAATGACACCTAGCCGTATGACAGAAAATTTAAGTGTCTATGATTTTGCACTTACTGATGAAGAAATGGCGAAGCTGGATGCATTGAACGACGGCTTACGCTGTGGTCCAGACCCAGAAAAATTTGATTTTAAATAATGTTCAAGGAGCAACCTTCCATTCATGTAGGTTTGCTCCTTTTAACATGAGCATGAATGCTATTTCCTTCGTTTAAAATTATGGTATCATTTTCTAAAGTGTTGTAACTTTATTCAGTAGAAATCTCGCTTTTCAATTGTGCCGAGATATTTCAACTTTTTGTTATTTGTCTATGCAATAGACATTCAAATGCCTACTAAATAATGTTATCACTTCTGGCGGATGTGGCAGATTTTGAATAGCATTGATTGTCTTTGCGCATAACAATGTCCAAACAAGCTGTTTATTTGGACTGAATGCAGACAGGGAATTCTCATCAAGGTGTAGTAGATATGGAGGCTTCAGGCATGATTTTAGTATTAGATGCAGGAAATTCAAATATAGTATTAGGTGTCTATGATACCAACGAACAACTAGCATTCCATTGGCGAATGGTTACTGATCTTCATAAAACTGAAGATGAGTACGCAATGCAAGTACAGGCCTTTTTTAATCATGCAGGCATTTCATTTGAACAAATTACGGGCATTATTATATCCTCGGTTGTGCCGCCTATTATGTTTTCATTAGAAGCGATGTGCAAAAAGTACTTTCAAAAAAAACCACTTGTTGTTGGCCCAGGTGTAAAAACAGGCTTAAATATTAAATACGAAAATCCACGAGAGGTTGGCTCAGATCGCATTGTTAATGCAATTGCAGCACTGGATACTTATCAGACACCGCTCATTATTGTTGATTTCGGTACGGCGACAACTTTTTGTTATTTGAATGAAAAAGGTGACTATATGGGTGGCGCGATAGCCCCAGGTATTACTATTTCCACAGAAGCGTTGTATACGCAGGCAGCAAGATTACCACGTATTGAAATAATGCAGCCTACACATATTGTTGGGAAAACTACTGTTTCTGCCATGCAAGCCGGAATTTTTTATGGCTTTGTTGGACAAGTTGAGGGCATCGTTAACCGCATGAAGACACAAAGTAAGGAAGAGCCGCTTGTTATAGCGACGGGTGGTTTAGCAAATTTAATTGCTGGGGAGACGCAAGCTATCGATGTAGTCGATCCGTTTTTAACATTAAAAGGTTTATATAAGCTATATAAACGCAATTACTAAGAAATGAGGGACTATCATCTATGAAAGATTATTTAGTTAGAGGTTTAGGGTTTAATGGGCAGGTGCGTGTCTTTGCAGCCTGTACAACAGCAACAGTGGGCGAGGCACAACGTCGTCATAATACATGGCCGGTCGTATCTGCCGCTCTTGGTCGTTCCATGACGGCTGGTGTAATGATGGGAGCTATGCTAAAAGGTGAAGAAAAAATCACCATTAAAATTGAAGGTGATGGTCCAATCGGTCCTATAGTAATTGATAGTAACGCCAAGGGTGAAGTTCGCGGTTTTGTGACAAATCCTCATGTGCATTTTGATTTGAACGAACAAGGAAAGTTAGATGTACGTGCAGGTGTTGGGACAGAGGGTGCATTAACGGTCGTAAAAGATCTTGGCCTACGTGATATGTTTTCTGGACAAACCCCTATCGTTTCAGGTGAAATTGCTGAAGACTTTACTTACTATTTCGCTACTTCTGAACAGGTGCCTTCATCAGTAGGCTTGGGTGTATTAGTTAATCCAGATAACACGATTCTTGCAGCAGGTGGTTTTATTCTTCAGCTAATGCCAGGCTGTGAAGAAGAAACGATTAATGAAATTGAGCAGCATCTAGCGACTATAGAGCCTGTTTCAAAAATGATTGAAAAAGGCTACTCACCCGAACAAATTTTAGAAGCTGTTTTAGGGAAAGATCATGTCCAAATTTTAGATTCAATGCCGGTTGAATTTAAGTGTCAATGTTCAAAAGAGCGATTTGGTGCAGCAATTTTAGGATTAGGGTCAGCGGAAATTCGAGAAATGATTGATGAAGATGGCGAGGCAGAAGCACAATGTCATTTCTGTTTAGAAACATATCATTTTTCAAAAGAAGAGTTAGAAGGGTTCATCGATGAGCTCAACGCGTAATCGACGTCCTCTTGCATCTACAACAACCAACCAAACGCCCTTATCGCAACGTCGTTTAAAGACGAAACCGGTTTTAATAGTATTAGCTATTTTGTTATTAGGAAATATTATATGGTTTATTGCATGGATGATTCCCAATAAAGCTCAGGAAATTGGTAGCGACGAACAAGTCGCTACCATTGATGGTGATGTTATAACACGCCAAGAGTGGATGATTGCTATGGAAGAACGTTATGGCAAGGAGACATTACAAAATTTAGTCAATGAATCCGTCATGGAAAAGGCAGCTAAAAAATTTAAAATTAAGGTATCTGATAAAGAAATTGATTTAGAGCTTGCTTTAATGCGTTCAGCTCAAGATAAATTCGATACGGCCATGCAAAACCTCTCAGCGGAACAACTACGACAAAAAATACGTTCACAGCTTATTTTAGATAAAGTACTTACAAAAGATGTCGTCGTTAAAGATGATAGTATAGAAAAATACTATGAGGAAAATAAGGCCCTTTACAATATTGACACAAGCTATCGTACAAATTTTATCGAAGTAGAGTCCAAAAAAGCAGCTGAGGAAGCCTTAAGTGAACTGAAAAGTGGTTCTGACTTTTCAGTGCTAGCCCGTGAAATTTCAGTTGATAGTGCATCTGCAAGTTTAGGTGGAGATATTGGCTTTTTAACAGACAAACAGGACAATATCGAGCCTGCAATACTGAAGGCGGCTAAAGCATTATCAGCTAAAGAGGTTAGTAAGGTATTTAAGCTAGATAATGGTCACTATGGGATTGTGCAAGTGCAGGAAGTAATAGAGGGTCAATCCTTTACATATGACGATGTGAAAGAACATATTGAACGTGAGCTTGCACTAGAGCAATTACCACAGTCTATGACACCAGAAGCATTTTGGTCAGAATTTAAAGCAACTTGGTACTATGGAGAAGAAAAGAAATGATGAGGAGCCAGAAAGAGCATACTTTCTGGCTTCTAACAAATTTTCTGAAAATATAAGTTTTATTTATTGACAATCGAATGGAAAACTTGATAAAATACAAAATAAGTAAAACCTATAAAAGTAGTAGGGATTGGGAGTGGAATAATTAATGAGTAAATTAGCAAACTCAATAGCTGAATTAGTTGGTAAAACGCCAATCGTAAAATTAAATCATGCAACAAGTGAAAATGAAGGTACAGTATACGTAAAATTAGAATATTTTAACCCAGGTAGTTCAGTAAAAGACCGTTTAGCTTTAGCAATGATCGAAGCTGCTGAAAAAGATGGTACTTTAAAAGCTGGTGGCACGATTATTGAACCAACTTCAGGTAATACAGGGATTGGTTTAGCAATGATCGCTGCGGCAAAAGGCTATAAAGCGATTCTAGTTATGCCAGAGACTATGAGTTTAGAGCGTCGTAATTTATTGCGTGCTTATGGTGCAGACCTTGTGTTAACACCAGGACCAGCAGGAATGAAAGGGGCAATTGCAAAAGCAGAAGAATTATCAGCTGAGCATGGCTACTTCCTCCCACAACAATTCACAAACCCAGCAAATGCTGTTGTTCACCGTTTAACAACAGGTCCTGAAATCGTAGAAGCATTCGAAGGTTTAAAATTGGATGCATTTGTAGCGGGTGTTGGTACAGGTGGTACAATCACAGGTGCTGGCGACGTATTAAAAGAAAAATACCCAGACATCGAAATTATTGCCGTTGAACCAAAGGATTCTCCAGTGCTATCAGGCGGACAACCGGGTCCACACAAAATCCAAGGAATTGGTGCTGGCTTCGTACCTGAAGTATTAGATACAGATGTTTATTCTTCAGTATTTCCTGTAGAAAACGAAATTGCTTTTGATGTAGCTCGCAAAGTAGCTCGTGAAGAAGGTATCTTATGTGGTATATCTTCAGGTGCAGCTATCTACGCTGCTGTTGAAACGGCTAAACGTTTAGGAAAAGGTTCAAACGTCCTTGCAATCGTTCCTTCAAACGGTGAACGTTACTTATCAACTCCTTTATATCAATTCGAAGACTAATCTCACTTTTTATCACGAGACTCCATTAATTGGAGTCTCGTTTTTCATTTAGCAAAAAAAATTAGCTTCTCTTGCATATTTCACGTTAAGATGGAATCACATCATATGATTTAAAGGGGAGTTGCAACGTGAGTACATTACATACGACAACATTGACGATGGATGCAGACGCATTTTTTTATAGCTATAAAAAGCAAACGGAAGAACAGCAGGCACATGTTTTTTTAGAGAGTGGGCGTGGAGGACATTTTAGCATCGCTGCTTGGCAACCATTAGCAACAGTACAGTCGATTGAAAATGGCTTGCAAGTAAGATGGAGAAATGGAAATAACGAAGTTTTATACGGTGAACCTCTTACTTTACTAGAAGAATTAGTAGCTAGCTATCAAATTCCTTATAATGTTAAGCTCCCTGTTTTTCAGGGGGGAGCAATTGGTTTCGTTTCTTATGATTATGCACGCAAAATCGAAGTGTTGCCTGACATAGCGGCAGATGATTTGGCTGTGCCAGACATATACTTTTATCTTTTTGATTGCTGGGCAGTACATGATGTAACTACAAACAGTGTTACCCTTATGAAGCTAGAAGGCAGTGATGTGAATTTGGAGGAGCGTGCACATGCATGGCAGGTAGCGGCACAAGAAGGTTTTGCTGCACGCAAGTTTGAAAAGGCCGGTGCAGTAGAGGTTGTGAACGATGAGAGTGAACTACTGGTGTCTTTTGCAGGGACTGATTTTGAAACGGCGGTAAGCAAAATCCAAACATATATCGCACAGGGCGATGTATTTCAGGTGAATTTGTCTGTACGTCAATCAAAAAAATTAAATGCTACAGCTATGGATGTATATGAGGCATTACGTGCATTTAATCCTTCACCTTATATGGCTTACATTGCAGGGGCTGATTTTGCTGTTGTATCCGGTTCACCAGAGCTGCTAGTGAAACGCCACGGAAAAGAATTATCAACGCGCCCAATCGCAGGAACGCGCCCAAGAGGTAAATCACAAGAGCAAGACTTAGCATTGGCACAGGAATTAATTGATAACGAGAAGGAACGCGCTGAGCATGTGATGCTTGTCGATTTAGAACGTAATGATTTAGGACGAGTAGCAGCCTATGGAACTGTTGAGGTAGATGAGTTCATGGTTATTGAACGCTATTCACATGTTATGCATATTGTTTCTAATGTTCGGGGTGAAATAGCTGATGGCAAAACTAATGCTGATGTAGTTCGTGCCATGTTCCCGGGTGGCACCATTACAGGGGCACCTAAAATACGTACGATGGAAATAATTGAGGAATTAGAGCCGGTGCGTCGAGGATTATATACAGGGTCGATTGGCTGGCTAGGCTATACAGGTGATATGGAGTTTAATATTGTGATACGAACAGCCTTTATCCAAGACGGTGTAGCCCATATTCAAGCAGGTGCGGGTATAGTAATTGATTCTATCCCAGAAAGGGAGTACCAAGAGTCTTTAAATAAGGCGAAAGCGATGTGGCAGGCAAAGGCGATGGCAGAGGAGCGAGCAAAATGATTTTAATGATTGATAACTATGATTCTTTTACGTATAACCTTGTACAGTATTTTGGAGAGTTTGGGCATGAACTAATCGTCAAGCGAAATGATGTGTTAACGGTGGAAGATATTGAACAGCTTGCCCCTGATATGATTGTTATTTCCCCGGGACCATGTAGTCCAGATGAAGCTGGAGAAAGCTTAAATATCATCAAATATTTCGCGGGAAATATCCCGATTTTAGGGGTTTGTCTGGGTCATCAAGCAATTGCACAAGTTTTTGGTGGCAATGTTATCCGTGCTGAGCGATTAATGCATGGCAAAACGTCTCCTGTATTGCATGCTGAGCTTGGCCTTCATACAGGTATGCCGAATCCATTTCAAGCAACTCGCTATCACTCGCTTATTGTAGAGAAGGAAACATTACCAGAATGCTTTGAAGTGACGGCGTGGACAACAGAAGGTGAAATTATGGGTATTCGTCATAAGGAGTATGCAATTGAAGGGGTTCAATATCATCCTGAATCTATTATGACTGAGCAGGGAAAAAAACTGCTACGCCATTTTATAGCACTGTACGTAGAGGGAGTAAAATAGATGCTGTGTTGGATGAATGGAGACTATATTGCTGCAAAGGACTTACAAATTTCCCCACTTGATCACGGATTTTTATATGGGCTTGGTTTTTTTGAGACGTTTCGCACATACAACGGGAAAGTATTTTGTTGGGAGGCACATTTAAAAAGGTTACAGGCAACTCTTGCGCAATACCGTATTTATATGTCCTATACAGAGGACGATTTACTCACAGTAATTGAGCAATTGAATTTGCAGGCTGGTGGACAAGATGGTTATTTTCGTATAAATGTGTCAGCTGGAGATCATGGAATTGGTTTACAGCCGACGGAGTATAGGAAGCCGAACGTAATCGTCTTTCGTAAGGAGTTACAGGATACCTCACGTGGAACGGAAAAAATAGCCCAGTGGTTAGAAACACGTCGTAATACACCCGAATGTGGTATTCGTGTGAAGTCACATCATTATGGCAATAACATTTTAGGGCGCTTTGAAATGCCATCTTTGGCTGACCAAGAAGGTTTTTTTTTAACGGATGCTGGCTATGTGGCTGAAGGTGTAACGTCAAATGTTTTTTGGGTAAAAGATGATATACTATATACGCCTTCCTTAGAGACAGGCATTTTACCTGGGATTACACGGACATGGGTAATAGAGCGAGCACAGTCTCTTGGTATAGAAGTGCAGGTAGGGCTTTTTACGAAAGAGGAGCTAGTGCAAGGAACTGAATGCTTTGTTACAAATTCCGTGCAAGAGCTTGTTCCAATTCGTGCAATAGAGAACGCACAGCTACTTGGTAACAAAGGACCTATTTATTTGCGTTTACATGAAGCGTTCGTAAAGGAATTGGAACAGGGATAAAAGGAGTATCGATATGCTAGAAAAATATAAAAGTCCATTAACGATTAACGGAATTACTTTAGACTATACTAGGGAAACGTTTGTTATGGGGATTTTAAATGTCACGCCTGATTCTTTTTCAGATGGAGGCATGTACAATAACGTCGCATCAGCTGTCGCCCAAGCGAAGAAAATGGTAGCTGAAGGAGCTAAAATTATTGATGTGGGTGGTGAATCCACAAGGCCTGGATATGAGCGTATTTCCGATGAAGATGAAATTGCACGCATTGTACCGGTTATTCAAGCATTGCTTGCGGAAGTACCAGCAATTATTTCAGTGGATACGTACAAAGCGAATGTAGCACGCGCAGCGATTGAAGCAGGTGCACATATCATTAACGATATTTGGGGTGCTAAGGCAGAGCCTGAGATCGCCCAAGTGGCAGCACAACTAAACGTGCCTATCATTTTAATGCATAATCGTGAAAACCAGAACTATGGCACAGATTTTTGGGCAACAGCCAAGGCAGACTTAGAGGAAAGTATTACGATTGCCAAGAAGGCTGGTGTACCTGACGCCCACATTATTTTAGATCCAGGCATTGGCTTTGCCAAAACGACGACTCAAAATATTAAAATGATGCAACATTTAGTGGATTTAGTGGCAATGGGTTATCCTGTGTTACTGGCTACATCGCGTAAGTCAATGATTGGTAATGTGTTGAAGCTTCCAGTTGAGCAGCGTTTAGAAGGTACCGGTGCAACAGTTGTTTACGGCATTGAGAAGGGTTGTCATATGATCCGTGTGCACGATGTGAAGGAAATGGCGCGTGCTACGTATATGGCTGACGTGTTAGTTGGTAAACGATTATACGAGGAGGAAGCTTAATGGATTATATTCATTTAAAGGACATGCAGTTTTACGGCTATCATGGTGTGTTAGCGGCGGAAACAACGCTTGGTCAGCGCTTCCGTGCTAATGTCTCACTCGCGGTTGATATGACAAGAGCTGGTGAAACGGATGATTTAGTATATACAGTGAATTATGCGGAGGTATATGCGATTTGTCGTGATATTGTAGAGGGTGAACCTTTTAAGTTAATTGAAGCGCTTGTCTCAAAAATTGCAAACACTATACTACAGGCATACCCAGATAAAGTAAAAGGTGTTCGCGTTGAACTTATTAAGCCGGATCCGCCGATACATGGCTATTATAAAGAGGTATCTGTTGAAGTGACGCGAGGTGATTTTCGATGAATCATGTCTATTTATCAATTGGTACCAATATTGGTGAACGTTATGAAAATCTTCAACATGCAGTTCAGCTTTTAATGGATAAAAAGGAAATTGAGCTTGTCCGTATTTCTTCTATTTATGAAACAGCAGCTGTAGGGTTTACAGATCAAGCAGATTTTTTAAATATTGCTGTGTATATTAAAACGAGTTATTCTTCTTCTGAAATGTTGGAAGTTTGCCAGTCAGTTGAAAACGAACTAGGGCGTGTTCGGGAATTTCGTTGGGGTCCTCGAATCATTGACCTTGACATCTTACTCTATAATCACGAAAATATTGAAACAGAGAGCTTAATTGTTCCACATCCAAGAATGTATGAACGAGCTTTCGTGTTAGTACCACTGATAGAAATCACGCCTACACCAATCGGTGAACAATTACAGCTAGCACATGAAGCGTTGAGTCAGTTGAATTGTGAAAAAGAAGGCGTAACTTTATGGAAAGAATCACTAGAGCACAATATCTTGTATTCCGTTAAGTAGATCCCATAACCTACAAGATAAACTTGTTATAAACGGTGTGATAACAATGGTGAACCTTAGGATAAACGGAACCATCAGTGGATTTAAAGCATAATGACATAAGCATTAATAATAGATATTTTAGGAATTGTAGGGCGAGAACCCACTGAAGGAGGAAATCAACGTTGAGTCAGACAACTGAGAAGCCATTCCAAATCGGCGATATTGTCATGGACAACCGCGTCGTTTTAGCACCAATGGCCGGAATTTGTAACTCTGCTTTCCGATTAACAGTTAAGGAATTTGGAGCAGGGCTTGTATATGCTGAAATGATTAGTGATAAAGGAATTGTCCAAAAGAACGAAAAAACATTGGGCATGCTATATATCGATGAACGTGAAAACCCCCTATCTTTGCAAATCTTTGGTGGAGATAAAGCAACATTAGTAGAAGCGGCAAAGTATGTAGACGAGAATACAACAGCGGATATTATTGATATTAATATGGGATGCCCTGTTAATAAAATCATTAAATGTGAAGCGGGTGCTCGATTACTTTTAGATCCAAATAAAATATACGAGATGGTAGCAGCTGTTGTAGATGCGGTAAAAAAACCGGTTAGTGTAAAAATGCGAATTGGTTGGGATGACCAACATATATTTGCTGTTGAAAACGCACAAGCTGTAGAACGTGCTGGTGCATCAGCCATAGCAGTGCATGGTCGTACACGTGTTCAAATGTACGAAGGTAAAGCGAATTGGGACATTATTCGCCAGGTAAAAGAAAACGTCTCGATTCCCGTGCTAGGAAATGGCGATGTGGAAACACCGCAAGATGCGAAGCGTATGCTTGAAACTACTGGAGTAGACGCAGTAATGATTGGTCGTGCTGCTTTAGGAAATCCATGGATGATTTATCGTACAGTGCAGTATCTGGAATCAGGTGAATTAAAAGAAGAGCCAGGTGTACGAGAAAAAATTGATGTGTGTCTACTGCACTTCGAACGTCTTATGCAATTAAAAGGTGAAAGTGTAGCCGTACGTGAAATGCGCAAGCATGCATCATGGTACTTGAAAGGTATTCGTGGTAACGGTAAAGCACGTAATGCTATTAACCAAACAGAAACAGCTGTAGCACTTCGTGCCCTATTAAACGAACTGGTGCAGGAATATGAGGAACGCGAGTCTAATCTTCTAATACCAACAGCGAAAGAAATGATTCTATAAAAGTAAAAGGAGGCACCTCTATTTGAGATGCCTCCTTTTTAAATGACAGTGATAAAAGAAGACTGATAGGTGCTTCTTTCAAAAAATTAATGTAAACTTTTAGAGTTAAGCTCACTAGACTTATCGAGAATATCAATTATTTGAATTATTAAATCATTTAGGCTCTTATAGAAATTAAACCGAAACAGATGAATACAGCATTAAAATTGTGTACAATAGAAATATTATGGACGTAAACGCGGACAAAAAGCCCGAGACCCCTTATTTATCAAAGGGTCTCGGGCTTTAAATTTACTAAATGATGCCCAAATGATGCCGAAACCTGAAAAAATCATGTTTTTTGAAGTTCTCTCATCAATTTGCCAAATTTTTCTGAGGCTTCTTTTTTTCTATCTTGAGTAACATGTAGATATATTTTTTTAGTTGTATCTTCATCATCATGACCTAATCGATCCATTATTAATTCTAACGGTACATCAATTTCGGCCAAAAGTGAAGTATGAGTATGTCGAAACGAATGGGGTGTTAGTTGTTTATTAAAATTCTGCATTTTATTCAATATCAACTTCATATGCCTGTTAACGATTCTTAAATACCAAGGATACCCCATGAATTCACCATAAAGACGTGAGAAAACGAAATCAAAATCTTTATAATGTCTTTCGTGAATGGTTTTAATCTTTTTTTGGTTTAACTGATGACCAATTAACAAAGCAACAAGTTCTTCTTCTATATCGATTTTACGAATGGATCCTTCGGTTTTAGGTGGTGTCAGTTCGAATTGATCGAATTTATTCTTCGGATTATAAAGTGTCTTTGTGATGTTGATGGTGCCTTGTTCAAAATCTATATCAGACCACTTTAATGCTAACGCCTCTCCTGGGCGCATCCCTGTCCATGCTAACGTGTTGAAAAATACATAATCACCTATTTTACCACTCTGATAACAAACGTCTAAAAAAGCCTTTAATTCATGTTTTTCAAAGTATGTATCGGTGATGGCCTCGTTTTCAATTTCTTCGACAGTTTTTATACGTTTTGGAACAATTGTAAATTCTGTAGGGTCATCTAGTATGATTTTCTTCTCTCGTGCGTATTTGAATACTTGTTTAGCGGTGCCATGAACATTTGTCAAAGTGTTATAAGATAACTCCTCATGCAGTTTAAAAAGGAATTTTTGATAAACGTCCTGAGTTAGATTTTGAACTTTAACATGTCCAAAACCTTCAAAAAGTTTATCTAAATGGTAATCCTTCGAACGGATAGTACTGTTTTTTACGCCACTTTTTACATAACGTTCAAACCATTCTTCTCCTAGATTACGAAAGGTTGCTTTATTTTTAAAATCTAAATTCCATTTATCTATTTCGTATTCCATAGCTCTAGCAGCTTTAACAGCATCTTTTTCTTTTAGAAAACCTCTTTTAACAATACGTTCTCGTTTTCCAGTAGTGGGATTTGTACCATTTTCAATTACATACATCCACCGTTCTTTCCCATTCTGTAATTCATATTTTTGAATAGAAGCCATACAATCTCCTCCATTATTAACTAACTGTATATTCTTATATTTATATTTGCTGATTGAAAATGGTTATTTAAATACTGGTCTAATCGTTTTTCAGCAAACCAGTATTCAACATTAAAAGTTTTCTGTATTAAGAAAATAGCTTTTTCTTTGTTTGAAGGTAGAACAATTTTATTTAGCATAAATGTTGGAACACATGCGTGATACATAAAATTGTTAGCTTTCCACTCTTGATACTCCCTAAACAAAGGAGGGGATTTTGCTTGATTACCAGAGTGTTGAGTTCCGTGACATAGTTCATGACCAAACTCCTGCCACTGTTCCTCTCTTGATAATCTAGTGTCTATAAAAATTACATTACCAATATTGGTTGAATCAAATGGTGAAAAGAATAAAGAAAATCCAAGGCGCGTTGCGATTATTTTTAAATCTAAATGTTCTGGCCTAGTTACACCAATACTTATATAAAGGTCTCTAATGTAATCTTCTAAGTGAGTATAAACAAAAGTCATAGTATCCCTCTTTTGCAAACGTATGTTCTGTTTATAGTAACAAAAAAATCCACCACTGAAAAGGCGAATTTTAAAATGTCTGGAAAGTCTACATAAGAATGTAAAATCACTTCTTATTTTCTTGTTGTCGTTTTAATACTTCGTAGAAAACTTCAAATTGTTCTAATGCATCAAGTAAATTTTCAGGTTGGTTTTTAAAGAACAAATCTTCTCTATTTAAAAAGAAATCAATAACTTCCTTTTGGTATGCACTCAGATTGTTGTAATCATCATCTGAGATGCCAGCTTGTGTATGTAAAGCTTCCCTATTAGCAGTTCTACCTAAAAGGTAATCCACAGATACATTATAAAAGTCAGCTAATTTACTTAAAGTATCAAAGTCAGGTTGAGTAGATGATGTTTCATAACGAGCATATGTTGATCTATTTATCATAAGGCGTTCAGTTAGTTCTTTTTGAGATAAACCTTTTTCTGTTCGTAGCTTTTTTAATACCTCGCCATATTTCATGCAGTACGCTCCTTTCTATTGTTTATATTATAAGTGAATTTTTTGCACAATAAATAATTTGTGAAAAAACTACACAAAAAGTATTGACTGTGCAAAAAATGCACGATATACTATGTGTAAGAAATGCACAAAGGAGGTACTGATATGTTTCCTGAAGTTTTAAAGAAACAACGAAAGATACTTGATTTATCACATGAACAAGTAGCTGTGTTAATCGGTATAGAACGTTCATATTATACAAAAATAGAAAATGGTCTACGTCCAAGTGTAAAAGTTGCACAAGCAATAGGAAAAGTTTTAGGCATAGACTGGACGATTTTTTTTAGTGAAATCTGTGCAAAAAATGCACAAATGACGGCTTGAACATCCTTATATCACCAATCTGCTGCTAATTTATCAGATATTGGAAAAAATCAAAAACTGGAGGTTTTATCATGAATCTAGTAATCATTCAAAATAGACAAGCTGTAACTACATCGTTACAAGTTGCAGAATCATTCGAAAAACGTCACGACAATGTTTTGCGTGAAATTGAGGGTCTCCTCAAAAATGAGGAAGCCCATAATTACTTCCGCGAAGGCACCTATGAACATCCACAAAATAAACAACAATATCGCATGTTTTATATGAATCGTGATGGTTTTACTTTATTAGCAATGGGTTTCACCGGCCAAAAAGCTATCCAATTCAAACTTGCATATATCCAAGCATTCAACGAGATGGAACGGCAACTAATGCAACCAACAACTGCCGAATTAATAGCCATGATGGCACAGCAAGGTGTTGAACAAGAACGCCGTTTAAATGCTGTAGAAGAAAAACAATTGCAATTAGAAACAAAGCAAGACAATATTGCTGAAATTATCGCACTTAACCCGACTGAATGGCGCAAGAAGGTTACGAATCTCATTAATAAGATAGCTCTTTCACGCGGTGGATTCGAGGCATACCGAAATGTTCGCAATGAAAGTTATCAAATTTTAGAAGAACGAGGTCGTTGCAAGCTCGATATTCGCTTAAGTAACCGTAGAAAAGAAATGGCTTTAAACGGAATTACTAAATCTAAGTTGGATAAAGTAACAAAACTTGATGTTATTGCTGACGATGCACGATTAACTGAAATCTACCTAGCAGTCGTTAAAGAAATGGCTATCAAGTATTCAATAAACGCAGAAGGGTTGGGAGCTTAATGTTAGAGCTACTAAGAAAACAAACACTATTAACTGAATCATTTGGTATTTCTGTTGATATCAATAAAGATAACGCTCTTGCGCTGGTTGAATTAAATGAAGTACAAGAAACTTCAAAAA
Organism: Lysinibacillus parviboronicapiens; assembly: GCF_003049605.2. NCBI lineage: Bacteria > Bacillati > Bacillota > Bacilli > Caryophanales > Bacillaceae > Lysinibacillus > Lysinibacillus parviboronicapiens. Next base: position 113,799 of record NZ_CP073713.1, read on the forward strand.
ATAATTATGAAGAAAAACCTGGTGTAACAATCTCGCTTGATTACGAGGAACTAGATGAAATCATCGCCGTTCTTCAGTATACAAGTGACCAGCTAAAACGTGGTGATAACGAGTTTGCAATTTAAATAAAGACAGGAGGGTTATTATGTTTGACCCAAATTTCATATCTAATATTTTCGAAAAAATACGACTAATTATACGCGAAGAAATTGAACGAGTTTTTAAAAATATTTCGATCAACAAATACCCTCACATGTTGAGACAAGAGCACCTTTGCGAAATATTTCAGTGTGAACGTAATGCAATTTATAAATTAACCAAGATTGAAACCTTCCCTAAGTTTGAACACATACACGGAAGGTATCCAAGAGATTTAGTTTTTGAATGGATTGAACAAAATACGAATCAGGTTCAATCAATTAATAAGTTAAGAGCAAGCTAGGAGAGGCCAGGGCAAATGGCCTCGTCAAACTACCAATCTAGTAAGAGGTTGGGGCAAATCAACCTCTTATCACTATATTAAGTTAACTTGGTAGAAATTAGTATTCGATTAATGAATATATTCGAAATTGGAATAAAGGGGCAAAGAAATATGGTTACAGATTTTGCGAAAGTCGGAAAGATGCTAAAGAAATTCCGCATCGATGCAAATATTACTCAGGAGGAAATGGCGGAGCGATTAGATAGTACACAATCAGCTATCAGCAAATTAGAAAGTGGCAGAAAGACAATAGATATTTTCACCTTCGCTTCATGGTTGAAAATTACCAATTCGGAGCTTGCTGGAACAGCAATGATGTTTGGAATGGAAATAGCAAATGTTATTACACACTTATCACAAACAGTACCAATGTTTATAGGAGGATTTTTCAATTGGATGCTTTAGAAAAATTAAACCAACAGATTAGTAGAGAAATAACTTGTGTCGATGATCTAACTACTGAAATCAGAATGCTTACACGCAAAGGTCAAATCAACATAGCAAAACAACTAGAACAAGACCTACATAATTCGTTGATACAACTAGAAACACTTCATAGACAAAAAGGGTTATGGGCAACTGTTGAAGCTCTTAATAAAGATGGGATATTAGCGAAGGTGGTGAATAAGGTTGTGGAAATGGCTTGATAACTATTTTTACTTACCGGAAGAAGATGTATCAGAGTCACACAAGAAATTTTGTATCGGTGCGTTGATAACAACGATAGTTATCGGAGTGCCAGTGATTGTCACATGTTGGCAATAAAAAAGCTGCTTAATCGGATGCAACGATTAAACAGCGGATACAACATATACAAATCTATTATAACACAAATTACGACGTTTGCGAGTCGAAACTCGCTCTCGTCAAGCAGTTTGTAAATGGTTGGTTAGCCGTTTCCTCTAAGGAATTTACAAGCTGCTTGATGGGACTAGCAATCTACTTATATAAACCGAGCGGAGTACGCCAAGACGGGTAAATTTAAGCCCTGAGCGACAGCAATAGCCAACGCCATGACGTGTTGTAAGTAGATTGGTGGTTATGCCATCAGAAAGAAGGTGAGAACATGAGCGTTGCACCATTTAAGCACAAGATGAAAGAAATCCGTATTGAAACGGACGTATTTGAAGAACGATTTAGTGAGTACGACATCATCAGCGAGTTTAACGGAATCATACTCACGCTAGTAGCAGTTGAAGATAATGTTCGCTTCACATCTTATGTAACAGCTTCATACGCTGAAGTATTACGTAAACAGATGGAGGCGATTGCGTGAACTTACTTGTAGAAAATCCGATTGTACTTGGTCGCATTGAGTATCCAGTACCTTCATATGAACCTACTATTTCATTTGATATGTACGACGATTTTGGGAGTTTCATAGCTTGTAGTGAAATTTATTTTGAAATCGGTGATGCAATAGTACACATCGACAACATCAGTGATTACTTGGTTGCTGGATATAGGGATGATTCAACTTACGATATGTCTGATTCAGAGGTTATAGCTTACGTGGAGGAGCATTATGGTTTTGCTCATACAAAAAAATAATCCTATCCGGTGCAACGGAAAGGATTGATTGTGGCCCATGACCTAAATATTTCTTAGATTATAACGCATGGGCCTCATAAATACAAATGCAAAGGAGGATTTCAATGAACCGATTACAGGAAATCGAATTATACGAACTTAATGAAATGCAACCACAAGAAAAACAGATATTCGTCATTAAGGATATTGATGGACTGAATTGGGTATTACGAAAAATCAATGCAGCCAATGCAAAATTGAATGAAATTAAATCATTGGCTGATGCAGAACGAGAGCGCATTAATGCTTGGGAGAAAAGGGAAAGTACTGGTTTGGTTAGTGATATTACAATCTTTGAACAAAAAATAATTGAATACCATTCACATGTTCTAACAAACGATTCTGAACGAAAAAGTATTGTGACTCCATACGGTAAGGTGCGATCCATAACGAACGAAGCACAGCCAGAAAGGCTAGACGATGAAGCTTTATTCAATTATGTAGTGGCTAATAAATTGCCTTACGTAGAAGTAAATACCTCTCGAAAATTACAGTGGGGCGAACTCAAAAAAACATTAAAGGTAGTCCAACAAGGTAATGAGGAAATTGTAGTGGATGAAAATGGACAAGTTGTACCAGGGGTAACAGTAAAACCTCGAACGACAACATTTAAAGTGGAGGTGGATGACTAATGAAAAAGTCGGAATCAATCGCAGCGTTAGCTAAAGCGTTATCGCAGTTTCAAGCAAAGGTAAAACAGCCTCTTAAAGACAAGGACAACCCTTTCTTTAAATCTAAATATGTACCTTTAGAAAACGTCGTAGAAGCCATTACAGCGACTTCCGGAGAATATGGATTATCGTTCATCCAATTCCCTTTAAATGACCCAAATGGACGTGTAGGAGTGACAACCCTACTTATGCATGAATCAGGTGAGTGGATTGAATCAGAACCAATATTCGCTACTCCTGCTAAACAAGATGCACAGGGTGCTGGTTCGGTTATTACTTATTTGAAACGTTACTCGTTGTCAGCGTTATTTGGGATTACATCAGATGAAGATGACGATGGTAACGGTGCAATTCATGACGAACACTCACAGCAAAGTAGCCAAGCACAACAACAAAATCAACAACCATATCGTAGCAATATTCAAATGCCGACAAACCCACAAGAGGCCGGAGCTATTCAATTGGCCTTTGGTAAGCATAAAGGTAAAACACTTGGACAAATATGGCGAGAGGATATGTCTTACATTCAATGGCTGGTGGATAGTGAAAAAACTGATGTTGCTATTCGAGAAGGTATTGGCATGATGCAAGTTGCTGCGGCTCAACAGCAAGCACAACAAAAAATGCCACCACAGGCGGTATAAATGAATAACGTACCACACAAAGTCCTTCTGCCTGCTTGGATATTCGAGCAGGCGAAGGATAACGACGAAATTAGACGCTTGGTGCTTCGATACATGACTAGATACCCAAACTATAGGGTGTTGAAGGTTAGTGGTAGTTTCGCGGTCTGTGAGAGGGAGCAAGGGCTTTTATAGGAGGGCAACAGTGAACCGATATAGACAAGATCAAAAACTAAATTTAAAAGTTCAGTATTACAAAGGCATCCCATTACAAGTTATTCAAAGGGCTTATAAACATGCTAAAGCAAAAAGATTCACGTTGAATGGTACAAATCAGAACGTTTGGATACCTAATAAACATCTTGAAGCTGATGGGACCTTGAAGGTTGGAGAGAACATTGACTATATTTTCAAACGTTCCTATAACCAATTGAAGTTATCAGGCGTGGTATGGGACCCGAGAGATGGTTTGTATTATCTGTTGGCTAAGTAGTAGCAGAGGCAACAGGCAAGATGATTTTTATACCTTAAAACGAAAGAGGGAGAATTAAATGGACTTAAATAAAATGGTGATGGATAGTTTAGCGAAAATGCAATCAGAAGGAAAGGTTCAGGAGATTGTTGATAAACACGTAGAATCAACTGTAAATGATGTTGTTAAAGACTTATTTGGAAGTTGGAGTGACTTTTCTAAAGACCTTAAATCTAAAGCTAAAGAAGCACTACAAATTAATTTTGATGATTTAAATTTACCAACATACAATCATTTAATTTTACAGGCTATTAAGGACAAATTAGATGATGAGATTACAAACCAAGGCGTTGCCAAAATAAAGAATCAAATTGAAGGTCTGTTATCTGACTCGAAACGAGAGTACAAATTATCAGAAATTGTTAAAGAGTTAAAAGAGGAAATTGAAGATTTAGATGAACTAGGTTATGAAGAAAGCCATGAAATGACGCTTCACATAGACAAGCCTTACGGAGCATGGTGGATTGCTTTAGACGCAAGAGAAGATATTAGTGAATATGATTGCAAATACAGATTGCATGTAGATGAAAGTGGTAAAGTTTACTCGATCAAAATCAATGAGAAAGATTTTGGAAGAAATCGCTCAATTGATGAATTTGACATCAAAGCTGTTATGAAAGGTCTAAGTGGGCTGGAAGAAACATTATTCAAAATTTATGCGAGTGGTGCAAAACTTGTTATTGATGAAGAGAATTGCGATTTAGAAGTATCTAATCCTGAATACGATTAATGTGGATTTCCTGAATAAGTCTGTGACTAAAAATTTGAATATTGCGAATATGGAGGGCTAGATATGGAAAACCCGATAACAGTAACAATGCCAATAGGAGAATACGAAAGGCTGAAATGGATAGAACGTACCCGTGAAAATTTGATAAGAACTTTAAAACACTGCATGGAAATAGAACATGCGGAACCTGACAAAACAAACCTTATAATCCGTACTGCCGAAGTGGTAGAACTAGTTGCTTCTTATAACGATTACGAATATGAACTAAAGCATTTTGACGAGGTTATTGTACAACCATACAAAGGTCAGGAGGATGAGAAACATGTCTAAATTAAAAGTTGAAGGTATAGCTACATTGAGAGCTGGTTATTCAGTTGAGGTTCCGTATACAGAAGAACAATGGGAGGCGCTAAGTGAGAGGAAACAAAATGAAATTTTAGATGCTGCAATTGATTGGTATGAAGTAAGTCGTAATGCAGAGGTTGATGACATCGATGTATACGATTACCAAAAAGTTGAGGAATAGCATTTAGGAGGGGCGAGGGCAAATGGCTGAAATCACTTGGATTAAGCTACGTACAGACATGTTTGATAACACTAAAATCCGTTTGATTGAGAAGCTACCAGAGGGCGATACAATCTTAGTCATTTGGGTGAAGTTGTTGGCAGCTGCGGGCAAAGCAAATTGCAATGGTTACATCATGTTAAGTGAAAACATCCCAATGAATGTTGAAGAAATGGCCGTTATATTTGACCGTCCATTAAATACTGTCAGATTGGCTTTAGAGGCATTTAAGAGATACGGCATGGTAGAAGTCGATGAAAATGAAATCATCCGTATTCACAACTGGGAGAAGCACCAAAACGTTGATGGAATGGAGAAAATCAGACTTCAAACGGCTGCTAGGGTTGCGAAACATCGTGAGAAAAAGAAAGCTGAACAAGCTTTACCGTTACCAAAAAACGATGATAACGATACATGTAACGTTACAGTAACGCAAAGTAACGAAACAGAACAGACTAAGACAAGACTAGATAAAGACTTAGATATAGATAAAGAGAAAGACATACAACAAACAGTTAGTCAGTCGTCCGTTTCATCTCAAAAATTATTTACTTTCTTTACAACAAGATTGAACCGTTTCCCAAGTGAGCAATTAAGAGAGGACATTAATTTCTACTTAGAAACTTACAACGATGCTGATTTAATTATCGAAGCATTTAACAGATCACTAGCAGATGGTCGTGTAAAAGCTAAAGAAAAATACGCTTTAGGCACATTACGCAACTGGAAACATGAAGGTGTAACATCTATCGAACTATTAGCTAAAAAGGAGGCGCAGCAACTTGGAGGCAATCAGCACAACACTACAACAGATGATGCAAAAAAATCCGCAAATCGAGCAGAACAGGAAAGACGCGCTAAACTCGCTGGACTTGGATAATATCACTTGTATTACAACACCTAGCGATAAATGTCCTAAAAGTCTGTGTGATGGTAGTGGCTTCCGTTGGTTTGTTGACTACCACAAAAAGATGAATCCTGACTATTACTTTAATGAAAAGCGTCGGTTGCAACAGGAGATATATGCAGCAGAACAAAGTGATGACAACACTAAAGCGAACGAGTTGAACAAACAACTCAAAGAAGTTACTAAAAATCCTGAATGGCAAAAACCTTGTGAGTGCTACCAACAGAAGATAAAAGAACAAGAGATTGCTAAAAAACTTGACTTGTCGGGCATTCCAACCATTTTTAAAGGCGTCATGCTAAACGATTTTAAAACGGATATATACCAAAGTGAAGTAGATCGTACAGCAGCCAAGCTTGCTAGAAAAAGCGCTGCTAACTATGTTGCTAATTACGAACAAATGAAAGCCGCAGGCAAAGGCCTTTACTTCTACAGCGAAATTAAAGGTTCGGGTAAAACACGTATTGCTTCAAGTATTGCGAATGCATTAATCAATTTGTATGACTTGAACGTGGTTTTTATAAAAGCTGCTGATATTTCACTACAGGTCCGTAAGACATTCAAAAAGAATGAATCATCTGAACATGAAGTGCTCCGAGCATTTAAAGAAGCTGATGTGTTAATCATTGATGACTTTGCAGTTGAAAATAATACAGATTACATGGAAGAGCTACTCACTAAGATTCTTGATTACCGCATGGAGCAAAAGAATATCACCTTGATCACATCGAACATCATGCAGGATGACATCGACAATTTATATAAAGCTGGCCGTGTGAAAAGTCGTGTGAAAAAGATGTGCTATGAGGTCATCATGCCAGAAGAATCGATACGTGACGAAGAAGCAAAACGTGAGAATGAATCACTGGAACATATTTTATTTGGATAAAGAGGGGCGCACAGCCCCTTGATTGGAGGGTGAAGGGATGGATCTTAGGAATCTTATTAACGATTTTACAGAGGCAGCTAAAAAACTTGAAAGAGAGCAACATGAAATTGAAATGGACAAGCTTATGAGTGAACTCGAAGCATTTAACATAGCTAACGCCATCGATACAGCTTTGGCAACAAAGGACCGTGTGGCTTTTGAAAAATTGGTGGGGGTGAATGAGTGATGGATCAAAAACAGTTTGATGCTATTAAAGAACGAACAAAAAACACAACAGAAGGACCATGGGAAATGCGAGCTTCATTTGATGGCGATTACGTGGTTGTAGGTGAAAATCCTATTCCGCCTATTGCAACGTATTTATTCGACTACGATGCCGAATTTATAGCTCATGCACGAGAAGATGTGCAAGCGCTTGTTGCAGAGGTTGAACGATTAAAAGCTGATAGAGACCGATGGTTTAAACGTGAGTCTAGTTTACAAAAAGAAATCGAACGTTTACAGGTGATTGAAATTGAAACAGATAGTAAATTGTGTGAACAGAAAAAAGAAATTGAACAACTACAAAAATCAATTACATGGTACGACCACGAGCATAGCAGGTTACACAATATCGGTGCTGAAACAGCTTTAGAAAATGAACGGTTACGTGAGGCACTAACAAAAATCATGGAAGCCGAAGCACCAATCATGGAAGGTTGGGAAACATCTACTTACGAAATCGCACGTCAGGCACTAGGCGGTGATGCTCATGAATGAACAATTTCTAATCGATCAAATCATTCTATACCTTGGTCAACACCAACGTTTCGGTGGCAAATACAACGAGATTATGGCGTACAAACGATTGGATCAGTTAAGAGCTTTAATAGGGCTGAAAGATGCTGATGAGGCTACGGATTATCTCATTATGAAAATGGAAGGGGCGATGGCTGCATGAGTAGAGAGATTAAGTTTCGTAAAGGCGACATCATACACAATCGCTATGCAGGCCATCCATCAATCAAATATTTTATCTACTTAGGTGTTTCTGGTAGATACGTAAATGGTCTTGAACTACGAGAAGGTGAAGGCATTAAGAAGTGTCAGTATTACAAAAGTTCTATGAATGAAATGTTAGATGGCAAGCCGCCTTTCAAGTTGTTGGACATACAAATGCTTTTGATGTGATGAAACAAGATTTATTGAAGTTTATTCAGGAGGAAACAGCATGATCAATCGTGTCGTATTAGTTGGCCGACTTACAAAAGATCCAGAATTACGCTATACCCCCAATGGAATTGCATCATGTCGGTTTACAGTGGCAGTTAATCGCACATTCAGCAAAGAGGGCGAAGAAAAGCAGGCAGACTTCATTAGCTGTGTAGCTTGGCGTAAACAAGCCGAGCACCTAGCAAACTTCATGAAGAAAGGTAACTTAATTGGTTTGGAGGGCAAAATCCAAACAGGTAGCTACGAGGGGCAGGCTGGCAAACGTATATACACTACTGATGTTGTAGCCGACAGCATCCAATTCTTAGAGTCAAAAAACAGCACAGGAAGCTCTCAGGGAGCGCCAAACTATCAATCTAGTACAAATACAGGTGGAACGTATCAAGGCGGTTCACAAGGGCAATATGGCGGTCAAAATAAACCGCTAAGTTATACAAGGGTGGATGAAGATCCGTTTGCAAATTCGAAGGCACCAATTGAGGTTGATGAATCAGATTTGCCTTTCTAAAAATTGAATATAGAGGTGATTGCTATGGGCAACGTTGATAAAAAGATTATCAAAGCTCGAACAATGGCTGAACTTAATAAACTATTTAACATAGACGCATCGAAGGGTTGGTACGCTGCTAGCGATGTAAAACATTTCGATGAACAGTACGGGTACCAAGTTCTTGTATACAGACAAAAAATGAAAATAGGCAGGGTGAGTGTATGAGTTTGCAAAATATTATCGATGCACAAAAAGAGTTGGATGCGAGAATCATAAAAGAAAAAGGGCTAGAGGGCAAGGATTTAGTAGCCAACACATTTTTAGCCTTAAAAGTTGAATTAGCTGAGTTTGCTAACGAAGGACGTTGGTTTAAACATTGGAGTAATGATCAGGAGCCGAGAACAGCAGTCATTTGTCTTTGTGTAATGTGCCAAGGTACAGGTGATGAGAATTATGAAATGGTCCAGGAAGATGCGGAATCGGGCACTAAACATGAATTCATGAAATGTGAAGAATGTAATGGTACGGGTGAAATCGGTGAAAGAAATCCGTCGCTCGAAGAATACGTCGATGTTGTTCACTTCTTTGTCTCTATCGCTAATCAAAAAGGCTGGGAAGACACGCTTTGGGTATATGAGGAACAACTTGATCCAGATGAATTTGATGGTGATTTAACAAGTTGGTTCTTGGAAATGGATTACTTCTTAAGCATGGCATACATCAGAAAATTTACAGAGGAAGAAGAAACTAAGTGTAAAGAGACATTTGGATATTTAAATAACGAATGTTGCTTTAGAACAGCTTGGATTTTGTTCTTAAACATCGGTATGAATGGCTTTGGTTTCACATGGGAGCAAATCGAAGAAAGCTATTATGAAAAAAACAAAATAAATCATTTGAGACAAGACACTGGTTACTGAGGTGCAACGTGAAAGAATACGCACTTTACAAAGGTGAACAGATGGTTGCTATAGGAACAGTGAGGGAGATAGCTCAAGACCGTGGTGTAAAACCATCAACAATTAGGTTTTACCAATCTAAAGCTTATCAAGGACGTTCGAAAAGCGAAGTAAATAACAGATTACAACTCATTAAACTTGAGGATTAAATACACGCTGCTGGTAGAACAACACTATCAAGTTTTATCAGCAGACTTCTAAGAGTGCTAACAGGAGGGCAAACATGAGTAAAGCTAAATACGGCAACAAAAAGGTTATACGTGATGGAATTGAATTTGATTCAGCAATGGAAGCGAAATATTATGATTACTTGAAACACCTACAAGCACAAGGAGTTGTGGCCTCCATTGAATTACAACCAAGATTCGTACTATTGCCGAAGTTTGAGAAGAACGGCAAGAAATTTCGAGAAATCGGTTATAGTGCTGACTTTACAGTTCATTATGCAGACGGTCACACAGAAGTGGTTGATATTAAGGGAATGGTTACGCAGCAATTCGAATTACGAAAGAAGTTATTTGAATATCGTTATCCGCACGAATTAAAGCTTTTAACGTACTCAAAGATTGATGGTGGTTGGATAACTCACGATGAACTTAAAAAGGCTAGGAAAGCACGTAAAGACCTGAAAAATAAACAATTAATTAATGGGTAGGTGACTATCGAATGCTCAAGAAAGTTAAAGGCAGATACATCTTATTCTCTCAACAAGAACACGAAATGGTGCAACTGGATTTCACGCATACACAAATCGAAAAATTCATTGGTATGTGGGAAGCTGATTTCTCTATCAATCTGATTTATCGAAAGTTGAATATTCATAAGGTTAGTGCAGCTCTTATCGCTATGGATTTGGAGTTGCTAGGTGTAATAAAGCCAAGGAAGCACGGGTTAATTGGTAAGAGGTTAGATGGTGATTATGATGATTGGTTTGAAGGATTTAAAAAGAATAAAGAATCAGGGTTGTTATGGAAAGAGAAAATGGTTAGTTGAAAGATATTTTGCAGGAAGGAGTAGATGAATATGAGTAATAACTCATTATGTTGTGATTATTGCGAAGTAACACATTTCGAAATGCCAATTATCGAAAAGCCGAAGCGATTCTGTTTAAACGTTAAGATTTATGACTTATCACCAATTAATACTGATGGCCGAGCAGTAGATAACATCTGCCTAGAATGTTTGAAAGAACAAATTGATAACTACGGTATTTAGCAAATACTACTAAACTTTAGAAAGAAAATGTGCAGCTATTAAGCTATCGAGCTTACTATTATCAAACGTACATTAAAATGATAAAAAACATAAGAAATCAGTGCAGTACTTGTTTGTTTTAAGCATAAAAATAACAAAAATAAAGGTGGGAAAGATATGCAGAATATTCACGTTCAACATCAAAAAGCATCAACAGGTAGTATAAATCAAACAGCTAATCCATTGCAAAAGGGCGATATAGTTGATGTTTTGAATAAATATTATGACCCAACTACTATAGGTGATTGGGTTTACTCAGTAAGAGTCTTGAAAAGTAGTAATCCTGAAATAATGGAATATGAATTAAACGGTATCAGATTGGTTGCTTGTTATAAGGTTGATATTTTACCAAGTCACTAATGAACAATATGAGCATAGTGTCAGAAAGATATTGTGCAGAAAAAAATGCGGTAATCGAAATCTACCGCATTAAATTCTCTTTTAATTTTATTGCTTCATTCACAATTCCCTTATGATATAAGCTTGGATTAGAAATTATTTTTTCAACGATTCCTAAGGTTTCTTTTTGAATCTGTGTAAATTTATTATTTTTTATTTCAAATTCAATTAGATATTCATTCCAAAATTTATCAAATTCTTTATGTGAAATTTTCATAACCTATCACTCCTTTGAAGAAAAGCTGCAGCTGTCAACTAGCGCCACAGCTAAGTGTGTGCGATACACTCAATACTAGTGTGTGCAAATTTAGGTTACCTATACATTAAAAAAGCCGTAGCAATTTGAGGGAAATGTAACATAAAAAAGCCACAGCAAAGGGAGTGACTGTGGCTTTAAAACAATAGAGAAAAATTTATAACAATATATATTTTGTACACATTTTGTTTGTTTATGCATTAAAAAAGCCGCAGCGTATGACGACGCTACAGCCCAGAATTGGTTCATGCCCTTTGATTACTAGTATTATAACAGGAGGCTACCAATATGGGCAAACATGGGCAAGTATTAACATTTACACAGGACAAGCTAGACGCAATGATTACGGACTACCACTGGATGGTTAACGCCATCAAAGAAATGCGAGCAGAAATGGTTGTCGGGGCAAAAACGGCACAATACGGCATCGAAGCTACATTACCTAAAGCAGTAGGCGGCGTAGGTGATCCAATTATGCAGGAGGCTATTAGACGCTCAAAGAACATCAAGCGTGTTGCAGAGTACGAGAAAAAGCTATTAGAGGTTCAAAATCGGGTCGATCGAGTTGCTGGAGACAGAGAAATGCAAGTGCTTAATTGGATGTTAGACGGCAAGTCACAACGTTGGATAGGTCAACACATGGCTTTATCAGCAACGAGCATTAAACGTATTAAGGATAACATTGTAAAACAGATGATGGCATGATGTAGGGGCCTTGTGCCCCTATTAAAGAAAATACACAGGAAAGGAAGAAGGTTAAATGACGATTAAATTTATTACAAGAAATGAAAAAGGAGTATTACAACAAAATTTAGCTTATTGGGATATGTTTAAAGAGGAATTATTTTCATTGGCTAAGAACGAAAACGAGTTGGAGTTTATCGGTCAGCTTGTGGAAGATTTACAACATGAATATGAAGAAAAATTAGAAGAAATGGAAGATTAACTACTGCACGTTTTGAGTGCATGTTACAAATGTGATAGATGTTACAAACGTTATATATGTTACACATTAGGTATTTAAAAATTAATCTTGTAAACTGAAGGGGAGGTCGGACAGGTAAATGTTTCTTCTCTTGGTATTTATCAAATCCTAATTATTAGGGAAAGACAGACCGACGACCGACCTGCGCCCCATAAACACGTTCGGGGCATGACAAACACGGCCGGCCCATATTTTTTAAGAGATTAGGTATCTAAATAATATAAAGGGCAAAAGGAGCTGATTAATATGTGAACTTCGTCCACTTTCCAAATATTTTTCAGTCAAACTTACTTAAATAAAACTTACCCTTTTGGGACAAGTGCACGGAAATGCACTATAAACTAGAATACAATTCTGCTTGCAATAATAAACACGTCCAGCTCAACGTGTGTGAGAAATGAGCTATCGACAACTAAATAGGTTTACCACAATAGACGAGCCTTCATCCTGAGCGGGGATGAGGGTTTTTATTATGTCAGGTTCACCATGCACCAGAGCTAGGGAAACGATAGTTCAATATGAACCAGCGACTTTTATTTTGAAAACTGCATCAAACAGCCAAAACCTTACGAGATGAGAGGGCCGAGTTTGGTGTGGTTTTGAGAGCAAAATATATACATATTAATCATCTTCTAGTTTATTATTGAGAGACGGAGGTGATTATATGAATTTTGAACCGAAATATTTAATTAGATGGGGAATTCCTGGATGGATTTTCACACTAACTATAGTGCCTTTTTTAACTGTAGTATTTTCAGAATCATTACCGCAAGAATTTATAGAGAAAAACATCTTTGTCGTAGGTACTACAGTTGCTTTGATAGGGGTACCTGTAGGTTACTTTTTAAATCAGTTACAATTCTTAATTACTTGGGTTATCCCGAAAGCTTTTAATAAAAGCTGGGAGACTTACTTTGACAACGAGTACAAAATAAATAGCCGATTTAAAGATAATCAGGAATATAAAGATAGGTATAGGTACCTTTTAGCTAAGAAGCATGAGGTTGGCTCTATTTTATCTGGTTTCGGTTTATCTACAATGATAATATTTATGATTAATTTAGTTCAATTCTCTAGTGAAGTTTTTAATTGGATTTACTTTTTAATTGTATTATTACTTTTCGGAGCATGGGGATGTCTTTTTCTATATGCTTCACAGAATATACTTCACTATTCGAAAAAAATAGAAGAAAACTAGATAACATCCTTCGGGATGTTTTTATTTTGCCCTGAAAAGTGAGTATCGAGCAGAGTTTCCTCCTCCCCTGACTATTCGGTACTTGCTTTTGAGAGTGAAATAATACCTAAAGTTTTTAGTGCTGAATGATGTATTTTGTGCTATTTTGTTAATGAGGTGATTTTATGGGAGAAGATACTACAACGAATTTTAATAATCCCGTTAACAGAACACCAAATAACGAGCATGATAGACTTAACAACAGGAAACCCATGAATAGCGCAAAAATCACTAAAGAATGCGTTGACCGATTGATTGAGGATATTGATAAAACTTTGAAGGCGTCTAAGTGACGTCTTTTTCTTTTGACTAAAACAAGCAACTAGCATAATGGGGTGATGCCATTGATTGAACGTAAATTAACTGTAAAACAACAAAGCTTCGCTGATTTCTATATTGAACTAGGAAATGCCACAGAAGCTTATTTAAAGGCATATCCAAACGTGAAGAAGGAAGCAACTGCTAGGGCGGCAGGAAGTCGAATGTTAACAAATGTTAGCGTGAAATCCTATATAGATAATCGCATGGAGGAATTGAAATCTGAGCGTGTGGCTGATCAACAAGAAGTAATGGAGACGCTAACCGCCATCCTTCGCGGCGAGGCAACTGCTGCAACGTTGAGAAGTATTGATGTTGGTGTACAAAAGATTGAAGAGAACATGCCTCCTAGTATGCAGGAACGTTTAAAAGCTGCTGAATTAATAGGTAAGCGCCATGGGTTATGGGTGGACAAACAAGAGATCAATGCCAACATAACTCCTGTATTCGTTGATGACATAAGTGGTGATAGTAATGGCAGTTAAAAAGTTATCCGAATTACTACCACCAGCATTTCATTCAGTTTGGCGAGCATCGATAAATCCGGACATACTGAATATTGTTTGTAAAGGTGGTCGTGGTTCGGGTAAATCATCTGATGTAGCGCATATCATCGTACAGTTACTTATGCGATACGCTGCCAATTCAGTAGGCATACGTAAAGTGGATAACACTATCGAGACATCTATATTCGAGCAAATGAAGTGGGCCATCAATGAGCAAGGTGTAGCGCATCTCTTCAAAATCAACAAGTCACCTATGCGGATAACTTATATACCACGTGGCAACTACATGATTTTCCGAGGTGCACAAGATCCTACTCGTATTAAATCGTTAAAGAGTGCAAACTTTCCATTTGCCCTTGCGTGGCTTGAGGAATTAGCTGAATTTAAAACAGAAGAAGAAGTAACGACCATTACCAACTCACTCTTACGTGGCGAGCTTGGCGATGGTCTTTTTTATAAGTTTTTTTATACGTATAACCCGCCAAAACGTAAACAGTCTTGGGTGAACAAGAAGTATGAGAGCTCTTTTCAACCTGATAACACGTTTGTACACAAGTCTACTTACATCGATAACCCTTTTATCTCAAAACAGTTTATCGAGGAAGCTGGGGCGGCTAAACAGCGTAATGAATTGCGTTATCGATGGGAGTATCTTGGAGAAGCAATAGGGAGTGGTGTTGTGCCGTTTGATAATTTACAAATTGAAAAAGGTTCTATAACTGACGAAATGGTAGCGTCGTTTGATAACATCCGAAACGGAGTCGACTTTGGATATGCTACAGATCCATTGGCATTTGTCCGTTGGCATTATGACAAAAAGAAGAATGGTATCTATGCTATTGATGAAATATATGGCGTGAAAATCAGTAACCGAAAACTCGCTGAGAAATTGAAAGATAAAGGTTATCAATCAGACCGTCTAGCTGCTGATTCAGCGGAGCCAAAGTCCATTGCTGAATTGAGAGACGAGTTACAAATCCCTCGCATTTACGGGGTTAAGAAAGGCCCTGACAGTGTTGAATATGGCGAGGAATGGCTAGACGATTTAGATTTCATTTGCATCGATCCATTACGCACACCAAACATAGCACGAGAGTTCGAAAACATCGATTACCAGACTGATAAAGATGGCAATCCAGTTCCTCGCTTAGAGGATAAGGATAACCATACTATCGATAGTACGCGTTATGCATTCGAAGAAGATATGCGTGGTAGCACATTCAGTTTTGATTAGAAAGAGGTGAGAACATGAGCTATTTTCCGTACCAGGGTGCCGTTACAGACACAGACGTCATCAACGAAAACATAATAAATGGTGCAAATAGTGTTATAACTGACATCAAATGGCTTGAAAATGAGATTAATAAGTTTAAAAGGTCAGAGAAACGAAAATGGATACTGATAGGTGAAGCTTACTATGAGGGCAATCAAGAAATTCTAGAACGTAAACGTTGGGTCATTGGTAAAGGCGGGCGTTTAGAGGTAAACGATAACCTACCTAATAACAAGATACTAGATAACCAATATGCTAAGCTAGTTGACCAAAAAGTTAACTATCAACTCGGCAAACAAATAACAATTGAAACAGAAAACAGTGAGTACTTAAAGAAACTACAAAACATTTTCAACAAACGATTCCATCGTACATTAAGAAGCATTGGTCAGGATTCCTTGAATGGTGGTATCGGTTGGCTTTATCCGTTATACGATGAAAATGGTGAGTTTGCCATAAAACGATTTCCTCCACACGAAATCATTCCGTATTGGAAGGACTCAGAGCAAACAATTCTCGACTTCGCAATTCGTTTGTATTCTGTGAAAGAATACGAGGGCAATAGTGAGGTTGTAGTGGAAAAGGTAGAGGTTTATAGCGCCAACGGAGTAGAACATTATCAGTGGTTTGCAGGGCATCTTGTACAAAATGTCACAAAGACTCTGGTATCCTATATTACTATCAATGATGGTGAAAATGAATTAAGTATGAATTGGCAGCGAACTCCTTTGATTCCGTTTAAATTCAACAACAAAGAAATCCCTTTAATCAAGCGTGTAAAATCGCTACAAGATGGTATTAACATCATGTTAAGTGACTTTGAAAACAACATGCAGGAAGATGCTCGAAATACTCTTCTAGTGCTTCACAATTATGATGGGCAAGACTTGGCCGAGTTTAGACGCAATCTATCCGTATATGGCGTGGTTAAAGTACGGTCAGATGCTGTTAAAGGTGGAGTAGACACACTAACAGTTGAAGTAAATGCTGACAACTACAAGTCTATCTTATCATTGTTTAAAAAAGCCCTGATTGAAAATGGCCGTGGTTATGACGCCAAAGATGATCGCATGGCAAATAACCCTAATCAATTAAATATCAGAGCCATGTACAGTGAGATTGACCTAGACGCTGATGGTATTGAAACTGAGTTTCAAGCATCCTTCGAGGAGTTGCTTTGGTTCATTAATGTCCATTTAGCTAACACAGGTCATGGCGATTATGAAGGGGAATATGTAAATATTATATTTAATCGAGATATCCTGATTAACGAGATGGAAGTAGTCGAGGTATTAAATAAATCACCTTACTTGTCTGAAGAAACAAAAATAGCACAACATCCTTATGTAAAAGACGTACAACAAGAAATACAACGAAATAAGAAAGAGCGCCAGGAACGTATAAATGAGTTCGACGGCTATGATGATCATTTTAAGGCTATAAATTCAAAGTCTGGTGATGACAATGACAAAGAGTAGAGAATACTGGCAAAAACGTTTTGAAATGTTGGAGCAAGCGCAACATCAAAAGAGTGCAAGCTACTACAAAGACCTTGAGAGAGCCTATATTCTAACCATGCAAGAGTTTGAAAAGGATATTGCTAGATGGTATCAACGCTTTGCAAAGAATAATGAAATAACGCTTGATGAAGCTAAACAGCTCCTTAAAAGTGATGAATTACGTGAGTTTCGATGGACAGTTGATGAATACATTGAATATGGCAAAAAGAACGCCATTAATCAGAAGTGGATGAAACAACTCGAAAATGCTTCTTCACGTGTCCATGTAAGCCGTTTAGAGAGTTTACAACTACAACTTCAACAATATGTTGAAAAGCTGTATGGTGGTCAAATTGAAGGCTTCGAGCGTTTAATGAAAGAGACATATCAGTCGCAATACTATCAAACGGCATTCGAAGTACAGAAAGCTTTCGAGGTTGGCTTTACATTACAGGCTCTTGATGAAACAAGGCTAACTAAAGTAATTAGCAAGCCGTGGACTGCTGATGGTCAAACATTTAGTCAAAAGATATGGCGTGACCGAAATCTGTTGCTTGATACATTGCATACAGAGCTTATCCAGTCGATGGCTCGTGGTGAAGCACCTAACCGAATGATTAGTTCAATTGCTAAAAGAATGAATACTTCACGTTCCAACGCTGCTCGTCTAGTTTTGACTGAATCAGCGTTTTTTAGTGCTTCAGCACAGAAGGACGCTTATAAGGAATTGGATGTTTTAAAGTACGAGGTTATCGCAACCTTAGATTTCAAAACAAGTTTTATATGCCAGTCGATGGATGGAAAGGTTTTTAACTATGATGACTTTATGCCAGGTGTGACAGCAAATCCGTTTCATCCACGATGTCGAACAACTACAGCTCCATATTTTGAGGATGATTATAGCGAAAGAATTGCTCGTGATTTAGATGGCAAAACGTATACTGTACCAAGCAATATGAAGTATGAAGAATGGTATCAAACGCAGGTTGAAAAACATGGCGAAGAAAAGATTGAACGCAATAAGAAGATGCAACGCAATCAGAAAACAGATAAAGAACAGTATAATAAATATAAAAATATACTTGGTCAAAATGCACCTAAATCTTTTGAAGATTTCCAAGATATTAAGTATAGTAATGGTAACGAGTGGAATAAACTACAAGATAATTTGTATGTTAGATCAAATCTCCAAAACGGAACTTTCGGGAACTTGGTTAATCCGGAAAAACAAGCACCGCATATGGACTCTACTCAAACAGAGGGGAAAAGTTATTTCTTCGATACAGTGGATGTACAAAAGATTCTAGACCAATATGCAGGTACAGGGATTGTGGAAAAAGATCGTAATGGAAATAGAACTGTAAAAGAAGTGATTGTGTTAGATCAAATTATTGGTGTAGCTGTCTCTAATAACGGAACTTACGAAACCAACAAAATAAAGATTCATCACTCAAAAAAACGGACGCATTTAGTACCAATAAGACCAGAATAAGGGGAGGATAATATGGATATCTTCTATGATTCAGGGAAAAAAATTAAAGTTACTTTTATCGATGACCAAACTTTGGTTGGGATAGTTGATCATTGGACTTCAGCAAATGATAGTGAAGACGGCATTCAGGAATTAACTATAAAGCCTATTGATGGTGAGCTTAAAGATCAGTTAGTTAATTTCAATGAAAATGAAGTAAGTACAATTGAAATTATCAAGTAGGCACTTAACCAATAAAAAAGGTTAAGTGCTTTTATTATGCTTTTTTTCGTCTTTTTAGCGCTTGTAGACGTTAAAGAACAAGTGTTTAATACCTTAACAGGTCGTTGCCTGTAAAAAACGAATTAGGAGGAAATACAAATGAAAAAAGAAGATTTAATTGCAATGGGATTGAGTGAGGAGCAAGCTGATACTGTTGTTGGTAAATATGGGACAATGATTCCAAAGGAGCGCTTTGATGAGGTCAACAACGCAAAAAAAACACTAGAAGTTCAAGTGAAGAATCAAGAAACTCAGTTGAAGGATTTGCAAGACAAGGCCAAAGGTAATGAGGAACTCCAAACGACAATCACTGAATTGCAGCAGGCTAACAAGACAGCTAAAACGGAATATGAACAGCAATTGAAAAACGAGCGTATGAGTGCTGCACTAAAATTGTCATTACACAGCAAAGTACATGACGTTGATTTAGTAGCTGGCCTCATTGATAAAACAACAATTGAATTAAGTGAAGATGGAAAAGTCACTAAAGGACTTGATGAGCAACTTAAATCGTTGCAAGAATCAAAGTCCTTTTTATTTGTGCCAGAAAAGCAACAACCAACATTTAGAGGATGGAATCCTGCTGGTGGTGCTGACAATGGCGCAGGTGCAAGTGATGTGGGGTCTAACTTCGCAAAGATGGCGAATGAAAAAGGCTCGAGTGATACAAACGACAACCCATGGGACTAAACAATAAGGAGGGCTATGTATGCCATATGTAAAACCAATTGAAAAATTTCAACGTGTAAATTTCTTAGCATCATCAAAGGTACAGTCATTCACGTATTTAGTGAGTGATGCAGGTGTAACGGCTGACGCAAATGGAAAGAAAATCGTTAAGGCAGGTACTATCTTGCCTAAAAATGATGCTACCGCAGAAGGTATCTTATATACCGATGTCGATGTATCAAACGGACCGCAACCAGGTTCATTGATTGTGGAAGCTTACGTTTTAGAAGATCGTCTACCAGTTGCTCCAGATGTAGCAGCCAAAACAGCATTAAAAGAAATTAAATTCCAATAATTGGAGGGAAATCATTATGCCAGACATTTTAGAGTTATTTGGTCAAAAAACAGTATTAGATTACATGAAGGAACGAAAATATCAAAGCTATGGCGTGGGAGAAGCTCTTTTCCCAGAAGTTAAACACGACACACTAGAATTTGAGTATCTTGTAGGTGCTAACGAACTCCCTGTCATTGCA
Source organism: Lysinibacillus parviboronicapiens (assembly GCF_003049605.2). Lineage (NCBI taxonomy): Bacteria > Bacillati > Bacillota > Bacilli > Caryophanales > Bacillaceae > Lysinibacillus > Lysinibacillus parviboronicapiens. The sequence goes on from NZ_CP073713.1 coordinate 134,133, forward strand.
AAAGTACACTCATTTGATACAGAAGCAGAAATCGGCTCATTAGATGCAGCTAAACAGGTGCTAGAGGCTGCTTATATCAAGAAAAAGTATCAAATTACTGAAAAGGATTTAATTGCATTACAATTCCCACGAACTGCACAGGAGCAACAATACCTGATGCAACGAGTATTTAATTTAATCGACAAAGCAGCCAATGATGTTCGTGCTAGTGTTGAATTAATGCGTATGCAAGCATTGAGTACAGGTGAATTGAAATTAGCGTTGAATACAGCAGATGGCACACCGAAGACTCTTACAGTTGGCTACGGAGTACCTACAGACCATAAAGAAGCACTTGCTGGAGCAGACCAATGGGGTTCAGGTACTGAGGATATTTTAGGGGACTTAGAACGTTGGTCTGGCGCGCTAGATATTACGCCAACTCGTGCGTTAACATCCAAGAAAATTGCAGCTCTTATTTTACGTAATCCGAAGATTATCGGTTACTTATATGGTGCAGGTTCTGCTCGTGTGGCGAATTTAACAGATTTAAATGCTTTCTTTGCACAACAAGGTTTACCTACTATTGCTGTATATGAATCAAACTCAAACACGAAATATCGTGAGCAAAACGCTGATGGCACATATACAACAAAGAGTTTCTTCCCAGATAACAAATTCGTTATGTTTGGTGATGGACAACTTGGTGAATCGTTGTACGGACCGACTCCTGAGGAATCACGCCTTATCCGTAGTGGTTCTGACGTTGAAATGACTACCATTGGTAAGGTAATTGGAATGGTATACGAAGAAGGGAAAGATCCTGTTTCAACATGGGCAAAAGCAGCAGCTACAGCAATTCCTTCATTCCCTGAGGCACAAAATGTATTCCAAGCGCAACCAATTGCATAAGGAGGCTATTTGAAATGGCAAACATTAAAGTAAAAGTGAAAAACGGCGCTTTCCCTATACGTTATAAGGGAGAGCGTTATTTAGTTGGTGAAGAATTCACAATTGATGAAAAACATTTAAACGAATCAACGATGGAACGATTAGACGAACCGAAGAAAGCTGCACAATCAAGTAAAACGTCTGAAAGCGAGTGATTCGTATGTATTTAGATGTAGTAATGCGTCTATCTGCTCTTGGAGTAGCCATATCTAGCGCTCCAAGTAGTTCAGACGATATGTTGTTGAAGCATGCTATTGATAAGGTAACTAATCACATTAATAGCCAAACGAATTTATTATCGATCCCAAATGGTTTAAAAGAAATAGCTATTGATATGGTAGTAGGAGAGTTCCTGCTTACTAAAAAAGCAATGGGTTTATTGGATGTAGAAACATTGAACTTCGAGGCTGTTGCCAAGCAAGTGCAGGATGGTGACACTAATGTAGTATTTGCTGTTGAAGCGAATAGAACGCCTGAAGCTCAGTTCGAAGCGTTTATTTTGTACCTTAAACATGGTAATACAGACTTTTTGAAGTATAGGGTTCTCACATGGTAAGTGCACGTAGAAAAGCCGTTGAGTCGTTGTACAAAGGATTATGTACTGTGAAAGTGTGGCAAGAGGTAGAAAATCCCGTTACTCATGCAACTACACATAAAGAAGTGGCTCTGTTAACTGACCAAAAATGCAAGCTTTCATACGAAAAGCAAACGTCAACTACTCCTACAGGTGGTCCAGCGTTGATTGCTCAGACAACTAAACTATTTATTGCACCTGAGCTTGATATACCAGCAGGCTCTAAAATAATTGTGACTCAACACAACAAAACGACAGAATACGCTCGTAGTGGTGAGCCTGCTATTTATACGGACCATCAAGAGGTACAACTTGAGTTATTCGAGAGGTATTCTTGATGGGTAGAGGTGGACGAGTTGATTTGAGGGAATTAAAGGCGTTTGAACGGAAGTTAGCAAAGTTAGCTAATGCTGATTTCAACAAGTTTTGTGAAGATGCAGCTAAAGAGTTAGCTTCAAGATTGTTAGGAAAAGTAATTCGACGTACTCCGGTTGGTAAATATAAAGATGGTCGTGTCGGTGGTACATTAAGACGTGGATGGACTATAGGGCGTGTGAAAAAGAGTGGTTCAACATACGAAATCGAGGTTATAAACAACACTGAGTATGCACAGTACGTGGAATTTGGGCACCGCACATCTAATCATCAAGGATGGGTGAATGGACGCTTCATGATGACAATAAGTGCTGACCAAGTTGAACAACAGGCACCAGCTTTATTAGAAAAGAAACTCATGAAAATGCTAAGGGAGGCTTTCGATGGAGATTAATGATATTCAAATTGCTATATCCGTTAAGCTCCATGAGAGCTTCGGGAGTGGCTACAAAAAGTATATCGATGAAGTACCGCAGGGGTTTAAGACTCCTGCTTTTTTAATTCAATTTTTGAACTTAGAGCATATCAGACAAATCGGTAAACGATGGAAAGTGACAACGTTATTTAACGTACAGTATTTCCCTCAAGGCGGTCTGTCTGAGGCGTCTAACATGACATTGAAGGTACAACAAGCGCTAAAAGAAATAACGCTGTTAAACGGCTCGCTGATGCTTGGAACAGGAGCAAATAGCGAAGTAGTTGAGGGTGTCGGGCACAATTTCATTCATTTTAATTTCTTCTTGCAAGAAGTTGAAGAGAAGATTTTCATGGGTTCTCTTGAACAAAAAACAAAAACGAAAGGGTGAATGCGTTGGGAAAGTTAGAAGTTATTAAAGACAAAGCAAAAGCAACTCCTGCTGATGTATCAGAAGCTTTAGAAGCACCAACATTTACGAAATCACAAATCGTAAAAAGCAACAAATACATGGCTCGTCGTGATGCACTGAATGCATTACTAATAGACAACAAAGAGTACTCATTCACCGAAGTGGATGGGATTCTAAAGAAGTTTGATAAAGGAGGGAAGCAATAATGGCATTAGGTGGAGGTCCATTTTTAACTCAAAATAAAGAGGTGCCCGGTACGTATCACAACTTTATTTCAGCAGCACGAGCATTTGTGAATCTATCTGACCGCGGCTATGTAGGTTTACCAATCGCATTAGATTGGGGCGTTGATGGTGATGTATTCGCAGTGACACAAGAGGACTTACAAAAAGATTCTCGTAAAATCTTTGGTTATGATTACACAGATCCAAAACTAAAAGGCATTCGTGATGTATTCAAAAATGCGATTACAGTTTTCTTTTACAAGCTTGCTGTTGATGCGGTGGCGGCTACAAACGATTATGCAATAGCTAAATACAAAGGTATACGGGGGAACGACATCACAATTGTTATTCAAGCGAATGTAGACGAGCCAACGAAGTTCGACGTACAAACATTACTCAAAAATGTTCTTGTAGATGAACAAACGGCTGTTGCTACTGCTACTGATTTAGTAGCCAACGACTTTGTAACATTTAAGAAGGATGCAACGCTCACTCTAACAGCAGGGACACCATTAACAGGCGGTTCAAATGGGTCTGCTATTACAGGCGGCGCCCATCAAGAGGCGTTAGATGCTTTAGAGGCATATGGATTTAACACGCTAGGATGTCTATCTTCGGATAACCTGATTAAATCGTTATATATTGAGTACGCAAAACGTATTCGTGACCAAGTAGGCGGCAAGTTCCAACTGGTAGGTCATAAATTAGGTTCGGCTGACCACGAGGGTGTTATTGATGTTCCTAATAGTGCTATCGGTGATGATGAAGATGTGTTTGGTGGAGTTTATTGGACTACTGGAGCACAAGCAGGCGTGGCAGTTAATAAGTCGAATACCAACAAAAAATACGATGGTGAACATACGCTTGATATGTCAGAAACAAAGACACAGGCTCAACTCGTAGCGCTTTTAAAAGGTGGCAAATATGTATTCCATCGTGTGGGTGATGAGATTCGTGTATTAGAGGACATCAACACATTTACATCATTCACAACGGATAAGAACGAGGATTTCAGTATGAACCAAGTTATCCGAGTACTTGATCAAATTGCAATCGATACAGCTCAATTGTTTAACACTCGTTACCTTGGCCAAGTGCCAAATGACCAAGACGGACGTGTTTCATTATGGAATGACATCGGTGCGCATCGAATGGAAATGCAACGTATTCGTGCAATCCAAAACTATAACAAGGATGACCTTACTGTAGAGCAAGGGAATTCAAAGAAAGCTGTCGTGGTGAATGAGGTTGTAGAACCAACTGTTGCGATGTCACAACTTTATATCACAACAACGGTAGCGTAAGGGAGGGAATCAAAATGAAACCAAATAAAATATTAATTCCATTGAATCTTCAATATTTTGCTGAAGATACTATGCGTTCTCGTGATGCCATTCATGGCGCCCAAGGGGTAGCGTGGGTGACAATAAAGGGAGAACGACTAAAATTTGCTCAATTAATTAATTTAGAAGCAAGAGCAGACAAGACGAAAACCCAAATTCCTATTATGGGACAAGTGGCAAAGGGTAATAAGGCAACAGGTATTGAATATTCAGGTAGTGCAACGTTTTACTTCAACACTTCGATCTTTAGAAAAATGCTGAAACACTATCAAGATACTGGAGAAGATACTTATTTTGATATTCAAGTTACGAATGAAGATGGTTCTTCTCAAGCTGGACGTCAAACAACAATTCTGATTGATTGCAATATAGATGGTGGTATTGTTGCTTCGTTGGATGCTGATGCGGAATATTTAGAGGATTCATTCGACTTCACTTTCGAACGATTCGAAATGCCGCAGGAATTTACTATGTTGCCAGAAATGTTATAAAACTAGAGCTCATTGTGTGGGCTCTTTTTAATTACAAAAAAACAAAAAGGAAAAGGTGATTATACATGAATAATTTAACTGCATTTTTTGCACATAGCAAAAAAGAAAATGAAAACATAAAGCGTGCAATTTCAAAAAAATTCTTAGATGAGCAAGGTAACCCTATTGAATGGGAGTTTGCACCAGTTTCGCCGGAACGTGACGCAGATTTAAAGTCTGAATCCACAAAACGATCTATGATTACACAAGGAAAACGTAAAGGGCAATTTAATACTGATTTTGACCACTTTAAATACCAACGTTTATTAACAGTAGAATCAATTGTACATCCAAACTTAAAAGACAAAGAGTTACAGGATTCATATGGCGTGATAGGAGCAGACGCACTGCTTGGCAAGATGCTGACAATCGGTGAAATTGCAGATGCCTCAGCGGCAGCGCAAGAGGTCAATGGTTTTGAAACCGAGCTTGAGGACTTGGTGGAAGAAGTAAAAAACTAATTGAGGACGGTGATGGTGACGCTAATATAATGCATTGGTGGGTACAAAAACAGCGTCGCCTGCCGTCGGAGTATATGACATTATCTGTTTTTGATAAAGTGTGTATCATTGCTTCTGTGCAAGTCAAGATTGATGAAGATAAGAAGGCTGAGCGTGAGACGAAACGAGGGGCAAAAGGCAGAAAGACGAGATAAGAGAATGGTTGAAAGACTATATCCAGACGGAGATAAAAGACATACAACATGAAACCTAAATAGATAACAGAAATGAAAGGGGGCCTAAGTTGGGGCCCCCATCAAATGTAAATATTTTCGCAGGTGCTTGCAATTTGCAAGTAGCTGAAATAGTTTTTCTAACAACAAATTGAACAACTTATGACCTGAGGGAACAGTTGGGCAACGATGTTTATAAATTACCCGCAAAACAAGGTATCACTTCTTAGGGTCTGTATCTGTTTCAACCACTGACATCGTGTTAGTTGATATTTTAAATTTTGAAAAAACGCTTGACATGAATATCTCGGTTTTTTCCAATTTAAAGTGTATTAAATGAACTAAATTGAATCAAAAAACAAATAAAAGCAACTCATGATAACTGACGATATTCTAATTTGGAAATTTAATGAAATATATGGAAACAGGTCCATTTGATAAAATTAAAAATAGTTGCGGTTCTATCCATTATGTCTTATTATGTAAGTAATTACATAAACAAAGACGGAAGCACCGCAAATAACTGATGATATCAGTTTGTTTGCGGTGCCTTTTTTGTTTCTGAAATTTAACTGAAAGGAGTAATAGCATGAGTAAAGTTGGTACTTTGAACATCACATCAAATATAAAAGCAACACTAAAAGATATAGTTATCAATAGTAAACAGGATGAAAAAGCAAAACAAATCATTTTGGGTATAAAGGGTTGAAGCATTATTCATCTTTGGCGTCTGCTAAACCTTGTGCATACGCCAATATTCTTGCTTCCATCTCCTTGCGTTTTTCTTCTGGCATGGATTCAAGGATTTGCATTAACTCTTCAACTTCTTTATTGACTTTTTTATCTTCTTCAGTGGTTAATTCTGGGTGACTACTTCTACCTAGTAAATAGTCTGTTGAAACATCAAAAAAGTCAGCAAATCTTTTTAATGTATTGAAATCTGGTTCGCGTGATCCTTGTTCATAATTAGCGATTTGACCTCTTGAGAAGTTCATTAATTCAGCTAGTTTATATTGGCTTAGATTTTTCTCTTTTCTTAGTTTAGCTAAAATTGGTCCGAACATTTACTTCACCTCTTAGGAGTAATTATATAAGTTGTAACCTAATGTTTCTATTAGAAAACAAAGTAGAAACAAAAAGTTTCTAAAACTATTGACAGAAACGTATAGTTTCTTTTATGATACATATATAGAAACTTAATGTTTCTTGAAAGGAGTGATACTTTGAATTTTGTTTTAAATGAAAGGAAGGTTTTAATCAATCTTAGAGGTGATAAAACGAGAGTAGAAGTAGCTAACGACTTAAATATAACACCTCAAATGTTAGGAGCGATTGAAAGGGGTGATAGAACACCATCTTTAAATTTAGCCAAGAGAATTGCTAATTATTACAGTACAACTGTAGAAATTATTTTTTAAAAAGGAGAGCTAAACATGAACCAGTTACAAGTAATATCATTTGATGGAAAATTGGTAACAGAAAGTCGTCAAGTTGCTGAAATGATAGGAAAAAATCACGCACATTTATTACGTGATATTAAGGGCTACAAAGAGGTTTTAGACCAAAATCCAAATTTGGATTCTGCTAGTTTTTTTATTGAAAGTAATTACAGAAATGAAAATAATCAAAGTTATCCTTGCTATTTGCTAACTAAACAAGGTTGTGAAATGGTTGGTAACAAAATGACTGGAGAAAAAGGTGTTTTATTTACTGCGACATACGTTTCTCGATTTAATGAAATGGAACACCAAAATCAACCTAAACCACTTTCTGAAAAAGAACAACTAAAAGCTTCAATGAGATTATCGCTTGAAACATCAGAAGAAGTCGAAGTTTTAAAAGTTGAAGTTCATGAATTAAAAGAAAAAGTAGATAATCAAATCACACTTGACCATGGTGAACAACGAAGGTTGCAAAAGTTAATTGGCTCTAAAGTATTTGAACATGCTTCATCAGATGACCATAAACGTTTATTGTATCCAGAATTACATCGTGAAATCAAAGACCGTTTTGGTGTTACCAGTTACAAAGATGTGAAACGTCATGAGTTCCTTTCGTGTATCAGATACGTAGAATCATGGGTCCCTAGAGTAGTGAGGGCTTGATGGTAGTTTTGCAAAATAAACATAAGTTGTATGGTGCTGCGTTTCGCCGAATATTAGAGAAAACAATGCAGCAAATTGACGCTGGCGATAAACAAGCAGTAAAGAGAAATATAGAAAAAATTATTTGGTTTGGAGTTAAGGATATCATTACTTCTCCTAAATACGATGATTATGAATTAAATGTTAGTTATTTCGAATCTATTAGTAACATCAAAGGGCTTATGGCAACTATGACTCTCAAACAATTTATGAATGTGTTCCCAATTAAGAAAGACTTTGATGGTCATAAGTGGGGGTCGAAAGATTACTTTTATACGAAGGAATATATCGAGGGTATAGGTTTGAGACCAAATGATGTTATAGGTGAATACGCTTTGGAATTGTTTGCTGAGTACTGGAACGATGATATACGGAAGTTATTCGTTAAAAGTTTAACTACTATGAGTACTATCAGACGTTACGAAGGTCATTTGGGTTTGTTCGAGGAATTTATGGCGGCAGAAGGGGAAGATACACCTGACACCTTCAAAGATGAAAAAGGGCAAGCTTATTATGTAAGTAACGGAAAACCACAGAAGATTAAGATGAATAAAGTAGGGCATTTGAGAGTTATAAAATAAAAAACCACATTCCAAGTTGACGCTTGAAATGCGGTAACAATCGAGTGACATCCACCCAAAACAATATTAGCTTAATTATACACTAAAAAGGGTGTTTTTAAAAGTGGGTGTCCTCAAATAAGGAGGAGCCTATGAACGACACACAACAAAAGCAACGTTCTTTAACATCTTTTGTATCAATGTTTGAAGAAATAAAGGATAACTACAACATAGATATCTTAAAGTATGACTCGTTTGAGAATTTCATGATTGCATTCTTTTCACTACTAAGTACGGAAGAATTGAGATCTTTCCCAAGCGAGTTAGTAATTCTAAATAAAGTAATAGAGAAAGTAAAAATAGCTTAGAAAAAGAACACTCTCATTTGAGGGTGTTTTTTCTTTGAAAGGGGTGAGAATAATGTAGAAATATGAAAACAGTAATAGAATTACCTCTATTATCCATGTATATTTATGTATGAGGAGGGATTCTGTGAAAAAGTTTTTTAAATTTGGTTGTGGTGGTCTTATTGCATTATTTATATTGTTAGTAATTATAGGATCATTGCTGGGTGATGATAATCAAGGTACAAAGGATAAAGAAAAGGAACCAGTAACAACAACTAACGCTGATTCAAATAAAGATGTACAGGAAAATAAAGAAGATAATAATGTAAGTATTGGTGAAGAATTGAAAGTTGGTAAAGTAACATTTAAAGCTAATTCGATTGCAGAAGTTAATGAAATAAGTGCTGCAAATGGTTATATGAAATACACGCCAGATGCAGATGGTGCAGTGTTTTTAAATGTAAATGTTACTGTTAAAAATGATGGTTCAGAAATGATTCAAACTGATTCTAGCTTCTTTAAATTAAAAGCTTCAAATGGAGCATCATATGCCCCATCAACTATTATAGTTGCTGATGATAAATATTTTGTTTTTGAAGGTATAAATCCAGGCCTCGCATTAACAGGGAATGTTGTATTTGAAGTTCCAGCAGGTTTAACAGACCTTGATTTACAAGTTCAAACTGGTTTTTGGGGAACAGAAACAGGAGTAATTAATTTAAACTAATTTTGAAGTCACTCATTTTTTGGAGTGGCTTTTTATTATGTTCAAAAAGAGGTGATACCATGGCAACTATCCGAACTGCAATCCAAATACAAGATCGCCTTAGTCAACCAATGAGAGCAATGCACAATGCTGTTTCGATGATGGTAAATCAAATGGAGGCTATGAATGCTGCTTCTGGTCATATGATGGATACGTCTAGTATCGAAACAGCTAGACGAGAGTTAGCAAGAGCCGCTGACCAATTTAATAGAATTGAAAATGAAATCCAAGATGCCGACAACGCTCAACAAAGATTCACTAATCATATAAGAGATGGTACAAATGCTGCTAAAGGTTTATTAGGAAAGGTCATGGGTATTGTCGCAGCTTACTTAACTCTTCAATCAATTGGTGATGTCGTTAAATTATCTGATGAAATAACTAATATTGATGCACGATTAAATTTAGCTGTCGAAAGTATGCCAAAAGTAGAACCTATTTCCACTAAAATAGAAGTTGATACAAGTGGCTTAACTGAAGTGCAACAATTACAGCAACAGATTTTTGATGCTGCACAACGCTCCTATGCTCCGTATACTCAAACAGCTGATCTAGTTGGTAAGCTTAGCATGAATGCAAAAGATGCATTTGGTAATACCACAGAGGTTGTTGCGTTTGCCGAATTACTTAATAAGCAATTCGGGATTGCTGGTACGAATGCAGAAGGAGTAGCATCTGCCACATTGCAATTAACACAAGCACTAGGTTCAGGAGTGTTACGCGGCGAAGAATTAAACTCTGTATTTGAATCTGCTCCAACCATTATCCAAAATATTGCTGACCATTTAGGTGTTTCAATTGGTCAAATTAGAAAAATGGCAGCAGATGGAGAATTGACTGCTAGTGTTGTTAAAAATGCAATGTTTGCAGCTGCAGACGACATCAATAAAAAGTTTAATGATATGCCTGTCACTTGGTCGCAAGTTTGGACCAACTTTAAAAACGAAGCATTATGGGCGTTTCAAGATGTATTAAAAAACATTAATGGTATTTTTAATAGTGATCGTTTTAAAGAGTTCAGTGCAAGTGCAAAGCAATCTTTATATTTAGTAGCTAGTGTTGTGGAACAAGTCTTAACCACGATGACAACAGTTGGAGCTTTTGTTTATGATAATTGGTCATTTATTGCTCCGGTAGTTGGAGGGGTTACAGCAGCGCTTATTATTAATGCAGCAGCATGGGCGTGGACTAACAGAGAAATAGCAATTAATGCTTTCATGACTGCGACTGCAGCAATACGTAATTTGTGGTATGTTGCAACAACTGTTTTATCAACTTTGGCAACTTATGGTTTCACTGCTGCAATGGCAGCCTTGAGTATCGCAATAGCTGCAAACCCTATCGGTTGGTTAATTGGGGCTATAGTTGTTTTAATCAGTTTGTTTTATCTTGGTGTAGCAGCAGTTAACGAATTTGCTGGTACTTCATATAGTGCAACAGGTATGATTGCAGGAGCATTCATGGTACTTGGAACTGTTATTTATAATGTCATAGCTTATATATGGAACATGTGGGCTTCATATATCGAATTCTTCGTTAATGCTAAACAACATGGCATTTATGCTGTAAAACGATTATTTGGTAACTTAGCAAATAATGCAATTGATATGGCAACAAGCATGATTGGCAGCTTCGACAGTGCAGCTACTAATCTAGCGAATGTGTTCATAAGTGGGGCTAATATGGCCATTCGAGCTATCAACTGGGTTATTGATGCTCTTAATAAAATACCTGGTATTGACATTGGGAAAATAAGCGAAAGAGAAGTTCGAACATCTGTAGTTGCAGACTATTCCAATTTAAAAAAGGGCATAAATGCTTGGGTTGGAGATACGCCAGAAGGTTACTGGGAAGCTCCTAAAATGGAAATGAAGTCTTTGAGTGATGCTTGGAGTACAGGGAAAAACTGGGGTTCTGATCTATTTAATAATAAGAGCAAAATTGCCAATGCTGACGCAATTTCTAAGGCTATCAATGATGCCCTAGCATTAGGTGACAAGCTCGACAAGGGTAACGATGCTGGGAAGAAAACTGCCGATAATACAAAAAAAGCAGCAGATGGCATAAAAATGTTAAATGAAGATTTAAAATACCTTCGAGACATTGCTGAACGTGAAGCAATCAATCGTTACACAACCGCTGAAATCAAGGTAGACGCTCGAAGTGAAAACTATATCAACAATGAAATGGATATAGATGGTGTAATTAGTCTCTGGGGCGAGAAAATGGAAGAGGCAATTGAGATTGTTGCAGAAGGGGGTCCGGCAGATAATGTATAATTTCTTTGCAGATGGTGTGCAGTTTCCTGTTGCCCCTTCTGAATTACGTACTAAGATTAATGGCCGTAATGAAACGATTGTGCTAATGAATGACGGCGAAGTAAACATTATAAAGAAAACAGGCCTAACGGATATTGAGTTTGAGGTATTGCTCCCAAACGTCAAATATCCGTTTTCTGTTTATCCCAATGGTTTTCAACCAGCTACATTTTACCTTGATAAACTTGAGAAATTAAAAGTTGGTGATAAACCGTTTCAGTTCATCGTCAATCGTATGATGCCAAACGGGAATCTTCTCTTTGATACGAACATGACAGTATCCATAGAGGATTACGAGATAAATGAATCAGCTGAAAACGGTTTTGATGTAATGGTGAGTATTCGTTTGAAACAATACCGAGCATACGGCAATAAACGAATCATTACACAGCCTGCTACAGCATCTAGTACCGCATCAAACGCACCAACTACACAAAAAGCTGTCGTTGAACAAAAACGCCCTACAACGGGCAAAGAGACACCAAAAACACATACTGTTGTCAAAGGTGATACGTTGTGGGCTATCGCTAAAAAGTATTTGGGCGACGGTTCTAAAAACACCGAACTAGCAAAACTCAATAACATCAGTAATCCAAATGAAATTAAAGCAGGGCAGGTGATTAAACTTGGCTAAATCACAACTTTTCATCATGTCTCGTGGTCGTTTTTTTGAATGTGCTGTAGAAGAAGGAATCGAGTGGGAAACACATCGTAAAGGCTCACCAGGTAAGTTAACGTTTAACATCATCAAGGATGAGATACTAGGATTCCACGAAGGGGATGCCGTTCGCTTTGATTATAACGGCCATAAGATATTTTTCGGATTTGTATTTACGAAAAAGCGTAATAACAACCGAATTATCAGCGTTACTTGCTATGATCAATTACGTTATTTTAAAAATAAAGACACGTATGTGTATGCCAATAAAACGGCTGCCCAAGTCCTTCAAATGATTACTGAGGACTTTAAACTACAGACAGGTATCGTTGCTAATACGAAACATAAAATTCCATCAAGAGTAGAGGATAACCAAGAATTATTTACAATCATAGGCAATGCAATTTCTGAAACCACTCTAAACACAGGTGATTTATATGTACTGTACGATGACTACGGGAAATTAAATCTACGTGACATCAAGATGCTCAAATCTGATTTATTAATTGATGAAGAGTCAGGTGAATCGTTTGAATATACGACATCTATTGATGAAAATACGTATAACAAAATTAAATTAGTTCGCGAAAATAAGGAGACAGGAAAACGCGAAATCTTTATCGCTCAAGATAGTTCGAAAATGAATGAGTGGGGCGTTCTTCAAATGACAGACAAACTTGATGAAAAAGGAAATGGTAAAGCGAAAGCAGATGCTATGCTTAAACTTTACAATCAAAAATCGAGAAAACTACACATTAGTAAAGTGTTTGGTGATCCAACGGTACGAGGTGGCACTACATTAGGTGTACAAATGTATTTAGGTGATTTAACTGTAGCTAATTTTATGATGGTCGAGACAGTGAAACATATCTTTAAAGAGTCAGATCATCGTATGGACTTAAAACTGATTGGCGGTGAATTTATTGCGTAGTATGGAGGATATTTTAATTGAGTTCCAAAAGATTGTTCAGGGTGTATTGAATGCTCAAAAACTTTGTACTATCGTATACGGCACCGTCATTAGTGTAGAGCCTTTAGAGGTATTTGTGGACCAAAAGCTTACTTTGAAAAAAGAACAATTAAAATTGACTCGTGCTGTCATGGATTATGAGGTGGATATGACAGTGGACCATGTTACTGAAAATCGTTCTGGTGGTGCTGGTGATGCATCGTTCGCTTCTCATAATCACGACTATAAAGGGCGAAAGAAGTTCTTAATCCATAATGGCCTTGTTGATGGCGACAAAGTAACCATGATACGAGCGCATGGCGGACAACAATATTTAATAATCGATAAAGAGGTGGTTTGATGATTCCACAGGTCGTAAACGATGGATTGACACTCGATTTTGAGGAAGTCATTGAACCATCAAAGAATTACAAATTAATACATGATAAGAATCGCTGTGTTGGCTTTGTAGATGAACTTGAAGCCATGAAACAAGCGATTTTTTTAATGCTCTCAGTTGAACGATACGATCACATTATCTACACATGGAATGCGGGTTTCGAATCAAAAGATTTATTTGGTAAACCAACATCATACGTTGCCAGCGAAGTACCTCGACGCATTAAAGAATGTTTGCTACAAGATGACCGGATAAATGAAGTAGATTCATTTGTAGTGACAACTAAGAAAAGTAAAGTACATGTCGCATACACAGCTCACACCATTTTCGGTGAAGTCACAACAATGAAAGAGGTGGAATACTGATGGCAGAACCATTTAATTTAGACACAACTTTTGAAGAACTGATGGCCCGGAAACTCGCAGGTGTAGACGATTCCCTTGATAAACGTGAGGTTACCTCATTAGTCTATAACGCAACAGCAGCCAATAGTGCTGAAACAGTTCAAATGCTTTTTACATTGAAGAATCTTATCGACATGGTATTTGCTGACACTGCACCAAGAGAGTATTTGATTCGACGTTCTGCTGAACGTGGCCTAAAACCACATGAAGCTACCTATGCCAAGAGAAAAGGTTTATTCAACATTGATGTACCAATTGGTAGCCGATTTAGTTTAGATGACTTGAATTATGAAGTTATTGAGCGAATCTCACAGGGGCAATTCATTTTACAATGCGAAACAGCAGGTAATATAGGCAACTTATTCTCAGGGCAACTAATACCAATCAACTATATTAACAATTTGCAGACGGCTGTTTTAACAGATGTATTGGTACCAGGAGATGACGAAGAAGAAACAGAAGCCTTTCGCACTCGCTATTTCAACAGTTTTGAATCTACTGCTTTTGGTGGTAACAGAGCCGATTACAAAGAAAAGGTTGGGGCCTTACCTGGTGTGGGTGGTGTTAGAGTTTACCGCGCTTGGAACGGTGGGGGTACAGTTAAGTTAGTCATTATTAACTCGCAGTACGAAAAACCATCACAAACCCTAATTGACGAGGTGCAAACAACTGTCGATCCACTGGAACATCAAGGCGAGGGTTTCGGAACTGCACCTATTGACCATGTAGTGACCGTATTTGGTGTGGGTGAATCAGTCATTAATGTTACGTTGAATATCACTTATCAAGCAGGCTGGACATGGGTTGATATAGAGGCTCAGGTGCAAAAGGTCATTGATGACTATTTTAAAGAACTAGCCGAAGAATGGGCCAAAGCAAATAGTTTTGAGGAAGATAACGCAGGTGTAGTGGTTCGTGTTTCGCAAATTGAATACCGTTTGTTAGGAGTAACGGGTGTTCTTGATATTGCTAATACACAATTGAATGGTGCTCAATCGAATATTGCATTAGATGTTGAATCGATACCAAAACGAGGTGTTGTAAGTGGCTAGAGAGGTTGATATTATTGCCTATTTACCAACTCTCCTTCATGAGATTAAAGAGATTGTAGCAATAGCAAATGTTGAAGATCCGATACTTGAAGCGCTGTGGCAAGAAATCGAAAACACGTTAAACAATCAATTTGTGGTATCTACGAACGAACAAGGTGCTGACCGATACGAGAAAATGTTGAAATTGAACGCGCCGGCAACAGACACCATAGAAACGCGTAGGTTTCGCATTTTAACTCGTTATCAAGAACAAGCACCATATACGTATAGAGTGCTCAAGCAACTGATGGACAGCCTTCTAGGTGAGGGCCAATATGAGGTAAAAAGAGATGTAGCAGCTAAGACACTAAGTGTAAAGATTGAATTGACTGTTAAAGGTATGTTTGATGCTGTTGTTATCATGCTAGAACGCATAACACCTCAGAACATGGCTTTAACAGTTCAATTACGATACAACCAACACAGTACCCTAGCGCGCTTTACACATGCTCAGTTATCATCTTATATGCATCAACAATTAAGAGAGGAGGTATTGCCATAATGCCTAATCATACAACAAATTATAATTTAATTAAGCCGTTACCTGATGAGTTTTACAATGTCGAGGACCAAAATGACAATATGGAAATCATCGATGCCCAAATGAAGGCTAGAGAAGAAACGCTTACTATGCATTTGGACAAAGATGCGTCTTTATCACAAAAAGGGCATGTACAACTTTCTAATTCTACAAATAGTAATTCAGAAAATCTTGCTGCTACTTCAAAAGCAGTTAAACAGGCAATTGATTTTCCTCAAAAATTTGGGTTAGGTGCAGAACTAATTGAAGTTACATCCGATTTTAACACAATTGTCAAATCCGGGTTTTATCATGCCAAAGGAGAAAATAGGCCAAATAACGATGCATTACGGTCCTTTTTTTTACTAGTAAATGCAATTTCGGAAACATCAGTACTTCAAATAGCATCTCCATATCAAGAATCGGATAATATATTTTACAGAAGTAGTGATTATACCGGATGGTCAAAATGGAAAAGAATAGCTAATAGTGATGATATTCTATTTGGGAATGGAAGCCCAGAAGGTGTAATTATTGCATCCGTCGGTACTTTATATCGAGATAAAGTAAACGGCACATTATACAGTAAAAAAACAGGAGTTGGTAATACAGGCTGGAGGGCATTGACATGGGTATAAAAGAGTTGAAAGATGTTGTAATGCTGGATGGTGAGATTATAAATGTCGGTAAAATGGAAAATATGCCTGAGGGTGCACTTATAGAAAAACAAGAGATGGAATACACAACCCAAAATGGTTGGAGAAAAGTTAAATCTCTAAATGAACAAAAGGTTGATAAAATAAATGAACTGAAAATTGATTGTCAAACTGCAATTTTTCAAGGGTTCACTGTAGAAATGAATGGTGAATCTTTTTATTTTGGTTTCAACGAGCTAGATCAAATGAATTTTACACAACAATTAATCCTTATAGTCAGTGGTGATCAATCGAAGATTAGTTGGAAAACAAACAAAGGTGTAAAAGTATTCACAACTAGTGATTTTATGAATGTAATCGATGCTGGAAAAAATCATAAGTTGCTACAACAATCAAAGTACTGGTCATTGGAACAACAAGTTGTGAATGCAAAAACTATAATAGAAGTGGATGCAATTGTATGGTAAAACACTATATACGGAATTTGCTAATCAGTATTGATCAATTTGTAAATACCGTGTTAGGCGGTTATCCAGACGAGACACTATCATCAAGAATGGGCAAGCACCAAAACTGTCTGATATGTAGGTTTGTTTGTAAGTTGTTAGATATAGTCGATAAAGATCATTGTAAAAAAAGCATTGAACATGATGAGGGTAA
The DNA here is from genome assembly GCF_003049605.2 of Lysinibacillus parviboronicapiens. Classification (NCBI taxonomy): domain Bacteria; kingdom Bacillati; phylum Bacillota; class Bacilli; order Caryophanales; family Bacillaceae; genus Lysinibacillus; species Lysinibacillus parviboronicapiens. Next base: position 151,082 of record NZ_CP073713.1, read on the forward strand.
TCCGTGGAATAAACATTAGTTTTAAACACACCAATTTAGGGTGTATTTTTTTATGCATTTTTTAACGCTATGAGAGCAATCGAGATGGATAACGGTACATGTTACTGATTCTCGAAGCTTCTCATGGCTTTATATTTTAATAGGGCAAAGGATTGGTGATGGAATGGATGCAGTATCCACAGTAACAACAGCGAGTCAGATAGCAAATTCACAAGTAGTCTGGTCGATTTTGTGTATTTGTTTAGTGGTTTATGTTTTTTGGAATTCGGCCAAGCGTGAACAAAAACTGATTGATAATTTAGAAGCTTTAACAGTAGCGCAAGGAAAGCAAGCCAATGCAATGCAAGAAATCAGTAAAAGTTTAACGTCTCTTGAAGGGCGTATGGACCGTATGGAAAAACACATTTTTTAGGAGGATATATTGATATGAGAATTAACTGGAAAGTACGTTTACAACACAAACAATTTTGGGTGTCATTAATTGCATTACTTATCGTGCTCGCTAATCAAATAGCGGGCATTTTTCATGTCGATATTACGATTTACAACAATCAAGTTACAGCTATTTCCGAAACGGTTCTAAGCATTCTAGGCCTACTTGGTATTATTATCGACCCAACGACACAAGGGGCATCTGACAGTACTCAAGCACTTAAATATGACAAACCAAAGGATGGTGAGCTGTAATGACTTACGCATTTAAACAAAACCTATTACCATCCAGCAAGTACGGAATCAAAGCTCCATACGGAATGACACCGCAGTTTATCACAGTACACAACACGGCTAATGATGCTTCTGCAGCAAATGAAATTAAATACATGTTAAGTAACAACAACGAGGTATCTTATCATATTGCTGTGGATGACAAAGAAGTTATACAAGGTATTCCGTTTAATCGTAATGCTTGGCATTGTGGCGATGGGCAAGGCGCTGGTAACCGTCAATCAATCGGTATTGAAATATGCTACAGCAAAAGTGGTGGTGCCCTCTATACAGCTGCAGAAGAAAATGCAGTACAGTACATTGCTCAACTTTTGAAACGGTATGGTTGGGGCATAGACAGAGTGAAACAACATTTTTATTGGTCCCAAAAGAATTGCCCGCACCGCATAAGAGTGGAGGGTCGCTGGAATAGCTTCTTGAAACGAATTGAACAGGCTATGAAGCCAACAACACCAACACAACCAAAGGAGGAACCAAAAGTGAATACACTTACATCAACAGCTAAAGACGATTTGAAAACATTGCTGAAAGATGCTCATAAACAAGGAATCTTAAAAGTGGACCACAGCGAAAAAGTAGGTTCAATGACAGATGGGGAAGCTCTAGGGCTTTTAATTTCGGTGGTTAAACGAACTTTATAAATACCAAAGACCAAGATAGCTTAATTGCCATCTTGGTCATTATTAAATAGTACTATCAAGCAAATCTAATCATACAGCTACAATGTGTGACAACATTTATTTGTTAGAATACCAGCTGTAATCCCAGTCTTCAAATACTACAACATTAGCCTTTTTGTAAGTGTTTGTAGCTATTCCATTCGCGTACATTCTTTGCGTTACTTCATATACTACATATTTGGGTTGAAATTGAATTGTTTTCTTTTCGCCCTTTGCAAGAGTAATTGTATAGGTAGTCCCGTAAGTTTTTGCTTTACCAATTGTTACACCTAGTGATGCTCCAATTTTAGCTTCTCCTATTGGGTACTCTCCTGATATTGTATTTGTAAATTCGCGATTAAGAGTAGTTGAATGATTAATACTTAATGTTCCTGGACCTGTACCTGTAGGTCCATTTCTGAAATCACCCCAACCTCTACCTACAACTTTCTTATCAGTGATTTTATAAGTAATGTTGGTTGGACCAAATCTATTCGTTATTTCATCAACAGACTCTTCTTCGTACATTGTACTATCCTCGGATAAATCTACTGCAGGTGTATTACCAACTTCATAATCTACATCTTGAAATACCTCGGTTGCTTCTGCTAAACTAGGAACATAAACCAATAATGTCAATATTATTCCAAAAAGCAGTAAAGAAATTTTTCTCATTTTACTAATACCTCCCAATATTTTCTATTTCTTACAAATGTTAGTATATCATAATAATATAAAAGTAAAAGGGTGTTTTAATGAATAAAATGAATTTAAAAGAGTTTTTTATGTTAATTTGCAGTGTTTTATCTTTTTTCGTGTTTTGTTTTTTAGTTTTATTAAATAGAATTGCTTTTATATTGGAGAACCCAAATTTTGTATTTGAACAAGAAGGACCTGTTCTAAAATGGTTTGAGATGAATAATGCATTAATTAATTTCGTGACACTTGCTCCATTAGGACTCTCTATTATTTTTTTAGTTATTTTTATATTGTTAAAATTGAATAGTAATAGTCAAAATGTTAGTTAACACAAAAAAGATCAGGTAATCACAAAAAAACTTGTGAGCCTGCTCTTTTTTTGTTGCCAAATAAAGAACGTTAGTTCTATAATAAAACAAACAAATGTTCTATTTTGGTGAGGAGAGATGAAAATGGCTAAAGCTAAAAAGGAAACTAAGACTAAAAAGAAGGAACCTAAACATTTAGACCGCGATGAATTTGAGCTTGAAGAAATTGCTTATGCTCTAACTGAAGCAAAAGAAGAACAGAAGTACAAAGTTTTTTCGGTATATAAAAAAGATGAACCACTAACTGGTATGGTCACAAATATGGATGCAAACACTAAATTAATTCACATTAAAGATAAATATATGGATATTCATAAGGTGCATTTCCTAGATATTTTGAACGTTTCTGAATGCGATTATTAATGGAGAGTGATGATGATGTTAAATGACCGTGGAACGATGAAATGGACCGCTATGATGCTGCCAGAGCATTTAGTTCAAATAAAAGAATGGAAACAAGAGCAATTTTATGAAAAGAAACGTGATTTAGTGGAATGGGAACTAGAGGAATTACAACGAACAATTCAACGCGTAACTGTAATGAAAAAGCTTGTAACACTTACTTTGTGGGATAATAACCAGCTACATGATGAGACCGGTTTAATTACAGGAACAGATATAAATAAGAAAGAATTGTTGTTGGAAACCGAAACGGCCATTAAAAGAATTACATTTGATAAAATCCAAAATGCAGAATTAGTTGACGCCGATGATTAATGGAGATCAACGCAAGCTTTTACACGAATTTATCCTATTAGATATGGCAGTTAAATCATTACAACATGACTACGATATGCTCGGTAACCTTAAAATGGCAAAAGTCTACACTAATATCGTTGATGGGCTTTTAAAAGATATAAGAAACGATTACTACAACAAAAAGCGTATACTTACCAAGCAAAAAATAGAAGTAGTGAAGTGGATTCAAATAGATGAATACTTTAGTGATGTTATTGTCAAAACAGCTGGGGAAGATACGCAAAGCAAGCACTAAAGACGCAAGTTGAAGAATTAATGTTTAAGTACTTAACCTAGGGAGAGAATGAGCATGGCTACAATATATAAATTTTCAAATAAAACATTTCGGGATATAACAAATGAAAGAGTAGATGTTGTGAAAATCGCTTCTGGTTTTATGGGAGGGACGGTTAAAGTTTATGAGCGTAAAGGAACAGTAGTTATCCATAGTGAAAACAAACAATCAAGTCATGCAAGTATTTCAAATGAAAACGGCCAAGTAAAAGAATGGGAAATTAGATATGCTATAGAACACATTTTAAAAAGAGAACTTACAGATGTGAATATACGTGTCAGTGAAACTGGTGTTGTTCATATTCGCAATAAAGATGAAATTAATACACTTACAAACTAAAGAAAAGTCACTCATTTAAAAATAATGAGTGACTTTCTTCTATAATAGATATAAATTGGTTGGAAGCTATTTAAAAACGATGCCGAAATGATGCC
>NZ_CP073713.1:160000-162500 GCF_003049605.2 Lysinibacillus parviboronicapiens
TTAAGTGGAAAAGGATGTGGCGTTGCATAGACAACCAGGATGTTGGCTTAGAAGCAGCCATCATTTAAAGAGTGCGTAATAGCTCACTGGTCGAGTGACGCTGCGCCGAAAATGTATCGGGGCTAAACGATTCACCGAAGCTGTGGATTGACATCTACGATGTCAGTGGTAGGAGAGCGTTCTAAGTGCGTTGAAGTCAGACCGGAAGGACTGGTGGAGCGCTTAGAAGTGAGAATGCCGGTATGAGTAGCGAAAGACGGGTGAGAATCCCGTCCACCGTATGACTAAGGTTTCCTGAGGAAGGCTCGTCCGCTCAGGGTTAGTCGGGACCTAAGCCGAGGCCGATAGGCGTAGGCGATGGACAACAGGTTGATATTCCTGTACCACCTCCTCACCGTTTGAGAAATGGGGGGACGCAGTAGGATAGGGTAAGCGCGCCGTTGGTTGTGCGCGTCCAAGCAGTAAGGCGTGTGTGTAGGCAAATCCGCACACTGTAACGTTGAGCTGTGATGGCGAGTCCTTTAAGGACGAAGTTCCTGATTTCACACTGCCAAGAAAAGCCTCTATCGAGGTGAGAGGTGCCCGTACCGCAAACCGACACAGGTAGTCGAGGAGAGAATCCTAAGGTGTGCGAGAGAACTCTCGTTAAGGAACTCGGCAAAATGACCCCGTAACTTCGGGAGAAGGGGTGCTCTTGAGCGTGCAAGCGCATGAGAGCCGCAGTGAATAGGCCCAGGCGACTGTTTAGCAAAAACACAGGTCTCTGCAAAACCGTAAGGTGACGTATAGGGGCTGACGCCTGCCCGGTGCTGGAAGGTTAAGAGGAGTGGTTAGCGCAAGCGAAGCTGCGAATTGAAGCCCCAGTAAACGGCGGCCGTAACTATAACGGTCCTAAGGTAGCGAAATTCCTTGTCGGGTAAGTTCCGACCCGCACGAAAGGCGTAACGATCTGGGCACTGTCTCAACGAGAGACTCGGTGAAATTATAGTACCTGTGAAGATGCAGGTTACCCGCGACAGGACGGAAAGACCCCGTGGAGCTTTACTGTAGCCTGATATTGAATTTTGGTACAACTTGTACAGGATAGGTAGGAGCCAGAGATCTCGGAGCGCCAGCTTCGAAGGAGGCGTCGGTGGGATACTACCCTGGTTGTATTGAAATTCTAACCCATGCCCCTTAGCGGGGCAGGAGACAGTGTCAGGCGGACAGTTTGACTGGGGCGGTCGCCTCCTAAAAGGTAACGGAGGCGCCCAAAGGTTCCCTCAGAATGGTTGGAAATCATTCGTAGAGTGTAAAGGCACAAGGGAGCTTGACTGCGAGACCTACAAGTCGAGCAGGGTCGAAAGACGGGCTTAGTGATCCGGTGGTTCCGCATGGAAGGGCCATCGCTCAACGGATAAAAGCTACCCCGGGGATAACAGGCTTATCTCCCCCAAGAGTCCACATCGACGGGGAGGTTTGGCACCTCGATGTCGGCTCATCGCATCCTGGGGCTGTAGTCGGTCCCAAGGGTTGGGCTGTTCGCCCATTAAAGCGGTACGCGAGCTGGGTTCAGAACGTCGTGAGACAGTTCGGTCCCTATCCGTCGTGGGCGTAGGAAATTTGAGAGGAGCTGTCCTTAGTACGAGAGGACCGGGATGGACACACCGCTGGTGTACCAGTTGTCTTGCCAAAGGCATCGCTGGGTAGCTATGTGTGGACGGGATAAGTGCTGAAAGCATCTAAGCATGAAGCCCCCCTCAAGATGAGATTTCCCATTACGCAAGTAAGTAAGATCCCTCAAAGACGATGAGGTAGATAGGTTCGAGGTGGAAGTGTGGTGACACATGGAGCTGACGAATACTAATCGATCGAGGACTTAACCAAAATGTTTGAAACATTCAATGCGCCGTTTATCCAGTTTTGAAAGAACAAAAAGTTTTCAAAAAAACTTGCATTTATAACAAGATATGTTATAATCAAATTTGTCTTTTAAATAATAGTCTAGTGATGATGGCAAAGAGGTCACACCCGTTCCCATACCGAACACGGAAGTTAAGCTCTTTAGCGCCGATGGTAGTTGGGGGCTTCCCCCTGTGAGAGTAGGACATCGCTAGGCATAATACCCAGGAGGATTAGCTCAGCTGGGAGAGCATCTGCCTTACAAGCAGAGGGTCGGCGGTTCGAGCCCGTCATCCTCCACCATATGCCGGTTTAGCTCAGCAGGTAGAGCAACTGACTTGTAATCAGTAGGTCGTGGGTTCGATTCCTATAGCCGGCACCATAGTTTTGAGCCATTAGCTCAGTTGGTAGAGCATCTGACTTTTAATCAGAGGGTCGAAGGTTCGAGTCCTTCATGGCTCACCATTTAAATTGCCAACAAAATATGCGGGTGTGGCGGAATTGGCAGACGCACTAGACTTAGGATCTAGCGCCGCAAGGCGTGGGGGTTCGACTCCCTTCACCCGCACCATTTTTTAGAATTTCATAATTGCCAGGATAAATAAATCTTATGCACATG
>NZ_CP073713.1:165000-3775000 GCF_003049605.2 Lysinibacillus parviboronicapiens
ATTAAGGGCGCACGGCGAATGCCTTGGCACTAGGAGCCGAAGAAGGACGGCACTAACACCGATATGCTTCGGGGAGCTGTAAGTGAGCTTTGATCCGGAGATTTCCGAATGGGGGAACCCACTACGTTTAATCGCGTAGTATCTTGACGTGAATACATAGCGTCTTGAAGGCAGACCCAGGGAACTGAAACATCTAAGTACCTGGAGGAAGAGAAAGAAAAATCGATTCCCTGAGTAGCGGCGAGCGAAACGGGAAGAGCCCAAACCAAGAGGCTTGCCTCTTGGGGTTGTAGGACACTCAATACGGAGTTACAAAAGAATGAGTTAGATGAAGCGACTTGGAAAGGTCCGCCAGAGCAGGTAAAAGCCCTGTAGTCGAAAGTTCATTCCCTCCTGAGTGGATCCTGAGTACGGCGGAACACGTGAAATTCCGTCGGAATCTGGGAGGACCATCTCCCAAGGCTAAATACTACCTAGTGACCGATAGTGAACCAGTACCGTGAGGGAAAGGTGAAAAGCACCCCGGAAGGGGAGTGAAAGAGATCCTGAAACCGTGTGCCTACAAGTAGTTAGAGCCCGTTAATGGGTGATAGCGTGCCTTTTGTAGAATGAACCGGCGAGTTACGATTACGTGCGAGGTTAAGTTTTAGAAGACGGAGCCGCAGCGAAAGCGAGTCTGAATAGGGCGAATTAGTACGTGGTCGTAGACCCGAAACCAGGTGATCTACCCATGTCCAGGGTGAAGGTAAGGTAACACTTACTGGAGGCCCGAACCCACGCACGTTGAAAAGTGCGGGGATGAGGTGTGGGTAGCGGAGAAATTCCAATCGAACCTGGAGATAGCTGGTTCTCTCCGAAATAGCTTTAGGGCTAGCCTCGTGATGAGAATACTGGAGGTAGAGCACTGTTTGGACTAGGGGGCCATCCCGGTTTACCGAATTCAGACAAACTCCGAATGCCAGATATTTATACACGGGAGTCAGACTGCGAGTGATAAGATCCGTAGTCAAAAGGGAAACAGCCCAGACCACCAGCTAAGGTCCCAAAGTAATCGTTAAGTGGAAAAGGATGTGGCGTTGCATAGACAACCAGGATGTTGGCTTAGAAGCAGCCATCATTTAAAGAGTGCGTAATAGCTCACTGGTCGAGTGACGCTGCGCCGAAAATGTATCGGGGCTAAACGATTCACCGAAGCTGTGGATTGACATCTACGATGTCAGTGGTAGGAGAGCGTTCTAAGTGCGTTGAAGTCAGACCGGAAGGACTGGTGGAGCGCTTAGAAGTGAGAATGCCGGTATGAGTAGCGAAAGACGGGTGAGAATCCCGTCCACCGTATGACTAAGGTTTCCTGAGGAAGGCTCGTCCGCTCAGGGTTAGTCGGGACCTAAGCCGAGGCCGATAGGCGTAGGCGATGGACAACAGGTTGATATTCCTGTACCACCTCCTCACCGTTTGAGAAATGGGGGGACGCAGTAGGATAGGGTAAGCGCGCCGTTGGTTGTGCGCGTCCAAGCAGTAAGGCGTGTGTGTAGGCAAATCCGCACACTGTAACGTTGAGCTGTGATGGCGAGTCCTTTAAGGACGAAGTTCCTGATTTCACACTGCCAAGAAAAGCCTCTATCGAGGTGAGAGGTGCCCGTACCGCAAACCGACACAGGTAGTCGAGGAGAGAATCCTAAGGTGTGCGAGAGAACTCTCGTTAAGGAACTCGGCAAAATGACCCCGTAACTTCGGGAGAAGGGGTGCTCTTGAGCGTGCAAGCGCATGAGAGCCGCAGTGAATAGGCCCAGGCGACTGTTTAGCAAAAACACAGGTCTCTGCAAAACCGTAAGGTGACGTATAGGGGCTGACGCCTGCCCGGTGCTGGAAGGTTAAGAGGAGTGGTTAGCGCAAGCGAAGCTGCGAATTGAAGCCCCAGTAAACGGCGGCCGTAACTATAACGGTCCTAAGGTAGCGAAATTCCTTGTCGGGTAAGTTCCGACCCGCACGAAAGGCGTAACGATCTGGGCACTGTCTCAACGAGAGACTCGGTGAAATTATAGTACCTGTGAAGATGCAGGTTACCCGCGACAGGACGGAAAGACCCCGTGGAGCTTTACTGTAGCCTGATATTGAATTTTGGTACAACTTGTACAGGATAGGTAGGAGCCAGAGATCTCGGAGCGCCAGCTTCGAAGGAGGCGTCGGTGGGATACTACCCTGGTTGTATTGAAATTCTAACCCATGCCCCTTAGCGGGGCAGGAGACAGTGTCAGGCGGACAGTTTGACTGGGGCGGTCGCCTCCTAAAAGGTAACGGAGGCGCCCAAAGGTTCCCTCAGAATGGTTGGAAATCATTCGTAGAGTGTAAAGGCACAAGGGAGCTTGACTGCGAGACCTACAAGTCGAGCAGGGTCGAAAGACGGGCTTAGTGATCCGGTGGTTCCGCATGGAAGGGCCATCGCTCAACGGATAAAAGCTACCCCGGGGATAACAGGCTTATCTCCCCCAAGAGTCCACATCGACGGGGAGGTTTGGCACCTCGATGTCGGCTCATCGCATCCTGGGGCTGTAGTCGGTCCCAAGGGTTGGGCTGTTCGCCCATTAAAGCGGTACGCGAGCTGGGTTCAGAACGTCGTGAGACAGTTCGGTCCCTATCCGTCGTGGGCGTAGGAAATTTGAGAGGAGCTGTCCTTAGTACGAGAGGACCGGGATGGACACACCGCTGGTGTACCAGTTGTCTTGCCAAAGGCATCGCTGGGTAGCTATGTGTGGACGGGATAAGTGCTGAAAGCATCTAAGCATGAAGCCCCCCTCAAGATGAGATTTCCCATTACGCAAGTAAGTAAGATCCCTCAAAGACGATGAGGTAGATAGGTTCGAGGTGGAAGTGTGGTGACACATGGAGCTGACGAATACTAATCGATCGAGGACTTAACCAAAATGTTTGAAACATTCAATGCACCGTTTATCCAGTTTTGAAAGAACAACATCTTTCTAAAAGAGGGTTTCAAGATACGAGTAGTTCAAGGAAGCAATTGAGAGAAGGAAGGAGCGTACCTAAGTACGTGACTGACTGAACGAATGAAGCTGACAAAGAAAGACGACGTATATTGGAAGCCGACAATAGTCTAGTGATGATGGCAAAGAGGTCACACCCGTTCCCATACCGAACACGGAAGTTAAGCTCTTTAGCGCCGATGGTAGTTGGGGGCTTCCCCCTGTGAGAGTAGGACGTCGCTAGGCAAATAAAAAGCCTGAGAATAAAATTCTCAGGCTTTTTTTATTATGGATAACAGCTGCTCTGATGAATGGAAGTTCATGGAGCAGCTGTTTTTATATATAAATTTTTAAAATTCAAGGGCACTACGAAGATTATTGGTATAGGATTGACTGACTGGTAATTCACTTCCATCTTTAAGTGTGACAATAAAGTTTGAAGTGAGGTCCCGGGACATTTTTTTTATAAAATGAATATTAACGATATAGGATCTATGAATGCGAATAAAGGATGAAGGTAGTCGCATCTGTAATTCTTTCAGCGTAATACTTGTTTTAAACTGCTCCCCCTCTACATAGAACCACGTCTTTTTCTGAAGACTTTCGATGTGGGAAATCTTTTCAATTGCAACAGGGTTCCAATCTTCATCTTGTTTGCCCGTTAAAAATTGATAAGGTTCTACCTTTTGAATGGTGAAGGTTGAAGGTAACACTACTACAAGTGCCGCTGGAACACCTTGTAAATAAATGGGATAACCAATTCCATAATAAGGCGTATCAAAAAGAGAGTTATCCAAAATGGCATCTGTCCGTCTCTTGGTGTTTAGTACCTTTTCTGCTATGCTACCAGATTGAACCTGCTGTCCTACCTCCAAATGAATACTTTGATGACCAGAATGAAAATAGATATAAGTGTCTTGAACAGCAATGGCGATTGATGAATTAGATGGAAGCCAGTCTGTTAACATCGTAATATACTGTTGTGAAATTTCTTTTGCTGATAAATTATACTCATTATTCATTGTGAATATCCCCCTTGTTTGTAAACAGTTTACCAAATTTCGTCGCTGAAAAAGATGGTTTCATCATAAAAATTCGGTCTTTTATCTAAAAATAGTGAAAATTCAGATGCTCTGTTATATATTAATTTACAACAAATAAACCTGTTATGGAACAGTTGCTTGAAAGTTTTTTAACAGAGTATATTGTACACAAAGGGGAAGGTGGAATTTCGATATGTCAACACGTCAAGAAAAAATCCAAACTTTAGAAAAACAATGGGCAGAAAACCCACGTTGGGCAGGGATTGAACGCGCATATACAGCAGAAGAAGTAATTAAATTACAAGGTTCTGTTGTAATTGAACAAACTCTAGCATCTAAAGGTGCTGCACGACTTTGGAACTCTTTACATGAAGAGCCATTCATTAATGCGTTAGGTGCCTTAACTGGTAATCAAGCGGTTCAACAAGTAAAAGCAGGATTAAAAGCAATCTACTTATCAGGTTGGCAAGTGGCTGCTGACGCTAACCTTTCTGGTCAAATGTACCCTGACCAATCATTATATCCAGCAAACTCTGTACCAGCTGTAGTTAAACGCATTAATCAAGCGTTACAACGTGCTGATCAAATTGACCATGCGGAAGGTCGTGTAGATAACTTTGATTGGTTCGCGCCAATCGTAGCAGATGCAGAAGCTGGTTTCGGTGGTCCTCTTAATGTATTCGAGCTTGTAAAAGGAATGATTGAAGCAGGAGCTGCTGGCGTTCACTTAGAAGACCAATTAGCTTCTGAGAAAAAATGTGGTCACTTAGGTGGTAAAGTATTACTACCGACACAAAATGCTGTTCGTAACTTAATCGCTGCTCGTCTTGCAACAGACGTAATGGGCGTTGATACAATTTTAATCGCACGTACAGATGCGGATGCTGCGGATATGGTAACATCTGATATTGACCCACGCGATGCTGAATTTATCACTGGCGAGCGTACACCAGAAGGATTCTTCCGCACAAAACCGGGTATTAAGCAAGCGATTGCTCGCGGCTTAGCTTATGCGCCATATGCAGACTTAATCTGGTGTGAAACTTCTAAGCCATCACTTGAGGAAGCACGTGAATTTGCAACAGCAATTCATGCCGAATTCCCAGGCAAAATGCTTGCTTACAACTGCTCACCTTCATTCAACTGGAAGGCAAACCTTTCAGAAGAAGAAATCGCTGAATACCAACGCGAACTTGGAAAGTTAGGATACAAATTCCAATTTGTAACATTAGCTGGCTTCCATGCATTAAACCACTCTATGTTTGAACTTGCACATGATTATAAAGATAACGGAATGGCTGCATATTCTAAGCTACAACAAGCTGAGTTTGCTTCAGAATCAAAAGGTTATACAGCTACTCGTCATCAACGTGAAGTGGGTACTGGTTACTTTGATGATGTATCACAAGTTATCTCTGGAGGTACATCTTCAACAACAGCAATGGCCGGTTCTACAGAAACAGAGCAATTCGTATAAGATAGAAAAGTACATCGAATCCTAAATTCATAATCATAGCTCAGTCTCCTCCGCCCCTCCTAAGCGGGGGAGGACTGTAATTAAAATCGCAAAAGGTGGGGGAAATTACTGATGGAACAAGCAACTACAGGTAAGCTTAAAATTGTTGGGGAACAAAATGAGCAAACAAAAGAAATCTTGACACCGGAAGCCCTTGAGTTTGTTCTTGCCCTGCATGAAAAATTTGATGCGCGTCGTAAAGAACTTTTAGAGGCACGCCAAGACCGTCAAAAACGTCTTGATGCTGGTGAAAAGCTTGATTTCTTATCAGAGACAAAGGCAATTCGTGACGGAGATTGGACAATTGCACCACTTCCAGCAGATTTACAGGATCGCCGCGTAGAAATAACAGGGCCAGTTGATCGTAAAATGGTTATTAATGCATTAAATTCTGGTGCAAGAATGTTCATGGCTTGCTTTGAAGATGCATCTGCTCCGACATGGGAAAACATGATCAACGGGCAAATTAATATGCGTGATGCTATTAATAAGACAATTGAATTTACACAAGAGTCAAATGGTAAAACATATAAATTAAACAAAGAAACAGCCGTATTGTTAGTCCGTCCACGTGGGCTTCATTTACTTGAAAAAAATGTGCAAGTAGACGGTGAACCGATTTCTGGTAGCTTCTTTGACTTTGGTCTATATCTATTCCATAATGCAAAAAACGCACTGGCAAAAAATACAGGTCCTTACTTCTACCTTCCGAAGCTTGAAAGTCATTTAGAGGCGCGCTTATGGAATGATGTATTCCTCTTTGCACAACAATACATCGGTATTCCGCAAGGTTCGATTAAGGCAACTGTTTTAATCGAAACAATTTTAGCTGCATTTGAAATGGATGAAATTTTATATGAGCTACGTGAGCATTCAGCCGGTCTGAACTGTGGACGATGGGATTATATTTTCAGCTATATCAAACGTCTGCGCAATCAACCTGATGTAATTTTACCTGATCGCGGCCAAGTAACGATGACGGTACCTTTCATGAAAGCATATACTTCTTTATGTATTCAAACGTGCCATAAACGCAATGCACCTGCTATGGGTGGTATGGCAGCGCAAATACCGGTTAAAGGTGATGACGAGGCGAATGCTGTTGCATTTGCAAAGGTTGCTGAAGATAAGCGTCGTGAAGCAACAGATGGTCATGATGGCACTTGGGTTGCCCATCCAGGCATGGTTGCAACAGCAATGGAGCAATTTGATGCGATTATGAAAACACCAAACCAAATCGATAAAAAGCGTGAGGATGTAAGTGTGACTGCTGAAGATTTAGTCTCCGTTCCAGAAGGTACTATTACTATTGAAGGACTTCGTATAAACTGCAGTGTTGGAGTTCAATATATTGCTTCTTGGTTACGAGGCAACGGTGCTGCACCTATTAATAACCTGATGGAGGATGCTGCGACAGCAGAAATTTCTCGTACGCAAGTATGGCAATGGATTCGTCATCCAAAAGGAATTTTAGATGATGGTCGTGGCATTACATTAGCATTTGTGCTAGAGATCTTGGAAGAGGAGCTTGTGAAAATTAAAGAGGCTGTTGGGGAGCAGGCTTATAACAGTGGTCGCTTTGATGAAGCTGCTGAACTGTTCAAATCTTTAATTGAGCAAGATGAATTCGTGGAATTCTTGACGCTTCCAGGCTATGAACGATTAACTTAATTGAGGTAAATCTACTAACGAACATGTCCAATTTTAATACAGTGGATTGAACTCGAATGCAGTCCACTTTGTCAGTGATGTAATGAGCGGGGTCTGTTCCCTCGTTCCTTACCGAAAGAAAATGAGCATAGTTTCAATTAAAGGGGTCTACTTATAAGTAAAGAGATTTAACAAGGGGTGAAAGATGTCTTGTAAGCTTAGATGGGGAGCTTGCAGGGCATTTTTTGTATAACTGGGGGATTATATTTTGTATGAAAGAATACATATAGGATGGGCAAGTATAACTCAAGGGGGAAAAGAAATGCGTAATAAAGAAATGTTACTAGTACCTGGACCAACACCAGTAGTAGATGAAATTTACGATGCATTAGCAAGCGAAACTAGAGGGCATACAGATCCACGGTTCGTTAACATTTATAAAAATGCAATAGAACAAACGAAGAAACTGTTTCAAACAGATGGCGAGGTTTTTGTAATAGCTGGATCCGGAACATTAGCTATGGAGATGGCAATTGTTAATACAGTGGGGAAAGGCGAAAATCTTCTTGTAATTAGTCATGGCTATTTTGGGGATCGTTTTATACCACTTGCAACAGCTTATGGTATTCATGTTGAGGTGCTTCAAGCTGAGTGGGGGAAGCAAATTGAGGTATCAGCAGTTAAGGCAAAATTAGCAGAGGGCAATTTTAAGGCAGTGACGATTACACATGCAGATACGTCTACAGGTGTAGTATCAGATTTAGATGCATTAGTACCAGTTATAAAGAAGGCTGGCGCACTTGTTATATTAGATGGTGTTGTCGCAACGGCTGCGCTTGATGAAAATATGAGCAAAGAATACAATCATCCTGACTACAAATTAGATGTCGTGTTAACCGGTTCACAAAAGGCCATAGGTGTTCCACCAGGACTAGCAATAATTGCTTTCAATCAATCGGCTTTAAAGGCTCGAAAGGCATTAGGTACAATTCCTGCGTATTATAGTGATATTACAAATTGGATTCCGGTAATGAATGACCCAGGAAAATACTTTGCAACACCGCCTGTTAATTTAATTTATGCATATGAGGTGGCGATGAACATTGTGTTAGATGAAGGTATTACGAAGCGTGCGGCTCGTCATATTGCATATGGCCGCGCAATACGGGCCGCATTATTTACGTATGGCATGGTCGCTCTTGCAGAAGAAGCAGTTGCTGCCCCCACACTGAGCTGTTTGTTATATCCGGCAGAGATAGAGGATGGGGAATTTCGTGCAAAGTTAGCAGAAAAAGGTGTGATAGTAGCAGGCTCATTGGCACATTTAGCTGGCAAGGCATTCCGCATCGGACATATGGGTAATACAACGCCGGTGATGCTTGAAGAAGCAGTAAAAATTATTGGTGAATCGTTAAACGAACTAGGAAAGTCAGTAGATATAGAAGCAGCTATTTTACGGTTGAAAGAGGTTTTAGCTGTAACTACAAAATAAACAGAAAGCTGTGTCCAATTAATTGTGACACAGCTTCTTTTTGATGAAAAATTAGTTTCCTCAAACGTAAAGTATAGAGGTAAGTTACAACGTAATTTTCGCGTAGTAAGCTATTTAACAAAACTTATCACAAAGCCATCGTAGCCCTTACTACCAACAGTTTGTATAGCTGTAGACTCGAGCCGAGGTTCTTTTTCTAACAAATCCATAAATTGACGTACACCTTGTACGCGTTCATCTTCGCTTTTTTTGTCAATCACTTCTCCGTCTCGAATGACATTATCACCGATAATAAGTGCCCCATTATTAGCTAATTCTAATGCCCACTTCAAGTAATGAGGATTATTGGGCTTATCTGCATCAATAAAAATTAAATCAAACAGTAGGTCATTATCTTTGAGGGTAGGCAAGGTATCTAATGCTTTACCAACGATTACTTCTACTTTACTTGCACAACCCGCATTTTGAATATTTTGTTTAGCTATTTTTGCATACTGTGGTTCAACTTCAAGTGTATATACTTTACCTGTTTCAGGGAGAGCGCGTGCCAACCATATGCTACTATATCCACCAAGAGTGCCAATTTCTAAAATATTTTTAGCCCCCTTAATTTTAGCCAATAAATATAGAAGTTTTCCTTGTGTTGGGGACACATCAATTTCAGGAATGCCAGCTTCTTTATTCGTTTGTAGTACTCCTTCAAGTATTTCATCAGACGGTATTAGTTTATCAACCAAATAATCATCTACATCTTTCCAAATAGTGTTTAACATAACGCTCCTCTTTTCTACTGTTTGTGTTCTTGCAACAAAAGTGTATGATAGAATGAATCATAATAAAAATATATTATTATTATTCATTCATAACTATAAGTTATGAGTAGAGGTGAACTTATGAACATACATGGCTTAAAATTGTTTTATCAAGTAGCGGTAACTGGAAGTTTTACTAGAGCAGCTGAATTGCTTTGTATTAGTCAGCCTGCAGTTTCGAGCCAAATTAAAAAATTTGAACATGAAATTGGGGTTCCATTATTTAAGCAACAAGGGCGTGGCATTGTCTTAACTGAATTCGGGGAAGCTTTAGCAGAAAAAGCACAAAGCCTTGTTACGCTTGAAAAACATATTGAATCTTTTATTGAGGATTATCGACTCGCTAAGGCAGGAACCATTCATCTTGTCGCGACTTATTTACCGGCAAATTTTTTAATTCCTAAATGGGCAGCTACATTTAAAGGTACAAATGAGGACGTTAATTTAATCATTACGACGACGAATACCAAGGACGCTTTTGAACAACTCATGCATTATAAAGCTGATATTGCTATTTATGGGGGCGGGATATCAGAAAGGCCAGAAGAAGTAACATGGGAAGAACTATTTGAAGATGAACTTTGGTTTGTTGTAGCACCAGATCATCCTTATGCCAATCAGGACATTTCGTTAGCTGAGATGGTTAGAGAGCCCTTTATCATGCGTGAAGAAGGAAGTTCAATGAGAGAGCACCTTTTTTCTTTATGCCAAACATATCAAGTAAAACCTCCGAAAATCGCCCTGCAATTTAATGGAATTAATGAAACTATTCGTTCCGTAATGGCTGGCTATGGTGCAAATTTTATTTCATCGCTTGCAGTGCGTGAGTATGTAAATAGTGGTCAATTGGCAAGAGTTTATGTCGAAAATGTAGATATTAAACATAAAATTGCGATTTGTACAAGAAAAGACGAAAAACAGAGTTTACTTGTACGAAAATTTATAGAGATTATTAAAAATTCGCTACCTTTCTAATGCTAAGAAAACAGTCTGCATATTAAACTGAAAGAAGTAATGTAATACACCGTGTTCTTGTGCTATTGCTTTAAATTCGCAGTAAAATCCATGTGAATCTGCAGTTTTTAACAATGCAATTAAGTAGTTTGTTTGTTATATTGATTATATAACAAACATGGAGCTGATAATAATGATAATTCAAATAGAACCACAGTCGGATGTACCAATTTATGAACAGGTATCACGGCAAATAATTGAAGGGATTGCGAGGGGAGATATGAAGCCAGGCGATACATTGCCATCTGTCCGTAATTTAGCAGCGGACTTAGGTGTCAATATGCATACAGTTAATAAAAGCTATCATGAATTAGAGGCAAAAGGTATATTAACGATTCGTGCTAAATCAGGGGCAATTATTCGTTCAGTAGAGGAGCGAGCATTAACTTCAGAGCAATTACAACAAATTGAAAAAAACTTAAAGCCTCTTGTGGCGGAAGGAATGGTCCTTGGCGCCAGTGTAGACCAGATTGAGCTTATGATGAAAAAGGTCTTTGCTGATTTACAAATGCCAGTAGAAGGAGTGTAGCAGGATGCTACTAGCTATTTTTACAATTTCGTATATCGTGACATTGGTTATGCAAGTATTTGTCCCATATCTAGTGCGAGAGACAATTGTCTTCGGTGTAACGGTGCCTGAACAAAATATAAAGCATCCTATTTTAGGGTTAATGAAAAAGCGCTATGCTCAAATTGTGGGAATTTCTGGTGTAGCATTGTTAGTCATTCTTCTCGTTATCAATTGGATAGCTAAGCCCTCTGAAATTACTCAAGGTATTCTTTTGCTTAGTGTATTATATGGGATGCTAGCAGTGAGTTTGGTACTATATTGGTTGAATCATCAGAAAATTACTAAATTGAAAAAGAAAGAGCAATGGGGAATTAATATAAAGCAAGTGCGTGCGGTGGATTTAACTGCACGGAGTCGCGATGAAATACTTCCTTGGCCATTCTATGTGGTCCCTATAGGAGTGACTGTATTTTTAATGATATTCACTGTACTACATTATGAGCAAATACCAAATAATGTTGCCGTGCACTGGGGTCCTAATGGAGAGGCTGACGCTTGGCAAGAAAAATCATATTTTACAGCAATCTCTTTACCGCTTGTTATGCTGATGATGCAGTGTATGATGTGGGGCATTGTGGATTCTGTTAAGCGTTCAGCCATAAGATTATCAGTTAATCGCCAAGAAGAGTCTTTAGAAGATCAGTTAAAAACAAGAAAATATATGAGCTGGCACATGATGCTAATAAGCTATGCCCTCACTGTATTATTGTCGGTATTGCAGCTAAGTAATATCTATCCTTCGTTGGCTGAAGGAGGAAAATTATTGCCAATGTTTATTGTATTTTTAGTGCTAGTGCTGGGTTCATTACTTTTCTATGTATGGAAGAAACGTCAGTTGAGGTTAAGTTATGTAGATAATGTAGTATCAGAAGTAATGGATGTTGACGAGGATCGTTATTGGAAGGGTGGATTGATTTATATGAATGCCCAAGACCCATCTGTTTTTGTAGAGAAACGCTTCGGTGTCGGTTGGACAATGAATTTGGCGAATCCACGTGCCTATATCGTCATCGTATTGCCATTCGTTATATTGCTGTTGATTTCTATATTTTCATTATAAAATAAAGGGGTTACTACACTAAGTAGTGGCCCCTTTTTGAATGGAGGTAAGTATGAATGAAGATTTTAGTGGTGGATGACGATGTGCATATTCTGCATTTAATTAATATTTATTTAACACGTGAAGGCTATCAGGTATTACAGGCAGAAAATGGTGAGCAGGCATTACAATTGCTTGAGCACGATTTACCTGATTTGGCTGT
The DNA here is from genome assembly GCF_003049605.2 of Lysinibacillus parviboronicapiens. Classification (NCBI taxonomy): domain Bacteria; kingdom Bacillati; phylum Bacillota; class Bacilli; order Caryophanales; family Bacillaceae; genus Lysinibacillus; species Lysinibacillus parviboronicapiens. The sequence continues at coordinate 177,339 of NZ_CP073713.1, forward strand.
AGTTGATGTAATGATGCCAGGTATGGATGGTTTTACACTAACGGAAACACTAAGTCAGGATTATGATGTTCCGGTGTTGTTATTAACGGCAAAAGGCGAACTGGAAGACAAGGAACGTGGGTTTTTAGCGGGCTCAGATGACTATGTTGTCAAACCGTTTGAACCAAAAGAGCTATTATTTCGCATAGCAGCAATTTTGCGTAGATTTGATAAGAAGAATCAAGTGACTGTGCAGGTTGGAAAGCTGATAATTGACCGCAGAAGCTTCGAGGTTGGCATTGGTGAAAACACACTTATTTTGCCATTAAAGGAATTTGAACTATTAGCATTACTAGCGTCACGCCCAAACCAAGTTTTTGCACGTAGTATGATAATGGAACAAGTTTGGGGATATGATTATGATGGAGATGAACAGACATTAAATACACATGTGAAACGGGTTCGTGAGCGATTATATCGGTATGATACAGATGTAGAAATTAAAACTGTACGTGGCGTAGGCTATAAACTAGAGGTCATAGCATGATGAAAACATTATATAGCAAGTTTGTTGTTACAACCATGCTCATCATGATAGGCAGTCTGTGTATCGGCTTTTTAATGACAAATACTTACTATCATCAAGTAACTAAGGAACAAAACGATACAAAAAATGTTGATATTGCGACAAATATTGCAGAATATATCGAGTCCGCTAACCCTGTAGATTTAGATAATTATTTAACGACACTCGGAGAGATTGGCTATCAAATTTATGTCACAACCGGCGAGGAAGGTCGTTTTTTTGGTGGTGAATATCGAGAAAAAACATTGTCACCTAGTGTTATTCAACATGTATTAGACGGAGGAATTTATCACGGTATGCGTGATTTTCCGAAAGAGACTTTTGTGACAGGTTTTTTTGCCAATGAACTGATTAATACCATTGGCGTGCCTTTTTCATATGACAATCAGCAATATGCATTGTTCATTCGACCGGATATACGTCTGTTATTTTCAGAGGTGCATACCATTCTAGGCGGATTAATTCTTGTCATGGCAGTACTGAGCTTGCTCGCCATGTTACTATTTGCCAAGGCATTAATTCGCCCTATTACACAATTAACAGAGGCGACACACCAGCTCGCACATGAGAAGTTTGATACGCTGTTAGAAATAGAACGTGCGGATGAAATTGGCCAATTGGCTGATAGCTTTAATGTGATGACAGAAAAATTACAGGAAAATGATCGAATTCGTAAGGAATTTATTAGCAATGTATCCCATGATTTCCAATCACCATTATTAAATATCCGGGGTTATGTGGATTTGCTGAAAAATCCACTACTTACAGAGAAGCAAAGACAGGAGTACGCGACGATTATAGAGTTAGAAACGAAGCGGCTTTCGACATTGACGAAGCAATTGCTATTGCTGACATCTCTCGACCAATCGACAAGGTTATTAAAGCGTGAACCTTATCGTGTGGACGAGCAGTTGAAGGATACAGTACGTAAGTATCGTTGGCAGCTAGAGGAAGCGAGTGTACAGTTAACGTATCAGTTAGATGCTGTTATGTATGATGGTGATGCTGGGTTATTGCAGAATGTATGGGATAATTTATTAACAAATGCCATTAAATATAATGTTGAAGGTGGAGAAATTCATATTCATTTGCAACAACATGCACCTTTTGTCGAGGTCCTAGTAGAAGACAGTGGTATTGGCATGACAAAAGAGCAATTAGAAAAGGTCTATGATCGTTTTTATCGGGCTGACGAATCACGTACAAAACAGGGGACCGGCCTTGGTTTAGCCATTGTTAAGCAAATTGCTGAGTTGCACGGGGGCGAGGTGCAGATGGAGAGTACGCTTACTTCGGGCACTAAGGTCCGTATTCGTTTACCACAATTGTAATGAGGAGTTCATGTAAAGTTCATATTCACTCGGTAGACTTCTAAGTAAGTTGAAGAAAGCTTAGGAGGAATTATCATATGGAACAAAAATGGAGTTTACGCCTTATACGACTGGCTGCTATTTTTGCATTGTTAGGTACGTACTTAGGTTCACATATGTCAGGGTCAGGTAGCTATGAGTATCGACCAATACATGCACACATTTTACTTGTTGGATGGTTAAGTATGTTTGCTTGGGGAATTTTTTACCGTGCTTTCAACGTGAAATCTAAAAAATTAGTAGCGGCACAAGGTTGGAGCGCAATTTTGGGAGTCTTTGGTTTAACATTGGGCATGTGGTTCTACAATATTAACCCGTTTAATTTTAGCAGTACATTTACAATGGTTTTCTTTATTGTTGGTGGGACAACTTTATTAATTAGCTTTGCATTATTTATTGTTGTGACATTTATGATTAATCAAAAAGAAGAAATGAAACATTAAGGAAACACTCTTGCTAATTTAGAAGAGCATGATACCTGAAAAGTGGAAACCGAACTGCCCTTTGTCTAGTTGATAGGGGGCAGTTCAAACTTTGAATAGGTGGTCGACATCAAAGAGGACAAATAGAGGCTTGTTCAACAAGGTGATGAATGTTTAAAAAAATGACTTCGGCAGCTTATTCAGCTTACCCAAGTCATCTGATCGCCGCTTGATTGTAACAAACTATCTTATACTGTCTTATTTATTTTTTTGCAGTAAATCGTTCTTGTCTTGGCATCGTTTCTATTCCAATTGAAAACGCGCCAATACGTGAACTTGATATCGTTTACCGCAATGATAGATATTTAAGTAAAGCAGCACAAGCTTTTATAAAACTGATGATAGAAAAGTTTTAACTAAATTAATATTCACCCCAAATAGCCCAGATGTTGAATTATGCTGTCACAATTCAACATCTGGGCAAATTATGGCTCATTAATCAATGTAATATTTCAAGCGATTTTTTGAGCCAACGTGTCGCCTCGTTATAGTCCTGTGCAACGCCCTGGCCTTTTTTGTAGAGCATACCTAGCTGAAATTGAGCTTTTTGGTGGCCCTGATTGGCAGCCAGTCGATACAACTGAGCAGCCTTTGCAAAATCCTTTGGTACACCTTGTCCGTGACTATGCATTTGAGCTAGTTGAAATTGAGCTTTAGCATGGCCCTTTGTTACAGCCTGCCCGATCCATCTTGCTGCTTCCGTATAGTCTTGCTCAACACCTTTCCCTTTGTCATATAAATTACCAAGTTGATATTGTGCCCCAGCATGTCCTTGTGTGGCAGCTAGGCGGTAGCAACGTCGTGCCTCATCTAAATCCCGTGTGACGCCCAGTCCTTGCTCATATAACAATCCTAGCTGATATTCAGCGCTTATATGTGATTGGTCGGTAGCCGCACGCCACCATTTAACAGCCTCGGGATAGTTTAGAGTGATTCCAATGCCAGTTGCGTATAACAACCCAAGCTCAAATTGAGCATCAGGGTAACCTTTTTCTGCTGCAACTTTAAAGTAGTGTAGCGCTTTTTCAGGTTGCTGAAGTTGATTTACATAAAGGCGACCAAGTTCATAGCCTGCACGAATATGACCATTATTAGCAGCAAGTTGCCACCATTTTTCAGCGCCTGTGCTGTTTTTTTCGCTTTCGTAAAGAACACCAAGGCAATACTGTGCATTAATATGTCCTTTATGTGCCGCAAGTTTAAACCATTTTAATGCTTCGACCGTATCCTGTTGTAATCCTTGCCCTGTATTGTAGAGCATAGCCAATTGAAATTCTGCATTTGTATGATCTTGTAATGCAGCTAAATGAAACCATCTCGCGGCTTCCTGAAAATTTTGTGCAATCCCACGTCCTTTAATATACATATAGCCAAGATTGTACTGTGCACTTGCGTCACCAGCCAATGCTGCCATTTCAAAGTAGGCTATAGCTTCTTCGAAGTTTTGTGGTACACCACTGCCGTTATGATAGAGAAAGCCGAGATTGTTTTGTGCACTTGTATTCCCTTGGTTAGCTGCTAAAACATACCACTTAGCGGCCTCAGAAAAATTGATAGGCATGCCGAGCCCTTGATTGTGAATGACACCAAGATTGTACTGTGCATCGGCATTGCTTAAATCAGCCGATGCTTTATAAAGGCGAGCAGCTTCCTCGTAATTTTGGGCTATACCTTGTCCTAAATGATATAGAACACCTAAGCTATAGAGGGCGTTCGCATCCTGTTGAGCCGCAGCTTTTTCATACCACATTCTTGCAATTTTATAGTCTCTCTTGACACCCCGTCCATGATTATAAAGGACGCCTAAATTATATTGTGCACTGGCATTGCCCTCGTTCGCTGCTAATTCAAACCAATTGGCGGCATATTCGTAGTCATCTGTTGGCTGGTCTTCCTGATGTAAGATATTCATGTCGAATGGGGGCAGAACATCTTCTAAGAAGGAACCTTTCCGTACGGATAAAGAAGCTATAAAGCTACGATCATAACGATTGATAAACCACTCAACAATATCACTGATGTAATCGAGAACAATTTTTGCTGCCTTCGCCTCAATAATGCCACTACTACTAATCGTCATTTTCCGAACAAGATTCATGAGTAAATAAATACGACGTGGATGGATTTTGGCGATAAAACTGCGATTATTCATGAGTGTACGAATACTTTTTAGTTTAGGCTCAGTATGCATTTCCAACTTATAACTCTCGTATAAAATCTCCTCGAGTACAAGGCGTGACCTTTGCAAGGAAATATCCGGTTTTGTTACAGTGAATTTACTAGCATCTTGTAAATTTTTAGCTAAATTTGTGAGGGACAATGCAGATAATTTTTTACATTGTTCTCGTAGAATTTCATATTGTATGACGATAGTACTCACCTCTACTTCTATAAATGACGAAAACACTCTCTTTTCTCATTTATCGGGAAATAAATGGAGTTATTGATATTTTCAAATGGATTCCCCAGTTGAATTGTCTACGTTACATGATACTATTTGATATAAGGGTTAGTTTATAGCCATTTGGGGGATTGATTGATGAAAGAGATTGCAGCTATTATTCCAGCATATAATCCGCAACAGTCATTTGTAACATATGTACATCAATTATTGGCCACTTCAATCACACAAATTATTATTGTAAATGATGGCAGTGATTTAAAATATGCAGGTATTTTTGAAGAATTGAAAACTATTGATAATTGTCGAGTATTGCAACATGACTTGAATATTGGGAAAGGTGGCGCTTTAAAAACAGCATTTGCTTATGCTTGGGCGCAGAAGGGCCGGTTTCAAGGTGTTATAACAATTGGTGCTCATGGTCAGCATACATTGCAGGATGTGAAGCTAGTGTTAACGATGACTAAAGTGTTTTCTGAAGGAATAGTACTAGGAGTACGTAATTTTCAGTCGACCGATAGTACGTTTTTGTCATATTGGGGTAATCGTGCGACAAGCTTGTTTTTTGATTTGCTTTTTCACCGAAAGCTCATGGATACACAAACAGGTTTACGCTATATATCGATAAAAGAGTTGCCGTGGCTAATGGAAGTGAAAGGTGATCGCTTTGAGTACGATACTAATATGCTGATAACTGCGCTTAAAAGAAAATGTCCAATTTTTGAAGTAGAAATTGGTCAGCTACGCTTGAAGAAAAATTCAGTAATTCAGTATGATGAAGTTAGCAATGCAAGTACAGTTATTGCAAAAATGCTTATGAATTATTTAAAACCAAGGAGAAAGTAACTTACTGGTGTATTTTTAACATATTAGGCTAGGATAAAAATAATAATTACTCAATAGAACGTAGCGAGTATAAGAAGAAGGAGTAATGCATGTGGAATATTCAGATCAAGTGAAAAATCGCGTAAAGCGGATGGAAGGTCAGCTACGTGGTATTTTAAAAATGATGGAAGAAGAAAAGGATTGTAAGGCGGTTATTACGCAATTATCGGCGGTACGCTCAGCTGTAGATCGTACAGTTGGTGTAATAGTGAGTACAAATCTCCTAGAATGTGTACAAAATGCTGAAGGGGACGGCGAAAAAATGAATGAAGCGATTCAAGAGGCTGTAAATTTAGTTGTAAAAAGCCGTTAAAGGTGCAACATTATTGTATGGGCGGTATCGTAAGTATAATTGCCAGCTACCATAAACATAAAAGACAAGACTCACTGTAATGGGTGAGTTTTTTATTTTGTGCAGAAAAGTGTTGTACTATAGTATCTATACTGTATCCGTGAGATTAAAAACCTATATTAATGAAAATATAATTATAGAAAAAAGTCATATGTAGTGAACTTGTACGATAGATTTATAGTACCTTTTTCTTTTATAATTATTATGAGAATAATTTATAAATGGGAAGGAGAATTTATTATGAAAAAATGGTTACTAAGCGGTGTAGCGGTATTAATGCTAAGCCCAACTGCTGCATATGCACATAATGCAGAAACTCATACAGTCGAGACTTCCCCTAAGAGTGCTTTCAATGGTATGTCCAGCTCAAAGATCACTACTTGGGATAAACTCATAAATGAAGTAGCACAACAAATGAATAATTTTTCTACCGAAATTAAAGTTACATATAGTGGGCCAATGGCTGATTTTAATAAAAATATCATGCAGGTATTAGAAAGTGCTCAGAAACAGGCAATCTATGCGAGTGGGCATTTGGAAGGTGTTTCTATTACCTCGGATTCTGAGGGTAATATCACGTTTAAAGTGAAATACTTTACGAATCAAACACAAGAAGCTGCGGTACAAAAGAAGGTTGATCAAGTATTAAAAACAATTATAAAGCCTTCTATGACACAATTTCAAAAAGTAAAGGCCGTTAATGATTACATTGTTTCGAATGCAACATATGGCAATAAAACGAAAGCAAGCCCCCACAGTGCATACGCATTATTAATGGAAGGACAAGCAGTGTGTCAAGGCTATGCATTACTAGCATATAAAATGTTACAACAAGCTGGTATTGAAACACAGTATGTAGTAGGTTATGTCAACGGCAGTGAAGGCCACGCCTGGAATATGGTGAAACTTGATGGCAAGTGGTATCATTTAGATACAACATGGAATGACCCATTACCTAACCGAGTAGGGGCATCTTCCTATGATTACTTCTTAGTAACAGATGCACAACTAAAGAAAGATCATTCTTGGATTGCTTCAGATTATCCTGTAGCAACGAGCACAGCATATAACTATATGCAAAATGTACATTTTGCATATCAAATCAATAACATGCTGTACTTTAGTAATACAGCTGACAATGACAAATTGTATAAACTCGACTTAACGAATGGTAAGAAAACAAAGGTGATGGATAGTCGTGCGTTGTATATTACAGGTGTAGGTGATGACCTTTATTATAGCGACTATAGCAATGGTGGTTACTTAACAAAGATGAGTTTAAAGACATTAAAGACTGGTGTGCTTGTGAAGCAACCCGTATCAGATCTAATGATTAAAGACAATAATTTAGTTTACAAGGTTAATGCAAAAGAACAAAAATTGAAAATTAATTAATTTTAAGTTTCTAATAAGTTGCTGAGTAAAGACTTCTATACTTCATTTACCAGCTGTTCATAATTTCTAAGCACAAAAGGGCTTCCAAGTGAGTTCTTTGTGCTTTTTTTGTATATAATGTAACTAGTAATACGGTTGGAGGTGAGGATTTTGTGGAAAAAACTAGCCATTATTGTGATTTTGATTATTTTTATTGATCCTATATATACGGTCGGTAAAGCAACAGTACAACAAATCATCACATGGGCAACTAATGATGAAATTCAAACGATGCTTCTAGAAACAAAAGACAAAATCGTTGATGTCACAGCAAAACTTTCAGAAGATGCCTCAATCGAAACAGCCACCCCAACAGAAGGAAAGCATGATGAAGCTGAGTTAGTGGCAACGACTGCACTGGCCCTGAAACCTGAAGCCAAGCTCGTTGTAACGAATGCTAAAGAAATGGCAGATGCAATGTATGCTTATTACAGTAGTTTTTCACCAACTTTCGAAATTCAATATAAGGGCAGTACGCAACGCATAGAGCAGCTAGTAGAGGAAGCCTATGACAGAGCCATTAAACGAGATGATTATGTGTATGGCCATATTAGTAAACACTCTATTCGTTATGAATACGGGAAAAAGGTGGCGACAATTTACGGTGAGCAAAGTTATTTGATGACACCTGAACAAGCAGCTTATGTGGAGATGAATGTTCAAGAAATCGTGACTACTCTTAATAAGAGCGCTAAGAGCGATGTAGAAAAAGTGAAGGCGGTCAATGACTATATTGTATCAAATACCGCTTATACGGATAATACAAAAGCAAGTCCACATAGCGCATATACAGTGTTAGCTGAGCATAGGGGTGTTTGCCAAGGCTACGCTTTACTAGCACATTCAATGTTACAAAAACTTGGTATCGAAACACAGTACATTGTCGGCTATGTTGGGCAGGAAGGACATGCTTGGAATTTAGTGAAACTCAACGGTCAATGGTATCATCTCGATACAACGTGGAATGATCCTGTGCCAGATCGTAAAGGCGCTATACGATACCAATATTTTTTAGTTGATGATCGTACAATGGCACGTGATCATACATGGGTTGCAGCTGATTATCCGAAAGCAACAAGTACCATTTATAGTTACTACCATGATATCGACTTTCCTGCACAGGTGGGACAACAATTATTTTATAGCAGTGTCTCTGATGATAATAAATTGTATGTACTTGATATCTCCACAGGTAAATCGACGCGCGTTTCAAGCTCGCGAGCACAGTATATTGTGTATGCTGATGGCTGGCTATACTATAGTAATTATTCACACGGCGCATATTTATCGAAAATCCGCCCTGATGGTAGTGGTGAACAAGTATTGAATCGTGAAGAAACAAAGGATTTATATGTGAAGGATGGCTATCTATACTTCGTGACAGATGAACTGAAGAAAATGGCACTATAACTTTATTCCACATACAACTTAGGCTAAATGGTCGTGATAAGGGGCATATGACATTATAAATTGTCATATGCCCTTTTAGTGCGTTCAATAATGTAATGAATGGGCTGATGCTGACATAAAGATATCTGGATTTGTGGGTACATTGACGTCATGTCTTGTGAAAAGGCCTTTAAAATCAATGGGTTATGCTTTATGGCCCCACCATTACAATATAGGTTAATGGCTTCTCCTTGGTAGTAAATTTTTTTTAACACTGCACAGGCTAAAAGCACCAATTCATGGGCAGCTCTCATTGAGATTTGAATGGCACAAGAATCATTTTTGGTAACGGCATCGGCTAAAAATGCCCCCATTTTTGCAAGCTGAGCATTTGTATAAGATGGGCGGAATATCCACGCAGCAAGATCTGTAACATCCTGAATACGTAAATAACTATAGACGTCATTTTTTAATATTGTCGGTTCACCGCGTCCGTCTTCCATACGAAAAATAGCGCGTACGACCTCTTGCCCTAACCAGTAGCCGCTGCCTTCATCTCCTGCACGATGTCCCCAACCACCAGCGCGTTCAATACGCTTGCCATCAAAAGCGTAGGCAATGGCCCCAGTTCCAGCAATAAGCAAGGCCCCAGTTTGTCCAGCGGTGACACCTAATAATGTTGCCTCTGCATCATTTTCAATAATAAGTGTTTCTATGTCTAACTGTGATTTGGTAATGGCTGCATGTACAATGGCTTTTACGATGGCATGATCCTTCGAAGAGTCAATTCCTGCCATAGCAAAAGTAGCTACAGCAATTTTTGAATGACTTTGCTGTTGCAAAAATGCAAGTACATACGCTAATAGTGCTTGTAAAATCTCAGTGGCGGAGTCAACACCAATTGCTTGATAGTTGGATCCGCCAGCCGTTTTCGTGTATATAATCTCACCGGATTCGGCATGCACAACTGCACATGCCGTTTTTGTTGCACCACCATCAATAATCAGTAACCAATCCTTCATTGATTCCATTCCTCCAAAAACATACCTAATTGTTTTTCTGCTTCAGCAATAGCTGTTTCTTTTAGTTGAATCCATTCATATAGTTTGTGAGCAGAAGCCTTGCATTGCTCAAGTGATGCTCGCATCGTTTCGGGCGCAGGACCGCCTAGCAATGTTCGGATACCTACGAAAAACTCCGGTTTTAAAGTATGGTAGAAATCTTCCTCAGAAATGACTAAAGGTTTACCTGTTACTAGTTTGGATTGTGTATTTGCGAGCCCCCATGTCAGGCTAGCAAGTGATTCTTCATTATGAGCAAGCAATACTTTGATGCATTTACTTACAATACTGTGTGCTTGGCGGAAGGAAATACCTTCAGAGCGTACTAAAGTATCCGCAAGCTCTGTTACATTCGCAAAGCTATTTTCTGCACGATCTCGTAGCTTTTTCTTGTTTACATCCATCGTCACAACGAGGGAACCAAATAATTCGTAAATCCCTACTAAACGATCGATGGCACGCCATAAATAAGGTTGCATATCATCCTCTGTGTCAACGATATCACCAAACGGTGTATTATGTACCATTTGCAGTACCGTACTTGCATCACCAACGACCGCTGATAGCAATGAACGTGTATGCTCAATCGATACAGGGTTGCGCTTTTGAGGCATAATAGAGCTAATTTGTACGTATGGGCTGGCAAGTGTAAATGCATTGAATTCCTGCGTCGCCCATAATAAGAAATCTTGTGATGTGCGGCCAAGATTGAGTGCAGCGAGCTGGACGGTACTTGCAGCTTCAGCTATATAATCAGCCCCTGCTACTGCATCCCAAGCATTTTCGATTATTTCATCAAATGCCAGTAAATCTCGCATTCGTTCGCGACTAATATTAAAGCCAGTAGTCGTTAATGCTGCCGCCCCCATACTGCTACGATTGACTGTTTTGTAGACATTTTGCAGGCGTTCAAAGTCACGGTTCAGTTGGTCAATCACAGCTTTTAAATAATGAGCAAAGGTTGTTGGCTGTGCCTGTTGCGTATGTGTATAACCAATCATTATGGTATCGATATGCTCCTCTGCTGCAGCTACTAAATCATCTCGTAATGTCAGTAGCGCCCGCATAAGCTCTAATAATTTCTTACGCAATGTCATACGATAGATGGCGATACCCATATCATTACGACTTCTACCAATGTGAAGATTTCCAGCAACATCGCCAGCAAATTCGATTAGCTTATTTTCAATGCGGAAAAATAAATCTTCATAGTTCGGGCTGTAATCCTCTATACGATAATAGTTCAAATCTAGTTTCTTTAGTGCGAGGCCGATCTGTTTAGCTTCTTCAGCTTTTACGAGTCCTTGTTCTTCTAACATTTTTAAATGTGCAATATTAATTTGAAGCATAATTATTAAAAAGTTTTTCTTTGCTTCGTCATATGCTGGTTGCAATACAATTTTACGATAAATATTAGACGGGAAAATCATCCCATCTTCTTGCTGGGTTTTGTTACGGAAATCTTCAAACATATCCATTTCCTCCTAATAGATTGACAGTTAAATAGCTGAGCCAGCACTGCCTTTTGATAGCTTTTCAGAAATAATAAGAACAATTAAAATTAAGCAAATTTGTAAGACGCCATAGGCACAGGCTGTTCCAAACTTAAACGCATATAACTTTTGAAAGATCGCGACTGACAGCGGAATTGTAGAAGTACTGTATATAAGAATAGATGCTACGAATTCACCTAGACTTTGGACAAGTGCTAACAATGTCCCTGCTAAAATACCAGTAAAGGTTAGCGGTATAACGATGCGCCTAAATGTATATAACCAGGTAGCACCTAGGCTCCGTGCTGCCTCTTCGATGGATTGATCTAATTGTACAAGAGACGCTGAGGTCGACCTGAAAACTAGCGGTAAATGTCTAATAAAGTATGCCAACGGAAGAATCCAAAATGTACCAATAAGCACCTGATTAAAGGCGAAAATATTTTCTGTACTAAAAGCAGCGATTAAATTGACAGCTACAACTGTTCCGGGTAATGCCCAAGGAACCATAATCAAAATATCTAGCAGTGTTTTCCCTTTGAAATTCAAACGCACCATTGCGTAGGCGGCCGCGACTCCAAATAGTATATTGCCGAGCGTTGCAACAACACCCATTTGAATAGAATTCCAAATTGGTCGCCATGTCCGTTCATCCGTAAAGAGTGCAATATAATGATCAACGGTATAGTCTGTCGGTAAGATTTGTGTTTTCCAAGCACCATCGACTGAGAAAGAAATTAAAATCAGTACTAAAATCGGCAAGATTAAAATTAGCGTGCCTACAAAAGAAGCAATAGTTGCTAAGATTTTCATGCCTTTAGAAGATACTTCAGAACGATGTACGCTAATGCCTTTGCTCAAGTTTTGATAATTGCGGCGGTTTTGATACCAACGCATAATGATTAAAAATGTGATAGACACGAAGGATAAAATCATGGACTGAGTAGCTGCCATCTCCAAATTACCATTTGTGCGTGATAAGTATATTTGCATGGTCATCGTGCGTTCTACGCCAAACATTAGAGGAGCTGTATAGGATGCCATAGAAATCATAAAGACAAGTAGCGCAGAGGCAATAATTGAAGGCGTTAACATAGGTAAAATAACCTTTGTCCATACACGGATACGCCCAGCTCCTAAGCTAGTAGCTGCTTCCTCAAGAGAAGGATCTAATCCTTTAATGGCGGCGGAAGCGGTTAAGTAGAAGTATGTGTACATGGTGAATGTATGCACAACAATTACGCCCCAGATACCATTTAACGAAAATGGGACTTGATCTAGGCCGAACAGATGCTGGAGTGCTCGAGGGAAGATACCACTATCCCCGTACAAGAATGTAAAAGAAAGTACACCTACAAGTGGGGGAAGCGCCATGGGTACCAGTACTAAAATAGCGAGCAAACGTCTACCTGGAAAATCATAGCGTTCCAACAAAAAGGCCATGGTCACGCCGACAATTGCACAACAAATAACACTGATGATAGATATATATAAACTAGTCCACAGTGCCTCGAGGTTTGCAGGACTTGCTAGACTGAAAAACTTTTTATAATGAGAGAGCGCATCATCGCCAGTAAAGCTTTGAATAAAAGTTTGATAGAAGGGATACACCACATAGGCGAACAACACTAAAAATAATGGTGAAATTAAAATATACACAAACCATTTAGATTGGGTTAGTCGTACCCATGCGTTATCTTGATAAGAATCGACAGGCTGTTTTTCCATAGTGGTCCCCTCCTATTCCCCTAAGAAGTACAGTGAATCTTGTGCAATATGCAAGGTGATGTCTTCGCCAATTTGTTTTAACTGGCCGTTAGAATTAATAATCATGACTTTCAGTGAAAATTCCGTAAAATCAACAATGTAATTTACACTAACACCCGTAAATTCGACAAAAGAGATTTTACCAATAAGTTTGTTTTCACCAGGACCTAGGTTAACGGATTCAGGACGAATAGATATAAACACTTTGTCTCCAATCATATGCGTTAAAGTAGGGGAGCTGTGTTGCTTTCGCCCAATAAAATTTAGTCCATTCACCGTTTTTGCCTGTATGTCATCGCCATTAATGGATTCTATTGTAGCTTCAATTAGATTTGTTTCGCCAATAAAGTCAGCAACGAAACGGTTCAATGGACGATTATAAATTTCCTGCGGTGTACCAATTTGTTTAATAATGCCCTGTTCCATCACCATAATGCGATCAGACATGGCCATCGCTTCCATTTGGTCATGCGTGACATAAATTGTTGTGACACCGAGTTCCGTTTGAATACGCTTTATTTCAATACGTGTTTCCTCACGTAATTTAGCATCTAAATTGGACAAAGGTTCGTCGAGTAATAGAATGTCTGGTTCAATAACAAGTGCTCGTGCTAACGCAACACGTTGCTGTTGACCGCCAGATAACTCATTGATTTTACGTCTACCATATTGTTCTAAATGTACAAGTCCGCGAATTCGATCAACTTTTTGCGTTATCTCAGTTTTCGAAAGCTTTCGTACTTGTAAACCAAAAGCAATATTTTCATCTACGGTCATATGTGGAAAGAGAGCATAGTTTTGAAACACCATACCGATATTGCGTTTATTTGGCTGAAGTAATGTCACGTCTCGATCATCGAAAAGAATTTTTCCTTCAGTTGGGTAATAAAAGCCAGCAATCATGCGTAGTGTTGTCGTTTTTCCACAACCGCTAGGGCCGAGGAAAGTGAAAAATTCACCGGCTTTAATAGTAAGGTTTAAATCTTTTACACCAGGTACTTGACCAAATTGCTTCGAGACATTTTCTATTTTGACACTTTTCATATGCAATGCTCCTCTCTCACTAACAACTAGTTGTACAGGAAACCTCGAGCAAAAAATTACTCGAGGTTCTAAAAACGTAATTTATTTACTATTTCCCACGGCCTTTAATATTCGTATCCCAATGCTCCATCCACTCAGCTTCTTTATCAGACATAAGTTGCCAATCAATATCAAATGTTTTTAAATCTAAGTCCTGATACCATTCAGGCATTGTTGCTTTGTCGATATCTGAGCGCGTTGGGATTTGGTAGTAATCATTGGCTAATTTCGTTACCATTTCTTTTTCAAATAAAAACTCTACGAATAGTTGAGCGTTTTCCACATTTTTCGCATTTTTTACGACAGCAACACCATCTACTAAAATAGGAGCGCCACTCTTAGGATAAATATAATCAAATGGATAGTCGGTTGTATATTTCTTTAGCAAAATATCTTGCAAATTCCATAAGGAAATGCTACCTTCTTGGCGAGTTAGTTTTAAGTAAAGTGCATTTGGATCTTGTGTATATTCTTTCGTATTGGCATCTAATTTTAGTAACCAATCATAGCCTTTCTCAGGTGATTCCACACCTTGTCGTACAATCATGGAAGAATAGATTGTACGCATCGTCCCAGAGGCTAATACACCTCGAATTAAGATTTGATCTTTCCACTTTTGATCCAGTAAATCGTCCCAATCCTGTGGGCCGGTTTCTTGAGTTAGTAAATCACTATTAATCATAATTACTTCTGGTAATAACATTTCACCGAACCAACGACCTTCTACGTCTGTATGATTAGCATCAATTGCATCGTTAAAGCTTGGTTTCCAGGCGTGTAGTAAATCTTCATTTGCACCAACAATTAGTGCTGACTGTGTGCCTCCCCACCAAAAATCTGCCTGAGGGTTGGCTTTTTCGCCTCGCAGGCGCTCTAAGATTTGCTGCGCACCCATTGTTAAAAACTCCACTTCAATATCCGGGTACTTCTCATTAAACTGATCGATTACGTCTTGCACCATTTCCTCATCACGCCCTGTGTAGATCACAAGCTTACCTGACGGAGGTGTTTCTACATCTGCTTTGTCGCCATTTGTTGCATCGTTTGTTGTAGTTTTTTTGTCGTCGTTACTACAAGCCGCTAACATAATGACCATCAATACAAATAAGAAACTGAAAATACGCATTTTTTTCATAATCATCTTCCCCTTTCTACGTAGTGAGTAGCTTACATATTGCAGTATAATACTTACAAAGAACATTAATGTTAGAATAATTAAAAAATTCTAACATTATAAACATCTTAAACTAAGTAAATAATGGTTATCAATGGAATTTAAAAAAATGTCAAAAAAACTCCTTAAAAATGGGGATTTCCACTTTTAAGGAGTTTTGTATTTCTTGACAATGAAAGGGATATGAAACCCCACACCCAAGTTTATTTTAATCTTCCTACGAAAGTCACTGCCTAATTTACAATCACTTTTTGAACTTTAATGTCAATCAGGCGCTTCCAGGCTCAAAAGTACTTTTCTTGTGACGTAGCTGAGCGAGTATTGTCGGAAGCATCATACCTAAAATGACAAGAACAATACCAATTACTTGTAAATAAGTGAGCGGTTCATGTAAAACAATTACGGAAACTGTCACAGCAACAGGTAATTCGATTGCACTTAAAATGGAGGCAAGGCCCCCACCAACTTTTGGCACAGCAATAGAAAATAAATAAATCGGTAAAATAATACCGAAAAGTCCGAGAGCTAGTCCAAACTTCCATAAACCTTCAGTAAATAATTTTCCGTTCCATGCAATTTCAGGACTTAAGAAAATACTAATCATGATGAGTGCAACGAAGGAAACAATCAATACACGCGCTGTGGTTGTTACACCTTCAACAGGGCGAGAGTTAAACTGAATAAAGCAAGCAAAAGTAAATGCAGCAGCAAAGCCGAATATCCAACCTTGAATCGCAATACCGCTTAAATCTACATTCAATATACCAGCAGCTAAAATTGTCCCAGCAAATAGGACAATGAGGGAAATCACTTCAGGTCGACTTGGCCAACGTTTATGAAGTGCACAATCCAACAATAAGCCAATCCACGTAAATTGGAAGAGCATTACAACTGCAAGAGATGCAGGTAAATATTTCAATGATTCACCATACACAATACCTGTAATCCCGGTAAATATCCCGGCACTAACCATAATCAATAAGCCTTTTTTCGAAATCTTTGGTATCTGTCTTTGCGTAACTATAAAGATAGTCGCAACCAACATAAAGCCAATAATATATTGACTAGATACCGCCTCTGCTGACGTAAAGCCATGTAACATTGCTACTTTAACGATTGTTGATAGAATTCCGTAGCTACTTGATGCGATGACTATCAAGAGAGGATAGAGTAAATTAGTTTTCATGCTATTTTATGTCACATCCTAAATCTGTTTCACCATATGATGAAAGGGTTCGTCGATTATAGACCATGGCTCTGTAATAACAAATCCCATACGTTCATATAAACGACGAGCGTCTTCTTTTTGCGTTTCAACATTTAATGATAACTTTTTAAAATTATATTTTTTCGTCTGTTCTTCAGCAAATTGTAATAATAATGTGCCGATTCCTTTTCCACGAGCCTCAGGTGCCACACAAACTGTATCTATATAGTATTCATCTTCATGAGCCTCTTTATCGATGACAATACTTGGCGCATTTTTTGCTTCAAGCCACTTTACAAGATTTACGTCCATGTCAATGGCTTGTTCGCCGTTATAATAAACAAGAATGCCTAAGACCTGTTCATGTTCTACAGCAACAAAAGTATTTAAATAGGAATGGCGGTTATCTTCTCGTTTGAAAAGTACTATAAGTGCTTGCTCAACAGCCTCTGGTGTTTGTTCACCAGTTAAACGGTTTGCGATATCACCAATAGCGTCAATAATTAATGGTACAACGGCATGGGCATCCTGTGGTTGCGCTTGTCGAATTGAAATACTCATCTTCAAAATCCCTACCTTTCTATAGGCAAGTATAACAAAGATAGAGGATGTCACAAACTTTTGAAATATTCACTACTTTATGGAAGGAATCTTTCAGTATTTTTCCGAAAGTTTAAAACTTTATATGAAATCAAATTTCGTGTTAATCTAAAATGAACAGACTTTCGGGAGGACAACAATGACAAAGGAAGATAAGGATTTTATTTTAGTCTATGGTGACGCTTTTATTGACTATATTGCAGATGATGTAACGAACACATCTTTTACTAAATATATGGGTGGTGCGACAGTAAACGTAGCTGCTGGCATTAGCCGTATCGGTGCACCCTCTGCACTGATTACAATAACGGGAGATGACGAAACTTCGCAATTCGTCCGAGACGGCCTTGTAAAAGAAGGGGTAAGCCTAGATTATGCGGTATTTGACCCAGCAAAGCGTGTCAGTGGGGTTTATGTACATTTAACAGAAGTATGTGAGCGTATTTTCAAGGACTATGTTGATGAGACACCAGATTTACAAGTAGAGGCAAGCCAATTAAATGAAGCAGCTTTTAAACACGCTTCAGCATTAATTGTGTGTTCAGGTACTATGTTCCATCCTACTGCCTTGACAACAACTCGCTCCGCAGTCGATATGGCGAAGGATAGAGGAGCAATAATCGCAATGGACGCCAATATTCGTCCATTACGTTGGAGCAGCGAAGAAATTTGCCGCGAGACCATTACTTCATTTTTCGAAAATGTCGATATTTTAAAAGTAACGGATGATGAGCTGTTTTTCTTAACTGAAACAACCTCAATAGATGAGGGGATTCAGCAATTAGACAGTTATTTAGTACCCATCGTTTTAGTAACGGTAGGTGAAGAGGGCACATACGCAGTATTGAACGGCGAGGTTATCCATGTACCAACAGAAAAGGTTGTGCCAGTAGATACAACAGGTGCAGGTGATGCCTTTATGGCGGGAGTATTACGAGATGTACATTACAATGGCTTACCAACGACTGAGGATGAGCTTGTGCGCTGTGTTAGTTTTGGCAATAAGTTAGGTGCCTTAGCAGCAACAAAGGCAGGCGCATTAACAGCTCTGCCATACTATGATGATATAAAGCATTTGTTAAAGTAGTAGTTTGGAGCGTGCAGATGATGGAAAAAAACTATGATGTGTTAGTAAAAGATCGGCTTTATTTTGGTGGCGCAAAGGATGCAGAGGCGGCATTTGCAAATGAATCAGTTGATGTCGTAATTGATGTTCGGGTTAATGGATTATCTACTGAGGAACAAGTAAAAGTGAACTATACGTACAAGCATTTACCGATTGCAGATGAAGAAGAAGAAGTGGCATCATCCATTGAAAAGGTTGCACAAGAAATTGTTACAACCTATGAAGCCGGTCAGAAGGTATACTTCCATTGCGGTAGTGGCGGCGGACGAGCGGGTGTAGCAGCAACGGCTGTATTAATGGAGCTAGGCTTGGCGAGTACTTTAGAGGAAGCGGAGCAAGCTGTGAAAAATGCCCGTTCACAAGTAACAATTCGACCAAATATGGCGAAGGCTTTAACGAAATTGTATAAATAAAACAAAAAGAGGTACCAATCTTAGCTTTGGTATATCTTTTCAGACTGTAGACTAACTTTCGAAGAAATTTGAGTTGGCCTACAGTCTTTTTCTTTTTGAATAAAATAGTAAGAAACCGTTGATTTCTGCTTCAAGCGCCCTTTACGCAGGCACGGCTCCAACTAATTTTTGCGGTAGGTGTTGATGCAAGTATTTTTCTTTAAACTTACAGAAATGCTATGCTCAAGTGATTTTATCATGAAGTTTTTTTGTTCTATACATATTAGAACAAAATTTGTTATAGTTATATTATAACAAAGAATGAGGTGGTTTGTATGTTGGAGGAGTTAGATAAAATTCCTTGGGCCGTAATTGCGCCATTGATTCTGGTTCAAATTATTTTAATGATAGTAGCACTTATCGATTTACGTAAAATTCATGAAACGAATGGCCCGAAAATTTTATGGGTTTTTATTATTCTGTTTGTCAATCTACTTGGCCCAATTGCTTACTTTATAGTTGGGAGAAAGCAATCATGACGACAATACTACAGGTAACAGGGCTGACAAAGCGCTTTGCAGAGAAAACAGTTGTAGATGCAATCAGTTTTACCTTAGAGGAACATACCTCAACAGCATTGATTGGACCGAATGGTGCAGGTAAGACAACGACTTTATCGATGTTAACGGGCTTATTAAAGCCAACAATCGGTAACGTAGAGCTATCAGGTGTAGATTTGCGTGCAAACATTGGTTTTTTGCCACAATACCCGCAGTTTCATCCTTGGTTAAGTGCACTAGAGTTTACAGAAATGGCTGCGAGGCTAAATGGTGTGCCTAGTAAAAAAGCAAAAGCAGATGCTCAAAAAACACTAGAGTTTGTGGGTCTAGAGAACGCTTTAAATAAAAAAATCGCGACATTTTCAGGTGGTATGAAGCAACGCCTTGGTATTTCCCAGGCAATTGTGCATAAGCCTAAATTACTTTTACTGGATGAACCCGTATCTGCATTAGACCCAGTTGGACGTAGAGAAGTTTTAGATTTGTTGAAAGGTTTACAACAAGAGACAACAATTTTATATTCGACACACATTTTAAATGATGCTGAAGAAATGACAGACCAATTATTATTTTTACGTGATGGAAAGCTTGTGGAGCAAGGAACATTGCGCGAGGTGAGGCAACGTTTTGATGAGCCTCGTTATGTAGTAGAATTTAGCACTGAAGAAGAGGCGCGACTTTTTGCTAGTCATTCAGAGCTTTTTGGTAAAGCACAAGGATGCTATGTATTTGTAGATATTCAGGAGGAAGAACCGACTATGCAGCAGTTACTGCAACAACTTAGTGCTTGTCCCTATAACGTACGAAAAGTAGCACGGCAAACGGCATCACTGGAGGAAATTTTTATGAAGGTGGCGAAAAGGGTATGAATGGCTTTAGCGTACTTCTTCAAAAGGAATTTAGGGAGGCTTGGCGTAGTTGGAAGTTTTTATGGATACCACTGGTTTTCGCGCTGCTGGGTATGACTGATCCTTTGACAAACTACTACATGATGGATATTTTATCGGCTGTCGGTAATGTACCTGAAGGTTTTGAAATGTTAATGCCAGAATTGGGACCCGCTGATTTATTGCAGGCGTCAATTGGACAGTTTCAGACGATTGGGCTCCTTGTACTGATGGCTTCGTTTGTCGGTACTATTAGTAAAGAGCGAGCGAATGGAATGGCTACCTTAATGTATGTGCGACCAATTTCGTTTCGCGCATACTTTATGAGTAAATTTGTTGTCATGAGCACTGTTGGTTTCATTAGCATCGTTGCTGGATATTCGGCAAGTGTTTACTATATAGCTGTGTTATATGGAACATTTGAAGGAGCTACTTTGATAGCAAGTATTGGCACGTATTTTGTATGGCTATTATTTGTATTTGCAGTAACGTTGATGATGAGTGCTACATTTACATCCGTAGTTGCAACAGCAGGTGCATTTGTCATTATTTTTGTTGGGCAAATTATGGATGCATTTGTTGGCGTATTTTGGACAGTAACACCATGGAAACTTCCGACATATGGCGTACAGTTGATTCGTGGCACAATGGAGATGTCTGATTACTGGTGGAGTTTAGCTGTTACATTGGTAATTACGATAGTTTGTATGAACATTGGCGTTTTGACAATGAAGAAAAATGTAGCAATGACAAAAATTTAGCCTATGCTTTTTTTCAATAGGGCGCACAAGCAGATAGAAATGACGAAATTAATTACTGCGATTCAGATTCTATTATCACGCTGAAGTTACAGAGTTGTAGATTGTTCTAGAAAACAAAACCGAGTGCGCTTGTCGCATTCGGTTTTGCTGTTATGGTTAATCATTATCCGACAGAGAGAATAATCGATTGACAGGAGAGTAGGATAGAGAGTCTACCGGCAATGGCGAAGTCATCCATAAAGCCTGCATCGATTGAGGAATGTTTTCCCGCTGTACAATATAATAAATTTGTTACATTTTTACCCATTTTGCTGCTGTGTGGCACATAAGGCAAGGCTGTGCACTTGCATATAAGATACAATCTGATAAGTTTGGTGTCTAATTTTATGCGAAAGATTCACTGCGCTAGCAATCTGTACACCACCTTTTAGGATAATGGCGCTGTACGGCTTTCCACCATCTGCAACATTATCTGTAGCGAGTTTTGTCAATGCTTCCAGCACAGATAAATGTTCTGTCAAAGCTAATAACGTGATTTGTGTGACGTACGCTCACTACTCCTCTTGGAATATCCATAACTTAGGAATATAATGTAGCTATAACTCGATATTTGTCAAATAACTCGAAAATATAAGATTTTAATAGGAAGATAGGTGACAAGATTGGTTACACAAAATTCCGATCGGTTTCTTACAGCCTTTAATCGCATTGATCATAGGCTACGGGATATCGTTGGTGCGAAGGATTTTATGCCTTTTTACCGTCTTATAGATCAAGCAAAGAAGAAGGATGTATTAGTCCGTAAATATGAAGATGATTTACGTTCCTATGCAGATTTACGCAATGCCATTGTCCATCATCGTACGTCCATGGAATATGTAATCGCTGAACCTCATGTAGATGTGGTAGAACGAATTGAATATATGGATGCTACGCTTGCCAAGCCGACACTTGTCGGTCAAATGTTTCGGAAAAAAGTACATGTTTTTCAAGAAAGGGACTCATTAAAGCATGTATTAAAAGTCATTCGTACTCGTAAATTTACACAGTTTCCGGTGTATCATAAAGATCAATTCAAAGGTCTTATCACAACGGTAGGGATTGCAAACTGGCTTGCCACGATGATGGGAGGAAATCAAATACCAAAGCAGGTACCTACCTTACATGACATATTATTGCATGAAAAAAATAGAGTGAATTACAAATTTGTGAGTCGATACATAACGATATATGAAGCTGAGGAGATTTTTAAGCAGGGGGTCGAACGGGGGCGCCGTTTTGAGGCACTTTTAATAACGGAGCATGGAAAAGCACAACAAAAATTAATGGGTATTGTGACACCTTTAGACATTATGAAAGTAGATTAAGCAAAACGGGACAAGCTATTAAGGGCTTGCTTGTCTCGCTTTGTCTTTTAGGCTGATATATAAGGAGCCCGTTGTTTGAACCTGAGCAAAAAAGACATCTTCCACCGATTGGACATTTTGTTTCTTTAGCTTTTTTATGAGCCATTCTTCGGTTAATTCAAGTTCAACTAAATTTTCATAAATGAGCTGACCATCTGATACCACTTCTGTTGGCAAATAAGTAGGTGGTGAAATATCGGCTTTGACATCTTGTTTCGTAGCCGGTTGTTCAGAAGTTCTTTGTAGCACGCTAAGTTTACCGTTTGTTTCAAGCAGTGCATATTGCACATCTTGAACAGAAAAAATGGATTGTTCCCGTAGCATCATTGTTAGCTCATCCATATGCAACCGATTTTTCTTCAATCCTGATTCTAAAATAAGACCATTTTGGACAACAATAGTTGGTTTGTCATCAACGAGTACACGGGCTTTTTTCGATTTAATGGTAATAATAGTCATTAAATAAGTTAAAACACTCCACCAAATAAGAGAGATGATACCATCTAAAAAAGGGGTTTCGTGCTGTGAGGCTATTTCTGATGCAATCGATCCAAATGTAATCCCTGTGATGTAATGGAAAAATGTCAATTGCCCAAGTTGCTTTTTACCAAGTATACGGGCCAAAATAAGTAACGCAAAGAATGAAAGTGTAGTACGAAGAATCATTTCCCAAAAGTTTGCATGAAAGAAACTATCCATATATTAATCAACTCCTTTTACAGCTGTCGTTGCATAGCTTGTGCAAAAGGAGAGATTGTATGCGACAATCACTAACAATAAGAAAGTTTAGAAAGTGTGATGACGGTTATGAACAGACAAATAGGGAATTTTAACAACCCTGTCTATCCGATAATGATTGCTATTGGTGTTGCCCATCTTATCAATGATACGATGCAGGCAGTTATTCCGGCGATGTTCCCGATTCTGAAGAGTGATTTAGGTTTAACCTTTACACAAATCGGGCTCATTTCATTTGTGTTAAATATATTTGCATCTGCCTTACAGCCGATTGTTGGTTTTGTTAGTGATAAAAAGCCGATGCCGTACGCTTTACCAATCGGTATGATTAGTTCATTTATCGGTATTGCCATTTTAGCCTTTACAACACAATACTGGGTAATCATTATAGCTGTATTATTTTTAGGCTTTGGTTCAGCCATTTTTCACCCAGAAGGCTCTCGTGTATCATTTATGGCTGCTGGTTCTAAAAGAGGTTTAGCACAGTCTATATATCAAGTTGGAGGAAACTCTGGCCAAGCACTTGCACCGCTTATTAGTGCTTATATTTTAGACATTTTTGGGCAACGTGGAGCAGCGTTTGTTTTACTATTAACAACGTTCGGTATACTTTTATTAAGTAAGATAGCCAAATGGTATAAGAAGCAACTAGAGCAAGAACGGACATCAAATAAAAAGAAAACACTAGTTTCATCTTTACCACCACTTACAAAGAAACAAGTGGGCATTGCATTAACATTATTATTTACTATTATTTTTGCACGATCATTTTATACAACAAATATTACGAGCTTTTATGTGTTTTATTTGATGGACCATTATGATGTGAATTTACGTCTCGGTCAAATTCTAATATTTACTTTTATGGCTTTTGGGGTCATTGGGACATTTTTTGGGGGGTCTTTATCAGACCGTATTGGTAGAAAAAATGTAATCCTATTATCCGTTGTGGTACCACTGCCGTTTTGTTTAGCACTGCCTTATGTACCATTATGGGCTGCGGTGATATTCTTAGTCATTATAGGGACACTTATTATGATTAGCTTCTCTGTAACGGTTGTCTATGCACAAGAGCTAGTACCTTCTAAAATTGGTACTATGGCAGGTTTAACTACAGGCTTTGCATTTGGTATGGGAGCGATTGGTGCGATGGTAATTGGTGTGCTAATGGATCATAAGGGGATAGATTTTACCATGATGGTCGTTTCGATATTGCCGTTATTATTATTGGTGGCGTTTTTCTTACCAAAGGATAAACCAGCCTCAGCTCCTTTGTAAGGTTCAGACGGATAGATGAAACAACACGCCCCTGTTATTGAGTGCGTGTTGTTTTACTTTATTGACGTAACGGTGATAAAAATTCTACGGGAAGATTGCCCTTATCAATAACGAAGCCCTCTGAAATATGAACTTCATGCATTTTATCATTATACGTGAATTTGAAAATACCGTTGTCAAAGTCTGTGCCGATTTCTTTGAAGAAAATACCTTCGATTGAAACATATTTAGGACATGTAAATGCCACCTTAAAGTCATCGTTCTCTTTAATTAAGTAAGCACGTACACCTTTTTCATATGTATCATTGGCATCATCTTCAGTAGGACGTTGAACCGCAACAATATGGAAGTCAACAAAAGGTACTTCTTTTAAAAGAACGTTCAGGAATGAGCCTTTTGTAATTTCCTCCCAGCGACTTTGTGCACTTTGACCTACGATAATTTGTGAAATACTATAATTCTTTGCCACCTCAGCAATGACCTTTTGTATAGGACGTTTTTCATTGTCTAACAAAATGAATTTTTCAACCTCAAGTTCTTCCGATAGGTCTTTCCACTGATCAATGTAACTGGATTTCTCCACGTCAAATGCATCAAGGGGTTGTGAATCGACTGAAAGAATATAGAGTGGGCAATCGAGCATCGTTGCCATTTTATGACCGCGACGAATTAGGCGCTCGCCATTGAGACCGTAATAAACGCAAACTAAAATACTTTCGTCTAATCTCCCTTTTACATGTTTCATAAAAAAATCACACCTCTTATCCTGTTGTTATTTTGTTATTTGTACTGCCGATTTCCGAAAAATTATCCTAAAACAGCTAAAACCGATGCAGTTACAGTGCATTATGCACATTTATAATGTATACTTAAAAGTGTATAAAAGTTAATTACGATATATCGGAAAACCCTTGAAGAAATAGGCTTATCTCCATGCTCTATAGTTATTTGATATATGCATTACGTGCATGTAAACCAATTGCCTCTATATGCCACATTATTATGCAGTGAGTTAAATAGATAGTCAAGTGTCATGATAAATTGAAATTTTAAACGATAGGGATTGTCGTCATTTAAATTATCATTAGTTGAATTTATCGGGTACTTACGGGTGTTTAAACACCCGCTTACTCTTCGTTTTGAAGTATTATCTTAACACCATTAGTACGAGATATAAATCCCGTTTTAAGAGAAATTCTGATATGTTAGTTCAGTTAGTAGGAGGTCTTCCTTTGGTTACAGTTCTCATTATGATACTTTTCCCATTTGTTTGTGCTGCACTTATTCCACTGCTATACAGGCGACTAAGGCGTGTTGCACACCTTGGCTGGTTTGTTTTATCCGTTCCAATCATATTGTTTCTTTTACTCGCTAGGTATATTCCTCAAATTGCCGAGGGTAAAGTGTTTATCCATACATATGAGTGGATTCCCTCTTTTGATATAAATTTCACAACATACCTTGATGGACTCAGTATGATTTTCGCTTTGCTGATTACAGGTGTAGGTAGTTTAGTTATTTTATACTCTATTTTTTATTTATCAACGAAAGAATCACTTCATCATTTTTACTGCTACTTATTACTATTCATGGGCGCAATGCTTGGCGTCGTCTTTTCAGATAATTTAATGGTGCTATATACATTTTGGGAATTAACGAGTGTATCGTCGTTCCTACTAATTGCATTTTGGCATCATCGTAAGGCTTCGCGTGCTGGTGCGAGAAAAGCTATGACCATTACTGTTTTTGGTGGACTTGCAATGCTAGCAGGTTTCCTGATGCTTTATGTTTCAGCAGGAACGTTTAGTATTCGTGAAATTGTGGCTAACGTAGAGGTAATACGTGATCATACATTGTTTATTCCAGCATTATTACTTATTTTAATGGGGGCTTTTACGAAGTCTGCACAATTTCCCTTCCATATTTGGTTGCCAGACGCAATGGAGGCACCAACACCTGTTAGTGCGTATCTACACTCTGCGACAATGGTCAAGGCAGGTATTTATATAGTTGCTCGCTTTTCTCCTGTGTTTGGAGGAGAGGCAATCTGGTTCTGGTTAGTAAGTGGCGTTGGTCTTGTAACATTATTCTGGGGCTCATTCAATGCGGTACGACAAACAGATTTAAAGGCATTACTGGCTTATTCGACAGTCAGTCAGCTTGGGTTAATTATGAGTTTATTTGGTCTTGGCTCAGTCGGACATTATTTTGGATATGCAGAAAGTTCAATTCTTTATACACAGGCAAGTTTTGCGGCGCTGTTCCATCTTATTAATCACTCCACGTTTAAAGGGGCATTATTCATGATGGTCGGTATTGTCGATCATGAAGTTGGGACACGCGATGTTCGTCGTCTAGGTGGTTTGATGGCATTGATGCCAGTAACCTTTACAATTGCAGTTATTGGCGGCTTTTCGATGGCTGGACTACCACCATTTAATGGTTTCCTTAGTAAAGAGATGTTTTTTACTGCCGTGCTAGCCATCCGTGATGTCGAAGCATTTTCAATTGCTGATATGGGACTATTGTTCCCAATACTGGCTTGGGTGGCAAGTATATTCACCTTTGTTTACAGTATGATTTTAATTGGCCGTACATTTTTTGGAAAATTAAAGCCTGATAAGATAGACAAGAAGCCGCATGAAGCGCCAGTTGGGATGCTAATCTCACCTATAGTACTATGTCTGTTTGTTGTTGGCATTTTCTTTTTTCCAAACGTACTTGGACATTATATTTTAGAGCCTGCCATGGCAAGTATTTACCCAACGTTCCCAAGTGCAAGCGAATTAACGCCACATATCCATGCATGGCATGGCTTTAATGCTGAGCTACTGATGACATTTGGTGTCGTCATTGTCGGTGTTATCTTATTTAAAACATTCGATAAATGGAAACCACTATATCGTGTGTTTTCTCAAAAATATGCCTTTAATACCTATTATAATCGTATGATTGAATTTGGCGAAAATAGTTCAATAACGCTTACAAAGCGTTATATGACAGGCAATCTCACGCATTATTTTGTTTATATTTATGTATTTTTTGTGGCACTTATAGCGGGGTACTTTATATGGTCGGAAGCATTTGCATTTAACTTTGCGCAGGACTCAGCAGTTGAGTCGTATGAGCTAATTTTAGTATTTGTCATGATGTTTGCGGCAGTTTGGATGCTTTTCGCTAAAGGTCGTGTAACTGCCATGCTGTTAAATGGTGTGCTTGGTTATTCCATAGCGTTCTTCTTTGTGATTTTCCGCGCACCTGATTTAGCATTGACACAATTAGTCGTTGAATCTGTAACAACAGCACTATTCCTCCTAAGCTTTAAATATTTACCTGATGTAATGCCTGAAATCGCCCGTAAGAGAGTGAAGTGGTCGAATGCAGTCCTTTCCATTTTTGTTGGCGCTACAGTGACATTAGTTGGCTTAGCGGTTGTGCATTACGATAAATTCAAACCAGTGTCATTGTATTTTAATGATGCCTATGAGTTAGCGGGTGGTTCGAATATTGTTAATACAATTTTAGGAGATTTCCGCGCATTTGATACGATGTTAGAAGTTGTAGTTCTTCTTATTGCAGGCTTAGGTGTGTATACATTGACGAAACTCAAGCCGCGAAAGGAGGAGGCAGATCATGAAAATCAATGATGTTATTTTACGTACTGTTACGAAGGCTGTCGTATTTATTATTTTGACACTTGGTGTGTATTTATTCTTTGCGGGACACCATGCACCAGGTGGTGGTTTTATCGGTGGTCTTGTACTTGCTTCAGGTATTGTATTGCTCTATTTGGCGTATGACATTGAAACAGTGCACAAAGGGATGCCGTTTGATTTTAAGAAAGTAGCAGCGCTCGGGGTATTGCTAGCGACTGGAACAGCAGTTGGCTCATTATTTTTTGATGTGCCATTTTTGACGCAGACCCATACCTATATCGATGTGCCGATTTTCGGGAAAATGGGCTTTTCGACAGTAACTATATTTGAAGCTGGCGTGGCATTAACCGTGGTTGGCGTAGTTGTAACAATTATTTTAAGTATAAGTGAGGATGAGTAGCCTATGGAGTCTTTAATACTAGTTTTAGTTGGTGTATTGGTAGCTGTGGCTACATACTTAATCCTCTCCAAGCAGTTATTACGTGTGATTTTAGGAACGGCTGTATTATCACATGCAGCGCATTTACTTATTTTAACGATGGGTGGTCTGAAGAGAGGCGATGTGCCACTTCTTGGTGAATCGGAGGGCCCGTATACAGATGCGCTTCCACAGGCACTAATCTTAACAGCGATAGTTATTAGCTTTGCAGTGACGGCGTTCGTGCTCGTTCTCGGCTACCGTGCCTATAAAACAAATGGTTCGGGAAACTTTGATGAATTGAGAGGTACACCGGATGAGTAATATTATTGTTTTACCATTAATTGTGCCGGTCATTACGGCCATCTTGCTCGTATTTATGCGTGAAAATGTTTTATTACAGCGCATCATCACTTTATTAACATTAGTTTTTGTAACGATTATCAGTATTGTGCTTTTGATGGAGATTCAGGTGCAGGGAGTAATGCGTATTGATTTCAGCGGCTGGCTCCCTCCATTTGGGATTTCATTTGTGGCTGACTCCTTTGCGGTACTGTTGGTTTTAGTAGCCAATATTGTTGCAGCAATTTGTTTGCTATATGCAATCTTTACGATAGGCGAACGTTATGAAAAAATGTATTTTTATTCGTTTGCCTTACTGATGATAGCTGGGGTCAATGGCTCATTTTTAACGGGTGATATTTTCAATTTGTTTGTATGTTTCGAGGTGATGCTACTCGCTTCTTATGCGCTCATTGCTTTAGGCGGTGAGAAAGTTCAGCTACGTGAGGCGTTGAAGTATGTGCTCATCAATATCGTCGCATCATGGATTTTCCTAGTAGCATTGGCGTTTTTATATGGAACCGTTGGAACGTTAAATATGGCGCATATTTCAGTACGTGTTATGGAGACGGGCAATGATCCACTAATTACGACAGTTGCACTTATTTTCTTAATTGTCTTTAGCTTGAAAGCAGGTCTATTATTATTCTTCTGGTTACCAGGTTCATATAGTGTACCGCCAACTGCTATTGCCGCATTATTTGCAGCCCTTTTAACAAAAGTAGGGATTTATGCACTCGTACGTACTTTTACATTGTTATTCACAAATAATACAGAGGTAACACATACAGTTCTCGGTGTTATGGCAGGATTAACAATTGTAGCGGGTTGTATGGGGGCACTTGCTGGTCGAGATGTGCGAACAATTGCTTCCTATAATGTCCTTATTGGGGTTGGTTTTATAGTAGCCGGACTTGCCATTGGAACGGAATCGGCATTACAGGGTGTAACGTACTATTTAATGCACGATATGGTGGCAAAGGCAATGTTATTTTTAGCGGTTGGCATGATGATATATCTTACTGGTGAGACCGTTATAGATAAAATGAGTGGACTCATTCGAAATTATCCCGTCTTTGGTTGGATGTTCTTTATAGTAATGTGTTCGCTAGCCGGAATTCCGCCATTAAGTGGTTTTTTAGGGAAGGTATTAATTGGACAAGGAGCTATTGAGGGTGGTAACTTTGTCCTGCTAGGTCTTGGTTTCTTATCGAGCTTAGTTGTCTTGTATTCACTACTACGTATCTTCCTTAGTTCATTCTTTGGTGAAACAATTATAAGTCTAGAGGATGAAAAACCACTGCCGAGGCGAGTAGAGTTGCCAGTTATATTGCTGGCGCTTTGTACAATTGCTTTAGGCATTGGGGCAGAGTGGATATCACCATATATTACGGATGCAGCTGAAACGCTACATACGCCTTCGATATATATAGATGCAGTGCTAGACGGTGCAAAATGGCAAGGCGAGGTGAATGAGTAATGGCAATGCAATTTATATTGAACTTGTTCATTGCAACACTTTGGTTGCTGTTGCAGGATGAAATTACACCGCAATTTACTACTTTTTTAATGGGCTTTATTGTGGGGATTGGTATTTTATATGCGATGCACCGCTTTTATGGTACGCAGTTTTATCTGCGTCGTGTGTTTTCAACCATTAAATTATTATGGCTCTTTAATTGGGAGCTGTTATTATCGAGTTACAGTGTGTTAAGACAAATTACAACACCGAAGTTGAATATTACACCGGGTATTTTTACGTATAAAACGGAGCTCAAAGGAGACTGGGAAGTAACGGCACTTGCCTTATTACTAACATTGACACCTGGATCTGTCGTAATGGAGGTTTCCGAAGAGGGTGATTTGTTCTATATTCATGCAATGGATATTGAGCAATCTAAGGACGCAGTAATTCGTTCAATAGGAAAGTTTGAACAAGCAATAATGGAGGTGACACGCTAATGATTGAAAATGTTTTACTATTAGCACTTGCATTATTTAGTGTTTCGATTGCACTGTCGTTATACCGTGTCATTCGAGGACCATCGATGCCAGACCGTGCAATTGCACTTGATACGATTGGTATCAACCTTCTTTCGTCAATCGCTATCGTCTCGATTGTCTTACAAACGAAGGCTTATTTAGAGGCAATACTAATTTTAGGCATATTGGCCTTTATAGGCACAATCGCCTTTACGAAATATATAGAAAGAGGTGTGATTGTTGAACGTAAATCAAATGATTGAATGGACAGCGGTCATCCTAATTCTGATAGGCTCAATTGTTAGTGTTATTAGTGCGTTTGGGATGATTCGTTTGCCAGATGTTTACACGCGCTCACATGCTGCAACAAAAAGTTCGACACTATCGGTCTTAACATGTCTTTTGGGCACATTTATATATTTTTGGGTACATGATGGTTATGTTAGTGTGCGCCTAATTTTAGGAATTACGTTTGTCTTTGTAACGGCTCCTGTAGCAGGACATTTAATCTGTCGTGCTGCCTATCGCTCGCGTGTCCCTTTAGCAGAAGGCTCCGGTGAGGATGAGTTGAAGTCCAAACTGTTTTCAGATGAGAAATAAGCACAGACCTATTTGGGTCTGTTCAAACTGGAGTCAAAAGGTTTCGGGAATGCTGGTCAATCCCGAAACTTTTTTTCTGTAATTTTCACACAAGTGAACGTTTGTAAAGTCCGTGTTTCTTACACTGTAGACAAAAGCCATCGAGAAGTTCACTCTCGATGGCTTTTGTCATTTTTCTTTCTCTTTCATTTTTAATATTTGGTAAATTACTGCCGTATCCAACATACTCTTTGAGCATAGATGCTCTCTTAAGCTGTCTGCCACGTCCAAGTATCCAGTTTCTTTAAATTCATGGCAGCAAAAGTAAGCATCGCCTGCATGGACAATTTTTTAAGACCTCTTAAGGTTGTCCATCGCATTCCATGCTTTTCCTTTGCATCTGCAAAGACACGCTCAATCGTTTCTTTGCGCTTTGCATAGATTTGTTTAATGTCATAAGAATGGCGTAAATGTTCAGCTTCTTCCACATACGACTCCCAAATATGGCGTTGAATGAGTTTTTGATGATTCTTACTTTCTGTACATTGGGAAAGGCTTGGACACTTAGCACAAATCAAAGGATTCGATTTATATTGCCGTAGCCTTCCCTCGTCGTTGTCGCATACTTCAATATCTGCCCTTGTGGGCAAAGATAACAATTATAGTGCTCGTCATATATATACTCGTGCTTTCGGAAGAATCCATCTTTGGTTTTAGGACGTGTATATGGAAGAACAGGCAACATTTGATTCTCTAATAAAAAGTTCGTAATCGCTGGTGTTTTATAGGCTGCATCTGCCGCAACGGCGATTGGTTTTTGAACGTTTTGAATGACCCTTTGAACAAGTGGTTGCAATACATGGCTATCGTGCACATTTCCCGGAGTCACAATGGCACCCAATACAAAGCCCTTTTCATCTGTCGCTGCATGAAAGGAATACGCAAACTGTTTCGTACGTTCATCCTTCACGTAATACCCACTTTCAGGGTCTGTAGTGCTTTCCTTTATTTCTTTCCATTCTTCTTTTTCAAACTTCTCCGGGGGGAAGGGCTTTTTTCCGTGTTCCTCACGATCAATATTTAACTCTGATTGAAGTTTCTCTTCATAAGCCCGTGTTTCTTTTCGCACGACCTTTTTATCATACTTTCGTTTATTCGCACTCGCTTTCACATGCGTAGAATCGATAAATAAATGGTCTGCATGGAGGAGTCCTTGATGCATAATCTCTTTTAATATACGATAGAAAATATGTTCAAATATATCGGTGTCTTGAAAGCGACGGGCATAATTTTTACCGAAGGTAGAGAAATGCGGGACTTCTGTATGGAAACCAAATCCTAAAAACCAGCGATACGCCATATTCGTTTCAATTTCTTTGATCGTTTGACGCATGGAGCGAATTCCAAAAACATATTGAATAAACGTCATTTTGAAGAGAACGACAGGATCAATACTTGGACGCCCATTAGGTGAATAGAGATTTTCTACTAAGGGATAGATAAATGAAAAATCAATAGCAGCCTCTAGTTTTCACATTAAATGATCTTGGGGAACTAATTGATCAATCGTTAACATTTCTAATTGTTCACGTTCATTGGTTTGATTCTTCGTCATCATCATTTATCACCTCAAAAATTTACTTTTCAACACCCTATGTAGATGGAGCACTTTATGTAGAAGTTGATTGGAACGAAGGGCGGCGACTCCTGCGGGAAAAGCGGGAAAGTCGAGATCCTGGACTGAGCGAAGCGAGGGAAGCAGCTCGACCCCGCCCGCGGAAAGCGTCCGCCCGTAGTGGAAATCAACGGCTTTACTTTATTTCATTGTAAAAGAAAAAAGACTGTAGGCAAACTCAAAATTCATTGAGTTTCTACAGTCTGAACAGATCTCCTAAAAGGAGATCTGTTTTTTTATAGTCTAGAATAATCTCAAGGCAAGGGAAAAATTAGAATTTACTTGAAGCAAGCATAAATGTTCAAAAGAAGGAAAATAGTATAGTAACGCTAATTTTATGTAGATGGAGGTTGGCATTAAGTTTAAATATTAACAGAAAAATAAAAATAAATTGATTTATTAGAAAATTTAGTTTAAAATATTTTGCAAAAAATTTTAACTTTTAGCTTGAAAATTATTTTGAAAGAGTATATCTTAATTAGCAGATAGATTTTTTATTCTGTAATATGAATAAATATCCAATCTGATATTTTCTAGAAATTGGATCATAATACACAATAAATACAAAGGAGTGTTTAAATATGAAGAATAAAATTTTTATACTTATGCTCGTTCTAGTCATCGGTGTACTTGCAGCATGTGGTACAAAAGATGATAACACAAGTGATACAGGCTCAAACGCTGGTACCGGGACGGAAGAAAAACAAGTAATAAAAGTAGGAACATCTGCTGACTATGCACCATTTGAATATGTGGATGCTGCAAAAGGTGAAGAAATTATTGGTTTTGATATTGATTTAATTAAATTAGTTGGTGAAAAGATTGGTGTAGAAATACAAGTTCAAGATATGGATTTCAACAGTTTAGTACCAGCTTTACAAGCAGGTAAAATTGACGTTGTTATTTCTGGTATGACACCAAATGAAGACCGCGAAAAAGTTGTGGATTTCTCAGATAAATACAATGAAACAGAGCAAGTGATCGTTGTGAAGAAGGATAGTGGCATTAAAAAAGAAGCTGACTTAGCTGGCAAAAAAATCGGCGTGCAAACAGCTTCGATTCAAGAAACTTTAGGAAACACAATTGCGAAAAAAGTAGATGTAGCAGTTGAAGGACGCACTCGTATTCCTGAAATTATTCAAGACATGATGTCTAAACGTTTAGACGGTGCAATTTTAGAAGGTGGCGTAGCGAAAGGTTATCTTAAAACAAATGATAAATTAGCAGCGTTCCCTGTAGAAGAGCAACCTGAAGACTTCAAAGCAATTGCTGTTCCAAAAGGTAGTGACCTTAAAGATAAAATTAATCAAGCTTTAAAGGAATTAGCGGATGAAGGCAAAATTCAAGAACTTGAAGAAAAATGGTTAGAAAAAGCTGAATAATTCAATTGAAATGCGATAGCTCTATATAGGGCTATCGCTTGTGCTTTTCTTGTTAACTAAATTCAGACCTCCCTTAAGGTTTAATCGATAAAAAGAAAGGAGGGAATGCTGTGAATTTAGATTTTACAGCTATAATTCCCTCTATTCCTTATATATTAAAAGGAATAGGTGTTACACTTCAAATTACAATTGGTGCAACCATCATTGGTTTTATAGTAGGTATATTATTAGCGCTTTGCAAAATTGGTAAGATTACGGCACTTCGCTGGTTTGCCGATATTTATACGTCAATTTTCCGTGGGACACCGCTTGTCCTACAATTAATGATTATTTACTATGCTGTACCGCAATTATTAGATATTCAGATTGCCCCTGTACCGACCGCAATTATTGCGTTTGGTTTAAACTCTTCTGCCTATATTTCTGAAATTATTCGTGCTGGTATAAATGCAGTCGATAAAGGACAGCAAGAAGCGGCAATGGCGCTGGGCGTACCTTACAGAAAAATGATGAAGGACATTATTATTCCCCAAGCATTGAAAAATATTTTACCTTCATTAATGAATGAATTTATTACATTAAATAAAGAGTCAGCAGTTGTAACCGTTATTAGCGCTCTTGATATTATGCGTCGTGCCTATATTGTAGGTGGAGCAACATATCGCTATCTTGAGCCATTATTAGTTGCAGGTTTAATCTACTACATTATGACGCTTGTGTTAACGTTCCTTGGTAAACGAATCGAGAAAGGAATGAGAAAAAGTGATTAAAATTGAAGATTTACACAAATCATATGGACAAAATGAAGTTCTAAAAGGGATTTCTACAGGGGTAAAAGAAAAGGAAGTTATCGCCATTATTGGTCCCTCGGGTTCCGGTAAATCTACTTTTCTTCGGTGCCTGAACCTATTAGAAGAGCCTACTAGCGGTAACATAACAATTGCTGGTGAAGTGTTAACAAAAAAAGGAACAAACATAATGAAAGTGCGTGAAGAAGTCGGCATGGTATTTCAGCATTTTCACTTATTCCCGCATAAAACAGTACTTGAAAATTTAACATATGCGCCAATTAATGTTAAAGGTGTGGACAAAGCGACAGCGACGAAGAAAGCTGAAGATTTACTAACGCAGGTGGGCCTTTTTGAAAAGCGTAACGAATATCCAAGCCGTCTATCTGGTGGTCAAAAGCAACGTGTTGCGATTGCTAGAGCACTTGCCATGGATCCAAAGGTAATGTTATTTGATGAGCCCACTTCAGCACTTGACCCGGAGATGGTCAAAGAAGTATTGGCTGTTATGAAAAATCTAGCAGATACAGGAATGACGATGCTAATCGTGACACATGAAATGGGCTTTGCACGTGAAGTAGCAGACCGTATTTTATTCCTTGATGGTGGTAAGCTTATTGAGGATGCATCACCTGAAGAGTTTTTCTCAGAACCATCAACACAACGTGCAAAAGATTTCTTAGAAAAAGTACTTTAAATCAATTTCGCCGTTAATAAGGTTGAATGAAAATAAAACGCAATTAGACTTGCTTTATATGAACTGCTAAATGCGTTTTTATTTTTAAGAATTATTTATATATTGTTTATTTTGTACAGTAGGAATATCAAATTATTCCTTAATGCTTCAAGAGTAAATAGCTCCTCTATATGGAATGTGCCAGACGAATGCTCCTTTTCAAGCAATTTCTGAGCGACTGTTGCGGCTATTTTAGCTGTAATGAAGGATTCATCATTTTCAGTAAAGGTTAACGATGCAGCAATTTTTCCATGCTGCTTTATGCCTGTAGCCTCAATTTTGATAGCACATATAGGAGAACCAATCTTCATCTTTTGCATGAGGAATGCAAATCTATTCTTTAGCCACGGACATTTCAATAATAATATGAAGCTTTTCCATGGAGAAAAATTGTTGTGCTACATGCATGGCCATTAAATTTGTCAGCCCAGGAGCTAAACCGACACTAAGTATGGCTGTTGTATTGTGTTGCACAGCGATGGGATTTAGCAATTCTAACTTCTGCAAAAAGGAATAGCTTGCGGAAATATCAATATATTTAATCCCTTCTTCAAGGCAACGTTCAGCGAATTTGGTGTTTTCTTGCTCTAAACACATGATGACAAGAGCTATATTGGCTAATTGATGACGCTCGATTTTTTTCGTAACATCCAGTTGAATAGGGGTAGCCATGTTATTTAGCTGTGTACAAAATTGTTTAGCTTTTTCGATAACCATTGGGCTTTCTTTGAAATTCAAGCAGCCTCTATAGTCCATGAGTATACGCTGGAACATCGTATAAGTTCCCTAAAAATTGATAGATAAGACTAGCCGAAGTTACAGCCTGGGTTAGTCTTTTTCGCAAACTAGTGGATTTTCGGAGTATGTACTTACAATCGCATTGTTTTTTGCTTATAATAGTAGATGCAGAAGATTTTCTGAATAAGTAGCCACGAAGTGAGCGATTGCGATTGAAAAAATTATTATACGTAGGTTTCTTTCTTGTCTTTATAGTCATTTTTTTGTACGTAAACAATCACTGGCTGGTTGTAAGTGAGC
Organism: Lysinibacillus parviboronicapiens; assembly: GCF_003049605.2. Classification (NCBI taxonomy): domain Bacteria; kingdom Bacillati; phylum Bacillota; class Bacilli; order Caryophanales; family Bacillaceae; genus Lysinibacillus; species Lysinibacillus parviboronicapiens. Next base: position 214,347 of record NZ_CP073713.1, read on the forward strand.
ATGTATTTGAATCAGAAAAGGTACCAGAAAGCTTTGATGGGCTACGTATTGTGCAGATATCAGATTTACATGATGCCCTCTTTGGTGACACGCAAGAGAAGCTAATAGCAAAGGTTAAGGCGACACAGCCGGACATTATTTTTATTACGGGTGATGTCATAGATAGCAATCGCTATGATTTGGAGCAGAGCTTGCAGGCAGTTCAAGGGCTAGTTGAATTAGCGGATGTGTATTATGTACTCGGGAATCATGAAGTGGCGACCAATAAGGTTAGTGAAATTTATGAGGCGCTGTCATCGTTAGGTGTACATATAATGGCCAATGAATCGACCGTATTAGAGCGCAACGGGGAGCGCTTGGCGATTGTTGGTATTGAAGATCCGTTAATGGGCAGAACAACAGAAGAAATGCTGAATCTTGCGACAACATATGTCCCACAAGATATGCTAAAGCTGTTACTTGCCCATCGACCTGAAGTGTTTAATGTGTATGTAGCAAGCCGTATTGACCTGGCATTCACAGGGCATGCACATGGTGGACAAATTCGTATCCCTGGACTTGGTGGACTTGTTGCGCCGGGGCAGGGCATGCTCCCGAAATATACAGCCGGTATTTACGAAGGACAGGAGACAAAAATGGTCGTGAGTCGAGGTTTAGGCAATAGCACTGTACCATATCGGATATTTAATTTACCCGAAATTGTTGTCATGGAATTAAAGACAAAAAAGAGATAGTCTCAATTTTGAGACTATCTCTTTTTATGCTCGTAAATGCAATGTCAGACGCGAATTCGACTTTCTAACAATACGTTTGTAGCTTATTGGACAGCTCCGGTTACTTGCTTACGTTCCAAGCGCTTAACTATCAAAATGCTTATTTCGTATAAAAGTATCATTGGAATTAAGACGAGTAGCTGACTAATAAAATCAGGTGGAGTAATGACTGCAGAGCCAACTCCCATAGCAATATATGACCAGCCCCGTATTTTTTTCATGGAGTTCGCAGTTAATAGGCCAATGGATGATAAGAAAATTGCAACAATGGGTAACTCAAATAACAGTCCGAGTGGCACTGTTGTCATAATTAAAAAATGCATATACTCGCTCGCTGAAACCATGACATTAAAATTAGCCGCACCTATGCTTACTAAAAAAGTATAGCTAAGTGGGTTGACGACAAAATAACCGAACGCCACGCCCAAGAAAAAAAGCAAAAACATAACAGGCGCATAGAGACCAAGAAATCGACTTTCCTCTTCTTTTAATCCTGGTTTAACAAAACTCCAAAGAAAGTGAACAAAAAACGGTATGGACAGCCCAAGTGCCAATGTTGTGGAAATTGTCATATAAAATTTAACAACTTCAAGTGGGCCTAAGATAATGAGTGAATGTCCACGAGTCACGTATGGAAACCAAAAATTTATTGTCGAGAACACGACAATGAAAAATAGTATAAATACAACGAGTGCTTTAATGATTTGCTTACGTAGTTCGCTAATATGCTCAAGCAAAGAGTCCACAGGAATAAGAGGCTTATTCGTAACCACTTCCTGTTCAGTGTCAATTGTCAGATTTCCAATAGAAGCCTCCACAGCTACGGGAGGCTCGTCTTGTGCTTTATCGAGTGGACTTAAATATTTTCTTTCTTCATATGGATCCATAGGAACACCTCCTACGAAACGTCAGATTTTTTTTCTACCTTTTTTGCCGGTTCATCGTCATCATCTATTAAGCCTTTCGTTGACTTTTTAAATTCTGCGAAAGTTTTACCAACTGCACCACCAATTTCAGGTAGCTTTTTCGGACCAAAAACAATTAATACAATAACCAAAATGATGATTAATCCAGGAACACCAATTGCACCAAGACCTCCCATATGTCAAGCCTCCTATTAAATTATCGTTATTCGTAACCTATGCGAAATCGCTATACGCTTTCAGCATGGTTTTTTAAGTAGTCCCTGTCCCATGCGATAGTATGATGAGCGAGGATACGTTTTCTTAAACTAAAGACCCACCAGATTTGCTGTAATTAATAATCCCCTCTGCACAGCGATAGGCAAGTGCACCTAAAGTGCCTGTTGGATTGTAGCCGCTATTATGTGGGAAATTTCCGGCACTAACAGCGAACAGATTTTCAACGTCCCAATGTTGTAGATAGTTATTCACAACACCATTCTCAGGCGTTGAGCTCATCACCGTTCCACCTGTATTATGTGTTGTTTGATATGGCACAATATTGTAATCCGTAATCTCTGCACTTGGGACAATTGTTTTGGCACCCATTTCTTTCATGATGTCAGCCGCACGCGCTGAGATAAATTTATGAAGTGCACGGTCCTGGTCAGTAAAGTTGTAGGTTAATTGCATTAATGGCAAACCGTAAGCATCCTTGTATACCGTATCAAGTGACAGATAGTTATCTTTATGTGGCATAGAAGCACCTTGTGCCCCAATACCGAATGAACGTGTATAGTAATGGATTGATTGCTTTTTAAACTCTGGTCCCCATGTTGGTGTATCTGGAGGGGTTGGGTTTGAGCCGATAGGACGCGTACCAGTTTGTGTTAAGGCAATATTACCACCATGTATGAAGTCTAATTCACTATGATCGAAGTTATCACCGTTATAGTCGTCTACGGTCATACCGAGTGAGCCTGCGCCCATAAATGTGTTATATTGCTCATCAAAGAATCCGGCAGCACCCGGTAAAATTTGATAGCAATAGTTTCGACCCAGTGTTCCTTTTCCTGTTGCTGGATCATATTTTTGCCCTATATTGGAAAGCATTAATAATTTGGCATTATTAAAAACATAGCTTGTTAAGACAACAACGTTAGCAGGTTGAATAAATTCTTCGCCAGATATGGTATCGACATATTTGACACCTGTTACTTTGTTTCCTTGCTTCAGAATTTCAACAACATTGGAATTAAAGCGTAAGTCGAAGTTTCCTGTTTTTAAAGCAGTCGGTACAACTGTAATTTCTGCAGAGGATTTTGCGCCATACTCACAACCAAAACGTTCACAGAATCCGCAGTATTGACAGGCGTTAATCGTTTCACCATCAGGATTTTTATAGACTTCTGATACGTTAGCAGAAGGAACCATATAAGGTGATAATTTTAGATTTTTTGCTGCTTTTTCAAATTGCTCTAGCATCGGTGTCATTTTCATAGGAGGTGTTGGAAAAGGATTTGAGCGTTTACCAGCAAAAGGATTTTTTTCATCCCCCGAAATACCTGCCGTTTTTTCGAATTTGTCGAAATAAGGCTCTAGTTCATCGTAGGTTAAAGCCCAATCCTGCAGTAAATAATCAGGTCCTAATTTATTTGGACCATAGCGTTCGTCGGTCAGTGTTTTAATCTGAAAATCATACGGTAAAAAGCGATAAGACATACCGTTCCAGTGTGTCCCAGATCCCCCTAGACCCTCTCCAAGTAAAAAGGAACCAAGCTGGCGCATTGGTAATGCTCTCATTTTGCTGTTATTACGGAAGGATACAGTCTCCTTCGAAAGGTTTTGCATTAAGTCATATCGAATTGCATAACGATACTCATCATGAACATTTAAATAATCTTCGGTTCCACGTTTTTGTCCACGCTCCAAACCTACAACCTTTAAGCCAGCCTTTGAGCACTCTGCAGCAACAATGCCCCCAGTCCACCCTACACCGACTGTTACAACGTCTACACTTGGTAATGTTGTTACCATCTAAAAAACCCCCTAATGGTTGCCTAATGGGTTAGGCTCAATTTTTTGGAACTTTGGATCTTCAATTTGTGTAATAAAAGCCATCTGATGTCCTGGGAAGCCTTTCATACGCCAGCCATCCATATTTCGATTCCCGCCATACATCGGATCAGCATAAGCACCCTCTAATGTAGCTGCACGTAACAAAGCAAAGAAGAATGCGGATGTGACACCGCTCATCTGAACTTCTCCCTTCTGGAAGGCAGTTAAAATTTCGTCCATTTGCTTACCTTCTAAATCACTAAAACCTTTTTTGAATCGACTTTGTGCTTCTGCTTCTATTTTTTGAACACCCTGTTTGAAGATTTCTGCCCGTGTTAGTCGACTTTGATAGCCTTGTGTTGGTGAACCTTCAGCGAATGGGCCATGCATGTATTCCTTGGAGTTACTGCCGTATTGCCCGGCTAATTGATGATCTATAAAATAGGGTACGTCTAAACCAATCGCACCTGGACCTAAATCGTCCTCTGGGAAAATGCGTTCAGTAGCATTCGATAAAACTCTAAAATCTCGGTCGTTCATGAAAAACATTTTAGCTTTAGGTGCTCCAGTAGCTTCATTTGTAGTTCCATTACCATGATCTAAAGTTGAAGTTCCTTTGCCATTCATGTTATAGCCTACAAGCCCACCTATTAAGCCACCACCGACTAATGTACCAGCAGCAATACCTGTTGTTTTTAAAAAGTCACGACGTGAAACGTTATTGTCAGTACTCATATAAAATCCTCCCCTCAAAAATAAAGAAATTATGTTCTATCATTTATAATCAGCAAAAAAAGTAAATTATAATCATTTGCACATGGGAAAATTTTTAATTTTATCCAGTAAGTGATTGCCAATATAACCACAATTACCATAAGCTGATTTTTGGGTAGAAAGTTATTTGCACTAGGGGCGTATTCTCGAAAAAAGAGCAAGCTAAATCCGTGGAAAAAACCGGGTGAATTAAATTTAACGTTGTAGGATGAGGTGTTTTAAAATACATATAATAGCATTATTGTATGATGCTTGTAGGGATGAAAGTAAATGCAAATAATCTAAGCGTACACTTCGATGGGGAGAGGTTTAGCTTTTATAGAGGAAAGTGACTGCTATAACCATAAAATAGGGGAATCTATAGACACGTACATCGTGCTTTAGCTAAGCAACTGGCAAGTTTGATGGCCATGTACGACCAAACGGTAAAACTGTGCCTAAAGTGTTAAATGATACAATACCCTATAAATGAATTAAGGAGCTGTCCAAACACCTTGGGCAGCTCCATTTTTAAATGATGTCAATTGAGCATCGATTATTTTTAAAAAGTAGTTAACAAATGGTTTCTTGCATTGCAACGAGCAGCTGTGCTGGAGAAATGATACACTCGCCACCACCTTGGACCATTTGCTCACTACCGCCGCCCTTGCCATTAATAAACGGAAGTACATGCGCGGCGATGTCCTTCATGCTTGTTTCTACATGAGCACCTCGAGCTGCGACAAACTGTAGCTTGTCTTCATTTTGTGAGACAAGTAATACAGTGACGTCTGTACGTTCAGCTACGATAAAACGTGCTAATTTTTGAAGTTCTTGCACAGTTCGTTGACTAAATGATGCCGTAATAATGAGGTCAGTACTAGATGCCAATGCTTTCGCTTCAAAGTTCAGTAATTCTTCTTTCGCTGCCACAAGTGCCTTTTCAGTCGTTTTTTGTGTTGCTAGTAGTTTAGTGAGAGCGTTCGCTACTTCAATTTCAGGTACACTCAGTTGACGTGCAACATCGGCTAGCACTGTTTTTCGCATGGCTAACTCAGTTAATACACGTTGCCCACAGACAAAAGAGACACGTACATTGCCCTTCATTTTTTCAGTACCTAGAATTTTAATAACGTTAACTTGCCCAGTAGAGCTTGGATGCGTACCACCACAGCCGTTGTAATCATAGTCAGGAATAATGACAAGACGGATATCTCCTGTGACTGCTACCTCTTTTCGTAAGTTGAAATTTGCAAGTTCTTTCTCAGTAATCCATTTCGTCTCAATTGGGCGATTTTCTAAAATAATGTCATTTGCTCTCGCTTCAGCCGCAACAAGCTGTTCATCTGTCAGACTATCTACGGCAATATCGATTGTTACCTGCTCACTTCCTAAGTGAAAGCTTATCGTTTGCGCATCGAATAATTCTACAAATGCTGCAGTTAAAATATGTTGACCAGCATGTTGTTGCATATGGTCGAAGCGTCGTTGCCAGTTCAATTTGCCATGAACTAAGCCAGTTAAAGTTGAAGTGTCACACGCGATATAATGACGGATTTCATCGTCAACTTTTTCGACATCAACGACCGGAATATGATTTAAGGTGCCTGTATCATGTGGTTGACCACCACCTGTAGGATAAAAGGCAGTGTTTGATAGTACAACGTATTTACGGCCGTCTGTATCAGTACCTGTCCGTGTAATTGTTGCGTCAAATTCACGTAGCATTGCATCCTGATAATATAGTAGCTCTTTCACTGTAAAAAGCCTCCTTTATATAGTTATATCGTGTAATAAGCGGGCTGGAAACCTTCCTATACCAAGGCTAGTGGAAATAGAGGGATAATACGTTACTCGCAATCCTTTGATACCAATAGGCACCATTTCACACAGCCTATTAATGGATGATTCACTTTATTGTGGCATAATTGCTTGTAGGTGTATACGGGTTTTCTAGTTGACCCATGCTGAAATTGATTTATTATATAAAAGAACAGGTAAAGAAAAAGGAGCTAGTATAAATGAATATTACACAATTTTCTATGGAAGAAATTTTAGATCCGACAAATATTATTGAGGGTAAACGCTTTGAGTTCATTTTAGATGTAGACATTGATGAAGAAGATGAGTTGTACCATGAGGCAGGTATCGAGTTTCGTGTACTAATTGGCGAAAAAGATAGTGAGCCGTTTATTTTAAATTATTTCATTATGGAAAAGGCGAAGGGCGAGTATTTAGACTTTGCTCTTGAGGATGACGAGTTAGAAGAGATATTAGCATTTTGTAAAGAAGAAATAACAAAAGCATAAGCATAAGTTTCTATGAAAGCAGGTAAGGAAAACGAATGGTTTTTCATTACCTGCCTTTTCGTTCTTCCTGAAAGAAGCTCTTCGATTTAGCAAAGATGTTTAGTAGCTAGCAACTTGCTGTAGTCCTTTGAAACAAAAGCAATTTAAGAATTATTTAAGTTTGATGAAATAGTACTGTTGTATTTGTAGATTATGCTTGAAGTAGATTTAGAATAAAAAACAGAGATATTAAACGGAGGGCACTGAAAGTCATTTCGTGCTCTTTTTAAACAGAAGAGGTGCATATATGTCAAGTTATACCAATTCCATAGTGGTGGCAGCATTGATAACGATACTATTGTCATTTGTGTTATTTGTGCCATGGCTCATTTATACGTATCGTAAATATAATTTTTTGTCCGTATCGAAAACAATCATTATGTTTTCATTTATTTTTTATTTTTTAACAGCCCTATGTTTGGTATTGCTACCGTTTCCAGAAACACGTGATACCTGTTCATTACAGTCAGCAGACACTGTCCATTATAATTTGCATCCGTTTCAATTTATGGCGGATATTATGAAAAATAGTGGTATTGTGCTGACAAGTCCGAAGACATGGCTCTTATTGACGAAACAGCCCGCATTTTTCCAGGCATTCTTTAACTTTTTATTGTTGATGCCATTTGGCGTATACTTGCGTTATTTTTTAAAAAATCGTAAGTACTGGAAACGTGCATTTATGTTGAGCTTTTTGTTAACATTGTTTTATGAGACAACACAAGTAACTGGTATTTATGGCATCTTTAATTGTGCGTATCGTATTTTTGATGTGGATGATTTAATGCTTAATAGTATAGGTGCACTTATTGGCTTCTTCTTAGCACCAATTGTGTGGGCAATGTTTCCATCACAAGAGGCTGTTGAGGCAAAAGCTGCTGAAGTTGCAAAAAAAGATATCGTTAAGCCTTTGTCTATTTTACTAGCACTTGTTATAGATGTGATGATTGTACACGTGGTATGGTTCATAGTTGGTGCAGTAACTGGTTATAGCGATATACTTGAGTTTATCGTGCAAATCGCATTATATATTCTTATTTTTGGGGTTGTACCGAGCATCACAAACGGCGCAACCATTGGGATGAGGGTTATGCGCTTTACGATGACAAGCGATAAAACGAAAGGTATCGTCGTACAGTCATGGCGCCGTTGTGTGGCAATTATAGCGACAATCACTATCTTTGAGATTATTCGTATACTGGGGCAAATTGAATTAGATATGGATTCACCGTTTTACGTACTGCAAATTGTTTTAACAATCTTAGCTTTTACACTAGCGTTCTTTTTAAGACTAGTTATCGCCATACATGTCGTACGTGTTATTGTGAGTGGCGGAAAACGCCGACTGTATATAGATGAATATGCAAACTTAGTAGCGACGAGAAAAAAATAAGGGGGCTTGGACGATGAAATACGTAATTATCGGGGGAGATGCGGCTGGAATGTCAGCCGCAATGGAAATTTATCGAAATGTACCGGGGGCAGAAATTACCTCCTTAGAACGTGGCTTTATATACTCATATGGACAATGCGGATTGCCCTATGTTGTAGATGGTCGTATTTCATCGACAAAACGTCTTATTGCTAGAGATGTAGAGACATTCCGTGATAAGTATGGCATTGATGCACGCGTTGGCCATGAGGTGGAACGGATTGACGTAGATAAACAGCTTGTTTTTGGGACAAACGCTTCCGGAGAGCCGTTCACAATAGCATACGATAAGCTGCTCATCGCAACGGGAGCTACCCCAACGATGCCAGTGGAAGAAGGGGCCGATTTAGCGGGTGTGCACACGGTTAAAACCATTCCGCAACTAGAAGATTTACTTTCAGATTTAACATCTGATATTGAACACGTGACAATCATGGGTGGGGGCTATATTGGACTTGAGATGGCGGAAACCATACATGCTTGTGGCAAAAAAGTACGGCTTATTCAGCGTGGTAGTCATGTTACAAAAATCCTGGACCCCGAGCTAGCACAACATGTCCATGACGAAGCAAAAAAGCAGGACATTGAATTATTACTAAATACAACAGTGCAAGCATTTGAGGGAAATGGGCGAGTAGAGCGTGTCATTACAAAGTCTGGGGCGCTAGCTACTGATTTAGTGATTGTTGCGACTGGCATTAAACCCAATACGCAATTTTTAGAGGGAACAGGAATTGTCCTTGCTAAAAATGGTGCAGTTATCGTCAACCGACATCTAGAAACTTCTGTTGAAAATATTTATGCCGCAGGTGATTGCGCGATGCATTTCAACATTGTGAAGGAGCGCTTGGATTATATACCACTAGGAACAACAGCGAATAAGCAGGGGCGACTAGCAGGTTTGAATATGGCCGGGAAATGTGCGCCATTCCGTGGCATTGTGGGTACGTCTATTATGAAGTTCTTTAATCTATCCGTGGGAACAACTGGTATGAATGAGCATATGGCAAAAGAACTTGGCTTTGAATATGAAGCATATAAATTATCTGCACGTCATATCGCGGGTTATTATCCGGGAGCTCAACGATTGTATATTAAAATTGTTGTACGGAAGCGAGACCAACAGTTACTTGGTGCACAAATTGTGGGACCAGCAGGCGTCGATAAGCGTATAGATGTCTTTGCAACAGCGTTATACAACAAAATGACCTTACCTGATTTACTAGATTTAGATTTAGCGTATGCGCCGCCATACAATGGGGTCTGGGACCCGCTACAGCAGGCCGCAAGAATGAATGGGCGTTTATAGAGTGATATTGTAATGACAGAAGACAGAAAGAAAACTGCATATACGATATTCAGGTAGATTGAATAAAATATATCTTTGCTGTAAAAGGACAAAGTTAGGCTAATAGTGTATGCGGCATCAAAAATATGATTTTACGGCTTCAGTTGAAGTTTTAGAAATAAGCCTAGTATAGGATTTGAAGGATTCATACACAATTTTGTGTGTGGATCTTTTTTATAGCCTTGGGAAGTTGATGGATTTCAAATGTATTTCAATAAAATTCTATCATATCTTGTTAAATTGAATTTGATTTAAGGTTGATGTAAGCTTACGACAATTTTGATGTAAGTTTGGGGTCGTATACTTTAGTCAGAAGGAAGAGGTGAGCGTATATGACATCATTATTAAAGGTGCAAAATGTAGGGAAAATGTATGGTAAGGGCGCGAATACATTTACAGCGCTATCAAATATAACATTTCAAGTAGATAAAGGTGAGTTTGTTGGTGTAATGGGGCCTTCGGGTGCCGGAAAATCCACTTTGCTAAATGTATTAGCGACAATTGATACGCCAACGACAGGCGATATTGTCATCGGTGATGTAAATTTAGCACGCATGAAAGATGCAGAACTCGCAGATTTTCGTCGAGACAATCTAGGGTTTATCTTCCAAGATTATAATTTACTCGATTCGTTGACGGTTCGTGAAAATATAGTACTACCACTAGCAATTGCGAAAGTGCCAACTAAGGAAATAAACGAAAGAGTTGATCGGATAGCAGCGTTGTTTGGCATAGGCGATTTGCTCGATAAATACCCGTATCAAATTTCTGGTGGTCAAAAGCAACGTACGGCATCGTCTCGAGCATTAGTAACTGAGCCGAAGCTTATCTTTGCAGATGAACCAACAGGGGCGTTGGATTCAAAATCAGCGACAGATTTACTAGAAAGTTTGAGTGATTTAAATCAATCACAGGCCTCAACAATTATGATGGTTACGCATGATGCCTTTGCGGCAAGCTTCTGCCAGCGTATTTTATTCATCCAGGATGGGCAGCTTTCTAAAGAAATTCATCGTGGTACACAAACAAGAAAGCAATTTTTCCAAGAGATTTTACAGGTGCTTTCTAGCATCGGAGGTGGAGTAAATGACGTTATTTAGCTTAGCTCGAAAAAATATACAGCGTAATTTGTCAAATTACTTTTTATATATTGCTTCGATGGTATTTAGTATCGTGATTTACTTCACATTTGTAACATTAAAATATAATGAAGATATTTCTTCCGTAACAGGAATGTCAAAGCAAATTAAAGGGCTGATGAGTGCATCATCGGTTGTACTATTATTCTTTATAATTATTTTTATTGCGTATTCGAATTCGTTTTTTATGAAGAAGCGAAAAAAAGAGGTAGCGCTCTATTCGCTACTTGGCGTGCGTAAGCAAAAAATTGGCTTAATGCTATTTTTTGAGAATCTAGTTATTGGGCTGATATCACTAGTATTAGGCATTGTCATTGGTTTCTTTATGTCAAAGGTGCTACTTACAATCTTGGTACGCCTTATGGGTTATGAGGTCGTAGCGAATTTACCGTTTTCATCTGAAGCAGTGCTAAATACTGCAGGGATTTTTGCACTGTTGTTCTTATTCACTTCATTACAGGGTTATCGAGTAATTTATCAGTTTAAGCTGATTGATTTATTCCATGCAGAAAAGCAGGGGGAGAAAATTCCTCGTGCATCATTCGTAGCGGCTATTCTTGGGACGGCGCTCATTGCATTTGGGTATTATACCGCGGCTGCTGATATTTTTACGAGTTCAATTTGGCGCTTATTCACAATAATAGGTACACCCCTTATGGTTATTGGTGTAACAATCGCAGGGACATATTTACTGTTCCACAGTGTCAGCGTGTTTGTTCTTACAGCGTTGAAAAAGGCGACGTCATGGTCGTGGAAACGCTTGAATCTAATTGGGGTATCGCAATTATTGTATCGTATTCGAGCAAATGCGAAATCGCTGTCTATCATTGCTATACTAAGTGCAACGACTATTACAGCAGGTGGTGGCGTTTTTGGAATGTATTACAATACAGAAGCGTCAGTACGTCAAATGTTACCAAATACGTTCATGTGGAAAGGCGAGCCTGTCGAGTTTTCGCAAGAAAATGTGTTGTACAATGAATCACTTACTGCGAAAAGCTTACGCGTTGATAATGAATTTGCATTTTTTGAATATACATTATTAAAGGAATCTGATTACAATCGTTTAGCAAAATTGCAGGGAAAAGACCGTGAATTACAAATTGCAGATGGTTCTACAATCCTACTGGATGCTAGTTATGATGAACGTTTTTCGCATGATTTTACAGGTGAAAAATTTAAATTACAGAACGGTGATTCCTTCCATGTCGATGAAATGTATACAGATAGTGTGTTAAACTTTATTGCAGCTGGTACGGTTCTTGTAGTCAATGACAAAGAGTTTGCAGCAGCAAATGCAGATGATGTTAAGTTGCAGGTAGTGGGTATGGACAATGACTTAAAGCAACTGAACGTGTCTAAGGAGATTTACGAACAGCTTTCAAGTGATCACCAAGAGGGATTTTCAAGCGTACCGCAAAGCTATAAAGACAGTATCGCTACAGTTGGATCACTACTATTTGTGGGGAGCTTTTTAGGGCTCGTATTCCTAGCGTCTACTGGCAGCATCATTTACTTTAAAATCTTAACTGAAGCAGAAGAAGATCAGGCGAAATATGCCATTTTAAATAAGATTGGTGTCAACAGTAAACAAATATTGAAAACTGTTGCGGGGCAGGTAGCTGTGATATTTGGAGCTCCTCTCGTTGTGGGCATCGTGCATAGTTCATTTGCCCTGATAGCATTTTCGAAGTTATTTAATATGAATATGACTAAGCCAGTTATTTTATGGATGGTCGCATATTCAGCAATCTATGGTTTATATTATATCTTCACAGTACGATCATTTTATAAAATTGTGAGACAGGGGGCCAAATAAAATGAAGAAGGTTTTCTTGGGTATCGGAGCATTATTTATACTGTTCGTGGCAGGTCTAGTCGTGCTTATGACAGTTGACTTTAACCGTTTAAATAAAGACACATATTATGTTCATATTACTTCTGATGGCGAAGTAGAGGAATACAAGGCGAGTGACGGACAAATTTTCGAGTTGTATTGGTACGAGCTTCCAGCCATTAATGAGAAGGGTGAAGAAATGACATTGAGGTTTTCTGCACAGAAAAATTTACGCCATGATGCGTATTTAAAGCTTTATGTGAAAAAAGAAAACGAAGTATCGTCATATGATGAAGTACAGTTCGATGATATGCCTGCAAAGGTACAAAAACAACTAAAGTAAAAACTAGCAAGAAGGTTTCTCAGAATTAATTTCTGAGAAACCTTCTTTCAGACTGATGACGGGTTTGTCTTCAGTCTTTTTTCTTATCAAATAGAAGCATCTATATGAAGCTGTTATTATCCCCTAGCAGACGCTTTTTGCGGGCCCCTCTTCGCATGCTATTCCCGCAGGAAGCTTTGCTCTGTAGTGAAAGGCGAATGCCGTCATCCGCATGCACTCCAATCAGCTAGTGTCATCGAGGCGATGGATAGGATGACGAACAATAAGTAATAATGAATGACATCCATTAGAAATGCTGACATCGAAAAATCATTGAACGTCCTATTTGGGCGTAATAGGTGAAAGAAGCCGTTCATATACATTATCAAAGAGACATGAAACAAATTTATGCACGTTGAAAAGAAACAATTGAACGTGTATGTGCAGATGCGAAAGAAAAGCATGGTAAGTGTTGGGCACCCTTACGAGGGATTAAAAAGTTGTTCATGCAGGTGAAGCTCACTTATTGAGAAGCTAGCTTATTGGACATGGCAAAGTCGGCAGAAAATAGTTGCGCCTAGCGTACACGGTCATTAATAAAATAGGGGCAATTTGCAAAGAATATTTCTGATAAAATTTCAAAAGGTATTCGGCATATAATCATTTCGAATACCTTTTGTATGAATGTAAAGTGTGCACCAGCAACATTCAAGCTCTGGGCAGAAGTTTAGTGAAAGCTTTGGCACGTATTTTTACTGCGTTTTGGCATCTTGGATTGTTTCTTTTAATTGAATATTAACCGTTGTCCCTTTTTGCTCTTCGGAAGTAATGGTCACGGATCCTCCATGAGCTTCTATAATATCACGTGCAATAGCCGTACCTAGTCCCGTGCCATGTGTGCGCTCGGTATTTGTACCACGATAGTAGCGTTCAAAAATATGAGTAAGATCTTCAGCGGAAATACCGTGGCCATCATCAGAAATTATAATAGAATTCTCTTCGACAAGGACACGAACATTTACCCCTGGTGCATTGTGGAGCAATGCATTGTGTAAAAAATTCATGACAGCACGGCGCATAAAGTGCAGGTCAATATTGTGCTGGATAACGTCGGCATTAGCATCAAAATCAATATGGGCTTGCTCGTATTGAGGCATATTGAGAGTGTCGATTATGATTTCACGTATAAAGTGAACCATATTTACCTCAGTCAAAGTAAGCGGTAACTGCTGATGTCTTAGGCGCATCGTTAAGTTTAAATCATCGAGTAAATCTTGCATATGCAATGATTGTTTTTCGATAATTTGGGCGTATTCACTTTGCTCTTGAAGTGTTAAATCCTTATTATTCAATAGTTCTGCATAACCTCTAATAGAAGAAAGAGGTGTTTTCATATCGTGTGAGACATTACTTATCCATTCCTCGCGCATTATTTCTAACTGTTTTCGCTCTTGTTCATGCACTGCTAATTCGCTCGACACCTCGTTTAAGTTTTCAAATACAGGCTGATAGACACCCTTGGGCGTTTTAATGGGTACGTGTTTATGATTTTTTAAATGTTGAATGCGTTCAATCATTGCGTAAAGAGGCTTGGTTAAAGCACGACCGAATAGCCAACCTACAAGAGTCGCCACCAGCAAATCTGCAAAAACGATAAGGAGCCCATATTTACCGACAAGTTGTAAAGTCGATTCACCAGATATGTGGGCGACATACCTTGAAACACCACTACCTTTGATACCGATTAAATAATTAATATCATCTTTACTGCCTACATAAACCGTTGTATCAACATCGAACTCCTTATATTTGTAAACTTGAATTAACTCCACAGGTGCATAGTGTGAAAGGGCATTTTCTGGAGCGAAATGTGAGGCAATGACCTGACCGTTTGTATCGAGCAATTGAATCCATGCGTTTTGTTGATGTAATTGTTGAAGTCCCTCATTACTGACATTACCAGACTCATCAACATACTGCTCAAACGCTCGGACAAAGCTTTCCTCATTACTGGTAGTAGCATTATCAAAGTGTCTTACTTGCTGATAGATAAGGAGCCCTATGAGAATTGCTGTATTCACAAAAATAACAATGATGACAATGGAGATTACTGAAAATAGAAAACGAGCTGTAAGTCTCCACTTCATGTCTGCGCCTCTTTAGGCACCATAAATTTATAGCCAAGTCCTTTGACCGTCGTAATGAAAACAGGCTTTGATGCATCGATTTCAATCTTCTCGCGGAGTCGCCGAATATGCACCATGACAGTGTTGTCAGAGCCGAAGAAATCCTCACCCCATACACGTTCAAACAGCGTTTCTTTGCTTAAAATCCGATTTGGATTGTGCATAAAGCAGGCCATTAAACCAATTTCCTTAGCAGTTAGTTCCAATAAATCGCCGTCTTTATGTACTTCGGTTTCATCACTATTGAGCAGAAAAGGTCCAACCTGCAAGGTTTCCAATGTATGAGTTGGCCGTTCGTCTTGTGTTTGATATCCTGCGCGGCGTAGCTGGGCCTTCACACGATAGGCTACCTCTTTTGGGCTAAAGGGCTTTGTAATATAATCATCCCCACCAATGGCAAGGCCTAAAATTTTATCAATCTCCTCTGTTTTAGCCGACATAAAAAGCACAGGTACATGTGATATTTCACGAATACGTCGGCATAAATCGTAGCCTTCACCGTCTGGTAGCATCACATCGAGTAGCACGATATTGGGCGAAGTCTGTTGAAAGCTCGCCCAAGCTTCTGAAATTGAGCCAGCGGTATATATGTGCTTGAAGCCCTCTTTTTGTAAACTAGCCTTTAGAAGATTTGCTAAGTCAGCCTCATCATCCACGACTAAAATAATTGGTTCCTGCATGCTTTCACACGCCCTTTCATTTTTATTTATGTTCATAACTGATAGATCCTGAATAATTGCGCTTCGCCTGTATATTAGGAAGTTGCTTGGAGCGCAATTAGTCATTATAAAATTCATTATAAATGAAACCTGCTAAGAAGACGAAATGTAGTGGAATGTAACTAAAAATTAAATGAGTATTTTAGCAAATGGGCTTCGATATAGTTAAGAGTAGCGAACAGATCGGATGTAAGGATAAGTCGATTACTAAAACAAAAGAAGATCACTTGAATACGTCATTGAACATTATTCAGGCTTTGTACTTCCTATTTGCCCTTAAGGTGTGTCGCATTAACTTAAAGTCAATTGTGTATAAACGTACACAAAGGCCTTTTAATTATATGAAACTTTCCAGGTAGCCTAAGCGTAGTAATAGTATTAACAATTCAGGAGGAATGACGATGTTTAAAAAAATAGCGGCAGATGCACTAGGGCTTTCAGATATTGGGGTAGTCATATCTCATGAAGATTTTGACAAAACAGATGCGGATGATTTTATCCTGCATGAATTAGACGAGAAAATCTATTTTTTGATTAAAACCAAAGCAGATGAATATTGCTTTACAAACCGTGCCCTCATCCATGTAGATGGTGCCAATGCGATGAGTAAAAAGCGATTACTACGTCGCTATGACTATTCAATGTTTAAAGTTAGTGAGGTTTTTCTCGAAACAGCAGGAACTATTGATCTTGATGTCGAAATTAAGTTTACAATAGGCGATATAAAGCTATCAATCGACATTCATAAGCGTTTTATTGATGAAATTAAGGACTTGTATAAGGCGTTACATGCCATTGGTTACGAGCAAAAGCAAAATGCGTACAAGTTTAATGTAGCGGAGCAGAGCCTTACTATTGCCTCAGCATCAATGGGACGCATTGGTAATGATAATATATCACCCGCGTCGTCATTCAAAGAAATTACAAGCTTCGCAAGTAAATGGATGATAGATCATAAAGAAAAGTACGTTAAGGAAGACTTCTCACATATTTACGATTTGTATATTAATAAATAATGATTATAGCTCTCTGCTCGTTTAAGTGGAGAGCTCTCTTTTACCCTTATTTAAGGAGTAAATTTACTACATATAAAAATTTTAGGAATTGGAGAGTGGGTAATCATGATAACCGAATTACAAATACATGAGAAAGTTAAACAACCGGAAAATGAGGTCATTGTACAGCAGCCGCAAGCCGTGGAAACATTATTCGTAAATGAGTTTATTGATGGTATTTTAGATCCCCAGCAGAAAATGCTTGGTCCTGTAAAAGATGGGGGCATGATTATTGCTAACACAACGCCAGGTTGTTGGGGGCCAATGCTAACACCTAGGATTCGTGGCGGCCATGAAGTAACAAAGCCTATTTTTGTAGAAGGTGCTGAGGTAGGAGATGCCATTGCCATTACAATTAAGTCGATTCAGGTAACATCTCTTGCAACGTCATCTGGTCATGATGAGGCAATTATCGATCGATTTATTGGCGATCCTTTTGTGTCAGTGAAATGCCCAGGCTGCGGTAAGCTTCATCCAAGTACTGTAGTTAAAGGTATTGGACCACAGGCAATTCGTTGTTCAACTTGTGATACAGAAACTTCACCATTTAAAATGACAAATGGTTACACAATGGCATTAGATCAAAAGGGCAATATCGGTGTGACAGTTGGTCGCGAAGGTGCCCGTCGCATTGCACTCGATGCTAAAAATTATATGCGCACACCTGAAAATTCTGTGCAAAATCCAGCTGTTGCTTTGGCACCAAGCGATTTAATTGGTATTATGGCAAGAATGCGCCCGTTTTTAGGTCAACTTGGGACAACGCCCTCGAAGGCGATGCCAGACTCCCATAATGCTGGTGATTTTGGGTCGTTTTTGATTGGTGCACCACATGAATATGCGTTTACACAAGCTGAACTAGATACACATCGAACAGATGGTCATATGGATATTAGCCGTGTACGCGAAGGCGCTACGATTATTTGCCCTGTTAAGGTAACTGGTGGCGGTGTGTATATTGGTGATATGCATGCGATGCAGGGTGATGGAGAAATTGCTGGGCATACAACAGATGTAGCAGGAATAGTTCAACTTCAGGTGAATGTTTTGAAAAAAGTGACATTAGAAGGTCCAATTATCTTACCGAATGAAGAAGATTTGCCATATACAGCGAAGCCGTTTACGAAAGAAGAAAAAAAACGTGCTCGTGAGCTTGCTGAAGAATTTGGTGTTAAGCAGGTAGAGGAAGCCTTCCCAGTATCAGTTGTAGGATCAGGTACAACATTGAATGAGGCAACAGATAATGCTATTAGTCGAGCTGCACGGTTATTCGAGATGAGCGAGCCGGAGGTCATGAATCGTGCGACGATTACAGGTTCTATTGAAATCGGTCGTCATCCTGGCGTAGTAACGGCAACCTTCCAAGTGCCGAAAACGGTGCTGAAGAAAGCGCGAATTTTTAAACCAGTGAAAAAACAATATGATTAATACGGAGCCTGCCTTAAGTGGTAGGCTTTTTTCTTTTCAAATAGAAGTAACTATATGAAACCATTGATTTGCGCTACGGCGAACGCTTTTCGCGGGCATGGCCTCAGACTCCTCATCACTCCGCTCCTGCGGGGTCTTCAGCTCATGCTATTCCCGCAGAAATCGCCGCCTGCGCTCCAATCAACGAGTGTGCGTCTTCGGTAAAAATTATGAATGTTACTTTCAAGACTCAGCAGATTTCTATCTCATCTTAAAAGAAATTGCAATCAAAGATTATGGAGCTCTGACCAAGTCTTTATTGATTTGACACAGATAAAAGTGAGTGCGAACAAGTGTAAATTTGAAAAGAAAATCGTGCGCAAGGAAATGCGTGCATATGAGGCAAAACGTCAAGAAGAGCTGAATCAAGAACGGTGGACCATGGAAAATTGAACGTGTATTTGCTGCCATGAATTAGAAGAAGCTAGCTAATTGGACATGACAAAGTCCAAAAATGACGGAAAATAGTTGCTCGAAGCGTACTACAGTCATTAATAGGGCTATTGTGAATACCTTTTATGCTGAAAATAGATAACAAATATAAGCACTGTCAGAAATCTCTTGGGTAATTAATAGAGTCGCTCGTAAAGGTTAGTTTTGTCTAAAATATGACAAATAGAAATTGAATTCTATTTACTAGCTGATATAATAGAAAATGCTCAGAAAAGCTAGAAAAAAGACTATGTTCGACAGAATTATTGTAAATAAAGGATGGCGGGTTATGGCAGATTTCGTACGAGTGCAGGAAAAAGAAGAAAAAAATCAACGAATAAAAACATACATATCCAAAATGAACGGAGGGGGGCATGCTCCCTCAAGAACAAATTTTGCTGATGCTGCTACAGGTGCGTTTGGTGGCTTAATCTGTATTTTTGTCTTGCTTTGTTTAACAAATTATACAGGAGCACCGTGGTTAATGGCATCTCTTGGTGGCAGCTGTGTTCTTGTCTTTGTTGTATGGAATGCACCATTATCGCAACCACGCAATATTATTGGCGGGCATTTTATATCGGCTGTAATTGGGTTGTCTATGTATTCACTGTTAGGATCGGGTATTGTATCCATTAGCCTCGGTGTGGGTTTAACAATCTTTTGTATGGCACTTTCAGGGGTGATACATCCTCCGGCTGGAGCCAATCCGATTATTATTATTTTAGGGGGCTATGGTTGGAGCTATTTAGTCATGCCTGTACTAATTGGTGCTCTTATTATTGTAATCTTTGGTGTGCTGATAAATAATTTACGAGAAACTCGAAAATATCCGATGTTTTGGTGAAATTTTACCGTATGGAAGCCTAGTATTCGCTATTAAAAATGATAGCCCGACTTCCTGTTCGGTGCAGAAAAAAGTGTCTCAGTTGAGTCACTTTTTTTGTAACTATTTTTTTTATTGTACGTCTACTGCTATGAGAATGAGTGTTTCTCGATGTTATTCGGGTATGGTGTATAACTTTTTTGAAGTTGTACATATCACATAGGCAATGAGCTATTTGTGACAATGCGATTGGGCTACCAACTTATGAGCAACTGTCCAACGGACTCATTGCCTTATTTTTATGCTATATGTTATTTTAAAAATTATATTAAGTAGGCCATCTATGAGGTGCATATGCATGCTTTTAGATGGCTTATTGTGTGTTTGAAGAAGTTTGTCGAATTTGAACAAGCGCTTTTGCACTTTTGTTAGGCATATCCATAATTTTTTAGCATATGTTGGATAAGATTTGATATATTGGAGAAAGAGTATTCAAGTTTTTTAGAAGAACGTATTTTTACATGACAGGGGAAGATCTTTGTTGGGAGAATTTGATGGGGGGCTCCGGTTGTATGCTGTTGGATTGTGATGAGCATTTATTCATGACATATAGTCAAAGTGGCGAAAAGGGTGCAGAAAAATTACTTTCAAAATGGGCGGAAATCAGCACACAAAAGGATCCCAAAATATTAGGAATGACGCTGTCACCAAACTTATTTTTGGTCAATGAAGAAGCGGCAATGAATATTGCTTTCTCTACAGCTCGAAAATACTGGGGACGAGTATCCACCGAACTGCAACTTTTTTTTGAGAAGCATGGACTTGATGAAAAATTTGTCCATGACCGACTCAATGCCTTTTTTTATACGCAAAAAGGGAAAGAAACTTTTTTTGAGCAACTTTTCGCACAGCATACGATGGACTTAGAGCGGTTAATCTGGCTTATTTTCGGAAAGCGTTGGCAGGTAACGCTGCCTGTGAATGACTTACAAACAATATTTTTATATAAATTTAAAGATGAGTATTTTGTGCATATGATATATAAAGAAGAAGCTTTATTTTGGCACTGGCTCTTTACTAAAAAAGTTTATTCACTGCTTATCCACAGACCATTAGAACAATTCACATTTATCCACGAAATGATGCGTCATTTTGAACATTCAGCGCAAATAACTTATGCACATGTGAATAACTTTGTGCATAATTACAGAAAAAATCTGGATAAGTGCATAACTTTTGTGGATAACCATAATGCTAGCTGTTTGGCAAAAAAGCAACTTCGTCTTTATCAAATTGTGACGCACTACCGTTTGTCGGCAGGGGATTTTCAATGTGTGAAGGATTTGATTACTTCTTTTGAAGCAGATTGGCGTTATTCAATGTATGCGTTAACTGAAAAAGAGAAAGTACTCATTGCGTACATTCTATTGCATATGGGGCATGGGGAGCAGGATCATGAAACTGTTATTCATTATGGGGAGTACTTACTAGAGGATGAACGACTGAATAATTACGCAATAGAGATTATGCTAGAATATAAAGATTTACTGCCCAACCGAAAGCCAACACCACCGGCGATTATAAAAAATTATGCGCTCAATTATCTAGAAAATATGTATGCTGTATTACTTGATAATTATGTGAAAATGGAGCGCTATAATGAAGGGTTAACGCTTATCAAAGAGAATGTGCTAGCATCTAACAAAAAAATACATGCGGCATTAGTGCAACAAAACTTTAGTAATGAGCAATTTATAGCGATGGAGGCGTCAGTACAACAAGATATTGCTCTACAAGTAAACAATTCGTTGCAACACATTGGTCTATCTGTGGAGGAGTGGCGTCAAAATTACTGTGAGCCAGATGCACCTTATTATTTGGTAGCGCAGAGTTCGTCTTTACACATGGTGAATATATTAAAGGTTTTATTTGTGACTGAACAATATGAGCTATTTGAAAAATTAATGGAAGTATATAAAAAATATTTACTCATTGACGATCATTTTGGGAAGCTTCGAACGTTTATAAGCGCGTATGTGTAATTTTTAAAAAAACAGAGTGTCCAATGCGTCCTATCAAGACGTCCGAGGACACTCTGTTTTTATTCTAAAACACCGTTTTCTTGTAGTGCAGCAATTTCTTCACTACTATAGCCAAGTGCGCTAAGAAGTTCTTCATTATGCGCGCCAAGTTTAGCGCCAACATGTTTGTATACAGGCTGATAACCGTCGAATTTAAAAGCTGAGGCAATTTGTTTTTGCGTTGAGCCGTCGTTTTTTGGAATATCAACAATCATATTACGAGCTTGTAGCTGTGGATGCTTACATGCCTCTGGGAAGGTTAATACTGGTTCCACACAACCTTCGAAATTTTCATTAAAGACCTCAAGCCATTCTTCATAGGTTTTTGATAAAAATGCATCGTGAACTGCCTCTTTAAAACGTATTTGTGTGTAGTACGAATCATTAAACGTGTTATCAATTAGCTCAGGAATATCAAGTGCCTCACAAAGTAGCTTACGAAACTGTGGCTCTAAGCTTCCCACGGAGAAAAAGCGTCCATCCTTTGTTTTGTAGAAATCGTAATAGCTGCCACCGTTTAAAATTTCTTGTTCAGGTTGTGGTACACGATTTCCGCCTATATAGGCCGAGCCATACATCGCATTGAGTGAAAAGACAGCATCAGTCATACTAATATCGACATACTGCCCCTCCCCTGTTTTTTCACGATGTAATGCAGCAGCAAGTACCCCAATTGCCGCGTGCATTGTGCCCCCTGCGATATCTGCAAGCTGAATGCCCATGGAGACAGGCTTTTTGTCTTTATGACGTGAATAATCGAGTACCCCTGCAAGTGACAGGTAATTATTATCATGCCCAGGCCGATTGCTATAGGGGCCTGTTTGACCATAACCTGTAATGGCACAATAAATTAACTTAGGATTCACTTCTTTTAACGCTTCATAGCCGATGCCAAGACGTTGCATGACTCCAGGGCGAAATCCTTCAATTATCACGTCGTACTCTTGAACAAGAGATTTTACTATTTCTACAGCCTCTGGTGATTTTAAATTCAATGTAAGAGACTTTTTGGAACGGTTTAAATGTTGGTGAATAAAAGCCTCATGATCTTCATCGTATGGAGGCATAATACGTGTTAAATCTACTCGTTTAGAAGATTCAACATGAATGACCTCGGCACCTAGGTCTGCAAATATCATTGTCGCCATTGGCCCTGGTAGTAATGCAGAAAAATCGAGAATTTTTAACCCCTTTAAAATACCCAAATCTCCCAACCCCTTTTTGTGTAGGCTACAAAAGCAAGAAGCCATTGTAGCGCTTTTCTCATTATCCCCATATTGTGAAAAGCGTGTTTTACTAAAATCTGTATTAATACAGAATATTATAAATTTATCAGTATTATAACAGATGTGCAGTTGACTTGACTATGTTAAATTTCATTATAAAATAATTTGTCAGAAAATTATATGTCAGCATAACAATAAAAGTAAAAAAATTTAGAATATAGATTTTCTAGCAAAATTCAGACAACAAATGTCTATTATTTGAAAATTCAGTCACACAATAGACACAAAAATCTCTAGGTATAGGGTTGTACATAGAGATTTTTCAGATGTAACGCTCAGCGTAAATCATCGCTTATAATTTGTGAAAATCGTAAATAGTACCTTTACTCAGAATAGAAATTAATTGTGTAATACGGTGCACCATTATCCTTAAAAGAAACCCCGACAAAAACATGTGTGAATTCTTTTCTCAAAATATTCCTCCGATGTCCTGTTGAATTCATCAATGCTTCATGGGCAAAGATGCTATTAAACTGACCATAAGCAATATTCTCTCCATACCAGTAGTAGCTTACCTCACCAGCCGCTAGGCGATCATTGGAATGATTACCTAGATGATCCTTATGACTAAAAAAGTCATGTGTAATCATATTACTGCTATGCTGACGAGCAATATGTTTATATTTTCTTTCATAAATTAGAGGCTGCAATCCTTCGCATACACGATCATGATTAATGAGTTCAACCATCAAATCTTCAAACCCTGTGCGTAAAATTTCTGAAGGACCATTATAATAACCAGGCTTGGTCATTTCAGTTGCAGTGGATACCCAAGTTACAGAACGAACAAGATCACTTTTATGCAAATCATAGAAAAACGTGACATAGTGTTGATCAATTAGGTAAGTTCCATGGGTAGGGCTACCAGATGGATCATGATAAGTAAGCAAATAACTCGTGCGATGACGGTGAATGGCCGTGAGAGGCGAGCCATATTTCTTTTCTACATCCGTACGATTAGCGCCAATTTGAATACCAAAAACTTTATACCCAGGACGTGTTTCATAGCCACCAACCGCTTTACCATGTTGAGTACCAATAAGATGAAATTGAGCGTAATCATCATAATAACGATTCCATACCATGTTGTATTCACTTTGGTATCTTACAAGCGGTTGAGACATGAATGCCAAAGATTGACTATTGTTTCCGGCCATTTTTGAATTTGCGCCTTTTTTGTGAACAAGCGAAGCGTTCGCCCAAAAAGCCATA
The DNA here is from genome assembly GCF_003049605.2 of Lysinibacillus parviboronicapiens. Classification (NCBI taxonomy): domain Bacteria; kingdom Bacillati; phylum Bacillota; class Bacilli; order Caryophanales; family Bacillaceae; genus Lysinibacillus; species Lysinibacillus parviboronicapiens. The sequence continues at coordinate 238,520 of NZ_CP073713.1, forward strand.
CTAAAGCTGAAAAGCATTGGAGCAGTTTTACGCAACATATATATCAAACCCTCTTTTGTAAAATTACAAATTATAATAGAAATATATCAAAAGTATAGTAGCTTTATAGATATAAAATTACTATATTTTTGCCTGATATACGATAAAAAGATTTTGGTATTTCTCCAACTATATGACTTTGGTTATAGCATCATTCTAAAAACAACACTATTTTGACATATTCTTTTCTACAAAAAACAATGAATTGTGCTTAATTGGGAATATTTTGTGTTTTAATAGAGGAATAGTGAAAAGATTTTCGGAATTTTTATTGTGGAAAGATGGTCATACATTAAATGAAATACTATAAATAGGGGCATAGAATAGAGATGAAATCAAGACAAATAAAATTGAAGCATTTGATAATGAGTGTGGCGATGGCTGCATTCTTTTTCACGAGTATAGGTAGCATTTGGAGCGGCTATCGTATGAATGTCGATTCCATAAGGGAAAATTCTCTAGAAACAAATCGTGTATATGCGCAAAAGTTAGCGACAACTGCGAGTTCGTATTTAGAGGAATCGTTTCAGATCTTAGGCTATAGTGCTGGTACCATTAAGTCTAAAATGGATGATGAAAATGCATTAAATGAAGTAACAGAACGCCTGAAAATGCAAAATAATATGTTTAATTCAGTACTTGTCACCAATGCAGACGGTCTTGTGTTATCGGTTTCTCCACCTTCTGTCGAAGTGAAGGGGGAAGTGTTAACTTCTGTTGGAGCAAAAGAAGCATTATCTAAGCGAAAACCTCTTGTTTCCAAGCCCTATGAGGGGCTAACAGGACGACTGATTATTTTTATTTCGTATCCGATTTTTTCAGAGACGGATGAATACTTAGGGATGGTGGCTGGAACAATTTATTTGAAGGAGCAAAACGTCTTTTATTCCCTCCTTGGAGAGCATTTTTACCATGATGGCTCTTATGTGTATGTAGTGGACGCGGATGGACGTATTATTTATCACCAAAATCCAAGCCGCATTAATGATATCGCGATTGAAAATAAAGTTGTTCAGGCGGTGGTTGCTGGAAACAACGGGTCACAACAGGTTGTTAATACAAAAGGTGTGGAAATGCTTGCAGGTTATAGTGCAGTTCCGTTAGCAGGCTGGGGTGTCGTCTCACAGCGACCATTAAATGTTGCATTAGAACCGTCATTCGATCGGGTACAGGATGTAGGGATAAAAGCGTTACCTCTTATGTTGGTGTCCATCATTATTGTACTTTGGGCAGCAACACGTATTGCACATCCATTGCAACAATTAGCGACATTAACAGAGGAGAGCTTGAATAAGAAAAATGTAGAGGGATTGAAATCTGTTCGCAGCTGGTATTTTGAAGCCTATTATTTGAAAAGTGCGCTGGTTAGAAGCTTGTCGTTTTTACAGGGACAAGTGTCTTACTTTAAGGATCAATCTACTACTGATCCTTTAACAGGTGTAACAAACCGCCGGACAATGGATACTGTACTTGCAAAATGGCAGGAAGAACTGTTACCACATGCAATTATTTTGTTGGATTTAGATCATTTTAAGAGTGTCAATGATACGTATGGTCATGCCGTGGGGGACAAGGTACTACAATATTTAGCGCAAAATATGAAGACCGTTGCACGTGATGGAGATATTTGTTGTCGTTACGGTGGTGAAGAATTCATCATGCTATTGCCGAATACAACAGCTGAGGAAGCGGCACAAGTGGCAGAGCAACTACGTGGAAATTTAGCTAATTCCATAAGTCCTTGTGGCCGTCCAGTAACGTTATCAGCAGGGATTGCCGTGTATCCGCAGATGGCTGATACGATTGAAGGGCTTATCGAGGCAGCAGATGGTGCTTTATATCGAGCAAAACAAGCTGGACGAAATCAAGTTATGGTGGCCCGGACAACACCAAATGCAAAATAATGAAAATAGATAGGCTTACATTTCTAATTATGGGGTACATGATTAATGCGACGATCATTTGGGCAAGCTATTTTTAGTCATTCACCAGATGACTTCATAACTTCGTTCAAATAATACGTAAACTCGGGACACATCTCTCGATCGACTTGGCAAGACGTAAGGTTATCCCCCTTTCCCTTATGACATTACAAGGACGACTAGATGTATGCCTATATATCGTAAAGGCCAAGAGAGCACCGATGCTTCTTGGCTTTTTATATTGCACAAAAAACTCGTGTAACTCGATTTAGCCATTTTCGGACAGCTATCGGAATATTCTCTTGGTGCAATACAGGCTGATGTATATTTAGATTGAAGGGATTAAAATACGGGAAAAGATAAGTGGTTGGTTAGTGGAACGGTTTGGATGACTGCGGTGTACAGTGTCCAAACTGTTTTTTTATTGGCTAGGAACGACAGCTTTATTAGCTAATGCTTGGTGGTAGAAAATCCACTTACACCTAGGAAAGTATCCTTGCTTTTCCTACTATTATTTTAGAATTATCTATGAAGGTACGCTATCAACCTGTCGATATAAAGGGTATGATGAAAATAATATTGCACGCATCAATCTTTAATCGAAAGGAAGAGTGAGATGGATAAAACAAAAATCCAAAAAGTAAACAAGGCGCTTATTGCGACTGTTTTTGCTACAAGTGGAATTGCAGTTGTGATACCCCCACCGCAAAAGGCAGCGGCTGCTACTTCACCCTTTATAGATATTAACCAGTATTCTAGCCATTATGAAAATATTTTAAAATTATACTCACAGGGTGCTATTAGTGGATTTGCAGATAAAACTTTCCGTCCAAATCAAAATGTAACACGAGGCCAAGCTGCTAAAATGCTGGCGACGGTGTTAAAATTGGATGTAAAAAATGTCGAAGATCCTTACTTTAAAGATGTTCCAAAAAGTAACGAATACTATAAATATGTTGCTGCTCTTCAAAATGCAGGAATTATGTCTGGTTATTCAAATGGAACATTTATGCCAAATGAAGTTGTAACACGAGGGCAATTAGCAAAAATTTTAGTACTTGGCTTTAAATTTGAAGTGGCTTCTAATTACAACCACAGTTTCCAAGACGTCACGAGTCAAACAAGTAACGCAGCCTATATTCAAACTCTAGTAGATTTAAAAGTGACGGAAGGGACAACACCTGTCACATTCTCTCCATTCAATGCGGTAACACGTGGACAAATTGCATCATTTATAGTGCGTTCTCAAGACAAAAAGAGTAATGCCACATCATACAAGGTTACAGGTGTTGAAGATGACATTATCTACATAAATGCTGAACCATACACAGTACCAGAAAGTCTTGCTCATATTTTTAACGAGTATAACGCAGATGTGTTGAAGGGTGCTCTTATTGAAGGAGACCTTTCGGGTAAAACGCTGTATTCTGTGTCCAAGTTAACGTTAAATGCGAGCGGAACGAGTTCAAGATTTTTAGAGCTAGATGGAGAAAATGGATCCTTTGGCGCAACAATCGTTGTCAATGGCAACTATATTGAATTCTCCAATGTAACATTAACAGGCACCATGCTTGTCAATGAAACTGTACGTCCACCTTTACATTTAAATGTTTCTACCTATAAGCCATTAGCCATTGGCCGTGTGGCAAGCAATAATCTGTCATTTATCAACTGGTCTAACCCAGAAAAACCAGAAGAGGATAATTCGACAAATAATAATCCATCAACAGATCTGCAAAATTGGACAAATCAGAACCCTGATAAAGACAAGCCATTTGTCAACTGGTCAAAAGATAAGGTGACGATGAAAAATGTTGAAAAGCACATCGAATTTTACAATAGCTCGGTGTCACGCCTTGTCGTGTCTCAAAGTGGTACGAAAATCGAAACGAATACAAAATTACCACGTGTAGATATTATCGGCAATATCCGTGAATTTGAAATTCAAGGTAATATTGGCACACTCAATCTTGATACAGAGACAAAGCTGACAATATACGGAGATAGTAATATCGACTGGATCAATTACAATAGCTTTACGGATTTAGAGCTATACATAGATGGTCGAGTAGGTACGTTATACGTTGATAATGCTTATGGTTGGATTGATATCGGCGACTATACGTATATTGACAAAGTCATTATTCCAAAGGGCGAATCACCAAATAATATATTCGATGACTTCCTAGAAGACAAAGATAACGTAGGAAGTATTACAGACCCAGACGGCAAACCGATCGATAAGGACGATATCGACAATCAAAAACCGTCAGATAAAACGAAACCAATTATTAGCATCTCAGGTGTCAAGGTACTGAACGGCAGTGAGATTCAAGCAGACTTCCACTCCAACGAAGTCGGTACGTACTACTATATTGTCCGTGAAAAAGGCGCTGAAGTACCGACAAAACGAGAAATGGTGAACCGTCATTCTGTTGAGAATGTGGCGAACGGAACAGGTGCAGCAGTAAACGGCACGAATACCATCAAAGTATCTAATTTAGGAGAGAAAAAAGAATATGTCATCTACGTGATGGTAGTTGACGGTGCGAAAAATGCTTCCGACATTGTATCACAAACATTCCAAATGAAGGATGCTTCGCCGCCGAAAGTGAGTAGTTTAACCGTGTTACCTCTGCATGGTGGTAAACGGGCGGAAATGAAATTCGTAGCAAGTGAGCCAGGAGATTACTATTACTATGTACGTAAGAAAACAACCGCTGCAGATCCGACAACCGCAGATGTCATTGCCAATCCAACAGGAAAAGGTAAGGCAGTTGCAGGTGATTTAGCAATTACGGAAATTCTAACAGGCTTAGAGGCTGAAACAGAATATCAACTTTATGTAGTAATGAAGGACAACTCTGGAAATAACTCAGTAGATCCGATTCCAAAAGAGGCTGTAAAAGAATTCAAAACAGGTGCATTGGATAATATTCATCCGTTTGTGGAAAATACGAAACTCGAACCAGCCGGTAAGGAAAACCAATTCTACGTGTATTTTAACGAAGCATTAGATCCTGAAAGTGCCCGAAATGTAAATAACTATGATTTATCTGGAACAGTCATTGTAAATACAACTGGTCAAAATAAAATTAAGCCTTCTGCAGTGGAATATAAAGAAGGCGATAAAAAAGTATTATTAACAATCCCATCTGGAACAGGGTTTGTCTATGGTGATACATTAAGGGTAACGGTATTACCTAGCGTAAAAGATTTAGCGGATAATGATTTTGAAAATGCAAATACAGTTCAGCCTGGTAAAAATATTCGAAACTATGCGGAATACGTGCATGAAAAACTAGATATGCCAGTTATTTCAATTAAAAATGTTGTTAGCAAACCCGACCAATCTGATAATTTTAAACGTGTAGAAGTTGAATTTAAACCAAACAAGGCTGGTACGTACTATTACATGGTGTTACCGGATATAGTCGTAGACAATGGTGAAACAAAAACCTTTAAGCAATATTTAACAGATAAGGGTATTACAGAACGCGATTTCGTTAATGAATTTGCGATTGAATCATCATTAAAGTCTGGTTACTTCCAACTTGGCGGGCAGGATATTTATATTGAACGTGGCTCTGGGCCAGCAGATTTAGAGGAAGAAACAAAAAAATTCCCAATTTCTATTTCAAAAGACAAACTTAATCCATTCTTAAGCTATTCTGTTTATATGGTCTTAAAGGATCGTGGTGGGGAAATCTCGAAAATAGCATCAAAAGAAATACTTGGCGATACGAAAGCACCATTAATTAAAGATATAGTAGTGAAACCAAAGGAAAACGATGATACAAAGGCTATGATTAGTTTCAATACCGATGAAACGACAAAACTCCATTATTGGTTTGTACCGAAAAAAAATACAGATGGCACAACAAATGATTCAGCTAATTTAACAATTAACACGCCGGCAGAACGCAAATTCTTAGAGGAAAAACTTAAATCTAGTCCATCTGTGACAAAGAGTGGTAAAGGGACATTCCCATTAACAGAGGCCTCAGGTTTCACAGCAACGCCACATACAGACTACGTTGTCTATTTAGGTGCAGAGGATACTTACGGTAATATCACGGTCTACAAAGCCAATGCAGCAGGAGACAATCATGATGAAACGAATGCAGGTTGGATGAAGCAAGATTTCTACTCAGATGGCACAGCACCGCGTGTAGAAGACCCTATCTTCAAGCGAATCGATGGGAAAACATTTGAGATCACATTCTCTGAAGCAGTTGGTGACCCATCCAGTCCAGGAAGCATCATTGCTAACAACCAACCAATCTTTAATTTAACTAATTTAGATGGGACAACAGCTACCTTACCAAGCTATGCATGGGCATGGGAAGATGGTGCTTCGACACGAGAAACATGGAAGCCACGTAAGATGATTATTACCTTTAATAGTGAAGTGAATCAAAGTTTTGCTTTAACGGTTAATGCGAATATTACCGATAAAGGCAGTGCAGTGATTGCAAATACACAACTACCATTTGCGAATGGTAAACCAACGGCATCTTATATCTATAGAACCCTTACGACGAATATTGAAAGTGCTAAGCTTCAAGAACCAATTTCTGTAGATAGAAGTAATAAAATTAATGCAACATTTGACTTTACGTTTGCTGATCCTTCTGTACAACCAGGCGAAGAGGTCAACTTCTACTACAAAGTATACAGTAAGACATATTCACAAACGGACATCGATAAAGTAAAACCAATTGAGGTCATTGATCCAAACACTTCAGGCGCATTAACAAGCCTCAGTGATGGTAAAGGCAAGACACCACTTACAAATGGTCGAACAGTGCAGCCTATTACAAATAATATATTCCCATTCATTGAGGGAGATTATATTGTCATCGTTATAGTTGATAAATATGGAAATAAGCATCTTGTGCAAGATAAGATATCGAAATAATACCCATTCCTTTTGGGTATAGTGGATTATAGTATATAAAGCTTTAACTAGGAAATCGAAAAGGCTATAAGTCGCTAATAATAAACTAAACCCTATAAGTAGACAATATAACAAGACATTCATCTCATTATGGACAGAGCCCGAATAGTGGACACTTAAAGTGGACTATTCGGGTTTTTTGATTTTCTTCAAGATTAAATCTCGTTATACTCACCATACAGTTTAAGAACGGCGTAATGTACATGAGTACATACTATTTTATGATATCAACTTAGACCACTAGAATTTAATTTTTATGCAAAAATTTGTTGTGATAAACCTTATTGCTCGTTGGTCAAAGAGGCAGAAGTACAGCGACATATTCGATCGTGGGGAATAAACCGCTTACTTATCATGAGTAAATGTTGCAACTAGTAAAATGGTCGTTTTTTCGATGGTATGCTCCCATTAAAGGAACGTTTCCCTATTATTGCTGATATTGTTGGTAAAAAAGCAGAAGGAAAGCAACAACTGAAGCAGTATGAAGAAGATGCAGAAGCTTCGTATAAATGGTACAGTGGCTGAAGACGAAACTGCTGTGGTACTTCAATATTTTTGGAATAAAAATATGTATGTGATGAAAACAGGTGGGGTAGCTGATTTATTGTATCAACCTGAAGGTTTTGCTATGGATGAAAAGGTACAAGCGTTACAGCCGAACAGTGGGCCGTATATTCACATTTCTGAAGAATCCATGCATGATACGCTTGTTGGTAATTATTTATTTGTATTACTTTCTGCGGATAAAGAGGCTCAAAAAGCCTTTGAAGAATTACAGCAAAAGCCTTTGTGGAACGCTTTGCCTGCCGTAAAAAAACAATCAAGTATATTATATAGAGGATAAATGGAATTATGATGATATGACAACGAGTGAAATGTTGTTGGAGGATTGCCAAATATGTTAGCGAAATAGCGTTAGTCCTACGCTATTTCCAACATTTTAATGCATAACAGGTATTCAGGATTAAACCCAGATTGTTTCGTGCTATATAGTTTGAGCTAGGTTAACAGTCGACAATATTTTGAAGTGTAAAAACCCAAGTGGAGTCACCGCCACTTGGGTTTTGTCCTGTCATTAGGAATTTAGAAATCGAGGAAGCCTGCTAAGCATTGCAGGGAGCACACTAACATGTTCTTCTTCAGCAAATTTTACATAGTTCGTGTGAATGTCACTGGCCGCTAGATCCTTCATTCGCTCAAAAACCTGCTCGGCTCCATCCAGCATATCCGGTAGCTCTTCCGCGCCGATCGTTAACAGAAGGTTGAGTGGATACTCACCTTTCCATGTTTCCTTAAACATGTCTAATTCCTTTAGTATTTCATTTTCTCCCCACCAAACAGAGGGGCTACCGGCTACATAATGGGTAAATAAGTGAGGTCTTGCAAACAGTGCATGCAATGTGAAAAGCCCGCCTAGTGAATGACCAACAATAGCTTGCTTTCCAGCATTAATTGGCCATTCCTTGGCAATTGCAGGCTTTAGTTCCTGCTCAATAAAGTCTAGAAAGTCATCAGCATGGCCACTAGTTGGCCATGGTTTGCCTATAGAACGGGATGGTAGGCTAGCTTCATTTACTGGCATTGTAAAATCACGACATCGTCGATCCATATCAAATGGTTCACGCGAAGGATAGCCGATTCCAATCACTACTATCGGATCAAAGCCTTTAGGTTTTCTTGTTTGTAGTTTTACTGCTTCGGCAAGCGTTTGAAAAAGGGCATCCCCGTCTAAGGCATAGATAACTGCATAGCCATTGGGAGGGGGTTCATCCATTGGAGCCGCGACCAAAATTCTGTAGTCAAGTTTCCTACGGGATGTCATTTGCAGTTCAAAATAGCTCTCTTGTCTATAAGGTAGTCCAGTCATGTTACTCATGGCGCTAGGAACTCCAATACGTCTTCTATCACTTCGCCTTGAGCTTGAATTCCGCCATTCAGCCAGTAATCACCTGAAGTTTCAAAAACTTGATTGTTTTTGACGGCGGCTGTACTTTGCCAAATGCTACTTTCCTTTAATTCTGTTAAGTATTCATCGCCTAGATTTCCGTCATTAATAAGGAAAATATAATCTGCGTCCAATTCAGGTAATATTTCCAACGATACTTCAAAGGCGCCGCTTTTCACTAAGTTGCTTTGTTCAAATCCTAATTCATGTGATAGCACATAGCCTCCAAAATAGTCATCATTCATAAAAAACATACCTTTTGCATTAAATCGCATTAAAGCTACTTTCTTCCCTTCCACAGCAGTCAGCTTTGTCTTCGCAGCATCAACCTTTTCCCGATAACGCTGTAGAGCTTGTTCTGCCTTTTTTGGTTCATTGACTAGTTGGCCCAAAATTTTAATAGAATTGTTTAAATCACTAGGTGCGTTTTTGAACACGTAGGTCGGGGCAATTTTTGCGTATTTGTCATATACACCTTTCTCGGCATAATTGGCGTTGTGCAAAATAATTAAATCGGGCTGATAAGCCAGAATTGCTTCTGCAGATGGGGGGCCACTTGCAAAGCTAATCTCTGGAACATCATTTAGCTGATTTTGTAAATAGAGTTGCGGCTTAACACCGTTCGACCATTGCACAATCGGCTTAACTCCTATAGCAAGCAAGGAGTCCTCCATCACAGGTGCAAAAATTTTAGTTGGTTTAGTCGTGAGTGTTAACTCGTTGCCAAGCTCGTCTGTTACCGTCAGTGGATAGATGTCTTTTTCCTCGGCATTGTTAACCGTTGATGCTTCCATTGCGTTGGCTGATGTATCTTCCTTATCTACTGTTTTAGAGTTGCAGGCAGTGAGCATTACGAGTGTAATTAACAGGGTTGTTAGAATGCAGAAAGCCCTAAAAATCGAACTGTATTTATTGCTAAGAATTTGGTGCATATAAAATTAAAATCTCCCTTCACTGATAATGATTCTTACATAGAATTATAAATCAGTGTTAGGTAAGACTCCATGGACGGGAACAGGAAAAGGATTTGGATTTTTTCCGGTTAACATTAACAGCATTTCGTCCAGCATCCGATTAATGGCAATGGCGGAATACTCGAACCAAGGATTAGACGGTATGAGATAAACATAACCATTTTGTACGGCCTTCAGTTTTTTCCAGTGAATAAGATGCTGTAGCGAAAGCCAATAAACCCGAGTATCAGTGTCTGGGCAAAGGAGAATTAGCAGACGATCAGGATTCAACTCCAGCAGCTGGTCAATGGAGATTTGCTCATTACAGGGTTCCTTCTGTACATCGATGATATTTAGCTGTAAATCTTGAGAAATAACATCTCGTATCCCATTGTTGCTATATAAATATAGTTTATCTCCTGATAATCTGAGAACAGCAAAACGATCTTCTCCAACATTGTGTTTAATAGCCTTCTGTGCCTGCAAAGCTTTTTGTTCGTAAGATTGAATGAAGTCTTCACATTGACTTTGTTTCTTTACTTCAAAAGCTATTTCTCTAAGCTGTGTTTTCCAATTTCCATTACCTATACTGATTATTTGGATACCTGCCTTTTCAAGCCAATTAGTCATACTTACAGAGGTTTTTTCATGAACAATAACAATATCTGGTTTCGCAGATGCTAGCTTTTTAAAATTTTCCTGTGACTCAGCATCAAAAATATTTAAGTGGATGTTAATTTTAGACTGGTAATAGTAGTAATAATAGGGACTCCATTTAGCGTTGAGTGGGGCAGCTACTGGTATGACACCGAGTGCTAGTAGGTTACCGATTACTGAAACGCAAAAGGTAGAAATTCGCTTTCGAAAAGCCTTACTATATAAGGATGGAGAAACACCAACTTCTTTCTTAAATTTTCGACTGAAATAAAACTCGTCGTTATAGCCGACTTTTTGTGCAATGTCTCGTAACAAAAAATCTGTTTCACGAAGCAACTGTTTCGCTTGTCCGATACGAAGTTCGGTCAAATAATCGGTAGCACTTTGTCCATATGATTTCTTAAACGCTTCGCCAAAATAGTTTGGGCTCAAGCCTGTTATCAACGCTAGATAATCAATAGTTAATGGTAGATCAAAATGATTTGCCATAAAAATTCGCACATCGTCTAGAGACATCTGTACAACGTCCCCGATTTTAGTGCTATGAGTTTTCTCGTTATGCAACATGCGAATCCACCTCTCAGCCAAAAATCTATAATCAGGTTAAATATTGGCGGCATTAATTGAGTAACTTTCAATATCCAATCAATCGAGGCAAAGCCCCAAGTAACTTTTCCCTTGTGTAAGCATCGCTATAATTCCATTTTCTCGCGTCTACTAAATAAAAATTACCTTTCTTCACTGCAGGTAGGCTTTTCCAGAGGGAGCTGTTGATGAGTGCCTCTGTAGCTAGTCTTGATTCAAGATTATCTGAGAACAGCAGAAAGATTCGATCACCTGCATAGGCAGGCATTAAATTTAACGGTATCTCTTCATAGCCTTCGCCGGATTGAATTAAATTTTTAATTAAGTGGTTTGGTTGAAAACCATATGGATGATAGAGAGCAGTTGATAGACCTGTGCATCCCATCACAAATAGACGTTTCCCTCGGTCGAAAATAAAAACAGAGGCTGTTTCACCAGGTGCAAGAGTTGTTTGTAATTGTTGCCACATCATAACTTCCTTTTCTTTGAAACGATAAAGCCAATCTTGCGCCACTTGTTACTTGCCAAGCCATTGTCCTAATAGAGCAATACGCTTTTCAAGGGTGTCCCATGAGTTATGCGTAACAGTAGGAGCAATTTCTGATAAAACTCGATATGTACGGAGCGAGTAAAAAAGTCAATATCGGATAGAAAAAAAGCAATGCTGTTTCGCAAGAAATCGGCTTTTTATGGTCCAACTTTTTCGCTCCTTTATGTAAGTGAAAATGATTATCAATTAATAGTATTGTATAAAATATAAAGGGGCATTTCAACTAGGTGAAATGCCCCTTAACAAATTATTTATTTTTTTAACAAAGCAGGGGTTTCTTTTAATAACCATTCTCTTGTAGAAGCATCACTGTCACTCTTTTGGATATCAATCGTATAGAAATGTCCATTTTTGTCAGCTGGTAGTTTTTTCACATAGTGCTTTCCATCATATCGTTTGTTGACTGTTTCGCTTCATCATCTACTGGTGTCAGTATGAAGATTCGGTCTCCGGCATACTCAGGAAGAAGTTCAGTGGAAATTTCAACAAAGCCCTTTTCTTCATCAAGAATTTGTTGAATATTTTTACCTGGTTTAAAGCCACCATTCGAATCGTTAAAGTACTTGTGATAGTCCAGTACGAGCCATGACAAATAAACGATCGCCAGGATAATAAGTCAAAATTGAAGCTGTTTCATTGGGTTGGAAAGTGCCGTCATCAACTAGTGATTTCCACATTTTTTCAGTTTTTTCATTATAGTTGTTTAACCATTCTGTTGCTTGTTGTTGCTTTCCAAATATATCACCAAGTACGGATAAACGTTTGTTTAAAGGAGCAAATGTATCAATCACTATTGTTGGAGCTATTTTAGCAAGCTGTGAATACGTTTTTTCATCAGTAGTCGCAATGATAATAAGGTCAGGCTTTAAAGCTAATGTTTTTTCTACATTGATAGTGACGAAAAAACGAAGGGGTGGAGAAGTAAAGAACTGTATTTCATTGCAGTGCTCTATTTTATTGTTGGTATTGTCTATTTAATACCGAATTTATATCAAACAAGTTATATGAAAGAGCTTGGACTTTCTAACGCAATGGCAGGAACTGTTTATGCGATAGCGGGTATTGTTTCAATTGGAGGTGCTCCGTTATGGGGAATGCTCGCTGATCGAATAGGTGTAAAAACAACGTTACTTGCTGCTTTAGTAATGTCTGTGGTTGGAGATATTCTTCCAATTGTATAAGGAACTATAGCAGGATTTATTGTATCAGCAGTTATTTGGGGTTCTTCACTTGGTGGTGTTCTCGTGCTAATTCAAATGAAAGCCAGTCAACAAGTGCAACCTAAGTATGTTGCGACTGCAATTGGTTTTATATCTATTTTTTATGCAGTTGGCCAAATGATTGGCCTTGTGCTTGCTGGTGGACTAATAGAATACGCTGGTGGTTATATATCTGCATACGGTTTCGGTGCAGTTATGTTCTTCTTGTGTGTACTTCTTGCCATGATGATTCAATCGAAAGAAGTGCAGTAAAGGCATTGTTAGTAACAATAAAGTACTCTGACCTATTCCTTTTCTATTTTTATTTAATAGCAAAAGAGTTTTGAATTTGCTATACTTTCAACAGATAATGAAAATCATTCTCAATAAAAGTTGTGAAGGGTGTGATGAAACATTGACAACTAACTTTCATCAGAACTTTAGCCATTTTTTCAATGCGTTGGACATATCAAAGAAACACGGCGCCCCAACAGAGTATATGGCATTCCAATCCAATGTTAAAGAGGGAACGATACATCGCTTGATTCCGCGTTCAGATTTAGAAGTGGTCATCTCTGACTATGCTTTTTATCAAAATTATCAGATGCAAATGTCTACGAAACAGCCAATGGTTGAACTTAGCTTTTGTATGCAAGGTGTTAGAGGAATTCAGATTTCGGGATTAAATGTTTGGCACAACGGTTTTTGGTTATTTGCGAGAAAAACGCTTGGAAAAGGCGTATTTATTATTACAGGAAGGGAAGATGAATGTGAATGAAGTATCTAGTCAAGTAGGCTACGCTAACCCTAGTTATTTTGCACAAACTTTCAAAGATAAATATGGAATCAATCCTAGCAATTTTGTTAGAGGTAAAAGGATTGTAGAGGACATAGATGGCTAATCTGATTTCACAAGATGCAACACCTTTATCGCAAACATTTTATTATCCGATACAAATTGCTAGGTTAGAAAAGGTCGTTAGTAAATCTGAGGAAATTTCTTCGTTACCATCTATTTTAGTTATTTATGAAGGACATGGATTTCTTACTTTAAAGGGAGAACAATACAGGCTATCACGTGGATGCGTGGTACTTTGGCATAATGCAAAAGAATTAGACATCACAACCAAGTTACATGCTGGACTTCGAGGAACGCTAATCCAATACCATGGTTTAACGAACGACCAATCTGAACCGAGCATATTGAAGCATTCCGAACCGCTTTCGGACTGCTCTTACGAGATAATTCGTATGGCTTCAGAGTTAGAAATAATATCGAGCGAATCTATGAACAGTAACCCATTTCATTTTCAAAAATTATTTTTAGAACTTCTTGAAGCACTTTACAAGGAAATGGAAGATAGAATTCGACCTAGTGATTCCTGGCTAGAACAAATACTCAATTATATGGATAGACATTTTCATGAAGATTTAACACGGGAACAGATGGCCCAATTAGCACAAGTCAGCCCAGAGCACTTCTCACGTGCTTTTCGTAAAAAGACAGGCCTAACTTTTAGTGCCTATCTTGCCTTACTACGGATTCGTGAATCTCAGCAGAAGTTGCTATATAACATGCCTAAATTAGATAATCTGGCGCAGGAAGTCGGCTACAAAGAAGGTACCTATTTAAGCCGCAAATTTAAGCAGTTAGTGGGGATGTCTCCTTCCGCTTTTTATAATAAGAAAAAGCGAGTGGTTTCTCTTAATACGAATCATACTGCGTGTCTACTTGCACTTGGTATTATACCTGAATTGGGGGTGTATTCTGAGTGGCTAGACGATGTTAAGCAAGTAAGTCCCGTATACAAGCTAAATAATTATGAACAGGATACAACATCCATCTATAAAAATATCGCAGCAGTTCGACCTGATTTAATCATCAACTATAATACAGCTAAGAACAATAAGTCTTTACTTTCAGTGGCTCCTGTACTTGAAATTCCTTTTATGCATATCAGTTGGCGCGAACAGTTTCGCCTTATTGCAGATATTGTAGATAAACAGCAACAAGTGGAGGCTTGGTTTAGCCAATATGATCACTTGGTTTCGCAATGTAACGAGCAACTTGATCACTATCTGGGCATAAGGGGGACAGCCATTGTGTGGGAAATCGGTGAAAATACCGCATATTGTATAAATAGCAGCTTTGGAAGAGGAAGCCAAATTTTGTATGACGATATGGGATTTCATTTACCTATTTCTATGCTTCATCATAATATAGAAAAAAGTGGCTATATTGAGATAGATATTGAAGCTATCGCAAATTACCCCGCTGATCATATATTTATTACAGCACTTCCATTGAATAAAGCAGGCAAAAAGCGTGTGAGTCATTTGTTTCAATCAGAGTCTTGGCTTAAGATGGAGGCTGTGCAGCGGAAGCAAGTATATGTGATTAACCAATCAAACATGTTTTATGGCTATGATCCGTTGTCTTCGAAAGCACAGCTATATGAACTAATGAAGGTGTTAACATCATAATAATGAACGGTAATAAATCATTTTAGTGCATAGACAATGTTTACTCGCCAATTTACAATAACAATTGAGAATCGTTATCAATAGTTAGAAATGGAGGGTTTAAATTGCGCTTACAACAATATCAATATAGGAAATTCATCGTTCCGTTATTTCTATGCTTGCTATTAATGTTAACGGCATGTGGAGAAACAAATAATACGGGGAAACCTAAGGCAAGTGAAGAAACACAAGAAACTGCCGTGACAAAAACGATTACAACAGTAAATGGAGAGGTGACAATCCCTATTCACCCAAAGCGTATTGTAGCCGTGGAATACATAGGTAGTCTAATCGCATTAGACATAATTCCAGTAGGAGCCCCTGGATTAACGCTTAAAAATTATTATTTCAAAGATGCGCTAACTGGAATTGACGATATAGGTGATTACAGCGCGCCATCTACTGAAAGTGTTCTTGCGCTTAGCCCAGATTTAATCATAACTGGGAATGGAGATAACTATGAGGCGTTAAGTAAAATAGCCCCTACAGTTGTTGTGCCATATGGTGAACTAAAAAATGCTCATGAAGAACTAACTTATT
The DNA here is from genome assembly GCF_003049605.2 of Lysinibacillus parviboronicapiens. Classification (NCBI taxonomy): domain Bacteria; kingdom Bacillati; phylum Bacillota; class Bacilli; order Caryophanales; family Bacillaceae; genus Lysinibacillus; species Lysinibacillus parviboronicapiens. The sequence goes on from NZ_CP073713.1 coordinate 254,393, forward strand.
TCGGTCAATTACTCGGAAAAGAAAAAGAAGCTGAAGCATGGTTAGATCATTACGATCAAAAAATTGCAGATGCTAAAGCAAAGGTTGATGCAGTTCTTGACGAAGGGTTAAGCTTCTCTATCATGGAATACACTGATAAGGAGACTTATGTGTATGGAGATAATTTCGGTCGTGGGGGACAGCCCATCTATCAAGCGCTTGGACGTAAGCCTCCTGCAAATATAGCAGATGAAATTATGGAGAAACAATGGGCTCAAATTTCAGAGGAATTGTTGGCAAGCTATGCAGGTGATTATATTATTATGACTTCTAACAGTCGAACGGTTGAAGATTTCAAGGCGGATCCACTATGGGGAACTTTGCCTGCGGTAAAAAACGATCGTCTTTATGTTTGGCCGGAGGAGCGTTCTTGGTACTACGATCCGACCGCTGTTTTAGCTCAGGTTGAGGAATTAACAATGTGGCTAACAAATCAAAAAATTAAAATTAGTGATTAGAAGTAGAGTAATTGAAAAAGAAGCACCATTGTTAGCTTTATGGCAGATGGTGCTTCTTTTCATTTGGAAGAAAATAATTTGATTTACCCTACATGTGAAATTTATCAAGCACCATCTTCAAAAAAAATGTTTAGATGCAAATAGTGAATGTAATAAAGAGAGGAGGGCATGCATTATGCTCTCCTCAATTTGTGATTGTGAAATTGCCGCTTTACGGGGATGTTAATTTCTAATGATTTGGAACGTACCAGATGTTTTCGTTTGAATGATGTGTTGATTGTCATTGACTGAGTAAGAAGCCGGTTCGTGATCACCGAATTCATTGATACGAACAATAGAAGCATCCTTTGGTAAATTCTCAATGATTATTTCCATATCTGCCACGAATTCTACAGGTTTTTTATTCAAAGTTGCTTGGAAGGTAATACGATTTAGATTTCTTGTGAGCTGGATATCCATTACGCCAGCGTCCCCATTAACTAGCGTCCCTAGTGGTGGAACGATGACGGTCATGTTTGCTTTTGTCGTCAAAACAAAGCGCTCTGTGCTGATTTCAGAGTCAGCAACATTGATTTTTGCTTTATAGGTATTTCTACTTTTGGACATAGCTGTATTTTTACCTGGTACTGCTGCTGTGTCCGATAATATAGGGGTTTTTATCGTACTCCCCTTAGCTGGAAGTTTGTATTTGCCATTCACATAGTCTACTAATGTCCCTACATTCGGCACAAGCTGCTGTTGAACAGGTGTTAACGCTTCAAAGGCTGTTTTTACTGCTTGGACATCTTGATTAGTGGAAGTCTTTGGCGATAAAGCAGCAATGGCGTTTTCAACTTCTTTAGCTGCTGCTTTATCCTTTAATACAAGTTGTTCAGCATCTAGTAATAGTTTTTCAGTACCGCTAGGGAAAGAAACATTTGAAAATCTACGTAATGCATTGTATTCAGCTCGTGCTTCTGCGACATCTTTATGGAAGCTAATGCGAGACGAATTCAATAATTGGATTTTATTAACAACTTTATCAACGGATGTATTGGGCGCGATAGAAGATGTCAGTATTTTTTGTGTATCTGCGCTAACAAAGGACTTTTGTGCGGCATTTAATGTGTTATACCAATCTCTCGTTTCAATCACGTTTTGATAGTAATTAATGGATGTCGATTCGACAGAAGCTAACTTTTCTTCAATCTGTGTCGCCAGTCGACGATAGGCCACCCTTGTTTGCTGGTGATTTAACAGTGTGCTGTAATTCGTTACGTATTGCTTCTCTGTTTCTGTTAAAGCATTGTAGGCTTTGTTAGCTGCCTCTAATGTTGGTTGGAATGATGAAGCAGTATCATTAATGTTATTAATGAGCTGTATAACGTTCGAAACATTAGAGTTGTAATAATAGTAATTGTAATTGTAATTGTATATGTAAGCTGTCTTTGAATTTGCCGAGATACCAGCAGCAGATGCTGACGTAGTAGGTGTAGTAAAAATGAGCGAAGGAACTGCTACTAAAGCAAATAAGGCAAGGCTTCTTTTATGTTTCATAATATGGGAGAACCTCCTATTTCTATAATTACTAATTTTATCATAGCTTAGGATATTTTTATGCATTTTTTGGATGAATAGGTAGATGGTTTGTATATTTTTTGATGGAAAGTGTATCTTATATACTATTATGAACAATGAAATTTTATAGAATAATGAGCAGGCTATGGATTTTTCCCGTAGCCTGCTGTTTTCATAACTGGAGAGACGGATAGAATGGTGGAAGTGACGGATAGAACCTTCAAGTCAGAAATGACCATATCAAAGGTTGCTTCTTCCAATTTTTTAAGCGCCTCAGTACCACTCAATGCAATTTCAATATCATAGGGCTCTGTAGATAGCACGTTGGCTAGTATCTGCAAATTAACAGCATCATTATCAACAATTAGAATGTGTGAACGACTTGTTACAAGAGAATTTATTTCAGTAGCCACCATTTCATGTTCGTATTTTGAAAAATGGGCTGCCGTAAAAATAGAGGAAAGGCGACAGTTTATTCACCCAGACGAAGAGGATAGTTACTTTACACTTATGAAATTGTATGAAGTATGAAACAATACCATGCTGTGGAGGAACAATACTTATCGCTGCAAAAAATGCTAGAGGAGCAATTAGCTCTAGAACCGAATGAGAAAATCGAAAGCTGGTTTACTAGTTGGAAGAAGAAAAGGGCTGCGTCTGAAGCTGATATTTTGGGCTGAAACAAGCCCTTTTGTATTGTCTAACTAGTAATTTTAAAAATGTAGGGAAATCTCTCGAATAAACTTTAATTTTCTATGTTAAGATTATAAATCTTTTATTGTGATAAGAACATCCATACATTATGATTATTTATAAAAAATGGGGGTGTTTGTAATGAAGAAATCCAAAAGTATTGCATTAAAATTATCTTCTTTAATCATCGGATTATTTTTAGTGCTATTTGTTACTTATACAGTAGTAACAAGTTTCATGTTATATAATCAAAGTGTAGATGATTCAGAAAGCGCGACACTTCAAAATGCTCAATTTTCTGCTGCTAAGATGAGCGAACGTTTTAAGAAAGCAAATGATACATTACAAACAACTAAACGCATAGTGGAGACGATGCATAATAATGGCGAACTTTCAGCTGAAAGTTTAATGAATATACTGGAAGTAAATCTAACAAAGAGCGATGATTTGATTGCGGCAGGAGCTGTTTTAGAAAAAGATTTCACGAAAATCGAACCAACTATTGATGTTTCTTTAATTGATACGCAAGAACGCTTCGTACCTTATGTATCAAAAAATGGTAATGATATATCAACTACTGCTATTGAAGGAATTGAAGAAAAGAGTAGTGCCCAATGGTATTGGGTTCCTAAAGAAGAGGGGCGAGCTGTACTAACGGAACCTTATGATTATAAGGTTAATGGCGAAACAATCTCGATGACAACGATATCTGTCCCATTAGTGAATGCCTCAGGGACATTTTTTGGTGTGTTAACCGCTGATTTATCGATTGATTTTTTAAAGGGTCTAGTTGATGCCATCAAGCCAGATGGCGGATATGCGAGCATCATTACTGCTGGCGGTATACTTAGTGTAAATAGTATTAACGAAAAATTAGATGGAACAAATATGCAAGATGCAATCGACTGGGCAAGTGTTAGTAGTTCTATGCAAGATGGTAAACCAGACACCATGTATGTGGATTCAAAACAATTAGGAGAAAAATCATATAATGCTTTTGCACCAATGATTTTAGACGGAATTGATGAGACTTGGACGATTCAATTAGTTGTACCAAAATCTAAAATTCTTGAAACCTATAATCAGGTACTTATATTCACGATTGTAGCGGCAATTATCATCGTTATTTTAATGGCAACTGTAAGTGCATGGTTTATCTATAGACAATTGAAGCCGTTGAAGCTTCTACGTGCATCAATAGAAACAGCAGCGGATGGGGATTTAACGAAAAAAATTGACGAAAAATATATTAAGTCAGATGAAATAGGCGCAGTTTCAGTTGCCTATAATAATATGTTAGACAAAACGAATGATGCTATACATACGGTATTGCAATCTACGACTTTGCTTAACCAATCATCAACTCATGTCCATGAAGCATTTAATGAGATTGTAGCCTCTAGTCAAGAAGTGACAGTAGCAATAAACGAAATTGCTCAAGGTGCTTCTAAGCAATCTGAAGATACGGAAGAAACAAACTATCGAATGATGGACCTATCCGAACAGATTGATACGATTACACAGTTGTCTTCTCAAATGGAAGAACTGTCTGCTAAGACGCAAACAACAACTGAAAAGGGTATGAAAGAAGTCGATAGTTTGCGTGTACGTAATACAGAAACCAATGAAATGAATGGACGAATACAACAGCAAATAGAATCATTATCTTCTAATATTGCGAATATCAACCAAGTTATTGTCTCTATTCATGGTATTATGGAGCAAACAAATCTGCTTGCACTTAATGCAAGTATTGAAGCGGCTCGAGCAGGAGAACATGGGAAGGGCTTTGCAGTGGTAGCCGAGGAGGTTAGAAAACTAGCTGAGCAATCGAGAAATGAAACAGATGTCATTAAGACAACTGTGGATAGTATATTAGAAAACTCTAAACAAACAGTATTAGTAATAGCTGCTAATGCTAGCTTAATGCAAGCGCAAAATGAATCCGTACAAAGCACGGAAATAGCCTTTAAGGACAATAGTGAGCTCTCTAGTTCTATTGCAACCTCAATTAACGAGTTACTCGCTAAACTTTCTGGTATGTTAGAGCACAAAAATCAAGCACTTATGGCTATTCAAAGCATTTCAGCTATTTCAGAGGAGACTGCCGCTTCTGCCGAGGAAGTAAGTGCTTCAACAATTGATCAGCAGGCAGAGCTAGAAAAGGTTGCAGAATCAATAAATAATATGAATAAAATCTCACAAGAATTACAAGAAGTTGTTAAACGCTTTAAACTCGCTTAATTCCTCTTCTTTATAAAAATGGCTTTGGTACTAAATCCTTCTATAATGAGAATATAGTAAAGTGAAAAGGAAATCTGTCAAGCCGCTAGTAAGCCGCAAGCCTCCTCAACCCAGGGGGCTTGCCTAACTTACTTTCCTGAAGGGGTCTTCAGATTCTTTTGTTATTCGAAAATACTACGAGCAATGACATGAAATCGTTTTTAAAGTCATTAGAAGGGTCAAGCAAAGCACATTGACCTAGCTCGCAGATAGCACTACTATAGAAAGAGATGAGGGGGGATAAACTACATGATGTATCTCGGTATGATTTTCTTTCAAATTGTTGCCCCAATTTTAGTGCTTCTTGTACTTGGAGCAGTCTTGCAGAAAAAATTTCGATTTAATTTAAAAGCATTATCCCAACTTATTACATATTGCTTTATGCCGGCTGCGGTTTTTATGAATTTATATGAAACGACTGTGGAGCTGTCGGTACTAGGACAGGTCGCGGTGTTTATTATTCTCTTTATCGGGAGTCAAATGGTGCTCAGTCATTTTTTAGCAAAGGGACTTGGTTTAGCAAAAACAGAAACAGCAGTGTTTAAAAACAGCGTTGTGCTCATTAACTCAGGTAACTATGGTATTCCGGTTGCGCAAATGATATTCGCAACACAGCCGATAGGAGTGGCCATTCAGGTTATTCTAGTTATTTTCCAAAATATGACAACGTATACATATGGTTTATATAATCTTATTTCCTCGACAAAATCTGGGCTCGCCATTATAAAGGACTTCTTGAAAATGCCTATTATACATGCGCTTATTATTGGTGTGGCAATGAATTTCTTCAATATTGGTATCCCCCAGTTTATTCGTATTCCAATCGACCATGTAGCAGATGGTTTTATCGCTGTGGCACTTATTACGCTTGGAGCGCAACTATCCCAGCTTGAAATCAAGTTGATGTTTAATAAAACCGTTTTTGTCAGTTGCTTTACACGGCTGATTATTGGACCAGCTGTGGCGCTTGTCATTATTTTTACGCTTGGCTTAGACGGTGTTGTAGCTCAGTCACTCTTTATAGCTAGTGCCTTTCCGACGTCACGCAATAGCTCAAGCCTTGCTTTAGAATACGATGTTGAATCAGCCACTGCAGCACAAACCGTGTTATTTTCGACTATTGTTAGCTGTATCACAGTGACGCTCGTCATTTACGTGGCAGAAATACTTTTTACATAAAGTATCTTCGTCATATATGAAATAGCTTGTGCCAAAATATAAAGTGTACTAATTAATTGTTATGATTTTAAAATATAACTTCCATCTATTAGTAATATCTGCTACACTAACATCAAATTGAATAGCTTTAACTAGGGGAGTCTGATGAGTCAGGCTGAGAGGGAAACGCATTGAGGTTTCTTGACCCTTTGGACCTGATCTGGCTCATACCAGCGTGGGAAAGTTAATGATTATCGCAGTACTTATACTTTGCGATAATAAACCCTTACATTCACAGCCGGATCCAAATTTTTTTGGATTCGGCTTTTCATATGTAGCAAAGTAAATTGTTGGGGTGAGCTAGATTCGGTCCTTCTTAAAATATGTAAAAGGGAGCGAAGTAGTTTATGACAACAGTTAGCGAAAAAAACATTAACATTATGACTAGTTTTGATGGAAGCAAAAAGGTGTATGTAGAAGGCTCAAGATCAGATATTTTAGTGCCAATGCGTGAAATTATGCTAAGTCCAACAACTGGGAGCTTTGGGGAAGAAGAAAATGCGCCAGTGCGTGTATATGATACAAGTGGTCCATATACAGATCCTACTTACAAAGTAGATATTACCAAAGGTTTGCCTGCTTTGAGAAGCGGTTGGATAAAAGAGCGTGGGGATGTAGAAGAATATGAAGGCCGTAAGATTAAGCCCGAGGATAATGGCTTTCGTAATGATGATGATCCACGTATTAAAGAAAATGTTTTTCCGGGGCTTTATCGAAAACCTTTACGTGCGAAAAAAGGGCGCAATGTAACGCAGCTTCATTATGCAAGAAAGGGCATTATCACACCAGAAATGGAGTTTGTAGCCATTCGCGAAAATTTAGATCCAGAATTCGTACGTGCTGAAATTGCTGAAGGTCGTGCAATTATGCCTTCAAACATTAATCATCCAGAGGCAGAGCCAATGATTATTGGCCGTAACTTCCATGTGAAGATTAATGCCAATATCGGTAATTCAGCTGTATCCTCCTCCATTGCTGAGGAAGTAGAAAAAATGACATGGGCAACACGCTGGGGTGCAGATAATATTATGGATTTGTCTACGGGTAAGCATATTCATACGACGCGTGAATGGATTATTCGCAACGCTGCTGTACCCGTAGGAACAGTGCCTATTTATCAAGCGCTAGAAAAGGTAAATGGCATTGCGGAAAACTTAACGTGGGAGGTGTACCGAGATACATTAATCGAACAGGCCGAGCAGGGTGTTGATTACTTCACTATTCATGCAGGGGTATTACTACGTTATGTACCACTAACAGCTAATCGTGTAACCGGTATTGTCTCGCGTGGTGGTTCGATTATGGCGCAGTGGTGCTTATTTCATCATGAAGAAAGTTTTTTATATAGTCATTTTGAAGAAATTTGCGAAATTATGAAGACGTACGATGTAGCTTTTTCTTTAGGGGATGGCTTACGTCCAGGCTCTATTGCAGATGCCAATGATGAGGCGCAATTCGCGGAGCTTGAAACACTTGGAGAGCTAACACAGATTGCCTGGAAACATGATGTGCAAGTCATGGTAGAAGGGCCAGGTCACGTCCCGATGCATCTCATTAAAGAAAATATGGACAAGCAATTAGAGGTGTGTAAGGAAGCGCCATTCTATACGTTAGGCCCTTTAACAACCGATATTGCTCCTGGCTATGACCATATTACATCGGCCATTGGCGCAGCAATGATTGGTTGGTTTGGTACAGCAATGCTTTGCTATGTAACGCCGAAAGAGCATCTCGGTTTACCTAATCGTGAAGATGTTCGTGTTGGAGTCATTACGTATAAAATTGCTGCACATGCTGCTGATTTAGCAAAGGGTCATCCAGGGGCACAGGTAAGGGATGATGCACTATCAAAAGCACGTTTTGAATTCCGTTGGCGTGATCAATTCAATTTATCATTAGATCCTGAGCGAGCAGTGGATTACCACGATGAAACATTGCCGGCAGAAGGCGCTAAAACAGCCCATTTCTGTTCGATGTGTGGTCCTAAGTTTTGTAGTATGAGAATTTCCCAGGATATTCGCAACTATGCAAAAGAAAAAGATTTAAATACGACACAAGCCATTCACCAAGGCATGCAGGAAAAGGCTGAAGAATTTAAAAAGGCGGGCAGTCAAATTTATCAATAACTAAAAGAAAAAATATTATTTATGTTACTTTATCAATAAGAAAGCAAGAGGGCAGTCTAGTTATATCTAGGCTGCCTTTTAATTTTTTTAATATATAGAAGTGGTTTTACAACAATACATTCTATCAAAAAAAACCCATGCAAATTTCGCATGGGGTAAAAAATTGGATTTGGATATCAATAATAAGTGGATGGTTAAACGTTAGTTGGTTGTTTAATGTATGGATTTGTAAGGTCCATACCCTCTAATGAAAGACCCATAGCTTTTGCTACGCCTTCACCGTATGCTGGATCAGCTAAATAACAGTGCAAAATGTGGCGACGTTTAATGAATTCTTCAACTGAAGCCATATCATTTGCTGTATTTTCAAATAAACGTTGTTGTTCATCCGCAGTCATTAAGCGGAATAACTTACCTGGTTGCTCGAAATAGTTGTTGTCATCTTCACGGAAATCGTGAATACCAGCATTGCCATCGATACGTAATTCAGGCTCTTTGTGGTCTAAGTTGTGTTCCCACTCACCATAGCTATTCGGCTCATAGCTCATTGTTGAACCTAGATTGCCATCGAAGCGCATAGCACCATCACGATGGAATGTACGGAATGGACATTTTGGTGCGTTCACAGGTAGCATATAGTGATTTACGCCTAAACGATAACGTTGAGCATCAGCGTAAGCAAAGATACGACCTTGTAGCATCTTATCTGGAGAGAAGCTAATACCAGGGATAATGTTAGAAGGTGCAAATGCTGCTTGTTCTACTTCTGCAAAGTAATTGTCTGGATTTTTGTTTAACTCGAATTCACCAACTGGAATTAGTGGGAAGTCGCCTTTGTACCAAACTTTTGTTAGGTCAAATGGATTGTACGGTAATTCACGAGCTTGTTGCTCTGTCATTACTTGAATGTACATTTTCCATTTCGGGAAATCGCCTTTTTCAATTGCGCCATAAAGGTCGCGTTGTGAAGATTCACGGTCATTACCGATTACCTCATTAGCCTCAGCACCCGTTAAATTCTTAATACCTTGTTCTGTACGGAAGTGGAATTTCACCCATACACGTTCATTTTGAGCATTGATAAAGCTGTAAGTGTGAGAACCGAAACCATGCATATTGCGGAAGCCACTCGGAATACCACGATCGGACATAACAATTGTAACTTGGTGAAGGGCTTCCGGTAATGAAGTCCAAAAATCCCAGTTTGAATTCGCGTTCTTCATATTTGTACGTGGGTCACGTTTTACTACATGGTTTAAATCTGTGAAGTGTAGTGGATCACGGAAGAAGAATACAGGTGTATTGTTACCAACTAAATCCCAGTTGCCTTCTTCAGTATAGAATTTAAGTGCGAATCCGCGGATATCACGTTCTGCATCAGCTGCGCCACGTTCACCTGCAACAGTAGAGAAGCGGGCGAACATTTCTGTTTTCTTGCCGATTTCAGAGAAAATTTTTGCTTTTGTATATTGAGTAATATCGTGGGTAACAGTGAAAGTACCAAATGCACCTGAACCTTTTGCGTGCATGCGACGTTCAGGAATAACTTCACGGTTGAAGTTGGCTAATTTCTCAACTAACCATACGTCTTGAAGTAAAAGTGGACCTCGTGGACCTGCTGACATTGAGTCATGGTTACTAACTACTGGTGCACCACCTGCTGTTGTAAAGCGACGGCTACGATCATTTGTGTTTGTCATATTAGTTTACCTCCTGAATAAAATTGTGAGTCAAACTCTTCACTAATAACTATAGCAAATCCAAAATAGAATTGCTAGTACATTATAATAATTATTGTTAAAGAATTTCTATATTAAGATATAAACTATTATTATATGCGTAGTCTAATAAGTATATGCATCAATTTTGATGACTGAAACAATTTAAAAAGATTTATTTGAATGACGTTAACACTGTTAGTTGGCGCTTTCTGTAGTGAAGCTTATAAATAAATAGAATGACTTTTAACGAGATAGAAGTAAATACTTCTATTTCGTTTCTACTATACACGTGTTGAAAATAGATTATGCTAATTGAAAATATAGTGAATGTAAGTGGCTCTATTTTCAAGTTTTACGATAACGATTAGGTGTAGTACCTATTTGCTGCTTGAAAATTTTGATGAAGTAGTTTGGGTCATCGAAGCCATTTAAAAGTGCGATTTCGCTAATCGCAAAATCGGTTTCGACTAGCATTTTTGTGGCATTTTGAATGCGTATTTGCTGTAAAGAGCGTTTAAATGGCAAGCCCTGCTTCTTTGAGAAAATTGTGCTCAAATAATTGGGGCTAATGCCTAATTTATAAGCGACGAAAGGCAAGGACAATGAACTATCCTGAAACTGTTGCTCGATAATTTCTAGTGCCAGTTCTACATAGTCTGCTTTTTTCTCCATCCGAGCGTGCCGAGCTAAAGCAATCAATGTTTGTGTGAAAGCAATAATGCCATTAAGTATTGTATAAAGTATGGGGTGCTCAATGATTAGATGAAAAAGCTGACGATAGTTTTGTTCAATCACAGCTTTCTCGTGTAATTTATATTTCAGCATAAAGCGTCGAATTTGAGCCAAAACACTCGTCAAATGAATTCGTAAGTCATCCTGTTCGTAATAAATCCCTTCATTAGATAATCGATATAAAAAGGCTTTGATTTCCTCAAGATTACCGTCTTCTAAACTTTTAATGAGTAACTGCTGCTCCTCTGGTGTTAATAACGGATCGAATGGCTGCGTTTCTAACTGTCTTGTCGCATAAAAAATATGACCGAAGCCTTCGTAAAAACTTTGATGAAGTGCGCGCTTTGTTAAGGTATACATATTTTTTAATGTTGCAGGTGTGTAGTCGTAAATCCCGATATTAAGAGAACTATTATTCGTGAGTCTCCATTCATTCATCAATGTGCGCACATCTTTTTCTACCGTTTTCATATCATGTATTTGAAATAGACAGACAATACCATCTGATAATGGATATATTTTCATATGCTGGTAAATTGGCGTTTGCTGAATCCAATTGTACAACTTATTTAATGTTTCAGGATGCTCAGGTTCAATCATTGTGAAGTGCATATCTGTATCTAAAGAGCTAGTCTCACTATCTAAAAATAATTTATAGTAAAATGTTTCATCTGTATCTGGGGTATAGGCCTTCTTTTCCTTCGCTGTATGGATCGAAATTGTAGCGAGCTTTTGCTTTAAAATTTCTAAATCAATGGGTTTTACAAAAAGGTGTGCAACCTGTAATTCAATTGCTTTCATGGCATTTTTAAATAATGGTTCTGTCGTTATTGCAAAAATAGTGCCTGAGTGTTTTTTTAATAGCTGATAAAGCTTCGTTAAACGGTTATTAGAAATTAAATCGATATTCAGTAAAATTACCTCAGGCTCAAACTGTTGAACGCTTTCAGCTGCTTCAGAAATAGCCGTACATATTTCAACTACAATATCTCCAGGGAAGTAAGTTTGTAAAAACCACCGAATACCTGATAATTCTGTAGGGTCTCTATCAATCAATAAAATTCGCATAACAATCAGCCGCCTTAAAATAATCTAGTTTCGTAAAAAAGTAATATTATATTATTAAAAATAACATAAAAATCAATAATAATTCCTGTTTTCTCTTTTAAAATTCTCTATTTTCTGAAAAAGGGAGTTTGTACAATGTAAATAGAGGAATTTCTATCGATATAGATAATTTACCCAAGATATAGAACAAGGGGGATATTAAATGATGTCTATCATTGAGCTTGATGGCAATACATTAACAAGACAGCAAGTAGAAGAAATCGTGAAAGGGCATGCCACTGTTGTGTTATCCACTGAAAGTAAGAAACGCATTCAATTAAGTAGGGAGCGCATTGAAAAGCGTTTAGCTGAAGGGCAAGCCATTTATGGTGTGAATACAGGATTTGGAAAACTTAGTCATATTCGTATTGATGAGGCGGATAATGAATTATTACAGTTGAACTTACTGCGCTCAGATGCCACTGGTGTTGGCGAACCCTTTCCGACAGTAGTTGTTCGCGCCATGATGATTTTACGTGCTAATGCATTAGCACGGGGGTTTTCTGGAATTCGACAAGAGACCGTACAGCTATTACTGGATTGCATTAATAAAGGCGTGCATCCGATAGTACCGTCACAGGGGTCGGTTGGGGCAAGTGGTGATTTAGCGCCGCTTTCACATTTGGCTTTAGTGCTTGTAGGAGAAGGGAAGGCGGAGTTTGAAGGTGAGATTGTAAGTGGTGGTATGGCGTTACAGCAGGCGGGATTAACACCTGTACGACTACAAGCGAAAGAAGGGCTAGCGCTTGTTAACGGTACACAGGCAATGACAGGTATTGGTGTATTAACATTAAATGAGGCAGAACGTATAGGGCTTGCTGCAGATATGGCTGCAAGTTTGTCCCTTGAAGCACTGAAAGGTATTACTGCAGCATTTGATCCAGCGCTCTTAGCTGTAAGACCACACCCGGAATTAGAGCTTGTGGGCGGGCGAATTCGCAAGTGGCTTGATGGCAGTAAACGAGTGACAAAGCAGGGTGAAATCCGGATGCAAGATGCCTATTCACTTCGTTGTATTCCACAAGTACACGGTGCATCATGGCAGTCATTCTTCTACGCGGAGGAACGTGTGCAAACTGAGATGAATGCAACGACAGATAATCCTATTGTTTTAGAGAATGGAGAAGTATTATCTGGTGGGCATTTCCACGGACAGCCAATTGCCCTGGCGATGGACTTTTTAAAGATTGGTGTATGTGAATGGGCCAATATTTCCGAACGACGCACGGAACGTATGGTTAATCCACAACTTAATGAGGGTTTACCGCCATTTTTAGCAACAAATCCAGGGATTGAGTGTGGGCTAATGATTGCGCAATATACAGCAGCTTCAATCGTGTCGGAAAACAAAGTATTGGCACACCCTTCAAGTGTAGATTCGATTCCTACATCGGGTAATCAGGAAGATCATGTCAGTATGGGGACGACATCTGCTCGTCAAGTACGCCAAATTGTGCACAATGCTGCTCGTGTCATTGCGATAGAAATGATTTGCGCTTCGCAAGCCATTCATTTAGATAGAGCAGAGCAACAATTAGCACCGGCCACAAGTCAATTTTTGCAAAAGGTACGTGCAATTTGTCCACCGCTTACAACCGATCAGCCGATTGGAGATGAAATAGAAGCGTTAGCGAACTATTTATTGACGAGTGATGAGTTAGTGGCAATGTCGAAATAATAGCAAAGGGGATGGCAGTATGGAGACACAAACAAATATTCGTGCACCAAGAGGAACAACGCTTACTTGTAAAGGATGGATACAGGAAGCAGCTATGCGTATGCTAATGAATAATTTAGATCCTGAAGTAGCGGAAAATCCGGATGAGCTAATTGTTTATGGTGGTATCGGTAAAGCAGCTCGCAATTGGGAAAGCTACGCGCAAATTATTGCTTCGTTGAAAAAATTAGAGGATGATGAAACGTTACTCATTCAATCTGGAAAGCCGGTTGCTGTATTTCGTACGCATGAAAATGCACCGCGCATTCTCATTGCAAATTCAAATCTAGTGCCAGCTTGGTCAAACTGGGAGCATTTTTATGAACTAGAGGACCGCGATTTAATGATGTACGGTCAAATGACAGCAGGTAGCTGGATTTATATCGGTGCACAAGGTATTTTACAAGGAACGTACTTATCCTTTGTGGAGGCTGGCAAAAAAGTATTTGGTACAGCTGATTTGCGCGGTAAATTCATTTTAACTGGGGGAATGGGCGGCATGAGTGGCGCCCAGCCTTTAGCTGGCAAAATGGCTGGTGCCGTGATTTTAGTAGTGGAAGTAGATCGAGCGCGAATCGAACGCAAAATAAAAGAAGGCTACTGTGATTATATTGTTGAATCGGTAGAGGAAGCCATTCAATTAGTAAATGCACTACGTGAAAAAAAGGAGCCTGCATCAATTGGCCTCGTTGGCAACTGTGCAGATGTAAATCGTGAGCTGCTTGATCGCGCTATTATTCCTGACTTTGTAACAGACCAAACATCTGCACATGATCCGATAAATGGCTATGTTCCAAACGGGATGACATTTGAAGAAGCGCTTAATTTGCGTAAAAAGGATGTAAAAACCTATGAGCAAAGAGCAAAAGAAACAATGGCAGAGCATGTTCGTACAATGCTTGAATTTCAACAGGCGGGTGCAGAAGTATTTGATTATGGTAATAATATACGTGCATATGCAAAAGAAATGGGTGTAGCCAATGCATTTGATTTCCCGGGCTTTGTGCCAGCATATATCCGTCCGTTATTCTGTGAGGGAAAAGGGCCTTTCCGTTGGGCAGCACTTTCCGGTGATCCACAAGATATTTATAAAACAGATGCACTTGCAAAAGAGATGTTTGCACATGATAAAGGTTTAGTGAATTGGATTGATATGGCACAAAAAATGGTGAAATGGCAAGGATTACCCGCCCGAATATGCTGGTTAGGCTATGGTGATCGTCATCGATTTGCATTGAAGGTCAATGAAATGGTTGCTAGCGGTGAGTTATCAGCGCCGATTGTCTTTGGGCGGGATCATTTAGATTCTGGCTCTGTTGCCTCTCCAAATCGTGAAACAGAGGGTATGAAAGATGGCTCGGATGCAGTATCTGACTGGCCTATTTTAAATGCACTAGTTAATACGGCGAGTGGAGCAAGTTGGGTAAGTGTCCATCATGGTGGTGGCGTAGGAATAGGATTCTCGCAGCATGCAGGTCAAGTATTAGTAGCAGATGGCTCTCAGCTTGCTTCAGATAAGATTGCTCGGGTATTAATAGCAGACCCGGGGCTAGGGGTTGTGCGTCACGCAGATGCTGGTTATGAGATCGCCATCAATACGGCAAAGGAAAAAGGTGTGCATATGCCTATGCTAAAGCAAAGGGATGATGCGAAGTGACGATTTTAATAAAAAATGCCAATGAGGTCATTACCTTCAAGAGTGTAGCGCAAGGTCCTCGCATAAAAGAACAAATGCAAGATGTTGCAATTATCCCATATGGCAGTGTTTTAATAGAGAATGACCGTATTGTTGCAATTGGTCCCTTCACACAGTTGGAAGTAGACTACCCTGATTTACTAACTGTGGCAGAGGTTATTGATGCTACAGGGAAGGTCGTTATGCCTGGCCTCGTTGATTGCCATACGCATTTAGTCCATGGAGGTACACGTGAACAGGAATTTAATATGCGTTTAAATGGCTCCACTTATATGGATATCATGAATGCAGGTGGTGGAATTCATGCAACCACGAAGCAAACAAGAGAGGCTAGCTTTGATGAATTGTACGGAAAGACGCTGCGCCATTTAGATGTGTTTCTAAAGCATGGTATCACAACTGTTGAGGCAAAATCGGGATATGGCTTGGATTGGGAAAATGAAAGAAAGCAATTAGAAGTAGCTAAAAAGCTGCATGCTACACATGCTATAGATATAGTGAGTACATTTATGGGTGCTCATGCAGTGCCGCGAGATTATAAAGGGCGTGAAGATGAATTTGTCGACATACTTGTTGATGATATGCTACCTAAAGTCGCTGAACTAGGGCTTGCAGAGTTTAATGATGTATTTTGTGAAAAAGGTGTATTTACACCAGAACAATCCCGCCGTATTTTAGAGGCAGGGAAAGTGTTGCAGCTAACACCGAAAATCCATGCCGATGAAATTGAGCCATATAAAGGAGCGGAGTTAGCTGCTGAAGTGGGTGCAATCTCGGCAGAGCATTTACTAGTTGCTTCAGACGAAGGGATTCAAAAAATGGCAGCAACAGGTACAATTGCTGTATTGCTCCCTGGAACCGCATTTTTCTTGCGCGCTCCTTTCGCAAGAGGGCGTCTGATGATCGATAAAGGGGTACCTGTTGCTATTTCCACCGATTTTAATCCTGGCTCTTCCCCGACGATGAGTCTGCCGTTTATCATGAATTTAGCTTGTATGCATATGGGCATGACGCTGGAGGAAGTATTAACAGCGACGACTATTAACGCAGCATATGCTCTTAATCGAGGACATCAAATTGGTTCACTTGAAGTAGGAAAGCAAGCAGATGTAATCATGCTCGATGTTGCTAATTATAAGCAACTACAATATTTTTACGGTATGAATCACACCCATACAGTCATTAAAAATGGTCGAATTGTCGTACAGGATGGCATTCTTCTATAAATAATCTATCGTATTTTATCTAGCTACTGTTTACCTAATATCTAGAAAAAATTTGTCTAGATGGTCATAATGATAATGGGGTTTAACCTACCGTTAAAAAGGCAACGTTTATTGGTAATTGTGTCTAGATTTATACATTTATATTTAATAAAAAAGCGCAAATAAGTTGAAATAGACTTATTTGTGCTCTTTTTAATATAAAATAGAACTGTCATCTTTATGGAAAGGAAATTATTAGATTTGCAACTTACTTTAACATTTATCATTTTAGGAGCAACGATATTTGCATTTATGACGAATCGTGTACGAGCTGATCTGGTTGCGATAGTGTCGCTCCTCGCATTTATTATTACGGATATTTTAACGCCAGCTGAGGCGCTAGCAGGTTTTTCGAACTCTGTTGTACTAATGATTGCAGGGCTTTTTGTCGTGGGTGCTGGGATATTGCGTACGGGACTTGCGGGGATGGCAGGGCAGCTATTGTTGAAATGGTCAGGCGATAGTGAACTGAAGTTATTTGTGTTACTACTTGTCATTGTTGGCTCTGTCGGCGCTTTTATGAGTAATACGGGTACAGTAGCTTTAATGATGCCGATTGTCGTTAGTATCGCAATTAGTATGAAGGAAAGTCCTTCCAAATTTTTGTTACCTCTTTCTTATGTAGCAAGTCTCTCCGGGCTTATGACATTGATTGCTTCGCCGCCGAATCTAATTGTTAGTCAGCTTTTGGTGGATCGTGGTTATAATAAGTTGGGCTTTTTTGAAGTGACACCAATAGGCATTGTTGGGATGATTGTCGGCATTATCTATTTGGTGCTTGTGCGAAATATATTATTGCCCAATGAACAAAATCGTGCCCAAACAAATGCAGGCTACAAACTCTCGCCAAAGAAAATTATTAAGCAATATGATTTGAACAATCGTTTGTTTAAAATATATGTACCTGAGGACGCTGCCATTATTGGCATGTCACTAGCAGAATTGAAGCTACCTGCGAAATATGCGCTCTGTATGATGAAAATTCATCGTAAATCGCAAGAAGGTATAAATTTATTACCAATGACTTATCAGGAAATGGCTGGTCCAACAAGCGTTATACATGCTACGGATGAACTCTATGTGCAAGGTGAGGAACAAGACATTCGACGCTTAGCTTTAGATTATGGCTTAGAGATGCAAGAACTGGTTGAGGGAGAAGCTGATGAATTGGTATCAAAGCATCTCGGCATTGCAGAGGTACTACTAACGCCAAATTCTAGCTTCACGAATGAGACTGTCAGCTCATTGGGCTTCCGTGAAAAATACAATCTCAATATTATTGGCATTAATCGCAAAGGTGGCTATAAGTTACAGGATATGGTTTCACATAAGTTGAAATTCGGTGATGCCATTCTCGTGCAGGGTGCATGGGATGAAATCTTACTACTTGCAAGGGAAACACAAGACGTTGTTGTTGTTGGTCAGCCAAAAGAACATGCAAGTGTGGCGGCTGCCACTGGTAAGGCAGGTATTGCGGGCGCCATTATGCTGCTCATGATTATCTTGATGGCTTTTGAAGTATTTCCGGCCGTTATTTCTGTGATGATTGGTGCAGTGCTAATGATTTTAACAGGCTGTCTGCGTAATATGGAAGATGCATATAGCAATATGAATTTTGAAAGTATTGTCCTTGTTGCAGCAATGCTTCCAATGGCCACGGCTTTAGAAAAAACCGGCGGTATGGTCATTTTGTCGAATGGTATTATTGATGTGCTTGGTAGTTATGGCGCTTATGGGGTGCTGATTGGGATTTATCTCTTAACGGTTGTTTTTGGTCAGTTTATTAGTAATACCGCAACGGCTGTCCTGTTTGCACCAATTGCTATGAATGCAGCAATCGCTATGGATGCAAACCCTACTACATTTATGATTGGTGTAGCGGTGGCAGCAAGTATGGCATTTGCTACACCGATTGCCTCGCCAACGAATGCACTTGTTATGACTGCAGGGGGCTATAAATTTATGGACTTTGTAAAAGTCGGCTTACCACTACAGGTTGTGATGTTTATTGTCATGATGATAGCTGTTCCATTCTTCTTCCCATTTTAAAAACTCGGTTTTATACCGAGTTTTTTCTTTTATCCGCATGAACAATCTAGATAGACTCAACCTCTATCATTATATTTAAATAAAAAAATAACCAAAAAATTTTGCTCGTTTTTTTATAGAGAGATATGTTAAAATCATAAACTAACGCGATAAGCGAAACCCTATGAAATACTAAAAAAGTGTTTAACGTATTAAAAAAATATTGTCCTTATAATAGGAAGGTTTTTAAACTTTAAAAAAAGTTTTAAAAAAGTGTTGACCTTTTTAAAAAATGTGTGTAGTATTATATGAGTCGCCAAGGTGACACGGTAAAACAAGCAAAACATGAACCTTGAAAACTGAACAAGCAAAACGTAATCAATAACGTTTTTAGTAGCTAACTTCGGTTAGTGAATAAAACAAAATTTTGGACATCAAAATTGATGCCAGCAAAACAATTTGAGCTAATCAAATTTCTTTTATGGAGAGTTTGATCCTGGCTCAGGACGAACGCTGGCGGCGTGCCTAATACATGCAAGTCGAGCGAATGATGAGGAAGCTTGCTTCCTCTGATTTAGCGGCGGACGGGTGAGTAACACGTGGGCAACCTACCTTATAGTTTGGGATAACTCCGGGAAACCGGGGCTAATACCAAATAATCTCTTTTACTTCATGGTGAAAGACTAAAAGACGGTTTCGGCTGTCGCTATAGGATGGGCCCGCGGCGCATTAGCTAGTTGGTGAGGTAACGGCTCACCAAGGCAACGATGCGTAGCCGACCTGAGAGGGTGATCGGCCACACTGGGACTGAGACACGGCCCAGACTCCTACGGGAGGCAGCAGTAGGGAATCTTCCACAATGGGCGAAAGCCTGATGGAGCAACGCCGCGTGAGTGAAGAAGGATTTCGGTTCGTAAAACTCTGTTGTAAGGGAAGAACAAGTACAGTAGTAACTGGCTGTACCTTGACGGTACCTTATTAGAAAGCCACGGCTAACTACGTGCCAGCAGCCGCGGTAATACGTAGGTGGCAAGCGTTGTCCGGAATTATTGGGCGTAAAGCGCGCGCAGGTGGTTTCTTAAGTCTGATGTGAAAGCCCACGGCTCAACCGTGGAGGGTCATTGGAAACTGGGAGACTTGAGTGCAGAAGAGGATAGTGGAATTCCAAGTGTAGCGGTGAAATGCGTAGAGATTTGGAGGAACACCAGTGGCGAAGGCGACTATCTGGTCTGTAACTGACACTGAGGCGCGAAAGCGTGGGGAGCAAACAGGATTAGATACCCTGGTAGTCCACGCCGTAAACGATGAGTGCTAAGTGTTAGGGGGTTTCCGCCCCTTAGTGCTGCAGCTAACGCATTAAGCACTCCGCCTGGGGAGTACGGTCGCAAGACTGAAACTCAAAGGAATTGACGGGGGCCCGCACAAGCGGTGGAGCATGTGGTTTAATTCGAAGCAACGCGAAGAACCTTACCAGGTCTTGACATCCCATTGACCACTGTAGAGATACAGTTTTCCCTTCGGGGACAACGGTGACAGGTGGTGCATGGTTGTCGTCAGCTCGTGTCGTGAGATGTTGGGTTAAGTCCCGCAACGAGCGCAACCCTTGATCTTAGTTGCCATCATTTAGTTGGGCACTCTAAGGTGACTGCCGGTGACAAACCGGAGGAAGGTGGGGATGACGTCAAATCATCATGCCCCTTATGACCTGGGCTACACACGTGCTACAATGGACGATACAAACGGTTGCCAACTCGCGAGAGGGAGCTAATCCGATAAAGTCGTTCTCAGTTCGGATTGTAGGCTGCAACTCGCCTACATGAAGCCGGAATCGCTAGTAATCGCGGATCAGCATGCCGCGGTGAATACGTTCCCGGGCCTTGTACACACCGCCCGTCACACCACGAGAGTTTGTAACACCCGAAGTCGGTGAGGTAACCTTTTGGAGCCAGCCGCCGAAGGTGGGATAGATGATTGGGGTGAAGTCGTAACAAGGTAGCCGTATCGGAAGGTGCGGCTGGATCACCTCCTTTCTAAGGATATTTTCGGAATACAAACCTTGGGTTTGTAAGATTACGTTTTGCGTTCAGTTTTGAAGGTTCATTCTTCTGAATGAATAACTTCAAAACTTGTTCTTTGAAAACTGGATAAAACGACATTGAAATAGTAACAAACACATTTATTTTTTAAGTTTTTTAGGCTTAATAACAGATAATGTAGGGTTTCAAGACACAAGTAGTTCTAGGAAGCAAGCGAGAGAGGAAAGGAGCGTACCTTAGTACGTGACTGACTGAACGAGTGAAGCTGACAACGAAATACGCAGTGTATTGGAAGCCGACGTAGGTTAAGTTATTAAGGGCGCACGGCGAATGCCTTGGCACTAGGAGCCGAAGAAGGACGGCACTAACACCGATATGCTTCGGGGAGCTGTAAGTGAGCTTTGATCCGGAGATTTCCGAATGGGGGAACCCACTACGTTTAATCGCGTAGTATCTTGACGTGAATACATAGCGTCTTGAAGGCAGACCCAGGGAACTGAAACATCTAAGTACCTGGAGGAAGAGAAAGAAAAATCGATTCCCTGAGTAGCGGCGAGCGAAACGGGAAGAGCCCAAACCAAGAGGCTTGCCTCTTGGGGTTGTAGGACACTCAATACGGAGTTACAAAAGAATGAGTTAGATGAAGCGACTTGGAAAGGTCCGCCAGAGCAGGTAAAAGCCCTGTAGTCGAAAGTTCATTCCCTCCTGAGTGGATCCTGAGTACGGCGGAACACGTGAAATTCCGTCGGAATCTGGGAGGACCATCTCCCAAGGCTAAATACTACCTAGTGACCGATAGTGAACCAGTACCGTGAGGGAAAGGTGAAAAGCACCCCGGAAGGGGAGTGAAAGAGATCCTGAAACCGTGTGCCTACAAGTAGTTAGAGCCCGTTAATGGGTGATAGCGTGCCTTTTGTAGAATGAACCGGCGAGTTACGATTACGTGCGAGGTTAAGTTTTAGAAGACGGAGCCGCAGCGAAAGCGAGTCTGAATAGGGCGAATTAGTACGTGGTCGTAGACCCGAAACCAGGTGATCTACCCATGTCCAGGGTGAAGGTAAGGTAACACTTACTGGAGGCCCGAACCCACGCACGTTGAAAAGTGCGGGGATGAGGTGTGGGTAGCGGAGAAATTCCAATCGAACCTGGAGATAGCTGGTTCTCTCCGAAATAGCTTTAGGGCTAGCCTCGTGATGAGAATACTGGAGGTAGAGCACTGTTTGGACTAGGGGGCCATCCCGGTTTACCGAATTCAGACAAACTCCGAATGCCAGATATTTATACACGGGAGTCAGACTGCGAGTGATAAGATCCGTAGTCAAAAGGGAAACAGCCCAGACCACCAGCTAAGGTCCCAAAGTAATCGTTAAGTGGAAAAGGATGTGGCGTTGCATAGACAACCAGGATGTTGGCTTAGAAGCAGCCATCATTTAAAGAGTGCGTAATAGCTCACTGGTCGAGTGACGCTGCGCCGAAAATGTATCGGGGCTAAACGATTCACCGAAGCTGTGGATTGACATCTACGATGTCAGTGGTAGGAGAGCGTTCTAAGTGCGTTGAAGTCAGACCGGAAGGACTGGTGGAGCGCTTAGAAGTGAGAATGCCGGTATGAGTAGCGAAAGACGGGTGAGAATCCCGTCCACCGTATGACTAAGGTTTCCTGAGGAAGGCTCGTCCGCTCAGGGTTAGTCGGGACCTAAGCCGAGGCCGATAGGCGTAGGCGATGGACAACAGGTTGATATTCCTGTACCACCTCCTCACCGTTTGAGAAATGGGGGGACGCAGTAGGATAGGGTAAGCGCGCCGTTGGTTGTGCGCGTCCAAGCAGTAAGGCGTGTGTGTAGGCAAATCCGCACACTGTAACGTTGAGCTGTGATGGCGAGTCCTTTAAGGACGAAGTTCCTGATTTCACACTGCCAAGAAAAGCCTCTATCGAGGTGAGAGGTGCCCGTACCGCAAACCGACACAGGTAGTCGAGGAGAGAATCCTAAGGTGTGCGAGAGAACTCTCGTTAAGGAACTCGGCAAAATGACCCCGTAACTTCGGGAGAAGGGGTGCTCTTGAGCGTGCAAGCGCATGAGAGCCGCAGTGAATAGGCCCAGGCGACTGTTTAGCAAAAACACAGGTCTCTGCAAAACCGTAAGGTGACGTATAGGGGCTGACGCCTGCCCGGTGCTGGAAGGTTAAGAGGAGTGGTTAGCGCAAGCGAAGCTGCGAATTGAAGCCCCAGTAAACGGCGGCCGTAACTATAACGGTCCTAAGGTAGCGAAATTCCTTGTCGGGTAAGTTCCGACCCGCACGAAAGGCGTAACGATCTGGGCACTGTCTCAACGAGAGACTCGGTGAAATTATAGTACCTGTGAAGATGCAGGTTACCCGCGACAGGACGGAAAGACCCCGTGGAGCTTTACTGTAGCCTGATATTGAATTTTGGTACAACTTGTACAGGATAGGTAGGAGCCAGAGATCTCGGAGCGCCAGCTTCGAAGGAGGCGTCGGTGGGATACTACCCTGGTTGTATTGAAATTCTAACCCATGCCCCTTAGCGGGGCAGGAGACAGTGTCAGGCGGACAGTTTGACTGGGGCGGTCGCCTCCTAAAAGGTAACGGAGGCGCCCAAAGGTTCCCTCAGAATGGTTGGAAATCATTCGTAGAGTGTAAAGGCACAAGGGAGCTTGACTGCGAGACCTACAAGTCGAGCAGGGTCGAAAGACGGGCTTAGTGATCCGGTGGTTCCGCATGGAAGGGCCATCGCTCAACGGATAAAAGCTACCCCGGGGATAACAGGCTTATCTCCCCCAAGAGTCCACATCGACGGGGAGGTTTGGCACCTCGATGTCGGCTCATCGCATCCTGGGGCTGTAGTCGGTCCCAAGGGTTGGGCTGTTCGCCCATTAAAGCGGTACGCGAGCTGGGTTCAGAACGTCGTGAGACAGTTCGGTCCCTATCCGTCGTGGGCGTAGGAAATTTGAGAGGAGCTGTCCTTAGTACGAGAGGACCGGGATGGACACACCGCTGGTGTACCAGTTGTCTTGCCAAAGGCATCGCTGGGTAGCTATGTGTGGACGGGATAAGTGCTGAAAGCATCTAAGCATGAAGCCCCCCTCAAGATGAGATTTCCCATTACGCAAGTAAGTAAGATCCCTCAAAGACGATGAGGTAGATAGGTTCGAGGTGGAAGTGTGGTGACACATGGAGCTGACGAATACTAATCGATCGAGGACTTAACCAAAATGTTTGAAACATTCAATGCACCGTTTATCCAGTTTTGAAAGAATAAGTTCTTTTAACTAAATAAGTGAAGTGATGATGGCAAAGAGGTCACACCCGTTCCCATACCGAACACGGAAGTTAAGCTCTTTAGCGCCGATGGTAGTTGGGGGCTTCCCCCTGCGAGAGTAGGACGTCGCTTCGCTTATTTTTTATGTGGAGGATTAGCTCAGCTGGGAGAGCATCTGCCTTACAAGCAGAGGGTCGGCGGTTCGAGCCCGTCATCCTCCACCATTTTTGCCGGTGTAGCTCAGTTGGTAGAGCAACTGACTTGTAATCAGTAGGTCGTGGGTTCGACTCCTATCGCCGGCACCATGTATTGCCGGAGGGGTAGCGAAGTGGCTAAACGCGGCGGACTGTAAATCCGCTCCTTAGGGTTCGGCGGTTCGAATCCGTCCCCCTCCACCAGTTTTTAATTCATAGGGGCATAGTTCAACGGTAGAATAGAGGTCTCCAAAACCTTTGGTGTGGGTTCGATTCCTACTGCCCCTGCCAATTAATTTCATGGCGGTTGTGGCGAAGTGGTTAACGCACCTGATTGTGGTTCAGGCATTCGTGGGTTCGATTCCCATCAGTCGCCCCATTTTAGAATATTGCAAGTTGTAAGCCAATGAATTTTGATTTATTATAAAAAGGTTCAGGTCTACAAAATCCACCATTTATATATTGTTACGGAGGTATACCCAAGTCTGGCTGAAGGGATCGGTCTTGAAAACCGACAGGCGGGTAACACCGCGCGGGGGTTCGAATCCCTCTACCTCCTCCAGTTTATATTTTATAAATGGTGTTCTAAAAGCTCGGTATAAATAATATTGTCGTGGGGTGGAGCAAATCGCAATACGAATATTGCGATTAACGTCGACGCAAGCAAAGCGTGGAAGACGTCATCTTACATTAAGCGTATCATCATGTTATTTATAACGATTCATATTATCGCGGGGTGGAGCAGTGGTAGCTCGTCGGGCTCATAACCCGAAGGTCGTTGGTTCAAATCCGGCCCCCGCAACCAAATGGTCCCGTGGTGTAGCGGTTAACATGCCTGCCTGTCACGCAGGAGATCGCCGGTTCGATCCCGGTCGGGACCGCCATTTTTATAATAAGAGATTCATGATAAGCAAAAAGATTGAAGAAGCAAACGAGTGCATGAAGGAGCGTACTTAAGTACGTGACTGAATAAACGAGACTGGCTGATAAAGATATTTGCAGCTTAGCATGGAACGTATGGGTCAGTAGCTCAGTTGGTAGAGCATTAGATTGAAGCTCTAAGTGTCGGCGGTTCGATTCCGTCCTGACCCACCATATATGCGGGTGTAGTTTAATGGTAAAACCTCAGCCTTCCAAGCTGATGTCGTGAGTTCGATTCTCATCACCCGCTCCAAAATGGGCCTATAGCTCAGCTGGTTAGAGCGCACGCCTGATAAGCGTGAGGTCGATGGTTCGAGTCCATTTAGGCCCACCATTATTCCGAAGTAGCTCAGTTGGTAGTAGCACCTGACTGTTAATCAGGTTGTCGCAGGTTCGAGTCCTGCCTTCGGAGCCATGGCCCCTTGGTCAAGCGGTTAAGACACCGCCCTTTCACGGCGGTAACACGGGTTCGAATCCCGTAGGGGTCATCAAGCATGTAGCATGTTGTTGCTATATGCTTTTTTTTGATTTTTTTGTGTCCTACGTGAGTTTACGCCTACAGTTATAGATTGTAGAGGGGTATAACAATCTTTTTCATCATTCTTTAATGGAGATAAAGTCTAAGATTTTATAGTGGCAAAAATATAATTGAAAAAAGTATGAGCTTAAATTTGAACAAAGTATTTCATATATGCAATATGTATGTTTTCTAGTAGATTTTTTCATGGTGAATCCTGTGCCATTGTTCTAATATGAGAATAGATGGAGGAAATCGACATGAATTTACTAGAGGTACAGCGGTTTTTAGCACTTTATCAATCAGAACAAAATGAGTCCGAAACATGGCTGGCAAATAGATTACAACAGGTGGAATCTGAAGGGGAGTATAACCCGACAACAGAAGAATTAGTTTTTGGAGCACGGGTAGCATGGCGTAACAGTAATAAATGCATTGGTCGTTTATTTTGGCAATCGCTACATGTTGTTGATGCACGTGATATCTTAGATGAGCAGTCCATTTTTGAAACTTTGCTGGCACATATTCAGTATGCAACAAATGATGGGAAAATCCGTCCGACAATTACGGTGTTTGCACCAGAACGTGTGCGTATATGGAATCATCAGCTTATTCGTTATGCAGGCTATGAAACGCAAGAGGGAATCGTTGGTGATTCACATTCTATCGCTTTCACAAAAATATGCAAATCGCTAGGCTGGCAAGGTGAGGGAACAGCGTTTGATGTATTGCCCCTGATTGTGCAAGTAGATCAGCGAACACCACAATTATTTACAATCCCACCTGAATATATTTTAGAAGTCCCTATTCGTCATCCACAATATTCAAAGGTCGAGGCGCTTGACTTAAAATGGTATGCTGTACCAATTATATCGAGCATGCGCTTTCAGATGGCAGGAATTGATTTTCAAGCGGCACCATTTAATGGCTGGTATATGGGCACAGAGATTGGTGCACGCAATTTAGCCGATCACGATCGCTATAACATGCTACCAGCAATAGCAGAAATATTTGGGTTGGATATGACAAAGCAGGTATCACTATGGAGAGATCGTGCATTAGTTGAGTTGAATATTGCAGTGCTGCATTCCTTTAAAGAAGACGGCGTTAGCATAGTGGATCATCACACGGCAGCACAACAGTTTAAGCTATTTGAAGAAGCAGAAGAGAAGGCAGGACGAGAGCTAACAGGTAACTGGGCATGGCTACTTCCGCCACTATCGCCCGCTGCAACACATATCTTTCATAAGCCTTTCGTCAATGTTTACAATACGCCAAACTATTTTTATCAGAAGCCCCCTTACTGAATAGAACAGGCAGCACATCACAAGCACATGAGCTGCCTTTTTTATTTAATTCACATATTCATTCTTAGATGCTCTCATAGAGCAGAAGAAGAGTAGTAATGCCACCACAACGAAGAGCCAGCCAGCGATGTTCCAGCCTCCAAATAAATCATGCAGATAACCAAATAAGATTGGTCCAACTGCTGCTAGTAAATAACCAATAGATTGTGCAAAGCCAGATAAATCAGCTGCTTCGTAGGCCGTGCGTGTACGTAGAGTGAAAAACATCATGGCTAACGCAAATGAAGCTCCCCCGGCTAAGCCAAGAAGCATCATCCAAAGAACTGCAAGACTTGTCCATTCCATTACTAAACCAATAAAGCCAATAACATAAAACACTGTAAAAATTATGACAAGAGGACGTTGGGATTTCATTTTGCTTGCAATAATAGGTACAACTAGCGCCATAGGTATCTGTGAAAACTGCATTGTTGAAAACATCCAGCCAGCACGATCGGCAGCGAGTCCTTGGGCAATATAAATTTCAGGTATCCATGCCGCCGTTGTATAAAATATGAGTGATTGTAACCCCATTGCCCCCGTTACAGCCCAAGTTACCGGTGATTTCCATAATGGTATACGCGCTTTCGTAGATACGAAAGCAACTTCAGGTTTATTCGATTTTAATTGTGGTATCCAAACTATAATGGTAAAGACAACTAGAATAAGAGCTATTGCGAGAGCTCCTTGCCAACCAAGAAAAGAATTGGCTACTGGATAACTAACACCAGCCCCTACACCTGCTGACAGGTTCATAGACACTGTGAAGAATGCCATTAGTAAACCGACGTGGTAAGGAAATTTCAGTTTCAGTAAACCTGGTATAAGCACATTACCAAAAGAAATCGCAACCCCAATTAGTACGGTTCCGAGAACGAGTAGTGCAGTTGTACCAAGGGATCGAGTGATAATGCCAAATGCTAATAAAATTGTTGATAAAAACAATGTCAATTCTAAACCTAATTTGCGTGCAATGACTGGGGCAAATGGTGATATAATCGCAAACGCTAGTAATGGAATTGTTGTCAAAAAGCCGGCGAGTACGTTGGAAATGCCAAGGCCTTCACGAATGAAGGAAATAATTGGACCAACGACAGTTAGTGGCATCCGTAGTGTAGAAGCTATAAAAATAACACCAATGACAAGTAATAGCGTTTTTCCCTTCCAGCTAATTTTTTTGCTAGGATAAGTAGCATGTTCATTAGTTGCCAAAATAAGTCCTCCTTGAATTAAAACAATAATAATTCGAACAACTATACCACTTTACCACGTTATTAAAAATAGTAGAAAATTCTTAAAATATTGAATACTACTATTGTTATTGAAATGTCTAAGGTCGTATGATAAACTGAGTAACATCATAAATTTAATAATTATATGCCTCATGTTTGTATTGAGGTAGAGGTCGCGGTGTTTATAAGTATGCTAACGGAAATGACAAGCATTAAAGATGTTAGCTGAAAGGAAATACCGCCGAAGTGTGAGGGGACTTGAAAACCTCATGCTGGGGCTGTTTCCGAAAGGAACAGAACTGTCACGTTGGAATGACGTGTTGCGCTATCATTTGAAAGAACTGGGGATTAACTTAGCCATCACAACGTTCATACGTTTATGTGATGGCGTTTTTTATTTCTTTACGGTAGGTATGTGATTACCTACTGACTAAAGTAGAATCTCCGCTGACTGATAGGTACGCATTTTACTGTACCTAATTCGCCAATGTTATGATGTGTGAACACAATGGGTACAATTACGTCGAGGTGAATATGAGTACCTCTTATAAAAGGAAGGAAGCTTTAACGTGAGTGAAATAAAAGTTAATCAGCTTGGACATAAACCGCCAAAGCTAAAAAAAGAATTAAAAAGTCGTCATATAACAATGATTTCGCTAGGCGGCACAATTGGTACTGGACTATTTTTGGCAAGTGGTGGTGCCATTGCACAGGCAGGCCCTGGTGGCGCACTACTTGCTTACGCCTTAATCGGTATTATGGTGTATTTTTTAATGACAAGCCTAGGGGAAATGGCTGCCTACATGCCATCCTCGGGTTCGTTTAGTACGTATGCCAGTAAATTTGTAGATCCAGCACTAGGTTTTGCACTTGGTTGGAATTACTGGTATAACTGGGCCATTACGATCGCAGCAGAAATTGCGGCTGTCTCACTAATCATGAAATACTGGTTCCCAGATAGCTCGTCAGCACTTTGGACAGTATTGTTTATTGCTATAGTACTATCATTTAATCTTCTATCAGTAAAAAGCTACGGTGAGAGTGAATATTGGTTTGCAATGATAAAGGTTGCAACGGTTATTATCTTCATTATTGTCAGTATTCTGATGATATTTGGTATTTTGGGCGGGCAAGCACCCGTCGGCTTCACGAATTTCTTCATTAGTGATGGGCCTTTCCATGGTGGCTTCCTTGCTACATTTGGTATTTTCTTAGCAGCGGGATTCTCGTTCCAAGGGACAGAGCTACTTGGTATTACGGCTGGGGAAACAGATGACCCAGGGAAAAATATTCCTAAAGCAGTGAAATCTGTGTTCTGGCGTATTATTTTATTCTATATTTTAGCGATTGCAGCCATTGGGATGCTTATTCCGTTTACAGATGCACGTTTACTATCTGAAGACATTGCAGTCTCTCCATTTACACTAGTATTTGATCGATTAGGTATCGCCTTTGCAGCTTCACTGATGAATGCCATTATTTTAACAGCTATGCTTTCAGCGGGAAATTCAGGGCTCTATGCGTCATCGCGTATGCTATGGCAATTAGCTGTTGATGGACATGCACCGAAAGTCTTCATGAAGTTAAGTCGCCGTGGAATACCAATTTATGCTTTAATGGCGACATTAGCAGTAGGCAGTCTTGCGTTTCTAGCGTCCTTTTTTGGTGATGGGGTTGTCTATATATGGCTGCTTAATGCCTCGGGTATGTCAGGCTTTATCGCATGGCTCGGTATCGCCTATAGCCACTACCGTTTCCGTAGAGCTTTCGAGGCTCAAGGTCTAGATTCGAAATTACTACCCTATAAAGCGAAGCTATATCCATTTGGTCCGATTTTTGCCTTTACAGTGTGTATGATTGTTGTAGTCGGTCAAAACTACACAGCCTTTACAGGTGAAACAATTGACTGGTATGGCATACTGGTTTCATATATTGGAATACCGCTGTTTTTAGCATTATGGATTGGCTTTAAAGTAAAAAATAAAACGAAAATGATTCCACTTAAGGATTGTGATTTGAACGTGGAAAAATAGCTAATGGAGCTATCCTGTAAGTCATTGTAAAATGGCTAATAGGATAGCTTTTTTGGTAGTAAATAAAATAATCCTAAATTTCTTTAATATGGTAAGGTATTATAGATACGGAAGGTTAAATAGACATTTGTTTAGATATGATCTGTTTATTATACATAAAAAGTTTCTCTTAAGAAGAGAAGAGGTGCACATTATGCAAAAACATATATTACTAGTAGAAGACGATGAAGCCATCCAAGAAATGGTGGAAAAATTTTTATTGATGGAGGGATTTCTCGTTTCCTCTGTTTCAAATGGTGAAGAAGCTGTACAACAATGTTTAAGTACTTCGTTTGATTTAGTCATTTTGGATATTATGATACCAAAACTTGATGGATTAGAAGTTTTAAAGATTATTCGTCAGCAAGAGGCACTTCCAATTATTATTATGTCTGCAAAAGATAGTGATGTCGATAAAGCGCTAGGATTAGGGTTGGGAGCAGACGATTATATTGCAAAGCCGTTTTCAATGTTGGAGTTTTCAGCGAGGGTAAAAGCGGCGATTAGACGAGCGACCAAGTATTCGAATCAGATTGAAGAAAAGCAAGATGTATTAATCGTCGGTGATTTATCAATTAATGTAACTAATTTTTCAGTTGAAAAAAATCAGCAAATAGTAAAACTTACCTCAAAGGAGTTTGGAATTTTAAAGCTGTTTGCCACAAATCGTAATCGAGTATTTACAAAGCAGCAAATCTATCAGCAGATTTGGAATGATGAATATTATGGTGATGAAAATATTATCAATGTCCATATAAGAAGGCTACGAGAAAAAATTGAAGATGATCCATCCAATCCCCAATATATTAAGACATTATGGGGAATTGGCTATAAGTTAGAAGGTTGATTGTATGGTTTTGTTGTTATCTATGATTATTGTATTACTCATTGGGATTATTGGTTTTCAGGTCAAAGAAAAGAAAAAACAAAATGCTACTATTTATTACATGCATAATAAGCTGCAATCAATAATGACAGAACAAACAAATGAGAAAATTTTAGTTTCGACGACGAATGGTGAAATAAAGCAATTACTGAATGCCATGAATACATTACTTAATCATAATCAAAGAATATTGGCCACGCATCGAAAAATGGAAGGTTCTATGAAAAAGATGCTTGCTAATATTTCACATGATCTCAAAACACCACTGACAGTAGTCCTAGGCTATATTGAGATACTTCAACTAGACAAGCCAATCAGCAATGACGAGCGGCAAAGATTGCTGGCAGGTGTTCATACAAAAACACTGGAGGTATTGAGCATTATTCATTCCTTTTTCGATCTTGCTAAAATTGAAGCGGGCGATACCGATTATCCTATAACCAAAATAAATGTAAGTGAAATATGTAGAAAAAATATCCTCTCATTATACGATTTAGTGACGTCAAAGGGGCTAGAAATTGACATTGATATTCCAGAAAAACCGATTTTTGCACTTGGTAATGAGGAAGCGCTAGATAGAATATTGAACAATTTACTGTCCAATGCACTTGCTTATGGCGCAGAAGGAAATATGATTGGAATAGTTGTAAGAAAGGATAGTGCAAATATTTATATAGACGTTTGGGATCGTGGGGAGGGGATCAATGAATACCAAGCTGATTATGTTTTTGAAAGAATGTATACACTTGAAGATTCAAGAAATAAATCATTTCAAGGGAGTGGGCTTGGCTTAACGATAACGAAGCGACTTGTAGAAATAATGAATGGCTCCATTCATCTTTCAAGTATCCCCTATGAGAAAACAATTTTTACTGTTTCTTTAAAAAGAATGACATATTAAGCAACTCTGCTTGTAGAGCTGATAATGCTCTACAGGCTTTTCTTCTGCATTTAAGAAATAAGTAAGAATTGAGTAATAAAATAGAGAGTTTTACTTTTTATAATAAAGAAAGACACATACTTAGGGGGGATTTAAAAATGACTTATATTGTAAAGACTAATCAGCTTACAAAAGTATATGAGGGTAATGAAGTTGTAGCGAATGTCAATTTGCATGTGAAGAAGGGGGAGATATACGGTTTTTTGGGTCCCAATGGTGCAGGGAAAACGACAGTAATGAAAATGTTAACAAACCTTATTAAGCCAACAAGTGGGGATATCGAAATTTTTGGTGAAAAATTAACAGATCAATCCTACGAAGTGCTAAAAAGGATGGGAACTATTATAGAATATCCAATTTTCTACGAGAAATTAACGGCTAGGGAAACCTTGGAACTGCATTGTGAATATATGGGTTATTACAATAAAAATGAAATTAGTCATGTACTTGATTTAGTAAAGCTAACAAATACGGATAAGAAACGTGTAAAAGACTTTTCACTTGGTATGAAACAGCGATTGGGCATTGCACGAGCAATTATTACAAAACCAGAATTACTTATCTTGGATGAGCCAATTAACGGTCTTGATCCAATTGGAATTAAGGAGCTTCGTGAGTTATTCATGATGCTTTGTAAAGAATATGGCATAACAATTATAGTTTCTAGTCACATTTTAGGAGAAATTGAACAATTAGCTGACACGATTGGTGTAATTAATAATGGTAGATTAATAACAGAGGTATCAATGGATAATGTCAACCGTAGCCAAACAGAGTATATTGAAATGTTTGTGAGTGATGGGAAGAAAGCTGCTTTCATTTTAGAGAATAAATTAAAGATAACAAACTTTAAACTAATTGATGGGCATTGTATTCGGATTTATGAAACGTCCACTTCTCAAAAGGATATTTCAAAAACATTCATTGAACATGATATTGATATTGAAGGAATTAGCAAGAAAACAAGCTCATTAGAAGATTATTTCTTAAAAATAATTAATGGGGGTGTAGTAAGTGCTTAATTTAATGCGTTTAGAGATGAAGAAGTATCAGTTAGGCTCCTATGTAAAAGCAGCTATCATTGCAAATTTCGTCATAGCAGGTTTTATGTTTATGATCCTGTTTATCTCGAAAATAGAAGAAGATAGTGCTATCGAAAACTATCAGATAGCACTAACTGTCATTGACTCTTTTGTAAGAGGTGTATTTATTGTCTTTGCTGCTACATTAATTGCCAAACTGATTATTGGAGAATATAAAAATCGAACAATCACTACAGCATTTATGTATCCGATAAAGAGAAAAAAATTGATTGCCGCCAAGCTTGCAATTGTCATTATATTTACATTCGTTGCTATTATTGTTTCTAATGTATTTATTACTACTATATTTTGTTTGGTTAGTACGACCTATCAATTAATCCCAGATACGTTAACAACGACAGTGATTATGCAACAAATCCCTTCCATGTTTATGAACGCTATTGCAGCAACAGGAATGTCTCTAATCCCTTTGTACTTTGGTATGAAAAAATATTCGATTCCAACAACAATACTTTCATCCTTATTAATTGTCATGGTCGTATCCTCTAATACGGGTAACTTTTCTTTAAATGACATTATAGTTATCCCGATAACATTAGCAATCATCGGTATTATCATTGCCTACTTATCCATTCGAAATATTGAAAGTGTAGATGTTTAAGGTGCCTGGCACCCAAACAATTCTGACAATTTAACATAATAGCCCCTGAGCCAGGAACTTTAACAATGTTACTTTGTTAGAGTTTCTGGCATTTTTTTATGCAAATATAGTTTCCCATAATAAATAAATATTTAGCGCAACAACTATTACTACCACAATCCAACCTAGTCCAGTTGTTACACGATGATTGACAAGACTGCCCATAATGTCTCTTTTACTTGTAAACATGACAAGAGGCACAAGAGCAAAAGCAATACCAAATGATAGAATGACTTGACTTAGCACAAGTGCATAAGTAGCATTGACGCCAGATGCAATAATGGCAATTGGGGGAATCATAGTAATTGCTCGGCGTAAGTACAATGGAATTTTTCTTCGAATAAAGCCCTGCATAACTACGTCCCCTGCTAATGTCCCGACAGAAGAACTTGCCAGCCCTGCAATGAGAAGCCCAAGCCCAAAGGAGACTGCTGCCATCGGGCCAAGTGCATCACGTAATCCGTTATAGGCTATATCTAAATCCTCTACTACTAATCCTTGTGTATGGAACACAGCTGCTGCAATGATTAACATACTCATATTAATCGCACCAGCAATAACCATCGCAATGACAATATCGATAAACTCAAAGCGGAAAATTCTGCGTTTTTCCCCGTCATTTCGCCCAACAACACGGCTTTGTGTTAATGAAGAATGTAAATAAATAGCGTGTGGCATAACCGTCGCGCCTAAAATACCTGTTGCAAGTAATAGAGAGTCAACACCTTCAAATTGTGGTGTAAAAATTCCTATTGCTACATCGCCCCAATTCGGTTGCGCTAAAAATGTTTGGAAAGCGAATGCTAATACGACAATTAACACCATACCAGAAATACCTGCCTCAAATGCTTTAAAACCTCTACGTTGTAATTCTAGAATAGCAAATGACCCGACTGCGGTAATAAGTGCGGCTGGAAGCATCGGAATGTTAAACAATAAGTAAAGGCCGAGTGCTGCTCCAATGAACTCCGCAAGATCAGTTGCGATGATAACCAATTCAGCTTGTATCCATAGAAAGATTGATGTTTTTTTAGAAAAGTGCTCACGTGAGACTTCCGGTAAATTCTTTCCAGTCGCTATGCCTAATTTTGCTGATAATGATTGAATGAGTACAGCCATTAAATTTGAAAATGCGATGACCCACAGAAGTAAATAACCGTACTGTGAGCCAGCCGTAATATTTGTTGCAAAGTTGCCAGGATCTATATAGGCAACAGCTGCGATGAAGGCTGGGCCAAGGAAGGGGAGAATGCGTCTCCAACCTTTAATATCGCCATCTAAAACCGCCTCAGCTGTCGGCTTAATATTGCGTTTATAAACCATAACGTTCCCTCGTTTCAAAAAGTATCTCAAAAGAAATAAAGTTTCCCTAAGGAAAGATAATATACTACTATTCTATAGCTAGAACTGATAAATGTGAAGTTGTTTGCTCATTTCTAAAAAAAAAATTAGATGACAGCAAAGTTTCATTGCTCTAAGGTACCTCTCTTCCTAAGGTAGATGTTGCAGTCCTAGCGGGGGATTTCTATGTTTTACTCTAAGGTGTTTAAGGATGACATGTTTTGATGTCACTGTTCTTCACTGTTCTCATCATTTTCTAATTAGACTTTGACACCCAATGTAGTTTACGATGAAAAGAAAACGGTGAGGAATGACACCACATGACGAATCGAATATTAATTATAGAAGACGAAGAAAGCATTGCTCGTGTATTGCAATTAGAGCTTCAATTTGAGGGTTATGAGGCAGAAATGGCTCATACGGGAACGGACGGCTTGCTGAAATATCGTGAACAACAATGGGACTTGATCCTTCTGGATGTCATGTTGCCGGAGATGAGCGGGATTGATGTACTAAAGCGTATTCGTGCAACAGAGTTGCAAACACCTGTTATTATGCTTACAGCTAAAAGTGATGTTGAGGATAAGGTAAAGGGCCTGGACTTGGGGGCGAATGATTATATAACAAAGCCATTTGAAATTGAAGAATTACTCGCTCGTATTCGGACAGCATTAAGATTTTCACAAAAAATTAATGGCCAAGAAGTAGCACAACTGTATGGACAGTTATCTATCGATGAACAAACAAGAGAGGTTGTTTATTACGGTAACAATGTACAACTAACACCACGTGAGTATGACCTACTTTTATATTTACTGAAGCACCCTAAGCAAGTACTAACGCGGGAGCAGATTTTAGAGGCTGTATGGGGCTACGATTATTACGGTGATACGAATGTTGTAGATGTCTATATTCGTTATGTACGTCACAAGCTTGAAACTGCTAGCAATGAGCCAATAATCCATACGGTGCGCGGTGTTGGGTATGTGCTAAAGGAGCACAAGCATGAGACTTAAAACAAAAATCCATCTGCTCACAACGCTATTGATGTTGGTGATTTTAGTAGCGACTAACAGTGGCATTTACTTTTTATATGAGAAACTTGCTGATAATA
This sequence comes from Lysinibacillus parviboronicapiens, assembly GCF_003049605.2. Classification (NCBI taxonomy): domain Bacteria; kingdom Bacillati; phylum Bacillota; class Bacilli; order Caryophanales; family Bacillaceae; genus Lysinibacillus; species Lysinibacillus parviboronicapiens. The sequence continues at coordinate 290,655 of NZ_CP073713.1, forward strand.
CTGAAGAAAAGCAGCTACAGCAGCGTGCAGATGAGCTCAGTACCGCACTCAGTCAACTAGATGAACAAAGCAATTTGCAGCAGGTTTTACGCGCATATATGCCAACGGACGGAGCTGTTTATATCTATGATGGAGAGCAGTTGAAGATGAAGGTACAAACGACACTAAATATGCCGGACGTACCTTACATTACGTATGATATGCCTGTAATTTGGACTGATGGGACTGTAGTACAAGTTGAGTTAATGCAGTCAATGGAAGAAGTAGCTAACATGATGGGCCTACTTAAAATCATTTTAGTCGTGGTAACACTGGTGGCAATGATTCCTATCTTTTTAGCGAGCCTTGCGCTTAGTAATTTGATTTTACAGCCGCTTGAACGATTAAGTCAGACAATGAAAAAAAGCGCTGAGACAGGGACATATGAAAAAATTGAAATCCTCGATAAAAATCGTGATGAGCTTACTGAAATTAGCTATACATTTAATGGCATGATGGAAAAGCTTGAACAGCACTACCAAAAACAACAGCAGTTTGTCTCGAATGCTTCACACGAGTTAAAAACACCTATTACAGTTATTGAAAGCTATGCAAAATTACTGTTACGTAGAGGTTTTGACAATAAAGAAGTCGCACAAGAATCTCTCCAAGCGATTGTAAATGAATCCGCGCGTATGCATGAAATGGTGCTACAATTATTAGATTTAGCGAAAAACAAAGAGCACCTTGCTGTGCATTATGTACAATTAGAGCTTAATCCGTTACTAAAAAAGGCTGCGTCACAAATGCAACAAGCGTATCATCGCTCATTTATTGTTGATACAGAGATGCCCAAATATATTTATAGTGATGAGAAAATAGTGAAGCAACTTCTTTTCATTTTGCTTGATAATGCGCGCAAATACAGCGATGGTGAGGTACAGTTACGTGCAACAGAAACCCCAAGCCATGTCCTTATCACCATTCAGGATTTTGGTATCGGTATTCCAGAAGCACATATCCCACATTTATTTGAGCGCTTTTATCGAGTAGCAGAGGACCGCAATCGAAAAACTGGAGGTACAGGTTTAGGGCTAGCTATTGCGCAGGAGCTTGCCGATCAGCTAGCTATTACAATTGAGGTCAAAAGTATAGTTGGGAAGGGTTCTTCCTTTACACTGCACGTGCCGAAGGAGGAGCAATGATGAAAAAATGGACGATTCCAGTTTCGATAATGATCATTTTATGCAGTTTTTCACTATGGTTTCTGCAAGATCGTTTCTTTCGCGATAAACCGCTAGGAGAAGCAGAGGCAATTTCACGTATCGAAGAGCTTTATAATGGACAAGTGGAGCATATTAAGAAAAGAGGAGAGAACTACGAAATAGTTTTTTTCCGAGGTGGTGCTACCTATGCTATTGAGTTGAATCAGCATACACAACAGGTAAGTAATTTAAAAATTAAAAAGCCCGCTAATAAACTGCTCACAGAGCAAGAAATTCGGCCAAGAGCATTAGCCCATACTCCTGGTGTGATAGACAGTGTAACCTTAACTGACACTACCTATATGGTGCAAATTAAGAAAGAAGATATGGTGAAAAAGCTTACGCTTGATGCTTATACTGGAAAGGTATTAACAGAGGTAGAGGTGCAGCAGGCGACAGAGCCTGATGAAGGAACAAGTGTAATTTCCAAGCAGCAGGCGATTCAAATTGCCTTACAGCAGCTAAATGGCGAAGTTGATTCGGTTGATTATGAGAAAACAGAAGATGGCGGTTATTACTTAGTGGAAATCGAAACCGACAAGGATGAGGCTGTTTTTCAAATACATGCAGTTTCTGGTAAAGTGTTGTCAGTTACTTGGGACAACGATCATTAAAGAGCTGATATAAAGAAAAAGGTCTTCTCATGAAATTCTAATCTTTCTCTTATTGTCCTATCATCTTTACTTGATAAGCTAAGGATAGATAAAACAAAGGAGAGATGGATATGAAAAAGATCGTTATAATTCCGGCAATAGTTGGTGTCCTTGGCATTGGTGCGGTAATTGGCTCGACATCTTTATTAACAGGGAATGCACAAGAGAAAAAGATTCTAACAATGCAAGAAATTGAGAAAAAGGCATTATCAGTAGTAAATGGTACGGTGTCAGACATCGAATTCGAAAAGAATCGTTACAATTCTGTATACGAAGTAGAGGTTCGCACTGAAACGGAAGAATATGACTTGAAATTCGATGCCGTTACAGGAAAGTTGTTGAAGCAAAAGAAAGAACGATTAGACAATGATGATTTAGATGACGATATGGGGGGAAATCTCCAAGCTACGACTAACACTACAGCAACTACAATAACAAAAGAGCAGGCAATAGAAAAAGCTTTAACGAAGGCAAAGGGTACAGTGACAAAAATCAAGATGGATGATGGCGTTTATGAAATTGAAATCGTAGACGGACAGCTTGAATATGAAATAGACATCAATGCTTTGACAGGCGAAATTGTGAGTTTTGAACAAGATATTGAAGATTAAAATCGGACAGCTACCTTAAAAGTGAGTGTATACTTTTAAGGTAGTTTTTTACGTTAAGAAGGGGATGGAAATCGTTCAGCCCTCTTTGTTGGCTAAGGTACTGATAAGCTATCTTAAAAAAATATACAATACCTATACTTTTCACCTTTACTTTTTCAATTGACAAGCGTAATATGACATCATTATAAAAGTTTCAAATTTCTAAATCGCTGAAGCAAATAGACGCGGGGGAACCAATTTCGTGGATTGTATAGGCAATCCTTGGGGTGAATCTCTTTATTACTGAAGAGTAGGGCTACTCATGGCCCGAATCCGACAGCTAACCCCGTAAGCGTTAAGAGCAGAAAAATTGAAGCTTGCAGACGAAAAAACGTCTACAAGTCGTATTTAGTGATGACTTGTAGACGTTTTTTATCTTCATTCAGCTATCGTGTTGTAGTATTGAAGCGGTAGCAAGCCTGTCTAAGCGAATATTGATTTAGAAACGAGAAACACACTCTATGAAACTAGAAGGTGTTTAGTATGGGATCTTCATTCAAACGTTATGTTATCGGAAAACCTTTAAAATCCGATGCACTCGGGGAACAAAAGCTTAGTAAAACAAAGGCGCTTGCTATCTTATCATCGGATGCGTTGTCATCTGTTGCGTACGGACCAGAGCAAATTTTATTAGTGCTCATGACAGTAAGTACGGTTGCATTTTGGTATTCTTTACCGATAGCATTCGGAGTAGCAGTGCTGCTCGTGGCACTCATCTTATCGTATCGTCAGGTTATTTTTGCCTATCCACATGGTGGTGGGGCATATGTCGTCTCTCGTGAAAATTTAGGTGTCAATGCAGGTCTTGTAGCAGGTGGTTCACTACTCGTGGATTATATATTAACAGTTGCTGTTAGTGTTTCTGCGGGAACGGATGCTATTACTTCGGCCTTCCCAAGCTTACATGCATATAACGTAGTCATTGCTGTGTTTTTTGTTATTTGTTTAACGCTTTTAAATCTACGAGGTGTTACAGAATCTGCATCCATTTTAGCTTACCCTGTATACCTATTTGTAGCAGTAATGCTGCTATTAATTGCAGTAGGGATTTATAATGTAGCAACAGGGCAAGTACCCGCAGATCTCCATCCAAAAATAGGTACACCAGTTGCGGGGATTAGCCTGTTTCTATTATTAAAGGCATTTGCTTCAGGTAGTTCTGCTCTGACAGGTGTAGAAGCAATTTCTAATGCCATACCAAATTTTAAAAATCCTGCTCCCACAAATGCAGCTAAAACTTTACTAGCAATGGGAGGCATTTTAGCGGTGCTATTTATTGGTATCGTGAGTCTAGCCTATTTCTATGGAGTGGTACCAAATGAACAGGCAACAGTGGTATCACAAATTGCAGAGGCGAGTGTTGGGCGCAATATGTTTTACTATATTGTGCAAGGAACAACTGCAATGATATTGGTGCTTGCTGCCAATACAGGTTATTCAGCTTTTCCGTTACTTGCGGTAAATTTATCGAAGGACGGCTTTATTCCAAGAATATTTCAAATTCGTGGGGATCGTCTTGGCTATTCGAATGGCATTTTGATGCTTGGGGCAGCAGCAATTGTGCTAATTATTTTGTTTGATGGGACAACAGAGCTTTTAATTCCACTTTATGCAGTGGGTGTTTTTATCCCGTTTACATTAGCCCAGACAGGTATGATTCGAAAATGGTGGCGTGAAAAGCCAAGTGGCTGGATGGCAAAATTTACTGTGAATACGATTGGTGCAGCGATTTCATTTATTGTTGCGATGATGTTTTTTGTGACAAAGTTAGCCCAAGTATGGCCAGTATTTATATTTTTACCAATTATTATTGGGCTGTTTCATCGCATTAAGCTACATTATGATGCAGTGGGAGAACAGCTCAGATTAGATCATGGAGCATTACCGAATGTAGAGGGCAATGTCTTTATTGTGCCAGTAGCGGGCATTACTAAAGTGGTAGAAAACTCATTGCATTATGCGCAGTCGCTAAAGGTAGAGAAAATTATTGCCTTCTATGTGGCATTCGATCAAGCAGATGCAAAAGCATTTGAAGAGAAATGGAAGGCTTGGAAACCAGATGTGCGACTTGTCACTTACTATTCGCAGTATCGTAGTATTACACAACCATTGAAAAAATTTATCGACAAGGTTGAACATCAATATGCGAAAACAGATTATCAAGTTACAGTTGTCATTCCACAATTTTTACCGAAAAAAGGTTGGCATCATATGTTACACAATCAATCGAGTCTATTAATTCGTACATCGCTGTTATTTCACAAAAATGTCGTCATTATGACAGTACCTTTCCATTTATCAAAATAATGACTAGCATGGTCGAAAATAGTCTGATATAATCAGAACATTGATGTGAAACACGAACGTTCACTGTCAAAAAGTGCAGGAATACCAGTTAATTCCGAAAATTTAAAATAATCCTATTATTAATATTCATATTGAATGTACAAAAGTGGATGTTTATAATAAGGACATTCTAACAGCTTAATACCATTTCACTCATATAATAGCGAGAATAGGGCTCGCGAGTTTCTACCGATTTACCGTAAATGAATCGACTATGGGTAGCAATGTTTTAGAAGACCTCCTACAAGTTGGTGAGCCGTTTTTCTAATTGTGTCGACGTTTTTGCGCTGAACGCTTTGCTCCACTCGTAGATGATTGGAATCAAAGTATTCAGCGTTTTTTCTATTATCAATAAGAAAGAAGGATTTAAGGAAATGAAGTTATTACATGACAAAATCATGCAAGAAGGTAAAGTTTTATCTTCATCTGTATTAAAAGTAGATTCGTTTTTAAATCATCAAATTGATCCACAGCTTATGAAGGAAATTGGACATGAGTTTGCAAATCGCTTCTCTGACCAAATTATTACGAAAGTACTGACGATCGAATCTTCAGGTATTGCACCTTCAGTCATGCTTGGGCTGGAAATCGGAGCTCCAGTTGTATTTGCTCGTAAACGGAAATCTCTAACACTATCAGATAATCTTTATTCTTCCGAAGTACACTCTTTCACAAAAAACGAAACAAATGATATTTCAGTATCACGTAATTTTTTAAACGCAGACGATAATGTCTTAATCGTTGACGACTTCCTTGCAAACGGTGAAGCGGTGAAAGGATTATTAGACATCGCATCCCAAGCAGGTGCAAATGTTGTCGGAGTAGGTATCGTTATTGAAAAAGGCTTCCAAGATGGCGGGAAATTATTACGACAACAAGGTATTCGCGTGGAATCTTTAGCAATTGTCAATTCTTTAGAAGATGGCAAAGTAACATTTGCGGAGGATCGCGCGTAATGAATAACTTTAAAGCAACGACACTAGCTATTCAACACTTACTTGCGATGTATGCCGGTGCCATTTTAGTGCCGCTGATTATTGGTGGGGCACTTGGCTTTGATGCTAAACAAATGACGTACTTAGTGGCGATAGACATTATGATGTGTGGTATCGCAACACTGTTACAAGTTTATTCTGGCAAGTTTATCGGTATTGGTTTACCAGTAGTACTGGGTTGTACGTTCACAGCGGTTAGTCCGATTATCGCAATAGGAACCAATCCTGAGCAAGGGATTACAGATATCTATGGTTCGATTATTGCATCTGGTTTAATCGTGGTAGTGATTGCAGGCTTTTTTGGTAAGCTAGTGAAATTCTTCCCACCAGTTGTAACCGGTTCTGTTGTATCGATTATTGGTATCTCATTATTGCCAGTTGCATTGAACAATATGGCGGGTGGACAAGGTGCACCAGATTTTGCATCTGGTTCCAATGTTGCTTTAGCGTTTATTACATTAGCTATTATTTTAGTGGTTTATCGTTTTTCAACAGGCTTCGTCCGTGCCATTTCGATTTTAATCGGATTAGTGGCGGGTACAGTCTTAGGTATATTCATGGGTAAAGTCGATTTTAGTCCTGTTTCCGATGCAGGTGTCTTGCACATGGTACAGCCATTTTACTTCGGCATGCCAACATTCGATGCAACCGCAATTCTTACAATGACGCTTGTAGCGATGGTTTCGCTAGTAGAATCATCAGGGGTTTATTTTGCACTTAGCGATATTTGCAATAAAAAACTAGATTCTAAAGATTTAGCGCGTGGTTATCGTTCTGAAGGTCTTGCTTCTGTCATTGGCGGTATTTTCAATGCTTTCCCATATACAACATTCTCACAAAACGTGGGACTTACACGCATGTCTGGCGTGAAAGACCGCAAAGTTATTTACATCACAGGTGGCTTACTTGTAGCACTTGGCTTCCTACCGAAAATCGCAGCGTTAACAACAATTATTCCAACACCAGTACTTGGTGCGGCAATGCTTGCGATGTTCGGAATGGTGATTACGCAAGGTATGGGTATGTTAGTACCAGTTATGAATGAATCAGCGGAAAATGCCATGATTGCAGCGATTGCTGTCGGTCTTGGTGTCGGCGTATCTGTCGTTCCAGATATCTTTGCATCACTGCCACCGGGCGTAGCCATTTTAACGTCAAATGGCATCGTCTGTGGTTCTGTCACAGCGATTGTCCTGAACATTTTATTTAATATGATTGGCCCAAAACATAAAAATGATCCGATGCAGGGCTAATTTTACAGCAAATAATTAAATAGCTTTCATCTAAATATCCCATATATTTTGATGAAAAGAATGTTAGCAAGTCGCCTATTTTCACCTATTAATTTAGTTGAAAGTAGGTGGCTTTTTTGTATGCGAAAACACATGTTAGAAGAGTTGAGAGGAACAGACGCTATGAGCCTTGTAGCTGTTTTGTATTTAGTACTAGAACCTACATGGACAAAAGTTGCTGCTGGATATTAACGATAATCGGTCTTGCTTGGCTATATGCTGAAGGTAAAGCTATGTGGGCGGTAGCGATTCAAGTTTAACTATTTACGAGTAAAAGAAAGAATAACAAGAAAAAGCAGTGGAGCTTTAATCCACTGCTTTTTTATTCTAAGAGTTTCAAAATATCACCATTACAATAATTAATGAAAGCGCAGAAGATCCTACAAATAGAACCTTAGAATTTCTAAAAATTTCGGATTTTTTCATCAGTAATCCTAATGTCCATGTGACTACTATGAATACAAGCATAGTTATAATAAATTGGAAATTAGGAAAAGAATCACGCATTGTAGAAAAAATCAGTGTTTTAATAGTTAGGTATAAAAATAATGTTAAAAAAACGATATACCCAATTGCTATTATTAATCTTTGCAATTTTTCACCTCGGTAAGACGCTACGTTTTACTTTATAACTACATAAACGTATGAAATAATATCCAAAATATATAATATAAAAATTTAGTGAGTGAAATTATAATATTTTACCTCGTTAGTTACCTATACATAATAGGAAAGCAAACAGCACGCAAACCCACGTTAAATTAACGCAAATCGTGAAAAGCTTTGTAGCATCGAGGGAACCTTAGAACGAATATAAATAAGGAGTTCGGGTGTTTGTTGCATTTAAAGTACCTGTTAGTGAAGTAATACGTTAGCCTTGATACCTTTTTTCAAATACACTCTTTAATAAAGACATAATATGTAAAGACTCGAAACCTTTATCATTCTTTATGCATTCCCTTAATGTTCCCTCAACCATAAATCCTTGTTTTTTCTTTCACCTACTATGTATAATACAACTTGCTTGTTCGATTATCCTGCTTCGTTTTTCATTGAGTAACAAGAAACTATAGAAAACAGCCTATCGAGAAAGGTCTGTATTTCAATAAATTGTTTGCAGGATGCTTTCCAATGACTTTTGGGCACCCATTTACTGTAAACCTAAGTGTTTATTAAAAGGCAAAAGAGGGAAATGTTAAATCTATAACTAAATTGGTGTTACTGTTGTAGCAGAGGCATATAAAACTGATGCTAGGAATTAAAGAAATAGTTATTAGAAAAGGTTTATTAAGCAAAGAACCTGCATATAAGCATATAATCTATTAAACCGTATTAATGTAATTAATATAAAAAAATAGGAGTAGACCTGATAATGTTTTTAAAAGTAAATACATGTTTTAAGGCGCATTCACTATTGAATGCGACCTTTTCATTTAGATATTCATTACTATGAAATAAAGTGTTTCAAAAATTTAACTTCGAAAGGTCTTAAAAATGCAAAATATATTGCTGATTTTATTACTACAATTAATCTATGTACCTTTTTTAACTTTACGTACAATATTCTTAGTTAAAAATGTGACTTTACTTGCAGCGATGTTTGGTATGCTAGAAATGTTAATCTATGTGTTTGGTCTTTCGCTTGTATTTAATGGGGATCAAAGTATTTTAGCAATGATTGTTTATGCAGTTGGTTTTGGTTTGGGTATTTTTGTGGGAGCAAAAATTGAACGCAAACTTGCTATTGGCTATGTATATACGACAATTAACACACAAAATAAAAATGAAGAACTAGTTAAGCTGTTACGAAATGAAGGATTTGCAGTAACGATTTATGTTGGAGAGGGCAGAGACAGTAATCGTTATAAATACGAAATTTTGACGAAGCGAAATCGCGAGGTAGAGCTGTTTCAATTAGTAGAACAACTTGAACCGAATGCATTTATTATTTCATACGAGCCGAAGTCATTTAAAGGCGGTTTCTTGCTTGACAGAATTAGAGCAAAAGTTAAATAAGTTTTATTTTTGCGGGCTATAAGTAATAATTTATTAGAACTTTGTCGTGAGGATAGAGTTAAAATTTTCAAGGCATCATGTAGACCTTCTTCTTGAAAATCGTATAGTTATCGAAGCGTTGTAGCTGTTCTTACACTTTTGAATTACAGGATAACGATTTTTCTTGTCCTAGTTATCTAAAATAATATCATGCTTGTTGAACGAGCTTACATGGAAGACAAAAGGTTTTGAGAATGCACAGCATCTCAAAACCTTTTGCTTTTTTCTGTGTTTTTTGTTCGAAATTTGTGTTGACCGTGACTTAAAAATGTCCAACGTATATAATGCTGTAGCTGTTCGTTCTCGGGAAGAGGTTCTGTTTCATTTATATCTTTGCGGACCCATTATGAGCGACTTTTTTTGTTTACTTCAGAAACTGTTGCTAGATGTTTAAACTTCTCTGCTACCCAATTGTTAAACAGCTCATAGTCTGCATAAACGATTTCCTTGTAGTGCATTGCTTGTAAAATCGTACTTTCAATAAAGACGTTGCGCTCCTTACCGATAGCTTTTAAAATTTCGTCCTCACTATGGTAAGTAAAAACATTAGAATAATCGATATCGGCACGTGCATGAATTTTTGCTGCGATGCGCCCCATAGTGGACGTTGTGACAAAATAATCTTCTAAGTCTTTGTAGTTTTTAGGTTTTATTTTCTTCTTATAAGGTGAACGCTCACGAATATAATATTCTTGCCCATCCATCGTGACATAAGCTAAATGGGGGTCCTCTAAATGATGCATCGCCCTTTGGGTACCGACAACACGTGCACCTTGATGTGCATAGCTAGCCCAGAAAGCTTCATTATATGGAAGGAAGTAAGCAGGAATCGCCGTACGCACTTCCTTCATTTCAAGTACTAAATCTTCTACTCCTAGAGCGTCTGTTTCGCCATCTACTAAAATATAATAGCGTTTTAAACCAATGGATGCAGTGCCTGAGCCATGTTTAACGGCAATGTCTTTAATCATGTACTTGGCAAGTACGTTAGAAATAGCTGCATATTCATCTTCAGATACAGGTTGAACTTCTTCATTCCATGAAAACACGCTGTCCGTTATCGTTAATGTATGTTATATCTTGTAAAAAATGAGAACGTTGACGATTCTCAAGCTTTTTCAAGACTTTTTTAATTGGTCCCTTGGTATTGTCTTTTGTAAATGTTAGCGTTAGCGGATCATCTTGTTTACGTTGGAATCGTTTTAATTGATCCAGATAGCCTTGTAAAAAATGATGCATCGCCATTTTCTGAGCCGCAATATGTAAACCTTGTTCCTCGAGATAAAGTGAGATACTAACGCTCATACGAATAACATCGTATAAATAAGAGCCAACATAGCCTTCATCAAAATCATTGACATCAAAAACGATAGCACCTGTCTCATTTTGGAATGCACCAAAGTTATCCATATGCATATCGCCTTGAATCCAAGTAGGCCTGCTATCGGCTGTATGGAAAATCGATGGCACTTTCGTGATATCAAAATAAAATAAATAGGCACTCCCTCGGAAAAAACGAAATGGACTTTCTAGCATTGTACGATATTTCTCTAAACGCTGTTCCTCATCGAGCCCCATACGCTGGACATCAAATTCTTCAAATATTGTTGCTAGCAGTTCTTTTCGTAAAAATATACGTGTTTGCTTTACCCGCTCAAGTAGGGCTTGCTCCATTAAAATTCCTCTTTTCATAAAATTGGTATTTTACAGTATTATACGTGGAAATTATGAAGAAGGTTTCGTTGAAATCAATGTAATTTTTGCTCATAGTAAAGTCTGTTCAATTCCATTCTTTCATAATATAGTACATGCTCAGTGCTCGGAGGGAGGTTGTATGCTTTTTCTAAAGAAAGGCTTGGTCATCATTATCGGTAGTATTTCTTTATCGTTAGGAATCAATCTATTCTTAACACCCTATGAAATTTTAGATGGAGGAGTTGTGGGATTAGCTTTAATTTTACATTATTTATATAAGCTAAAAATTGGCTTGATGATTATCATTTTAAGTATTCCAATTTTTATTATTGCTTGGTTTAAATATAGGGCTTACTTCTATAATAGTGTACATGGATTAATCGCATCTTCACTTATTATTGATTTGTTAAAGCCAGTTCGTAACATGATTGAAATCGATGCTGTCTATAGTGCGATTTTAGGAGGTATACTTGTTGGCTTTGGTATTGGCTTGATGCTTCGATTTCAGACAAGCACTGGTGGTACTGATCTTATAGCTCAGTTTCTATGTGATAAAACAGGCATCAATGTTGGAGTCCTGATTTTTTTTATTGATTCAATCGTCATCGTATTTGGCGGGCTCCTTTTGTCTTCTAGTACGTTACTGCTTTCTATTATTACAGTATTAATGGTTGGAATTACCACGAGTATTGTTACTAGTCAAAATCATCACTAGAGACAAAAAAATAGCTCCAGCAGGCTGAAACTATTTAACATTCATTTTGTAGAAAAATACTTTTGTTTAGCTATTTAGCAGTCGTTTTTTTGGATAAGCAGGCTTAATCTCTGCGATTAATATAGCCAATAAAATTAGCACCGCACCGATAATCATACGGCCAGTTAGTACTTCATGTAAAAATATTACCGATAACACCATACCGAAAAAGGATTCAGTTGATAGAATAATTGCTGCTTTTGTAGCCGTGGTATATTGATTTGCCACATTTTGAAAGAGGTAAGCAATCGTAGTGGAAAAAATGGCTAAATAGACAATTGAATAGATGGCTTCTTTTTCAAGTGTTGCTGGTATTTCACCTGTACTGATTACTACCACGATTCCTATGAATGATGCTGTTATAAATTGAATAATCGTGAGTGCAATAGCATCTTCTTTTTGTACGAAAAGATTTGTACAAAAAATATCAAATGCAAAGGCAACCGCACATGCTAGTGACAAGATGTCACCAATATTCATCGTCATAGATCCTTGTAATGATAAACAACCTATCCCTACAATCGCCATCATCGAGCCAATTATTTCATAGCCATCAATACGTCGTTTATAAACGGCAAAGGCAATGATTGGTACAATGATGACGTTAACAGCGGTTAAAAATGCATTTTTAGATGGTGTTGTATATTGCAAACCAACTGTTTGAAGAGCGAAGGCAATATATAATATAGTGCCTAATAGCACACCTTTCCATATAACGGATTTACTAGCCTTTTTTAATCTGTATCCAAATAAGACTGTCAGTATAATGGAAGCTAATAAGAACCTTCCTGCCATTACTTGATAAGCAGTTAAATATTCTAATGCGATGGCAGTAATCACGAATCCACTACCCCAAACAATTGCAGTAACAAGTAGCATACCATCAGCTATGTATTGTTTCATCTTTCTTCCTCCTGACTTAAATAAGGATAGCATGAGAAAGAAGAAAATAATTTGACTGTAATTCTAAACTTTCAGGCGTTTTTTTGTACTTATTCCAAAGCTGACAATCATTCTTCAACTTTGCTATGTAGTAAGTACAATTTAACGGCTGTCGATAAGCGTTCATAAAATACATAATCATTTTCTAAAGGAGCTATTAGTTGGCGTATTTTTGTCATGCGATAGCGTATGGTGTTAGGATGACAGAAGTGTGCAACAGCTACTTCTTTAATATTTCCTTTTTTTATCACAAAGGTTATAGCTGTGTTCATTAAATCAGGGTCTACCTTATTCTCTAGTAGGGGGCCTAAGTAATTATTCACATAATCCATAGCAAAGTGTGCGTCCTTACGATGCAATTCAATAAGCAGACAATCAGATGCCAGATTTTTATAATGATAAGTAGAGATTGTGTAAATTTCTGCCATGATACGAGAGAAGTAGGCTTCCCGAACGGCTAGATGAAGCTCTACCTCTGTTAAATGTACATTACTATAACCAATAAAGAGATTCTCTGTTGCAATATCATACATCGTTAGCCATTCGTTAAGTAGCTTTTCAAATTGAAGCTGCTGAGATGGATGGGTCATCAGGATAAACATGCTTTTTTTAAAAGTACATATAATGCCTGATTTCAATAGGGGCTCTAAGTTGAAAAAGTTTTCCATCCATTGCGTATTAACCATTTGGTTCATTTGAACATTTGCAACAAACACATACTTTTCAAAAGTTTTATTCATTTGTTGTAGAAAGGATTTTATTTGTTCATCCGATAGTTCCTCGTTAATTAGACGTCCCATGATGGTTGCTAAAAAGAATGTGTAATCTTGTGTTTTCGCAAAAGCCATTGTTTCTAAAATGATTTTTTCAAAAAATTCATCCCCACCAAATCGTAATATCGGGAAATGATGTTCATCTGCCAAGGCGAGGACTTTTTCTGGCAAATCTTTATAAATAACTGGCTTATAAGCTAAAGCACTAGCATCTAGCTGGATAAGATTTTTCACAGCATTTAATAAATACTCGGGCTCTTGTTTTGCAAATAATAAACTGCTTAGAACAACGCTATTTGGTGTGAAAACCGTTTCTCTAACAGTTTGTATATCAGGCGAAAATTCAAAATCTAGAATTTCTACATTGTGAACAGGTTTATGTAAACCATTGCGACCAGCAACGACTGTAAATGCCTTGGTAATAGGTAGTTGTAAAAAGTTTTTTACGTTCATAAGGGGATCTAGCAACCTTTCTGGTAATGGATTTGAGTTAATAGTTTATATACTTATTATAAAATCTATTATCACTTAAATGAATCACTTTCATAATTCACTTTCATAACGGCGAATATTAACTAAAAAAATAAAGGAATTGTTCCTAATCATATAGGGATATTCCGCTACAGGTGGGCGCTTTCCGCGGGCAAGCACCGAGCTACTTCGGGGAACAGGTTGTTGGACAAAAGGGGTTAATGAAGTAAAAAGCCGCCCACGAATGGACGGCTACATAGTATCTACTATTTTAAATGTTAGCGAAAATATTAGGCTTTCTGTTTTTCATCGGGTTCGTTTGTTCAATAGCATAACCAACGTTTAGGATACGGCCTTCTTTAAAGGCTGGTCCAATGATTTGTAGACCAATAGGTAAGTTGCCTTTGAAACCACAAGGAACAGAGAGTGCCGGTAAACCTGTTAAGTTACTAGGACCAGTAAAACGAATAATATTGTCAATCAAATCTACTTTTTCGCCATTTAGTTCGGCAAAATCATCGCCGATACTACTAGCTACAACAGGTAAGGTTGGTGTAATCATTACATCAACCTGATTGAAAATTTGGGTGAATTCTTGCTTGATTTGTCTACGTACCTGTTGAGCCTGTAAATAATCAACAGCAGAAGGTAATTCACCAAGTTCAAATAATAGACGAATATCATCCCCGAAATCTTGTGGTCTTTTCAGTAAGTCAGAGTGATGAATAGCAGCTGCCTCCGAAAGGGAGGTAATGAGCTCAGCCCATTCTGCATACTGTAAGGATGGAATTTTTACAACCTCAACCCTTGCTCCTTGGTCAACTAAACTTTGAATGCTTGCACGAACAGCACGATCCACATCTGAATCTACGCGATTAAAGAAATAATCCTCATTGACGCCGATGACTAAATCTTTAACATTGCCTGAAAGCTGCTGTACATAATTATCAGCTGCTACATCGACACATGTTGGGTCACGATGATCAAAGCCTGAAATAATTTCAAGCATACCAGCAGCGTCTTTGACTGTCTTTGTCATTGGACCGATATGATCTAGACTCCAAGCAAGTGGGTAACAGCCATATTTACTAACACGACCGTGAGTAGGCTTTAAGCCAACAATTCCACATGCAGATGAAGGGATACGAATTGAACCTGCTGTATCTGTGCCTAATGAAGCAACGCTCGCTCCTGCTGCAACAGCTGCACCAGAGCCCCCGCTAGAGCCACCTGGAATTTTATCTAAATCCCATGGGTTCCGTACAGGTCCGTAATGAGGATTGTTATTTGTAATACCCCAAGCATACTCGTGCATACTCAATTTTCCAGTGAAAATAACACCCGCATCACGGAGCTTTTCCACAACAGTCGCATCATATTGTGACACGAAATCCTTATGAATTTTCGAGGACATCGTTGTTATTTTATCTTTAAAATATAAATTATCTTTTAATGCCATTGGAATGCCATGGTACATGCCGCGATACTGCCCATTTAAAATTTCTTTTTCTGCTTCTTTAGCATGAGCTAAAGCTTCATCATGATAAAAAGCCATATAAGAATTGATCTTTGGTTGACTTTCCTCAGCGAAATTTAAAATTGCCTTCGTCAGTTCGACGGGAGAGAGTGTTTTATGTTCAATTAAGGGTGCCAATTCTTCTACAGATTTCAAATGTAAATCAGTTGTCAATATGGTCACCTCCAGGTATGTTGCGAATAGCGATATCCGCGTCATCAATGGCAACGCCTTCTAAATTGCTACGAAGTGATTGCATGCCTTCCCATCGTGTTTTAAGTAGCTCAAGGTGTTCAGATTTTGCTTCAATTCCTTTGTTCTCCAATAGTTGTTGAATAGACAATCTCATTCACGTGATCCTCCCTTGATAATAATTTATCCCGCTTTAACGGTCAGTAGAAACCCGCCTCAACTTGAAAGCTGAGAGCGAGTAAAGTAAAACGGGCAATCAACTGACCGTAAAAGCCCGATTGGTTCAACGAACAATCACTGGCCCAGTGATTGAAGTTTCACTTTATCTAAATAGGTATTTCCTATAAAGAACAAAATTGATTATCTATCATTGTTCTACCAAATGAAACACAAATTATTATAAAAGGTAATAAAATACTATTATAACAAGCATACACTATTCGTAAATTATATCAAATAAATAGAATGTCATATAATGTCGTTCATGTAAATATTACTATAATTAAGGAAAACTAATGGATGATCTTTTTCTAGCGACTGCTACGCCTTGCTTTGGTAGGAGTATTCGCACTAGCTCTTTTTACATGTTATTCACAGTACATTTACAATGGAAGCGTACAATAGCTATTAATAACCAATTTAAGAGGTGCGAGAATGGAGTCTGTTGTGAGACAAAGTGTAAAATCAAGCAGTTTATTTTCCTATATAAAATATCTTTATGACCAGCATCAAAACAATACTTTATATATGAGGCGATTAAAGGCATTAAAAAAAATCATCCAAGACAAGGATTTGCATACATATTTTCAACCGATAGTCGATTTGCATTCAAAGCAAACGATGGGATTTGAGGCATTAAATCGACCGGAGGCTTCAGATTTGTTTAGCAATGTCGACCATTTTTATGAGTTTGTAGGGCAAACAGATTGTGTGTTTTTATTCGAATGCTTTTGTCGTAACCTATCCTTGCAACGTTTTAAAGAACGATTGCCCGGAGATATAATGCACAAAGATTTTATGCTTTTTCTTAATATTCATCCCAATGTATTATTAGATAAAAAGTATCATAGTGGTGAAACACTACAATTGTTAACGGAGCTTGGCATAAAACCACAGCAGGTTGTTTTTGAGTTGACGGAACGTAGCGCAGTAATCGATTTTGTGGAGTTTGAACGGGTATTATCAAATTATCGTTCACAGGGCTATCGTATTGCAGTGGATGATGTAGGTTCTGGCTACAATAGCTTAAAAACGCTTATTTATTTAAAGCCAGAGTTTATTAAGCTAGATCGTTCATTAATTCAATTTATAGATAAAAATCATGAACAACAGCAGCTTGTCACATTGCTAATGAAGTATGCTGTACAAGCTGAAACCAAAATCATCGCAGAAGGCATTGAACGTCAAGAGGAGCTCGATTATTTACATCAAATAGGCATCCATTATGCACAAGGATATGCATTAGGGAAGCCTGCAAAGGACATACATTTGGGGAAAATAAGGATGGGTGACCATGAAAATAGGGGAAGTCATTGAGAACGTTCCTTGTATTGATGAATATGTAAAAAACAAAGAGGTAGATTTACTTTTTACAAGTAATCCGTCATTGCGAAGTGTTGTGGTTGTTCAAGAAGGTAGACCAATTGGACATATAACACGCACACATTTCTATCAAAAAATTGGTACACGTTATGGCTATAATTTATTTATGGGTCGCCAAAATCAGCTTATTATTAAAGAAAATCCGCTAATTGTTGATAGATGCATACCTATTACGGAAGTAAGTACAGAAGCGATGCAACGACCGGCAGAAGATTTATATGACGATGTAATTGTGACGAAGGATGGTTATTTTTTTGGGGTTGTTAGCATTCGAGAACTATTGTTAAAGTTGGTAGAAACACAGGTAGCTATTGCGAGCTTCTTAAATCCTCTTAGTAGTTTACCTGGCAATAAATTAATCGATGACAAGCTAGAAGAAACCTTGGAGTTTCAGCAATATAGTCTCATTTATTTTGATTTAGATCATTTTAAATCCTATAATGACACGTATGGCTTTAATAAGGGTGATAAAATACTGCGTTATTTAACGGAAATATTGAAAAAGAATATAGCTGGGACACATGATTTTCTAGGGCATATTGGAGGAGATGACTTTGTTGCCATCGTTCCACATTATGAGGTAAGGGCAATTTGTCAGCGGATAATTGACGAGTTTGATTCGCAAATCTTAGGATTTTACGAACTTGAAGACATTGTACATTTACAAGTTCCAAATAGAATAGGTAAACTACAACCCTTCACCTGTACCTCACTTTCTATTGCAGTAGTTACAAATGAACATCGACAGTTTGACTCTGTTGAACAATTATCAGATGCGATTACTCGCATCAAAAAAGAATGCAAGAAAATCTCAGGAAGCTGTTATCTTATCAATGGCAAAGAAACCTACCTCGTTCATTAAAAGAGGCAGGTTTCTTTTCGTTGTTGGGTTACTCCTTAATAAGTACTCCAGCCAGCATCAGCTGCTATTGCTACACCATTAATTAGACCAGAATCTTCAGATGCCAGGAATAGGCAATATTAGCGATATCTGAAACTTGTCCTGCTTTTGGCATTAAGCTTACGCCACGAACTGATTGCTCCATTCCGAATGGATTTACGTTGGTCATCGCTGCGGCAAAGCCTGTTTCTACATGCCCCGGTGCAATGGCATTGCAACGAATATTTTGTGGGCCGTAATGTGAAGCGATGTTTTTTGTCATGCCAACAACTGCATGTTTAGCATTCGTATAAGCTAGACCACCACGTCCACCCGTTAAACCAGCAATCGAGGCCATATTGACAATTGTTCCGCCACCATTTTCGATAAGTACTGGTAAGGCTTGGCGTATGGCACGCATCATCCCTGTTACATTAATGTCCATAACGCGTTGCCATACCGTATCTTGCACATTTGCTGTAGCCTGCATACTGTCACCAACTCCTGCATTGTTGACTAAAATATCTATACGACCGAAATGAGCAACTGCATCGACGTTTACTTTTACACCAAAGGCGTCATAACCAGCCTCGTTAAATTCAGTGACTGTTGTCTTTAAAGCATCTTCATTGCAGTCTGCTACTTTGTTTTGTAATTTCCCACTCAATCTTCTCCTCTTTCCTGAAAAAAAGTTTAGCTTTAAACTAAATTCATTATATTGTGTTTTAGGGGCATAATCAAAAGAAACCGGATCACTTATAAATTAGAAATTTATCAAACTTAATAAAACATACTTGATTAATAGGTATTGTAGGTATATAATTCGATTTACATTATCATAAAACATCTTAGGGGGCTTTCAATTGTCAACTTTACAAGTCATTCTCAACGTAGCCATATTGCTTGTGTTCGTTGGAATTTTATATGTTATGAACAAAAAGCACGTAAAATTTTCAAATCGTGTTTTTGCAGGTCTAGGCTTGGGTATCGCACTCGGTCTTGGACTTCAATTATTTTACGGTATTGATTCGCAAGTTTTAGCCGAAACAACACCGTGGTACAGCATCATTGGTACCGGTTATGTAAAATTGCTTCAAATGGTCGCGATGCCATTAATATTCATCTCCATTTTAATTGCCTTTACGAAAATGACTATTGGCAAAAACTTTGGGAAAATGGCAGCACTTATTTTAGCCATTTTAATTGGTACAACAGCTGTTTCAGCGGGCGTTGGTATTCTATCAGCAACAATTTTTGATCTTGATGCAACACAAATCATGCACGGTGATGCTGAAACTGAACGTGGTGCATATCTGGAAGAAAAAACAAGTGGCATGACAGCACCCGATTTACCAACACAAATTATTGAATTGTTCCCAGCGAACCCATTCCTTGATTTAACTGGTGCTCGTTCAACATCGACGATTGCTGTTGTTATATTCGCAGCATTCTTAGGTTTCGCCTATTTACGTGTAGCACGTAAAGATGAAGCAACAGGCGCTACGATTAAAAAAGGACTAGATGCAATCTATGCACTTATTATGGGTGTCGTAACAATTGTTTTACGCTTAACACCATATGGTATTTTAGCTATCATGGCTCGTACAGTTGCAACATCAGATTTCGGTGCGATTTACAATATGGGTAAATTTGTAATTGCTTCTTATGTAGCATTAATCATTATGTTACTTGTACATTTACTAATCATTTCGTTAAGTGGCTTAAATCCATTTACGTATTTAAAAAAATCAGCGGAAACATTATTATTCGCCTTCACTTCTCGTTCAAGTGCGGGTGCGTTACCGATGAATATTAAAACGCAAACAGGGCGACTTGGTGTACCAGAAGGTATTGCAAACTTCTCAGGTTCGTTTGGGTTATCGATTGGTCAAAATGGCTGTGCGGGTGTCTATCCTGCCATGCTTGCCATTATGATTGCTCCAACAGTCGGCATCAATCCACTAGACCCAGTGTTCATCATTACTGTTATTGCAGTAGTAGCAGTCAGTTCCTTTGGTGTAGCAGGTGTGGGCGGTGGTGCAACATTTGCAGCGATCTTAGTATTATCAGCACTTGACTTACCAATAGCACTTGCGGGTATTTTAATCTCTGTTGAGCCATTAATCGACATGGGTCGTACTGCATTGAATGTAAGTGGTTCGATGACGGCAGGTGTCGCAACGGCACGTGTTACAAAAGAGTTGGATACTGAAATTTACAATAATAAAGATGTTAGCGCACAAGTAGCAGATCTTTAAGATTTAAGAGTTATATCTCCATTTTTTGGAGAGTAACTCTTTTTATTTGCCCAGAAAGAACATAACACTACGATGTTTGAATTAGTTCCACCGAAAAATAGTTAAAAATTACAATTTATTATTGATATCAAGAGTCATCTTTTTCACTCAATGTGGAAGGTTGGCTCTTTTAGTTTTTGATATTATGCATAAATTTTAAAAAAATATTTTAAAAAATGTGTTGTTGTTTAGCATTTTATTTTATATGATTTATTTACAGAAAATTAAGAATTGTATCTGTGGGGTGCTAATTTGGTTCATACATTTATGAAAAGTTTAGTGTCAGAGAGAAAGATTCCAGGCGGCGTCCTCATCATACAACAACAACATACGCGCATTATGACGCAAAGCTTTGGCGCCTATAGTGCTGCAAATTTAAGCACACAACAAATAACAACCAATACATTATTTGATTTGGCATCATTGACCAAGGTCGTGGCGACATTACCTGCAACTTTGTTATTACTTAGTAGGAATGCAATAAAGCTCACAGATACCGTACAAACCTTCTTGCCGGATTTTAAATATCCTACAGTAAATATTCAGCATCTTTTACAGCATAGTTCGGGACTAGTAGCTGATTTAGATCCACCTGTAAAAAGACATCATCAACGGGATATCATGGGGGAAGTATTATCAGCGGGTGTAATCACTCAACCGGGCAAGCAAGTACTCTATAGTGATTTGAGTATGATTTTATTAGGCAAAATCATCGAAGAGGTTTCAGGGCAGTCTCTTGATTATTTCGTAGATAGAGAAATTGCTAAGCCATGGGGCATGCATGATACACAGTATAAACTGTCAAAAGAGCAACAAATGCAAGCGGCTTCAACAGAAAAGATTGAAATTAAATTTGTACAGGGAATTGTTCATGATGAGAAGGCGTTACTACTTCAAGAAGTAAGCGGTAGTGCAGGTTTATTTTCGTGTGCAGAAGATTTAGCAACATTTGCACAATATTGGTTAGGCATTACTCAGCAGTCGGTTATACCGTTCGATTGGATGACCTTAGCGTATACAAATATTATTGAAAACAGAGGACTTGGCTTCGAGGTTTGGAATGGAAGTGATGTATTGAAGTGCTTCGGTAGGGGGTGGACTAAGGGATCTTTTGGTCATACAGGATTTACAGGTACAAGTATATGGATGGATCCGGTGAAAAAGGCTTTCGTCATTTTATTAACAAATGCTGTGCATTATGGAAGAGACAGAGGTTTTATGGAGATTAGAGAAAAAATTCATACGATGATTTTTGAAGAACTAATTACATGAAAGGTGGATGCATGGTTATGAAAAAGATCAACAAATGGCTCTTTATGATGCCATTATTAATAGTGGCGGCTTTAGTAGGCTGTTCTTCAAATGAGGAGCCAGCAAAAGAGACAGCGCCTGTTTCAAGTACGGATGACCATAGAGTTGAAGAAGTTTCATTAACGATTGGTAGTTGGCGGACAGAGGATGTTGCCAAATATGAAAAAGTCATTGCCTTATTCAATGAGAAACATCCTGATATCAAAGTTTCTTTTAATCCAACAAAAAATACTGAATACAATACCGTGCTTAATACTGCATTACAAGCAGGGGAAGGACCTGACATTTTTCACTTACGTCCATACGCAGCAGGTTTAAAGTTAGCTGAAGCGGGCTTCGTAGAAAAAATTAACGATTTACAGGGATTAAGCACATATCCAGAAGAAGCATTAATTGCTTCAAAAGATGCGGAGGGCAATCAATATGGTGTTCCGATTAATTTAAGTTCCACACAGTTCTTCTACAATAAAAAGATTTTCGCAGATAATGGGCTGGAAGTACCGCAAACTTGGGATGAGTTTATGCAATTGAATGATACTTTATTAGAAAAAGGCATTACACCTATTGCAATGGGAACAAAGGAGAGCTGGCTATTATCTCTACTACACGGTATTGTCGGGCCAGCAATTTATGAAGGAAATGATTTTTACAAGGCAGTACTTGCAGGTGAAAAAGATTTTACTGACCCAGCATTCATAGAATCCCTTCAAGTAATGAATGATTTGAAAAAGTATTTCCCTGCAAATTCAGAGGGATTAGGTATGGATGATATACGCACACTTTTTGCGCTGGAAGAAGCAGCGACGTTTCCTTTAGGAAGCTGGGAGATACCAGTTGTGCTAGAAATGAATCCAGATTTAGATTTCGGCTACTTCCCGATTCCATCAAAAACGGGAACTAAGACGGTGACAACATGGGTGGATGGTTCTTTTGCGATAAATGCAAATTCCGAGAATAAAGAAGCAGCGAAAGTATTTTTAGAATTTTTAACAACTAAAGAATTTGGTGAGCTATTCGTCAAGGAATTCTCAATGATTAGTGCAATTCCTGGCATTTCATCTGACAATGCATTGTTAAATGATTTAAGTAAATCAACGGAGAGTGAAGCGACACCTTACATGTGGGTAACCAACTTTACTGGTGGAGATCCAACAACGAAAACCGTGTTAGAAACGGAGTTACAAGGTATGTATTTAGGTCAAGTGAAGCTAGAGGATGTTGCGGCAAAAGTGCAAGATAATGCAAAAACATGGTTCGCGCCATTCCAAAAATAAATCAAAATAAAAAAGACACCATATGCTGTGGTAGTTTTGGCGCTAACTTTGAGAGCGTGAAGTAAACTTTGCTTACTTACACTTATTACTTAACGAGAACAGATATTATGGCCAACACAAAGATAGAGAAATTTCATACGATTTCTGGTTTTTAAGTAGGGCCCCACTAGCGCTTCTCAAAAAGTAGGTGGGGTCTTACCGTCTAGGATATGACAGGGGGTATTCGAAAATTGAAAACAGTGACAGTTATGCCTTCGAAAAAGAAAAAATCTTGGGCGAAGTGGACCATACATTTGTTTCCAATCCCGGCACTAGTAATATACGGTATGTTTGTGTTGTATCCAATTTTAGCGGCTCTGTCCTATAGTTTTTTCGAGTGGAAAGGTATGTCGAGAGGAGATTTTGTAGGCTTTCAAAATTTCGTGACATTATTTACGACAGAGCCTTATGGATCCATGTTTTGGAACGCTTTCAAACATAATGTGTTGTATTTTGTATTACAAATGGTCGTTATGAATGGTCTCGCCCTATTTCTTGCCTTTATTATTTACCAAAAAATCAAAGGCGCAGAGTTTTTTAAAGCAGCATTTTTTCTACCACGATTATTATCAGTGATTGTTGTAGGATTTTTATGGAAGTTAATATTGAATCCCAATTTCGGCACATTGAATATCATTTTAGAGAAAATCGGCTTAGAGAGCTTACAACGTGCATGGTTAGGGGATCCCAATACAGCATTAATCGCCATTATTTTAGTAAACTGCTGGTTTGGTCTCGGCTTTGGGGTATTAATTTTCTTAGCAGGATTTCAGAGCATCCCAGCTGAGTTAATAGAGGCTGCGAGGTTAGATGGAGCGAAGGGTTTTACGTTATTACGGACCATTTATCTGCCATTAATGGTACCTTCAATTACGATTATGGGTGTGTTAACTTTCATTCAATCATTTGAAGCCTTTGAGCTTGTCTATGCAATGCAAGGGTCAATGGGTGAACCTTATTATTCAACTGATACGTTGGCAGTATTCTTTTACCGTTTAGCATTTGGTAGCTCTACAGCATCAGGTACGACGGCGATTGGCTTAGGTTCAGCATTAGCCACGGTTTTATTCTTATTCATTTTGATTTGCACAACGGTGTTTTTACGTTTTGCGAACAAAAAAGACGTGCAGATGTAGGAGGTGCATAGATGAAGCAGGGCGCAATTTGGACACGACCGTTTTATTATATTGTGGTATTTGCTATGGCGACAATTAGTTTATATCCTATTTTATTAATGATGTTATCATCTTTTAAGACAAGTGTTGAAATTTACAAAAATCCTTTAGGATTACCGACCAGCTTTAGCTTAGATACTTACCGTACATTATTGTCAAAAATTCCGTTTACAACGTATTTCATGAATAGCGTCTTTGTAAGCATTGTATCAGTTGTATTGATTGTCATAATCTGTTCATTGGCTTCCTTCTATATTGCACGCTTTAAATTTTCTTGGAATAATGCTTTATTTTTCATCTTCTTATTAGGAATGATGATTCCTATTAAGCTGGGGATTGTACCATTGTTTATTTTAATGCGTGATTTGGGGCTTATTAATTCACTATGGTCATTGGTTTTTATGAATATTGCGACAGGTATTCCATTAACAATGTTAATTTTAACTGGATTTTTCAGGACAATGCCGTATGAACTAGAAGAGGCTGCACGTATTGATGGGGCCGGTAATTTGCGTGTGCTCTGGCATGTGGTGTTACCTTTAATGAGACCGGCGCTTGGCACTGTAGTCATTATTAATTTTATCGCTGCTTGGAATGACTTTTTCTTCCCGCTTATATTCATTACTGATAAGGTAAAGCGCACAATTCCGGTAGGGATGATGTCGCTTTTTGGAGAGCATTCTGCGGATTGGGGCTCACTATTTGCAGGTTTAACACTGGCTTCGTTGCCTATGATTGTTTTGTTCTTCATTGCTTCTAAACAGTTCATGGAAGGGTTGACAGCCGGAGCAGTGAAGTAATGCACCTCAATAGTTACGTGAACTTAGTGAAAGAAAGGAGCAAGGGTATACTCCAATTTTTAATCGACATCCCTTCAATGACAGAAGAATGTAGTGTGATTTAGATAATGAAGATAAGGCAGGAGGAATCTGACTTCGATGGATCGATTGACAAAGTTGGAAACAGAAGGCTATCATCCAAAAACGGCAAACTTAGATTTAATGTCTATCACTGAAATTGTGCGGCTTATGAATGAGGATGATGTAAAGATTCCGCAAGCAATCGCCAAAGTGTTACCTGAAATTGAGCGTGCGATTGAAGCAGTTATTATAGCTATAAAAAACGGGGGGCGATTATTTTACGTAGGAGCAGGAACGAGTGGTCGCATAGGTTTACTAGACGCAGTCGAGTGTCCACCGACTTTCAGTACATCATCGGAGCTCGTACAGGCGGTGTTAGCAGGTGGCTTAGACGCAGTCGTAGTCGCTGTCGAAGGTGCAGAGGATAATGAAGCCTTGGGACAAGAGGCACTACAACATCGTGTCCTACAGGCAAAGGACATTGTTATTGGAATAGCCGCAAGTGGAAGAACCCCATTCGTGAAGGGTGCGCTTGTTTATGCGCAACAAATCGGGGCGAAAACGGTAAGCTTAACGAGTAATCCACAATCAATGATTAGTAGATATGCAGATATAGCGATAGAGGTAATGACAGGACCAGAAATTTTAACAGGATCTACCAGACTAAAGGCAGCAACTGCCCATAAACAAATTCTTAATATGATCACAACAACAACAATGATTAAACTTGGGAAAGTATATAAAAATTTAATGGTGGATGTTCATGCGAGTAATGTTAAATTACGCGAACGGGCAAAAAAGATTGTTTGTGATGCCACGGGTGTTTCCTATCAAGAGGCCGAAAGCGTATTGACGCAAACGGATTATAAAGTGAAACTAGCCATCATCATGCTTTTGATGGAGACAACTTATGAAGAAGCAGAACGATTATTAGCCCAATCTGAAGGACATGTACGGACAGCGATGGAGTTAAAGAACAGGAAGTAAAAAAAGGAAACAGAGCTAATTATTTGTACTGTGTATCTGGGCATTAACAGGTGGAGCTGGCACAGCTAGCTCCAAAATCCATAAGATATTTGTCGTTGCATTACATATTGGAAAACGGAGTTGATAGTAAATGGAGAAAATCAATGCAGGGTTAATTATGCTGGCAGAAATGGAGGAGCGGCTTCCCCCTTCAGAACGAAAGGTAGCTAGCTACATTTTAGAACATCCGACGAAAGCCATTAAAATGACTGCTGTTGAATTGGGGGAAGCAAGTAAAACAAGTGGTGCAGCAGTGATTCGTCTCTGTAAATCGTTAAATGTTAGTGGTATACAAGAGTTGAAACTACGTATTGCAGGAGATTTACAACGCGAAATGGTAGATGATCGTGATATTGAACCAAATGAACCATTACAAACTATTGTAGAAAAGGTGACGACCCAAAGTAGTCAAATTTTACGGGAAACTGCAGACTTAATAGATGACAAAGAGTTATTGAGAGCGGTGACATCTCTAGCGCAGGCTAAGCGGATTTTCTTTTTTGGCGTTGGTGCATCAGGTATTGCGGCAATGGATGCAGACCAGAAATTTTTGCGTATTAATAAAAATAGTACGGCACTAATGGACTTGCATTTAGGAGCTACAGCAGTAGTAAATGCAGAGGAAGGGGATGTGGTAGTGGGGATATCATTTTCTGGTGAAACACATGAAGTGGCAAAAATTTTAGAAATAGCTAGTGAAACACCAGCGACAACCATTAGTTTAACGCGTTACGGCAATTCGCTAGTGTCTAGCCTAGCAGATATTTGTTTATATACATCGCCAAATGTAGAAGCAACTTTTAGAAGTGGTGCCACATCATCACGGCTTGCTCAACTACATGTTATTGATATTCTATTTATGGCTGTGGCTACTAATTCCTATGAACAAACAATCAATTATCTAGACACGACACGCGCTGCCATCGAGGGCCTTCATAAGAAGGTTGTAAAACGTAAAAATTGAGGTTGCGATCACAACCTCAGTTCATTCATAATACGTACTTTTGTTTGAGGGTCAAAAAAATGTATTTTGTTGTCCTTTATTCTTAAGCTTACCGTGTCATTTGGGTGACATTGTGCATCGGCATTTACACGGGCAATAAAAGATTGACCTGCTAATGAAGCGTAGAGAAATACCTCGGCACCTAGTAATTCTGCTACATCTACCGTGGTGTCAAAAGTATAAGCGGAGGTTGTGGATGTAAGTTGTAAATCCTCAGGACGTATTCCGAGCACGATATCTTTTCCTAGATAGCCTTGGTCTTTTAGTATTGTTAAATAACTTTCAGGAATAGGTAAGTTGAAATCTCCTATCTTTACCTCATTTTCAGTGAGCTGTCCATGAAATAGATTCATCGAGGGTGATCCAATAAAACCTGCTACAAACATATTATTTGGATAATCATATACTTCCTTTGGCGCGCCAATTTGTTGAATGAGCCCATCTTTCATGACTACGAGACGTGTGGCCATTGTCATCGCTTCAGTTTGGTCATGAGTTACATAAATCGTTGTTGTTTGAATACGTTGATGTAGTTTTTGAATTTCTGCACGCATTTGCACACGTAATTTGGCATCTAAATTAGAAAGGGGTTCATCCATTAAAAATACTTTAGCATCACGGACAATGGCGCGCCCTAGAGCGACACGCTGTCTTTGACCGCCTGACAATGCCTTAGGTTTACGTTTTAAGTAATCTTCCAAGCCTAAAATTTTTGCGGCTTCTAACACGCGTCGGTCGATTTCCTTTTTATCGACTTTTCGAAGCTTTAAGCTAAATGCCATATTATCGTAAACCGACATATGGGGGTATAAGGCGTAGCTTTGGAAAACCATAGCAATACCCCGATCCTTTGACTCCACATCATTCATAAGGACATCATCAATGTAAAATTCACCTTTCGAAATATCTTCTAAGCCCGCAATCATACGCAGTGTTGTAGTTTTCCCACATCCTGAAGGACCGACAAAGACAATGAATTCTTTATCGTGAATATGCAAATGGAAATCCGTTACAGCTTGCACATTTTTATCGTAAATCTTATAGATATGCTCCAAGCGTAATTCCGTCATGGCAACATCCTTTCTTTTAGTAGTGATATGGATAGTGTAAAAAAATAGTACGTTTCTGAACAGAGCAATTCTGCACAGTTTTTGTCTCATCAACTGTGCAATGTGCCATACACCTACAAGGATTCAAAGAGGGTAATGGCAAGAAACACCTCAAGCCTTTGCTCGAATTGTCTAATATCCTTGAGCGTAAGGATATGAAACTTCTCTAGTCGATTTTGTAAGGTATTACGATGCATAAATAATTTTTTAGCAGCAAATGAAATATTGCCTTCATACTGAATGACTTGCTTGACGGTTTGCAGTAAGTCTGGGTGTTCAACAGCTTCTTTTAAAATCGAAGCACTGAAAATAGCTTTTTCCTGTGAGTCTAACTGAAGTGTTAAATAAGGAATAAGTAATTCTTGTTGTGTAAGTACATGCTTGGAAGTATGATGCCAAATTGATGATTGTAATGATGAAAGCCAACTAAACCTTGCTTTTGTCACGGTAATATCTGATATAACATCTGTCACAAAAATTTTTAATTTTGCTTCTAAATCTTCACACAAGAGATGAATAAAGTAAGTGAATATTAGTGGCTCATCGTCTGTAATTTGTTCGATAACTACAAATAAATGCTCATTTAACGACATTAATAATATTTCCTTACCTAACAGTGCCTCAAGTGTTGTCCGTAGGAGGTGAAGGTCTGTAAAAACCTTGTCAAAGTGTAAAAATAATAAGCGGTGGTCCTGAATAGCAGCAGGTATTGTATTGGTTTGATTGGTTAAATACTGATGCCAATCGGTGTCCTGCAAGGTAGAAATAATAAGTGGACCTGAGAAAATGCGCAATAGCTCGAGTTCATCTCGTGTAATGGCGTGCTTTGGTATTTCATAGAGCTGATTGTCAAAATTAAACAAATAGCCTTCAGTATGCAAGTCATTAAAAGGCTTTAATAAGGGGAAACGTTTTTGTAGCTTCAATGGGTCCATGTCAACACATCCTTCTACCATATTAGAAGATGAATCATCGAGGGTTAAAAAATAACAATATAAAAAGTTTGGAGAAGTGGAATTTCACTTCTCTTTTTTATGCAAAATGTTATTTTTAAACAAAAAGAACTATTTTTGTTACATTATAATTTATTATTGGTATTAAATACCCAATTAAATCAATTTATAAAATTTAGTTCAATAATATTGAAATGTGTAGATATAGAGATTTAGAATAGGTAAATATACTATTTAATTTAATTTAGAAAGAGGTTATAAAGTAAGGGTTTTAATATATTCAGCAAAATCTGTATTAGTTGTAAGTATGTTTAACGGTATAGGAGTATGCAAAAAAGACCAAATATAAAGAAGCCATGGGATTAGAAACGGGTTAGTCTCTATGCTGGCATTTACATATCGGCATGGACCCATAATAATGTTTGATTCAATGTCTTTCATTAGAATTATTTGCACTAAATAACTGAATTCGAAAAGGAGAGTATTAACCATGTTACGCAATTTATCCATGTTTAAAAAGCTAGTTCTATTAATGGGTATATCTATTTTAACAATTGGTATTATTCAGCTAAATGGATATATCACAATAAAATCACTGGAGAAGAATACAGAGGATATTTTTACAAACCGACTAGAACCAAGCCTTGTTTTGACTCAATATAGAATTAATAATCGAGTTATCACTTCAGATATGTATCTTTCTTTTTTAACTGTAGATGAAGCAACAAATAAACAAATTAAAGATGAAATAGAGAAAGCTCTTAAAGCGAATGAAGAAAATCTTCAGCTACTGAAAGCGGCTAAATTACAGTCAGATGAGGATGCCATTGTAGCTGACCTGCTACAGCTCTATCCTGTGTTTAAAGCCAGAATGGAGCAAATTTTACAACTAAGTACTGTTAATAAGAATGTGGAAGCAATAAACTTGTTTAATTCAAAGGTTAAGCCGATAGTCGAACAAATTAACAATAAAGGCGTGGAGTTAACAGATTTAAATCAAAAACATGCAGGTGATTTAAATATGGAAAGTAAAGCTAAAGCAAGTAAAGGAACGCTAATTTCTTTAATCATTTCAATTGTTTTAGGGATTCTGTTTGTTGTAATTGGTTTTATAGGTGTACGAAAATATATAATTACGCCAATTGAAAAATTGAAAATTGCTGTACAATTAGCAGAGGCTGGAGAATTGAATTTTAATATAGACTATGATTCAAAGGACGAACTAGGGGTCTTAACTACTTCGTTTATTAATATGATTGCTCATTTACGAGACTTAATTGGTCAGGTAAAAGAAACTTCCGACCAGATGGCGGCATTCTCGTCGGAGCTTACGGCGAGTGCGGAACAAACAAGTGAGGCAAGTGAACATATTGCGTCAGTGACGTTAGATGTGGCAAGCGGTTCAGACGAGCAAATGAGAACAATTATAGAAACATCAGATGTTGTGACTCAAATGGTACATGGTGTGCAAACAATAGCTGAAAATTCTACTAACGTTTCAGAGGCAGCTATCCAAGCAGAACAACTTTCAGTGGAAGGAAATGATATTATTAAAACCGCTGTTCAACAAATGAATGCGATTCAAACATCTATTGGTAGTTTAAATGATGTCATTAGTGGTTTGGGTGAGCGCTCGGCTGAAATTGGACAAATCGTTGAAGTCATTACAGGTATTGCAGCACAGACCAACCTACTGGCATTAAATGCAGCAATTGAGGCAGCAAGAGCAGGAGAACATGGAAAGGGCTTTGCGGTCGTTTCGGAAGAAGTGCGAAAATTAGCTGAAGAATCATCTGTATCGGCACACAGAATTTCTGAACTTATTATAAGAATTCAAGCCGAAACAAATAAAGCGGTAGACTCCATGCAGTTCACAACGAATGAAGTCATAACAGGTATTCACAATGTGAACATAGCGGGGGAATCTTTTGAAAAAATTCAATCTGCCTTTAATGAGGTAGCTGTTCAAATTCAAGAAGTATCCTCTTCCGTACAACAGATGGTTGTAGGAGCTAATCAAATGTCTAAATCAATCGAACAAATCAATGGAATTGCGCAAAGCTCTGCGGTAGGGACACAAAATATTTCAGCGGCTACAGAAGAGCAACTAGCCTCTATGCAGGAGATTACAGCATCTACGTCAACACTTTCTAAAATGGCGGAGGATTTACAAGAAAAAACGAATTCATTTAAAGTATAAAAATGAAAGGATAGAAAACTGAAACACGTGTTTAGGATTTTGAAGTAGTTAATACATGTCTTTTTATAAGATGCATCTAGCTTCTAGTACGGCTTAGCAATCAGGTGGTACCGCTTAAGCAATCGGAATTATTTTTTAGACACGACTCTCTGATTCGATATAGAGAGAAAAAAACTGCGACACTCCTGCGTAAGAACGAGCCAGCTAGTCCTAGCACAAAGTGTAGCGGATGCGAGCTTGTTCGTCCGCCGAAAGCGCGTGGCATTAAATATTTTTGCTTTCTGTTGGAAAAGAAAAAAGACTATAGGTAAACTCGACTTTTGCCGAGTTTGTCTATAGTCTGAAGCGATGTAGACATGATGAAATAGCATTGAGTCTACGTCGCTTTTTAAATTATTTTCACATAAAAATCCTTGCCGTTCATGAGCTCAGTAATTTCAGTGCCGTCTTTTCTTTTATAATAATCAAAAATATCACGTGCTAGACCGGAGTGTCCATTTAAATATGTTCCTTGTTTAATCTCTTTACGAGGATTGTGGAAATCAAAATACAAGCGTGAATCGTGGCACATTGTAGCTAAAATGGCTTTGAACTCTTGTTCTTCAATATGAATCCCCCGCGAATATTGGCACTCTCGACGGTACGTATCGTGTGAGATATTCACAGGTGAGGGTTCAACAATCATTTCGATTTTTCTATTCAAATGTCAACAGCTCCTTTCAGGATAAATGACGTCATAATCTATTTAGTTTAGTATATAATTGACAGAAAATTATATCAATATTTATCTACCAATCCTGCTGTTGTATTTCTTCTGCAATTACTTGTAGGTCATATGCTGTAATCATCAAAAGGGTATAGTCGTTAGTTTCTCTAAATTTTTCTGCGAGTCTCTTCATATATTTTGGCGAGCCTTCGTTTTCGTCGTCATAGATGAGAAGAAGCCCATCCGTATTTTGAATGATAAATTTATCCTTTTCAACAAACTGCCATGGCGCCTCATAGGGCTTTTTAGTGACACTTGTTACAAAGTCTGCTTGAGATACTATGGACAGATATTTTTCTTTTTTAATATCCTGCCAATTTTTCTCCTGCTCTAAAAATGGTGTGATTATGGCAAGTTTTAATGCAGGGAACTCTTCCTTTAATGAGAGGACAATCTCTGCACTCCAAGTTTCTACGCCCTGTTGGCCACTAATAATAACCCATTCCAACCCCTCATCAATCAATTGACGTAAACGGTTTTCCAATGCCTTTTTTATGATGTGAATCCCGGGATGTTTATCATTGAAAATACCGAGTTCATGTGGTTTGTAGCCTGTAATTATTATTCTTTGTAGCAATAGAAAAGCCCCCTAAGCTATATATTATCTACAAATAGTATACAGTAGGGGGACATATGAAAACGAATATGAATATGTTTTGGATAGTTCATGAGCATTAGCAGACGTCAATATGCTTAAAATAGAACCTACAAATCGTTGGTTGGTAATGTTGCTGTCGGTAACTTAACCTGCAAGACATTGAGCTTTATTCTATTTCTTAGTAAAAAGAGTTTAAGGTAATATACTTCCCGTATAGTGCCAAAATGTTTTTTATGAGGTTTAAGTCTTTAGAATGCGCATATAGTAAGAACGACGGTTACGGTTGCACAAATTCCTAGAAACCACCATGTATCTGTAAAATCTTCTTTCGATTCACGATTCATTTACAGTACTTCCTTTCTGTTTCGTTTGCCCACTCCATGACCAATTCGTCCATATTCTCAGTACGGTTTCAAACGGGCCACGTTTGAATTTCTTTAAATAAGCAATACTAAAAATGCATTGCAAGCTATAGAGTACAACCCCGAATATGATGCCACCAAATACGCCTAATTGGCCATATAAGCCGAGTCCGTATCCGTAAAATACTGTTGTACAAATGATTGTTTGCATTAAATAATTGGTCATCGATAGCTTGCCGACACTTTCAAAAGCAGGTGAGAGCAACTGTACAGGTCGCGTATTAAAAAATAATGCTACTAAGCACACGTAGCCTACCGCTAATAGCTGTGAACCACCCATTAGTAACATGCCGGAAAAGTTATTTTCTATAAAGCTAAATGCTTTGAAAGCGAGGCCCACTGGTACTAAGATTGCCCCGATAACGTACCATTTCTTTTCTTTTTGCATATTTTCAAAAGCGTGTAGTTTAGCAAGCCCCATACCAAATAAAAACAGTGGTGCATAAAATAAAGGTGCAAAAATAAAGATAAAGAATACAAAAATAGGATCGTCTAATCCAGGAGGCATAACATTTGCACGGAAATCATAGATGTCTAGGTAACTTCCGTTTGCATAAGTTGCATCTGCCTTTTCGATATAAGTAGTTAGTTCATTCTGCTCTTTTTTTGTGATTTCCGTAGGACCGAATGTTAAAGCTGTCGTCAGTAAAAATAATACACCGCACCATATAAATAATGTTTTTGGTTTACGATTAATGAACGGAATTAAAAATAATGTCATACAGCCATAAGATAATAAAATATCACCTTCCCATAAAAATGAAGAATGGAGCCAACCGATGGCGATTAGACCAATTGCGCGACGTAGAATTGACCACCGACTCTTAGTTTTCTTTCTACGGACAGATTCGATAAATTTAATAAGAGAGAAGCCAAATAAGATGGTGAAAATAGGCATAAATGAGCCCTCAATGAAGACTTTTACAAAATATAATGCACCGTTATCTATCATTGATAAATTTTTTAATTCATCCTTGCCATACATGCCAAACTGGAAAATAAGCAGGTTAGCCATCAAAATCCCAAACAAACTTAATCCACGCATACTGTCAATGAAGGTAACTCGATTTGTTGTCATTTGCGTTTTATCTCCTTAATTGGTTAACTTATACATAGAGTAATAGTAAAATCTTATAGAGATATAATGACTACCTTAAAGTAATCTTAAAAGTTGGTGATAATATGCAAAAGGCAAAAATTTTAGTATTAGAAGATGAACGAGCTATAGCAGAAATGATTGAAATCATCTTAAGAAAAGAAGGAATTGACAACATTACACTTTGTGACACTGTACAAGGTGCCATGAGGGAAATAGGCAAGGAAGAATTTGACTTTTATCTGTTAGATATCATGTTACCAGACGGTAGTGGCTTAGAGATGGCGAAGCGTATCCGCGAGAACAGTGATGCCCCAATCTTCTTTTTAACTGCCAAGAGTAGTGATGCGGATAAACTACGTGGCTTTATGAATGGAGCGGATGACTATATAACAAAACCATTTAATCCGCTAGAGCTTGTAGCGAGGGTAAAAGTACAGCTCACGCGTTACATGAAAAAGAAGGTGGATGTGCAAGAGGGACATCTATATACTTGTCATCGTTTTGTGTTTAATGTGGATGCGGCAGAGCTCACAGTTGATGGAAAAAAGGACATTATTAGTGGAAGGTTATTTCATTTACTGAAATATCTCTGTGAAAATACAGGGCAAGTATTATCAAAGGAACAAATATATGAACGCGTGTGGGGAGATTATATATTCGATGATAATACGGTGATGGTTCATATTCGTAAACTACGTGAAAAGATTGAAGAAGATCCAGGTAAACCGACGTGCATTGTAACGGTTAGGGGAATTGGCTATAAACTCGTTGGAGATATTCAGTGATGAAACCATCAAGAAGATTAACACTGCGTTTTGTTTCATATTTCACAGTATTTTATTTATTAATTATTTTAGGCTTTATTGTCAGTCTGTTATTTTTTGCGTTTTTTATCAATGCACGTGTTGGTGATAATATCCATACTATGACTTCCTATGAAATTGAAAATGACGCAGTGGTAAAGGATGGGGATTCTGTACGAATTGCGGATTATTTAGTAGAACGTGCTGCGGAGAATTTAGGGCAGTTATATTTAATCAATCAATCAATGGACATAGTGGATTATACAGGGGATACATGCGAACTTTGCGGATTAGCCGATAGTGAAATTTTGTCGCTTGAACGTTCAGGTATGCATACGTGGAAACTACCTAAATATTACTTATTATTTTTACCTACTTCACTTGTGCAGCCTCTATTTGATGAAACATATAGTGTTTGGCAAAAACAAGAGGACATACCTGCAGATTTGCTCCAGCGTTTAAAGGATAATACAGCTACTATAGAGCTTTATAACGAACGGTGGAAACGCGTAGAAGTTATTGGTGAAAGTTATAAATTACTGGATAAGCCAGAATTATTTGAAGAGAATTATGACATTTTCGAACAGGAAGAACTTATCCAAAGTGCAACACTGGCAGATGAAACAACACTTGTTGTACGTATGCCGAACCCAGCCTATAAACCGTTTGAAGAACCGTTTAATAAAGCGATGCTTCTGTTTGTTGCAATTTTTTTCGGCAGTCATATTATCTTGTTAATTGGCGTCATTTTCTTATCTATTGGGATTTCTCGTCAATTTGTTCGACCGCTTGTTTACGTTATTTCACGGATTGAACAACTTGCGCAATTTGACTACCGGAAATTGAGCGATAAGAAAGTTCATCACCAGAAGACAGGGAAATTAAAGCGTAAATTTAAATTATTTCAACCTGTCGATGAATCGCTCAATCATTTATCGGACCGACTTGCCTCAAATGAAAGACAAATTAAGCAATCCGAACAATTACGTGAAGAATGGATTACGGGGCTATCACATGATTTAAAGACACCTCTAAGCTCTATTTACGGTTATTCCACAATGTTGGCGTCTGGTGATTATGAGTGGACGAATGATGAAATGCGTGCATTTGCGAAAACAATGCAAGAAAAGGCCACATATATGGATGCTCTTATCCAAGATTTAACCTATACGTATCAGTTGAAAAATAAAGCGATAAAGCTTGAAAAGGTATCCTTAGCCCTCAATACGTGGTTACTGCAATTTGCAGACAATCAGGTGTGTGTGCATGTCTATGGAGATGTCATACTGGATGCAGATGAACTTCTTTTAAAGCGAATATTAGATAATTTAATTACAAATGCCAAGAAGTATACCCCGATTGACACGAAGGTAAGTGTTGAAGCGCAAAATACGCAAGAAGGCGTCATGTTGACAATTGCTGACCAAGGTCCAGGAATTCCACAAAAAGAACTAGATAACTTATTTGAGCGCTATTACCGAGGAACAAATACAACCGATGATGCTACAGGTACTGGTCTGGGGTTAGCGATTACCAAACAACTAATTGATTTGCATGATGGGACAATTCGTGTTAGTTCTGATGCAAGAGGTACCGTTTTTGTTGTGAAATTTTCATATGAACAATAGCGCATTCATATTAGCATGAAGTTATATGATGGCGTAGTCTGAAAATAAGTCCTTACAATGTGCTGCGCTTTCTGTGTTTAAGGTACGCGCTGCATCGTGGCTACAGAGTATTAGACAAAGAGGATTTAACCGCTGTTGCTTCATTGCCCCTCGCTGTTGCGCAAATAAATTAATAAGTACATTTTCACTTTACATGACAAAAAATAGTATGCATAGGTACTCCTAGCATACTATTTTTCTTTTTTTTGGCCTATGATTATTTTTTATGACAGTGCTCGGAAGGATGTTCTATTTTTACGTAACGCCATAAATTATTGGCAATGTCACGCGCCTCTGCTGCGTGTTCAGTCCCAACAAATGCTTTTCTGAAAGGTGTAAGTAGTGATTCGATAATAAAGAGCTTAGGTTTCTCTTGCTGCAATTCTTCCATTAAAAACGTAGCGAACTCTAAACCTTCAACAGTTTCATCCTTCGATAATCCCTTCGTAAAGCCTTGAAGTTGTTCGATTACCATTCCTTTACTGACTGAACGATAATTTACAACATTTTGTATGGCGTTAATCATCTCGACACTTATAATGATATCTTTTGATTTTAGCATTGCAGGAATAATTACACTAATATTGCGTAATGCTACGCGTACAATTGCTTCTCGATTTATATATTTATAATCTGAAATCAACACTGCACGTAAAGAAAGGTTAATCATACCAAGTGTTTGTACCGCACATTCATAGCTCATCGGACTAATTTCTTCTCCAAAAACTTGTACAAGTCTATTGGCAAGCCATTCTAACTCTTGTAAATGGTAGTTCAAAATAATTTTCTTTAGTTCGTTATCCCGAGAATGGAAAATTGATTCGAAAATTTGAATGAGATTTTGCTCGCGGTTGACATACATGAGCACTGCAACTTGCTGTGTTAATACTTCCAAGTCAGTTGGATCTTTCCCATAAAGAAGCTCATGTCGGCGATTGCTTGCTTCCTCGCGCCCTTCATCTAGAATGGCGATTAAGCATTCGTTTTTCGAGGCGAAATGATTATAAAATGTGCCTTTAGATATTTTAGCAGCACTGATGATATCGTTAATAGATGTATCTACGAATCCCTTTTCTATAAAAAGTTCACGGGCAGAAGTAAGTATTTGTCTTTTTCTTTTGTTCATAACCTCACCTTTTTTAATTATTATACTCTCATTCTATAATGAAAACGCTTATATATCAACGTTTTTAAAATTATTAATATAAATTGTTGAAAAAAGTAGACTGGGAGTATAAAATAAGTTTTATCTTAAACAACAAGAAAGAATTGAGGGATATAAATGAATAATGACTTAACAATGAAAAAGCCCCCTTATGGCATGATTGCTATTTTATTTGTGGGTGCTTTTGTTGCTTTTCTTAACAACACATTGTTAAATGTTGCGTTGCCAACCATTATGAAAGATTTTGGTATTACGTATGCAAAAGTACAATGGCTGGCTACAGGTTATATGCTTGTAAGTGGTATCTTAGTACCGGCTTCGGCATTTTTCGTAACACGCTTTAAAAATAGACATCTATTTATTACAGCGATGACAATATTTACAATTGGTACAATTATGGCTGGTTTTGCGCCAAACTTTGGCGTGCTCTTAGCTGGTCGTATGGTGCAAGCAGCAGGGGCTTCAAGTATGTCACCCCTGTTAATGAATGTAATGCTGACGAGCTTCCCGAAAGAAAAACGTGGAGCAGCAATGGGTATTTTTGGTTTAGTTATGATTGCGGCACCAGCTATTGGTCCAACATTATCAGGCTGGATTGTGGAACATCATGATTGGCGCATGCTATTCCAAATGATTATTCCATTTGCCATTATTAGTTTACTATTTGGCGTTTGGAAATTAAAAAACGTGATGGAGACACGTGAAGTTCATTTAGATTTCCTTTCCGTATTTTTATCGACAGTTGCATTTGGTGGTATTCTTTATGGTTTCAGTACAGCAGGCGATAAAGGATGGTCTAGCCCTTGGGTATACGGTACCATTTCAATTGGTTTTGTATCGTTAATTATTTTCATCTTCAAACAATTACGTATGGATGAACCTTTACTGGAACTACGTATTTACAAATATCCGATGTTTGCACTGGGCTCGGCTATTTCTGTTATTGTTTCCATGGCGATGTTCTCTGGGATGATTTTAACACCGGCTTATGTGCAATCAATTCGTGGAATTGAACCTTTTGAAGCGGGATTAATGATGCTTCCGGGGGCACTTGTAATGGGCATTATGTCTCCAATTACAGGGAAGCTTTTTGATAAATTCGGGCCGCGTATTTTAGCGATTATTGGTTTAACGATTACTACTCTTGCTACATTTGGTCTAACGAAATTAGCCATGGATTCGAGTTATACATTTATCGTGTCTATGTATTCAATTCGTATGTTCGGTATGTCTATGGTAATGATGCCTATTATGACAAACGGTTTAAATCAATTACCACAAATTATGAATCCACATGGTACGGCTATCAATAATACTCTACAACAAGTAGCAGGAGCGATAGGTAGTGCAGTGTTGGTTACTTTTATGAACAACCGTACGAAAGCGACAGCTGCGGACTTAATAGCAGATGCACAAGCGAAGGCGGCTCAATCCGGTGTGGTGCCAACAGCTGAGCAAATGCAACAAATGCAAGATCAAATTATGCAAACAGCCTTATTAGATGGGATTACACATTCATTCTTAATAGCGGCTATTGTAACAGTTCTTGCACTAGTGCTGGCATTCTTCTTAAAACGTGTAAAAGTTGAAAGTGTAGCAGCTACAATGGATTTGAAAAAACCTACAAAGTAATAAATGAGAGAAATGATTTAAATTTAGCTTATAAACGACAAAAAGCTCCGTTCTAAGAACGGGGCTTTTTATGTTTTTTTCAATACGTTGTTACAGTAATCGTATAGTTGGGGGATAAATCGTTTGAAGTTATCGATAAAATCTAGAAGTTGGTCGATACATTTAATAATCTAGATGAAAAGTCATGTTATAAAAGGATAAAATAAGACCCGTTTTCTGTGTGCCTAGTAGCATCCACAAAAAACGGGTCTATTCTTATACATTAACGTGCTGCTTTAATTACAAAATATTAAGAGTTGGATAGCAGGCTTTAGGCATCCTTTTTAAATAGCGGACCTGGCCAAAAAGCATATTTTCCAAGAACAGTAGTAATCGCTGGCACAAGCAGTGGACGTACGATAAATGTATCCAGTAGAACACCGATGGCAGTCACAACGCCAAATTGCACAAGTACCTGTATAGGTAGTGTTGCGAGGACAGCGAATGTACCTGCTAAAATAAGACCTGCAGATGTAATGACACTACCCGTATGAACTACGCCCTCTTCTACCGCTGTTAAATGATCTGTATTTTTACGTTTCTTCCAAATTTCTGAAATCATGAAGATGTTATAATCTTCCCCAAGGGCTACTAAGAATACAAATGCATACAGTGGAATGGCACCCGATATCGCCTCTGCTCCCATAATATGATGCAAAATAAGCCAACCTGCACCGAGTGCGCCAAAATAAGAAATAATCACTGTCGCCAGTAAATACACTGTTGCTGTCACAGAACGTAAATAGATAAATAATAAAATTGCTATTAACGCAATCATGGTCGGCATTATAACCGATTCATCACGTTCAGTAATTTGTTGTGTGTCATACTGACTTGCAGTTTCTCCGCCAATCCACACTTGCTGATCAGCATTCTTGATGCCTGTACTTTCAAGTATATTTACGACTTCAGCCTTAAGCTC
Source organism: Lysinibacillus parviboronicapiens (assembly GCF_003049605.2). Lineage (NCBI taxonomy): Bacteria > Bacillati > Bacillota > Bacilli > Caryophanales > Bacillaceae > Lysinibacillus > Lysinibacillus parviboronicapiens. The sequence continues at coordinate 331,075 of NZ_CP073713.1, forward strand.
TGGTATATGCGCCAATGATTCTTTTGCATAAGGGTTTGCATTAAACGTAAGTTCATATAATTGAATGGCATCGTTTTTCTCCCCAATTTGGACATCTCCCACAGTATCTATATAAGGAAGTGCAGTGAGCGACTGCTGGATATTAATATCTGTGCCTGTCGTATCAATTACAAGTTGAACAGGCGCTAGTTCTCCCGGTGAGAAATTTTCTTCTATTAAAGTAAAACCTTCACGAGAGGGCATATCCTCTGGGAAAGAAGATAATAAGTCAAATGTATATTGAATACGCGGCACAAATGCTGCTAAACCACCAAGTAAAAGAACAGTTACAACAATAACAATCCAAGGTTTATGCGTGACGAAGTGTCCGATTTTGCGGCTTATTTTATGAGATGACTTATGTTGTTTTTTACCCTTCTTACGAGCCATGTCCTCTGTTCGAGGTGTAAATGGAAAGAATGCTACACGCCCAATAATAACGAGGATGGCAGGCAGTACAACTAATGCCGCTATGCCCATTACTAAAACGCCAAAACTAAATGGCACCGCAAAGCGTTGGAATGCGCCATAGTGGGCAAGACTAAGTGTGGCTAATCCGATAACGACCGTTAAAGCGCTCATCAAAATAGCACCACCAGATTCCTTTACAGCAAGCTTCATTGCTGAAGCCTTATCCTCAATATCAAACAGTATTTCACGATATTTGGATATTAAAAATAAACAATAGTCTGTTCCTGCACCAAAAAGCAATACGGTCATAATGGACACAGCCTGTGAATCCTTATCAATCCAGCCTTGCTCCGCAAAGAAACCAAGTGTTGGACTAATGACACCATAAGCAAGGCCTACAACGATTAGTGGAATAATGGCAAGTAAAGGTGAACGATAGATTAGTATCAGTAACACAAGTACAAGCATTACCGTTGCTATTAGTAGTTTCACATCCGCTTGCGAGAATAAGCTAACAGCATCTGTTGCAATACCCACAGGTCCTGAATAGCGTACATGGAGTGCATCTTTTGTTAATTCTTCATCTAATTGGACATTATACGTATCCATTGTTTTGGCTAAATTATCAAGACTCTCTTGTAATAAATCAGTAGCAACACCTTTTTCAAAGAAAATAGGTGTAACGATTGTTGAACCATTTTCAGATGTGGCTGCCAAAAAAGCTTGAGGTGGCATTTCATCATAGGGTGGAACAAGAGATTGGTGTGCCAAAGGTATGGTTTTAAGATCTTTGTATACCTTTTGAATAGCTGAGTAATCATCGGTCGTTAGACCATTTTCACGATGCCAGACAAGTAACAGTGGGGTACCGGCATCATTTGGAAATTCTTCTTCAATAATAGCTGCTGCTTGCTCAGACATTTCTGAATCAGGCAGATTATTACCCGATTCACTTTCAATACTATTTATTTGTGGCCAAGCAAAAGATAGGACAACAACAAGTAAAACCCAAATGGTAAGTGCTAACAACCGACCTTTTTTACCTGCAACCATTGCGCCCCATTGCTCGAGTGGGTGTTTTTGCATGACGAAACCTCCATTCCATGTATGTAATGATAATTATATATACTAGAAGGTTAATTAATCAATTACTATTTACCGATATGTTATACTATGTCTAATAATAATCAGTTATAAGGGGGCGAACTTGTTGAAACAATCACCGCGTGTTCTAGGAAGACCTCGCCATGATGACAATGCTAAACCAACTAAAGAACTTGTACTGGAGACGGCAACAAGACTTTTTATTAAAGATGGCTATAAGAATGTGTCGATGGATGATGTAGCAAAAGCATGCAATGTTACGAAAGCAACTATTTATTACTATTACCCGACTAAAGGGGAGTTATATACCTCCGCATTAATTGCAATGATGAAAAGAATTCAGCTACATATTAAACAGATATTAGAACAGCCTACAGCATTTAAAGAGCGATTAGAGCAACTAGTCGAAATTCATTTATCTGCAACATTGGATATTGATATGAAGAATTTTATGCGTGAAGCTACAATTAATTTATCAGAGCAACAATTAAAAGAAGTTCATGCCTCGGAAAACGAAATGTATAAAACAATTGAGCAGGCGATGCAAAGTGAAATGGACAAGGGGACAATTCGGACTGGTAATGCTCAATTTTTTACACATACCTTTATGGCGCTCATGTCAGTTGGCTATTTTAAAGATGGCGAAGGTAATCGACTATTTCAAACAGAAGCCAATGCTGCGAAAGAGATTATTGATTTCTTCTGGCTGTCTGTTAAGAAGTCGTCATAAGTTTGGTAGTAGACTGTCTAGAAAATAGAATGCATTACTATTGATTGTAAAATATTTATTACCGCATCAGCTAAAAAAAGAGAATTAAGGAATTGTATTTTTTAACAAAATGGACAAAAAGATATCTTTGTTAACAACAAATAGTTGACAAATTCAATGAATCTTGAAAAGAATGTTGAAATTGTGATTTAGCTGATTGAAATAATGTACAAACAGCTTTATAATGAAGGTTGTAATGTCACCAAGATAAGGATGGAATTGTGATGTACTTTTTGCAAAATGAAGTTAACATTGTAATAACTGATCATACGAATTACTATCCAGCCCTTGTGACTGGTGAATGTGTAAGATATCCGCTGTAACGACTGTTAAGAAATCGCTTAATGGTCTTTTTTACATGGAAGTAATATAAAAATAGTAATAGTGATGGCAAAGGAGAGTTCAACATGTCAGAAACGAATAACCAAGCACAATCTGAACAATTAACTGTGAGTCAAGAACAACTAGATGTACTAGACCAACTATTAAAGCCTGAGGTACAAGCCTCTCTAACAACTTTAGTTGAGCAATTACCAAAGTTAACTGAAATGATGACGTTATTAACAAAATCATATGAGTTCGCACAAGCAGTTGCAACTGATGAAGTATTAAAAAATGATACTGTCGGTGCTGTTACAGAAATGGCTGGTCCAGTTGTAGGTACAGCTAAAAATCTTGCAGCTACTGCAATTGAAGCAAAAGACCGTGCTTCTGAGAGCCAAGAAGTTATCGGTTTATTTGGTCTTATGAAAATGCTAAAAGACCCTCAAGTTCAAGGTGTTTTCCGTTTTGTAAATGCTTTTTTACAAGTAAACGCTGAACGTCAATCTAAATAAGACTCGAGATACATTTAATTCGTAAGGACGGAGGATTAATTAATAATGTCAAAAGAAATCGTCATCTTAGGTGCTGGTTACGCTGGTGTTTTAACTGCATTAACAGCACGTAAGTATTTATCAGCTGATGAAGCTAAAATCACAGTCGTTAACCAATTTCCAACACACCAAATCATCACTGAGCTTCACCGTTTAGCTGGAGGTACTATTGCAGAAGGTGCTGTAGCATTACCACTAAAAAAAATCTTCAAAGGTTTAGATATTAATCTAGAAATTGCAAAAGTAACGAAATTCAACGTAGACACTAAAAAGGTTGATTTAGATACTGGATATACTTTAAATTATGATACTTTAGTAGTTTCACTAGGTAGCCAAACAGGTTTCTTCGGTATCCCAGGGCTAGAAGAAAACTCTATGGTACTTAAATCAGTAAATGATGCCAATAAAATTAATAGACACATCGAAGACCGTATTAAAGCTTACGCACAGTCAAAAGACGAAGCGGATGCAACAATCGTTATTGGTGGTGGCGGTTTAACAGGTGTTGAACTTGTTGGCGAAATCGTGGACAACTTCCCTAAAATCGCAGCAAAGCACGGTGTTAACTTTGCTGACCTTAAAATCAAACTTGTTGAGGCTGGTCCAAAAATCTTACCAGTACTGCCAGACGTGCTTATTGAGCGTGCTACTGAAAGCTTAACAAAACGTGGTGTTGAATTCATTACAGGGACACCGGTTACTGGTGTTGACGGTAATGTAATCTCACTTAAAGACCGTGAGCCAATCGTTGCAAACACACTTGTATGGACTGGTGGTGTAGCGCCACTTCCACTAGTAGGTGAGTCAGGTCTTGCTGCTGATCGCGGTAAAGCAACTATCAACGAATTCTTACAATCTACATCACATGCTGATGTATTCGTAATCGGTGATGCATCTGTTGCATTACCAGCTGACGGTGGACGTCCACTTTACGCACCAACTGCACAAGTTGCATGGCAAATGGGCGAATGCGCTGGTTACAACTTATTCGCACAATACAAAAACCAAGATTTGAAGCCATTCTCAGCAGTTAACTCTGGTACACTTGCAAGCTTAGGTCGCAAAGATGCTGTAGCTACAATAGGTGCTAGCAACACTCAACTTAAAGGACTTCCTGCTACACTTATGAAAGAAGCGTCTAACATTCGCTATCTTACACACATCAAAGCTTTATTTGGTTTAGCATACTAAAATTCAATATCGAAAAAAGCTCTCCCCATATTGGGGAGAGCTTTTTAGATTGAAGATAAAATCAAAATTGGTTTTAAAATTGAGGAGTCTATAAGAATCCGTTGATTTCCGCGACGACGGACGCTTTCCATTGCAAGACTCCTGCAGAAGAACGCGAGCAGGTTTAGGCCCCACACGAAACGAGCAAAGGAGGAGGTTAGCTGGCTCGCGCGCGGAAAGCGAGTGGCTTTTTCCGGACTTGAAAATAAAAGTGAATCTGCCGGATTTCCGCGCTAGGCAAAGCAAGCATCTTGCTAGACGCTGAGCGTCGAGAAGACTTCCTGCTAACGCGCAGAACACGAGCAGATTCATATTTTCAGATTAGCCGGACTTGACGGCCCCTCTATTCGGCACCTATTTCGAAGGTTCCACAATTACGCCGTCGTAAGCAGCTTTATAAATCGTATAAATATCCTCTTTTAATAGAGGCATGGGGCTTCGTGCTAAAATACGACGTTGTTTAATGCCATCATTTGTGAGACTTTGTAAAGCATCTTCTGGAATGTTAAAGCCTTTTAAAGAAGAGGGGATACCCACATCTTCAACTAAGCGTTTTAATTCGGCAACACATTTATAGGATGCTTCTTCTTGAGAAAGGTTTATGGAACTAAAGCCCATTGCATCATAAATGTCTTTCATTCGTTTCTCACAACTTTGGCGAATATAGCCCATTACATAAGGAAGTAATACGGCATTCGAATCACCATGGGCTATGTGGAATTGGCCACCTAAAGGGTAAGCAAGTGCATGAACCCCAGCCACGCCAGCGTTAAAGAAGGCAATACCTGCAAGATAACTACCGTAACTCATATCAGTTCGTGCTTGTTTATCTTGTCCATTGGCAACTGCTGTACGTATCGAGTTACTAATTAGGCGAATAGCTTGTAATGCCAAAGCATCTGAAACAGGACTAGCATTTTTAGAAATATAGGATTCTACTGCATGGGTTAAAGCATCAACCCCAGTAGCGGCAGTGACTTTTGGTGGTAGAGAAATTGTCAGGGCAGGGTCGACAATGGCCACATCGGCTAGTAAGTTGTCGTGTGTCACCACATCCTTTGTTGTTTCAAGAGAAAGGACAGAGATATTCGTAATTTCTGAGCCTGTACCTGAAGTTGTCGGAATTAATATAGTAGGAATTCCTTTTTCTGTGATTTGTTTTGTGCCTGTTAAATTTAAATAATGTGCGACATTGCCTTCATGTGAAGCAAGTACACCAGCTAATTTTGCTAAATCCAGCGCACTACCACCGCCTACACCAATAACTAAATCAAAAGCATTGACACGTGTATGAGCCACTAATTTTTCACCTATTGCTAAAGGTGGTTCAGGAACAACTTCTGTATAAATTTCAATGGCGTAACCTTCAGCCTCTAACGGCTCTGTAACTTGATTAGTAAGACCGATATCCTTAAGGAAAGGATCAGTTACTACTAGTATTTTACTGGCTTTCAAACGTTTTACTTCATCCAATAGGTGAGATAACGAACCCCAGCCCGTATAGCTAATAGGGGCAAATGTAATTTTTTCAGACATAATCAGCACTCCTTATTGTTGATTCCAAACGACCAATTTTGTTTCTGTCATTTCATGTATTGCGTATTTTAAACCTTCCTTACCTGTACCACTTTCCTTAACACCACCATAGGGCATTTGATCGACACGGTATGTGGGAATGTCATTAATGATAACACCACCAACTTCAAGCTTTTTGGAAGCAGTAAAGGCTGTTTGAATATCCTTTGTGAAAATACCCGCTTGTAAGCCGTAGTTCGAGTCATTAATGGCTGCTATGCCTTCATCAATAGAAGAAATACGATTGATGATAACGATAGGCGCGAATACTTCTTGGCATGAAACTTTTAATGTAGAGGCTACATTCGTTAAAATTGTAGGCAAAAATACACCATTTTCTACAGTGCCACCAGTTAAAAGTTGTGCTCCGTTTTGGGTGGCCTCTTGTACCCAGTTCATCGCACGAACCTGCTCATCAGGATGAATCATTGCAGAAATATCTGTTGTGTCTTCAAGAGGATTACCAATCATTAATTGTGTTGTTGCAGCTATGAATTTTTCAGTAAATGCCTCATATAATTCATCCAGTACATAAACGCGCTGCAATGAAATACAAACTTGACCTTGATTTGAAAAAGCCCCCATAACGCACTTCGGCACGATCTCATCTAAGTCTACATTGTGATCTATAATAAGACCTGCATTGGAGCCTAATTCTAGGGCGACCTTTTTCAGGCCTGCTTTTTCACGAATGCCAATTCCAACAGCCGGACTACCTGTGAATGTAATCATTTTAACTTTGTTACTATCTACAAGTGCATCGCCAACAGTTTTACCGCTACCTGTTACGACATTAAAAGCCCCTTTCGGTAGGGCAGTTTGATCAATCATTTCAGCTAAAAATAGCGCAGAAAGTGGCGTTTGAGAAGCAGGTTTTAAGACAATCGTGTTACCAGCTGCAATGGCAGGGCCAACCTTATGTGCCACTAAATTTTGTGGGAAATTAAAGGGAGTAATAGCACCAATAACACCTAAAGGCTGTTCAATCGTATAGGCAAAACGCCCAGCGCCACCTTTGGCTGCATCCATTGGAATCATTTCACCCGTAAGCCGTTTAGCTTCTTCAGCAGCAAATTTGTAGGTTTCAATTGTGCGATCGATTTCCCCTAATGCATATTTCAAAGGTTTAGCTGCTTCAAGGGCAATTATTTCAGCTGCTTTCACGCGATTTTCAGTAAAGAGCTGTGTGATATGTTCAAGTATAGCTGCACGCTCGTAAGCTGTTAATGCTGCCATAGCTGAATTTGCCTGGTAGGCACACTGAATTGCTTCTTCCACATCTTCACGTGTAGCTTGAGAAATTTCGGCAATAACCTCTTTAGAATAAGGGGAGTGAAGCTCTGCGAAATGATTTGCAGTTTTCCATTCACCATTTACATAATATTGTTTTTTCATCTAATCATCCTTTCATCATTAAGCTTTATCTTGCGTCAATTGGTCTTTTGTAAATGTTTTGTCGACTTCACCTTTAAAGAAGTCTTTACCATAAATTAATAAACATAAAATAATACCAACAGCGAATGCCCATGCTGCACCTTTAATGCAAAGTACAGCTGCAATAATACCCGCAATCCCTAAGTCAGTTTGACTTCGAGCCTCTAAAATCCCAACTTTTACACTGACATAACCTTGAATTAATAGGGTTAATGCTAGTGCTACACCTAAAATTGGTTCAACTAGACTGACAATCGGCAATAGCAGCAAACCTGTATTTGTACCCCATCGGAAGGAACCGATACCACCGAAGAAGGAATCCATTGCCTTACGCCCTTTTTTGTAGCGCTCAATCATAACAACTTGCATAGCTGACCAGGTTGGTCCACACATCGTCACATCAGGACCTAAGACACTCATAAATGAATTACGGATACCAAAGATTAAATGTGCTCGACTTGGACTATACTCAAGCTTTTCATCTGGTCGAGCTGCTGCACCATCCTCTACCAATACCTTATTTTGTAAAACATCACCAAATAGTACGATATAAGTTGCTAATACAGTAGGTAGTCCTGTAACAAACATCATCAAAGGAGGTAAGCCTAAACCGAATACGGTGTAGTCATTCCAAAGTGTTATGAAATCGGGCGCTGAAAACCCAAATTGAATAGTCGGCCAAGGTGCCTCTCCGAATAGGGGAGCAATGATTACTGCAATCAGAATAACAGGGAAAATTCCTAGTTTGGCAATAGTTGCCCACAATGCGTTTCGTTTATGGAAAACCGCGAAATGTTTAGAAAATAATAAGTAAAATCCTATTCCGATGGCTATAGAGATTGTCCACGGAAATGTTTCAAAACGACCACCAACTTGGAATACAGAAATAACAGCGGCAAGTCCAGCACCGAGAATAATGCCTGATTTCATTGCTGGTGGGATTAGTCGTACTACTCGTTGGGCTAATCCAGTAGCACCTAAGAAGATGGATAACAAACCGAGTGTCATCTGAAAGGCTATGAGCGCATGAACACGTTCAGGACCTTCAGGGAACTGCTGACAATACAATGTGATTAGTGGAATTGCTGGTGTAATCCACCCTGGCACTGCTGGATCACCTAATAAATGATGCGTTAAATAAAACAAACCATTTAATACTATAATTGCTAAAGCTACCTCAAACGGCATACCGAGTAAAGTTGTTAACAATGGAATTGCAGACAAATCAACTGCGCACATTAACAAACCTTGTACATAATCTGGCCATTCAAAACGATAGTGAATAAAAGGTAAGCGGATTTTAAAAGGACCCGCTGGAATATAAGGCGACTCTTCGCCGTACTTACGATTTTTCCATTTCATAAAACATTTCTCCTCCTAAATGTGAAAATGCCCCCTTTACTAAATGAACGCTTTTAATAAAACATGCCCCCTTGCAATGAATACGTAACCATTTTGAAATAACGATGCCCTACTACTGGTATATAAATATATGAATACGTAACCAAAGAATATTAAAAAAAGGATATGGTTACGTATTCATTTAACCATAAAATATAAAACAAACCTTTTTGAAAGTTTGTTTTTATATTTTTCGAGTAGTGCTTCTTTCAAACACTTTAACAGATTCCGTAATTTTTACGCAACTATTTTTTTTATTTTCAATTATTTCAATTAATTTCTCAATGGCCATAAATCCTAAGTTTTGTTCTGAAATACTCCCCACTGTCGTTAGCTGAATAGCTCCATGTTGACTCAAGTCCACGTTATCTATTCCAATAATGCTCAGATCGTTAGGAACGTCAATATTGTCCCGCATCGCATCATCTAATAGATTTAGTGCAAGTGAATCAGCACCTGTACAAATGGCAGTAGGGGGGTGCGGATATGCCATTAACGTTTGAAAAGCATGAGAAATATCTAGCTTTGAGGTATCTGTATTAAAAATATATGATGCTGCTATGTCGATAGCAGCATCCCGCAAGCCTTGTAAAAAACCAAGATAACGATTGTTAAAAGTACTAACAGTTAATGGTCCACCTACCCAAGCAATTCGCTTATGCCCTAAGTCAATGACATGTTTTGCCGCTAAATAGCCTGCTTCAAAATTGTCAATCTCTACAAAATGTTCGTTATTTCTATGCTTCCGGTTATAAGTAATAAATGGAATATTCATTCGCTTCAATTGCTCAAAAAATGGATCGTCAATTAATATGCAGGATAAAATTATACCGTCTACCTTATGTTCAATTGCTGTAGCATAGGCTTCAGAAAGTTTTTTATCATTGACAAACTGTACATTCACACGATAGCCCATATCATTCGCAAAATTTACAATCGCAGTAGTTGTGTCGACGAAAAATGGATTGTGCAATGGCCCAGATAGAAGGACAATGGTACCCGTTTTATTTTGAACAAGTGAACGCGCATGTGCATTAGGGAAATAATTCAGCTCTTGAATGGCTTTCATTACTTTATCGAGCGTTGGTTTTTTCACTAACTCAGGCGTGTTTAACACACGAGAAACGGTTGTTTGTGATACACCTGCATATTTTGCTACATCTTTCGATGATACCAAAAAAATTCCTCCTTCATATAATGACTATGTATACATCTAATATACAGCTAATTTCACAGGGTGACTAGTTGAGAGAAGTATAAGTATTTTAGCAGTGAACAGTACTACTTAAAGCCAACACCAACAGCGATGAAGAGGGTGCGGTAGATTTTTGCTGTTGTTGATGTACGTTGTGCTGTATTATTTTTGAATAAATAATTGTAATTCTTTTAACAGTGTCTGACAAAGCGTAATGGAAGTTAGCGTATCATTTACTAATTCTAGAGAATGATTAGCGCTTTCTACAATTGCAAGATGATGACAATTCAGCTGGTCCAATTTTTCTTGTGAGAAATGTGGATCTGCTGTACCAATTGCCAAAAAGGCATGCTTGTCCTGCAAATTATGTAGGGTATGTTCGAATGACAGAAGTGGTGTAAATAGGACATAGCGAGAAGGAAAAGATGTATGCCGTTGCATATAAAAATCTATAATTGGTAGAGTCCCTAACGATTTACCTAGGTACACAACTTCTTGATATGGTTTGCTGTCTAACATGTAAGTCACAATAGGATTTGTGGCACTATAGACCATTTCTGAAATGGCTGTTGGCTCTTGTTCAAATTGTTGCTGTTCAAAAGAATAACAGATTTGCACTACATCATACCCAAGTTCCAGCATGAATGTCGTGGAATAATACATAAGAAGTTTATCATACGTGTAACCCGTACCAGAAAACATGAAACAGATTTTATCATTACCTAATTCAAAATAGTTGTAAGTTTGGCCCTTATATACATCTTTTTTAGGCTTTATTTTCACTGGAATTCCCCCACTATATCAATATGTAAATGTATCCCTTTTTTTGTTACGATCTTATATTTTAACTATATCAGGGAGGAGTGAGATTATGAATGCTGTGATTATTAATGAGTTTGGACCAGCGTCTGTTTTAACGTATGTTGAATGTCCAAAGCCTGCTATTTCAATAGGGGAAGTGTTAATTCGTACAATGTACACAAGTGTCAATTTTGCCGATATTAAAAATCGAACAGGGAATAAAGCTAAGGCAAATTTCCCAATGGTTCTTGGTTTAGATGTTGCTAGTGAGATAGAAGAAGTTTTTGATGATAGTAGTAAGTTTAAAAAGGATTGTGTTTTCGCATTTCCGAAAAACGGAGCGTATGCCCAATACAATTTGGAAATAGTATGGTACAGCGGGCCACATTAAAACAACTGATTTACATAATAGCTGTCGCAATGTCAAAGGCTTTAGCTTAGGGACGACTCGCTCATTAAGGCCAGAAATGCTGCAACACGTTGCACAGGATATTTTTTCTTTAGTAAGTGATGCACATTTCCAAGTACCTATTGCTAACATTTTTGCATTAGAGGACATGCAGAAAGCCCATGAACTAATGGGAAGCCGCCAATATGCAGGGAAAATCCTAATTAAAATATAGGAAGTTCCACTTTTTATGTAGGATACGGAGTACCGAAGTTATCGCAGATTGTTGACAAAAAGTATTCGCAATGATCACATTGCGAATACCTTTTGAAATTTATATTCGTTCCAAATAGTTCCTAGAAACGACAGTAGGACTCTATGAGCAACTATTTCCAGTTATTTTTGAACTTTGCCATGTTTAATTAGTTAGCTTCTTCGAATTTGGCAGAAAAAGTAAGAATCCTCTACGTGCTTTTCTTTCGCATGCAAATATACGTTTAATCGTTACGCAAGCTATGCCCTCAAAAAAGCATTCATCGTAGCGGAAATCAACGGATTTATATACCATCAGATACTGTTAGGATTCCGCGTTGAAGCATACCAGCAAATCCAGCCATCGCTCGATGTGCTGCTGCTTCACCTGTGCGAGAATAAGCAATAATGATGGAAGAGCCGTCAGTCGCTTCCGAGTCTAAAAATACAGTTTCACCTGCAGTTCGAACAGCCTTGTCTAGGGCTGTTAAAAAAGCAGCATCACCGTTCCAGGCAAGTGTGTATAAATAACCCGTTGAACTATCGAGATGGCTAGTAAGTAATTGATCAATTTCAGTTCTACTATAGCCTAATTCTACAACTGCAAGTATGGTATCTTCTTTTAATTTTTCACCAGTGAAATCTGCAGGTTCGCTGATTTCATAAGCCTTCATGTTAGATTGAGCATGAAAAACATCTTGATAAAAATTGTTTATTTTTTTGGCATCACAGATTAAACGAGCGTCTGGAATAATACCAAGGTTACCTGTATACATCATTCCGTGGGCTAGCCAAGCTAACCCCATGCCTACATATGCATTATACCCTGATGAAGGGAAGAACTTACGGCCAGAATTTATTGTAAGTAAGCCACCAATTGCAAGTGAAGCTTTTGTTTGCGAAGTATCTAAAGTTGCCCACTTATCCATAACATAAGTTCCATATTTATAGAGTGTTTGATATTTTGGGAATTGAGAGGCTGAACTGTACGTCGCTATCAGATCTAAATATAACCCAAGTCCCCCTACGTGAAGAATAGGGCCATTCACAGCAAAGTTGGCGAATCTTTGATTTCTCCAGCAACTAATTGAATCCTCTAAAGCGTTGTAACTTGGATTAGAAGAACTATCCATCCAAGAGGCAATTTGATTTGCCAAAGAATCTGTAGCGAATGCTATTCGATTTCGATTTGTTTGATCTAAATCATGATAAACACCTGTACGAGTTATGACTAAGCCGGCTAAAACAATGCCGCCAGCAGGGGAACCACCTAAATTTGCATTGCTTAACAGTAATGATTGACCAGCACTATTTTTTAATTCTTCTATGGAAGTAAATGTTGCAAGAATCGCCGTTTTAACGCTTTCTTTAATGGAAGACGAAGATGGTAATTTGTCATGTAAACTTGCCAAGAATTGTAATTGGTTGCCCAATCTTTGAAAGCGTAGATTCACATCTTGTCCATTGCTGCCAGAACGGATGGTAGAAACTTGAGAGTATCTTGAATCATAGGCACTGCCTTCGGGAAAATGTTCATTAAAAAATCGGGTAGCTTCAGTTAGGGTAGCTTGTGTTGCCATACAATCACTCCTCGATAGTATTTAATATTTATCTAGATTACGGTCTTATACTTTTTCCTGTTTCGGCTATCTATTTTTCGTGTTGGATAACTTATGCAAAGATTACTTGTCAAATTGTTTTAAAGATTATCTAGTTCATTTAATTTTTCATAGATTCGTCTTTTTCGATATAGCATAGTACCTGCCTCAGCAACATCTTGGATCATTCCTTTATTAGCAAATGCGCCGAAGAGTATGCCCGCAATGGGAATCATTTGAAATAACTTTTTCCAACCCATTTGGTCACGATACGTAAAAAATACTTCCTGCCAACCTTGGAGCTGTGAAATCATATTTTCAGATACATTTTTATCTTTGTGCATAGTAGAGAGCTCTTCTAATATCGCTTCTTTTCCAACAATATCGGCAGAAGAGAATTGTAGACATTTGACAATGAAAATGCGCTCCAATTTATCGTTTGGATCATATCCATGAATAATGGCAATCTCTTGCAGTGTTTTTAACGACATGCCTAAAATCATGGGAATATCGATTGCCATCGTAAAGATGCCACCGATGCCGGTAGAGGCACCTTGTATTGTTGCAAGCTTGGCGCGCTCGCTTTGAAGCTTGTCACTCAGAATAATCATATCTTCCAAGGGGATGTTACCAACATCAGAGATGGTAATAATATTTTTATAAGATGAGGCATTGCGTATGCGCTTAAGCATGGCTTGTTCATTGATTAAATATTTTCCACCTGATTGAATATAGCTTCCTAATTCATCAACCAATACAGCTATTTTATTTTGAATGAAAGCCGGTGTCATTTTATCTAATAGCTTAAAAGGTATCCGTCCTAGCTTCTCCCAAAACCATAAACCGTTTTGATCCTTCTCCCATGCTTGTATGGTCTGTAATTGTATTTCTAATTCTTCTTTATTCTCCATTGCAGCGATTCCCCTTATCTGTGCATTTATCCTACATTCCCCATTAAAAGAAGCTCACTTTAAATAGAATACGATAAATAATTCAAAAGGTTTCGTTTTCTCAACATTGTTTGTGGTGTTTACATTAAATTACGTAATTTTACGGACATAAATTATTGCCATACTGTAGCCAGTAAAGCAATTCCTTCTTCAATTTGCGCTATGCTTAAACCGCCATAACCAATAATAACCATGTTATTTTTAGAAGGGTGTAAAAAGGAGGTAGAACAGGGATATACGTTAATGCCAGCTACCTGTGCACGTCGAAGCCCTTCATCTTCAGATAGCCATTGCGGTAACTTTAAAATAATGTGTAGACCTGATTTTTCTCCGATTACTTGAAAGTCGTCGGAGAAATGCGTGCTAATGGCAGCTAGTAAAGCTAGCTGCTTTTTGCGATAAATGGTGCGCATTTTAGCAAGGTGTTTTTCAAATAATCCTTGTTCGATGAAATCAGCAAGTATGAGCTGATCCACCTTAGAGACAGTAGATTTTTGCTCTTGATTGAAGACAGTGAATGCTTCGACAAGTGATTGCGGTAAAATCATATAACTAATGCGCAATGAAGAAATAAGAATTTTTGAGAATGTGCCAAAATAAATGACTCGCTGTAGCTGATCCAGTTTCGCAAGTGAGGGGATTGGTAGACCTTTATAGCGAAATTCTGAATCATAATCATCTTCTATTATAAATGCCTTATTCGATGTCGCCCATTGTAAGAGCTGAGCACGTCTTTCCATTGACATCACCATACCGAGTGGAAATTGGTGTGCCGGTGTTGTGTATAACATGTGGACTTCTGTTTGCGGTACCGTAATACCTGAGTTATCAACAGGAATAGCATGAATCGGTAGACCACATTGAAGCAAAGTAGCATGTACCCTTTTAAACCCAGGTTCCTCTAATCCAACTTGTGTTAGTTGACCAAAAAAGTGACAAAGCGCTTGTAGCTGTGTTTGTGTACCACTATAGACAAACACTTGTGATGCATCACACATAACGCCTCTTGAACGTTCAACATAGTGAGCAATATCCTGACGTAAAGTAGCTTCACCTTGCCAGGGACTGGTTGATAAATTATGTGCATTGAAGTGTTTTTTCATCAACTTATGCCATGTTGAAAATGGAAAGGCATCTTTGTCTACATGTCCGTTGTGAAAATCAAATTTAATCGTATTCGTTAAGGGTTGAATGGGAGCTTGCTTATCTTTTTGCGGTAGTTGTAGCCACTCAAATTGAAAGGAAGCAATAAAGTAGCCTGAACGCTCTTTACTATAAATATACCCTTCTGCAAGTAACTGCTCATAGGCTTCTTTAATAGTATGAACACTGACATTAAGCGTATTGGCAAGCATGCGTTTGGAAGGTAATTGTTCATGAGCGGATAGTTTTTTCATGAGTATTGCTTGTTTAATCTCCTCGTAAATTTGCACATATTTTGGGGAGTTTCCAGAGAATAGTATAGAAAGTTCCATTTTAATAACCTCCTGGTATGGTGTTGATTTATGAAATTGGTTATATTCATCATATCAAAATTCAAGTTAAATAGATGAAAAAGGAGTGGTAGAAATTGCACTTTACAGCATTAGAAAATGACATTGTATTATTAAGGCCAATAACAAAAGAAGATGTTTCAGAGATGTTAGCTGCTGGTAGTTATCCAGAGATTTGGCCATATTTATCCACAAACATTGAACAGGAAAGTGATGTGCATAACTTTGTGAACAAAGCTTTATTTGCAAAGTCGCAGCAAAAAGAATTCCCATATGCTATTGTGGATAAAATCTCGGGGGAAATTATAGGTTCAACGCGTTTTATGGATATTGACGACAATCACAAACGACTCGAGATTGGACATACATGGATTACACCCGCATTTTGGCGCACAGCTATCAATACAAACTGCAAGTATTTATTATTACAATATTGCTTTGAAGTGCTTGGGTTACAGCGTGTACAAATAAAGACAGATCAAGAAAATATACGCTCTCAAAAGGCGATAGAACGTATTGGAGCAATAAAAGAGGGGGTCTTGCGCAATCATATGATACGCAAAGATGGTACACCTCGTCATACAGTAATGTATAGCATCATATTAGAACAATGGCCTGTCGTTAAGAGGCAATTGGAAAATTTAATAAAAAAATATTAGCTGAAAAATAATTGTAGAGGGTGAAAAACTAAAAAATAAAACTATTTTTTGTCAATTAAAGTGTGAGTATTAAAATTTAGGGGTAGATTATTTGAAAACTATTTATAAGCTTGAAAGAGAGGTAATCTACATGAAACCAAAATTAACATTACGACAAATTTATGGTGATGATGCTGTTTATACACCACGTACACCGTATAGTGATAATCCGTGGATGATAGATGATCCCCATAAACTAGATGCATTGACCTCAAGGGAAGTGGCCATTGCCGATATTCCAGTATTAGTCCATCGAGCAACACAGAGTGAAAAAGCACAAAGACTTCATGATTTGGCAGGTCTACCTTGGGTGGAGCAACCTTATACTTATGAAACACAAGAAGAATACTTAGCCCAAATCCAATCTTGGTGTGATGAAGGGAAGACAATTGTCTGTCAATATTTGCATGAAACTGAGCATATGACCCGCGATTGTTATTGGATGGATGCTGAAAAGTTTAATGAGTTAAATACAAAGGCCTACATTGACCATTTAATTGATAGCAAATTTGTGCCGAGTCGTTTAAATGTAGAACTTTACAAACTTTCAGATGCTATAAAAAATTGGCAGCCTCCTGTCGTGCTTAAACCTGGAGATGATTCTCCGACTTCCGGTGGATATGGGGTAATAATTTGTCAAAATAAAGAAGAACTAACAGAGGGGTTACGGCAATTTCGTATGACAGGTACAGACAGTATTATTATTGAAGAGCTATTACAGGCAAAGGATAATTATAGCTGTCAGTTTACCTATTCAGAGGCGCTCGGTGTTCAATATTTAGGAGCTTCTCAACAAATGACAGATGATAATGGCATTTATGAAGGAAATGTCATTGTGGATGAAGTACCAGAAAAAGTGATTGAAGTAGGCCGTCATATTATGGAACAGGGTGTTGCAGAGGGCTTTGTTGGTGTAGCGGGCTTTGATTTGATTGTAACAGAGGCTGGGGATGTGCAAGCCATTGATTTGAATTTTCGGCAAAATGGCTCTACTTCCATGCTGATGTTCCATGATGCTCTTGGTAAGCCGGTCAATAAATTCACTTCTTATGCTGCAAAAGATGTTAAAGAAAATGAAGCATTCTTTCAAAAAATAGAGAACTTAGTCAAACAGGGTATTTTGTTTCCGTTATCTTATTATGATGGCGATTTTTTTGCCAAGCCAGTTGAATCAAGATTCGTTGGTATTTGGTACGCAGATACGCTAGAAGAAATAGAGCAACTTGAACAACAATTCCTATTATCGTAGAAAAAGAATGGTCATTAATCGACCATTCTTTTTTTATAGATAAATCCAGTGACAACCCAAGTTAAAAGTGACCATATTACGATTGTAGCCACTGGAATTAGGACATCCATTGTTGCAAAGTTGCTTTCCAATGCTTCTGCTAGAATGACCAGTTGAGAACTTGGTAGCCACTCGGCAACTTCTAAGATTGGATAAGCAGCAGATAACGATAAAGCAAGCGGTCCGAATGAGAAAATAAACATAACGGGTAACACGATAATGGATGCTTCCATAATTGTTTTTGCAAATAATCCACATAATGTTCCTAAAGCAATATAAAAAACTGTAGAAAGTACTAGAGCAATTGTTAAAATGCCAATGTTAGCAGGATTATAACCAAGAAGGAAAATAGTCAATGCTACGACAAAAAGTGAAATGATAAAGACAAATAAGCTTTTTCCTATTAAAATATCTGCAAGTGAGGCAGGAGAGAGCATTAAACTTCTTAGCGTATTTTTCTCTTTCTCTTCAGCAATTAAGCAACATTGTACATAAGCAGTCACAACAGCAAACGCTGAATTTATTGGTAAAAAATAAGAATTTATACTATTTACTCCGCTTTTATTGTAAACAAAGGCGAGAATAAGTGGTAATAATACCATTGTCGATACTGCATAATTACGCGAAAATTCCTTGTAATCCTTCATAAAAATCGCTTGAATACGTGTCATTGAAATATTCATACTAAATCACTCCCTGTTATCTGCATAAAAATATCACCTAATGTTGGCTCGTTTGTATAAATGCGCACAACTTCTTCCGATTTCATCCAAGAATATAATTTCTGTGCATCTTGTGCGCCATTTTGAATCGTCGTACACTCACCATTTTGTAATTCTACTGTAATAGAATCATCCCCAAATTCTTTTTTTAATTGTTTTGGTGAACCAATAGCACGAATTTTCCCTTGATGTAAAAAGGCTACACGATCACAAAGTATCTCAGCCTCACCCATATCATGAGTTGTTAAAAAGATTGTAGTACCCATTGCGTTTAATTTTCGTAAACCATTATAAATATGTTGAGTATTCACAGGATCTAGTGCTGAAGTTGGTTCATCTAAAAATAATAACTCTGGTTTATGCATAATCGCACGGGCAAGCGTAACACGCTGGATCATTCCTTTAGATAGCTGACTGATTTTCTTTTTTCGTTCAGAATACAAATTGACAAAATCTAATGCTTCTTTTACAGCCGAACGAGGGAGTTGATATAAATTACTATATAGTAATAAGTTTTCTTCAATTGAAAGTCTCGTATAAAGCCCGCTGTTATCTGTTAAAATACCAAATCGCTTTCTGTTATGACTTTGTTTCATTGCATTAGCAGGGTGACCAAATAAAAAAACATTTCCTGCGCTACTTTCAGTTTGTGCTGTCAAAATTTTAATGGTGGTTGTTTTTCCCGAACCACTTGGACCAAGGAACCCAAAAATTTCTCCTTTTTGAATTGAGAATGAAACATCCTGTAAGGCTACTTCTTTATTAAATGTTTTTTTCAAATGCTGAACATCAATTACTGTCTCCATGTTCAAACCTCCTATGTGTTGTTGATGTCTTCACTTTAAAGGATACAGTTAAATAAGACATTCAATCACAGGTGAAAGGCAGAAAAATGCCCTTCAGTGGAGAAATAGCAATGTGACAGGAGTCGTTTATTTCCTGGGAAATCTCCTATATTCCGAGTATTTCTTTTAAGTCTGCTAGTTTGTTTTTCGACAGAGGTACAACCGTTTTTTCGTTACTATTTAAAGCAAGGCTGTAGCTATTACGGGTCCAAGTGATTATCTCACGTACTTTTTGTAGGTTAACGATATAAGAACGATGACTTCTAAAAAAGCCGAATGGTGTCAATTTTTGTTCTAGATCATTAAGAGATAAAGTACATGGATAGGCTTCATTCGCAACATAAACACACACAACACCTTCCACACTCTCAATGTAGTCTATTTCTGGCGGATTAAATAAAATGATTTTGTCATTTTTTTTAGTAGGGATTTTATCAAGTCTTATAGGTGCACTTTCGATAGGTGTAGGAACTTTTTCAATTTCATCTTCCTTTACATCAAGTGCATGTAAACCAAATGCATCTAACCTATATATTTCGGTACTCGAAATAATAAGCTCTTCCAAATTGTTTGAAAGTAAAACAATTGTTTTTTCTTGCTTTTGAAGGGCTATCAAGAGCTTGAGAACATTTTGCTTTGAATATTCATCTAAGTTTTGAAAGGGCTCCTCAATAATTTGAGTGGGTGCTGAACTTAGATATGTATACAGCAATTTTAAACGTTGTTTTTCGCCATGTTGGAGCGTATGAATCTTATTATTTTTTTGTTCAGATAATGAAAACAGCTTTAATATATCTTCTTTATTGTACTGAGGTGCAGTAAATAGCTTGATAGAAAAATGTATATACTCACCAACAGTAAGTCGTTCGTATAATGCGTTCTCACGTACATGCGTATATGTCTTTTGTTGTCTTGAAAACCATTGCATTAACGTATTAATTTTCGTCACATCTGTATAGATGCCTATAATAGCTCCGGCATGCAAAGGAAGTTGAAAGCTTGGATAAATGACATTTCCTGATTCAGTATAAGGGTCGATTTCTAAAAGTAGTTGTTGATTCAAAGCGATAGCCTCCACCAGATAATAGATTTATAAAAAATTTTTTATATACGTCTGTGCCTGCATAGCACTTTCGTGATGAAATGATGTGTTATGACGATCCATAAATCCATGTTTACCTGGAAATTGAATAGTTTGTACAAATTGTTTGTGGTTCAGTGCATGTCTCAAGTCTTGAATATTGAAACTTTCTTCCTGACTAGGTAAAAGAATCAGTGTCGGACACTTTGGTTGTAGGTCAAGAAATTGCCGAATACGGGAGCCGTAAACACATACAACGCGATACAACGGCAGTGTAGAAAGTCGCCAAGCAATTGTTGCACCTACACTAAAACCGATTACAATAACTTTTTCATATTGTTGGAGGGCAGCTCTTAGTTTTTTGACAAGTATCTCTAAAGGAGCGTCGAAGCCAATTTCATTTGTGAAATACAGATAAGCTTCTTTTTCTTGGGCGTATGAGAAACTTTTCTTATCGGAGTAAAGATGGATACATTCAACATCCGTATGCTCATCCATAAATGCAAGGGCCTGTTGTCGAATAAAATTATTTACGCCATAAATTTCGTGTAAAATAAATACTTTGCTATTTTTTCTATTCATTGAGACTCCTTTTTTTCTTTTTCAAATAGTGTAACAAAAAGTAATCGCACCGTATATTTTATCCTTTAAAAGTAAATTTATGGTGGACTTTTCTTCTTACTAATAGAAGTCAATAAATTATTTCTATGTAAAATATAGAAGAGACCATTTCATTTTTAAAGGTTGGAAATTAGCGAGGTGGCGATTTTTTAGTAGGTTATTAAATGCATAAATAGTAATTAATACATTTCTTTAACTATATCAAAATAATATAATGGTCGATTAATGTAAATAAATACCTTTTAAAAAAACACGTAAATCATAAATTACTTTGAGAAAAATTTTTTGACTTTTTCGAAAAAACAATGTAAAAATATCTTTATCTTCATTCGGTGAATGTTTTGCTATGCCGAAAGGCTTTTCTCGGCAAGGTGATGAGTGAGAGTGTACTCTTACAAATGGACTTCTAAACGCCGTATGAATTTTACGAGGAGGATGATGGAAATGGAATACCAATCAATTGATGTGAATGGTAGTGCATTATACTTTGCAGACTATCCAGGTGAGAAAGGTACAATTATAGCTGTACATGGTTTAACCGGGAACCATATGCAAATGCATTATTATGCTGAACTTTTAAAAGGCGAGTATCGTTTTATTTCGATTGATTTAAAAGGACGTGGTAATAGTGCACCAGCACCTGCGGATACAGGTATTGAGTTACATACACAAGATATATTAGCTTTGCTTGATGCACTAAACATTGAACGCCCGATATTAATGGGTTATTCAATGGGTGCATTTATAATGGCAAATGTTGCTAGTAAACGACAAGATGTAAAAGGGGTCATTTTGCTTGATGGAGCTGCTACTTGTACAGATCATCAACGTCAAATAGTTGAGCCCTCACTGGGGCGAATTAGCAAGCCGTATGACACAGCAGACGCATATGTTGAGGAAATAAAAGCAATTTATGGTCGCCTAGGTGTGGAATGGACAGATCATTTAGCGAGTGTTGGCCATTATGAAATTGCAGAAAAAGATGGACATTGGGAGAATAAGTCTAACGAAGATAAAATTCGTTTAGATTTCCAAAGTTTTTATGATTACAACCCTGTAAAAGTTTTTGAAAATGTGGCATGCCCCATACTTTTAATTCATTCGACGGGTAGTATTGGAGCAATGCCTGCATTATTTTTAGCTGAATCTTATGCAGAAACGCTCAAATATGCAAAAAACATTTGGAAATTCACATCTAATAGTAATCATTACACATTGGTTTTTGAAGAGAGAAAAGATGTTAACCCAGTAATACTGCGTTTTTTAGAGAGTTTATAAAAAAAGAGTTGCAGTTTTTTAAATTTTATGCGAATAATTAAATAACAATTATTAATGCCTATCGAGCAGCTTTAGAAAAAAGACCTTTTTCTACTTTCCCTGCTTGACTGTTGGCTACATTTCTCTGAACGTACGGCAAATACCGTACTTTTGGGGAAGTGTGGCCTTTTTTTATTCAAAATTTCCAAAAAGGGGAGTTAACAGATGACAACAGGATTAGAGTATTTCAAAAAAGTTTATGATGTTGTACCTGGATGGGTACAAAAAATGCACGATTATAATCCAGCGATGTTAGACCATTATACAGCACTTCGTGGAGCAGCAATGGCGCAGGGTGTTCTATCTGTGAAGGAAAAGGACATTTTGTTAGTCGGGATGAACGCTGCAAGACATTATGCTCGTAGTATGGTGTATCACACGAAAGGTGCCATTGATGGTGGCGCCACACTCGAAGAATTAATCGAGTACTTACTTGTAGCTTATAACTATGGTGGGGAAAAAGCATTACAAATCGGCTTGCAGTCATTTGACTATGCTTTAGAGCTAACGAACACGAATGCAGACAAAATTTCGCATGAAGCCTCAGCAAGTGATATTGTGCGCTACTACAGTACGTTTGCTTCGAAAGATAAAAGTAAGACGTATTTTGAGCAATTATTGCGTTTCTTTGTTGCGGGAGATGAAAACGCTTTAAAGGATGCATTACTTAATGGCAATGTTGTATCAACACAGATGAAATATATCTTAATGACAGGAATTTACACAACCGTATTGAAAAATGCGGAAACAGATTATTGGGCGCGACAATCACGTGAAATAGGTGTAGAGGAAGCAGAATTGGCAGAGCTTGGCTATATTTGCCTATTAACAGCTGGCATTCCTTCATGGTTTGAAATTAGTGATGCGCTTATCCAAAAGTAATGGAGTGAATACAATGAAAATTTATGAATCCGTAGAACAGGCTTTATCTTGTGTAGAAAGCGGCCAAACGATAATGGTTGGTGGATTTGGTTTAGTAGGTGGTCCGCTCACTTTAATCGATGCCTTAGTGGAGTTAGATGTAAACGATTTAACAATTATTAGTAATAATTTAGGGGAAAAAGGAAAGGGCCTTGGTAAACTGCTGGAGCAAAAGAAAGTAAAAAAGGCAATTGGCTCTTACTTCACTGGGAATCGAGATGTTGGTGAAGCATTTCAACGTGGAGCACTAGAAATTGATTTATTACCCCAGGGTACATTAGCGGAGTCGATTCGAGCTGGTGGTGCAGGAATTGGTGGTTATTATACAAAGACGTCAGTTGGAACGGATCTGGCGAAAGGCAAAGAAACCAAAGTAATCAATGGTGAAGAATATGTATTTGAGGAAGCGTTAAAGGCGGATGTTGCAATTATTCGTGCACATAAGGCGGACAGGCTTGGGAATTTAGTGTATTACAAAACCGCACGGAATTTTAATCCGATTATGGCAACTGCGGCAAAGACAGTCGTTGTTGAGGTAGATGAAATTGTAGAAGCGGGCGAACTAAGCAGTGATGAAATCATTACCCCGCATTTATTCATTGATCGAATAGTTGTAGCGCAAAAGATTTTAACGAAGGAAGGTGTCGTGGAACATGGCTAATCCTATTCAGGAGCTAATAGCAAAAAGAGCTGCTAAGGAAGTTGCAGATGGACAGATTATTAATTTAGGGATTGGTATTCCTACACTTGTTGCAAAGTATGTAGAAAATGACAATGTTCACTTTCATACAGAGAATGGCATGCTCGGTGTAGTAGGTGTGGATGAGGAGGATATTGATCCGAATGTAGTGAATGCCGGAAAAATGCCAGTTGGAGAAGCGATTGGATCATCCTTTTTTAATAGTGCAGAGTCATTTGGCATGATTCGAGGAGGGCATGTGGATGTAGCCATTTTAGGCGTACTACAGGTAGATGAGCAAGCACGCATCGCCAACTGGGCAGTACCAGGGAAAAATATTATTGGTGTTGGTGGTGCGATGGATTTACTAATCGGAGCACAAAAGGTGATTGTCACGATGACACATACATCAAAAGATGGGAAAAGTAAGATTTTAAAGAATTGCACTTATCCAATCACGTCAACACGTAGCGTTGATACGATTATTACTGAAATGGCTGTTTTTAACTATGTAGATGGACAGTTACATTTGGTTGAATTAATGCCTGAAGTTACATTACAACAAGTAGAGGCAAGCACCGAAGCAAGTTTTGTCAATGCACTGAAATAGGAGGGAAGTAGCATGAAAGAAGTAGTTATTGTAGAAGGCATTCGGACAGCTATAGGTAAGTTAGGTGGTTCATTAATCAATGAGGCAGCAGATATTCTTGGTTCAATAGTTATTCGTGAACTCTTAAATCGGACACAGCTAGACCCCTCTCTAATTGAGGAAGTGATTTTGGGACAAGCAAAACAGAGTGCCGATCAATCCAATGTTGCGCGGCTTGCCTCTTTACGTGCTGAATTACCAATTAGCGTTCCAGGTTATACTGTACATCGCCAATGTGGTTCTGGCCTGCAATCCATTAATAATGCGGCACAGCAAATTGCTCTTGGCTACAGCGATATTATTATTGCAGGAGGAACAGAATCCATGAGTACAGCGCCATATTACTTACGAAATGCTCGCTATGGTTATGGTGTTGGTAATGCTGTCATGTTAGATCCGAATACAGAAAGTCAACCAGGCTCTCAACCGTTTGAAGTTTATGGTATTACAACGATGGGTGAAACAGCAGAAAATTTAGCCGAAAAATACTCGATTTCTCGAGAAGAGCAAGATGCATTTGCACATCGTAGTCAAGAACGTACAGCACAGGCCATACGAGCAGGTTATTTTGACAAACAAATTGTACCTTACGAAGTGAAAAAACGAAAATCAGTAGAAATTTTTGAAAAAGATGAGCATCCATTTTTAACGAGTCAAGAGAAGTTAAGTACGCTAAAGCCTGTATTTCGTAAAGGTGGGTCAGTAACGGCAGGCAATAGTAGTGGGCGTAATGATGGTGCAGCAGCATTATTAATAATGTCGAACGAAAAAGCGCTAGAACTAGGTTACAAGCCCAAGGTTAAAATACTTGCTCAAGCAGCCGCAGGTGTAGACCCATCTATTATGGGAATCGGCCCAGTTCCAGCTACATTAAAAGCATTAAAGCAGGCAAACTTATCGATTCAAGATATAGATATCATTGAGTTAAATGAAGCTTTTGCTGCACAATCTATCGCAGTAATCAATGAACTTGGGTTAGATATAAATCGAGTGAATCCAAATGGTGGTGCAATTGCTATGGGACATCCCATTGGGGCAACAGGTGCTATTTTAATGACGAAACTTATTCATGAGCTTGAACGAACTGGTAAGCGTTATGGCTTAGTGACATTATGCATTGCAGGTGGGCTTGGTGTTTCAACAATCGTTGAAAACTGCCAAGCATAAAAAATAACACCGAGTACATGACTCGGTGAAGCTACTTAGCTATCTTTTTGAATTTTTTCAAGGTATCTCTTTTGTGCAGATTTTAGAGCTACTACGACTGAACCACTTGAGGGTGCATAATAGTGCTCATCTACACGAGCAATTAATTCATCAATATTGGCTGTAATATCAAAGCCAATCAACATACGTTTAAAGAAATCTTGTGCAAGATTAGTAATGAAAGTAAATTCTGCATCAATAATTTTATGGGTTTCTTGATCAATTTCTAACACAATACCGGCATGCTTGTACATCTCGTACATGGACGTGCCCTGGGGTGCTTTTGCATAAGCGGTCACTAAAATACTAGTTAATTTTTGCAAGGAAATGACCTCCAACATGTATAGATTGTAAGTTAATTCTATCATGTTTTACGCAATAAAGAGGTACTTCCAAAAATTAATTAGTTCAACACATCAAGGGGGAATTAGTATGGAAAAGTTGACAAATTTTTTCACAGATATCATGAAGAAGTATTTACCAGATCCATTTGTATTTGCAATTGGACTTACATTATTAACGTTTGTACTGGCTCTATTAATTGAGGATATTAGCTTTGTGGATTTAACAACTGCTTGGGGTGGAGGGTTTTGGGATTTATTAGCATTTACTACACAAATGGCTGTTATTCTTGCAATGGGATATGTACTAGCTACAGCACCTATAACAGATAAATTGTTAAACAAAATTGCAAGTATGGTGCATACGCCAAAAACGGCAATTATCGTTGCAACGCTTGTTGGGGGGATCGGTAGCTACTTAAACTGGGGATTTGGTTTAGTAATTGGGGGGATTATTGCAAAAAAACTAGCTTTAAAAGTTAAGGGGGTTCATTACCCGCTGATTATCGCAGCCGCTTATTCTGGATTTACTTTCTATGGACTAGGTCTATCGGCTTCTATCCCTATTTTAATTTCAACTCCAGGTCACTTCTTGGAAGATGCAATGGGCTTAGTTACATTATCAGAAACAATTTTTAGCTTACCTATGATTATCACAACAGTTGTGCTGTTAATTACATTGCCTTTATTTAATGCAATGTTGCATCCAAAAGATCCAAAAAACGTTGTGGAGATTGATCCAGCATTATATGCAGATCAACCAAAAGTAAAATTAAATCTATTAGTCGATAATACGATAGCAAATAAATTGAATAATAGTCGCATTTTAGCGTACACGATTGGTGCGTTAGGGCTGATTTATATTGTTATATATTTCACAAACGGTAATTCATTAAACTTAAATATTTTAAATTTTATCATTTTATTCATAGGAATTATTTTACTAGGGACGCCTGCTCGTTATGCTGAGCATTTAGCAGATGGGATTAAAACAATTTCAGGGATTGTGCTGCAATTTCCATTTTACGCGGGTATTATGGCCATTATGGCTGCTTCGGGTTTAGTGGACACCATTGCGAAAGTATTCGTTGACTTATCCAACGAGCATACGCTACCGTTTTGGGGATTAATAAGTTCATTCTTTATTAATTTCTTTGCACCTTCAGCTGGAGGACACTGGGCAGTACAAGGGCCATTCATGATTGATGCAGCAAAAGAGTTAGGCGCATCTTTATCTGAAACATCAATGTCCGTAATGTTAGGAAATGCCTGGAACGATTTAGTACAACCATTTTGGATTTTACCAGCGCTGGCACTTTCTCGTTTAAAGTTAAAAGATATTATGGGCTTCCTTGTTATGATTATGTTCTTCGTGGGGATTATTTACATCATAGCAACGTTAGCTTGGTCTTATTTACTTTAGTAGTAGACTGTTCCAAATGGCTATAGGCGCCAATTTGACGAGTAATAGTATTATAGGATTTCAGCAAAAAATTCGCTAAACTTCTGTGGAAAAGCGAGCCAAGCTAGCCTCCGCATATGCTTTAGCACTTGCGAGGCCTGTGGTTCGTCCGCGGGAAGAGAGCGAATTTTTTGCATCAAAAATCTAAATGTAATGTTTAATCAGCCTTTTTTATATGAGGGGGATTTATAAATGTCGAGGATGTATCAAGCACTCCTAACAGAAGGTATTTTAACAAAAAGAGAAAAAACATTGTTACTTGTAGGTTTATTTGCAGCACGACGTGAGGAAAAACAAATGCTTTATTTCGTAAAGCAAGCAGTTGAAGCGGGCAATACTGTCGCAGAAGTTGCAGAGCTGATTGCATCAGCCATTATTTCGAGAGGTATTCCAACTTGGTTATCTGGGGTAGAAGCGATTTCATATGCAAAGCAACTTTCAGGAGACATCCAGATTGTTGAAGAAGGGGGAGAGGTAGCTACTTTTTCCTCACAGCAGGAATGTATTGACTACTATCAAGAAGAGTTTGATGTATTACCTAAATGGATTCAATATTTAGTAGATTACGCTCCAGATGTTTTATTAAAGTATAGCAATCTACGCATGACTTCTTTACGTGATGACGTAGTTTCCCGATTATTGAAGGAATTATTATTGTATGCCATTAATGTTTGTGAGGCCTATGAAAAAGGCATTCTGATTCATAAAGCAAATGCGCTTTCGTTAGGTGGGAGTGCCGCCGTTTTAGAAGAGGTCAAAGCGCTATGTATTTATGCGGTAGGTATACAAGTAATTTGGAATGATGAGCAAGATAAAGCTTAAAGAGGGAGACCCAACAATGCAAAAAATACTGATAATAGGCGGAGGCTTTATGGGCTCTGCTATCGCAAAATATTTCCTGCAATATAATGTGACTGTGTATTTATATGAGCCAAATATAGAAAGATTACAGCAATTACAGCAACAATCAGATTTACAGAAAATCACCTTTTTATCGAAACTAGAGCGTATTGAAGGTTTAACATTTGTTTTTGAAGCTATTGTTGAAAATTTACAAGTCAAACAAACTTTATTTGAACAGCTAGATTCATACTACGGAAAAGAAATTACATTTTGTACTAATACTTCGAGTTATCTAATTAGCGATATTGCAGAAAAAATGATCTATAAAGAACGCTTAATTGGGACACATTTCTTTTCGCCCGCACATATTACCCCTTTAATAGAAGTAGTTCCTAGCGCTTATACATCACAGGAACGAGCAAATGCTACTATGCTATTTTTACAGAGTATGTGTAAAAAGCCTATCTTATTGAAACGGGAAATTGAGGGCTTTGTAGCAAATAGATTACAAAGTGCACTTGCTAGAGAAGCGATGTCTTTGGTTGAGAAGGGGATTGTAACGGCTGAAGAGTTAGACTTTATTGCTAAAATGAGCCTAGGCGTACGGTTAGCCAATACAGGGCCACTTGAGCAACGAGATATAAATGGTTTAGATACGCATTATGCCATTGCAGACTATGTATACCCAACTTTAGAGAATGGCACGAAACCACTTGAAATCCATCATGCAAAAATAGACGCAAAACAATATGGCATGAAATCCAATCAGGGATTTTACGACTGGTCATCCATCGATAAGCAACAATATTTGGCACAAAAAGAAAAGACACTACTAGATATTATTAAGTTGGTTCAGTAGAGGTGCTTCTATGCATGACGACAATTATGAATTAGAGCAGGAGTAGATATGGCGATGAAATATCAAGCATTAGTAAAGTGTTCAACAAAGAAAAAGGATGTTCAGTTTAAAACCTATACTGTCCCGGAGTTAGATCGTAATGAATGCTTACTAAAGGTAAGTGCTGTTGGTATTTGTGGGAGTGATTTGCATATGTATGATGGACATGGTGGCTATGATTGGGTCACTTACCCACTTGTGCTCGGTCATGAAGTTACGGGAACTGTTATAGCAATGGGGGCGGCTGGCGATAAAACACTTTTAAATAAGAGAGTGGTAATAAACCCCTATAAAAGCTGTGGTGTTTGTGATTATTGTCAACGAGGCGAAACGAATTGCTGTGATTTCAACGACTATAAATTTATAAAAACACCAACTGAAGCTCTTCGATATGGATTCCGCGAGGCTGGCGGTATGGGACAATATATGGTAGCAGATATTAATAATATTATTGTCATTGATGACACTGTATGTGATGAAGTGGCAGCTATTTCAGAAGCCTTAGCAGTTAGTTATACCGCAGTTTTAAAAGTAACCGATTACAAGAAAAAGTCCATTTTAGTAGTTGGACCTGGACCTATAGGATTAGGGGTAGCAGCGATATTAGTGGGCGCGGGTAATGAACAAACACATATGCTTGGAGTGCCGCAAGATCAAAGTCGTTTGCAGTTAGCAAAAGAAATCGGTGTACAAGCAACGTTTGTTGCTATGGAGGAACTATTTCACGATAAGTTTTCAGGCTATGATGCCATCATTGACTGCTCGGGTCATCCAGCCATTCCGAAAGAAGCTATTCGTTTACTTAAACGTGGTGGCCAGCTTGTATTAGTCGGCATTAATTCTGCTGAGTTTTCTGTGCCAATGGATCAAATTGTACGTGGCGAAATAATGATTAAAGGCAGTTACGGTATTACACAAGCAAATTTTCAAGCAGTTTTACAAATGGCTGCGGATTCAAAGTATCCATTCAATAAGTTAGTCGCACATACGGTTTCATTTAAAGATAGTCTTGATGGATTTGAAAGTGCGCTAAACAAAGTAAATGGAAAAGTTGTGATTCATTTTAAGGAGGAAATATAAATGAAAATTATTGATTTAACATTAGAAATTTATGATGGCTTAGTTTCCTATACATCGCATCCACCAATCGTTATACAAGAAGAATCTACTTTTGATAACTCCGGTCATCGATATATAGCACCATGTGAAGGGTTTGAATCTCGCTTTTTACGTATGTCTGATCATAGTGGGACACATATTGACGCACCTCTTCACTTTATCAGAGGTGGGGAATCTACGGCTGAAATGGATTTAACAAAAACTTATGGAGAGGCTGTCTTACTTGATGTTTCCTCTTTCAAAGATCCGTTCGAACCTGTTACAGCAGAGATGCTTTCACAGGCTGAGCATAGACAAGGGATAACTATACAACGAGATGATATTGTGTTAGTACGAACACGAACTGCAAAGTGGGGACAAGGAGACTTTTTCTTAGAGCATGCTTTTGCGACTTGTGCAGGTGATTGGTTATTCGAGAAGCAAGTAAAATGTATTGGTCTAGATTTAGCGAATATTGATGTCCATGACAATATGAAACGTGAGGTGCATTTAAAGCTGTTAAGTGTCCCTATTTATATAGTAGAAAATCTAGTTAATCTTGAACAATTACCTTTAAATGACCGTTTTACTTTTATGGCACTGCCACTTAAATTGAAAAACTCAACTGCATCTCCAGTAAGAGCTGTCGCTTATGTCAAATAAGCTGTAAATTCAATGTGAAATATACTTTTATTCAATTCTTAATTTGTAAGTTATTCGATAATAGGAGGGAGGGCATAAAAGCCTTCTCTTTTCTCGTAGTTCAAAGCTATGGTAATTACTAAAAAGATCACCAACCGGGTGAGCTTAGAATTTACTCAACCCATGCAGAAAGTGTCCTACTGAATGTAGCCATATAACCACTTCCAGATGTTATAGCACTCTTACTTGGAGGGTATCGAAAAAAGAAACCAAGCTTAGAATAACTAGCTAACGCACCTACATTTTTTCAATTTTAATCGAATAGAATAAAGTACAATACCTCAACATTAATTCGAAGATTAAATGATTTGAACAGCAAGGAATCATTTGAATGTCACTTAAAATATGTATATTTTTACAAGAGCAAAATCTAACATAGCTTTTACTTTTTTGGACAACCTAACTAAGAAATAAATGCATGAGGTGATGATCATGATAGTAGAAAGGTCGTCCGAATGGGAAGAAGGTTTTATAAATAGATTAGATAATCTTGAGAAATGGGATAGCTGGACATTGTACAAGATGAGCTATGATATTGTAAAAATGAATTTAATTCCCGAATTCACGGGTTTACAAGCGACGAAATATTTACCCAATTTAACGCCGCTCACCCATCAACTAGAAGTGGCTGAAACGGTTATTGAACGCATGAACGGAAAAGCGATACTTGCTGATGAAGTGGGGCTTGGTAAAACCATTGAAGCGGGCCTAATCCTTAAGGAATATCTGATTCGTGGACTCGTAAAAAAAGCGTTGATTTTAGCACCGGCTTCTCTTATTAATCAATGGATTGAAGAATTGAATCAAAAATTCCATATTCCAGCAATAGCGTATAAAAAAAATTGTCCCATTGATCGCTATGATATCGTGATAATGAGCATGGATACGGCAAAAAAGAGCCCACATAAAGAGCTAATTTATGCACAGAATTATGACATGATTATTATTGATGAAGCCCATAAACTTAAAAATCATAAAACATTGATTTACGAATTTGTACAAGGCTTAAAGAAAAAGTTTTGTTTATTATTAACCGCCACACCCATTCAAAATGATGTATTTGAATTATATTATTTAATTTCTTTACTCAAACCAGGTCATCTCGGAAATTATGAAACATTCCAATCGGCATTTTCAGCTAGCAAGCATGATTTAGAGCATGACGATTATTTGAAAGAATTAGTAAATCAGGTGATGGTGCGAAATAGAAGAGAAGACACGGGCGTCGAGTGGACAAAACGTCACGTTCAAATCATCCCCATACAATTTACCACTGAGGAAAAAGAAATCTATGATCTACTTGGGACGCTTTCTAGCGGCTCATTTTCATTAATTACCTTGCAAAAGGAAATGTGCAGTAGCAAAGAAGCGACGGCTTTAACTTTATCAAAAATGCTCGAAGACAGTAAGGAAACCAAAGAGATTGAAGGGATACTTGTCAAATTAATGGCTTTAGAAGTGAACTCCAAAGCTGAAAAGACACTAGAAATTATTAAGCAAGCGGATGATAAAGTCATTATTTTTACGGAGTATCGGGCAACTCAAATCTACTTGCAGTGGTACTTACATTCAAAAGGCATTACGAGCGTTCTTTTTAATGGTAAGTACAATAAAAACAAGCGTGACTATATGAAGCATCTTTTTAAGGAAAAAGCGCAGGTGCTTATAGCAACTGAAGCAGGAGGAGAAGGTATTAACCTGCAATTCTGCCACCATGTCATTAACTACGATTTGCCTTGGAATCCAATGAAGCTTGAGCAACGTATTGGTCGTGTGCATCGGTTAGGACAAGAACACGATGTTCATATTTATAATTTGGCTATAGAAAACACAATTGAAAAAGATATTTTGGCATTGCTCCATACGAAAATTGATGTATTTGAGAAGGTAGTCGGAGACTTAGATGCTATCTTAACAAATTTCAAAAAATCCGTTTGACATGTGAGGGGGGAGTGCCATGTTTCCACAGCAGGTTCACAGTTATTTAAAACAATTTTTCATGGAAAATGATTGCAATATTTTAGGGGAGGACGCCTGTTATCTCACAGTACAATTAACCATTGATATTGATAAAAGAATTATGAATCGTCCCTTCTATTGGCAATATGTAGAAGCTACGAATGGCGAACCAAATCCAGCACAAGTAACATTTATTACAGATCATACGGCACTAGCTAGTAATGTTCGCGGAGAGATAGTAAATTTCGGTTCACCAAGGCTCAATCAGCTATTCCAAGCAACGAGAGAGCTTGGGACATTTGTTCAAATGTTTGAGAAAGTTGAAGCATCGAGAGAACAGATCATGCTTACACCCTGGCTAGGTGTGAATTATAAGGTTTCATATTGTTGCGACCGAACAAAAGAGATGCTGTATTCCTTTGGCTTAAATTTAATGACAGGTATGATTTTAGAGGATTTTCATGAGGTATTGAGTAAAGTTGAGTTTGATGCTATTCAGTCTGAGAACGTTTTCCATGTGCAATATATTATTAAACCCATCCGTGCACTTAAAAGATTAGATGCTACAATCGAAGCGATTATCGAACAGGATAACCATGAATGGGCGGTGCAAGCGAAAAAAAGGTGGCAACGAGATCAGCGCGTATTAGATTTTTTTTATGAAGATGTAGAGCAAAAGCCAGAATGCTATGAGATTGAAAAGAAAGCTTTACAAGAACAATACGATGCAAAAATTAAAATTGAAATTATTAATGGTGGATTATTTTATATGCGTTGAATAAAGAGCTGTTCGAATGACTTTTTGAACAGCTCTTATTTTTATTTACTCTTTTTCAACAAAGTTTTGTAATTGAGCCAGTTTATTATCCCAAAATAGATCAAAATACTGTAACCAATCTTCAATCTCTTTCAAACGCTCTACATGTAATGTATAAATCTTTTCTCTACCCTTTTTTTTGGCAGATACTAGCTCGGCTTGCTCTAATATTTTTAAATGTTTAACGACAGCAGTTCGGCTAATGGCAAAATGCTCAGAAATATGAGTGATTGGTTTGTCACTCGCTGCAAGAAGCTGTAGAACATGACGTCTCGTAGGATCAGCAATTGCTTGAAAAACATCATACTTTTCAGCAAGCTGTGTCATTTTGTTTCAACAACCTCTTTTAATCTTTTATCGATAATCATTGTCCAGCCACCGTCCATTTTTTCACGCACAGCTTGTGCTGGCATTTGAGCTTTCGGAATAATATGAGACGCCTCTTTCCAGCCACCATGTGTTAAGGTAAATGTCGTTTGTTCACCAACTTGTTCAAGCTCAAATGTTACAAACCATCCATCCGTATCCCAAGTGAACCGCACGAAATATGGTGCATCCACTTGTTCAACCTTACATGGAGAAGGTCCGAAGGGGGATTGTAACGTAAATTCATGTCCAACAATAGGTTGAAAATCATTTGGCATAAACCAAGTACCAAGTTTTTCGGCATCTGTGACAGAGTCCCAGACCTTATCAATAGATGCATTTAGTGTAACTGTTTTAATGATATTTTGTATTTTTTCTGACATACTAAGTCTCCTTTATTTTTAAAAATATAACCATAAGGTGTTATGATTTTATAATACCTTATGGTTGCATGTCAATCAGAACAGTTTAAGATATTTTTTTATCTTTAAGTGTCTTTTGGTATGTCTGTACATATGGTAGAATATTTTTATAATTTTCAGATATTAAGGGGGGGTTAAAAGTGGTAAACGTATCCGTTTTTCTACTAATGTGTGTGTTGCTGATTATTTTACCTGGTCCAGATACAGCCATTGCGACAAAAAATACGCTTACAGCTAGTAAAAAGGGAGGTATACAGACGATACTTGGCTCATGCTGTGGTTTACTAATTCATACGTTTGCTGCAGTGATTGGCCTTTCAGCAATTATTGTAAAGTCAGCATATGTATTTGCAGTTTTAAAATACGTCGGCGCGGTATATTTATGTTATTTGGGTGTGAAGACATTATGGACATTAAAAACAATACGCTCGCTGCCTCCTGTGTTACAAGATGAGACGCAAGTAGATCATAAATACGCACATCAATCTTGCTTTAAGCAAGGGTTTTTGACAAATATTATGAATCCTAAAGTTGCAGTTTTTTTCTTAACGTTTTTACCGCAGTTCGTAGATGTCTCAAGCGCCACGTTTGTGCCATTTCTATTCATGGGGCTTATTTATACTGCTATAACAGCCCTCTGGTTTGTGTTCTATGTATACTTGCTAGATAGAATTGGTGCATTTATGAAGAAGCCCACAACTAAAACAGTTATTGAGGGACTAACAGGTACAATTTTAATTGGATTTGGCATTAAGCTTGCCTTAGAAAAGGCCCATTAAACATGGGCTTTCAAATTGTAGTCAAACTCTAAAAGAACCCGTTAATTTCCACTACGGCGGACACTTTTCGCGGGCATGGCTTCAATCTCCTCGTCGTTACACTCCTGCGGGTCCTTCAACTCATGCTATTCCCGCAGAAGTCGCCGCCTGCGCTCCAATCCAACTAGTGTACGTCTAAAATGATTAAGATGATGGCCAGGGTGTCAAAATTGCTGATACTTCGCTAAAGCTTGAGCTTGTGTTTTTGCGCCATCGATATTAAAGTTTAAATCCCCCTAAAATAAACGATAAACTGAGTATTGATGGCTCTCTTATTTCTTCACGGTAAATAGTTTAACATTAAACTATTTGCAATTGAATTAATATACACTAATTGCTTAAATCTAGCAAAAAAACTTCACGGAGAGTTCCCGTGAAGTTAAAAAGGACTATGTTTGTTAGAAAAACAGGAAGCCAATGCTAATGATAATGCCTGTATAGAAAAGGATGAATAAGCAGAAGCCCATGATGTCTTTTGCTTTTAAACCAGCAATCGCTAGTGCTGGCAAAGCCCAAAATGGTTGAATCATATTTGTCCAAGCATCCCCCCAAGCGATAGCCATAGCAGTTTTGGCATAATCTGCACCTAATTTAGTCGCTGCATCTAACATAATCGGAGCTTGCACAGCCCATTGACCACCGCCTGATGGCACAAAGAAATTAACAAGTCCCGCGGAGAAAAATGTGAATAAATAGAAAGTATGCTCATTTGAAATGTTAACAAACCATCCAGAAAATACAGCTGCTAAACCAGAAGCCGTCATCATCCCCATGATACCTGCATAAAACGGAAATTGGAAAACAATCCCTGTTGTTGTTTTAATTGCATCTTGTGCAGCAGCAAGAAAACGTTGTGGTGTACCATGGAAGATAATACCTAGCACAATGAAAATGGTATTTACGACATTTAAATCTAATACAAAACCTTTCGTTATAAAATGATGCATTAAATACCCGAGCCCAATAGCTCCAATTAAAATTGTTAAAATGTAACTGCGCTCAGAACGACTTGCAAAGTTATTTTCTACTGGGGGAAGTGCAATTTTCTCTTCCGCTAATAAAGAAGGGTCGACTTCTACTACATCTTTTTCCTTAGGCATCATCCATCTGTTAAAGAAGGGCAATGTTAACATAATAACGATAACAATAAACAAGTTATATGTTGAAAATAATGTAACTTTTGTCGGGACAACACCCATAATATCCGCAAAAGTGTGGCCTTCTGTCGCAATGGAAAGTGGTACTGAGCCCGCTAAACCACCATGCCAAATAACAAATCCCGAATAGGCACTAGCGATGAGTAAGCGGTAATCTACTTTTTGTACATGACGTGCAATTTCTTTTGCGAAAAGCGCTCCAATAACCAGACCAAATCCCCAGTTAATCCAGCAAGCGATTAGTGAAACAAATGTAACAACAATAATCGCCATACTTGGCGTTTTTATGTTGCTTGCAAGTGTGGATAACACTTTTTTAAATACCGGACTATTTGCTAAAATGTGCCCAGCGGCTAGAACAATCACCATTTGCATCGTAAAGGATAACAGTCCCCAAAAACCATCTCCCCAGTATGTGACCATATCAAGTGGGGAAGAGTCTGTTAATGTGACTCCTAATAATAAGACTAGCACCGTGAGTATAGTGACAAATATGTATGGGTCAGGCAAATATTTTTCCATTATAGTATTCGAAATTTTAGTTAATGTTTTCATTTAAAAAATCCCCTTTCTTTCTCTACCATCCCTTATTCATAATATTACATAGAGAAATATGTAAATAAAGAGAAAAATGGAGCGAAGGACAGTAAATGAAACTTTAAATAGAATTGCCGTTTAAAGTTGCGTTCACAGAAATAACATAATTAAATATTATTTTAGATATAGAAAACCTTATCGCTATTGTATTTACCTTATATCAGTTTTAGAAGAAGGATTAAAAAAAATGGCAGAGAATTTATTACTAAATAAGACTTTTAAAAATATTTTTATAACAAATTAGAATAAATAAGGGGTTTTTAGATGGAGTTAAGAGATTTAAAAGCATTTATGGCTGTTGTTGAACATGGAAGTTTTACCAAAGCGGCAAGTGAATCTTTCGTGTCACAGCCATCTTTAAGCAAAAGTATTAAAAAGTTAGAAGACACACTTCATGTAGAATTATTAAACCGATCAACTCGAAATGTTGATTTAACCGATGCAGGGAACATCGTCTATAAACAAGGACTGAAAATAATGCGATCTGTTCATGATTTACATATATTACTGGATGATTTGCTTAACATTAAAACAGGGTCTATTAAATTAGGAATACCGCCATTAATTGGCACATTATTTTTCCCAGAGATTGCTCGGAAATTTCATAAACAATATCCAGAAGTTCACTTAGAGTTGGTGGAAAGAGGAGCTAAAATGATTGGCACTTTAGTGGACAACGGTGAAGTTGATATGGGTATTGTCGTTTTACCAACAGATGAGCGAAAATTCTTGGTTCAATCATTTGTAGAGGATCAATTTTTTGTTTTTATTAATGAGCAACATCCCTTAGCAATGCAAGATTATATACTTCTGCAAGATTTAAAAAATGAATCATTCATTACTTTAACAGAAGAATTTACATTACATGATTATGTCATTAAATCCTGTAAAAGAGCTGGTTTTAACCCAATTATTGGCTATAAGAGCTCTCAATGGGATTTGATAGTGGAGCTTGTCTCATCAAACTTAGGCGTAACACTTTTACCTTACTCGATTGCCGCTAAGCAAACCAACCAAAATGTGAAAATTATCCCCTTGCTGAATTTTGATATGCCTTGGCGTTTAGGGGTTATTACCAAGAAAAATACATATCAATCCTATGCGTTAAAGCAGTTGTTAAAGACCATCCGTTCGGAAGAAGAGTAGGAAAAATAGATTTATGCCCTTTTGGAATAAGTAGTATTCAAATTAATTCCTTTACTTATAAAATGGTATTGATGTAGAATTTTCCTTAATAAACGAGCTATATTAGGGGGTTTCGATGATGGGGATCGGGAAAGTGTGGAATTCGTTCGAGGAAGCCATTGCAGATATTAAAGATGGAGACACATTAGTTGTAGGCGGATTTGGCTTATGTGGTATTCCTGAAAAAGCAATTTCAGCATTAGAACAACAGGGCACAAAAGATTTAACAGTTGTTAGTAATAACTGTGGTGTAGATAATTGGGGATTAGGGTTATTATTAGCCAATAAACAAATAAAAAAAATGATTGCATCCTATGTAGGTGAAAATAAAATTTTTGAGCAGCAATTTTTAAGTGGAGAACTTGAAGTTGAATTAACGCCACAAGGCACACTGGCGGAGCGTATACGTGCTGGGGGAGCAGGTATTCCTGGTTTTTACACGGCTACAGGTGTTGGAACGCCGATTGCTGAAGGCAAAGAAGTAAAAGTTTTTGGTGGCAAGGAATATATATTAGAGAAGGGCATTGTCGGAGACTTTGCCCTTGTGAAAGCTTGGAAAGCAGACAAGCTTGGAAATCTAGTTTATCGTAAAACATCACGTAATTTTAATCCATTAGCTGCAATGGCAGGAAAAATTACTATTGCGGAAGTGGAAGAAATTGTTGAAGTTGGTGAACTGGATCCGGACCATATTCATACGCCGGGCGTTTTTGTACAACGTGTGTTATTAGGCGAAAATTATGAAAAACGTATAGAGCGTCTTACTGTGAAAAAGGGGGAAGCGTGATGATTGATACAAGACAAAGAATTGTAGACAGAGCTGTACAAGAAATAGAAAATGGCATGAACGTCAATTTAGGTATCGGTATCCCAACGCTTGTGGCGAATGCAATCCCTGCTGATTATGATGTTCTTTTACAATCCGAAAATGGTCTACTTGGCATTGGTCCATACCCAGAAGAGGATGTGGTGGATGCTGATTTGATTAATGCAGGTAAGGAAACTGTTACAGTTGTGCCTGGTGCATCTTTTTTTGACAGTGCTGATTCCTTTGCCATGATACGTGGTGGTCATATTGATCTTGCTATTTTAGGCGGCATGGAAGTCTCAGAAACAGGAGATCTTGCTAACTGGATGATTCCAGGGAAAATGGTGAAAGGCATGGGTGGTGCCATGGATCTTGTTGTTGGTGCAAAAAGAGTGATTGTCGTTATGGAGCATGTCAATAAAAATGGCGAATCGAAGATTAAAAAGGAATGTGAGTTACCTTTGACAGGAAAAGGTGTTGTGCATAGATTAATAACAGATTTAGCGGTCTTTGATTTTATGGATGAGGGCATGAAGCTGATTGAACTAACGGAAGGTGTAACACTAGAGGAAGTGAAGGCGAAAACCTCTGCGTCATTTACAGTCGAGCTAGCAGAGTAATTTATTAAAACCAGTCACTATTAAAGTGAACTGGTTTTTATATGTAAGTAAGACCACAAAGAAAAGTTCATTACTACATGTGAATAGGAGCGTAAAACATCTATAGTTCCAACTATTGACAATTAATAATGTTGTCGTATATATTATTAAGAATTATATTGAAACTAGATTTATGAAAAATTTAATATGTTACATATGCAATGAAGAGAAGAGTATATAAAATTATTTCTTTACAGAGAACTCCGGTAGCTGAAAGGGAGCGAGGAAAATTTTATTGAAGCAAGCCTCTGAGTAGCGCATTGGAACCCGAATATAGGGGGATAGTGTGACAGGAGCTCCTGTTATAGAGCTAGGGTATAGTTTGTTGTACCTGATAAGGTTAATATGGTGACATATTAATAAACAGGGGTGGTACCGCGATAAAAAATCTCGTCCCCAAGACGTTAAAGTCTTGGAGATGAGATTTTTTATTTTGCTGAAAATAGATTGTGATGAAAATATTAAGGAGGAATGGAATTGAATATTAAAAATTGGCGGTACCCGATTATTTTATTATGTAGTATTGGTGTGTCAAGTGTGGGTAGTTGGATATATTTTATAGCTTTAAACCTCATTGTCTTGAACAAAACGGAATCAGCTCTTGCTGTTTCTGCCTTATATATTATTAGAGCTTTATCGACAGTTTGTACGAATATTTGGTCAGGTAGTGTAATTGATCGTTTGAATAAGAAATATCTCATGATTGTACTGAATATGTTGCAAGCTTTATTCATTACAGTATTACCTTTTGTATCTTCTTTGGGTTTTATATATTGTATGGTTTTTTTAATTACTATCTTCAGTTCAATATATCATCCAACATCAATGACCTTTATTACGAAGTTAATACCGATTGAACAAAGAAAGCGATTTAACGCTTTGCGCAGTTTATTAGATTCAGGTGCCTTTTTGACAGGTCCAGCGATAGCAGGATTAATGTTTACAATAGGTACACCTAACATGGCTATTTATATCAATGCTACTGCATTATTTCTATCTGCATTAATGACGTTGGCAATGCCCAATGTTGAAGCATCTAGACTATTTGTTGAGAAAGCAGAAAATAAATTATCAATAAAGATATTAATAGAAGATTGGAAGCTTGTTCTAAGATTTAGTAGAAAATATGCATATATCATGACCATCTACCTTTTATATAGTGCCATGATCGTCATGATGACAGCTACGGATTCTTTAGAGGCGGCATTTGCTACTCAGGTGCTTTCGTTATCTGAAGGGCAATATGGAGTTTTAGTGAGCATTGCTGGTGCAGGGGTATTAATCGGTTCATTAACGAATACGCTAATTGTTGAGAAAATACCTACTTCTTGGCTTATTGGATTGGGTTCGTTGATAACTGCAAGTGGTTATATAATGTTCGCATTTTCATATACATTTCTACTAGCATCCATCGGGTGCTTTATTTTGTCATTTGCAACGGCCTTTGCCAATACAGGTTTTAATACTTTTTATCAAAATAATA
The DNA here is from genome assembly GCF_003049605.2 of Lysinibacillus parviboronicapiens. NCBI lineage: Bacteria > Bacillati > Bacillota > Bacilli > Caryophanales > Bacillaceae > Lysinibacillus > Lysinibacillus parviboronicapiens. The sequence continues at coordinate 372,232 of NZ_CP073713.1, forward strand.
TTCCTGTGCATGTTATGGGGAGAATAGGGAGTATTTATGGTCTTGTGGAAGCTTTTCTTATTATTATCGTCACTGCTATCTTTGGATTTGCTTCCGAAGTACTATCTATCAGAGTTGTTGTCGTTTCAGGCTCTTTGATAATGTTACTAGTAGCCACTGTATTGTTTATTTGTAATATTCAACGTTCTAAACATAAATTTTATGCTAACACTTCTGAGCTTAAAGATACATTTCAATAGGATAATAGAGAGATTATATAAGGCTGCGTTAAGAAACACCGGTTAATCCCTTCGTAAAATTGATTTATAGGAGTGTGGGGCCATTCATGTGCACGCAAGAAGTGATAAATGCAATAATCCATAAATTTGAACGACGCTGTAATAAAAATCGGGCTTTAATTGTGGCAATAGACGGATTAGGTGGTGCAGGAAAAACAACTTTTGTAAAAAAGCTTGAGGATCGGCTAAAGCGTAATTGTTTGGTCAATGTCATTCATATTGATGACCATATAGTGGAAAGTAACAAACGTTACAATACCGGATTTGCAGAATGGTATGAATATTACTACTTACAATGGAATATTGAGTTAATAAAGAAGGATATCTTAAAGAAACTTCATTGTAACAAGACAGAGATTTTACTACCCTTTTACGATTGTACAACTAATTTAATGACAAATAGAAAAATGGTAGTAGCAACAGACAGCATTCTTTTAATTGAAGGGATATTTCTACAAAGACACGAGTGGAGAAAATTTTATGATTATACTTTGTTTTTACAATGTTCGAGAACAATAAGGGAAGAAAGAGTATTAAGTCGTGATTCCTATATGGGTGATTTACATGCACGAATGGATAAGTACAAAAGTAGATACTGGCAAGCAGAGGCGTATTATATGAAAAAAGAAAATCCACTACAACAGGCAGATAAAATTTATCATGTCAGTGAGTAATGGCTCTCTAAGATTGCGGAATGTTTCGCTAGTATTTCGATGATTTCCACATTTCAGGATGACAGCGAGGCGGAAACAAAATAATATTCAGACCTTTGACTGTTCTCCCTTCTTGCATTTCAATACTATAATGATCGAAAAGGGGATAAATATGAGTGAACAATGGTCAACAGAATTACAGGTAGCACAAGTACGTGTTGCAAGACCGACTGATAAATTAAACGAGATTGAAAAGTTTTATTGTGAAGGGCTAGGGTTAGAAAAGGTAGGCTCTTTCACTGGACATCAAGGTTATAAAGGTGTGATGATTGGACTTCCAAACGCCAGCTATCATTTGGAGTTTACGGAGCATATTGAGGGTAGCCCATGCCCAGCGCCATCAAAAGACAATCTCCTCGTGCTCTATATGCCGCAGCACGAAATTATTCAGCGTATCGCCAAACGCTTGGCGCACATGGGATACCAAGAAGCCGAACCAGAAAATCCCTATTGGGCGGAAAAGGGCATTACAATTGAAGACCCTGATGGTTGGCGTCTTGTGTTGATGAACACAGCAGGTATATAAATAATTTAGTTGGAACAAATTTATGTTCTCGAATACTAATAGCTTCTAAAATACCTAGGGTGGTATATAATAATGGTATCTTTTAAGCGATTGTATTGGAGGTGATACATTGTGCAACGCATTAAAACAAACGAAGACTGGGGGAAAATTTTAAAGCAGTCGAAAGAACAGCCCATCCTTCTACTAAAGTTCAGTATGACTTGTATAAGTAGTATTTCGGCATTAAAAGAATTTAAAGCACTGAACACAGATTTGCCTAAATACTTAGTTATTGTACAACTGGAAAGAGACGTCTCGAACTTCATTGAAAACGATCTTGGCGTTAAACATGAATCACCACAGTTTTTAATCTTGCTGAATGAGAAAGGTATTTGGCAAGCAACCCATTATAAAATAAAGCGTACGCTACTAACTGAGGCCATACATACATATGTTAAATAACACGGTGTTTACGTATGTCCAATATAAAATACCCATCTTTGTAAAATGCGAAGATGGGTATTTTAATGCAGAAAAATGAAGTTGAACTTGCAAGAGCTAACCACACATGAAGAATGGGTGTAAAAGCATGTTATTAATCTTCTAGGGCATCATTTTCTGTATACTGAGTGGCAATTGACTCAATATTCAATTGTTCGTAAGTGGTCCAATTTACTTCTTTAAAATCTTGTTCATTAAAATAAATACTTAATACCTCCGCCATTTCTTCCTGACCATTAGGCTCAGCTAACGGGGCAGACCAGATAATTGTCGGAGTTTTTACACTTTTTAATTTTGAAATTTCTGCAAATATTCTTGTGGAATCCTTTAACATTTGACTTTTTAAGCCTTCACGTACATCGGTATCTTGTATTGAAATTGTGACGATACCTTTGTCTTCTTCGACAGTATATTTATTTTTTACGATTGCGCCAACTATATCCTTAACAGATGTGTCTTTGTCGACTGCTACTTTCTTTGGTTCGGCATCTTTTCCACAAGCTGATAATAATAGTGTGAATAGCAGCAAGATGTACAATAGTTTTTTCATGTTAATTACCTCCCTTGTTACTCCATATATGTTCAAATTGCGTATGAATTATACAAGGGGAGCTATAATTCCTCATTACAAAGTATTATAAAAAACGGAAAATGTAGCGTTGTTATAAATAAAGAAACATCTTCATCGCTGGAAAGAAAGTTTTAATGATAGACCACTTAAAAGATTGTGCTGTTAGGAATGTGCATATTTGCGCTCGATAAAACAACAACAGTAACTATTCAGGACTTTTGAAGCAAATGAATACATGGGAAAGAGTAGGTATTACAATTTAAATGAATACTGGTGTTTTTCTTTCATGACTGTAATTACTCCTTTAATTTCAAGTTTGTCATAGTACCCAATCCACTAGTATTTACATTGACTTCAACTTTTATCTCTAACTCGGGAAATATCGATGACCAATCATCTTTAATGTTTTTCCATGCTTTGTAATCTTCACGGTAAAGCACTTCCCCAAACCCTACAATATCGGCTTGATAATTTTTTTGAATGGTCATAAGCGCTTCTTCAATTTGAACCTTTATTAATTCTGCAGTTTTTTTATTAATGTACGCAATAGATTTGTTTTCGGTTAAATCTATAGCACATTCAACTTCGCCCACATTTTGATCTATATCAATTTGAACATTAATTTTAGGTGTATTATTTTTAAATTTCCCTTTAATTTTAGTGGTTGATTTTGTAATTTCTGTGGTTAACTTACCTTCTTTAGGACAAGAAATAACTTCAACAGTACTTTTTATATTATCATTTAAAAAATTAAAGCTTCTACTTTCTTCTTCTGTTAATAATCCTATTAATTTATCTTGTTTGAATATGGCTAAACCCGCATACTTCAATAACGTAGGCGTTTTAATTCTTTCTACATTGACTTTATCCATACCTAATTGTGTATCTCCCTGTATTTCAATGACAGAGAGCACGGCGCTTTTTTCTTTATTCCCAAGGATAGTTACTAAGTCTTCTATATTGACTGACACTGTGGATCCCCAAGCTTTTTCTGTTCCACCTAATGAATTTATCATTTTATTGGCAGGTATTTTTTCTATGGGTGTTAAAACATTTAATACCTCTTTTGCAGAAGACTGGTAAGATACGATGACATCAAAATCATTTCTAGTTTCAGGATCTCTTGCTAATAAATCTACTGTCTGATCGATACCCTCTGTAGCTAATTTCTCTCCGATGACAACAACTTGAAGATGTGCAAAATAAGCTTTTCTAGGTGTAACTGTTGTCAGTCTCCGTATTGCTTCAAATACAGATTTCCCTTTAGCATGGTATGTTACAACCGGTGATCGTCCACTAGAGGGTTTATTTGAAGATATTTCATCAGGAGCAACTACTTGCACAGAAACTTCGTATTCATCATCTATTTTATCCACACCAGCAGCTACTACAATAGCAAGTTCATTTAATTCTTTTTTGCTCCAGCAACCACTTAATATTAGGCTAATGAAAAGTAGTAATAAAAATGTTGAAGACTTTTTTATCTCCGCCACCTCCAACTTAACTTCGGGTACGTTATACCATTTCACTTACAAGGATAAGCAAATTAAAGAGGCACTAATCAAGTAACATATAAAAAAGCCACTCAGGTGTAGTGTGAGTGAACCCCAAGAGTTCGAACTTTAACCAGCTTTTGGGATTTACTACAAGGTGAGTGACTTCATTTTACGAATTGAGCGACCAGTACCGTTCTATAACTGGCTTAATGCACGTGATAATCGAAAACAATAAATTAGCGTATGGCTCAATCATATCTATTTAAATCAAACGCTTATTTATCGTTAGATTATAACGACAAGATTGAGAAAAAAATTTATACAATAGTAATACCTGCACTCGCACTACCTGAAATTGAGAAGTTGAGAGCTGGAGGATTTATAGTTGTTGAAATATAAAATACCATCAATAAACGATCGCCTACTGATACAGGTACAGGCTCGATATCTCCTGTTCCAAAAGTTATCGCTGGAAACGGTCCTGTAATCGGTGGTGCTAAATCAACACGTGCATTTGTCGGGGAGTAGATGTTAGTTCCGGCAGGAGCACGATAAATTTGAGCCGTAATCGTATGAGTACCAGTTAGATTAAGGTCTATAAATGAATTAAATGTCGCGGAAATCCCAGTAATATTACCATTGCGTGGAACTGAAAAGGCTTCGCTTAGAATCCCAGTTAAGTCTATCGTATTATCGCCTAATAAAGTGATACCGTTAATAGCACTACCGAATCCTATAAGGCTTGCTACCAATGTAGCGCCTTCAGCAATACCAACTACTGATGTAGTAATGCCAGAGGAAAACGGGATTATTGAACCATTGTCATTAGTACCATCGCCGCCGTCAATAGGTGTGTTTATACAGTTTATATCTATAGCCACAAAAGGTCCTAAATGATTGCATTCTCTTTGTGTTGATAAACAATTACAACTATCTTTATTTACGTACACAATTTTCCCTCCTTTCATTTTTAGGATATGTAGAAAAAAGTTAGTGAGAAGGGCAATTAACTCGATAATTTATCATTCATGTGATGTAGTTCAAAGCCGTTTTAAAGCCAAAGAGTATGATAGTCGTACATAAATAAAATCTAATATAGAAAATTAATTGGAATGGTTGGAAGGCAATAGGTATGGATAGAAAATAATTTTGATTAAAAGGTTCCAATGATACAAGTTCCCAGTATTATCAAACACTTGAGAATATATTGGTTAGTAGGAAAATTAAAGGGGGTGACTAGATTGGAACGTGATAATCATTCCCTTGATCGCAATCTGCCAGAAAACTTCTGTGGTTGTGTAGATTCGAAAAAATGTCAAGAACTTGCTAATATCATCGGTGGGGAAGTTATTACTTCAACACCGGTTTGTGTTGTACAGCGTCTTCGTGATATTAAAGCTACCATTCTTGGACGGACTACTCGATCTCCGCTCGCACTTCCGTTTGCCCTTTCTTTTGAAGGGATTGGGGCTAATACACTAAACCTCGGTGAATCTGTAGTACTTCAGGAAGAAATTAATCCATTTATGACGGAACTTCGCAAGAGAGGACTTATTGTTACAGCAGTGCATAACCATTGGCTTTTTGATAATCCTCGATTAATGTACATGCACTGGGAGAATGTCGGGAATCCAGTTCAATTTGCTAGAAACAGCTTTGAGGCTGCAGTCGCAGCAGGTTTATTTAAAAAAGGCAAGCAAAGATAGGAAATAGAGATAAACAAGACCACTCGTGCTAGTGGTCTTTTAGTATTTAGCATTCATTGCAAACAAGTTTACCTCCAATTTAATCCTATAGCCTGTTTAGGGATGAAAAAAGCACCTTAACCAATTTGGTTAAGATGCTATATAAACCTTGATGTAAATAGTTAGTATAAAAAGCCGCGTATGCCGTATGTCTTATAGAAAGTTTTAAACCACCACTCCTCAAAGTGGGTGTTCGCAGAAGTTTTCCTGCTTATCCTCATGCACCTTGGTGTGAGGCCCGTCATTCCAACTCCAATAATAAAACTCCCTTTTACAGCTTAAAGGTTAAAACTTAATATTATACGAACAATGCAGCCTTTAAGGATATAATACGGCATGATAAACGATCTTGCAAGTAAGATGGTTTTTACAAAAAAGTCAATGGGTGAGCACTAGAAATGATAGGAAATTTGAATGTAAAACGTAGTGATTACTTAATTTGCTTCATATATATTTCACAAATACGAACAAAAAATACGAACGACCTTTGCGTAAAAGTACTAAGTATGTAAAGATAGGAGCATATATAGAATTTACCTAGCAAAAAAGAAAAGGGAGGAAGCGGAAATGACAGCTTATCCAAATTGTCCGAAATGCAATTCACAATATACATATGAGGATGGATCAAACTTTGTGTGCCCGGAGTGTGCGCATGAGTGGAATACTAATTCAACAGAGCAGGAGTCAGATGCATTCATTGTGAAGGATGCCAATGGCAATCTATTAGCAGATGGCGATTCAGTAACAGTCATTAAGGACTTAAAAGTGAAGGGCAGTTCGTCGACATTAAAAATTGGTACAAAAGTAAAGAGTATTCGTCTTGTTGAAGGAGATCATAATATCGATTGCAAAATTGATGGCTTCGGCGCAATGAAATTAAAATCAGAATTCGTGAAAAAATTATAACAACCGTTAGAACAGAGTCGGGAAACCGACTCTTTTTTATTTAATTTTTTATAATACTTACAGAAGCACTATGTGTAAATAGACGTTGAGCGTTCAATGCTCAGCTTTTTATTTTTGTTTAAAAAATTTGAGCAATCACTGTAACATTTAACCAAACAGGAGGTTTACTAATGAGTAAAGGATGTCGTTAAGCAAAGCTGGATTGGATAAGAGCTGTTCCGAAAGTCAAAATAGTATGCAGGAGTACTTATTGCATACTATTTTTAATATACAGGTAAAAACCCATGTAAACCCAGTGGCTTACTTACATTGCGTTGGAAAGCGAAGCGATCTTTAACATCAGTTTTTTTTTCTAAAAAATTTGCGTAAAATGATTGCGATAGCGGAGCCGAGTAGGGCAAAGATTGTATGTAAAATAGCGATAAAGGTCGCACCAAGTAGCAATGTACCGATATCGGATAAGGAAGTCTTTGCAATGTAAAGTGGATTCATCACATTATCGATGATGGCCCATACAAAGACAGGGATAAAGCTTATAGTAAAAACAATCCAGCTATTTTTATAGAACAAATAAGTAAGGCAACCAAAAAGTGCATAGGACACAACAAAGCCAAGATGATTTCCAAGAAGTGAAGAATTCAATGCGAACATAAAGGAGAGTACAATGAATATCACATGGAAGAAGGATAGTGTTTGTTTAAAAGGTATAGAAGGCTTTGGCGCTGGCTGTGAATAGGCGAGCTGTTGACAATGCTCGCAGCACGCTATATGCTGCTCAATAAATTTTACGGTATTTGCTTGTAGTGCCTCGTTTTTATATAAAGGTAATAAATCTTCTACAGTTGAACATTCCTGTGACAAAAGCTTCCCTCCAATCAATCACTTCTATTATACGACTTTTTTCAGGAAATAAAAAAAGCCTTCCGTGAGTCAATTCTTTCGGAAAACTTGTACATGCAATTATTTTTTTGTATCTAAGACTTCATTTGTTAATGTTTGAATATCAATATGCGTTTTCTCTTGGACCGCATCCTTCAATATTTCAGTTCGGAAATAGTGAACTGTTGCTTTTAGGGGAATGGCTAAAAGTTTGGAGAGTGCCGTTTGATACATAATGACGAACTCTAAATCTGTGTTACCACGTTTTAATTCAGCGAAGGCTTCATAAAATTGATCTAATTTGTCGGCAAATTCGAGCAAGCGGCCTTCTAATGTTTCATCCTTGCCTTCCTTCATACGCTCAAAAAAGATAGCCTGAAACTCTTGAGGAATCTCATTGATAATAAATTTTTCCATCATCTTTTCTTCAACATGGGCAAGCATTTGTTTTAGCTCTGGACTTGCATGTTTTACAGGTGTCTTAATATCACCGATAAATACTTCAGCAAAATCATGATTGATGGTTTTTTCATATAACGATTTCCAATTTACCGTGGCTCCATTCATCTCTTCAAGTGTTGCAAAAAACATGGCATATTGAGAAACCTTCCACGAATGGGCTGCTACATTATGTTCCTCAAATTTGAAGCGTCCAGGACAACGAATAATGCGCTCTAGATCATTCAGACTTGTAAAAAATTGATGAATTCCTATAATAATCACTCCTTTTTGTGTTATAAGTGCATGTTACTATAATATGTTTCATTATGTCTAGGGTTAAACATTTACAACGGAATTGAGGGCAATTTTTAGAATTGGTTCCCGAAAAAGTGCCACAAACACTGAATATTTGTTTAATGGAGGTACTCGAACAAAACGATGGAGAAGATGTTATATTCTTGTTGAAAATAATGCAGCTAATCACGAATAATTAAATGCTGTAGGTGTACCAAATGAAGCAATTAATAAATTATGGTGATAAAAAACATTCTGTATTTTAGCTTTAGCTTTTAGCGACTTACGGAAAAAATGGAGGCACTAACAGACAGGCAAGTCACCTGTTTTGTTGGTGCCCCTTTTAATAGGGAATAAGGGGCTTGATTGAATCCAACGGTAGCATGGCAAAGTATTTGAGGTAAGCGAGAGCAAGCAAAAGCGTGTAGAAGTAGTGAAAAAAATAAAAGAACAGTAAGAGACATAATTAAAAAGCTAGATTTTATACATTTAAGAAGTAGTTTCAAAGATAAGACCAACCATGGAATAAATAGTAAATTATTATTGAAAATATTTACATGGTTTTGTTAAACTTAATTAGATAATAAAGGGAATGAAAGAAAAAATATGTTGCTATGTTATGTAATATTATGTAATATATGGTTATAATATGAAAAAACCTTCAAAAATATGTGTTTAAACATAAGAATAATGTTGAAATATATTTTTTAAAAAAAGTATTGTAATTTATTGGTTTTTATTGTTATAATTGGTAACAATAAGTCGGATTAAGAGGTGAATTATGATTGATGATAATTTACGTTTTCTAAAACGTTTAGAGCCGTTACAAATAGGCGATTTTCTTAAAAATGATACTATCGATTCTATTAATGATGTGAAATTATATGATTACCTAGATGATTATTTACTAGTTTTCTTCTTTAGTACGGCATGTAATGGATGTTTACCAGTTATTGAAGAGCTTAAAGATTTTATCGATAAATATCCTAATGCAAACACCCTCGTTTTATTTGATAGTCCTACAGAAAATGTAGAGTTTTTGAAGGAGTATTATAGTTATAAAACTACTGTTTATCAAATGAAGCATAGAGACATGGAAAAAGTATTTAATGTTTCTGCTACACCTAGTACTTTTTTACTAAACAGGGTAGGGCAAATATTGTTTACTGAAATGGGACATAATGGGAAGACCTTTTACCAGATAGAAAAATTATTAATGAGCATAGTATCTGAAATAGGGGTGTAATTATGAGTATTAAGAGTTTAAAACAAATGTTTATGAACCATAGAGATATACGCGAAGAAATGGACATATTAAAGATAGGTAATGTTTTCCCGTTATCCCTGGAGAATTATGAACTATCTAGAAATACAGTTGTTTGCTTTGCATCTCTATATTGTAAAATTTGTATTGATTTATTACCTGGATTAAGTAAATTTAATCAGGATTTTATCTTAATAACTGACGGAACGGAATCAGATAATGAAGAAATAATTAAAGAATTTGAATATTCATTCCCGGTGATGTCACTCCAGTATGATTCATTTCATGATTTAGTAGCTATGACACCAAGTGTGATACTCATTGATACTGATGGAATTATCCAAAAACTCAAAGAGATTGATGAAATCGGAGAGATTATTAGTTTTGTAGAAGAAAGTAGGTAATTGCTATTGAATTACTTTTCTATGATTATAAGTTTGCTGATATCAAGTACATTCATTGCGTCATTCTATATGAAGGCAAAGTCATTTCCCAGTACAAAATGCGAAATTTATTCTTACAAAATTATAAAAAATCGCCAGCTTATTAATATTTCTAGTTATTTTCTTCTAATCACAGAATTATTGATAGCTATATGTTTTGCTTTTAATTTATTTGGTTCCATAAAAATTGTTTTCTGTGGGCTCTTATTAATATTCTTTTGTTTAATTCTATTAAATAAGAGAAAAAAAGAGAAAGATATAAAAGCTAGTAGCTGCAGTTGTTTTGGAGACATGGAGTTTATGAATAAATATCCTTTATTTAGAAATTGCATTTTATTGGGGCTCTTATTAATTCAGCTTTTCTTACCAACTTATCAGTTAGACTTTAAATTGGAAGTCACTTTATTTTTACTTATCGTAATAGTAATCATTTTTTATGATTTAATTTTACAAATTAAAAAGTTGAAGGCTAATTACATATGATTGATAATTTCATAATATTGCTAATATTATTACTGATGTTATTTTTATTGTTGAGTTTAAAAGGTGTTTATTCTATCAATAAAAAAATCCATTCCAACGATATAAAAATACTAAAAAACTTCCTAAAAAATAATAATTTAAAAATAGATGACTCAAATGAGATTAAACTTGTATTTATTAATTATGAGTCTTCAGATTTCAAAAGAATGGATGATTTTCTGAGTTCTAGTGAAGTAAAATTTCATGTATTTCTAAATTCTCCTACTTGGTTATTTAAAACAAAAATAGAGAAATGGAAAAATCATAATTTGATTCATACAGAAGAAATTTTGTTTGAACATATGTATGAGTTAATAATCTATGATCCTATGAATAGTAGTTTCTCAAAACACTCGAATTTTTTAAATACTCTTGAGTGTATGGAAGCTTTAGCAGTGAATAATGAAAACTTGAAGGGAAAGAAAGTATGGATATAAATTGTCAGATATTAGTGGCTGAAAATATTGAATTTGATCCAATTGGTAAACAACATACGATTTTTAAGGTATTAAATAGAATGTCACTTCCAACATTTCCAACAGTAGCTATAACAAATGTTTACTTTAAATACCTTTTTAATGAAGAGTTTGAATTAAATTCATATGTCTGTAGTGTAAAGGTTTTAGACCCTTTAGATGAAATAGTATATGAAGCTATGTTACCTGAGTTGAAAAATTTTAGAAGTAAAGAAATGCTACCAGGAATTGATGGGATGGTTGAAATAAGATTCCCTGTTACTATTAGTGGAAATTACAAATACGTCATTTGTGCAAATAATGAAGAAATTTGCAAATATCCGTTATATATAGACAAACAATAAACTATTTATACATCAAAATCTTTAAAGGAGGTGAAAAATTATGTCGTGTGATCAAAGTAAAGTATCTTATAAAGTAATTCAAGGTTCATCATTCTGCTCAGGTGCATGTGGAACTAAGAAACTTAGATGGCAAAACTATAGATACGTTTATACAAATGGAACTGATTGTTATGGTGATGAGTACCAAGGTTGTTGCTAATTTTAAAAAAATCTTCTCTAAGTTATTTGGAGAAGATTTTTTTGTGTAGAACTTTCAAATGAAAAAGGAGGGAAGGTATGTTAAAGAAGATAATATACAATAGTAAGTTAATAACTTTTGTAACAATGAAAACAATTTCAACTATTTATAAAGTTTCTCCACTATACCTTTTAAGTAACTTATGTATAGTTGTATTAAAAGGGATCTCACCTTTAATATATATTTTTTTGACTGAAAGAACAGTTAGTTCTTTGATTAATGATCTGGAGGATTCAACTATTACTAGTACACCATTTCTGTTCATTTTATTACAGTTTGGATATTTTGTTTTAATGGAATACATAAATTATTTAAGTAAAATTATAGAATTCAGATTAAAGCAAAAAATGGAGTATTATTTTAATAACGAAATTTTCACTATGTGTGCAAGTATCCCGTTAATTTATTACGATGATTTAAATTACTATAATTCATTGCAAAGAGCTACATTAGATGTTGGAGGGACATCCTGTACATATTTACAGCAGGTACTTACCTGTATCCAATCATGTATAACTTTCACAGGATTTGTTGTTAGCCTTTATTTAATTCACTGGTCTATCGCACTTTTACTATTTTTTATAGTTATACTTTTAATTGGTATCAATTTCTATACATCAAAATCAGATTATGATCAATTTTTAAGTCAAATATTACAAAATAGAAACATTGAATATTTAGAGGAATTATTCAAATCTAAAGAGGTAGCTAAGGAATTTCGTATATTTAAACAGGAATCATACTTCATAAGAAAGTGGAAGGAACTATATTGGATAGTTGGCAACGAAAAATATAGTTTAGAGAAAAAAAATAATAGGAAACTGTTATATGTAAGCTATTTACAATTTTCTTTAAATCTTCTCTTTTTAAGTTTACTAGCGTTTTATGTTTTAACAAAGAAAATTACAATCGCTAAATTTGTGGCGTTATCACAAATGCTTTCGAGCTCATTAGGTATTAGCTATCAACTTGCATCATCAATTGGAAGAATTTATAGGGAATCTCTTACTATTAATGATTATTATGATTTCATAAAAGATGTCCCGATTGAGAAGTCAAATATAGAAAATGAAAGCTTTAATAGTGAGTTTAAGTATCTCAGTGTAAATAATATTTCTTTCTCTTATCCTAATCACGAACATCTTATTTTAAAAAATATCTCATTTGATATAACTCCTGGGAAGAAAGTGGCCATCGTCGGTAGAAATGGTTCCGGTAAAAGTACATTGGTGAAATGTTTAACAGGCCTATATACAACTAATAATGGTAAAGTTCTTTTAAATGGAGGAATTATTTGTAAAGAAGATAGAGAGAGGTATTTCAGTACAGTTTTCCAAGATTTTTTAAAGTATGAGATGTCATTATTGGAGAATATAACGTTAAATAGTGAACTAAACGAAGATATTAAGGATAGATTTAACCAAGTTATTCAAAGAACTGGAACATCCGATTTATTAAGAAAATATGATTTAGGAATATCAGATAATGTCGGTGCCACTTTGTATGGGAGAGAGCTCTCAGGAGGAGAATGGCAAAAAATCGCATTAGGTAGGGCGTTGTTTAAAGATAGTCCAATTATTATACTGGATGAACCAACTGCAGCTTTAGATCCAGTTAGTGAAGCAAAGATTATTGAAGAATTTTTAGATATCTCAATAGGGAAAACTTCAATTTTCGTTACACATCGTTTGGGAAGTTGTATAAACGCGGACGTCATTCTAGTAATGAAAGATGGCGAACTCGTTGAGCAAGGAACGCATGATGAATTAATATTATTAAATGGCGAATATACAGAACTATTTAATATGCAAGCTAAATGGTACAAACAAAAAGAATATGAATTTAACTAATTAATTATAACTATTGATATAAATACGAAAAATTATAGATTTTGATAAAATAATCAATTATACCGGAGGCACTAACAGACAGGTAAACTACCTTTTTGTTGGTGCTTCTTTTTTGGGCTCATTTCAAACAATTTAACAAAACTTTGCGTTTACAAAGGATTCACAAATATTTTTAGAACGTGTAAGATCGGATGCTATAATTAAGATGAGTCATAAAAGGGGGAGTATGCACCATGTTATCGATTTATTCACTTCTTCTCTATATACATATTTTAAGTGCCATACTTTCGATTGGGCCATTGTTTGTTGTTTTAGCAATTGTCAAAAGGATGCGTCAAGCACAGCATATAGAAATGCCACCGTATATTGAGACATTTCAAGCTGCCATTACTATTGTCAAACACGCGGGACATGTGCTAGTTGCATCTGGCATTTTGTTACTGTGGCGAGGCGGTTATCCGTGGACAACTTCATGGGTAGTGTTAACATTTCTTGTGATGCTGGGCTCAATAGTGTTTTTGGCACGCGCATTTAAACCAACTATTAGAACATTTAATACACCGTCATACAATCAGCAACAATTTGCGTCGTTGTTACATCGAAAGGCATGGATGTATATTGTATTATTGCTTATTATGCTGTGGTTAATGGTCGCAAAGCCAATACTTTGGTAAAGACCACGACAGTCTATCTTCACTATAAAAAAATTCCGACACTCCTGTAGGAAGGCGAAATAAGCGAGACTTCGAGGATGCCTGAGCATCTGTGAGGCCATGCTATTCCGGCAGGAGTGAGCGGGATTTTTTTAATGCTAAAGCTAACTAACCAACTTTATTTTTTAAACTAGCAGACGTTTAATATAGCTATTGCGAATAAATAGGTAACTAACTAAGAAAAGAGCAAAGAAGCATAGAGAACTAACCATTGAAACTTGTAAAAATGCTATTGAGAGCATTGTTCGCATAATAAATAGTGTCGTAAACAACATGACAGTTGCTATTGAAAATGGTACAAATATGAGAATGGCTAATTCTTTCGATACGACGGTCGATAATTCTTTTTTGGATAAGCCAAGCTTACGTATTCCTATATATTTTTCTTTTTCTTGAATGAGTGTCGTTTGTAGATAGAAATAAAGTATACTCATGGCGGCACTTAAGAATATTAAACTTAACATAAAGCCGATGAAGAACATCACACTTTTAACAAACATTTCCGAATCATACAAGGTGATTTTTGATGCTACATACCGTTTGTCTATGATTGTTGGAAGACTTTTAGTAATTTTATGGGCTAGGTCTATATGGTGTGTCCAATGTTCTAGCTCAAATAAATAGGTTTTGTAGACAGGATAGTCCATACTACTATAAATAGTGTCAGAAACAATGAAATACGTATATTGGAATCCTGTTGTTAATAAGTTTTGTTCATTAGTATATGCCAGGTTTAAATGATTTAGATTTTCATCTGCTATATTCGTTATTGGCGGTATACCTCGATTTCCTGCAACAGCAATAAAGTCATTTTTGTCTAGATTAATCTCTTGTTTTTGTAACAAATTATAATCAGATGCTGACATGTAGCCAATACGAGATGCTTTATCTGATTTAAAGGCTACAGCATATTTTTTTGAATCAACCGAAGCCAATTGTTTTTCTAAAAATGCAATGTCTGCTTTTACCATACTGTCATCAGCTTTAGGGTCAGCGATGTATTGAAAACTGTATGGATAATTCGCTTCACTGTCATTGGCAACATTGTAATAGGAGCTAAATAAAATGCTTGTACATAAAAATACGCCACTCAATAAAATTGTGATTAAAAAAAGCATATTTGCATGAGATTTCATTTTCGCATTCATATTGGAGATCAGTAACATATTTGTTTTTCTAATATATGTGGGTGATTTCTCGAAGACTTCTAGCAGAACACGCATACCTTGGGAAATCATTAGATACATGGACAATAAAATGCTTATAAAAAATAATGTGTAATAAAATAGGCCAAGGCTTCCTACGATTCCATGATCTATTTTTAATAAATATGTCAACGTAATGGAAATAAGGACACTGCTAAGAAGGGATAGTAAATGTGACTTGATAGGCTTTTCAATAACTGCGTCACTTTTTAATAACTGAATGGAAGCTTCCTTATTAATAAATCGTGTTACTATTTTTGAAATAACTATAAATAATAATAGAAATAAACCAACCGTTATTACTATTGCTTTAACGGGTATATACATACCGAAAGTTTCGGCTTTTAACACCACCTTCGTAGCCATTAAGAAAAGGGGTGTGATGACAAGACCGAAGATAATGGTTGCTATAATCGCCACTATGCCAATAAGAATATTCTCACGGAATACTAAAGTACGAATTTGCTTCATGGAAGCACCCGTAATCATGAAAATACCTAAAGTCCTTGTTTTCTTCTTTAAAAAAGCCATTATAGAATAAGTAATATAGATAAATGAGAATAAGTATACGAGCATGCTTGCTAATAATAATGTAATACCAAGTGTTGAGTCAGGATCTAAGCTTTTTAGGCTTGGATGAAACACAATCACTGTAAATAAGAAAAAAATGAGTATCGAGAACATGCTGCTTAGGAAATAAGATACATATGTCCATTTGTCACGTAAAATATTTTGCAATACGATATGATTAAAGCTCATGTTGGCCACCACCTAAAAACGCCAATGTATCCATAATCTCTTGATAAAATTGCTTACGATTATGCCCTCGATGAATTTCGTTATATAATTTACCATCTTTCATGAAAATAATTCGGTTAGCGAAACTTGCGACATACGGATCATGCGTCACCATTAAAATCGCCGTTTTTAAGTCGGTATTAATAGAACTAAATAAACTCATGACATCATTAACTGCCTTCGAATCAAGGTTACCAGTTGGTTCATCCGCTAACAATAAACTAGGCTCATGAATGACGGCACGAGCAATTGCCACGCGCTGCTTTTGTCCGCCTGAAATCTCATAGATACGCTTTGCTAGAAGATCCTCAATACCTAAAAATTGTGAAACGTTTTTTAAACGTTGACGCATTTTTGGGGCAGGAAGGCTATCTAAAGTTAGTGGCAGTAAAATGTTTTCTTTTACCGTTAAAGTGTGTACAAGATTAAAATCCTGGAATACAAAACCTAATTCTGAGCGACGAAATTTTGCGAGTTCTTCGTCATCTAGTGCATAAGGGTTTCTGTCATTAATAAAAATTTCTCCCGCTGTTGGTCGATCGATTGTTGATACACTATTTAAAAATGTTGTTTTGCCGCTACCCGATGGCCCCATCACTGCTACAAATTCATGATTCCCAAGGTGGAAATCTATTCCGTTTAAAGCTTTATACGTAATTTCTCCGATATATTCTTTGTGTAGATTCGTCACTTGCAATATTGAATTTTTCATCTCGAACAACTCCCTTACATCTATTGAATAGTTTAAGTATAAAAAAGGAGCCGATTTTTACCTATTTCGCTATATGACATGAACATGACAAAGTTGTCATTTGAGAAGGTTATTTACGAATATGCTTTCGCACTATTTGAAAAGTCGATAGCAAAGGTAGTTACTTGGTTCTGTGATTGTAGAGAAAAGGGATGCTCTAATGTTGTCAAAATCTTTTTAACTAGATACAAGCCAATACCTGATGCTTCGCCGTTTGTTCTTCCTTTTACCCCTGTATAAAATAGGTCAAAGACACGTGAAATTTCACTATCTAAAATGGTATTGCCACTGTTTATAATTTGTACGGAAGCATGATCATAAGTTATTTGTATCGAAGTTTCAGACTCACTATATTTAATCGCGTTATTGATGATTTGATAAAAAACAATCTTTAACCATTTTCGATCGGAATAAATTACATCACTTTCAGCAACAGTCAATTTCGGAAATACTTCTTTTGCGATAAAATAATCTTTTAAATCATTGATGACCTCTTGAACGAGTCCTTTGATTACAATAGGCTCTATTTTTAAATCAGCTACTAGGTTAGATGTACGCTCATAAGTTAGTAGTTGATTCAGCGTAAAAGTTAATTTCTCGCATTCATTATGAATTGTTTGCCAGTCATCTGATTGCCCAGTTGTTTCACATGTTCTAGATTGAATAATTAGTTGAATAACAGATAATGGCGTTTTCATTTGATGGGCGAAATGTGATAATACCAGTTGCTTTTCTTCCGCTTGTTCTTCAAGTAGTTGCTGCTGTGACAAATAAAGGTACTGCATTTGTCTGAGTTTGTGGCTATAGGCTTTTTCTATCATTGCTTGTGGTTCATATAAATGTAAATCGTTTTTAGTCAATGTGGCCTGTTGTAAATGAGCATAGAACTTTCTTCGTCGATAATAACGACCAATAAGCCAAATCATAAAAAAGAAACTAACGAGAAATATAAAATAATCATAATGCGTAGATAAATCATCAAGTGATTGGAATAACCAAGGTAACAATAAAAAACTTATGCCGTATAGAATGATGACACTTGCGTGATCGCGAAAGAAGAGTTTCATTTTGGAGCCTCCACTAGTTGGTAGCCGAGCCCACGTATCGTTTAGATTTCTAATTGAGATTGTATGGATTCGAATTTTTTGCGGAGTCGGCCAATATTAACAGATAAAGTATTTTCTTCTACAAAGTCTTCGTCATCCCAAATGGCACTTAGCAGTTTTTGACGAGGAACAACATTCGGATAAGCTTCAAATAGTAATTTACTAAGTTGCATCTCTTTTAATGTTAACAAGCTTTCGTGCTCCTCTGTGTGAAGTCGAACTGTATCAGGGTTTAATGTAGTATTTTTAATCTTTAGTGTATGTGAATCTGTGGAAGCATACTCACCATATGTTCGACGTATGAGGCCGTTCACTTTTGCCATAAATACATCTAGAGAGAATGGCTTTGTTATAAAATCGTCCGCACCATTTTCAATACCGTACACTTGATCAATATCATTGACGCGCGCCGATACAATAATAATGGGACATTTTGATAATTGGCGGATTTTCCGCGACCAAAAGTAACCATCATAGGTTGGTAGATTAATATCCATAACAACAAGGTGAGGTTGAATTTCTTGGAATTCTTCTACAATGTGATTAAATTGTTGTACCGTATGGCATGCATATTGATATTTCGATAAATGTTCTACAATAAGCTTTGAAATATTTGCATCGTCTTCTATTATGTATATTTTGTACACATCAATCGACCTTTCTTTTTTACGTACATTTATAATTAATGTACCCTAATTTTTTGTATTCCATTAAAATATTTATTTTACTTATAGTAAGCATTTTACTGTGAATTTATAAAAAAGAGCCATTACCTACTCATCGAGAAGTTAATGGCTCTTCAAGTTACAGTAAGATGTTAAAAATGTTGAAAAAATAATAAGTTCTCGTGTCAATCATTTTTTGGTATATGGAAAGTAATAGTCGTTCCTTCATTCGGTATACTTTTAATTTGCAATCTTTGACCATAAATCCTTTTAAGACGAAGATCTGTATTCCGTATCCCAACACCAAAAGTTGTAGGATTGTTACCAGATTGCAAATCAGCTAATGTACTTGGATCTATACCAACCCCATCGTCTATCACACTGATGGCTACGTAATCCGGAAAATCTTTAATATGGATGCACACAGTTCCACCACCTTCTTGTTTTAAAATACCGTGGCGAATAGCATTTTCTACTAAAGTTTGTAAAGAGATAGGGGGGATTTTAATGTGAATATTGTCGTCAATGTCCCATTCGATTTTTAAAAGTCCCTCAAAGCGCTGTTGTTTAATAAAAAGATAGGAGCGGACAAGCTCTAGTTCATCTTGAAGTGGAACAACTCGCTGAAGATTCTTGACATCAAAACTCGCGCGTAAATATTCCCCAAAGTGATGCATTAAGTCAATCATTCGATCTGTGTCAATCGTACTTAAAGATGCGATTGTATTGAGTGTATTAAACAAAAAATGTGGCTGTATTTGGGCTTGAAGCCATGCAGTTTCTAACTGTAAGCGTTGATGAATACTATACTTTAAATCAATTAAAGCTCTTGCTCGAACTTTTAATTCCAGTGAATTGATGGGTTTTGATACATAATCATTTGCCCCATGAGCAAAGCCTGTATAAACATCTTCAGGATAATTACGAGCAGTTAATAATAAAATGGGTAATTCAAGTACTGAATAATGCTCTCGGATGAACTCAATTAAGGCATAACCTGATATATACGGTAGCATTGCATCAATAATAATCAAATCCCAATTATGCCGCGGTAGTAATTCCATCGCTTTTTCACTGGTTGTAACAGTAGTGACATCGTATTCTGTAGAGACAAATAAACTTCTCATAATTCGCAAATTAACGGGATCATCATCGACCATTAAAATTTTAAAGTGATGGGCTGTAGAAGGTACTTCTGCATGCAAACTTTCAGATGGTAATGAATCAGCTGCTTGATAAGCACACAGAGCTTCGTCTGCAACAGTACTTTCTTCAGCAAGAGGTAAGGTGAACATCACGTCTGATCCTTTGTGTGGGATAGATTGAATTTGCAATGTCCCACCATGTAACTCAATTAGTTGTTTACAGACGAATAAACCGATACCAATACCCTCATCAGCCACATTTCCTTGCTCGTAAGGAGAGAATAGACGATTTTGCAAATCACCATCCATACCTAAACCAGTATCGCGTATATGAATAATAGCCATATTTTTTTCTGTGCGTGCACTAATTTCTATAAAGCCAGCACCCGTATATTTAATAGCATTATGTAAAAGATTAAATAAAATTTGAATCAGACGGTTTTCATCAGCTACTACATGAGGGAAGGACCTGGAAATACTTGAAGTCATCTGTATTTGTTTTCCCTCCGTAATAAATCGAAGCATATCAAATACCCCTGAAACAGTCCCTAGGATATTCACATTTTTTGTATGCAGATATAGAGTTCCTTCTTTTAGCCGAGTAAAATCAAGAATGTCATTAAGTGTAAAAGACATACTCCTACCAATATCAATTAAATATTTTAAATTATGTTTATCTTCACTGATAAGCAAATTGTTTGGATTTTCATAAATGGATTGTCCAAGGGTAATCATTTTATTCATCGGACTCCATAACTTTTGTGCGCTGCTAGCTAAAAATTCATCTTTTTGTTCATCATCTTTTTGTAAATCAGCTACTAGCCTGTTGATTTGCTGTGTATTGATATAAAAACGTTTAAACCAATACCCCGTAAATCCAAGAACAATCATTAAATAGTCAAAAGGATAAAAGGGAATATCTAAAACGTAGGTTGTTTTTATAAGCCCCCAAATAATTCCGTTTGTTGTAGCGAGGGCTGTGAATGCAAGAAAGGCGGAAGTCGTTTGGTTTGCAACGTACTCCCTTAAAGCTAGTACGACAACATATAAAAAAGAAACAATATAAAGAATAAAGAATAAAATATTTACTGCATACAACCATTGAATAGGTAACAAAACGATTAACAGAGTTCCTAGAGCATATAAAGTAGAGAACCACCGAAAGCACTTAGCATGTTGGTATTTGACAAGTAAAACACGCATAAATTGTACAAAGAAAAAAGAAGCACCGAGATAAATAATATTGGACAATTTTAAAGACCAAACATAATCGAGATGTAGCCAATCCAGGAACGAACGATCATAAGTTATTAATTCATCTGTTAAAGGCAAAAGAAAGCCAACTGTGAACAGTAAAACAATCTTTTTGCGGTAAATAAATAGATAAACTAGAATGCTAAAAAGTGCATACATAATGATGATCACCGAGATAGTAGCTAGGGATAGCTCAGTAATCGTCTGGTAATGTGTCATGGCAGATGCGGAAGTAAAGGAAATTCTTTTGTTAATAACAGTATTAGCTGGGGTATCGAAATTGGATACCTGTAAAAGTATGTCGATTTCAGACTCCTTTTCCGTAAAGTAGACGGTATAAGGTGCGGCTTGTCCTTTATGTATGTTAGCGTCTGTGGCTACTGTCCCAGATTTTCCTACAAGTTTGCCATTGACGTATAGCTCTGAAGCAGTAGGAATAGCAGGTATCCGGATAGCATACTGATTATCTGATGAATCATTATCGTCCAGTAAGATTTTTAAGCGGTATGTGCCAAATTGTTGTGTCTTTGCTTTGCTATCACGCTGTGGAATCGATAGGACGCTTTTTTCTAACGGGAAAGTGGCCATGCTATGATTGCTATTGGTTGTAGCTAATAATAATCCAGGGTAATAGAGCCACTCGCCGTTTAAATAGAAGACATTGTCATCTGACCACATTTGATTTTGCATATCGAAAATGCCATCCTTAGCAGATGGCTGATCATTAGAAGGTAAGAAATAGGCTAGCCAAAGTATTCGGAGGGTAGAAAGGACGATAAAAATCAAGACAATAATAAGTAGGTGTCGTTTTGTTGTTTCTTTTAGCGCTAACATAAAAGCCTCCTGAAAATAATTGATAAAAAAAGAAAATAAGAATTTTCTTAAAAAATACTCTAAAAATACTATTTTGGCTGATTTACTGTGAGTCTGTAGTTCTTTTCGATCTAGTTATACTTTATTGAAAAGAGGTAATTCTATCACTTGTTAAGTTTTTTTTAAGAGCTATAGCGTATGATGTTGTATTGTATATATAAAATTATATATGAGTTGAAACAAGTATAAAGGGTTTCGCAAAAAAATCGTCTCAATGGGAGAATAGATCTATTGTGTGTAAATTCAAATTCAAATTATCTTTTTTAATCGTTAGTATTGTGATGGTTAGCATACTCGCTACATCTACTATAAGTATTTGGGGCAGCTATCAAAGTTTTAACGAAATACTTATAGAAAATAAACGTGATTTGAAAGAGGTGTATAGAAAGGAAATTTCCAATATAACCAATGATTATGGGCAACTGGAAATGCAAGATTCCGATAATGGTATAGCATCACATGCGGCATTTGAGCAAGCGGCTAACCGTTTTCTCGAAGAAAATACCGTGCCATTTAATGCCCTTTTTAAAAAAATAATATTTCCTTTAGCGCTAACTTTATTAGTGTTGTTTGTATTAACATTATGGATCGCTGTAAAAATTATTCGACCTCTAAAAGGTCTTGCAACGGGTATAGAGGGAGGGGGGGGAATACAAAATTTAGAGGAAATTGATGGCTGGTATTTGGAAGCGTATCACTTAAAAAATGCAGTATTGAATACGTTAACAGAGTCGAGAAATAGGATAGCTGATTTAACTAAGCAATTAAGGCTAGATTCATTAACAGGTATTCCAAATCGCAGGAGTATGGATCAAGTGTTAAATGAATTATTTACAAATAAAGTACCGCATGCGATTGTTCTGATAGATTTAGATAATTTTAAAAATGTAAACGATACATATGGTCATACAGCGGGTGATGAAGTATTAAAAGCTTTTGCAAAGATCATGCAAGAGAGCGTCAATCAACATGGAGTTTGTTTTCGCTATGGTGGAGAAGAGTTTATGATTATTTTACCATCTACTACGATAGAGGAAGCGGTGGAGGTAGCAGAGAATTTACGTGTTAAACAAGCTTTGGCAGAGAATCTTTTTGGGCATCCAGTTACCTTGTCAGCGGGAATTACTGCATTTTCAACTGCCATAAAAACCCCTAAGCAGTTGATTGCTATAGCTGATCAGGCTTTATATGAGGCTAAAAAATCTGGCCGGAATTGTATTTGTGTGGTTGAGGAATTTTCAGGTGCGACAATTGCAAGAAGACAACCTTAGCAGTAGCTGTCTATGGATAACACCATTTAAAAGACAGCTACTTCTTATTATTTATTTTTCGAAATAG
Organism: Lysinibacillus parviboronicapiens; assembly: GCF_003049605.2. Lineage (NCBI taxonomy): Bacteria > Bacillati > Bacillota > Bacilli > Caryophanales > Bacillaceae > Lysinibacillus > Lysinibacillus parviboronicapiens. Next base: position 395,546 of record NZ_CP073713.1, read on the forward strand.
TATTAAATAGTTCAATGGTATCTAGGTTAGGGAGAATGCCGAGTTCTGTTAACAAGTTGTTTCTAAAAGTATTGTATATTGTTATTGCATTTGCGCGATTATCTACTTCTATATAATGCTGAATAAGCTGTTGAATGATTTTATCTGAATAAGGACTATAGTCTAAAGATAACAGTAAGGTAAGTTCGCGCTTTTTAAAAGCATGTGTAGCGGTATAATGTTCTACTAAAAAATTTAGTAAGATTGTAAACTGGTTGTTAAAGAAATTTGCTTTACTATTTATCCATGGATAATCTAATGTTGCCATATAATCACCTTGATGATTATCAATAAACGTCTCCGCTTTTTCTATATCTAGCTCCTCAGTTTCATCTTTTTGTTTTAATAATTGCTCTAAGTCTAGAACATCGCACTGAAATTCCTCTAACTGCAAGGTATAGCACCCATTTGCATAATGTAGCACATTTACATAACCTAAAGTAGACAGTGTTGTCCGTAAATAGGAAATGGTAGTATGCAATTGTACTCTAGCCTTTTTATATTCTGTCTCTGCCCATAGTGCATCGATAATGGTATCTCGAGGAATATGGCTATTAAGATGAGAAAACAAAAAGGCAAACAGCTCCTTAGTTTTCACAGTTCGCCAATGAACAATCTTATCATTAAAGGAGACATTAAACCCACCAAAGCATTGTATTTTGAGTGATGGTTCAATGTGCTGTAATGGTGGCAATTTTTTTTCGTACTGGAAGAGTTCTTGAATTCTATTTATTGTTGTCTCTAATCTAGATTTGGAAATGGGCTTTAATAAATAGTCGAGGGATTGAATTTCAAATGCCTGAACAGCGTAATCTCGGTACGCTGTAACAAAAACGATATAAATATTGTTATGCCATTGTTTTAATAATTGAGCTATTTCTAAGCCGTTCATACCAGGCATTTCAACATCTAAAAATGCTACTTGAATATCCAAAGTTGGTCCCTCGGTAAGCAAATCGTTTAAGGTTGAAAAGGATTTAACGATTTCAATCATATCAAATTCTTGTAACTTTTTTTCCATGTTAATAAGAGCTAATGGCTCATCGTCCATTATTATTACTCTAATCACAGACGGGCACCAACTTTCAAATGAAATACATATTATTACCAATTCCTCTTTCGCTAATGTGCTAATGAAACGAATAGCTTTACTTATTGTAAAAGGCTGTATTCATAGTAATAACAACCTAGTTTTTAAATAGAAACATCCATAACTGCTCCTTTATAAGGATGTGTAGTAACTTATGGTTGAGGCATATCTTTTATTCATTAACTGCAACTGCCGAATTTAAGTTAAGTGCATTTTACAGTCCACTCATTTATAAGGTTATTTGTAGTTCCATTAACTGTTGCTCATCATAGCGGCAATATTCATTCCACATTCCTCCTTATCCCTATTATCGGTTAAAAACTACGAGTTTCCAACTTTTACATCCTGATAATAATGGGTAGCTTCGCAAAATTTATTTCCATAAAATTGTTTGAATTGCTAAATATATAATTGATATTGTATATTTTTCCGTTTTTTTAGTAATAATTTGTAATATCAGGTCCATTGTCCTGTGTTGTTTAGTTGTAATCTGAATGCTTGCTTGCATATATGAGCCTAATGCTAATGTGCTAGTAGGAGATTGCAGGAAATAAAAAAATGGAGGTATTACTTAATATGAAAAAACAAGCAATAGCTTTTGCTGTAGCCTTGACACTTGGCGTGAGTATGTTTGCAAGTTCCTCTTCTGCTGAGGGAGTATATAGTGTTAAGATGGGCGACACATTGTGGGGAATCTCGCGGGAATATAATTTAAGCGTAGCTGAGTTGCAAAAATTAAACGAAATTGATTCGATATGGATTTATCCGGATCAGGACTTGAATATCGAGAAAGCCAAGAAAGAAGACTCAATAAAAGATAACCATCTGATTAAAGCCGGCGATACATTGTTTAAACTGGCAAGTACCTATGATGTAACAGTGGCCGAATTAAAAGAATGGAATAATCTCTCATCAGATTTGATTTACGTGGGTGAATTATTAGCCATTAAAGCATCAGCGGCAAAGCCAAAAACCGCAGTGAGCACCTACAAGAAACCTGCTGCCACTGCTGCTGCAACCACTAAATCAACGAGCGCACCAGCGAATGCTTCAGGGAAAACATATACAATGCGTGCGACCGCCTATACAGCTTATTGCGAAGGATGCTCGGGCATTACAGCAAACGGGACAGACATACGATCAAACCCCGGACTAAAAGTAATCGCTGTTGATCCACGTGTTATTCCTCTTGGCACAAAGGTTTGGGTTGAAGGGTATGGAGAAGCGATCGCGGCTGATACTGGTGGGGCGATTAAAGGTAATAAAATTGATGTCTTCATTCCATCGGATGGACAAGCTCGAAATTGGGGTGTCCGAACAGTTACTGTAAAAATTTTAAATTAGTGTTTGGTAAAAGAGGTATCTCAAAAACTTGGGATACCTCTTTTCTTTGAGAAAAAAGAAAAATCGATGTTGCTTGAGTCTCGAAATCCGTATCTAAATTGCATAAGTATGTGTTGAGATGGGTAACATCAGAATTAAAGGGAGGTATTTTTATGAAAAAAATAACTATATTAATCATGTCGTTAACAGTATTTGTCGGTGGCTGTAATTTTTTTGATAAGAACGAGAAACAAGTAACGGTAAATGCCGACTCAGAATCCAATTCCAATCCAAACTCATCATTAACGGCAACCGCAAAGGTTATTGGTTCGAAAAATGAAAGTTATGGAAATGCATATTTTCAAGAAGAGGATAATGGTGTCATGATGACGTTAGCTTTAACGGGATTACCTTCAGGAACGAAAGGTATTCATATTCATACTGTAGGAAAGTGTGAAGCACCGACGTTTGAATCTGCGGGGGGGCATTTTAACCCAACTAAAAAAGAGCATGGTAAATTGAATCCGAAGGGTTATCATTTAGGAGACTTACCAAACCTAGAAATCGGGGAAGATGGCGTTGTAGATTTAACATTTTTAGCGGAAGGTATCACTTTACAGAAAAATATGGAAAATTCATTGTTTGATGAAGATGGCAGTGCACTTGTCATTCATGAAGCAGCCGACGACTATAAAACAGATCCTTCTGGCAATTCTGGGGCAAGAATTGCTTGCGGTGTAATTCAATAATAAAAAACAGCTGTATCAAAAGGGGTTGTATGCCTTTTAGATATAGCTGTTTTTATTTTGAAATAGCTTGAATTAAAAACAAAAACTGGGAGTTTTTTATACATATAATATACATTATCGAAATTTAACGTCAAACCTGTTTGTAGAAATTATTTGATTATTACAGATAAATGAAGGGTTAAATAGAATTCCTTAAAAGATGTTATAAAATAGAATTTTATGGGTAGGTATAATTATAAAAGACTGAATTTACTATAAATAGATTGACAATATTATACCAAATTTGATAATTTTAAATATATTACTAAATTTATTTTATAGGGGGAAATTTTGGAATGAAGAACAAGCAATTTAGATTATTAATGCTATTAAGTGCATTAGCGCTATTAATTTTAGCTGCATGTGGATCTGATAGTGGTACCAATTCGAACGATACAGAAAAAGAAGATTCAAATGGTGATTCAGCTACAACTGACAAACCAAAATCTGATATTAAATTTTTAAGTTTATTAACAGGTGGTACACAAGGTACGTATTATGCACTTGGTGGTACATTTGCCGATTTAATTACAACTGAAACAGACATTAAAACGACAGCTGAAGTTTCCCAAGCGTCTGCTGCTAACATGACGGCTTTACAAGAGGGGAAAGGTGAAATTGCATTTGTACAAACAGACATTGCTTATTATGCAACTGAAGGTAAGTTAATGTTCGATGGTAAAAAAATTGATACGATTGCTGCTCTAGGCGCACTTTACCCAGAAACAGTTCAATTAGTAACAACTGAAGCATCAGGTATTAAAACGTACGCGGATTTAAAAGGTAAGAAAGTTTCTGTAGGTGCTCCAGGTTCTGGTACTTATGCAAACGCTGAACAACTACTTGAAATCCATGGTTTAACTATGGATGACATTAAAGCACAAAACTTAGATTTCGGGGAGTCGACAGATGGTCTTCAATCAGGTCAAATTGATGCGGCCTTCATTACAGCTGGTACACCAACAGGTGCTGTTGAAGCGTTAAATGCTACAACAAAAGTAAATATTATTGGTGTAGATGCTGGTAAAGCAGATGAGTTAATTGCGAAATATCCATACTACGCAAAAGATACTGTAGCATCTGGTACCTATGGTATCGGAAGTGATGTTGAAACTGTTTCTGTTCTTGCCATGCTAGCTGTGAAAAAGGATCTTCCAGAAGATGTTGTTTATGCGATGACAAAAGCAATCTATGATAATACTGATAAAATTTCTCATGACAAAGGTCGTCTTATCAAAGCTGAAACTGGTTTAGATGGTATCAGCATTGATATCCATCCTGGCGCTCAAAAGTACTTTGATGAGAAGAAATAATTTACCATAGGTAAGCACATCTGCACTTGCTTACACAATAAGTTTTATAGGTAAGCAGGGCAAGGGGTACCTAGACATTGATAAGATTTATACTTCTTAAACATACAAAGGGGCTCGGATTGCGTAAAGCTTCGAGCCCCTTTTCTTGTGTTAAACGTAACGATTAACGAATGGCTTATAAAGTGGGGGAACAGATGTAATGCGACAGAGGGAAATGTTAATAGTAACAGTGCTATTATCTGTAGGTGTTATCGTAATGATGTTTTGTCCTCTTCAAAAGGTATTTGCATTCACTGAAACACGTGTAGAATCTCCCACATTACACTACATACCAGTTGTTACGGACGATACTTTCCGTATTAGATATACACATTCGATTCATAAATCTGATGTGCTTGAGTATTACAAATGTGTCGAAAAAAAACGTATACAAATGCTTGGGATGGAGTATGAGGATTTGGCGATAGGTATGCCAGGCTACGCAGAGGAAAATCAAACGTTAACCCAACGCGACGGTAAATATTATTTGCAATTTGATAATGAAACAATTGAAAACTTTACTATTTACATTGGCGATATAGATTTAGATCTAGTATTGGCATACAAGGATTATGAATATGATTTAAAAAAAGGTTTACAAAGAGGAAAATCCTATTTATTTGAAGTGAAACACATATCTCTTTATGACCAATGGAAAGGAGTTAGGTTGAAATGACTAAAAAACAAGAACCCAACAATGATGTAAAAGTAGAAGAATTTGAACAAATTTCCGCTGAAGAGCAACAAGCAATTCTTGAAAAATATGATATTGAATCGAATGTGCGTACAATATCAGGAATCATGAAGTATGTAATCTTCTATGGTTTGTTAGCATTTTCATTGTTTCAATTGTACACTGCCATATTTGGTCAATATACAGCACCAATTCAGCGTACTGTTCACTTAGGTTTTGGTTTAACACTGATTTTCTTGTTATTTCCAGCTCGAAAGAAGGCGCCAAAGCATAAAATTGCATGGTTTGATTATATTTTAGCACTATTATCCGTCGTAGTAGGCTCTTATTGGGCACTGAATTATACAGAGCTTGTCAATCGTAACGGTACTATAACGCAATTGGACTTTTTTGTCGGCCTAATTGCTGTGGTATTAGTTCTTGAGGCGGCTAGACGGGCAGTAGGTTTACCAATCACAATTATTGCAGTATGTTTCCTTATATATGCATACTTTGGACCGTACTTCCCGGCATTTATGGCACATCGAGGACAGGATATAGAAAGTATTGTCAACCTTATGTACTTTACGACAGATGGGATTTTAGGTACACCAATTAGTGTATCAGCGACATTCATCTTTGTGTTCTTATTATTCGGGGCTTTTCTTGTAAAAACCGGTGTGGGGCAATACTTCAACGATTTAGCAGTAGCATTTGCGGGGAAACTGATTGGTGGTCCGGCGAAAGTTGCTGTATTCTCAAGTGCCCTTCAAGGAATGATTTCAGGAAGCTCTGTGGCAAATGTTGTTACATCAGGTTCGTATACAATACCGATGATGAAAAAGCTTGGTTATCGAAAAGAGTTTGCAGGCGCTGTTGAGGCAGCTGCTTCTACAGGTGGTCAATTAATGCCGCCGATTATGGGGGCTGCAGCGTTCTTAATGGTAGAATTTATCGGTCGTGGTATTACTTACTGGGATATTGCCAAAGCAGCAGCAATCCCAGCGTTGTTATATTTTACAGGAATTTGGATTATGACGCACTTCGAGGCAAAACGCGTTGGCTTACGCGGTTTACGTGACGACCAAATGCCGAATCGTAGAGAAGTGTTTAAGAAGATTTACTTATTATTACCGATTATTGCTATTATCATTTTAATGTTAACGGGTACGCCTGTTATGCATGCGGCACTATACGGTATTCTTATTTCAATTGGAGTGGCGATGTTTAACAAAGATACACGTTTAAAACCTAAGGATATTATTGATGCATTAGTTGAAGGTGCACGTACAGCACTTGGTGTTGTAGCTGCTACAGCCTGTGCGGGTATTATCGTAGGTGTAGTTGTCAAAACAGGCCTAGGTTTAAGTTTAGCGAATAGCTTAGTAGCTTTAGCTGGAGGTAGTATCATTTTAACACTTGTATTCGTGATGATTGCTTCCTTAATTCTTGGAATGGGTGCACCTACGACAGCAAATTATGTTATTACATCAACAATAGCTGCTCCAGCAATTGTGGCGTTGTTATCACCGAATACACCACAAGAACTAGTGCCAGTTGTTGTCCTATTATCAGCACATTTCTTTGTCTTTTATTTTGGTATTATCGCAGATATAACACCTCCTGTAGCACTTGCGGCCTTTGCTGCATCTGGTATTTCTGGTGGAGATCCGATTAAAACGGGTGTTAATTCTGCAAAGCTTGCCATTGCAGCTTTTATCATTCCTTATATGATTGTGTTCTCACCTGCGTTACTGATGATTGATACAACGATTCCGCAAATTTTATGGGTAGTATTTACGGCTGTAACGGGCATGGTGTCTATCGGGGCAGGGGTAATAGGGTTCTGGTATCGTAAAATGCTATGGATTGAACGTATTATTGCTATTGCTGCTGGTTTATTACTCATCTATCCAGAGAAATTCTCTGATTGGGCCGGATTAGCAATCTTTATTGTATTGGTAGTTATCCAGTATCTAACACAGCATAAATACGGAGGAAACGGTGATGAAGCTTCAAAGAGTGTAACGGCATAAAAAAGAAAAAATAAGGCGTCTCAGAGGTATATCTGAGACGCTTTTACTTTTTATCTTAAATTGAGATTGAATTCATATTTATTATGCATATAAAGCATTAATCATTGCTTTTCTTTGTAAAACTATTGTATAATTCTTTTATCAGAAAATTCAATTAATATAGGGGGTGGAAAAATGATAAAATTTTTAAACTCAAAATTTGAAACATATCTAATGGATCAAGAGCCTGTTTTTCAAATAAATGATGAAAAAAATGAGGAGCAACTAACAATAGTCCATCATGAAGAATACCCAGAAGGTTTTTTTACAAGTTTATAAAAGATATGGGCTGTGATAAAAGTGAAGAAAACTTTTAACACAGCCTTTCATATTGTGTAAAGTCATTGTTTACCAATAATACTACATAAGAGCATAACATGAGTGAAATTTTTACGAAGATGGCCACCTGCCATGTGGAGCAGTGTATTAGGAATATGTAAATTATTGAATTTATATGGTACTTAAAGTGTATTTACTTTTCTGAAAAGCTATCATGTATAATGGTGAAGAAAAAAGCTATATAGAGGTGTAGTTATGACAAGTGCAGCAATGCTAGAAGACACAATGTATCAATGGTTTGAACATTTTCATAGTAATCCAGAGGTAAGTTGGAAGGAGTTTGAAACAACTAAAAAAATTGCGTCTATACTAGATGAATTACAGGTAACTTATCGTTTACTAGGTGATGTGCCAGGGCTAATTGCTGAAATTGGTACAGGAGATGAAGTTGTAGCAGTCCGTGCAGATATTGATGCGTTGTGGCAAGAGGTAGATGGTAAATGGCAAGCTAATCATTCGTGTGGTCATGACGCTAATATTACGATGATACTAGGGTCTTTATTACTACTGAAAGATCGCCCATTGAAGCATCGAGTGCGCTTTATTTTCCAGCCTGCAGAAGAGGTTGGAAATGGTGCTTGCGCAGCCTTTGAGCGTGGAGCAGTTGATGGTGTGTCACATTTGTTTGGTGTTCATTTACGACCTATAGAAGAGCTACCGCTAGGGAAGGTATCGCCTGCAATACATCATGGGGCAGCTTATTTCTTAGATGGAACAATCCGTGGTATTGATGCACACGGCGCAAGACCACATCAAGGAAAAAATGCAATAGATGTCATTATGGCTATCCAACTAATGTTAAACAGTATTCATTTATCACCATTCGAGCCACACTCTGCAAAATTAACGAAGATTGTTGCGGATGGCGGTAGTACAAATATCATTCCCGGAAGTGCTAGTTTTTCAATGGATATTCGTGCTCAACGAAATCATCAACTGGAATTACTGCGTAACCGTATTGAGTTTGGTTTGAAATCGATACAACAGCAATATGAAATTGGTATGGACTGGAAATGGATTGACTTTACACCTGGAGCAGAGGTTTCTTCAATTGCTGCTCAAATGGCAAAAAATGCTATTATTGAAACATTGGGTGAAGGCTATCTAGCTGAAGAAATTACAACGCCTGGCAGTGACGATTTCCATTTCTATACAGTTAAAAAACCTGAATTAAAAGCAACAATGATTGGTATAGGTGCCAATTTAGCGCCAGGATTACATCATCCTAAAATGACGTTCGAACGTAGTGCATTAATTGATGCGTCGAAAGTGCTTGCTTGCGTGTTAGAAAAACATCCCGAATAAAACTTGGTTAGAAAATGGCTGAATCAAAAGTAATAATATACTTTTGATTCAGCTTTTTTAAGACTGAATGCATAAATATACGGCGTTTTGAATTGCTTGTAAAAGCTATTTGGAAACGTTTTTTTTCGCTTTAACAGGCATAATTGCTAGAGAAGCATAAATTTTTTGCGTTGACTTTATATTTTTTGAATATTATGCTAAAAATCGTAAAAAAATATTTGCGTCTTTAAATTTCCAAACTGGTTATTGGTGCAAAAAAAGGGGATGGGATGATGATGAAAAAGGATATTAGTGCAGGATGGGCACTTTTGACTTTTGCTATAATGATTTTTACAATGCTTCTAACAGTAGTTGTATTAGAGCAAAGTCCACATGTACCACTAATTGTGGGAACAACTGTAGCAGCAATTATTGCCAAAAAACATGGTTTCAAGTGGATAGAAATCGAGGAAATGATGTATAAAGGGATTCGTTTAGCATTGCCAGCAATTGTCATCATCATTTTAGTAGGTTTGACAATCGGGGCTTGGATCGGTGGCGGAGTTGTTGCCACGATGATCTTTTATGGCTTGAAATTAATTTCTCCGGCATGGTTCTTAGTAACGATAATGCTGTTATGTGCGATTGTTTCGCTAGCAATTGGTAGCTCTTGGTCAACAATGGCGACTATTGGGGTAGCTGGTATGGGTATCGGTTTAAGTATGGGAATCCCAGCAGCCATGATTGCAGGAGCAGTTATTTCTGGTTCATATTTTGGTGATAAGATGTCCCCATTATCTGACACAACAAATCTAGCAGCAGGTCTAACTAATACAGACTTGTTTGATCATATAAAACATATGCTTTATACAACAATACCAGCATTAATCATTGCACTTCTCGCTTTCGGCTTTATGGGCCGAAGCTTTGCGGATATATCGATGAATTCTGAGAAAATAATGACAACACTGGACGTGATGGAAAAAAGTTTTGTGATTTCACCGTGGTTATTGTTAGTACCTATTGGTGTAATTGTTATGGTTGCTAAAAAGGTACCCGCTATTCCAGCATTAGTTATCGGAATAATCTCAGGATTCTTGCTACAAATTTTCGTACAAGGTGGAACTCCGACAATGGCTGTCCATGCATTGCAAGAAGGATTTGTCATATCCACAGGTAATGAAATGGTGGACGAGCTATTTAATCGTGGCGGCTTAGATTCTATGATGTATACGGTTTCAATGACAATTGTTGCCATGACATTTGGTGGAGTGTTAGAATATTCCGGCATGTTGAAGGCGCTTATGGATGTTGTTATAAAATTTGCGAAATCTACGGGTAGCCTTATTGCTTCAACGATTGCTGCATGTATTACGACTAATGCAACTTGTTCTGAACAATATATTTCTATCGTTGTGCCTTCACGAATGTTTGCTGACGTTTATGAAAAACGCGGCTTGCATTCGAAAAATTTATCTCGTGCATTGGAGGATGGCGGGACGCTGACATCTGTATTCTTCCCGTGGAATACATGTGGAGTATTTATACTTGCAACATTAGGCGTTGGAGCAATGGAATACGCACCATATGCTATCATTAACTTCATTGTTCCAATTATTTCGATTATTTATGGTTATCTCGGTTTTAAAATTGTGAAGTTGACGCCAGAAGAAATAGAAGAAGCTAAGCAGCGCAAGAAAGAATCACAAGATAACGATATTAATAATATGGTGGTAGCAGATTAATTCGGAAATTGATTTCAGAAAAGTGATGATATGTGAGGTTTGTAGTTAGTCCTAGAAGGGGAGCACAACTTTTTAATCTAAATTTCAAAGTGTTATTCTAGTAAGATAATAGACAAAGGGGCTTGTTATACTGCCCTTTGTCTGATAATTGAATTTTAATAGGTTGCGAAATTCAGTTCATAGATTGTGCGAGGACGACCTTGTTGGTGTGGCATCTCTTCCCCAACTATTTTGGCATAGCCTTGATCAACTAATTTTTTTATGATGCGTTCTGTTGTTCGACGAGAAACTTGTAGATATTCAGAAAGATTATGAGATGTAAACTGCGAAGATTGTCTTTCTCGACTGAAATTTATAATTTTAGAAATATTTAACGGACTTAAATTTGTTTGCTTGGCCAATTGTAAAATGTAAGGATCATTTGTTTTTAAGGATATTTTAGCTTCAGTATTTGGAAAAGGTCCTAATAAGTTTTTATGTTCATCTAGTATATAAATTTCAAAAGGCTTGGCAAATTTTAATGCGTACTTTGCATTTTGAGCTGCTTCAAAAATAGAGTGGCCATAGCCAAATGCGAGCTTAAAAGGGTGTTCTACTTGTTGTATTAGTTTATGCATATTCTCCTTTTCAAAAGCATTTTGTAAATGTCCGGCGGTTGTATAAAGTTCGAAATAATTTGTCGTAATTTGCTTAAAGGTGGAATGTGTAGCGGCCGTAATATGATTTAAAATGTAGGTATTGGCTTCGTTATTGTCACTCAGTTCAAGGAGTCCAACTGCAGCTTTGACAGATTCAGACTTTGTAAGTAATGATTGTGATTTTGTTTCTTCTAAGTATTGGATAATCGAGCTTGTTGCATCCAACATACGCATTGCTGGAATATTCAGATCCTGTAATTCATCAAACACAGTATGAATACTTGTTATGACGAAATCAATATTCTTTTCCTGCCATAATTTAATATGTTTTTGCAAAATAAGATTGGGTGCTTCTGCAATTGAGATAGGGTAGACATATGGTTTTGGTCCGCTATATTCTATATCAGTGAGAACGTTATCTACAAATATAGGATTCATAACATCGATGGAGACTCTGTCTAAAGAGATGGTATGATTGGTTATAAGTGATAATAATGTTGTGGAAATAGCTGTTTCATCTTGTTTCATATAATTCCAAGGAATTGGTAATGTTTTTAGTAATGATTGAACATGGAGATAGGGAAGTGTGCCTCCTAATAAAAGGGCATCACATGGTTTAATTTGCTTCAGCAAAGTTGGGGCATCAGCAGGTTGATTATATAGATAAAATTCTAATTGAATGTCATCTATATTATGTGCGATACTAAGTATACGCTTTTTAAATGCCTCGGAGCATAGTACGGCTATTTTTGTAGACATGAGCATCTTTCCTTTTCTATATTTTTTAAGTAATTAACGACGTATTAACGACAACTATAAATTATACAGGAGTTTGATAGAAAATGAAAATTCAACAAGTAGAAATTTTTGCCATTAATTTACCATTAGTCGAACCATTCATCATTAGTTATGCTACATATGATACAATGCCCTCAATCATTTTGAAAATGACGACTGATACTGGCATCGTAGGGTATGGAGAAGCAGTACCTGATGAGCATGTTACAGGTGAGTCCTGGGAAAGCACTTATGCAGTCTTAAAGCACCAACTAGTACCTGCTATTATAGGGGGAAATCCAATGGCAATCGAAAAAATTCACGATAAAATGGACCAAATTATTAAAAGTGTGCCAGCAGCAAAGGCGGCTATTGATATTGCTTGCTTTGATATTGCTGGGAAAGCATTGCAAGTGCCGGTTTATCAACTTTTAGGTGGCCGCTATCATGAGAAATTCCCTATTACGCATGTATTAAGTATTGGAACACCTAAAGAAATGGCTGATGAGGCAGCTAAACGCGTTGAAATGGGATATATGTCTTTTAAAATGAAAGTGGGTACTGAGGTAAAACGCGATGTTGCTCGCATAAAGGAAGTACGTAAACGTGTAGGTGAGGACATTGCTATCCGTGTGGATGTAAACCAAGGATGGAGGAATGCTTCCACAACACTGCAAGGTTTACGCGATTTGAAGGATTTAAATCTAGATTGGTTAGAACAACCTGTAGACAGTGAAGACATAGATGGAATGGTAGAAATTAAGTCAAAATCAGATATCCCTTTAATGATTGATGAAGGCCTTCGAGGGGTACGCGAGATGCGTGAGATTATTGCTAAGCGTGCGGCAGATAAAGTAAATATTAAGTTAATGAAATGTGGTGGCATCTATCCTGCAATGAAACTAGCAGTAATGGCTGAAATGGCAGGTATTGAATGTCAAATAGGATCAATGGTGGAGTCATCTGTCGGCTCAGCAGCAGGTTTCCATGTGGCATTTTCTAAAAAAATTATGACAAGCGTTGAATTAACTGGCCCTCTTAAATTCGCGAAGGACATCGGGAACCTACATTACGATGTACCATTCATTTGTTTAACAGAGAAGCCTGGATTAGGTGTAGACGTAGATGATGAAGTTATTAAAGAATTAAGTGCGTTCTCAACAGTTGTAACAGCCTAAGGAGGCGGCGAAATGGACAAGGTTTATGAAGGAATGCTCGGGGATACGCCGTTTTTTGTTACACAATTACAAAGAAAGCATTTACATGTTATTGAAGAATTGCAACAAGAGGTTTATGAATCATTGCATGATCGAAGTATATTGCAGCCACTAAGTACTGAGGAATTTGAGTATATTTTAAGCGGCAATGGCATGATGATGGGCGCTTATGTGGAGGATGAATTAATTGCCTTCCGAGCGTTATTAAATCCTCCTATTGAGGAAGAACATTTAGGTTATGATTGTGGCATTGCCGAGGATCAATTTCATCGAGTATTATATCAAGAAATATCGAATGTCTCACCGAAATATCAAGGCTTTGGTTTACAAAAAAAGTTAGCAAAAGTTGTGATGAATCATATCGATTTAGCAAGTTATGATTACGTTTGTTCAACAGTCAAACCTTATAATATACCAAGTTTAAAGGATAAATTTTCGCAAGGGCTAGTGATAAAGGGTTTAAAGATTAAGTATGTTGATAAATTACGCTATATCTTTTATAAAGATTTACACCACGAACAACCTATCTTTAGTGAAAAAAAATCTCTGCCGATGGGGGATACAAATGGACAACAAATTCTATTAAAGCAGGGCTACTTAGGAACATCGATGTATGAAGAACAACATGATTGGTTCGTTGTTTATGAAAAATAGCATCAGGCACAGAGTAGTAAATTGTTGAATGTCTAAGTGCCATTATTCATGTTGGTTGCTAAGATAAACAAAAAACCTTACCTTTGAAGTGACCCCTAAAAGTTAGACACGGTTATTTCAGGCAGCTTGGGTAAAATGAGTTCGGTATTGCACCGGACTCATTTTTAATTTTGCCTTAATCCGTTTCGTATTATAGTAATTGATATATTTTTCTAATGCTATTTTAAAATGCTCTATACTTTCAAATTCCCTCATTACACTTTAAACTCAGTTCTTTCATGATTCGTTGCACTTTTTTATGATTTACTTTTTGCCCACGATTCGCTAGCTCGTCACGAATACGACGATAGCCATAACGCCCTTCATGTTCTTCATAAATCGCCTTTATTTCTGCTTTTAAATCGGCATCTGGATCTGGTCGATTCATACGTTGTACTAAATCATAGTACGTACTTCGTGGAATGCCAGCGAGTTTTACAAGTGCTATCACCGAATATTTCTGCCTTAACGCATAGACTACTTGTGCTTTGTCCTTATTTTGAACTAAGGCATTCAATTTTTTTAAATACTCATTTTCCATTTCTAGTTGTTTAATACGTGCTTCAAGTGCTTCGGTAGAACCTTCAATTGGTGCTTGTTTCGATTGTTTATTGAATTCTTTTTTCATGGATGGACGCCCCTTTTTCATTGATTGAAGGCACTAATTGTTGAAGGGGCAGGTATCTTAAAAATCGCTGCCGTTTCGATTAAGGACGTACCATTTTCAATCATAAAATTTAGTACATCCATTTTAAACTTTAGTGTGTAATTTGTATATGGCTAAATAAAAGCTTCAACACCATTGTATTCATATTGTTTAACCCATTTAAAAATTGCCTTTTTATCAACCCCCAAAGATTTAGCTATTTTATTAGCACTTTCATTTCCTTTTAATGTGAGGGTAAGGTTTTTTTATCATTTTTTAAGTGGACAAAAACCGCATGCCATTAAACCAGGAATGTCTTTAGAAAAGCAACAGGATTTACGTAAAGGTATATTTACTAAGTTAGTTGGACTTTGGCCGCCCGTATACTCAGCCCACCATGATTTTTGGGAGAAGCGAGACCATGTTTTAGGATTCTCTAATATTTCAATATCCTCCATAGCTTGATCAGCGAGACCTGGATTAGACAACAACATATGATAATGCCACAACAAATACCCGAAGAAATTCTCCCAAATTGTCAGCGGAGATATCGATGTTACTTTACGTAGCTGTTGTACAATGACATGCCCATCATACAGAATCTTCTCAATGACCGCCTGACGTTCATCCTCATTCACATAACGCCAATCGTTTGGATTAACAAACGTAGCGACGGTAAAACTATTAAATTCTTTTGCTGCATCAAAACGAATCTCGATTGGCTTACCATCCCAAACCTCGTCATAGGCTGCAAGCATGTACAGTTGCATGGCGAAAAACATACCGTAACGGCGAGAGAAGTGGGAAATAGCTGCGGTTTCGGTTGCAGCATCTGTAATGCCCATCATTAGGTTTAAAAAATCAGTGTGGTAAAAGTCTTTATGTATATCAGCCAATGTAAATAATGTGCGCTTAGGCTCTGTTGTATATATACTGTAGGAATTTAGTTGTCTAACTTGATCCATCGTTAAAGCTGGCATTGTCATCACCTTTTCTTTTCACTTTATTCTATAAGAGACGTCCGGACTATAAGGCCTCTGGTAGTAGCGCTCAGAGCTTTACTGACCTCCGAATACAATGAATATCGGTACGTCAATGATGATTCTCTCTTCTTAATTATAAATTATTCATTTTTGCTTCACAAATAGTATGATGTGTAGTAATATGCATTAAACATATCTGAAAGGTGGGTTTTAGATTGTCACAGCCATATGCAATTCCAAGACCGCTTGTTCGACTTAATCAGTGGACAATTCTTTTGAGTGTCATCCTGACTTGGACCACAGGGCATGCTTGGATATTAGCGATTCCTTTGGTAGCAAATTTACTTGGAGTAATATGCAATTTTAATCCAATTATTCGATTTGGAAAGTTATTTTTGAAAAAGACTCCATCTGCGTATATTCCAGAGGATGTACAACAACAAAAATTCAATTCGAGTATTGCAAGCTCTTGTTTAGCGGGTGGATTTATAGCATTCCTTTTACATTGGCAAATAGTAGGCTATGTTTTTACAGTAATGGTCGCTATTGCTTCAGCAGTGGCAATTGCAGGCTTTTGTATCGGTTGTTTTTTATATTTTCAAGTGAAGCAATGGCAGTATCGACGCACGCTTAAAAAGGCATTGTAAATCATTTGAGAAAATACTTAAAAAAATTTTCAGATAGTTGTTGACATTTTAATTGATAATGATTATCATTATCGTATAAAGATTATTCCTCTTCTACAAAACGAGTGTAGAGAGGATGGACTTTAGCTACTTTTCTCCAGAAGTTTGCTAGTTCATGAAAACGCTCCTAAAACCCCCCTCATTTTTTGGGAACGTGAAAATCTCAGAGCGACTTATGCCTATATGGATAAGTCGCTCTTTTTTTGATTGTCTTTAGAAAGGGTATTAGTTAATCAGTAACAGGCTGGGTATAGTATAATAAAAAATGGGAATTCAATTTAGAACTAAGTGGGGGAAGTAAATGAAGAAATATTTTTTCACATTCCTCGTAGTTATCGCCTTTTTAACAAACCCATCATCCTCTAAAGCGGAAGTACAGTGGGACGGGGCACAAATTGTCAAGGGGCAAACGGGGAAAATGACCTTTACAAAAGATGTAAAAGTGTACAAGAAGAATGCAAACGGTACGTTTAGCTCGATGACAGTCAAGCGCAACAACTATTTCCGAGTTTATAATATCGAAAAGTATAAAAATAAAACATTTTATTGGATGAGCTCGGGTTATCGTGTACAAGCAACGGATTTAGTTGTTTTTAAGAAAGTACCTTTGAATATCCGCGCTTCTTTTTACGATAATCCCGGCTATATTAACATCAGTCGTCAAGACAATGACTATATCTATGGAACACATTATTTCGATGGTTCTGAATATAGAGGCCCTAGGTATAATCTTTCTATTGGTGAAAATTTATACTACGAATATCTTCGAACTGATGGGCTTACTGAAAAGAGCTATCTTGATGCCACAGATATTCGCATTGCCGAAACAACCAAAAGAGATGAAGGACTCTATAAGCTAACAGCTGATGTACAGCATTTAAGAGGTCCAATAGCTGGAGGAAGCGCAGGGGGGAAGTATTCAAAAGGAACTGTCTTTCAATCGTTAGGACTTGAAATAAATGGATATCTTAGAGTGCAAGTGCTTGGAACATGGGGGGAAGACTTTATTTTTACATATATTCCTGTAGCGTTGCTCCAACCTGTGCAAACTCAAGGGAAACGATATATTCGATATGGGGTTATTGGTGAAGGTAACAGAGAGCAAAAAGAGCTAAAGCGTTTTGATGAAGTGTCGTTATTGACAGAAAAAAATGCCACAGCTTGGGTTGAGATAGGTGGGGAAACATATCACGTACCGAAAAAAGCTCTAGCTACCATCAGACCGAACGAATCACCGATTATTACAACGTCTTTCTTGCCAAACGATACACTTCAGCAGTTAGTGTATGGGAATACGGTTTATAAGAAAATGACCAATAATCGCTTTGAAGCGCAGAAAGAAAATCGAATCATTGACTATCATGAAACAGAACAAACCTTTAATTATGAAATGGATGGTACCAAATATATATTTGAAAAGCCAGTTACAGAAGGCTCGAAAGTGACTATAATGAGGCATGGAATGAAAGAAGAGGAATTTGTTCGTGCCATTCATTACACATTCACAATAACACCAGCAGGTACGTTTAATAATGTTGTGGAAATATCCTCGGTTGAATTTTTCGCACCAGGCTATGGTTTAATCGATGGATATAGCGCCCGACTAATGTCTTATAAATAATATTCCGTTGCTTTTTTGAGTGAAGGGCGGAAATCTTAATAATAGAAAAACAGGTGAGGGAAAACAATTCGTTTTTCCTCACCTGTTTGATTTTAGGGACTGATTGGACGGTCCTTTTTAATCTAAAGATAATGATTGTTCGGTGGAATTCCTTTTGCCGAGTAGCATTGTATAATAGCTATGCAATAGCATACCGACAATGATGACACCGAGTCCGGCAAGTGCAATAGGATCTGGGAAGGCAATTCCTAACAAGAGTACCTCACCGATAATCACAAAAATAATTTCTGTGGATTGTGTCGCTTCCACAGCGGCCAGTTTGCCTTGATGATCGCGTACACGGTCTGTGGCAATGAAAAATAGAATGGTAGCAATGACACCTGAACTAATACCGACTAATAAGCATTGTAGAACTTGGGCTTTTGATGGGAGTCCAACAGTTACGATTGCATAAAACGCCATTACAATCCATGCTGGCATTGATGCAATCGTCATGCCAAGCACGCGTTGAAACGTATCAATTCTTCCACCACAAATGTCCATCATTTTACGATTGCCAAGTGGATAAGCGAATGCTGCTACTACGACTGGTAAAATGCCGAGCATCAGGTTTTTTAAAGGAACGGACTGAGCCTGAGGTACTTGAATCAACAAAATGCCGACTAGAATGATACATGATATTAGTAATGAAATTAACGGGATTTTTTGACGTACAGTTTTCCCAGCGATTACTGACACAAAGAAAGGAGCAAGTAGGACTCCTGCAACAATCGTGAATTGCCATGTACCAGAAACGAGCCAGCCTGGCCCAAATGCTGCTGCAAATGTGAGAGGTGCATAAAATAACACAAAGCCAATAAAACTCCAAAGAAGCCATGCTATAGGCTGTGTTTTCATCTCAGTTGTAAGCTGTGAAAAGCCCTTTCGATAGAAGACGATAACAAGTAAAAATGGCACCATGAAGAAGTACCTTAATGATGCACTCCACAGCCAACTACCTCCTTGCATCTCCATCGCGTGATTCAAAATAAATGTTACAGCAAAAAAAAGAGAAGCTAAAATGCCTAATGCAATTTCTTTCATAACAATTTCACCCCAATTTGAGTTTAACACGCTAACTACTTATGTAATGAGAAAATTCAGTTATTAACATTGAAAAAATTACGAAGAAAGTCGTAAAACCTTCTCCGTAAAGAAAAATTATGTTGTTACTGTTTTAAACAGCCAGCAAAAAGGGTAGTTTATTTACCTTGCTGTTCAAAAAGTTGGACAATTTCAATAATAACTTGCGAAGCTTTCTCCATTGTTTCTGCTGATACATATTCGAACTTACCATGCATATTTTCGCCACCTGCAAAAATATTTGGCGTAGGTAAGCCCATATAAGAAAGTTGTGAACCATCAGTACCTCCACGAATCGGTAGAGTATTAGCTTCAATATCTAATTTTTCCATTGCCGTACGTGCGATGTCAACGATTTCTTTTACAGGCTCAATTTTTTCACCCATATTATAGTATTGATCTTCAATAGTGATAGTGAGTGCATTTTCACCATATTGTGCTTGAATTTTAGCTGCCGCATCAAGCATTATTTGTTTTTTCGTTTCAAATTTTTGGCGGTCATGGTCACGTACGATATAGGAAAGCTCTGTATGTTCAATAGCGCCTTTGAAGTTCATTAAGTGGATGAAGCCTTCATAACCCTCTGTTTTTTCAGGTACTGCATCAGTAGGCATTTCGTTTTGGAAGGCGATGGCCATTGTGATGGAATTGACCATTTTATTTTTTGCCGAGCCTGGATGTACACTCGTTCCTTTTGTAATAACCTTTACACCTGCTGCATTAAAGCTTTCATATTGAAGCTCACCAAGTGGTCCGCCATCCATTGTATAAGCATAATCTGCACCAAATGCTGCAACATCAAATTTATGCGGGCCACGGCCAATCTCCTCATCAGGAGTGAAGGCTACACGTAATTTCCCGTGCTTAATTGTAGGGTTTTTCACTAGGTATTCCATTGCTGTCATAATTTCAGCGATGCCAGCCTTATCATCGGCTCCCAACAGCGTTGTTCCATCTGTTGTGATAAGTGTTTGCCCCATGTAATTTTTTAGTTCAGGGAAATCCACTGGAGACATGACTAGGTTTTCATTTAATCGGATGTCACCACCATCATAATTATCGATACGCTGAGGAAGAACGTTTGTGCCTGTAAAATCAGTAGCTGTATCCACATGCGCTAAGAAGCCGATTGTCGGAATATCTTTATCCGTATTGGCTTCTAGTGTTGCAAATAAATAGCCATTATCATCTAATGTAATATCGGTTAAACCGATTGTTGCGAGCTCTTCTTTAAGTACATGTAATAAGTCAAACTGCTTCTGTGTGGAAGGCGTTGTTTCACTTGTGAAGTCTGATTGTGTATCAATTTTAGCGTAGCGGATTAAACGTTCAATTACTTGTTCTTTCATTGCAATGGCCTCCTAATGGTATATGTCGTGCCAGGCACTCAAACAATTCTGAATTGTTTGAGTGCCTGGCACCTTATTGTATCACTTTACTTCGGATTTCGGAATATTGAAGAATACTTAGTGCAATTAGCAATTGCGCACTATAATATGTCAGCATAATAACTTCGTGTGAAAATGGTAAAGGCATAACGAATTTATTAATGGCCAAATAAGAATCTGATGCAATAAATAGCATAGCACCAATAGTCGCAAAAGTTGAGCCGGTACGAATAGATGTCCAACCCATCATTAATATTACTGAAATATAGGCAAGGACAGCAATGCTTAGCACTGTTTCGCCGGATTTAAAGACTGTACTAGCAATCCAAATGGCCATACTTAAGCCATATACAAGAAGCAAAATTCTCGCCGATACCGGCACCTTTCGCGTGTTTGTGCCTGCAAACGCAAAGATATAAAAAATATGCCCAATTAAAAAACTTGTTAAGCCAAACAAAAACCAACGTAGCGTATAGTCACCGATCATACAAAAAATAAGACCAATAATGATGAGCATTTGATACTTTTTAATGTCTAATACTTTTTGCGTAGCGGCCAATAAAATAATTAAAATCATGGGAATGACTTTAAATATGAGTTTCATACTCTCCGTAATATGGGAAAAGAAAAAAATATAGTAAAGGCCGAGCACAGTAATACAAGTAATTATTATCTTTTTAGCCATGTTTCCAACTCCTTTCACTTGAAATTCTCTTTTTATGTTAAAATTCCTTTGTTTCTATAATATTTTTATGATTGAAACTTTTGCGTTATGTAATCGTAAATAAGTAAGACAGTAAGTGAAGAGAGGGTGAATGGAATGACCAAGCTATTAATAGCCTCAGCAGTCATTGCACTAATTGCGAGTGTTTTATTAACGCCGCTTATAACAAAAAAGCGAGAAGATGGTCAGTCGAAGAAGGTTATCGGATATTTTTTTATTGGAGCCTTTATTCTAGGATTTTTAGCGACTGGTATTACACTGTATGTAACAAAAATTGATGTAAACTGGCTTGTCTTTTGGCCAGCAATCATTTTATTAACATTAGGTGGTGCTCTCTTAGCGAGTGGCATCGAACGAAAAATTAAAGGAACTTTATTTTTGGCAAGTCTAGTTGTTGCAGCATATGTATTATCAGCTCCTTTATGGAATGCAAATGATAAATTCAAATCTGCGGAAATGAAGGAAGAGGTTGAAATTAAACCTTTCGATGAAACACAAACACCTGCTAGTGTGCCGCCAAAGTTTGTCCGTAATAAAATGAAAAAAGCGTTTGGGCAAGTACCAAACACAAGTTATTATGAGTTGGGACGTTTACAAATTCAAAAGGTAAATGGTGAGTATGTTTATATCGCACCAGTTGAATTTTCTGGTTTCTTTAAATGGATGAATGGCGATACGACGCCTGGCTACTTTACAATGAGTGCTACTGACTCCGCAGATAATCCAAAGTTTGTTGCACAAGAAATGAAATACATTCCTTCAGCTTATTTAAATGCTAATTTAGAACGTCATATGCGTTTACAACATCCATTCCTAATTTTTTACGGGGATGTCCAGCTTGAAGTTGATGACGATGGTAAGCCTTACTATATTCGCTCCTACGGAGAATTTATTTCAGCGCGCAATGGCTTTGACGTGCAAGGGATAGTGTTGGTTGATGCATTATCCGGAAAATCAGAGGTTGTGAAGTTAGCGGATGTTCCAGAATTTATAGATGGGGCAGTATCACCTGAAACAGTAAGTCTACAAAATAGCTACTTTGGTAAATATGTTCATGGTTATTGGAATAGTATGTTTGGGAAAAAAGATGTGAAGCTACCTTCAGATGAAGGGACAGAGTCAAATGTCAGCCCGATTTTCGATGAAGCTGGCGACATGTATTACTTCACTGACTTTACAAGTCCAAAAGAGGGTGTTGACTCGATGCTAGGTTACTCGTTAACGAACGCGAGAACAGGGCAAGCTACTTATTACACGGGTAATCAAGATGCTTCTTATATGGATTCTCAAGGGGCATTGCAAATTATTGAAAAGAAATTTATTGAGAAGAAATGGACAGGTGAAATGCCTGTATTGTATAACTTCTACGGTGAAGCAAGCTGGCTAACAGCGGTACTCGATGCGAATGGTTTCCTACAAAACTACTTCATCGTATCAGCAGCAAACCCTGAAATTTCAGCCTTTGCCACAACGCCAAAAGAAGCGTTGAAATTATATAAAACGGCGCTTAACCGTGGTGGAAGCTCGGTCGAAGGTAGTTCAAATGCAGAGGAAAAAGATACAAGTGGGAAAGTGTTGCGCGTTCACAAAGAACGATTAGGCGACTTTACGCTAGTTTCGTTTTTACTGGATAATGGTGAAAACTATTTAATCAGTGCAGAGACAGAACCACTTGCGATTTATTTACAAGCAGGTGATGAAGTAATCCTGACGTATGGAGATACAGGCGAGCAATTCTTACCAGTTCGCACATTAATTATTAAAGGGCTTCAATAATCAAAAAGACGATCAGCGCAATGAAATTAGTTGCAATGATCGTCTTTTTTATATAGTTTGTGAATGAATGTAATAAAGCATCTTTTCATGGTGGTTCGTAAAAAGTGTTGAGGCATGATCATTTAATGCTAAAATTTCTTGAATATAGCCTTGAAGCAATTGATTTTCATATTCGAATGAATGAGCTGTTTCGTTATGTAAAATATGCTCTAATAAGAGGGCATGTAATACAACGACTTCTAGATTTTGTGTATTCGTGATGAATTTTAAATTTAGTATGGACGTATGAGACACGAATTGATCAACATAATCCACTGCATCTTTATAAATAGATAAGTCAATTTGAGGTTCAAGTCGTTTTCTTAATAGCGTACATTCATTATTTAAGTCTTGAATTTTTAAAAATAAACCTCTTATACTTCTTTTATGTTGCTGTTCTAAGGTACGTGCAAGATGTTTATTGACATAGGACATTTGAACAAACTCCCTTCGATATAGAGCACCTTGTATTAATAGTAATGGAATTGTTGGAAAAGGGAAGAGTCTTTTCGTTTAATCTGTACCATAATTAAACCTATCTACTAAGAAAAATTTACTATATCCAAGAGTATCTTTTATAATAATAGAAAAAAGTAGGGTTAATACCATACAATAGTAACCCTACTTTATTGAATATATATTTATTTCCAATTAAAACCTTTTCTTGCTAGGAAATCATTCATGAATGGACGGCGTTGTTCAATTAAAAAGTCAGCCATTTGCTTAGTCCAATTATCGATTTTACGATTTGAGGATCGACTATTATAGTAAGCTTCCAATGTTTCGTTATAAGCTGGTAAAAGTTCTTCATATTTCTGTGCATTATATTCATTTTCATGAAGCACTGCTGCTACTGGTAAACGGGGTTTTACTTCGTTGCGGCGAGCGGGAACACCAATCGTTAAGCCAAACAGTGGGAAAACGAATTCTGGTAGATTTAATAGTTCGCTAATTTCCTCTGGCTTATTACGTACACCACCGATATAGCAAATGCCGTATCCCATAGATTCTGCTGCAATCACGAAGTTTTGCGCGAATAACGATACATCGGCTACTCCAACAAGTACGTTCTCCGCTGAATCTGCAATAATGTCAACGTTTTCTAATTTACCGGCCATTTCTAGGCGTTTGAAATCTACGCAAAAAACAAAGGCACCGCCAGATGTTTCGAATTGGCGTGGATTACCGGATAGTAAACCTAATTTTTCTTTTTTCTCTTCATCGGTTACCCAAACAACACTATAAGCTTGTACAAAATGAGAGGTTGCTGCCATTTGAGCAGTAGCTATTAAATCTTCAACAATCTCCTTTGATATAGGTGTGCCATCGTAAATACGAACTGAAGAATGATTACGTAATAATTGTTTCACCATCATAATTTCTCCTTTTTTCCCTTGTATATATACCAAAAGCATATCACGCTTTTCCTGTAAAATCGAATATATTCCTTATAAGTAATCGGTTAATTTCCAGTTAAAACTATTTTTAAATAATTTATTTTATGGTTAGAAAATCTCGTAAAGTAAAATATTTTGTAAGATATGGCTTAAATATTCTGAATAGTGTAAAATTATGTATGCGACAGATTATTTAATTTTATGCCTTGTAAAATTGGTGGGGAGAACCAAAAAAATAGGGTAAATAATCTAGTTGGAGTAAATACGAATGGGAGGAATAAAGAATGGAAGAAAAGTTAGCGAAAAAACTTCGTAATGAACAGCTACGAAGTAAAGTTGTAGCAGCAGAAGAAGCCGCATCTTGGATTAAGGATGGCATGGTACTTGGGATGAGTGGATTTACACGTGCTGGTGATGTAAAAGTGGTACCGCTTGCACTTGTAGAGAAAGCAAAAACAGAGAACTTCAAGGTAGATGTATACACAGGTGCATCGCTTGGACCAGAAGTTGACCAATACCTAGCAGAAGCCGGCGCAATTCGCAAGCGAGGACCTTACCAAGCAGATTCTGGTATTCGTAACAAAATTAACAGCGGTGACATCGCATATGTTGACGCACATTTGTCACACAATGCTGAACTTGTACGCCAAGGCATCATTGGTCCAATCGATTTTGCCATTATCGAAGCGGCTGCTATTACAGAAGACGGCTTACTCATTCCGACAACTTCAGTTGGTAACTCTCCAATTTTTGTACAAGAGGCTGACCAAGTAATCATTGAGTTAAACGTAGCGCAACTTGATGCATTAGAAGGTATCCATGATATTTACGTGCCAGGTCCTCAAGGTAAACGTGCACCCATCCCTCTGCAGAATGCATCGGATCGCCTTGGTACTATTGGTATTCCACTAGATTTAGATAAAGTAAAAGGTATTGTGATTTCAGATATCCTAGATGCACCATCAACAATTGTCCCAGCCGATGAAGAAACAGATATTATGGCTAACCATCTACTGAATTTCCTGCGCGAGGAAATTAAAGCAGATCGTTTAACGACGAGCTTACGCCCATTACAATCAGGAGTCGGTTCAATAGCAAATGCTGTATTATTAGGATTCAAAGATTCTGAATTCGAAAACTTAGAAGTGTATTCAGAAGTATTACAGGATGCAGTGTTTGAATTAATTGATGCCGGTAAAGTTAGTTTCGCATCTGCTACTTCTATTACCCTATCTGAAGAAGTAGGAAACCGTGTATACGGTAATTTTAAAAAATATGCAGACAAATTAGTATTACGTCCGCAGGAAATTTCTAATCAACCTGAAATTATTCGTCGACTCGGCTTAATATCCGTGAATACGGCGCTTGAATTAGATATTTATGGTAATGTGAACTCTACACATGTATCAGGTACAAAAATGATGAACGGTATTGGTGGTTCTGGTGATTTTGCACGCAATGCACGTCTGGGAATTTTTGTGACGAAGTCATACGCTAAAGGCGGTAAAATTTCAAGTATCGTGCCAATGGTGTCGCATGTCGACCATACGGAGCATGATGTAGATGTTATTGTCACAGAACAAGGTGTAGCAGATTTACGTGGCCTAGCACCAAAAGAGCGAGTTGGTCGCATTATTGATAACTGTGCACATCCAGATTATCGGGAACAATTATGGGCGTACTTTAATGCAGCAAATGAAGCGACAGGTGGTCACCAAACACCACATGATTTAGAAAAAGCATTGTCATGGCACGTTAACTTAGCAAAGAACGGTACGATGAAAGATCCATCCTTTGCTAAATAAAAATATATGTAAAATAAGCCTTGAGGAAGACAACTGTCTCTCAAGGCTTTTCTTTTTATTATAACAATCCAATCCATTTCCAATATGTCGCTGTGAATAAAAGGACCAAAAGGTACCCGATAATCGTCAATGGAATGCCTGATTTTAAGAAATCTTTCGTTGAAAAGGCACCTGTACCGTAGGCAAGCATGTTTTGGGGTGCGCTAATCGGTAATAAGAAACCAAAGCTAATGACAAATTGTTGGACTAACACGAAACCGACTTGATCAACATTTGTAGTTAATGTTGAAGCTAATACGATAAATACCGGAATCAGTGCGGAAGCTAAACTTGTAGCACTGGCAAAGCCCAAATGAATAAGAATATTAAAAAGTGTAACAATCGCGATTGTTGCAAGGATTGGCATAGAATCAAGACCTAATGAACCGAATACAGTATCTGATAACCATGTCGCACCTTTCGTACTGAGCAACACTGTCCCTAACATAATCCCAACTGCGAAAACGATTATTGTCCCCCAAGGAATATGTGGCTCAACTTCTTTCCATGTATAAACACCGATTTTAGGCATTAATAGAATCGCAATAGCAATAATTGTGACAGTTGTAGTATCGAATGGATGAAGCTTGTCTTCTGTTGCCCAGAAAAATAAAAGTACTACCGATGTTATGATTAAACGAATTTCAGGTGCTTTTAATGGACCCAAATCAGCAAGTTGCTTTTTAATGACATCTTTACCACCTTCAATATTGCTTGTCTCAGGTTTAATTAACGTAATCATTATGAAGAAAAGAGCCACTGACATGATGATTGAGAATGGCGCTGCGTATAATAACCAAGCACCCCAAGAAATATCTACACCGAACTGTTCTTTAATAAAGTTTAAGGCAACCATATTTTGGGCTGCGGCTGTTTTAATGCCGATATTCCAAATGGAAACTGCTTGGACAGATGTAATAACGAGTAAGGCGGCCAGGCGACTATCTCGTGGTAAGCCAAATGCTGCCACCATGCCAAGTAGTATTGGTACGACTGCACCAGCACGTGCTGTAGCAGAGGGTACGAAGAATGCTAGTACAATTGATACTAAAATAGCACCGAATACAATTGCCTTCGTTTTAGTGCCAACTAGCGATAAAATCCATAAAGCCAGTCGTTTGTGTAAATTAGTGATCTGCATGGCAGCGGCTAAGAATAGAGCTGCGGCAACAAGAGCAACTGCAGAGTTACTAAATCCGCTTAAGGCCATTTTTAACGCCCCTGAAGTACCTAAATCTGTTGTAGGATCATCCATAGAGGGGGCTAAACCAAGCATAACTGTAACAAGAGCAATAATCATGGCAGAACTGACAGGATACGATACTGCCTCAGTTACCCAAAGGATGACTGCGAAAGCTAAAATCGCTAAAGCACGTTGGCCTGCTATGGGTAAATCGCCGCTATTCGGTAAAAATGTAATAATAATAAGTGCCGCGAATGCCAGGCCAATCCATAGTGGCTTCAAATTGCGTTTAGGTGCTGCATTTTCGAGAGTAGACATATAAATTCATCCTTTCTAACGATAAATATGACTCTAGTTTTCTATAACATCGGTCCATAAAATGCTTTATTAAGAAAGTAATTTTGTCTAATTATTGTAAAAAGTGCAAGAACATAAAGAACCCTCTATTTGTAGCAATATTAAGTTATAACGAGAGAATAGATGGTCACAGAAAATACAAAAATATCCAATGTGATAGTGCTTATTTCTTTTTCTTAAAGGCAGCAGTTACTTTAGGCTCGGTACCATGAATCAGTCGTTTAATATTTTCAATATGTAAGACAAGTGCTATGCCAAAAAGGATAAGTGCAATTATTGTTGGTCCTATTCCTGGAATCCATAAAAAAGTAGCTGTACAAAATACAACATAAAATTCTAGGACGCCGACGATTAAATAATCTGTGGCAAATGATAAAATGACAAATAAGATGAGTGCAAATAGTCCGATTTTCCAATCGACGGCAAGCAAAATCCCTATTATCGAAGCAGTTCCTTTGCCACCGTTAAAACCCATATAGAATGGGAAATTATGCCCTAAAATTACTCCAGCTGCAATTGTATATGTTAAGAGCCAAATTTGTACTTCAGTTAAATGCAAAGCACCAGCTAAATAGAGATGTACACCAATAATGGCGGCAACGCCTTTCCCAATATCGATAAGCGCCACTAATATGCCATATTTCCATCCGAGTGAAAGTGTTGCGTTTGAGGCGCCGGCATTGCCATGCCCAGATTTTTTTAAATCTACCCCCGATAACAATTGTGCTACTTTTGAGCCATGAATACAGCCGATTAGATAGCCAACAATAAGAAAAATTATCAAGGCTTTTACCATAAAAATACTCCTCTCGAAAAATCTATTTTAAAGTAGTGTATGTGTTCATATTACGTTACGGAGCAGACAGAAGTTTCAGAAAAAATCAAATTTTACTGTTGACAGAAAAAAACTCTATGTTTATACTGTGTAACAACGATGGAAATTGAATCACATACTCTTATCAAGAGCGGCGGAGGGATAGGCCCTATGATGCCCGGCAACCAGCGAGTAACCTACTTGCTAAGGTGCTAATTCCTACAGATTCATACTTGGATCTGGCAGATAAGGGGAGGAAAACTTGCAACCGCAACCCTCTTCTTAACTGAAGAGGGTTTTTGTTTTCTACAGAAAATCCTCCTCATCTCCGGTACCATCGTAAAAAAATAACCATTTTAGGAGGAACAAAAATGACAAATTTTAAACCAGAGACCTTATTATTACACGGAGGCCAAGAGCCAGACCCAGTCACAGGCTCTCGTACAGTTCCCGTGTACCGTTCAACAGCTTTCGTATTTAAAGACACTGCTCATGCGCAACGTCTTTTCGCTCTAGAAGAAGCGGGTAATATTTATACACGTATTACCAACCCAACTGTAGATGTTTTTGAAAAACGCGTTGCTTTATTAGAAGGCGGAACAGCTGCAGTAGCACTTTCATCTGGTGCAGCAGCTATCGCATTTTCGATTTTAAATGTTGCAGGCTCAGGCGATGAAATTGTAGCAGCAAGTTCTTTATACGGAGGCACATATAACTTACTAGCAAATACATTACCAAACTACGGTATTAAAACTATTTTTGTAGATGAAACAAATCCAGAAAATTTCCGTTCAGCCATTAACGAAAAAACAAAAGCTATATTTGCTGAAGGTTACGGCAACCCAAGTTTAAAAGTACTAGATGTTGAAGCAGTAGCTAACATTGCACATGAAAATGGCTTACCATTAATTATCGATAGCACATTTGCTTCACCATATGGTTCTACACCAATTGATTTTGGTGCAGACATTGTCGTTCATTCCGCTACAAAATGGATTGGCGGTCACGGAACAACTTTAGGTGGCGTTGTTGTAGATGCAGGAAAATTTGACTGGACACAAGGAAGATTTCCTGGCTTTACAGAGCCAGATGCTTCCTACCATGGTTTACGTTACGGTATCGATACGGCAGCGGCTGCATTTGCTACAAAACTGCGCGTGCAATTACTGCGAGACTTCGGACCAACATTAAGCGCTGATGCTGCATTCAACTTTTTACAAGGTTTAGAAACGCTCCATTTGCGTATTCCTAAGCATAATGAAAATGCATTAGCTGTAGCTGAATATTTACGCAACCACCCATCTGTGGAGTATGTAAATTACAATGGTTTAGAAGATTTCGCTACTCATGATTTAGCGAAGAAATATTTGAAAAATGGCTTCGGCTCCGTGCTTACATTCGGCATAAAAGGTGGACGTGAAGCAGGTCGTAAACTGATTGACAGTGTGAAATTATTCTCACATGTTGCAAACGTAGGAGATGCAAAATCATTAATTATTCATCCTGCTTCTACAACACATCAGCAGTTATCTGCGGAAGAATTAATCCAGACAGGAGTATCTGAGTCGCTCATCCGCTTATCCATAGGCTTAGAAGCAATAGAGGACATTATTGCCGATTTACAACAAGCTATTGCGCAAGTAACTGCGGCGCAACAAGAAGTAGAAGCTTAATTTTTAATAAAGAAGCATTCAAATATTGATGCTTAAGTGATGTCACGTTTTTCGTATTTTCTCATGTGAAAAGCCTCATTTGGCAATACGTGAAACGTTGCTCCATAAAGCGCATACCTCATTCGGTTGCTTATATGAATTTTTCTAAAAATAATACCTAGTAATTATATAAGTATTGTTGACTTCTCTAAAACCATGCTATATACTAGGGATTAAGTAAAAGGTTCGAGGGCTACCAACCAAGAACGTAAGTAAATGTAGTTGTAAATGACTTCTCATCCCATTCGATAGATGTTCATTGTAAGAGCTATAAGCTCTCAAAAAAACACACATCCTCTTGAACTTAAAGGTAGTTGATGTGATGTTGGAAAATGCTTTAAACATAAAATTGTTTTCATAAGTGCTCCCCCACTTTTGAATATATAGCTGGATAGGAGAGTAGGAGCATAGCCAGCAACTACTCCCATCCTATTAAAATGATCGGAAAAGGAGTGTTTGAAATGGGAAATGTTTATAGTGCACATAACATCGCGTCTTATTTTATTTACGAATTAAATGAAAGTCATGAGTTTGTGAATAATATTTCCATTCAAAGCTTACTTTCGATAGTTGAAAAAAAATGGCATCAAACTTTCGGGCATACTGCTTTTAAGGAAATTGTGCATACTAAAGAAGAAAGCTACACAGTGAAAGAAGTTTACGAGACGTATCAAGCTTATGGTACAAATCATATTTCTTTACCAGCAACAGAGTATTATTTGAAGTATGGTACATTTCAATTAGTAGAACGTACATATTCTGTACCAAACTTTACACAAGAAGAAGAGATTCTTGTACAAGTAGCATTAGCACATTACCGTTATGTATTATTAACAACAGCAAGCTAACTCTTCTTAATATAATATTAGCTCATTCTCTACTGCTATAGGGAATGAGCTTTTTTGTTAAGCAGATTAAAACAGCAGTAATTTTGATGTTGGAAAAGAAATAGCTGTTGGATATTTTGGTTCGTTAGCAAAACGTGTGTAAAGAAAAATTATTTTGTTGCTATCTTTCAAAAGAACAATTCTATATTACGACTTTACATACATATATATAATAGAAGAAAGACGTAGTTTTTTATAAAGGAATCGTCATTTTTTGTTCAAAAATTATAGATGAAGCAAAAAAACGTATAATAAAGGCAATGAAAACGATTTCTTTTGCACGTCTAGAGAAAACAAATGTCCATCCTAGAAAGATTTTTCTTGTGCAAAGTATTTATTTACGTTACAATTTTCTTTAAGTTGAATTTCGAATTATTAGAATTTGTGTGAGGCACAAATTTTTATCTTTATTAAAACCGCGGAAGTGTACGTTGGAGGGAATAACAGGAATGGCAACTATAAAGGCAGCGATCTTAGGATTTGGAACAGTAGGTCAAGGTATTTATCATATTTTAAAGGAAAAGCGTGAAGAGCTTAAAAATAAATTAGGTATAGAGTTAGAAGTAGCAAAAATTTTAGTTACAGACGCTAGCCGTGAACGCGTACCCGGTACAGCACATTTGATGACAACAAGTATGGATGAGGTTTTAGCAGAGCCAGGTATGCAGGTTGTTTTCGAAGCAATCGTCAATGAAGAGCCCGCTTTTGGCTATTTGAAACGTGCTGTCGAACATAAATGTCATGTCATTACTGCTAATAAGGTGATGTTTGCGAAGCGTGGTTTAGAGTTGCAGGAACTAGCTAAAGCAAATGGTGTCTTTGTTGGATTCGAGGCAACAACAGCTGGTGGCGTACCTGTCATTAAAACGATGAAAAATATTTTGCTTGTAAATGATGTAAGTCGTATCCAAGGAGTTTTAAATGGTACTTGTAACTATATTTTAACGAAAATGCGAGCTGAGGGTTGGTCCTTTGACAATGCTCTAATAGAAGCACAAAAATTAGGATATGCTGAAGCTGACCCATATAATGATATATCAGGTCAAGATGCCTTCAAAAAATTAATGATTTTGAGTGCGTTAGCATTTGGTGAGCAACCAGATTGGGCAGATGTCGAAGTAATTGGTATTGATAGTATTTCGGCACAGCAAGTAAAAGAAGCGTGTGAAAAGGGCTTGCGTTATCGTCACGTGGCAGAGGTTGAAAAGTTTGCTGATGGGCGTGTGGTAGCAAAAGTTGGCCCACAACTAGTAGATAAAGAGCACCCACTTTACCCCGTTGATGACGTCAATAATGCAGTAGCGTTGGACACAAATTACATCGGTACATTAACACTTGTTGGACCTGGTGCAGGTATGTATCCAACGGCAAGTGTTATGGTCGAGGATTACGCAGAGATTATTGGCAAACGAGCGGGATTTGTCGTAACGATTTAACAAAGTGCCAGGCACCCAAACAATTCTGAATTGTTTGGGTGCCTGGTATTTTTAGTCTTCATCTTTGATATCAATATCTTCTGGAATAGGTGTATTGCGCCAAATTTCGATTTCCTCTTTAATGCGCTCTAATTGCTCAAAGTAAGTGCTAAATTGTCCGCTGTTAATAAGCACTTGTGTGCCGTCATAGACAGAGTGGATACGTCCCTCGTAAACAAGACGATGTACTTGGTGTTCTGACATACCAAGGTCAATAGCAGTTTCTTCAATTGTTTTGTACATAATCGCTCGCTCCTTCTGTTGTTTTTATTATAACTTCTCTTTAACAGAAAACCTAATAACGTTGAATGAGAAAAGAAGAAAAATAGGAATTGTCTGTTTTTGGATAAAACTGTATAGTTAGTGATAATGATGATTGGGGTTGCGTTAGCTCTTTTGCAGAAAAACCCCTTGCAGTGTACACAATTTTTAGTAAAAAGCTAATGGACAGCTAGAAGCATAGCCTGTAGTTGTAATGATAGTTCGTTCAGTGCATGAGGTCCGTTTTCAAATAGCGTGGCGCGGTATATAGCTGGATAATGAAGTACATAAGGACAAATCTTTATGATAGTTATGCGTACAAGCCTAAATATTAATTAAAAGTGGTTTTAGAAAAAATAGTACCACTTTGCCGAAATTTATCACTAACAGACCTGTTGCTGCAACAATACGGGGCGTAATCCTTACGGGTGAATAGTTAAATTTGACGTCTTAATTTGGGGAGCAATGTTGCTTGCCGCTACTGTCATGCTTGCAAGGGAAGAAAGATCAGAATAAAGCTTAAGAATTTCTTCATTTTTATGCTAGCAGGTTTTTAAGATTTGAAAGGTACACTATTATTTGAGAGCGAGGTGTATATCATGACGAAGTTAACAGTTCTTGTAACAGATGACGATCAAGATATTCGTGATGGTATTGAAATTTACTTAAAAAACGAAGGCTACGATGTGATTAAAGCGGCTGACGGTGTAGAGGCGCTAGCGAAGCTTGAAAGCAATGAAGTCCATTTGATAATTTTAGATATTATGATGCCAAATATGGATGGCATTACTGCAACATTTAAAATCCGTGCAGAACGCAATATTCCAATTATTATGCTAAGTGCAAAGGCGGAGGACGGCGATAAAATTCATGGCTTATCCGTTGGGGCCGATGATTATGTCACAAAGCCATTTCATCCATTAGAGCTTTTGGCACGTGTTAAATCGCAGCTACGACGTTATGTACAACTTGGGACATACAATGATGGAACGGCAAAAGTTGAGATTGACGGTCTGGTATTAGATGAGGATGCTAAAGAAGTTATTTTGGAAGGCGAGCCTGTTCGTTTAACGCCAATTGAATATAAAATTACAGAATTACTAATGAAAAATGCAGGGCGTGTTTTTTCGATTCGAGAAATTTATGAGCGTGTATGGAATGAGGAAGCCTACAATGCGGAAAATATTGTGGCTGTACACATCCGCAAAATACGTGAAAAAATTGAGGCAGATCCGAAAAACCCGCGCTATTTAAAGGTGGTATGGGGCGTTGGCTATAAAATGGAAAAATAAAATAGAACATTATCTAACAATAGCAGGTTTTGTGGCTGGGGTTATCGGCCTTATCTATTTTGGTGTCTATGCGTATCAGATGGTAAATACCCGTTCGTCTGAAGTTTTACAATTGCTAGAAAGAATTTTTTAGAGGGGAGTCATTGTAATGGGGAAAAAGTGGAAATCTCTTCTCGCACTTATTTGTTTAATTTGGTTGATTTTTGGTGTCTTTACATTTACAAAGATTGGCTATCAGTATATCGGGAAGTCTTATTTTCAATCAGAAAATTTTCAACATGAGCTTGATAATTTTCAATCCGAGTTGGGGCCGCTGGTATTGAATAGACCAAATGCTGATGAATTAAAGAGCAAGATAGAAGTCACAACAAATGAAATTGAAGAACATCGTAATTACTATGGTTCACTAAGTGACCAAGTAGCAAGTATTCATGCGCAATATGAGGGGCGTATTCAAGAAGCGGCTGATGTCAATGCGACTGAATTGATGACAAAGCTTGAAAACGAGCGGGATGAAAAAATTAAGGACATTACGACTAATTTTCAAGACGATGAATATGTTCGGGAGAAAATTCAAGCAGAAAAGGAAGCACTTGTTGATCAATATATAAAATCTGCGCAAGTGGAAGCAAAAAATTTCGCTAAAAACTATAATTACTGGTCTTATGAATTAACAAATACTGAAACTGGAAAAATGTTCAGTTCAGGTAATGTTTCCGATAGTAGTGCATACAAAATAAAGTATACACAACAGCATCCATTAAGTACTTGGAATATTAGTGATAGTTTGAGCCACATTTTTTATAGTAATGAAGCTTCTTTAGATTCAGATTCATTCAGGGAAACCACCGATTACATAGGTACTATCACAATCTCTAAGTCAGCAGCACAATCAGCGGATGTGATGGAAGGCTATGAACGTTTTACACGTAATCAATACATGTTTTTTATTATTTGGCTTACAAGTATTATAGCGGCAATCTTTGCATGGAAAGGGCGTAAAGAAGTACTTCAAACCGTGCAAGGCTTCCCAGAAAAAAATCATCTTAATAAGCTACGAATTGACATCCAAGTCGCTTTATTGTTCATTACGGGCTGTATGTATTGGTTTTCTTCGTATGCTACTTTTGAAGCGATTGAACATGCTTACCAATCTAATTATGTAAATTTTTTCACTAATTTTCTATTTACACTATTAGTTTTAATTATTTTAGGTATCGCGTTTTTGGTACAACTTATTTGGTTGTATGAACGAGTGAATACAGTAAAAAAATTGGGAGATAACTTGAAAGACAGTTATTTATGGGGGTTAGGAGATTCCCTAACTGATCTATTTTTAAATCGTTCCATCGCATTACATTCCATAGTGATGGTTGCAGCTGCCTTTTTTGGTGGTGGTAGTCTTGTTGCTACGATGATAGCTGGCGGGTTTCCAGTATTCGTATTTGGGGTCTGTGCGATTGTAGGTATACCAGCAATGGTTGTTTTTCTATCCAGAATGGGTTATTTAAACCGTATTATGAAGGATACGAAAGACATGGCAGATGGGCGTCTGAATAGAGATGTAAAGATAAAGGGAAAATCACCGCTTGCTAAACATGCTGAAAATCTTAATCACTTACGCGAAGGTGTTCGGACGTCAATGCATGAGCAGGCTAAAAGTGAACGTTTGAAAACAGAGCTTATTACGAATGTTAGCCATGATCTACGTACACCGTTAACATCCATTATTACTTATACAGATTTACTAAAGAAATCGGATATTACAGATGAAGAGCGCAAGCAGTATATTCATATTCTCGATAAAAAATCAGAGCGTCTAAAAGTACTGATTGAGGATCTCTTTGAAGTATCGAAAATGGCAAGTGGAAATATTGAGCTTCATCGAAGTCGGGTTGATTTAACACAGCTTGTCCAGCAGGCAGTTGGTGAGCATGAGGAGGACTTAGTGCAAGCACGTTTAGATTTACGAATGGCGATGCCACATGAACCACTTTATGCTAATGTTGATGGACAAAAATGGTGGAGACTCATTGATAACTTAATTGTCAATGTATTGAAATACGCATTAGAAGGTACCCGTGTTTATGTTACATTAAAGCGTACAGCTAATGGTGATGCAGAAATCACCGTTAAGAACGTTGCAAAATATGAAATCAGTGAAAATGCCGATGAATTGTTTGAGCGCTTTAAGCGAGCGGATGCTTCACGTCATACTGAGGGCTCAGGTCTCGGCTTAGCCATTGCACAATCAATTGTGGATTTACACGGGGCGCGAATGAGCATAGACGTTGATGGAGACTTATTTAAAGTGATTGTTCGTATACCGTTCGTGTAAAAAGGGCAGTTGGCAGAAAGCGAGGACACTGAAAAACTTATAACTTTAATTTATCTAATGTCCTTCAACTTATAATAGGGCACTTCTTGTTAATCTTGAACAGGAAGTGCCCTATTTCTTTGATCTTTTTTATTTTATTTTGCTGTTTTGCGAATCATTCCGCTCACTTTCCATGGGCGAGCACCGAACCTCCTCTGTGCTCCTGTTGCTTTGCTTTCGTCGAAAAAATATGTGCAATTTACAAAAGAATAAACCAATTTCTTATAATCCTAAATTTTTTGCTATAATCATTTTCATCACTTCATTTGTGCCAGCGTAAATCGACATTACAGGAATATCACGATAACGTCTTGCAATTTTATATTCTTCCATATAGCCATAACCACCATGCAGCTGCATACACTGCGCAGATAGTTCTCGCGCATTTTCGGTAATCCAGTATTTCGCCATTGAAACCTTGGTTACAACATTCTTGCCAGCAATATGTTCTTCTATTAAAGATTCTAAAAAAGTTTTGCCCAGTTCAATTTTTGTTGCCATTTCCGCAATTTTAAACTGTGTATGTTGGAAGTCGCTAATGGCTTTTCCGAAAGCCTGACGTGATGTTACATAATCTATTGTTAAAGCTAACATATCCTCAGCTGCCGTTTGGGCAGCAATAGCTACTGCTAAACGCTCCTGTTGCAGCTTCTCCATCATGTAGGTGAAGCCTTTTCCCTCTTCACCAAGCAGATTTTCTACTGGAACACGACAATCTTCAAAATATAATTCGGCGGTATCTTGCGCGTGCATCCCGACTTTTTCTAGTTTTCGACCTTTGGTAAATCCAGGTGTACCTTCCTCTATTACGAGAAGGCTTATTCCATGATGTTTTTTCACCGCAGATAGATTAGTTTTCACCGCTATAACTGCTAAATTTGTATGAATGCCATTAGTGATAAATGTTTTTTGTCCGTTGACAATATAATGATCACCGTCACGTAAAGCTGTTGTTTGGATATTCGCTAAATCAGAGCCTGTGCCTGGCTCTGTCATGGCAATAGCCGTAATGTAATCTCCTGTTATACATTTCGGTAGCCAGCGAGATTTTTGGGCATCTGTCCCATAAGCCTCGATGTAGGGAACGACAATATCATTATGCAGACCAATTCCAATCAGACTAGAACCAATAAGTTCAAGCTCTTCTTGGATAATAACACTAAAGCTAAAATCTAATCCTAGGCCGCCGTACTGTTCTTCTACTTGAGGGCATAGATAGCCCATTTCTCCACACTTGCGCCAAAAATCTAGTGGTACAAGATGATCTTTCTCCCATTGCGCATAGTGTACTTCAGCCTCTTCAGCTAAAAACTTACGTAAGGTTTTACGGAATAACTCATGCTCTGTTGATTCAAATTTATATCTTACCATTCGAATAACACCCCTTTTCGCTTGTTTAAACGTAAATACTCTCTTACATATATCATGTTACTGAAAGAAAATAAAAAATAAAAGGGCTTTGAAAATACGATTTTAATTTGTAATGCTATAATCAACTATGAATATATGAAAGTAGAGGACTTTTATATGGCGAAAGTGACAATGGGAATATTTGTAGTCGGTATATATGGCGCGTTAACCTTCTATTTAGGGTGGGGCGCAAAGCAGTGGCTTGTTGCGATGAAGTGGTTCAATTATCCGGTATTGTATTGGTCGGTACTATATGTTATAGCCTTTAGTATTGTTATTGGACGGATACATGAATCGTTAAAAGTGTTTTCAATAGTCGGGAATTATTGGATGTTTGTATTTGAGTATGGGTTGATGCTTTGTTTGGTAGCACAAATTGTTATTTGGTTAACGCCATTTAACAATGTACAAATAATAGGAAGTATAGCGATGGCCTTGTTAGTCTTCTTATGTATAGTTGGTTCATATTTCGCTTATTCTCCAGTAGTACGTAATTTAGAAATATCGATGGATAAAAAAGAGAGTGAACTGTCTTCGATGCGTGTCGTCGTTGCTTCGGATTTTCATCTAGGGGTGCTTTCAAATAAAAAGCATTTACAACGTTTTGTTAATTTATCGAATGAAGCCAAACCAGATATTGTTTTTTTAGCAGGGGACATTGTTGATGATGATCCTAAATGGTTTGTAAAAGAAGGAATGGCAGAGGTGATGAAATCACTAACTGCTACTTACGGTGTTTACGGTGTACTTGGCAATCATGAATATTACGGCAAGAAAATCCCTGAATTTGTAGAAGAAATGGATAAAGCCGGTGTGAAGATTTTAAGAGATGAAACAATTCGAGTTGGAAATGCGTTTATAGTAACGGGACAAGAAGATATTACAAATAAAGAAAGACAGCAATTAGATGCATTACGACATACTGATACTTTGCCGTGGTTTGTCATGAATCATACACCGAATGATCTTGAAACTCCGTCGCAGGAGGGCGTGGATTTTCATATGTCAGGTCATACGCATAAGGGTCAAATGTGGCCAAATCACTATATTACGGCACGTGTATTTGAGCTTGATTATGGTTATAAGTTGAAGGATCAAATGCATACACTTGTTTCATCAGGATTTGGGTTCTGGGGTCCACCGATGCGAATAGGGAGTCGATCTGAGCTTTGGGTAGTGGATATTACTTTTCGATAAAAAGTTATAGTATATGGAAAAAGAGTATCTTATAATTAGTGGGTGTTTGGAAAAATTAATTACGTCTTGCGTAATGTGGCTGGCATATAGCTGGCGCAACGATTGTTGAATAATGTTAAAAGGTAAGGTGACGATGTGGATTTTTTAGAGTTGTTAAAGGCACTTATTTTAGGCTTTGTTGAGGGAATGACAGAGTTTGCACCAGTATCGTCTACAGGACATATGATTATCGTGGATGATATGTGGTTAAAAACAGAAGAATTTTTAGGGAAGTATCCAGCTAACACATTTAAAATCGTCGTACAGCTAGGTTCAATTTTAGCGGTAATCGTCGTGATGTGGAAGCGCATGTTAAGCCTAGTTGGTTTATACAATATTGATGGTCAATCAAGATCGATGAAAGGACGATTCAACTTAATGCATGTGATTGTTGGTATGCTACCAGCAGTAGTATTAGGTTTCGCATTTAAGGATTTTATAGACGATCATCTATTTAAAGTAGAGCATGTCATCTATGCATTAGTGGCTGGCGCAATTTTAATGATTGTTGCCGATAAATTTGCACCGAGAAAGCCAAAGGTTGATTCGTTAGATGATATTTCATATGGCTTAGCTTTCAAAGTGGGCTTAGTTCAGTGTTTATCTCTATGGCCAGGTTTCTCACGTTCTGGTGCCACAATTTCGGGTGGGGTCCTTTTTGGGATTAGTCACCGTGTAGCAGCTGATTTCACATTTATAATGGCGGTCCCAATTATGGCAGGGGCAAGTCTTGTATCAGTACTGAAAAACTGGGATACGCTGTCAATGGATTACTTTGGTTTTTATGCAGTCGGCTTTATTAGTTCATTTATATTTGCTTTACTATCCATTAAGTTCTTCTTAGCACTGATTTCAAAAGTTAAACTGATGCCATTTGCAATTTACCGTTTGGTATTGGCGGCTATTTTAAGTATTATTATATTTATGTAATCGAAAAGTCACTCATCTT
Organism: Lysinibacillus parviboronicapiens; assembly: GCF_003049605.2. Taxonomy (NCBI): domain Bacteria; kingdom Bacillati; phylum Bacillota; class Bacilli; order Caryophanales; family Bacillaceae; genus Lysinibacillus; species Lysinibacillus parviboronicapiens. The sequence goes on from NZ_CP073713.1 coordinate 435,758, forward strand.
TCACAAGGATGAGTGTTTTTTTGTGAATATAGATAATTTTAATCATATATTTCGTGTATTTTTCGAGTGTGATTACTTTTTTTAATGGTTTATCATTGCGTTGGTAGTTTTAAAGAACTAGTAATTGGCGTTTATTTATATTGAATTTTAATTTTTTCATTGTAAATAAGAGAAAATATACATTATAATCAAAATTATATAAGATAATAATACTTGTAACTATTGCATAGGGTTTAGGAAAAAAGGTATAGGGTGGCACAAGATAATATTATGGGGTGGAAAAATGTTTCAATTTGGGAATAGACCTAAGCAAAATATAATTGTGATTAGTGATGTATCAAATACAGGGGTTTTTATTCAAGATCAGGAACGTTTGCTTCAGTTAGAGCTCGTCAATCTTACCGAACAAGATTTACAATTCATTAGAAGCTTGAAGCCTTATATTGAGCAAAATGTTGTCGATGTGGTAGAGGCTTTTTATAATGTAGTTGAAAGTGTTCCTGCTTTACGAGAAGTTATTCAAAAGCACAGTTCGAGTGAGCGTTTACGCCAAACGTTACGTCATCATATAATAGAAATGTTTGAAGGGCGAATTGATGAAGCGTTCTTAGAAAAGCGGCGACGTGTTGGAAAGATGCATGTCAAGATTAATTTGTATCCCAAGTGGTATTTAGCTGCATTTCAAAATCTTGAAAAATCATTACGGAAGATTGTTTATGAGCTGCATTTATCGAAAGGTGAAGAAGAAAAGTATTGTGATGCTATAAGTAAAATTTGTAATTTCGAGCAACAAATTGTCTTAGAGGAATACGATCATTACGCTAATACGTTATTAGAGGAGCAACGAAACAATGTACGTGCCCATATAAAGGGAATTGTAGGTGGGATTTCAACGCAGATTGACAGCCAATCCCATGAAACGAATGAGGCAGTGACGGAGCTTATTTCTAGTACGAAGCAAGTTAAAGCATTCTTGAAGGAAAGCATAGATGATGCAAAAACAATGCAACAGGTATCAACAGAAGGTTATTCAAAAATAGTATTAATAAATGAGCAAACTGGAAAAATAAATGATAAGACTGTTGACATGGCGAAGATGGTGGAACAATTAAATCACTCATCCTCTAAAATTAATGTGGTTGTTGAAATGGTAAAAAACATTTCAGGACAAACAAACTTACTTGCCCTAAATTCAGCCATTGAAGCTGCTCGTGCAGGTGAACATGGAAAAGGTTTTGCGGTAGTTGCCGATGAGGTACGTAAACTAGCAGATCAAACGAAAAATTCAGTGCAACAAATTGCGGATTTAATTGGGATGTCGACTGGTATTACAAATCAGGTTGTACAAGCGATTCAAGAAATTCAAGAACTAGTGAATAACAGTATTGAACAAAACGTTGAATCCTTGAAAGCCTTCGATGCCATATCAGGCTCGGTGGAGGAATCCATCATAAACTTCCAAAATGTGGGCAATCAAATAACGGAATTGGCGAATATCATTGAAGCCATTGGTGAGTCTTCAGAAGAATTGAAGAAAGTTGCGAGTCGCCTAGATACAACAATAAAAGAATTTTAACTATATAGATGGAAAGCTATGCACTGAGAATGTGCATAGTTTTTTTGTAGTGAAATAAATTGAATTGCTGGATAGAATGGCAAGAGTGACGGATAGAAACCTTAAAATGATCGATAGAATGATTAGAGTGATGGATAGAAACAGAAAGTTGCTAGAGATTGATTGTTTTGTTTGCTTTAAAAGCCGCCATCGGACGTAAATGGATGCTTGAGCACTGGACTTATTAGTGATACGCTAAAGGCGAAATGGGGAAATGAATTGAGGGGTGTTGGAAACATGAAAAAGAAATTATTTATTACACGTAAATTTCCGGCGCATATTGTCGAGCCGTTAGAGGAGTTTTATGATATTGAGCAGTGGCAGGAGGAAGAAATCGTTATTCCACGAGACAAACTTTTAGCAGCTGTTGCAGACTGTGAAGTATTATGGGTAACGATTGCGGATCAGGTCGATGAGGAATTACTTTCACATGCACCCAATTTAAAGCTCGTGACAAATTTAGCAGTTGGTTTCAATAATGTTGATGTGGTAGCTTTGCGCAAACGAGGTATCATGGCAACAAATACACCAGGTGTCTTAACTAATACAACAGCCGATTTAGTATTTGGCTTATTGCTTGCAACTGCACGAAGAATTCCAGAAAGTGAGCGTTATTTGCGTGATGGCAAATGGCAAAGCTGGTACCCAATGCAGTTAGTAGGTAAGGATGTGTCAGGTACAACTATAGGGATTATCGGAATGGGACGAATCGGTCAGGCAGTTGCAAGACGAGCAAAAGGTTTCGACATGAAGGTAATATATCATAATCGTAGACGTCGCCATGAGGCCGAAGAAATGTATGGTTTTCGATATGTACCTCTTGAGGATCTTTTAAAACAATCAGATTTTGTTGTAATTATGACACCATTTAACAACGATACAGTAGGATTAATCGGAGCGAAAGAACTGGCGATGATGCAGGATGATGCAGTACTGATTAATGCTTCTCGGGGAGGCATTATTGATGAGCATGCACTTTATGACGCCTTGAAAAATGGCAAGCTTTGGGCAGCAGGGCTAGATGTTTTTGAATATGAGCCGATTTCGATGGATCATCCGTTATTGACGCTTCCGAATGTTGTGGCACTTCCCCATATTGGCAGTGCTTCATTGAAAACGAGAACTGCGATGCTGACGCTAAATGTCAACGCACTTACGGCATACGGGCAGGGTAAGGCTGTGTCCAATCGAATAGACTAAAAAGCGGAGCGCAACCTACTAGAGATGTGCTCCGATTTAACCCGTATAAACGGTCAGTAAGATACCCATAGGATGGCGACCAACTGACCGTAAAAACCCGATTGGTTCAACTAGCAAACAGTGGGGATCAAGAAAACCCCACTGTTTGAAGTTTCACTTTAACCCGTATAAACGGTCAGTAAGATACCCAGAGGTGGGAAATCAACTGACCGGTATTTGCTAGTGACTAAAAGATAAATGGTACTTATTATTTATTGAACATGTCAAATAGACCACCAATTCCGCCTTCGCCTGAAGATTTGCCGCCACCGCCCTGTGAAATTGGCGCTGCTGCAAAGATACGGCTCGCTAAGCGGCTGAATGGTAATGATTGAACCCAGACTGTACCAGGGCCACGTAAAGTTGCGAAGAAAATACCTTCACCACCAAATAAAGCGGTTTTTACGCCCCCAACCATTTCGATATTGTAATCTACATCGGATGTCATAGCGACTAAACATCCTGTATCAACACGTAAAACTTCCCCAGGTTGTAAAGTTTTTTGATGAATAGCACCACCAGCATGTACGAAGGCCATACCATCACCTTCAAGCTTTTGCATAATGAAACCTTCTCCACCGAAGAAACCTACACCAATTTTTTTCTGGAATTCGACACCAACAGAAACGCCTTTAGCGGCTGCTAAAAAAGCATCCTTTTGACAAATAATTTTTCCATTCAATTGACTTAAATCCATTGGAATGATTTTACCAGGATAAGGGGATGCAAAATACACATGACGTTTCCCTGTACCAGCGTTTGTAAATGTGGTCATGAATAAGCTTTCGCCTGTAACTATACGCTTTCCTGCACCTAGTAATTTCCCCATAAAGCCACTTTGCGCATTCCCTTTAGAGCCATCGCCAAAAATAGTCTCCATTTCAATAGCTTGATCCATCATCATTAAAGCTCCTGCTTCCGCAACCACGGTCTCCTGTGGATCTAGTTCAACTTGCACGTATTGCATGTCGTCTCCAAATATTTTGTAGTCAATTTCATGGTTATTCATTATGCAATTCCTCCAATAGTAATTTTGTTGTTACTGTATACGATTATAAGGCACAATAGTTTCACTGCATAATTAATTATTTTAGAAAAAAAGGGAATAAGCTAGAAAATGTCGAATATAAAAAACTAGAATGTGTATTATTTATTTTCGTTCAGCGAGATATTTTTTGGGGATTGTACATTGAATGTGGGGTCCATCCTTTCTTCAATGGGTGCTCAAATAACAAAGTTGAATGAAGGTAAATCCTCCAGCGGAAGTCAATTTTTGAAGGGATTACGCAGTTGTTAACCTAAAACGTGTGGCATCTATATGAAAATCCTATCTTCACGAAAGCGGTGGACGTTTTCAATTGCAAATGTTGAGTTATAGGCTCAACAACTAAACTAGTATGCATCTCGCAGTCAGTAGCCTACTTCAAATTTGGCGTAATTCAGCTGAGGCATCATTGAAATCTTTCAGGGGGTGTTTGTAATGGATGTTAAAAACTATATTGGCGGTGAATGGTTAAGCCATTCGCATTTACAAAGTATAGCAGTGACGAACCCTGCAAACGGTGAGCATTTAGCAACTATACCGCGCTCAACGGCAAGTGAGGTAGATGAGGCGGTAGCGGTAGCAAAGCAAGCACAAAAAGAATGGGCACTAGTGCCAGCACCAAAACGTGCAGATTATTTATATGCCATCGGACAAAAGATGAAGGAAAAGAAAGAATACCTAGCTACTGTTTTAACAAAAGAAATGGGAAAAGTTATTGAAGAGGCAAGAGGCGAAGTACAGGAAGGTATTGATATGGCTTATTATATGGCGGGAGAAGGACGACGATTGTTTGGGGAGACAACACCATCAGAGCTTGCCAATAAATTTGCCATGAGTGTACGTGCTCCTATAGGGGTTGTGGGCTTAATAACACCTTGGAACTTCCCCGTTGCCATTGCTACATGGAAGTCGTTTCCTGCGCTTGTGGCAGGAAATACGTTTATTTGGAAGCCATCCAATGAAACACCGATGATGGCTTACGAAATGGGTAAAATTTTTCAAGAAATAGGTTTGCCAGCTGGTGTTGCAAATATTGTCTTTGGTACAGGACCAACTGTGGGGACAGCATTAATTGAGCATCCAGATGTAAAAGTGATTTCGTTTACTGGATCTACTACGACAGGGAGTAAGGTAGCGGAACTTGGTGGTAAACATTTGAAAAAAGTTTCGTTAGAGATGGGTGGGAAAAATGCTGTTATTGTCATGGACGATGCAGACTTACACCTTGCAGCGGAAGGCATTTTATGGAGTGCGTTCGGCACGGCTGGTCAAAGATGTACAGCATGTAGTCGCGTTATCGTGCATAAAGATGTAAGAGAAGAATTAGAAAAGCTTCTTTTAGAAGCAATGCAGCATTTAACAATTGGAGACGGCTTAGATGAAAGCGTAAAAATCGGTCCTGTTATCAGTAAAGCTGCCCTTGAGAAAATAAATCATTACGTACAGATTGGTAAACAAGAAGGTGCAACATTACTAGCTGGTGGAAGGATTTTAAATGAGGAACCTTATGATAAAGGGTTTTACTATGAACCAACATTGTTTACGAATGTGAAACCTAATATGATTATTGCGCAGGAAGAAATTTTTGGGCCGGTAGTTTCTCTCATTGAAGTTGCAAGTTTAGATGAAGCAATTGCAGTAAATAATGGTGTGAAATTTGGCTTATCTAGCTCTATATTCTCACAAAACGTTAATACAATTTTCCGTGCACAACGTGATTTAGACACAGGTATTGTTTATATAAATGCAGGCACAACAGGTGCTGAAATTCATTTGCCATTCGGTGGAACAAAGGGCACGGGGAATGGTCACCGCGATTCAGGCGTTGCCGCATTGGATGTATATACAGAATGGAAGAGCATTTATATAGATTACAGCGGGAAATTACAAAGAGCACAAATCGATACAGAGTAACAGATCAATGAAAGGGGATGTTCAATGATGAAAGTTGTTGTATTAGGTGCAGGTTTAATGGGGAAAGAGGTAGCTCGTGATTTAATTAAAAATAGCAATGTAGAACGCGTATTTCTAGGAGATATTGATGTGAAGACGGCACAGAGCTTTGTTGACACGTTGCATACAGATAGAGTTGAAGTCGTAGAGCTTCATGCGGAATCTGACGACTCGTTGACGTCAGTTATCTCAAAAGGAAATGTCGTTGTGAATGCTTTATTTTATTCATTCAATGAGCGAGTAGCGAGAGCAGCCATTGAAGCGGGTGTTCACTCTGTAGACTTAGGTGGTCATATCGGTGGTGTGACAGAAAAGATTTTAGAGTTTGACGAGGAAGCAAAAGCAAAGGGTGTTACAATTATTCCTGATTTAGGTGTAGCTCCAGGCATGGTGAATATATTAGCAGGCTATGGTGCGTCAAAATTAGATGAAGTAGAATCTATTAAGTTATATGTCGGTGGTATACCAACAGAGCCAAAGCCACCCCTTCACTATACACGCGTATTTTCTTTAGATGGTGTATTTGACCACTATACGGAACCTTCTAAAATGATTCAAAAAGGTAAACTTCAAGAGGTGCCATCCTTAACGGGTGTCGAGCCTATTTATTTCGACGGTTTTGGGGTACTTGAGGCATTTTATACATCTGGTGGCATATCGACATTATATAAAACATTCCCAAATGTTCGAACACTAGAGTATAAAACGATTCGTTATAAAGGGCATGCTGAGAAGTTTAAATTGTTAGCAGATTTAGGATTCTTAGATTCTAGTAATAAGGTTGAGGTAGACAATATGGAGGTGCCTGTGCGAGCTGTAGTACGAGAGGCACTTAAGAAGCAATTAGAGCTTGGAACAAAGCCAGATGCTGTGCTGTTACGTGTGATTGTGGCAGGTGAAAAAGCACAACAACAGGTTACTTATGAGTATGAAATGATTGTACGTAAAGATTTGACGATTAACGAGACGGCAATGGCCCGTGCCACAGCCAATACAATATCGGTAGTTGCACAAATGATTGGTGAAGGCTCGATTACGAATCGAGGTGTATTCGCGCCAGAGGCAATTGTACCTGGTGATGCGTATATTAAGGAAATGGCAAAACGTGGCGTTGTTATTAAAGAGACGTCTCATAAGTCTGCAATGATTGTGAAATGGTAGGTGATGACCATGAATTTCGAATTTACAACTGAGCAAGAAATACTACGTAAAACAGTACGCCAGTTTGTTGATGATGAAATAATACCAGAAATTGCAACATGGGATGCAGAAGGAAGCTTCGATGCTAGCATTTGGTCAAGACTTGCAGAGCTTGGGTTGATGGGGGTCTGTGTTCCTGAGAAGTACGGAGGCAGTGGCATGGATTATAATGCGCTTGCCATCGTCTGTGAGGAGCTTGAACGAGGAGATACAGCTTTTCGAACGGCTGTATCGGTGCATACTGGCTTGAATAGCATGACTTTAATGCAATGGGGTACAGAGGCGCAAAAGAAGCAATATCTTGTTCCCCAGGCAAAGGGTGTGCGCATTGGTGCGTTTGCATTAACGGAGCCAGGCGCAGGTTCAGACGTAGCAGCAATGTCAACTACAGCTATACGTGATGGTGATTTTTATGTGCTGAATGGACAAAAAACATGGATTTCGTTATGTGATATGGCCGATCATTTTATCGTCTTTGCATACACAGATAGAGCTCAAAAGCATCACGGCATCAGTGCTTTCATTGTTGAACGTTCAATGGTTGGTTTTACTTCCAAGGCCATTAAAGGGAAGTATGGTATTCGTGCAGGCAATACGGGCGAACTCTTTTTCGAAGACTTACGCGTTCCAGTAGAAAATAGGCTAGGTGAAGAAGGAGAGGGCTTCAAAATTGCGATGTCAGCACTGGATAATGGTCGTTTTACAGTAGCTGCCGGTGCAGTTGGACTAATTCAAGCATGTATTGAGACGAGCGTGAAGTACTGCCATGAGCGTGAAACGTTTGGGAAGCCAATTGGTGAGCATCAGCTAGTTGGGCAAATGATTGCGAAGATGGAGGCCGGCTATCAAATGAGCCGTTTGCTTGTTTATCGTGTTGGTGAGTTGAAAAATAAAGGTCTCCGTAATACAAGAGAGACATCTCTTGCGAAATGGCAAGCCTGTGATTTTGCCAATAAAGCAGCGGATGACGCACTCCAAATTCATGGAGCTTACGGCTATTCGGATGAATATCCTGTTGCGCGTTTTTTACGTAACTCAAAAGCACCGGTAATTTATGAGGGTACACGGGAAATTCATACAATAATGCAGGCAGATTATGTACTTGGTAGACGAAATGATAAACCATTAGCTAAAATGTTACCTAAATGGCCGTTTGAAGAGTAAACGAGAGGGATTCATTCCCCTCGTTTTTTTATGAAAAAATTATCAGAAAAATGTAACTTTCCTAACTTTTGTAAGTCTAATGATTAAACAAGTATATGAAGGAGTGGAAAAACATGAAAAATCGGTGGATAGCAATTCTGATTATTTCCGTACTAGCTATATTGCCAGGTATCTCTACTTTTATGATGGTACCAAAAGCTGAGGCAAAGGCAGTTAATACGGTTATGTCGACTCAAAGCTGGAAGGCATCATTCTCTAAAGCATTAAAAGGTAGCAATATTACGGAAGAAAATGTCTATGTAACAACTGATAAGGGGCGAAAAGTGACTGCGACCATTACATTGGGAGAAGATAATAAAACACTTATCGTTAGTCAGTTGGCGCCAGGAAGTTATAAATTACATGTCCGTAAGCAAGCATTTGCACCAAGTGAGCTTAAAACAACATCACATGTTATTGCATTTACGGTTGTAGAGAAGTTGGAAGCTGTAAAGTCTGAGGAAGAACTGCAACAATATTTCAAAGCAATTTTAGCGAATGTTAATAGTGAAGCTGAATCTGAATCACGTACAGAAAATAATACAAGTAGCGAAGATAAAGCAAACTCACTGAGCGATTCAAGCAACTCCTCTACGACAAATAATCAAGTAGAGGGTGTAGAAGAAGGGGATATTGTCGTTGTCAAAAATGACATAATCTATGCGGTAAAAGATCAAAGCATAACTGTTGTAGATGCCAGCAATCCGAAAAATTTAAAATTAGCAACGACAGTCAAGCTAAAAGAATCACAGTATATTTCAAAGCTAGCCTTGTACGATAATGTGTTAATAGCAATCGGAGATGAATATATCGAAAAAACAGGCACGAGTATGACAACAGCAACTTTTTATGATATAACAAATCCGAAAAATCCTAATTTTTTACGTGAGGTCGCACAAGAAGGATTCTTACAGGATATACGCATTACGAAAGACACTTTGTATTTAATTGGTAATATGCACCCTAATTATTGGATGCTAAAAGAAGGCGAGACATTGGATTTAAAGCCAAAAACTTATGATAGTTCGGTCAGCAAGGACTATAAAAGTTTACCGCTTGAGAAAATTTCTATATTACCAAACACTATGGATGGTACGTATAGCTTGATTACCGCTGTGGATTTGAAAAATGGGGCCAAAGCAACAGCCACTACGAAGGGATATTTAGGCGGTAGTAGCGGGCTATACATGTCCGAAAATGCACTGTATTTAACGACACCGATTTATAACGGAAACCGTGGAGATATGGTAGGCGGAATGGTTATGGATAGAATTTGGATGCCAACTCAAGTAGATACACAAGTATTTAAATGGGATATTGCTGGAACAGCATTGAATTTTGTAGGTGCAACTGAAGTTAAGGGATCTGTACTGAATCAATATTCAATGGATGAATATAAAGGTAATTTCCGCATCGTCACAACAGAGGGTAATATGTGGGATGAACAAAATGTATCACGTAACCACCTTTTCATTTTAGATGAAAATTTAAAAGAGCTTGGGTCAGTGAAGGATTTAGCTCCTGGTGAAAAAGTATATTCAGCTCGTTTCATGGGAGAAAAGGCATATGTCGTGACATTCAAGCAGGTTGATCCACTCTTTGTCATTGATGTAGAGAATCCGAAAAAACCAACTGTTTTAGGCCAATTGAAAATTCCTGGCTATAGCAACTATTTACATCCATTGGATGACACACATTTAATCGGTATTGGTTATGATACAGAAGAGCGTTATGACGCTTATTCAAAGCGTAACTTTACCGTTACAACGAATATGAAAATGTCATTATTTGATGTATCAGATTTCCAAAATCCAAAAGAGCAATCAATGGTCAAGATTGGTGGGAAAGGTTCAAACTCAGAAGTGCAGTATAATCCTAAAGCGTTATTCCGTCATACAGAGTACAATTACTATGGCTTCCCAGTTGTACTGTATGAAGCAGGGCAAGGAGATGACATCGTATATCAGGGCCAAGGCGCACAAATATATGAAATCACAGCAGAAAAGGGTATCGTTTTAAAAGGCAATATCATTAGTGAAAATTCAGGCGATCAGTATGAAGATTGGGAGCAAGTCGTACAGCGTGTCGTCTATATAGATGATGTTCTATACACAGTTGCCCGCAATGAGGTAAAGAGCTATCAGCTGAAGGACTTCAAATCGCTCGACACTCTGCCAATAAAATAAAAAACGAGGCTGGGACAAAACTTTAAATTTTAAGAAAGAGAAGTAAAGGTATTAAATTTTTGCTATCTAAAATGAAAAAAATTTAGACATTCTTCCTTTTGGCATAAATAAAATTTAGAAGAGAGCACTAGTTGATGGTAGCGAAGGCGGCGACTCCTGGGGGATTAGCGTGACGCCTGAGACTACAGGCTCAGGCCACGCCTCCGGAACGTCCGCCGTAGTGGACATCAACGTTCACAGCAAAAAAGTGTTAGATTGACTGATGTCGATCTAACACTTTTTCTCTTTTGTTCCAGCCTCTTCTTTAGATAATCGTGATAAACGTTCTTTAACTATCCGGTGTCATTGCTTATTGACGATACGGCAGGATTTCAGAAACTGTCACAAACTCATACCCCTGTTCTTGTAAATAGGCAAGTACAGCATCAAGTCCATCCGCAGTTGATTGATGAATGTCATGCATTAAGACAATTGCATTATTGTGCAGATTATTTTTTACATACGGTAGTAACTGCTGTGCATTGCGATGTTTCCAGTCCATTGTGTCAATGCTCCATAGTACTACCGGAATTGGAATTTGAGCATTTATGTTCTTGTTTGTTGCGCCGTAAGGAGGTCTAAAGACAGTCGCGCCTTGATTGATAGCTAATTCAATTTCTGCCGCTGTTGAAGAATACTCCTTTAAGACTTGTTCTGAAGGTAGTTTTGTTAATACAGGATGGTTCCAAGTATGGTTCCCAACCTCATGTCCACGTGCAAGAACATCTCTGGCGATATCTGGATAATATTGTACACGACTGCCAAGCATAAAGAAGGTAGCTTTTGCATGATACTTATCAAGAATGTCTAAAATCTGTTCTGTTACAATCGGATGTGGACCATCATCAAAAGTTAATGCAATGCGCTTAACATTTGGATCTCCTGGAGTTGCTGGTTCCGTCGGTTCCATAGTCTCCATCTCAATTTGAAAATCAGATGCTAGTAAAGGGTTAATAAGTGAAAGGGGCAGTTTCCCAATTGGGGCACCAGCTGCACCGTTGGCAATTTCATATTCATCGAAGTAAAAGAGTAACGCATCGTCTACAAGAGCAAAACGCTCGAAATTTGCCCATTTTGGCTCCGTTGCTGAAAGTAACTCATCTTTATTGAGTTCATCTTTTAGTTGAGGATTTTGCTGTAAATCTTTACGGACATGCGCAGCAATTGTGGACAAGTTATTTTCGTCATTTTGCAATAATGTTTTTATATCGATTTGTTCACCTGTTTCATTGTTAAAGAAAAATGTCTTTGTAGAAACTTCGTGATTGGCTCCGCCCAGATACTGCATTTTTGTAAGGACAAAAGAATAATATTGCTTGTGATATGGAAAAGTCTCAAAGCTGATATTTAATTCACCCATTGCACTTTTAGTATCATTTTTTTTCATTTCCGACAAGTAGTTTTCTTTTGAATCCGTTATGTACTTTATTACGGCATCATTAAAGACCTTATTTTCTGTTTGTGGATAGTGAATGGCAAATGGTGTGCGTTTATCATTCGAAACGTCTGTTACAATACGTATCCCTGGAAACGCAGAGCTTTCAGTCGATAAACTACTATTTAAAGAATCTGAGTTTGAATCTTTCGAAGCACTAATTTTTTGAAACTTAAAGTCATCCTTTGAAAGGATAATGACAAGAATAATGGATGTTAATGTAATAATGAGGCCGATTAATAGGAAATCAATCATTGGGCCGCGTCGTTTTCTGCGTTCCTGCATCTTGGTGGATACGCTCCCCTCTGTAAATTATTTATCTATACAATCAGACGTGTGAAGTATCGGAAAAGTTATATGAATCTACGAATTATGTAAAAAAATGTTGAAGATTTACGGTTGAGTTTTTATTTGCAGTTCGATACTATTTACTATTGGCAAGGAACCTTTTGAAGGAGGTAGATAACTGTAATGATATTACAAGAAGCCGATAATGAGTTAACAATTGACTGCTTGCTACTTGCAGGTCGTATTATGATTGAAAGTGGGGCAGAAACATACCGTGTGGAAGATACGATGCTGCGTATGGCACAATCTCAAAATATGCTTGATGCTCAATGTTATGCTACACCAACGGGTATCATTTTTTCGTTAGGTAAGACACAGCCGACGAGAATCACTTCGATTTCCAGTAGGGTTACAGATTTACAAAAAATTGCCTTGGTAAATTCAGTATCTCGTAGACTCACATCTCACATAATAACATTAGATGAGGCTCATGACGAGTTAAAGTCGATACAAAAAACAAATTATTTTTTACCAATTTATATGCAAGTTTTATCAGCTGCTCTGGCGAGTGGTTGTTTTCTTATAATGTTTAAAGGAGGATGGTCGGATTTTCCTGCTGCGTTTATAGCGGGGGGGCTCGGATTCCTTGTACTAGTGTGGATGAATTATTTAACGAAGGTGAAATTTTTCTCAGAATTCACTGCTTCGTTAATAATTGGTCTGATTGCTTTTTTTGCCGTAAAATCTGGATATGGTGCGGAAATAGACAAGATTATTATTAGTTCGGTCATGCCACTTGTACCAGGTATTTTAATTACTAATGCGGTGAGGGATTTAATGGCAGGTCATTTTATGTCAGGGATGGCAAAGGGAGCAGAGGCGTTTTTAACAGCATTTGCAATCGGTGCAGCTATTGCCGTCATCCTATCATTTTAGGAGGCGGATGATTTGGATATAATCGTACAATTAATCGTCAGTTTTTTTGCAACAGCAGGTATTGCGGTTATTTTTAATGTACCTCGGAAAACACTGTTTCACTGTGGTTTTGTTGGTGTAGTAGGCTGGCTTATTTATTATGTATTAACAGAGTACGGAATGGATGTAGTAAATGCATCTTTCTTTGGTTCGTTTGTAGTTGCCATTGTCGCACACTTGTATGCTCGGCGCTTTAAAATGCCAATGATCATCTTTATTGTGGCTGGTATTATTCCGCTTGTGCCGGGGGGGATGGCATACAATGCGATGCGGAATGTTGTGGAAGATGATTATTTACAAGGCTTGCAATATGGTTTAAAGGCGTTTTTAATTACCGGGGCAATTGTTATGGGGCTGGTATTTGCGGAAGTATTCATGCAACTCATATTCCGTGGAATATATACGAGTAAAATGAAAATAAGAAAAGTATACAAAAGATAAAACTGCTAAATGTTTAAACTAAAAAGCTGTCCAGTACTTGGACAGCCTACATACTATTATTTTACAAGTAATGTCTCAATTTCTTCTGGTGTAACAGGCTTACTAATATAATAACCTTGAATAGCATCACAGCCATATGTCATTAAAAGGTCTGCTTGTTCAGCGGTTTCCACGCCTTCAGCAACCACTTTAAGTTCCATTGATTTGCCTAATTGCACCATGCCATGCATTAGCTTTTGTGTTTTTTCAGATTTTAATAGTGAATTTGTAAATGTTTGATCAATTTTTAATGTATCTATTGGCAAAATCTGCATATAGCGGAATGAACCATAGCCAGTACCGAAATCATCTAATACGAAAACGATACCTTCGTTTTCAAGTTTACGCATTTGCTGCGTAATAAAGGTTGCTGCTTCTGCCTCTAAAGCAAACTTCTCTGTAATTTCAATTTGAATAAGGCTAGCTGGACAACCTGTTTTTGCTAGCATATCAAGTACTGATTTGGCCATGTTTTTATCACGGAATTCACGTACTGAAGAGTTGATGGCTACTTTTAAATGCAGACCAGCCTTCTTCCAAATTAATGCCTGCTCACAAGCTCTTTCTAACATAAATGAACCGATATTGTTAATGAGTCCTGTTTCCTCAGCAATTGGAATCAATTCATCTGGTGAAACAACCCCCATTACCTCATCTTCCCAGCGCACTAGTGCTTCTACGACTGTAATTTTCCCCGTGTAAACATCAACTTGTGGCTGATAAAGTACCTTAAGGTTCTTTTGATCAAGCGCTTGAAGTAAACGTTTTTCTATTAAAGCTTTACGATTTAAAGCTTTATGTGTTGCTTTTGATAGTGACACAATTTTATCGCCACCTGCTTCACGTACCGATGTAATAGTAGCAATCGATGCCTTCATCAATTGAGAGAAGGTTGTTTGATCTTCAGGGAAGCGTGTAATGCCACCGCTAATGGAAATAGGCACAGCGATATTACTACTGTATATTGGGTGCTGTTGTAAGTAAGATAAGAAGCCTTGAATAAACCATTCACTTAAAGGTGTTATGACAACAAAATCATTTTCATTGATACGTGCCATTGCACTGTCTTGGAAATACATTTTTATACGATTTGTAAATTCAATAATCAGACTCTGATTAATTTGTTGATCATGTAACTCTTTTAATGTGTAAAATTTATCGATGCTTAAATATACAAATGAGAAATGTCTATCTTCTTCAATCATGCTAGCAATCACTTTTTCAAGACGATGGGCATTCATTAGACCTGTCTCGGTATCAATATAGGCAATTTTTTCAAGCTGATGCTGAATTGTTTTTGATTTCGTAATATCTTTTTCAATTAAAATAAACTGTTGTTCATTGGTTTCTAGATTAAACGTTGGGATAGCTGTTAACAGTACCCAATATGACTGGCCAGTTTTTGTAACTTTTTCGACTTCACCTTGCCATGTATTGCAATTGTTTAAATTGCGCCAGATGTTATTGGTGATTTTTTCACTTACATCATTATCAGGGAACAGTTGCCAAAATGTTTTACCGATAACGCGCTTTGGTGTCCATTGACTTGTTTTTAGAAATTCAGCATTACATTCTAAAATAAACCCGTCTTGGTCAAGTGTCACAGTCATGAAAGTTGAGTCTAAACCATGTTTTAAGTCTGTAAAAGTTCGACTATTAGATACGGAATTAATCATTAATTCAGGTAACATCAACATAATAAGGATAAGGTGTTCACCTTGTTCGATTAACGGTTTAGCTAACAATGCCGTAGTAATTTCTTCATTGGCACTTGTATACACTTGAATCTTATCTAAATACGTACTATCCTCACTTTGAAGTATTGATTTGAACGTCTCTAATGAAAGCTGACGTAGTAGATTTTCATGTATGAATGAAGTAGTATGTCCTTTAATATCAGTAGCAGAAAAACCAAATAGCTGTTCAGCATTCTTTCCCCAAATAGAAGCTTGTCCGTCTTGGTTTATGACAAATGCAGGAAAAGGAAGTGAATTTAAATAATGTTCATCAATCGAAAATGATTTATGGATTTGACTCATGATTTATTCAATCTCCTTGGGTAATCAATATATACTATTATTATAGAGAATTATCGGGAATTAGTCATTATGAATATATTTGTAAATATTTGATAGAGAAAAAAATAGGACTTTACTAACAAAATATAAGAAAAGTTTTGAAGAAAAACAACAAATTTTAGTACGTATATAGGAAGGAAGCGGGATTGGGATGGAACGATTAAAAGGTTTGATTTTTATTATCTCGGGTGCGATGTTGTGGGGTGCAACAGGTCCTTTAATGGAATGGTTACTCAATCATACACCATTGACAGTTTCCTTTATGTTAACAATTCGTTTGTCAATTGCGGGTATTGTATTACTCATATACTTAGTGTTAACGGGGAAAAATATCTTTGGGATATGGCAACAAAAAATATGGAGTAAACAGCTTATCATCTTTGGTGTAGCAGGGATGTTGGGTGTACAATATGCCTTCGTAGCAGCAATCAATGAAAGCAATGCAGTACTAGCTACTTTACTACAATTTTTAGCACCAATCTTTGTAGTAGCTTATGTCTCTCTTAGTTTAAAGAAATGGCCACCTAAATATCAAGTGTTAGGGATTATTGGTACACTAGCAGGGTTATTTTTATTACTAACGAACGCTTCTTTTGATGCTTTGCTAGTTAGTAATAAAGCCTTAATATGGGGAGTGGCAGTAGGTTTAACTTTTGCCTTCTACACGCTGTATCCAGCACGTCTCATGAAAGAATGGAGTGTACTGCTTGTTGTAGGCTGGGGAATGCTAATTGGTGGTCTAACGTTAGGCATAATCAGTCGCATTTGGCAATCGAATCAGTGGCTTGTTTTTATGGATTTGAAGGTTGTAGGTCTAATGCTTGCACTAATTGTCTTTGGCACAATAGCCTTTATCTTATTTTTGAGTAGCATGAAATACATATCAGCGGTAGAGACAAGCATCTTATCTAGTATTGAACCATTAACGGCCATGGTTATTTCTGTAATTATGTTTGGTACATCATTGGGTTTTTGGCAATTAATAGGTGTTTTTGTTATGCTTGTTTGTGTAACTTGGCTTTCTATCGCAGGTGAAAAAGCATAAAAATACTATAATGAAGAGTAATAAGAACTATATTAAGATGTAAAGATGTTTCTTCTCAAAAAAGGGGTGAACAAATGTGAGAGAAATTTTTTCGTATATAAAACCATATAAATGGACTGCAATGTTTGCTTTATGTTTAATGCTGTTGGAATTATTTGTGGAGTTGGTTCAGCCACTCATTATGGCCAAAGTAATAGATGAAGGCGTACGAGCCCAAAATCCTGAAATGATATGGCAATGGGGAGCGGTATTACTCGTTTTATCTTTCGTAGCTTTTATAGCAGGGATAGTTAATTCTTATTTTTCATCGCATACCGCGCAAAGCTTTGCGTTTGATTTAAGAAATGCAATGTTTGAGAAAATTCAATCGTTCACACTCGCTACCTATCAAAAGTTCTCAACGGCCTCTTTGATTACTCGGCTAACAAATGATGTGACACAGGTACAGACAGTGCTCTTTATGAGTCTACGTATTATGCTTCGTGCACCACTTGCAGTAGTTGGTAGTATCGTCATGGCTTTTGTCGTGAATGCACAGCTAGCCCTTTTTTTAGTCATAGGTGCACCGATTATTTTTGTGTTCCTTGTTGTTATGGTTGCAAAGGGTGTGTCTTATTTTGGTCGCGTACAGAAGCGTGTGGACCGATTAAATCGTGTACTACAGGAAAATCTACAAGCTATTCGCCTAGTGAAAGCTTATTTACGTGGTACATATGAGGCCTCACGCTTTGAACAGGTGGCATCGCACCTAAAAATAGACACGGTAAAGGCTTTACGCACGATGGAGTATATTATGCCAGTACTATTATTCATCATGAATATGAGTTTACTTGCAGTGCTATGGTTTGGTACAAAGCAAATCGCTGCTGGTACAACGCCACTCGGAGATATCGTAGCCATTGTCAATTATGCAATGCGTATGACAGGTTCATTTTCGATGTTCGCCTTTATCATAATTTTTTACGCTCGTGCAAAAGCCTCGGCAGATCGTATGGCAGAAGTGCTGGCTGTTGAAAATGAAGTAGAGGTTGTTACTACGTCTGAAGAAACTCCTCACAAGGCGAATTTTGGTGAGTTAGCATTTGAAAACGTGAGTTTTACGTATCCAGGTGAAGAGAAACCTGTACTGTCCAATGTCAGCTTTCAAGTAAAGTCTGGTGAGAAGTTAGCGATTATGGGAGCAACAGGAGCTGGTAAATCGACGTTACTACAACTAATTCCTCGTTTTTATGATGTGACGTCGGGACAGATTTCTGTAGAAGGGAAAGATGTGCAACAATGGGATCTGGAAGAATTACGAGAAACCATAGGCTATGTACCGCAACAATCATTGTTATTTACAGGTAGCATTGCTGATAACATTCGTTGGGGTGATGCACAGGCTGGCATGGACGAAGTGCTGAAAGCTACTATGCAAGCACAAATTCATGCTTCTGTAGAGGACTTCCCAAATGGGTACGATACACGAGTTGGGCAGAAGGGCGTTAATTTATCTGGCGGCCAAAAGCAACGATTGTCCATTGCAAGGGCATTACTAAGGAAAGGGCATTTATTAATGCTTGATGATAGTACAAGTGCTCTTGATGTGAAAACGGAGCAGGCTTTGTGGGAGGCTTTGAGCGATGAAAGGGCAACAATGCTTGTGGTCACACAAAAAATTCGTACGGCTAAAGAGGCAGACCGCATTCTTTTAATAGATGCAGGTGAAGTGGTGGCATATGGTACACACGATGAGCTATTGCAATCTTCTCGTTTATATAAAAAAATCGCAATCTCCCAACAGGAGGTGGAGGAATAATGGGATTTTTCCAAAAACCTTTTGGCTATGAGCCGATTTTAAAGAAAGAGGATTTAAAACAGGTCGTAAAGAAAAAGAAGGGTCCGCGTGCAACAGACTGGAAAAGTACGCTTGGGCGGTTATGGAAAATTGTTGATGAACAACGTGCTCTATTAATCATAGTGTTTTTGCTGGTCACTGTAAGCTCAATTTTGGCACTACTAGGACCATATTTAATCGGAAAAATGATAGATATATATGTGATGCATGGGGAACTTACGGGACTTGGGAGTAGAATCGCCTGGCTAATTGGAATTTATGTGCTGTTAGCTGTGTCGTTATTTTTACAAAACTATTGGATGATTGGTATTGCTCAGCAAACGATTTACAGACTACGCACAAGTGTATTTGCCCATTTCCAAAGTCTTCCGGTGTCGTTCTTTGATCGCCGCCAGCATGGGGAATTAATGAGCCGTGTGACAAATGATATAGAAGCAGTTAGTTCTACATTGAATAGTTCCTTTATCCAAGTCATTTCAAGTGTGTTAACACTCGTAGGAACACTTGTTATCATGTTAAGTCTGAGCCCTCTTTTAACTGTACTAACAATGACAATTATTCCAATTATGTTTATAGCGATGCGGTGGATTACACGTCGTACAGCGCCGTTATTTAAAGAACAACAAGCAGCGCTTGGGGCGCTTAATGGCATGATTGAAGAAACCATTTCTGGGCAGCGAATTGTCAAGGCGTTTTCACAGGAGGAACGTGTTAAGGCAGAGTTTCGTGATAAAAGTTTACGTTTAAAGAGAACAGGCTTTTGGGCACAAACATATTCAGGTTATATCCCAAAGGTCATGAATTTTTTAAACAATATGAGCTTTACAATTGTTGCGGGAATTGGAGGGGTACTAGCACTATACGGTCATGTAACCATTGGCGTAATTGTTATTTTCACGGAGTATGCACGACAGTTTACCCGTCCATTAAATGATTTAGCCAATCAGTTCAATACGGTACTTTCAGCAATTGCGGGGGCTGAACGTGTATTTTCTTTACTTGATGAACAGCAGGAGGTTGAATTTCCAACCTCACAAAAGCACTTGCTTAAAGGAAATGTAGCCTTCCAACATGTATATTTTAAATATGAGCAATCAGAAGAAGCCTACACATTAAAGAATGTAAGTTTTCAAGTGGAGCCAGGTCAAACAGTTGCATTGGTTGGTGCAACTGGAGCGGGGAAAACAACGATTCTTCAGCTTATTGCTAGGTTCTATGAAGTAACGAAGGGCGAGGTATTATTTGATGGTATAAATGTGCAGCAAATTGAACGCGGAGCACTACGCTCACAAATGGCCTTTGTGCTCCAGGATCCCTTTTTATTTGAAGCAACGGTGCGAGAAAATATTCGCTATGGTCGATTAGATGCTAGTGATGAAGAGATTGAAGAAGCAGCGCAACGTGCAAACGCACACGAATTCATCATGAAGCTAAAAGATGGCTATGATACGCTTCTAGCGGCGGACGGAAGTGAAATCTCTCAAGGGCAGAAGCAACTACTATCTATTGCCCGAGCCCTCATTGCGGATCCTAAGATCTTATTACTGGATGAGGCAACTAGTAGCATTGATACGGTCACAGAACTAGCCATTCAAGAGGCGCTGGATACGTTGATGAAAGGGCGTACAAGCTTCGTCATTGCCCATCGATTAAATACAGTGCACAATGCTGACATTGTCCTTGTAATGCAAAAGGGTGAGTTAGTCGAGGCAGGGCCACAACAGAAGTTAATTGCATCTGGTGGGATTTATGCACAAATGCTTGAATCGTCTGCCCATCATTTATAATCATAAAGTGAAACTTTTAGGTAGGAAAAGGCTACGTGTAGCTAGTGCTAGTGTTGTAATAGTGAATTGTGTTCTTGTTATGCCATATAAAGTTGGTCATCAATTCGTCGCATATTTGGTGTGTGCTAACCTCTCTTTTAAACGTTTTTATGCTTTATTTTGAGGTGGGCGTTTTAGCACCTATAAGTATGGGGTAAAAATAAGCTGGTAAACACACATAATAATGTTGCCAGCTTATTTTCTTTCTTGCTACAATAGGGCAATAGTCTGGTAATAGAACGGAGTAAATGATGAAAATTTCAGTGATGACAGTGTCTTTTCCGTTAGACGGCGAAACATTAAATGAATTAAGAGCATTATGCGAAGAAGCAACAATACATGATTATCGAGTATATGAAACGATTATGAATATACCGTTAGCAGGCTCTTTTGAATCAAAAGGTTTTATGGTGTTAGCGTACGACGATGACAAGGATTTATTAGTCGGAGCAGCAAGTGCGATTGATTTAATGGGTCTATATACGTATGAGTGGTCGTTAGTTGTTTTACCAACATATCGTAAAATGGGAATTGGTACAGCTTTAGTAGAAGTTTTACAAGCTGGACTAGTAGAGCGGAGTGCAGAAGGTCAATTGGCTTTAGTCATTGATGGTTCACCTTATGGTCATACGTTTATCGAAAACTGTAGCTATACCTATAGTTTTTCAGAAGCAACACTAGAAACTAAGGCAGAACCAGTGGAGCTACAAGATGACGTTGTTATTGCTGCGTATGCTGGAGAGCAAGCGGAGCTGGTTTCTATTTATAGTGAGGCTTTTGGTGATTTACCAGAGGAATCGGTAGAACTTATTGCCTTTAATACGTCTAAAAGTGGGCGTAAATTATGGGTAGCTCATAAAGATGGTAAGGTAGTAGGTACGGTGACAACAGCGGAAGAAAACGAAGTTCAATGGGTAACAGCATTGGCCGTTCATCCACATTATGAGGGGCAAGGCATTGGCACAGCTTTATTGTTATTCACGAAGAATTATGCCAGCCAAATAGGAGCAAAGCATGTCATGCTAGATGTTGAAATCGAAAACAGAAAAGCGCTCTCTGTTTATGAAAAATCTGGTTTTATGAAGGCACAGCAAATTGATTATTACGTGAAAAAATAAAATAAGAGTGAGGAGTGTGCTATATGCATCACTACTCACTCTTTTATTTTTATGACAAAACGGTAACGTCCTAAAGTCTCTTTCTTAGGCCATGAAGCGATCTAGTGATAAATTGGTTTTTTTATCATAAATATGTACTATGCCCATATAGTATTTATAAGCCCGATGAAAGGAGTCGATATCATGCGCATGCCCGCATTGCCGAAAAAGAAGTCTCCTCCAAAGGAAGCCCCTAACTCATGGTGGAAGGTTGTTAAAGCCTATTTGTCAAAGGGCAAATTTTATCGTTTGCCACCAAGACAAAAATAATCTTGCCATGCATTCAGCGTCATAAAAAAAGAGTCGCAAGGAATAGCGACTCTTTTTAATTTTCTAAAAGAAACGTTTTTTTTGTTGGACCAATTAAGTATAGCTCATGCATTGCCCGCGTTAACGCAACATAGAGAAGTTTTCGGTCAATTTTAGTATCGAAGAAAGGCGTATCAAAGGCTGCCACAATCACTGCATCAAATTCGAGCCCCTTAGCTAAATGGCTTGGTACTACGAGTAACAGTTGCTGATTAATGGTCTCATCCTCTGTTAGTAACTGTGAAGCAACGCCGTAATCGGTTAATGCCTGATGCATGCGGGTTGCATCGACCGTTGTTTTGCAAATCAAAGCGATAGACTGATGCCCATTGGCACGAATGCTATCAAATATCTGTGCGATTTGCTGAGCACTAAAAAATTCTGCCTGTATAAAGGTTGGCGGATTGCCGTGACGGACGACAGGTTCAACTAGCGGGAGTTGTTCATCCATTTGTGCCAAGATTTCATTAGCGACTTCCATAATTTCAATCGTTGTTCTGTAGCTTTTTTGCAGTGTTCGGAAGCTGGCTCGTGGAAACAAATTTTGTACAGGCTCCCAAGCAGTTAGGGAACGGTAACTATGAATTCCCTGCGCTAAGTCACCCACCATTGTAAACATATCTGTTTCGAGTCCCGTTTTTAAAGCAGCGAGCTGGAATAAACTATAATCCTGTACCTCATCAATGAAAACGACGCGCATTTTCCATTCATCCGCAATCCCTTTTATGCGTGCTTGTAAATAATAAATGGCTGCTAAATCTTCTAACACCCATTGTTCCTTTGCATGCACTTGTAAAAACTGTTGCTGTTCTAAATAATGCCATTCAGGTGCTAGCTCTGCGATTAGTTCTGCGTTTGTGAGAAGGGTACGATAGAGTGTTTTGACATTATATTTAGAAAAGCGTCGCATGTAGGCAGATGCTGTTGATTTTGTCTCTTTTTCAATTGCGGGAATACGTTCATCACGTTCATCGATATACTTTGTTACGATACGACGTCGCTTTTCATCGTCACGTATGCCGTTTAATGCTTTACCAAGTGCTTCATCGTATTTAGCGTTTAGCATACTTAAAACAGCTTGTTTTTTCTGGCGAACATGGCTCGCTATGACCTTTTTGATATGTGCAAGTCTCTTTTCTATTGGCATATAGGACAGCTCGTATAAGAATAACTTCTTTAAGTGAGAGGCGCGCATAATACGGTATTTTTCAATAAATACATCTTCAAATTGTTCAGCAATTACTTGCTCAATTTTTTGCACATAACGCTCTATGACATCGCGGTAATAAAGCGACCCTTTTATTTCAGAAATCCAGGCAGTTGTTTGGTTGGCACCATCTGAAACAAGTGATTCTAAATGTTCATTAGGATTACGTAGTTTTAATTTTAGCTTTGTTGCCGCAAGGACATAGTCTGCAAAAGTTGTTTGAGAAATTTTATCGACACCTAGTTCCGGTAAAACATCACCAATGTAATCGATAAATAATTTATTAGGGGCTAAAATCATGAGCTGCTCGGGATTGAAATTTTCACCCATTGTGTATAAAAAGTATGAAATACGGTGTAGGGCTATCGTTGTTTTACCACTACCCGCAGCTCCCTGTACGATAATTGGCTGACGGAGGTGAGCCCTAATAATTTCATTTTGCTCTTTTTGGATAGTGGAGACGATTTCAGTTAAACGTACATCAGCTTTGCCAGCTAATGCTTCTTGCAGTAATTCATCGTTTGTAGTTAAGTCAATATCCCGAATATTTAGCAATTGACCATCTTCAATTTTATATTGTCGTTTGGCAAATAAATGTCCCTTGTGAATTTCTCCGCGGACATCATATTCCATATCCCCGAGTCGTCCGTCGTAATAGACATTTGCAACAGGGGAACGCCAATCAACAATAATCGGCTCATGTGTTTCACGATGAAATAAGGATGTTTTGCCAATATACAAGAATTCTTCAGGATCTCCTGTTTTTTGGAAATGGATACGAGCGAAATAAGGCTTTTTTTGAACAGCCTCTAAGCCTTCTTTTTGATTGCGGGCCATTTCAAAGAAGCGAGCGTTTGCTAAGATATTCAAATAGCTCAAACTAGAATCTAAATAATCGAGATCTGCCATCGACTTACGAATATTTTCCTGTGCAGATTGCAAATCTCGTTGAGACTCGCTTAAAATTTGTTGCATATAGTTTTTGGTGTAAGCGAGCCGCTCCAGTTCAGCTTGAAAATCTGGGTGTTGTGCAGTCATTTTTGCACCTCCTAAGTACTTACAAATATCATTTTTTCAGTTGGATATCAGGGAAGGAGTTAATTTTGGATGTTAGCCCAGCTAGTTCACTGCAATAAGCTAACGACTAATAGGCTATATGATACAAAACAATAACGCCTAGTCCTTAATGGAAATAGGTTCTCATATTACTATACAAAATTTTACCTTTCAAGGGTAAGATTATTAAATGCTTATTGTTATACTGTTAAATTATACGAAAGGGAGGGGATACGTTTGGATATATTTGCGCATAGAGGTGTATCTTCACACTACCCTGAAAATACAGGTGCTGCTTTTTATGCAGCCTCAAAATTAGCTATTACGGGTATCGAGTTAGATGTTCATTTAACTGCAGATAGGGAAGTGGTCGTCATCCATGATGAAGCTATTGACCGCACCTCCAATGGTACAGGCTATGTAAAAGATTATACGCTTCAGCAGCTTCGTGCTTTTGATTTTGGCTCCTGGTTTTCGGATGACTTTGTAGGAGAAAAAATACCAAGGCTGGGAGAAGTCTTAGAGCTATTTGCAGGCACACATCACCGAATTAATATTGAGCTAAAAACGGATGTTTTTCCTTACGACGGTATTGAGGCGCTAGTGCTAAAGGAAATAGCCACATATCAAATGACAGAACGTGTAATTATTTCTTCCTTTAATCATGAATCAATCCAAATAGTGTCACAAATGGCCCCGTACATTGAAACTGCTGCATTATTTGCTGAAGTCTTAATTGATTTTACATCTTATTCAGCCCTAATTCCGACCAATGCTATACATGTTAGCTTGCCTACAGCTTTCAGGAAATCAGTTGGTTCAGCACTTGAAACTGGGGCTATTGTGCGTGTTTACACTGTCAATGAGATTGATAATGCCAAGGCGTTACAGCAGCTCGGCATAAACGCAATATTTACTGATAATCCCGAAAAAATGCTTGTAGCCTTACGGGGACAATAAAGTACACAAACATGGCGTTTCAAATTCCCTTTGAGACGCCACGTTTGTTACCATTTTGCACGATGTTCTTCGATACAACCAAGCATTTGCTGAATAACGAGGGTCTCACCATTTTCCAATAAGATGGTGCCATCATAATAACCAAACATTTGATGCACTTCCGATTTGACGAGTCCAGCATTTGTTGCTGCAACACGTTCAAAGAATGGTGAAAAGGTTAAGGACACCTGATTTGTAAACTTAGTTTTTACTTTCCAACGTTGCATAAAATCTTCTCGATCATAATCGAATAGTAAATCCTCATGGATTTTTGTCATTTTACCATCAACGAACACTGCATTCTCAGTCATTCCTGTACCATCTGTCCATTTGCCTCCTAAATTGAGTCCAATACGTCGACCACGAACTCGTTGAGACGCCATACCCCAATTCCATGTGGCTTCACGCGGCCAAACACCGCGCCCATAATCGAGTACAGCAAAACTTTCCTCAGGCATAAAGATAAAGCGGCGATTGCCAATGGTCACATGTCCAGAAGTAGGTAGCGTATGATGCTTGCCTGTAAATTGGAAAGTTTTACGATTCCATGGAATGACCACATTTAAAGACTCGTCTGCTGGTGGATGTTGAATGACAAGATTTGCGCGTAAGCCATCTCCATCGAAATTAGGAATAGAAACAGATAAATGAGTTTCATTGTGAATATAGGTCATATCGATGGTCATTTCACTACTGCTGAAAGATACCGATTCTAGCACCTGTGTGGGCATTTTTAATTTGCCACCCAATGGAATAGTGATTGTTTTTTCAAAATAGCGCTGTGTCTCATACTCAAGGAAGTATACAAAGCAGACCGCTGCGTAATCTAGATGGCTAATGGTAGCGGAGAATAAAATCTCATCACCGTATACACACCAATAATTCCATTTCTTTTTGCGCATCATATGGCCGCTTAAATTGCTATTTATGAGAGGTTTTCGTGCAAATCCAATGGAAGCTGGATTTAAATTCCCTTTTTTATCGCATAAAAGAGTAGGTTGTAAGATTTCTTTCTCCGCATGCTGCTTCACATTCAACATCCCTTCTGATCATAAATTATCTATCTACATTGCATTCAATCCTATTGTAGCAAAAACTATCTTTAAATTGGAAAAGATAGCACCGAATATGACCGCGTTCATTCCATTCATCTTCAGTCTGTAACGGTTCAAATACAGACTGACTAAAGATAAAGCCACCAGCAGATGTCTAAATTTAGTAAAGAGTCGTCTCAGAAGTTTGCTTAACTTCGTTCTGCGACAGCGGCTAACAGACCTGTATCGATAAAAATGCATGCAACATGTTGTAGCTTTACCGACTGACATCGTGCAGACATAAACACATGTAAACTTGGATGCAGAGACGTCCGGGCGTCATTGATGAATAGGGTCCTAACTAATAGATTAGCTAAACTACACATATGATGTACGTAAGGAGGGGGAACGTGGCAAAAATGTATAATAGGCAGGCAGCTGTACAGTATGCGAATTTGTGGTGGAATAGACGTAATCCAGCATTTCCAAACTTTGATGTGGACTGTACGAATTATATATCACAATGCTTACTTGCAGGAGGAGCGCCAATGCGAGGTGCTCCAAGTAGAGATAAGGGTTGGTGGATTCAGCAGGGGAATTGGAGCTTCAGTTGGTCTGTCGCACATTCCCTTAGGTGGTATCTAGAAGGCTCCAAAACAGGATTAAAGGGAAGACGGGTGCAAAATGCTGAGGAATTAGAGCTTGGGGACATCATTTTTTATGATTTTCAGGGGAATGGACGAATTGATCACTCTGTTATCGTTACGAGTATTCAGAATGGCATACCATATGTAAATGCCCATACTTCAGATAGCATTAATCGACCTTACTTTTATGAAGATTCAACTGCATATACACCGAGTATGACGTATTTTTTCATTCATATTGATGATAGTTTTGCTTAGAAAGATAGCTGTTTTAAAGCTTCGCAATTTGTGATAATGTGAGAGATAGAAAATACGAATTAAAATATGATGTAAAGTTCTAGAGGGAGATAAAGTAAATGAGCGAACATTTTTTATCTGTAAGAGATGCAATTATCGAGCGCCGTTCCATTAAAAAATTTAATGGGCAACCTGTGGACCGTGAACAATTACTTACAATTATTGACGATGCTGTATGGGCACCGAATCATGGAAATCGTGAACCTTGGCGTTTAGTTGTAGCGTGTGGTAAGGAGTTATTTGCACTTCATGATTTATTGCGAGACTTAACTATTCCGAAATGGCAGGAGCTCTCAAGTGAAGATTTAACAAAACAAATGACGAAGTTCACGCTTCCAGGCGGTTATGCTTTTGTTATCGTACCGGAGGATGCACGTCAAAAAGAACGTCTAGAAGATTTTGCTGCTGCAAGTACTTTTATTCAAAATATGCAGTTACTTGCGTGGGATAAAGGTATCGGCTCTTGCTGGAAAACACCAGGATTTTTAGATAATCCGAAATTCCGCGAAGCATTAAAGGTGCAGCCAGGTGAGCGCGTTATTGCGATGTTACAAGTTGGTTATTTTGATGATATTCCAAAGGCTAAAGAACGTAAAACATCAGCTGAAATTGTCACGATTTTTGGTGAATAGTTTGTAGAAGGAAAGCCCCTCTCACTGAGGGGCTTTTTAATATCTATTAGTCTTAGAACATGATAAATCGAGTTCTAAAGTTATAAACAGCGAGTAGTATTACTTATTATTTAAACTTGCAACTTCATATAAGTAGTCACCTAAAACACGTAGACCTTTATCGAAATTTTCTAAATGGAAGTGCTCATTCGGAGCATGGAAGTTTTCACTAGATAAGCCGAAGCCCATTAATACGACAGGTAATTCTAAAATTTCATCGAATGCAGCTACGATGGGTATTGAACCGCCACCACGTGTGTAAGCAGTCGGGACATTATAAACTTTTTCGTAAGAGCGTCCTGCCGCTTGAATAACTGGATGGTCGAATGGCGTTATGAAAGGGCGTCCTTTATCGAATTCAGAAATGGTTACTTCAACACCAGTTGGTTTATGCTTTTCGATATGTGCTTTTAAGAGTGCAACTATTTCATCTGGCTCTTGATTTGGTACAAGTCGACAAGTGATTTTAGCGCCAGCCTTAGCAGGTAATACAGTTTTAATGCCCTCACCTGAGAAGCCACCAAACACTCCGTTAACTTCTAGTGTCGGACGAGCCCATGTTTGCTCTAAGTAAGAATAGCCAGTTTCCCCGAACAACTCTTTCACACCGACTTCTTCCTTCACTGACTCTTCATCGAAGCCAAGCGCGCGATATGCCTCACGTTCTTCTTCTGATAATGGTAATACTTTGTCATAGAAGCCGTCTACCTGAATGGTGCCATGTTCATCACGGAAGGATGCTAAAATGTCTGCTAATGCATGAATCGCATTTTGCACGCCACCACCGTAAAGACCAGAGTGTAAATCACCTTTTGCCCCGCGTACATCAATTTGTACACCTGTTAAACCGCGTAAACCATAGCACACAGCTGGCTTACCAGGTCCATAAAGACCAGTATCTGAAATCAAAATTAAATCTGCAGCTAATTTTTCCTTATGTTCTTCTACAAAGGCAGGGAGATGGGGACTGCCGATTTCTTCTTCACCTTCATAAATAAACTTCACATTTACAGGTAATGTACCAGTTGTAGCAAATAATGCTTCAATCATTTTTAAGTGCATGAAAACTTGGCCTTTATCATCACTTGCACCACGTGCGAATAATTTGTTGTCACGAATTGTAGGATTGAACGGCTCACTTTCCCATAAGTGTAATGGATCTACAGGTTGTACATCATAGTGACCGTAAAAAAGAATAGTTGGTTGTCCTTCAGCGTGTAACCAATCTGCATAAACAACAGGATGACCTGCTGTTTGGGTAATTGAGATGTTTTCTAAGTTTAGCTTTTTGCAAGCGTTTGCTAGCCATTCAGCTGCAGCTTGAATATCCCCTTTGTGTGCTGATAACGAACTAATGCTTGGAATACGTAAAAATTCATTTAATTCATGCAAATGAGCTTCACGATGTTCAGTAAAATAAGCGTCTAATTCCTGTAAATGTGTCATCATTTCATCCCTCTTTCCAATATTTCGATACTAGAAAGAGTATAGCATAATGTGGCTGGGTAATCCTGTTATAGCAATACATTAAGGGACTTTTATGGACCCTACGACCATGGTATTGAAATAGACGTTTATTTTATTAGTAATGATGGTACTTGCTTATGTATCACATCTTTCGGTTTGATTGGGCAAAAATTGTACAATTTGGGAGGGGAGTCTGTAAAGGAAAGCATTTAGCTAAAAAAGTACCGTAGGGTGGTGTTTTTACTTTTAAGACAAACTTAAAAGTAGATAGGAGCCCTTGATTGCTAAACCTTTTAGTGGTGGCATAACAATATGATTACATGCCACTTTCTGATCTCCCATTTAAAAGAAAGACTTTTATGGCGTAGTGTTGTCTTTTATGGTGCAGTGGGGGTTTTATTTCTATGTTATACATTACCTTTGGAAGTATAGTAGAAAAACATTTTTTACGAATATTACAAGTGAAAGCAATTAAGCTTACACGATTGTAATGAAATTGAAAGCAAATACGATAGAGTGTAATACATTATTTTGCGAGAATGTGTATAGAAGCAAGAACAAGAAGCGGAGGAATACACAATGAATGAAAAATTAGAAGGCGTATATGAGGAATTTAATCGTTATATTTATCATCTATGCTTAAAGCTTACTCGCAATAATGTAGAAGCGGAAGATTTAATGCAAGAGGTTTGGGTAAAAGTTGTACGCTATGAGGACAGCGTTGCCGAAGTAGAACATATTAAAGCTTGGCTAACAACAATTACTATGAATACATTTAGAGATCGCTATCGTAAAAAAGTAAGACGTAGTAAGTACATGATGAATCAACCTGAAACATTAGACGTTCCAATCTTAGATTTGGTTCCTAATAATGAGATTTCTACAGAAGAAAAAATTGAAAAAGACATTGTAACAAAACTAGTGCAGGATAAAATGGGACAATTAGATTCGATTTATCAAAAAACATTGTGGTATTTCTACATAGATCAATACTCACTTGCTGAAATTTCTACAATAATGAAGGTATCGATTGGAACAGTGAAATCACGCTTATTCCGTGCGAAAGCGCGTTTAAAAGAAATGCTAATGGCTGACGTATCAATAGTGGAGGCTGTGCTGCCAGCATAATAGTTTGCATTGGTCGCACATTAAAATAATAATTACTTAGACGGAAGTATTTGTTCGACCAATCAAAAAGAGATGCATTGCAAAATGACATAATTTGCGATGCATCTTTTTTGTTGCTGAACTTTTTGAAGGTAGAACATCATATATAGCTGATAAAGTACCCGAAATCATCAGGAAACCTCTAACAAAATTAGTAGAAATCTTGGAATCGCTGCTAGAACTGCCAATATCGTTGAATTAAGTCCTAGTATCTCTGATAAGGAACGACAGCATCAAATGTTTTATACGGCGAAAGCGAAGCGGACTTATATTATATAGAAAGTTGGGGGACATTCCTTAAAATTTGCAAAAAAAGCACCTCTAAAAGTTAGAAGTAGTCTAACAATAGGTGCAAGGTATGCAAATAAGTTTTTAATCATGACGATTGATTTCAACTTCGAGCAAACATTTTGCGAAAATATCTCGTAAAGTTTGTACCTCTTCAGCTGACAGCATGCCAAACATATTGTTGATGATTTCGCTAACTTGTTGACGTGATTCTTCTAAAATATCTTCACCATCAGAGGTGATTTCTAACTGGGAAGCTCGACGGTCTGTTGCATGCTGTGTTTTCTCTATAAAGCCCGCATTGATGAGTTTGGTCGTTAAAACTGTAACCCCACCTGTTGTCACTTTCAAACGATCTGCAATAGCAGAAGGGCGCTTAGGTCCCTCCTGCGATAAATAGTCTAAAATTAAAATATGGGTTTTTGAAAAGCCGAGTACATTATGATTATTCCACTCGTTTGCCCATTTACGCTCAATGGAAGAGACGACTTCAAACAACGAGGAAATGGCTTTTTGTTTCTCTTGATCCATATAGGTCATCTCCAAAACTGTTTTAACTTTCTTGTGCCAATCTTGTCATCGCATTTAATTCGTAAGCACGTACTTTACGTGGAATAAAACGACGGATGTCCATTTCATTGTACCCAACTTGAATACGTTTTTCATCAATTAAAATTGGGCTACGCAGCATTCGCGGATGAGCCTGAATAATTGCATACAATTCTTGAATAGATAATTGGTCGATATCGATGTTTAGATTTTTAAAATCATTTGAATTCGTTGCAATAATTTCATCAGTTCCGTCTTCAGTCATGCTTAAAATTTCTTTGAATTCTGCAAGCGTAAGTGGATGTGATGTAATACGTTTTTCTTTATATTCGATATTGTGATCTTTTAGCCATTTTAATGCTTTTCTGGATGAAGAACAGCTCGCTTGTGAGTAAATTGTAACTGTCATTCTTCATTCCCCGCTTTCTTTTTTAGATTATATTTTATGAATATCTTATTAGTAAGCTAAATAGGTTATACATATATCTTACTAATAAGCTATATATAAATCAATAGTTAATTGAAAAAAAGTCAATGGAAAATGAAATTTTTTCAACTATATTAGAATATACGCTTGGAATAGGGAAAAGTTTCGTAAAATTTACTTACAATGATGTAAGATTGCTAGATTACAGAGATATTTTTTATGAGACACGAAAGAAGGGTTGATATTTGGCATTGAATCTCTAGGGGGCATTATCTGCGGGAAGTCAATTGCGTCTAACAATCTATTTATGATCCGTTACACTATGATCCCTTAATTACAAGAAAACACCGACACACTCATAGTGTGTCGGTGAGAGATGTTCTTAACTTTGCTGTCCTGAAGTAAACCAGTCTTGGACATTCCATACTTTTGTGACTAAACCTTCATAGAATTCAGGTTCATGGCTAACTAGCACGATTGTACCTTTGAATTCTTTCATGGCACGTTTTAGTTCTTCTTTCGCATCAACATCTAAGTGGTTAGTAGGTTCGTCAAATAATAGCCAGTTCGCTTCTTCCATCATCAGTTTACAAAGGCGAACTTTAGCTTGCTCGCCCCCTGATAGGGAATTGAGTGGACGCGTAATATGATCAGTTTTCAATCCTGCACGCGCTAAAGCTGCACGAACTTGTGCTTGTTCCATTGAAGGGAAGGCGTTCCACACATCATCAATTGGCGTAATTTTATCAGCTTTTACTTCTTGTTCAAAGTAAGAAGGGGCTAAATAATCGCCACGGATCACTTTGCCACCGAGTGGATTGATTTTACCAAGCATCGTTTTCAGTAAGGTAGACTTACCAACTCCGTTCATGCCGACTAAGGCAATTTTTTCACCGCGTTCAATCATAAATGAAAGAGGAGGAAGTAACGGCTTATCTTTATCGTAACCGATGACTAAACTTTCTGCTTCTACAACATAACGGCTTGGCGTGCGTGCCTCTTTAAAGCCGAATTCAGGCTTTACTGCTGTTTCAGGACGGTCAATTCGTTCTAAACGATCAAGCTGCTTCGCGCGCGATTTTGCACGACCAGTTGTTGAATAACGTGCTTTGTTTTTCGCAATAAAATCCTCTTGTTTTTTTATGAATTCCTGCTGCTTTTCATAAGCGTCAAGATGCTGACGTTTGTTTATTTCAGCTAGCTCGATAAACTTTTCGTATGTTGCAGTATAACGAGTTAACTTAGAAAATTCCAATTGGAAGATTACATCCACTGTGTCGTTCATAAATTCCGTATCATGGGAAATGAGTAGGAATGCATGTGGATAGTTCTTTAAATAGTTTTTCAGCCAAGTAATATGTTCTTCGTCAAGGTAGTTGGTTGGCTCATCAAGTAATAATACTTTCGGTTTTTCAAGCAAAAGCTTAGCTAACAAAACCTTTGTCCGCTGACCACCAGAAAGGGCAGCAACGTCACGTTCTAAGCCAATTGCATCAAGACCTAAACCACGTGCTACTTCTTCGATTTTCATATCTAATGTGTAAAAGTCACCTGCATCTAATGCATCTTGTACCTCGGCCATTTGCTCCAATAATACTTCTAACTCTTCAGGTGTTGCTTCAGCCATTTTACCTGTAATATCGTTTAGCTCTTCTTCCTTTTTATAGAGTGGGAGGAAAGCGTCACGTAAAACATCACGCATTGTACGTCCGGCTGTTAGTATAGTATGTTGATCTAAATAGCCGTAATGTGTACCTGGTAGCCATTCAACTTTTCCTGTATCGTGGATTGTTTGGCCTGTAATGATACCCATTAGTGTAGATTTACCAACGCCATTTGCACCAACAAGTCCAATATGGTCGCCTTCTACTAAACGAAAGGATACGTCTTTAAAAAGTGTGCGGTCACCAAATGAATGACCTAAGTTTTCAACTGTTAATATTGCCATAAATGTTCCTCCAAAAATCTAGATTACTTAAAGTGCTGCTAATTGTTTATTTAGTTCAGCTAGTTTTGCTTCCATGTTGGCAAGGCGTTGTTCAGCCTGTGATACTTGGTCGTTGTGGCCTGTAGATTCGAGCTTTTCAATGTCACCTTGTAAATTCATATAATCCATTTTTAATTCTTTAATTTGATATTCAATATCACTTTTTGATGGCATGATACATTGCTCCTTTATATCGGTATTTGTATGACAAATGCGTTTAAAGCTAAACTTTAAGCGGTGAGGGTTTTTCGTATCCCCCACCGCTTATTAGTTGAACCAATCGGTACTTAAGGGTGTGCCGAATCCTTACTTTAAACGTCCCTGTTTTCTCAAAATTGAAGTGGGGGAGGTTAGAACCCTTAGTACGGGATAAACGCTGACAAAAGCGAAAGTGTAAAAATTCTAATACATTGTATCATATCCACCTAAAAAGAATCACTAAGTTGAAGCGATATTATGACGGTCATATGCGAAATCAAGCAATAATGCTTCCAGTGTCTCATTATTGTTTGCAAGGTTAAGTTGACGTTGCTTTTTCACAGCACGTTCGCTTCTCGCCTCATGTAACAAAAATTCCATTACGGCGTTTTGAATTTGTGACTGCTTCATTTTACGCCCAAGACCAAGATGAATGAAGCCATTATGTTCACGAGGAAAAGCATGTAATAATTCGGCCTCTGTTTGTGCTAAAGTGATGCAAGGTACACCATAGGAAGCAATTTTATAAGGTGTGTAGTTGGCGTTACAAATAATAACATCAGCTTTGGGTAATAGTTTTAGGAGTGCGTCTTTATCACGAAGAATGGCAGTATTACGTCGACTTAGAACCATCATCTGCAAATCATCGGTTGCATGTCGGTAGCTGTCATCAATCATCACAGTAATTTGCAGTGGAATTTGTAGCTGAGTTAAGTGTCGAAGCGTTCGGTAAGTTAAGTTATGCTCGTCCCCATCCTCAAAAGCAACAACGATATGTGGAGGATCTTCAGGTATTTTAATGTCCGGTAAATCTTCTGAATGCTGGAAAGTATCCGGTAAAGCAAAGACAAAGCTTCCACCGATGTAATGTGATGGTAAATAATCTTTAACTTCTTGATAGAGTGCTAGTAAAACGCAGTCACAGGCTTGACCACCTTCACCAAAATCATCAAAATGGATGATTGTTTTACAAAATGGTCTTAAATTGTGTACTTGCCAGCTTTCAGAATTACGACCATCTCGAACGATTAAATCAGGCTGTATCCCTTTCATATGCTTTGATAGTTCGTCGAAATGTTCGAATAATATAGGCGATAGATTTTCATTCATTAAAATTTGTATCCCATCGTTTGAAGGGGTTTTTGCGAATATGAAAACTTTCTCATGTGTGAGTAGCTTAGCAAGTGTTGCAACCCGTTCAAAAGGATAGAGCCCTTTATCAATGCAGCTTTCAATAATGAAAACAATCGTTTTTTTCGGTTTAATTGTTTGAATTTCGTTTTGCAAATGTATCCCATCCTTTCGTCTGTCTATTTAAATTATGGTGAAAAATGGGCAAGTATGTGTAAAAATTAGGATTAGCTAAATTAATACATAAACTTCATTAGAAGAAGGAGGGAACATCACAATGGGAATGCGTGCAGCAATTGTTGTAGGGGCAACAGGATTAACAGGCACCTCGCTTGTAGCACAGTTATGTGAAAATGATGAATATATTTCAGTGACAGTTATTGCACGTCAAAAACCAGCTTTTGAGCATGCAAAGCTAGAGGTCAAAATTCGTAACTTTGATACATTAGAAGAAAATGATATTGAATTTGCTCATGAGCTCTATTGTTGTTTAGGAACTACCATAAAAAAGGCAGGTTCTCGCGAAGTATTTGAGAAAGTTGATTTTGAATATCCTTTAGCTATTGCATCATTGGCCAAAAAGCGAGGTATACCACATATGCTTGTCATAACAGCAATGGGGGCAAATGCGAATTCATTGTTTTACTACAATCGTGTAAAGGGCAAGCTTGAGCATGCGTTAAAGGAACTTGGTTTACAGCGTCTATCGATTATTCGTCCATCATTATTGATAGGAGCGCGCAAGGATTTCCGTTTTGGTGAAAAGGTGGGACAGAAAGTTCTCAAGTTTGCAAAGCCTTTATTAGTGGGGCCACTGAAACGTTCTTGTGCAATAGAAGCGTCACAGGTTGCCAAGGCGATGATTGTTATTGCGTTGTATAGTAAAGAGCAGCCTGTAACGATTTATCCGTCGCAGAAATTAGTTTCGTTAGATTTTCCTAAGTTAAAAGATGAGCAAGCCTCACGTGACAATTATTTTAATTGGGAAAAAAATAAATTGCCAAATACAATTGATGAAGATAGTAAGGTCAATCGAGATGTCATTATCAACCGAGATAAATTTAAAGTAACAGAGAGCGTTGTAGATAAAGAAGTGAATTTTAAACGAAGAGATGAGAAGTGAATGCGCTCTTCTCCATTAAGAGTTTGTTTCATTCCGCCTAAAGACTGAATTTATGGTTTTGACCGTTCCTATTCTTCCCGAGCTTCTATTCATTTGTTACAATATTATTGTAGAAGATGAATGTGGAGGCAAAATGACAATGAAAATTTTACTCGTTGATGGCACAATGTTTGGACGTAAAACTGGTGCTATTTTAGAGCAAGTTGAACAATATATTAAAGAATTAGATGCTAATTTTGAGTTAGAAATTATGCATTTTAGTGAATATAAGCATCAAATCGTCGATGGGTCACCGTTAAATGATGATATGAAAAAAATGATTCAAAAATTTGAAGAAGCCGATGCTTATATTATTGCAACACCGATTTTCCAAGCTTCGATTCCAGGCGTATTGAAAAATGCTTTTGATTTCTTACATCCTAAAACAATGCGCTATAAACCTGTATCAATTGTTGCAAATGGTGGCACATACCAGCATCATTTAGTAGTGGAAAATCAATTAAAACCAATTTTAGATTACTTCCGTGCGCTAGTAACACCAAACTATGTATACACACACACATCACATTTTGATGCAGATAATAATATTACTGATGTTGATGTGCATAATCGTTTACGCGAAATGGCACGCGTCTTTGTACAATATTGTGAAATGAGCAAAACATTACCGAAAGAAACCATTGACCAACATTAAAAATGACAACATGTGGTTTAACTCCTTGCATGTAAGTGAAGGTCGCTAAGCCTTTAATCATATCGGAAAACAATAAATCCCTTGTACAGTGGAAGGAAATCACTGTTCAGGGGATTTTTCTTTTCTAGAATTCTTTAACAATATGATAAAATAAGATTTTAGTGATATCGGAAGGGAGGGCTGCTCATGCAGGACATCGCTTTACTAGAAAAACAACGCTGTAATCTCATTTTGACGAATAAGGCGAAGGAAGCGGTAGAGGAATGCTCAGCAAATGAGCATGCCTTTTTTGCGTTACAAAAAACATTTACCGTCTATATTGAAAAACGAAAGGCGAAAACCCCGGGTGAAACGTTTTTGTCGATTTATTTTAATGCACAGCAAAATGAAAAGTTAGCAGGCATAATCGAAGAGAAAACAGCGATTATGGATTGTGTATTAAAAGTTGAAGGCTTACTGGCAACAAATATCCGTTTCGTACATATGCGCGGGCCAGTGAATACAAATCGTCGTTTACCAGTTGTACTGCAATTTGTAACAAGACCTAATAATGGAGCGGGTATTCCGTTAGACCTTCATACCAAAATAAGAGAACTACCAATTGCTGAGGAGCGTACGGAATATGTTAAAAAGCGAATTGCCAGCTGGGAAGGCTATTTAAAAATCCAAGAGCGTGATGCCACAATTGATGATATTCATACAGAATTTAAACAAAGCTATTTTAATGAAGATTTTACACGCCTTACGCTCGTATGCCCCTATGTGAAGGCGAAGGAGTGGAAGCAGTTAAATGGCTTGAGTGTTAGTATTCAAGGCGTTCGTGGCGAAATCGGACAAGTGTTAAAAGTAAATGCAGGGAAGCAAACGATTGAGATTGACTTAAAACCTTTCGCACAGGATCAGGCGAGAAAGGATCAACTCAATGTTCGTTCAAAGCAAGCGAGCTTTAGTAATTTTGCAACATTGAGCCAAATTAAACGCTTACGCAATGGTTTTACTAAGCTCGAAAAAGGTGAGGCAGTCAACCCTAGTTTAGAGACGATATTGTTTG
Source organism: Lysinibacillus parviboronicapiens (assembly GCF_003049605.2). Lineage (NCBI taxonomy): Bacteria > Bacillati > Bacillota > Bacilli > Caryophanales > Bacillaceae > Lysinibacillus > Lysinibacillus parviboronicapiens. Next base: position 473,661 of record NZ_CP073713.1, read on the forward strand.
AAAAACGTCCAACTGTAAGAACAGCTAAGCAACGGGATGATATAGAATTTCATAATAACTTAAACGACTATCAACGTCGGGCTGTTATCGGTGCTCTATCTGTAGAGGATTTATATGTCATACAAGGACCACCTGGGACAGGGAAGACAACTGTTATCTCTGAAATCTGCCAACAAAATGTAAAGGCAGGTTTAAAAACACTTGTTGCCTCTCAATCAAATTTAGCCGTAGATAATGCATTAGGGAGACTACTTTCCAATCAAGAAATTCGTATTTTACGCTATGGCCGTACGGAAAGTATTGAGGAAGAGGGGAAAAAATTCATCGAGGAAAACGTTGCTCTACATTGGCGTGAGCAAACACTTGCCGCTGTCGAGGAAGAAATTACAAGCTTTAGTGCACGCGAGCACGAACTACAAAACAATATGATTAAAGCTAAAGATGAATTAGAAAAACTAGAAACATGGCTCGAGGAACTTACAAAGGAAATTGCGGCAAAAGAGCAAGCGGCTATCGATGAGCCGATTTTACAACAAGAAATCCAAGCATTAAAAAAAGAATTGAAAGCCGTTAAGACAGAGCAACAAGCATGTGAAGCGCAAAAAGAGCATTACGAGAAACAGCTTTCACAATTAGAGCCTATTATTGAGTCACTGGAACAGATTCTCACAGAAAATACTTCAATGGAACAATTGCAACTAACTATAGATGAAACTACTAAAATGATAGAGCAGTGGCAAGCGGCTATTCAATATAAGGAATTACAAGTTCAGATAACGCAAATGGCGCTACAGTTCCAAGATATTCAAATGAAATACGAAGAAGAAAGCAAGCGACTCCAATCAATGAAGGAAGCGCAAAATTTTACTAGTACATTAACTACTTTTGAGCGTATTCATCGTTTTTTACAGCATTATCACGTTCGACCTTCTCATGTGCTAGCACAGCAAATCCAACGTTTAGAGCATTTAGAGGATGCCAAGGATTTAGAAGCTTGGGCAATCATTAATACGCGCCTACGAAATGCAATTGAAAAGCTTGAATCATTACTATCATCTGAAGCGAAGGAACGAGCCCTTGTAAAAAGTCGTCAGCAGCCTATTCAGTCATTTTCATTGCAAAATTTAACAGGCGTGTTTGCACAGCTGAATACAGCCTTTCAAGAGGGACAGACACTACCAGCAGAACAAATAGAAAGCTATTTACTTGGGCTCTATATGCGTCGTGATTTTGTATGGCAAAAGGGTGCCGCACTTCAACAACAGCAAGAACATAAAGATCAAGAATTTGCATCATTACGTCAAAATGTCAGTAGTCTATTACATCAAGAATGTGCGATTACGAGCTTCAATGTACAAAGCTTGTTGCGACAATTGAAGCCGTATACCGAGCATCAAGAAAAACTACAGCAGCTTGCTGAAACACTAGTAACGCAATGTGGCTCTATGCCAGAAGAATCTGTAGCACAATTGAAAATACTGGTAGCAGAAAAGCAAGTCTTTTTACAAACAGCACGCCAACAGCTACAAGCTGTCGAACAGGCAAATACGCAGCTCGTACCGAAGAAAGCAGCGCTCCAAACAGTACAAGCAAGCTTACAAGACATTGAACAGCAATTAACGCAATTTGAAGCAAGCCTAAAGGATATTAATGTGGCTGGTTTAAAGAAGGAAAAGCAATTAACGGTATTCACGCAACTCCTCCAGTCTACTCCGGAGCGTACATATGAGGAAGTAGCACAAGCTATTGTGTCGGCTAAATCAAGCTATGAGGAACTGCAACGCAAAGAAAAACAGCTACCTCTTCGTAAAAAATTGCAAGTGGAGTGGCGTGATAAGCTACAAAACGCAACAGAATATGATTTGGATGAAATTCGTAAATTATATGTGCGGCATGCCAATGTAATCGGAACAACATGCGTTGCTTCTGCAAGTAAGGAGTTTATGGAAAACTATCCAACCTTCGATGTCGTTATTATCGACGAGGTATCGAAAGCGACACCACCCGAATTATTATTACCAATGCTTAAAGGTAAGAAAATTATTTTGGTAGGCGATCACCATCAGTTACCGCCGCTGCTTGGCGATGATACGTTAGAGGAAACGCTGAAATCGATGATAGATGACAATCCTAACTTTGATGGGGCACAAGAGCTGAAAAATTTGTTGCGTGAATCGTTATTTGAACGTTTATTTAATAATTTACCAGCGACTCATAAGCAAATGCTTGCATTACAATACAGGATGCATGAAAAAATCATGCATAGTATTACACCATTTTACGCCAAGGAAGAAAATGGTTTACAATGTGGTTTGCCAGACTCAGATGTGGCACGTGACCATGGTTTAGAAGGGCAATTTGTCAGACGAGATGATCATTTACTATGGATTGACATTCCAACTGAAAAGCCTTATTTAGAGGAGCAAGTTAAGGGCGGAACAAGTCGCTACAATGAAGGGGAGCTACAAACTATTCGTCGCATTTTGACAGACTTAAATGCTGCTGTTATTGAAGCGAAAAAGGCGGGTCGCATGCCTCAGGATGCACTGAAAAGTGTCGGTGTGATTAGCTTTTATGGTGAGCAAGTTAAGAAAATTAATCGCCTACTTCAGCAGGAGCTACAACTACCTCATCTCCAGTTTAGAACAGGGACTGTAGATAAGTTCCAAGGTATGGAGATGGACGTCATTTTAGTGAGTATGGTACGTAATACGCCTAAGGGAGGAGACATCGGCTTTGCACGCGATTATCGTCGCTTAAATGTTGCGCTTTCGCGCGCGCGTGAGCTGTTAATGTTGGTCGGTAGCGCCGATATGTTTGCACAACGAGCCAAACATCAAGATACGCGTGAAATGTACAGCAATCTTCTCACAACGGTGAAATCCTACAAGGGCTTACGTAATCATGAAGGACAGGTGATATAGGATGTCAAAATTACAGCAGCGGTTAATGAAAGAACTACAGCATAATCGCCATGTGAAAATAGTGAAGTCAAATGAATGGTGCATTCCCATTCGTACCGTAGAAGTGACCTATGAGCCTATTCGTCGTGCTACAATGGATGTCTTAATGAAAATGCTATTAATGAGCATGCAAGAGGCGGATTTTCAAAATGCGCAGGAATTAAGTGAACTATTACTTGTTGACCCACTTTTTATTGAAGATTTAGTGTCATTGATGGCTCGGGTTCGTCTTATTGAACAAAGGGAAGGTTGCTACAGATTAACTGCTAAGGGTGAGCAACAATTGGAGCGGGGTATTTTTGAGGAGGAACTAGATGTGAAAACAGCAAATCTTTTATTTAGTCCATGCCATCACTTATTTCTCCCTATTGGTGAAGACAGTATAGAGGAATATGATGAGTTGCCACAACCATATCGCTATGTAGATAAAGAGGCTGAACAGCTGGAGCAATTTGAAGAAACTATGATGATTGCAGCATTACAGCAGGAAAATGATGAATCAGCCACCGCACATACACACATTGAAACCATTGTGAAGACAGAAGCCAAGCAAATAAATGATATTCCATGTCTAGAATTCATCCTCCATGATAAGGAACAAGATATTGTGTACGCTAGAGTGTGGAATACACTATTAAATCAATGGGATAATACGCTAGAACAGCAGTTATCAGACAAAGAACAATTACGTTGGCGACAAGAATATTTATAAAGATAAAACGAACGGATGTAGCATATTGCTCCGTTCGTTTTTGGATTAAAGGGATATTTTTGCAACGGAACAGCAAAACTTCACATTTGAAATGGGAAAATATCCAAGCTGATAATTTTAGAGGTAGCATATATTACTTAGATAGAGGAGGGGACAGATGGTAACTATTAGTTTATGCATGATTGTCAAAAATGAAGAAAGTATTATTGAAAGATGCCTAGATTCGGTTCAACATGTAGTGGATGAAATCAATATTATTGATACGGGCTCTACTGATCGTACAAAAGAAATTGTTCAAAACTATACCACGCGTATTTTTGATTTCATATGGTGCGATGATTTTGCAAAGGCCCGTAATTTTTCTTTCCAACAAGCAACGAAAGATTATACTTTATGGCTAGATGCAGATGATGTACTTACGACAGAATATCAGCAGAAGCTATTGCAACTTAAGAAATCGCTAAATCCTAATATTGATGCTGTCTCTATGGATTATTACGTACAATTAGATGAAGATGGAGAAATCGAGATCTCTGAAAAAAGATATCGACTCGTAAAACGTTCGCGAAATTTTCAGTGGCAGGGTGCTGTTCATGAGTTTCTACATGTAAAAGGGAAACTTTTCCATAGCGATGTAGTGATTACCCATTTACCATTAAAAAAAGATAGGGATCGTAATATTCAAATTTATGAGCGTCTAATGGCCGCAGGACATTCGTTTTCAGCGAGAGAAACGTTTCATTATGCTAATGAATTAAAAAGTCATCAGCGCTTTTTAGAAGCAATTAATCACTATAATACCTTTCTAGATTTAGACCTTGGTTCTGCAGAGGATAAAATTCAGGCATGTTTGAATGTATCAGATTGCTATCAACATTTACGCGATTCAAAACAAGCAATTCAGTCTCTTTTACAATCATTATTGTATGAGCGGCCGAGTCCTGAAACTTGTTGTCGAATCGGTCATCTATTTATGGAGCAATTTAAAAATGAAACATCCATTTATTGGTATTCGCAAGCGATACAACAATCTTCAACTACACTCGGTACGCAGAGACGAGCGTATTCAACATGGCTTCCACATTTGCAATTAAGTAAGCTGTATGATCGCTTAGGTCTATATGAAAATGCACATGAGCATAATGAAGCTGCGCGCAGATATAAACCGAACGATAAACGTATACTAGACAATGAAAAATACTTATATAGTAGATTGAACAAGGGGAAATAGCAATAATGGATAGGAACTATTAAGAAGAAGGGAACCACGAATTATGTGATTCCCTTCTTGCGTTATTTTATTTTACTTTTGATGCAATAATTTCACTAACCTATTTGGAAATTACCTCAAGTTTTTCTTGTGCTAACGTAACTTTAAAAATGGGCAACGCCACCGTTTGTAACGTACAAGCTAATGATGTCATATTCATCATGAAGCTTATACTACGTTACACTTCATCGGGATTACTAGGACTTAAAGGAGTGCTGATTTCACTTATAAAGACGCCAGATTTTTTGTCAGTAGTTATGTCATTTGAATGAACCTCTATGAAGTTTGTATAAATAGCATGACCAGTTAACAGGGATAAACTAACAATGATCGTAATAACAATCACATTCCGTGGTCTAAAATGTCGAGCTTGCATTTTTTTGCCCTCCTTACAGTTTAGAGAATATTCTGGCAATTCAATATATGTTTGAGGTTTTAGAGTATGCGAAGTGTCGAGTAAAGTTTTTTGACGATTAAGAAATATATAACGTACAACGAATATCTACAAGCTATGCTATAGTTATCTGTATTCAGTATAAAAAACATCACCTCTACAGGTGGCAAGATGAATGAAGTTTTATCTTTATTAATGGGCTCTAAACGACTGCTGAATGAAGAAAGTGCCTCTGGCGGAAGTCCCAGATTTTTAGTGCGCGAAAACGACCTTTAGCGCAGTGACAGCAGCAGATTTTGACAAGGAGTGAATTGCGCAGGCACAATTCACAATCTAAAACGCCATTACGTCGAGGCGTAATTGGATGTAAGGAACTAGAGAGGATGACATAAATGGCAAAAAGCTTAGTAATTGCTGAAAAACCATCTGTGGCGCGTGATATTGCACGTGTACTTAACTGTAATAAAAAGGCAAATGGTTATCTTGAGGGCGATAAATATATCGTTACTTGGGCACTAGGACATTTAGTGACATTAGCGGATCCAGAAAGTTATGATGTGAAATATAAAACGTGGAACTTAGAAGATTTACCGATGCTTCCAGAGAACTTGAAGCTTACAGTTATTAAACAATCAGGTAAGCAATATAACGCGGTAAAATCGCAATTGACGCGTGGTGATGTGAGTGACATTATTATCGCAACTGATGCTGGGCGTGAAGGTGAGCTTGTGGCACGCTGGATTATAGAAAAAGCAAAAGTACGTAAGCCTATGAAACGATTATGGATCTCATCTGTTACAGATAAGGCCATTAAAGATGGCTTCAATAATTTAAAACCTGGGAAGGCATACGAAAATTTGTATCATTCTGCAGTGGCACGTTCTGAAGCAGATTGGTATATCGGACTAAATGCCAGTCGTGCACTATCGACCAAATTTAATGCACAACTAAATTGTGGCCGAGTGCAAACGCCTGTGGTGGCCATCATTGCTAAACGCGAAGATGAAATCAAACATTTTAAACCACAAACTTACTATGGCATTGAAGCACAAACAAGCGATAATTTAAAATTAACTTGGCAGGATAACAAGGGTAACAGCCGTAGCTTTGATAAGGAGAAAACTGATATCATCATGAAAAAACTTGGCAATAAAGATGCCGTAGTCACAGATATCGATCGTAAACCTAAAAAATCATTCGCACCAGGCTTGTATGATTTAACAGAGCTTCAACGTGACGCCAATAAAATCTTTGGTTACTCAGCAAAAGAAACGTTGAACATTATGCAAAAGCTGTATGAGCAGCACAAAGTACTAACATATCCTCGTACTGATTCACGTTACTTATCTTCAGACATTATTAGTACACTATCAGACCGATTAAAAGCTTGTGCGATTGGAGAATACCGTACTTTAGCAAATAAGGTTTTAAATAAATCTATAAAAACTTCTAAATCTTTCGTAGACGATAGCAAAGTGTCAGATCACCATGCCATTATTCCAACTGAAGGATATGTAAATTTCTCAGCTTTTACGGATAAAGAACGTAAAATATATGATTTAGTTGTCAAACGTTTCTTAGCGGTATTATATCCTGCATTTGAATACGAGCAGTTAACATTAAATGCAACAATTGGTGAAGAGAAGTTTGTCGCTCGTGGTAAAACAATACTTAGCGCTGGCTGGAAAGAAGTATACCAAAATCGCTTCGAAGACGAAGAGTCGACAGATGATTTAAAAGAGCAAATCCTGCCTCGCATTGAAAAGGGGCATATATTAAAAACAAAGTTAATTGTCCAAACGTCTGGGCAAACAAAACCGCCTGCTCGTTTCAATGAAGCGACATTACTATCTGCTATGGAAAATCCAACGAAGTACATGGAGACACAAGATAAGAAACTAGCAGACACATTAAAATCAACTGGTGGACTTGGTACGGTGGCAACACGCGCCGACATTATTGATAAGCTTTTCAATTCATTCCTTATTGAAAAGCGAGGTAAAGACATTCACATTACCTCAAAAGGTCGTCAGCTCCTTGATTTAGTACCAGAAGAATTAAAATCACCTACGCTTACAGGTGAATGGGAGCAAAAACTTGAAGCAATTGCTAAAGGCAAACTGAAAAAAGAAGTTTTCATTAGTGAAATGAAAAACTACACAAAAGAAATCGTATCTGAAATTAAAAGCAGTGATAAAAAGTACAAGCACGATAATATTTCAACGAAATCTTGCCCAGATTGTGGAAAACCAATGCTTGAGGTAAATGGTAAAAAAGGCAAAATGCTTGTGTGCCAAGATCGCGAATGTGGTCATCGTAAAAATGTAGCACGCGTAACAAATGCACGTTGTCCACAGTGTAAGAAAAAGCTAGAACTTCGTGGCGAAGGCGATGGCCAAATTTTCGTTTGTAAATGTGGCCATCGTGAAAAATTATCAGCGTTTGAAGCTCGCCGTAAAAAAGAAGGTGGCGGAAAAGTAGATAAACGCTCTGTGCAAAAGTATCTGAAGGAACAAGAGAAAGAGGCGGAACCTATTAATAATGCCTTTGCGGATTTATTAAAAGGGATGAAGTTTGATTAATTGTTATAAAAGTGAAACGCAGTCATGTTAATTAATTATTAACATGCCTGCGTTTTTTCAAATCCTAATTATCAAGGTAAATAAAATGTTTACTACCATATGACATGAATGTGTTCATATCCTAAAATCAGTCGAATGTAGGCCTAAATTTGTAAACTTAGAAACAAGGCATCATCATAATTATTTAATAATCTTCTTTATAGGTGTTGTTCTGTTGAGTGATTATTGGCGATTTTGATGAGTAATAGCTTAATAATTTTTTATAAAAACAGAAATTTCAGAAAAGATATTGAATTGCGAAAAAGACTATGCTAGGCTATGTAACATAACAATGAAGTTTAGACTTCAGAAAAATAAAAGAAAAAAGGGTGCGCTTCAATTTGTTGGATAATAGGTCAATACAACATATCATTCAAGAAAAATTTCATAAACTTTCAAAAAGCCAACAAAAAGTGGCGGTCTTTATTCTTAAAAATTTGCAGTATGTTGGCATGCACTCAGCTACAAATGTTGGCGAGCAAGCAGGAGTGAGCGAAACGACAGTAATTCGTTTTTGTTATGCAATAGGATTATCAGGATATGCACAATTGCAGCGTGAGGTAACGATACACTTATTCAATGAAGGCAATAGTAGTAGTTTGCAAAATTATTTGGAATCAAAGCAAGAACTTTTTGAAAATCCACGTTTTTATGAGCAAACAATGGAAAGAGATGCAACAAGGATTTTAAGTGTTGCAGCAAATATTAATGATAAAGATTTTAATCGCGCTTCAATGTTACTTCATACGAAGAAGAAGATTTACATTATTGGCTACGGTTCTTCAAATTTAGCTGCAAAATGGCTATACTTCACGCTGAATTTATTGCGGCCAAATGTGGTGCTCGTTGGATTGGAAACGAACGAGATTGCAAGAGCCTTGCAAGAAATTGATGCGGACTCTGTTGTTATTATTCTATCGTTTCATCGCTACTTTAAAGAGCCCATTCAATTAGCAGCAGAAATCCAAGCAAAAAATTGCGAGATTATTGGTATAACAGATTCCCCAGTAGCACCTATTGCGCAATATGCAACAATTACGTTTGCAAATGAGCAACAAGAAATGTCAACAATTGACGCTATGCCAGCACTTATCTCATTTTTGAATACGCTTATTGCAGGTATGACAGCACAGGATCATGAGTTTTATGAAAGTCAACGCGTAAAATATGATGATTTTCAAAATAGCTTTATTGCAAATCGATGGAGTTGAATAGGATGAACGAGTTTTTACAAAGCTTGCAGCCAAATTTGGCTGAAATTTTTTCGCATTTACATGAGCATGCAGAAATTAGTTGGCAGGAGCAGCAAACGACACAATACATTGCAAGTTTACTAAGGGAAGCCAATATGGAACCACAAATGTTCGACGATATGACGGGGCTTTATGTTGATATTGGAAAAGGAACACCGAAGGTAGGCTTTCGAACGGATATAGATGCGCTTTGGCAAGAAGTTGATGGTGTTTTTAAAGCGAATCATTCTTGTGGACATGATGGCCATATGACTATGGCTATTGGAACGGCATTACTTTTAAAGGATATGGAGCCAGCATTATCTGGTGCAGTGCGCATCCTTTTTCAGCCGGCTGAAGAAAAGGCAGAGGGTGCTCGTGCCTTAGTTGATAAAGGTGTAATAGATGACTTGAATTATTTGTTCGGCGTTCATGTTCGTCCACTTAAAGAATTACAGGATGGAACGTATACACCTGCGTTATATCATGGGGCAGCGAAGCTTTTTACGGGTACGATTATTGGAGAAGAGGCACATGGTGCACGTCCTGAACTTGGCATTAACGCCATTGAAGTAGGAGCAGCAATTGTAGAGGGCCTACAAAAAATTTGGACAGATCCGAATGTATCAGCTTCGGCTAAAATGACGCAATTTAATGCAGGAGGTACTTCGGCAAATATTATCCCTGGAAAAGCAACATTTAGTATTGATGCACGTGCACAAACGAATGAAGTCATGCACGTGTTAACCGCAGGGATTGAACGTGTAAAGGCATCTGTGGAAGCCATGTATAATGCAAAGATTGAGCTACAAGTGGATGCACATATTGTTGCGGCGTTAGTGAATGATGAAGCAATGGAACATATGCGCGCAGCAATTATTGATGTGGTCGGGGACGTAGCGTGCGTACCACCAGTTGTTACACCGGGCGGCGAAGACTTTCATTTTTATACGTATGAAAAACCACATCTTAAAGCCACGATGCTTGGACTTGGTTGTGGTGTTTCACCAGGATTACATCATCCGAAAATGACGTTTAATAAAGAACGCCTCATAACAGGTGTAGCTATCATCACAAGAGCCATTCTACGTACGTTATAAGAAGTAACGACAAAAGGAGGTAGCGGGCACTGTTTAGCGTGCAGTAGCGTAGCTGTTATTCAATTGTAAGTACGGGATAAAGTGAAACTGAAGCGGTGGAATCTTCCACGCCATCGCTAAATAGTTGAACCAATCGGGTACATACAGGAGCTTAATTAGCCAAAGAGAATTTAGCTCCTGTTGGTACGGGATAAAGTGAAACTGAAGCGGTGGAATCTTCCACGCCATCGCTAAATAGTTGAACCAATCGGGTACATACAGGAGCTTAATTAGCCAAAGAGAATTTAGCTCCTGTTGGTACGGGATAAAGTGAAACTGAAGCGGTGGAATCTTCCACGTCATCGCTTTAATAGTTGAACCAATCGGGTACATACAGGAGCTTAATTAGCCAAAGAGAATTTAGCTCCTGTTGGTACGGGATAAAAGTAAAGAAAGAAGCGATTCTAAATGATTGATATTCGTGAAGTAAAAACAATCGAACAACTGGAACAGGTACAACAACTTGAATATAACGTGTGGAGTATGCCGCCAATTCCAATTCATCAAACATTAACAGCAGTGAAAAACGGTGGTATCGTAGTTGGAGCTTATGATGGTGACAAATTAGTTGGTTTTAGCTACGGATTTGCCGGTTTTCGAGAGGGTAAAAGTTATTTATGTTCTCATATGTTAGGTATCGATAAAAATTATCGTTCGCAAGGAATTGGCGAATCATTAAAGCAAGCCCAGCAAGTCATTGCTATTGAGCGCGGCTATGATTTAATGGTGTGGACGTTTGACCCGCTTGAAACACGAAACGGTTATCTCAATCTATCAAAGTTAAATGGTATTTGCCACACATATATAGAAAATTGCTACGGTGAAATGCAGGATGGCTTAAATAAAGGTTTACCATCTGATCGATTGGAGGTCAGTTGGTACTTAACATCTGACTATGTAGTGCATGATGTTGCCATCGATGCAACTACAGCGGTAAATGTAGCAAACTGTATATTCAATGAGCAAGACTTACCTTATCTAAAAATGTCAGAAAATTCTATTTTTAATAATGACATATACACATTACCAGTACCGAAGGATTTTCAAACACTAAAGATACAAGACCCAGCTTTGGCATTGGATTGGCGCTTGAAAACACGTCGATTGATACAAAAATTATTTGCGCAAGGTTATACAGCAGTTCAATTACAGCAACAGGAAAACTATAACGAGTATGTGTTCGTAAAACTAGCAACATTAGGCTTGGAAGGAGCTAACTAACATGAAAATTACTGAAATTACAATTCGCCATTTAAAAATGAAATTAAAAGCACCGTTTACTACAAGCTTTGGTACGTTTGACGATAGAGATTTTTTAGTTTTAGAAGCTAAAGATGCATCAGGTACTATTGGGTGGGGAGAATCAGTTGCATTCCACTCTCCTTGGTATAACGAAGAAACACTACAAACGAACTGGCATATGCTCGAGGATTTCTTAATTCCACTAATTCTACATAAAGAAATCAAGCATCCAGATGAAGTAAACGAACTCTTCAAGCCAATTCGCAAAAATAATATGGCAAAGTCAACGCTAGAAGGTGCCATTTGGGATATTTATGCACAGCAAACAAATCAATCATTAGCAGCTGCACTTGGTGGCAACAAGGACAAAATTGAAGTTGGTATCAGTATCGGAATTCAACAATCAATCGAGGATTTAGTTGGCTTAGTAGACGGTTATGTAAAAGAAGGCTATAAACGTATGAAGATTAAAATAAAGCCAGGTTGGGATGTAGATGTGATGCGTAGGTTGCGTGAAACATTTCCTGATGTAGCATTTATGGCTGATGCAAACTCGGCATATAGCCTAGCCGATGCGGATACGTTAAAGCAGCTTGATGCCTTTAACTTAACAATGATTGAGCAACCGCTGGCATCAGATGATATTATCGACCATGCGAAATTGCAAGAGCTAATCAATACACCAATTTGCTTAGATGAAAGTATTCATTCATTAGAAGACGCACGAAAAGCAGTGGAGTTAGGTAGTACGCGTATCATTAACATTAAAATTGGTCGTGTTGGGGGCTTAACAGAAGCGAAAAAAATTCATGATTACTGTGAATCGAATAATATCCCAGTTTGGTGTGGTGGCATGCTTGAGTCAGGAATTGGACGAGCTCATAATGTAGCCTTAACAACACTAGCAAATTTCATTTTACCAGGTGATACTGCAGGTTCAAATCGTTATTGGGAAAAGGATGTCATCGAGCCAGAGGTTGTTGCGCAAGACGGTTATATTCAAGTGTCTCAAAAAGCAGGAATCGGCTTTGACGTAAATGTAGACACAATCAATTCATTTACCGTAGCACATAAAACATATAAATAATTGATAAGCGGGTGTTTCATGAAAAAAAGTTGGCAAATAGGCGGTGCATTTGTTGGGTTAATCGTAGGGGCTGGATTTGCATCAGGTCAAGAGATCATGCAATACTTTACAAGTTTTGGTTTGTACGGTATTGCAGGGGCAATTGTTGCAACGATTGCCTTTGCTTTTTTAGGGATGAGTTTAGCGCAACTTGGCACGGATTTACAAACAACGTCCCATAAAAAAGTGATCTATCATATAGGCGGACGCTATGTAGGCGTAATTTTAGATATATTAATTACATTTTTCCTATTCGGCGTAGCTGTTGTAATGTTTGCTGGCTCAGGGTCAACATTCCATCAAATGTTCGGAATAAATCCGATGGTCGGTAGTATTATAATGGTGATTCTTACTATTTTAACATTGTTATTAAATGTGAAGAATATTATTAATATAATAGCATTAGTAACACCCTATTTAATGGCTATTATCTTTATTATATTAGTCTATTCAATATTGACGATGGATCTAACGATTGCCCAGCAGGAAGTGATAGCTAGGGAGCAGACAACTGCAGCGCCAAACTGGTTTATGGGTGCTCTGCTTTATGTGTCATACAATATAGCAGCGGGTGCAGCTATGTTAATTGTTATGGGCGGTACGCTGAAAGATCGTAAAGTGGCAGGATTAGGTGGGCTACTTGGTGGACTTATGCTTGGTGGTTTAATATTACTGATTAATATCGCGATGTTCGTGAAATTGGATGTTGTGAATGGAGTAGCAATGCCAACGTTAGAATTGGCCAAACAAATTCATCCAGTTGTTGGTGTGCTCATGTCAATTGCATTGTTAGGGATGATGTACAACACTGCTGTTGGCATGTTTTATGCTTTTACGGTACGTTTTGTAGCACCAGAACATAAATATTTTAAACCTAGTATTGTCGTTATTGGTTTACTTGGATTTGCAGCGAGCTTAGTAGGGTTTACAACACTAGTTGGTAAAGTGTATTCAACAATGGGGTATTTAGGATTCGCTTTAATCATTGCAGTCATTATTGCATGGATACGAAAAGTACCTACAGTTGCATAAAGTTATGATTTAGTGATGTCTTAAGTAGCTAAAAGTATTTTAAATAGTACTTGGGTAACAAAAATTCCAAAGCACATGCGGGACCAAAAAAGAGACTTTTAGAAGTCTCTTTTTTTATGGTGAAAGTGGTGCATGAAAATTTAATGGCAGTCATACCTTTAATGTATATGAGTAATCGTTGAGACAAAGCAAACTTTGTTATAGCTAATAAGAGAAATTATATTACGCTATTGAAAATTATTATATAAAGATAAGTATCATACGTAAAATGGCGTTTTGTAATTATAACTGTATTAAGTGAATTAAATTCTCGAAATAGCAATTATTTTCTTTGTTAATGCTAGACACCTTTTTTTGAGAATGCTATATTAATGGTGTCATAGTATTTTTAAAGTGTTATTTCCTGATTATAGGGAGTGATGAAGTAGAGTCATAAAGAGGATGATGGATGCCTATGGTAAAGAAAACATTAAAACAAAGAATTGTAGACGCTTCACTAGTACTGTTTCAGCAAGATGGCTACCACAGTGTAACTGTCGATCGAATTGTCGAATATATTGGTGCATCAAAAGGTGGGTTTTATCATAATTTCAAATCAAAGGATGAATTGTTGTATGAAATTCATGATGTGTTTATTTCCTATGTTATAAAGCAATCCCAGGAAGCTTACGATCAATACAACACACCGATTACACGTTTATGTGCTATGGTTCAAACGCTGTCACAAGTGTTTGATGTGTATCAGGCGCATATTATAGTATTTTACGAAGAAAGTCGTTCACTGCCGGAAGAGTATAGCGTGCTTATTCATAAAAAACGTGACCAATATCGGGATATTTTACAAAAGGTTATTGCAGAAGGTCAGGAGACAAATGATTTTCGTTCGGAATTGCCGTCTACGATTGTAACAATGGCTATAGTTGGGATGATTAACTGGACATATAAATGGTTTAAACAAACAGGGCCATTGACAATGGAGGAAATTACAGAAGTCTTTACGGACATGATATTACGTGCAATCGTCACTGAACAAGCTATGGAAGAAGCAATTCAATTTATGGTAAAGGTAAAGCCAGCTACAGAGACTGGTTTTATTAATTAGTAATACAAACCGACTAGTCGGTTTAAGTTGGAGCAATTGTCATCTTAACAAAATTCGCGATGGCGAATTTAACACAAGGGGGAACTTGGAATGAATTTTGAACTAACAAAAGAGCAAGTGATGATTCGAGATATGGTTCGTGATTTCGCAGAAAAAGAAATTAAACCTTATGCGCGTGAAGTAGATGAAACTTCTACAATGAGAATAGAAAGCTTTGAAAAAATGGCAGAACTAGGCTTATTGGGTATCCCGTTTCCTGAAGAATACGGTGGTTCTGGGGGAGATACTGTATCTTATGCAATTGCTGTTGAAGAAATTGGTCGAGCGTGTGGGGGCACAGGTTTAAGTTTTGCAGCAGCAGTTAGTTTAGGTGCTTCGCCAATTTATAATTTTGGAACAGAGGAGCAAAAACGTGAATGGCTTGTTCCATTAGCGAAGGGGGAAACACTGGGCGCATTCGGTTTAACAGAGCCCAATGCCGGCTCAGACGCTGGAGGTACACGTACAACTGCGGTCATTGATGGCGATGATTATGTCATTAATGGTGAAAAATGCTGGATTACGAATGCAGGTCATGCTCGTCAAATTATCGTGACAGCAGTAACAGGTAAACGTGAAGATGGGAAAAAGATTATCTCGTCTATTATCGTTCCCACGAATACGCCTGGTGTAACAATCAACTGTAATTACGACAAAATGGGTGTGCGTGGATCAAATACTTGTGAGATTGTATTGCAAAACGTACGTGTACCAAAGACTAATCTATTAGGTGATGAAAAGCGTGGTTTTAGTCAATTTTTAAATACTTTAGATGGGGGGCGAATTTCAATCGCAGCATTATCAGTTGGAATTGCGCAGGCTGCATATGAAAAAGCATTGCAATTCTCAAAAGAACGCGAGCAGTTTGGAGCACCTATCTCAAAATTACAAGCAATCCAGTTTAAATTAGCAGATATGGCAATGGAAATTGAGCTTGCACGTACGTTAGTACATAAGGCAGCGTGGCTAAAAGATCAAAAGAAGCCATTTGGTAAAGAAGCAGCGATGGCAAAATTATTTGCTTCTGAAATGGGCTTCCGTACTTGTAATCAAGCTATTCAAATTCACGGTGGTTCAGGATATATGAAGGAATATGATGTAGAACGTCATTTACGTGACATTAAGTTAATGGAAATTGGTGAAGGTACATCGGAAATTCAACGACTCGTTATTGCTCGTCTAATCGGCTGTTAATAAGTAAATAGCACATAGAAGGAGGTTTTTCATGGCACAGCTAGTGTATCAAACAATTGGTCAGTTGCTAGATGAAAAAACAGAAAAGTATCCTAAACGTGAAGCGCTTGTGTATGCAGATAGAGATTTACGAATGACTTATGAGGAGCTAAATTATCAAAGTCGCTTAGTTGCTAGGGGGTTAATGTCTCTTGGAATCGAAAAGGGAGATCACATTGCTGTGTGGACGACAAATGTACCAGAATGGGTGCAATTGCAGTTTGCAACAGGGAAAATGGGAGCGCCAATCGTCACTGTTAACACAAATTATCGTGCACATGAATTGGAATATCTATTAAAGCAATCAGATGCAAAAACGATTATTTTAATTGAAAATTTTCGAGACCATTCTTTTATAAATACACTGCAAGAGTTATGTCCGGAGTTAGAACATTGTGAACCAGGTAATTTACAATCGAAGCGCCTACCTTTATTGAAAAATGTTATTTTAATTGGTAACACGAAGTATCCTGGTGTGCTCAACTGGTCAGATGTATTAGCCGCTGCAAAACAAGTAACAGAGGAACAATTAGCTCAAAGACAGCAATTACTTCATTATGATGATGTCATTAATATTCAATATACATCAGGGACAACTGGTTTCCCAAAAGGTGTAATGTTAACGCATTATAACTTAGTGAATAATGCGTTAAATATTGCTGAGTGCATGCGATTAACATATGAAGACCGCTTGTGTATACCTGTGCCATTTTTCCATTGTTTTGGCTGTGTAATTGGTACATTGGCGATTACAACTAGTGGTGGCACGATGGTACCCGTACAGGAATTCTCCCCTGCAGAAGTATTACGAACAGTAGAGAAAGAAAAATGTACAGCGTTACATGGCGTACCAACGATGTTTATTAGTGAATTGAATTTACCGAATTTTTCGTCATATGATTTATCGTCATTACGTACGGGAGTAATGGCAGGCTCTAATTGTCCTATCGAAGTGATGAAAGCTGTCATCGACAAAATGGGTATGACAGATGTGACAATATGCTATGGACAAACAGAATCCTCTCCAGTTATTACACAAACGAGAGCAGATGATCCTCTCAATTTAAAAGTCGAGACAGTTGGCCGTGCATTACCAAGTTTAGAAGTGAAAATCGTAATTCCTGGTACAGATGAGGAAGCTACTCCACATGAGCAAGGTGAGCTATGTACGAGAGGATATCATGTCATGAAAGGGTACTACAAAAATCCTGAGGAAACTAAACTTGCTATCGACTCAGATGGATGGCTTCACACAGGAGATTTGGCTACAAAAGATGATGCAGGTTATGTTCGAATAACCGGTCGTTTAAAGGACATGATTATCCGAGGTGGCGAAAACTTATATCCGCGAGAAATTGAGGAATTTCTTTACACGCATCCAAAAATTTCTGATGTGCAAGTTGCAGGCGTCCCTGATCCAGTTTATGGCGAGGAAGCAGCAGCCTGGATTATTTTACGAGAAGGCGAACGTGTAACAGAAGAAGAAATCCGAAACTTTTGCAAAGATAAAATTTCAAGACATAAAATTCCAAAATATATTTTCTTTATCGAGAGTTATCCGATGACAGCATCGGGAAAAGTGCAGAAATATAAATTACGTGAGGGCTTTGCGGCGATGGTGAAATAAAGGAGGTAAGGAAATGTTCGAGAAAATTTTAATTGCCAATCGTGGTGAAATAGCTAGACGTATCATTCGAACGTGTAAACGACTGAAAATTCAAACCGTGGCTGTTTATTCAGAAGCGGATGCTGAAGGCTTACATGTTAGGGAGGCAGACGAAGCATATTGTATCGGAAAGCCACCAGTTGCACAAAGTTATTTAAATATGGAGCGGATTCTTGAAGTGGCTAAGGAAAGCGGTGCTGATGCAATCCATCCAGGTTACGGCTTATTATCGGAGAATGCTAGTTTTGCTCAACGCTGTAAGCAAGAAGGCTTAGTTTTTATTGGACCGAGCGCTGAAGTTATTGCATCAATGGGCAGTAAATTAGAAGCTAGAAAGACTATGAAGGCAGCAGGTGTACCGATTGTAGAAGGTGTAGAAACAGCCGTCAACGATAGTACGGAAGCTATTGAAATTGCTTCCCGTTTAGGGTATCCCATTATGTTGAAAGCTTCCGCTGGTGGTGGTGGCATTGGGATGCAACTCGTGGAAAATGATGAGGAGTTAGCAAAAGCTTTTGAAGGTAATCAAAAACGCGCACAATCATTTTTCGGTGATGGCACGATGTATATGGAACGATTTATTGCTAATCCCCATCATGTAGAGGTACAAATTATCGCTGATTATGCTGGCAATGTTGTTCCGTTATTTGAACGCGAATGCTCGATTCAACGGCGTAATCAAAAAGTTGTAGAGGAGGCACCATCTCCATTCATCTCTGAAGAAACGAGGCTACGTATGTTAGATGCTTCTATTCAGGCAGTTAAACATATCGGTTATGTCAATGCCGGCACAATCGAATATTTGGTGGATGCAGAGCAAAATTTTTATTTTTTAGAGATGAATACACGTTTACAAGTTGAACATCCCGTGACAGAAGAAATCACGAAGCTGGATCTCGTAGAGGAGCAATTAAAAGTTGCAGCTCAGCATCCATTAACATTTACGCGCGATAGCATTCAAAAACAAGGGCATGCAATAGAAGTACGAATTTATGCAGAAAATCCAATAACTTTCTTCCCGTCTCCGGGTCTGATTACAGCACTAGAGTTACCTGCTGGGGAAGGTATTCGTCATGAATGCGGGGTAGAAGCAGGCTCAGCAGTGACACCGTTTTACGATCCAATGATAAGTAAATTAGTCGTATGGGGGGAAACGCGCGCAATCGCATGTGAGCGACTAATTCAGGCACTTAAGGAGTACAAAGTAGAAGGTATTCAGACCAATATTCCGATGCTTTTAAAAACTGTAACCCATGAGCAATTCTTAAAAGGACAGACAACGACTAAGTTCGTTGAGGAATATTATTTACCGCAACTAACGGGAACGAAATAACAGTGCCGAATATGCGTCTGAAATATCGAAATAAATTTTGACACAATACTATTTGGAGGGATTTTTTATGGCAATAGTGAAAGCGAGTATGGCAGGAACAGTATGGAAAATCGTTGTAGCAGAAGGCGAAAAAGTAACAGCAGGGCAAGACGTAGTAATTTTAGAATCCATGAAAATGGAGATTCCGATTGCTGCAGAGGAAGATGGAGTTGTGACAAAAATTATTGCCAATGAGGGAGATTTCATTAACGTAGATGACGATATTTTAGAAATCGAATAAGGAGGCATCTATATGCAACTACCGAAGCATGTAACGTTAAAGGAAGTTGGCCCCCGTGATGGCTTGCAAAATGAAAAGACACACATTACTACTGCAGATAAAATACAACTAGTGAATTTACTTAGTCAGACGGGATTAAATTATATTGAGGTAACGTCGTTTGTCCATCCAAAATGGATCCCTCAATTGGCGGATGCGGTAGAGGTCCTGCAAGCCATCAAGCGAGAAAAAGATATAACATATGCGGCACTCGTACCAAATATGCGTGGCTTAGAACGCGCTTTGCAAGCTGATATTGATGAAGTGAACGTCTTTATGTCTGCAAGTGAAAGCCATAATCAAAATAATATCAATAAATCAATTGCTGAAACATTTCCTATATTACGGGAAGTAGTAACAGGGGCAAAGAACGAGCATAAAAACGTACGTGGTTATATTTCAACGGTGATTGGTTGCCCTTATGAAGGCTACATACAGCCAGAAAAGGTTTTACGAGTAACTGATAAATTACTAGAAATGGGCGTCGATGAAATTTCTCTAGGTGATACAATCGGCGTTGGTGTACCAACACAGGTAGAGTCTCTTTTAGAAGAACTATTAAAAAGATACCCCACAGAAAAATTTGCGATGCATTTTCACGATACGCGTGGTACAGCACTTGTAAATATTATGAAATCCTTAGATATGGGGATTACAAAATTTGATAGTGCACTAGGTGGTTTAGGTGGATGTCCTTATGCGAAAGGAGCATCAGGCAATATTGCCACAGAAGATTTATTGTATCTATTAGATGAAATGGGTATAAAAACAGGTGTTAACTTGAAATCTTTGCTAGAAGCGGCGCATTTTATAGAACAAAAACTAGGAAAAACAGTTGCGTCTAAACAAATGGCAATTGTCCGTAATGAAGGGAGTGCTAATGTTCTATGACACAACTTGTTCGTTTTGAATTGATAGCAGGAAACATAGGACTCATCACGCTAACACGACCTGAAGCAGCAAATGCAATGTCTGTACAGTTATTGAATGAGCTTGGAGCCACTTTGGATAAAGTAAACGGAGATCCGACAGTGCGGGTTGTATTGCTAACAGGGACAGGGCAAAAGGCATTTTGTGCTGGAGCTGACTTAAAAGAGCGTAAAGGTATGTCTGATCGACAAGTAAAACAAATTGTGCAATTGATTGGTGCGACAGTTACCAAAGTAGAAGCATTGGCGCAACCAGTTATTGCCGTGTTAAATGGAGTTGCATTTGGTGGTGGTCTTGAGTTGGCTCTTGCTTGTGATGTACGTGTTGCAGCTGCACATACGCAATTAGGTCTTACTGAAACATCGTTAGGTATTATTCCGGGCGCAGGAGGCACACAACGTTTACCGCGACTGATTGGTATCGGAAAAGCGAAGGAATTAATTTATACTGCACGTCGATTAAATGCAGTAGAAGCAAAGGAATACGGCATAGTAGAGTATGTATTTGACGGCCATGAGCTACAGGAAAAGGCACAACAACTTGCACTCGAAATGGCGAAAAATGCGCCACTATCTCTTATGCAGGCGAAAATTGCTATGAATCAAGGTGTTGAAGTAGATTTAGCAACAGGCTTGAAAATTGAATCTCTTGCATACAGTGCTCTTATCCCAACGGAGGACCGTTTGGAAGGCCTGCTTGCTTTCCAGGAAAAGCGGTCGCCACAATATTCGGGACAGTAATTTATTTTGATTCAGAAATAGTAGTGTCCCATCTTTCAAGATAAGGGCTAATGGAATGGGCAAAAGGAGGAATTGGACATGAGCAACGTATCGACAGAAAATACGACAAATACGATGAAGGAACAAATTTTAGCAGGAGGACTGCCGAAATATCACGAAAAAAATGCGCAACAAGGTAAGTTATTCGTACGTGAACGACTTGAATTATTATTAGATGATGGTCTTCAATCAGAGGACGGCTTGTATGCTAACTGTTTAGCAGGTGATTTACCAGCAGATGGTGTAATTACAGGTATTGGTAAAATTCACGGTCGCACAGTATGTGTTTTGGCGAACGATTCCACAATCAAAGCAGGT
The DNA here is from genome assembly GCF_003049605.2 of Lysinibacillus parviboronicapiens. Classification (NCBI taxonomy): domain Bacteria; kingdom Bacillati; phylum Bacillota; class Bacilli; order Caryophanales; family Bacillaceae; genus Lysinibacillus; species Lysinibacillus parviboronicapiens. The sequence goes on from NZ_CP073713.1 coordinate 495,111, forward strand.
TCTTGGGGAAAACGAACTGTCGAAAAAATGATTCGTATACAAGAGACGGCTGAGAAGCTAAACTGCCCATTGCTATATTTAGTCGATTCGGCAGGCGCACGCATTACAGATCAGTTAGAAATGTTCCCTGGTCGCAGAGGGGCAGGACGTATCTTCTATAATCAGGTCAAGCTCTCAGGCAAAGTACCACAAATTTGCTTATTGTTCGGTCCTTCTGCAGCTGGAGGTGCTTATATTCCAGCATTTTGTGACATCGTAGTGATGGTTGAGGGGAATGCTTCTATGTACTTGGGGTCACCACGCATGGCGGAAATGGTCATTGGTGAAAAAGTGGATTTAGAAACGATGGGCGGTGCTAAGATGCATTGTTCTGTATCTGGTTGTGGAGATGTACTGGCAAAATCAGAGCAGGAAGCGATCGCATATGCACGCAAATATTTGAGCTATTTCCCAAATAACTATGCAGAGCGCAGTAAAGTGGAAGAGCCAAAGCCACCGGCATCATTTGAAAAGTCAATTGAAGAATTAATTCCAAAAAATCAAAACTCTCCTTTTGATATGTATCAATTAATTGATCGACTAATTGATGAAGATTCTTTCTGCGAAGTAAAGAAATTATTTGCTTCAGAATTAATTACTGGACTTGGACGCATAAATGGTCAATCTGTCGGTATTATCGCCAACCAACCTCGTGTGAAGGGCGGTGTACTATTCCACGATTCGGCTGACAAAGCAGCGAAGTTTATTTCATTATGTGATGCATTCAATATTCCCCTAATTTTCCTTGCAGATGTACCGGGCTTTATGATTGGTACACAAGTAGAAAAGGCTGGTATTATTCGTCATGGTGCGAAAATGATTTTCGCTATGAGCGAAGCGACTGTGCCTAAGTTAACAGTTATCGTACGTAAGGCATACGGGGCAGGGTTATATGCAATGGCAGGTCCAGCTTTTGAACCTGATTGCTGTATTGCTTTATCAAACGCACAAATTGCCGTAATGGGCCCTGAAGCAGCTGTAAATGCTGTGTATGCAAACAAAATTGCTGAGCTTCCAAAGGAAGAGCAGGCAAACTTTATTGCAGAAAAACGCAAAGAGTACCAAGAGGAAATTGACATATATCGCTTAGCATCGGAGCTAATTATTGATGATGTCATTGAACCGAATGATTTACGTAAAGCATTAGAAACACGTTTAGAATTATATATGTCGAAATATTTGTTGTTTTCACAACGGAAGCATGGTGTAAATCCCGTATAATGGCATATAAAATTTTTTAAGGGCTGTTATTATTCATTCGTTAGAGAAAAAAGCACTCCAGAAAAAAATTCTGGGGTGCATTTTTTGCTATATTTAGCCCCTTGCGTGGGCAGTGCAGACATATTAAAATATGGGATGGATAAGAGGAAGTGGGTGGTATAGCATGACGAAAAATAATATATCGAATGTCCAAGGTGATGCGAAACTACCATTACCTTATCGATCGTGGCTTGATACATATTATATGCAAGTGAAGATTGTAGGCTGGATAATTTTTATTGTCTATTCTTTTATAGCATTTTATAAATTAGTGATTGATCGTCTAGTGAATGTTATTGTTGTTGTTTTTCAGGGCGACTATTCTTTGGGCGAGTTAGGCATGTTTGATTATAGTAGTTGGCGAGTGACAACAAATTTTGTGCCGTTTGAAACAATTTTACGTTATATAAACTACTCGCAGTATTTTAATTTAGATCTGCTGCTAATCAATTTACTTGGCAATTTATTAATATTTACACCAATGGGCTTTTTATTGCCACTACTGTCGAAGAAATTTCGCAAAGCATGGCTAATCATTATTTTAGGTTTTTTCTCCAGCCTTGCGGTAGAGACTGTGCAGTTTATTTTTACGGTTGGCTCTGCCGATATTGACGATTTAATATTAAATACAGTTGGCGCATGGTTTGGTTACATAGCCTATAAATGCTTACTGGTCATACCTAAGAGCAATAACTAACTATTATCAATAGACTGTTCAAACTGTAGGCAAACGTAAAGAAATTTAAGTTTGCCTACAGTATTTTTTTAGCATAAATATAGTAAGAAATCGTTGATTTTCGTTCCATGCGCTCACTTTCAGCAGGCATGGCTCGAAAGATCCCCGCAAAAATGATCTCTCCGCACATGCCGTTCCAGCAGGAGTGTCGCGCTTTCCACGCCAAATCGACTTGTATCGCCTATTCTGCTCTATACATGTTGGATGATAAATAGGATGACAAAAAACCAACTCAATGAGCGTGAAATTGAACATTTTGTGCTTTGGGAAGGTATGTAGAGGAAGTGAATATCTCTGTCATCATGTTGGAGTAAAAGAAACATAAACAATGCGTAAAGTAACAATTGAACATGTCTTTGCCGATGTGAAAGAAAAACATGTATGCGTTGAATAATCCTACGAAACCTCAAAAATTGTCCATGCAGGCAATGCTTATTTTTGCTACGATGAATTTGAAAAGCTTGCCCCTAGGACCCTAATACGAGATGAAAATCCCTCGAGTGCTGAAACTCTCGGGGGATTTTGTCGAATGTCTTCATTTTATAGTTGGAAGTAAACACTAATTTACCAGTGTATAGCATAATAAATTTCAATGCTAATAAACAATAAAACAATAGATGAGACAAAAAAATAGAATATTTTTCAAAGTAGGATAGGTCGATAGATTTAGTTTAAAAAAAAGTAATTATTCCTTTAGGATGTTAGTCGTGTTTTGCACTTGAATTTAATTAAGAAAATTCCGATAATGAGGGTACAGAAACTGTTCAGTTGGTATATGTATAGTAATAGTAGAATTAATCATATTTACTATTCAACTTGCATATTAAGATAGAAAGTCGAGGTGAATCATATGAAATTATCTAATTTAATTCAACAAGAAAGTAATACAAATAGCCACACTCGTAAAAAAATTTTACAGCGAAAAGAGGCTGGAGATGCGTATCGAAAAAATGCACAGTATTTCCAACCAAAGAAAAACCCTTTATTGCTGGAGCTTGAAAATCTCTTATTAGGACATAAAGATCAAGATTTATATGAGCAACACAAAGAAGAAGCAAAAGAAGTAACACCACAACAACGTGCGATGATTAGTGATTTACAGCAAATTGAAAAAAATGTCCGTGCCCATGAGCAAGTGTATAAAGCTGTGGGTGGTGATAAAACTGGAACGTCCCCTGACACGCACGCAACACAACCAGAGGGGCAACGTAATATTTCAGAAGAGGAAGTTGCTATCACTGCTGATAAAGACACTGCTATAGACGACACGTTCCAGAACGTAGAACATGTTAGCAGTGCGGCGCTAGCACCGGTTAACCCATCATCTCAAGATTTACTTGTAGCAACGAGTGCGGATGCTCACTTGCAGCAAATACAGGCGAAAAAACATAGCATCGATGAAGATGATAAGGAGCAACTTGAGGAAAATCCTGCTTTCATACGAGAAATTATTGAAGTAAAGGTACCAGAGCGGTTCTCGAAGGAATTGAAATTGGACCCATTTGCAGATACAATTTTCGGTAAGAGCTATGAGGAAGCATTCAAAGCACGGACATTTAAAAATGCGTTGGCTATGTATGCTACTCATATTCAAATGGCAAAAAACGGCTATCGAGCTGGAAACGATTCGATGTTTTCAATGACAGCCTAATGCTGTAGATGGGAGATTTTAAAAGTGGCAAAGGCAAAGCATACGAAAACAAATGCTGTAAGATTATTAGAGCAGCAAAAAATACAATTTGATGTTATGGAGTATGAAACTGGTGATGGTCAAGTGGACGGAGTGTCAGTAGCTGAAAAAATCGGTCAACCTGTTTCACTCGTTTTTAAAACTTTAGTAGCAAAGGCAGGAGCACAAAAGCTTTTTGTGTTTGTCATTCCAGTGGCAGAGGAACTGGATTTAAAAGCAGCAGCAAAAGTCGTTGGTGAGAAAAAAATCGAGATGCTTCCTGTTAAAGAGTTACTTGGCTATACGGGTTATGTTCGCGGCGGTTGCTCACCAGTAGGTATGAAGAAACTTTATCCAACGGTTATTGATGCTTCTGCGCAGGAGCAAGGGCGCATTATTGTCAGCGCAGGTAAAATTGGTATGCAAATTCATGTGCAGCTGGATGATTTAATTGCAGTGACAAAGGCTCAACTTGCACCTATAAAAACTATCCATGTGTAATATTATGGATAGTTTTTTTATGAAAAGAAACACTAGGTTGTGCGTATCTTTGCCCATATTCTCAAGTGAACGTGCGGGAGAAGGGAATCGGCTCAGGTAGACAAGTCACCGCTCAGGTGAAGCCAACAATCGCTCAGGTAGAGTCACCCATCGCTCGGGTGAAGGGAGTCACTGCACAGGTAGAGCCAGTCATTAGAAATACTTAGGACACCCAAACTGAATTCTTTCATTTTCGAGAAAATATGGTACAGTTAGAGCAATATCGTACATAGAGAGAAGGATTGCGAAATGCGAAAAATTACGGGATGGCGCTGGACGTTCTTTATCGGTGGCATGATGATTATGGCCCTTGGCATCACGATGTCTATTAAGGGGAAAATTGTTGGCACGAGCCCATGGGATGTTTTACATGTAGGTTTGTTTCAAAACTTTGGTCTGACCATTGGGACCTGGTCTATTTTAACTGGGTTTTTGATTGTTGTTTCGACTTCGTTGGTGTTACGAGAATGGCCTAAAATTGGTACGTGGCTAAATATGTTACTTATCGGTTCATTTATTGATGTATTTAACTGGTTATTGCCGTCAACGGATATCTATGGATTTCAGATAACCTATTTTGTGATGGGATTATTTGTTTTAAGCTTTGGTTGCGGTATGTATATAGCGCCTAATATGGGAGCTGGCCCGCGAGACACTTTAATGATGATCCTTGTTGAAAAATTTGGTGGGACTATTAAAACAGCGCGTATGGGTATTGAGGTACTTGTTACGATTCTAGGATGGTTACTTGGCGGCCCTGTTGGCGTTGGTACAGTATTAATTGCCTTAACGTCCGGTTATATTGTGCAGTATTCATTGCCCTATTGTCGAAAAGTTTTAATGAAATGTATCGGTAGTATTGAGGGCATGAAGCCATTTTATTGAAAATTAGCTACTTTTATCAATATGGAGATAAAAGTAGTTTTTCATTTTTTAAAGAGATAATTCATATAATGCAGGGCATAAGGCAAAGGGGGAACGACACTGAACGGAAATGTAACCTATTATTTTGGACACGCATTGACAGGCCAAGGGAGAAAGCATTTATATAAAGAAATGATGGAAGAGGCAACACTAGTATACGTTCTACAAGGCGCACCAACCTTTCAAGGCTCAGAGCTACTGAAGGAACTTGGTTATTTTTATGTGAAGCAAGGTTTTGAGGTGGAGTGGTTTAAACATGCATTGTTAGAAGATACCGTAGAGGCGGTGTATGTTAGAGGTTGCAATCGTCTGTTTGTATGGGCATCGGAGTGGGGGATTGAACCAACTTTACTTGGCACGAAGCATCGTGTGCTGTCCTTTTATGATTGTTTAGCAGAAGAGCAGCTTGCGGTCGTTGGTGACAAACTTGCTCATGCAATGAAGGATCGAGAGTTGTATCGTGAAAAGTGTATTACTATGCTGGAAATTGCTAAAAAACTTCATGACGATTGGGAAGTTGTAACGCAAAGCTGTATGGACTGGCAAGCTTTAAATAATCAAGTTGAAAATTTAAAATCAGCTGTTTTTCAGTCAATAACACTTAATAAAACAGGTATTCGCACACACAGATTACTAGGCACATTAACACCACGAGGTGCACAAAATACAGTTGAAAGCATCACGAAAAATTTGGCTAGAAGGCTGATGATTAAGGGCAAGCCAGGCACAGGGAAATCTTCGCTAATGAAAGGATTAGCAGATGAAGCAAATGCAAGAGGGCTAGATGCACAAATTGTGTGGTGTGGACTGGATGCGGGCTCAATCGATATGGTCATTATTCCAGAATTGAATTTCTGTATTTTTGATAGTACAGAGCCACATGTATTTGAACCACAGGATGACAGACTGGGTGATGAGATATTTGATATGGGTCAACATTGCTCACTTTCAGAGGATGCTGAAGGGAAAATTGAAGAAATTCGTGTGAAATATAAAGCAGCTTTACAAGATGCTATGGGTTATGCGACGCGTTACGAAGAGGCGGAGAACACGATACGCCAGTTAATGGACCGTTGTTTGTCGACGGCCGTGTGGCGTGAAAAAACAGCACCTTTATTTGAAAGATTAACAAAGTGATTTAATATAATTGTGCGCTTATGCTACACTAGGAACTAGAATAATTGATCTTCATTCAGCAGCCCTCACTTCTGTAGGTAACGGGATAAATGCGAGTGCAACCCTTTTTTACAGGATGACAAAATGCCAACTGAATGCAGATTAAACAACTCCGACGGATGTCACGGATTTTGGAAGAAGTTACTGTAAGATGGTAGACGAACTTTATCGTATCCTACAGTAACCGCTAACTGACCTGCAGCGGTCTTTGTGGACTTACGAAATGACCGCTATCCGTAGGCTCTTGTGCTGACCTAAGCATAATATCAAATCCGGGACATATCTACGTCGAGACGAAATGATCTTAGAAAGGATGATACACTTGTCTAAAGTACTAAATGCATTTTTGAATGAAAACCTACAAGCCTTACATGATCAAGGCTTATACAATGAAATCGATGCAGTAGAGAGCGCAAACGGACCGGTAATTCAGGTGCGTGGTCAGAATCTTATTAACCTATCTTCCAATAACTATCTAGGTTTAGCGACTAATGAAGAATTAAAGCGCATTGCAAAAGCAGCGACTGATAAATATGGTGTGGGCGCGGGTGCAGTTCGAACGATTAATGGTACGCTTGATCTTCATGTGAAATTAGAGGAAAAGTTAGCTGAATTTAAAGGAACTGAAGCGGCGATTTCTTATCAATCAGGTTTCAATTGTAATATGGCGGCGATTTCTGCTGTTATGGATAAAAACGATGCCATTCTTTCAGATCAATTAAACCATGCATCTATTATTGATGGTTGTCGTTTATCACGTGCCAAAATCATTGCTTACAATCACTCTGATATGGAAGATTTACGCGCGAAGGCAAAAGAAGCCACAGCGTCTGGTTTATATAATAAAGTGATGGTCATTACAGATGGCGTCTTCTCGATGGACGGTGATATTGCCAAGCTACCAGAAATCGTTGAAATTGCTAAAGAATTTGATTTGATTACTTATGTTGATGATGCACATGGATCAGGTGTAACTGGTAAAGGTAAGGGGACAGTCAAGCATTTCGGTTTAGAAAAAGAAATCGATTTCCAAATTGGCACATTATCAAAAGCGATTGGTGTCGTTGGTGGCTATGTAGCAGGTAAGAAAAACCTAATCGACTGGTTGAAAGTACGCTCTCGCCCATTCCTATTCTCAACGGCGTTACCACCAGGTGATGTGGCCGCAATTACAGCAGCAGTTCAAATGCTGATTGACTCTACAGAACTACACGATAAGCTATGGGAAAATGGCCATTATTTAAAAGCAGGTCTTGCGAAGTTAGGCTTTAATATCGGAGATTCTGAAACACCAATTACGCCATGTATTATTGGTGATGAAAAGCTTACACAAGAATTTTCGCGTCGCCTATTTGAAGAAGGCGTTTATGCAAAGTCAATTGTTTTCCCAACAGTTCCAAAGGGCACAGGACGTGTTCGTAATATGCCAACAGCGGCACATACAAAAGATATGTTAGATAATGCACTAGCAATTTACGAAAAAGTAGGTCGTGAATTAGGGGTTATTCAATAAAAAAACGGGGCTCCTCGGCTATGAGGTAGCCCCATTTTCATTTGATTTTTGAAATAACGGATAGAATCGCGAAAGTGACGGTACTGCAAAATCGACATTAGGAATGGATAGCATTCGCTGATTTCAATTGTTGAATGCGTTGATCTGTCACATGTAATGCTTGTAAAATCTCCTCGTTGTGTTGACCTAATGTAGGTGCCGCACTTGTCAATTGACCTGGCGTTTTAGAGAATTTTGCAGGAAAACCGAGGGTCCGCATTGGACCAGCAATTGGATGCTCATAAGAAAGGACCATACCGCGATCTAAAATATGTGGGTCATGTAAAGTTTGATTGTATGAATAAATAGGGCCAGAAGGTACACCGTATTCGTCTAATAACTGTAACCAATGAGCAGCACCATATTTCAAGAGTTCGCTTTCTATTTCTGTTTCTAATGTTTTTACATTTTGAGCGCGTAAGTAATTTGTGGAAAATAGTGGATTGTCTAACCAATCTGGACGGTTCACTACTTTGTTTGCGAAAATTTCCCACAGTTTTTGATTGCCCGCACCGATTAATATATAATCATCTTTTGTTTTAAAGCCTTGATAGGGTGCGGATACACGGTGTGCAGTACCTGTACGTTCAGGTAATTGCCCTTCACCAAAATAAGCAGCAGCTTCCCACACTGTCCAAGCTAGACCCGATTCTACAAGTGATACATCGACATATTGTCCTTCACCTGTTCGAAGCTTATAAATATAGGCCATTAATATAGATTGTAGGGCTGTTTGCGCTGCGGCAATGTCATTCACGGCAAAACCAACTTTGACTGGGCGGCCATCAGGTTCACCGGTCATATGCATTAAACCGCTAAGTCCCTGTGCCATAATGTCATAGCCACCTTTTTGACTATAAGGCCCTGTTTGTCCATAGCCTGAAATGGAGCAATAGATGAGCCCTGGATTAATGGCTTTCAATGTATCGTAATCGATACCCAGTTTTTTTGTGACACCTGGACGATAATTTTCTACAAGCACATCGACAGACTCAATCAGCTCTTGGAATAATTCTAACCCTTCAGGTGTTTTTAAATTGATACAAACACCTTTTTTATTACGGTTAACCATCATATACATATGACTTTCTTCATTGATAAAGGGACCCATTGATCGTGTATCGTCTCCATTTGGATACTTCTCAATCTTAATGACTTCAGCCCCCATATCCGCTAACACCATTGTGCAATAAGGACCGGCAAGTACTTGTGATAAATCGACTACTTTTAATCCTGCTAATGCTTGCTTCATATGTCATCAACCCCATTGTTTTTCACCAAAGTCACATTGCGTAAATCCTTGACAGATGTAGCACCTGCTAATGCAATAGATACTTTTAATTCATCATATAAATTTGTCATGACTTTTTCGACGCCTTGTTGTCCATCTAGTGCTAGTCCGTAAACGAAAGGACGCCCGATTGCTACTGCATCAGCACCTAACGCAAGTGCTTTAAGCGCATCCATACCGCGATAAACACCACTATCTAAAATGACAGGAACTTGTCCATCCACCACTTCAACAATAGCAGGTAGTGCATCAAGCGAACCAATGACACCGTCTAATTGGCGGCCGCCATGGTTGGAAACGATAATACCATCTATGCCATTGTCTACAGCCAGTTGTGCATCTTCTGGATGTAAAATACCCTTTAGCAAAATAGGTAATTTTGTATGGCGTTTTAATTCACGCACATTTTCCCAATTCAATGTAGGATGGAACACATTTTGCAAGACACCTTGCACATACGATTCAAAAGAATTATCCGGTAAAGAGGCCATAAAAACAGGGTCATTGACATAATTTCCGCGTGCATAGCCAAGCTTTAAAGGGGAGAATTGATTACGTACATCTTCCTCCCGCCAACCGAGCATCACTGTATCGACAGTTAAGACAATGGCTTCAAAGCCGGCAGCTTCTGCGCGAGCAACCATGCTGTATGCAATTTCTTCATTAGTAGACCAATATAATTGGAACCATTTTGTCGCATTTGGAGCTGCTTGAGCAACATCTTCAAGTGCGTAACTGGAAACCGTACTTTGAATATAGGGGATTTCTAAATGATTGGCTGCGCGCACAACAGCTAGCTCGCCATCTTCGTGTGCCATTTTATTCATACCAACGGGTGCAAACAATAATGGTGTTGGATATGTTTTCCCGAATAATTCAATCGTTGTATCGATGTTTGCTACATTATTTAAAAAACGGGGGATAATAGAATATTTTTCGAAGGCGGCACGGTTATTGCGTAATGTTTGTTCGCCACCTGCACCAGAGCGCACATAGCCATAAGGGCCAGCATCGATTTTTTCAGCGACGGCTTTCTCTAGATCAGCAAAAGAAATAGGAAAGGGAGCTTGCGCGTTTATGTTTTTTAATAGTAAATCGCCATTTGTTGTGTTTGTCATCATTATTACCTCCTTATTTATTGAAAGTGGGCTTTCGTTTATTTAGAAATGCTTGAATACCCTCGTTGTAGTCATCAGAGCTAAATGAATCAAGAATCATTTGCGCCAGTTCTTCGCTTTCTTCGGTCTCGCCATCTACAATTGCTTGAATAATTTTTTTAATGCCCGCATTGGCAACAGATGATTTACTTAATAAAAGTTTGGCAAACTGTAATGTTGCTTCTTCAATTTGAACTGGTTCATGTAATGCTGTAATTAAGCCAATGTTTTTTCCTTCTTCAGCTGTAAAGATATTCGCTGTATATAAAATCTCTTTTGCTTTTGCAACACCAACAATATTTATCAGTCGTTTTGTACTTTCAAGGTTATAGATAATACCAATATTCGCAGCTGTAATACCAAGTTTACTTTTTGGCGTTGCTAGTCTGAAATCACAAGCATTGGCTAGCTCTAAGCCGCCTCCAATAGCTAAGCCTTGTATCATCGCAATTGTAGGCTGGGGAAATTTATAAAGTATATCAATGGCTTTCAAAGCTAAGTCGTTGTAGGCTTTCGCATGTTCAGCCGCATAACGAATATCTAAAAATTCACTAATATCAGCGCCAGAGCAAAAGGCAATGTCATTTACTCCGCGCACGATTAATACTTTTACAGAAGAATCTTCACGTAAAATTTCTAGGTTATCTACAATGGCCTGGAACATCGCTTTCGACAAGGAATTACGTTTATCAGGACGATTTAACACTAATGTAGCAATATAGCCATCTCTCTCTACATATATTTCAGTTGTCATGCGAATCCTCCTATTAGTCTTTTTTTAGTTTTGCAGCAAAGCGGTTACCAAGAGATTGAATGCTTTGGACAAGAATAATTAAAATAAAGACAGTTGCATACATCACATCTACTTCATAGCGCAAGTGACCGTAACGATATGCTAAGTCACCTAAACCACCAGCTCCAACCATACCCGCCATTGCAGTTGCCCCGATAAGACCGACTGTTGCGATAGTTAAGCCTAAAATAATAGATGGACGTGCTTCTCGTAGTAATACATGCCAAATAATATGACGACGTTTAATACCCATTGCTGTATAAGCTTCCACCACACCAGCGTCCACTTCTAAAAGCGCTGTTTCCATTAAACGAGAAATATAAGGGGCAGTATAGATGACAAGTGGTACAATGACACCTTTTACGCCAATCGTTGTCCCTACGATTATCTTCGTAAATGGAAGGATGAAGAATAGTAAAATGATGAATGGTACAGAACGGACGATATTAATGAGTAAATTGACAAGTTGATACAAAAATTTATTTTCAAAGGATTGTCCAGGGCGTGTTAAAACGATTAAAAGCCCTAAAGGAATCCCGATTAAAATGGAGAACAATAAAGAAATACTGACCATTTGGAAGGTTTCAATCATAGATTTTCCAATAATGTGTGACCAATCTGTAAAGAAGTTTTGAATGCTATCCATGTAGTTCGCCTCCCAATTCCTCAATGGTTACGCCGTTTTCTGTGAAAAACGTAAGTGCTTTTTGTACGATATGTACTTCACCGTTTAAATGGACAACGATATTACCGACAATGCCATTTTTTAATTCAATAATATTGGCTGTTAAAATGTTTGGCTGTACATCATAAATTTTGCTTACTTCGGCAAGTAAAGGTTTTCCAGTACTTTCGCCTAAAAAAGTTAAACGAATGACACTGCCTGAAACATTTAACTGTTTGATTAGCGTAGGGGATAAATTACGTTGTGAAATAGTATTTAAAAATTTTCGAGTCGTTGGATGTTGGGGTCTTGCAAAAAGCGCAATAGCAGAGCCAAACTCTACGACTTTACCAGCCTCAAGAACAGAAACGTCATCGCAAATCTTTTGTATAACATTCATTTCATGCGTAATTAGCAAAATCGTAATGCCAAGCTCACGGTTGATTTTAAGTAATAGCTCCAAAATAGCATCAGTTGTTTCAGGATCAAGTGCACTCGTTGCTTCGTCACTTAGTAAAATTTCTGGCTCTTGTGCAAGCGCGCGAGCAATCGCGACACGTTGTTTTTGACCACCTGATAATTGACTTGGATAGCTATCTAATTTCTCTGTCAGACCAACAATTTCAGCGTACTTAGCAACACGATTTTTTACTTCCGTATCGCTATAACCAAGCAACTTTAACGGTACGGCAATATTGTTATAGACCGTTGCCGTTTTTAAGAGATTAAAATGTTGGAAGATCATGCCAATCTTTTGGCGTGTGTGGCGAAGCTCATTTAATGACAGAGTTGTAATATCTACGTTATTAATGAATACTTTACCTGCTGTTGGACGTTCTAATAAATTCACGCATCGAATAAGTGTACTTTTTCCGGCACCACTATAGCCAATAACTCCATGAATTTCACCTTTTTTCACATGAAGATTAATGCCATCAACTGCTTTGACAGTACCTGTTTTTGTTTTGAATTCTTTTGATATATTTTGTAATTGAATCATATGCTATTTCTCCTTCCTAAAGGAAAAAGTTACCGTTTAGACGGTAACTTTTGTCGTGTTGTATTACCAGCTTGGAATTACAGAACCATCGAATTCTTCCTCAATAAATTTTCGTACTTCGTCCGATTGATAAGCATCAACGAATTTTTTAATCGTTGGGTCTTCTTTGTTTTCAGCACGCACAACAATGTAGTTTACATATGGAGAGTCAGTAGATTCTAAAAGAATGGAATCTGCTTTAGGATTAATGCCAGCTTCTAGTGCGAAGTTTGTGTTAATAGCCGCTACATCTACTTCACTTAATTGCTTTGGAATTTGTGCAGCCTCTAGTTCAATAAATTTTAAGTTCTTTTTGTTTTCTTCCACATCGTGAATGGACGCTGTCAAACCAGTGCCTTCTTTCAATTTGATATAGCCTGCTTCTTGCAGGACGAATAGGGCACGGGCACCGTTTGTCGGATCATTTGGCAAACCAAATGTTGCACCGTCAGGAATTTGATCTAATGATTTATATTTTTCAGAGTATACCCCCATTGGATTTAAAATTGTTTTTCCAACAGGTACTAAATCTGTATCATGGTCTTTATTAAAGGTATCTAGAAACGGTTCATGTTGATAGCTGTTGGCATCTAAATCACCTTGTGCTAATGCCGTATTCGGTAAAACGTAATCAGAGAAAGATTTTAGTTCAACCTCTAAGCCATTTTCTTGTGCTACTTTGGCAGCAACCTCTGCAATTTGTTCGTGTGGACCAGATGTTACACCAACTACGATTTTATTTTCGTTAATAGCCTCACCAGCACCTTTGCTGTCGTCTTTACTACCGCAACCAGCTAATGCCACTGCTAATGTGAGACTTGCTAAACCTACTAAAAATTTGCTTTTCTTTTTCATGAAAAATTACCTCCAAAGTTGTTTTATCGGTTTTTGAAAATAAAAAAAACTCTCTTACAAACTTAAGAGAGGCTCATGAAAAGAAGTCCTCTCTTATCTTTCAAACGAATAATCGTTTGCAGGATTTAGCACCTTCCCAAAAAGGGGGGTTGCCGAGCTTCATAGGGCCAGTCCCTCAGCTACTCTTGATAAGAGATTTATAGTATTTTTGTAAATCCGATAGAACTAATATAATTTATAGGTTATATTAAGTCAATAAATATTTTAAATATTTTATAAAATTAAATTATATTCAATAGGGTTTTTTGATGATAGAAATTGCCCGTGAAGACGATAGTGCTGGGCATGAAGTCTCTGCTAGTGATATGTGAATATAATTATTCAGGGAAAGGGGTTTTTTTATGTCTGTAAGGGTTAATTATGGAGTAGGGTCATTTGGTAGAGTTATTAGTGCACGCATCTTAATGGGAACAGATATTGTCGAGGGAATTGAGGCTGTATGTAAAGAGAATGCAATTGCGTCAGCAACAATTGTTAGCTGTATCGGTAGTTTTCAAAAAAGTAGCTTTGTTTATTTAGTGCCAGATGAGACATCAAAAATTAACGTAAGCTTTAGTGAAATCATTGAAAAGGCAGGGCCGCTAGAATTTATACAAGGTTCGGGCGTTGTCTGCAAGCGTGATGATGTATATGAAACACATTTCCATGGCTCGATGAGTGATCAATGGGGAGGTGTGTCTGGTGGCCATTTTATAAAAGGTGGCAATCCAGTCATTACCGCGGATATTGTTTTAGCGGAGGTACGGGGCGTACAGCATTTTAGACGTTTCGATGAAGAAACAGCGCATGTTCAATTTTATCCGCTAGAAGAAGGATTAGACAGCCCTCGAAAAATAAATAAATAACAAAAAACTGTCCGCACGTTGATTGGACAGTCTGTTGGTCTATTTAAATAAATTTAATTTCTCAATTCTTATTACGACTTCACGTAAACGTTCTTCGCTGACAAGTAAGCCAACGCGGACATAGCCTTCACCATACTTACCGAAGCCATTGCCAGCTGCGACAGCAATATCAGCCTTGTCGAGTAATAGCTCGGCAAATTGCTCACTTGTATATCCTACTGGGACAGGTAGCCACGCAAAGAACGAACCTTTTGGTGCTGTTACCTGCCAGCCGATTCGTTGTGCTTCCTCCACGAGAACATTGCGACGGCGTTCATAGGTTGCCCTAAGCTCTATTGCACACTCCTGTGAGGAAGTAAGTGCTATAGCTGCTGCTTGTTGAACAGCAGGGAATTGGCTACAAAATAGATGATCCTGAATAACATTAATCGCTTCAATAATTTTAGCGTTGCCAACGGCAAATCCAATACGCCAGCCGGCCATATTAAACGTCTTAGATAATGTATACATTTCAATGCCGACATCTTTTGCGCCTGCTGCTTGTAAGAAGCTAACAGGTTTATTGCCATCAAAGCCAATGGCGCCATAGGCAAAATCATGTGATACGATAATATTATGTTCTTTAGCAAAGCGAGCAGTTTCTTCAAAAAACTCTAGTGTCGCTGTACCACCAGTAGGGTTATTCGGATAGTTTAAGTAAAGTAACTTGGCACGGGCTTTTACTTCGTCTGACAAAGCCTTATAATCAGGCAAGAAGGCGTTTTCTGCAAAAAGCGGCATGACATCAAAATTTACATCACCTAGTACAACGCCTGATAAATAGTCAGGATAGCCTGGGTCAGGTAGTAGCATATAATCACCAGGATTTAAAACAGCCAGTGGTAGTTCAACAAGACCAATTTTGGTACCACCTAGAATGGCTACTTCCGTATTAGGGTCAATGTCGACATTATATTCTCGTTTGTAAAAATCAGCCGCAGCTTGACGCAATTCTGCGATACCACGAAATGGAGAGTATTTATGATGTTGTGGATTTTCGGCTGCTTGTTGTAAGGCTTTAATAATGTGTGGAGGTGTGGGCTGATCGGGATTGCCTTGTCCAAGATTAATAACATCTCGTCCTTCTGCAAGAGCCGAGTTGACTTTCTGCACAAGTGCCGCGAAAAATTGTGTGGGCAGTTGCTGTAGTTTTTTAGAGAATTCCATGTACTTTCACCTTTTTCAGAATATAATAATTATTGTAGATATGATGCAAATACTATTACTTTTTTTACGTATTGTCTAGACCCTTTATTTATCAAGGGTTTGAAATAGGTCTTTGATTTCGTCCATAAATTCTAATACTAACTCAGATTTTTCTTCTGTATCATATTTTAATGCTTGGTCGATTAATATAGTGTTGCTAACAAAGTTAATCTTTTCTAATGAATAGCGGCTATCTCTGATTCACGAAGGCCAACTAAAGCTGCTAACTTATAAATAACTCGATATTTCAGATTTAAGCTTTTTATTGCTTCCAACATTATTGATAACTGATTTGCATCATAAAATTGTAATGCTTTTTGACGGGGTTCTACATAAGGTTCTTTTACACCAATCATCGGATTTTCTTTAATTAATTCCCACTCAGAAGCTTTCGAAAAAATACTTTTCAACACATTGTATTTGTTGCCTAAATTTTTACGTTCTTCTTTTTTTTCCTCAGAAAAATATTCAACGATGTGGAACTTCTTAATTTTTTTTATCTTGATATTATCAAACCTATAAAACGTCCCGGTTTTCAAAATGCGTAAATAATGTGATTTTGTCGCAGGTGATAAATCAACTCTCACATAATTATAACAATCTATACAAGAAGAACTGCAAAAAATGGTTGAAGGTCTATCTAAAAGCGGACACGTAGCTTTTGACGGTAGAACTCTTGATGAATTAAGCGAGGAAGAATTAGAAGATAGAGAATCGTCTTGCTCGGCAAATAATTCATCAGGTAACAATAACTCGACAGCAAATGTATTAGCCTCTATTTCCAATTTATCTGTAGAGAAAAGGGTATGTAATTTTAAAAAGGAAGTGTTGATGTCAGGATGTTGAACGGCATGGCCTAATTCATGGCCGCAAATAAAGATTTGAGATTTCCTATTAGCATTTTCAAATTGCCTGCAGTTTTCGCATCGTAGATACCAATGTGTGAAATATCTCCCCAGGACTCACTCGCAATGGGAAATAAAACATCAGCGCTATTAGATATTTGACCATCTGTTGGTGTAGCAAATGCTACAGATTGACGTGAATAACTTGCAGCGTGGGGCCAGGTATCGATATTTACATTGGGCGAGTTAACGCCTCACCAATGGGAATGTTTCCGATTAGCGTTGATGTTAACCGAAACAGAATTGCAGACGCAGGGTGTTTCTATTGCATCGTCCGGTACAACATTAAATAGCGTAATAACGGAGCTGCAGACGCAAGGTGTCAAAGTAGTACAATCGCCTATTATCATACAAACAAAAACTGAAATAATTACAAGCGTTGTTGTTTCAACAATAGATTATCAAACGGATATGATGAGATACTTGCCCTTGTATGAGCGTAAATCAATCGTCTTTAGAACGGTCCTTACCTCATACGATAGGGAGCTTCGAAATACTGAGCAACAGCTTGAAATTGTGAATCGCAACATATTTGTTGATACAGCCATTGAAGCCTTACCTATTTATGAACGTGATTTTGGAATTAAACCAAATAGCACATTACGCTATGACCAACGTAGAGAACAAATTGCCTCACGAAATCGCGCAAGCTTTGGCCAAACAACCGAAGAAACCATTAAAGCTGTAGCAGTTGCTTATTGTAATGGTGAAGTAGAAATTAATACAACAAGTACACCAGGCGTATACGAGATAAAATTTGTTGGAACAAAAGGGATTCCGGATAATTTAACAGGTCTTATGCAGGCAATTGAAATTATTGTTCCGGCCCATCTGCAGTTTGACTATGCATACACATTCAGCGTTTGGGATTTTGCAAGTAATCGAACATGGGGCAGTGTTAGCGATATTACATGGGATGATATACGAATATGGAATGAGGCGAGCTAATGAAATATACACCAAATTTTAACTTAAAGAAACCCAATTTAACGGACAGTATTTTGATTTCAGATATAAATGAAAATATGGATACTATCGATGCTGAAATCAGTGGATTAAAAGAAGGTACCGCATCGATTCCTGATTTAGAGACGGTAGATAAAACGTTGGCTGGAGCCATTAATGAAGTTAAAAACGAAGTAATTAAAGTGAAACAAGAAATGGCCAATCACGTTATCGATTCTATGCCGCACGCGTACAAAAATACTGATAATAATAAAACCTACCGATTAGGCTTTTGAACTGAACCCTATAAAGTAGACAGTTTAATAAAAGACCATTCTCTACATTAAACAGCGATTAGATGACTTCGGTATGCTGCCGGAGTCATTTTTTTTAATGTCCATTGCTTTCTTGTATTGTTGTAGTGCTCCATATAATTATCTACCATATATTCTAATTCTGCTAAGCTTTCAGCTTCTTTATAGTCTATTTCATCTTTAAAATGCCCAAAGAATGATTCCATTGGCGAATTATCTAGGCAGTTTCCTCGGCGAGACATTGACTGAAGTAATCCCATTTCTTTGACGCATTTTTGAAATGCTGGGTGTGTATAATGAAAACCTTGATCTGAATGAATCATCGCTTCTGGATGTAAATTGTCATTGATATGCTCTTCTAATTTCTTTAGCGTACGATAAACAAACTCCATGCGGAAACTTGTCGAAACGTCATATGCAACGATTTCTCGTGTTGCAACATCCTTTATACACGATAGATACGCTGTTTGTCCGCCACGGTATTGTAAATACGTAATATCTGTTAAAAACACTTTGCCTGGCTCTGTTTGATGAAAATTACGATTTAGATGATTAGGTACTTGACGATGGATTTCTGTAGCTTTGGAAAGATTTCGATAAGGGTTTGCACGTCTTACTTTCGAATATAGATTGAATTTACGCATTAATCGTAGAATTTTTTTATGATTCATCGGGATTTCAAGTAGTTCTTCTAGTGCCATGTAAAGTCCTCGATAACCCACTTTTCCTTTTGACGCATCATAAATCTTTTTTAATAGGACGTAGTCCTGAAAATCTGCTTCTTCACGTATCGCTTGTTTCTCACTATTTTGGAGCCATTTATAATAACCACTGGGGCTTACATTTGCCAAATAACATAAATAACGTGTCATATTTTTCAACTGATACAGTCGAATGGTATCATTAATTGCTTGATACTTTTCCCTTGGCATTAAAATTGCCGTTTCTTTGCCTGCCTTTCCATCTCGTCTAGCTTTTTTAACAGTGTTAATTCAGCTTCAAGTAAACGAATACGTACCTCTGCTTTTTCTAATTTCTTTTCAGCCGATAGGTTTTCTTTCTTTGGTCGACCAGAACCTCCTTTTCCGCGTCTTTCCTCCGAAAATGCTTGTTCTCCATGAGTTTTAAAAGATGCTCTCCATCGTTTAATCGATGATCTTGCTTTTTCCACACCAATCACTTCTAAATCAAATCCGTTTTCTTTAAAGATTTGTACTGGTCCCTTTCCAGCTAGATTTTCTTTGACCGCAAAAATTTTAAATTCCGGTGTATATTGAATAGAACGATCTGATACAGATGCTACAAATCGATTTGCTTCTATTTGTCGTATTTGATATTCGTTAAAAATGATTTTACTCATGCTAATTTCTCCCGTTCTTAATTTCGTATATTTCAGTATAACGGGTTTTTTAGTGAAATGAACAAAAAAACCCAAATAGGGTCACTTTTTAAAGTGTCCACTATTCGGGGTTCAGTTCATTTGGCGTTGATGCAGGTGGCTTTTATTACATTCAACATGAGGGTGAGTAGATGGCAGATATTGAAAAAGGTTATTTTCCTGATAAAGCTACACAAATGGAAATTAAACGAGGTGTAGACGATGTTAAGGCAAAACAAGAACAACTTAAACAAAGTGTAAATAACATAAGTACTCAAATTAACAATAAAAGTGTTGGCAAAGTATTAAGGTCTAGAACCTATATAGCTAATGCTACGTTTACCGTACCTACAGGTGTCACAGAGGTTTACGTTACTGGTGGAGGTGGTTTCGGTAGTAACGATACTGCTCAGAAACATGGAGCTACAGGAGGCGTTACTGCGTTTGGTAATTTGCTAGCCCTAAGCGGCGGCGGTGGTGGTAAAGGAGGTAATGCAAGCATTTCTACCGGCATAGGTGGAACATCAAACATTGGCTGGTAAGGGCAGTAATAGTGAGCCTTACTACGGCGGTGAACCTGCTGTTGATATACGGCAAGAACACGTAGGAAGAAATGGTGGTTATTGCAGCGGTGGAGGCGGTGCTGACTTTGTTTATAGACGCAACGTAGCAGTAACGCCTGGTGCTGGCTATTCCATAACAATAGGTAAGGGCGGCGCTGGCGGACATCCAAGTCTTTCTGGCAAAGGCGGCGACGGCATATTAACAATAGAATGGTGGAAGTGATTAAATGAAATTCGCACAAGTTTTTATGACAAAGCACATTGGGTTTTTGAAAATGTGAAAAAGCCTGATTTTGCACCGAATATTGTTTTAATCGAAATTACAGACAAGCACGAAGTAAAAGAAGGTTGGGATTACAACGCCAAAACAGGCGAATTTACAGAACCTACTATTCCTGAACCATTGCCAATCGAGCCACAACCTACTGTTGAAGAAATGCAAGCACAAACGTTATTAAACACAGAATTATTGCTTACGATGAAAGAAATCGGAGTGTAAGGAGGAGTGAGCATGAATATGACTTACAGTGCTGCAAGGTTATTAATTACTAATCAAAAATGTGATTACGATGAAATGGCTACAAATTTAAGTTTGTTTTTAATGACGAAAAGAATAAACCAAGACGAGTATACGAAGTTATGCGCTTTGATGGATGAACAACAAAATAAAGCAACAGACGAAACGCAAGCATAAGCTTAGCGTTATTTTTATTGTCTAAATTTAGAGGGAATCCTTTCCTTTCATCGAATAAGGTAGGATGAGAGGCGGTGTATGTATTTTAATTGAGCGTATTAAGAAATGACTCAGTTTTTACAAATAATCTAAAAGAAGCGTATGAATTTGCACATTACTTATTCCTTACTAAAGGCATAGAAAATGTTAAAGTAGAACAAATTAACGGTGATTGCTATGTGCGATTTACTATGGAATATGGTGAAGGATATAGCGAAGAAATAGGTAAACAAATATGGAATATAATACAGCAATTCAATCTTGAAAGTTTAGTTTTTTATGGTGTGTATTAGGACGTTGTACGAGGATATATAACTGAGTAAAATTTTCTAAACATTATGCCTTCCACAATCATCTGTGGAGGGCTTTTATATTGGCGAAAGTAGGTGTTCTATGAGTATTGAAATGTCATTGCTTTTTGGTGCTATCGGTACTTTGTTATGCGTGCTTGGTGCAATTATAACAATGAAAAAAGATAGCAAAAATCAAGGCACTTCGGAAGCAAGTATTTTTTCAAAGGTGGATTATATAGCGCAAGGTGTAGATGATATAAAACTTGATTTAAAAGACCAGGCACGAAAAATTGAATCACAAAATGAACGTTTGATTCGTGTGGAAGAATCCGCAAAATCAGCTCATAAACGATTAGACAAAGTGGATGGAAATTCGAATGAAGATTAACTGGAAAGTACGACTACAACATAAACAATTTTGGGTGTCACTAATTGCATTACTCATCGTGCTCGCTAATCAAATAGCAGGCATTTTTTATGTAGATATTACAATTTATAACGATCAAGTAACAGCCATTTCAAAGACTGTTCTAAGCATCTTAGGCTTACTTGGTATTATCATCGACCCAACAACATAGGGGGCGTCAGATAGCGCACAGGCAATGGATTATGACAAACCAAAGGATGGTGTGAAATGAGTTACAATTCGTAAAAAGTTACTGACAGACTCACAAGCGAACAAAGTCACTTATGGTAAGGGAAATGCAAAAAAATACATTGTGGTCCATGAAACAGATAATACGCGTTCTGGCGCAGATGCAGACGCACATGCACGCTTACAATACAATGGGAATAGTCGTTCTGCATCGTGGCATTATACTGTGGATGACAAAGAAGCTGTACATTTTGAACACACTTGGAAATGTTGGGCTGCAGGAAGTAATACTGGAAACAATGAAAGGAATCCAAATTGAGGTTTGTGTAAATAGTGATGGCAACTATCAAAAAGCAATGCAGAATGCAGCAGAGTTAGTTGCTAAGGTTATGAAAGAGGAAGGAATACCAATTAGTAGAGTGGTCCAACACAACCACTTTAGCGGTAAAAATTGTTACGTGCTGGTAGAATTTTGGAATCAGTTTATATCAATGGTAGGTGCTTGCACAGGCAACACCCAGCAACAAAAGCCAGTTACGAACAATAATAAATATCGCGTCATGACAGGCACATATAGCACGATTCAAGCTGCAGAAAATGTACTTGATGTATTAAAACATCGCTTTGGTTGGGTATCTTATATTGAGCCAGACGGATCTAAATGGCGCGTTAAAACAGGGACATTTACAGGAATGGATGCAGCACAAGCAGGAGCAAATAAAATTAAAGCAGCTAAACTTGCCCAGGTTGCAAACGTTGTAGGTCTTTGATTTTTATAATCTAGCAAAAAAAAAAGCAAACCTCGAATAAGGTCACTTAAATTTAAATAGTGAAATTATTCGAGGTTTAATAAATATTATAATTATCCTTGCCAGTTATACCAAACTTGAATATTATCAACTCTTGCTAGTTTACTTGAAGTAGTAAGTTTAAAACGAACGCTTTTACCTCTTGTTAAAGCAGTCCAAGATGACATGTGAACAGTGCCTGTCCAACCGCCTGGGAGCTCTATACTATTGGCAGGTTTATTACTAGTTACTCCTCCATTACCATCATCATAAAATGCATTGACAGTAAGTTGTGGTGCTGAACTATTACAAGTTATTAGAGTATCAGCAGGATTAAAAAATGCTCTCCCTCTAAATCCTCCACCTATCCAAATATCACTACTAAATGAAAAACTATTAGTATCATATGTAGTTTTCATTGATCGTTTTACTCTCTTATGAGATTCAGAATCCTCAGGTGTGAATTGAATCATATCTTTTAGCTCTTCTGTAGTATAAGGAATTTGGTCACCGTTCTCATCGTAAATTTTAACCTGAGAGATAAATTCATCCGAATTTGGATCAATCGTTTGTGCCGAAGCATCTTGTGTTGTGAAATAGGTTAACCCGATTAAAGCGATAAAACCTAAAAATAGATGTTTAAATTTCATAATTCAACCTCCGAATGGTATTTTTTTAACTACTTTTACAATATAATACATTCTTTGTGTAATGTCTACAAAATATTCCATTTCATTTGTCTAAACCCAAATAAGTAAAAATTAATGGGCTATTCTATAAACATTAATATCATAGTCATAAACATGTACTTTTTTTAATTCTTTTTCAAAGTGTTTTTCTATTTCATTTTTTAGTTGTATATTTAGGCTAGAAACTCCTAGGTATAAAGTTTTACTCGAACGATCATAAGACATATTTTGAAGACCGTATTCTTGGGACGCTTCTAGAAAAATATCTTCAGATTCCCAAAGTTTTTCAATTCTTTTGTTAGAATCTAAAGTTTTAGAAATAAGTAATTCTACACCTTTATTTGTTACTTTAAAAAAATCAGAGTAACCCTTTGGGAAAAAGATTAATGAAAGTATTATTAGCACTGATATGAGTAATAAAATTTTTTTCTTCATTACAGATACCTCCTGAAATTTAAAAATTTACTTATATTATACAACAAATTAATTTCCATTATTTGAAATTTATTATTTTCTAAATATTGGTAGAAACTAATGGTGTAACTGTAAATTTTGCTCAGAAATCATTTTGAAGAGAGTAATACTCTAAAATGTCATGAATCTAACAATAAAACCAAGCACTCATTAAAAGGTGAGTACCTGATTATTTTTATATCCCTAATAATTGCTTTTCTTCGCATCAAATTCTTCTTGAGTGATTAATTCATCTTCAAGTAATTCCTTTAATTCTCTTATCTCTTCACTAATATCAGACATATCCTTTTCTTGTTTAGCTGTTTCAGAAAGAAGTGAATCGGACTTTTTGGACATTGTTTTTAGATTCTCAATACCACTCTTAATTTCCATTGCAATGTGTGCTGGCACATCGTCAATGATAACTTTGTTACCTGTAGATACAATTTCAATAGTAGAGTACGCAAGCTTATTTGAAATGTTGATACTGCTATTGAAGCTAAGGGGATGCTTCTTTCATCGTTTGATGTGATGCCTTTGATTTCATGCAAAATGATGCGTTTGTCCGTAACATACAGCTGGGCTCTACCTTTATGCACATACAGCTAGAAGTGTTTCGCCTTGATCCGTTAGTCTATCATCAAACATTTGAATCTGCTTAGCCATAATTTTCTTCTTTCCAAATCCAGCTAATTTTATCGTTTCTGCGATTGTATCCATCCCATTCACCTTTTACAGATATTTGTAATTTCATTTTATGGAAAATACTTACATTAGTACATATAAAAAAGCCACTTATTTAAGCCACTTATTTGCTCAGTACAGAATGTTCAAAATACGTAATAGCTACTTTTTCGAAATTATTATAATCAAAGTTTACCCAATTGATTTTTGATATTTCACTTTTATGTAAGACAATTATTAAAACAATTTGATCTTGTTCATTACCGTATACATCAACTAAAGGCATCATCCATTCAATAGATATAGTAGGTTTTATGTCCTTATATGTATATAACTCCTGAAATATTCAGCAGATTTAGACATTAAATCTGTGCGCATCACATCTGCAATTGAATCTTTATCGCTATTTAATACAACTTTGAATCTATATGCATCTTTAGAAATAGATTCAACTCGGTTTTTACTAGTATTTGTTTTATCACCAAAAGTTTTATCGATAAAGTCTCCTGCCCGTGATTCAGGTAAAATAAATGTTTTTTCTGTAGCTGCAGTTGTTTCAACTGTGGTAGCATCTTTGTCTTCTACAGTAGGAGTTACCTCTTTAGGAGTAGCAGTTTTTTCCTCTCCACATGCAACAAGTAGCATGGTTAATAATGACCCTACATAAAATAGTTTTTTCATTTGTTATTACTCCCTTGATATTACCATTTTAGGAAATCGGAAGATAAAAGTACATATAAAAAAACAGACAACCAATATTAGTTATCTGTTTTAATATAAACAATTGGGTTTACTCATTCTCATCTTGCTTGATCGTCATAATAGGCTTCATTTGCAGCTTTTTGATTATTGCCTTTTAGATAAGCTAAAATCATACTAGGTCGTTTAAGTAAAATCCAGTCCCCATAATGGTCAAAACGCCTGCAAGAAGTAATCATACCTTTCTTTATTGTTCCGTATTTTTTTCCATTTGTTTTACCCAATTGTTTTAATCGTTTTGCAAAATCAGCATCTTCAGCCATAAGCATCTTCTCATTAAAACCATTAATTGCTTGAAAGTCCTTTCGATAGCACCAAAAAATCCCTACAGAAATCAATCCATATTTAAACAATAAGGGAACAATCAATAGCATGGTCGAAACAATGATTCCAAGCGAGACTCTTTCAAAATTTCCGTTTACGCCTCCTCCAATATATTGATTAGATGCTAGGTGCTTTTCAACTTCTGATAACAAGTGTTCTGTCATTCGAGTATCTGCATCAATTGTAATTAGAATTTCACCTTTTGCTAATGCTGCTCCAGCATTTCTAATCTTGGATAAATTTTTATCTTCATTTATCAATGTTACACAATTGTATGACTTTGCAATTTCCTCTGTTTTATCTGTACAACGATTAAGCACAACAATTACTTCAACTTGATTATTATAAAGTTGTGCAGCTTTTGCAATTGATTCGAGGCATCCCCCAATGTACTTTTCTTCGTTGTGAGCGGGTATAATAACGGAAAATTTCACATCATTTTCATTAACATCCTTAATAAATTGCTTGTTTTCAGACATAGAAAAATTCCTCTCCGTAGTTATAATTAGTACTTGCAAATTCAGTATACCATTTACATATAGGTATTTTTATGGCAATTTTATACCAATATATTCAAAATATAGCTACTTCATCACAGCTAAGATTGTATAATTGTTAAGCTTTTACTGTAACAAGGACATTAAGAGCTGTATTTGTAGGGACACATAACAAGGCTGTGGAGTGATTAAGTAATAAGGTAACTAAATCACCATCTGTGGAGGGCAAAGTGCGCAAGGAACGTCCAGTACCTTTCTATAACTGGCTGAAAGAATGTGATAGTCGAGCGGAAATATGTAATAGACCTAATTTGGAAAACTGGATTGAATGGTAATCGCTATGAACTAGAGGGGTTGGAAAAAGGGGTTATTCCATTCGGTTCATAGCGATTCCCCCTTATAATTTTAGTATTTATTTATTTTGTAATTTTTAAACAGTCTATTGTATAGAGAGAGGGGAATAGGTATGACACACTTTGAATACATGGAGCAACAGGGGCAAATGACAATATTTGATTTACAGGATGAATATGAAGAACTGCAGTTTAGAAAATCTTCCACAAATGTTAATAAGCCTGTTCTTAAAGGTTCACGGATAGTTGGGTATATTGTGCGGAGAGAAAAAAAGACCACCTTTTTAGGGGTAGTCTTAGAAAAAAACAGGCGATTTTGGGCGACCAAAAAGCGACCAACTTAATGAAAAAATCTAAATTAGAATACTTTTAGATGTAGTATAATGAAATATAGAAAAGCTAAAACGCAGTAAAATCAACGCTTTTAGAAGTATTTAGAGTTCTGTATACCTTAATCTTAAAAACTATTACTTTTTTTACATATTGTCTAGAGGGGGAATGAAAAATGAAAATCGGTTGTATTCAATTAAACGTAGGTTTTGGCAAAGTAGAAGAAAATTTCGCACGCGCAGAAAAAAAGATTCGTGAGGCTGCAAGTCTCGGTGCAGAGATTATTGTACTACCAGAGATGTGGAATACAGGTTATGCGCTTGAAAAATTACCAGAGCTTGCGGACGTCGATGGCGAGCGCACAAAAACATTTTTACAAGGTTTAACGAAAGAGCTTGGCGTACATATTGTTGGAGGCTCGGTGTCAACGAAAAAGGGCGACAAATTTTACAATACAATGTATACGTTTGATAACAAAGGGAAGCAGGTCGGAGAATACAGTAAGGCACATTTATTCCGCTTGATGGACGAGCATTTATATTTAGAAGCGGGTGATGAAATGAATCGCTTTGCACTTGGCGATATTGAGGCGGCAGGTGTAATTTGCTATGACATCCGCTTCCCAGAATGGTTACGTGCCCATGCATTAGACGGCGCAAAAGTCTTGTTTGTACCTGCACAGTGGCCAACACCACGCATTGATCACTGGAAAACATTATTACAAGCACGTGCCATCGAAAATCAATGCTTCGTCATTGCAATCAACCGTATAGCGAAAAAGGTGGAAAACTTCAACGGACAATCCATGATTATTCAGCCGTGGGGAGAGGTGCTGTGGGTTGGTGCAGAGGACGAAGAAGTGGCTGTTATAGATGTTGACTTCTCAATCGTCGATGAAGTACGAGGTAGAATTCCTGTTTATGATGACCGTAGACCTGGATTATATAGTGGCGTTGTCATGAAATAAAACTTAAGAAATTCACCATCTAAAACAATAACAGAAAGCTGCCTCTTAACACCAGATGTATGGTACTAAGGACAGCTTTTTTTATAGGAGACAAATGTACATTCACTAAAGCATAAGAAAGGCTAGACGAAGTATAAGTATAAATAAAACAGCGCCAGTTAATAGCAGTAATAATAAAATGCGCTTTTTTAAAGTACTGTCCATATGTTCCTCCTATTTCCTATAAGTAAACATGTACCCGTTATAGGATTTATGTATCACCATTACAATGCCCATTAACATAAAGTTGGATAGCAGTGAGCTCCCTCCATAACTTAAAAATGGCAATGTTACACCTGTTACTGGTAATAAGCCGAGTGTCATACCAATATTCTGTGTAATTTGGAAAGCTAATAAACTAGAAATACCAGCCCCCATTAATGCCATAAATGGGTCTTTTGCTTGGACAGTAATAAGTACAATGCGATAAATGACAAAGAATAACAACATAATCACAAAGGCACCACCTGCAAAACCAAATTCCTCAGCAATAGCAGAGAAAATGAAATCAGTATGCTTTTCTGGTACGTAGACATCGTTGTTTAAGTATCCCTTCCCAGTAAACTCACCAGATCCAATTGCTAAAAAGCCCTGTCGTACTTGAAAAGAGGAATCGGGATATTCATAGGGTTGTAGCCATCCGTAAATACGAGATACTTGATGTCCTGATAATTTTCCTAATAGTTTTTCCGTAAAGAAATCATTAAATTGCACATAAAGAATAACGACTGTACTCACAATAACCACTGGAATAGTCGTAAAGGCTACAAGTAATTTTGTGTGTATACCAGAAAAGAAAATCATCGGTAAAATCATCGCCATATACAACATAACCATGCCCGTATCAGGCTGCTTATAAACAACAAGTGTCGGTGGAATAACAATAAGTGCAATTTTAAGTAGTAGAGCTAAATCTGTTAAGTATGAAGGGCGCACATGCTTTTCCTGGTGAGCGACAATGACCTTACCAACAACTATTAAAAAGGCAAATTTCAAAAATTCCGATGGCTGTAGAGAACCTAAAAATGGAATCTGATACCAGGACTTAGCTTCATTTACAGTTCGTGCAATACTCTCTGGTGCCACAATTAACCCAACTGTCAATAAAACCATTAATCCGTAAAATGGCCAACCAATTTTCTTCAATTGTTCAATATCAAGCATTGCCACCCCGAACATCATTGAAAAACCGATAAGATAAAAAATACTTTGTTTTATAATAAATGAACTTGTATATTGTTCAAATACTACGCTACCTGAATGTACAAAAAGGCAACTAATTACACCGAGCAAAAATAAACTAACGACCAAACTGCCATCCAACTTCTTGAGCTGCATCATGCAAACACCCCCCTTAAATGAAAAAGTGTATATAGATAGACAACGATGGAAATGTGTGGAAGGTTGCTTGTTAAGGAAAACGTAAAATTCTTCGAGGAATTTTTACAAAAACATAACACTGGCTTTATATCTTCATACTATCATTATTGGTAAGAGTTGGAGAAGGAGCCGAAGATGATGCATTTTTTTCGTTACATAAAGGTGAAAGATAAGCTACTTGTTCTAATGATTGTTTGTGTACTTTCCAATGTATTACTAGGAGTATTTAGTGTAGATTATTTACGAAAAATGTCATGGCATGCGAGCGAAAGTTATACACAGGGTCTTGTACCCATTGGCTGGTTGAATGAGGTAGAGGAAGCACAGAGACAATTAGATTATTTAGTTGATACTAATGGTAGTGAACAAGAGTTGGCAGCCATTTTCAAAAATATTGAGAAACCTTTAGGTCAATTAGAAAATCTAGACATCGATAAAAAGATGGATCATCAGGTGAAAAAGTATAAAACATTGCTTGCACAACAACTGGAAATGATCGAAAACTATCAGCGGTTGGATAATAATGAGCAATCATTTTTATCGGTTAGCCAGCAAAGCCACGTCCTATTAGAAGAAACACAAAGCTACTTAGTGCAGAGAGCAGAGGAACAGCAGATAGCTTTCCAAAAGGATATGAAATTTGGTTATTGGTTACTCGGTGGTGTTTGCTTATTCGTTGTACTATTAGTAATCATTATAGGTTTTATTGCTACAAAGGCGATTAACGTACCAACACGACAGTTAAAGTCATTATTAAAACGTGCTGAGCAGGGGGATTTCACGGCGAATGCGAGCTACGTGGCACATGATGAGCTCGGGGAGGTTGTGCTGTCTTACAATCAGATGGTTACTGAGGTAAAACGATTACTTCATACGGTTACAAATAGTGCAGAAGAGGTTGAAGGAATGACAGCAATGTTGCAAGTATCGTCTGAACAATCTTCAACAACTACGCTTATAATTGCAAAGGATGTGCAAAACATTTCTAATTCTACAAGTGCCTCGACTTTAAAATTAGCCTCCAATACAGCTTCTTTGGAAGAGGTACTAACTGGTGTACAGGTCATTTTAGAGAAGGTTCAGCTTGTTGAGAGTTTTGCTCATGACACTGCACGTGATGCGGAAAGTGGAACAGAAATTGTCCAAGCAAATTTAGCACAAATACAGGCCATTAGGCTTGCAGTAGAAAAATCGAATACAGCTATTTTTAACCTTGTTGAGCGCGCGGCAAGTATCGATCATATGGTAGAAGTAATTGAGAAAATCACAGCACAAACCAACCTACTAGCGTTGAATGCCTCGATTGAAGCTGCTAGGGCGGGAGAGCACGGTAAGGGCTTTGCAATCGTTGCGAACGAGGTGCGCAAACTTGCCGAACAAACGGTCCTTTCTACACAGACGATTACGTCGATTGTGCAAAATATCCATGTAGATTCTAACTATGCTGTACAAATGATGGAGGGTGTTTTAACAGCGACTGAAAAAGGTGTGAATGTAACGGGTCAAACAGCAATTAGCTTTAATCATATTTTAGAAAAAGTACATACCATTAAGCCTTATATAATAGAAGTCTCGGCTACAGTTCAAGAAATTGCGGAGCATACGAAAAAGGTGAATGAAGATGCGGTGATGCTAACCTCACTTTCTAATACAAATGTTGCCTCCACTAAACATGTAGCAACGTTAACGGCAGATCAATTAGCCGCTCAGCAGCAATTTCATAGTTATATAAAAGAATTACGAAAAGTATCTAAGGTATTACAAATTGCTGTAAAGCGTTTTTTAATTTAATAACTTGAGATGATAGAGAACTTTCTTTGCGGTATAGACGGTAAAGAAGGTTTTTTTTATGTGAAGTAAACTATTTGTTCTTTTAGAGAGGACAAATGTATTTATATTCTTAGTGCGGAACAATATTTTTCCGAATCCATATACTAATAATAAGGGGTGTTACGGTAAAATTCCAAAAGTTATAAACATTGATGTTGTATTTTTAATATGAACACTTTATAATGAAATTCAGCAAAAGTGTTATTAAATCAATGTTTATATACGAAATTTTGTACTTTCGGTAAGTACAATTGTTCACAGGTGGAGGTTTGGAGATATGGAAAAGATTATGGTTACAGGAGCCCTTGGTCAAATAGGTTCTGAACTAGTGGAAAAGCTTCGTGGTATTTATGGAGAGGACAATGTATTAGCTACAGATATTCGAAAGCTTGATCATACAAAGGGTCCGTTCGAAGTATTGGACGTGACGGATGGACAAAGAATGCACGATTTAGCAAAGGACTTTGGAGCAGATACAATGATGCATTTAGCGGCTTTATTATCCGCAACTGCCGAAAGAAATCCTTTGTTCGCTTGGAATTTGAACATGGGTGGTTTAATGAACGCATTAGAAGTATCACGTGAATTGAACTTACAATTTTTTACGCCTAGTTCTATTGGTGCATTCGGACCATCAACACCAAAGGATAATACACCACAGGATACATTACAGCGCCCGACAACTATGTATGGTGTAAACAAAGTAGCCGGAGAATTATTATGTGACTATTATTTTGATCGTTTTGGCGTAGACACACGAGGTGTGCGCTTCCCAGGTCTGGTTTCTTATGTGACTCCTCCTGGTGGTGGGACAACAGATTATGCTGTAGAGATTTTCTATGAAGCAATTGAGCAAGGTAAGTACACTTCTTACATTAAAGAGGGCACGTACATGGATATGATGTATATGCCAGATGCATTACAGGCTATTGTAGATTTAATGGAGGCGGATAGTAAGAAATTAATTCATCGAAATGCCTTTAATATAACTGCTATGAGCTTTGAGCCATCACAAATTGCAGCTGAAATTAAAAAACATCTTCCACATTTCCGTATGGACTATATGGTTGATCCTGTACGCCAAGCCATTGCTGATAGTTGGCCAAACTCTTTAAATATTGAAGCCGCAAAAACGGAATGGGGCTTTCAGACAGAGTACGATTTAGCAAGAATGACAGCAGATATGCTGGAGAAATTAAAACTCAAGCTTCAAACAAAGGCGATTTCATAATAAATGAAAGAGGCTGGGACAAAAGAGAAAAAGTGTTAGATTGACTGATGTCGATCTAACACTTTTTTGCTGTGAACGTTGATGTCCACTACGGTGGACGCTTTCCGGGGGCGTGGCCTGAGACTACAGGCTCAGGCGTCACGCTAATCCCACAGGAGTCGCCGCCTTCGCTACCATCAACTAGTGCTCTCTTCTAACTTTTATTTATGCCAAAAGGAAGAACGTCTAAATTTTTTTCATTTTAGATAGCAAAAATTTAATACCTTTACTTCTCTTTCTTAAAATTTAAAGTTTTGTCCCAGCCTCTTTTATAAAAATACAATATATCTACATATAAAAGAAAATTTGTGGAATATATAGCATTAACTTTATTGTGCTAATATAATAGTGTTCAGAATATTAATAGTATTCAGTTAAAATAGTCTGTTAATATTTTTGCAAGAAATTTGGGAAAGTTCATGAGATGAAGGGATGGATGTTATTATGATGCAAGCACCGTTAGTGTTAACAAATTTCATTAAACGAGCAGAAAGTTATTTTGCTAGAAAGACCATAGTTACCAACAATTTGGCTTGGTGCGTTACAGGAGCAAGAAAAACGTGAGCGAGATATCCGTTCACTACGTGCGATTTGTTGTGGTGGCTCGGCATCACCTACGCGCCTTATTCGCACATTTGAAGAAAAATACGGTATTCCTTATATTGTCGTCTATGGTATGACAGAGACGACACCAATTGTAGCGTTATCGAATTACATGTCTTGGATGGAAGAATGGCCAATTGAAAAACAAATTGAGTCACGTGCTATGCAAGGTATGACGATGGCTGGCATCGAATCAAGCATTGTCAATGAGAGTGGGGAGGTACCGTGGGATGGTGTGACAATGGGAGAATTACGTCTCCGAGGACCATGGATTTCACACGAATATTATCGTGACGCACGTACGCACGATGCATACCGCGATGGCTGGTTATATACTGGTGATATTGCCGTAAGAACAGAAGATGGCTTTATCAAAATCACAGATCGTACCAAGGATTTAATTAAATCAGGTGGAGAATGGATTTCTTCAGTGGATTTAGAAAATGCCTTAATGACACACGAAGCCGTTTTTGAGGCAGCTGTCATTGCGATACCACATGTGAGGTGGCAAGAGCGCCCATTAGCGTGCGTTGTATTAAAAGAAGGAAAGTCAGCAACAGGTGAACAGTTACTGTCCTTTTTAGAAAGTCAATTTGCGAAATGGTGGGTGCCGGATGATATCGTAATCTTAGATGAAATTCCAAAAACTTCAGTTGGTAAATTCCTTAAGGCAAAACTACGCGATAATGTGGCAGAAATTTACCCGAAACTAAGTACACTCGTGTAGCACTATTCATCCCAACGTATTGAAAAGAGCGACTTCCTATATATAGAAGTCGCTCTTTTTTGCGTTTATTTGTTTAGCATTTGGAATACTTGCTCAACATCCTTATCTCCACGCCCTGAAATGTTAATGATAATACTTTCTTCAGCAGATAGCGTAGGCGCAAGTTTTAGTGCGTGAGCAACGGCATGCGAACTTTCTAAGGCTGGAATTATCCCTTCGATTTTTGAAAGTACTTGGAATGCTTCTAGTACTTCTTCATTTGTAACTGTTACATATTCTGCACGACCAATCGTTTTTAGATGACTATGCTCAGGACCTGCTCCTGGATAATCAAGACCAGCAGCAATCGAGTATGTTGGTAGTGGATTACCAGCAGAATCTTGCAATACTAAACATTTGAATCCGTGTAATTCACCAGGTGTTCCCTCATTTAATGTTGCGGCTTTATCAGGCTCGATGCCGATTAGTCGAACATTGTCATCTGCAATATATTCAGCAAACGCACCAATGGCGTTACTACCACCACCAACACATGCTAGGACAGCAGCAGGTAGCTTTCCGTCTTTTTCTAAAATTTGTGCACGACTTTCACGGCTAATGACTGATTGGAAGTGTTTCACCATTGATGGGAATGGGTGGGGCCCCACAGCAGAGCCTAATAAATAGAAAGTTGTTTGGTAGTTTTCTACTAAATCTGCAAATGCTTCATCTACAGCGTCTTTTAAGCGTCCTTGCCCTTTATCAACTGCCACTACTTTTGCACCGAGTAGCTCCATACGGAATACGTTTAATGCTTGGCGTTTAGTATCTTCTAAGCCCATATAAACAGTGCAATCCATCCCAAACATTGCACAAGCAGTAGCCGTTGCAACACCGTGCTGCCCTGCACCTGTTTCTGCAATAACACGATTAGCTCCCATACGTTTTGCAAGTAAAATTTGACCTAAGACGTTATTGATTTTATGTGAACCCGTGTGGTTTAAATCCTCACGTTTCAAATAGATTTTTGCGCCTCCCAATTGCTTAGTTAAGTTTTCAGCAAAGTAAAGGGGGGATTTGCGCCCTACATATTCACGAAAATAATAATCTAATTCATTTTTAAAGTCTTCATCATCTTTATAATTCTGGAAGTTCTCATCTAAATTATTTAATACATTTTGAAGCTCTTCTGGCACAAAACTGCCTCCAAATTCCCCAAAGTATCCTTTTTTCTCTGCTACTGTACTCATCTTAACTCGACTCCTCTATTCTAATTTTCTCCATAAAAAAAGTCACTTCAATCCATTCAGTAAAAGGACGAGTAACCGTGGTGCCACCTTTATTCGCAAAAATTGCGCGCTTTTGGGACTCCTATAACGGGGAGTTAGTTCGTCCACATATTTAATGCGGCTGCTCCGAAGTCCATTCACAAGTATGTACTACTGATTTGCACCGACCATCAGCTCTCTTCAAATACAGTGTCTTGCTACTCTTCTTCTTCCTAGCATTTATCCCGCTTGAACGAGCAGTATGACTTCCACTTTAAAATTCTGAGAAAAATTTTAGGCGGGAGATTACTGCCTGTAAAAGCCCAATCGGTGCTACTAATAATCAGGATGGCGTGAAGATCACCTTCACTGATTAAAGTTTCACTTTATTATTGAAATGAATTTTAAGGTATTTTCAGAATAGTGTCAAGATAAGAAAAAATAATCTAGTCATTCATTTCGTTCTATAAATACAAAAAAGACGAATCTTGGAGAAGACTCGTCTCTATTAATAGATACTGAAATTAAGTTATATCAAATCTTTGAAATTTAGACGCTTGTTCAGTATATACATAATCGGTGCGCCGACTGCTAGTACGACAAATTCACCTGCAGCGACAGTTATCCATGTCCAGAAAAATGGTAATTCTAAGGCTAAGTTCAATTCAAAGGCGATAATGAACATTGTACATGTAAATAACAGCGTGTTGATGATTAAGCGTGCCCAAATATTTTTTACAAATTTACAAATCAGTATGAACAGTCCTAAAGTAATCATTGAATGTCCAACACCAAAAACTAAATCGTAAATGCCAAGTGGTGAAAATAAATTAGAGATAAACACACCAATAATAATCCCTACGGCAAAGCGCGGATTAAAGGCAACTAAATGATTAAACATTTCCGATACTCGGAATTGCACTTCAGTAAATCCAAACGGTGCCACTAGCATAGTAACCGCAATGTATAACGCGGCAATAATACCACTTGCTGCTAAAAATTTTACTTTCATCTATTCATTTCTCCTTAGTTTTTTTTTCGTGGGATGGTTACGAACCACGGTGCTTTTACACAAATAAATATTTTAGTCTAAAACTTAGACGGAAGTCAAATGTCAGAAAAATAAAAGTCCTTAATAAAAAATACGCCCAACATTTAACTTCGCAAAATTGTCATAAAATAATTTGAACGATTACTAAAATATTTATATTTATAAAAACGGCGTAGTTTAGCGGTTTAAAGCGGCAAATTAAATGAAAAAGAAAAATATTACGTTAAATTTAAAAGTCAGAACATTCATAATGTTGTTGACGAACATCGATAATAACGATAATATAGCGATACGTTCACACTTTGCTGGAGTAAAGTGTGATAGATAATAGAGATAAAAGTCGGGGGGGATTATTTGTGAAGCGCAATATGAAAAAGCTTTCGTTCCTATTATTTGGATTAGTATTAATGCTTGCTGCATGTGGTAGCGGCGGTTCTAGTTCAACAGAATCGAAGGGGGACGACAAGAACAATACAAGTGAAAGTGGCTCGGCAGATGATAAAACATATAAAATTGGGATTACACAAATCGTTGAGCATCCATCATTAAACGCAGCGACGGAAGGCTTCAAAAAAGCCATTGAAGATTCTGGCTTAAAGGTAGAATATGATTCGCAGATTGCACAGGGCGATAACAGCTTAAATACAACAATCGCGAACAATCTAGTAAGTGCAAATGTCGATTTGATTTTTGCGAACTCTACACCATCTGCTCAGGCGGCAGCTGTTGCTACAACTGATATTCCGGTTATCTTTACTTCAGTAACGGATGCAGTTGGTGCAGAATTAGTTGCGTCAATGGAGGCACCAGGTAAAAACGTAACAGGAACAATCGATTTACACCCTGATACAATTAACAAAACTGTAGCCTTATTAAAAGATTTAGGTGCTAAAAACGTTGGCATGGTCTACAACGCTGGTGAGCAAAACTCAGTAGCACAAGTAAATGAAGTGAAAAAGGTCATGGGTGAGCAAGGCTTAGCAGTAAAGGATGCTTCAGCAGCAACTTCAGCAGATGTAAAACAAGCAGCTGAATCACTAATTGGGAAAGTAGATGCTTTCTATATCATTACGGATAATACGGTCGTTTCTGCTCTTGAGTCAGTCATTGATGTAGCAAATGCTAACAAATTACCACTGATCGTAGGTGAGCTTGACTCGGTGGCACGTGGTGGCTTGGCTGCATACGGCTTTGAATACTATGATATTGGCTATGAAGCTGGCCAAATGGCAGTGAAAATTCTGAAAGGTGAAGCAACACCTGCTGAAATACCTGCCCAATATCCACAAAACTTAAAATTATTAGTGAACAAAAAAGTTGCTGATGATTTAGGTATTGATATTAAAGATTCTTGGGGTGCGGAGCTTTTAGAAAAATAATGCCCAAAGTGGCATCATATTTAGGTGAAGCGGGGGAGGATTGTCCCCGCTTTATCTTCATTTTTTACGATAATTTTAGGAGATGATTCAATTATGTTTACCGCAATATTTGGCTCAGTGGAGCAAGGAATCATCTATGCAATTATGGCACTTGGTGTGTATTTAACATTCCGTGTGTTAGATTTTCCGGATTTAACGGTTGATGGAAGCTTTGTAACAGGGGCGGCTACAGCAGCGACGATGATTCTGCTAGGCTATCACCCAATCTTAGCGACTTTAGTGGCAATTGTTGCTGGATTTATTGCTGGATGTATGACAGGGATTCTTCACACAAAAGGGAAGATTAACCCATTATTATCAGGGATATTAATGATGATAGCTTTATATTCTATTAACCTACGTATCATGGGGTTAACTGCAGAAAATACGATAGGTCGTCCGAATATTCCACTACTGAACTCAGAAACATTGTTTTCGAAGTTCCAAGCATTTTGGAGTAATTTAGGTATCGATGCTGCATTAAATAACGTATTAAAAGGCATCGGCATTCAGCAAGTACCGTCAACATGGAGTACGCTGATTGTAGTATTATTCATCACGATTTTAATTAAAGTTATTGCAGACTGGTTCTTAAAAACAGAAGTCGGGCTGGCTATCCGAGCAACAGGTGATAATAAACGTATGATTCGTAGCTTCTCTGCGAATACTGATACACTTATTATTCTTGGGCTAGGTCTTTCAAATGCACTTGTCGCATTTTCTGGAGCTTTAATCGCACAGTATTCAAAGTTTTCTGATGTTAGTATGGGGATAGGGATGATTGTTATCGGTCTTGCCTCTGTTATTATCGGGGAAGCGATTTTCGGAACAAAAACAATTATGCGAACGACGTTGGCTGTTATTGCGGGTGCGATTATTTACCGTATTATTTTAGCATTAGCATTACGTGTAGATTTCCTTGATTCAGGGGATATGAAATTAATTACAGCTATTATTGTTATTTTAGCGCTTATCGTACCGCAGTTTGTGGATAAAAACAAAGAACGAAAACGTAAAGCAAAGCGTGCTGTAGAACGCACACAAGTAAAAACCACTGAGCAAGGGGGAAAAGGTCTTGCTTAAATTAGACGGCATTAACAAAATTTTTAATGAAGGCACACCAGATGAAAAAATAGCACTTGCTGATATCAACCTTCATTTAAAACCAGGCGACTTCGTCACAATAATCGGTAGTAATGGCGCTGGGAAATCAACAATGATGAATATGATTTCAGGGGCATTAACACCTGACTTCGGGACAGTGTTAATTGACGGTAACAATGTTACAAGTCTAGCTGAATATAAACGTTCACACTATATTGGTCGTGTATTTCAAGACCCTATGGCGGGTACTGCACCGACAATGACCATTGAAGAAAATTTGGCCTTAGCTTACTCTCGAAATAAGAGTCGTGGCATACGTGTAGGCGTCGATAAAAAACGACGTGAATTTTTCAAAGAATCATTAGGCATGCTCGGCTTAAATTTAGAAAATCGCTTATCCGCCAAGGTTGGCTTGCTTTCAGGTGGTGAACGTCAAGCACTGTCTCTTTTGATGGCAACATTCACGAAGCCATCGATTTTATTGTTAGATGAACATACAGCTGCACTTGACCCGTCACGTGCGGAACTAATTACACGCATTACAAAACATCTCGTGGAAAAAGACAACTTAACAACGCTAATGGTAACGCACAATAT
Source organism: Lysinibacillus parviboronicapiens (assembly GCF_003049605.2). Lineage (NCBI taxonomy): Bacteria > Bacillati > Bacillota > Bacilli > Caryophanales > Bacillaceae > Lysinibacillus > Lysinibacillus parviboronicapiens. The sequence continues at coordinate 533,792 of NZ_CP073713.1, forward strand.
GCAACAAGCGTTAGACTTAGGAAATCGCCTCATTATGATGGACAAAGGTCAAATCATTTTAGAAGTTGGCGAGGATCGCAAGCATGAACTTACAATTCCAGATCTTATGGCAGAATTTGAACGTATACGTGGAGAGAAAATGAACTCCGACCGCGCGCTGCTTGGATAATTTTAAACGCTCATACCGAGGTATGGGCGTTTTTGTCGGTATTTTTAACAAGTAGGACGATAAATAAGCAAAAGTTATCGATAAAAGCGTAATTTGTTTCGATCAATAAAGAAGCCACAAAAAATCACACTCGCATTCAATGCAAGTGTGACTAAATATCTTATACTAACAAACCAAACAATTGAAGATCATTATTGACTTCTTTATAGTTGAAGCCAAATTGTGTCATACGTGCTAGTAGGCCTTCATAGTCATCGCGGTTGCCAAGTTCAATACCAACTAGCGCAGGGCCACTTTCCTTATTGTTTTTCTTCGTATATTCAAAAGTGGTGATATCATCATTTGGCCCTAGGACACTTGTTAGGAATTGGCGAAGTGCACCAGCTCGTTGAGGGAAACTAACAATAAAGTAATATAGTAAGCCTTCATGAATTAAAGATTTTTCTTTGATTTCTTGCATACGACCGATATCATTGTTGCCCCCACTGATGATGACAACGACTGATTTACCTTTAATCTCTTCTTTATAGTTATCGAGTGCAGCTACTGATAAGGCACCAGCAGGTTCTGCGATAATGGCATGTTTATTATATAAATCTAAAATAGTTGTACATACTTTGCCCTCAGGGATGAGCACAATATCGTCTAAATAACGTCGACACACATCGTATGTGTGATGACCGACGCATTTTACCGCAGCGCCATCCACAAATTTGTCAATCCAGTCAAGTGCGACAGTGCCACCCTCCGCAAAAGCAGCCTTCATACTACCAGCACCAGCAGGCTCAACCCCAATAATTTTAGTATTTGGGGATAGGTTTTTTACATAGGCAGAGACACCTGACATTAAACCACCACCGCCTATACTGCCGAAAACATAGTCGATAGGCTCTTCCATGTCATTCATGATTTCAACTGCGACAGTTCCTTGTCCTGCAATCACATCAAAATCATCAAAGGGATGGATAAAGATTTTCTCTTGCTCCTCACAGTACGATAATGCACTCTCTGCAGAATCATCAAATGTATCACCAGCTAGCATAATTTCTACGAATTCACGGCCAAACATACGCACTTGGTCGATTTTTTGCTTTGGTGTTGTTTGCGGCATAAAGATACTCGCCTGAATTTTCAGTTGGGCACAGGCATAAGCTACACCTTGTGCATGATTACCTGCACTAGCACAGACAACTCCCGCAATACGTGCCTCTTCCTCAATTTTTTTGATTTTATAGTAGGCACCGCGTAGTTTAAATGAGCGTACATGCTGTAAATCCTCACGCTTAAAATAAATATTAGCTCCGTATTTCTCGGATAAATAATCGTTTTTTTGTAGTGGCGTATGCACAACTACATCTTTTAAAAAATGATGTGCAATTAAGATATTCTCAACTTGCACAGTTTTAGTGTCAGCAACTTCCATTAGCATTCATCCTCCGTTTTACGTATAAAACATTCATTTATGATAGCATATTTTATTAGGTTTTTGTTATTAATTTTTAGTAAATTCTAAATTTTCGGTGTCTATTTTGAAGACTAGATAAATTCGGTAAATACGTATTGTAGAATAATTCGACACGTTCGAGAGTAATGGATGGTTCATCGAGATTGATGTACAAAAATACCTATCTATCATAAAGAATAATGTTGAGCATATATTAGACTAGCTTAGGGCAAGTAGGAGGGTAAGGTATTGGACATCATTCATGGCATTCTATCCACATATATGCAATTTTTCGATTGGGAGATGTGGCGGGAAGTTTTAGCTGATCCTGTGTCGTGGGGATTAATATCTTCACTAGTGATAATTGAGGGGTTGCTATCAGCTGATAATGCGCTCGTACTAGCAGTACTGGTTAAGCATTTACCAAATAAGCAACGGAAAAGAGCATTAATGTATGGAATGCTAGGCGCATATTTTTTCCGTTTCTTATTTATTGGAATAGGCGTTTATCTTGTAGAGTTTTGGTATATCAAAGTGTTAGGGGCAATGTATTTAGGTTGGATTTGTATTGCCCATTTCTTAAAAATAGGGGAAGAGGATAGCGTAAAGGAAGTAAAAAAGACTGGGATAATGGTGCGTTTATTTGGGGTATTCTGGGCGACTGTTATTTCAGTAGAGCTCATGGATATAGCATTTTCAATCGATTCTATTTTTGCTGCTTTTGCGATATCCGATCAAGTCTGGGTACTACTAGTTGGAGGAATGCTAGGTATTTTAATGATGCGTACAATTGCAGGCATATTTTTAGTCATCATTGAAAAAATACCTGAGCTAGAGTCAACGGCATTTATCGTTATCGGTATTATTGCACTCAAAATGCTCGTTACCGTATTTGGCGTGCACATACCGCATTATATGTTTTTTGTCGTATTGCTTATTGCCTTCGTAATGACAATGATTGTACATGTGGTAAATAAAATAAAAGTACTTAATTGAAAAACGGCTCTGTCCTCGTTAACTTAAGAGGACAGAGCCGTTTTTTATTTTACATATTGATCGGGGTTAATAATATAGAACTTTTCAACATTTAGCCAGCTTTCGCTCATTGGCTCGCCGTTGTCAATGCGTTTTTCTGTCTCTTGCATCATCCAACCTGTTTGTGAGGCATGAGCTTGTAACGCTTTTAGTTTATCCATCTTCATTTCACTTATATCTAGTTGTATATGTGGTTCACCATTCTTTTCAATCGTATCATTGGCGAAGGCACAGCCTAAAATCTGTGGACGTGCTGCTGTTGGCATACGACGAACGGCTTCTACTACAGCACGTGCTGTTGCTTCGTGATCTGGATGTACCGCAAAGCCAGGGAGGAAAGTGAAAATAAGTGATGGCATTAATTCTTCAATTAAACCCTCAACAAGCTTCACCATTTTTTCGTCATCTTCAAATTCGATTGTTTTGTCACGCAAGCCAAGCATGCGCAAATCTTGTATGCCCATCGCCTCTGCCGCAGCAACGAGCTCTTTACGACGAATTTCTGGCAATGATTCGCGCGTTGCGAAAGGTGGATTACCTAAATTACGACCCATCTCCCCTAATGTTAAACAGGCATATGTAACAGGTGTATTCATTTTCTTTGTATAATAAGCTATCGTACCAGCAACTGAGAAAGCCTCATCATCTGGGTGAGGGTAAACAATTAAAATATGACGCTGTGGTTGTAAATTCAAATAGTCGTCCCCCTTAATAAGTAAATGGCGTTTCACTAATTTCAAGTGCAATCGCCAATTTGCCAGAGTAGTCTAGTCCAGCCATTAACAAACGGCCTAAATCATCTAATTCATAATGTGTGATACCTTGGGCGTAAACCCAGCCATGCGCCATTTTTAAACCAACACGATGTGGTGAATCATCCACCACTTTCGCTAGTTCATAATTAATTTTTGCATTGCGAATAAAAGCACCAGCATTAAAAAACTTTTCATCATAGTGTGCTGCATAAGAACCGTTTGTCGTCTCAAGATGAATGTAAATATCTTTGTTGGCGAAAGAATTTAATAATTCCTGCAACGTCTCTACCTGTATTTCTTGCATCTTAACACTCCTTTCACGATTGTTTCTCTTTTAAGTATAGTCAAAAAAGGTCACAAAGGGAAATTGAATGCCCTAGTATCTATCAAACGATAATTTTTTCTATGCATATATCTGTAGATTTTTATATATTAAGATAATTATGTTATCCAATAAAGTTAGTTCTTTTAAGTTCAAATACTTGAAAAAATTATATTAATGTATCAATATAGGACACATGAAAGTTGATTCATACAAATTGAATCGCTTGTCGCGGTGATTTGTATGCGGTTTCATAATTTATAATGTTGGGAGATTTATACTATGATTTATGCAAATCCTAATACTCCAGGAGCAGTTGTAAATTTCAAAGAGAAATATGATAACTTTATCGGTGGCGAATGGGTCGCTCCAGTAAAAGGTCAATATTTTGAGAATAAAACACCTGTAACAGGTCAAGTATTCACCAAAGCAGCTCGTTCTACTGTTGAGGATATTGAGTTAGCACTTGATGCTGCACATGCAGCGAAAGATGCATGGGGGAAAACTTCTGCAACAGAACGTGCGGCTATTTTAAATAAAATTGCTGATCGCATTGAAGAGAACTTAGAAATGATCGCTGTCGCAGAAACTTGGGACAACGGTAAAGCCGTGCGTGAAACATTAAATGCGGATATACCTCTTGCAGTTGACCACTTCCGTTATTTCGCAAGTGCCATTCGCGCGCAAGAAGGGCATACAACTCAATTAGATAATGACACAGTCGCTTACCATTTCCAAGAGCCACTAGGCGTTGTTGGTCAAATCATACCTTGGAACTTCCCAATATTAATGGCTGCTTGGAAAATCGCGCCGGCACTTGCGGCAGGGAACTGTATCGTTATGAAACCTGCTGAGCAAACACCAGTTTCGTTACTAGTTTTAATTGAAACAATCCAAGATATTTTGCCTAAAGGTGTATTGAACATCGTTAATGGTTTCGGTATTGAAGTGGGTAAACCACTGGCAACAAATAAACGTATCGCTAAAATCGCCTTCACTGGTTCAACTGCTGTTGGTCGTCAAATTATGCAATACGCAACTGAAAATATTATTCCAGTAACATTAGAACTTGGTGGTAAATCACCAAACGTATTTTTTGAAGATGTGATGGCTGCTGATGATGAATATTTAAATAAAGCAATTGAAGGCTTCGTTATGTTCGCTTTAAACTCAGGTGAAATTTGTACTTGTCCTTCTCGTGCCCTTATTCACGAATCAATTTACGACCAATTCATCGAACGTGCTTTAGAACGCGTAAAAGCAATTAAAATCGGTAACCCTTTAGATACAGAAGTGATGATGGGTGCTCAAGCTTCAGAGCAACAAAAACAAAAAATCCTTTCTTACTTACAACTAGGTAAAGAAGAAGGCGCTGAATGCTTAATCGGCGGGGAAGAAAATGTGCTTGCTGGTGACCTTGCTGGTGGTAACTACATTAAACCAACAGTATTCAAGGGTCATAATAAAATGCGCATTTTCCAAGAAGAAATTTTTGGTCCAGTACTAGGTGTAACTACATTCAAAGATTTCGATGAAGCAATGGAAATCGCAAATGATACAGAATACGGTTTAGGTGCTGGTGTTTGGTCACGTTCTGGTGACACTGCATACCGCGCTGGTCGTGCTATCCAAGCTGGTCGTGTATGGACTAATACGTATCACCAATACCCAGCTGGTGCTGCCTTCGGTGGTTACAAACTTTCAGGTATCGGCCGTGAAAATCATGCGATGATGCTTGATCATTATCAACAAACTAAATGTATTCTAGTTAACTATAAAGAAGAGGCTCAAGGTTTCTTCTAAGTTTAAAGGATGGATAAGTACATGGTAGAACGAGTGATTGCCACTAAAGAGGCTTTAAAATTAATAGACCTTATTAAGAGTAGACATGGCGCTATCATGTTTTATCAATCTGGCGGCTGCTGTGAAGGCTCTGTACCGATGTGTTATGTGGAAGGAGATTTTAGGCTTGGTGACAACGATATCTATCTTGGTACAATAGGTGACGTTCCTTTTTACATTCACAGGGCACAATATGAGTATTTCAAACATACGCAATTAATTATTGATGCGATGGTAGGTAGAGGTGCTAGCTTTTCCTTAGATAGCGTAGAAGAAATGCACTTTATCACGAAATCAAAAGTATTCACAGCAGATGAGTATGACGAAGTTAAAAAACTATTTTAATAGAAAATAAAGCCACGATTCTCTTTTTTGACGGAGAATCGTGGCTTTTTTATGATGAAACTTGTTGATAAGGGGTATGTATCTTTTAAAACCGATTGAGTTTTCGCTCAATGGAATCTAAACGGTCATTGACAGAATGTAATTGTTTAAGCATTTGTTTAAATTGCTGATTTTGATCTTGTGAATTGGACGATTTTAATTGTGCAGCTTCTTCTTCCTCTTGGAATGCTAATATCGTGGCGAGGGTTGAGAGTGAATAGCCAAGTGTTAGAACAATGGAGGCAATTACTTCAACTTTAGAAGCGGTTAATTCCTCAGAAAGCAATGCTGATTCTTCATTTGCATCTTCAAATTTACGTTTTTTCATATTTCTCCCTCCCATATACAGTTAATATATGGTGTGCAATGTGGGAAGGTATCTTGTCCGATTTTATCATTAAAACAGAAAATTACTAATTTTCTATAAATAAATTTGATTTTCCTAGAACAATATAGCATTATAATAAGAACAAATTATGTTTTAAAGGGGGAATTGTTGTGAATAAGGAGTTTAAGTATTGTAAGGAATCAAGAGTGATGCGGACGAGCCGAGTTTTTCCGAATGATGTTAACAATCATAATACCCTTTTTGGTGGACGTTTAATGAGTGATATCGACCAAGTCGCCTCGATTTCTGCTGCTAAGCATAGTCGTAAAGATTGTGTCACAGCTTCGACGGATTCTGTGGATTTTCTGCATCCGATTCGTCCAACAGACTCAGTGTATTTCGAATCTTATGTTACTTGGACGGGAACATCTTCAATGGAGGTATTCGTAAAGGTTATTTCGGAAAATTTGAAAACAGGTGAACGTAAAGTGGCTGCAACTGCTCTATTAACCTTTGTGGCATTAGATGACAATAATCGACCGGCCGCAGTTCCACGTGTTATACCTGAAACCGTTGAAGAGACGAAATTACATGAGACTGCATCTGAGCGTGCAAAAGCACGAGCAGAGCGTAAAAAAGAGAGTAAGGCATTAGCTAGTTTTATTTCGATGAACGATCCATGGGATTATCGGCTCGAACTGATGGAGAATTATATTTAGAAAGGCATCTGATTAGTATCAAGTTTGCTAATCAGATGCCTTTTAGTTTTGTTATTTACATGAGCTTCTTACATATGTTTTTGAGCTTGAGTAATGATGATCGCTCAAAGTGCATTATATTATAAATTATTTAATTAGATTTCGGATACTGTTACTTCTGGCGCGCCGAAACGTGATTTTGCTCCATGCATAACAGGACCAACATAGTCATTTAATGCCCAACCATGCGCAATTGCAGCCGATACGAATTCTTTTGCCTCTATAACAGCCTCTTTTATCGATAGACCGTTTGCAAGATTAGCTGTAACAGAAGCGGCAAACGTACAACCAGCACCGTGATTATAAGTTGAAGATACTTTTTCAGATTCTAATAAATAGAATGTAGTGCCATCGAAGAATAAGTCGGTAGCTTTTTCAGTAGCTAAGGCTTTACCGCCTTTTATCACAACAGCTTTAGCACCTAATTCATTAATTTTACGAGCAGCTACTTTCATGTCCTCGATTGTTTTAGGTGTACCTGTCCCAGCTAATTGACCAGCTTCGAATAGATTTGGTGTTATGACAGCAGCAAGTGGTAATAGATATTGAATCATCGCATCTGTGTTACCTGGATTTAACACTTCGTCATCTCCCTTACATACCATAACTGGATCAATCACAACGTTTGTAGTGCCTGATTTTGCGATAGCATCGCCAGCAATACGAATGATTTCTTCTGTTGAAAGCATCCCTGTTTTCACAGCATCAATGCCAGTTGATAGTGCTGTATCAATTTGTTTTTGTAACAGTTCTGTTGGTAATGGTGTGACATTATGAGTCCAACCGTTCGGATCCATTGTTACGACTACTGTTAACGCAACCATACCGTATGTGCCGTGTTCTTGAAATGTTTTAAGGTCGGCTTGCATACCTGCGCCGCCGGATGTATCTGAACCTGCGATTGTTAATGTTTTTTTTAGAGCCATGTGGAAAGATCTCCTTTATAATAAAAGTTTTAAAGTTACCGTCTAGTATAGTCTGATTCTGATTCTGTAAAAATAGTCAGAAATCAATATTTTTATAAGGTCAGTAATAATTTGAGCTTGAATTAGACACTACTTTTTTGTACCGTTGTAGAAAAGAAAGGGGCTTTAAATGGCAATGAAACAAATTTTCCCGAATGATTGGCAAACAATACTTGCTGATGAATTAGAAAAACCATATTATCAAACACTCCGACAATTTGTAGCAAATGAATATTCGACTCAAACAATATATCCACCGATGAGTGATGTCATGAATGCTTTCTATTCTACAGCTTATCGAGAGGTGAAGGTTGTGATTTTAGGACAAGATCCTTATCATGGTCCTAACCAAGCACACGGTTTAAGTTTTTCTGTGAAACCAGGCATCCCACACCCACCAAGTTTACGCAATATGTTACAAGAATTACAGGATGATATAGGTTGTCCAATACCGCAGGATGGTACATTAATGAAATGGGCGCAACAGGGCGTAATGCTTTTGAATACAGTTTTAACAGTCCGTGCAGGTCAGGCAAATTCTCATAGGGAACAGGGCTGGGAGCAATTTACAGATGCTGTAATTGATAAACTTGCTGCCAGACAAAAGCCAATTATTTTTGTACTATGGGGGAAACCAGCACAACGAAAAAAACTATTAATTCGTAAATATTCAACTCCCCATGTCATTTTAGAAGCACCTCATCCAAGTCCACTAAGTGCATACCGTGGCTTCTTTGGAAGTAAACCATATTCAAAGGTAAATGAACAACTATCTGCGTGGGGAGAGAAACCTATCGACTGGTGTTTAGTGTAGATTGGCACAAATCGTTTACTTTATACACATTAAAAATCATGGTACAGTTACTATAGAAGAAAGAGAGGGACAACGATGCAGGTAAATTGTTTCAAATGTCAATTTTTCAAAATCACATGGGACCCGCAAACGCCACGTGCCTGTGCAGCATATGGCTTTAAGACAAAGCAAATACCATCCGTTGTCGTCAAACAATCCTCTGGAATGAATTGCCTAAAATTTGTGCCAAGAGAAGAAAGTGGGAGAGCGCAATGATTTCTTATCAAGCCGTATTACAGCAACTAGAAAAACAATTAGCAGACGCAAAACAGGCAGCAAGTGAACAACAAATACGTGAGACACTAAGCGCTATTCGTGCGTTATGTGATGTTGTGTTAGATTCTTCTGTAGAGCTACCTAGGGCGCAACCAAAACATTTGCCACAAATGTTAGCTACAGAGCCGACACCTCCTAGCTTATACACAGCGAAAGTTGAAGAGGATGATGGCGCAAACGGCGATTCAATTTTTGATTTTTAAGCGAGGGTAACTAACAGATTCTTGTTTAAGGTTATTAACGATACTCAAATATAAAGACTATAGAGCAAATAAAAGGTAGGGAAAATGAGATGAAGAGATTTATTGTCACAGGTGCACTTCACGGTTTTTTAGCAGTAGCATTTGGTGCATTTGGTGCACATGCATTAAAAGACATATTAGACGATTATGGACAGGGTATTTGGGAAACGGCAGTACAATACCAAATGTTTCATGCGACAGGTTTACTTGTGATTGGCCTATTAATGAGCACAAAATTACTAGGTGAAATTAAGAAATTAAATGTAGCTGGTATGTTCTTTAACTTAGGTATAGTCTTTTTTTCCGGTAGCTTATATGTGTTAGCATTAAGCGGTATTAAAGTGTTAGGTGCCATTACCCCAATTGGTGGTGTGCTATTTTTAGCTGGATGGGTATTGATTATACTAACTGCTCTTAAACACGCTAGATAATATAATAATGTCAATCATCCCTGCACATTAACATGTGTGGGATTTTTTTGCTTTTATCGGTCGATAGCATCACTTGGGAGTATTGCTCCAATTATCATGCTAATATCTCCCTTATAAGAAATCCCTTCAGTAAGATATACCATATTAAACTCAATTCCTATTGTTTTTGTAAGGATTTATGAGGTACACTAACATTACCAGAAAAATTCGACAAATAGAAAGTGAGGATGTGCTATATGGAAAGGTTATTTACATTACTCGATAAAAATTATGAAGAAATAGTAGCAATTCGTCGTCAGCTACATGAGTATCCTGAGATATCTTTTGAAGAAGTGGAAACGCCAGCCTATATAGCTGCTTTTCATAGAGCATTAGGGCACGAGGTACGTGAGCGGGTAGGAGAACGCGGGGTTGTTGCAACTTTGCATGGTGCGAAACCGGGGAAAACGGTGGCATTACGTGCGGATTTTGATGCGTTAGCGATTCAGGAAGAAAATGATGTTCCTTATAAGTCAAAGGTAGCTGGCAAAATGCATGCTTGTGGACATGATGGACATACGGCTACTTTGCTCGGACTGGCGAAGGCGTTAAATGCTATGAAGGATGAACTTGCCGGTAATGTAGTGTTTATTCATCAACACGCGGAGGAAATTGCTCCAGGCGGGGCTAAGCCGATGATTGAAGATGGCTGTTTAGACGGAGTGGACGTTATTTTTGGTACACATTTATGGGCGCCAACGCCACTTGGTGATATTTTAGTACGTGATGGAGCTATTATGGCCGCTGCCGATAAGGCGGAAATCCTAATCCAAGGGAAAGGTGGGCATGGTGCTGAGCCGCATCATTCAGTGGATGCTGTTGTCCTTGCATCACAGTTTGTCATTAATGCTCAGCAACTTGTATCTCGCCGTATTGATCCATTGAAATCAGCGGTTTTAACCATTGGTCATTTTGAAGCCATTAATCCGTTCAACGTCATTGCAGAACGAGTTGCATTAACTGGGACAGTGCGTACATTTGATGAGCAAGTACGTACGCAAATGGAACAGGAACTGGAGGCGGTATTAAAGGCGACTTGCCTTGCTTTTGGCGCAAGTTATGAATATCGTTATACTAGAGGTTATCCACCTGTCTATAACCATGTAAATGAAACCGACTTTGTTGCACAACTTGCACTTGACGTACCAGGGGTAGAAAATGTCATAACATGTCCACCTTTCATGATTGGGGAAGACTTTGCTTATTATCTCGAAAAAGTACCAGGTACATTCTTCTTTACAGGGGCAAAAAAACCTGAGTGGGCAACAGCTTACCCACACCATCATGCACGCTTTGATTTTGATGAACGTGCAATGTTGATTGCAGCAAAAACTTTAGGCAAAGCAACTTTACAATATTTACAACATAATCATTAAAAAATGAGCTGTCCAATTTTATTGGACAGCTATTTTTGGTTATGGATTTTGATTAAAATAAGACATTTCCTCATCATATTCGGCAAAATCAAAATAGATCATTGGGAATAAGAAACGGTGATTGGATTTCAATTCACGTAAAATAACATGATCCCGTCCAGCAGCTTCTACTACACCTCGTACGGTCTTTGTATTCTTCCCTTGTTCTACAGCGTGCTCAAAGGAAAAGTGGAAAGTACCTGGCTTACCCCGATTTAAACGTAAAATGTTTTCAATATACGATTCCTCACGTCCAGGTGGCCGTCCGCTTGGAAGCGTCACTGGTGGAGGTGTCATTTGTGGCTGTGTTGTTGGTGTCCAATAGTAAGGCATCATAAGTAATAACCTTCTTTCAATTAAATTTGTGGACAATCACTTTCAGTTGGCGAGAAAAAGCAATGCGATTTAAAACGACCTGTATTCCATTGACCATACCATTGCGCAGGGCAGTCACCCGCAGGCATGAAAAACCAAAGAGAGCGGGTAGCTGGATGAAATCTTTCACCTTGAATAGCTCTTTTCGCTAATTTAATATCTTGTGACCGTGCACGTTGATAAAAATAGCCTTTTGTTGTTGCTTCAAAGCCCCCAGGACGCTGAAAAACCATTTGCTCAAGCGTTCGAATATCACCAAAATCAAGACAATCTGCTCGGACACGATTGACGCCAACATTGCCGACCATAAGCATACCTAATTCTCCATCACCTTCGGCTTCAGCACGCATAAGCCTAGCGAGCAGAGCTGTCTGCGCATCATTCGTTTTTATAACAGCGATTTTCATACCTCCTCGCAGACAGTATATGCAGGAAGGTATTGTAGACATGTTCAATTTTAGTAAGAAAGAAATTCACGTTTTGAAAATATTAAGCATATATTAGTATGAATGAGTAGTCTGCATACAGGCTAGAGATGTCGACAGTAAGAGATTTTTTTTAAAAAAAACTTGGGTAAATATAGGGTAAGTAGATTTTGGAGGAACCTGAGATAGATAATTTGCATGTGTATTGCATACATGTGAGGTGACAAGAGATGGGGATAGGTGTATGGGTTGGTATTTTATTAAGTGCAGTGCTGGCATTTTTGCTAGGTAGTTTTTACGGTCAGCCACTCCATTGGTATCTATTCATTTTAATCATTATCGTGGGTTTTTTCATTAATACGATTATCTTAATTTTGAAAGTAGAAGACGAAAGCTCATGAAAGACTCGCTGTAGGCAAGCGATTGAGGTCGTTATTGTTGAGACTGTGTCTCTTGGTATTAACATCAACAAAGCAAAAAAGTGCCATCGTAGAGGGATGGCCTTTTTTGTTGTTTTTTTGTGAATAAAGTTAACGATACTTAAACTTCGCAAGTATATTGAAAAAGAATTGTGACATACTAATGTGGAAAATTATCTTTGCTTTCATGAAGGAGTGTTACAATGCGTATTTTTGGTATGTTTGTAGCAATTTTCGTAAGTGCATTCTTGGCTATTGGAATAGCGGAGTACTATCATCAGCCATATAATTGGTATTTAATTATTCTTATGGTACTTACGGGATTTTTTATTCATACAATTATTTTAATTTTAGAATCGGAGAACGGCGAGGAGAATGAAGCCTAAAGCTAAATAAAGTGAGTCCAGTTATCTGGACTCACTTTTTCATTTGCAATATTGTCGCACAGGCACGTTCAATGTCCTTATTAACGCTCACGGCAATTACATAAGAATGAGTTGCACAAAGACATGACGTTCTTTTCGACAAGCATGTATTTTTCTAATTATACTGTTAAGAATTTCACTAATTTTTCGTTATCAAGTAAGTTACCAACGAAGAATGCACCGAATTCACCATAGCGAGCTGAAACTTCATCAAAGCGCATTTCATAGACTAATTTTTTAAATTGTAATACGTCGTCTGCGAATAATGTTACGCCCCATTCGTGATCGTCGAAACCAACAGAACCAGTAATAATTTGTTTCACCTTACCAGCATAGCCACGGCCAATCATACCGTGAGAACGCATTAACGATTTGCGATCGTCCATTGAAAGCATATACCAGTTATCATCGCCCTGACGACGCTTGTCCATTGGATAGAAGCAGACATAGTTAGCACGTGGAAGTTCAGGGTATAAGCGTGCGCGTACATGTGGATTTTGGTATGGGTCTTCATCTGAATCGCCAGCTAAATAGTTGGAAAGCTCCACAACAGATACATAAGAATATGTAGGAATTGTAAAATCAGCAATTGCTAATTTGTTAAATTCAGCTTCAATCTCTTGTAGCTCGTCCATTGTTTCACGTAATGTCATAATCATAAAGTCAGCTTTTTGACCTACAATTGCGTAAAATGCATGAGCGCCTGTTTTAGCAACGTCTGCTTCATTCAATTTGTCTAAATAAGCAATAAATTCTTCGACTGCTGCTTGACGTTCTTCAACAGAAACTAGTTTCCATGAAGCCCAGTCAATTGAGCGGAAATCGTGTAAAGCGTACCAACCATCTAAAGTAATTGCTGCTTCATTCATTATTCAAAACACTCCTTTATAAATGAAAATCATTCACATTTAGTTTATCATAGTTTGCTCTAAATCCCTAAGTTCATGATAGTGATTTCACCAATTTGACACCTTCAATAGATAATGTATGCTAAAGAGAAGAGATGTAAATAGAGGAGCTCTAGTAAATGAACAGATTTTTACAACAACCGATTTGGCGTTTTTATGATCAATCTATCAGCATGAAATATAACTCGCCCCTTGAATCTTTTGCAACAGATGATACTTTATGTCAACTAGTGGGCCAACTTCAATCCCCACCAACTATACGAACATGGGTACATGATGCGGCAGTTGTGCTAGGTATTCAAGATCATCGTTTGCCATATGTGCAACAAGGCATGAAAGTGCTAGAGGCTCGTGGCTATCATCCAATAGTCCGTAATTCTGGTGGTCTAGCAGTTGCTCTTGATACAGGTGTCCTTAATATTTCAATTGTTTTATCCGAACAAACCGAAGCACTGAGCATTGATGCTGGCTATGATGTCATGGTAGCTCTTGTAAAGGCATTATTTCCTGAAGCTGCGGATAAAATTGAAGCCTATGAAATTGTGGGCTCCTATTGCCCAGGTTCCTATGATTTAAGTATTCAAGGGAAGAAATTTGCCGGAATCTCACAGAGACGCTTACGCCAAGGCGTAGCCGTACAAATTTATTTATGTATTGAAGGAAGCGGTGCAAAACGAGCGGCCCTTATTCGCGATTTTTATGAGGTCAGCTTACAGGGAGAGGAAACAAAGTTTGCGTATCCACAAATTGTGCCATCAGTTATGGCCTCCTTAAGCGAACTCGTAGATGCTTCATTAACAGTTGACACTGTTGTTATTCGCTTACAGCAAATACTTCACGATTTAGCCCACGAAGTTCATATGGAACCCTTCCATGATGAGGAATTAACGTTATATTCATTTTATTTACAACGTGTTTTACAACGAAATGCAAAAATGCTAGAACCAAAGTAAATTTTAAACTAGCTTGTCATCCATAAAAAAAGGCGATGCTGCTAACTTAGCACATCGCCATTTTCATTTTGATACGGACTGCTAGTAACTAGATTGCCGTTTTTCTCCATTTTAAAAACAGGAGCAATATATTCTTCCTCTTCATCTAGTGTTACAAGTCGTCTAGCACGGTTCATAATTTGCACAAATTGCTCATAATCTCTACGAATAGATCTGTTTTCTTCTTCCAACTGTGTAATTGTCTTCTCTAGTTTTTTATTTTTCTCAGATGTTACGTGGACAAGTTGTCGCCATTTCGAAGACTCATTACCTATTTCACCAGAATGTTGTAAACGTAGTAAGTACGCTATAACAATATCAAGAGATAGTGCAGACAGTGGAATTGACTTGCTTTCTGTATGACTACCACTTACTGCAAAAATATTAGATGTACGGCGTCTTGCAGGAGCACCTAATACTCGCATTCTCTCTTTTCTCTCTTTTTTTGCTTCAGCTAATTGTTCCTCATAAGTCTTACGAACAACAGCATTCCAACGGAAACCACATGCAGCAGCAGTACGGTTCAGTGCGTCACCAGCTTCTTCAAAGGCATTTAACTGTGTACTACCTTCCGTGACATGACGGATTACCGCCTCTGCCAATAATTCATCATTCTCTTCTAACCAAGCATCTTGTCTTACTTTACTCATTTAAAAAACCTCCCACCTTAATTTGGTACTACTTATTTATGTCTAGCATGACCAATCTTTTAACCTTTTATTCATCTATGTGGAAGGAATTATGCTTGAATACAAGGTGAAAAGTGCGATACAATACCCGTTGTAGGTTTGTGTGTATGCTACATACTTAAATATGTGAATGTCATACGTACAATTAGAGTCGTTTATTATTGAAAAAATACTATATAGAAAGGGTTGTTGACAAAATGGCAAACGAATTTAAAGTTTGCGATGAATGTCAGGCCGTTAACTTAAAAACGTTAATTCCAAAATTAAAGGAAATCGATCCTGATGCAACCATCGAAATTGGCTGTCATTCTTATTGTGGCCCAGGTCGTAAAAAAACATTTACCTTTGTAAATAGTCGCCCTGTTGCTGCACTCACTGAAGAAGAGCTAATGGAAAAAGTTCTAGCGAAATTGAAAAGTAAGTAATAAAAGGCTATCTTCACATCGTTGAAGGTAGTTTTTTGTGTATTGATGACAAGATAATTCTTAATAAAGTCCTTATCTCTCATATTTTGATGTCGCTACTAGGCTTTCCTATGAGGCCGATTGAAACCTAGGTTACGTCAATAATACGTTGAATTAGGTTGATAGTCGCTATAATTACAGAGTAATGTATATGCTAGTCCTACAAGTATTGCATATAATAGAAGAAATACGAAATGGGGGTGCTGTACAAATGACACAATATGCTAACGCAAAGTTGCAAGAAGAGAAAGTATTCAAGGATCCAGTTCATCGTTATGTACACGTACGAGACCAAGTGATTTGGGATCTAGTCGGTACAAGAGAATTTCAACGATTGCGCAGAATTCGTCAGCTCGGTACAACGTTTTTAGTTTTTCATGGAGCAGAGCATAGCCGTTTTAGTCATTCACTGGGTGTTTATGAAATTGTGCGCCGCATTGTTGATGATATTTTTACAGGTCGCCCAGATTGGGATGAGAGCGAGCGATTGCTTGTGCTTTGTGCAGCCCTTTTACATGATTTAGGGCATGGTCCTTTTTCACACGCCTTCGAAAATGTATTTGAGCTAGATCATGAATTTTTTACAAGACAAATATTACTTGGTGATACAGAAGTCAATGCCGTACTAAAAAAAGTTGCAGGGGATTTTCCAGAGAAAGTATCACAAGTAATTGAAAAAACTTATCCAAATAAGCAAGTTGTGAGTTTGATTTCTAGCCAAATTGATGCTGATCGAATGGATTATTTACAACGAGATGCCTATTTTACAGGAGTCAGCTACGGACATTTCGATATGGAGCGTATTTTACGGGTCATGCGTCCACGCAAAAATCAGGTAGTGATTAAGGCAACCGGTATGCATGCGGTAGAGGATTATATTATGAGTCGCTATCAAATGTACTTACAAATTTATTTCCACCCTGTATCACGCAGTGCGGAGGTCATTTTAAATAATATTTTAAAAAGAGCTAAGCAATTAAGTATGGTAGGCTACAAATTTAAGCACGAACCTACGCACTTTTTAGCTTTCTTCCGTAACACAATAACGTTAGAGGATTATTTAGCCTTAGATGAAAGTATTCTTTTTACGTATTTTCAATTGTGGATGCAAGAGGAAGATGCTATTTTAAGTGACTTAAGTCGTCGTTTTGTCAATCGAAAGCTTTTTCAATACATTGACTTAGATCCGGGTGTGGAACTGGAAAAATATCAAAAATTACAAGAGTTATTTAAGCAAGCGGACTTAAATCCCGAATACTACCTTGTACATGATACAACCGCTGATTTACCATATGACTTTTATCGACCAGGAGAGGAAGAAGTACGTGTCCCTATTTTTCTGGAAATGAAAAATGGAGAATTACGTGAACTATCACGAGAATCCATAATTGTTGATTCTATTTCTGGGCGTATGAAGCGCGACCATAAAGTATACTTTCCCCGCGATTTTTTAGAAGATAGCAGTACGCATTCGATTGTGAAGAAACAAATACTAACACTATTACAAGGACGATTACATAATTTGTAATCGCCAAAAAAAGTTTTAATGAATAAAGAATGTATAGTACATGTAGGGAACTAAACTTTCGCTCGTACAAAAGTAACAAAAAAGCACTAATCATACTCATTTTGAGTACTGATGTAGTGCTTTTTGTATTGTATAAATACACAGCGAATAGAAGTATTACAAATTACTATAGGAATTTATTAATGAAAAAGTGGAATTGTTTAGAATTTGTTCAGTGCCGTTTTCTATAATGTATCTAAAATCTAAAAGGGGGTGAGGCCCATTATTTTGGCGTCACACCAGTTAATTTGGATACATGCAACTGCCTATATACAGCATAAAAAGTCACCATGATAGTCTACCGCGTGTAGGACTGTTTTTGATGTATCCGCAAGGACGACGAGTATTTGAAGGGAAGAGAGACAAACCTATTGTTTGTAGCATACCTTTCCTAGATTCAGAAAGGATGCAACGTCGTCACAAACATCAACAGGTAGCTCTCTGAACTTAAAAAGGAGAGAAACATGAAAAAATTAAATTTAGCAATCATTACATTGTTGCTCGTGTTCCAAACCGTGCTATCGCCGATTGCAGTGTTTGCGGACGAACTAAATCCTCCTCCAGCAACAACTGATCCGGTACAAAATCCTGAAGAAACACCAACAGCAACACCAGAAAGTGGAGCACCTGCACCTACCACTGAAGGTACTAGTACGAGTGAAGGGACAGTGGAAGAAGGGGCTACAGGTGAACAAACACCAGAAAAGCCGGATGATTTAACTTCAACTGATCCTGAGACAAATGGTAATGGTGAAGCAACAACTGAGGGAGAGGACACTGTAACAGAAGCGAACGACCCACCAACAGAGGGTGCGGATAATGATGCAGTTTTACCAAAACCTGCAGATGTGCCGGCAATCGAGAATGCTGGTGTACCGCAAGAAATCCCTGTAACAGCAGTAGATTTTGAAATGCTAATTGATGGAGAAAAAGTCACAGCACCATCTTATAACAAAGAACTCCAACAAGGTCAAACAGGAACTATTACATTCACATTTACAGCAAACTTAGAGAATACGCATGCAGCGGGAGATTACTTTACGTTTAATTTACCAGCGTCTATTATAGACTACCAAAAAAACTTCCAGGGATTTAAGGTAGCAGGTCCAAATAATCCAGCGTTTTCTTACGCAACAGTTGGTCAAACAGTCACTGTTAAATTAGATGAAACCATTACGGATCCAAATTTAATAGGTAGTAATGTAAAGCTTATTGCCACATTTGAATCAGGCTTTAATCTACAAGGTGATAGCTTAGAGCAAGAAGTAGTTATTCCCGATGGGAAAGGTGGAGAGGAAACCGTTACAATTACATTCCTTCCATCAACAAGCAATCAGAAGATTTCAAAAGAAAGTAAAGGTGTTCAATCTGTAAACGGCGAAAGAATCATCGATTGGGAAGTTTGGGTTAACCGAGCTGGCAAGGACTTAAATGGTGCTACGCTAACGGATAATACGAGTGTTAGCAATAGCGCAATGCATGAAGTTGTACCAGGCTCTGTACAAGTGACGCAATATGAAATGGGTTTAAATGGGTATAAAGAGGATACAGCAAACCCCACTTACCTAGAAAATGCTAATTTTGATGATATTTCATTAAACGGTAAATATGCTTATAAAGTGAACTATCAAACAAAAGTAATTGAGATTAATCCAGAGGGAGAAAAATCTTTCAATAATACGGTCACATTAAATAATGGTAGTTCAGAAACATCGCCTGTTGCGACACAGAAAATCAAATACGGTGATGCGCTTGCCAAAGGTCTTATTACAGGGAATAACTATAAATCTTCATGGGAGATTAAATATAATTATAATGAAGTGAAAATTGATAACCCTGTTATTAAAGACACCCTACCAGGCTCACATAAAATTGATACAGATACTATTATAGTATACAAAGTGCAGGTAGATGAAAACGGCAACGAAATTGGAACGCCTATTGAATTTAGTAATTACTCCGTCAAGAAGATGACAGATGGCTTTGAGCTAAATTTTGATGACCCAGTAACAGAAGCCTATAAAATTACGTATGATGCGTTTTACGAGAAAGATTTTTATACTGGGAATGGCGAAAAGTTAACGAATACAGTGACAAATGGAACGATTACAAAAACAGCGCCTCACACAATGACAGAAAACATTTTAACAAAATCACGTTCCGTAAACTTTGACACAAAAGAAATTACTTGGACGATAACAGTAACGGCCGATAATAAAGCTATGAACGGATTAAAAATCGTCGATAAGTTTGAAACAGCTAATAAAAAAGGGAAGCATACGCTTGTTGGTGGAGCTAACGATATTACTGTAAGTAATATGACGGGGCACACGATTGCGCTTATCGATGAACACGACGTAAGCAAAGGGTTCACTTTAACAGGTGGTACTATTGCCAAAGGTCAAACAGCGACCATTACCTATAAAACATCTTTTGCTATTGCAGACGATGGTTCTGTTGTAGATGGTGGATACGGCAATACAGCTACAGCTGAGTGGACTAGTGACGAGCCATATGAAATAACGAAAGAAGCTGATTATACACCTGCCACTACAACTCAAAATAATGGTAGCAAATCAGGGGAATTCAACTATTTAGATCAAGAATTCACTTGGGAAGTTAAAGTGAATATTAATAAGAAAGATATTAATGGAGCACTATTAACTGATGTACTGGGTGATGGGCATGAAATCGACGATACGTCATTTACTGTCTATCAGTATACACTTACAACAGGTGATGATAATGCTGGGACGAGAGGAAACATATTAGACCCTAGTAAGTATGATTTAACGGTTGCACAAGATAACAAGAGTTACACGCTAAGATTCAAAAATTTAGATGCAGCAACAAACAATAATGTGTACCTTATCGAGTATAAAACAAAGGATTCCAATCATATTTTAGGAATTGAATCGAATAATGCTAATGAAAAAGGTGACACTTATACGAATACAGCTACATTTAAAACGTTGGGCGAGACGAAAACTTATGAACTAACAGCATCAGTGAAGGTGGATGTAGCGAATAATTTATTATTGAAGAATATCACATCGGCAGGTAATAATAGTAACCAAACAATTACTTGGAAAATAGATGTAAATAAATCACATTCTACTTTAAAAAATGTCGTCTTAACAGATACACCATCTGGTAATTTAATGCTTATCCCAGATTCTATTCAGATTCGACCTTATGTGTTGAATGCAACAGGTATTTCTGAAGGTTCATCTTCGACTTGGAAGAGCCCATCCGAGTTTGGTGTAACAGTAGATTACGATAAAGTGACGGGAGGCTTTTCACTTAACTTTGGTGACCTAACGAAAAAAGGCTATCAAGTCCAGTACAAAACAATTGGATTAGGCCAAAAAGGTCAAGAGTTTAGCAATAGTGCAAAAATAACATTTAATGATGCGACAAGTAAAAACCAAGAAACAGGATCAGATAAACAGAACGCTTTCAGTTTCAGTAGCTCAGATACAGATTTCCAATTAACAAAAGGAAACGCAAAATTACAGAAGGTAGGGCTTAATCCAGCAACAGGTGAAAAGCATGCACTTGCTGGCGTAGAGTTTGAATTAACGAAAAAAGTAGGAAGTAATGTATATGTCATTGCTAAAGCAATTGCTGATGCTGATGGTTACTTTGAATTCAATTCCATTAATTACGGCACATACTATGTGAGTGAGGTTGCGGCACCTAACGGTTATTCAAAAATGGACGATCAACAATTTAAACTGGATGCAACCAATGATTCCATTGTAGTACCGGATAAAGTCACTGAAGTAGAAAATGTTAAAATTGTTAATTCTGGAGAAATGTGTCCTAACTTTACACTAACTATCAAAGATGTTGATGGTGAACTTGTGGTAAATAAAGAAATCACATTACAAGACGAGAAGGGCAATGTGAAATTTACAGGAACAACTACTAGCGAGGGGAAAGTAATTATCCCACGTGAAGGTTCTAAGTCGGTTAAAGCAGGTGCATATAAAGTATTTGATGGAACTGAAGAACTTGGGTATGTGACTGTAAAATACGGTATGAACGAATGCCAGGCTGAATTACAGTCTACTAATTCATGCACACAATTCACAATTACATTAAAAGACAAGGATGATAATCCACGTACAAATGTAGCAGTGACATTAAAGGATAAGGCAGGGAAGGTGATTATCTCAACAACGACTGATGAGCATGGTAAATTCAAAGTTCTGCCAAATACGCCATCAGGAAAGTACGATCTTTATGAAGGCAAACAATTCCTTAGCGAAGTAGTAGTTAGTTATAAAAAGGGTTGTGAAACAGAAGTAAAACAAGCACCTACTTGCCCTGTGTTTACATTAACTGTGAATGATGTAGATGGTAAACCACGTGAAGGTGTGACAGTTACAATTAAAAATGTAGATACAAATACTAACATTACACAAACTATTAACCCTACTGATCAAGAGGGGAAAGTGAAAATTACAAATCTGGAACCAGGAAAATATGTGGTCTATGATGGTGGAAAAGTAGTTGGAGGGTTTACAATAACTACAGATTGTGAAGCAACAGTGCAACCAGTGCCAGCATGTCCACAGTTTACATTAACGGTGAAAGATGAAAATGGTCATGTCCGCGCTAACGTTAACAATATATCGATTAAAGATACAACAGGAGCAACTATTGTAACTAACAAAACGACAAATGAGTTAGGTCAAATTAATATTCCTTCTACAGACATTCCTTCTGGTGAGTACAATGTATATCAAGGTGAATTATTCATTGGCCAAATAACAGTTCAGTATTCAGTAAATTGTGAGGCAGAAATAGTAGCAGCACCTACATGCCCATCTTTTACATTAACCGTACAAACGGAATTTGGAACACCACTTGTGAATGCAAAGATAACAATAAAAGATGCAGCTAATAACAGTGTTAAAGATGCAAACAACAATGAAATTCTAACAACTAGTGTAGCAGGAACAATTGTCTTACCAAACAAAACTATTAAACAAGGTACGTACCATGTATATGAGGGAAGTCGTTTAATTGGCTCGTTTACAGTAAAAGATACATGTTCAGCACTAGTAAAACCTACATCAACAGGTGGAGGTGGTGGTTGGACACCAGATCCAGAAAAGCCAGTGGATCCAAGTAAGCCAACACCAGATCCAGAAAAGCCAGTAGATCCAAGTAAGCCAACACCAGATCCGGAGAAGCCAGTGGATCCAAGTAGGCCAACACCAGATCCGGAGAAGCCAGTGGATCCAAGTAAGCCAACACCAGAACCAGAGAAACCGGTGGATCCAGAAAAACCAACACCGGAACCGGAGAAGCCAGTGGACCCAGAAAATCCATCAACAAATCCGGAAGAGTCTGTTGATCCAGAAAAGCCAGTGACACCTGGAAAAACAGAAACGTCTAAACCATCCGTACAAGATATCATTGACCAAGGGAAAAACTTACCGCCATATAATCCTTCTACGGCAACTAAAGACACGTTAGATGAGTATAAGGATTTCCTCAATAAATTTAATAATTTATCTAAAGAGGATCAGGCAGTAGTAGCGCAGTCTCTCGATATTGACAAGATCAAAGCGGCTGCTAAACAATTGGAAGCGCAATTAAACACGAAAGGCAAGCTTCCACAAACAGATGGAGCAGATCAAAAAGTGCTTACACTAATTGGTTTACTTCTTGTTTTAGGTGCAGTGTATTTCTTGCGTCGTCGCACTGCTGGAATGAAATAATTTTGCATAAGAAAACCCCAAGATTTTATAGTCTTGGGGTTTTTTATATAGGTGTTGTCAATCACATTCAGATTATTGTCATTAGAATGTCTCTGATAGTTTTGACGATGCGTCGGCGAAAGGATATTGCTCTATAAAGTCGGCTTGAACTGCAAGTCGTTTCGTACCATTATCAGCACATGTAATGAGCGTCAAAATAGTTTTATCAGGAATATCATCGATAACGAAAACATCTGTAGCCGAGATGATTTCTTTTGTCGTTAATTTATATTCATAGACATTCGTTAAATCTGATAAAAAAATCGTATCGCCTACTTTAGCATTGTACAATGGGCTAAATAAAATGTCCTTTTCTTCAAAGTAGTGGCCTGCTAACGCATAGTTCCCTTTTCCGAGCTTTTGATGAGGCTTCATAGTTCCTGCCCCGACAGCAAGTGAGACATTACCAACACCTTTGACGATAGGTAGTTGCATACCAACACTTGGTACAGCAATGCTACCAATGACAGGCATTTTATCTAACTTCGTTTGAGCCTTTAATACCTCACCAATGGATAGAGATTGTACCGCAGCGAATTCAAAATCTGCAGCTGCATTTTTGTTTTCTTCAATATCGTCAGGGCTGTAATCGGTTGTATTTAATTGGTCACTCAAATGAGCAATAATAGCATTTTGAATAGGATTAATAAATATCAGTAGAAGGCCGATGATTAGCATACAAATCAGGAGTGTCAGTTTAAGTTTCTTCATTAAAATGGTCACCTCCAAGTGTGTTTTATGTAATGAAGAGCAAACACCGCTGATAGGTCTAAGGAAAGCGCCAATAAGAGTATAACTTCGCTGATAGAACCTAACTTTGCGCTGACAGTCTTCAGTGGATTTTAAAAAAGGATAGAGCGTTAAGTTGCTCTACCCGTATACTTTATTATTTATCGCTAAAGCGAACGCCTGCAACACCGTAATGGTTTTTAGACATTTCTTCGATGAAAACTGTTACGTTTTCAACAGGAGCGTTTACGGTGCGTGAAACGGCTTCTGTTACTTCCTTTACTAGTGCACGCTTTTGTTCCTCTGTACGGCCTTCAATCATTTTCACTGTTACGTATGGCATAATATTGCCTCCTTTAATGAATTATGTTGTATAGTTAGTTTATAAGAAATTATAAACTTCTTGCTTCGTGTTTAGGCATTCGCGTGACAATTCATAGTCGCTGTAATCACGGTTCTCTGGCATAAGTCAGATGGCGTGACAACAGTCATGAAAGTGCGCAAATATGCTTTACTTTATAATAGCAGAATGGAGGAAATTAAAGTATGGCAAATGAAGAAAAACCAAAACAAAAAATGGGTTTTACGATTATAAAAAATGACCCAACGGATGGCCATAAAGGCTTTGGTGTCGGATCGCTTTCACTCGAAAACGTGTCACCAGTCATTATTGATATAGAAGAGGGTAGAGCGTCAGTCGAAATTGGTGCTATGCATGCACGCAGTGATGTAGAACGAGGTATTAAATTTACGACAAATCGTGCTGATTCTGAGGGCGGAAAGCCGTACTGGTTAGTTTGGGTGACGATTGATCATAAAGCGGATGGACCTTACTATGCCGGAGTGACAGCCTGTGAAATGGTAGTAAACCGAGAAAAACGTCGTGGTTATAAAATTTTAGCTGACCATGTAAACAAAATGGATAAATCAATGAAACGTCATATTATTGTAGAGCATATGGATACACCTTCTAAAAAAATACTTGCTTCTTTCCTTGAAGAGCTTAATCCAGAGCTTTGGGTACGTAGTGAGGAGCAATTACGTCAAGACTTATTTGTATAAACAACATGCAATGATTGAACAATCTGTGACATTTTGCAATCGCTTTCGATATAAGGTTGAAAGTAGTTATGAAAAAAAGTACACTTGATGCAGAGCTTACATTTTAGTAAGCTAGGACACTTGGTCTCGCGAATAGTGATGAGCGCTATGCGGCATTTGTACAACCCAAGCCGAATGCCCCATGATTCTCATCCTTTCCGCTGACCATAAAACAAAAAAAGCTTTCTGTTCCCACGGACACGTCTCCGGGGAAGAGAAAGCTTTTTTTATGTCCAGTACTAATGTCACCACTTCGGCAGCAACAGGATGTTTAACATTAGTACTGATTAGTTCAACTAATAATCGGTGAAGGCTGAAGATCGCTCTTCCGATTACAGTTTTTTATATTTGTATCTTTGTCGAGAGCTTCACTGATTATAACGCATGTTATTCGTAAAAGTTCCACATTGTTGGGTACTTTTATCCTTCCCCTTTAAAAATGGAGAACGGTAGCATATTCCAAAATTCTCCCCATGTATTGCTATCAAGAATATCAAAGTTCGTGCATTTTTCTGTCGGAACATCTTGGGTATTTAGATAAACGAGACGCTGCTTAGGACAGGCGTCTGTTGCCAGTTTCCCTGTTTCAATATCGATGACGACTCCTTTAACATCTTTTGGTTTTGTAAAATCTACATTTTTTGTCCCTTTATTGACATTTTCCATAAAGTCTATCCAAATTTGCTTTGTTGCAGCCATGTCTTCTTTGGCAGATAGGTTTTTGCCCTGATCATAGCCGTTCCAGACGCCGGCAGTTAAATTTGGTGTATACCCGATCAGCCATTGGTCACTATTGGTAGAGCCTGATTTTGCTGCATACGTATGAGTCATACGAGAGCGAATGGCAATCCCTGTCGCTGGTGAATAATCACTAAAGACTGGATCGAAAATGCCTGTCATCATTTCTGTTAGCACATAGGCATCCTCTTTGGAAATCACTGTTTCTGCTTTTTTCTCGACTTCTTTATTTTCGTAGATAACATCACCATTAGCATTTTTAATGGAAATAATGGTTGTTGGTAAAGTTTTTTGACCTTGAGACGCTAGAATATTATAAGCATTTGTCATTTCATAGAGCGTTGTTTCAACTGTTCCAAGAGCAAGCGATAAGTTGTCCTTAGCACCAATATTTACACTAAAGCGGTTCGCCATATCATGGAAGTTCTTGAAGCCAATATCTTCTAGCGTTTTCACCGCATAAATGTTATCGGAAATCGCTATGGCTTGTGCCATGGTCATATCATGTTCTGCAAATTCACCGTTCACGTTTTTTGGTGCATAGGTTGCACGGCCATTGTCATAGGTGAAGGTTGTTTGTCCAACATCTAAGAAAGTCAGTGGCGTATAGCCATTTTCCAGAGCAGCCGCATATAAAATCGGTTTAATGGTTGAGCCTGGCTGCCTTTTTGCTTGAGTGACCCGGTTAAAGGAACTTGTTGCATAATCCCGGCCACCAACAAGCGCTGTGACAGCTCCTGTTTTAGATTCCATACTGACGAATGCGGCTTGTAGGTCGTTAGCAGGCATATTGCTTGCCACTGCTTCTTCAGCCGCCTTTTGGTGACCTTGGTTAAGTGTAGTTTGAATTGTCCAGCCACCTTCACTGATGTCTAGATTTTTTGTTTTCAGGATTTCACTAGCTTCTTGCCAAGCAACGTCTAGGAAATAGGGAGCGACTGACTTAGAAGCCACCCACATATCATTTTTTAAGACTAGCTGCTCTTCTTCAGCACGAGTCTTTTCGGCTTGTGTAATGGCACCCTGATCGGCCATCAGTTTTAAAATAACATGTTGGCGATTGGTCGCCTTATCAAGGTTAGCGATTGGTGAGTAAATACTAGGTCCTTTTGGTACGCCAGCTAACATAGAGGCTTCGGCAAGTGTCAAATCACTAGCAGACTTCCCATAGTAATACCTACTGGCTGCTTCCACACCATACATGCCATGCCCATAGTACACTGTATTTAAATAACCCTCTAAAATTTCATCCTTGTCATAAAAAACTTCTAATCTATAAGCGTAAATTGCCTCATTTGCTTTCCGTGTCCATGATTTTTCATGGGATAAATACAGGTTTCGAGCGTATTGTTGGGTAATCGTACTGGCACCCTGAACTTTACTTCCTGCTTTAATATCAACTAAAATCGCGCCCGCAATACGAGAGAAATCAAAGCCGTTATGCTTATAAAAATCTTTATCTTCGACGGCAACTGCTGCTTTCACTAAATAGGGTGACATCTCGTCAAGGTCAACCCAATAGCGGCGCTCGTTTGTAAAGTGATCCCCAATCTGGTTGTCGTTTTCGTCTAAAAAGATAGAAGCTTTTGGTACGGTTAATGGTGGTGCACCAGCTACTTGCACATAGACGCGTAACGCTATGAATGCTACTACAATTGCAGATGCAAAGGCGACAAAAAGTGTAAATGCTTTGCGTGTACGTTTCACACGCTTTTGCTTACGTTGATAACTTTTTCTTTTCATCTGACTTCACCTCGTTTTCTCACAACTTAGCTTTAGTATGTGTCTGAACATTCTTATTTAATCGAAATTCTAAGCAAAAACTATTGCACTTTATTCAAAAACATCTATACTTTTTTTGTACTGTTTGAAATGATAGCATTCGACATAAGCATCACACTTTGTAGATTTTACGCGAATTTTGCTAGTCGTTCCAATAAAGTATACGAGGATGCGGGTATTGAGGTTTCATTACAAACCTGTAAGTCCATAAGTGAAATGACGATTGTAATGTATTTTTAACGGTTAAGTTCAGATATTAATGGAGGGCTAGAAATGAGATTTGATGAAGCTTATTCTGGAAATGTTTTTATAAAAAGTCATCCGACATATGAGGATGCGCAGGCAGTCATTTATGGCATGCCAATGGATTGGACAGTTAGTTATCGCCCAGGCTCTCGTTTTGGTCCACAACGTATTCGCGAAGTATCTATTGGACTTGAAGAATACAGCCCATATTTAGAGCGGGAATTGGATGAAGTAAAGTATTTTGATGCAGGGGATATTCCACTACCATTTGGGAATGCACAACGTTCACTAGATGAAATTGAAAAATTCATTGTAAAACTTTTAGAAGATGGCAAAATTCCTGTCGGCATGGGTGGCGAGCATTTAGTATCATGGCCGGTGATGAAGGCAGTCTCTGCAAAATACGAAGATTTAGCAATCATTCACTTTGATGCACATACAGATTTACGTGTTGAATATGAAGGGGAACCACTTTCTCACTCAACGCCAATTCGTAAAATTGCAGAGCATATCGGACCAAAAAATGTGTATTCGTTTGGTATTCGTTCAGGCATGAAGGAAGAATTTGAATGGGCACAAGAAAACGGCATGCATATTTCAAAATTTGAAGTGCTAGAGCCGTTAAAAGAAGTATTACCAACACTAGCAGGACGTAATGTATACGTTACAATTGATATAGATGTGTTAGATCCAGCACATGCGCCAGGTACGGGCACAGTAGATTGTGGAGGAATTACATCAAAAGAATTACTAGCGTCAATACATGCCATTGCAGCGAGTGGTGTAAATGTAGTTGGCTTTGACCTAGTTGAAGTGGCTCCAATCTATGATTCATCTGAAATGACAGCGAACACAGCTTCAAAATTACTTAGAGAAATGATACTGGGTTGGGTAAAATAAGGTACAAAGTTACGGCTACATTTGTGCAATAAAAGTAAAGCTGTCAGTCGCAATGACAGCATCGAAGTTGCTCGCAGAAAAGCTATTTGATAGGGAAAAGTAAGTAGGTTAATAACCATATGTGCGATGAAGCTAAGCAACAATCGTAAGCAATAAAAAAGGGTATTCCATTTATGGAATACCCTTTTTTATTTTATTTATAGTTCTGCCACAGCCTCTAATTCAATTAAGCAACCGTGATTTAGTTCTTTAATAGGAATAATTGCACGTGCAGGTTTATGCTCACCAAAAAATTTAGCATAGGCTTCGTTCACTTCTCCCCATAACTCGGAAGAGGTAATATAGACTCTGCACATCACAACAGCTTCCTTTGTAAGTTCACTTGCTTGGAGCACAGCCTCCATTTTTTGGAGTGCCATTAATGTTTCGCCTTGAATACCACCTTTAGCAGGCTTGCCTGTAACCGGATCAGCTGAAGTTTGCCCAGATATATACAAATGGCCGTTACTAATCATACCTGGCGTATAATGCCCTAAAGGTTCTTTATCTAAAAATACTCGCTTCATGTAATTACCTCCTACAAAGTTTGTAATTGATTTAATCCGACATTGCCACCTGAAATAAGAAAGCACACATTATCATTTTTTTTGATTGGTACAATCCCTTGAAGTGCAGCCCCAATACCTATTGAGGAGGAAGGTTCGGCAAGCTGTTTGCCGTCTAGTAGTAAAGTCTTCATGCCACTATAAAGAAAATCTTCCTCTACGCTCACAACTCTATCAACAAGTTTTTGCACAATAGGGAAATTGCGCTCACCAGGTTGTAAAGTTAGCAGAGCGTCTGCTAAAGATTTTTGTTCTTCTACAAGTAATCTCTCGCCGGCTTTTAGGCTTTTTGCATAACGTGAAACGACAGCGGGTTCTGCCCCGATTACTTTGACGTGAGGTGCTAAAGATTTTATAGCGGTCGCTACACCACTAATCAGTCCGCCGCCGCCCATTGGAACAACAATCGTATCGACGTGTGGCAATTGCTCTAAGATTTCTAAACCTACCGTTCCTTGACCTGCCATAATATGATAATCATCATAAGGGTGAATGATGGCATAATTGTGTGCTACGCTTAGTCTTTCAGTCACTGCATGTCTTTCGGCAAGCTTACATAACACAACATTTGCGCCAAGTGCACGTATACCCTCCACTTTAACGATTGGTGCAGTATCTGGTAAGACGATTGTTGCTTGAATGTTTAGTAACTTTGCTGCGTAGGCAACACCTTTACCATGATTACCAGAGGAAGCGGCAATAACGCCATTTTGTAATTGTTCAATTGGCATCGAAAGCATTTTATTGAGAGCACCACGTAATTTGAATGAGTTAGTTTTTTGCATATTCTCTGCTTTTATAAATACGTTGCAACCTAAAATATCGTCGAGTCCATATAGACGGATAACAGGTGTTTCATAAATATAAGGGGCAAGTTTTATTTTGGCAGCTTGAATTTTCTCAAGTGTTAACATATAGCAATCCTCATTTCTATTAGTAATTTGAAAGTTCTGAAATAATAGTACAACTGTAGTGTTTGCGGAAATATCTGTCAATACAATATAGTAGTTTAATGTTAGAAAAACTGTATCGAAAGAGATGCTCCATTTGAAGCATGCATTTGAAGTGCTACTTTTTATATTGTTGGTATGTAGATTTCGATAACAGGTTTAGGTTAGACTGTTACATCTGTTGCAATATCGTCGAGATAACCGATCGAGCGCCACCATAAACGGAGTTTTTTGGGAGTTTATCTTTAAGGATAATATTGGTTCACCAACGGCAACACCTGCTACCATTCGATTTGTTAGAATAACAGCTATTGTATTGGGCTTCCTTCCTCACAGAGTTATACAGACACTTTACAGAGATAAATCTTCTATTCAATCCTTGAAACATATACTTCTATCTTGAAAAACCGGTGGTATTCATCCTATAATAAAAAGGTTATAGTAAAAAGAATAAAAGGGAGCGTCCATGATGGTGAACGAAGCAAAATCGCAGGTGAACATTAAGCTCATTTCTACGATTCGTCCGATTGATGGCGAGTCCGAAACATATGAAATGTGGTTGGATGGGCATTTATTTGAAAAAGCAGATAATCTGTATTTGAAATATGAAGAGGTGCAGGAAGATAAAACTATCCGCACAACGATGAAGCTAGGTAAGGATCGGGCACTTATTATGCGTGCTGGAGCAGTAAAAATGCGCTTACCACTCAATACTGTTGAACAACAAATGGGACATTATGAAAGTGAATTCGGTTCGATGCCACTCATGACTAGAACGAAAAACATGGCGTTTACAAGGCAAGCAGTAAGCGGAGATTTCTATGTGCAGTACGATTTACTAATGGGTGGGCAATCCGTCGGCAATTATACATTAGACATTACATTTACGGAGGTACAATGATGAACGCAGTAGAACAAGTACAGCAAGCCATTAAAGCAGCGATTGCACTTGCTGTTGAAAAAGCAGGTATAGTCGAAGCTGGCACGGAATTAAATATTCACTTAGAAACGCCAAAGGATAAGGCGAACGGTGATTATGCAACAAACATTGCCATGCAATTAACAAAATTAGCGAAAAAACCACCTCGTGCCATTGCAGATGCAATTTTAGAAAACCTTGAAATAGCAGGGACAGATATTGAAAAAATCGAAATAGCAGGCCCTGGTTTCATGAATATTACAGTTCGTAAAGATTTCTTGGCTGGTGTCGTAACAGCGGTACTAGAACAAGAGGCTGACTATGGTCGTTCGAATGCTGGTGCAGGCGAGAAAGTGCAAGTAGAATTCGTTTCAGCAAATCCGACGGGTGATCTTCACTTAGGTCATGCGCGTGGTGCATCTGTAGGGGATTCATTATGTAATGTACTAGATATGGCAGGCTATGCGATATCTCGTGAATACTATATTAATGATGCCGGGAACCAAATTAATAACTTAGCTTACTCTTTAGAAGCACGTTACAAACAAGCTTTAGGTATGGATGCGAATATGCCAGAGGATGGCTACCACGGTCAAGATATCATTGACATCGCCGGTAAACTCGCGAATGAGCATGGCGACACAATTTTAGCGAACCCTGATGAACAACGTTTTGCTTTCTTCCGTCAACACGGTTTAGCATTAGAGTTGGATAAATTAAAAACTGACCTTGCAAATTTCCGCGTAAACTTTGACGTATGGTATTCTGAAACTTCATTATATGAAAACGGCAAAATTGAGGTAGCATTAGATAAATTAAAAGCAAATGGTCATGTCTTTGAAGAAGAAGGGGCTACTTGGTTCCGTTCGACAACGTTTGGCGATGACAAAGATCGAGTATTGATTAAAAACGATGGTTCTTTCACATACTTGACACCTGATATCGCATACCATGAAGATAAGATTGTGCGCGGTTTCGATAAGCTAATTAATATTTGGGGAGCAGACCATCACGGATATATCCCACGTATGAAAGCGGCCATCCAAGCTCTAGGGTATGATCGCGAGACACTTGAAGTAGAAATTATTCAAATGGTTCAACTGTATAAAAACGGTGAGAAGTTTAAAATGTCGAAACGTACAGGTAATGCAGTAACAATGCGTGAGCTTGTAGAAGAAGTAGGTTTGGATGCAGTGCGTTACTTCTTCGTGAAAACTGCAGGCGATTCTCATATGGACTTTGACCTTGACCTTGCTGTATCCCAATCTAACGAGAATCCAGTGTACTATGCGCAATATGCACATGCACGTATTTCTTCCATTTTACGTTCAGCTAGCGAACAAGGCTTTGCTGCTTCGACTGACAATCTAAACTTATTAACGGCAGAAAAAGAAATTGATTTATTGAAAAAAGTGGGCGATTTCCCGAAAGTGGTGGCAGATGCTGCTAAGCACCGTACTCCACACCGCATCGCAAACTATATTCAAGAAACAGCAGCAGCATTCCATAGCTTCTATAATGCTGAAAAAGTACTAGATGCTTCAAACAAAGAGCTGACAGAAGCTCGTTTAGCGCTTATTACAGCTGTACGTACAACAATTGCAAATGCATTACGTTTAATTGGTGTATCGGCACCAGAAAAAATGTAACTTTAATGTTTAGCCCTCGGCACTATAATGTGTCGGGGGCTTTTTGCATGTAAGTGGCGGATAGCACAGCAAGAGTGGCGGATAGCACAGCAAGAGTAGCGGATAGCACAGCAAGAGTGACGGATAGAACAGCTAAAGTGGCGGATAGATAGCTCACATAACTCTTACATGACTGAAATCACATTAATGGAAGTGTGATATTAATGTACTTTGTGTGGTATTTTTTCTAATTATTGCGAAAATCTTGTTGAAGTTTACGTTAACGTCAATGATATACTGATGGTAATAGTGAAGGGGGATTGGATTTGAAAACGATACAAGAGGTGGCAAAAGAGTTTCATGTTTCAACACGCACCATACGTTATTATGAAGAACTTGGCTTGCTTAATCCGAGTCGTTCTAATACCAATCAGCGAACCTTTTCAAAAAAGGAAATGGCCAAATTAAAGCTAATTTTTCGGGGCAAGCGATATGGCTTTTCATTGGAAGAAATAAAGGAGATGGTGTTGCTTTTTGATTTTGACCGGACAGGTATGCAGCAATTACAACGGACAGTTACGTATGGAGAACAAAAAATGCAAGAGATTGATGACAAAATAGCTGAACTTCAGCAAATGAAAAGTGAATTACAACAAATGCATGGCATATTTAGTGAAAAATTAACTACTTTAAAGGGAGAGATGCACGATGAATAGTTCGAATTTGTTAGCACGGAATGCCCGAAAGTATGCAAAAAATGAAGCGATTATTTGTCATGGACGCAGAGTGACATATCGTGATTTAGACGAGCAAGTGACACGACTCAGTCATGCATTATTAGAACAAGGCGTAAGACAAGGTGATAAAGTATTAATTTTCATGCCAAATGTAGTAGAGTTTGTTGTCAGTTATTTCGCCATTCAACGAATTGGAGCAATTGTAGTACCGGTTAATGCAAAATTGACTTTACCAGAGGTCGAATATGTCGCACAACATGCCGAGGCTATAGCGATAATTGCTCATGAAACAATATTCACATCCGTTGAAAACATTACCTTGGTATCCATCAAAATTAAAACAGGTCAAGTAATGGATGGTTGGTTGAACTATGAAATGCTTATCCAAAATGCAAGTACCCATACAATTGATTGCCAGCTCAACGAAGATGATGCATCTACGATTTTATATACTTCCGGTACAACAGGTAAGCCTAAAGGCGTGCTCTTTAGCTACCGCAATATTTTAACAGTGGCGCAAATGATTGCTGTAGAAATGGAAGTAAAGCCGGAAAGCCGCATACTACTGATGATGCCATTAACACATTCAGCCCCACTACATTTATTTTTAATGGCTGGTGTGCTTGTAGGAGCAACCAATGTTCTGACACCAATATTTACACCAGATTTATTTATCGATACCATTGAGCAGGAAAAAATAACACACTTTTTTGGAGCACCGGTGGCCTATTTATTAACTGCACAATCTTCAAGATTGAAAACAGCCGATTTATCTTCAATGAAATGGTGGGTTTATGGGGGCGCCCCGTTATCAAAACATGAAGTTAGTTTCATAGAAAAAGCATTCCAAACGGCTAACTTGACCTGTGTTTACGGCTTAACAGAGGCTGGGCCAAGTGGCTCATTAATGTTCGGAAAGGAACATGTGTTGAAGGCTGGAAGTATCGGTCAGCGAGCGCCATTAGGTACAGAGTTGCGCATTATCAACGACAACGGCGAAGACGTAGCGCATGGGGAAGTAGGCGAAATTGTTTTATTTGGTGAAGGGAATATGATGGGCTATTACAAGGACGAGGTGGCTACACAGGCTGCATTCATAGATGGCTGGTTGAAAACAGGAGATTTAGCTCGCTTCGACGAGGACGGCTATATATGGATAGTTGATCGGAAGAAGGACGTTATCATATCAGGCGGTGTCAATATCTACCCGAAAGAAATTGAGGATTGTTTAGTAGGTTACGAAGGTATCTTTGAGGTTGCTGTTATCGGTGCTCCACATCCTCAGTGGGGCGAAACGGTGAAAGCGGTTTATGCCTCGAAGGTAGAAATTAATGAAGAAATACTCATTGCTTATCTGGAAGAACATCTAGCAAAATATAAAATTCCACGTATTTTTGAACGTGTGGAAGCACTCCCGCGAAATGCATCAGGAAAAATATTGAAGCAATCTCTGAAGGGACAAGAGGTGAGATAATGATGAAGGTTTTACAACAAGAGGAGACTCGGACGTCCAATTTTTTTACAGAAAATGATACTTTGCAAAAAGTATTAGAGTTGATGCTAGATGAAGAGTTCCACGACTATGCAATGCGCGAACTAACTGATTTCGGTGAGCTTTGTGCAGGTGAGATTGATGAAAGAGCAAAGCATACCGACAAAACAGGCGAACCTAGACTACAAAGATATAATGCTTATGGTGAAGAAGTATCGGAAATATGGGTTAATGACGGTTATAAAAGAACGATTGAAGAAACATATAACACAGGGATAGTGGGCTATGTGCATAAGGAGATTCCACAGCTAGGCAGGAAGGGCAATTATGTATATAGCTTTGCACAAGGGTATTTGCTGTCTCATGCGGAGCCAGGTTTCTATTGCCCTGTAACTTTATCGATGGCAACAGCATATTTACTCGACCATTATGCGAGTGATGAAGTAAGGGAGCGCTTTCTACTACATGTTTGTGCAACGGGTGACACGAAGCTTTATGAGGGTGCGACATTTTTAACAGAGCGACAAGGGGGCTCTGATGTTGGGGCAAATGTTGTGAAAGCTGTACATGATGGCAAACAGTTTCGACTATATGGTGAGAAATATTTTGCATCGAATGCAGGGATGTGCGGCGTAGCGATGGTATTGGCACGAATGGAGGACGCACCCAAAGGATCGAAAGGTTTAACGCTATTCGCCGTACCATGGCATCAAGAGGATGGTACGATTAATCATCTACGTATTCGGCGTTTAAAGGATAAGCTAGGTGTCAAGGCAGTACCATCTGGTGAAGTCGAGTTTGATGGGGCGTTTGCATATGTTGTAGGTGATCCAAATAAAGGGATTTATTATATGTTGGAGGCACTTAATTTGTCCAGAATATGCAATGCTGTTGCCTCAATTGGCATTATGCGTCGCGGTTATTTAGAAGCTAAGCACTATGTGACAAATCGATATGCGTTTGGACTGCCTTTAACACAATATCCAATGATTCAGGATACGTTAGGAAAATTTGCAGCGAAGCTACATGTAGAGGTGGCAACTGTCTTTGATGTCATTCAACTGTACGATAAGGTAACAAGCGGCCAGGGCAATAAACAAGACATCATTATGAATCGTTTAAATATTGCCATTATGAAAAAAGAAGCAGCCGAGCAAGCGCTGCATTATGCAAGTGAAGCAATTGAACTGCATGGTGGTAATGGCTATATTGAAGATTTTGTCACACCCCGCCTTTTGAGAGATGCGCAGGTACTCACAGTTTGGGAAGGTACAGCCAATATTTTAGCATTAGAGCTTATTCGTTTAGTGGAAAAGTTTCAGGCACATGAATTGTTTGTTCAAGTTATGCAAGAGAGATTAGCTTCGTTATCTGCTAGTCCATTGCTGCAAATCGTAAGTGAGCAATTAGAAAAATTAGAAGAGAACTTGCAAATCTTCAGTCATCTAGATGAGGCAACTAAAACATTTGACGCTAAAAGGATTGCAGAGAACATGGCACATGTCTATGAAAGTGTCGTAGCCGTAGAATGGGCAGATAGATTTGGTGGTAAATATGAAAAGCTAGCAGATATCTATTTAGAGGATACATGGGCACTGCGTAAAATCGGTGCGCCAATGAAAACTGTGCAATATTTTGCGGAAATCATATAGCTATCGCGAGCCGTCTCAAAGTCCTTGAGGCGGCTTTCTCCATGCAAGACGAGTCCACCTTTTTTATCGTTATATCTTTCTAATTTCATGTATAATGAAATCAACTAAAATATTATAAAGGTTCTTTACTAAGTAAAGTGAAAAGGGAAATCGGTGTAATTCCGATGCGGTCCCGCCACTGTAAGTGCGAGTTTTTTCAATTTATGCCACTGAAAACTTTTCGGGAAGGCATGAAAAACAACTAGCGCACGAGCCAGGAGACCTGCCTTTATAGTGCAACACGTTACAGCCTACGAGGATAGGGTGGTGGATTTTGCGTATGTATTTATGTGCAAACAGCCCCTCATCTTTTGTGATGAGGGGTGTTTTCAGTTTTACAAAGTTTCTCGATAAAATACAAGATTGTGGGCGACAAATTCTCAAAGTTGGGCGATAAGATACGAAAAAGTATCGATAAATCAAGAAAACAGAGCGATTAAATGCGCACAAGCAGGTTCATTAGGGAGGGTTCACAGTGAAAAAGTATTTGAAAATAGGATTGTCAGCATTGCTCGCAATTGGCCTACTTGCGGCATGTAATAGCAAGGAAACGAAAAACGACAATCCTGCAACAGAGCAACAGGCAACTTCGCAAGGAGAGGAAGCTACATTCCCGCTTACAATGACAGACGTTACTGGCAAGGATATTACACTAGAAGCACCACCGGAAAGAATTATTTCCCTCATACCGAGTAATACGGAAATTTTATTTGGACTTGGTTTAAATAATGAAATCGTTGGAGTCAATGATTATGATGATTATCCAGCAGAGACGGCGGACAAAGAAAAAGTAGGCAGTATGGAATTTAATATTGAGCAAATTATTGCGCTTACACCAGATATCGTGTTTGCACATGAGTCTAGTATTGCTTCTCTGGACGGAGCGTTAGCTCAATTAGAAGCAGCCGGTGTGAAGGTATATGTTGTAGCAAATGCAGATAACTTTAATGAAACATATACAACAATTGAACAGCTAGGGCGTGCAACGGGGAAGTTACCAGAAGCAAGAAAAATGATTGCTAACATGAAAGCAAAAGTAGAAGAGGTTGAGTCAAAGCTTGCAGGCGTGGAACCGAAAAAGGTTTTTGTAGAAACATCGGATGAACCAGAAATTTATACACCAGGTAAGGATACTTTTATGCAGGAAATGTTGGAAATGATACACGCAGACAACATCGCGGCAGATACGAACGGCTGGTATAAGATCGATGCTGAACAAATCATAGCAAAAAATCCAGATGTTATTGTTGTGACATATAATTATGTACCTGATATTTTAACGAAAATTCCCCAACGTGCAGGCTTTGACACAATTAATGCAGTGAAAAATAAAGCGATTGTACAAGTAGATGAAAATATGATAAGTCGTCAAGGTCCACGTTTAGCAGATGGTCTTGAAGAATTAGCTAAAGCCATCTATCCAGAGGCATTCGAGTGAGTAGAATAGTATTTGCCTATGTAACAGCGATAACGCTTCTAATCATTAGCATCTGGTGTGGCGTATCGATAGGCTCAGTTCATATTCCACTAGAAGTATTGTGGAATAAGGCAGCAGATGAAACGGCTGCCAATATTTTGTGGAAAATTCGAATGCCACGTGTCATGTTAGCAGGACTTGTAGGAGCATCGCTTGCGATTGCAGGTGCGGCATTCCAAGGCTTATTAAAAAATCCTTTAGCAGATCCCTATACATTAGGTGTTTCTTCTGGCGCCTCTGTAGGAGCAGTAATGACACTGTTTTTTGGGATTTCCATTCCGGTTGTAGGTCTGTACGCATTACCGATATTTAGTATGATTGGTGCGGTGTTAACAATGGTAGCTGTTATGACCTTTGCTAGGTTAGTTGACCGTTCACTGAAAATGGAAACACTTATTTTAACAGGCGTTATTTTTAGTTCATTTTTAGGTTCTCTTATTTCGTTAATGATAGCTTTAACCGGTGAGGAATTACGACAAATTATCGGTTGGCTGCTTGGTTCGGTATCAATGCGCGGGTGGCCATACGTACAAATGATTGCACCGTTTGTTGTGATTGGCTCGTTGATGCTATGGACGCAAAGAAGAGAGTTAAATGTTCTTTTATATGGAGAAGAGCGTGCGAAGCATTTAGGCGTCAATGTCAAACGAAGTAAATATTTAATTTTAGCAGGTGGCTCAATGTTAACAGGCGCAGCGGTTGCAGTTTCTGGAACGATAGGATTTGTTGGACTAGTTGTTCCGCATATGACCCGTATGATTTGGGGTTCAGACCACCGTCATCTACTGCCGTTATCTTTTTTTAATGGAGCAACTTTGCTGATTATATGTGATTTGGTGGCACGGACGATTATCATGCCGCGTGAATTGCCAATTGGTGTCATCACGGCGTTTATAGGCGCACCTGTTTTTTCGTATATATTCTATAAGCAACGAAGAAGCAAGGGGGTACGCGTATGATTGTCGTTGAACGTTTATCGGGTGGTTATGAAGGCGTACCGATTGTCAAAGATGTGAGCTTTACAGTTGAAAAGGGCAAAATACTCGGAATTTTAGGACCCAATGGTAGTGGCAAGTCGACATTGCTGAAGGTAATCAGTGGGATACTCCCAGCAACTACAGGTACTATTTTAATAGACGGGAAAGATATGAAAGCATATAATGCCCGTACATTGGCGAAGAAAATGGCGGTACTGCCACAGCTGCATGCCAATGCATTTTCGAATACAGTGCGTGAAGCAGTATCGCTTGGACGTTATCCTCATCAAACAGGATTCTTTTCGAGTTGGTCAGAGCTAGATGAGCGAGCTGTCCAATATGCGATGGCGCAAACAGGTGTCACACGTTATGAGCATACACCGATGGAGATTTTATCGGGTGGTGAGCAACAGCGTGTATTTGTAGCACAGGCTTTAGCACAAACAGCTGAAATTTTACTGCTAGATGAGCCGACCAATCACTTAGATATTGCCCATCAACGCCAAATTCTAGATATGGTACGAAAAGAAGCACTAGAATGTGGCTTAACGGTTATTATGGTATTACATGACATGAATTTAGCATCACTCTATTGTGATGAATTATTGTTAATGGAAAATGGTTGTATGCGTGCAATTGGTGCGCCGCATGAAGTATTGATTGCTTCGCAAATTGAGGAAGTGTATCAAGCGAGAGTTGCAACTTACGCGCATCCTGAAATTCCGAAACCTCAAATTACGATGATGCCAGCTGCAAGTAAGCATCAGCAACGAGCTGTTATCGTAAAAGAGGATTTTAAGATAACAACAGATTATATTCAATTGAAATCGAATATTCCTTTAAAAACAGTCTCCTCTGCTGTACATAATCCAGGTATTGGATGGTATGACTGCCTA
Organism: Lysinibacillus parviboronicapiens; assembly: GCF_003049605.2. Classification (NCBI taxonomy): domain Bacteria; kingdom Bacillati; phylum Bacillota; class Bacilli; order Caryophanales; family Bacillaceae; genus Lysinibacillus; species Lysinibacillus parviboronicapiens. The sequence continues at coordinate 573,956 of NZ_CP073713.1, forward strand.
GTAAATCGGTCTGTTGCTGGTGATTATATCATTAAAGATGTGAAGTGCGAGGTCGCGGAGTTTTTACAAAGGGAACACTTTTCATTGACAAGTACAGTAGTAATGTTAACAGCCGTTTCAACAGAGCTCGCTGCACTTAATAAATATAAAGCACCCTTTGGTGGCATATTTGTCGTCGTAACGGCAGGTGTTGGAAAGGCTGTGGATGTGTCACGTACGCATGAAAGACAAGATGAACCATATATTGGTACTATTAACACGTGGGTTGTGATTAATGGGTGCTTATCGGAAGAGGCGTTTTTCCAAGCCATGATGACTGCAAATGAGGCGAAAACAAAGGCCTTACAGTCAGAAAATATTCGGGATGAGCGCACCAATACCATTGCCACTGGTACTGCCACAGATAGTCTGTTAATTGCCGCAACTCAAAAGGGTGAGGAAATGTTATATGGTGGTCCGATTACAGATGTAGGAAAGATTATTGGTAAAGGTGTTTTTGAAACGACAGTGCAGGCAATTCGAAATTATAAAATGAAGCATAGGAGCTGAGTTGAATGAAACTTTACACAAAAACGGGCGATACAGGTAAAACGAGCCTTATAGGTGGACGTGTTGACAAAGATAGCTTACGTGTGGAAACATACGGTGCAATTGATGAATTAAATTCATTTATCGGTAAAGCTGTAAGTGAACTTGATCGTGAATTATTCAAAGATATTTTAGGTGATTTAGAAACGATTCAGCATGAACTTTTTGATGCAGGCGGTGATCTAGCAAATGTCATGAAGGAGCGTCATTATAAACTTGCAGAACAACCGATTGAGGTGTTGGAAACACGTATTGATGCATTGTCGGATGAAGCGCCGCCATTAGAACGCTTTATTTTACCAGGGGGTGCACCAGCAGCTGCCACATTACACATTGCACGTACCGTTGCCCGTCGAGCAGAGCGTCAAATGGTAACGCTGATGAAAGAAATTCCTGATGTACCAACAATTGTGCAAAAATATTTAAATCGCTTATCGGATTATTTATTTGCCGCTGCACGTGTTGTCAATGCACGCTTAAACGTAGCAGATATTGAATATATTCGAAGTGGTAAAGTATTTAAAAAATAGGTAATTTGTGTCAAGCCTCTGAGATTCCACTTCAATCACTAGTCTTTGGCGCCCACTGAAACTGTACTTCCGCCGTTTATTTGGGCAACTATAGAGGAGTGGGGTATTTTGACTAGTCATCGTGTTCGCCATTATAAATAAAGATAAAGAGCCACTTTGAAAATTTCAGGGTGGCTTTTTTCCGTATAAAGTGTAAGAATATAAAATTATCAGAAATATTTTTGATTTGTGTTGACTGAATGCTCACTCATTTATTAGAATATGAATATAGTAACAAAATGTCGTACATTTACGCATGAGCTAGCAAATTTGACACAAAGAGAGAAATTACGACAAGCTAAGGGGGGGACCAACCATGAATCCATTACTAATTGCAAACATTATCTTAACAGTCGTGGTTGTGCTTTACGCACTAGGATTATTTTTCTATCTGTTAAAAACACGCTACAAGTTTGTACAACTGGGGAAAAAGGTTGAGTTTGATGAAAGTGTTCAAGAACGTATACGTTATTTAATGGTCAATGTATTTGGTCAAAATAAGCTATTAAAGGATCCAAAAAGTGGCTTAATTCATGTCATGTTCTTTTATGGCTTCTTGATGGTACAGTTAGGTGCCATTGATTTAATTTGGAAAGGATTAGCACCAAATTCTCATTTACCACTAGGGGTTTTCTATGGTGTATTCACATTCTTCCAAGAGTTAGTAGTGCTAATGATTTTGGTAGCGGTAGTGTGGGCATTTTATCGTCGATACGTTGAAAAGCTGGTGCGTTTAAAACGCGGTTGGAAAAATGGTCTCGTATTAATTTTCATTGGCGGTTTAATGGTATCAACATTATTTGCTAATGGTATGGGCTTGATTTGGCATGGGGAAGGCTTAACTTATACGGAGCCTGTAGCATCAGCAATCGCAGCTATCTTTGGGTTTTTACCAGCATCTGTAGCAGCAGGTATTTTCTATGTAATGTGGTGGGCACATTTATTAATCCTATTAACATTCCTAATTTATGTACCACAATCGAAGCACTTCCATTTAATTGTGAGTCCGATTAATGTGTACATGAATCGTTTAGATCGTACGGGAACATTAACACCAATTGACTTTGAGGCGCTTGAAGAAGCAGGTGAAAATGCAGAAAGTGAAGATGATATTCCTGCGATAGGAGTTGGACGAATTCAGGACTTTACGCAAAAGCAAATGCTCGATTTATATTCTTGTGTAGAATGTGGTCGTTGTACAAATATGTGTCCAGCAACTGGAACTGGAAAGATGTTGTCACCAATGGACTTAATCGTCAAGCTTCGTGATCATTTAACATTTACAGGTGCGGTGGTCACAAAACAAAAACCATGGGTTCCTTATCAGTTCTTCGCCAATACAAAGGGCAATCAGTTGGCGATGGCAGCTGGTGCTGAGGGTGCCACTATTGAGGATATTTATAGTCCGTCGTTAATCGGCGAGGTGATTACCGAAGAAGAGATTTGGGCATGTACGACTTGTCGTAACTGCGAAGACCAGTGTCCAGTCATGAATGAGCATGTCGACAAAATTATTGACTTACGTCGTTATCTAACAATGACAGAAGGAAAAGTAAATCCAGATGCACAGCGCGCGATGACAAACATTGAACGACAAGGTAATCCTTGGGGACTAAACCGTAAAGAAAAAGAAAACTGGCGTGATCTTGATCCAACTATAAATATTCCAACGGTGAAAGAATTGAAAAAATCAGGCGAAGAAATGGAGTATCTATTGTGGGTAGGCTCAATGGGCGCGTTTGATAATCGTTCACAAAAAATCGCATTAGCTTTATGCCGTCTATTAAATGAAGCTGGCGTGAAGTTTGCAATTTTAGGCAATAAAGAGAAAAACTCAGGAGATACACCACGTCGTCTAGGGAATGAGTTTTTATTCCAAGAGCTGGCGACTGCAAATATCGATGAGTTCGAAAAAAATGATGTGAAGAAAATTGTTACAATTGACCCGCATGCATACAATATTTTCAAAAATGAATACCAAGATTTCGGCTGGAAGGGTGAAGTCTATCACCATACAGAGTTATTAAATCAATTGATTGAAGAAAATCGACTAGCTATGAATTACGAAGTTGATGAGACAATCGTCTTTCACGATTCTTGCTACTTAGGTCGTTATAATGATGTGTATGACGCACCGCGTGAAATTCTTCGAGGTATCCCAGGCGTTAAGCTGGTGGAAATGGAACGCAATCGTGAAACAGCAATGTGCTGTGGTGCCGGTGGCGGATTAATGTGGATGGAAGAGCATGTTGGAAATCGTATTAATGTAGCGAGAACTGAGCAAGCTTTGGCTACAAATGCATCCGTGATATCTTCTGGTTGTCCATATTGCTTAACAATGCTTGAGGATGGTACAAAGGCTAAAGAAGTAGAGGATACAATTAGTACATTCGACGTTGCAGAATTATTAGAGCGTTCGGTTTTCGGTGAAAAAGTGAAAGTTGCTGAAGTGGCAACTGAAGAGGGTACTGAAAATGTTAATGAAGATGTGCTAGAAGAAGTGGTGGCTTCTGTGGATACTATGGTAAGTGATGAGAAATAACAACTAAACGATAAAATAATATAGTTATTGTAGAAATATTTTTGTTATCTGAAAAATATAAATTGCACAATAATTAATTGTTTTGTAGAATAAGATTAAATGGAAATGGGAGTTGGTTATGGACTCCCATTTTTCATCGAGAAGAGTCGAGCGAGCGTTCAGTCAACTATGGGGGTTGGGAAAAGAAACAAAATCGATTCCTTCATCGAGAACGTAAAACAAAAGGGGTGTTTTACTTGAATAGAGCGGTAATTTTAGCAGGCGCAAGAACGGCATTTGGAAAATTTGGAGGAGCACTAGCACCTCTCAATGCAAGTGATCTAGGGGCAATAGCCGTTAAAGGGGCACTTGAGAAGGCAAATATTACGCCAAATGAAGTGGATGAAGTGATTTTAGGCACAGTTTTACAAGGTGGTCAGGGACAAATACCATCAAGACAGGCTGCGTTAAAAGCCGGTTTACCGACAGCGGTGAAAACAGAAACGATTAATAAGGTTTGTGCGTCGGGAATGCGTGCAGTAACGTTAGCAGATCAGCTAATTCGTTTAGGGGACGAAGAAGTTATTATCGCTGGCGGTATGGAATCTATGTCAAATGCACCTTACTATTTAATGAATGGACGCACAGGTTTACGCATGGGTGATTCTACAATGATAGATGGTATGTTGTATGACGGTTTAACATGTGCCTTTGATCAGGCAAGACCGCATATGGGGAGTTATGGCAATGCGACAGCGACTACGTTCTCGTTAAGCCGTGAGGAACAGGATGCCTGGTCTGTACGCAGCCATGAACGGGCACTCGGGGCGATTGAAAAAGGCTACTTCGCAGAGGAAATCGTACCTGTGGAAATACCACAGCGTAAAGGGGAACCACTCTCAGTGAGTACCGATGAGGCACCAAGAGTTGGAACATCAATGGAAGCGCTTGCTAAATTAAAGCCAGCCTTTGATAAGGACGGCACAATTACAGCAGGAAATGCACCTGGAGTGAACGATGGCGCCTGTGCACTTGTAGTAATGAGTGAGGAACGTGCAGCACGTGAAGGTAGAAAGCCTCTTGCCATTATCATCGGCCATGAGGCGCTCGCACTTGAGCCAGAAAATTTCCCACAAACACCAGGGCTAGTAATCAATAAATTACTAAAGAAAACTGGGAAAATAATAGCAGATATTGATTTAATCGAAATTAATGAAGCATTCGCAGCAGTAGCTCTTATTAGCAATCAGCTAGCGGAACTAGATGCGGAGAAGGTCAATGTCAACGGCGGCGCAGTTGCGCTAGGTCATCCAATAGGAGCTTCTGGAGCACGCATTATTTTAACACTCGCACATGAATTACAACGCCGAGGCGGCGGAACCGGCATTGCTGCCATTTGCTCTGGGGGAGGGCAAGGCGATGCAATCATGATTGAAGTACCAAAAACAGGGGGACGTGAATGATGGGAATTCAAAAAGTAATGGTCATTGGTGCTGGTCAAATGGGTTCGGGGATTGCACAAGTTTGTGCGCAAGCGGGCTATGAAGTCAAACTTAATGACATGAAGCAAGAGTTTTTTGAGCGTGGATACGGTGTTATTTCTAAAAATTTAACACGTGATGTTGAAAAAGGTCGTAAAACAGAGGATGAAAAAGCGGCAATTCTTGCTCGTATTACGATGTCACTAGATTTACAGGATGCGAGTGATGTAGATATTATTATCGAGGCAGCTGTTGAAAACATGGAAGTGAAGCAATCCATCTTTCAACAATTAGACAAGATTGCACCAGCACAGGTCATTTTAGCAACGAATACATCATCTCTACCGATTACTGAAATAGCAGCAGTAACGAACCGTCCTGAGCAAGTAATCGGTATGCACTTTATGAATCCAGTACCGGTTATGAAGCTTGTCGAAATTATTAGAGGTTTAGCAACGTCAGATGAGGTATACAAAGCCGTTGAAGAAATGACCGTGGAATTGGCGAAAACACCTGTCGAAGTAAATGATTTCCCAGGCTTTATTTCAAATCGAATTTTGTTACCAATGATTAATGAGGCAATTTATGCTTTATATGAAGGGGTTGCATCAAAAGAAGCAATTGATGATGTCATGAAGCTTGGAATGAATCATCCAATGGGACCATTAACATTAGCTGACTTTATTGGTCTGGATACGTGCTTGTCGATCATGGAAATTTTACATGAGGGACTAGGAGATAGTAAATACAGACCGTGTCCATTGCTACGCAAATACGTAGCAGCAGGCTGGCTAGGTAAAAAATCAGGAAGAGGCTTTTACGTTTACGAATAATCCTATGGGGATGGGATGATTCAACACAAATGTAATGCTATGCGACAACATAGAGGGGTGACATTATAGATGCATTTACAATTTACAGATGAACAAATAATGATGCGTGATATGGTGCGAGATTTCGCGCAAGAAAAGATTGCACCGTGGGTAGACCGTATGGAAGCAGGGGAGTTTCCACGAGAGCTACTTGTGCAAATGGGTGAACTTGGTTTAATGGGTATTACAACACCAGAAGAACTAGGTGGATCTGCGATGGATTTTACATCGTACATACTAGCCATAAATGAGTTATCTAAGGTCAGTGCAGTGATGGGCGTTATTTTATCAGTGCATACATCTGTTGGTACAAACCCAATTATTTACTTTGGGGACGATAAGCAGAAGCAACGCTATGTTCCTAAACTTGCTTCAGGGGAATATTTAGGAGCATTTTGTTTAACGGAGCCGAGTGCTGGATCAGATGCAGGTTCACTGCAATCTAAGGCGGTGCTTGATGGTGATGACTATGTTATTAACGGATCAAAGGTGTTCATTACGAACGGTGGTGAAGCAGATGTCTATATCGTTTTTGCCTCTACCAATCCAGCCGACAAGACGCGAGGAATTTCGGCGTTTATTGTCGAAAAGGGAACGCCTGGCTTAGTGATAGGTAAGGATGAGCACAAAATGGGCTTACATGGCTCACGTACAGTGCAACTGACATTTGATAATTGTCGTATACCAGCGACAAATCTTCTAGGCAAAGAAGGAGAAGGCTTTAAAATTGCGATGGCAAATTTAGAGGTTGGTCGTATTGGCATTGCGGCTCAAGCTTTAGGGATTGCTGAGGCAGCACTTGAAGCAGCGACAGCTTATGCAAAAGAACGTGTTCAATTTGGTAAACCAATTTCAGCCCAACAAGGGGTTGGCTTCAAGCTTGCAGACATGGCAACTGCGGTGGAAGCTGCAAAATTGCTTGTCTATCGTGCAGCTGATTTACGCGCCAAGGGCTTACCTTGCGGAGCAGAAGCCTCGATGGCTAAACTTTTTGCTTCTCGTACAGCAGTGCTAACAGCTATTGAAGCTGTGCAAATTTTCGGTGGTTATGGCTACACAGAGGATTATCCAGTAGAGCGATATTTCCGTGATGCCAAAGTGACAGAAATTTATGAAGGTACAAGTGAAATCCAAAAGCTAGTCATTAGTAAACATTTAATTTGATTCAGTAGAAGCTTCATAACTGGAGGAATTGATTTTAGTTCCATTCGCATTCAAAGGTATACGGAATCAAATGACGTAAAAGCGAAATTCATTCATATAAAAGGGGAAATGGACAATGAACTTTCAATTAACAGAAGAGCACGAACAATTACGTGAAATGATTCGCGACTTTGCTATTAACGAAGTAGCACCAACAGCAGCGGAGCGCGACGAAAATGAAGAGTTTGACCGTACAATTTTTGAAAAAATGGCTGAGCTAGGATTAACAGGTATTCCTTGGCCAGAAGAGTATGGTGGTGCAGGCTTTGATTATCTTGCTTATGTAATTGCTGTAGAAGAACTTTCACGTGTATGTGCTTCAACAGGGGTAACATTATCAGCACATACTTCCCTTGCAGGGTGGCCGTTATATAAATTCGGAACGGAAGAACAGAAACAAAAGTATCTTCGTCCAATGGCACAAGGTAAACATATTGGTGCATACGGTTTAACGGAGCCAGGATCGGGCTCAGATGCAGGCGGTATGAAAACGTATGCCAAACGTGACGGCGATGATTATATTTTAAACGGTTCGAAGATTTTCATTACCAACGGGGGTGTAGCAGATACATATATTGTATTTGCTGTAACAGACCCAGAAGCGAAAAACGGCACATCTGCTTTTATTGTTGAAGCAGGCTTTGATGGTTTCTCAGTTGGTAAAAAAGAGAAAAAGCTAGGAATCCGTTCATCACCAACGACTGAAATTATTTTCGACAACTGCCGTGTACCAAAAGAAAACTTACTTGGGGCAGAGGGAGAAGGCTTTAAAATTGCGATGACTACACTAGATGGGGGACGTAACGGTATTGCAGCCCAAGCTGTAGGGATTGCTCAAGGTGCGTTAGATGCAGCTGTAGAATATGGAAAAGAGCGCGTACAATTTGGTAAGCCAATTACTGCAAATCAAGGTGTGTCTTTCAAATTAGCGGATATGGCTACACAAATTGAAGCATCAAGACTTCTTACATACCAAGCCGCTTGGTTAGAGTCTAATAGTCTACCATATGGTAAGGCATCGGCAATGGCGAAATTAATGGCTGGTGACACAGCAATGAGTGTAACGACTGAGGCGGTTCAGGTTTTCGGTGGCTATGGTTATACAAAGGATTATCCAGTAGAGCGATTTATGCGTGATGCCAAAATTACACAAATTTACGAAGGTACGCAGGAGATTCAACGTCTCGTTATCTCGCGTATGTTGACAAAATAATTTATGACAGAAAATAGTAAAAGGCCCCAAGTTCAGTCAACTGTGAAAGATGAAAATCTGATCGCCATTCGTCGAGAACAAATGATTCAAGGTGCTATTAAATTATTTAAAGAAAAAGGTTTTCATCGTGCTACGACGAGAGAAATTGCAAAAGCTGCGGGTTTTAGTATCGGTACATTATATGAGTACATTCGTACAAAAGAAGATGTACTATACCTTGTATGTGACAGTATTTATCATCATGCAATGGAGCGGCTCTCAAGTTTCGAAATCAAGGCAGGTACTATAGACGAGTTAAGAGAAATGATTCGTGAGTATTTCTTGCAAATCGATAGTATGGTCGATGAACTGACAATTATGTATCAAGAAACGAAATCATTGTCTAGAGAAGCACAGCGCTATGTATTCAGTAAGGAATTCGAAATGGTTGCTACTTTTGAGCGACTGTTAAAACGCTGTGTGGAATCAGGAGAAATTTCAATGACTGACAAGCAGATTCATTTGGCTGCGAATAACTTAGTCGTGCAAGGTCAAAGCTGGGCATTCCGTAAGTGGGCGCTTCATCGTCAACATACACTTGACGAGTATATTGATATGCAGACAACATTATTCATTTCGGGCATTAAGGGGTTTTAATAACTTTAAGGGGTAATCGGTAATTGCATAGACGGACTTTGCAATTACCGATTTTTACTTGAGATAGTATGGCGTTTCGCTTATATGTTGTGCCTAAAGAGGTGGGAGCATCTAAACAAAGATTCCTCTGCGCTATATAGCTTTTAAGCGGTCATACACTCAGTAAGAGATTTACTAAGGGGAGAAAGTGGGGATTTCATATGACAAAGGTAGAAGTATATCGTCCAAAAAATCACGTACGTTTTGTAACAGCATCCAGTCTTTTTGATGGACATGATGCTTCAGTCAATATTATGCGACGTATTTTACAATCTAGTGGTGTGGAAGTAATCCATTTGGGACATAACCGCTCTGTTGAGGAAGTCGTGAATGCTGCGATTCAAGAGGATGCGCAGGGCATTGCTGTATCCTCTTATCAAGGTGGCCATATGGAATACTTTAAATATATGTATGATTTACTGCGAGAAAAGGGAGCGCCACATATTAAAATTTATGGTGGCGGTGGTGGTGTTATTTTACCTCGTGAAATTAAAGAGCTACATTCATACGGCATTTCTGGGATTTTCTCGCCAGAAGATGGTCGAGTGCTGGGCTTACAAGGGATGATCAATGAGCAAATTAAAGGCACGGATTTTCCAACGGCGACGGGAGACTATCAACAGAAGCTAGATGCTTTAACAACAGAAACACCAGAATTACTGGCAAATTTAATTACTGCGGCAGAATCCAATGATGATGCAGAAACGAAAGCTATGTTAGTAGAAGCTCGAAAACGTTCGAAAGGTACACCAATTTTGGGGATTACAGGAACGGGTGGTGCAGGGAAATCCTCATTAACGGATGAGCTTATTCGCCGCTTCCTGAAGGAATTCCCAGATAAACGTGTGGCTATTCTTTCAGTCGATCCGACGAAGCAAAAAACAGGAGGGGCTTTACTCGGGGATCGTATTCGTATGAATGCTATTTTCAATAATCGTGTGTATATGCGAAGTCTGGCAACTCGAGGTTCCCGAACAGAACTGACGGCTTCCATTGGAGATGTCTTAGATGTTGTGCGTGTTGCAGGTTATGATTTAATCATCGTAGAAACAAGTGGGATTGGTCAGGGTGACGCGGAAATTACAAAATACACTGATTTATCCATGTATGTCATGACAAGTGAATTCGGGGCACCCACACAGCTTGAAAAGATTGACATGATTGATTTTGCCGATGTTATTGCCATCAATAAATTTGAACGTAAAGGCTCAGAAGATGCGCTACGTCAAGTACAAAAGCAACTACAACGTTCTCGTGAGCTGTGGGAAGAACCGATTGATAGCATGCCTGTATACGGTACGATTGCCAGTCAATTTAATGATAAAGGGACAAATACCTTATTTGCAGCGTTAGTAAATATTATTAATAATAAGACAGGCAGCAATTGGGAAACAAGCTATGAACAATTTGCTAAAACGCAAAAGCAAGATGTTATTATTCCGAATGATCGTCGTTATTACTTACGCGAGATTACTGATACAGTGCGAGGTTATCATAAAAAGGCAGAGCAACAGGTAGCGTTTGCACGTCGGTTATTCCAGCTTGAAGGTGCTATTGCTACCGTTAAGGAAAAAGCGCCAGATGACGCACTAGTCGCATCACTTACTTCTTTAGCGGAAGGTGTCCGTGATGAATTATCAGCGGAATCCAAGCGTATCCTAGAAAATTGGCAGACTTTAAAGGAAGCGTATGCTGGAGACATTCTGGTAACCAAAGTTCGTGATAAAGAAATTCGGACGATTTTAACGACAACAAGTCTTTCGGGTACGAAAATACCAAAGGTTGTCCTGCCAAAGTTCGTTGATTACGGTGAAATTTTACGCTGGGTGTATCGTGAAAATGTACCTGGTGAATTCCCATATACTGCGGGAGTGTTCCAGTTTAAACGTGAAGGTGAAGATCCAAAGCGACAATTTGCTGGTGAGGGTACACCAGAACGTACAAATAAACGCTTCCACTATTTATCAAAAGACGATGATGCAAAACGGTTATCTACGGCCTTTGATTCAGTAACATTATACGGCGAAGACCCCGACTATCGTCCGGATATTTACGGTAAAGTCGGAGAGTCAGGTGTGTCAATTTGTACGTTAGATGATATGAAGAAGCTCTATGCAGGCTTTGACCTTTGTGCGCCATCAACATCTGTATCGATGACAATTAATGGACCTGCACCAATTATTTTGGCGATGTTTATGAATACAGCCATTGATCAGCAGGTGAAACTGCGTGAGGAACAATTAGGTCGTACTTTGACAGTTGAAGAATTCACGGAGACACGTGAAAAAACATTGCAGGTTGTACGTGGGACAGTGCAGGCAGATATTTTAAAAGAAGACCAAGGGCAAAATACTTGTATTTTCTCAACGGAATTTGCACTGCGTATGATGGGTGATATCCAGCAATACTTTATTGATCAAAAAGTGCGCAATTACTACTCAGTATCTATCTCGGGCTATCATATTGCAGAAGCTGGAGCGAATCCAATCTCACAGCTAGCATTTACACTGGCGAATGGCTTTACCTATGTTGAATATTATTTAAGTCGTGGCATGAACATTGATGATTTTGCGCCGAATCTATCATTTTTCTTCTCGAACGGGCTAGATCCAGAATATACAGTGATTGGCCGTGTTGCGCGTCGTATTTGGGCAGTCGTTATGCGTGATAAATACGGTGCGAATGAGCGTGCACAGAAGCTGAAATACCATGTTCAAACATCAGGTCGAAGCTTGCACGCACAGGAGATTGACTTTAATGATATTCGTACAACTTTGCAAGCATTAATGGCACTTCAAGATAACTGTAATTCACTCCATACCAATGCGTATGATGAAGCGATTACAACGCCAACAGAAGAATCGGTGCGTCGTGCAATGGCAATTCAAATGATTATTACGAAGGAACATGGGTTAGCGAAAAATGAAAACCCGTTACAAGGTGCTTTTATTGTTGAAGAGTTAACAGACTTAGTAGAAGAAGCCGTGTTAGAGGAATTTGATCGCATTAATGATCGTGGCGGCGTGTTAGGAGCAATGGAAACACAATATCAACGTGGTAAGATTCAAGAAGAATCTATGCACTATGAAATGCTAAAGCATTCGGGTGAACTACCGATTATTGGCGTAAACACGTATTTAAATCCAAACCCACCAGCAGATGACGCCATTGACAATATGGAAATTGCGCGTGCTTCCACAGAAGAAAAAGAAACACAAATACGTAATCTACAGGACTTCTGGCAGCAGCACGAAGGGGACTCAGAAGCGGCTATTGCTCGTTTACAAGAAGTTGCTGTAAACAACGGTAATATTTTTGAGGAGCTAATGGAAACCGTACAAGTAGCAAGCTTAGGACAAATTACAAAAGCATTATATGAAGTAGGTGGACAGTTCCGTCGCAATATGTAAAAAGTAAACGTGCATAATCGCTTTCTATTTACAAATTATTCTATTTTATGCGGAAAGCTTCTGAAGTTTTAAGTGTCTAGTCTTTCGATTAGGCACTTCTTTTTATTTTCGCTATAATAGAAATCACAAAGGGGGCGCAGTAGAGGATGAAATCAGTTATTCACTACATTATCATTTTAGCTTTAGTGTTAGGAGTCATTTTCCTGTATAATAAGCAAATTGGCGCTATTCCTTTACTCTTATTGTCTGTTTATTTGTTTTACTTTGGGTTTAAAATAATTCGTGATATAAAAAACAGTAATTGAAGCTAGCAAAGAGACTAAAACTTTGTATATAATGGGTATTATGCTTATGGTATGGAAAGTTACTTTTGTGCGGCCTTTTTTAGTTGCGCTCGGAAAAGCAATATCGCCTTGGCGTAATTGCGTCCGGATTTTGAATCGTGCTTAGGCCTGCACGATAAAGTTAGGCTAACATCTTAAATGAATCTGTTCAAAATCTGCTGCTGTCACTACGCTAGCGCTACGTTTTCGCGCACAAAACATCTGTGACATCTGCCAGAGGTTTTATTTTCATTCAGCAAGTGTTTGGAAAAATTACAATTGCATTCATCTCACCACCAATAGAGTTGAATGTTTCTGCTGAATGTAGATAAAGCATCTTTTAATTTTAATACATCCGTATGTGATGAGGGAAAGGACGTGCACGAATTGAATTTTCGTGAAATGACAAAGGAACAATTAGCGGAAGAATCGTTAATTAACTTAGCTTATGCAATTTTAACTGAAAAGCGTGCCTCAGTGTCATTTAATGACCTGCTAACAATTATTAAAGAGCTTACTGGTTTTAGTGATGCTGATATTAAATCACGCTTACTACAATTTTATACTGACATGAATGTAGATGGCCGCTTCTTATACAACCAAGAATCTGGTTGGGGTTTACGAGAATGGTTTAAGGTTGAACAAATTGAAGAAGAAACAGCCCCATCTGTTAAAACTCATAAGAAAAAATCTAAGGCTACTCTAGACGATGATGATGAAGTAGAAGAAGATTTAGATGAAGAAGATATCGACTTTGATGAGGATTATGAAGAATTTGTTGAAGAAGATATTGAAGAAGAAAAAGAAGAAATCGAATTTGAAGATGAAGAAGAAATCGAAGAAATTGAAGAAATCGATGAAGACTTCATTGACGAAGAAGAAGAGGAAGAAGAAGAGGAAGAAGTGTAATTTATTATTTACTCTTTGAATTTTCTTACTTTTGTACAAGTAGTAAAAAATCTTGACTTCTTTCACGGTTCCGTTTAATCTTTTACTTGGGCTCCTTTAAAGAGGAGAAAGACCGTGTATGCAATACGCTCCCCCTGCAAACCTATGCAGGAGGGGCGTTTTTTTGTTTTTACCTTTTTCAGTTATTTCTTTAATGATTATAGGCGATAGATGAATATAAAGGTTGTTAACTATTCATTATGTATAATAATCGGTGACTGAATAAAGCTAAAGTCTTAGGTGAATGTCTTTACCTTAAAGTATCTAATGTACTCTTAAACATTTTAGATGACTGTAGACCTTAGCCGAGTTTGATAAAGGAAAGTCTAAAAAGAGATAGAAACGATTACAGCTTCGAATCGACTACATTTTATGTTATGTAGGAATTCTCGGCTTTTCTTATTTTAAGGTATAAGCAAGTATAAATTCTCTAATCGATGTCAAGGCATTTGCGCTACGTTGGAGGCCGTAAGAAGCCCTCGAACGGAAAGTGAAGTATATTAAGCGGCACATCCTCTCCCTGTACCCTAAGAGGTAGGTATAAAAGGGCGCGAATGCACTTTTCTTATTAGCAATTTCTAGAACAATATAAGGAGGAATTTTTTCATGACTAAGTATATTTTTGTAACAGGCGGGGTTGTGTCTTCGCTTGGTAAAGGGATTGTTGCAGCATCTTTAGGACGTTTACTTAAAAATCGTGGATTAGAAGTAACAATACAAAAGTTTGACCCATATATCAATATTGACCCAGGTACAATGAGTCCTTATCAACACGGTGAGGTATTTGTAACAGATGACGGCGCTGAAGCTGACTTAGACTTAGGCCACTATGAACGTTTCATCGACATAAATTTGGGAAAACATTCAACTGTTACTTCAGGTCGTGTCTATCAATCTGTATTACAAAAAGAGCGTCGTGGTGATTACAATGGTGGAACAGTACAAGTAATTCCTCATATTACGAATGAAATTAAAGACCGCATTCAACGTGCTGGTCGTGAAACAAATGCTGATGTTGTCATTACTGAAGTTGGTGGAACAGTTGGTGATATCGAATCACTCCCATTCCTTGAAGCGATTCGCCAAATGAAAACAAATCTTGGTCATCACAATGTAATGTACGTACACTGTACGCTAATTCCGTACATTAAAGCAGCTGGTGAGTTAAAAACAAAACCAACACAACATTCTGTAAAAGAATTACGTGCTTTAGGTATTCAGCCAAACATCATCGTGGTGCGTACAGAACAAGAAGTACCAGTTGAAATGAAAGAAAAATTAGCATTATTCTGTGACGTGCAACCACATGAGATTATCGAATCTCGTGACGCAGAGCACTTATATGAAGTACCACTTAACTTACATGCACAAGATTTTGACGATATCGTACTAGATCACTTCGGCATTGAAGCACCGGAAGCTGATATGGAAGAATGGCGCGATCTTGTAGATAAGGTGAAAAACTTACCGAACAAACGTAGAGTTGCATTAGTTGGTAAATACGTAGAGCTACAAGATGCATATATTTCTGTTGTAGAAGCATTAAAGCATGCGGGCTATGCTTTCAACTCAGATATCGATATCGACTGGATCAATGCAGAACATGTAGAAGCTGATAATGTAGCGACGCTATTAAAAGAAGCTGATGCTATATTAGTACCTGGTGGCTTCGGTGATCGTGGAGTTGAAGGGAAAATTTTAGCCACGCAATATGCACGTGAAAATAATGTTCCATTTTTAGGGATTTGCTTAGGAATGCAACTGGCAACAGTAGAATTTGCGCGTAACGTACTTGGTTTACAAGGTGCTCACTCTACAGAGCTTGATGCAGCAACTCAGTATCCAATTATTGATTTCTTACCGGATCAAAATGATAATGTAGACATAGGTGGTACATTACGTTTAGGCTTGTATCCATGTAAATTAAAAGATGGCTCTAAGGCAAGCACTGCCTATGGAAAAGAACTTGTGTATGAACGCCACCGTCACCGTTATGAATTTAACAATGAATACCGTGAAGCGATGGAAGCAGCAGGTCTTGTCTTCTCAGGGACAAGCCCAGATGGAAAATTAGTGGAAATTATCGAACTACCAGAGAACAATTTCTTTGTAGCTTGTCAATTCCACCCTGAATTGGTGTCGCGTCCAAACAGACCACAGCCATTATTCCGTGATTTTATTGGTGCAACATTTAAATAAAACGCAGAAGAGGCTGGGACAAAAGAGAAAAAGTGTTAGATTGACTGATGTCGATCTAACACTTTTTTTGCTGTGAACGTTGATGTCCACTACAGCGGACGCTTTTCGGGGGCGTGGCCTGAGCCTGTAGTCTCAGGCGTCACGCTAATCCCCCAGGAGTCGCCGCCTTCGCTACCATCAACTAGTAGTGCACTCTTCTAAATTTTATTTATGCCAAAAGGAAGAACTTCTAAATTTTTCTTCATTTTAGATAGCAAAAATAATAATACCTTTGCTCCTCTTTCTTAAAATCTAAAGTTTTGTCCCATCCTCTTTCTAAGTAGAAATACAGAAGCTCCCATAGAAAGGGAGCCTTTTGTTTTTAGAGCTTTCGTGTATATTTGCCCTTGTGTTAACGGTGGTGCGTATAAAGTGTTTCACGGATATTCATCCATACTACCCATGTACTAGGTACTTATAGCTCTTCTTCATCAAGTCCGAGCATTTCATCGTAAGCGATCTTCAGCGCCTCATAGATAAAAAGAGCCGCGATTGCATGTGGCACAACAATGCGTTCACCTAAGTCATTAGGTAGTAAGCCACCGCGTATACGTGTAGATATATATGTATACGCCAAATCGGCTAACGGATTTTCACTAGTAGTTACTTCGCTTGCGACTGCTGCAAAGGGAATAAAACGATTACTCAATTTTTGTGCTAATGCTAATGCATCCTTATCCTGTGCACTACGTGTAAAGATACACACGCGGTCAGCTTCACTCACTTCAGTATGTTTGGTCCATGGAAGGAGCTTAGCAAACTGTTCAACACCTTGAAGTGCATTTACTTCGATAACTTGCATTTCACCAAAGCAAGCAAAATAAACATTGCCTTCCCCGATGCCAGCTTGTGCAAGTAATCTTGCTGTTTCTTCAATAGCTTCCTCTTCGCTTTGTGTTATTCTTTGAAGAAGGCCACTTAGTTGAGTTGTTAGAATTTTTGACATGGTTCCACCTCAATCAATATTATATGGTTGAAAGAAGTATAAAGCAAAAGCAGATAATTTATAATACTAGAAGGTATTAAGATTTTAAAGGAGAATTATACATATTATAAGATGTTTTTGTGCAAGAATAATAATTCAAAAAGGGCGGAATGAAATGTGAAACGATTACTAATTGTCGATGATCAGCAAGGCATTCGTTTGCTTTTAAATGAAGTGTTAAAAAAAGAAGGTTACATTACATATTTAGCAGCGAATGGCGTGGAGGCACTACGTTATGCAGAAGAAGAAGCAATAGACTGTGTGTTACTAGACATGAAGATTCCTGGAATGGATGGTATAGAAATTTTAAAGCATTTAAAAGAAAAATGGCCACAAATACCTGTCTTTATGATGACTGCTTATGGTGAATTAGATGTTGTTCAAGAAGCCTTAGAATTAGGGGCTATTCGTTACTTTACAAAACCTTTTGATATTTTTGAAGTACGTGATGAAGTCAATAAAACATTAAAAGCACAAACCAACAGGCAGTGATAAACACCGCTTGTTTTTCACTACTGTTAAAGACACAGCAGATTTCACAGGCTGTCACTAAGTTGTCACTTCGCTTACGCGCTGAAAATAGCGAACGCTGAAAATACTTATCATTTTACACCTGTCACTCGTTAGCATTGCGCATTCGGTCCAAAAACAAAGGCGCTGTCGCTACGTGTCCACTCCGCTTACGCGCTGAAAATAGCGAACGCTGAAAATACTTTTCATTTTACACCTGTCACTCGTTAGCACTGCGCATTCGGTCCAAAAACAAAGGCGCGCTGTCGCTACGTGTCCACTCCGCTTACGCGCTGAAAATAGCGAACGCTGAAAATACTTTTCAGCGTTCGCTATTTTTGCTATGATTGAATAGCATATTTATGTATAAAGAATAGTCCTAAAAGGAGGATTTTTAGTATGGCATTAGTATCTATGAAAGAGATGTTAGTTAAGGCGAAGGCAGAAGGATATGCAGTTGGTCAATTCAACATCAACAACCTTGAATGGACGCAAGCAATTTTACAAGCAGCAGAAGAAGAGAAATCACCAGTAATCCTAGGCGTATCTGAGGGAGCTGGTAAATATATGGGCGGTTTTATCGCCGTAGTTCATATGGTAAAAGGCTTAATGGAATCTTATGGTATTACTGTTCCTGTAGCTATCCATCTTGACCACGGTTCAAGTTTTGATAAATGTAAGGAAGCGATTGATGCAGGTTTCACATCTGTTATGATTGATGCATCACATCACTCATTTGAAGAAAACATTGAAATTACTTCAAAAGTGGTTGAATACGCTCATGCCAAAGGTGTATCTGTGGAAGCTGAACTTGGAACAGTTGGTGGAGACGAAGACGGCGTAATCGGTGGTATTATGTATGCTGATCCAGAAGAATGCCGTAAAATGGTTGAATTAACTGATATCGACTGCTTAGCACCAGCTCTTGGTTCTGTACATGGTCCTTACAAAGGTGAACCTAACCTAGGCTTTAAAGAAATGGAAGAAATCTCAAATTTAGCGGATCTTCCGTTAGTATTGCATGGTGGTACAGGTATCCCAACAAAAGATATTCAACGCTCGATTTCATTAGGTACAGCAAAAATTAATGTCAATACTGAAAATCAAATCGCTGCTACAAAAGTTATCCGCGAGGTCCTTGATAATGATAAAGTTGTGTATGATCCTCGTAAATTCTTAGCACCAGCTCGTGAGGCGATTAAAGCAACTGTTATTGGTAAAATTCGCGAATTCGGCAGTTCACAAAAAGCATAATTTTTGCATCTAATTATGATACAAAATCATAGATGAATACACATAATAAGAGAAGTGTTGATGCTTGTAGTCGACCTTCTCTTGTTTTTGAAATAACAACTTTTTAACATTTATTTAATAATTTAAGAAAATAGGGTTTGGGAGGAAATAATATGAAATTTTTTATTGATACAGCTAACTTTGACGAGATTAAAGAAGCACATGCATGGGGTATTTTATCGGGTGTTACGACAAACCCTTCATTGGTTGCTAAAGAAGAAAATGTGTCATTTCACGATCGTCTGCGTGAGATTGCAGAGCTTGTAGATGGGTCAGTAAGTGGAGAAGTTATTGCACTAGATGCTGAAGGCATGATTAAAGAAGGTCTTGAGTTGGCTGCGATTGCGCCAAATATCACAGTTAAATTACCTATGACACCAGCTGGCTTAGAAGCATGTCGTTTCTTTGCAAACAAAGGTATCAAAACTAACGTAACTTTAATCTTTAGTGCAAACCAAGCGTTAATGGCCGCTCGTGCAGGTGCTACATATGTATCACCATTTATTGGTCGTTTAGATGATATTGGACAAAATGGTGTTGAGCTTATTGAAACTATTGCAGACATTTTTACAATTCATAATATCGATACGCAAATTATCGCAGCTTCGATTCGTCATCCGCAACACGTAACGGCTGCAGCACTTGCAGGTGCGCATATTTCAACAACTCCATATAAAGTATTAAAGCAACTTTTCCATCATCCATTAACGGAAAAAGGAATTGAAGGATTTTTAGCGGATTGGAATAAGAGAAAAGGCGAATAATAAGATTATAAAGTGAGCCAAACGCAAAAATTACTTTCCAATCATGAGGGAGAACGCAAAATGGATGTATACAAAATTACAGGCGAGAATCGTCTAAAAGGTACAATTAAAGTTAGTGGTGCAAAAAATAGTGCGGTCGCCTTAATTCCAGCATCAATTTTGGCGAACTCTCCAGTGACTATTGGTGGGATACCAGAAATTTCGGATGCTTGGACATTGAAGGCGTTATTAGAAGAAATAGGGGGAGAAGTGACTTTTGAAGACGGTAAAATGGTTATTGACCCGTCTGAGATGATTGCCCTTCCTTTGCCGAATGGTAACGTGAAAAAGCTTCGTGCTTCCTATTATTTGATGGGAGCAATGCTTGGTCGTTTTAAAAAGGCTGTTATTGGATTACCTGGAGGCTGTTTCCTTGGCCCACGACCAATTGATCAGCATATTAAAGGTTTTGAGGCACTCGGAGCTAAAATTACGAATGAGCATGGAGCGATTTATTTACGAGCAGATGAATTGATTGGCGCAAAAATTTATTTAGACGTTGCCAGCGTTGGAGCAACCATTAATATTATGTTAGCCGCTGTACGTGCAAAAGGGCGTACAGTTATTGAAAATGCGGCGAAAGAGCCTGAAATCATTGATGTTGCTACACTTCTTACAAACATGGGGGCCAATATTAAAGGCGCAGGTACGAGCGTTATTCGTATTGATGGTGTTGAGGAGCTTCATGGTACAGAGCATACAATTATTCCTGACCGTATTGAAGCGGCAACCTTTATGATTATGGCCGCGGCTGTTGGCGATGGTATTACAATTGATAATGTGATTCCGTTACATTTAGAGGCAATTACAGCAAAGCTTCGTGAAATGGGTGTGAAAATTGAAATAGGTGAGGAAAGTATTTATGTCCCGAAAACCGACCTTACTACATTGCAAGCAGTTGATGTCAAGACGTTAGTGTATCCTGGCTTCCCGACAGATATTCAGCAACCACTTTCTGTGTTGATGTCACAGGCACTCGGTTCTTCAAAGGTAACGGACACAATATATACTGCCCGTTTTAAACATATAGATGAACTTCGCCGTATGAATGCAAATGCACGTGTCGAAGGAAATACAGCAATTATTTCCGGCCCCAATAAATTACACGGCTCAAATGTGACAGCGACAGACCTTCGTGCTGGTGCAGCTTTAGTATTAGCTGGATTATTAGCAGAAGGTGAAACTGAAATTCACGATATCTATCACATTGAACGAGGCTATAGCTCACTTATTGAAAAATTACGTGATTTAGGCGCAGATATTCGACGTGAGACAATAATGGTAGGTGTAGCAGAGCTAAAGGAATAATGTGTGGTAAAAGTTTTGAGCCAATTATGTTACAATAGAGGTAATTTGAATGTTTCGGCAAATGAATTATGCCGATAACGGGAGGAAAAACAACAATGGAACGTAGTTTATCGATGGAAGTAGTACGAGTAACAGAGGCAGCAGCAATCGCATCCGGGAAATGGATGGGTCGCGGTTTGAAAATTGAGGCAGATGATGCAGCAACGACAGCAATGCGCTCAATGTTCGATACAATTCCAATGCATGCTACAGTAGTAATTGGTGAAGGTGAAATGGACGAAGCGCCAATGCTTTATATTGGAGAAGAGCTTGGCCTTCGTAATGGTGGTCCTCAAGTAGATATTGCAGTTGACCCGTTAGAAGGTACGAATATTGTAGCTAAAGGTACGAATGGTGCAATGACAGTACTTGCAATTGCCGATAAAGGTAATCTATTAAATGCACCTGATATGTACATGGAGAAAATTGCAGTAGGACCAGAAGCAGCAGGAAAAGTTGATATTAATGCATCTGTTACTTATAACTTGTTACAAGTAGCAAAAGCAAAAAATAAAGATATTTCTGACGTGGTAGCTACTCTATTAGATCGTCCACGCCATCAAGCAATTGTAGATGAAATTCGTGAAGCTGGAGCTCGAATTAAATTTATCCAAGATGGTGATGTCGGGGCAGCCATTAACACCGCTTTCGATGAAACTGGCATTGACATTATGTTCGGAATGGGTGGCGCACCAGAAGGTGTTATTTCTGCGGTTGCATTAAAATGCCTTGGCGGAGACTTCCAAGCGAAACTAGTGCCAGAAGACGAGGAACAGCTAGAGCGTTGCAAAAAAATGGGCGTAGATGTTGATAAAGTTCTTTATTTAGATGACCTAGTAAAAGGTGACGATGCGATTTTTGCAGCAACAGCTGTCACAGATTGCGAGTTATTAAAAGGAGTTCAGTATAAAGGCGCTTATGCATTAACACATTCAGTTGTTATGCGAGCAAAATCTGGTACTGTTCGTTTTGTAGAAGGTCGTCACGCTCTTGAGAAAAAACCTAGCTATTAATAATAATTTCTTCTAAAATATACCTAGCGCATCTTTTTGTGCTAGGTACCTTCTTCTTAATTTAAACCATCCCATAGTTTTATAAGGCAGAGTTATACTTCAATGTTTTGTTGGTTGGAGAGTAACTGTAGTTCTACTCCTAAGGCATAAGCGGTGAAGCTAACATCTTGCCCGGGGCAGAGAAGCGGCGCTTAGCCACTACTCCGAGAAACGGAGCTAATTACAGGTACGAATACCAACCGTTGTCACACAAGCCTTTCGTAAAAAAAACTTCATTGATAACCCCACAAAGCAATATATTTTGAAAAAGACTGGAGTTGTGCATATGTCTGCATTGACAATCGCTCAATTAGAAAACATGACGTTAAAAGAGCTTTACGCCCTCGCACGCCAATATAAAATTTCATATTATAGCAAGCTAACAAAAAAAGAATTAATTTTTGCTATTTTGAAAACGCGTTCAGAACAAGAGGGTTATTTCTTTATGGAAGGAGTACTTGAAATTGTATCGCAAGAGGGCTTTGGCTTCCTTCGCCCAATTAACTACTCTCCAAGTAAAGAGGATATTTATATTTCTGCTTCTCAGATTCGACGCTTTGACCTACGTAATGGGGACAAGGTATCTGGTAAGGTACGTCCACCAAAAGAGAACGAACGCTACTATGGTCTGCTACAAGTGGATGCTGTAAATGGCGAAGATCCAGAAGTAGCGAAAGAACGCGTGCATTTCCCAGCATTGACACCGTTATATCCTGATCGACAAATCAAGCTTGAAACAACGCAGCAAAGTTTATCGACTCGTATTATGGATTTAGTGGCACCAGTAGGTTTTGGTCAGCGTGGTTTAATCGTTGCGCCTCCAAAAGCAGGGAAAACCTCGTTATTAAAAGAAATTGCCAATGCAATTACAACGAATTATCCAGAGGCAGAGTTAATTGTATTACTTATTGATGAACGTCCTGAGGAAGTTACAGATATTGAACGTTCTGTGAATGCAGATGTAGTTAGTTCTACTTTCGATGAGGTACCAGAAAATCACGTAAAGGTTGCAGAAATAGTTTTAGAGCGTGCACGCCGTTTAGTTGAGCATAAACGTGACGTAATTATTTTAATGGATTCCATTACTCGTTTAGCACGTGCTTATAACCTTGTTATTCCACCAAGTGGTCGTACACTATCAGGTGGTATTGACCCTGCTGCTTTCCATAGACCTAAACGTTTCTTCGGTTCTGCCCGTAATATTGAAGAAGGTGGTAGCTTAACAATTCTAGCTACGGCTTTAGTCGATACTGGCTCACGAATGGACGAAGTCATTTATGAAGAATTTAAAGGTACAGGGAATTTAGAGCTTCACCTAGATCGTCAATTAGCAGAGCGTCGTATTTTCCCTGCGCTTGATATTCGTCGTTCAGGTACGCGAAAAGAAGAGCTACTTCTTGAACCGGAACAACTTGAAAAGCTATGGGCAATTCGTAAAACATTCTCGGATTCTTCTGATTTTTCGGAGCGTTTCTTAAAAAAGTTACGCACAACAAAATCAAACGAAGAATTTTTTGAAAAGTTAAATGAGGATATGAAGAAAGCTACAAAAGGTAAGGGTTTACTATAACAATAAAAGATCACCATTGACGAGTTTAGTTAATGGTGATTTTTTTTGTCTGAGAACCATAATTGAAATTGATAATCGTTATCAATATAATTGAGATGAACTATTCTATTTCAAAAGGAGAAAGATATGAATTATGAGGCGTTTATGTTGCTTTGGGAGAATACATATATCAAGTTGAAGCAGTTTGATTATGTAAATAAAGCAGACATACAAATAGATACAAGAGTAAATCACAGCACATTACTTGTCATCACAGCGGGCGAGGCAGAAGTTTTAATCGGAGATCAACCTTATCAAGTACAAAGCTTTAGTATTTTTCATATTGGCAAGTTTCAAACACTACATATAAATGGAAAGGATACTATTAGCTATTACTTGATTCACTATAAAGGGGATGTTATGTACGCAGATGCCTTTTTACAGCATTTATACATGCAATATCAACCATTTCAAACGAATTTCACCTGTATACCAGCTAATGCTCTAGGTATTCATCTATTACTGCAAGACATGTACGATAAATGGAAAACTAGCTCTATCCAGGAGCATCTATCAGTAAAGGCCTCCTTTTATGAACTGATCTATCGTATTTTTCAAGAGCTGAATGAGGGACTGGGCAAGTCCCATGAAATAGATAAAGTAGAGGCAGCACGCCTCTATTTAGAACAACATATTCATGAGCCTATTTCTATACAGACACTTGCAGATGCGCTCAAAATTAGTACACGCCATCTTTTACGCACCTTCAAGCAACGTTTTGGTATTGGTCCACAAATTTATTTGCAACAACTACGAATTGAACATGCGAAACACTATCTATTGTCAAATCATTATGGCATCAGAGAGATAGCAATATCACTAGGCTATGAAGATGAATATTATTTTAGTAGAGCCTTTAAAAAGGAAACAAATATGGCGCCAAGTTTTTTTAGGCGGAAAAATACATCCGATTTGTCCGATTATGCTATTACAAATGAGAATCGTTTTCAATACAATGAGAATCAGCACGCGCAAGCAATACGTTTTGAAAGTAGGGAAAATAATTACATGATGAAATACGTAGGGATGCCTTTTTTGTTAAGTCTATTGGTATTACTTGCAGCATGTGGAGAAGATTCAGCTCAAACTAATAACAATGACGTAACTCTTAAAACTGAAGAATCTACAGTTCGAACAGTAACTGATGATAGTGGTCGAGAGGTTGAAATTCCAGTAAAGGCAGAACGGATAGTGACAGATTGGTATCTTGGTCAGATTCTAGCTTTAGATATAGTGCCAGTAGGAGCTGTTACAGCTAATTTAGAGTATGCTGCATTTTTAAAACCATATTATAAAGATAAAGAAATTAATAATATTGGAACAGACGGTAATACTTCTTTGGAGAAAATTTTAGAATTAAAACCAGATTTAATTATTACATGGAATAAAGATGATGCAGAAAAATATGAAAAGATAGCACCAACCATCGTGTTTTCTGAATCAGCGCATAATTCAGCAACTGATGAAATCAAGGCAATGGGTGAATTTCTTGGCAGACAAGCAGAGGCAGAGGCATTTGTAAAAGATTTTGATAATCGTATAACTAAAGCACAAAGCAAAATAAATGCTGCAATACCAGAAGGCGCAACCTTTACTATTTTTGATTTATTTGAAAAAAATGCAACAATCGTTGGCAATAATAGTGTGTCAGGTGGGCGAGCATTATACCAAATACTTAACATGAAGCCACAAGAAATGGTGCAAGAGCTTTTTGATACGAAAGAATTTGGTGGCGGACGCTATGATGTCTCCTATGAAGTGGTAGGCGACTACGTTGGGGATTATGTATTTCTCATAAATTTCTTTAATAAGGGTGGAGAATTTCCATCAACATGGACAAATTTAGATGTTGTAAAAAATAATAACATAATTGATTTATCACCAGAGTATTATTTTGCTTCGGATCCGTTATCAGGATTACACCAAGCTGAAGATATGGCTAATAAAATAGTAGAATTTACAGAGTCTCAAAAAAATAAATAGTGGTAACGCGCCCAACCGTTAATTAGACAAGCATTCTGACTTACTCGTAGGAAAAGCGAAATCAAAGCAATAACCAAATATTTCGTGAGATGAGCTATCTGATTTATAGTCGGGTAGCTCATTTATTAGACTTTTAAATAGTAATCTTCATGGCTGTTATTCATATATTGCAATACTAGTAAGATTTAGTGTATATTTAATCAATAATGATAATCATTATCAATTAATTGAGTTTGTTCTAAAGAATACAATAACCAGTTATATAAGTATTTATAAATTAGGAGGTCTCATCAATGTTATTACAACGTTTTTTTTCTTATTACAGGCCATATAAGGGGTTATTTATACTAGATTTTTCCTGTGCTATAGTAGCAGCCCTCATCGAGCTAGCTTTTCCATTGGTATTAAACAAGGTGATAGATGATATTCTTCCTGATGGGGAATTAAAGTGGATTGTAATGGCGAGTTTGCTATTGCTCTTGTTATACATATTCAATTCGATTTTAGATTTTATTGTTTCCTATTGGGGACATATGTTAGGGATAAATATTGAAACAGATATGCGCAAAGAGTCGTTCAGTCATGTACAAAAACTCTCTTTTCGATATTTTGATAATAACAAAACGGGCCACCTTGTTTCACGACTAACAAATGATTTAATGGATATTGGCGAGCTTGCCCATCACGGTCCAGAGGATATGTTTATTGCTACTATGACGATTATTGGCTCTTTCGGCGTGATGTTCTACATTGATCCAACCTTCACACTACTTATTTTCATTCTAGTGCCAATCATTCTGTTACTTACAATATTTTTTGGCAAGCTCATGTCCAAAGCATTCCGTCAAATGTTTGGAGATATCGCTGATTTTAACGCACGAGTTGAAAACAATGTAAGCGGTATCCGTGTCGTACAAGCATTTACAAATGAAGAACATGAAATTAAACGCTTTAAGGTTAATAATAATCGCTTCAGAGCGACCAAGCTATTTTCTTATAAAGTGATGGCGTGGAATGAGGCAATTTCAGGTATTTTAACAAAGGTTTTATCATTATTCACACTTTTTGTAGGGGCATACTTTGTTTTGCAGGGGCAGTTAACAAATGGTGAGTTTATTGCATTCATCTTATTATCAGGCATTCTTTTAGGTCCTATTAACAAAATTAATATGTTTATAGAAACTTATCCAAAAGGGATGGCTGGTTTTAAACGTTATATTGATTTTCTTGAAACAGCACCAGAAATTGCAGATCGCCCAGAAGCGAAGAATATTGAGGTTATTGAAGGAGACATTACATTTAATAATGTATCTTTTGGCTATACAGATAAGGAACGCACTTTAAATAATATTCATCTTAAGGTTCGTCCGGGTGAAACGGTTGCACTTGTTGGGCCATCAGGAGCAGGTAAATCAACCATTTGTAGCCTGTTACCTCGTTTTTACGAGGTAAGTGAAGGAACAATTAAGATTGATGGAATCGATATACGAGATTTCAAGCTACAATCTCTTCGTGCTCATATCGGGATTGTACAGCAAGATGTGTTCTTGTTTGATGGGACGGTTAGAGAAAATATTGCTTACGGTGATTTAGAAGCTAGTGAAGAGGATATTTGGCATGCAGCAAGGCGTGCCCAGTTAGAGGAGGTCATTAATGCCCTGCCGGAGGGCATGGATACCTTAATCGGTGAACGTGGAGTCAAGCTATCGGGAGGTCAAAAGCAACGACTGTCCATTGCACGTATATTCCTGAAAAATCCAAAAATATTGATTTTGGATGAGGCAACATCTGCCTTAGATACAGAAACGGAGAAGGCGATTCAACAAGCATTAAATGAGCTATCAATTGGACGTACGACATTAGTTATTGCGCACCGTTTAGCAACCATCAAGGATGCAGATCGCATCGTTGTTGTGTCTAAGAAGGGCATTATTGAGGAAGGCACACATGATGAACTAATGAATATACAAAATGCTTATTACGGTCTTTATACAGCGCAATTTGGTTTGCAAATTTAAATTCTACAAATAGAGTATGTTCCAGCATAGTGTGGAAATGATCGGAATGCTTGTCATTTCTACACTTAATTTAATTTAAACAGAGAAAGGGAGTTTCATATGACAGTCCTTGAAATAGAACATGTTGCTATAGGTTATTCATCTACATTGATTGTAGATGATTTAAGTGTAGCGATTCCAAAAGGGCAAATCTCTACAATTATTGGTCCAAATGGCTGTGGAAAATCTACGTTATTAAAGGCTGTGGCACGTGTCCTTAGAACACAAGATGGCGCTGTATATTTGGATGGAAAAGCGATTCATCAATTGAAGACAAAAGAGGTTGCAAAGAGGATGGCGATTCTACCACAAACAGCAACCGCTCCGGGTGGTTTGACAGTTTTTGAATTAGTATCTTACGGTCGATTTCCACATCAAACAGGTTTTGGCACGTTGCGTAAGGAGGATTATGAATATATTCATTGGGCGATTGATGTCACAGGGCTAAGAGAATTTAGTGATCGTCCAATAGAAGCATTATCAGGAGGGCAACGTCAACGAGTTTGGATTGCAATGGCGTTAGCCCAAGGAACAGATATTCTTATACTAGATGAACCAACTACCTATTTGGATTTAGCGCATCAGTTAGATATTCTTCTATTATTGCAAAAGTTAAATAAAGAAGAAGGACGCACAATTGTTATGGTATTGCACGATTTAAATCATGCTTCCCGTTTTTCTCAATTTATGATTGCGATGAGAGATGGACAACTTGTCGTAAATGGCAACCCGGATGAAGTCATGACAAAAGAAAATTTACAAAAAGTATTTAATATTGATGCGACGATGGCTCTTTGCCCGTATAGTAATAACCCAATTTGCTTATCTTACCAATTATATGAAAATGCTGAGTAGTGAACGGAAAGTTTCCATCATTGATGAGTCCTTTCTTTGCCGAAGAATAAGCAGTAACACAAGCTAAGTACGCTACACCTTGTTGATCCTGATGTGGAACAAAGGAATGCTGTGGATTTTGCTTATTAAATAGGAAATAAAGTTTTAAACGGATAGATATTAAGGAGGAAAAGCATGACTACGTCAGCAGAAGCAGTAGAAGGGCTCGGGAAATTAGAAGAGCTACAAAGACGTTCTCATCCAGTACGTGCTGTTGTGGCACTAATTGTAGGTCTTATTACATTAATATTTGCTATTGGTTTGTCTATTTCATTTGGAGCGGCTGATATTTCATTAGGCACTGTTTGGACAGCCGTTTTTCATTTTTCATCAGATTTAACGGCGCATCAAATTATACGTGATATTCGATTACCACGTGTACTTGGAGCAGCATTGGTAGGAGGGTGCTTTGCAGTGGCAGGCGCTATTATGCAAGGGATGACACGCAACCCATTAGCAGACTCTGGTTTGTTGGGATTAAACTCAGGTGCAGCATTTATGCTTGCAGTTTGCTTCGCCTTTTTCCCTGGGTTACCCTATATGTTTTTAATTTTATGGTCATTTGTAGGAGCAGGGTTAGGGGTCGTAATCGTGTATGGCATAGGTTCAATAGCAAAAGGTGGTTTAACACCAATGCGCTTAGTACTGGCGGGGGCAGCTGTTAGTGCACTTTTAGGAGCATTGGGAGAAGGGATTGCACTCTATTATCGTATTGGACAAGATTTAGCTTTTTGGTATGCAGGTGGTGTGTCCGGAACGAAATGGTATCACCTTCAGATATTGTCTCCATGGATACTTGTCGCTATGATAGGGGCACTTATATTATCACGTTCGATTACACTTCTTAGCTTAGGAGAGGAAATTGCAATTGGGCTAGGACAGCGTACAGGCGTTATAAAAGTTTGGGGTATGATTGTGGTTCTAATATTAGCAGGAGCAGCTGTATCTGTAGTAGGAGCGGTTGGCTTTGTTGGATTAATTATTCCACATATAACGAGATACATAGTAGGTCATGATTACCGTTGGATTATTTCTTGTTCGTTAGTGTATGGAGCTTTGCTTGTTGTGTTAGCAGATCTTTTTGCACGTACCATAAATCCTCCTTACGAAGTACCAATTGGAGCAATTATTGCCTTTATCGGTGTTCCATTCTTCCTATACTTAGCGCGTAAAGGAGGAAAAGAACTATGAGCAATAATAGCTTTCTAACAGCCAGTCAACAAAAGGCTAAAAAGAAAAACTTCTTCATTTTAAGTATATTAGTAGTGTTCATTGTTATTACGTTTGTCATTAGTATGAATACAGGTGTGATTAAACTGACACCAATGGAAGTTATACGTACTCTATTTGGTTTTGGCGATGCTCAACAGCAGTTAATCTTATATGAGTTTAGACTGCCACGTATTATTATCGCTGTATTGGTTGGTATGGGTTTAGCTATCTCAGGTGCTATTTTACAGGGGATTTCAAAAAATGCTTTAGCGGATCCAGGTATTTTAGGAATAAATGCAGGTGCTGGTCTAGCGGTAATGCTGTTTATTTCATTCTTTCCAGCAACAACGGCAGCTCCAGTTTACTTACTTCCTGTGT
Organism: Lysinibacillus parviboronicapiens; assembly: GCF_003049605.2. Lineage (NCBI taxonomy): Bacteria > Bacillati > Bacillota > Bacilli > Caryophanales > Bacillaceae > Lysinibacillus > Lysinibacillus parviboronicapiens. The sequence continues at coordinate 604,120 of NZ_CP073713.1, forward strand.
TAGCTTTTGTAGGTGCTGGATTGACAGCCATTGTCATATATACACTTTCCTATAAACGTCATGAAGGTATTACACCAATGCGTCTACTATTAACAGGAATTGCGGTAGCGGCAGGTATAAGTTCAGCAATGATTGTGCTGACGCTTCGTTTGTCACCTGAAAATTATCAATTTGTTGCCACATGGTTAGCAGGGAGTATTTGGGGTTCGAATTGGAAATTCGTTTTATCTTTGCTGCCGTGGTTATTGATATTAGTCCCATTCGTTTATGCTAAAGCACGGGTGTTAAATATTTTGAATTTAGGTGATTTAACTGCAGTTGGTTTAGGTGCTTCCATTGAAAAGGAAAGACGTTGGCTATTAGCGGCATCAGTTGGTTTAGCTGGAGCAAGTGTTTCAGTCAGTGGGGGTATTGGCTTTGTGGGATTAATTGCACCTCATTTAGCACGTCAGCTAGTTGGAGCAAAACATCAATTTTTATTGCCAGCATCAGCATTAGTAGGGGGGTTACTTGTCTTATTGGCTGATACAATTGGCCGTTCCATTTTAGAGCCTTCTGAAATTCCAGCAGGTATTGTAGTTGCTGTCTTAGGAGCGCCATATTTCTTATACTTGCTAGCGCGCGTAAAGGAATAAAGTATTATATTTTTTAAAGACAATCATTGAGAATGAATATTATTATCATTAATAGGAGAGATTTAAAATGAAAAATTTTTACAGGTTTTTCACTAATACTTGCCCTTTTGCTTGTAGGTTGTAGTAGCACAGATGACGCTATTAAGGATAGCAATGCTAAAGAGGAAGAAAACACAGCTACAACAAAAAAGGTACCAACAATTAACGGAGAAATTGAAATCCCTACTAAAGTTGAACGTCTAGTTGTAGATGCATATTTACCAACATCATTATTATTAGGAGTTAAGCCAGTTGGTGCAACACAACGAGATTTAGAAAATGTCCATATTCAAAATCAAATAGAGGGCATTGCAAACACAGGAGAAAATAGTGTTGAAGCAATTTTAGCGTTGCAACCAGATTTAATACTAACAGCATCTGGTGAACAAAGATATTACGAAAAATTTTCGAAAATTGCTCCAACGATTGTGATTCCATACGAAACATATCGTTCAGTTGAAGAAGAAGGTGGTAGGGCTTGCTGAGATTTTTGGAAAACAAGCTGAAGGAGAAGCTTGGTTAAAAATGTTTGAAGAAAAAGTAAATGAGCATAAAGAAAGATTAGCAACTGTTATGGATGAAAACGAAACAGTGTCTATCTTTGGCGCATTCGGCAAAGACTTTTACTTATACGGTGACGGTATTTATCGTGGTGGGCAAGCAATTTATAAAAAATTGCAATTGCAAGCACCAGAACGAATTCAAAAGGAATTAATTGATGCAGGTGAAACGTATAAACAAGTGTCTTATGAAGTGTTACCTGAGTATGCAGGGGACTATATTTTCCTAGATGAATCAAAAGGTGCCGAGTTAAACAAAGAAGATGCTTTATGGTTATCGCTAGATGCGGTGAAAAATAACAATGTCTTCTATTTAGCTCCAGATAGATTTTGGCCATATGATCCGATTGCTGTTCTTGCACAAGTAGAAGAAGTGACAAATATGTTAATTGATAAGAAAGCTAGTGAAAAATAAGATACGTTGTTAAGTGCAAACATCAACAAACAAGAGAAAATGAAATGGGGTATTTAGTAGATGTCGGAAGAAGAACTGTATGATGTAACAATTGTCGGTGGAGGTCCAGCTGGACTTTATACTGCTTTTTATAGTGGCATGCGTGATTTGAAAACAAAAGTGATAGAATACAGCTCGCAACTAGGTGGTCGAATGTTAATTTATCCTGAAAAAATGATTTGGGATGTGGGTGGTGTAACACCTATATTAGGTGAACAACTAATCGAGCAATTGGTGCAACAAGCTAAAACATTTGACCCTACGATTGTGTTAAACCAAAAGGTTGAAAACTTAGAAAAGCAAGCGGATGGTACATTTATTTTGACGTCGTCAACTGGCGAGAAACATTATTCAAAGACAGTGATTCTAGCAGTTGGTTATGGTGTTCTAGCTATGCAAAAATTAGAGGTTGAAGGTGCGGATCGTTTTGAAGTAACGAATTTACATTATACGGTGCAAGAGTTAGAGGTCTTCCGTAACAAACATGTGCTAATTTCGGGTGGTGGTAATTCAGCCGTTGATTGGGCAAATGAGTTAGAGCGAATTGCAGCAAGTGTAACAATTGTCCATCGCCGCGATGAGTTTGGTGGGCATGAAAAAAATGTCTTAAGAATGCGTGAATCCACAGTAGATGTTAGAACACCCTATGAAGTGGTCCAGTTACATGGTGATGAAGACCTAATCAAATATGTCTCTATCCAGCATAAAGAAACAGGCGTAACGGAGCGTATTAAAGTAGATGCAGTAGTCGTTAATCATGGATTAAAATGTGATTATGGAGCACTAGAAAAATGGGGCATAAACATACAAGACGGAGTTGCCATTGTAAATGAAAAGCGTGAAACAAATATTGAAGGTCTTTTTGGAGCGGGTGATTTTATAGATTATCCTAGTAAAGTAAGGTTAATAGCTGGGGCTTTTACTGACGGCGTATTAGCATTAAATAGTGCAAAACTTTATCTAGAGCCGGATGCACCGAAAGTTGCGTATGTTTCGTCGCACAACATTTGTTTTAAGGAACGTAATAAAAAAATAGGTTTAGAAGATCATGATTATCGCGAAGTTCGCGGGTAAGTACTAGATTGAAATTTAAAACAACATTTATAGCAATTTTCTTTCTTGATAAAAATAAATTATTTATGTTATACTTCTAAAGTATGTAACGTGTACATATGTAGCCGACATATTCGGGCTATGTAAGGTACAGTTCGATAATACTCTGTTCCAGATGGTTCAGGGCGAGAGGAGAAAACGAATATGAAACAAGGAATTCATCCAGACTACAAAGAAGCAACAGTAACTTGCTCTTGTGGTAACACTTTCAAAACTGGTTCAGTGAAAGAAAACATCGTTGTCGAGTTCTGCAACGACTGTCACCCATTCTACACTGGCCGTCAAAAATTCGCGTCTGCTGATGGTCGCGTGGATCGTTTCAACAAAAAATACGGTCTTAAAAACTAATGTTAGTTTAATACCTGCCAAGCATGTGCTTGGCAGGTATTTTTTTCAGTATATAGTGAATGTATCAGGTCATTTTGTTCCATTGCTGACGCTTCGCTTACACACAACAATATCTGGCATCCGGATTTTAATAGTGTTTAAGCTGCATAACGGCATAAGAGCCAACACGATGACGTTTTTTTTATGCCGAAGGACGTGGCATTTTACTAAGAACAGATTAATTTTTAGCAAAGCCGCTAACCCCATGGGGAAATAAAGTGAGAACCCATGATCGATAGAGGAAAGGGAGAAAAACAAAATGGCACAGTTATACTTTAAGCATGGCGCGATGAATAGTGGTAAATCAATTGAGATACTGAAAGTTGCGCATAACTATGAGGAACAACAAAAGCCAGTGATGATATTTACATCAGGGCTCGATACGCGAGATGAGGTAGGATATGTCTCAAGTAGAGTGGGACTACGACAACAAGCCATCCCTGTCTATGATGATACAAATATTTATGAACTTGTGAAAAACAATGTAGTGAAACCATACTGTGTACTTGTCGACGAAGTACAATTTTTAAAAAAAGCGCATGTGCTACAATTAGCGAATATTGTGGATGAGCTGGATATTCCAGTGATGGGCTTTGGTTTGAAAAATGATTTTCAAAATGAGCTGTTTGAAGGCAGTCAGTATATGCTTACATATGCAGATAAAATCGAAGAGATGAAAACGATTTGTTGGTTCTGTCATAAAAAAGCGACTATGAATTTACGGGTTGATGAAAATGGGCATCCTGTCTACACAGGTGACCAAATTCAAATTGGAGGGAATGATTCCTACTTTCCTGTATGTCGCAAATGCCACGCGCATCCCTCACTATAAAGAAAGCGCGAAAATGCCAATCATCCAGTTCGGCGCATCGCTATAGCAACAAGTGCAATACAAAAAGTGTAGCGACAAATGTGAGCCTAACTTCGTAGTTATCGATGGTGGCGGCTTTAAAGAAAGTAAGCTTTAACCATATAAGAAAAAGTAGCATACATGTGAAATTTTCCTTATACTTAGTAATGGAATTAATGAAAATTATGATACTTCAATTACAGTGGTAATTGAAGTCTGAATGATAACAGAGCTTAGCTTCATATTAAGAGCTGACACAATGTTAGTCATTTCGATAATGCACAATATGTGGTCCATTTTGTCTAAGTCCCCTTCATTTGGTAGGCGTTCGCCGTTCGCTGAATAAAGGTTGAAATTTTGTATTTATGTCACCAGTATCGGTGACTACTGCTGATTAAAGCTAAAAAACTAAATAGAGGTGAAATCTATGTTTGATCGACTGCAAGCCGTAGAGGATCGCTATGAAAGGCTGAATGAACTTTTAAGTGACCCTGATATCGTGAATGACAGTAAAAAATTACGTGAATATTCGAAAGAACAGTCTGATATTCAGGAAACAGTAGATGCTTATCGTGAATATAAAGAAGTAAAAGCGCAATTAACAGATGCGCGTGAAATGTTAGATAGTGAAAAAGATCCTGACATGCACGAGATGGTAAAAGAAGAGTTCAATTCATTAAAAGAACAGCAAGAGGAATTAGAAGAACGTTTACGTGTATTATTGATTCCGAAAGATCCGAATGATAATAAAAACGTTATTATGGAGATTCGTGGTGCAGCTGGCGGTGACGAGGCGAATATTTTTGCGGGGGATTTATACCGTATGTATTCTCGTTATGCTGAAGCACAGGGCTGGAAAATTGATATTATGGAAGCGACGCCAAACCCAATGGGCGGCTATAAAGAAGTTATTTTTATGATTAATGGGCAAGGTGCTTATTCAAAATTCAAATTTGAAAATGGTGCACACCGTGTACAACGTGTGCCAGCGACAGAATCACAAGGCCGTATTCATACATCAACAGCGACAGTTGCGTGCTTACCTGAGGTAGAGGAAGTAGATGTTGAAATTCATGAAAAAGATATCCGTGTTGATACATTTGCATCTTCAGGTGCTGGTGGTCAATCAGTAAATACAACGATGTCAGCTGTTCGTATGACGCATTTACCAACAGGTGTTGTCGTTTCGATGCAGGATGAACGCTCTCAAATTAAAAACCGTGAAAAGGCAATGAAAATTCTTCGCGCCCGTGTAGCTGATATGTATTTGCAAGAAGCACAAAAAGAAGTCGATGCAACACGTAAATCAGCAGTTGGTTCGGGTGACCGCTCCGAGCGTATACGCACATACAATTATCCACAAAACCGCGTGACAGACCACCGCATTGGTTTAACGCTTCAAAAGCTTGATCAAATCGTCGAGGGTAGACTGGACGAAATCATTGATGCACTTATTTTAGAAGAGCAGGCATCGAAGCTTGAGCGATTAAACGATGATCTATAAAAATGTGATGGAGGCCCTTGATTGGGCTTCTTCTTTTTTAGTGGATAATGGGCGTGAAGAAACAGCTGCACGAATTGTGATGCAACATATTTTAGGCTCTACGTATGCAGGTGTCATGCTTCACTTGCAGGATACGTTAAGTGTGGAGCAAAGTAAACAATTTGTAGCGCTAATTGAGGAGCATGCTAACGGACGTCCTGTGCAATATTGTGTCGGTAGCGAGGAATTTTATGGTCGTACCTTTTTAGTGGATGAATCGGTGCTTATTCCTAGACCGGAAACTGAGGAGTTAGTACTCGGGACTGTAAATCGTATCAATAAATTATTTCATGATAAATCGTTGAAATTAGCAGATATCGGTACTGGTAGTGGTGCTATAGCTATTTCTATGAAGCTAGAATGTCCTGAAGTAGTAGTAGTAGCAACAGATTTATCGGAGGAAGCACTAGCAACAGCAAAAAAGAATGCCCAAATGTTAGCGGCGGATGTAGATTTTCGACTTGGGGATTTAACGATGCCACTTGCAGAAGAGAAATTTGATATTGTACTATCGAATCCTCCGTATATAGCATTTGATGAAGCGCAGGAAATGTCAACGATAGTTTTAGAGCATGAACCGCACAGCGCACTCTTTGCTGAAGAAGATGGGTTGATATTGTATCGTAAATTAGCTGAACAATTACCGGCACTTATGAACAAACCATCGCTAATTGGTCTTGAAATTGGTTATACACAGGGGGATCAGGTGGCAAAGTTTTTTAAGGATAGTTTTCCACAGGCTACTGTGACTGTGGAAAAAGATATTAATGGAAAACCTAGAATGATTTTTTGTGAAATTCATGTATAAAGAATCTCCTTCTTGACAACAATGTTGAGCAAGGAGGGATTTTTATGTTAAACGAATACAAGATTATTAGATTACCTAAACAAAATATTTTACTAGCTTTTGTGAGACTAGTATTAATGGCGATAGTTTTAGAATTATGTGTTTTATATATTCCAACATTAATAGGTGCTGCACAGGAAACTACGAACAGTGAGCAAGAAAACGATTTTCGTATAAGAGTGATTGCGAATAGTAATACGGCTAGCGATCAATTAGCAAAAGAGCAACTTGTGAAAGATTTAAAACCTTATTTTAATCAAGTAGTTGCTACTAATACTGTGGATAGCGAACAATTTGTAACATTAAAACAGCAAATTGAAGAAGAAATAAAAGAAAATTATCCACAAGTGCGTACAGAGGTTGTACTTGGGGATAACTTATTCCCACCAAAGAGACAAGATGCTATGTTTTATCCACAAAAAATGTACCATTCTATCGTCGTGAAAATAGGTGATGCACGCGGTGATAACTGGTGGTGTAGCATATTTCCATCCATTTGTGAACCCGAAAAAGAGGAAGTAGTGGAAGAAGAACAGGAACAGACTACGTTCTTTATTTGGGAATGGATTAAAGGTTTATTCGAATAAATTGTGCACAAATTCAGATAACTTATACACAATTTTTAGTAAGTTATAAACAAAATGTGGATAAATTCAGTAAAAACAAACAATTGAAAGAAGGTATTCGCGATGGAAACCGTTTGTAAGATTGTGGACAGTAATGTGAATAGTCAGTTAAATTATACACAGGCTGTGGATATCTTAAATGCAGGTGAGGTTGTGGCATTTCCCACTGAAACGGTTTATGGTTTAGGTGCTGTTGCAACAAATGATTATGCAGTAAAAAAAATCTTTGAAGCAAAAGGTCGCCCTTCAGATAACCCACTCATTGTCCACATTGGGACAAAAGAAGAAGTTGAGCTTTATATAGAAAATATTCCAGAAGTTGCAATGAAATGCATGGATTTATTTTGGCCAGGCCCACTTACACTCGTCATGCCGGTAAAGCCAAATGTACTGGCGAAAAGCGTGACAGCAGGACTGAACACTGTCGGAATTCGTATGCCAGATCATCCTGTGGCATTAGCATTGCTCCACCATATTAAAAAACCACTCGCTGCGCCGAGTGCAAATCGTAGTGGAAAGCCAAGTCCAACTGAAGCGATTCATGTAAAGGATGATTTACAAGGTTATATACCTTATATCTTAGACGGAGGTTCTACAGGCATTGGTCTTGAATCGACTGTACTTGATGTAACACATGAACCACCGGTCATATTACGTCCTGGCGGTATTACGAAGGAAATGCTTGAGGAAGCAATTGGTCCTGTAATCCAGCCGACAACAATAGAACAGCATATGGAATCTACACCGAAAGCACCTGGTATGAAATATACGCATTATGCTCCAAATGCACCTGTATACTTAATTCATTGTGATAAAAAGAAAGTGGAACAGGCTATACAGCAACTTCATTCACAAGGGCATAAAGTTGCACTATTAGCACCAGAAAGTTTTGTTAATATTTCAGTAGATTATTATTTTTCTATTGGTGTAGCTGCTAATAAGGAAGAGATGGGTGCGGCGTTGTACCATGCCTTACGTGCTTGTGACAAAACACAAGCTACATTGATATTAGCGACGACAACATCTACTGAAGGTGTAGGTGCAGCCATTATGAATAGACTTGAAAAAGCTGCTGGTGGAAAGTGGTATATAACATAAAATATTCAACTCATCTATTTTACAATAATAAAATAGCTGGGTTTTTTCATTTACTAATAGATTTTATAAATGTATGGGAAAAACTATGATAATACTGTATTTTCTAGCATAAAATGATAAAATATTAGGTAGCGAGGGAGTGCGTTCTTGCAGGGAATTCTTGCAGGTATTTTAACGTCTGTTGATGTAATTGGTTTATACGTATTAATACCAAATATTAGATATCGATTATTATTATCTGTGTGGACGGCGGCATTGCATATGCTTTTCCCATTGTTAGGATTTGAATTAGGGAATTATTTAGTACGTTTCTTGTTAGAGTGGGGACAATGGATTTCAAGTATTTTATTGTTTTGTATTGGCCTGCATTTACTATTATTCTCACATAAAAATGAAAAAATAACGATTTCACCGGTCCTTTTAGCTGTGACTGCCAGCCTAGACACCTTTTCAGTAAGTGTTTCTTTTGGTATGCTCAATTTAGAGAAAACCATTTTTATCATTAGTGCTGGCATAAGTGCTCTTATTTGTTCTTATGGGGCTTTAGTTATAGCGCGAAGGAGTCAGGTGTTTTTTGGAAAAAATATTCAAATTATTGCGGGAATTGTTTTTATCATAATGAGTATGCTAGCTATCCAGCAATAAATTGACTAGTGGGAGGGTGATAGGTGTGAATATACTATTTGTATGTACAGGAAATACTTGTCGCAGTCCAATGGCAGAGGTAATTTTAAAGCATAAGCAAATGAATAATGTTGAGGTTCGTTCCGCGGGTATTTATGCTATGCCTAATGCTGAAATGTCAGCACATGCGCAGCAAATATTAGCTGAAGCGAATATGACACATCAACATTTAGCCACGCAATTATCAGAAACTGAAATGGACTGGGCGGATTTAATTTTAACAATGACAACAGCTCATAGAGATACAGTCATTGCAAATTTTCCTTATGCAGAAGGAAAGGTCTTTACACTCAAAGAATATACGAGTATAGGTAGTTTAGAAAATGTTGTAGATCCGTATGGTGGCAATAAAGCAATATATGAAGAAACATTTACCGAATTAAATAAATTGGTAGATAACTTAGTAAAAAAACTTGAAAAGAATTGAGGAGCGCTATGAAAAAACAGTTTGGTTTACGCATTAAACTAGTATTATTTGTCAGCATTCTTGCACTAATCACATATAGTATCAGTTTTATATTCATTGAATTTGTACAACCTACCTTCTTCCCAGAAATTAATCGTAAACTGTTTCAAGTGTTTACTTATACATTAGGGATCACTTGGTCAGGTATCCTAGCAGCAATATTCAGTGTCATTTTAATCAAACCGTTACAACAACTTGAGTATTCGGCGTCTCGTGTAGCACAAGGCAAAATTGGACAGGATGTAAAAATGCCAAGAACAAATGATGAGATTCACTCAGTGGCAGAGGCATTCCAACAAATGGTGTTAAATTTACGACAAATGGTGGAAAGTATCGATCAAAACTTCCAACAAACAAACCAATCGATTATCCAGCTCTCCGACGAAGCTGAGGTTGCAACAAAAAAAGCGGAAGGTATCGCATCAACTGTCAAGCATATTTCCTCTGGAGCAGAGGCATCAGCAACGGCAGTACAGGATACTGCTGAGGCAATTGAGGATGTCCGAGCACTTGCAACAGAAGTGAATAGCAGAGCGGAACAGTCAGCAACGCAAACAAAAGAGATTTTACATAATTTAACGACAACAACGAAAGCTATTGAAACATTGGTCAATAGTATTCAGCAAATTGCGGCTGGTAACAATGAGGCATTGGTAAGTATTCGCGCGCTAGAAGATAATGCAGTGCAAGTTGAGCGTATTATTGGCTTAGTTGGCGACATCGCTTCACAAACAAATTTATTAGCGTTAAATGCATCCATTGAAGCAGCGCGTGCCGGAGAGCATGGAAAAGGCTTTGCAGTAGTCGCTGAAGAGGTTCGTGGGTTGGCAGATGAAAGCGCAAAAGCTGTGCAGGGAATAACAACACTTATCCAAACCATGCAACAAAACGTTGAGGTTGTCGTAAAGCAAATGAACCAACAGGTAGCCTTCGCAACAAAAGAGGCTGCACGCGTATCAGAAACAACGACAGCGGTAGAGGGTATGTCCTCGAGTGTACACGAGATGGCGACATCAATTGTGGAAATTTCTTCATTAATAGAACAACAAATGCGCAATATTGAAACAACTGCTAGACAATCCCAAGAAGTAGCAGCAATTGCTCAAGAAACATCGGCGGGTGCACAAGAAGTTCGCAGTGCCGCAGAGGAGCAAGCATATGCAATCGAGCAAGTGGAGCAACTTGCACAAGGTTTGAAAAAACAATCCGAAGAACTGCATAAAATGATCCAACAATTTGATAGACAGGCATAGTTTAAAAATCGAATTCATTAGTTTCGCTAATGAATTCGATTTTTTTGTCGTCAGGAGCTTTTACAACATTTTATAATTGTTGATAAAATATTGAAATAGTTTGTCCACGGTAACTGAAAAAGTAGAAAAACTTCAGAAGATGGAATATTACAACAAAAGACCATAAACCGAATTTATTAACATGATATTCACATTATCCACAAATAAATTGACTTAAAAATGAACGATTTTTTATATAATAACAAGAAATGTTCGTCTTTCAGGGGAAATCAGCATAAAAATGCAAGAAAAATCGTGTTATTATTGAGAGAGAAGTGGTAAACTAGTGTTGACTATAATTCGAAATGAGGGAACCCAGTGAGAATAGCAATTTCTTCTGATCACGGAGGCAATAACTTACGTCGTGAGATTATGCAACTGTTAGATGAGCTAAATATTAGCTACGAAGATTTTGGTCCACAATCTGCGGATTCAGTAGACTATCCTGATTATGCAAAGCCAGTTTCTGACGGTGTTGCGAACGGGGAATTTGATAAAGGTATTTTAATTTGTGGCACAGGCATTGGCATGTCGATCGCAGCAAACAAAGTAAAAGGAATTCGTTGTGCGTTAGTACATGATGTATTTAGTGCAAAGGCAACACGCTGCCATAATGATTCGAACATTTTAGCGATGGGGGAACGTGTTATTGGTCCTGGCCTAGCACGTGAAATCGCAAGAACTTGGCTTGAAACTGATTTTGAAGGCGGTCGTCATACCCGTCGCGTAGAAAAAATTGCTGAATTAGAACAATGAGAAAATAGTATTTATGCCGTAAACAGAAGACTTTTACTGATGAAAGATGGTCAGAGCATCTTTAAAGTACGAGGCGTAAATACTTAGACATCTAAATAAGGGGCTGAGCTTAGTGGTTGTACAGCAGATACAAACGCAATTGACTCAGTTACTCAGTGAATTCGAAGAGCAGGTAACCTTACGACCAAATACTATTTTTGTCGTAGGCTGCTCTACGTCTGAGGTGATTGGTCAGAAAATTGGCACAGCAGGCGCGCTTGAAACCGCAGAGGCAATTTTTGAGCCGTTGCAGGCATTTGCAAAGAAACATCAATTGCATTTAGCGTTCCAAGGCTGTGAACATATTAATCGTGCTCTAACGATGGAAGCAGCAATAGCCGAGCAATTTGGCTATGAGCCAGTAGCTGTTGTACCTGTTCGAACAGCAGGTGGATCGATGTCAGCCTATGCGTATACACAATTTGTAAAGCCTGTTGTCATAGAGACAGTGCATGCGAATGCAGGTATCGACATTGGTCAAACATTAATTGGCATGCATTTGAAGGCAGTAGCTGTTCCAGTTCGTACATCTGTCCGCATGGTAGGACAAGCTGTTGTCACAGTTGCAACAACACGTCCGAAGTTAATAGGCGGCGAGCGTGCTGTATATATGTAAGACTACTTCTCTTTTAGAAGTACATTAAAATAACCATTATACTTAGGAGGCTTTTTCAAACATGGCATTCGAAAAATTAGCAGTACAAGACAAAGCAGTATTAGATGGGATTTTAGCAGAAAAAAAACGTCAACAGGCGAATATTGAGTTAATTGCATCAGAAAACTTTGTATCTGAAGCAGTTATGGAAGCTCAAGGTTCAGTTCTTACAAATAAATATGCTGAAGGCTATCCTGGTAAACGCTACTATGGTGGCTGTGAACACGTAGACGTCGTAGAAGATATCGCACGTGACCGTGTAAAAGAAATTTTCGGAGCAGAGTATGCAAACGTACAACCACACTCTGGTGCACAAGCAAATATGGCTGTATACCATACAATTTTACAACCTGGTGATACAGTTCTTGGCATGAACTTATCTCATGGTGGTCACCTAACGCACGGTTCACCTGTAAACTTCTCTGGTGTGCTTTATAACTTTGTGGAATACGGTGTAACAAACGATACACAGGTCATCGACTATGAAGATGTACGTCAAAAAGCATTAGAACATAAACCGAAACTAATTGTTGCAGGTGCATCTGCATACCCACGTGAAATTGACTTCTCTAAATTCCGTGAAATCGCTGATGAAATTGGCGCTTATTTCATGGTGGATATGGCACATATTGCAGGTCTAGTAGCTGCTGGTGAACATCAATCACCAGTACCATATGCTGATTTTGTTACTTCTACAACACATAAAACATTACGTGGTCCACGTGGAGGATTGATTCTTGCTTCTAAAGAATGGGAACAAAAGTTAAATAAATCTGTTTTCCCAGGTATCCAAGGTGGTCCATTAATGCACGTAATCGCGGCAAAAGCTGTAGCATTCGGCGAAGTATTACAACCAGAGTTCAAAGACTATGCAAAACAGATTAAAGCAAATGCGAAAGCTTTAGCTGAAGTGTTAATGGCAGAAGGTGTTGAAATCGTTTCTGGTGGAACAGATAACCACTTATTACTACTTAACGTAAAATCTCTTGGCTTAACTGGTAAAGTGGCAGAGCATGCGCTAGATGAAGTAGGTATCACAACAAACAAAAATACAATCCCTTACGATACAGAATCTCCATTCGTTACTTCTGGTATCCGTATCGGTACACCTGCTGTTACTTCTCGTGGCTTTAAAGAAGAAGACATGAAAGAAGTAGGTGCAATCATCGCTAAAGTACTTAAAAATCCAGAAGATGAAGTAGTGCAAGCAGAAGCGAAGGATCGTGTGAAAGCATTAACTGACAAACATCCTTTATATGTATAATTATTAAATATGAACAAGGCTGTACCCGAGGTGAATTAATTCACCTCGGGTACAGCCTTTCTTTTTTAGAAAATCAGGTTAAAACTGTAAGGAGTATATTATTTTCTATCAATAAAGAAAAATAATCTTATTTTTGCTTTTTTTTACATAAATTAAATAAGAAGGTATATATTATAGTGGGTGAAGGACAGATAATGTCCTAAAAGAGAAGATTTTTTTATAAAAGTGACAAATTATTGAATTTTTATGTACAATATAAATGAGAAGATGGTTAATGTGTTGCAGACGGGAGGGGTTGGATGATTGCTAAATCAATGGACATACAAAATAATAGTTTATTAACTACTATTCGTAAATTAGGTGTTAACGCTAATGAAAGCTACGTTATATTTGATGTGAAAAATAATTTTAGCATCATAGAATGTAATGATTTATTTTGTAAGCTTACGAACTCTACAAGTTCACAAATACTCAATAAAGATTATTTTTCGATGCTTGCTAAAGAACAAATGTCAACGATTGAAATGATTAAGGAAAAAGTACATAACGGAGCAATGGTGCAAGCAAAACTACACCATAATTGCTTTGGAAAGCCACCTTTTTGGTCAGAAATACAGGCACTTCCTTTTCAAAATAATAAAGGTGAAACATTATTTGTCTTACTACTTGTGAAGGATGTTACGTATCATCAGACAGAAGATTTTTTAAATTGTCTGGAAAAAGCAATGTATGAGGCGATTGAAAAGGATAATCCGTTTGATAAAAAAATGAATATTGTCTGTAGGGCTATAAATAAATTTTTCGTGCCCTATGTGAACAGCATGATACTTATAAAAACGGAAGCAAATCAATTTCAAATTTACACGGCTAATGGTAACGGAAGTCAATTATCTGAGGTAAGTGAGTTCAATGAATTTTACCATAGAGCAATGCAGGAAGAGACGTTTTTCTTTGTTGAAAATCTTGAAGAAATTGATATACCACAAGAACATAAAAAATTTGCTTATTCATTTAATAAGCAATCAGGCTGGTTTGTTCCAATTCGCAATCAACAACGACAAGTGATAGGTTTATTTGCAATATTCCATAGCCAGTATCCTAGTGATCGTAACTTCTATGTGAAGATGTTTCAAAAAATTGAGTCTCTTGTAGCACTAGCACATACCTATGCGAAAACGCAAAAAAGAATATGGGATTTAGCCTATATGGATATCACTACTGGATTGCCCAATCGTCATAGCTTTGTAAATAGCATCGAAAAAGAGAAAGAGCGAAGACAACATGGTTTTATAAAAATATTAAAGCCAAGTGAATTTCATCAAGTTGTAGAGTTATATGGGCGTGAGGCAGGGGATGAGCTATTAAGACAAATTGCAAAAAGGCTCAATGACAATAAACATGAATATAATGAATATATCGCACGATTTACGAGTTCTAGTCTCATTATTTCATATATGACTTCCTATGAAGATTTGACGCATTATGATAGACGGATAAAAGAATTAATACGTCAGCCATTTACGATAAGTGGAAAACAAATATATATTACATTAAAAACAGGAATTGCTTCATTCGATAAGAATATTAAAATTGCTGATGCCATTCGCTTTGCGGATAACGCCTTATCCAATGCTGCCAATAAACCTGGTACCCATATGGAAGTGTTTACAAAGGAACGAAATGATGTATTAGAGCAACAAATGCTCGTTTTGAATCATTTATCGCATGCACTCAAGAACAAAGAGATTTCGGTGAATCTCCAACCTAAAGTAGATTTACGGACTGGAGAAATTCAAAGTATTGAAGCACTTGCTCGTTGGACTTCTCCGACGCTTGGTTTTGTATCACCTACTGCGTTTATTCCAGTTGCGGAGAATGCGGGAAAGGTGAGAGAAATTGATACACAAATATTAGAACAGGTTCTTACATGGCTAGCTAATCGACAGCAATTGGGGAAAAAGCTGGTGAAAGTTGCAGTCAATATATCACCTGATCATTTCTACTATCCCCTGTTCGTGAAAGATGTATTGAAATTAGTCCAAAAATACAATATCGAGCCAAGTTATATTATATTAGAAGTAACTGAAAATATTGGCTTAGTAGATTTCCAAACAGCACTAGCTATTATACAAGAACTTAAAAGTTATGGTTTTAATACGTCAGTGGATGACTTTGGCACAGGCTTTTCTTCCTTGAGCTATTTGCAACGACTGCCATTTACTGAATTGAAAATTGACCGAAGTTTTATTAACGATATTAATGATGCAGCTACTCTCGCTATTGTTCGTTCAATTATTCAGCTGGCTTTAAATTTGGGGATGACATCCGTAGCTGAAGGTATAGAAAACGAGGAGCAGGTTGAAATATTACGTGCGCTCGGTTGTACGGTAGGGCAAGGTTACTTCTATTATAAACCGATGTCGTTTGAGCATCTTGATGCCATACTTGATGCATAAATCGCTTTTACATGTAGCAAACATTCTAGAAAAGGAGTCATCTTGAATTTAATTTTGAGGCGACTCCTTTTTTCTGTTATACTAGTTGAGATAAAATGAAACTTAAATCGATGGGGTATTCCATCGACTATTAGTTGAATAAATCGGGTACTTACAGATGCTTAATCCCCACTGAAACGTCTTGCTTAGACTTCATTTTGAGGTGGTTGTTTTAGCACCCGTTAGTACGGGATAAAAATGAAATCCGAACGGTTAGGAGAGAACCCCTTTGAGCAAAGTATACGTATTTGATCATCCACTAATCCAACATAAGTTAACTTATATTCGTGATAAGAAGACAGGAACAAAAGAATTCCGTGAGCTGGTAGACGAGGTCGCAACATTAATGGCATTTGAAATCACACGTGATATGCCAATTGAAGAGATTGAAATTGAGACACCAGTAACAATTGCAAAAACAAAAGTTCTTTCTGGGAAAAAGATTGCTATCGTACCAATTCTACGTGCAGGTATCGGCATGGTAGACGGCGTTTTAAAGCTAATTCCAGCAGCAAAAGTTGGTCATATTGGTCTATATCGTGACCCAGAAACTTTAAAACCTGTTGAGTACTATGCAAAACTTCCAGCAGATGTAGAAGAACGTGATTTCATCATTGTAGACCCAATGCTTGCAACAGGTGGTTCAGCAGTAGAGGCGATCAACTCACTGAAAAAACGTGGTGCGAAAAGCATTAAATTCATGTGCTTAATTGCGGCGCCAGAGGGTGTAAAAGTTATTCAAGAAGAGCATCCAGATGTAGACATCTATATTGCTGCACTTGATGAAAAGTTAGATGACCATGGCTATATTGTACCTGGCTTAGGAGATGCAGGGGACCGTCTATTCGGTACAAAATAATAAGTAATGCTCAAACGCATCGTTAGGTTTGGCTTGAAAGCAACTTAATAACTCTTGAAGCGTCCTTCTTTATTGAAGGACGTTTCATAGTATCTTTGGCAATTACACCACCACACAAGGCTGGAGGAATAGCGGTAATTGCACTGGTACAATATAACAAAGGACGGTGCACATCGTTTTGATGAAGAAATGGAAAGTGATGACGATATTCGGTACGAGACCAGAGGCGATTAAAATGGCTCCGCTCGTATTGGAATTACAAAAGCATCCTGAGCAAGTGGAATCGATTGTGACAGTGACTGCACAACATCGCCAAATGCTCGATCAAGTATTGGAAACATTTAAAATTACACCAGACTATGATTTAAATATTATGAAGGATCGTCAAACTTTAATTGACGTGACAACGAATGCTTTACAAGGCTTAGACAAAGTCATGAAGGAAGCCAAGCCTGATATCGTATTAGTACATGGTGATACAGCAACAACTTTTATTGCGAGTCTAGCCGCTTTTTATAATCAAATTGCAATTGGTCATGTGGAAGCAGGTCTTCGCACATGGAATAAATATTCACCTTATCCAGAGGAGATGAATCGTCAGTTGACGGGCGTTATGGCTGACCTTCACTTCGCGCCAACGGAAGTATCAAAGAAAAATCTTTTGGATGAAAACAAAAATCAAGACACTATTTTTGTGACGGGTAACACGGCTATTGATGCATTAGCAACAACAGTAAGTGAGCACTATACGCATCCTGTATTAGATAAAATAGGTAATGATCGTATGATCTTATTGACAGCGCATAGACGTGAAAATTTAGGGGAACCCATGCGCCATATGTTCCGCGCAATTACTCGTATTTTATCGGAGCATGAGGATGTACAGGTTGTCTATCCTGTGCATATGAACCCAGCAGTTCGAGAGATTGCTAATGAAATTTTAGGAGACAATAAGCGAGTGCATTTAATTGAACCACTCGAAGTATTTGACTTCCATAACTTTGCGGCAAACTCATACATGATTCTAACTGATTCAGGTGGCGTTCAAGAGGAAGCACCGTCACTTGGTAAGCCAGTACTAGTCCTACGCGATACAACGGAGCGTCCAGAAGGAATTGCAGCAGGAACGCTGAAGCTAGCAGGAACAGATGAGGAAACAATTTATTCACTTGCAAAGCAATTATTAGAAGATACAAATGCATATGAAGCTATGGCAAAAGCATCAAATCCTTATGGAGATGGACATGCTTCAGAACGAATAGTAAAAGCTCTCTTGGAATTTTTGCATAAAAGCCAATAAAATACTATTTTCGAAATAAAAAATAAGTCAAATGTACCTATTGTTACTGTGAAGCTAATTTACGAGCGAAATTCTGTCGTAAATTAGCTTTTTTATGCATAGATGTGAAAAATATTTCACAGTATATGATATTTCATACACAAATTTGTCAACAATTTGACAAGAGTATAGTGGCTGTGAAGTTTTTCTCCTTTACTAATTGACTTCAAATATCACCTATTGTATGCTTACAAAGGGTAAGAATGATAAGGGTTTCTAATCGTTAATAGACGTTGAAACACTTGTTATATCAAGTTTCTACTAAATTGACAGTTAAAATAAACACTGTCGATTTGCAACGTTTTGTGCGTTTCGGTTTAACACCGAGTAAGTAAGGGGTGTAAGGCATTATTAGGGATTTACACCTGTAATTTCATGATAACGCTCCCATTACTATTCCGCTGTGAGTAGTGTTTTTCACTGCTCTTTTCTGATTTCACAAAGTGGTCAGCAAACGTTTTCTTTACTCGAAAAAATGATTCAGGAGACTACAAACCAATGCTAGATTTGCATCACATTTTTGCTGTGCAGAAGAGAGCGTTATTTTTTTTGCTCGCACTTTGCGCATTAGGCTGGGGATTGACGTCCTATCAATCTGTTTTTGCGGGCATCGCAATCGGTGCATTTTTTGGTACGTATAATTTTTGGATTTTGGTTCGCCGTATGGAGAAGTTTGATCGTTCCATTAGTGAAGGGAAGAAAATAGGCTCGCTTGGTTCAGCGCTTCGCTTCGGATCAGGTGTGGCGGCAGTCGCTATAGCCATTTCGTTGCCAAACTATTTTCACTTAATTAGCACGGTCATAGGGCTAATGATTCCGTACGTTTTTCTCTTTGTCGAGAGAATTGTATCTCATGTAAGGAACCACTAATGTGCTTTATTAGAAAGAGAGGTGAAAAATAACAATGAATCATGAAGCTCCGTTATGGACACCAGTCAGTTTCTTAACTTTTAACTTATCAACAGTTATGATGTTACTAGTTGCCGCAACAATCGTATTCTTAATCGCTTTTTTTGCAACTAGAAGCTTAAAATTGAAACCAACTGGTATGCAAAACTTTATGGAATGGATTATGGATTTCGTAAAGAATATCATTAAAAGCAACATGGACTGGAAAACTGGTGGACGTTTTCATATTTTAGGTATCACACTTATTATGTTTATCGCAGTATCTAACTTAGTAGGTCTTCCGTTCTCTATCGTTTATGGGCACACACTTTGGTGGAAATCACCAACAGCTGACCCAACTGTTACTATGACACTTGCAGCAATGATTTTAGTATTAACGCAATACTATGGTATCAAAATGAAGGGGACAGGCCATTATGTTGGTACATTCTTCAAACCGATGTCATTCATGTTCCCACTTAAAATCATTGAAGAATTTGCAAACACATTAACATTAGGTCTGCGTCTTTACGGTAACATTTATGCAGGTGAAATTTTACTTGCGTTAATCGCCGGACTAGCAACATCTGGGTTTGTCGGTGCAATCGGTGCAATCGTACCAATGATGGCATGGCAAGGTTTCTCTATTTTCATTGGCTTAATCCAAGCCTTTATCTTCACAATGTTAACAATGGTTTACATGGCTCATAAAGTGAGCGATGACCATTAATATAAAGCATAAATTTTATGCTTAAAACAAAAAAACATACAATTCCAAGGAGGAAATTTTCAAATGGGTTTATTAGCAGCAGCAATCGCAATCGGTTTAGGTGCACTTGGTGCAGGTATCGGTAACGGTCTTATCGTATCAAAAACAGTAGAAGGTATCGCTCGCCAACCAGAAGCACGTGGCGTTCTTCAAACAACAATGTTCATCGGGGTTGCATTAGTTGAAGCCCTTCCGATCATCGCAGTAGTAGTAGCATTCATCGTAATGAACAAATAATTCAGTTGTTTACTGAATTTTAGTAGTGGCGAAGCAGGATTCTCCAGATGAAACTTCGCCCTTCATTTTGGAACTGATTAAAGCTATGTGCAAATATAGCTTTTTAAAATAGGTAAGTTTTCGAAACAAATTATTATGTTGAAGTCAAAGCTCTTGAAGGGAGTGAAACAATCGTGTTTTTAGATAATCTTGTACTTGGTGCAGGCGTTGGTTTTAACGGCGGTGACATCATTGCTACATTAGTGATTTTCATAGTATTAATGCTTCTACTTAAAAAGTTCGCTTGGGGTCCACTTATGGGCATCATGCAACAACGTGAAGAATTAGTAGCTAGTGAAATCGAAGCAGCTGAAAAAGCGCGCAAAGATTCTCACAAATTTTTAGAAGAACAAAAGAGCCTTCTTAAAGAAGCTCGCACAGAAGCACAATCGATTGTTGAGGGCGCTAAGAAGCAAGGCGAAATGCAAAAAGAAGAAATTCTCACTGTAGCTCGCAATGAAGCTAACCGCTTAAAAGAATCGGCTTTACGTGAAATCGAGTCTGAAAAAGAAAAAGCTATTGCAGCAGTACGTGATGAAGTCGTTTCATTATCTGTACTTGCAGCATCTAAAGTCCTTAGCAAAGAGATTTCTGAGGCAGACAACCGTGCTCTTATAGAAGAGACGATTGCGAAGGCAGGGGAAGCTCAATGAGTAATTCAACTGTAGCAAAACGTTATGCTCAAGCGCTTTTTGAACTAGCGCAGCAAAAAAATATTCTTGCAGAAGTTGGAACAGATTTAAGTGAACTTACAAAAGTTATAAAAGAATCTCCGGATTTCTTAACGCTTTTAAGCGCACCTAAGTTCTCGATCGAACGTAAGAAACAAATGGTAGCTGAAATCTTTGCTGCTGCAACACCTGAGTTTGTACACACAATTCAACTACTTGTTGAGAAAAAACGTGTAAACGAAGTGAAACTTATTGCTGATGCATATGCTGAACTTGCCTCACAAGCACAAGGTTCTGCAGACGCAACTGTATTCTCTACTCGTGAACTTTCTGGTGAAGAAAGCGCTAAAATTTCTGCAACGTTTGCAAAACTTGTTGGAAAACAATCATTAAACATTACAAACGAAATCGATCCTTCATTATTAGGTGGTATTCGTGTTCAAATCGGTAACCATATTTATGATAGCTCAGTAGCGAACAAGCTTGAGCGTCTAAAACGTGAATTAATCGGTTAATAATTTAGAAATGTGAGAGGTGACATACATGGGCATCAAGGCTGAAGAAATCAGCAGTCTGATTAAACAACAGATTGAGAATTATGAATCTGAACTTAAAGTAAGCGAAGTTGGTACAGTTATCCGTATTGGTGACGGTATCGCTCTTGCTCATGGCCTCGACAACGCCATGGCTGGGGAACTTTTAGAGTTCTCTAACGGTGTTATGGGTATGGCTCAAAACCTAGAAGAAGGTAACGTTGGTATCGTTATCTTAGGTCCATACACAGACATCAAAGAAGGCGATGAAGTTCGTCGTACAGGTCGTATTATGGAAGTACCAGTTGGTGAAGAACTAATTGGCCGTGTTGTAAACCCACTTGGTCAACCAGTGGATGGACAAGGTCCTATCAACACTACAAAATCTCGTCCAATCGAAAGTCCAGCTTTCGGTGTAATGGCTCGTAAATCAGTACATGAACCATTACAAACTGGTATCAAAGCGATTGACGCTTTAGTACCAATCGGTCGTGGTCAACGTGAGTTAATCATTGGTGACCGTCAAGTTGGTAAAACATCTGTAGCAATCGATACAATCTTAAACCAAACTGGTGAAAACATGATTTGTATCTATGTTGCAATCGGTCAAAAAGAATCAACTGTACGTGGTGTAGTTGAAACTTTACGTAAACACGGTGCATTAGATTACACAATCGTTGTAACTGCAGCTGCATCTCAACCAGCTCCATTATTATACTTAGCACCATTTGCTGGTGTTTCTATGGCAGAAGAATTCATGTTACAAGGTAAGCACGTATTAATCGTGTATGATGATCTTTCTAAACAAGCATCAGCTTACCGTGAACTTTCGCTTCTTCTACGCCGTCCTCCAGGTCGTGAAGCTTATCCTGGTGACGTATTCTACTTACACAGCCGCTTACTTGAACGTGCTGCAAAGTTAAATGAAACTTACAACTGTGGTTCTATCACAGCTCTTCCATTCGTAGAGACGCAAGCTGGGGATATCTCTGCATACATCCCAACAAACGTAATCTCAATTACTGATGGTCAAATCTTCTTACAATCTGACTTATTCAACTCAGGTGTACGTCCAGCGATTAACGCCGGTCTTTCTGTATCACGTGTAGGTGGATCAGCTCAAATTAAAGCAATGAAAAAAGTTGCGGGTACACTACGTCTTGACTTAGCTGCATTCCGTGAGCTTGAATCATTTGCTCAATTCGGTTCAGATTTAGATAAAATCACACTTGCTAAACTTGAGCGTGGTAAACGTACGGTTGAAGTGCTTAAACAAGACCTAAACAAACCACTTAAAGTGGAAAAACAAGTTGCGATCCTTTATGCATTAACTAAAGGTCATTTAGATGATATTCCAGTACAAGATATCGTTCGTTTCGAAAACGAATTCTTAAGCTGGTTAGATTCAAACCACACTAACGTTTTAGATCATGTTCGTACTACAAAAGAACTTGCATCAGACGCTGAGTATGAAGCAGCATTAACTGCATTCAAAAAAACTTTCGCTAAATCTGAATAAGCTCGAGATAGTCACTTGACTAAAAAACAAAAGGTGGTGAAATACCAGTGGTAAACTTACGCGAAATAAAAGGTCGTATTAATTCTACAAAGAGTACGAAACAAATTACGAAAGCGATGCAGATGGTTTCTTCTTCAAAGTTACGTCGTGCGGAGCAAAATGCTAAAGCGTACGTTCCTTACATGGAAAAAATCCAGGACGTAGTAGGCGCGATTGCAGCAGGTACAAAAGACAGTGGACATCCAATGTTAACTGCTCGTCCTGTAAAGAAAACAGCTTACTTAGTCATTGGTTCTGACCGTGGTCTTGCAGGTGCTTACAACTCAAGTATCCTACGTCAAGTGCAACGTACAATCAACGAGCGTCATAAATCTAAAGACGAATACGTGGTTTTAGCAGTAGGTCGTGTTGTTCGTGATTACTTTGTGAAACGTGATCATAATGTCATCAGCAGTGTTGTTGCTCTTCCTGACCAACCAACATTCGCTGATATTAAAGAAATCGCTCGTAATGCTGTTGGTATGTTCATTGACGGTACGTATGATGAACTTTATATGTACTATAATCACTTTGTCAGCGCAATTGCTAACGAAGTGACAGAGAAAAAACTTCTTCCATTAACAAATTTTGCACCTGTAAACAGCAAGGCTTCTTATGAATTTGAACCATCTGGTGAAGCAATTCTTGAAGTATTACTTCCACAATACGCGGAAAGCTTAGTTTATGGCGCACTATTAGATGGAAAAGCAAGTGAACATGCTTCTCGTATGACTGCTATGAAAAATGCAACTGATAATGCATCTGATCTTATCGCAGATCTGTCGTTGCAATATAACCGTGCACGTCAAGCAGCAATTACACAAGAAATTACAGAAATCGTTGGTGGAGCTGCAGCCTTAGAATAGGCTCAGCTCACCAATGTCGTATAAGAATACGATAGGAGGGTACACAGTAATGAATAAAGGACATGTTATTCAAGTAATGGGTCCAGTTGTTGACGTAAAATTCGAAAACGGCCAATTACCAGCAATCTATAACTCATTAACAGTTAAGATTGAACGTCCTAATGAAGAACCAACAATTCTTGCATTAGAAGTTGCACTTCATTTAGGTGATGACTCTGTTCGTACAATTGCAATGTCATCTACTGATGGCTTACAACGTGGAGCAGAAGTAACAGACTCAGGAAAAGCTATCTCAGTACCAGTTGGTGAAGTTACTCTTGGTCGTGTATTCAACGTACTAGGAGAAGTAATCGACTTAGGTGAAGAGATTCCAGCTGATGTTCGTCGTGATTCAATTCACCGCGAAGCACCATCTTTCGATGAGCTTTCAACTACTGTTGAAATTCTTGAAACAGGTATCAAAGTTGTAGACTTATTAGCACCATATATCAAAGGTGGTAAAATCGGTCTATTCGGTGGTGCCGGTGTAGGTAAAACAGTATTAATCCAAGAATTAATCAATAACATCGCACAAGAGCACTCAGGTATCTCTGTATTCGCTGGTGTAGGTGAGCGTACTCGTGAAGGGAACGACTTATTCTTCGAGATGAGCGATTCAGGCGTTATCAAGCAAACTGCGATGGTTTTCGGTCAAATGAATGAACCACCTGGTGCACGTATGCGTGTAGCATTAACTGGTCTTACAATGGCAGAATACTTCCGTGATGAGCAAGGTGCTGACGTACTTTTATTCATCGACAATATCTTCCGTTTCACGCAAGCAGGTTCTGAGGTTTCTGCCCTATTAGGTCGTATGCCTTCAGCGGTAGGTTACCAACCAACACTTGCAACTGAAATGGGTAAATTACAAGAACGTATCACATCTACTAACAAAGGATCTGTAACTTCTATTCAAGCGATCTATGTACCAGCCGATGACTATACTGACCCGGCTCCTGCTACAACTTTCGCCCACTTAGATGCAACTACTAACCTTGAGCGTAAATTATCAGAAATGGGTATCTACCCTGCGGTTGACCCATTAGCTTCGACTTCTCGTGCATTATCACCTGAAATCGTAGGCGCTGAGCACTATGCTGTGGCTACTGGTGTACAACGTACAATCCAACGTTACCGTGAATTACAAGATATCATTGCTATCTTAGGTATGGATGAATTATCTGATGAAGATAAACAAACAGTAGAACGTGCTCGTCGTATTCAATTCTTCTTATCTCAAAACTTCCACGTTGCGGAACAATTCACTGGTCAAGTAGGTTCTTATGTGCCTGTTAAAGAAACAGTTCGTTCATTCAAGGAAATCCTTGAAGGTAAATACGATCACTTACCAGAAGATGCTTTCCGTTTAGTAGGTTCAATTGAAGAAGTAGTTGAAAAAGCGAAGAGCATGGGCGTAGAGGTTTAATACTAGGGACGAGGAGGAAAAAATATGAAGACAGTTACAGTCAATATTGTCACTCCCGACGGCCCAGTATACGATTCTGAAGTAACAATGGTAATCGCGAAAACAACTTCAGGTGAAATTGGTGTACTTGCAGGCCATATTCCAATGGTAGCTCCACTTGCAATCGGTGCAGTGAAGCTTAAAAAAGAAAATGGCTCAACTGAGCTTGTAGCTGTAAGCGGTGGTTTCATTGAAGTTCGTCCAGAAAAGATTTCAATTTTAGCTCCTTCTGCTGAAGTAGCTGAAAGTATCGATGTGCAACGTGCTAAAGAAGCCGTTAAACGTGCTGAAGGACGTCTTCAAGGTAAACAAGATAACATTGATTTCAAACGTGCTGACCTAGCATTAAAACGTGCGTTGAATCGTATCAACGTTCATGAGGGTAATATCTAATTCAATTTTTAACGGGCAGATTCAATTTCTGCCCGTTTTTTAAATGGAGGAACCAACATGGAACTATATGAAGCAGTAGGGCAAGAAGCTTTAATGGGTATTGTATCGCATCTATTTTTTATTGCTATTACATTTTACGCTTTGCAGGCCTTCATGTTAGAAAAGCTGTTTAAGAAAAATAAAGTATTTCAAATACAGTTAATTTATATATTGTTGAGTATTGCAATTGGTACGGCCGTATCAAATTTCTTTTTACAAATTTCAAGCTGGTCTGGAAAACTGCCATACCTATTTTAAATTCTATTATGTATAAATGCTCAACTATTTTTAATGGTGTAATTATATACGTACATATTTCAAAGGGCTCCATAAAATGAAATATGAGGTCCTTTGAAATATGTACAAGTATGCTGTAATAAATTTCTTGAATTTTGGTTTTTTGTTTATAAAACTATGGGTATGTATTAGAAATTGAAGCAGTTGTTTCGGGTTATTGGTCATTCACAAAAAAAAAAATAATGCGTACAATAAATAAATAGCAAAATATCAACAAATGCCTTAAAATAGTGATTTTGATGCTTGAACGAGCGTGTGAAAAGTTGTACTATAGAGTTGTTTGTTTACTGAATATGACATTATACATCTTTTTTTTAAATAAATATTCGATAGGTTAAGAGATTGAATTCGGAGGGACGTAGGGTGGAAAAAATTATAGTGACTGGCGGCCAAAAGCTACAGGGAAAAGTTCGTGTAGAGGGCGCAAAAAATGCAGTGTTACCAATCCTAGCAGCAGCTTTACTTGCTTCTAAAGGAGAAAATGTAATTAAAGAAGTCCCTAACTTAGCAGATGTCTATACAATTAACGAAGTATTAAAAAGCCTAAATGCTGATGTTACATATATACCTGAAGAAAATACTGTATATATTGATACAACGAAAGAACTATCTAGTGAAGCTCAGTTTGAATATGTAAGTAAAATGCGTGCTTCAATTTTAGTCATGGGTTCTTTACTTGCTCGAAATGGTTTTGCACGAGTTGCTTTACCGGGAGGTTGTGCAATCGGTTCTCGTCCAATTGAATTACATTTAAAAGGTTTTGAAGCAATGGGCGCAAAGATTTCTTTTGGGCACGGTTATGTAGAAGCGAAGACTGAGGGGCGTTTAAAGGGAGCAAATGTATATTTGGACTTCCCTAGTGTTGGAGCGACAGAAAACATTATGACTGCAGCTTCTTTAGCAGTTGGTACGACAGTGATTGAAAATGCTGCAAAAGAGCCTGAAATTGTAGATCTTGCGAACTTCATAAATAGTATGGGTGGTCGTGTCATCGGTGCAGGTACGAATACAATTCGTATTGAAGGTGTCGATACATTATATGGAACAGAACATCATATTATTCCTGACCGTATTGAGGCAGGTACATTTATGGTTGCAGCTGCAATTACTAAGGGTGATGTGACGATTGAAAACGCTGAACCCGAGCATATGACGGCATTAATTGCAAAAATGCGTGAAATGGGTGTAGAAATTATAGAGCTAGATGAAGGGATACGCGTACGTGTACCGAATGCTTTAAAAGCGGTAGATATTAAAACTATGCCACATCCGGGCTTCCCGACAGACATGCAATCACAAATGATGGCGTTAATGTTAACAGCAGAAGGTACGAGTATTATTACAGAAACAGTGTTTGAAAATCGCTTCATGCATGTTGAAGAGTTTCGTCGCATGAATGCTGGTGCTAAAATTGAAGGACGTTCTGTGTTTATCGAAGGGCCTGTAAACCTTCAGGGGGCTGAAGTGATGGCTACAGATTTACGAGCAGCGGCTGCACTAATTTTAGCGGGCCTTGTATCTGAGGGAGTTACGCGTGTTACAAAGCTTCATCACTTAGACCGAGGCTACGTAGATTTCCATGGCAAGCTAGCGTCACTTGGTGCAGATATTGAGCGTGTCGCAACAATGGAAGTTGTTGCAAATGAAAAATCAACAATTCATATTCCAGCCAATTAAATACAATGAAGAACCTTTTGCTAACATGGGGAGCAAAAGGTTTTTTAATGTTGTAAACTAAAATGTTCAAAATTTGTATGAAAACGTGCAGGGACAGGCTGTAAGCTCATTAATGATTGAGGGCATGATAGCATTTCCATTTCCTTGCTCACATAAAGAGATAAAATCTAGCATATTATTCCTTATGAAAAAATGGATAATGAGTATAGCAGTTATTTGTTTAATTGGTGCATTATATATGTTGCCAGTGGCATTAAGTGAGAGAAAAGTGGACAATAGTCCTCAGCTAAAGACGGAGCAAGCTTGTGAAATCTATATAGAAGTGGAGGGACAGAAGGAAAAAATCCCTTTAGAAACATATATCACAGGAGTTGTAGCAGCAGAAATGCCTGTTTCGTTTAAAAAAGAGGCATTAAAAGCACAGGCAATTGCGGCAAGGACATATGCGTTAAAAACGACAAATTACGGCAAAGAAACAATCGCGCCAACTGTTGCTAGACAAGTTTTCTATGATGAGGATCAAAGAAAAGCCAATTGGACTAGCAATTTCCTGGGAAATGAAAAGAAAATTGTCGAAGCGATTACAGAAACGAAAGGACAAGTTCTTCTTTATAATAATGAATTAATCACGGCAATGTTTCATTCTACAAGTAATGGTAAAACGGAGAGTGCCTATGGTTATAGCGGCAATGACATTCCGTATTTGCAAAGTGTTGCAAGTAATTCCGATCAATCATCCCCAAAATTTACGGCAATGGAAGAATGGACATTAGCTGAGTGGAATGCTTTATGGCCAATTAAATGGCAAGCAGCTGATTTTAGTCGCTTTCAGCTGTTTTTCAATGACTCAGGGCGTGTTGAACGATTGCAATTAGGTAATAATGTATGGACAGGGCGCGAGGTGCGAACGCTATTAAATTTGCCATCTACTGACTTTACTATTTCATTTAATAAGGATACAGGCAAAGTAGGTGTAACAACCCAAGGATATGGCCATGGCGTAGGGATGAGCCAATATGGTGCAGAGGCGATGGCGAGCGAAGGAAAAAGCGCTGCAGAAATTTTACACTATTATTATCAACAAATTGAGATAAAAACAATAGATGCATGTTTAAAATAACTTCTAGTTGTTCACACTGCAACTAGAGGTGATGAAAATGAGAGAGGATAAAAATAGTAAAACTTCTCAAAAAGAACAGTTACAAAAGAAACCATGGTTTTGGCCAGCAGTGTATGCGGGCGGCGCTCTAATGCTAGCAGGTATGTTATTTGGTTACAATAGTCTCGTATCAAAAGTAGAAGAGGCTCCGTTACCAGATTTAGCACAAGTGGATCCAGGTCCAGTAGTTGAAACCAATGCACGTACTGAAAACATGAAGTATCCATTCAAGGAAACGAATCTTAGTAAAGTACAAGTTTCACAGGAATTTTATGAGCTAGAGGCCAATGAAGAGTCACGTGAGAATGCTTTAATGGTATTTAATCAAACGTTCACAACTTCTTCGGGAATTTCCCTTTCTATGAATGGAGAAGAATTTGAAGTAGTTGCTGCTATGAGTGGTAAAGTACTAGAGGTAAAACTAGATGCATTCACAGGCAATAAAATTGTACTAGAGCATGCGAATGGTATGCAAACGCACTATAGTTCTGTGAAGGACATTGCAGTGAAGGAAGGCGACGAGGTGACACAAGGTCAGGCACTAGGAAAAGCAACTGACAATGAGTGGAATCAAGCAGCTGGCGTTCATATGCATTTTGAAGTGCTAGAAAACGGAAAATATATTAATCCAAAGAAATTACTAGCGTTTTAAAAAACTACATTCGCGCCCGTTCGTTGCTGTCATAGCGCTT
The DNA here is from genome assembly GCF_003049605.2 of Lysinibacillus parviboronicapiens. Taxonomy (NCBI): domain Bacteria; kingdom Bacillati; phylum Bacillota; class Bacilli; order Caryophanales; family Bacillaceae; genus Lysinibacillus; species Lysinibacillus parviboronicapiens. The sequence continues at coordinate 633,443 of NZ_CP073713.1, forward strand.
TCGCATTGACAAAATATCTGCACGCAAAAAGCGCTGACCTAAAAAAAGCCACGAACTGTGGCTTTTTCGGCGTGAGCACGTAATTTCTAGAGGAATTTGTTTATTGGTGCAAGACAGTGAGCTATGTCAATCATGCGACAATTACTTCATGCATAGCATCGTGGTGGCATCAATCCTTAAATATTAGCGCGAACAATCAGATTTTAATAAAAAAGTTTGCATATTAACAGAAAGTGTAAATCGTGTTCTGAATAGCTTTGTCCTTACATAAGGTGAAGAAATGCGCAGACGTGCATCTGATGCCAAAGCCATTTTGTGAAATTGTGTGGAAAGGACGAAGAACGTGCACGAGCACATTCGGAAGCGCTGCATTCGCCTCGGTGAATTATTGATTGAGACGCGTGAAACTGTGCGTGTCCTCGCGAAAATGACAGGTTATTCAAAAAGTACGGTGCACAAAGATTTAACAGAGCGATTACCTACAATTCATGAAGGATTAGCTGAGCAAGTGAAGGAAATTCTCGCCTACCATAAGGCCGTACGTCACATTCGTGGAGGAGAGGCAACGAAAAACAAGTGGAAAGAAAGAGCGAGTCAAGAGTGATTCGTTCTTTTTTTGTACTATTTTACGTCAATCTATTTAATTGAAGTAAAACATACATATTGACTAAATTTAGGTGAAATTACCAGTAGGTTATGATAAAATATTCTAGATAAACAGATAAAAATGAACGTTATGTAGTTGGAACTGGCGGGAAGGAGAAATTATAAAATGTTTTCGAAAGATATTGGCATTGACTTAGGAACTGCGAACGTATTGATCCACGTAAAAGGGAAGGGAATCGTCCTGAACGAACCATCTGTGGTGGCGATTGATAAAAAGACAAATAAGGTATTAGCGGTAGGGGAAGAAGCTCGCCAAATGGTAGGGCGCACGCCAGGAAATATAACTGCAATTCGTCCATTACGAGATGGCGTAATTGCAGATTTTGATGTTACAGAAGCAATGCTAAGACACTTCATCAATAAATTAAATTTAAAGGGTTTTTTAACAAAGCCACGTATACTAATCTGCTGTCCAACAAATATTACGAGTGTTGAACAAAAGGCTATTCGTGAAGCTGCTGAAAAATCAGGCGGTAAAAAAGTATATTTAGAAGAAGAACCAAAAGTTGCAGCTATAGGTGCAGGCATGGATATTTTCCAACCAAGTGGTAATATGGTCGTTGATATTGGTGGTGGGACAACAGATATCGCAGTCCTATCAATGGGGGATATTGTAACGAGTGAATCTATCAAGGTTGCTGGTGATGTTTTTGATAACGATATTTTGCAGTACATTAAAAAAGAATATAAACTGCTGATTGGTGAACGAACAGCAGAGGCTATTAAAATGACGATTGGTACAGTATTTAAAGGTGGTCGCAGTGACTCTATGGATATTCGTGGTCGTGACATGGTGACAGGCTTGCCTCGCACTATTACTATTCATTCAGAGGAAATTGAACGTGCATTACATGAATCGGTAGCGATGATTGTACAATCGGCAAAAAATGTATTAGAAAAAACACCACCCGAGTTATCGGCGGACATTATTGACCGTGGTGTTATAATTACTGGTGGTGGTGCTTTGCTACACGGCATGGACCAGCTATTAATAGAAGAGTTAAAGGTTCCTGTTTTCATTGCAGAACATCCAATGGATTGTGTTGCAATTGGTACAGGCATTATGCTTGAAAATATTGACCGAGTACCTGCTTCCTTATAATAATAGAATGAGGTGATTCCTTTGTTTAAAGGGTTTTATACAGTAGCAACAGGGATGATTACACAACAAAGAAGAACAGAATTATTAACGAATAACTTATCCAATGCTAATACTCCTGGATTTAAAGCTGACCAATCGACAATTCGTTCATTTCCGGACATGCTTATGTCAAGTGTGGGCAAAACGAATGCACCTGCTAATCAGCAAGCTGGTTCGCAATATATGAGTCAAGTTGGCGCATTGAATACAGGAATATATATGCAGGAAACATTGCCAAATTACATACAAGGCCAAATTTATAGCACAGATTTACCGACAGATATGGCCTTAATCGATGAATACTTACCACAAAATGAAGATGGTGTTAGTGGATCTATTTTCTTTCGTTTAGCTCATCCAGAAGGCGGAGAAGCATATACACGTAACGGAAATTTCACTTTAGATGGTCAAGGTTATTTAGTAAATTCCCAAGGACTATATGTGCTATCTGATGCAGGTCAGCGCATCCAACTACAAAATGACGATTTCCGCTTAGACCAAGACGGGGCCATTTATGTAGACAATCAACAAGTAGCACGTGTTGGTGTATCTTTTGCAGCAAATCCGAACATGCTACAAAAACAAGATAACGGTTTAATTCGTACACAAGATGGTGAAAATTTACCGACTGCTTATGGTGTGAATGGTGTATCCTTTACACTACGTCAAAATTTCCTTGAAGGTTCGAACGTTGATTCTGGTCGCACAATGACAGATTTAATGACAGCATACCGCGCGTTTGAAGCCAATCAAAAAGTGTTACAGGCATATGATCGCAGTATGGAAAAGGCTGTCAATGAAATCGGAAAAGTATAACAAGCGAACTGGAGGCATTATCACATGTTACGTACAATGATTACCGCAACAAATACAATGGGTCAATTGCAAAATAAATTAGATACAATTAGTAATAATATTGCTAACAGTAATACACATGGCTATAAAACGCAGGAATCTACTTTCAATGAATTACTCTATCAGCAATTCAATAATGATAAGGAAGATCGTGCTGAGCGACAATCGCCAGTTGGTATCCGCTATGGTGTTGGGGCTATGCTTGGCCAAATTCAAACGAATCATAAACAGGGTTCATTACAAACAACAAATCGCGACCTTGATTTTGCTTTTACAAAATCAAAGCAATATTTTAATATTTTGATGCCAGATGGTGAAAATGGGTCGAAAACAGTGTATACTCGTCAGGGTGACTTTTATTTATCACCATTAAACAATGGCACGGCAATGGTTGTAAATGCTGATGGCTATCCACTTTCAGATGCATCAGGTCAAGCGATTACATTACCAGATAATGTGAGTAGCTTTGCTATCAGCAATGGAGGCGTGTTGGAGGCAACTGATGCGAATGGTAATATTATTCGTACAGATTTAGCAGTAACAGAACTCCAAAAGCCACAATTAATGGAGCATATTTCTGGCACATATATCGGTTTACCGAATAACTTAGCTGAGTTGGGGTATACGCAGGCCGAAGTATTGACAGAATTACAGGGAGCAAATCGTCAGCAAATCGGCATGCAAAGTGGTATGCTTGAAATGTCGAATGTAAATTTATCAAAAGAAATGACAGATTTAATCCAAACGCAGCGCTCGTATCAATTTAATGCCAGAGCCGTAACATTAGCAGACCAAATGCTAGGACTAATTAATGGTATTCGATAGGTTACCTATTTTAAATGCTTAGCTAGAAATGAAGGAGTACAATCTATGACAAACGATTCACGTCGCCGTTCTGTGCCGACAAAAGAAACCGAAACGCCACCAGAAGAGAAGGAACGACGCTCAAATGGAGAGCAACGAGAGGTTCGATGGGTGCAAATACGACTGATTCCGATTTGGTTACGTGTTGTACTTGTTGTTGTTTTAATCGTAATTGCGGCTATCCTAGGTGCAATGGTAGGCTACAGTGTAATAGGTGAAGGTAAAGCAATGGATGTTTTTAAACCAGAAACATGGCAGCATATATTTGACATAATGAATGGTAAAGAATAATAATATTCTTTACCATCCTTTGCGTTATACATAAATACATATTTCGAGGGGGAAAAGAAATGTTAACAGCAGAACAAATTCAAGCAATTTTACCGCATCGTTATCCTTTTTTATTTGTAGATCGTATTGTGGAACTAGAGGAAGGTAAACGTGCAGTAGGCTTAAAAAATGTATCTATTAACGAAGACTTCTTTAATGGACATTTTCCAGGTTACCCAGTAATGCCAGGCGTATTAATCGTAGAAGCATTAGCGCAAGTCGGTGGGGTCGCGTTATTAAATGCAGAGCAATTTAAAGGACGTTTAGCCTTTTTAACTGGTGTCGACAACTGCCGATTTAAACGTCAAGTAGTGCCAGGAGATCAACTTCGTTTGGAAGTGGAATTCGTCAAACTTCGCGGTGCAATGGGCAAAGGACACGGTATTGCCACTGTAGATGGTGAGCTTGTATGTGAGGCAGATATTTTATTTGCGATTGGACCTGAACAGCCAAAACAGGCTTAATTTGCAATTATAGGCTGAAAGTTATAAAATAAAATGAAGTTGAATAATTTTTTTATAAATGATTTATGTTCTGAGAGCACAATGGCAAATATGCGATTGTGATTTGAAATACATGTAATTAGAGGTTTTTTAAAACGTAGGAGGATTATATAGATGTATAAGGAATTGTCTTCAGGTGTTAAAATTAGCATTACGCGTTCGATTTCAACATCTTTCGAATCATACCTGGCAAGTATTGGTTGGGATGAAGAGCGCTTTTCTATGGAAGACTTCATTGCTAGCTGGCAGTCTTATTTTCAGGAAAATGCGGCATGGATCGACAAAATCCCAGCAGATGTTTTGATGAGTACTGAATTCCATGAAGAAATGGCTCAAAAAATCGATGAGGTAATTGCCAAAATTTTAAATGAAGAACCAACAGCTAAGCAGGTCGAAACAATTGAGGCTTTGCAAAAAGAGCTAGGTACGAGCTATACATATAACTGTAAAGCAGAAGCAGCTTATATCGAACAGTTGTTAAAAGAAAAACAAAAATAGTTTGTACTAAAATCGGATAGTAACCTTCTTTCCCGGGCAATCTATGTAGGATCACAAATGCACAAGTTGTATTTGCTGACATAGTATCTAACGGAGAAAGGAGGTTTTTTTATGTGGAAAATGTCATTTTTCACCATAATGCTTGCTACTGTATTCCTTGGAGGGTGTAACTGGGGAAACAATGCAACTGAAGAGACTCCCATGGAAGATGTAGGGAACGACATTCGAAGAGGCGTTAATGATGTTGAGAATGCAGTAGACCCAGATCATCCAAATGATGTCTATAATGACCGCGATGTTAATGGTGTCGACCGTGGCACAGTTAACGATAATAATGTAATTCCAGAAGCAACAACACCTGGTTCTAATGCAGATGTAAATAGTTCAAATGGCTATGACAATGTGCCAAATGCGAACGGTGTTGAAAGAAATGACAATATGAACGGTACAAATGGCGCCAATAATAAAGACGTTATTGACGACAATGTTGACGTTCGAGACCGTGACAATAACAGATAATTACTAAAAAAGTGATTCCCATTATACGGAATCACTTTTTTTATGGAAGGAAAAGCCGATGACGATGATTTACTACATTGGTAAGTATGAAATTATGGAAGAATAAAAAGATTTGTTCCTATTTCATCGATTATACCGCATCAGTGCGGCGCAGTCGTTCTACTTAATAGAGAACATAAAAGTAACGATACGTAAAAACTACGCATCGTTACAAAGGTGTATTAGTCATTTTTAAGTTTTGGCCTTTCTTTCATACCATGTGCGAAGCGGTCCAGTAAATCTTCTGATGAAACTCCTTCAGCAAGAAGTTCTGCAAGCAATTGCTCAGCATATTTTGAACGTTTTATCTTTAATGTCCCTTTTAAAAGCACGGAGATATGGTTACCAATCTCCTGTACGGCATGTACTGCTACACGGAAAGGTGCAGGCTCATTATCGGGAGACGAAATAACTGCACGTACGTTGAAAACGGCAGAATCCGCTAATAATTCATCAAAAACTGAGCGGAATTGTCGATCCATAAACAGTTCAAGAATCCAAGATTGATGGCTGTTTTCCTGGTTAATAATAATGCCATCGACTAAAGGAAATGGTTGTATGCCATCTTTGCTAACAAGATCAAAGGAAAGCATTTTAAATGTCTTCATTATGTATCCTCCTAAGTCGGTCATTCCTTTTAGTATAACATAATCGATTAAGCATGGTGTAATTGAGGCTGTCATTGGCCTCTATACACCCAATTTCTAAAATCGAAAAAAATGCGAAATTTAATTTATTTGAAATTGACGCTACATACTTCGGGTATCTACGTTTGACTAAACAACAGAAGCAAAGAAGAAGAATAAATTTATATAATAATGCCAATTTATGCTTAAAAATCACTATAAATAACAAAAATCGATTTTTGCCAATAGGTGAAGCGCTCATGTAAGATAAGAGCAATTAAAAACAAAGGAGGTGAATCAATGAATCAGGTCGGACTAGTTGGAAGATTAACAAAGGATCCTGTATTACGACAATTATCTGGAAATCGTGTGCAAACACACTTTTCACTTGCCATTAGCCGCAATTATAAAAATAGTCGTGGGGAAGTGGAGGCTGACTTTATTCTTTGCACAGTATGGGGAAAACTGGCAGAGCACATCGTTAAATATTGCGGAAAAGGTTCATTAATTGGTACAAATGGCCGTATTCAGTCAAGATCATTTATAAATGAAGAAAGCTCAAAGATTTATATTACAGAAGTTGTCGTAGATGATGTCCGATTTTATAAGCTCAAGCCACGAGATAGTGATGAGGCAATTTTTCCGCCTCAAACATCCAATGAGCAAAGCAGCTTAAAAGATTTTGTATTGCCAGAAGAAGAAGAGCAGTTACCAGTAGTATAACCGAATTACGTTACATACGGAGCAAGTTTGAACATTATCTGATCCGCCATTCTCCTATAGCACTTGCACCGTAATCATTTAATTGAAAGGACGGATGTGTACTTAAATAACAGTATCATTGTTGAAGACCGCACAACAATGAGCATTTCACACACAACTAAATATGAAATTGAAGTAAGTAGGAAAATAGTAAAAACATTGTTCACTGATATTTGCAAACTAAAAGAGCGCCAAGAACATTGTGCTCTTGGCGCGTATTATTTACGTTGAAATATTATAATCCAGTGTCATCAAATCACGAAGTTCATGATCTGCCAGTTCCGTTAACCACTGGCTAGATTGAATGAGTTCTTCCGATAATGCAGATTTCTGCGCCAGCATTTTGTCAATTTTTTCTTCGATAGTACCGATTGTGACAAACTTATGCACTTGCACAAATTGTGTTTGCCCAATACGATAAGCGCGGTCTGTGGCTTGATTTTCAACCGCAGGATTCCACCAGCGATCGGCATGCAATACATGGTTGGCAGCTGTTAAATTTAGCCCTGTGCCTCCTGCCTTTAAGGAAAGGATGAAGATAGGGAATTGTCCTGCCTGAAAAGCCTCCACCAATCGGTCACGTTGTTGCTTTGGCATAGCACCTGTTAAAAACGGAGCATCAACATTATGCAATTCACTGAAGCAATGCTGTAGCAATTGCCCCATACCAATATACTGCGTGAAAATGAGGCATTGCTCGCCATTGTCCACGATTTCCGCCGCCATTTGTACGATACGTTCTAATTTAGTAGAACGTGTTAGCATCGTAGTGGCATCCTCGAACGGTTCCTTTAAATAGAGGGCAGGATGATTACATAATTGTTTCAATTTACTGAGCATTTTTAAGACACGGCCTTTTTTCTGAAAGCCTGTTAATTTCTCTAGCTGATCAAGCGTCTCTAAAATATAGCCTTCATAAAGAGATGCTTGCTCAGTTGTTAATGGGCAGTAAGCGTGGGATTCTTGCTTATCCGGTAAATTAAGCTGTAAATTAGGATCACGTTTTGTTCGGCGTAGTAAAAATGGTTGTATTTTCGCACGAAGCTTTTGTTTATGTGGCTCAGACTCATCGCGTTCAATTGGTAAAATAAAATCCTCATTAAAGCGACCGAAGCTACCTAAATAACCTTTATGGATAAAATCAAATATAGCCCACAGCTCTGATAAGCGGTTTTCAACAGGTGTACCTGTCAGTGCAATATGGTGTTTACCGTGTAATTTACGAATGGACCGAGATTGTAACGTCTGCATATTTTTAATATTCTGTGCCTCATCGAGTACAACTGCTGTCCAGTCAATTTCCTGTAAAAATTCAGTATCTTGAGACACAGTACCATAGGTAGATAAAATAACATGCGGCTTCTCTTGCTCAACAAGTTGTACAAAAGTATCTTCCTTCGCTCGATTTGCTTGATAATGCGTATGCACAATTAAGGATGGCGCGAAACGGGCAAGTTCCTTTTGCCAGTTGCCGAGTACCGATGTTGGACAAATAATAATGGATGGCATAGGTGAATCTATCGTTTCATTAACATGCAGCAGGTATGAAATAAGCTGAACGGTTTTACCAAGACCCATATCGTCAGCTAAACAAGCGCCGAAACCTTGTTCACGCATAAAAATAAGCCATTCAAAGCCTTCTTGCTGATAAGGGCGTAGCTCTGCTTGCAGTGAAACTGGCAGTGGAACAGATGGCAAACCTTTTTTCTCTTGTAGCTGTTCCATATAGGATTTCAGAGATTGCTGCAATTCAAAAGCAAAGAGAGGATCATCTCGTAACGCATCATCAGCATCCTCCTCTTCTAGTGGGAGCGATAAATCCTCTGGTAACTCACGGAATAGTAACTCGCGAACAGTCCAGCTCTCATCTTCAGCTTGTTGCATCAATTCGCGCATTTCCTGCATCCAATTAGCATCTACACGAAACCATTCTGTACCAATGCGTATAAACTCACGTTTTTCATCTACCAGTTTTTTAAATTGCTCAGGAGAAATTGACTCACCGTTCATCGAGAACTGCCATTTAAATGTTAATATATCATCTAATCCAGCCACCTTTTTAGTGGATACATTACCAGTACTTACACGCACACGCATTTTTGATTGTTTTAAATCCTTTAGCCAAGCAGGTAGTACAACATCAAAGCCAAGTGCCTGTATCCTAGCTAAATCTTCACGTAAAAAAGTGCGAACCTCTAAATCTTCAAGGGTCTCATGTATAAAAATATCGCTTCGTATATCGTCAATTGACAGGAGTTCCACGATTTGTGTTTGTTGCTGTACAATATCATGCGCAAATTCCTGCCACTTTGTCGGTAACGCATCTACGATTGGTAGTGATTGCTTGCGAATAGCAGGTGTCCAATAATTTTTTGTCGTAGCCGTGCTAAGGACTGTTTCTAACAACCATACGTCGGAGTCTTCCTCAGGCTCACTTAAACGGAGTGACGCCATAACAGTGCCTGTCTGACGGTCCTGCTCAATTGGCCAGCCTCCGCGCATGAAGAATGGTAATAACTTTGGTAAATCTGATAACAATAATCCTGCATGCATAAGCTTTTGCTGTACTGCTGTTTCAAGTAGGTGCGTATCAACCCCGTCTATAGGAAATGACAGAGAAGAAAAATCATCAGCAATACTGGCGTGCTCCCACAGTGTAGATTCTTGCCAGTACACTTGCAATGCAGACACTTTTTCTAATAATGAGTGACTCTCTTCATTTATCCCATGCCATTCAATAAAGGGATGCTGATAGCGAGTAGAAAAGATATCGAGTAGCTCTGCGGTAGAAACCTCGAGGGAAAGATCTGTATGATTGGCCAGTAAGCCATAGACATTTGTTTCATAGTTATAAAACAATGCAGAAACAAGTGAGCTTGCTTCCATTGCTACACCACCAGCAGTAAAGCCCTGTAACGCAAAGTAACCATCCTGAGTTGTCTCAATACGGAGCTGTATTTTTTTCATAAACGGAGAGGTAGCATTTAAAGTCATTATACTAAGTTTCCTTTCTCAATCTCTTCCTGTAATGCACGCAGTCGTTTAAACTCTGCACGTATTGTTTGCATATAGGTTTCAAAATAACCAGCTTTGCCGGCACGTTTTGCAGCACTTCGCATACTTTTCCAGATACGAACCGCCTGTTTATAATTCATACGTGATTTTTGGGTAATCTCTGCCATTGCATACACATGATATAGAGGTAGTACAGTCGCCGGAGCTACCTGTAGCACATCTTTTAATCCGCACATTTCTAAATAAGAAAGGGAAGAAAGGTTTAATTGATGCAAGGCTGCCCATTCACGATAACGCTCTTTTTTAATAAGGAAGAACGAAAATGGCTGAAGACCATATACACCAAAGGCACTGTATAGTGAAGTCTCTTCTTCGTCAGTCAGTTGGATGTCTTCGTATAATAATTGAAACTGGCGTACATATTGGTCTCGTTGTACAACTGGCACAGTGTCCTGTAAAAAACCTTCTGCAAAGGGTAGCATCGCACGTAAGATGGCTGCTTGTGCAAGTGGCTCTCCAGCACGCTTTGCGAAAGTAGCAAGTTCAAATAAGTCGTTCATGTTCTCTAGGTTAACATGTGCAATGTTTTTTTCTAATAGCTGTTCTTTTTGTAAAAGGACGTAAAACAGGAGCTTCAACGATTGTAAAGATATCTCAGACGAAGTATGTCCAAGTTCGTTGAGAAGTGCTAGTTCTTGTTCACGTCGAGGCTTCTCATAAAAAAGCACAGCCCATAGCAGCATGTAGATTTGTAGTCGACTGGCAAATAATTCGCGCCGTTCTAATAAAAAGTCCCGTACAATTTGTTGGAGCGCATCATAAAAAGGATCCGTCGCAAAAAGGCGTGAGCGTCCATTAAGCTCCGTCATTGTACTTTCAAAAGATTGAATACTTTGATCAATAAAATATTTCATATAGGGTGAATCAAGTGAATGACCTGGTGTTTCATTTAAATGACGCCATATTGTATTGAAGATTGTCAACTCCATAAAAAGTTTATAAAGTGGCTGCCATTCACGTTCAAAGGGCATATGCTTGCGAAGACGCTCCAGTGCATCTGTGCGAATAGCAGATAGAGCATAGCCATCGAGTATACGACCAGGTGGCAATATCCGTTTCATTACCTCATTGGCCATTAATTGCCAACTTTCTGGACTACGTTCATCGGCAAGCGTTTTTAACTGTACGGATTTTTGTGCGCGCCAAGCACTTGACCAATTCTGCACGGAATCAAAGTACTGATAAAGTGCAAGTAATGCACCAAGCTGATGGCGACACCATTTTAGCTGGGGGCAATTACAGAATAATGTTTCGTGTACAAAATCAATTTCTACGGAAGCGGGTCTGACATCCTGTACACTTGCATATAATATAGAACTTGCGCTATTAAAACGTTCAAATGCAATAGATTTATTACGTACTGAAAAAACTGCGCGACGCACAAGCTCCTCATCTTCGGTTGAGGAAGGATGTAAATCCTGCTCAGCCTCTTTTAATTTTGCAAGTACAAATTGCTGATGTTCCTTAGCTAGTTGCGAAATAGACAAAGCCATAACTCCACTCCTCTCAATTAAATCTGTTGCTCGTTAAAGTTTTATTTTAGATGATTTTTCATTGTCACTGTTTATCAGGTAAAAAAGACTGTCCTCCCATTATACGATTAAATTGGGGACATGATAAGCTGAATGATTATAAAGAAAAAATTTGAAGTAAAGAATAGTTAACAAGTGGATTTATTTATGTTAAAATCTGAATAATCAGATAATTTAGGAGGGGATGAAAGATGATGCAAGTTCAATACATGAAGCCATTTTACACAAAAATTACTGGAGATAAATTGCGTCTCGTATTTGCTTATCAATATTTCTCTATTTTAAAAGAGAATGAGATTTTCCATTTCATACCCATCGAAGGAAAAGAAATGATCATCAACTTGCATACACAACAAATCGAAAATTTATCTGAGGTATTCGTTTTCCAAAAAGGAAATCGATTCATTCGTTTACCACTCTATCAATTATTACTCATTACTAATGTACATGAGCATCTAGCACCTATCCTTGAAAGCGCTACACCGAAACCGCAAATACCCCTTGTTTCTTCTGTAACAGTGGGTGAGATGGAGCAACTAATAATCGAAATAGAGCAAAAAAACTTTGATTATTTAATCGATATGGCACTGTTAGATCACAATGAGGATCTCTTTTATAAACTACTACAACAAAAGAGCAATCAACTCGGAGGTTTCAAACCTTGAATACTTGGCACATGAAATGAGCACCCACTTTCATTGAAAAGAAATGGGTGTTTTTATATTTCTTTTATAGAACTAAGTCAATCGACACTAAAAGAATGATGACACACTTAACAGAAATTACCTTAGACCGATATTAATACAAAGACAATTCATGGAGGTGGTAAAGTAATGCTTGGCAAGTGGTCAGCTACAGGAATGTCGATACTAAGCAATATGAACCAACATTACAATGCAATGAGCAAATCGATGTTGCGTATTTCCTCAGGATACCGCATAAATAGTGCAGCTGATGATCCAGCGGGATTAGCAATTTCTGAAAAGATGCGCGCGCAAATTCGAGGATTGAATATGGCGTCGAAAAATATTCAGGATGGTATTTCACTTGTACAAACGGCAGAAGGCGCACTGAATGAAACCCATGCCATGGTTCAGCGCATGCGTGAGCTAGCAGTCCAGGCCGCTAATGATACATTGACGGATAGTGATCGTCAGCAGCTTGATTTGGAATTTAAGGAATTAAAAAAGGAAATACAACGTCTCTCTAAAGATACCGAGTTTAATACAAAGACATTACTAAATGGTGACTACACAACGAACGGCATTAAAATTCAGGCAGGTGCGAATGCTGGCCAAAATATTGAGTTGCATATTAATGATATGGGAGCAGGAGCGCTTGGTTTGGATGGGACAACCTCTATTGCTACGCGAGAAGACGCGGACAAGGCTATTGCTACGTTGGATGAATCTTTAAAGCGAGTATCCAACGAGCGTTCACGGCTAGGTGCCTACCAAAATCGACTTGAGCATGCCTATAATGCGAACATGAACACGGCCGAAAATTTAACAGCAGCTGAGTCACGTATTCGTGATGCAGATATTGCAAAAGAAATGATGAGCATGGTAAAAGCACAAATTTTATTACAGGCAGGTCAATATGTATTGGCGCTTCATATGCAACAGGCGCAATCTATCTTAAAATTGTTAGATAGCGGAAAGATAAGGAATCCCCGGTACTAATGGCGGTTCCTTTTTTCATGGAGAAATCGCCGGTAGTTACTGTGCAATCGCAGGTAAAAATGTGACATCGCTGATAAACCCTGAACAAACGCTGATAAAAGTGCGACATCGCCGGTAAAAGAGGAAACAACGCCGCTAACCCCACAACAATCGCCGGTAAAAGTGCAAATATCACCAGCGGACCCTCGAAATTTGCACACTTACCCTTAGAAAAAGGGGCAAATTTTTAATTTGATGCAAATCATATTTTTTCACACTTTTTCTTGTTATAGTTTGTAGAAAAGGAGTGATGTCTTTGATTGTTAAACCATTTGCGCCGTCACCGCTCACCCTTGGACTGCAAGCGCTTGTAGCTCGATTGCCCTCAACACATTCACAGTATCTAAAATTACAAAAAGAACTGAAAAATAAGGAAGCGGGTGATTTCGGCGAGCAATACATCATGAATGAGCTTCAAAAATTACAACAACTCAGCGATTGCCACATATTCCACAATGTTATGCTTCCCGCTATCCTCCCGATGCAAATCGATATTTTGATTATTACCCCAAGCGGAATCATTATTTTAGAAATTAAAAATATTCGAGGAACCGTACATTTCAAAAGTGACCCTCGTCAGCTTATCCGTTCCACGGAAACAGGAGAGGTTCATACTTTTACACATCCTGAAATTCAGCTTGAGCAGTATATGCAGGCAACGAAGCATTTCTTGGATGCTCATGACATTACTATGCCAATATACGGAGCAATTGTTTTTCCTTTTAATAATGTAGATATTCATCGAGAGGGTGGAGGATCACCAATCATAATGGGGAAAGAGCTGCCGCTGTATATCCATAATCTAAAATCACAGAAACTGTATTTTGCTACAAACGATATAGTACACATCATTTTGTCGCAACTGCGGCATACGAATCCGTTTCCACTTTGCCAGTACTATCATATTGAATCATCTGTTTTGCAAAAGGGGGTTTATTGTGAAAATTGTAGTCAGTTTGGTATGCAGAAATTAAAAGCGACATGGTTTTGTCAGAAGTGTGAACACCAATGTAAAGAGGCACATGTGTCAGCGCTTAGGGATTTTTATATGCTTGTGGGCAATACGATGACGAACAGAGAATGTCGCGACTTTTTGAAAATTGAAAGCCCTCATGTCACAAAACGCATCTTGCAAAAATTAACGCGTAGTGGCCTCGGTAAACATACGAAATACAACTTGGCGAGTCTAAATGGAAATCGCTGATAGCCGCGCGAAAATCGCTTGATAGAAGTGACGAAATCACTGATAGCCGTGCGAAAATCGCTTGATAGAAGTGACGAAATCGCTGATAGCCGCGCGAAATCGCTTGATAGAAGTGACGAAATCGCCGATAGCCGCGCGAAAATCGCTGATAGAAGTAACGAAACCGCTGATAGCCATGCGAAAATCGCTGATAGAAGTGACGAAACCGCTGATAGCCGCGCAAAAACCGCTGATAAAACTCACATATTACCAACAGATAGCCCTACCAAAGTAAATAGAGCACATAAAACGCTCCAAAATGACAAATTGATTCACACTTTCCCTTGAAAGATGTATACTATTATGCAGAACAAAAATGCGATTGCATTTACACAACATATATAAAATTAATGACTACTCGTTTTTGAAACGGAAGGAAGAATAGAGAATGACTAAATCAATTTGTGTCGTTGGACTTGGCTATATCGGTTTACCAACGGCTGTAATGTTCGCCAACCACGGCATAAAAGTACATGGGGTGGACGTAAACCCAGCAGCAGTAAAAAGTATACAAGAGAAAAAACTTCATATAGAAGAAAACGGTTTACAGGAGCGTCTGAACAAAGCCGTAGATGAAGGATTTTTAACAGCATCAACTACACCGCAGGAAGCGGACGTATTCATCGTCGCTGTTCCATCACCGATTAATCCTGACAATACAGCTAATTTAGAATATGTGCGTCAAGCAACTGCTTCCATAGTACCTTTTGTGAAAAAAGGAAATCTTGTAATTCTTGAATCAACAGTACCACCGAAAACAGTGGAACATGTGATGTTACCAGAGCTGATTAAAGCAAACCTTGAATTCGGTGTTGATTTATTTGTAGCCCATTCACCAGAGCGTGTAATTCCAGGTCGTATTTTTGAAGAATTAGTGAACAACGACCGTATCGTTGGTGGGATCGATGAGAAATCATCACAAATGACAAAAGAGCTTTACCAAACCTTTGTGAATGGCACAATCCACCTTACAGATGCAACAACTGCTGAATTAGTAAAAGTAATGGAAAACACATATCGTGATGTCAATATTGCCTTTGCCAACGAGTTAGCGAAAATGGCAGAGAAACTGGACGTAAATATTTGGGAAGCGATTAAATTTGCGAACTATCACCCACGCGTAAATGTCCATTTCCCTGGCCCTGGTGTTGGCGGTCACTGTATAGCAGTTGACCCTTGGTTCCTTGTGGAGCTAGGTGGCGAGCAAGCACAAATCATTCACCTGTCTCGTAATACCAATGACAGTATGCCAAGCCATACAGCGCAAAAAACACAAGCTATCTTAAATCAACACAAAATTGCGGGTGGCAAAGTAGCAGTTCTTGGACTAGCCTTCAAAGGAAATGTTGATGATATGCGCGAAAGTCCATCAACAATTGTGATTGATGAACTACAAAATTTAGGCTTAGATGTAATTTCATATGATCCACACATTAAAGAAAACAAACATGCTACACAAACGCAAAGCCTAGAGGAAGCAACGAAAGACGCTGACATCATTGTTGTGTTAACAGACCACAATGAATTCAAAGCACTAAATGCAGCTGACATTACAGCAAAAACAAAAATTGTCTTCGATACGAAAAACTGCTTAAACCGTGAAAATTGGCAAGAAGCGGGCTTTGAATTCCATCTACTAGGGGATGCGAAGAACCGATGAAAGAAACAGTACTTGGCATAAACGTCAATACCGAGGGCTACGATGAATTAATGGATATGGCATTTGAGCGCATTGAACAAAAACAAAAAGCGCTCGTTGTTGCCATCAATCCAGAAAAAATTATCAAGGCAAAAGAAGACCCTGCTCTAAAGAAACTATTAAATGAAGCGGAATTTCAAATTCCGGATGGCATTGGTGTCATCTTAGCGTCAAAAATACAAAAAGGGCAAATTCGTGAACGCGTGACGGGCGTCGATATGATGATGAAGCTTTGCGAAGAAGCGGCAAAACGTGGTAAGCCTATTTTCCTTTATGGGGGCAAGCCAGGTGTAGCAGATGCGGCGAAAGCAAAGCTCGAATCATTATTTCCTTCTATTAAAATAGTCGGCATACAGGACGGCTATGAAAAAGACGAGCAGAAGGTCATTGACCGTATTAACGAAGCACAGCCTGATTTACTTTTTGTAGCAATGGGCAGTCCTAAGCAAGAAAATTGGATTAATGCCAATCGTAATCAATTGCATCCAACGATTTATCAAGGCGTGGGTGGTTCATTCGATGTACTTGCGGGTACAGTGAAGCGGGCACCAGAAATTTTCCAGAAATTTGGTCTTGAATGGTTTTACCGTTTACTTAAAGAACCTAAGCGTATCAAGCGTCAAGTGGCACTTCCGTTATTTTTACTGGAAGTGGCTAGACAGAAACGACAGTAATTTTTAAAAAATGGTATTGTCGTTTTAAATTGAAAGTGTTAGACTGTAGGTGTATAGGAATTTCCTCTATGAAATATATAGAATTCCCTGCAAGGAAACAACGGTTGGTAGCCCAAGCGAAAAAAGCTCAAGCATATTATATGCTTGAGCTTTTTTCGTTTTTTAATTTTAAAATATAGACACACGGAAGATATTTTGAGCCATAGATATAAAATTCTACTGTCACTAACCACTAAAGTTTATAAACATACAAATATGCGTTAATCTCAGCAGGATTATAGTGAAATTGAACATTTTCCATAGAAAGAAAGATTTTGTTGGGAAAATTACGTGATTTTACTTGAAAAATAACCCTAGATAGCTGACAATGGTAAAAGAGAGTTAGACGTCCTATTTTTTCCGGAAATGAATTAGAAACTTTCCCAAAATATGATTGACAACTTTTAGGGATACAACTATACTTTTATGTGTAGTTGTTTATTTACTGCATATCTATGTGGTATAAACATAATTTTTGAACTTAGAGGAGGAAATTTTTCTATGGCTAACCAACCAAAGAAATACAAAAAATTCGTAGCTACGGCTGCAACAGCTACTTTAGTAGCTTCTGCTATCGTACCAGTGGCTTCTGCAGCAGGATTCTCAGATGTAGCAGGTAACGACCACGAGGTAGCAATCAACGCATTAGTTGAAGCAGGTATCATCAATGGATATGCTGATGGCACATTCAAACCAAACCAATCTATTAACCGCGGTCAAGTGGTTAAATTATTAGGTCGTTGGTTAGAAGCTCAAGGCCAAGAAATTCCAGCAGACTGGGAAACTAAAGAACGTTTCACAGATCTACCAGTAACAGCTGAAGCTGAATTAGTTAAATATGCTGCACTTGCTAAAGATGCAGGCGTATTCGCTGGTTCAAACGGCAACTTAAACCATACGCAAACTATGCAACGTCAACAAATGGCAGTTGTTTTAGTACGTGCGATCAAAGAAATTTCTGGCGTAGATTTAGTAGCTGACTACAAAAAAGCTGGTTTCGTAACAGAAATCTCTGATCTTGAAGCTGCATTCTCTGCAGAACAACGCAATGCAATCGTTGCTTTAGAATACGCTGGTATCACGAACGTATCTAAATTCAACCCAGCTAACAGCATTACTCGCGGTCAATTCGCTTCATTCTTATACCGTACAATCAACAATGTAATGGAACCTGAAGCAGGCGT
Source organism: Lysinibacillus parviboronicapiens (assembly GCF_003049605.2). Lineage (NCBI taxonomy): Bacteria > Bacillati > Bacillota > Bacilli > Caryophanales > Bacillaceae > Lysinibacillus > Lysinibacillus parviboronicapiens. Next base: position 651,413 of record NZ_CP073713.1, read on the forward strand.
TTCAACTGTTAAAGCTATTAACAACACAACTGTTGAAGTAACATTCGATACAGAAGTGGACAACGTACAAGCTCTTAACTTCTTAATCTCTGATCTTGAAGTTAAAAATGCTGCTGTTAAACAAACAAACAAAAAAGTTGTTGTTTTAACAACTGCTGCTCAAACAGCTGACAAAGAGTACACTGTATCTCTTGGCGAAGACAAAATCGGTACATTCAAAGGTATCGCTGCTGTAAACCCAACTAAAGTTGAAATGGTTTCTTCAGCAACACAAGGTAAACTTGGTCAACAAGTTACTGTGAAAGCACAAGTTACTGTAGCTGAAGGACAATCTAAAGCTGGTATTCCAGTTACTTTCTATATTCCAGGTAAAAACGATGCAGTTTATCCAACAATTACTGGTGAAGCATATACAGATGAGAATGGTGTAGCTTCATATTCTTACACTCGTTATGCTGCTGGTACTGATGCAGTAACTGCTTATGCAACTGGTGATCGTTCTAAATTCGCAACTGGTCATGTATTCTGGGGTGTTGACACAATCCTAGCGATTGAAGAAGTAACAACAGGTGCTACAATCAATAACGGCGCTAACAAAACATATAAAATTGTTTACAAAAATGCTACAACTGGTAAACCAGAAGCAAACAAAACATTTAATGTTTCTTTCTTAGAAAACATTGATGTAACTTCTAATAAATTAGCTAACGCTACAGTAAATGGTGTTGCTGTATCACAATTAAGCAATGCTTCAGTAGTTAAAGCAGCACAAATTACTACTGACTCTAAAGGTGAAGCAACATTTACAGTTTCAGGTACAAATGCAGAAGTTACTCCTGTAGTATTTGAAGCAGAACCGATTGTTACTTCTGGATCTACTACAGTTACAGGATATAGCCAAAAATATACAGCTTCAGCTTTACAAACAACAGCTGCTAAAGTAAAATTCGGAGCACTTCAAGCAGATTACACTATCGATGTTACACGTGAAGGTGGCGAAGTAGCTGCTCGTGGCGTAGATAATGGTCGTGAGTACAAAATTACTGTTAAAGATAAAGATGGTAAATTAGCTAAAAATGAAATCGTAAACGTTGCATTCAACGAAGATTTAGACCGTGTAATTAGTACAGAAACAAAAGCTTACTTCATTGACGTTGATAAAGATGATAAACAATCAATCTCTTCAACACCAAGCAAAATTTCTGTAAAAACTAATGACAAAGGTGAAGCTACGTTTGTAATTGGTTCAGATAAAGAAAATGATTACGCAACTCCAGTAGCTTGGATTGACATTAATAGTTCAAACGCTAAAGATGGTCAACTTGATGAAGGCGAACCAAAAACTATTGCTCAAATTTCCCACTTCCAAGATGCATATCTTGATGGTGGAGCAGTTAAAGCATACTTAGCACCTAAGTTCGATAAATCAGTTACTGATTTCAAAGGTAACGAAACTGCTACATTCAGAGCTTCATTAGTTAACCAAAGTGGTAAAGATATGCCTAATACAAGCATCAAAAATGTAACGTATACAATCTTTAACACTGGTTCTAATGATGTGCAAGTAAATGGTCAGGTTATTTCACCGAACCGTAGCTATACTGTAAGCTCAGACACTCTAAAAACTACTGATTTAACAGTAACTTCAGTAAATGGTAAAACTACTTCAGTTAAAGTAGTTGCTACAGGTGTTGCTAAAAACACTGATGGTAAAGATTACGCATTTACTTCTAAAGAAGCAACTGCTAAATTCACTTCACTTACAGATGTAGGCACTCAAATTACTGCAGATGTTGTAGAAGTTAACGATAAAGAGCTAGTGTTTGCTGGTAAAGATCCAATTTCGTTAAAAGATGCTAAATTCTACAATATTTACGGTGCTGAACTTGTTGGTGTAGATGCATTTAAAGATGATTTAGTAAATAATGCTACTTACGCAAATGGTGTTGTTGTAACGTTTACTGAAGATAAAGATGGCAAGAAAGCTTTCCGTGTAGCACGTGCTGGTTCTGAAGGTAAAGTAAATGTTGGCGCATTAAAATTAACAAATGCTGATATTACTGTTGCATCTTCACCTGCAGCAACAACAACAGCTGCAACAGCTTCAATTACATTCACTGTTGGTGAAACTGTAGTGATTAACAACCAATCTTACACTTATAATGCAGGTGCAGGCAGTGCAGATGCTAAATACTATAATTCTTTAGTTGATTTAGCTGGCAAAATCTCTGCTGATTCAACAAATGGTGGAGTAACAGCAGTTGTTAATGGTACATCTACAGGTCTTGATTTAACAGGTAACGCAAAAGGTGAAAACTTCACATATAAAATTGGCGCATTATCTCCTGTAACAACTATTAACGGTGTTGTAGGTAAAGATGCAGTTGATCAACAAATTACATTTACTTTCACTTCAGCTGTTAATGTAAAAGCTAATGACAATGTTCTGGTTAATGGAACAGTAGCTGGTACAGTAGCTAGCGTCTCTGGCTCAAAAGTTGTTGTGAAAATTGCACAAGCTAGCGCAATTCCAACTACTACTGCAATTACTGCATTCACTGTAAATGGAACTGTACTAAAATCTAAACTTACTAATAGTGATGTAACTATTGGTTCAATAACTTTAAAATAATTTACAAAATACTAAGAAAGAACTAAGAACTTTTACTTAGTACTATTCTTAGAACAAAAATGCTATGTGGGATATTCCACATAGCATTTTTTGATTTTTTTAGTTGTATATAATACTTTCCATCAAATCTAAGAATCGATACATAAGTTATTTTTATTTTTAATGCTAATTTATTTGTTAAGTTGTAGAGCAAGTACACTCAGTTATATCTAAGTAACACAACATATAAGAGGCAATTTATAGTATAATATCAATATGTGAAAAAAATGGCATAAGTTAAGGAAGGTAGGGCGAAATGGAATTTACTGATAAGGTTAGAACATATATATTCGCTAGTCTGGTTGCATTTGTCGTAATTGGATTGATTGTTGCGAATGTGATGGCTAGTAAACAGGACGACAATTTTGCGATGAATGAGGCTTTATATAATCAGGCTGTTCAGTTACAAACAGACGGTAATTATGAAGGTGCTTGGGAAGTAATATCAGAAGTACTAAAAGCTGAGCCTAATTCTGAAATAGCAAATTATTTAGCTGCAGTTATTGCTGCTAATAAGGGCGAAGTAAAACAGGCAACAATATATATGCAAAAAACGATGGATATAAATCCTCATAAGGTGGAAGATCCACTGTTTATGATTCAGTTAGGAGAGATATTCGTAGCTGCTGAAAGATACGAAGATGCGAAAATTGTACTTCTACGTTGTCAAGAATGGGGATGGGCCCCAGAGGAAATACCAAATTATCAAGAGCATGTTGCTACACTATTAGCACAAATCGAAAATTTGCAATAAAGGAAGGTACATAAAAAATGAGTAAGTTCTACGAAAAAGTAGCTTATCGTGATGTAGAAGAAGATATAAAATCTCAAAAATCTATGGACAAATGGATTTTTAGAATACTTCTAATTGTAATTGGCTTCGTACCATTAATCGTTATGGCAAGCGTAATAGATGTGCAAACCCCTCTTATTACAAATGTAGATGCCCTAACAGGTGGCGTAAAAGGTGATCTATTTACGCATTATAAAGCATTAGCTGTGTTGATACTTACTTTAATAGCAGGTATTTTGTTTATGGCTAAGGTTTTGTTTATGAATGGTGAAATTCGTAAAACAAAACTGAATTATGCAATAGGAGCATTCGCTGTTGCTATTGTATTATCAACAATTTTATCACCAAACATCTCAATTGCAATACATGGAACGTATAACCAATCAGAGGGAGCAATTAGCTGGTTATGTTATTTGTCTATATTCTTCATTGCAATGAATATTGAGTATCCAAAAAAAGCTTTAAACTATATCTTATATTCACTCTATCCATTTGTGCTCATTAACTTATTTATTATTTCAATGAATTTTTACGGGCATGATTTATTACAAAATAGTGCTGTTAGTAAATTTGTAAAGTTGTTTTTACCTGAAGGGGCAGATATTACTGAAGGTTCTATTTTAGTGGGAACTTTAAATCAATGGAACTATATGAGTGGAATGTTTGCAATTATGACAGTAATGTACCTAACAGCTGCTGTTTTAGAGAGAACTATTGGTCGAGCTATCGGACATTTAGTTGTTGCTATAATGTCGATTGCAGTTATGTTTATGTCTATTTCGACAAGTGGTTTTTTGACAGTTTGTGTAATGATGATGGTCGTATTGTTTGTAGCATTTAGATCAGAAAAGAAAGTGCAAAGCTTTACAATGATTGCGGTGTTTTTAGTCGTGAGTGCACCTGTGTTTCATGTGCTGGCTAGTAAGGATGCTCGTGTTTGGACTGAATCAATTGGTTTTGTGGTAAAGTCCAATCCTTACTTGAAGGAAGAGCCTGCACCAGTAACTAGTATGAAAAAGGATATAGAGTTTGAATGGATGACAAAAGCTTATGCTGCTGAGAAGTTTGAATTGCCTGTGTTGCCGGAGCGAGCGTATGCCGCTGGTTCAGGACGTGCTTATATTTGGGAGAAATCGATAGAATTAGTGAAAGAACGCCCTTTGTTTGGCTATGGATTAGATACTTTTATGTACAATTTCCCACAATATAGTATTGATGCACGCTCGGGATTATACTATGAAAATATTATTACAGATAAGCCGCATAACATGTATGTGGGCTGGTTGTATGGAACTGGGATAATGGGCTTTTTAAGTGTAATAGTCTTAATAGCGCTCTCATTAATTAATCCATTAAAAATAACTATAAAAAATAATAGTTCAATTGTTTGGATTTTAGGGATAGCTTGGGGCTCTTATTTAATACAGGGAATATTTAATGATAGCTTACCAGGAACTTCTGAATCGATGTGGGCTATTGCAGGGATATTACTAGCAATGACATTCAAAAATAAGGAGCAGTTAGATGGAAGAGACAATTGAGCTACGAGAGTTAATAGAGATTGTTTGGAAGGGTAAAGCTATAATTGCTATTTGTACAGTGGTTTGTATGTTGCTAGCCGGGATAGTTAGTTGGTTTGTTTTAGAAGAAAAATATGAATCAAAGGCAGTTGTACAAGTAGCAAGTGGTATACAGGACACAGGTATTATATCAAACTATATTGCTGCTGAATTCACACCAAGTATATATGCACAGCGTATCCAGAATAAACCGATCATGAAACAAGCTTTAAAAGATGCAGACATAAAAGATGTCTACAGTGAAAAAAATATGGTGGCTACTGTCGATGCAGATCCTGCTAAGAATTTAGTCGAATTAAAATATAAAGCAAAGTCGGCACAGGATGCTCAACAACAACTTCAAATCTTGATGGATGTAACAAAGCAAAAAATGAATGAATCTGTTCAGGCAACGTTAAAGGAATTAGAAACAACTTACAAGACAGAGTCAGTATCCTTATCAAAAGAAATAGAAAATATCATCGAGCAGTATAATAAGATAATTAAAGATAATAAGTTACCTGAAATTTTAATTTTACAAACAGTATTAAACTCTGAAATTGTACTAAATATTTCAGATGACCAAACGACAACACTTTCTAATGTAAACGGAGATTTGCAAAATCAATTACTACAATTGCAAGCACAAATTAATACAAAATCCGTGGAATATCAAAAAACCTTAGCCAACTATCAATCTGTAAAAACAGGATTAGATAGTTTTAAACCAGATCCATTTATTCGTGTGATTGCAGAGCCCACTTTAGCTGAAAAATCAGCTTCACCAAATAAACTGTTAAATTTAGCAATTGGCTTAGTGATTGGTATGATGTTCGGGGTAGGCACCGTATTTTTCCGTCAATATTGGAAAAATAGTTCAATTAAGAAATAGAAATAAGAGAGGGTTACTAGGTATGAGTTATAAAATGCGTTATATGCTATTTTTTATAATTGACTCTTGTATAGTCCTTTCAGCTATATTTTTTAGCTATTGGTTATTGCACCCAACTATCAATGGCTATTCCGATAAGGTTATTTTAGTTAGTGCTGTAACGCTATTATTTAGTCATCACATTGCGGCATATTTCTTTCATCTTTATGATCGTATGTGGAGCGTTGCTTCTGTCCGAGAGCTACTAACAATTGGCTATGCGGTTACGATTTCTATTGCAACGGCTAGTCTTATGCAATACATAATCAAAAATGATATATATTTCCGTATTATGGCAATCACATGGATGCTCCATATTATTATGATTGGAGGATCACGCTTCTTACTGCGTGTATTAAATGATAGAGATTCATTTCGAAATACAGCTAATTTAAAGCGAGTGTTAATTGTGGGAGCTGGTCAAGGTGGCACAATGCTTGCAAGAAATTTAGTACATGCTCCAAATCCAGATCGAATGCCTGTTGTATTTGTAGATGATGATTTGAGCAAGCAACAGCTTAAAGTGATGAATGTCACGGTATGTGGTACGACAAAGGATATCCCAGGACTTGTAGCAAAGCATGGTATTGATGAGATCATCATAGCGATTCCATCTTTAGGTCGTGTTGGTATAAAAAGTATATATGAGAGTTGTGCAGTAATAAATATTCCTGTAAGAGTAATGCCAAGTATTGAAGATGTTATGACAGGTAAAGTTGCTGTAAACGAGATGAAAGAGGTCCAAATTGAGGATTTACTTGGTCGTGATGAAGTAAAATTGGATATGATTGCTATTTCGAATAAGTTAACAGATAGAGTTATACTTGTTACGGGGGCAGGAGGATCCATTGGTTCTGAAATTTGTCGTCAGGTGATGAACTTCCGTCCAAAGCAACTTATTCTTTTAGGGCATGGCGAAAATTCGATTTATACCATTCATATGGAGCTTCAACAAAGAAGTTCGGGATTCACAAAATTAGTGCCAATTATTGCGGATATTCAAGACAGAGAGAGAATTTTTGAAGTTGTAAAACAGTATAAACCTGATGTGATTTATCACGCTGCTGCACATAAACATGTTCCGCTAATGGAATATAACCCATGTGAGGCAGTGAAAAATAATATATTTGGTACTAAAAACATTGCTGAGGCTGCACATGAATTTTGTGTTGGAAAGTTTGTAATGATTTCTACCGATAAGGCTGTCAATCCACCGAATGTAATGGGTGCAACAAAACGAATTGCTGAAATGGTTGTACAGACATTAGCAAAGGGAAGTAGTACAAATTTTGCAGCAGTTCGCTTTGGAAATGTTTTAGGCTCAAGAGGGTCTGTAATACCACTTTTTAAAAAGCAAATAGCTGCAGGTGGGCCAGTGACAGTAACACATCCTGATATGACACGTTATTTTATGACAATCCCAGAAGCTTCTAGACTTGTCTTACAAGCAGGTACATTAGGAGGGAACGGAGAAATTTTTGTACTTGATATGGGAGAGCCTGTGAAGATTGTAGATTTAGCACGTAATTTAATTCATTTATCTGGTTTTACAGAGGATGAAATAAAAATTGTATTTACAGGTTTGCGTCCAGGCGAAAAAATGTATGAGGAACTATTGAATACAGAAGAAATCCAAGAAGAACATGTATTTCCAGGCATTCATATTGGTCGAGCTAATCCAATGTTGAAATTGGAACTAAATTTTTTAGTAGAGAATTTACTTGAGATGACAGTAGAAGAAATGAAAAATGCTTTATTAAAAGCAGCTAACAATAATAATGAAATAAATCGAAGACAGGTGAGTAAAGTATGAAAGGGATAATTTTAGCAGGGGGTAGTGGCACTCGATTATACCCATTAACAAAATCAATTTCAAAACAAATACTTCCAATATATGACAAACCGATGATTTATTATCCTCTTTCAGTTCTTATGTTTGCAGGGGTTAAAGATATTTTGATTATTTCAACACCACAGGATTTGTCCATGTTTCAGAAATTATTAGGAGATGGGAAAGAAATTGGATTGTCTTTACAATATGCTATACAGCAGCATCCTAATGGTTTGGCAGAGGCTTTTATTATTGGCGAAGAGTTTATTGGTGACGATTCAGTTGCATTAATTTTGGGTGATAACATCTTCTTTGGACAAGGATTCCCAGCTATTTTGCAAAAAGTTGCAAATAGAGAGAGGGGAGCTACTGTATTCGGTTATCGAGTTAAGGATCCCGAACGGTTTGGTGTCATAGAATTTGATAGTGAACAGAGGGTTCTTTCAATTGAAGAAAAGCCTCAAAAGCCTAAATCAAACTTTGCAGCAACAGGTTTATATTTTTACGATAATGATGTCATTGAAATTGCGAAATCTATTAAACCCTCTAGCCGTGGTGAATTAGAGATTACGGATATTAATAAAGTATACTTGCAAAGAGAGAAGCTACAAGTTGAACTTCTAGGTAGAGGCTTTGCATGGCTTGATACTGGAACGCATGAGTCATTATTAGAGGCATCAGTATTTATAGAAACTGTTGAAAAAAGACAGGGTTTTAAAGTCGCATGTTTAGAAGAAATTGCTTATCGGATGGGCTATATTTCAAAAGAACAGCTTATTACATTAGCTCAGCCACTTCTTAAAAATGAGTATGGTCAATATTTGTTAGATATTGCAGAAGAAACGTTTAATAACGAGGAGTTATAAGCATGAAGAAAAACATTCTAGTAACAGGTGGACTTGGTTTTATAGGTTCAAACTTTATTCAATATATGAACGAACGCTACCAAGACTATAACATTATTAATGTAGATAGTATTACGTATGCAGCAGATGAAAAAAATCTTGATGATTTAATTCATTTAGAGAATTATGAGTTTGTTAAAGGCGATATTAGAGATAAAGAGATTGTACAGCGTATTTTTAAGCAACATAATATTACGGATGTTATTCATTTTGCAGCAGAATCACATGTAGATAATTCAATAAAAAATCCAAGCATTTTTGCAGAGACTAATGTAATTGGGACATTAAATCTATTAGAAAGCGCTCGTGATTTTTGGATGAATACTCCATTTAATTATAAAGAACAATTTAAAAGTTCTAGATTTCACCATGTTTCAACGGATGAGGTATACGGAACTTTAGGGGATACAGGATTTTTTACGGAGCAAACACCATATGCCCCGAATAGTCCATACAGTGCAAGTAAGGCAGCATCGGATATGTTAGTTAGAAGCTATTATCATACCTATGGATTAAATGTAGTAACGACTAATTGTTCTAATAATTATGGACCGAAGCAACATGATGAAAAACTAATTCCTAAATTGATTCGTAATGCATTACAAGGAAATAATTTACCTATTTATGGAAATGGTAAAAATGTACGTGACTGGCTTTATGTTAAGGATCATTGTACAGGGATTGATGCCGTGTTTCATCAAGGCAAAGCGGGAGACACGTATTTAATTGGCGGACATAATGAAAAAACGAATATCGATATTGCTTATATCATTTGTGATTATTTAGACCAATGTGTACCCAAAGAAAAAAGCTATCGACAGCAAATACAATTTGTGGAAGATAGACACGGACATGATTTTCGATATGCGATTGATTCAAATAAAATTCAAAGTGAGTTAAATTGGCAACCCCAAGAAACATTTGCAACAGGTATTGTGAAAACGATTGATTGGTATATTGTAAAATATTTTAAAGGTGGGTTGAAAAATGAAGAATGATTTAATTGATTTTCAAGCTATAGGAGATGAAAGAGGTTATTTAGTTTCGTTTGAAGCAAAGCGTAACATTCCATTTGATATTAAACGAGTATACTATATTTATGGTATGAATGATAAGCCAAGAGGATTTCATGCTCATAAGAAGTTACAACAGTTTTTAGTATGTGTTAGTGGTTCATGTAAAGTGTTATTAGATAATGGACAGGATAAGAAAGAATATGTTTTAAATCAACGGAATCAAGGCTTAATAGTAAAAGAAATGATCTGGCATGAAATGTATGAATTTAGCGAAGATTGTGTTTTGATGGTATTGGCGAGTGATTTTTATGATGAGTCAGATTATATTAGGCAATATGAAGTTTTTAAATCTTTGATTGAAAGAGAAACTTTAGAATTTAGAGAATATGACCGGGCTACGTTGGAGTGCTCTTATAGTTGGCTGAACGATCCAGAAATTAAATTCCTAACTATGACCCCTGATTTTACAAAAGAATCTCAAGAGAATTGGTTTGTTTCATTAAAAAATATAAATAATTATTATATAAAAAGTATTTATCTTGATAATGAACCTATAGGTGCTTTAGGGATAAAAAATATAAACGAAAACTGTGGAGAATATTGGGGTTATATTGCTGAAAAAAAATTCTGGGGAAAAGGTTATGGGAAATATTTATTGGATTATGCAATAAGATATGCAATGAATATAAATCTAACTTATTTATATTTAAGGGTAGTTAAAGATAATATAAGAGCAATAAAATTATATGAAAAAATAGGATTTGTACATCAATTTGAAAAAGATAATGTATGTTATATGATATACAAATTATAGGGTGAGATAAATGGAACTTTCAAAGTTTACAGTGGAGCAATTGGATTATCGGTATACGGATGAATGGAATGATTTTGTTGAAAAATCAAAAAATGCTACATTTTTACATAATGCAGGCTATATGCATTACCATTCGGATAGATTTAATGACTGTTCGTTAATATTAAAAGAAGATGATAAAATTGTAGCGTTATTACCAGGGAATATAGATGAAAATTCAGTTTTTTATTCTCATCAAGGGTTGACATACGGAGGATTACTAATAAAAAATGAGACTAAATTGACAGAGGTATTGGAGTATTTTGAGATACTTAACCGATACTTATATAATAAAAAGAATGTATCAAAAATAATCTATAAGCCTATTCCGTATATTTACAGTGAAATACCTTCTCAGGAAGATGAATATGCTTTATTTAGATTAGGTGCAAAAAAAATCGCTTGTGGTGCTTCCTCAACTATAATATTGAACAAAAAAATAAAGATGAGTTCTTCTAGAAAAAAAAGTATAAAAAAATCTCAACGTTACTCTTTTCAAATTTTAACCGATTTTAATTATAATGATTTTTGGGATATTTTAAAAGATAATCTAGGAAATAGATACGATACTCATCCAGTTCATACTTTGGATGAAATAACAATGTTAAAAAACCGATTTCCAAATCAAATAAAACTATTTTCTATATATTTGGATGGTAAATGTGTAGCAGGTGCATTATTGTATTTTGTGGGAAAAGTGGTGCATGTACAGTATATTGCATCCAATGATATAGGAAAGCAAACATCAGCTTTAGATTATTTGTTTAATTACTTAATACAAGATGATATTTTTAGTAATATGGAATATTTTGATTTTGGAACTTCCGTTGAGCAAAATGGTTATAAATTAAATGAAGGATTGATTTTCCAAAAGGAAGGTTTTGGTGCAAGAACAGTTCTATATAATCAATACGAATATTATATACATGAGGTATTAAGATGATTTCATTTCTAGATATAAAAAAGATAAATAATCAATATGAAGAAGAATTAAAGCAAGCGGCGGCTCGTGTTATTGATAGCGGCTGGTATATTTCTGGTGAAGAAGTTGAGGCTTTTGAGCAAGAATTTGCTGCATACTGTGGTACAAAGCATTGTATCGGTGTAAGTAATGGTTTAGATGCATTGAAATTAATATTACAAGCATATGAAATTGGTGAAGGCGATGAAGTCATTGTGCCTTCAAATACATATATAGCCTCTATACTTGCTATTTCTCAAGTAGGAGCAACACCAATTTTAGTTGAACCGAGTCTTGAAACATGTAATATTAATCCGATGTTAATAGAAGAAAAAATTTCTCCAAATACGAAAGCAATCTTAGTTGTTCATCTTTATGGTCGTGTTGTAGAGATGTCACATGTATTAGAGTTAGCCACTAAATACAATTTGAAAGTTATTGAGGATGCAGCTCAAGCGCATGGGGCAAAGTATAATGAGAAACGCGTAGGGAATTTAGGTGATGCAGCCGGCTTTAGCTTTTACCCAGGAAAGAATTTAGGTGCTTTAGGGGACGCTGGAGCGATTACAACAAATGATGATGCTTTAGCAGAAACATTAAGAGCATACCGAAACTATGGCTCACATAAGAAATATGAAAATATTTATAAGGGCTTTAATCACAGATTAGATGAGATGCAGGCCGCTTTTCTACGAGTTAAATTACCCAATTTAGAACAAGAAAATATAATGCGTCGTCATTTAGCCGAAATGTATTTAGAGTACATCAAAAATCCCCTCATTAAATTACCAAGTATTCCGCAACATAAAGCAGAGTGTGTTTGGCATGTATTTACAGTTAGAGTTGAAAATAGAGGGAAATTTCAACAATTTCTATCAGATAAAGGTATCCAAACGATTATTCATTATCCAATTCCACCACATCAACAGGTCGCCTATAGTGAATGGAATAAGTTAAGTTATCCAAAATCAGAGCAAATTCATTCTGAAATTATCAGTCTCCCAATTTCTCCTGTGCAATCAGAGGAAGAAATGTGGAAAGTAATTAAAATTGTAAATAGTTACGAAGGATAGTTGGTAATATTATGAATTTTTTGAAAACAAGTTTATTATCAGCTATTTCAACTTTTATCAAACTAGCATCAAATCTTGTTATAAATAAAGTAATTGCAATTTATATAGGTCCCGCTGGTATTGCTTTAATAGGACAGTTTCAAAATTTTTTAACTGTCGTAACCACACTCGGTAATGGTGCTATTAACGCAGGTGTTACAAAATATGTTGCTGAATATAATGAAAAAGATTCTCAAAAAAGAGATGCGTATATTAGTGTTGCTATAAAAATTACTTTACTCGTTTCAATAATAATAGGTTTAGTACTTATTATAGGAAGTCATTTTATTTCTGAAAAGATGTTTCAAACAGAACAATATCATGTTTTATTTAAGGTATTAGGTGGGACTTTATGGCTTATTGGATTAAATACAATCATTTTATCAATTATTAATGGGCTAAAAGAAATCAGGTTATTTATAACTGTTAATATTACCGGAAGTATATTATCACTTGTTTTCACAACAATTTTAACTGTGAAATATAATCTTTGGGGTGCCTTACTAGCAATGATTGTTGTACAGGCACTATTGTTATTTATTTCATTACCGACTGCAGTGAAAAAGTTAAATATTCAATTTAAATGGCAAAAAAACAGTTCAAGTGAATATTATAAAACACTTTTAGCATTTTCTATAATGTCAATTGTTTCGGTTATTTGTGTTTCCGCTACACAGATAGCTATAAGAAATCATTTAACTGAGGGGTTCTCATTAAAAGAAGCTGGCTATTGGCAATCAGTGTGGATGATTTCGACAATGTATTTAATGGTTATAACTACAGCTCTTTCAACGTACTACTTACCAAGATTATCTGAGCTAACGGATAAAGCTGAAATACGTAAAGAAATACTATCGGGTTATAAAATAATTATTCCATTTGTATTGGTAACTGCTTTTGCAATATATTTATTGAGAGATTTTATTGTTGCAATTCTTTTTACAAAAGATTTCTATCCAATGAGAGAGTTATTCTTTTATCAACTACTCGGAGATTTCTTTAAAATGTGTAGTTGGACACTAGCTTATCTAATGATTGCAAAAAGTATGACTAAGACGTTTATAATTACTGAGGTAATTTTTTCTCTATTATTTTATCTACTTACCCTGTTTCTTACAATGTGTAATGGACTGCAAGGAGTGGTACAGGCCTATGCACTAAATTATTTTGTATACTTAATAGTAATGCTAATACTATTTAGACGATTTGTTTTTCTTAAACATTAAGAATTCTTCTTGGGATAACTATATTAATGAAATGCAATCACTGGAGGACTCATGAAAAAGATATTACTATTTGGAGAATTTAGTGGGTTACACACTAATTTAAAAGAAGGTTTAGAAGAATTAGGATATGAGGTTACAATTGTCTCAGCGGGGGATGGGAAAAAAAGTATTGCTCGGGATGTAGATATTTCCCTTCAGACCGATAGTTTTTTTAATTTAATTAAGTCACTAGTAAATAATAGGAAGAAGATAAAGAAATTAATGGATTTTGATATAGTTCAATTTATAAATCCCTATATTAAACCAAAATCCACATTATTAAACTATCCATTGCTCTTTAAAAATAATAATAAATTTGTTTGTTTAGCTGCAGGGGATGATACAGTTTTTAGTCAATTTATAAGAGAAGGGGGAATGAAAAAATATTCCCCCTTTGATGATGAATTAAAGACAGGGAAAAAACTTCCTTATGAAGAACATTATCATAAGTTTTTACAAAAAAAAATTTTAAGTAAATTTAATTTAATTATACCTAATGCTTATGAATATGCTGAAGCATATAGGAAAAGTTCATGGAGTTTTAAAATATGTGAAACAATTCCTTTCCCTATAAATACTAAGAAAATCATATGTGAACAATTGTGTTTAGATGGGAAAATAGTGATTTATCATGCATCCAATAGACCAATTGGTAAAGGAAGTGAGTTTATTAATGAGGCTCTTAATATCATTAGTAAGCGTTATCCGAATGAGGTAGAAGTGATAAGTGCAGAATTTCTACCTTTAGAAGAATATTTAGAGGCTATAAAAAGAACCCACATAGTAATAGATCAGTGCCGCTCTTATTCATATGCTATGAATGCTCTATATTCATTAGCTCAAGGGAAAATTGTATTAAGTGGATGTGAAGATGAGTGTATACGGGAATGGAATTTAAAAGAATCCCCCGTTATAAACATTGAACCGAATGTAGAAGATATAGTTACAAAATTAGAACTGTTAATTTTAAATAAAAATAAAATTAAAGAAATAAGCTTAGAATCTAGAAGATATGTGGAAGAACAACATAATCATATTTTGATAGCTGAAAAATTTGTTGAAAAATGGGAAGGCATATAAGATTTCATTTTATATGTTGATTTGATTACTAGCGTTATTTAAATGTTAAAAAACTAATTAAGTACAATTATATGAATTGGGTTTTATAAGAGCTATACTAGAAAATCTAGAAAGGTTTAAAGTATGAATAAAAATGCAAGTCAAACAATTGTTTTAATATGTGGGTATAGTCTTATGTATTTTGTCCTTACTACAATTATCTATTTCTTAGGTTTATTACAAAATACTGGTGGTATAAACCTTCCGTTATTTGGTGGAGGGGACGATGGTATATTTTATTATGAACAAGCTACTAATATAGCAAATGATTTATCATATATATACACTTCCGTTCATACTGTAATATTAGGATGGATATTGAAATATTTTAATACTGATAGCGTATATTTATTACGTATTTTTAATTATTTTGCTAATCTAGGTCTTGTGATTGTCTCATTATTAATACTAAAAAAAATTATAAAAAGAAAAGCAATATATTGGATTTCCTCGTGGATTTTACTGATTTTACTTACATTTTACCCTAGTTTAATTTTGAACACGACAATTTCCTTGTATCGTGATATTTGGATTTATTTTTATTTCCTTTGGTGTATGTATTTATTTATTAATATTTTTATTGAAAACGGAAAATATCCGAAAATAATAAATATCATATTATTTATATTAACTATGTTTATGTTGGGGGGATATCGAAAATATGCTTTACTTAGTTTTTTACTAGGATCAACAGTTTACTTACTAATAAAATTAACCAATAAAAATAAAATTAGATTAAAAAAGTATACTTATATTTTCATATTTGGTTTTACCATATTTTATATATTTTTAAAGAATGTAAAATTCCCAATAGTGAACCTTTCTCTTAGTGATGCTTTATTATACAGACAATCTTCTCTCGATGCAGGGGGGAGTCAAATGGGAATCTCTTTAGATCAATCTAATATGATAATGTTTTATGTTAACTATCTGTATAGTTTTATAAGTAATTTTATTGGACCTTTGCCATGGCAGATTACTGGAGGATCAACTTTAATACTTATGTTGACAGAAGGATCTGTATTTTTGGTAATTAGCATTTTTTTATTTAGAAGAAGAAAAATGTTTTCGAACATAGAAAAATATCTAATTATACAGAGTGTAATTTGGTTTCTGTTAATAAGTATTTCTAACGATAATATAGGCACTTCATCAAGATTAAGAATCGTTGGTTGGCTGCCACTACTTATTGTTTTTTCAAAGTATTATGGTGAGTATTTATTTGCTATCAGGAAAAGAAAACAAATGAATTTAAAACAAATTTAAAATTCATTCACTAGGAAGTGTTATATAAATTGAAAAAAATCTTATTTGGAGCATCAGTTTATCAACATTTAACAGCATTTCATAGACCTTTCATGAAATGGTTTCAGGAAAAAGGTTATGAAGTACATGCGGTTGGAAGCAATAGCTTGGGAAGGAAAGCTGAAATAGAAGAGATGGGCGTTATCTGTCACGATATTGATTTTGAACGTCTACCATTATCACGTAGAAATATTAACGCCTATAAACAACTGAAAAAGTTATTTTCTACTCATTATTTCGATTTGATTCATGTACATACGCCAACTGCTTCTTTTTTGATTAGATATGCTGCTAAGAAAGCTCAACAAGGAAAAATTGTCTATACTGCTCATGGATTTCATTTTTTTAAAGGATCTAGTACAAAAAATTGGTTAGCTTTTTATCCTGCTGAGAAACTAGCGGCAAAATGGACAGATGCACTTATTGTTATGAATAAGGAAGATTTCATATCAGGTGAGAGGCTAGGTTTCAAGAAAAATGAAGATTTATTTTTTGTGAATGGTGTAGGTGTAGATTTAAAAGAGTATAAAGTGAATAATCCTGAAGGTGATAACTTCTTAAAAACTGAGCTGAAGCTAGAAAATGATGCTGTATTAATTACTTGCGTAGCAGAACTTAGCAAGAGAAAAAACCAATTTTTTTTATTGGAAAATTGGGGAAGTATTATATCAAAAGCTCAAAATGTTCATTTGGTGTTTGTTGGTAAAGGTCCAGATGAAGAAAAAATTAAAACTTTTATAAATGAACATGACATATCAAATGTACATTTATTAGGATATAGAACGGATGTACCTAAAATAATTAGTGCTTCAGATATAATAACTCTTGTTTCGAAACAAGAAGGGTTACCCCGCTGTTTAATGGAAGGAATGGCAGTAGGTAAGCCGATTATTAGTACAAATATAAGAGGATCTGCAGATTTAGTATCGAATGAGCAAACTGGGTTTCTAGTAGATCTTGACGATAGCGAGAATTTAATAAAAAGCATAATTGAGTTAGCTGAAAATGAAGAAATGCGATATGAATTTGGACATAATGCCAAAATAAAAATTGAAAAATATAGTATTAATAATGTTTTGAAGGATATGGAAAACATATATTCTAAATTATTGTAGTTTAATAATTTTGGCGGAAAGAGAAGGTTGATATAATTCAATGAAACGACTAATAGATTTTTGTATTAGTTTTTTTCTACTTATTGTTTTTAGCTGGGTCATCTTAATTATATGGGTTTGTGTAAGAGTAAGACTAGGTTCTCCTGCGATCTTTAAACAACCTAGACCAGGTTTAAATGGAACAGTTTTTTATGTTTATAAATTTCGTACAATGACCGATGAAAGAGGCGGAAATGGAGAACTTTTATCAGATGAAATCCGCTTAACGTCATTCGGTAAACTATTACGAAAGTTAAGCTTAGATGAATTACCACAATTATGGAATGTACTTAAGGGGGATATGAGCTTTGTTGGTCCACGTCCACTTTTAGTAGAATATTTGCCACTTTATAATGAAAGACAAGCACAGAGGCATGAAGTACGCCCAGGAATAACAGGTTGGGCGCAGGTGAATGGACGTAACGCAATATCATGGGAGCAAAAGTTTGAATATGATGTATGGTATGTGGAAAATCAATCAATAAGGTTAGATTTTAAAATACTATTACTGACAGTGAAAAAAGTATTTGTCTCAGAAGGTATTAGCCAAGAAGGTCAAGCAACCATGACAAAATTCAAGGGTAGTGATTCGTTATGAAAATTGTACTTATTGGGGATAGCGGTCATGCTAAAGTAATTAAAGATATTATCTTAGCTAATGGTGACCATATTGTAGGTATCTTAGATGATAAATATATTGATGTATTTACAGAGAATAAAATTATCAAGGGACCTATTATGTATTTAAATGAACTTTTGAAAGATAAGAAAGTAAAAGTTATTATTGCAATTGGTAATAATAAGGTTCGCAAAGAAGTGGTTTCAAGATTAAATATTTCAAAAGATAGATATATTACATGCCTTCATCCATCTGCTTTAGTAAGTCCAAGTGCTGTAATAGAGAATGGGACTGTAGTAATGCCTGGTGCAATTATAAATGCAGATGTTTGTGTAGGTATGCATAGTATTATTAATACGAATGCTGTGATAGAACATGATTGTCTAGTAGAAAAGTTTGTGCATATTTCACCAGCAAGTGTTATTACTGGTGGTGTAAAAATAGCCGAGGGTGTGCATTTGGGAGCAAGTAGTTCTGTAATCCCTTTGGTGAAAATTGAATGCTGGACAACTGTTGGTGCTGGCGCTGTGGTAGTAAAAGATTTACCAGCTAATTGTACAGCAGTTGGTACACCAGCGATACCAATTAAATTTCATGAATGAAAATCTTTGAGAGAAGGCATGTAGCATGACACAACGAATTTTATTATCATCCCCTCATATGAGTGGACATGAGCAAAAATATGTTCAAGAGGCTTTTGATACTAACTGGATTGCCCCACTTGGTGCAAATGTGGATGGATTTGAACAAGAACTTGCTAAATATGTGGAGGTAAATGGAGCGGCAGCAGTTAGTTCGGGAACAGCAGCAATTGACTTGGCATTAAACTTAGTTGGTGTTGAACGTGATGATACTGTTTTTTGTTCGACATTAACGTTTATTGCAAGTGCGAATCCAATTTTGTATCGAGGAGCAAAGCCAGTCTTTATCGACTCTGAATGGGATACTTGGAATATGTCTCCGCAAGCTTTAGCAAGAGCGTTTGAAGATGCACAAGCTGAAGGAAAATTGCCTAAAGCCGTCATTATTGTTAATTTATATGGTCAAAGTGCAAAGATGGATGAACTTTTAGCGATTTGTGATTCTTATGGAGTTCCTGTAGTGGAAGATGCTGCTGAATCACTTGGTTCATCCTATAAAGGGAAGAAAAGTGGGACATTTGGTCAATTTAGTATTTTCTCATTTAACGGTAATAAAATTATTACTACTTCTGGTGGCGGTATGCTAGTATCAAATAATGTTGAAGCTTTGAATCGTGCGAGATTTCTTGCTACTCAAGCTCGTGATGCAGCAAAGCATTACCAACATAGTGTTGTTGGTTACAATTACCGTATGAGTAATGTTGTTGCTGGTATTGGTCGCGGACAACTGGAGGTATTGGATGAACGTGTGGCACAAAAACGTGCAATCTTTGAACATTACGCAAAGGCTTTCTCAGAATTCGACGGCTTAACAATGATGCCAGAGCTTGAAGGTACATTTTCAAATCGTTGGTTATCTACATTGACTTTAAATCCAGAGAAAATAGCCATTTCACCATATGATTTAATTGATAAGCTGAATGAGGCAAATATTGAAGCACGTCCTGTATGGAAACCACTCCATTTACAACCATTGTTTGAGGGATGTCAATTCTATTCTCACGGTGAAAATGAAATTGTGAGTGAGCAATTATTTGAAAAAGGTATTTGTTTGCCTTCGGATACTAAAATGACCGTGGAAGAGCAAAGACGTGTGATCGATCTTATTTTAGCAAATATCTAATAATTCTAAGTCTACTTAAATTTAATAAGTAGACTTTCATTTTATAAGGGAGTGAAACAACATGAAAAAAATCCGAAAAGCCATTATTCCAGCTGCAGGGCTTGGTACACGTTTTCTTCCCGCTACAAAAGCAATGCCTAAAGAAATGCTACCAATAGTAGATAAACCAACTATCCAATATATTGTAGAAGAAGCGATTGACTCTGGTATTGAGGATATTATTATTGTGACGGGCAAGGGAAAACGTGCAATCGAGGACCATTTTGATAATGCTGTTGAGCTTGAGACGAACTTAATTGAAAAAGGGAAGCTTGATATGCTCGAAAAGGTGCAAGAATCTGCGAATGTAGAAATCCATTATATTCGTCAAAAAGAACCACTTGGACTAGGGCATGCGATTTGGTGTGCGCGTAAATTTATTGGTGATGAGCCGTTTGCAGTATTGCTTGGTGATGATATTGTGAAAAGCGAAGAGCCTTGTTTAAAACAATTAATGAATCAATATGAGAAAACATTGTCAAGTGTCATTGGCGTGCTAGAAGTGCCAGATGAGGATGTGCATCGTTATGGTGTTATTGATCCAGTAAACAGTAATACTCGATTAATGCAGGTTACACAATTTGTTGAAAAGCCTAAATTAGAGGATGCACCATCAAATTATGCAATTATTGGACGTTATGTATTAACACCTGAAATCTTTCGTTTCTTAGACGAGAAGAAAAAAGGCAAGGGTGGCGAAATACAATTAACGGATGCTATTGAATCTTTAAATGGTATTCAACGAGTATTTGCCTATGAGTTTGAGGGTCGCCGCTATGATGTAGGTGAACAATTAGGGTTTATCGAAACAACGATTGATTTTGCCTTAGAACGTGAAGATTTAAGTGAAGGTGTAAAAGAAATCATCTTAAAAAAAGCAAAACAGTTAAGTGGTGAAACTTTATGATATTAGTTGTTGGTGGTGCTGGTTATATTGGTAGTCATTTTGTTAAAGAGTTAGTGAAGACTCATGAGGTAGTAGTGCTCGATAATCTAAGCACGGGTCACCAATGGGCTGTAGATGCAAGAGCTACTTTCGTACAAGGTGATTTAGGCGATTCTTCTTCCGTTCAACAGATTTTTGATACATACAATATTGAAGCGGTATTGCATTTTGCTGCATTTAGCTTAGTAGGTGAGTCTGTGATTGATCCTATGAAGTACTATGAAAATAATGTAACTGCTACTTTGAATTTATTAAAAGTAATGAAGGAAAACAAAATTGATAAGTTTATCTTTTCTTCTACTGCTGCAACGTATGGGATGCCAACTGTTGATTTCATTGATGAAAAAACGCCTACTAATCCTATTAATCCATATGGGCGCTCTAAATTAATGGTGGAGCAAATGCTTGCAGATTTTGCGGAAAGCTATCAGATGAGATATGTAGTATTACGATACTTTAACGCTGCTGGTGCGTATGAAACAGCTGAAATTGGTGAAAGTCATTCTCCAGAAACACATTTAATTCCAATTATTCTTCAGCATTTTTTAGGGCAAAGAGAATCCATTTCAGTATTTGGTACTGACTATGATACACCTGACGGTACTTGTATTCGTGATTATATCCATGTTACAGATTTAGCAAATGCCCATTTACTGGCTCTTGAAGGTTTGCTAAATGGTACTATTGAAACGGCAACTTATAATTTAGGAAATGGGAACGGCTACTCTGTAAAAGAAGTTATTGAAACATGTGAGCGTATTACAGGAAAAAAAGCCATTGTGCAATATGTAGAACGAAGAGCAGGTGATCCTGCTAAGTTAGTTGCCAATGCTGATAAAATCTATTGTGAATTAGGATGGAAGGCTCAATTTGGTATCACGGATATTGTAAAAAGCGCATGGAATTGGCATAAGAAATAATGGCATTAAATAACCAACTCGACAAGGCTCGAGTTGGTTTTCTTTCTGTAATATGGCATAATATACATATCAAATTCTACCTAAAGAAGTGAGGATTCTATAGTGCTAACAGAAATTGTTAAAACAACATTGCTGAATTGTTCACTAGACGATAGTGATATATTACGGTATAAAGATCGCGTAAAAAGGATTCATTACGCTTTACCACAATATCCATTAACAGGGTGGATGGATTCACCGTTACAAAAGCAAGAAGCACTGCTTACTTCTATTGAACGAGTAGCGAGTGAGGTACGCGCTTGTGCGGACGTACTTGTCGTTGTTGGAGTTGGTGGATCATTTTTAGGTGCACGAGCAATTCAAGAGGCGTTAATGCCGTATTTTGGTCTGGCCAAGGATGGCATTGAGGTTGTTTATGTTGGCCTTAATATGAGCGGTGCATATATTAAAGAACTACTTGAGTATTTAGATACAAAGCAAGTATATGTTAATGTGATCTCAAAGTCAGGTGGCACGATGGAGCCTGCACTGGCGTTTCGTGTAATGCGTTTATATATGGAAGAACGTTATGGTGATAAGGCCATTGAGCGCATTATTGTGACTACTGATGCTGAAAAAGGGATATTGAAGGGGATTGCCGATAAAGCTGGCTATCGCCAATTCGTGATTCCGAATAATATTGGTGGACGTTATTCCGTGTTGACCCCTGTAGGTTTATTACCGGTTGCAGTAGCGGGAGTTGATATTCGTGCTTTAATGGATGGTGCGCGACATGCAGCTAAAGAGCTAGCGGAATCGGATTTAACACATAACGATGCATACAAATATGCGGTCATGCGACATATGCTTTATGAGAAAGGCTTTACGATTGAGTTGCTTGCTTCCTTTGAGCCAGGTTTAAATAAGTTCCATGAATGGTGGAAGCAGCTATTTGGTGAGAGTGAAGGGAAAGAACAAAAAGGGCTGTATCCTTCAACGGTCAATTTCTCGACAGATTTACATGCCATTGGACAGTTTATTCAAGAGGGTAGTCGCGTGATGTTTGAAACATTGCTACACTTTCATGAAATTGAAGGCGATTTAGCGGTGCCATTTGATACTCGTAATGAAGACGGTCTGAATTATTTATCGAATCGTACATTTAATGAGATTAATGCCATCTCCAAACAGGGAACAGCACTTGCGCATGCAGAGGGAAAGGTGCCTGTTATTCAGCTTGAATTACCGAAGCTTGATGCGTACCACCTAGGTTACTTGATTTATTTCTTTATGAAAGCTTGTGCGATGAGTGCGTGTTTGCTTGAGGTTAATCCATTTGATCAGCCTGGAGTTGAAGCGTATAAACGCAAAATGCTAGAGTTGTTGAAAGAAGAGAAGGTGTTAAAGTAATGGTAAATATTCGTGAATTATATAATCGATGGATAGAGACGAATCTTCCAAATTATTTAGCAGAGGACCTTGCATCTATTGCTGAAGATAATAGTTTAATAGAAGATCGCTTTTATCAATACGTATCTTTTGGCACTGGTGGAATGCGTGGTGTTTTAGGTGCTGGAACAAACCGTATGAACCTTTATACCATTCGTCGTGTTGCAGAAGGACTTGCTCGTTATATCGAATCGAATGGCGAAGCCGCTAAAAAAAGAGGTGTTGTCATTGCTTATGATACACGTCACTTTTCTTATGAATTTGCTTGTGAGACGGCTCGTGTGCTGGGAGCACATGGCATTTATTCATATGTCTATAATGAAGCACGACCAACACCGCAGTTATCATTTACAGTGCGCCAATTACATGCCTATGCAGGTGTTGTCATAACGGCAAGTCATAACCCTAAACAGTATAATGGCTTTAAGGTGTATGGCGAGGACGGTGCACAACTAACACCTCAATTTGCGAATGACATCGTGGCACATATGGAAAATATCGAGGATATATTTTCTATTAAGGTATCTGAACTTGAGCAACTAGAACAGCAAGGGTTCTTGACATGGCTTGGAAGTAATATGGATACCACATATTTAGATCATCTTTTAACATTAAAGGACAATGAAAATATTGCTCTAGATATGAAGCTTGTTTATACGCCATTGCATGGTGCAGGCTTAGTGCCTGTTCTTGAAGGCTTGCAGGCGTTTGGTTTTCAACAGGTACATATTGTGGAGCAACAAGCTATACAGGATGGTGATTTTCCAACTGTTTCTTACCCTAACCCAGAGGAGCCCGCTGCCTTTGCGTTAGCAATGGAGCTGGGGAAGGAAGTAGGAGCGGACCTTTTGCTGGCAACAGATCCAGATGCAGACCGTTTAGGCGTGGCAGTGAAAAACGGGGAAGATTATGAACTATTAACGGGGAATCAGCTTGGTGCATTATTGCTTCATTATTTATTGTCAACAAAACAGTTGAATGGTACGCTTCCTGATAATGGAGTTGTGTTGAAAACAATTGTAACCTCCGAATTAGGAGCAATGATTGCCAAACAGTTTGGTGTAGCAACTGTGAATACGTTAACAGGCTTTAAATATATCGCAGAAAAAATTGCAGAGTATGAAAAAACAGGGGCTTATTCATATCTATTTGGTTATGAAGAAAGCTACGGTTATTTAATCGAAACATTTGTGCGTGACAAAGATGCAGTACAAGTTGCGTTAAAGGTAGCAGAGATGGCTGCCTTCTATGCGAAGAATGAGCAGACTTTATTAGATGGCCTGCATAATTTGTATCGTGAGTATGGCTTTTTTAAAGAAGCACTTGTATCTCAAGTGTTTGAAGGAAAGAACGGTCAAGAAGAAATGAAGAAGATTTTAAATAATCTTCGACAAGATGTACCTCAATCGATAGGTGGAGTAGCTTTGAGAGGTTTTGAGGATTATTTAACAGGTCTTTCAACTTTAGCTGATGGAACTACTAAGCCTATTGTATTACCAAAGGAAAACGTATTGAAATTTGTACTAGATGACGGATCTTGGATTGCTATTCGCCCATCAGGTACAGAGCCAAAATGCAAGTTCTATTTTGGCGTTGTTGGGGAGTCGGAAGAAGAGGCAAGCGAGAAATTGAAGCGTCTTCAAGCTGTTTTTGTGTAAATACTAACATCGTAATATAAACTTTACAAAATTAATAAACGCCTTCTTAGAAGAGGGCGTTTTCTTATTGTATTCTTTTCAATTCTGCTTCATGTTGAATGGAACGAGCTGACAGTAATTCGATAATGCGATGTTGGCTTTCTTGAATGGCTTCTAGTCGATTCACTTTTTCATTTGTCTCTAAAACAGCTTGTTTGATTTGTTGCTGTTCTGATTCAAGTATTTCAAGTCGGTTTCCAATTGAATCAAGGCGTGATTCAATATTGTTGATGTGTTGATTAATTTGTTGTAGTTGTCCTAAAATTTGCGTTAATGCTTTCTCCATCTCATCCACCTCACATTTCTTTTAATTTATTTCCTCTATTTTTATTATCATATCTGTCTATTAAAAATCTCCTTCATTATAGCATAGAAAAGTAGATTACAAGTATCGCCATTGCATTCTTCGACATTATATGACATGCTTACTAGAGAGAAAAAAGTACTAGGAGAATGTTGTCGTGATTAAAGAGTGGGATTACCTACGTGTGGTGGCGTGTTTATCCATTTTACTATTGCACACGTCTTCATGGGTTATTATGGAGGTCGGTGTAGAGCCGGATCAGACGATTTATTTGTTTTTACGTATTGCGCTGTGCTATGCTACGCCAACATTTATTGTATTGTCGATTTTAATATTGGCGAATCGTTATCGTGAGCAAATACCGACTAATTTTTGGTCGAGTAGAATTCACTATATTTTTGTGCCTTTTTTAGTGTGGGCATTTATAGATGCGTCCCTTGTGGAGTCGATTTATCTCAAGGGCTTGTTGTGGGAAAAGTATGTGAACAATGTGGTTTATGGGGAGTTTGTTGGCTGGTTTGTCGTTGTGATTATGCAGCTATATGTAGTATTTGCGCTGATGAAGCGTTTTAAGTGGTCGTTCACATGGTTTTTACCAGTATGTGTGCTGATTACGCTCATTCATCATACGGTTATTTTGTTGCCGTATCCTATTTTTACAGACAATGCCATGGTGCTTCGTTTATTGTTTACAGGTTGGCTTGGCTATTTTGCAGTGGCCTATGCAATAGGGATGTATTATTCGCAAATTGCAGAGATGGCAAAGAAGTATCGCGTTGCGACGATTGTGTTGGTACTGTTAGCTGCTGTATTTTTGTACATGCGTTTGCTACTCGGATATACGGAAGTGCATTCGAGACGACTCGATTTAGTGCCATTAGTGATGAGTGTGGTGCTGTTTGTGATTGCTTGGGGGCAGTCGGTGCCGCACACGAAAGTCGCTCGCATCATCAGTCAATATGCATTTATGATTTATCTCATGCATTGGGAAGTTTTGCGCTTATCGACAGGATGGTTTGTAGCGCATTTTGATAGCACACTTGTCCGCGTGCCATTGTTAATGCTGTGGACGTTAGTCGTTTGCATCGTGCTGACGAAGTTGATTTCATTGTTACCATTCAGTCAATGGATCGTCGGGAAAATCAGAAAGCGTGTCTCATAAAAATGAAAAAGCAGTGATTTCTCAGTGGATAGAAATCACTGCTTTTTTGTGTGTAGATGAAAATCGCCGCAAGAAGAGCAGTTAACGCCGGTAAAACAGTCGGAATCGCCGCAAGAAGAGCAGTTAACGCCGGTAAAACAGTCGGAATCGCCGCAAGAAGGGCAGTTAACGCCGGTAAAACAGTCGGAATCGCCACTAGAAGGGCAGTTATCGCTGATAAAACCATTACAATCGCTGATAGAAATGTGACTTTCATTCACAGTATCGATCACTCCGGCATTAATTTTAGGTTTCGATCATTGTAGGCAAGCACGACATAGTCTGGTTGCATGCTTTGTAAATAAGAAATTACATTTTTCTCTAGATAACGTAAGTCTAAAATGGTTACTGTTTTAAAGTGACTGGCTACATGAAATTGGATGGTGTTAAAGTAAGAATCCTTGATGACTACAAGATGTTTGCCACTATCATAGGTGTCGTTTACAATCGTGAGTTCGGCAAAGTCTCGGCTATAGGCGTCAGCATAATTCACTAACGCATCAGGGTTCATTTGCTTGGCACGTCCATACACTGCCTCATATGGAGCAGTGACGCCCTCTTCGATTGTCCCGTCGTAAATTGTGAACTGTGTCGCAAATGAAGCAGGCTCGTTATAGCAAATTTGTTCATTGTTATCCACAGTCATGTATAGGATTTTATTCCATGAGCCGGCGAACTGATTAGGTAAGCAAAATGTATTAGCTTCATCGAATGGAATTGGCTTAATGGTTTCACCAAGTCGTGCGCTTATTGTTTTCAACAGTGCCTCATAACCTGAGTAGGCACCGCGCATTGTCCAGTGATGATCCGTTTTAAAGAAGCTTCGTTCTGCAGAAAAGTCTTCCTTCATTTCATCATAGAGACGCACATTGTCTACACCGGCAGCTGTGACAAGCCCATGTAATTTTGTATTGTTGGCGATACCTGCATCATCGGGCATATAGCTCGGACTTGGCTCGCGTGAGTAGGTCGCTTTAGCTGGTAGTGAATAAAACGTGAAAGGTATGTTTTTTTCAGCTAGCCCTTCACTTAGTTTCTGTAAATCTGTAGCAAAGGAGGCAAGCTCGTCTTCAGATTTTGCTGCGGCTGGCTTAGAAATAATCCAACCACTTTCATCATCAACAGCATACTTATCGTTTAAATATGTTTTGCCCATGGCACGTTGGAAGAAGACGTAGTCGCGCATCCATGTATCACGTGCGGGGAATTGATCGGAAATATAGGATTCTACCTGTTTTGACCATTGCCCAGAAAAGATCTCCTGGGGGCTCGGAGAAATATTTGCTGATTCTAACGGACGGTTCTCCATTTCTGATTGCGGGCGATCCACCGTTAACACATGCACGACGAAGCCACCGAAAATGATGCAAAAAAAGGTAATTGGTAAAAGGTACGTTTGAATTTTTCGCATGATGTCCCACCTAGAATCTAAAGTAAATGAATGGATTATGGGTTGCGTTCACTAAAAACATCGTGATAAATAGTAACAGCGCGCCATAGTAAATTGTTTGCGTAAGGCGTAATCCCCAGTCGAAAGCAAGGGAAGTAGCAGCCTTTTGCTCACTCCAATGTTGATAAAGTCGATAAATTGGTACCGCAAAAATAATGGCTACAATCAAGTAAATAGCATAATCTTTTGCCAGTAAAATGGTTTCATAATTATAAAGCGGTACATCTGATAGCCCAAACATCGTTTTGATAAATGTGAAAGCATATGTAAAGTCATTCGCTCTAAAGAATACCCAGCCAATCATGACGATAATGAGTATGTAAATATGGCGTAATAAGCGTGGAATACGTTCCAACCATTTTAACAGCACCCATTTTTCCAGGCAGATTAGTATGCCGTAATAAAAGCCCCAAGCCATAAAGGTCCAACTTGCTCCGTGCCAAAAGCCTGTTAACGTCCAGACGATAAGCAAGTTTCGATAGAGTTTCCATTCATGACTAACGCGACTACCCCCGAGTGGGAAGTAGACGTAATCTCTAAACCAGCTGCTGAGTGAAATATGCCAGCGACGCCAAAAGTCTGTTACGGATTGCGCAATGTATGGATAGTTGAAGTTTTCTTCAAACTTAAAGCCAAAAATACGTGCTAAACCAATGGCCATGTCACTATAGCCCGAGAAGTCGAAATAAATTTGTAGGGAGTACGCTAAAATCCCTATCCATGCAGTTCCGGTTGTTAAGTCACCGCCCGATAAACTAAAGACATGATCGGCTACTTCGCCCATTGGATTGGCAATCAGCACCTTTTTCGCTAAACCTTGCACGAAACGTCGAGTACCAATCAGCCAATCTTCTGCCGTGGAAAGACGTTTTTTAATCTGCTCGGCTACCGTTTGATAGCGAACGATAGGTCCAGCTACAAGCTGTGGAAACAATGTAATAAAAAGTGATAAGTCTAAAATGTTGCGTTGTGCTTTTACATCCTTACGATAGACATCGATAACATAGCTTAGTGCTTGGAACGTGTAAAATGAAATACCGATTGGCAGCGGTACGGCTTGCCATTCAATAGGCTGCTCCAAGTAATTGTTAAGGATGTCAACAAAAAAGCCAGCATATTTGTAATAGCCTAAGATTGCTAAATTACTCACGATGACTAACCAAAGGAGTGTTTTTCGTTTGGACTGTGACACCGTATTTTCTATGACGATCCCGAGTACGTAGTTGAGCAAAATCGAAAGCATCATTAACAGTACATATTTCGGTTCGCCCCATGCATAAAAGAACAAGCTGGCCAACAGTAAAATCGTGTTACGTAGCATCTTCGGAGAGATGAAGTACACAATGAGCACTAATGGCAAAAAGACATATAAAAAAATAAGGCTACTAAAAACCATTCCTTCAAATCCCCATTCCTATTAAATTAAAAAACAAGTTGTTGTTATTGTTGATAGTTAAGTATGCTGAGAGCCGTCGTAATCGCTGATAGAATCCCGACAATCGCTGATAGCCCGACAAAATCGCTGATAGCACCCCAACAATCGCTGATAGAATCTCGATAATTACCAATTGCATCATCAAAATCACTGATTGAACTCTAAAAATGGCTAATAGTACATGATTTCTACTAGCTAGATTGCTAATTTCAGGAATACTAAGCTAATATCTAAAGGTAATTCATGAATAAATTACCTATCTTATTGTAACGTAAATTCACTATTTGTTCACTAATGATTGTCCAGTGAATTTTTTTTACAAAGAACATGGAAAAACTTTATTGGTCATATAGGAGGATATTTCATTGTTATTTATGTGAAATAGGTATTGTTTATTGGAAAAATAACGAGTGTGTATTGTGCAGATGCACATATTTTAAATCCAAAATGAGGGTATAAACCCTTTAAAAATCTAGTTTTACCACATCTTTCATTCCATATATTGCACTTTGAAATGTGTATTCTACTGGACTTATAATAGAGTCGTAGTCACAGAAGTGGCTAATTTATCTAGGAGGTATTTGCACATGAAACAAAAATATAGTAAATGGGTTGTCGGCGCAGCATCAGCGGCCCTAGTAGCATCAGCAATCGTACCAGTAGCAAGCGCAGCAAGCTTTTCTGATATTGAAGACAATGACCATAAGGATGCCATTTTAGCATTAGCAGACGCTAAAATCGTAGGGGGTTACCCAGACGGTACGTTCAAACCTAACGCAGTTGTTACTCGTGGCAATGTAACGAAATTCTTAGGGAAATGGTTAGTTTCTGAAAACTACGAAATTCCTACAGATTACGCAACAGAAGCTCGTTTCACTGACTTACCAACAACAGCACCAGACAAAGAATTATTACAATATGCAGCACTTGTGAAAGATGCAGGCGTTTTCAAAGGCTCTAACAACAAATTAATGCATACAAATAACATGTCTCGTGAACAAATGGCAGTTGTTTTAGTACGTGCCATTAAAACTGTTTACAACGTAGATTTAGTGGCAGATTACAAAGAATCAGATTTCAAATCTACAATCACAGACTTAGAGAATGCTACAGCTGAAGAAAATCGTGAAGCAATCATCGCGTTAGAGTATGCAGGACTTACAAACGTGAAAGCGTTCAATCCTAAAAATTCTTTAACACGCGGTCAATTTGCATCATTCTTAAACCGTACAATTACAAATCTTGCTGAAGAAACTTTATCTGTGAAAGCAGTAAAAGTTGTAGATGCAAAAACTTTAGAAGTAACTTTATCTGATGATTCAAAACATACGGTAACATTAGAAACTGCTCTTCCAGAAAATGAAGAGACAAAAGTAGACTTCGTTATCGATGGTAAATCTTACTCAGCTGTGGTTACATATGAAGTAGCCGAGTTAAATGTAAAATCTGTTGATGCAGTTAATGCAAAAACTTTAGCAGTAACATTCAATAAAGCTGTTGACACTGAAAAAGCTAAATTTGAACTTAAAAAAGATGGCTTTAAATCTAACTTCTCTGCTATTACTTGGAACGAAGATAAAACAGTTGCAACAATTGAATTAACAAGCAAAATCACTAAAGGTGAATTTACAGTTAGCGTAACTGGTCTTTCAGAACAAGCAGTAACTGGTTCTGTGAAAACAGAAGACGAAAAAGTAGCTGGTATTGAAATTCTTGGTGAAGTAGCGCCATCAACTGGTACTTCAACTGCAACAATTGGTTACCATGTTACAAACCAATACGGTGAAGATATCACTAAATTAAATTCTTCCTCGTTAACTCTTTCTGCAGCAGGTGCTGATTCAGCAGTAGCAAATGCAGACGGTTCAATCACAATGACAAAAGCTGCTGGACTTAAAGAAGGCGACAAAGTTGTCCTTACAGTTATTCACGGTTCAACTGCAACTACTACTACAAAAACAGTAACAGTTTCAGCTAAAACTGTTGTTTCTGAAGCAACGATTGGTACTCTTTACAACAAAGATGGCAAAACGTTAACTGAAGATACTAATTTAGCAAAAGATAAATTCTATCTTCCAGTTACTGTGAAAGACCAATATGGTAAAGAAATTACTGATTTAAATCGTTTAAATGGTGCTAACGCTGAAGTTCTTGTGACTAACACAAACCAAGCTGTTGCAACATTTGGTGCGTTTGAAAAACAAACAATCGACGGTAAAGAAGTAATCGTTCTTCCTGTTGCTAGCATTGTAGCTTCAGGTGATACAAACGTAATTGTGATCGCTAAAGCAACAGGTAAAAATGCACAAGCTGCAGTAAAAGTTGCTGAAGGTGTACGTGCTGATTCAGTTACATTAGGAGCACCAACAAAAGTTGTTACTGCTGGAGCGGATATTTTATTCCCATTATCTGTATTAGATAAACAAGGTAATGCTATTAAAGAAACTGTTGCGTTAAACGGGTCTAAAGGTATTACGATTACAGGTGGTACATTATTCGAAAAAGACGGCGAACTTTTTGCGAAAGTAGCTGCTGGTAGCGTAGTAG
The DNA here is from genome assembly GCF_003049605.2 of Lysinibacillus parviboronicapiens. Classification (NCBI taxonomy): domain Bacteria; kingdom Bacillati; phylum Bacillota; class Bacilli; order Caryophanales; family Bacillaceae; genus Lysinibacillus; species Lysinibacillus parviboronicapiens. Next base: position 683,238 of record NZ_CP073713.1, read on the forward strand.
AAAACTCACCAGTAACAGTTGTTGTTACTTCTTCAACTGGTAAAGTTGCTACTCAAACAGTTATCCCTAAAGCTGCAACTGCACCAAAAGTAATCACTGGTTTAGATAGCAAAGTTAGCACATCTATCCGTGAATTAACTGATGCTAAAGTTGACATTACTGCAAAAGACATCGTAGTTGAAGACCAATTCGGTCAAGTAATCTCTACTGATGAACTTCTTGCGAAACTTGGTACAGCTGGTTACACAATCCAACCATTCACAGATGCTGATGCACCATTCACTGTATCTGGTGAAATCAAAGATGCTGCTACAAACAAAATCACTGTAACTTACAAAGCTGGTGCAACAAAAACAGCTGCTAATGTTACATTCAAACTTGTAAAAACAGCTGACAACACTGCTGTAGAAGCAAGCTCTTATTCAAAACAATTTTCAGTTGTCAAAGATAGCTCATTTGCTTCTTATAAAGTAGAAGATATCAAACCTATCTATGTAACTGGTGATAATACTACTGGCTATACAATTCCAGCTGGTTACGGCAAAGATATTGTTGTGAAAGCAGTAACAGGTAATGGTGGAGAAGTTACGCTTAAAGCAGGTTCTGATTACACTGTTAAATCTACAGTTCTTTCAAACGTAGCAGATGGCGATGTTACTACAAATGATGCAGCAAATGTTGATTTTGATAAAGATGCAAAAACTGCAACTGCAAAAGTAACAATCACAATCAATGCTACAGGTGAAGAAATCGTTAAAGATGTAACATTCTCTAACGTTGCTCCTGCAGTAGAAAAAGTAGCAGTTGTTGAGAATAACAAAGCTGCTGCATACATTGCTGGCGAAACAATTAACTTTGTAACGACAAACTCTTACAATGTAGCTACTGACTTCAACCTTGATGCATTCTTCCAATTAGCTGATGTAGTTGTAACTGACCAATACGGTGTAATGGCAACAGTTGCAGAAGCTGATGCTGCTGGAGTTGTTAAAGGTCAAGCGAAATTTAACGACGTTGCAACAGCTACAACAACATTAACATTCTCTAAAGTTTCTGGTGATGTGGTGTTCAGCGCAAACGGTACAACTGATGCATTTGCAAAAGGTAAAGCAAACGATGTATTTAATGCTCGTGTAAACATCGGTGGTCAAAGTGCAACACCTGTAAAAGTTACAGCAAAAGTTGACTTTTAATTGCTGATTTTAACATGACGTTATAAATTATTTAAGCAGTGGAAAGTTCGATGTAATCGAACTCTCCACTGTTTTTTGTTTTGAAGGCACGAATGTGAAAAATTTATTTTATGTGGAAAATCCTGAATCTTTTGGTGCTATTTAAATGTATAATTATAGTATGATGGATAAAATGGGTTGAGGGGTTGAGCAGGTGAAAAAACATACACTGTTTCAGGGTGCTTTAATTGCAGCGCTAGCGACGAGTGCCATTGTAGTAGTACCGACTGTACAGGCTGCAGATAGTTTTAGTGATGTTGATGTTTCAAAGGAATACGGTGCTGCAGTGAAGGATTTAGCTGAACGTGGTATTATCAATGGCTATACAGATGGCACATTTAAGCCATTTGCTGATGTGACACGTGGACAAGCAGCCAAAATCTTGGCAGGATTATTGCAATTAGATACAACAAAAGTGGAAAATCCAAACTTCACCGATTTAAAGCCAAGTGATGAATTTTACGGTGCAGTTGCTGCACTATATAATGAAGGAATTGCGACAGGCTTTGCAGATGGTAGTTTTGGTGTCAATCAACCTATCACACGTGAGCAATTGGCAAATATGCTAACAAAAGCTTATCAATTAGATAATTACGATTATGATCAGACATTACCATTTACCGATGTGGTTAAATATTCCGAGGCTTACTATGCAGTGGCTCCTTTATATAACAATCAAATTACCAAGGGTGTCACTGAGACTACATTTGGTTTAAAAGAAACAGTAAAGCGTTCCCAACTCGCTTTATTTGTACATCGTATCGAGTCAATGCAGGCCAGTCGTGTCTTCCAAGAATTTAAAACACATGACTTTGGAGCCGATTATCTCGAGGCATTCTCTTACAATAATTGGACGGAAGATCAGGAGCAGGAATTTTTCCGTATTTATTCTATGAATGATGGTGTGAAATTTGAAGCGTTAAGTGAGGGGTCTGGTTACTTTGTCCTGACAGGTTATACAATCGATGACGAAGGAAATTATGAAGTAGTCGAATCTCAAAAATATAAGATTGTGATTACAAAAGTAGATGGAAAGTTACAGATGACTTGCCAGCAAACAGATGAAATAGCACCGAGCACATCGCTGTTTTTTGAAGAAGACTTAGGTTTTAATCCTAAGCATATCAAGTTAACAACTGCGGCGGGTCACACAGTAAGTGATAAAGTATATGCCTATCAGCCATTCGAATTCGAAGGTTGGGATGAAGAAAGTATTCCCAAAGGGGCTAGCTACGCGCTGAAGTTAATGCAGGCGGGTGATTATATTGCTACATTCTCTGATGATGCCGGGAAAACAGTACGTGTAGGTATTCATGCTGAAACAGACGGTTATGATTTATATACATCACATGCAGTAGAGATGAGCAGCGTATTCATTCCGACCAGTGAGGTAGGTTTTGCTGTAACGGATTATAAAATTGAGCAATATACTGGTGCTGTTCATGATCATAAAATCATTGACGTGACATCTTCACCAGACGGTGTAACCGTAAACAGAGCAGGCAAGGGTGATGCCATTTTTGCGATTCGTTTGATGGGAGCAAATGGTGAAAAGCTATACATGCATGGCATGATTTACGAGCTAAGTGGCGTAACGTCGATGTACTATGAATTGTCTACAGAGAAGGAAATGAATGGATCATTCAGATAACTAATAGGAAAATGTTGATAGATTCCGATAACAATAGAAGTATCTATAAGTATCCTTGATTTCCGCTAAGGCCGATGCATTTCGTGGGCATGGCTTCAGTCTCCTCGTTGCTACGTTCCTGCGGGGCCTTAAGCTCATGCTATTCCCCAGGAAGCTTTGCTCTGTAACGAAATGCGAATGCAGTCAGTACACTCGCCGCCTGTGCTCCAATCAACTCGTACGTTTATAAATGAAGTGATGTATTTCTGATAAATTTTCAAAAGGTATTTGCAATGTAATTATTCCGAATATCTTTTGGCGTTTTTGAAGGTGCATTTCAAGTTGTTCACGTGCATTATTCGACGTCATGCTTATTATGCCTCAAGTATTTTTAGCAGAATAGGCTATCAATAGGCATGTTGATTGGAGTGGAAGGCGTGACATTCCTGCAGGAACAGCACGAGCGGAAAATCCATTTATGCGGCCAAGCAGCCGCATAAATTAGTTGGAGCCGTGCCTGCGGAAAGGGAGCGCCTGGAACGGAAATCAACGGTTTCTTACAATTTAGGGCAGTTCAGTTTGTCTAAAATTAATAAAAACCTCCCCACAAACACGGGGAGGTTTTTATATTTTAGAAGATGATGTACTTTACATAGTCTTTCCAGCCAATTTCTTTGAAATGTTGCCATTCAATTTTTTCAAGGGGCATTGTACGGAATGAACGCGCTAATATATTGCGCTGTTCATTTGTTATGATTGGCGTCCCTTCATCCATATAGCCAGTAAAGATAGTGGCGTTTGCTGTTTTGAATGCAACATCAATGTCCTCAAGTCGAATTTTGCCGTCTCTATCAATAATATAAACACGGTGAACATCATTTTTTGCTGTTCTCACCCAAGCGGAATTGACCTGATAAGCATCAAATGCTTCATTCACAATAATAGAAGCTTTACCGACGGTTGAGAAGGGAAAGTCTACTAGCAAATCATCCGGTTGTAGCGTTACTTCATAGCTTGAAGGCTGTGGTAGCTTGACAGATTTAGCTAATTCATGTGCCCATGTAGTTTCATTATTTGTGGCAATCATTTGTTTTTCAAGTACGATACCCGAAAGATCATCCTCAAAATGTTGTAAGTCAAAATTAACCGTTTGTCCAGCTACGACCTGTTGCCATTCTTCCTGTGATAAGTAGGCAATCATAGCTTTTTCTGAAGAGTAAATTTCAAAAGTCATTGTGCCAGCATCTTCGGTAATTTTGGAAATAACACCGTCAACAGGGCTAATAACACCTTGGCGTGCCTGAATTTGAGCAATTTGAGCGTCCATTAGCGCTACTTGACGAGCCGCCTCAGCAATATGACGATTTAAAATGGCCACAGCTGTTGAAGGAGAGTTTTGTTGGGCCAATTCTAATTTGACATTGACATTTAGTTTGTCACTAATCTGATCGGTGTTGATAGAGCTTTTCGGATCAGAAGCTCCACCGAATTCGGATTCAATTTGAGCTAAGGCGGATTCTAAGTCGCTTAGTTCCGTTTCATAAGCAGAGCGCTCAGCCTCCAACTTCGTCAATTCATCATCAACTTCCTCTGTCTTATATGTAGCCAATACATCTGTTGCATGTACTTCCTGACCACGTTTTACGTTAACCGCTGATAAGCTTTTCGCTTCTGCAGAAATTGTATAGGTCTCTGCTGGTGCTACTATAGCATCCTTCTTGACTGTTTCTACACGGTCGCTAGTAGTGGCTCTTTGAAATTCATCGATAAAGTATGAACGAGCCACCTTGCTATCAGCCTTGAAAACAAAATACGCATTTACGCCAATTAACAGCGCTATCACAATGATACTCAAGCTTGTCCAAGGTCTGGATTTAATAAAGCGCATCATCCTAACCCCCTTGTAATCCATTCCTGTAGTGGTAAAACGCTAATCATGCCAACAATTACCGCCATTAACACTTGTATTACGATAATTTTCGCCAATAACGCTTTACGATCTGCTGCTTCTTCCCATTTAGAAAGAAATGTGAATTGTACAATTATCGTGAGTACAGTTGCTGCCGTTAACTGATTAATAACAAATAGTACAACATCTGCATCAATGAATAGCTGTGCAATAGGTGCAAGTGAAAAGAAAGAGAATGTTGTAGAATAGCCGACTCCGTAGAATACAGCAAATAAAATTGCCTTTTCAATAAGTAAAAACGCCATTACATAGAGTTGTACTTTTTGAATCCATTTGTATGGAATATCCGTTAATAGATATAACATGTATGTAACGCCGAAGTATTGGAAGCAATAATAAATGATTCCCCATATAATGGCCCCCACCATTGAGAGAAGTCGAGCGGTATAATATTCATCCTGATTATTCATTGCAAATAACGTTGTTAAGCTTTCTGTCCCCATACCCCAAAACTCTCTTATGACGAATAGTAGGATAAAGAGTAGAAACACGACTAATGATCTTTTTTTATAGCCTCGTATTTCGCCTCCCTCGAGTGCTTGTGTGAAGGTAACGGGATGCGTTAAGCTGTGCCAAAACTTATAGTGATAAAACATATATAGCTCCCTTTCTAGTAATGCATATTAAAGATGTAGTATACACCTAATTACTGGTAAATAACATAGTATAATTGCTGACTTTTTCAAGTAATTCTCTCGATAACGTAAATCTTTAATGAGCACTTAAGAGGTTCTTAGTTCTACTTGCACGACCTGCTTTCTTTATGTGCTTTAGTCATTAAAAAACGGGATACATGCACATAAAACAATTATATAGTATCCTAACAATAACTTCCTATAAAAAGCCTATTCCATCTAAAAATAACAATAAACTGTAAGTTAGTAAAGGATGTGAGTGACTTTAAGAGAATAGCTTGAAATCAAGTAAATAGTACCGATACTAAAGTAAGTACATGCAATTAAATGATACATATCTATATTCCTATATAACACAAATAAGAAAGGGTGGATATTTTTGAAAAAACCATTAAAAGTTGGTGTGTTAACAAGTTTATTATTAACGCCGGCAGCAATTGCCAGTGCACAAGAAGTTGCCCAGCAACCCCAGACACCGCAAGTAGAGCAAGCCGCCTATATCAATGCAGTAGCGGCCACTGACACAAGGGAAAAAACAATTACTCAATTCGGTAAACTATCTGAAACATCAAGTGCCAATGACATGGTCATCGCAAAGGGAGATGTCGCGGTTTTAAGTACAACAGATTTCAATGCAGAAGAAATTAAATTTATTACAGCGAAATATAATTATATTGAGAGCCAACGAGCTTTATTAGAAGAACTAAAGGTAATCGGTAAGCGTATTAGTGCATTGTCTTATACAAGTAAAACATTTGTTGCTGAAGTGACAAATGTTCAAAAGGACTACACTACATTTTTAGGTTCAGGGACAAGCCCAGATGCAGGTAGCTATTTACATGTCCAAGCAATTTTTGAGAATGCCGTTAATACAGCCCTCGCCTCTCCGGATGCAACTGGCATTGTGTCGTCAGTACGTGGCACAGCCCTACAATATGGCTATAATGAAGCACAACGAAATGATTATTTTAAAAAGAACGGTACAGATATTGCGAAGCTTGTAAAAATGAATGAAGATGTTACGACAGCAAGTGTAACCATTAACAATTTAGAGGGTTTTATCACGGTGTTAGAAAATACGGCATCATCTTCCACTCAAATTGCGGAAGCGGCAGCGAAAGTAACGACTAGTTTTAGCACACTTACGACGGATCAAAAGAAAATTATCACAGCCCATAACCCAAATAATGCAGCTGTGACGCCCTATAAAAAATATACAGAGGTGTTAGCTAACTTATCAGCAGCTGACCAAGTAGTTGCTAGTATTACGCAGCTAACTACTAAGAAACCAGAAGACTTTACTTCTGCAACAAGCTTCATTGGTGCTATAACAACAATTGAAACAGCTTATAACAAATTAGATGCAGACTCAAAACGTTTAGTAACAAATTACGATGCACTTAAGCCATATCAAGATGCTGCAAGTATTTCTAAACAAATTACAGCACTGCGTATTTCAAATGATGCTGCTTATCGTAAAGCAGTGAAAGATGCTAGAGCAGCACTTAATAACCTAGTTGTTGTAGATAAAAAAGATTTTGTCAGAAATATCGCAGATTTAGAATTGGCAGAAGAAAATATTGCTGCAGCAGAGGTGATTGAGGGACTGATTTCTGGCGTTGCCACAGCTACAGATAAACTTACACAAATTGAGCAGGCTCGTACGGCATACAATACACCCGTAGCTCCAGAAGGAAAAAAAATTGATGCGGCAAGTGTGAAGAAAATCGTTAATAATCTATCAGAGTTAACGAGTTGGGAAAACTCACATAAAGCAGTGTTAAATGTCATTGCGCTTGTCGAAAAGCTTGATCCAGCAGCTAAGGATTATACCAAAAAAGCGAAGACTGCGAATACAGCTTACTTAAAGCTCGATGTGACAAAACGAGAATATGTGAAAAACTATAAAAACTTGAAAGACCAAGTGGAAGCAATGAATGTCGTTACGCAAATTATGGCCTTAAACACTTCGCAGAAAACGTATAAAGATACAGTTGAAACATTGAAACTAAGCTTTGAAGGTTTATCTGACGAAGCCAAAAAACTAGTAACGAATTCTCGAGACCTTGAAACGGCGAAAGGCTATATCGCAACAGCAAAAGCGTTTGATGATCGTGTACTTGCGTTAGCAAATGAACCTGATACTACATTTGTAGCCAAAGTAGCGGCACTTACTGCAGAATATAAAACAATGGACAAAAATGCGAAGAAATTAGTGACGCAATATAAAACACTATCGACATACGAGAAAAACAATGCCAATGTTGTGAAAGTCATTAATTTAATTGCCGCATTAAATCCATCGAATAAAGACTATACAAAAAAGGTTTTAGCAGCACGTAAAGCTTACAATGCATTAGATGCAGCATCGCAAAAACGTGTGACGAACTATGCACAGTTAACAGCAGTTGAAGATGTGGCTACATTAATTGGTTTAATTGAAACATTGAAACCTACAAGTAAGACGTTTTTAAATGATTTAAAAACAGCACGTACAAATTATGATGCTTTGCCACCAGAGAAGCAACAGGCTGTCATTAACTATGATAAGCTAGTTACAGCTGAAACTGAACTAACATCTGCACATACTGTTATTTCATTGATAGATGCAGCATTACCAGAGGATGCTGACTATTTAACAAAGCTTATGAATGCTCGAGTAGCTTACGACAAACTATCTTCGGGGCAAAAAAAGCTTGTAGTCAATATAAAAACATTAACGGATCGTGAAAAACAAGTGAAGCCCATTCTAACTGTCATGGTGCAAATTGATGGTTTAGAGCCAGGGGCAAGTAACTTCGTCAGTAAAGTGAATGCTGCACGTAAAGCCTACGATAAGTTAACAAAGGACCAAAAGAGTTATGTTCATAATATCGCAACATTACAAAACTATGAGCCAACTGCCAAGGTCATTGAGTTGATTGGTAAGTTAAAATCGTCTAGCAAAACATTCCATACAGATACTACACAAGCACGTGCATTATATGATGCGTTAAGCAAGGACATGCAGCAATATGTCACGAACTACCATTTATTACAAGCTGCTGAAACAAGTATATTAGGTGCAGGTAATGTCCAACGAATGATTAATGAACTATCTTCGATTGAACCTCATCAATATGTTAAACGTATTGATGAGATTCGCGCAGCCTATAATGCACTGCCAAGAGATCAGCAAATGGCTGTGGAAAATTATAAGACTTTACAAGAGCAAGAAAAAATTATCAAGCCTGTTATTAGCATTGTGCAAGAGATTGACAAGCTTATGACATCTAAAAATATGGACAGTCAATATCAAAAGATTTTAAATGCTTATGATAAACTTTCTGCCACTCAACGTAGATATGTCTATAATGAGCAACTTCTTTTATCATTAGATAATGTCATTAAAGTTTATAAAAGCATTGCTGCGTTAAAACCAAGTGACAAAATGTACTTTGGAATGGTTGAGTCGGTGCGTAGAGATTACGATAGCTTAAGTACAACAGACAAGCAAAGGGTGTCTAATTATTCTATCTTGCTAGATGCTGAGAAAAACATGAGTGAAGTAAAGAAAGTAGTCGAGTTAATAGCTAGTCTGTCTCCAACATCTAGCACGTATATACAAGATGTTGCCAATGCTGTTGCTGCTTATAAGGCATTAGATTCAAAAGTAAGGGGACAAGTTCTTAACTATGACGCACTGAAGAAGGCAGAAAAAGATATCGCAGCAGTTTTAAAGGTTGTCAATGCGATTGCGGAATTAGATTCAGACAGTAAAACATTTGAAAAGAAAGTAATTGCTGCACAAAAACTGTATAGCGCACTTACTCTTGAACAACAGGATTTAGTATATAATTATCGTATTTTGCAAGATCATATAAATGCATTAGGATTAAACTAATTAGTGAAGAGGGGGGAAACCCTCTTTTCATTTTTTTTAGCAGTCAGTAAAGTTAATGAGAAGGGGGCGGAGAGAATGAACAAAAAGCATTCACGACGAGCATGGGCGCTCATAACTGCTGCAGTGGTGGCACCCTGTGTTGCAGTGTTACCGACAGAAGCAGCTACAATGCCATTTAAAGATATTAAAAATAGTGGTAGCGAGGCCGAACTTTACAAAGCAGTTAGCGAATTATATGGCTTGGGAATTGTATTTGGTACAACTTCTACGACGTTCAGCCCTTATCAACAGTTAACAAGAGGGGAAGCGGCCTATTTTTTAGCAGAAGCGCTGAAGTTAGATACCAAAAATGTAGAAAATCCTGGCTTCAATGACGTACCGACTTCTCATACATATTATGGGCATATTGCAGCCCTTGCCGCACAGGGTATTATCCAAAAAGGAACAAATTATAGTCCGAATAATTATATGAAGCGCAGTCAAATGGCGAAGATTTTAACATTAGGATTTAATTTACAGCAGGCAACAACATTATCGGCACCTTTTGCAGATTTTACGGAAGATGTTGAAACCAACCAGTACATTCAAACGTTATTAAATTATGGTATTACGGAAGGCACCAGTTCGACAACTTTTTCACCGTATATGGATATTGGCCGTGGACAAATGGCTTTATTCCTTTATCGCACCTTACAAAAAAATGATAATCACCTATATATTATTAGTGTAGAATAGTACGTTAAAAAACACTCTTTGGTATTAACTTACCTTTAGAGTGTTTTTTAAAAATATTATAGGAAAAATTCGGTAATAATGGTATGTTTATATATGGTCTTGAAGGGTATGGACTACCACAGAGGTAGGGGAGTTTTGGAATGTTAGCATCTAAATAGGTTTACAATTAATCTATAAATCTCTCTCCATCTTTGAACATACAACAACACTATGTATTTACATAATGGGAGGTAGCGATGTTAAAAAAAGTATCTAGTATTGTCATATTATCACTTATTTTTCAGGCTACACCGTATGCTGAATCTTTGATGAGTACAACAGAGGTAGCATTAGCGGCGGAAGTCGCAAAGGATGTCCCAGTAACACATTGGGCAAGTAACTCGATTCAGCATATGTTAGGTGAGCAATATATGACAACATATGAAGATGGATCTTTTAAGCCCGATCAGTCGATCACAAGGGCGGAGGCAGCTGCTGCGATTGCACGCTCGATGCAGCTAAAAATGGATAGTTCTTTTTCGCCTGACTTTAAAGATTTACCTGCCAATCATCAGTATTACAAAGAGATTTGCGCATTAGTTGAATTAGGCATTTTGCAAAATGGTGATTGCTTCAATCCTGATTCTCCTTTAAAGCGTATGCAGATTGCGAAAATGCTAACTCTTTCCTATAATATCGAAGTTGATTCAACCAATAACAGCAAATTTAATGATATTAACGAAGCACATTGGGCGAAGGACTATATTGAATCATTAGCTGATGTGGGGATTATTCAAGGGGTAAAGTCACAGCAATTTGCACCGAATCTCATGGTTACACGTGCACAATTTGCCACGTTAATTGAACGTAGCCTTACTTTTACGAATAAGGTGAAAAATTTTGAAGTTGCCTATGATTATTTATCAAAGACATATATCCCGACTGTTAATTTTTCATCGACTATGTCTAATGAGGTGGTTCGTTTAATCAACATAGAACGACACAAGAATAAACTGCAACCACTTAGCTTAGATGCAGCACTAACACAAGTCGCTGTTATCAAGGCACAGGATATGGTGAATCGACATTATTTTGAGCATGAATCCCCTTACTACGGGGCACCATGGGATTTAGCGACATTATTCGATTATCCATATACAAGCTTAGGAGAAAACATTGGCAGAAATATCCCAACTCCTCAAGCGGCTGTGAAAGCATGGATGGCTTCTCCATCGCACCGTGAAAACATACTGCGCGAACATTACACAAACACGGGTGTAGCCATTGCAGAAGATAGCAAAGGAAATTACTATTGGGTGCAATTATTTTCTAGCCAATAAGTTTATTATTTGATTTAGTTAACTATTATGCAACTGAATCTAATTACATAGAAGTGTAATTGTCTGTAACAAACCATCTCTAATATTACAGGAATGTTACAAAAGACCGGAATAACCATAATTTAATACCCAATTATTAGTGCTGATAAACCTCGAAACGTTGGTATATCAGCACTTTTTTCTGTTTTTAAAACCGTTACACAATTGAAAAATTAAAATACTAACATTTGTGATAGTCTATGTATAGGCAAAAAAGTTCTTCGAGAGGGGTATAACAAAAGTATGAATAAGAAATGGTTATTACCGATTTTTGCATCTTTTATGATATTTTCAGCAACTCCAATAGATAACGCTGAGGCGGCGACTGCATCAGAAGTCACTGATACAGCGACTAAATATTTAGGTATTCCATATTCATATGGAGGTACAACTACAAGCGGACTAGATTGTTCAGGCTTTACTTCTAAAGTCTTTTCAGATTTAGGTATTAAACTTAACCGTACGTCAGGCTCACAATATCAGCAAGGCACTGCGGTAGCCAAAAGCGATCTTCAAGTAGGAGATTTACTTTTCTTTAACACGAGTGGTAGTGGTATCTCACATGTAGCTATATACATAGGTGACGGTAAAATGATTCACTCTCAAACAGGCAAAGGTGTTAGTTATTCTAGTGTAGACGATCCGTATTATTGGGCTTCTCGATACATTGGCGCAAAACGCGTTGCAACATTTGATACGGAGCAACAAGCAGAAGTAACAAAAGTAGCGACGGCTGAAGTAAAGGATGCTGCAATTGATTTTACAGTGTATGCATCACGTGCTGAAGTAGCTGTGCAACTTGCTCAAGCTTTAAACTTAGATACATCTGATAAAAACACAAAATTCACAGATGTAAAACCAACATATGCGCATGCTGGTGCGATTGCAGCTGTAGCGAAGTTAGGTATCTTTGAAGGTGATGACAATGGGAAGTTTAACCCATCTTCACCAATGACACGTGCACAAATTGCAAAAGTATTAGTACTTGCTTTTGGTCTTGAGCATCAAGGTGAAGTTGTCACATTTGCAGATGTTCCTGAAAACTACTGGGCAACTGAGTATATTTCAATTATTGCAACAAATGGCATCACAGCTGGTAAAGATAACGGTAACTTCGGTTATAATGAAATGCTAAAAATTTCTCAGCTTGAAACTTTTATTGAACGCGCAAAACAATTAAAGAAATAATATATATTTCCACTTCACATAAAACAAGGGCTACGTTTCATTTGAAGTATTGCAAGAAAGTTCTTTTAAATAATGTATAAATGGATGAGAGTTTGCACTTGCAGGCTCTCTTCTTTTTATGAAATAGTTGTCCCATCTGATTGGGTCAACTTTTCATCGTTTGTAAGTGGTGAAAGTCACTGCAACGATTAATTCCACTTTATAGAAAAGGGAGGAGATATGTAAAAAACAGTAGAAAAGTTACATTCGTATGATAGTTTTGGCTGTGTATTTTTGTTAAAATGAAACACGAGAACAGGAAGGGAGGAAATAAGACATTGTACCTCAAAAAAATCAGTCTTATATTAAGCGTCTTATTCATTTCAGCTTCTATGTTTACTATACATAGTGCAAATGCAAGTGGTGGTTTTGATGATGTTTCCCCAAAGCATGAAGCTTATGAAGAGATTAATTATTTAGTTAGTTTAGGTGTTATTAAAGGTTATAAGGAAAACGGCAAAACGTACTATAAACCATATAATAATGTAACACGTGGACAAGTAGCAAAAATGGTTGTAGTTGCCTCTGGGAACAAACCATTAGTTGTTAGCAAGTCAAACTTTTCAGATGTAGCAGTTGGTACTGAGCTTTCAGGCTACGTCGAACGCGCCGTTCAGTTAGGTCTCTTTGCAACCAATACAAAAGGGCAATTTTTACCAAATAAGCCTTTAACACGTGACGAAATGAGTTATGTACTAACAAAGGCATTTAAGCTCGATGCTAGTGCTTATGACAATATAGATTCTCCATTTGTGGACGTTGGCATTACGCATCCTTACGTTCAATATGTTAATACTATTTATTATAACGGTATTACAAAAGGTAGCGGTCAGAATTATAATCCAAATAGTCAAGTAACACGTGCGCAATTTGCATTATTTGTAGCGCGTGCTAAAAGTGAAAAATATCGTTTAGAACTACCTGTAAAAGGTGATGCTGTTCCAGATACAAAGCAGGTTATTGGTTTAATTCAAGTAACGACAGATGGATTAAATATTCGTAAGTCAAAAGATTCTAATTCTAGTACGAATGTTGTAGGGACAGTCAATAGAGGCGGTAAACTATCAGTCTATGCTGTTGAAGGAGACTGGTTAAAAGTAACGTATAAAGGTGCCTATGCTTATATTTATAAAACGTATGCACAGTTTTTAGACGCGGACGGTAATGCTTTAGGTAGTATCCAAAAACAAGTTACAACTACACAAGGTATTAATGTTTATGTGAAAGCAACATCTTCATCTAAAATTATTGCAACCGTAAATAGTAAAGTGAAATTGCCTGTCTATAAGACGGTTAATGGTTACTATTTAACGGTAGTAAATGGTTTGCCAGGATATATTGTAGCAAACAGTACAGAAGATGTAGAAGTGGAACAACCTAAACCAGATCCACCAACTCCACCTGTATCAGGGGATTTACTAGGACGTACAACTGTTGATAGTTTGAATGTACGAAAAGAAGCAAATTCGACTTCTACGGTATTAGGTAAGCTAAGCAAAGGCGAATACGTGCATGTTAACAGTATAAATGGTTACTGGGCACAAATTACTTTTAAAGGCCAAACAGGTTATGTGCACAAATCGTACTTAAAGCTATTAAACCAAGGTAATCCGTTGAAAAACCGTATTATCATTCTTGATGCTGGACATGGTGGTAAGGACCCAGGTGCTGTAGTGGGTTCAACTTCAGAAAAGTCTATTACATTAAAAGTGACTACACTTGTCAAGCAAAAACTTGAAGCAGCAGGTGCACAGGTAAAGATGACACGTACAGGTGATACGTACCCATCATTACAAGATCGTGTGGATTTTACGGATGCAAACTTCGGTGAAATCTTTGTTAGTATCCATGTCAACTCAGCATCGAGCACTTCTGCACAAGGTACTGAAACATATTATGCTGTGACAACAGGAGATATGTATCAAGAGGATATAGATTTAGCTACTTTTGTAAACAATCAAATTGTGACAAACTTAAATATGAAAAATCGTGGTGTGAAAGAGCAACAATACTATGTCATTCGTAACACTTTAATTCCAGCGATTTTAGTCGAACTAGGCTTCCTCACAAATAGTGAAGATCGTGGTAAAATGACAGATGATCAATATGTTGAGCTATTTGCAGAATCTATTTATAAAGGTATTTCTCAATATTACGCAAAACAATAATTTAAAAGAGCTACATAGTTCATTGTGAACTGTGTAGCTCTTTTCTTATCTTATTAGTAGCAGTCGCTGATATGAATGTTGTAGTTCAACATTCTACCAGTAAGGACAGTGTAATAAGTGACAAAGCGAAAACTATTTAGCATTCGCGTATAATGTACGATTAACGAATTGTGCAAAGTTTTGACGTGTAACCGTACCACTAGGCTTAAATGAATTATCTGCGTAACCCGTTGTAATGCCTAGAGCGTATAGTGCTTGGATATCTTTGTAATAAGTATGAGAAGGGGGCACGTCTGAAAAAGTATTAGTCGAAAAGCCTTGTAGTTTAAAGCCATTGACAAGAGCATGTGCCATATCAGCACGTGTCATTGGCTGATGAGCATTAATTTTACCATTTTCTAATGAAATAATTCCGTAGCGTATGCCCGTTGCTAACTGTGCGTAGCCATAATCACCGGGTTTTGCGTCACTTGCTTTCATGGAAGCTGAGCTTGACGCAGTAATACCAAGCGCACGTAAGACCATTTCAGTGGCTTGCATACGTGTTAATGTTCCCTGTGGATTAAATTTGCCATTACTCCCATTAATAATACCAAGGGCCTGTAAATTTTTAACATCATAGTAGCCGCTATTTGAAGTTGTTATATCTTGGAACATGGAAGCCACAGCAATTGTTGTCTTATTGGAACCTTTTGGGCGTGTGAGCGTTTTAATTTCTGCAATCGTTGCGAATTTTTCGTCAACATTTTTACGATCATCTCGGCCTTCAATAAAGGATGTACGAATAGTATACGTACCGGCAGCTAAATTACCAGGCATAAATATTTGATATTTTTCCGAATGGGTACTAATATCTTTACGATCAGCATTATCTGTTGTCGCGTCAGCCGCTAGACCCGGAATATAGCGCTCATGTCCTTGACCAACAACATAACCATTTGTATCTAAAATCTCTACTTTTAATGTGCCACGCGCAGGTACATTCCCGTTATTCTTCACAGTCACTGTGGAATAGAACACAAATTGACCAGAAGGAGCTACATAGCTTTGCACGCCGTCAGAATACAGTGAAAGATTATAGCGGCGTGGTGTATTGCCTTTATGATTCTCTGCCGTCCACTTTAAAGCGTGTTTCATAAATACTTTTGCATCATTGTCACCACGTGTTGTTGTGTAGGCAACTCCGTTTTCGTTGTCCTGCCAATCTGCTTTTGCATCAATATTAATATAATCAAAGATTTTAAAACCAATTTGAACGACACGACCTTTACCGTATTCAATGGCGTGAGCAGCACCGAATTCATTTTTCTTCATTGTTTGTGGCTTACTTGTGTAATCGTAATTTGAGAAATACAAAATAGGTGTTGCTGAGCCACCTTGCCAAGGCTTGATGATTTCAACCCATTCTTGATCTGTTTTAGTCAGATTCAGTTTGCTTTTACCAAGCTCTTTTGTCGCGTTCTGCATGATAGGGTGTACAGTATTTGTGTTGCTGACAGTAGCGTTCCCCAACACAACATCGTCTATAAAGCGCGCATTGAATACTTCAGTTAGGTTATCCCATTCCATTACCCAAGAATCGACATCATAGATCAATGGGGATAAATCCATTTGGCCTGCTTTAGGAAATTTTGTTGCCTCGTTACGAGCTGTTTGGAAGGCGAAAATTGCCCCACCACCATTCCGTACGTACATTTTGACATTTTCGCGTTGTTGATGATTCATCATCACTGTATATGGAAAAACGATTGCGTCGTACTGGCTTAAAGCTTCTAAGCTGTTTAAGTCCTTTTCATAAATTTTTTCTACATTGAAGCCCTGTTGTTGATAGAGAAGGTATGCTTTAAGCTCTTTATTGTATGTTGAGCTATAGTCGACCTTTGGCGATACAGTTTGTCCTTGATAGGTACCACCAGGGTGTGTCGTATTAGCATATTTCTCGCTACTTTCAGAGAAAACAACACCGATACTTTGTGTTGCTGCTTGGGCTTGTGAAGAGGATAACTCTGTTACAAGCAAGAAAGCACAGGTTGCCAATAGTGAAAAGAATATTTTTTTCAAAAGATTCACATCCTTGTTTAGTATTGTTGCAAAAAATAGTACTACTACACATATTACAACTAAATAATGGATGATTCGTAGAGATTTAGGTAAAAAAAGAAATTATTGCGTTTTTTTATGTTAAATCTATTAAATCCATTCTATAAGTCTATCTATATTTATGATATAATAACCTTTGTTTTGTAGGGAAAACTAAAGAATATAATAGTAGTTAGTGACTATTGATTCATGATAGAGGAGGGCAATAACATCTAATAAGATAAATTAGATGTATTACATGTATGAATAAACTGAAACAAGTTTTTACAAAGGTTAACAAGATAGATACGTTTTCACCGTATTTCTTTTTACCTTTTATATTAGTGCTTTATTTCTTCACAAGTCTGTTCGATTTTCATCGATTCGATTTATTTAATGTGCGCGTTTCCATTTTACCAGCTGTACTAGTAGCGCTTGTGTGCTATTACATCGGTGTCTATATCATTGATAAATTACAATGGACAATCCCATCATTCGGATTATCCTTTTTAGGGAAATATGTGATTCACTTTGTTGTGCTATTAACATTAATCGGCTTAGCTTCTTATTTAATGATGATTTTTGGTGGAGGTTTGGGGATTTCGGATGAATCTAACCGACGTAATCTTGATCCAAAACTTAACTTCTTTAGCCAATTACTATGGTATGGAATTCTGCTATTATTATCATACAAAATGATTTTAGAAAAACATATGACATGGAAAAAAGCATTAGTTTATGGTTCGATTTTTGCGGTTGTCATGTTTTTATTCTTATTAATGGGCTATCGTACACCATTAATCATTATGCTATTTACAGGTATTATTATTTTCCACTATGTTGTAAAACGTGTGAAATTAACTTGGTTCCTTACAGCCTTATTAGTGATAGGTGTAGCGTTTTCAATGTTTGGTTTCCTTCGCGTTATGACAGAGGATACATCAAAGGAATTCAATAATCGCGATCAACCAGATGTTGAGTTATCGGAAACAGATAAAGAAAAACTTTTGACAGTAGAGCAAAAGGTAAATTTAACACCTAAATGGATGCGTTCGTTGAATGGTGAAAGTGTTACGGGTCATATTGTTTTAAGTAAAATTATAGAGTATACACAAGAGGAAGGTTACCTAAAAGGAGAGATTCATGGCGGTATCTTCAATACTATTTTACCTGGTGAGCAAATTTCACCGCGTATGAAGGTTACTGAGGTTGTAAACTCTTTAAGTGTAGAAGAAGGTAAGTATATTACACGTCCAACGAGAACAACAACACCTACCTTTATAGGGCAGCTGTTCCTAGATGGTGGCTATGCGCTTGTAGCAATTGGCTTCTTGTTATACGGTATCTTAATTTCTCTCATCTATAATAAAGTGAAGCAAGGTGGTATTCGCAGCTTCCACTCTGTTGCCTATGCGTTTGTAATTACTTTATTTACAGTATCAATGCATACAGGTTTACTGGATTTAATCTTTATATTAATGCTCGGTTTTGTCGTAATTGCGTCTGCGATTATTAAAACCGATGGAAAAAAAGTTCAATATTAACCGTAAAGGACTGTCCTACATAGGATAGTCCTTTTTCGATAAAGGAATAAATATGGTCGATAAACTAAAAAAAGTGATCGATAAATCAGAAAATGTTGGGGATAAAAGTGAAAGTTTAACGTGAAAATATGTAAGCAAATAACTGCTTTGACCGTGGAGGCGAGTGAAGCTGACAGCATTCGCCTTTCGTTACAGAGCAAAGCTTCCTGTGGGAATAGCATGAGCTGAAGTTTCCGCAGGAGTGTAGCATAGCGACAAGGAGACTGAAGCCATGCCCGCACAAAGCGTCCGCCTTAGCGGAAATCAATGGGTCCATATAGATAATTCTATCTTTTAAAAAAAGATGGTAAACAAACTCAATCTTTTGAGTTTGTCTACCGCCTAAAAGAGGCTAGGACAAAACTTTAAATTTTAAGAAAGAAAAGCAAAGGTATTATTAAATTTTCGCTATCTAAAATGAAAAAAATTTAGACGTTCTTCCTTTTGGCATAAATAAAATTTAGAATGGTAGCGAAGGCGGCGACTCCTGGAGGATTAGCGTGACGCCTGAGACTATAGGCTCAGATCACGCCCTCGGAAAGCGTCTGCCGTAGTGGACATCAATGTTCACAGCAAAAAAGTGTTAGATCGACATCAGTCAATCTAACACTTTTTCTCTTTTGTCCCAGTCTCATTTTTTATTTTACTGTATTAATAACTTGGATATAATCTTTGCTAATATATGCCGTACCTGAATGGAGCTTGTCAGAAAGCACTTCATACCAGCCGTTTGTGCTAGTGTTTGTGACAATGACAGGCATACCACTTCGTACGTATGTGAACAGTGGGCTATTGCTAGTTGATGCGTCAGTACGCACATTTAAGCCAGTTGAAGTTGTTAGACCGATTGTATAAGGATTGTTTGCATCCTTAAAGCCTAGAATTTTTTCTGCGCGGTAGTAGTGTCCGGCGATTTTAGCGCCCCAATATGGATCTGAAGCGTATTTAACGTTAAAGCCGAGTGCTTTTGAACCAACTACTGCACCATTAGCATAGTTTCTGCCTGATGAGCCACCTGGTGTAATGTAGTTTGGCTGTAGGAACTTCTCAACTAGTTCATTAATATTGGCAGCAACACTTTCAAACTCTTTGTTAAGAGGGTTTGTGTCATATACATATAAACCGAAGAGGTTATTTAACTTTTGTGCATGATCGCTCATACCATAAGCACTTTCGTGTTGGGCAAGTGCTAAAATCAGCATCGCATTGATTTTAGAATTTGCTTCAACTTCTTTTAATGTTTGGCCTAAGCCAATCAATTTACTTTTCGTTGTTGCATCTTTATACAATGTAATACCCGTACTTTCAATCTCAGCCAGTTTATTCATAATATAGGCATCCAGTTCTTCAGCCGTATATTGCGTTGTTGCACGTGCAGGTAAAAATTGATAATAGTTATAGGCATCACCCTTAGATGAACCATTGCCATTTGTAAAATAAATACCGTTCCAGCTAAAATATTTTTCGCCTTGCTTCATGAAGGCAGGCGCTTTTCCGTATACGTAGCTAGAAGAATATTTATTTGTATTGTAATCGTATAATGTGTGCTTAATTTCTCCATTTTCGTTTGAATAGTAAGAGCGTCCTTTACTCAATGAAAATGGGATTAGTGTAACATCCGCTTGCTTCAAAAAACCAACTTGACCAGCTAATCGTACTTTAACTTGCGTCGCGTCACTGCTGATGTATTCCATTTCCGTATTTCCTGCAACAGAAATTTGGTCTTTAATTGTTTCGGAATTCAATGCTACATAATTATTTGTAACAACATAGCCTGAAGTCATCTTGACGATTTTATCTTTTTGAACGATGACCTGGGTATTTTTCGTTAGGGCTTTATCAGCTGCGTCAAAACTAGAGTAGCCTTGATTACCAACAAGAGCACCATTAGCAATTTCCTTGATAGCGTAAGTAGATGTGTCGACAGTTGAATCATCAGAAAGAAGCATTAAACGTTGAATGAACGTCGCAGCTTGTCCGATTGTGGCATTCTTTTCGGGCATAAAGTAGCCATCAGAGCCGTTTATAATGCCTAAATGAGCACCAACTGCCACCGCTGGGCGGTAGTCCTTAATAATCGCTGCATTATCCTTAAACGTAATCGAAGAAGTACCCTTAGGGATTTTTAAAAAGTCGATGGCTCTTTCCAACATAATCGCCATATGCTGTCTTGAAATAGCGGCATCGGGTTTAAAAGTACCATCAGCGTATCCTGTGATAATGCCAGCTGTCGCAGCAAGCTGAATATCTGTCAAATACATATATGTATCTGGGACATCTGTAAATACTTTTCCGTCGTTCGCTTCAAGTTTTAGCACCTTTGATAAATAAGAAGCAAATTCGCCACGTGTCACATTGTCGTTTGGTCGATAGCTTCCGTTTGCATCTTGCACGATAGCGTCTTTCGAAATTAAATAACGAAGACCTGTTTCATGGGCATGACCTGTTAGTTCATCAGCAGATGCTATTTGGGGTTGCCATAATAGCGAGGCTACTAATGTTAAAAGAAATGCAATAATTGATAGTTTTCTCATATTTTACCCTCCTAAACTTCAACACCATTTTAACAAAGATAGAGAGCTGAGATAAGGGTCAAATGTTAGAAATATCATAAAATGCGTCAATTTAAATAGTTTTCATGGCTATTATACGAAACTGGAAAATAGCTTAAATGTTCCATAGCAATTTTGACATATTTTTGCTAATGTTATAGAGGTAAAACATAAGAAGGGAAGGTGAGGGCTCTACATTATTGAGGAGCGCAAATAAAATGAAGAAAATAGCAAAAAATTTACTGATTTTAGTTGTCATGATGTCAATGGTTATTAGTCCATTAAATGCTTATGCATTTCAAACAATAAAGAAGGATTATCCGCTTTCAAAAGGTGTGCAGTATAAACAGTATACATACAGCAATACCTATACAAATTCTATTAATCATCTATCGATTAATGTAGGTGAACAAGCAACAGAAGTACAATTAGGTATGCCTGCAACAGTGAATGGGAAAGAATCGACTGTAGCGAATGCTAATCGTCATTCACGTGAGGGAAATCGTGTAGTGGGTGCTATTAATGCAAGTTTTTATAATATGTCAGAAGGCTACCCATTGTTTTTATTAGCTAAAAATAATGTGATTTTAAATGGTGGAGCAGTTTCAAATGGCTCAGATCAATACATGAATGTGCCAACAGCATTTGGGATGACAGCAGATGGTCGTGGCGCTATCGATTATTTTGATTTTGATGTGACACTTTCACATAAAGGCACGAATTACGAAATGTCCGGTTTAAATCGCGAGCGTAATATTTATGAAGCGATTATTTACACACCACAGTTTTATAGTAAAACAACAAATACCAATGAATATGGTTTTGAAATTGTGGTAGATACAGGTTCACCGATTACTGAAAATACATTTGGTCAAACATTAACAGGGAAAGTAACACAAATTAAAGCTTACGGCTCGAAAGAAAAATTAACTATTCCATCAACTGGCTTTGTTGTATCCTTACAAGGAGGCGAATGGCATAGTAAACTAAGCCAAGTAGCCGTTGGCGATGAGATGAGTGTCAACTTCTCTATCGATAAACTTTGGCAAAATGCTCAGTTTATACTGGCGAGCGGTCCATACTTAGTAAAAGACGGTAAACCATATATTATGATGAGCACATCAAGCTCTCGTGCCAAAGAAGTTGCACCACGTACAGTTGTAGCGACAAGTAATAATGGACAAACTGTGCATTTCATAACAGTCGATGGCCGTCAAAGCCATAGTAAAGGTATGAATATGGTTCAGCTGGCAAATTATTTAGTTGCACTTGGTGTCGATAGAGCTATTAACTTAGACGGTGGAGGCTCAACAACAATGGGCATTCGCAATTATGGCAGCAATAATGTCGTTTTAGCAAATCTTCCCTCTAATTCAGGCAATACACAACGCCTTGTGTCTGCAACATTACAAGCAGTAAGTACGGCACCAACAGGCAAAGCAACACATATAAAATTCTCAAACAGCACAAATTATGCAACACTTTTAGTAGGTGCTTCGTCTAGCGTAGCAGTTCAATATGTATTAGATGATAATTATACGACACTTCCACTAGATGGACATTTATCACTAGCGTCACAAAATGAAACATTAAAAATTAATGGCTTAAACTATACGGCAACACAGGCTGGCGAGGAAAGAATTTATATCGGTTATGATGGTGCAGCGGTGCAATCATTCCCAGTCAAAATAGTAGATGCACCAACAACAATGACCATTGCACCAAGTTCTAAAACTGTGGGTGCTGGAGAAACTGTTAACTTTACAGTAGATGCGAAAGATGAGAGTGGTAAAGCTATTGTCTATGATCCATCTCAAGTGAAATGGTCAGTGGAGGGCAACATCGGTACAATTACTAACGATGGGAAGTTTACTGCACAAAATGCAGGTACTACTGGTAAAGTGATTGCAACGTTAGGAACAGAAAGTAAATCTGCTACCGTGTCTGTAGCGAAGGCAGCCTTGTTTAAGGATATTCCAAATAATTATGTGTATTATAAAGAAATTGAGTATTTAACGGCTAATAATATCATTACTGGACAAGCGGATGGTACATTTAGACCAAATGACAAGTTAACACGTGCTCATGCAGCGGTCATCATTAGTCGTGCCTTAGGCTTAAATACAGCGAATGTGAAAAATCCAAGTTTTAAAGATATTCCAGCCAACCATATGTACTATAAACAAATTGCAGCTGTTGTGGAAGCCGGCATTATGAGTGGTCGAGAAAATAATACATTTGACCCGAATGCGACATTAACACGTGCTCAAATGGCGAAAATTGTGGCATTGGCTTACGATTTAAAAGGTACAAGTAGCATTGCATTTAAAGATGTACCAAAAAACCATTGGGCCTACACATATGTCCAGCAACTAGCAGCGAATAAAATTACAACAGGCTATGATGGAAATATTTATAAACCAAACGATGCGATTAGTCGAGCGCACTTCGGTCTATTCCTTTATAGAGCAATACATCAATAAATAGGTAGAAATAGAAGAGGCTAAAGGTTAGTAATTAATATCATTCTCTAGGATACTTTTAGCACTTTTTAACCACTACCCTACTGAAATTTCACAGTAGAAAAGGGGCGTTTCGAAGACTTTCGAGACTCGCCCCTTTTTTTTACTATTTTTAAAAAGATAGAAAATGTACAATTGTGGTATAATCTCAGTATTAAAAAGTAAAAGGATGTTTTTTAATGAAAATAGGCATTGTGGGGAATTACGGCAATGATAATAATGGTGATGAATCAATATTATACGGCATTCTTCAACAAGTAAAACAAACATTTTCGGTAACAAGCGACGACATTACCGTTTTTAGTAATAACACACAACAAACATCCGAGCGTTATGGGGTACATAGCTATCCATTGTATTACAGAAAGAGCAATTTAGTTAAAACGTTTATCCATACTTATAATAACAATAAACAATATGTTTCAACATTTGACCTCCTCATTATTGGTGGTGGTGGCATTTTAATGGATTTTTATAAACGTGAGGCTCACCTGTATGGAGCGTATGCAATGATGGCCAAACAAAGTAATATTCCCTACATTATTTACGGATGTGGCGCAGGGCCACTTGATACGTTTTCTGGAAAAATTAGTATTAGAGTGATGTGCAAATACGCAGCTAATATTTCTGTGCGTGATCCTCAGTCTAAAGAGCTTTTACAAAGTATTGGCGTAAAAAAGCAAATAGAAATTATCGGTGATCCTGCTTTTACATTAAAAGGGATTCGTGATAGCTACGCTGAAAAACCGTTAAAAATAGGTGTGTCAGCGGTTCCATTTTATAATGCGAACTACTGGCCAGAGGGTGACCTTGAAAAATACGATGCCTACGTTACAAGCATGGCGAAAAATTTAGATAACCTCATCTCGGAACACAATGTTCGTATTACTTTTTTTGCTACGAAATTTCCGCAAGATGTTACGGTGACGAAAGATATTCAGAAAAAGATGCTACAGCATGGGCAGACAGAGATTATTGAAGAAAATTTGGTGCCGGAGCGACTTCTTGAAGTTACTGGAGAGCAGGATATTATCATTGGAACACGTCTACACTCGCTTATTTTGGCAACGAATGCGGAAACTCCGATTATTGCGATATCTTATCACACAAAAGTACAGGATTTTATGTCTTTTGTAGGCGCTTCAGAGCGATGTGTTCAAATGCAGGATATAGCGGATGATGAGAAAGCTCTATCCACATTAGTTGGCAGGCTAAGTAGCAATTGGGAGCAATCAATTGCTGAGACGAAACAAATTGCTACACATATTCATAAAGAGGCCATGTATGGTCAGGAATTAATGAAAAAGGCAGTGACACGTCTATGAAAAAAATACTCGTCATTAGTAATATGTATCCAACATCTGATCATTTATCATTCGGTATTTTTGTGAAAAATCAAGTCACAGCACTAGAAAAAGCTGGACTAGACGTTGAAATAGCAGTTAATGCAAACCCAGCAACTGGCAAGAAAAACACCATTATGAAATATGCTAAATGGGGTATTTCTACGCTGATGAAGGGCCTGAAAAATCGAAAATCAATCGATGTTACACATGCACACTATGTTTTTCCGTCTGGTATGCTGTCGCTAC
Source organism: Lysinibacillus parviboronicapiens (assembly GCF_003049605.2). Lineage (NCBI taxonomy): Bacteria > Bacillati > Bacillota > Bacilli > Caryophanales > Bacillaceae > Lysinibacillus > Lysinibacillus parviboronicapiens. The sequence continues at coordinate 708,403 of NZ_CP073713.1, forward strand.
TTTTAAAGAAAATGTTTGGAATACCGTACATTGTTACAGCTCATGGCGGTGACATCGAGCGCATGGCGAAGAAGAATGCTAGAATCCGCAATTGGACGGCCAGCATTTTACGTGAAAGTGATCATGTTATTGCGGTAGGTCCGGTTTTAGCACAACAAATTGAACAAGATTTTAACATCGCACCTGACAAGATCTCGGTTGTTAGCATGGGAGTCAATCGCGAAGTATTCACAAAAGGTAAACAAGCTCTAGTACGTCAGGAGCTACAAGTAGCTTCGGAGCCATTTGTATTCTTATTTGTTGGAAATGTCATTAAGCAAAAAGGTGTCGAGGAGCTTTTACAGGCGTTCCAAATGTTAAAAACAAAAGTAAATCGTCCAATAGAGTTAATTATCGTTGGTTCTAGAAGAGATGAAGGATTTTTCCATTCCTTGCAACCATTAGTCAGTGAAGACGTCAAATTTATAGAGCCGCTAAAACAACAAGAACTAGTAAAGTGGTTCCAAGCAAGTGATGTCTTTGTGTTACCTTCCCATTTAGAAGGTTTCGGACTTGTGGCATTAGAGGCATTAGCGACAGATACGCCTGTTATTGCTTCTAACGTAGGTGGACTTGTATCACTGCTTGGTGAAGGCGCAGGGCATTTAGTAGAGCCCGAAAACGCCATGGACTTGTCCGAGGAGATGCTGCGTGCAGTGAACACGCCAAAAGATCAATATATGGATCGTGAAGCGGTCGATAACGTCTTAGCCATTCACGATGAAAAAAATATAACAGCAAGATGTATAGCGATTTATAAGTCGGCCATCAAAGGTAGGGATGACTTATGAATAAATTTATAAAAATTATAGGAGCCGTTGCGATTATTAATATTGTGGCTCGTGTATTTGGCTTTTTACGTGAGATGATTGTTGGTTACCAATATGGTAGTGGGCATACTTCCGACAGTATTTTCACAGCATATATGATTCCTAACTTCTTATATTTAGTGGTTGGTGGAGCATTTACAACTGTTGTCATTTCCATTTATAACAGGGAAACAACAGATCGTGCATTATTCGTCAAACAGTCATTTACAATTGTCCTTTTGACAGCTTCGGTCATGACTTTAATAGGGATTGCCTTTGCAAATCCGATTTTAGAAAGTTTTAATCAGGGTAAAATCGTTAGTGAAAGTGACATAAAATTAACGAAAGATCTTTATTTCTGGATGATGCCGTCATCTATTTTACTTGTTTTATCTTCATGGTATAGTGGCTTACTAAATGTAAATCAAAAATTTCATTTATCGAGTTTTGCGATTTTAATTTACAATGCCATATTCTTAGTGATTGCCGTTGTGTTATCGAATTTTATCGGGCCAATTGGCTACGGGATTAGTGCCTTAGCAAGTGCGGCATTGATGGTATATTTCTTAATTATTGGCTACCGTAAATTAGATACGTACAAGGTAGGTTTTTCGTTAGAACGAAATTTATCATCAAAAGAGTTATGGATTATGGTAGTACCAATTATGCTTGGCGGCGCAACTATTCAGCTCTATGCATTATTACAGCGTTATATTGCTGGGTTATTATCATTAGAAGGTGCTGTATCATCTGTTAACTTTGCTTCAAAATTGATGCAATTTCCGCAGGCTATTTTAATTACGGCCGTAACAACGGTTATTTATCCAATTTTAAGTCAAAAAGAAGCCAACAATGATCATGCTTCTATAAAAAGCTTATACTCTAAAGGATTGCATTATTTACTCTTATTGCTGGTTCCGGTGACAATTTACTCATACTTCTATGCGGAAAATCTCATACAGGTTGTTTTCGAATATAACAAGTTTGATGTAGAGTCAACGGCTAAAACAGCGCCAGTACTTGCTGTCTTCGTACTTTCCATGTATTTTCTTGCAGCGAACACATATATTACACGCTTTTACTATGCCAAGGGAGACTCGATGGCACCAGTAGTATTTAGTCTACTTAATGTTTTTGCTGTTAATATAGCAGTGATCTTTTTATTGGTAGATTCTACAGGTGTGGTGTCTATTGCATGGGGTACGTTAATCAGTGCTATTGTGAATTTTTTCATGCTGATTATATATGCAAGTTTCAAGTACGATCTGAAAATGGGTATTTTCAGCAAAGAGCTCCAATTTTTCCGAGCGCTGCCACCGATGATTATAATTACAATTGTCATGTACTTTTCAAGCCATTATTTAGTGTTTGACTATAAGTGGATTACTTTTATAGTTGGGCTTGTTATCTTTAGTGCAGTACTTGTAGGTTCTTATTTATTATTCGGTGTCAGGGAAGTAAAAGAATTTGCTGATAAGCTAAGAAGAAAATTATTAAAGCAATAATAAAGAAGGGGGTATCTTAGTGGCGAATCTGAGATACCCCTTTTAGGTTATAATCGAATTTAATAGTGCGTGTGCCTCGAATAAGTGAAAAAAGCAAGCTATCTACAAAGGGTTGAACTGCTATAAAAAAATTGTCATATTAATCATAATTTATAGTAAAAAATTAGGGGTTGTATTATAATAAATTTTATGAAACCAGTGTTGAATGGTGGAAGTTTTATGTGTAAATGGCTATTTCGGTATTATTGATGCATTGCATGTCGGAGCAAAGCGACGGCTATCATGAATCGAGTGCATCATGAATATTTCTACTATAGAATGAAATAAGGTGGGAAATATGGCAAGAGGCAGAAAGATTAATTCAAATGGTGAACGAAGTAAACAATTATTGCTCAATAAAGCTGTGGACCTATTTTCTGAAAAAGGTTATCATGATACAAAAATTAGTGATATTGTAAAAGCCGCTAATTTAACACAGCCTACCTTTTATTTATATTTTAAAAGCAAACAATCTCTTTATAATGATTTGAATAAGAGCTTTCAAAAAGGCTTTACCGAAATCATGACTATAAATTCTGAATATTCAGATGAAATAGTGAGAGGTATAGAAGGCTTTATTAAAACGCTGGAGCAAAAGCTATGTTTGTTATTCGTTTATATCATTGAAAATCCAAAGTTAACGAAAATTGGCCTTTTTGAATCCGAACAGTCATACCAAATTAAATCACAACTTTCACAGCAGTTTATTCATCTTATTTATCGACATGATTGTGAACGTTTTTTTCAATTAATCGAAGTTGATGTAAAAACGTTGGCAGATAGCTTAGTGGGCTCATTTGAGCGTCTGATCTTCACAAATTTGCTCGAACAAAAAAGAAAGCCAAGCGAGCTAGCAGAAGATTTAGTAAAATTATATTTTATAAGAAACGATAAGTACGATATGATACAACGACAATTTCAACTTGAGAATTGAAAATTCTTAATAAAAAAATCCCTTCCCCTTAAAAGTACAAGCTTTTTAAAGGGGAGAGGGATTTTTAGCTTTCCACGACTATATGAAGATAAATACCATTTTTAAGCTTGTTTCCTGATGGTTTTTGCACAGTTGGATGAACAACAAGCATATACTCTTGCCCTTTGATTAAAGGCTGTGTAGGAGTAACCAGTAAGGAGCTTCCTTGATCGACTATTGTGGTAATCGGAATTTCATTTCCGCCTAAGGCGACAAGTTGTACGCTGCCTTCAGGGATGGATGTTGACAAGGATTGTGAGAATTTAACTGTAAATGTTTTCGTAGTAGGTACATTTTTTAAACTAGTTAACTCTTGATAGTCTGTATATTGTGCTTTGATGGCATCATAATGCGCCTGAAAAATAGGTGCAGAGTTTGTTTGAATGTTGGGCTTAACGCCAATTTCATTTATGACATTGCCAGCAGGACCTGTAAATTTACCGACAGTAAGTTTTAAATAGCTACCATCTTGCAATTCGTAGAACCCTTGCATCGCACCTTTACCGTAAGTAGTTTCGCCATATAAAATAGCCGCTTGTTGATCTTGTAAGGAAGCTGCAAGCATTTCAGAGGCACTTGCGCTATACCGATTCACAAGAATACGTGTATCTGCTGGGAATTTCACATTTTGATGAGTAGCACGCACTTCGTAAGAGGCATGAGCTTCTTGTAATAAGTAGGCGATTCTTGCTTTAGGAAATAAGCCTGTAAGTTGTTCAGCAGTGGTCACATATCCGCCACCATTGTTTTGTAAATCCAATATAAAGGAAGTAGCACCACGTTGCTTTAGCTGGATAAGGGCATCCTTCACTAATTGTGCACCGTCTTCAGAAAAAGATGACATGCCAATATAGCCCACATCTCCAAATAGTAACGCAGATTCTACATTTGGTAGTGTAAACTTTTTACGAGTTACTGTTTTTGTTGAAGTAGTGCCATCCTCATGTAAGAGTGTCATAGTTACTTGTGATCCTTCCTGACCAATCAGCAGTGAAGAGACTTCCTGTGTAGAACGACCAACAATAGAGTGATTGTTGATAGCGATTATGATATCGCCAGCCACAACACCAGCGGCAAAAGCCCCGCCATCGTCAATTACTTGTAAAATATGAATGCCATCTTCATGTTCTTCGATCACTACACCAATTCCAATCGTAGATAAGTTGATGCTATTCATGAAATCTTCAAATTCCTGCTTTGTGAAATATGTTGAATATGGATCTAGCATGTCGATGATTTCTGGGATTGTTTTTGCATTTTGTAAATTACCACTCATAGTACCAACATAGTTTTCTGCGATAATTTCCTTTATTTCTTCTACAAGCGGTTCACTGTTGGCGGCAGAAGCATTAGCCAATGGAAAGATGAAAAAGCTAACAATGAAAAGCATAGACCACAATGCTTTTTTCATAAGACACCTCATTTCTAATACCCTTTATTATACATGAATTTCCATATATCTGCGAATAAGAAAAAGACACGTCTGTAAAAGAAAGACGTATCTTTTAAGCTTTTATTATTTTTTGGAAATTTTATGAATGATAAAGCCAACGATTGCGCCAAAGATTGCTGGTACAAGCCAGCCTAGGCTCTGCTCATACAATGGCAAGGCATTTAAGAAATTTTCATAAGGAACTATTTCGATTTTCATCAGTTTTAAGCCATCGTAAAGACTAACCATAAACGTTGGGATTAATGCTAAAATATAAACTATTTGTCCACCTTTAAAGAAGTTATCTAAAAGCGACAACACCATCAATACCATTGCTAATGGATAGATGATCAAAAGTACAGGAAGAGATGTGTTAATAATTGTAGATAAGCCAACGTTTGTAATCGCTAAACTGAAAATCGTGAAAACGATTAAAAATGTTCTATATGAAATTTTGGGGAAGAGTTTATTGAAAAACTGTGCATTGGCAGTCAATAAACCGACAGCAGTCGAGATGCAAGCTAGTAAAATGGTAATTGATAAAATAATACTTCCTAGATTACCAAAAAGTACGTCAGCCGACTTAGCAATGATGATACCACCATTATCTGATACACCAATGGCATCAACACTTGTATTTCCGATATAGCCAAGTGAGATATATACAAATGCTAAACCAATTGCTGCAACGATTCCTGCAAAAATCGTTGTTTTGACTTGTTTTTTAGTATCAGACATACCCATGCCTCGTAAAGCCTGTAAAATAACAATACCAAAAACAAGTGCACTAAGCACATCCATCGTTAAGTAGCCTTGAATAAAGCCTTCAGTAAAAGGCGAAGTTGTATATTTTCCAACAGCTAAACTAGATTCGCCCATTGGCGTTACAAAGCTTTTAATTGCTAGTAATAAAATAACAATCAGTAGTGCAGGGGTTAATATTTTTCCCACGCGATCTACAAGTTTAGAAGGGTTTATGGCTAAATAAAGTATTAATGCAAAAAATATAACAGAAGTTATGAATAGTGGAGCCCAGTGATTTGCTGCTGTTTCTGAAAGAAACGGTGCAATGCCGATTTCATAGGACACAGAGCCTGTACGTGGTACTGCGAAAAATGGCCCAATTGCTAGATAAACAATCGATGTGAAAATGATACCGAAAACTGGGTTAACACGATTAGCAAGTAGTTGTAAATCGCCACCTGCTTTGGCAACAGCGACGATAGCAAGTAGTGGTAAACCTACACCAGTTATTAAGAAACCAATCATTGCTACTGTTATATGTTCTCCTGCTTGTTGACCTAATAATGGTGGGAAGATAATATTTCCTGCTCCTAGGAATAAGGCGAAAAGTAGTAATCCTACAGCTAGATTCTCTTTGATGAATTTCATAAAAATTAAAAACTCCTTTATTAGTGAAAAGATTAAACTTTCTAAAAATTTTAAATACAGAAGTGTATGTTATCATATGATTGATAATCATGCAACGAGTTAAACGTTGTAAAGTAGTCGGATTCTGTAGTATTTTATAAGATTGATAATTTGTTTGAAAAATAGTCAGTATTTCCGATTTCTGAATACACAAATTTTTAGTATGATAGACACACAAGGAAATATTCTAGCATGAACGGAGGCAATTTGATATGCAAAAGTCAAAAAAATGGAGAATTCTTGCTTTAAGTACTATTGCGACTTCATTTTTCGCAATACAAACGGCAGAAGCGGCGACATATACAGTACAAAAAGGGGATACATTATCCAAAATCGCCCAAAATCATCAAGTAACCATTCAAGATATAAAAAAATGGAACAATCTATCACATGATACGATTTACGTTGCACAAAAACTAGAAATTACTAAACAGACGAATGGTGAAACAGTAAAGCCTTCGAAACCATCAACACCTGCACAACCAACAATTGCCGCTCATACAGTAATGAAGGGCGATACGCTATCGAAAATTGCTAAACAGTATAATGTAGCACTAAATGACATTAAAATGTGGAATGGACTAGAAAAAGATACAATTTATATTGGACAAGTGTTAAAGATTTCTCCAGTAGCTGTCATCCCCGACGAGGATACAATACATAACAATGTGACTTCAGGTGCGGGTACATCAACAACTGAAACGACAAAAGATCCTACAGCTAATGGACAAGCTATTTATAAGAAAACAGTAGAAATAGCTAATAAGCTAGTTGGGACACCCTATCTATATGGAGGCAACACACCAGATGGACTAGATTGTAGTGGGTTTATTTTCTATGCATTTAACCAGAGTGGGTTAAAGATTGGAAGAGATAGCAGTGAAGGTTACTATTCTAGTAGTACCACTAATGTGAAGAATCCAGTAGCTGGAGACTTAGTATTCTTTGAAAATACTTATAAAGAAGGCATTTCTCATATGGGTATCTATCTTGGGAATAATAAGTTTGTTCATGCAGGTACAGAGGGTGTTGAAATTTCTGATGTTACCTATTCTTACTGGTCAAGTAGATTAGTAGCTTATAAACGATTTGATTTAATGAAATAATTCAAAAACGATCTCAGCTAAATGTTGGGATTGTTTTTTTTATGATCATATATAGACAGTACATACAGTTATTCGGATTCGCTGATAGAGAGGAAAGGAGATTCTCTTTGGTAGAATGCTACAATTTTTAATAGATATAAAAAAACTCCCCCTTAAGGAAGAAGAGAGGGGGAGTTTTAATTTATTGTGTTACACGAGCTGTCCAGCGAGAAAGGTCAGCCCCTTTGGGATTCACTAATTGCGATGGGAAAATAAACGTCCAAGGTTTCGTAGAGTTTGGTTGCACTGTTAAAACAGGTTCCATTTTAAATGAGCCTTTAGCTATTTGTATGCCTCTAGCATCAATAATTTCTATAGGTAGCTGTTCTAGGTTGATAGCTTTACTATGTCCATTACGAATAAAAATAGAAACATTTAAACTTCCGTTATTCGCGAATTTGGCTTGTAGGCCTGTGAAATTAACTTCTGTTTCACCTAGTTTTGGTAGAGTTTTTACGATTTTCGCAAGCTCCTCTTTCTGTTCAGCAGGTAATTGCTCTTCCCAAGTTGGATCTAATTCTAATTGGTGGTCACGTAAAGATACAAGGTTAAATGCGATCTTCCAACCTTCTTCAGGAACTTCATCAACTTTTATTGTTGATTTTTCAAATTCAAATACCCAAGGGCGAGTACTTTCAGCTGGAATTGTCCCAAGTGCTTTAAAATCAAATTTCTTGGATGCGACAAGCTCATCATTTTTATCCATAATGAATAATTCAATTTCTCCAAGCTCAATTGCTTCTGGTAAAGATGAGCGGAAAAAAGCACGAACGAGCCAGTTTCCAGAACTTAGGTCTTCATCAATACTAATAGAAGAAAGCGATAATTGATTCGGTTTTAATGGTTCTAGTTCATTAGCAAGGAAATTGAAAATGTATTTTTGCTCTTGTGGAACATCCCATTCAGGATGGAATGATAATTTTGTTACGACATCACGGTTATCCCCGTTATTAGTAGAATCAGTTCCTAATAATTCGTTAGAGTCGATTGTGTTCTCTTGAACGACTTTGTCGGATTTTTTAAAGAATGAAAATAAGCCCATTAATGTTAGTCCTCCTGTTCAGCTTCAATCATTTTCATGAAGCCTGTGATTTCGATAATTATAGAACGACGTAGTTCTTGGAAATTTTTAGCGAATAATTCTAGACCTTCCCGTTGATAAATACGCATTGGATCCTCTTGTTGGTAATGGCGTAAGCCGATACCTTCTTTTAAATGAGCCATTGCTTCTAAATGTTTCACCCAGCCACTATCCAAATAGCTAAGCATTACTTGGGGAATAACTGCCATAACACGGTCATTTTCAGCGAATTTTTCCATTTTTGCAGTTAGCTCATCAACTGGCTCTTGTAGTGAATCTAGTATAGGAATTACTTTTCCTACTTCTCTATCAATTGTGACGGGAGATAGGAAAAGACTATTTAAAGATCGCTCCATCCCATCATAATCCCATTCTACAGAAGGCAATTCATCTGGCGCTGCATCTCGTACCGCAAAATCAACAGTTTCGTAAAACATTTGCTTCAATTGTTCTAATAAATCTTCACCAGCTAAAATTTTGTCACGTAGCCCATAAATTACTGTACGTTGATCATTGATGACATCATCTAATTTTAAATTGTATTCGCGCATGCCGTATTGTGAGCCTTCAACGATGCGTTGTGTGCGATCAATAAGCTCTTGTACATCTTTGTTTTGGATGACATCATTTTCATCGGTAATCATTTTTGCAGAGAACTTTTCAACGTCTTCTTTTGCGTAGCGACGGAACATATCATCTTCAATAGAGAGAATAAAGCGGCTTTCACCGATATCGCCTTGACGACCTGAACGACCGCGAAGCTGATTGTCCACTCGGCGGCTTTCATGTTTTTCAGTACCGATGACATATAGACCACCAAGTGCATGCACATCTTCACCTAGCACGATATCTGTACCACGTCCAGCCATATTTGTTGCTACTGTAATACGTCCTTTTTGACCTGCTCCAGAGATAAGTTCTACTTCTTGTTCAACTGTTTTTGCATTTAATAACTGGAACTTTAATCCTTCTTTTTTTAAATAATCTGCCACAGTTTCAGATTGTAGAATAGAAGTCGTCCCAATTAAAATAGGCTGTCCTTTTTCATGTCGACGTTTAGCCTCTGCGGCAACGTGTTTATATTTAGCCTCTTGTGTTTTGAAAATCATATCAGGTTGATCGACACGTTGACGTGGACGGTTTGTTGGAATTTGAATAACTTCCATACCGTACACTTCTCGAATTTCCTTTTCCTGTGTTTTCGCCGTACCCGTCATCCCAGAAAGCTTCGGATACATGCGGAAATAGTTTTGAATCGTAATTTGTGCTTGTGCTTTGTTTTCTTCAGTAATGGTTACACCTTCTTTAGCCTCAATCGCTTGGTGCAAGCCATCCGAAAGTGAACGACCTTCTAAAATACGACCTGTGAACATATCGACAAGTTCAATTTTGTCATCTTTAACGATGTAGTCAACGTCGCGCTTGAACATAACGTGAGCACGAACAGCTTGGATAACATAGTGGTAAAGTGTTTGGTGTTCAAGGTCATATAGATTATCAACATTGAAGGCAGCTTCTACCTTTTCAATACCTTTATCTGTTAAAGATGTAGCTTTTGTTTCATCGTCAAAATCATAGTCTTCTTCTTCTTTGAAGCGTTTAGCTAGCATGGATGCAATGCGGTGTAGTTCATCGTTCGCAGGCATTTTACCAGCAATAATTAGTGGTGTTTTAGCTTCATCGATTAGTACGCTATCCACTTCATCAATAATTGCGAAGTGGTAGGCACGTTGAACTTTATCAGCCAGGCTATGTGCCATGTTATCACGCAAGTAGTCGAAACCAAATTCTGTACCGACACCGTATGTAATATCAGCGTTGTAGGCTTGTTTTTTTGCCTCTGGCTCCATCATTGGCACGTTTAGGCCAACCGTTAAGCCAAGGAAACGATGTATTTGTCCAACAAGCTCAAAGTCACGCTTGGCAAGATAATCATTTACCGTAATAACGTGAACACCTTTGCCTTCTAATGCACGTACATAAGATGGAAGTGAAGCGACAAGCGTTTTCCCTTCACCTGTAGGCATTTCGGCAATATTTCCTTCAGTTAGTACAAGACCACCAATAAGTTGTACATCAAAATGACGCATACCTAATACACGTTTTGAGGCTTCGCGTACGACAGCAAATGCGTCTGGGATGATTGATGTAATTGGTTCACCTTGTTCTAAACGATCCTTGAAAATAAAAGTCATTTCTTTTAATTCATCATCTGACTTGTTGACATAATTTTCTTCAAGATTATTAATCTGCGCTACTATTTTATAATAGCGTTTTAATTGACGAGCACTTGTTTGCTCGTTAGTACGTTTAAAAATTGAGAACATGAATTTACGCTCCTTTAAAGTTGTCTAAATGCTAGACACTTCATTATTCTATCAAATTTTACGAATGGTGACTACATTTGACATAAAGCATACGGACATAATAATAGGGAAATATGTCATTTGTGAAATGGTGGAAAATAAATAGAAAAAGTATATTTCACAGCTTGTTCGTGCTATAATCAAAATGGTTTAAAATGTAGATTATTTTTTTTGAGGAGGAGAGACATGCTTTACGTGTCTTTAATAGCAGCGTTTGTTGCTTCCATTTTGTTAACTCCACTAGTTAAACGTTTAGCGTTCAGAATAGGTGCTGTTGACGCGCCGAACTATCGAAAAGTACATGCAAAAATTATGCCGAGACTTGGCGGATTGGCAATTTTCCTTGCGTTTTTAATTGGAGTGGCTATGCTATATCCGTTTTTAATAAACGCACTACCTAGGTTGAAGATTAGTGAATATGGTTTAATTGCAATTATTATCGGAGCTGCCATTATCGTAGCTACAGGTGTTGTTGATGATATGCGTGAAATATCAGCAAAAGCGAAAATGCTTGGCCAACTGATTGCTGCACTGATTGTTATCTTTGTTGGCGGTATTCAAATTGACTATATTAACCTACCATTCATTGGCGAATTGGATTTTGGCTTCCTAAGTATTCCTTTAACGATCCTGTGGATTGTTGGTATCACCAACGCCATTAATTTAATTGATGGTCTAGATGGTCTAGCTGCAGGTGTTTCATCGATTGCCCTTATTACATTAGCTGGTATGGCCATTATTATGAACAATATGTTTGTATTAGCGATTGCAGCCATTTTAGCTGCAGCAACAATTGGCTTCCTATTTTATAATTTCCATCCGGCGAAAATTTTTATGGGCGATACTGGCGCATTATTCCTTGGTTTTATGATATCGGTATTAGCATTACTAGGTTTTAAAAACGTCACATTTATTTCGTTAATTATCCCAGTTATTATGCTAGGTGTTCCAATTTCTGATACATTCTTTGCCATTGTTCGTCGTGTGCGTATGAAGAAAAAATGGTCAGATCCAGATAAATCCCATCTACATCATCGATTATTGGACATGGGTTTTACGCATCGTCAAACAGTACTCATTATTTATGGCATTGCCATGATGTTTGGGTTAGCCGCTATCATCTTCTCAATGGCAAAATTATGGGGTGCTATTTTACTCATCGCAGTTATTTTAACGGCCATTGAAATTTTTGTTGAAGTCATCGGACTTGCAGGTAAAAACTATAAACCGCTCTTAAATTTTGTGCGGATATTTAATAAATAAAAACGCAGAAAGCAATCTTGCACATAGTGTAGGATTGCTTTTTTTTTGTGGTTCGGGTAGCCAATTAGACGTTTAAGGGACTCAGAATGGATCTCAGGAAAAGGAGCTAAATCAGATGGACAAGCTAACAGCTCAGGTGAAGGGAGCAAGCGCTCAGGTAACCAAGAGAACCGCTCAGCGGCAAGGAACGAACGCTCATATAACTAAGAATATCGCTAAATGAGCCAGGGCAAACACTTCAAGTAGTAGACCGCAGAAAAAAGAATGACAGCAATCAAAACATTAAAAAGCCTTTCCGCCATCGAGATTGATGTTGGAAAGGCTTTGGATGTTTATTGTACTGTTGAAGGGTTGTCTTCGGCAGCTGCGCTATCTTTACCAGTATTACCGCTTGTTAGGCTGGATGAAGAACTATTTAAGTTGAGATGGTTTTTCAGTGTATTTGTTACTTCATCTACTGATTCTTGATTTAATTGATAGTAGTAGACGCCTGTAGACATATCATCCGCACCATCTAGCGTTAACGAGTCTATGCGCGGCATACCTTGTGTTAAATACGATAAGAACGATTTCATTTCACTAAATGTCATATCAGTCTTCATATTATCACCGATTGCTTTAATGACATCATCATATTTAGAAATGGCACCCACTGACGCCACTTGTTTAATAATCGCCGATAAAATTTCTTGTTGACGTTTACCACGTTCGATATCATTGTCTTGCTTACGTGTACGAGCAAGTGCTAGTGCTTCACTACCGTTCAAATGTTGTAAGCCAGGCTGAAGGTTGATTGTATTGCGGTCGAATTCATCCTTCTCATGTAAAGCATATGGCACCTCCACTTCGACGCCACCTAATGCATCAACGACATCAATAAAGGCATTGAAATTCATACGTACATAGTAGTCGATTGGTATATCGAATAGACCTTCGACCGTTTCGATTGTTGATAGTGTACCACCTAATGCATGTGCATGTGTAATTTTATCTTTATAGCCTACTGAAGGAATATTAACATAAGAATCACGTGGGATACTTAGCATTTTAATGGTCTTTGTTTTATTGTTTAAAGTTGCTAAAATGAGCGCATCTGAACGCGAGTTTTCGGAACCTTGGCCACGATTTTCACTATCATCAACACCAACAAATAAAATGGAAACATTATCATGCACCGGTTTTACTTTTTCTTCACGTAGTGTAGAAACTTCACGGCCTTCTAATACCTCATGCGCTGAGTCTGCCGCATGTTCAGCTTGCTTCGTGATATAGACACCGTAAGCAGTGACACAAATTAGTAAACTAGCAACGAGCAGTAAAGCCACTTTGATCATTAAGGAAGCTTTAGACGACCTTTTTTTCTTTTTATAATTGTTTCTTTTCATAATTTATATATTCTCCTCTAAATTTTGGGAATAATGAAGCGTTTAATATAACTTGAGTTCTACTGTAATACATTGGGGACGAACACAAAAAAATTTATTCAGCTAAGCCTTTAGTGGATGCCACATATGTTTATTGTTAGTACAAGCGACATGACAAATTAATAAGAGCTAAAACTAATCGCAAGTTTGCGTCTATGTGTTAATTACTAACTGGGGTATATCACGTTACATAAAACTAGTTCGAAATTACGCTTATCTTATGACTATAAAATAGCTCAATATTAAAATTATACTATGGATATTCAGTGTTCGACAATTAAAACTATTTTATTTCACAACAAATTCGATAAATTGTGCATTCTCGAATGTAATATTTGCTTGACCGTTAGTAATTTCTGTTACCCAATTTCGGAACGAATCTTCTTGCTCTTTTAGCACAGAAACGATGATGTCGACACCTTCTTGGTAACGAATTTCTTCTAATATATAGGAAGAACTGCGAATCTCGTTTTCTACTTTTCCTAGCCATGTGTAGTCGATGGCAATTTTCATAATATGATGTAACTTGCGTTCTACAACTTGTGCAGCTAGTAAGCCTTCAGTTGAAGCTTTTCCATAGGCACGAATAAGACCGCCACCGCCTAGCTTTATGCCACCGAAGTAGCGTGTAACGACAACGACCGTATCTTTCAGGCCTTGCTTTTTTAATACTTCTAACATTGGGACGCCAGCTGTGCCACTAGGTTCCCCGTCATCATTCGCCTTTTGAATATGATCATGCTCCCCAATTATATAGGCTGAGCAATTATGTGTGGCATTATGGTGTAGTTTTTTTATACGTTCAATAAAAGTAATTGCATCCTCTTCTGTCTCTGCACGTTCTATATAAGTGAGGAAGCGTGATTTAGAAATAATAATTTCGCTTTCTCCATATCCTTTAACAGTTAAATAGTTTTCTCTCATATGTGTCATTCTCCTTCCAAATAGGGTTATATTCTATAATTTTCATTAAGAAAAAGCATTAAATTTTATGATTGTGATGCTATAATAGGTGTAGACTTATGAAAATTGGTCTTTCAAAATAGTATGTAATCATAAGGACATTAGACTGGAGAGTACACTATGTTTTCAAATGATACCTTCGATTTAGAGTCGCTTGATGACGTATTTAATCGAATGTTGGATACAATAATGAGCTCCAAAGATGATATTTTCATTATAAGCGAACAAAGTCGTTTAAGCTTCGAAGATATGCAAAAAGAGCTAGAAATTGTACGAAAACAAATATCAGTTGTCATCGATGAAGGCGATGCTTTAGAAAAAAGTACGCAGCTTGCAAAGCAAAGACTTGTGTTAGTGAGTAAAGCATTTGATAATTATACCGAAGAACAAGTTAGAGATGCATACGAAACGGCACATGATTTTCAAGTGAAGCTATCAGTCATTAAAACACAAGAAAAGCAACTACGCGACAAAAGAGATGACTTAGAGAGAAGATTAAGAGGATTACTCGATACGATTGAACGTGCTGATCATATTGTCAATCAAGTGAATGTCGTTTTAAATTATTTAACATCTGATTTAAAAAATGTTGGATTAGCGCTTGAACAAGCAAAAATGAAGCAAGATTTTGGAATCCGTATAATCGCTGCACAAGAAGAGGAGCGTAAACGGTTATCAAGGGAAATTCATGATGGTCCTGCTCAAATGTTGGCAAACGTATTAATGCGCACAGATTTAATTGAGAGAACGTATCGTGAAAAGGGCATTGAAAATGCTTTGGCAGAAATAGCTGATTTAAAGAAAACGGTGCGTAATGCATTATCTGAAGTGCGTCGTATTATTTACGATTTACGACCAATGGCGCTCGATGATTTGGGGATTATTCCGACATTAAAGAAATATTTGTCGACAGTGACTGAATATAATCCAGGTGTCGAAATTCATTTCCAATCAAGAAGCACTGAACAACGTATTCCTTCAAACTATGAAGTATCCATTTTCCGATTAGTGCAAGAATGTGTAACCAACGCTATGAAGCACGGGAAATGTAAGGATATATGGGTTAAGCTAGAATGGTTGAGCAATGCGGTAAATATCGTCGTCAAAGATGATGGCGTAGGATTTGATCCACGCGGCGTCAAAGACCATTCATTTGGTATTTTAGGCATGCGTGAACGAATTGAAATATTAGATGGTACAATCTCAATTGATAGTGAGATAAATCGAGGCACAACGGTCCTATTTAAAATTCCGTTAGAAGTAGAGTGAAGCAATTTGTTGCAGAAATTTAGGGGGTAAAAGACTTATGACGAAGATTATTATTGTAGACGATCACCAGCTATTCCGTGAAGGGGTAAAACGTATTTTAGATTTTGAAGATACGTTTGATGTAGTTGCTGAAGGTGACGATGGCACAGATGTTGTAAATTTATATGCAGAAAATCAACCAGATGTGGTATTAATGGATATTAATATGCCAGGCAGAAATGGTGTAGAAGCAACGGCAGACTTAATTTCAGAATTTCCAGATGCCAAAGTAATTATGTTATCCATCCATGATGATGAAACTTACGTTACACATGCATTGAAATCAGGTGCGCTTGGTTATATGTTAAAAGAAATGGATGCTGATGAAATTGTCGAAGCAATTAAAGTAGTAGCGAACGGCGGTTCTTACCTCCATCCAAAAGTAACAAAAAATTTAGTAGCAGAATTCCGTCGTCTTTCTGAGCATGAAAACAAGGGTAACTTCCATCAAACAGAAATTCGCCGTCCATTCCATCTATTAACAAAACGTGAATGTGAAGTATTGCAACTACTGACTGATGGACAATCAAACCGTACAATTGGTGAGACGTTGTTTATTTCGGAAAAAACTGTTAAAAACCACGTTTCAAGCATTTTACAAAAAATGAACGTAAATGACCGTACACAAGCTGTTGTAACAGCTATCAAAAACGGCTGGGTTGAAGTTCGATAATTGTATAGCAATAACAACAAAAGCTGTTTTTAAAAGCTACTTTAAAGATGAAGTAGTTTTTAAAGCAGTTTTTTTACATTCAGCAAATATGTCTGAAGGCATAAAGCCTCCGAACGCAATTTTTGCTAGAGGCATAATTGATTGTGCAACATTTTAGAGCTTATAGCGTCATAAGAAAGATGTAACAACTAAAAGTTGAAAAAGCGCAACAAAATTCCTACGAAAGCATTTATATGCTACAATATTGCGCGGGAGGTTTTAAGATGTTAAAGAAAAGTATTCTAGCAGTTTTAACCTTATTCGTGTTGACTGCCTGTGGTAATAAAAACGACGATTTAAGTGCAGAAGAGCGTGACCAAGTCATTGAGGAAGGTACAGTAGGCTTTGAAATGATGGGAGAAGACATAGAAAAGGCTGAAAACGTGCCAGCAGAAGACGAAAGAGCAATTATAGCGGCATTTGATGAATATATTGCAGCTCTAAATGCGGAAGAAATAAATCGTTATATGCAAACAATATCGAAAGACCCAAAAGGTTTTAATTATGATGAAGAGAAAACGTATGCAACTGACGTTTTCAACCAATTTGATATTAAGCGTGACGTGGCAAATGTAACGATCGCGAAATATGATGAAAAAGAAGCGCAAGTTTTCGCTAACATGACAATGCACTCTCTACAGCTTGAAACGAAGGTCGAACATGAAAGTGCTGGGCGCCAAGTAACAGTTTTCGTTAAAGAGGATGGAGATTGGAAGGTAACAAGCGTCTTTTATATTGGAGACGACACAAAATCAAGCACGGGTAAATAGAACAAGGGGAATTTAATTCCCTTTAGCATACATAGGTAATGAATGTGAAATTTCGCCTGTATTCGGCAAAGTTACTTGTAGGATATGGCTAAATCTCTAGCGGATGTCATGAATTTTGAGTGGTGTGAATTGTACAAGCCAAATCAAAGTCTGAACATGACTACCTAGAGGTAAAATTGATTTCACATTCATTTCTTTTTACTGTAAACTATGGAACATAGGAGAGTGGACATGGATGAGGACGGCAATCGTAACAGATAGTACTGCATATATTACGCCTGAGGAACGTGCACGCTTAAATATTCGTATGATTCCGTTAAGTGTAAACATCGCAGGCGAATTATTTGCAGAAGAAATTGATATTACGGCATCTGAATTTTATGATAAAGTACGTGGTGCAAAGGAATTCCCAAAAACAACGCAGCCACCAGTAGGAGAGTTTGCGGCACTCTTTGAAGAACTGGCAAAAGATTATGACGAGGTAGTATCCATACATTTATCGAGTGGCATAAGTGGTACATATCAAGGAGCGGTCCAAGCAGGCGAAATGGTGGATAACATTGATGTGTACTCATTTGATAGCGAGATTTCTTGTGCTGTCCAAGGGTTTTATGTATTGCGCGCAGCAGAAATGGCTGCGGAGGGCTTTTCAGCAAAGGACATACTTGCGGCATTAGCGGACATGCAGCAGTATATTCGTGCTTACTTCATTGTAGATGACTTAGCGCACTTACAACGTGGAGGGCGTCTGTCTGCAGCAGCAGCCTTAATTGGTGGCTTATTACAAGTGAAACCAGTTCTACATTTTGTGGACAAAGTGATTGTGCCATTTGAAAAAATTCGCACACGCAAAAAGGCCCTAAAGCGTGCCGAAGAATTGCTAGCTCAAGATGCTAGCAAGTACGAGGCAATGGATGCTGCAGTCATTCACGGCAATTGTCAAGCAGAAGCCGAAGAATGGATGGCCCAGCTTGCTGCAAGCTACCCGAACGTAAACTTTAAATTAAGCTATTTCGGCCCAGTTATCGGCACTCACTTAGGTGAAGGTGCAATGGGGCTTGGCTGGACCAAAAAATAACGTTTATATGTAAACAGTCTCTACAGATTATTGTAGGGACTGTTTTTTGTTTGGATGGCAGACAATGCTGATAGGATGACGACCACCGCTGGTAGCAGAGAGAATCGCCAGTGGAAAGGTGAAAATTGCTGATAATATAACAAGAATCGTCACTATAATAGCGAACATCGCCGGTAACAATGTAGGAACCGCTGATAAAATCGACAATCAACGATAACAACTGAAATACTGATAGAAAAATAATTACAAGGTGAAAGGAGCTAAATAATATGAAATACAAAGGATGGTTATTACCACCTGCATTACGAGATTTTCATGAGGGACGCATTTGGCTAAGAGAGCATTCACCAATTGCAGAACAAGATCTAAACCGGGCAATCGAACGAAACTACTTTAATATAATAGAAGGTATTCAACAAATACCTCATTTAAAATGCAATCGATGTCATAATGACAACCCCCAGCAATTTACAACGTTCGACTGTTCAAAATGTCGGCAGCTATGTGTTTATTGTAGACATTGCCTTGCTATGGGGAGGGTTAGCAGTTGTACACAGTTAGTGATATGGAGAGGTCCACGCGCAATAAGGCCAACAAGGCACTTATTAGCATGGACAGGACAATTTACCGAACTTCAACAGCAGGCAGCAGATGAAATGCTAGAAAGTGTAAAAGTAAAACGATCGCATTTAGTACATGCCGTGTGTGGAGCTGGTAAAACGGAGTTACTTTTTCCAGTTGTCCATTTTGCATTGCAAGAAGGCTTACGGGTATGTATTGCGACGCCGCGAACAGATGTGGTGTTAGAATTATTTCCACGCTTTCACAAAGCTTTCCCACAAACGACTATCCATGCATTATATGGGGGCGCTCCTCAGCAACAAGGTTACGCCCAGCTTATCATGGCAACGACCCATCAGCTATACCGTTTTGAGCAGGCTTTTGATGTCATGATTGTCGATGAAGCTGATGCATTTCCCTATATATTTGATGAAACATTAAAAAGAGCTGTGCACAAAGCTAAAACAGCCGAGGCGCCGATACTTTTTGTCACAGCAACCCCATCGCAAAAGTTACTGAATCAGTACCAAAACAGTAGCTATTCTTTTATTCCGAAGCGCTATCATAATCATCCATTACCTGTACCGCGCTATAGTTCGTTATGGGGCTATGAAAAAAAGCTGAAAAAAGGCGTAATTCCGTTGAAGCTGAAAAAGTGGACAGAGGATCGTCTTACGCAAAAAGAGCCATTCCTAATTTTTTTACCAAAAGTGGAGTTAGTAGATATAGCTGTATCAATTTTTCAAGCATTACATTCGGATATATTAGCGGTACATGCTGAGGATCCTGAACGAAAAGAAAAGGTACTCAAGCTACGCAATGAAGAAATTCCTGGATTATTAACGACGACCATTTTAGAAAGAGGTATTACCATAAAAAATGTTCAGGTTGCTGTTGTCGGGGCAGAATCTTCTATTTATACGTCAAGCGCACTGATTCAAATAGCAGGTCGTGTTGGGCGAAATATAGCTTTTGCAGACGGCGATGTTGTATTTTTTCATCACGGCATTACAGTGGAAATGGATGAGGCACGAGCTAAGATACAATACAACAATAAGATAGGATTCTCACTATGAATAAAAAGGAAACACATTGCTTACTATGTGCTCAGCTTCTGCAATCAGAACCTTCATGGAAAACACTTTTAACCAAACAATTCCCCCCATGCATATGCAAGAAATGTGCATCTCGATTCGAACATGCCCCGTCCCCTACAGCATTGTACCAATATAATGACGCCATGAAAGACTATTTGCATCAATATAAATTCCTTCAAGACGTGGCGCTGGCCAAAGTATTTCGTCAGGAGCTACAGGATCAATTCAAACATGAAAAATCGCCTATTATCCCAATACCGATGCATCCCTTAAAACAAAAAGAGCGTACCTTTTCCCATATGGAGGAACTACTAAAAGCCGCAAAGATTCCCTATATTCAACTATTAGAAAAAACAACGGCCGAAACACAAAGCTCGAAAAATAGAGAGGAACGATTACAAACGGCGTCACTTTTTCAGTTATTACCTAGCGTAACTGTAGCATATAAAGAATATGTCCTTTTTGACGATATACAAACTACAGGAACTACATTACGACATGCCACAGAAATTCTACTACAAGCTGGTGCCAAAAATGTTCGTAGTTTCACTTTAATTAATGGATGAAAATGAAAAAGCATCATGTATAATAGATAGAGCAAATTGTATAGTATAATTTAGCCAATTTATCCCGCAGTAACGGTCAGTAAGACGCCCACCTTTAGTGGGAAGATTAGAGGGGCGATCAACTGACCGTAAAAGCCCGATTGATTCAACTAACAATCAGTGGGGATGAAGAACCCCCCACTGATTGAAGTTTCACTTTATCCCGCAGTAACGGTCAGTAAGACGCCCACCTTTAGTGGGAAGAGTAGGCGATCAATCAACTAACCGTAAAAGCCTGATTGATTCAACTAACAATCAGTGAGGGATGAAGGACACCCCCACTGAATCTGACTGAAGTTTCACTTTATATAATGATTATCATGCAAGAGGAGGAAGAGTAGATGGCAGAGGTTCGCAATTGTCCAAAATGTAATGAATTTTTTAATTATATAGGGGTAAGAGAAGTTTGTCATAAATGCGCTCAATCTGAAGAAGAATTATATCAAATCGTTTATCGCTTTTTGCGTAAACGGGAAAACCGGGCAGCAACTGTTGAGCGTATTGTGGAAGCTACAGGAGCAGAAGAAGAACTATTATATAGATGGGTTCGAAAAGGTCGTTTACAACCTGCGATGTTCCCAAACTTAGGTTATCCATGTGATAACTGTGGTCATTTAACGACAACGGGAAAACTCTGTACAAAATGCCAGAACGAATTAAAGTCAGATCTTCGCACATTTGATGCGGCAAAGGAATTCCGTGATGGTGTTGCACAACGTGACCGTGTAACATATCATTCTGATCGCAAAAGATGAAGACGGAGGAGACGAACTTTAACTATGTGTAGCAAAAGCTTCTCTCACTATAGTTGATAAAAATACAGTTTTAATAGCTCACTCTTCAACTAAAGACACCATTTTGCTGTTACCAGTTCGAGTAGTGAACTGTGTCAAAAGTAAAAATAGTATGCTAGGAGTACTCCTCGCATACTATTTTTACTTTAAGGTAAAAAATAACACGACACCCGGAAGGAAACGTAAACAAGTTACGGGGCTCATGCCATGCACCGAAAACTTAGCGGGATTTTTACCCATATAAAAAAATGGTATTTATTACTTAAGATATTTTTTAGATAGCACCTTCTCTTTTTTTATGTTTGAAACTTAACATTGTGTGAGAAAGTCCGAAATAATAGGAAGATAAGCTTTTTAGATAAGGGGGGCAGACATGAAAATTACATCTTATGGTGTGAATGCGGTAAACGCCTATAAAAATCAAGTGCGCAATGTAAAAGCAGGTGACAACAAAGCATCTTTCGCCGATAAAATTGAAATTTCAAAAACAGCGCAGGAAATGCAAGGTGTATCAACATATAGCGCCGAGCGTGCGGAGCGCGTGCAACAATTAAAAGCAGATATTGCTTCTGGTGATTACAAAGTAAATGCACGCCAAGTTGCAGAAGATATGCTGAAATATTATCGTTTCTAGGGAATAACAGAAAGGGTGTTTAGCAATATGTCTGTAGAAGCGATTTGTTCTACATTAACAAAGCTAGAAAGAATGCATAAAAGCTTACTTGAACTAGCCTATAAAAAAACTGAAATCATTAAATCCGGCAATATCGAAGCACTGGACCAAATGCTCAAGGATGAGCAGGCACATGTAGCGGCCATCGATAAGCTCGAGCAACAGCGTCAAATACAGGTAACGGACTACCTTGAAGCAAAAGGATTTGCTTCTACTGACAAAATGACTGTCGCTGATGTCATCGAGGCTGCTGAACAACAAACTGAAAAAGACACACTGTCAGCAGTGCGCAATCGATTAATGCTAATCATAGAAGACTTACGTAAACAAAATGATTTAAATCAAAAGCTAGTGTTTCAATCACTACAATTCGTCAACTTGACACTAGATACACTACGTCCGCGTCCCGAGCAAATGAACTACTCGGGCAGTGAGGTGCGCGGCACAAATACAGTTGCCAAAAAATCATATTTCGATTCACAAGCATAGGTTTTTGCGCCTGCGCGAAACTAATTGCTAGATTTTTTTGGACGTTACTATAGGGAGGAAAAAGAATGCGCTCTACATTTATGGGTTTAGAAGCAAGTAAACGTGGTTTATTCACACAGCAAACTGCTTTATATACAACAGGACACAATATATCGAATGCCAACACGCTTGGCTACTCTCGTCAACGAGTAAATATGCAAGCAACACCAGGTTTTCCAACAGCCGGCTTAAACCAACCTGTTTATCCAGGACATCTTGGGACAGGGGTAGAAGCGGGATCAATTCAACGCATTCGTGATGAATTTATTGATCGTCAATTCCGCCAAGAAACAAATAAGTTTGGCTATTGGGAATCGAGAACAAAAGCCATTTCTCAAATGGAAGATATTATGAGTGAACCTTCTGAATTTGGTTTAGATAAAGCATTTGAACAGTTTTGGAAGGGGCTAGAAGACGTTGGTACAAAGCCAGCCGATGCAGCTTCACGGAAAGTTGCCATCAGACGTGCTGAACATTTAGCTGAATCATTTAATTATATGGATACACAATTAAAAACGATTCAAGGTAACTTAGGTAAAGAGATTAACGTTTCCACTACGCAAATCAATACAATACTTAAACAAATTGCAGCTATTAATAAACAGATTCAAGAGGTTGAGCCGAATGGTCATGTCCCAAATGATTTATATGATGTCCGTGATGTTTTAGTTGACAAGTTAAATGAATATATCCCAGTGTCTATTGAACGCGTGCCTTCTGGTGGGAAAGCTTCTGAAGTAGCAGAGGGTAGTTTGAAAATTACTTTTAAAGGTGCTGACGGAGTTGTAAGAGATTTAGTGGATGGAAAAGATTTTGCTCAATTCACTGTCATGGGGACAAATGGTCAAGTTACAGGGGATGATATTACAAATGTTTTCTCTGAAATGCAGTTAACAGGTGTAGAATCCTTAGAGGCACATGAAGCAGGTACTGTAACAAGTACACAACAAGTAATTAAACAAGAAGACTTTGACGCTTCGAAAGGGAAGTTATTGTCCTTAATTAATTCTTATGGCTATCAAAGTGCAAATGGTGATATAAAGGGCTATTATCCAGAAACATTAAAAAAATTAGACCAATTAGCCGATGCATTTATCAAAGAATTCAATGATCTTCATGCACAAGGCTATACGCTTGAAGAAAAGGACTCAGCAGGAAATATTATAAATCCATCAGCTAACGGTGGACAGTTCTTTGAAGGTAGTGGTGCAGGCGGTATTAAAGTAACTGACGCCATTTCAAATAATCCAAATCTTATCGCCGCAGCTTCAGGTGCAGCAGAAGAAGGTGATGGTAAGCATGCGTTCGAGCTTGCCAATATGCAACATAAACTGTTTGCGGATATTGGTAATGCTACTATGCAAACATTTTATCAAGGGGTTATTGGACAGATTGGTGTAGATGGTGAGGAAGCACTGCGTTTATTTTCAAGTTTTGAATCACAACGTCTTATGGTTTCAAATAGTCGTGACGCTATGAGTGCAGTATCTTTAGATGAAGAAATGACGAATATGATTACCTTCCAACAAGCCTATAATGCCAATGCGCGGATGATTACTGTTGTTGATGAAACGCTAGACAAAATTATCAACGGTATGGGTCGTGTAGGACTATAAGGGTTAATTTTACTATACAAGTATTAGCAAATCGGAGACACATTACTCCGACTTAAAAGAAGGGGGTTTTTGCAATGCGTGTAACACAATCAATGCTTTCAAATAATATGCTACGAAATTTAAGTAACAGTTATGGTAAGATGTCTAAACTTCAGGATCAGATAAACTCAGGTTCTAAAATTACTCGGCCGTCAGATGATCCTGTAATCGCAGTAAAGGGGATGGGCTATCGCCGTGATTTAGCTAAAGTTGAGCAATATACACGAAATATGATTACAGCAAATAGTTGGTTAGATTCAACAGATGAATCTCTTAATCAAGCTGGCGAACAAATGAAACGTGTTCGTGAACTAGTTATTCAAGCTGCTAATGATACAAATACACCAGAAGAACGCGAAAAAATTAAAATGGAGATTGATCAAATCCGTCAGCAACTTCAGGATGTGGCAAACACAAACGTAGGAGGTAGCTATTTATTTAGTGGAACGAATACAAATCAACCATTATTTACGCTAGCATCCGGTGGTAGTAAAGAGATTAACCCAGCGCTCAATGGGGCGAATAATTCTGTAAACATAGAGATTTATGATGGTATTCAACTTCAAGTGAATACCCCAGGAAAAGATTTATTTAAAGGTATAGATGATATGATGGGTAAAATCTCTGATTTACTGGGTGACCCAACCAAGACTGGTTCAGATATTGGGGATTTACTTGGTGGTGTTACATCGACAAGTACAAGTGACGATATTACAGCAATGCATAACAAAATTCTTGAGGCTCAGGCTGACGTTGGTGCACGCCAAAACCGTGTGGAGATGATGGAAAATCGTCTCGGTATTCAAGAGGTAAATGTAACAAAGCAGTTGAGAGATAACGAATCAGTTGATTATTCAAAGGCAATTACTGAAATGGTCACAAATGAATCCATTCACCAGGCAGCATTATCAGTAGGTGCTAAAATTATTCAACAAACATTAGTAGATTTTATTAGATAGAAAATAACATCAGAAGTATTTAACTAATTTTCCCTTGGAAGTGTCAGAGGCATACCTTAGTGACTTTATCCGCTAATATGGAAAGCGTTTGGACATTATGTTACATGTTCAGGCGCTTTTCTTGAAAGGAAAGAAGATAATGAGACTCCCTCAAATTCAAATTCGCACTACTGATGCACAAATAGATCTTAGTATCTCAAAGCCGCAGCAGTATATCAAACAACCTAAAGCAACTCAACATATCGAACAGCCTGCAGCAATTCTAGATATTAATACAACACGTGGTGTTTTACGTGTGGATTCGTCACAGGCCAGACGTGACCTAGGTTTAATTGGACCGATTGAATCAACTGCAAATTATGCCGAGAGAGGTAAACAAGAGGCTCAGCAGGGAATGGCACGGAGAGTAAAAGAAGGCCGTGTAATGATGGAGAATGCCGGCAAAGACCAAGGACGTGCAACTATTCAAAACATCGCTAAACAAAATCATGGTCCACACCGTGTACAATTCAATATTAAATTTGTGCCATCCATTGGCTCGGTAAAAATCGATTACACACCAGGTACGACAGATGTCAATATTCAGCGAAGAGAGCCAAAAATTGACGCGCAAGTGAACAAACCAATACATGAATACACACCAGGTAAAGTAACTGGTACATTAATACAAAGACCAGATGTTGACATTGATGTCATTATCTAAAGGAGTGCTCGGAATATATGAAAATTGCTACGAAATTTTTAGGTGAAGTGGAAATTACTGAACAAGACATCCTTACGTTTGAACATGGCTTATTAGGTTTAGAGGATGAAAAGAAATTCGTATTACTACCTATTGATGCAAACCTCCCACTAGCATTACTACAATCAATTGAGCACGTAGAAATTGGATTTGTTGTCGCTTATCCATTTGCATTCAAAAAGGACTATAGCTTTGACATCAGTGAAGAAGATCGTGAGCAATTACAAATAGGAAGAGAAGAAGATGTCCTTACATATGCTATTGTTACAATGAAGGAATCGTTCCAAGACTCTACTTTAAACCTACTTGCCCCTATAATTCTAAATGTGCATAATAGTTGTGGTAAGCAAATCGTTCTCCAAGATAACAAATCCTATCCATTACGCTTTCCAATGCTTACTTTGGAAGGAAGTGCGAAATAATGCTAGTGCTGTCTAGGAAAAAAGACGAATCTATTATGATCGGCGACCAAATAGAAATTAAAATTTTAGCAGTTGACGGCGATCAGATTAAACTTGGCATTGTCGCCCCGAAAACAGTTAAAGTACACCGTTCAGAAGTTTTCGAAGCGATTCAAGCGCAGAATAAGGAAGCACTCTCCTCATCGTCAAGCTTTTTGGAGCAATTGAAGAAAAAATAAAAATATAAAAACAAAAAAGAGCACTACTCTGAGTCAATTTCATAATTTTGAGACCTTACGGCTCTAAGCTTAAAATGACAAGAAAATAGAGCACCTCCCCAAATCCTGTATAATGAGAGTTACTACACACAAATTAACAGATTGGAGAAATGCTCTATGCCTATTATACGACAAGAAAGCCTGTTTGATATGCAAATTTTATATGATTTGAAACCTACTCATCGTTTTAACTCAATTTTATCTGATATTGATATCCACCCAATTCTTGATGTTGTCATGAAAAAGTCCCATTTAGGCGCTCCACAAACGCTTAATTATCCAGCAATGATTTATTCATTAATCATTCGGATCACTGAGCACATTCCATTTATCAAAGATTTGATAGCACGCCTTCGTACAGATTTACGTTTCAAGGTTGATTGTGGTTTCCTCGTGTCGGATGAAATCCCATCAGAAGCCTCTTATTCGCGTATGATTACATTAATCAGTGAATCAAATGCATTGGAAATTGTTCAAGAACGTTTACTTCTACAGGCTATTAATGAAGGTTACGTCTCGAATGAAATAGTCGCAATCGATGCAACCCATGTGGATGCTCGTGATTGCGCTCCTTCTAAGAAAGGACAATTAGTGAAAGAACCGAAAAAACGAGGTCGTAAAAAGAAAGAAGAACGTGAACAATGGCTTTTAGAAAAAGCAAAGGAAGAGGCGAATCTTCCACTATATGAAAAGACAATTGCCGCTCAATTAGATGTCTCTCTTTCAGAACTCCGATCTTCTGTACCTATCCAACCCCAATAAAAAGCCAATACATCGTTCAATCCTTATTTTCTTCAGGAAGTTTGAATGATGGAAAAGCAGCTATTCCCTTGTTGAAAGGCATCCAGGATCGTTTCTCTTCCTTAAATATTGCCTATGCAACGATGGACGCCGGGTATGATTACGTTCCGATTTATCAACAGGTTTATCGCATGGGTACACAATCCGTCATTGCCTATAATAAAAAGAATGAACCAGAACCTATTGGTTTTGATAATCATTTCGCTCCAACTTGTGCACGGGAATATTCTTATCGATATGACAATTATGATGCTAAACATGAGACGCTAAAGTATACACGTCCTCATGAATGTAACGATTGTCCATTGGCTCACGATAGCTTATGTCAAAAAGGAGGACATTATTTCTTTAAAAAAATTAAAAAAGCTATTAAACATTTCCAATAACTAACGATATATATATTGTAAGGCACAGGAAGTACATAATACGACCTGAACTCACAGCATTCCACACGGATGTGGAATACCAAAACAAACATTCAAGGAGGAATTCCAAATGAGAATTCAACACAACATTTCAGCATTAAACACACATCGTAACCTTTCTTTCAACAACACTCAAGCTTCTAAAAACCTTGAGAAATTATCTTCTGGTTACAAAATCAACCGTGCTGGCGATGACGCTGCTGGTTTAGCAATCTCTGAAAAAATGCGCGGACAAATCCGTGGTCTTGACATGGCGACTAAAAACGCTCAAGACTCAATTTCTTTAATCCAAACTACTGAGGGTGCTCTTAACGAAACTCACGCTATCCTACAACGTATGCGTGAATTAGCTGTACAATCTGCCAACGATACAAACGAAGACGCAGCTGATACAGACCGCCAAAAATTACAAGATGAAATTACTCAATTAACTGCAGAAATTACTCGTATCGCTGAAAACACTGAATTCAACAACATGAAAGTTTTAGATGGTTCTTTCACAGATAAGAAATTCCATATCGGTGCTAACTCAGGTCAAAATATCACTGTATCTGTTGGTAATATGGATGCAGCAACATTAGGTGTAGCTGCTGGTGATGTTGATATCACAACTCAAGAAGGTGCAGATAAAGCTATTAAAACGATCAACGATGCACTTAACACTGTATCAAAAGAGCGTTCTATGCTTGGTGCTGTTCAAAACCGCTTAGAGCACACTATCAACAACTTAGGTGCTTCTTCTGAAAACTTAACAGCTGCTGAATCACGTATCCGTGATACTGACATGGCAAAAGAGATGATGGGCTTCACAAAGAACAACATCTTAATGCAAGCTGCACAATCTATGCTAGCGCAAGCTAACCAACAACCACAAGGTGTTCTTCAATTATTACAATAATTGATGACAGTAACCCTGTTTCTCAAATGAGAAACAGGGTTTTTTGTATTTTTTGAAAACCTCCTGTGTGTGGGGTTCCGGAAAGCTATTAGCTATGGACAATAAAAAAAATCCAATCGTACAATAAAGTCAGGTCTGGTCAACCGACTTCGTACGAAAGGAGCCCTAAAAAATGGATAATAATAGTTTAGCACATACAACATGGAATTGTAAGTATCACATCGTCTTCGCACCGAAATATAGAAGACAAGTTATTTATGGTCAAATCAAGGCGGATGTAGGAAGAATTCTACGTCAGTTGTGTGAAAGAAAAGGTGTAGAAATTATTGAAGCATCAGCATGTCCGGATCCTATACATATGTTGGTGAGTATACCGCCGAAACTAAGTGTATCTTCGTTCATGGGCTATATAAAAGGGAAGAGTAGCTTAATGATTTTCGACCGACATGCCAATTTAAAGTATCGATATGGAAATCGACAATTTTGGTGTAGAGGATACTATGTGGATACAGTCGGTCGAAATCGAAAAGTGATTCAAGAGTATTCAAGAACCAATTACAGGAAGATATCCTACATGATCAAATGACAATGAAAGAATTCATTGACCCGTTCACGGGAGAAGAAATCAAGAGAAAGGAAAAAAAGTAAATCGCTTTAGCGGTTCGTGTGGAAACGGAGTGCGGTTGGCGGACCTTTCAGGATGTCTTTAGACATGGGCCAGTACCCCAGCGTTTCACGCGCAGAGCAAACCACCAGTTAAACTGGTGGTTCTGATTGACGAAAGAAATATTTGAAATGATGGGGAAGTTATTGATAAAGTATAATCTAAGCCGATATATTAGTAGAGGTATAATTATGGAAAATTAACTTGTTATTGAACAATCTAAATGAAGAATGGACATATGACATTAAAAGTAAAATATTACTTTTTACGTAGTAATATAACCCAATAGTTAGTGTGCAGAAGCTTGCAGAAAAGCAGTATGAACCACATTATTTACAAATTTTCTTTGACTATGGTTTAGGTTATATAGGAGATAGGCTAAAAGTACATACAATTTGAGTTTGATGACCCTTTAATAGTGATTGAACCACGATTTAATGATTTCCTGTTAGAGGTGCAAGATAAACTTAAAGTAAATGAGTAGATTAACTTTTATACAATGTTAAAAGGTTTAGCTGTATTAAAAGGAAAAGGTTTAACTATTTTTAATGATAAAATTTTAAAACACTGGGTATGGTAAATAGAGAAATTGCTGAGCTATCTCCAAATGTGCAAATGGATTCACTCATATTAGAGGTTTTAAAAAGTTATTTAGAGAAAGAGAATGAAAGAGAAAATAGAGTATATAATCAAAAAGACTCTATTCTCAACTTTTAGAAGCAACTAGAAAACGAAAATATATACAAAATGTAAAAACGAATTGACAATTAAAAATTAATAAAAAGTGAGGAATAATGATGACAGAAATTTTAATGGATACAGTGCAAAGCTTTAACGAATATTTACCCAGAGTAGCAACTGGAAGTCTAGAAATAGCTGTAAAGTTAAGAAGTGATCAAATAGCTAATGCCTTGAAAATGATTTTAGAGTTTTCAGAAGGAATGTCATGGCTTGTAGAGGCGAGTGAACTCTTCAAAGCAAATGAGGTAAAAGTATCTATACAAATTGAAAAAATTCAGGGATTTTTTCAAGAAATCAATACGGGGCTTGAAATGCAGGATTATGTATTAGTAGCAGATATGTTTGAGTATGAGATTGCACCTTTCTTTGAAGAAGCAACATTAATTGAAATACAGTCAAATTAATGCACTGACTTGTAGAACATTCAAAAGGTGGCTCATATACGCTTCAATCGAACGATGTTTACCTTTATAGTAAATATCGCTCAAACAAGATATAGAGAAATTTATTAGAAAAGAGTAATAAAACAGTCTAAACAATATATTTTATTCGGGTTACGCCTTGGTTATCATGCTGAGGCTTTTCTAAATAGTAATCCAACTTCTACTTGCGGATAAGAAAGAACTAGAGTTGTGTAAAGTGTATGGTGCTGCCCCATGCGAATTTATTAATTGTAAAGTCCATTACAATGGTTAAAAAAATAGGATTTGGATGTATAATCTAAATGTAAAAGAGGTATTAAATCTTATAATAAAACAAACTAGTTTTCTTAGCACAGGAGGAATTTACCTTAAAGCATATTCTCTTAATGAGATATTTGTAGTACAAACTGAACAATTGAAAGTGATAAAATCATTTAGCTACTGAAACAGTAAGACTTGTAATGAGTGAAATTCATTCTTACGATATAGATAATAGAATTGATTATACTATTTGTGATACGTTGAAAAAAGAAATGTTTTGAAACACTACGATTTCAACTAAAATAAAATACTTGTTGTCATGAAAGCATGGCAACAAGTATTTTTTTGACTATTTACTTTGATTTGATATTATATTAAGTTTCAAATGTATGATTTTAAAAATGCAAAAAGTGACCGATATATACAATACATGCTAAAGGTCGAATGATAATATATATACTTAGAAGTTCTATAGAATAGAGGAAATAAAAAGATGAATATACTAGAAAATAAAACCGTATTAGTAACAGGCGGTACGGGGTCTTTTGGTAAAAAGTTTGTCAAACAGGCCTTAAAATTTAATGTGAAAAAAATTATAATATTCAGTCGAGATGAATTGAAACAGTATGAAATGAGACAACAATTTCATGATGAACGTGTTCGTTTTTTTATTGGGGATGTTCGCGATAAGGAGCGTTTAGATCGTGCGTTTGATGGAGTAGATATTGTTGTGCATGCTGCTGCGATGAAGCATGTGGAAGCCTGTGAATATAACCCGTTTGAGGCGATAAAAACTAACATCCATGGAGCACAAAATATTATCGAAGCTGCCATTGATTGTGGTGTTGAAAAAGTCATTGCTTTGAGTACAGATAAAGCATGTAGTCCGGTTAACTTATACGGGGCAACAAAGCTTGCTTCGGATAAATTATTTGTTGCGGCTAACTCTTATGTTGGTTCGAAAAAAACAGGTTTTTCTGTCGTACGATATGGTAATGTGGCTGGGAGTCGAGGTAGTGTGGTACCGTTCTTTAAACAAGTAAGAGAAACAGGAACAATACCAGTGACTGATCACCGTATGACACGTTTTTGGATTACTTTAGATCAAGGCGTTCAATTTGTAATCGATAGTCTAGAGCGTATGCATGGTGGCGAAATTTTTGTGCCAAAAATTCCAAGTATGAAGGTAATGGATTTAGCTCAGGCGATTGCACCTGAATGTCAAGTTGAAATTGTCGGTATTCGACCTGGAGAAAAGTTGCATGAGGCAATGATTATGGAGGATGATGCACGACATACTGTGGAATTTGATGATCATTATGTCATTCAACCAGAATTTCCGTGGTGGTCTAAAAAGTTTGCAGAGGGTGGAAAGTCATTACCAGAAGGGTTCGCATACACGAGTGATAATAATACGGAATGGCTAACGATTGAACAATTGGAAAAGCTGTCGGAGGATATATCATGATTGCGGTTATAGGCGGAGCAGGATACATAGGCTCACATACAGTGAAATATTTAATGCAGCAGGGCAAAGATGTAGTCGTGTTTGATAATTTAAGCACGGGTCATGAAGAGTTTATCCCTTCAAATGTTCCTTTAGTCAAGGGAGATTTAGCAAATAAAGAGGATTTACAAGGCTTGTTTACTCAATACCCTTTAATCGATACTGTTGTTCATTTTGCTGCTTTTGCATACGTTGGCGAATCTGTTGAAAAACCAGCTATTTACTATCAAAATAATGTTGTAAATACGATTTATTTATTGGATATGATGCTGCACTATGAAGTGAAAAGTATTGTGTTTTCTTCTACTTGTGCAACTTATGGGAACCCTATAGAGTGGCCGATAACGGAGACGCATCCGCAAAATCCCATTAATCCATATGGACGTACAAAATTGATGATGGAGCATATTTTAGAAGACTATTCACATGCATATGGTTTGAGATTTGTGGTACTTAGATATTTTAATGCAGCTGGTGCCGATATTGAATGTGAAATTGGTGAATGGCATGAGCCAGAGTCACACTTAATCCCACTTGTATTAGATGTTGCAATTGGAAGAAAAACTTCAATCTCGATATTTGGTGGAGATTTCGATACCTTAGATGGTACCTGTGTTCGTGACTATATTCATGTCACAGATTTAGCGGATGCACATAGCAAGGCTGTTGATTATTTAAAGGGGAATGGTGAAAATCTTACATTAAATTTAGGTAATGGTTTGGGTTATTCCGTGTTAGAGATTATTCAAATGATTGAGAAAGTTACAGAATGTAGCATTCCAATTGTTATTACAGAGCGTCGTTCTGGAGATCCAGCGAAACTTATTGGCTCAGCGGTAAAAGCTGGGGAATTACTAGGTTGGCAGCCACAATATGACTTAGAAAAGATTATTGAAACGGCCTGGCAGTGGCATGTGAAGAAATTTGGAGGTATGAAATGAAACGTATACTAGTGGCAGGTGGAGCAGGTTTCTTAGGCTCGCATTTAATCGATAGACTAGTAGAACAGGGTCATACAGTTGTATGTATGGATAATTTACAAACAGGAGAAATGGCTAATATTAGCCATGTACTACATAAAATTCAGTTTGTTCATCATGATATTATAGAACCTTTTCCTGAATTAGGACAGTTTGATGAGATTTATAATTTAGCTTGTCCAGCTAGCCCTTTACATTATCAGGCAGATCCTGTTCATACATTTAAAACGAGTGTATTAGGTGCTCTGAGTATATTAGAGCTTGCTAGTAAAACAGGTGCAAAAGTATTTCAGGCATCTACTTCGGAGGTTTATGGAGATCCTTTAGTACATCCGCAGCCTGAGCATTATTGGGGACATGTCAATCCGATTGGCATCCGTAGTTGCTATGACGAAGGAAAGCGCGGAGCAGAAACGTTATTTTTTGATTATGCACGTATGTATGATATCGAAATTAAAGTGGTCCGCATTTTTAATACATATGGCCCAAGAATGGATGCTAGGGACGGACGTGTTGTGAGCAATTTTATTGTCCAGTCCTTACTGAAGAAACCTTTAACTATATATGGTGATGGCAAACAGACACGCTCTTTCTGCTATGTAGATGATTTGATAGAAGGTTTTTTACGATTAATGGAAACAGCAAAGGAAGTTACAGGACCTATAAACCTAGGCAATCCGAATGAATTTACAATGCTTGAACTTGCAGAAAAAGTTGTGAAATGGACGGGGAATGATACACCATTACAATTTGAAAAGCTTCCACAAGATGACCCAAAACAACGCCGACCGGTCATTGCTGAAGCAAAACGTATCCTAGATTGGGAGCCAAAAGTCATGTTAGATGAAGGACTTCAGAAAACAATCGCTTATTTTGCGAGTAAAGTGCAGGAGAGATGAAAGATGCAAAGAGTACGTAAGGCAGTTATCCCAGCAGCTGGCTTGGGAACAAGATTTTTGCCTGCAACAAAAGCACAACCGAAGGAAATGCTACCAATTGTAGATAAACCTACGATTCAATATATTGTAGAAGAAGCAGTAGCATCGGGAATTGAAGATATTATTATCATTAGTGGACGCAACAAACGTTCAATCGAAGATCATTTCGATACGAATTATGAATTAGAACATTCATTGGAAATGAAGGGGAAGCTGGATGATTTAAGAGAAATCGAAGCTATTTCAAATCTAGCGAATATACACTATATACGCCAAAAAGAAGCAAAGGGCCTTGGAGATGCCATTTATTGCGCACATCGTTTTATCGGAGACGAGCCATTTGCTGTCTTACTAGGTGATATTATTTTACAAGCACCTACGCCTGCGTTAAAACAATTAATCGATACATATGATCGCGAGAAGGTTTCTGTCATCGGTGTTCAACAAGTACCGATGGAAAGTGTCCATAAATATGGTGTGATTGATCCAGCTGTAGAGATGCAAAATGGCAAGACCATTGAAGTAAAGGGTTTTATTGAAAAGCCTACGAAAGAGGCTGCACCCTCTAACTATGCTATTATGGGACGTTATGTCCTAACACCTTCGATTTTTGAAAAGTTGGAAGCTACTGAACCTGGTGCAGGTGGGGAAATCCAGCTAACAGATGCAATCCAATTGTTAAATCAAGAAGAACGAGTAGTTGCACAAGATGTTGTAGGACAATTATATGATATCGGTAGTAAAATTGGCTTTGTCCAAGCGACGATAGACTTTGCACTG
Source organism: Lysinibacillus parviboronicapiens (assembly GCF_003049605.2). Taxonomy (NCBI): domain Bacteria; kingdom Bacillati; phylum Bacillota; class Bacilli; order Caryophanales; family Bacillaceae; genus Lysinibacillus; species Lysinibacillus parviboronicapiens. Next base: position 743,451 of record NZ_CP073713.1, read on the forward strand.
CAACGTGAGGATTTAAAAGAGGATGTTCAAGCTTACATCAATATGAAAGCAGGGATAACAAAGTGAACGTAGGCATCATAGGCACAGGATATGTAGGCTTAGTAACAGGCGCCGTGTTATCAGAAATCGGGCATGTTGTTACTTGTTTAGATATTAATGAAGAAAAGATCAATACCCTTAACAAAGGGCAATCGCCAATTTATGAACCTGGATTAGATGAAATACTAGCACGTAATATTGAGGCAAATCGTTTATGCTTTACAACAAGTACACAAGAAGCATTTGCACAGGCGGATATAATTTTTATAGCTGTCGGTACACCTCAAGGAGAAGACGGGGCGGCGGATTTGTCTTATATCGAACAAGCAGCAAAAGATATTGCAATCAATGTAAATCATAATGTGATTGTTGTCGTGAAAAGTACGGTTCCTGTAGGTACGAATGATAGAGTGGAAGGAATTATTCATGCGAATATGACAGCGGGCTTACAAATTCATGTAGTATCTAACCCAGAGTTTTTACGAGAAGGACATGCAATTAACGATACATTTTACGGAGATCGTATTGTGATAGGAGCAGAAGATTCAATTGCTAGAGATAAGGTAGAAAGTCTGTTCAAGTCACTTAACATACCAATTATGCATACAAATCGTCGCAGTGCGGAAATGATTAAATATGCGTCAAATGCCTTTCTAGGAGTGAAAATTAGCTATATCAATCAAATTTCTAATTTATGTGAAGCACTAGGGGCAGATGTGAATGCTGTAGCAGATGGTATGGGCATGGATCATCGAATAGGGCGCGCGTTTTTGAATGCTGGATTGGGCTATGGTGGATCATGTTTTCCAAAGGATACAGAAGCATTAATATATTTGGCAAGTGAAAATGGTGTGAATCTAAGCATAGTACAGTCCGCTATACAAGCTAACAGCGAGCAACGGTATATATATGTTCAAAAAGTTATAAATCACTTTAAAGGTGAGGTTGTAGGAAAAAAAATTGCAATATTAGGGCTAGCATTCAAACCAAATACGGACGATATGCGAGAAGCCCCATCTATCATGATCATTAAGGAATTAGTGGCAAGAGGTGCTGAAATTTCAGCGTATGACCCAGTTGTAAAAAAATCCCCGTATTTGGAGGGAATAAAGTTAACTTATGCAGCTACTAAGGAAGAATGTGTATCAGAGTCAGATGCAATCTTGCTAGTTACAGAGTGGTCAGAGTTTATAGAGGCAGATTGGGCTAAGTTAATGACTTATTCTAACAATGCGGCTGTCTTTGATGGAAGGCATATACTTAAATTTTAGTGGCTACTGGAGGTGGATGAAGTGAGCAAAATTCAAGTTGAAGTACTTGACAGTAAAATAGGGGTTCCAGCTTTACAAGTAGAGATTGTTGATAAAAAAATGATGCTCCATAGTAAATATAATCCTGTGCAGGAAGCTGAGCGTTTTATCGATACTCTTAAAGGAAAAATAGAAGAATCAGAGCATATTTTATTTTACGGAGTGGGATTAGGTTATCATGTTCGATACTTTTGTGAGCAGTTCCCTGAAAAACTTGTTTCGGCATATGAACCAGTTGCTGAGATTGCTACAATTTCTTTAAAGAAGCTTGCTATAACCAAATTTCCTAAAGATAAATTAATGAATTACATCGTAGAAGATAGTCAACATCCTTTAGTTCAGAATTTGGAGTTACTTAGTGAGCTAATTCATCAAAAAATGCTGTTGATTGTGTTGCCTGTGTACGAAAGATTATTTTCAGAACAAACAAAGGAATTCAGAGAAACATTAAAATCCTTATTAATGAGTAAAGGATCCAATATGGTGGCAGCTTCACTTTTTTCAAAAAGATGGACGCTGAATGCATTGATGAATTTATCAGGAACATTTAAACATGAAAATATAATCTTACATAAGAAAAAGTTCTTTAAAAACAAGCCAGTTATATTAGTAAGTGCGGGCCCCTCTCTTGATGAAGAACTAGATAATATACGAATTATTAAAGAGCGAGGCTTGGCATATATTTTTGCTGTTGGTTCTGCAGCTAAGGTATTGGTACTGAATAACATTTACCCAGATGCAATGTGTACATATGATCCACAATCACATAATCACACTGTTTTTAAAGAAATATACGAGCACGGAATTACTGATATTCCAATGGTTTATGGTACTACGGTAGGTTTTGAAACTGTACAATTTTATCAGGGACCAAAGCTATATTTTGTAACATCACAGGATCGTATTACCCCACAGTTCCATAAAGAACAAATACCTGTTATTTCTGATGCACCAACAATTGCATTAATTATGCTACAAATTTTCCACGCTCTAGAAGTAAAACAAGTATATCTTGTTGGTCAAAATTTAGCATTTAAAAAGAATAAGTATTATTCAGAAGAAATAAAAAGATACGATTACGAGAAAAAGGAACTAACAAATAGTTTAATACAGAAGCTTGATTTAATTAATTCATTTGAAGTGAAAGATGTTCATGGTGGCAAAGTCATGACAAACGATAGTTTAAATAGAATGAGGCTAGATATAGAGAAGTATATAGATTTTGTAAATATGTCTGTCATTAATACTACTAATGGCGGTGCAGCTATTAAAGGCGCAAATTTCAAACCTCTGCAACAGATAATCGAAGAATTATCGGGAAAAGTTGTAGTAGATGAATGGTGGAAGTCAATACCACTAGATGGATTTAACGAGTTAAATCAAGCATTTAAAAAGAAATATAGAAAAGAATTTGAGCTATTTATTCAATTAGATAAAGAATTGGAGAACTATTTAAATGACTTTAATGAGTCTTTGATAAGTATAAAAGAAAATCAAATTAATCAAAAACTTGAGGAGTTGGAGAGACTTTTCGAAAAATATCAAAGAAACATATTCTTTCTGACGACTATTTCACTAATAGCAAAGCTTGCATTTGAAAAATTGAATGCGGAAAAACAAATTATAAGTAAGATGGATAGTTCGATAAAAAAAGTTGAGAGTACCATTCAAATGTACAATGGCTATCTGAATAATTGCCGAGCTTTTTATCGAGATCTTGCTCCAATCATTACTAATCTAACGTTGTTGGAATTAGAGAAACAATTAGAAACAAAAGGCTATAATAGTACTTCAGGTGTTTTTCATTATGTAGGAGGTTGGAAGAAAAAATATCATACCTTGAATGAGAATGATGTATCCAATTATAGTATTTATACATCAGGAGTAGAAACAAAAGAAAAAGGGGCACAAATAAATTTCCGATTTTATGGAGAAACATTAAAAGTGTTCGGGACAGTGCATTCTAAGAATGCGCTAAAGCTTCAAGTTATGATTGATGATAAAGTGGACACAATCATACTGACCGATGGTGTTAATGAAGATAAGTATGGCTCATTTATGCGTCAGAAACTATTTGAAACATCAGGTCTAGATGGCAAAATGCATGATGTTGAAATTTGTATTCTATCAGATAATCCTTCAATTGTTTTTGAAGGAATTGAAATTTGTTCAACTGGTAGGGCGTATCACATAGATGAAGTAATTTCTGTAGGAGAGCTTGAAATTGGGAAGCGGATTCGTTGTCATTATAAAGCAATCTATAATCAAGTTGGAGAATTTTCAGGTCTTGGAGATGAAATAAGTAATCATTTACCAGTTATTTCAACTGCATATCCGAATGGAGATTTTTATTTTATTATGGTGGATGAAATTGATAGAGAGAAGAAGTTGATTGCAGATCGGGTTCTTCAAAATTATGTTAGTTGGAATGAACTTACTGTACATCTGAAAAATAGTATAAATCTAATGGAAATTACCTTACCAACAGGTAATAGTACATATAGTAATGAAACAGATATTGATAAACTTCAGGATTTAGATTCGAAATTTATTAGCCAAAATAAAAATAATATTATGTGGAATTATGATAGTAATTCATCAACTTGGATTAATGAAAATATGTGGTGTGATGTAAAAGAGAAGTTAAACTATGTTGGTTTTAGAGGAAGTAACATTGGAACTAAAGATAAAGATTTTAACACACTATATATCAGGCGGGAGAACACAATAGGAGCACATGTCGGTTTTCGCCCTTTATTAATCTTGTGAGGAGTTGTTAAGTTTGAGAGCGGCCATATATGGAGCTAGTTCATCAGGGTACTATGCAAGTGAAATTTTAAAACTACAAGGTTATACAATTATGTTTTATATAGATCAGACTGGTACAATTACAGATGCAAGAAATTTTGATAATGTAATCGTTTATAAGAGTGTTGCTGAAATTCAAGATGAAAGCATAAATAGTATAGACTTCCTTCTAATTGCTCTTGGTAATAAAGATGAGTCAAGATTGCTTCAACAAAAATTATCTTCAGTAATTCATAAACCTATTAAAACAATACATGATGAACCGTATGATTTAATCTATAAGCAATTAAAAAAACAAAAATACAATTATTTAGAGGAATGTGGCTTTTATAGAAGTATTAATGAAATGAAATCTGTAGATAAAAATGGAGAACCTATTCCTTGGATTACATATCCTTGTATTGAATTTTTATCGAGTAGAATAAATAAAAATATGAAAGTTTTTGAATATGGATCAGGTAATAGTACATTGTGGTGGTCTAAAAGAGTCAATAAAATTTTTGCTGTTGAACATGACAAAGAATGGTATATGCAGGTTGAAAGTCAAACTAAAGATACTAATGTCGGAATAGTTCATAGAGAATTAATTTATAATGGAAATTATTCGAAAGAAATTTTGAAACATAAAGATATCGATATTGTGATTATAGATGGTCGAGATAGAGTGAATTGTGCCATCAATAGTCTACATTCTTTGAGTAAAAGCGGAGTTATAATTTGGGATAACACGGATAGAGAATGTTATAAAGCAGGATATGAATATTTGAATAAGAGGGGATTTAAACATATTGAATTTATTGGAATGATTCCAATTTATGATTTTAAATCACAGACGAGTATTTTTTATAAAAATGATAATTGTTTAGGTTTATGAAAGAGTTGTAATTGTCCAAAATACGAATCGCCCTATTCAAGCAATATTATAAATTGTCAGAGATACATAATTAAGTTTAGGGGCTTTTATATCTTAATAAAAAAAAGTATCAAGAATCTATTATATTCATATGAATTGAATTTAATATAGAAGATAAAATCAGGGGCATTTAACGGAGTGCAAAATGGAAATATTTAATTCCAAAAGTGTGGTCTAACTCCACCGTATTTAGACGGTATCAGCTTTTAGTCTTTCCCGTATCGATCCATACTTCAATTGAGAGGTGGAGGTATGGACGATTATAAAAAAAATAGTCATGCAATACAGGATATAAAGTACCTTGTGATATGAGTAACAAAATATAGATGTAAAATATTGAGGGGTCCAAAAGCAATTCGAACAAGAGAATTAGTAAGACAGGGGTGTGAAGCAGGGCTGATAATGATTATGCAAGGTAGTGTAGGGAAAGATCATATTTATTTATTACTATTACGTCCAGTAAGTTAAGCACCCAGCAAAATCATGCAATTCCAAAAAGAAGGTCGTCGAGATTACTGCAAGACGAGTTTTCTGAGCTAATAAAAAGTATTGTGACAATATTTGTTGGAGAGAGGGTACTTTTGTGCGACTGTTTGAACAGTTACAAAGGAAATCATAAGAAACTATATAGCTAATCAATTCAGCGAAGAAAAGAATGATATCTTCAATATTGAATAATGGGTTTAGTCAGTATTCAGTGTGCAAAAGTACAAGAGCTTTAAGAAAGCCTTCGAGATGCTTAAATTATAGGGATATGAAATTTTATTTTATATAGATCAAACAGGAATGATTTGTGACACGATATATTTGAAAAAGAACGTTTTTTATCAAAGCGTTGAAGAAAGTAGTCCTGTTGATAAGAATGGAAAACCATTATCGTGGATTACATATCCTTTATTGAATCTATTAAAGATAGAGTAAATGAAACTATGAAAAATTTTGAATATGGCTCTGGAGTAGTACTTTATGGTGGTCTGAAAAAGTTGATAGTATTATATCGGTAGAACAGGATAAACAATGGTTTGAAAAGGTTAGTAATAATTAGTGTGGAAAAAATATCAATTTATAAAGAGTTATTTTATAATGGAGAGTATTCAAAAGAAGTATTAAATCATAAAAATCTCGGTGGTAATAGATGAAAGATATAGAGTGAATTGGGTAGTTAGTAGTTTAAGTTCAATAAATGAAGACAAAGGTTTTGATAATTTAATAAAACGCGGCTTTAGAAAGATAGATTTTGTTGAAATGGCTTCGATGTGCGATTTTAAAACACAGACAAGTATTTTTATAGAATTAACAATGATTTTGGTATCTAATAACAAAAAGAAATTCAGAGGTGTATTATGCTCGATTTAATAGATAAAAAATTAATCTTTTGGGGTACGGGATCTTTAAGTAAAAAAAAATATTGTAATATTTTGCTAAATAGTCTACCCGTTGATATAGAATGTTTTATTGATAATGATAAAACAAAGGTTGGTCTTATGTTATTTGATAAGAAAATTCATCATTCTGAAGAAATTCATAATCTAATGACTAGTGAGCATTGTATCGTTATTTGTAGCTCTTTTGAAAAGGAAATTATAAATCAATTAGGGCATATGAGATTTAAACAGCAGATAGATTTCATCACATATAGGGAGTTCGACGATTATTTAGGATATTTAACTGCGTCTGAGCAGATTAAGTATTATGACAAACTAAAGGTTATTATCGGTGCATCTCAAACAAATCAGAAAGGGTGGATTTCTACAGATAAACCTTATTTGGATGTATTAAAGCAGGAAGATTGGAAGAATTTATTTGGAGGAAGGGAAATAAATTCTATTGTCGCAGAGCACGTTTGGGAACATTTAACTTATGAGCAAGGAGTAATAGCAGCCAAAAATTGCTTTCATTACTTAGAAAAAGGTGGTCGTTTAAGGATTGCAGTTCCAGATGGGAATCATCCGAATCCACACTATATTAGTTGGATAAAGCCAGATGGATTTGGTGATGGAGCTGAGGATCATAAAGTTTTGTACACCGTTGATATGATAACAGGTTTATTAAAGAATGCTGGTTTTAGTACTGTTGATATAATCGAATACTTTGATGAAAGTGGTAATTTTCATCAAAGCGATTGGAAGCTAGAGCATGGTTTTATTAGTAGAAGTAAGGATAATGATTCGCGAAATTGGCATGGTAATAATGTCTACTCGTCTTTGATTGTAGATGGAATAAAATAAAATCTAAGTTGAGGGATGCAAAATGAAAAAACCTGTAGCATTTATCATATTCAATCGTCCAGATACAACAGCTATCGTTTTTGAGGAAATTCGCAAATATTCGCCGAAACAGTTATTTGTTATTGCCGATGGTCCGAGAGCGTATAGAGAGGGCGAAGCGCAGTTATGTGCAGATACACGTGAACTTATACAGGTGGATTGGGATTGTAATGTGACATATATTTACTCAGACGAAAATCAGGGGTGTAAAAGAAGGATTTCTTCAGGATTGGATGAGGTGTTTTCGTATGTAGAAGATGCGATAATCTTAGAAGATGATTGTTTACCTCATACAGATTTCTTTAGCTTTTGTGAGGAATTATTAGAGTACTATCGAGAAGAAGAAAGAGTTATGACAATAGCAGGTAATAATTTTCAATTACCGTCATTTCAAATAGACGAAAGCTATTATTTTTCTGTATATCCAGAGTGTTGGGGATGGGCAACGTGGAAACGTGCGTGGGAAAAGATTGATATTAGTTTGGCGGAATGGTCTAAATATAAAGAATCGAATGAATTTGATGAAATTTATTACGATGTCTTCGTTAAAGAATTCTGGGAAAAAACATTTGATGATGTCGCCAATGGTCTTATAGATTCTTGGGCGTATCCATGGGTTTTTACTTCATTTATTAACAAAGGGTATACAATATTGCCTAAAAAAAATTTGGTTAGTAATATTGGTTTTTCGAAGGAAGCAACCCATACTAAAGAATATAATGATTTATTAGCTGAATTACCAGTTTATCCAATTGATTACCCTTTAATTCATCCCCAAAAAATTGTATCTAATTTTGAAGCGGATTTTTATACAACAGAAAATATCTTTAATGTGAAGTTTTTGAAAGAAAAAGCATCTACCACCGTTCTGAAAATGAAGTTTATAGAGAACTCTGTTGAAGAAATGAGTCCTATTAATTTTGAAATAGGAGAATTGTATATATTTGGATCAGGGGAATGGGGAGAGTTTTTACAAGGTTATATGGATGAAAGAGGATATCGTATTAAAAACTTCTTAGTAATGGAGTCTAATAATGTAGGGAAAGTATTAAATGGCATAAAAATCAAAGATATTCGAGATATAAGATTTAAAGCTGAAGATATAATTTTGGTAAGTATAGAGGGACATCATGATAGAAAAGTAATTTCTTTAATTAATGATTTAATACCGGAAGGTGTAAAAATAATTAATTGGAAAGATTTAATTGGGAATAAAAGCGGATAATATAAAAAATAGTAACAGGTGGTTTGGGTTTATAGGAACTAGAGGGGAGGGAGGCCATGATTTTAAATAAATTATTAAAATTCGATGGTGATATTTATATTTTTGGAACAGGTGCAATGGGGGTGAATGTTCTAAAAGAGTTGAACAAGAAAAAAATTAATATTAAGGGGTTTATAGATAATGATATTCTAAAACGTGGGAAAGTATTACAAGGGCTCAGAATTAATAAACCAGAAATTATAAATAAAGAGTCCTATATTGTAATTGCCTCATCGTGGTATTTAGAAATAGAGACACAACTCAAAAAAATAGGGCTAAAAAAATTTGACAACTATTTATATTGGGAAGATTTTTTTGGTATTTATGGGGATTTCGATAATTGGCAAGAAGCAGAAAGTTTAAGTAGAGGTTATAATTCAGAAATTATACTTAATAAGGTTAAGAGTTCCTTATTAAAGGTTAAACAGGGTGAAGCTGCATATGAAAGGGACTCCGTTTTATTTGATAAACCAGATTATTCTTTTCCATTGATTGCATCATTATTATTTATAGCAAATAGTAATGGAGGGGATTTAAACGTTCTTGATTTTGGAGGATCTTTAGGGTCAACCTACTATGAGTGTAAGAAATTTTTTGATTTTAGAAAAATAAATTGGAATGTTGTGGAACAGGAAGAGTTTGTTCGTGTAGGTAAAGAACATTTTGAAGATGATACACTTAAATTTTACGATAATATCCAAAAATGTATGCAGACAAAGAATATTGATGTGATAATTTTTTCAAGTGTTTTACAGTATCTTGAGGACCCATATCTAATATTAGAAGAGGTTATTGGAGAAAAGGTACCATTTATTTTGTTCGATAAGATGCCATTTAATAACAAAAAAGAAGATAGATTATCTATACAATACGTTCCTCCCAATATTTATGACGCAGATTACCCTGTTTGGATAATGAGTAAAGAAAAGTTAATAAATTTTTTTTATGGGAAGTATAATATCTTTCTTGAATTTGAATCACATCTTAAAATTAAAATTGATGGAGAATGGAAATCTTATGAAGGATTTTTAATGAAGAGAGGATAAAAATTAGAGATTGTTTAAAAATATTCTTGTCACTGGAGGCCTAGGGTTTATTGGGAGCAACCTAGCTATTAAATTAGTAGAACTTGTTGCGAATGTTACAGTGTAGATTCTTTAATCCCGAATTGTGATCCAAACTGGCATTTAAGCGTTATAATTCTTGACGATACAAATATCAGAAACAGTTTAAATCATTATTTAGAAGAAAGAGGTATAGGTGCTTTAATCCATTATCCAACACCTCTTCATTTACAGAGTGCATTTAATCAGTATGCTAAACTAGGTAATTTACTTAGTACAGAAAACCTTTGCGATAGAATTCTGAGTATTCCTTTAAATGTTACATTAATGAATAGAGAGCAAGAAGAAATTATAAAGAGCATAGTGTAGTTTGTTGAAGTTGGAAAGGAGTAATAGTTTGCATAATTTTTGTACTTTATTTGATTCGAATTATTTATCAAGAGGTATGGCATTGTATGAGTCTTTAGAAAAAACGGGAGATAATTTTCTATTATACATTATTTGTATGGATGACTTATGCTTTGAAATCTTAGATGATTTGTCTTTACAGCATGCAGTTTTAATACCTTTAGCAAGTTTTGAGAGCGAGAGATTATTATCAGTTAAAGAAAGTCGATCTAAAGGAGAGTATTGTTGGACAAGTACACCATATGCAATTTCTTATGTATTAGATAATTATGATGTAAAAGAATGTACATATTTAGATGCTGATTTGTATTTTTATAATTCACCGTCTATTTTACTTGATGAATTTGATAAATCTAGAAAATCAGTTTTGATAACGGAACATCGCTATACAAAAGAATACGATCAATCAAGTACATCAGGTATTTATTGTGTACAATTTATGACTTTCAAGAACAATTTTGAAGGTAAGAAAATATTAAACTGGTGGCAAGAACGTTGTATAGAGTGGTGTTTTAATCGTTATGAAGACGGGAAATTTGGAGACCAAAAATATTTAGATGACTGGTTAACTAGATTTGAAGGAAACGTTCATGTACTTGAACATTTAGGTGGTGGAGTTGCTCCGTGGAATGTTCAACAATATGATTTATCTAAGGGTATCGATACTGAAGAATCTCTAATAGTTTTTTACCATTTCCATCAATTTGAAATATATATCAATAATAGATTTGAGGCGGGGCGTTATCGTTTAAATAAAGATATTATAAATGCTATATATATTCCATACTTAAAAAGCATAAGTAGTCAGAATGAAAAATTGAAATCGTATAATCTATTAGAATCAACTGTTTATGATGAAAAAAAAGATAATAACAAAGAAATATTGCTCAAATGGTTAGAAATTAAAATAAATCAAGATAAATCTGTGTGTTCAAATTTCCAATACTTTAATGGTAAAGATATTATGTTGTTTGGAAAAAATCGAATTACACCTCTAATTCTGAATGAACTCGAAAAAGCAAATATTCGAGTTCAAGCTTTAATCGAAAGTAATCCTCAAGAAGTAACAACAGATGACGGTGTTCCTATTTATGGTAAATGTTATTTGAATGATTATAAACATGATGCAATTATTATAGTATGTTTAGAGGGGAGTCATGATTTAAATTTAATTAAAGAGTTAGAAGAACTTAAAGTTACTAAAGGACGGTTGTTAATAATAAGTTGGAAAGAAATTGTTGAACAATTTAAAGGGGATTTATTTATTCACAAGGACCAGCAAACTTATAGTTTTATACATTTTAATTCAAAAGAATAGGGAGTTAATGTGGAAATATTAAAGAGAATTTTAAAAAGGAAAGAATTTATTGATAATCCACCTGTTTTATTAGATATAGGAGCATCAGGTGATTTGAATCAGAAGTGGGAGATACTTGCCCCATATTCAATTGGAGTAGCATTTGATGCTGATGATAGGGATTTTGAGTACATAAATAAAAAAGATTCTACATTTAAACAATTGTATGTATTTAATAGCATTGTCTCGAATATAGAATCTGAAAAAGTGTATTTTCATTTGACTAAATCTCCGCATTGTTCTAGTGTACTTGAACCAAATAAAAGTCAATTAGAAAATTGGTCATTTGCAGAGTTGTTTGATGTAGATAATAAAACTGAGTTACGCAACATTACATTAAAAAAAGCTTTACAAAGTATAGGTATTGAGTATGTAGATTGGTTTAAGTCGGATTCGCAAGGGACCGATTTAAGATTATTTACTAGCTTAGATCAACAGATTCAAAATAAAGTATTATTAGCAGAATTTGAACCAGGGATATTGGATGCATATAAGTATGAGGATAAACTTTTTTCAACTATACAGTATTTTGGTCAAAAAAATTTTTGGTTATCTAAAATGAATGTTAAAAGCACATTAAGGTTTAATAAAAAGGTTGAGGCACGATATTTTTCTAGAACAGAACAAATGTTTTTAGAAAAAAACTTAACTAAAGCACCCGGATGGGCAGAAATTACATATTTAAATGACTTTAGTAATGAAAAATATTTTACAAAGCGAGATTATTTATTAGGTTGGGTTTTTTCTATTATAGAGGAACAATTAGGGTTTGCTCTAGAAATTGCAACTTGCGGGTTTGAAAGATATTCTGATGGTGTTTTTCAAGAGATGAAAGAATATACTTTATTAGAAATAAATTTTCGATTAGAAGATGATGAGTTTTATGATTATTTAAAACATGATGCCGTCTATACATTAGATGATGAAAAACTATTCGATAATCTATCCATGTGTACAAATGAAAAAGAGATATTTATATTTGGTGCAGGTTCGTTTGGAGAAAGAGTTTTAGAACATTTAAATAATCATTCAATAAAGTTGAGTGCTTTTATTGATAATGATATTAATAAACGAGGTCAGCTTTTAAGAAATGTAAAGATTGTCTCACTTGATGATTTGCCAACCAATGTGTTTATTATTATAGCGTCTACTTGGCATAAAGAAATTAAGCAGCAATTAACAGATAAAGGTTTGAAAATAGGGAAAGATTTTTTAGTTGTAAATATTTAATCAAAAGATTGATATGAAATTAGGAGATTAAAAATGTTAAGAGCTCTGATTACAGGTATCACTGGTCAGGATGGTGCCTATTTAACAAAATTCCTTTTAGAAAAAGGATACGAGGTGCACGGGTTAGTCCGTAGATCTTCAATTGAACGCTATGATCGTATTGAGGAATATTTAAGCGATGTGCACCTTCATTATGGCGATATGACAGACTCAGCTAATTTAATTCGTCTAATGTCTGAAATTCGCCCAGATGAGGTGTATAATTTAGCTGCAATGAGTCATGTGAAAGTTTCATTTGAGATGCCTGAGTACACGGCGAATGCTGATGGAGTGGGTACACTTAGATTGCTTGAAGCAATTAGAATCTTAGGGCTTGAAAAAAAAACACGTATTTATCAGGCATCTACAAGTGAACTTTATGGTAAAGTGCAAGAAACACCACAATCTGAAACAACGCCCTTTTATCCACGTAGTCCATATGCTGCTGCAAAAATTTATGCATATTGGATTACGGTCAATTATCGAGAGGCATATAATATATTTGCATGTAACGGTATTTTGTTTAACCATGAATCACCATTACGCGGCGAAACCTTTGTTACACGTAAAATAACACTTGCAGTTGCCAATATTAAGCATGGTAAGCAAGAATGTTTGTATTTAGGGAATCTAGATGCTAAACGTGATTGGGGCTTTGCAGGGGATTACGTTGAAGCAATGTGGCTTATATTACAACAAGACAAGCCAGATGATTTTGTGATTGCGACAGGTGAAACAAGAACTGTTAGAGAATTTGTTGAACGTGCATTTGCAGAGGCGGATATTACAATTGAGTGGCATGGTAAGGGAATTAATGAAAAGGGTATTAATAGGGAAACCGGAAAAGTAATTGTCGCTGTTGACCCGCAATTTTTCCGCCCAACTGAAGTGGAATTATTGCTAGGGAATTCAACAAAGGCAAGGGAAGTATTAGGGTGGCAGCCAAAAACGAGCTTTAATGAATTAGTGAAAATAATGGTTCATGAAGATTTAAAAAGAGTCTAATTTAAGAAAGGTGCGATATGAATTTTAAATATAAATCTCATATCGCTCTTTTTAATATGATTTGATGAAAGAGTGACATTGAAGATACAGAAATTATAGAAATTCAAGAAGCAGTTAATGAAGAAGATATAGTGTGTTTTAAGTATGATTGGAATGAAATAATCGCAATAATTTGAGAATCTATGAAAGGAACTGTAGCTATTCAGTTCTATTACTTTTTTACCGATAATAAAAATAAGAGATTTTATAACAAGGTGTTGTCGAATGGATAAACAAAGTAAAATTTATGTAGCGGGACATAGAGGTCTAGTTGGATCTGCTATTATGCGTAATTTAAAATCAAAAGGGTATGAACAAATTATATATAGAACGAGCAATGAGTTAGATTTACGTAATCAGCAAGGTGTTCAACATTTGTTTGAACAAGAAAGACCCGACTATGTGTTTTTAGCTGCTGCAAAGGTAGGAGGAATTTTAGCCAATTCTGGTTTTCCAGCTCAATTTTTATACGATAATTTAATGATTCAATCGAATATTATTGAAGCTGCTCGCCAATATGGAGTTAAGAAGCTATTGTTTTTAGGAAGCACATGTATTTATCCTAAAATGGCCCCCCAACCCCTAAAAGAAGAGTATTTACTAACAGGTGAATTAGAATGTACAAACGAGGCATATGCAATAGCTAAAATTGCAGGTATTAAAATGTGTAATGCTTATAACAAGGAATTTTGTACAAATTTTATTAGTGTGATGCCAACCAATTTATATGGACCAAATGATAATTTTGATTTGCAAAGTTCGCATGTATTACCGGCACTTATTAGGAAAATCCATGAGGCAAAAGTGAATAACGAGTCGACAGTTTCTGTTTGGGGATCGGGGAGGCCACTCCGTGAGTTTTTGCATGCTGATGATTTAGCTGATGCTTGTGTTCATTTAATGAAGCATTGCGATGCTGAGCAAGTTGGGGAATTTGTTAATATCGGAACAGGTAAAGAAGTGTCTATAGAAAAATTAGCTTTACTATTATCTGATGCAATAGGCTATAAGGGCAAGCTAGTATTTGACATTAGTAAACCAGATGGCACACCAAGAAAGCTAACAGATGTATCTAAGTTACATCATCTTGGCTGGAAACATTCAATTGAATTAAAGGAAGGAATTCAAGATGTATATAATTGGTATCTTGATAATGTCATAAAGTCATGAATAATGGACCAAAAATTAGTATAATAACTGCTTGTTATAATGCAGAAAATACAATTGAGCAAACGATTCAAAGTGTACTAGGGCAAACCTATGAAAACATTGAGTATATCATTGTTGATGGGGCCTCTACTGATGGAACGATGGAGATTGTTAATAATTATAAAGAACAAATAGATATCATCATTTCAGAGTCCGATGAAGGAATTTATGATGCGTTTAATAAAGGTGCAAGAGCAGCAACAGGGGATTATATTCAATATTTGAATGCAGATGATTATTTGATTGATAAGTTTGTAGTTGATGACGTTAATAATGAGATGAAGAAGTTGGAAGATGTAACTATAATTTATGGTGGTGTATTATGTCAAAATGATATAACTGGTTTAAAAAGCTGGATAAATAAAGAAATAGACTATGAAAAGATTAAAAGTGGAAATTCGTTACCTCATCAAGCGGTTTTTACTAAGAGAGAGACAATGATAGAAATGGGGTTATTTGATACTAAATATGAAATTTTAGCGGATTATGATTTAACTTCAAAAATTTTCAAAAAATATAAGGATCAAATTTATTTTATTCCTAGGTTAATTAGTATATTTCGTATAGGTGGTATGTCAAGTCAATTAATAAATCGTACTAAATTGTATAAAGAGATGGCTTTGATATTACGGAATGTTTTTCAAGTAGAGTTTAATTATGATGGAGTTATTTCAAATGAAGAATATTTAAAAATATGGTTAGAAAAGAAAAATTTTGAGAAAAAAAGTATATCTCATTTTTTAAATCAACAAAATTTTTCTAAAGTTGCTATTTGGGGAACAGGTGTAATTGCAAATTTATTAGTACCAGAATTTAATGAACATAATATCAATGTTGAAGCGTTTATAGATAATGATATTCAAAAACAAAATGTTAAAATGAATAATATTGTGATTCATTCACCAGAATGGCTAGTAAAAAACCCAAAAAATATAGATGCAATTATATTTGGGTTTGAAGGTAAATATGAAGATGAAGTTAGATTACAACTTGCTAATGCTAGTGTGAATATAAATTCATATAGTTGGAAAGAGTTAATTGAAAAAATAAATTAAGAGATTTTAGGGAAATGGACCTTAAAGTTTAAAGAATCCAGAAAGAAAAGTTTTAAAAACGCGAATATTAGTACCATTTATCAAATGAAATATTTTGAACTGATAATCCTTTTTTTCTAAATTCAATATAGAAAAAAATATTCAGGGTGGGGAGGAAACATGCATTTAGCTTGTTCTATTAATAAAAAATATATTAAATATTTTTCAGTAATGTTGCAATCAGTAATAAACAATTCAAAATATGATTATATAACGGTCCATATACTACATAATAATCTTACGCAAGATGATATTGATGTGATTTTTAATGTTTTTGGTGAAATTAATATGTTGAGTTTAAAATTTTATAAAGTAGATAATTCGAATTTTAAAGATTTTCCACTTGTTGCAGAACATTTAACAGTGGAAACCTTTTACAGGCTTAAATTAGCAGATTTAATTTCTGAGGATATAAAAAAAATTATATATATTGATTCTGATATGATTGTTAAACAGAATTTAATGGAAATATGGGCAATAAATTTAAAAGATTATCCTTTAGCTGCTGTTGCGAATTTTGATGATTTTATGTATAAAAAAATTGGTTTAAAGAAAAGATTAGATTATTTTAATGCAGGACTCATCTTAATAAATTTAGAGCTATGGAGAGAAGAAGAGTACTTCGAAATATTTATTGAATATGCAAAGAAAAATAAGGGAAAAATTTTTTTTGGCGATCAAGATATTTTAAATGGTGTGTTAAATGGAAACTGGTTAAGTTTACAACCCAAATGGAATGTGCAAAATTTTTGGTGTTTTATAAAAGAAGATTTTATTAATTGGTATTCAGAAAATGAATATGAATTAATTATTAGCAATCCTGCAATTATTCATTTCTCAGGTCCTTTAAAACCATGGGATTTAATTAATAATCAAGTGCATTCTAAAGAGTATAATAAAGTATTAAATAATATGTCTTTTTGGAAAAATGATCACCTCTTCGAACAATTGATAGAATTAATTGAAGGAGAAATCTTTATTTTTGGTACAGGTTATTTAGCTGAAAGAACTTTTGAAAATATAAAATCATGTAATCTTTCTGTAGTTGGTTTCATAGATAATGATATTACTAAATGGCGAAAGGAATTAAAATCAGTAAATATATATTCTCCTCAAGATTTTTTTGAAAAGTCGAAAGGTAAAAAAGTGAATTTAGTAATTTGCAGTGATTCTCATAAAGAAATACTAGAAGATTTGTACTCTCGAAACTTCAATTTTGATTATATAAATGTATTGTTACCGAATCTATAAATATAAGTGAAATGTTAATTAACGTTTTGGTGGAAAAAGGAAAAAAGGTAATTGCAAAATATCAGTATTGTAAATCCAAATAAAATTGAATTAGAAGAGTTTAAGGCTTTTGTTGTTTCTTGTTATGGGGGGAGAATCATACAAAGAAAGCGAAGGGCTCTGATTGAAACTATAAAAACATAAGACAATGTTGTTGAAAGGAAAAAAGAATGAATAAAGAACAACTTATATATTTATTGAAAACAAAAAAAATTGTTTGTTTTGGCTCAGGAGATTCGAGCGAGAATTTTTTAAATCAACTGCCTTTACTCGAAATAGAATTTTTTTTAGATAATGATTTAACGAAAAATAATACAGACTTTAGGAATAGGAAAGTTATTCATCCAACCAATTTAAAAAAAGATGAATGGAATAAATATTTTATTATAATTTGTAGCATGTATAGTAATGAAATTAAAGGAGATCTAATAAATTATGGGTTAAATGAGAATACTAATTATATAGATTCTATTGACTTAAAGAAAATATTAAATCTAAATTCTTTATTCCCTAATGGACACTTCTATTCTCCAATACCTGAGATAGATATTTTAAGTAAAAATAATGCTACTCAATATTTAGAGAATAATGAATTACAAGGTGTGGAATTAAACATAGAAAGACAAAATGCCCTACTGAAAGAAATCATGCCGATAATTAATGATTTCAAAGAAGTGGTGTATGGTAATGAGGTGTTAAGATATAATCCAAATAATCATTATTTTGGACTTTTAGATTCAGCCGTTTTATTTGCAATGCTGCATGAACTTCGCCCTAAACGAATTATAGAGATTGGTTCTGGTTACTCATCTGCAGTAATGTTAGATGCTAAAGAAATTTTAGATTTAGATAGTAGATTATTATTTATTGATCCAAATCCAGAAAGATTAAAGAGTTTACTTCAAAGTAATGATTTGAAAAAGGAAAATATAGAAATAAAAAATTTACCTGTTCAATTAGTAGACATTGAAGAATTTAAAAAATTGGAAGAAAATGATATATTATTTGTTGATAGTTCTCATGTATCCAAAATGGGCAGTGATGTAAATTATATAATGTTTAATATTCTTCCTTTGTTGAAAAAAGGAGTAATTATTCATTTTCATGATTTATTCTATCCTTTTGAATATCCTGAAACTTGGATAAATGAAGGACGTTATTGGAACGAAGCATATTTATTGAGAAGTTTTTTACAATATAATAATTCTTTTGCTATAGAATTTTGGACAGACTATATACAAAAACAACAAAAAAGTAATTCTTCAAAAGAAGTTCAATTTTTTTATTCAGAAGCTGGAGCTAGTTTATGGCTAAAAAAAATTGTATAAAGGGATGAGAAAATGAAACAAAAAATAGTTATTTTTGGAGCAGGAACTCTAGGGAAATCTGCCTATCAATATTATAAAGAATCTCATGAAATTTGCTTTTTTGCAGATAATAATGAAGATTTAGTGGGAACAGAAATAGATGGTGTAAAAATAATATTGGGAAGTAATATAGCTGAGATATACCCTTCGATTAATAAAGTAATTGTCGCTAGTTATTTTAAAGAAGAAATAATTAATCAATTATATTCAGCAGGTATCGATGCTATCGAAATTTATTCTGTGGACATTGAATCTGATGTAACTAAAAATATGTTTAAAACAATAAATTTAGGGGAATTTCTATTCGGAAATACATCTAAGTTGAAAAATTTAACTTTTATGTATGGTACTTCAACTGTTTTGGATTATGCTTTTTTAATTAATATTGCAAATAGAATTAGTGCTAAAAGTTATTTAGAAATAGGAACGTTTGTTGGGGAAAGTATCTATAATATTGCAGATTACGTGGAACATTGTTTTAGCGTTTCACTGCCGGATGATGAACCGATTATGACTACAATGTTTAGAAATATCGGGAAAAATAATTTTAGTAGGTTTTTAGCAAATAAAAAATCAAACATAACTTTTTTTAAAGAGGATTCGAAAGTTTTTGATTTTAAAAAAATTGATGTCAATATAGATTTAGTTTTCATTGATGGTGATCATTCAATGAATGGAGTTAAACTAGATACTGAAAATATCTTTAATATTATTAATGTTGAAAGCACTATAGTAGTTTGGCATGATTTTAAGAACAAAGATGGTAGATATAATTTAGATGTTGTTAATGCGATTAAATTAGTATTGAAAGAAGAATTATTGGCAAATGTGTTTTCTGTTGATTTTAATATGTGCGGTATATATATTCCTAATAAATATTTAAAAGATTTTAGTTTTGAGCTGAATCCAGATGAATTATATACATATGATATAGTTCTTAAATCAAGTAGAAATACAAGATGAAAATTTATTTTAAGAGGATAGTGTTGAATTTTGAAAAAAATTTATCTTGCTGTTGCTTTTGAAAGAGAATATATACAGCATTTTACAGTGTTACTCAACTCTTTAATTGAAAATAATAGAAGTCTAAATACATATGAAATTTACATTTTGCATTCGGACTTAACTAAAGAAGATTTTGAGCTACTTAACTTATTTAAAGATGAGTATATTTATTTTAACTTTTTTGACATGACGATTTTTGATTTTAGTAATGTTTTTATCAGTGGTCATATTTCAAAAGAGACATATTATAGAATTTTACTAGCAGAAATTATTCCTCCAAATATAGATAAAGTACTTTATTTAGATTGTGACATAGTAATTAATGAAGATTTGGAGGAGATTTGGAATTTTGAGTTAAATGGATATTCAGCAGCCGGTGTAATAGATTTTAACGGACATCATAGAAAAATAGAATTAGAAATTCCTGATGCATATAAATATATCAACGCAGGTGTGTTATTAATCAATCTTTATTATTGGAGAGAAAAAAATGTTGAAAATGAAATTCTTCAATTTATTAACAATAATACGGAAAAATTAATGTACTGGGATCAAGACGCTATAAATGCAGTTCTTTATCACTCATTAAGAATTTTACCGTATAAATGGAATGTGCAAAATTCTAGTTTTACTATTAATAATGTAAGTGGCGAATTAGCGGAGGCAAAGATTTCACCTGCAATAATTCATTTTACAGGTTCTGTTAAACCTTGGCATATCTCTTGTAGTAATCCGTTTCAAAATTTATATTACAAATATTTAGATTTAGAAATTTTCTCTGCAAATAAGATTAGTGTTCAGACTGAGAAACTGTTGAATACCAAAAAAGATATTTATATTTGGGGCGCCGGGCAGACGGGAAGAAAAGTATTAGACTATTTACAAATTGAAATTGAGGCTTTTATTGACTCTGATAAAAGTAAAATCAATTCATATTTATTAGGGAAACCAATAATTAGTATTGAAACTATACCTAATAAAAAAGACAGTGGCATTATTATTTGTAGTGGATTTTATAAAGAAATTCGTGACATTTTAGTGGGGTTTGGATATGTAGAATACAAAGATTTTACATATCAATTATGAGGTGATATGAATTGAGAATTTCCGTAGTAATACCGGCATTTAATGCTGGGGTATATATAGAAAAAGCTATTCAAAGTATATTGAAACAAATTATACATGTGCATGAAATTATTATTGTTGACGATGGTAGTGTCGATCAAACCTGTAAAGTTGTTCAAAAGATCCAAAAAGAAGAACCGAAAATAGTTTTGCATACACAAAAAAATGCTGGAGCTTCGACAGCAAGAAATAGGGGCATTCATGAAGCGACTGGTGATTGGATCTTATTTTTAGATGCTGACGATGAATGTTCTGAAAATCTAGTTGAAACTTATTTAGCTAAAATAAATGAAGTTAGAGAAGATATTTCAGTAATTTATACTGCTTATTATCAAATTGATGAACATTCTCATGTGATTTCTCCATTTTTGAGCGGCAAGCGATTAAGCGGAATTGAAGGGTTTTGCGATATCTTAATAAGGAATCCTATTATTTCTCCTTCTGGCGTATTAGTAAAGAAAAGTAGATTAGTTGAAATGTCTGGATTTAATACTTCTATTAAATGTGATGAAGATGTTGATTTATGGGTGCGTCTTTTAGATAACAATTATTCAATCGAATATATTAATAAACCACTTTCATTTATTCGACGTCATTCAAATAATACTACCTCTAGTATGAGTACTTCACATAATGCGGAAAAGTTAATAATGGATCAATATGGTTTGGATTATATTAAAGAAAAACTTTATAAACGAAGTTATACAATGGAGAAAAACAGTTTAGATTTTGCTTTATTTTTAATTCGGTATAAGCAGTGGAAGCAATGCGAAAAATTGTTAGAAAATACTCGAGTTTTAGAAGATTCATCGCACTATGTGACCTATTGTTTCTTGAAATCTATTGTTTATATTGAAGATAAACGATTCAACGAGGCGTTGGATGAATATGAAAAAATACTTGTTGCAGATGTAACCCACGGGGCAGCATTGAATAATTCAGGTGTTATTTACGCGATGAATGGCAATAAAGAAAAAGCAATTACTAATATGGAACAAGCTATGTTGCTATTTCCAGGCTATTTAGATGCTCAGCATAATATCATGCTGATAGAAAATAGTGAAACAGATAAATCACTTTATAGATTTTCTTTGCGCGAACTAAGACCAGTATTACTATCATACAGTACAGACTAAGGAAATGTGGTGAAGTGAGTGAAGCTAATTCTACTTTCAGGTGGATCTGGTACAAGACTATGGCCACTGTCCAATGATTCGCGTGCAAAGCAGTTTCTAAAAGTGTTGCAGAATGAGCAAACTGGTGAAATAGAGTCGATGGTGCAACGTGTGTATCGTCAATTGTCAGAGGTTGTTGCTGTGGAAGACATGATTGTGGCAACGAATGCTGCACAAGTAGATATGTTACGCAATCAGTTAGGTGATATTCCAATTGTTGTAGAGCCGGAAAGACGTGATACATTTCCAGCAATTGCACTAGCTTGTACATATCTTTATTCTGCTTTAGGGATGAAGGAAGATGAGGTTGTTGGAGTAGTTTCAGTGGATGCCTTTGTAGATGTTGCTTTTTATCAACAGGTGAAGAAGCTTGAAAAGCTTGTTATGGCAACCACTGCTGATATTGGTTTATTAGGGATAAAACCTACATACCCCTCCTCAAAATATGGTTATTTAATACCAAAGCAATATACTGAATACATGCAAGTTGACCGTTTTGTTGAAAAGCCGTCTGAAGAAGCTGCAGAAGTGTTAATTGGTGAAGGCGCTTATTGGAATAGTGGTGTATTTGCTTTCCCTTTAAAGTTACTATTAAATAAACTTAAAAAAGGCGGATTTTCAAATTCATATGAAGAATTACTAGAGCAATTTTCAAGATTGCCGAAAAATAGCTTTGATTATGAAGTAGTAGAAAAACTCACTAAAATAACTGCTTTAACCTATGATGGTTATTGGAAAGACTTGGGTACATGGAATACGTTAACAGAAGAGATGTCTCAGCAGGTTATTGGGAATGGTGGGTTAAGTGAGGATAGCTACAATACGCATATCGTTAATGAGCTTGATTTACCTGTTAAAGTACTTGGAATTTCCAATGCAGTAGTTGCTGTTAGCGCGGACGGTATTTTAGTAACAGATAAGCCAGCAAGTTCGCGAATGAAAGATATGTTGCATGAGGGGTTATTTTCAAGACCGATGTATGAGGAACGTCGTTGGGGTTGGTATCGAGTACTTGATGTTACGAGAAAAGATGGGCGCGAGATTTTAACGAAAAGACTTTGTGTTGAGGCAGGGAAAAACTTAAGTTATCAATATCATAACTATCGATCGGAAGTGTGGACCATTATTTCAGGAGATGCGATTTTTATCTTAGATGATGAAATAAAAATGGTTTTACCTGGAGATGTATTAAGTATTCCACTTGGCTCGAGGCATTGCCTTTATGCATTGACGGATACAGAGCTAATTGAAGTACAGATGGGTGACCTTATAATAGAAGAAGATATTGTGAGACTAGAAAAAGATTGGTCTGCGATAATGGAATCCATTCGTTAATAAAAAGCAAAAAGGAGAAAAGCGACTTTCAATAATCAACTGAAAGTCGTTTTTCTGTTATGCTAGAGATATGGAGAAAACGGTTTTTTTACCGATAAAAATAATATAATTATATGTAAGAAACTGAATATTTACGGGGGTTCTAAATGATTCGCTTTATTAAACTTAGAGAAGAACATCTTGAACAAGTTCTAGAATGGAGAACACAGGAAGATGTCACTAAATTTATGAACACAGATATTGAAAAAAACATGGATAAACAGAGAGAGTGGTTTAGAAGAATTTCTAATTCTGGAACCGATGCTTATTGGATTATTGAAATAAAGGAAAAACCAGTAGGCGTAATTTCTTTAAATAATATGGATCATGTGAATAAAAGAACGAGCTGGGGCTTCTATATAGGCGAAGAAAAGTATCGCTTATATGGAGGCATCATCCCCCCTTACTTTTATAATTATATATTTTCAACCTATGACTTTCACAAAATCACAGCAGAAGTAATGGAAGGGAACAGTAATGTCATCAAGTTGAATTTATTGCATGGTTATCGAATGGTCGGTGTATATAAAGATCATATTTTAAAAAATGGTTCGTATTCGGGTTTGAATTTATTGGAGCTTTTAAAGGAAGATTGGCTAAAGCAAAGTAAATTCGAAAAGTATGTATGCGAATTTGAAAAGTGAAACTTAGAATTGGAGAATAAATACATGAATAAATTACTATTAATCATTAATGAAATGCGAGAAGAAGCGGGGCATGAGTCTATTGAATCTTTGGAAGCCTCTATGGATTTAAGAGAGGATTTAACTTTAGATTCTTTCATGTTAGCGGAATTAACAGTTCGAATTGAAGATGAGTTTGATGTAGATATTTTCGAAGACGGTATTGTTCAAACAATTGGTGAAATCATTGCTAAAATCGAAGGCGTATAATATGGAGAAAGTTTTTTTAGTACATAATAAGATTGCCTATACCTATGAGAAATTGCTATTGGATTTGAACAACAAGGAAAATGAATCTCCTTATCTATATGTGAAGGACAATCACCCATACGATGTTTTTTTAGGGATTATTCATAGTTTGCTTTTTGACTATTCAATTGAAGTGTTAGATGGAGATTTTTCTGATAAAGAGATAATTGAATTGGGTATCAATGTAAATGCATTAACATTGACGACAAAATTAAAAGAACGCTTTTTTTTTCAGAAGATAGAAGCGGTTATGCGACGAATAAAAGATATAGAAAACTGGCAATTAACTCTTTATACATCTGGGACGACAGGGCGTCCTAAAAAGATGAGCCATTCTTTCCATACACTAACTAGAAACGTAAAGTTGCATAGGAAATTTGACAATGATGTTTGGGCTTTTGCTTATAATCCGACTCACATGGCTGGATTACAAGTATTTTTCCAAGCATTTCTCAATCAAAATACGTTGATTTATGTTTTTGGGGAGTCCATGAAAAGGGCATCTGAATTGATAGAAGACTATGAGGTAACTAATATTTCAGCGACGGCAACATTTTATAGAAATGTTCTTCCTTACTTGCAAGGAAATACGTATTCGTTGGTTAAAAGAGTAACATTTGGCGGGGAAAAATTTGATTTGTTTTTAGAAAATAAGTTAAAGGGTGTTTTTCCTAATGCAAAAATGATAAATATTTATGCATCGACGGAGGCAGGGAGCCTATTCACAGCACAAAGCGATACGTTTGAAATTAGAGAAGAACATCAGCAGTGGGTGAAAATTACAACACAAAAGGAATTATGTATACATCGTTCTTTGCTTGGTCATTCAGCTTCACTATCATTAGATGATGAATGGTTTCACACGGGAGATCTTGTGGAAATGGATGACGAAACACATTTTAAATTTCTATCACGTCAATCGGATATGATTAATGTAGGAGGCTACAAAGTAAATCCCCTTGAAGTGGAGAGTTTACTTGTTCAAGTACCTGGTGTTATCGATATTGTTGTAAAGTCTAAAAAGAATAGTGTTACGGGTGAACTGCTTGTCGCAGATGTTATAAAAAGTGATGATATTGATGAAAAAGAGCTGAAAAAAGAAATTAAACAATTTGCAACTACTCATTTACAAGAGTGGAAAGTTCCGCGCATTATTAAGTTCGTAGATGAACTACCTAGTACACGAACTGGAAAGAAGGTCAGAAGATGAAGTGGATTATTGTGACTGGCGATTCAAGAGGAGTCGGGAGAGAAATTGTTCATCAAATACTAGCTGAAACGGATTTTGGTGTTATTGGTATAAGCAGGTCAAGTGAAGAAGCTGCAGGCGAGATATTAGTAAACTACCCAAGCCGTTTCAAACCACTTTCTTATGATTTAACGAATGTGGATGGTGTAAAGCAATTATATTTGGAAAAGATTCGTAAAATAGGGCCAATCTATGGACTCGTTAATAATTCCGCAATGGCCTATGACGACATTGTTTCTAACTTAAATGTGCAACAATTGCAGACAATGTTCCAAGTGAATGTATTTGCAGCCATGCATTTATCGAAATACGTTATTAGAGATATGTTATTACATAAAACACAGGGCTCCATCGTACATATATCCTCTATCAGTGCTCATACGGGATATAAAGGTTTGAGCATGTATGCAGCATCTAAAGGAGCAATGGAGGCATTTTCTAAAAATACTGCTAGGGAATGGGGGAGCAAAGGCATCCGTTCTAACTGTGTTGTACCAGGTTTTATGGAAACATCGATGAGTACTTCATTGACGGAGGATCAAAAGGCACGTATTTACCAAAGAACATCTTTGAAAAAGGAAACGGATATTTCAAGTGTAGCTAGTACAGTGCTTTTCTTACTTTCTGATCAAGCAAAGTCGATTACAGGTACAGTTGTTCATGTTGATAATGGAACAATATAAAAAAATTCTAAATTTATGTTGAAACATTTAGAGATAAATTAAACTATTGATATTATCTAAAAAGGGTGAGAGGTATATGATATCAGAAAGAATAGTTGAAATTCAAAATTTATTTAAGGAAATAGAAATCCAATTAGGAGTGGATTTAGAAGTTGCTCACGAGTTAATCGAACAATATGGGAAACTTGTACAAGATGCAAGATACTTTTCTTTGAAATCTACGTTATGTTTCTATCAAGGAGAGATAAATAAAGGAATTGACATTTTAAAAGAGGGATTGAAAAAACATTCATTTAATTTTGATATCCATTACAATTTAGGTTTTTTATATGGGGAAATAAAAGACTATTTAAATGCAATTAAACATTATTTATTTTCAGCTAAGTATTCTAATAACATAGATGATAAAAAGAGTGCTGATGAAAATGTTGAAAGGTTATTAAAAGAATTTGCTTTAACTGATGTAATGTTTAAGAAAGAGAAAATTGCAGAAATAGTAAAAAAGGTTAATGTTCAGGATGGAAGAATGTATCCATTAGATTTAAATGGAGAGAGTTTAATCAGAAGAATTATTAAGTATGAAAGTGAGAAATCTTATTTAGTTAATATGTATCAATCTTTTCAAGTGACCAATATAAATAAAGAAAGCAAATTTTATTTCAAAACAGAGCTAATAAATGGTGAACAGGTAGAGGCTCATTATACGTATAATAGTGATGCACCGTTTGTACTACCGCTGTCATTAACTGAAGATGATACAGTTATTAAAGTCACGTATAATAATAAAATTGTTGATTTTGAAGAGAACACATTACCGATTAATAAGTACAATTATTTAAAATTTAATGAGCCTGGTGAACTAGTAATTGAAACAAATAAATCGATATTCATAGGAATTCCTATTCTTTTGAAAATTAGAAAGGATAAACCGAAATTAGTTATGAAAATTTTTGTAGATGGTTTAGCCTATGATGTGTTGGAAGAAGAAGGATTAAAAAATATAATGCCTAATACAGCTGCTTTTTTCAAGAATGGCTTTAACGCTGGAAATTGTATTATTAATAGTGAATGGACATTACCAAGTAAAGCAAGTATAAATACGGGGACATATCCAACAAAACATAGATTATTGCATCCAGAATACCACTACTCTTTTGAAGAGCATAATAAATTAATGGCAGAATATTTTAAGGAAGCAGGTTTTTACACAGCGCGTTTTGATACAAACTGGCGAACAACAGCAGGTTTTGGATATTATAAAGGCGTCGACCGTTTGGTTTATGAGAGTTTTCATGGAGGGATGGATTGTAGGGACGTAGTAACAGAAGCCATTGAGCATATTTCATCTTTTAAAGATACAAATAATTACATAAATTTATCAATGATGGATCTTCATAATGTACCTGATGAAATAGAAAGCCATCTGTTTTCAGAAGTGAATACAGATATTACGATGAAAAGAAATAAACGACAAAAAGGGTCTACATCTGTATTGACTAAGTATGATGAAGTGAAAATTTATAAATATAAACAAGAAATAAAGCGCATAGACATATTTTTAGGTATATTATTTGGCTTTATCCAAAAAAATTATGATAAAAGTGAGTATCTTGTCGTTTTACATTCAGATCATGGACAAACTTTCTTAAATAAGGAAGGTACCTTATATCATAATAACAGAATTAAAGTTCCTTTTATGATGCAGGGTAAAGATGTTCCTTCTGCTAATGTTTATGAGATAATTGAAACTGTTGATATATTACCAAGCTTACTAGCTTATTCAAATATTGAAGTACCTAAGGGGATAGATGGGAAATTACCAAAAGCATTAGGTGGTACAATTGAAAGAGATTATGCTTTTACACAAATTATTCATCCGAATCAGCCATATAAAGCAATAATTACTGAAAAGGACTTTACATTTATCTTAGAAACTAAAGAAAACGTAGACAACAATCTAACAATTTCATTTAGTGAATATTCAACGAAATATATTAATAAAAATACAAAAGAAGATGTAAGTATTCAATACCTTGAAAAAGTAGAATTTTTCGAGTCATATATTTACTCAAATATTAAGGAATTTATTAGATGAGATTAAATGGAGTTTGCGGAGGTGAAATTATGAATAGTGTAAGTGAAAAGAATAATGTGAGTTATTGGAATGAATTTTATAAAAAGGTTGCTATTGATGAAGAATCTACATTTTGTTCTTTTATAAAAAAAGAAATCAAAGAAGATGTGGTAATTATTGATATTGGTTGCGGTTCCGGCAGGGATACCCGCTCATTTGCAAAAGAAGGATATCAGGTTTATGGTATTGATAGATCAACAGAAGCTATTAATATGAATAATGAACACGTCAAGCATATTAGTAATATTGAATTTATTAATATAGATATTGCTGATAAAAGTAACTTACAAAGATTCTTGGAATATGTTTCTACAATAGAGGAAAATGCGACAAAAAAAATAATGATTTACAGTAGATTTTTCTTGCACTCTATAAATAAAGAAACTGAATTGATTTTATTACATATCTTATCAAAGAATTTAAAGAGCGAAGATTTATTAGTATTGGAATTTAGAACTACTGAAGACGAAAAAATTGAAAAAGTATATAATAATCATTATAGGAGATATATTGACTCAGATGAATTAAAAAAAGACTTAGAAACTAAATATGGTTTTTTTAATCAGTATTATTATAAAGGACAAGGATTGTCTATATACCAAAATGAAAATCCTTACTTAGCTAGAATGATTTTTAAGAAAAAATGATGTATTTGAAGTTTACTTTTTAAATAGCATAATCATTGGATCATAGAAATGCTAAAACGAAGAAAAGCAGGTTTGTTTGTGTTGCGATATAAGTACACATGAAATGAGTACACAAATTCGGTGTGAGTTAGAAATTTTTCCTTGGAAATATATTTGAGTTACCTATAAATGGGGATTTCAGGGGCGTGGTATTTACTTTCTAAGCTATTGAGCTAAATGGTAGAGGAGAAAGTGGAGCGCTAAAATATTACTTGTAGAACTGTGTTATGAACTAGCTATAAATGAAGGTAAATGAATAGAGTGGATCACAACGGATATACAAATGATATAAGTATGCTGTAAATCTAGACTATAAATTAAAACTACACGAAGCTATGTACAAGAACTTAAACGCTTTAAATCCAACATTGATATCAATAATTGATGTTGGATTTAAATTTGTCATCCTAAAGTTCTTTTAATTGGAGTAGCCCAATTACTAAATCGTCATTAGAAAAAGTCGATGTACCCTACTTCTCAAGTGAAAATTATTGTCTTATCCAATTATCCAAAAAATCCGGTGTTTGCTCTTTACTAACGCAATCGTCACAACAAAAATGAGAGAATTTTAGTTTGGAGGTTCCATATGAAGACTATTATAATCATTCAAGCAAGAATGGGTTCATCCCGCTTGCCAGGGAAAATTTTAAAGCCACTTGGTGCTGTGGATGTACTGACATATGATGTAAAACGTTGCAGGGCGATTCATGGTGTGAGTGAAGTGATTGTCGCAACAAGTGATTTGTCGCAAGATGATGCGATTGAAAATTGGTGTAAGGCTCATGACGTGGCGTGCTTCCGAGGATCAGAGGAGGACGTGTTAGATCGTTATGTACAATGTGCTAAAATATATGAACCTGATTACGTTATGCGTGTAACATCGGATTGCCCTTTTGTTGATTATGAGATGGGTAGTGACATTGTTGCATTAATGGCGAGTAAAAGAAAAGATATAGTATTAATTGATGGATATTTACCACGGGGATTAGCAGTGGAGCTTATTTCATATGAGGCACTTTTACGTATTAACGAAGTAGGTAAGGGGGCACATCATCGTGAGCATGTGACGTATTACGCGTATGAGTTTGTAGATGAATTTGAAGCCATAACCTATAGAGCACCTGCAAATCGTAATGCACCCGAATTACGCATTACTTTAGATACAGAGGAAGATTATGAGCTGATTTCCGCCGTGGCCAAGCAATTCGATGACCCGTTAGTATCAAGTTTGGATGTTATTCGTTATTTACAAGAAACACCTGAAGTTGCCAAACTCAATGCACATATTGAACAAAAGCAGGTGCTTTAATGACAAAGATAGTCATTCGTACAGATGCTTCAGTAGAAATCGGTAGCGGTCATGTTATGCGGTGTTTAACTATAGCGCATAATTTAAAACGTAGAGACTATGATGTATGTTTTTGGATGAAACCGCTAGTTGGGAATTTGATAGATTATGTTGAGTCGCAAGGCTTTATGAATATTAAGCAGGCTGAGCAGGCCGATCTTTATATTATCGACCATTACGAAATTGATATCGTGTGGGAACGTGCTATTCGTCCATTTACCAAAAAAATTGTGGTGATAGATGATTTAGCAAGAGCACATGACTGTGATATTTTACTTGACCAAAATGTTATACCAAATTTTGAATCACGTTATGAAGGATTAGTGCCCGAAAACTGCAGTAAGTTACTCGGACCAAAATACTTAATAATGCGTGATGAGTTCATCGAGGCACGTCAGCAATTGCAAGCGCGAAGCGGACGAATAGACCGTATTCTTGTATTTATGGGCGGCACTGATCCAACGAAAGAAACATTGAAAGTTTTAACAGCTATTAAGTCAATAGAATTTATGCATGTGGATATAGTTGTTGGCAATGGCAACGTGGATAAAGAAGAGATCAAGCAACTCTGTAACGAGCGAGGCTATCATTATCATTGCCAAGTAAATTATATGGCTAAGCTCATGCAACAGGCGGACTTTGCAATTGGTGCTGGAGGTAGTTCAATGTGGGAAAGGTGTTATGTTGGCTTACCTTCATCGAGCACAATTGTTTCGGAAAATCAATATATGACGACAGGTTATGCGGCACAACTTGAGGCTGTCATTAATTTAGGATGGCATGAACAAGTAACGGTGGATACATATAAAATATTATTTAATGATTTAAGTAAAATAGATGTAGATAAATTAAAAACAACAGGTCTACAAATAACAGCTACAAAGCAACCAAATGTTTGGTTATTAAAGATACTGGAGATGTTAGTGTGATTAAAATTGGAACGAAAGAAATCGGCAAACATACAAAGCCTTTTATTATTGCAGAAATGTCTGGAAACCATAACCAGTCATTGGAACGTGCATTACATTTAGTAGAGCTTGCTGCTGAGGCTGGTGTAGATGCATTAAAGTTACAAACGTATACACCTGATACAATAACACTGGATGTTCATACAAGAGAGTTCTTTATCCAGGATGACAGTAATATTTGGAATGGTAATTCGCTATATAATTTATATAAAGAGGCGTATACACCTTGGGAATGGCATGAGCCTATTTTTAATAGAGCACAAGAACTTGGATTACTTGCGTTTAGCTCACCATTTGATGAAACAGCGGTTGATTTTTTAGAAACCTTAGATGTACCTGCATATAAAATAGCATCATTTGAGAATGTCGATATTCCACTTATTCGCAAAGTAGCACGTACTGGCAAGCCGATGATTATTTCAACAGGTATGGCAACAGCGGCGGAGCTTGATGAGACTGTAAATGCAGCAAGAGCTGAAGGTAACAATCAAATTGTGTTACTGAAATGTACAAGCACTTACCCAGCGTCGCCAGCAAACTCAAATTTAGCAACAATTCCGCATATGCAAGAATTATTTGATACTGAAATTGGCTTGTCCGATCATACGATAGGAGTTGGGGTATCGGTAGCAGCGGTTACTTTAGGTGCGACCGTGATTGAAAAGCATTTCACAACTTCAAGAGCCGATGGAGGCGTAGATTCGATCTTTTCTATGGAGCCATATGAATTAAAAATGCTTGTTGAGGAAACAGAGCGAGCATGGCAAAGTCTAGGACGGGTTCAATATGGTCCAACCGAAGCTGAGCAAGAGTCTATTAAATTCCGACGTTCACTATATATTGGTAAGGATTTACAAGTTGGTGATATTTTAACGGAGAAAAATGTACGTAATGTTCGCCCGGGCTTTGGGTTACCAACAAAATATTTTGATTTAGTACTAGGTAAGGCAATTAAACAAGATGTAAAAAAGGGAACGCCACTTAGTTGGGAGTTATTATTGTGAATGAAGAGTTAAAAGTTCGACTGTCCTTTCCCTTTTATGCATAGTATTACTAGTGAAGGTGTTCGAGAGATAAATCGTATTTTACAAGAATAAATATCGTTACAAATAAAGGGGATTTAAATCGATCCACTTATTATTTCAGCTTTTGGAAATGAGGAATAGCGATGGAGAAATTGCCTGAATTTTTATCCTATGGTCGCCAATCAGTAGATGAAGAAGACATCCAAGTTGTAATTGAAACACTGCGTTCTCCTTTTTTAACTCAGGGTCCAAAAATTCAACAGTTTGAGCAAGTAATTGCCGATTATGTTGGCGCAAAATATGCAGTTGCTTTTTGTAATGGCACGGCAGCACTACATGCGGCTTGTTATGCAGCTGGAGTTGGAGAAGGTGATGAAGTAATTACTACACCGATTACATTTGCTGCGAGTGCAAATTGCGTGCGTTATGTTGGGGGAACCGTTGTGTTTGCTGATATTGATGCTGATACGTACAATATTAACCCCGTTGAAGTGACGAAGAAAATTACGCCTCGCACGAAAGCTATTATCCCTGTGGATTTTACTGGTCAACCAGCTGATATGGATAAGATTATGGAAATTGCACGTGAACATGATTTAGTCGTAATTGAAGATAGTGCTCATGCTTTAGGTGCTGATTATAAAGATAAGAAGGTTGGTACTCTAGCGGATATGACAATATTTAGTTTCCATCCTGTAAAGCCAATAACAACAGCTGAAGGTGGTGTTATTGTAACCGATAATAAGGAGTACCTTCATAAGCTACAGCAATTTCGTAGTCATGGCATTGAACGCACCGATTATGCTGTGGAGCAAGGGGATTGGTATTATGAAATGACAAACCTTGGTTACAATTACCGAATGACAGATATACAAGCCGCGCTTGGCTTATCACAAATGAAAAAGCTGGATGCATTTATTGCCCGTCGTCGTGAAATTGCAGATTTCTATACAAAGGCATTTAAAAACGTGAATGAAATTGTAACACCAAACCAGCTTGAAGGGACAAATTCTGGTTGGCATTTATATATGGTACAACTTGAAGGTGTTTCACGAAAACTGGTATTTGAACAAATGCGGGCGTTAAATATTGGTGTACATGTTCACTATATTCCTGTTTATTGGCATCCATATTATCAGCAACTCGGCTATGAACATGGAATATGTCCAGTAGCAGAGTGTTGGTATGAAAAGGCACTGACATTACCAATTCATCCTGAAATGACAATGGCGGAAATTTCGAGCATTGTAAAGAACATAGTAGAATTACTAAAATAGCATATATCATACTACTAAAAATAGCTTGCTCCATAAAAAGGGCGAGTTGTTTTTTTATTTCAATACAAGCAAATACTTACAGTTAAGTTGCGATGCAAACACAAACGCTGACTAATTTTTTACTACATACATAATAATTGTGAGAGAAAGAAAAGTAGTAGACTTAGTACCTTAGAAAATAGATTTGTTTTTTGTTTAATATTAAACATGGAATATTCCAAAAAGCTGTCGATAATAGTTATAAGAATATGAAATGTTTAGGAGGTTGAGCATAGTGCGTATTGCAACACAAGGACAATCAATTGAGGCAACGACTACTTCAAATGAAAAAAAAGTAGTAAAGGTGCAAGGAAATGAAAAGTCTAGTGTGGTAAATGAGTCTGTTTCACAACCGGTAGTAGAGCAAGTTGCTACAGTTCCTGGTGAAGAACAGGAAATCTCAAAAGAAAAGTTACAGCAAGTTGTAGATGCGGTAAATGATTTTCTCGAAACAAATAACAGTTCTTCAAAGTTTATGTATCACGATGGATTAGAACGCTATTATGTGATGGTGGTGAATCGTGACACAGAAGAAGTTATTAAAGAAATTCCACCGAAAAAATTGCTAGATGCTTTTTATGAAATGCAAAAACTGGTTGGTATGATTGTAGATGAAAAAATATAACATGAATTTTAGGAGGATAAATTATGATTAATCGTGTAGGTGGACTTGTATCAGGTATGGATATTGATGCATTAGTTGCAAAATTGATGGATGCAGAACGTGCACCATTATATAAATTACAACAGCAAAAAACGAAATATGAGTGGCAACGTGATGCTTATCGTGGTGTAAATACAAAATTAACTACCTTTAGTAATTATACGTTTGATAATTTCATTCTATCAGGTAAATTTGTGTCAAAAACACCTAATGTTAGTGGTATAAACAGTAGTAAAGTATCTGTAAAAGCGGGTGCAGGGGCTGCAGGAAGTTTGGATATACAAGCGGTTAAACAACTTGCTACTAATTCAAGTACAGGAGTTAAAACTGCACAACAGACTACTCATCGTAATGTTAATGGGGGAGATGCACTAAGTGCTCTTGGTGTTACAAGTGGAGAAATTAAGCTAAACGTAACAACAACGAATGCTGATGGTGTTTCAACAACAACTGAAAAAACAATTACATTTGATCAGAATGATTCAATTGATAGCTTTGTTGCAAAATTACAGAGTGATGATGTTGGTTTAAAGGACTCAAAATTCGATGCAGCAACAGGGAAACTTACAATTGGTGGTAAGGATGTAAGCTATTCATTTGCGGACAGTGCAAGTGAGGAAAAGTTAAAACAATTTGGTTTTTCTACTTCTAATCAGTCAACTGCTATTAAATTGTCAGACGGAAAAACGATTGCTCCGAAAGGAATAAAACTAACGGATCTTGGTATTGCAACAGGAACGCTAGATTTAAAAATAGGTGATGATGTAAAATCATTTACTATCGGAGCAGATGATACAATTGAAGATTTAGTAAATACATTAAATGCTCAAGATTCTGGTGTAAAAGCGTCTTACAATGAAAATACAGGTAGGTTTTCTATTACTGCCACAGATTCAAAAAAGACTGTCACTGCAGCAGATGATAGCTCATATATAAAACTCACACAATTAGGTATTAAAAAAACAGCTACAACAAGCACAGCGCATTTTATTCAAGATTCTTCAACTGCACAAACACCAACAGGCAGTAGTAAATTAGGGCATTTAGGTCTTGGGCTTAATGGCGATGAGGATAAGCTGACGTTAAATGTTATGCAAGCAAATGGTGAAATGAAAGAAACAACTATTGCCTTTACAAAAGACGATACGATTGATTCATTTATTAAACGTTTAAATTCTTCCGGTGCTGGTGTGACAGCCATCTTCTCAAATGGTCAAATCAATATGACTACTAATAATACAGGTAAAGCAACTGATTCTACTGTAACAAGTGAAATTCAGGTTGTAGGAGCAGCGGATAGCTCGGGGAAACAATTATTAGGTCAATTAGGTTTCCTTACTGCTGGACAAGTTTCTAGCGATGGAGCAATCGATTTAGCTGCTAATAGAGGTCAAGATGCTGTCTATGCAGTAAATGGTTTAGTCATGACAAGTAAATCTAATTCTGTAAATGTCTCAGGTTACCAAATTAACTTGAATGGTACATTTAATGAGAGCAATATTACTGCTGATAATAAAGGTATAACAGGTACTATAACTGATGGTGTTAGTGTATCTTCTACAAATGACGTCGATTCAATGATGGACAAAATTAAGGAATTTGTAAACAAATATAATGAATTAATAGCAGGTATTAATGATCAGTTAACAGAAACAAAATACCGCGACTATGCCCCTCTAACGGCTGAACAACGTAAGGATATGTCAGAAAGCGAACAAAAGTTATGGGATGAAAAGGCGAAAAGTGGACTTTTACGTAGTGATTCAATCTTACGAAGTGGTTTAGATAAGATGCGTAGTGCACTAGGTGGGCGTGTTGGTGGCTTAGGTGATAAAGTAATCGATACTATGGCTGAGATGGGCATTACCACTTCTAATGCACATAAAGACGGTGGTAAGTTAGTTATTGACGAAACGAAATTGCGTAAAGCATTAACAGAAGATCCTGATCGTGTAGTGAATGCTTTAACACAGTCAGGGACAAAGAATGTAACAACGGGCGAGGATACGCGAGGCCTTTTAGTACGTATGCGTGAATCCATTACTGACTTCACTCGTGAAATCGAGCGTAAAGCTGGACGTGCAAGTATTACAGATACTAGTTCTTCACTTAGTAAATCTTTAACCTCAACAGAAGAACGTATTACAAAATTACAAGATCGTTTAAAAAATGTTGAGGCTCGTTATTGGAAACAATTCACTGCTATGGAACAAGCTATCAATAAAGCAAACGCACAATCAGGATCCTTAGCGCAATTTGGTGGTCAATAAGGTATAATGTAGTAAAAGGTTATAAAAAGGAGTTGTCTTCAAGTGGCAGCGCAAACATCCGCTCATAATGTCTATAAACAAAATAGTGTTACTACTGCATCACCTGGTGAGTTAACATTAATGCTTTACAATGGTTGTTTAAAATTTTTATCAAAGGCCAAACATGCTATTGGTGAAAAAAATATTCAAGAAAAAAATACGAATCTTTTAAAGGCTCAAGCAATTATCAGTGAATTTATGACAACGTTGAATATGAATATCGAGGTTTCAAAAAATATGCTTGCATTATATGAATATATGAATAAACGCTTAGTGGAAGCAAATTTGAAAAATGATATTGCTATTATTGAAGAAGTTGAAGGCTTGGTTACTGAATTCCGAGATACGTGGAAAGAAGTTCTTCGTATTAATCGCCAACAACAATATGGGAATGGTAACCAAGTATGATGGGACCTGTTGAAAAGTTACTTTCTACATCAGCGCAGCTTTATGAGCATTTAACTGTCATACCTGAGGGCGATGAACGTGATAGCTACATTGAAAAAATTGATGGATTACTTGAAAAACGAGGACAACTTCTTGAGCAAGTAATGGCTTCGGAAAGTGTGTCTCTGGAGGGACATCAGTTAACACCTCATTTAATTGAACTAGATCAAGGTATTCAAAGCCGATTAAAAAAAGTAATGACAGTTATCAAAACAGATATGAAAAATTTGCAACAGTCTAAAAAGTCTGAGCAAACGTATTTAAATCCTTATGGTAATGTACGCGTCATGGATGGTATGTACTATGATGGGAAAAAATAGTATATTTTTATTATGCTTGAATAGCTTAAAAGTGCGTAATGCTTGTATTTCACTTTACTAAGAAAATTACTATAATATAAATTTTTATATATTATTTGAGCTTGTTATCAACGCATGGAGACCATCAATTGATGATGGTCTCTTTTATTATATGAAGATAGACCTAAACTTATAACATATTCATAAAAAAACACTATAATTTCTAAAGCCTTTCAACGATAGACAGAGGCATAAGCCCATATAGTCATAAATTAGTTCATAAAACGGTAAAATATGTTACTTATTCCCTCTGGATGTAAATCGTGCATTCGTGTCATAATCAAGCTAACTAAATGTTTGGAAAAGTATTGGGGTGGGAAAATGATATTTAAGCGTCAAGAAGGCTTTCGATTTAAATTCGAGGAGCCGGTTAAAATGACTTTTGCGATATATGAAAACGGCAGAGTCAATAATTCACAAACTGCGATGGCAGACTTGCTCGATGTGAGTCCAAGAGGTTTAAAGATGTTTACAGAGGTTGATTTAGGGGTGAACCCGCCACCTCTTGATTTACGTTTTATTCTGGATACAAGAGAAATACGTGCTTATGGTGAGGTGATTTGGAGTCGTCCGTTTGCTAACGGTAAGTACTATGGTGTGTATTTCAATAATCAAGGACCGCTAGAAGATTTTATTGTCGAAGAGTTGAAGTCTCGCCGTAAAAAAGAAGCAGCTGAGGCAAAAATGAAAAAAATCGATTCCTAAAAATTATTGTGAGAAAAGGAATTTTTTTAGAGGAATTTCACACACTTGTGTAGAAATAGATAGTATAGCAGTTATAAAGGAGGAGTTTACATGTTAAACTTTAACATTCGCGGTGAAAATATTGAGGTAACTCCAGCTATTCGAGAGTATGTTGAGAATAAAGTCGAAAAAGTTGAGCGTTATTTTAACGAAGATATTAATGCCAACGCCAACGTAAATTTAAAGGTTTATAATGACAAGCAAACAAAAGTCGAAGTTACAATTCCCATGAAAAACTTAACACTTCGTGCCGAAGAGCGTCATAATGATATGTACGCAGCGGTTGACTTAATTGTTGATAAATTAGAACGTCAAATTCGTAAACATAAAACAAAGGTAAACCGTAAATTCCGTGAGCGTGAAGGTACAGGTATTTATTTCGCTACTTCACAGGCCACAATGGATGCAGCAACTGAGGAAGAAGAATACTCAATTGTTCGGACAAAACAATTTGATTTAAAACCGATGGATCAAGAAGAAGCGGTTTTACAGATGAATATGCTAGGGCATGATTTCTATATCTTTACAGATGCGGAATCAAACGGCACAAATATTGTCTACAAACGCAAAGACGGTAAATATGGCTTAATTGAAACAACTTAAATTTTAAAATAGTGAAAATAACTCTCGCAATAGCGAGGGTTATTTTTATATGATGGAAGTAATATTAAAAAGGATGTGTCTTGTATGAAGCGAGAAATTTTAATACCAGAATATTTAACAAATTTTTCATGTATAGGGGCTGCATGTGAAGATACTTGTTGTGCAGGTTGGAAGGTTACGGTTGATAAAGCTGCTTTTCACAAATACCGTAATGTCAAAACTCCTGGGATAAAAGATGAGTTAAAAAAAAATATTACACGTGAACGTTCAAATCCATCCGATGCTACTTATGGAAAAATTAAAATGAATGAAAAGAATGAATGCACATTGTTGACTGAAGAAGGTTGGTGCAAAATTCATGCGGAGCTGGGTGAAGAATTCTTATGTAATACATGTTCAGTATATCCGAGAAATTTTAATGAAATTGATACGCGCATAGAGAAAAGTTTAACACCATCTTGTCCAGAGGCGGCACGCTTAATTTTACTCAATGAAGAAGGTATAGGATTTATAATTGATGAAGAAAGGACTAATACAAACGTATTGACTGTGGGTCAAATACAATCCAATGATAATCTATTTTTTTGGGATTTACGAATGTTTA
Source organism: Lysinibacillus parviboronicapiens (assembly GCF_003049605.2). Classification (NCBI taxonomy): domain Bacteria; kingdom Bacillati; phylum Bacillota; class Bacilli; order Caryophanales; family Bacillaceae; genus Lysinibacillus; species Lysinibacillus parviboronicapiens. The sequence goes on from NZ_CP073713.1 coordinate 782,904, forward strand.
CGATAGAGATGTTACAAAATCGTAAACAAGCATTTGAAGTACGGTTAATTATTATTGGGATGTTTCTTCAAAAATTGCATGAAATTCCTCGTGGAAATTGGTCAACTCAATTAGAGCCTTTAATGCAACGCTATAAAAATGTTCTAGAAGATGATGCACAAATAAAATTGTTATTGAATTTACCGCAAAATTTGTCATTTCAAATGAATATGGCAAAAGAATTGGTGAAATATCGTTTAACGGGAGGTGTGTCGAGTCAACGATATTTAGACTGCTTGAATGATATGTTAAAGGCATTACATCTAAATGATGAATCAGATATTAATGAGTCTACTGAATTGTATAAAAGATTTTATACCGAGTACTATGCTCCATTTATGAATAATCATGAATACATACTTGAGAATTATGCAGTGAACTATGTGTTTAAAAATTTATTCCCTTTTGATCAACCTAATATTTTTGAAAGCTATGTAATGTTGGTCGTAAATATTTCAATGATTAAACTCCATTTAATAGGCATGGCAGGACACCATAAAGGGTTAACGATTGAGTTGGTCATTAAACTAATTCAATCGTATGCTAAAACAATCGAGCATAATCCAAATTATTTACTAAATGTTCGTAAAATGCTTCAAGAGAGTGGTTACTCAACGATGGCACATATGATTGTTTTATTAAAAAGTTAATAAGTGTTTAAAGTGACCTTCTAAACAATTGAGAAGGTCATTTTAATTTTAAAACGGATGACAATTTGCACCAAGTGCATTCAAAATGGTAAAATGAAAGTTGAGACTATATAGGAAGTGAAAAAATTCATGGCAAACCTATTAAATAAATTATTTGATTTCAATAAACGTGAGTTAAAAAAATTAGAAAAAATCGCTGACCAAGTAGAGGGATTCGCTTCTCAAATGGAACAGCTTTCAGATGATCAATTACAAGCGAAAACAGAAGAATTTAAACAACGTTACACGGATGGCGAAAATTTAGAGTCGATTCGTGCCGAAGCGTTTGCTGTAAGTCGTGAAGCATCGAAACGTGTATTAGGGATGTACCCATTCCGCGTGCAAATTATGGGGGCTGCTTCATTAGATGAAGGTAATATTTCGGAGATGAAAACCGGGGAAGGTAAAACTTTAACAGCTACGATGGCGGTGTATCTCAATGCGCTTACAGGTAAGGGTGTGCATGTTGTAACAGTCAATGAATATTTGGCGAGTCGTGATGCTGCGGAAATGGGCGAGCTGTACAACTTCTTAGGGCTGTCAGTTGGTTTAAACTTGAATAGCTTGTCAAAAGAGGAGAAGCGAGCGGCATATGAGGCAGATATCACGTATAGCACGAATAATGAGCTTGGCTTCGACTATTTACGTGATAATATGGTGCTTTATAAAGAAGAACGTGTACAACGTCCACTTCATTATGCTGTTATCGATGAAGTTGACTCGATTTTAATCGATGAAGCACGTACACCATTAATTATTTCGGGACAGGCCGGCAAATCAGCGCAATTGTACAAGCAATCTAATGCATTTGTACGTATGTTAAGTGCAGATACAGATTACACATATGAAGAGTCTACAAAAGGTGTTACCTTAACGGATGCCGGTGTGGAGAAAGCCGAAAAGGCGTTCGGTATCGACAATCTATTTGATTTAACACATGTACGTTTAAACCATGCCATTAACCAATCATTAAAGGCCCATGTTAGTATGCATAATGATGTTGACTATGTCGTACAAGAGGGCGAGATCGTCATCGTTGACGGCTTTACGGGTCGTTTAATGAAAGGCCGTCGTTATTCTGACGGACTACACCAAGCAATTGAGGCCAAAGAGGGCGTTGAGATTCAAAATGAATCGATGACAATGGCGACAATTACGTTCCAAAACTACTTCCGTATGTATCAAAAGCTTGCAGGTATGACCGGTACAGCAAAAACAGAGGAAGAGGAATTCCGTAATATTTATAATATGAGTGTTATCGCGATTCCAACGAATAAACCAATTGCGCGTGATGACCGAGCGGATTTGATTTTTGCGTCGATGGAAGGAAAATATAAAGCAGTTGCGGCAGATATTGCAGAACGTCATAAAGCTGGACAACCCGTTCTTGTTGGTACTGTAGCAATTGAAACATCTGAAATTATTTCCAATTTATTAAATAAACATAAAATCCCGCATAACGTATTAAATGCGAAAAACCATGAGCGTGAGGCAGAAATTATTGCGAATGCTGGTGAAAAAGGTGCGGTAACCATTGCGACGAATATGGCTGGTCGTGGTACAGATATTAAACCTGGTGAAGGCGTAATGGAAATCGGTGGATTAGCGGTAATCGGTACAGAGCGTCATGAATCTCGCCGTATTGATAATCAGTTACGTGGACGTTCTGGTCGTCAGGGGAATCCAGGGGTTACGCAATTCTACTTGTCTCTTGAAGATGATTTAATGCGTCGTTTTGGCTCTGATAACATGAAGTCAATGATGATGAAGTTAGGAATGGATGATTCTCAGCCACTGCAATCAAAAGTTGTTTCGAGAGCTGTAGAATCTGCACAAAAACGTGTTGAAGGGAACAACTTCGATGCACGTAAACGTTTATTACAGTATGATGATGTTTTACGTCAGCAACGTGAGATTATTTATAAAGAGCGTTATGATGTCTTAGAAACTGAAAATATGCGTGTGCTTGTCGAGTCAATGATTCAAGAAACAATCGACAATATTGTCGGACTGTATACGCAGGGTGAGCAAAATGATTGGAACTTAAAAGCCATTGAGGACTTTGTTGCTGCAAACCTATTAGAAGAAGGCGATTTGAAGGCAGCAGATTTACAAGGCAAGTCTTCCGAAGAAATTATTGCATTGATTTCAGACGCTGTGCAGACTCGCTATGATGAAAAAGAAGCTGAGCTTACGCCAGAGCGTATGCGTGAGTTTGAAAAGGTTATTTTATTGCGTTCAATTGATACGAAGTGGATTGATCATATTGATGCAATGGACCAGCTACGTCAAGGTATTCATTTACGTGCATATGGCCAAAATGATCCACTGCGCGAATATCAACAAGAAGGCTTTGCAATGTTTGAGGACATGGTCGCTTCGATTCGCGAAGATGTAGCAAAATATGCCATGAAGGCAGAAATTCGTAGTAATCTTGAACGTGAGGAAGTTGCTAAAGGCCAGGCGGTTAATCCGAAAGAGGATGGTTCGCCAGCTCCGAAAAAGCAACCTGTACGCAAGGCTGAAAATGTCGGTCGAAACGATTTATGTCCATGTGGAAGTGGCAAGAAGTTCAAAAATTGTCATGGTGCAGGACAATAAGATAGAATCTATGAAAGATCATTTCAACATTACGTTGAAATGGTCTTTTTTCGTTTTATAACACTTTAAAATTTTAGATAAAAAAGTAGAAAGTAGTCAGAATTGATAGACAATTGAGTGTTGAATGTATACAATAAATGTAACAATAGGTATTTAGTTGAATTAATCAATGGGAATTAGTGCTTCTAATTATATGTAAAGTAGACTAGTGAAATAGATAGATTGAAAGTGTTGAGTTGTTCTGTAAACCTTTTTTGTGAAAATGGGGTGATTCGCTGTAACTATAAAATATCCTCGATAATAATGTCCTGTCAGACCTACCGAGGAAATTTATTGGAGTATACCAAATGTCAACTAGTATATTCCTTGTTATTGTAACTATAAAATTTTTAAAGGAGGTTTTTCAATGCGTTATAATAATGAAGACATAATGAGTCGTGAAACAATGCTGTATATGCCTGAGTATGATTCCTTTGGAAATTTGTGTACGCGTGTCATTGAACGGGATTATCAATATGTATCAAAATTAACGCCAACGCAATTAATGGACTTTAATCTACGATATTATGGATCAAGTTTACGAGGGGCTTTTGATGGATCAAAAATGATTCTAGGTAAGCTCAATAAGAATCCAATTATTGTGCATGAACGTTTTAATATATTATGGTTTCCAAGTAAGTCGCCCTTACATCCAGATTGTATTTGGTTTGCTGTACATCAAATAGATGATTTTACAGCAGTTGATAAAAAGCAGACAAAAGTGATTTTTATGAATGGTAATGAAATGATTGTTGATGTAAGTGCAAAGTCATTTGAATATCGAATTCAAAGAGCTTTTTTATTGAAATATAAATTAGAGAAACGAACGAAGCATCTACTTGTCAAACATGACCGTGTGAAAGTATTTCAACGAATGAGGAATCGCCCCTTGCTAGAAGAAGAAGCAAAGAAAGATGATGATTAGAAGAATTTTATGACACATACTATCACAGAACTTGTGTAATAGTATGTGTTTCTTCTGTTGTTTAAAATGGTGTTGTGCTGAAAAAAGTATGTTTTCCGAAATAAAAACGCTATAATAGAAAGATACGGATTTCTGCATGTAGAAATCCATTAAAAATGTTCGGAGGATTTTACGATGATAGAATTAGCAGATGTACGTAACACGTTAGACAATACAGCCAAGAAACTGGCGGACTTTAGGGGGTCTCTTTGACTTAGAAAACAAAGAGGCACGTATTCAGGAATTAGATGAAATGATGCTAGAGCCTGGCTTTTGGGATGATCAGCAAGGAGCACAAGTGGTCATTAATGAAGGTAACGGCTTAAAGGCGATTGTCAATGAATATAAAGAGTTAGTGGATACACATGAAAACTTAGATATGACGTTAGAATTATTGCGCGAAGAACCGGATGAGGAATTACAAGAGGAGCTAGGCAAAGAGCTTGTGGAATTCCAACAAAAAATAGCGGACTTTGAGTTGCAATTATTATTGAGTGGTCCATATGATCAAAACAATGCGATTTTAGAGCTACATCCAGGTGCAGGTGGAACGGAATCACAAGATTGGGGATCAATGTTGCTTCGTATGTATACGCGTTGGGCTGAAAAACGTGGTTTTAAAGTAGAAACGGTCGATTATTTACCAGGTGATGAAGCAGGGATTAAATCCGTGACATTATCCATTAAGGGGCATAATGCTTACGGTTATTTACAGGCAGAAAAGGGCGTGCACCGTTTAGTGCGTATCTCACCATTCGATTCTTCAGGTCGTCGTCATACATCATTTGTATCCTGTGATGTGATGCCCGAATTTGATGATAATATTGAAGTGGATATTCGCACAGAGGATTTAAAAATTGATACGTACCGTGCAACAGGTGCTGGTGGTCAGCATATTAATACGACAGATTCAGCCGTTCGTATTACGCACATTCCTACTGGCACAGTCGTGCAATGTCAAGCAGAGCGTTCACAGATTAAAAACCGTGAAAAAGCTATGACTATGTTAAAAGGGAAATTATATCAATTAGAAATTGATAAGCAGCAAGCTCAACTAGATGAAATTCGTGGTGAGCAAAAGGAAATTGGCTGGGGCTCGCAAATTCGTTCTTATGTATTCCATCCATATTCAATGGTGAAGGATCATCGTACAAGCGAAGAAACAGGTAATGTAGGCGCAGTTATGGATGGAGATTTAGATCCATTTATTAATGCATACTTACGCTCAAGAATCGGATAATAGAAATAAGGCTGGGACAAAAGAGAAAAAGTGTTAGATTGACTGATGTCGATTTAACACTTTTTTGCTGTGAACGTTGATGTCCACTACGGCGGACGCTTTCCGGGGGCGTCACGCTAATCCCCCAAGAGTCGCCGCCTTCGCTACCATCAACTAGTGCTATCTTCTGAATTTTTCTTCATTTTAGATAGCAACAATTTAATAATACCTTTGCTCCTCTTTCTTAAAATTTAAAGTTTTGTTCCAACCTCATTTTTTATGGAATGATTTTGATATAGGCTTCATAAATACATTACGGCTGTAGACTTATTTTTAAATCACATCAACTGTCTAGAAGGGTGGGTGGTATGGAGCGTCCTGGCTAAGCTGTTTTCGCTCACCCATATAATGCTTATAGAGCATGGAGGCATTGACAAATTGTTTGCTAATTGATGCATATTTAATGGGGAATTCAATACGCATATCGTTTTTTAGTATGACAATACAACCGTTTTCACTCGGTATAATATTAGATATAGCATGGAGTCCAATCCATGTATTGTGTATAGAATTTGGTGAATAGGTTGGGAGGAAAATGCAAGGAAAGCCGAAATCATAGGCGACGACAATTGGCAGTTTATGTTGATTGCCAAAAAAACGTTTTGCAGAATATTTTGCTGCTTCATAAGTTGTACCTAAAGATAAGCAAGATTTCCGCAAGACATGCATCGGTTTACGTGTAACAATAAGTTCATTATGCTTGTCGATTACGCGTGTGAAGATTTTAGACTCATGTTGAATAGGCTGTAACAAATACGTATTGAATGACATTATATAACCATTAACATAGTTCGTTGACATATTATGTAGTGCCTCCTTTTGCTATTTATTAGCTGTAGTTTATAACACAAACTAACATTCATAAAATACTGGATAATGATGAAAATCCCTAGATAAAACAGTTAATTTCTTAAAAGAAATGCATGTAAAAACATGAGAAATATACCAAATCAAATCAAATTTCATTTCTTAAGCATTGCATTTTAGTTCCAATTTTCTTATAATTTAGAAAAGGATCGAGGTGAGATCGTTGGATAAATATTATTCGTATACAGATTTTCTAAAAGCCGTTGGTCAGTCAAAAAAAGTTGATGAGGCAGAGAAATTATTGAACGAGATTTATTTAGATCTATTTTTAAATCGTATCCAGCGTATGCATCGTGAGGAGCAGCTTATGGTTCTGATAGATAGAGCACTCGATGAAAAAGATGAAAGAGCATTTCATCAATACGCAACTGAATTAGAAATATTACACCAAGTAGCAAGTGAATAATATGACGAGCCCGCTCTCCAATAATTGGAGGGCGGTTTTTTTATTAAATCAAGGGTATTTAAATAATATCTGCAAGTAGCAATGTTGCTAGATGAGGAAAAAGAGTGTGTAAAGGCGTTTGCAGGGATTTCAAGTATCCAGTGGTTAACATGTTAAGGACTTTAGAATGTACCTCGGATATCAGGGAGTAATTTCCATTAGAAACGTCAATGCTAGAAAGATAATAGGAGAGAGAAGAACTTATTAATAAAAAAATAACAAACATTCGTTCGTTAAATGTTCGATATTTTCATACTGCTATGCTAAAATAAATGTACAAATTGGAAGGAAAGGACGGGGACATGTGTGCAAGAATTTGATTTACAAGCGCCATATCAGCCTAGTGGGGATCAGCCGCAGGCAATCGTAGAATTAGTGGAGGGCGTTCACGCAGGTAAACGTCATCAAACATTGCTTGGCGCAACAGGAACAGGTAAAACGTTTACGATTTCTAATGTGATTCAGCAGGTGAAGAAACCGACGCTTATTATGGCCCATAATAAAACGCTTGCTGGTCAATTATATAGTGAGTTTAAAGAGTTTTTTCCAAATAATGCAGTTGAATATTTTGTCAGTTATTATGATTACTTTCAGCCAGAGGCCTATGTACCACAAACAGATACGTACATCGAGAAAGATTCTAGCATAAATGATGAAATCGATAAATTACGTCACTCTGCTACATCTGCACTTTTTGAGCGTGAGGACGTCATTATTATTGCATCCGTGTCTTGTATTTACGGATTAGGTTCTCCACAAGAATATCGAGAAATGGTCGTGTCAATTCGCACAGGTATGGAAATTGAGCGGAATCAATTGCTTCGAAAACTTGTGGATGTACAGTATGAGCGTAATGATGTGAGCTTTACTCGTGGGACTTTCCGTGTTCGCGGTGATGTTGTTGAAATTTTCCCAGCATCGCGCGATGAACATTGTATACGTGTTGAATTTTTCGGTGATGAGATTGACCGCATTCGTGAGGTCAATGCGTTGACGGGTGAAATTTTAGCGGACCGTGATCATGTAGCTATTTTCCCTGCGTCCCACTTCGTTACACGTGAAGAGAAAATGATTAAAGCCATTGAAAATATTGAAAAAGAACTAGAAGAACGACTTACTCTATTACGTGCGGAGGATAAGCTACTAGAGGCACAACGCTTAGAGCAGCGCACACGCTATGACTTAGAAATGATGAAGGAAATGGGCTTTTGCTCAGGTATCGAAAACTATTCCCGTCATTTAACATTACGTGAAGCAGGGGCAACACCGTACACATTAATGGACTACTTTCCAGAGGATTTTTTGCTGGTCGTCGATGAAAGCCATGTAACACTACCACAAGTGCGTGGTATGTATAACGGGGACCAAGCGCGCAAAGGTGTACTTGTAGAGCATGGTTTCCGCTTGCCGTCTGCGCTCGATAACAGACCACTGCGTTTTGAAGAATTTGATGCTAAAGTAAGTCAAGCGATTTATGTTTCGGCAACGCCTGGTCCATATGAAATCGAGCATACGCCAGTGATGGCTGCGCAAATTATTCGTCCAACTGGTTTGTTAGACCCATTAATTGATGTACGTCCGATAGAAGGGCAAATTGATAATTTAATCGATGAAATTCAAGAGCGTATTACTCGTAATGAGCGTGTTCTCGTAACAACATTAACGAAAAAAATGTCGGAAGATTTATCCGCTTATTTGAAGGAAATGGGCCTAAAAGTGGAATACTTACATTCAGAGATTAAGACGCTAGAACGTATTGAAATTATTCGTGAGTTACGGAAGGGCACGTATGACGTACTAATTGGCATTAATCTTTTGCGTGAAGGGCTGGATATTCCTGAAGTTTCCCTTGTCGCGATTCTAGATGCAGATAAGGAAGGCTTTTTACGATCAGAGCGCTCATTAATTCAAACAATAGGGCGAGCAGCCCGTAACGCCAATGGACATGTTATTATGTACGCCGACAATATGACAGATTCCATGAAAAAGGCTATTGAAGAAACGAAACGTCGTCGTACACTACAGATGGCGTACAATGACGAACATGGTATTACACCGAAGACCATTGTGAAGAAAATTCCTGATATAATTCGTGCGACACAGGTTGCTGAAGAAGAGGAATCGTATGTTACGAAGGCAACAAAAGATAAGAAGTTGACGAAGGTAGAGAAGGAGAAATTACTTGCTACACTTGAAATAGAAATGAAAGAAGCAGCAATAGCACTTGATTTCGAACGTGCAGCAGAATTGCGAGATACTATCTTTGAATTGAAGACAGAAGGGTGATCGGGCTTGTGAAAAATACAGAAATCGTCGTGCAGGGCGCACGTGCACATAATTTAAAAAACATTAATGTCACAATTCCACGTGATCAATTAGTTGTGCTGACGGGTTTATCCGGCTCAGGAAAGTCCTCGTTAGCCTTTGACACGATTTATGCGGAGGGGCAACGTCGTTATGTCGAATCATTGTCTGCTTATGCTCGCCAATTCCTTGGACAGATGGACAAACCAGATGTGGATGCGATTGAAGGACTATCACCTGCCATATCGATTGATCAAAAAACGACGAGTCGAAATCCTCGTTCAACTGTAGGAACAGTAACGGAAATATACGATTATTTGCGGTTACTTTATGCACGTGTCGGCAAGCCAATTTGTCCAAATCACGGGATTGAAATTACTTCCCAAACAATTGAACAAATGGTGGACCGCCTTCTAGTTTACCCAGAACGTACGAAAATGCAGTTACTTGCGCCAATGGTTTCAGGGCGCAAGGGAACGCATGTAAAGCTGCTAGAAGATTTGAAAAAGCAAGGCTTTGTACGAGTACGTATTGATGGCGAATTACGTGATTTAGATGATGCAATCGATCTTGATAAAAACAAAAAGCATTCTATTGAGGTAGTTGTGGACCGTGTCGTTGTAAAAGAAGGTATCGCTGCACGTCTTAGTGATTCGCTTGAGACGGCCCTTCGGCTAGCGGAAGGGCGTGTGTTAGTTGATGTAATGGAGCATGAAGAATTACTCTTTAGTGAACATCATGCCTGTCCATTATGTGGCTTTTCAATTGGTGAGCTTGAACCAAGGATGTTTTCATTCAACAGTCCGTTTGGAGCCTGTGCAAGTTGCGATGGTTTAGGTACAACTCAAGAGGTAGACCTTGAATTAGTTGTGCCAGATTGGGACCGTTCATTATTAGAGCATGCCATTGCACCATGGGAACCGACAAGCTCACAATATTATCCACAGCTATTAAAGGCGGTATGTGACCACTATGATATTCCGATGGACGTGCCTGTAAAAGATCTACCGAAAGAAAAAATGGATAAGATTTTATATGGCTCAGGGAAGGATAAAGTTCATTTCCATTATGAAAATGAGTTTGGCAATGTGCGTGACCAAATGATTGAATTTGAAGGTGTTGTGCATAATGTAGAGCGCCGTTTTAAAGAGACAACTTCTGATTATGTGCGTGAACAAATGGAAAAGTATATGGCACAGCAAGACTGTCCGTCTTGTAAAGGCTATCGTTTAAAACCAGAAACATTAGCGGTGAAAATTGCTGACAAGCATATTGGAGAAGTGACAAAGTATTCCATTCAGGATGCAGATACATTTTTCAAAGAGCTAGATTTATCAGAAAAAGATATGCAAATTGCTCGACTTGTCTTGCGTGAAATAGAAGAACGGCTTGGTTTTTTAGTCAATGTCGGTTTGGATTATTTAACGTTAAGTCGTGCCGCTGGAACACTTTCTGGTGGGGAAGCACAACGAATTCGTCTAGCGACGCAAATAGGCTCTCGTTTAACGGGCGTGCTTTATATATTGGATGAACCATCAATAGGATTACATCAACGTGACAATGACCGTCTCATTAGCACGCTACAAAATATGCGTGATATTGGCAATACATTAATTGTTGTGGAGCATGATGAAGATACAATGATGGCAGCGGATTATCTGATTGATGTAGGGCCTGGGGCAGGTGTACATGGTGGTGAAATAGTGGCGGCAGGAACACCACAGGAAGTGATGGACAATCCTAAGTCGTTAACAGGGCAATATTTGAGTGGTAAGAAGTTTATTCCATTACCAATTGAGCGCCGTAAACCAGATGGTCGTAAGCTTTCTATTAAAGGAGCAAAAGAAAACAACTTACAAAACGTCAAGGTAGATGTACCATTAGGATTATTTGTCGCAGTGACCGGTGTTTCTGGCTCTGGTAAATCGACACTTATAAATGAAATTTTATATAAATCTTTGGCGCAGAAGCTTAACCGTTCAAAGGTGAAGCCAGGTACACATAAAGAAGTGGCAGGTATGGAGGAACTTGAGAAGGTTATCGATATTGACCAGTCACCAATCGGTCGTACACCACGTTCAAACCCTGCGACTTATACAGGGGTCTTCGATGATATTCGGGATGTCTTTGCGACAACGAATGAGGCCAAAGTTCGTGGCTATAAAAAAGGTCGTTTTAGCTTTAATGTAAAAGGTGGACGCTGTGAGGCTTGTCGAGGAGACGGCATTATTAAGATTGAAATGCATTTCCTACCAGATGTATATGTACCTTGTGAGGTTTGTCATGGTAAGCGTTATAACCGTGAAACGCTTGAAGTGAAATATAAAGATAAAAGTATTGCTGATATTTTAGATATGACAATTGAAAATGCAGTCGTGTTCTTCGAAAATATTCCTAAAATCCAGCGTAAACTACAGACGATTGTGGATGTTGGCTTAGGTTATATGAAACTAGGTCAGCCTGCGACGACCTTATCAGGTGGCGAGGCACAGCGCGTAAAGCTGGCTTCAGAACTACACCGTCGTTCCACAGGGAAATCATTCTATATTTTAGATGAACCAACAACCGGCCTGCATGCTGATGATATTGCACGTTTACTAATTGTCTTGCAAAGACTTGTAGAAAATGGAGACTCGGTCCTAGTGATTGAGCACAATTTGGATGTAATTAAAACAGCCGATTATATTATCGATTTAGGTCCAGAAGGTGGCGATAAAGGTGGTACAATCATCGCTACAGGTACACCTGAAGAAGTAGTGGAAGTAAAGGGTTCTTACACAGGGAAATATTTAAAACCAATTTTAGTGCGTGATCGAATGCGTATGGAAGCAGTTTTAGCACAAGCATCTAAATAAAATGTTCAATGTTCTACTAGATTATGCTTAGATGCCGCGGGAGCAATCCTATATGGATAAAAAATTCGCGACATTCCTGCGGGTTAGTGAACACGTTAAGCCTCAAAGATACTTTTGTTCTATGAGGCTTGTGAATCACTTGTGGAAAAGAAAGCGAATTTTTTTTCTCATCTCGCCATACTTTTTTCATTTTTAATATGAAACCTTTCATAAAATGTTACGTATAAATAGTATAACGAACTGAGGGAGGCTATTAGATTTATGCAAAATGAACGTCAACGAATTTTAGAACTTGTGGAAAAAGGAATTATTTCAGCGCAAGAGGCGATTACATTATTAGAAGCATTAGAGCAACCTAGCAAGTCCACTCAAAATGTTATGAATGATGTGTTGAATCAAGAACAACAATCTTCTACAGAAAAAGAGTCTATATTTAATGAAGCACCAAAAGAGGAACACAAGAAAGATACAGATTTTATGAAGTACTTCCAAGATGAAATGCAAGATTTTCGTAAAGATTTATCGCAAATCGGCTCAGTCTTTATGGATATGATGAATACGGCAGTAAAAAAAGTGAAGGAATTTGATGTTGCCTCTCCCTTCGGTGATAAATTTGAATTTACACATACCGAAGAGTTTGCAGCTGCAAATGTACAAAATGTCATCGTCGAATTACCAAACGGCAATTTTACATTAGAGCCTGGTGAAGGAGACAACTTCCAGGTCATCTGTAAAGTGAAGGCACCTCTTATTAATGACAATGAAGAAGAAACACGCAGCCATTTCCTAGAGCAATTTGTTGTAAAAGAGGATGTAGATTCACTACGAATTTTAAGCCAATTGAAACTTGTACAGGTCAATGTAAAAGTACTTGTGCCTAAGGAACAGTTAGAAAAATTGTCTGTGCGTTTGATGAACGGTAGTGTGACTTTACAAGATACTAAGCTAGAGCAATTAAAAGTAAAGACCCTAAATGGTGCTATTAAAGGTTCTAAGCTAAGTTTTACGAAAGCAGAGATTGATTCTTCTAACGGTTCGATTGAATTAACAGATGTCCGCGGTAAAGATTTAGAAGCTGAAACATTAAATGGTCGCGTCTATTTAGATGGAGCATTGGATGAAGTGGAAGCAAAATCGGTGAATGGACATGTTGTAGTGACGACTTGCTCTAGCAATTCATCAAAAATCAAAGCACAAACCGTTGCAGGGGCTGTTGAATTATATGTGCCTCGCACGATGTCATTAAGCGGTAAAATAGTGACGAACTTTGGTAAAGTAGATGTTGGGATTCAAGATGTTTCAAAAATGGAATCGCAGGATCAGTTTTTATCAAAAGTAGTACGCTTTGATAAAGAAGTAGAAAATGCAAACCGTTTATTTATCGAAGGTGAATCGAAAACGGGTGCAGTTTTGGTACGTTATACGACTACTGACGAACAACAAGTATAATATGGAAAGCATTCAGGCTATGAAATAACATAGCTTCAGAGTTGATAAAAGGTATTCAGAATGATTACATTCCGAATACCTTTTGAAATTTTATCAGACAAAATAATTACAAATAGCCTCTATTAACGAGAGTAGCTCGCTACAGCCAAATATTTTCCGCCACTTTGGAATTGCGATGTCCAATTATAGCTTCTTCAAATTCATGCCAGCCAAAAGCAACGCCTGCCTGAACAATTTTTAAATCCCTCGTAAAGTTGTCCACCGCATACCATGCTGTTTTTTACTTCCGCAAGTACACGTTCAATCGTTTCTTTTCGACGTGCATAGCATTGTTTCACGTCACTTTGTAAGGTACCATTTAATGGATGTCATTCATTATTGCCGTCAAGCTATTCATCACCACAAGCATTTATAGACGTACACGAGTTGATGGGGGCGCAGGCGACGAGTATAGCTGGCGGTATTCGCCTTTCGCTACAGAGTAAAGCTTCCTGCGGGAAAAGCACGAGCTAAAGGGCCCGCAGAAGCAATCGCGGCGAGGAGACTGAAGCGATGTCCGCGAAAAGCGTCCACTATAGAAATTCAACGTGTTCATCTAGATACTTCTTTCTTAAAAGCAAAGTTTGTCAACAGTCTAAGGCTATGAAATAACATAGGCTTGGATGCCTTTTAATTGTGATATTGTCCAATGTTGCATATACATAAAACAGGAATCGACTTACATACTTATGAAGTGATTGCTGTTTAATTTTGTCTGCATTTTATACTACACTAGTACATTCTTTGACAATATAATATTTAAATAGAAGCAACTTCCAAGGAATGAAATGAAACTGTAATAAAAAAACATAGATTGAGTGCTATAATAGATAGAGAAATACATCTTACATGTGTAAGAGGTTTAGGTGGTTTAAATATGATAGAAATGAAAAATGTGACAAAGAAGTACCCGAATGGTGTCGTTGCGACAAACGGCATTTCGGTTAACATAAAGCAAGGTGAATTTGTCTATGTTGTGGGTCCAAGTGGTGCAGGTAAATCGACATTTATCAAATTAATGTATCGTGAAGAAAAAGCGACTTCAGGCGAAATTACTGTAAATGGTATTGACTTAGGGTCATTAAAAAATAAAAAAGTACCTTTCTTGCGCCGACAACTCGGTGTTGTTTTCCAAGATTTCAAATTACTTCCTCGTTTAAATGTTTATGAAAATGTAGCATTTGCTTTAGAGGTTATTGAAGAGGAACCGGCAGAGATTCGACGCCGTGTAATGGAAGTTCTTGAGTTGGTAGGACTTAAACATAAGGCGAGAATGTTCCCAAATGAACTTTCAGGTGGGGAACAGCAACGTGTTTCCATTGCACGCTCCATTGTTAATGTACCAAAAGTGGTCATTGCAGATGAGCCTACAGGGAACCTAGATCCTGAAACATCTTGGGAGATTATGAATTTATTTGAAGAAATTAATGCGCGGGGTACAACGATTGTGATGGCCACCCATAACCGCGAAATCGTGAATACGATTCGCCGTCGGGTAATTGCGATTGAAGGCGGAATGATTGTCCGTGATGAACACGGAGGTGATTACGGCTATGAAATTTAATACGATAAAACGCCATTTCCGAGAAAGTATAAAATCACTTGGCCGGAATAGTTGGATGACGATTGCATCAGTAAGTGCAGTAACAGTTACATTGATACTTGTAGGTGTATTTGCACTGATTATGATGAACTTAAACAAAGTAGCGTCAGACTTAGAGAATGATGTAGAAATTAAAGTTTTAATTGATGAGACGGCAGATGAGGCGGCTGAAAAAGAGTTACTCACAAAAATTGAAAAGTTACCTGATATTGCGGAGATGTCTTATTCAACAAAGGAAAATGAGTTAACAAAATTAGTAAAAGATTTTGGCGATGACTTCAAGTTATTTGAACAAAGTAACCCACTACGCAATGTAATTTATGTCAAGGCAACAGATCCACAGCAAACAGCAGCCGTTGCAAAGGCAATTGACAAATATGAGTATACATATGACGTGATGTATGGTGAAGGTAAGGTAGAAAAACTTTTCAACTTCTTAAATATTAGTCGTAATGTAGGACTTGTACTCATTTTAGGGTTATTATTCACAGCAATTTTCCTAATTTCCAATACCATTCGCATTACAATTATTGCACGTCGCGATGAAATTGAAATTATGAAACTTGTTGGGGCAACGAATTCATTTGTGCGAATTCCATTTTTATTAGAAGGTATGTGGCTCGGAATTTTAGGTTCTGTTATTCCGATTGCGGTTGTCGCAACTCTTTACCACAATGTATATAAAATTATTGCACCACGTTTAAAAGGGGAGCTTGTTCAATTACTGGATTTCTCACCACTGGTGTACCAAGTAAGCGGTCTACTACTACTTATTGGTGTGCTGATTGGTATTTGGGGAAGTTTCATGTCAGTGCGTAAGTTTTTAAAAATTTAACGTGTCGCAAAATGTAAGTCGTATTTTTTAGTTAATTGAATTATCAACCACAACTACATTACGCATTAAGTGAAATATTGAAATTAATAGTCGAAGGGGAGTTCAATCGGTGAAAAGTATGGCAAAAAACTCTATAAAAACATTTGCAGCAATGACTGCATTATTCCTTTTTATCCAAACTCCATCAGCGTATGCAACTAGTTTATCGGATTTAAAAGATGAGAAGAAACAAGTCGAAACAAAGAAAAATGAATTAAACTCTTCAATTAATAATAAAACAAGTGCAATTAGTGCGAATCAAGAAAAGCAACAAAAACTATTAGATCAAATACAGACATTAAACGCTGAAATCGACAAAACAAACAGTAATATCAAAAATGTATTAGCGGATATTCAAACGACAAACAATGAGATTAAAGCATTAGAAGAATCTATCAACGAACTTATGCGTAAAATTGAAGAGCGCGATATATTATTACAGGATCGTGCGCGTGCGATTCAAGCGGGTGGTTCGGTCAGCTATTTAGATGTTTTACTTGGTTCTAATAGCTTTGTAGATTTCATCGACCGCTTCTCAGCAGTCAATGCACTGCTGGAAGCGGATCGTCAAATCATACGTGACCAAAAAGCAGATAAAGAAACACTAGAAGAACAGAAGCAAGCACTGGAAAACAAGCGACAAAAGCTTGAAGACAACAAAGCAGAGCTTGAGCGTCTAAAATCATCACTAGATGGACAAAAAGCACAGAAAAATACTTTAGTCGATCAATTAGAAAAAGAGCAAGAAAAGCTGAAATCTGAAAAAGTATTACTAGAAAAAGAATATTCAGAAGCACTTGATATTAGTGCAGAATTACAACAGCAAATTATTGCAGAACAAAATCGTTTAGCCGAAGTTGCACGTCAACAAGAAGCAAAACGTAAAGCGGCAGCAGCTGCCGCTGCCGCTGCGGCAAATTCTGGCGGTTCATCAGGCTCTTCTACAGTCAATGCACCACAATCTAATGGCACATGGATTAAACCAACAAATGGCCGTTTAACATCGCCATATGGTTGGCGTAATATTGGTGCGGGTCCAGAATTCCACTATGGTGTGGACCTTGCCAACAAAACAGGCACGCCTATTTGGGCGTCTGCTGACGGTGTTGTATCATATGCCGCACCACTTAGCTCATATGGCAATGTAGTCATTCTTACGCATTCTATCAACGGTCAAATTTATACAACCGTTTATGCTCACTTAAGTGCGTTCAATGTTAGTGTTGGAACAGAAGTGACACAAGGGCAGCAGATTGCTGCGATGGGTAGTACTGGTCGTTCAACGGGCCCTCACTTACACTTTGAAGTGCATATTGGCTCTTGGCAAGGACAAGCAGTTGGTAGTGTAAATCCACTAAAATATATTCCTTTGTAACAATAACGAAAGAAGCTAGGACAAAAGAGAAAAAGTGTTAGATCGACATCAGTCGATCTAACACTTTTTTGCTGTGAACGTTGATGTCCACTACGGCGGACGCTTTCCGGGGGCGTGGCCTGAGCCTGTAGTCTCAGGCGTCACGCTAATCCCCCAGGAGTCGCCACCTTCGCTACCAACAACTAGTGCTCTCTTCTAAATTTTTCTTCATTTTAGATAGCGAAAATTTAATAATACCTTTGCTCCTCTTTCTTAAAAGTTTTGTCCCAGCCTCTTTTTTCGTTATTTGAATGAATGCTCGATAAATAAAGAAAGTTAGTCGATAATTTAAAATAGTGCTCGATAAATATTGCGATCTATTCGATAAAAAGTAATAGGTGAGCGATAACATTCATAAGGCAATGAATTCTAACTTATACGTTACGGGGTATTTTTCAAGTAGTTTGCTCAAAAAATAAACATGATCAGATTGTTTAAGAAGGTTTTTTGAACACACTGTGAAATTTCAGTATGGAAAAAACTTTGTATGCTATGCTAAAGCTATCTTTTTTCATGGAGGATTTGCGGGTGCTCAATACAGAGTGGTTTTCAATTCGAACATTAACATTACCAGCTACAGCGATTGCTTTATTGGCCGCATTTTTTGTAGTGTGGTTTGTTTTACGTATGCAATTTTCAAAGCAATGGTCGGGCGTATATGCTGACGCAATCTTTACCTTTATCATCGTCTGGAAATTCAGCTTAATTGTAACGGATTTTAAAGCAGTGCTTGCGCAGCCATTAGCACTACTTTATTTTAATGGAGGTACATTAGGCGTCTACTTAGCTACTATTACTGTGTTGCTTCAGCTTTTATGGAAGCGCCACAAGTTACAATGGGCTGATGAAGGAGTAATGGCGAGCGTATGGGCAATCATCTTAACGCAATCTATTTACCAATGGTTCGTGGTATTATTAAATGACAATTCAATGAATAGTGAAGTTATTACGTTAACAGTGCTAAGTATACTAACGCTTTTCATACTATGGAAAATAACAGCGCTTCAAAAAGCCTTAATAATTTATACAGCTGGATATCTAATTGTTGCTACTCTTCAGCCACAGGGCTTATGGCAACCGGCTGTAGGTGTGAGCGTCCTATTACTTATGTTAGGCTTAGGAATTCAACGAGTAGGGGGAAAAAAATGAAGAAAAATATTGGATTGCTGGTTGTCGTATTGCTAGTGGTCGCGATGATTGGTACATACGTCAGACAGCAAATTGATAAGGACCGAGAGATTGATGTAGCCTCACTCGGAAAAGAAACAGAGCAACGTGAAATTGGATTAAAAAAAGGGGATACACCACCTGATTTCACATTAACGACTTTGGATGGGGAAGAGGTAACTTTAAGCGACCTACGTGGAAAAAAAGTGGTGCTTAACTTTTGGGCAACATGGTGTCCGCCTTGTAAGGCAGAAATGCCACATATGCAAAATTATTATGACCAATATGCTAAAAAGGAAAATGTAGAAATTTTGGCTGTCAATTTAACATCTGCTGAACGAGATGTTACCGAAGATGCTAAAATTGATACAATCACTACGTTCAAGGATAGCTATGAATTAACATTTCCTATCTTACTCGATAAGAAAAATGATGCTGGCTTTGATTATCAAGTTATAACAATTCCAACAACATATTTCATAGACTCGAATGGATACATTCAACGTACCATTCAAGGGCCAATGGATGTAGATATGCTGACGAACTATGTAGAAGCACTAGACTAATAAGCACTAGGGAATGTCTCAAAAGAAATACTATCTTTTGGGACATTTTTTGTTTTTTTAAAAGCCCAACAGTAGAATAATGATTTCAGGCATTGCTAGCAAGTCTTTGCAAACCATTTTCCTTTTGCGTAAGAAAATAAAAATTGTCACAGATGATTTTGGGGTAGCTTTATGTTGTATGTTTGAAAAAGAACATTCATACAGTAAAGAGACGGAGGAGGGAAGGTTTGCGCAAAATTACCGCAGGTGTCGGCGTACTTATCAGTAGTATATTGGTAGGTAGTGGATTTTACTTTGACTGGTTTAATGGTGCGGAGAAAAAGGAGCAAGTTACTGAGGTCGAATCGATTAATGAAGCCATGCATTTAATTGAGGAACAATCTGTGTATAGTACAAAAAAGGATGCATTAGTAGAAGGGGCTCTTCGAGGCATGGCGGATGCGATAAAAGACCCTTATAGTACCTATTATTCGAAGGATGAGGCCGAACAGCATCGACAAATGCTTGCTGAGGAAAGGGTCGGCATTGGAATTGAACTATCGGAAAACAAAGGGAAATTTATCGTTGTGTCTCCTGTTCGTTCGTCCCCAGCAGAAAAGGCAGGAATGCGTTCGCTCGATGAAATTGTACAAGTTGATGGCGTACGAGTGGATGGTAAGACGATGAGTGAATTAATGCATTTAATTCAAGGTGAAAAAGGTACAAAAATCACAATAGTGGTCTATCGTCCAAGTGAAGATAAGCATATTAAAATGACCATGGAACGTGCCGCAATTTCCAATAAAACTGTAGCAAGTGAGGTAGTGATGGTAGAAGATACTGCCATTGGTTATGTGGAAATCTCGCTCTTCGGTGAGAAAACGGCTAACGAGTGGGTTGCAGAAACAAGTAAATTACTACGCAAAGATGTAGAGGGGTTAGTTGTTGATGTACGTGATAATCCAGGGGGTTATTTACATAGCGTCGCAGCGCTACTGAGCACGGTGTTGGAAAATGGCAAGGTATTTGCGTATATGCAAAATGCTGAAGGTGCTATGGAACCATTAAAGACTGAATCGAAAAGCTTTGATGAAAAATATCTGCAAACGATGAATAAATTACCGATTGTCATTTTGCAAAATCAAGGCAGTGCATCGGCAAGTGAGGTACTGAGTGGAGCGTTAAAAAGTTGGGATCGGGCTTCCATTGTCGGTGTGAAAAGTTTCGGTAAAGGTACAGTGCAGGAATCTTGGGCTCTGTCAAATGGAGGAGAACTTAAATTATCCACGAATAAATGGCTGACACCAAAACGTGAATGGATTCATGGGCAAGGAATTGAAGCAGCTTTAGTCATTGAACAAAATGAATTATTTGCATTGCAATTGCATCCATTAACAGGGCAATTTAAAGTAGGTGATATGAGTGAAGAAATTGCTTATACACAAAAAGCCCTGCAAAAACTAGGCTATCAAATTGTTCGATTAGACGGTTATTTAGATGAAGCCACAGACGAAGCTGTAAAGCTTTACCGTGAGCAGAAGAAGTTAACAAAAACAGACAATGATGTTTCCATGGATACGGCCTTTTTTAATAGCCTGAATGAAACGTTAAAAAATTATAAAGAAGATCGCACAAATGATTTACAGTTCCAGATGGCAACAAGCTTTTTATTGCATAATATTGAACAATAGACTTTTTAAATCTAGGAAATATGATATGAATACGAAGCTTTCTACTAGTTTGTACTACGCAAGAGTGTAGTCCTTTGATACAATGAATTCATAGTAATTGAGATAGAAATGGCGGGTGTCTGTATGGCTAGTAATATTTTAATAGAATTTGTAACAGCGATTGGCCGCTTTCTACTGAACCCAGTAATATATATAGCAATTTTGTTAGCTATCTTATTAGGATATAGTCGCGTGAAGCAGGAGCGTAAATTTTTTAATAGACGTATTATTTGGGGCTGGACTGAGTTAGTAGGGCAGTGGAAACGAGGATGGCCTTATGCGCTAATCATTTCCATCATAAGTGTTGGGGTAGGCTTGACAGTACCAAAAACATTTTTACTTGTTTTGCTTGCTTTCTCCGCACTGGCGCTCTTGCTGTTTTTCATCAATTCATTATCATCAATTTATACAATGGGCTTTGCAACATTGGCAACATGGGCTATGTATCAATACGATTGGTCGTTTTCATGGTGGAAAGTGTCATTAGAGGGCACGGATTTATTTGAAGGTGCTATTGTAACAATCACGATTATAACTGGATTATGTGTGATTGCTGAAGGTATGCTGATTCGTCGAACTTCAACAATGGTGACAACGCCACGTGTTGAAAATACGAAGCGCGGTATGCAGGCCATTGTGTATCGGACGAGAAACATATGGGTATTACCGATACTCTTTATCATACCTGGTGATGTCATTTCGTCAGTTATTCCATACTGGCCACAATTCACATTGGGAGAGAGTAAATTTGCACTTGTAGTATTTCCAGTAGTTATCGGATTTTCAAAGCTTTCAAGAAAAGAATTGCCGGTTCTACAATTACCGAAAATTGGACGTTCTGTATTGTTGTTAGGGCAACTGATGGTAATAGGTGGACTTGCTTCAGTCTTCGAGCCTGTGGTTGGCTTGATAACCCTAGCGGTGGGCGTAATCATTCGTCTTAGTATTACAATATATTATGCGATACAGGACAAGACGGAAATTTATGCGGTTGCACCAAGCTCTAAGGGGGCGGTCATTGCGGCAGTTTTACCGGATTCACCAGCAGAGAAAATGGGTTTACTTGCAGGGGAATGTATTCGTAAAGTAAATGGCCATCCGATTTATACAGAAAATGAATTATATGAGGCGTTACAATTAAATGCTGCTCATTGTCGTTTAGAGGTGCTTGATCGTAACAACGAAATTCGTCTCACACAGCATGTAATTTACAGCAATGATCATTACCGTATTGGTTTATTGTTAGCGGAGCAGAGGGATGTATGATAGATGTTATTGGAAAAATGATGTTGGCGCTATTTTTACCCGCATTATTAGTGTTATTGTTTACACGCATTACGTATAACCGCTATGTGGCACTTTTATTAGCAATTGCACTTATTGCAGCATCGGTTTATGCAGGGTATACGTCGCCACCAATTATTTTCGTTGTAGATGCTTTTTCGTTAACAGTAGGCTTTTGGCTTGCAAGTCGCATGCAAAAAAAATAGCCTCATCAACAAAAATTTGGACATCTGTTAAAACGTTTGCCATTTATACCACATTAACTAGGTGGTGGATCACCTGACCGTAAGCCTGATTGGTTCAACTACCAATCAGTAGAGATAAAGAAATCCCCGACTGATTGAAGTTTTACGTTGTATAGTTGATTGGAGTGGAGGCTGCGTGACTCCTTGGGAATCAGCGTCACAGGTGAGACCTTTGAGCGAGCACGTAGAGGAACGAAGGCTAAAAGCGTCACGTCTTGTGATCATGCCTTCGTCACCAACATCCTGTTGCCCAGGCTCATTGGACGCGCAAGGAAAGCGCACAGCCGGAATGGTGATGAGCCAAATAAAAGGTACTTGGCAGACAAAAATCTGCTAAGTACCTTTTTACATGAAGAATCGTACCATCGCCATAATCATTACTCCGGCAACTACTGTAATGGACAAGCTTTTTGTAACAAGAGCAATAATAAGTGTGGGCACAAATGTAATAAAGACGGGCCAATCAAGTGTTACAAAGCTTGTGCTTTCTGTGTCCAATAAATTTTCGAAAACAAGGGCACTTAAAATACAAACAGGAATAAAGCTAAGCCACTTTAATACTACATCTGGCAACTTTACACTGCGTACAAACATAAATGGCACAATACGGGGTAGCCAAGTCACAAGCGCACATCCGATAATAAGCCACACCATGGAAGCTGTTGTTGTCATTTATCTGTCACCACCCCAATTGTTGCTACAATGACTGTTGCTAGAAGTACTGCTACATGAGAAGGTACTATATAAGATAAACCATACATACTAACAGCCATATATCCAATTAATATTAAGTAATGCATAATCTTGTTTTTGTTGACACTACTAAGCTGTAGCACAAGTAAAGCAACAAACATGGCAATCAATGCAAAGTCTAAGCCCCATTTCTCTGGATTTGCTACCCATTGCCCTAAAAAAGCGCCAGCTACACAGGACAAAATCCAGAATAAATAGGCGGTAATATTTAGTCCATCCATCCATTTTCCATATAATTTGCCGCTTTGCATTCGTTTCGTGACAGCCACACCAAATGTTTCATCCGTTAATAATGTACCGAATCCAACATTTCGTAGCATAGAATAACGAGTAAAATGAGGGGCTAAAGTTAAACTCATTAATAAATGACGTAAATTTACCACAAATATGGTTACAATGATGGCAGAAGCAGGACTACTAGTTAACAGCAGTGCACAAAATATGAATTGTGCAGAGCCTGCATAAACGAGTATGGTTAATAGTGCGATTTCAAGAACAGACAAGCCTGAAGCGGAACCTACAACCCCGAAAGCAAGTCCTATACTAATATAACCGAGTAAGGTGGGAATACAATCCTTAACTCCTTGTAAAAAGCTGTTGTCTGTTGGGGTGGTAGACTTATCATGAAATTCTGTTGTACTTGTCATAAATAGATCATCCTTTCAAAAAAATCCATGTATACTAATAGTGTAAAGTTGCAATAGTTAGATAGTTCAGATATGTCTATTAAAGTATACATATGTCTTATAAAATAAACAATAGGAAATGGTGAGTTAAGTTGGAACAAATGAGTCGAAATTTAGCATTTCAACTAAAAAAAATACGGCAACAAAGAAGTTTGAGCCTAGACGATGTTGCCAAAGCAACGGGGGTTAGTAAGGCACAGCTTGCCCAAATTGAAAAAGGTGAATCCAATCCAACTGTATCAACTATTTGGAAAATTGCTGCAGGCTTACGGATTTCATTTTCTTCTCTATTACAACCTCCAACTGCCCATTTTATGAAATTTAGTAGTAAGGATGCGCCACATGTCGATGAGGACGAGGGGCGCTATCGCGTGTACTCCATTATACCTTACGACCCAGAGCGCGGCTGGGAGTTCTACAAGATTGAAATGGAACCGGGAGCGTTCAGTAGGAGTGAGGCGCACACAGAAGGGGTAGAGGAAACAGTAACCGTTATCCAAGGACAAGCTGTTATTTCTGCTGGAGAAATGCATGAACAATTAGTAGAAGGGGATACACTGGTATTCTCGGGGCATCAACTACACGAATATAAAAATACGTCGGAAGAACTGACAATTTTACATTTAATTTTGCAATACAAATAGAGGTGTCTATATTGAATGAATGGTTTACTATAGAAAATATTGAGCATGTTGCAGCCGAATATCGAACGTTTGGTCCGCTGATTGGTTTGTTATTGCCCTTTATAGAGGCATTCTTACCTTTTTTACCATTGGTCGTATTTGTTGTAGCAAATGCAAGTGCGTTTGGCTTATGGTTTGGTTTTTTATTGTCATGGCTTGGCTCAGCGGCTGGCTCGTATGTAGTTTTTTTGCTCGTCCGTCATTTTGGTAAGCATCCAAAGCTCCGTTTTGTAACGGGCAGTAAAAAGGTGGAAAAACTGATTAAATGGGTAGATATGAATGGAATTAGCCCGTTGTTTGTATTGCTGTGTTTTCCTTTTACACCTTCCGTCATTGTCAATATAGTAGCAGGACTATCTCACATTCATAAAAAGTTTTATTTAGTAGTGCTGTTAGCAGGTAAATTTGTCATGATTTTAGGAATGAGCGTGCTCGGCTATGATTTAAAATCGTTACTGACAAGTCCAGTACGACTAATAATAGCTGGTCTAGCGATTGTCGTGCTATGGTGGATTGGTAAGCTGATTGAGAAGCGATTGAATGCTCGAGTAGAAAGAGATTTGAAGCAAATGCGAAAATTGCCGAAAAATGAATAACGATGTAAGTTGAATATGCACATCTAGCCCCTTGTATCATGTAAAATGGTAGAAGGGACTTTTTTAATTTTAATAATATAGCCTTAGGTGATGACACGAACATTGATGTGACAGCTACATTAACACCAAGGCATCATGAATATTTATCATAAAGCAGGGGGAAAAGTGAATGACATTGCGTATTGTTTCAGGACGTGCTGGTACAGGAAAATCAGCGTTTATTCATCAGGAAATTGTTGAGCAATTAAATACAGATCCGTTAGGATATCCGATTTTTATTATTGTACCTGACCAAATGTCTTATTCAACGGAGTATGAGCTCACGAATAAGCATGGCTTGCAGGGTCTAATTCGTGCGCAGGTTATGACGTTTAAACGTTTGGCATGGCTTGTCCTGCAGGAAACAGGTGGTATTGCTCGTAAAGAAGTAAACGGCTATGGCTATCGGATGCTCATTCGCAAATTACTTGAGGAGCAAAAAAGCGAATTCTCGTTATTTCGACAAGCTGCTGGCAAGAGGGGCTTTACTGAAGAAATTGAAACATTATTACGTGAATTTAGCCGCTATAGTGTGAATAGTACGGTATTGTCTGAGGTAACAGCATCTTTGAAGGCCGTTGACGCACCAAACACATTACAGGCAAAAACCAATGACCTACAGATAGTATTACAGGCTTTAGAAGATCGACTTGGCACAACTTATGTCGATAGTGAGGGTTATTATCCGATTTTAACGGAACAACTGAAACATTCAGAGACTATGAATCAAGCAACGATCTATATAGATGGCTTTACGGCATTTACGGTACGAGAGTTAGAGCTTGTGAAAGAACTGCTAAAGGTGACGAAGCACGTAACCGTAGTGCTACCTTTTGAGCATGTAGAGGAAGCTAAAGATGAGCAGGCACTATTCAATGAAGCAGCGTCGACGAATCAGCGCCTAATTGATATTGCGCAAGACGAAGGGATTGAGGTTGAAGCGCCATTGCATTTTATCAAAACGCGTCGTTTCCAATCCGAAGATTTGCGTCATATAGAAGCAGAATTTACAGAAATGGTGCCACAGGCAAAAAAAACAAGTGGAGATGTAATGGTATTAGAGGCTTCAAATCGACGTGCTGAAATCCACGCCATTGCCCGGGAAATAACAAAGTTGACAAGGCAAGACGGCTACCGATATCAGGACATTGTGCTACTCTATCGCCAGGCAGATGTATATGACCCACTGATTTCAACAATTTTCCAGCAATATGACATTCCGATCTTTACGAATACTAAAAAAACGATGTTACATCATCCGTTGATTGAATTTAGTCGTTCAGCTTTAGAAGTTTTTACATCTAATTGGAAGTATGAACCTATTTTTCGTAGTGTGAAAACAGATCTGTTTTTCCCGTTACATGCTGAGCGAAGTGTGTGGCGAGAACGTGCTGATCGTTTAGAGAATTACTGTTTGGCACAGGGAATTTATGGAGAACGTTGGTTTGAAGAATCTCGCTGGTTCTATAAAAAATATCGAGGTCTTGAGTTTCATTCGCGCACGCAAACCGACGAAGAACGTGCGATGCAGGCAGAAATCGAGGCAATTCGTGATGGTATACGACAACCATTAAAAGTTTTTCATGACAAGCTTATACGAGCGAAAACCGGAAGAGATGTAGCGACGGCACTATTTGAGCTGATTGAAGAAGTACAAGTATATGACAAGCTCCAGTCTATGAAAGACAGAGAGTTAGATAGAGGTGATGCACTCGCTGCAAGTGAGCACAATCAAGCCTGGAACGAATGGGTCGCAGTTTTGGATCAGTTTGTTTACATGTTTGGCGAACAGGAGATGTCTGTAGAGGAAGCAGCAAAAATTTTAGATGAAGGTTTTGATACATTAGAATTTTCTCGTATCCCTCCAACACTTGATGAAGTAATGGTGGCAACAGTCGATTTAGCTCGATTATCTGACATAAAAATTGCTTTTGTTCTCGGCATGAATGATGGTATTTATCCAACAAGATTAGATTATGAAGGATTGCTCTCTGATACCGAACGAGAATGGTTCACTCAGATTGGCTATGAACTTGCACCTACTTCAAAAAACCGATTATTACAGGAGAATTTTTTATTATATCGAGCATTGACAACACCTTCTAACAAGCTATATATGACATATCCAACGGCAGATGAAGAAGGTAAGGCATTATTAGCATCGTTGTATATCAAAAAAATTATTGGAAATGACAAAACAGCAGGTTTATTAAGTGGCGTAATGGTCCAACGTGTCGTTATAGATCCGATTGAATTATTAGACGACAACGTGCTGCCCTATTTACGTCATCCACGTACAGCGTTAGCACATTTAATGGTGCAACTACGTCAAACGGAACATAGCCGTGAGCTTGCTCCAGAATGGCTAGCTTTACAGAAATTCTATGAGCTAGATCCTTATTGGTCATTAATATTAGGCAGGGTTATGCATCCAATCTCACATAAGAATGAAGCACAACCATTAGAAACTTATATTACCAAAGAGTTATACGGTAAACAATTAACATCAAGTGTATCGCGTGTGGAGAAATACTTCCGCTGTCCATTTTCACATTTCACAACGTACGGCTTGCGGTTAGAAGAACGAGCTGAGTACCGATTAGAAACATTTGCAATGGGCGATTTATTTCATGAGGCATTAAAATGGATAACAGAGGAGACACATCGTCAACAGCTTTCATGGATTCGATTGTCAAAACAGCAAATTCAGCAGCTAGCAAGACAGGCTGTTGAGCAAATTGTACCAGTATTCTCACATCAAATTTTATTATCTAGTGCGCGTTATCGTTACATTCAGCGTAAACTTATCCGCATTGTGGAGCGCACAATGACCGCACTAACTCAACATGCCAATGTCTCCCATTTTAAACCGATTGCCATCGAAGCATCATTCGGACCAGGGCAACACGAGCAACTACCTGCGCTTGAAATTGATT
The DNA here is from genome assembly GCF_003049605.2 of Lysinibacillus parviboronicapiens. Taxonomy (NCBI): domain Bacteria; kingdom Bacillati; phylum Bacillota; class Bacilli; order Caryophanales; family Bacillaceae; genus Lysinibacillus; species Lysinibacillus parviboronicapiens. The sequence goes on from NZ_CP073713.1 coordinate 811,029, forward strand.
TAACAGGTGGAAAGAAAATGTTTATGCGAGGACGCATTGATAGGGTTGACAGTGCTTCATTTGATAATCGCTCCTATTTACGAATTGTCGATTATAAGTCATCGAGTCGTGATTTAGATTTAAACGAGGTGTATCATGGGCTGTCCTTGCAAGTATTGACATATCTAGATGTGGCGATGGAAAATGCCTCGTACTGGCTACAAGGAGATGCTGAACCAGCAGGCGTCTTATATGTCCATGTCCACAATCCGATGTTAAAGCTTGATAAGGATTTGAGCCATAGTGAAATTGAGGAAGATCGTTTAAAGCAATACAAGATGAAGGGCCTTTTAACCGAAAATCCAGAGGCGATTTTATCCATGGACGAGCAACTTGAGGAAGCAAGTGGACATTCACAAATTATTCCAGTCTATATGAAAAAAGATGGTACCCCATCGGAATCACAATCGCGTATTGTGCCTGTGAATGATATGAAAAATATACAGCATTTTGTACGTCGTAAGCATCAAGAGGCAGGAAATGGAATTTTAGCGGGTGATACGGCAATCAGTCCGTATAAATTAAAAACGAAAACGGCCTGTGATTATTGTCAATTTGCATCTGTTTGTCAATTTGATCCGTCTGATGGCAAGCAAAGTTATCGGCAGTTACCGCAGGCAAAGCCGATAGAGGTGGTAGAGAAAATTCGGAAGGAGTTGAATTAACATGGTGCAGCAAATACCAGTGAAACCAGACAATGTCACTTGGACTGACGATCAATGGAAGGCGATTTATGCAAGTGGGCAGGATACACTTGTGTCAGCGGCAGCTGGTTCTGGGAAAACAGCGGTACTTATTAATCGCATGATTGAAAAGGTCGTAGCGAATGACAATCCTATCAATGTTGATGAGCTATTAGTCGTGACGTTTACAAATGCTTCTGCTGCTGAAATGCGTCATCGAATGGCGGAGGCGCTAGAAAAGGCGATTGCAGAAAATCCAACGTCACAACATTTACGAAGACAGTTAAGCCTTGTTAATAAGGCACAAATTTCAACTTTACATTCCTTTTGTTTAGCCATAGTCAAACAATACGCCTACATGCTAGATATTGATCCGGGCTTCCGTATTGCCAATGAGGCAGAGGTAGCATTACTACGAGATGACATTTTGGCAGAGGTGTTAGAAGCTGCATACGATGTTGAAGACGAATCTCAAATCCATGCTATCTATCGCCTTGTCGATAGTTTTACATCAGATCGTGATGATCAGGCCATTGAAACACTCATGAGCAAGCTTTATGATACTTCTCGTGTTCATGCTGAGCCACAAAAATGGCTACGTAGTCTACCGAAGGCATATGAACTTGCAGATGATGTCACAATTGATGATTTAGAGTTATCAAAATATGTAAAATTAACAGTGAAGCATAGCCTTGAGGAAGCTTTTGTTTTAATTTCTGAAATGCGTGCTATTACATTACAGCCAGAAGGCCCTGCACCTTATGCTGAAACCGCAGAAATTGATTTTGCTATGATTCAAGAAGGAATTCGTATAAGTCGTGAAGGAACGTGGCAGGAATTATTTGATTTCTTTTCAACTGTGAAGTGGTCAACATTAAAGCGGGTGGCGAAGGATGCTTTAGTGGATGTTGATTTACAAGAACTTGCCAAGAAAAAGCGTGATGCTGCCAAAAAAATTATTAATAAGCTTAAAGAAACATACTTTGTACGCACACCTGCACGTTTGCTTGAAGAAATACGGCTCATGGCCCCTACCATTGCCACATTGGTCGAATTGACAAATGTGTTTAGTGAGCAATTCCGTCTAGCAAAATTAGAGAGGGGCATTATTGATTTCTCTGACTTAGAGCATTTTGCATTACAAATACTAACTGAAAATATAGATGGTAAACTACAACCGTCTCCAGTTGCATTAGATTTGAAAAAACGTTTTAAAGAAGTACTTGTCGATGAATATCAAGATACAAATATGTTACAAGAAACAATCTTACAGCTCGTGAAAACTGGCGACGAGCTGGACGGTAATCTTTTTATGGTTGGTGACGTTAAACAGAGTATTTACCGCTTCCGCCTTGCAGAGCCAAAGCTCTTTATGAGGAAATATGGGGAGTTTATTGAGCATCCTGAGGTGACCGGCATGCGCATTGATTTGAATGCGAATTTTCGTAGTCGTAAGGAAGTGCTGAACGCAACAAATTTTGTTTTTGCTCAAATTATGGGAGTTCGTGTTGGTGAAATACATTATGATGAAAACGCTTCGTTAAAGCCTGCAGCGCCATATGATGCAAAGGAAGTCCCTGTTGAATTGGTCGTTTTACATCCACCTATTGAAGAGGCAAGCGATGACGAAGCAGAGGATATAGTCAACGAAGCATTTGAACTAGAAGAACTAAAAAAATCACAGTATGAAGCCCGCTTTATTATTGAACGTATCCAGCAAATGATGGAAGAAGGCACAACTGTATACGACACAAAAACACAGACAGAACGACCGTTAAAATATAGTGATATTGTTATTTTAATGCGTTCGATGACTTGGTCAACAGATTTAGTGGAGGAATTTAAGCTCGCTGGAATTCCCCTTTATGCAGAATCATCAAAGGGCTATTTTGATGCGCTTGAGGTCATGATTGTACTCAACACTTTGAAGATAGTAGATAACCCCTATCAAGATATTCCATTAGTCTCAGTCCTACGTGCCCCGTTCGTGGGCTTATCTGAAAATGAGCTGGCAAAAATCCGTTTAGCAGAGCCCAAAGCGCCTTTTTATGATGCATTGAGACAGTTCATTCGTAGCGAAGGTTATGGCGTACAATCTACTACGTTTGAAAAGCTGCAACGTTTTATGTTGGCATTTGAGAATTGGCGTGATTTAGCACGTCGTGGTTCGCTGTCCGATTTAATTTGGAAGATTTACTTAGATACGCATTATTATGAAATGGTTGGGGCCATGCCTAATGGCAAACAGCGTCAAGCAAATTTACGTGTCTTACATGATCGTGCATTAATGTATGAGAAAACGGCATTTCGTGGGTTATTCCGCTTTCTACGTTTTATTGACCGTATGCGCACACGCGGAGATGATTTAGGAACAGCGAAATCTATAGGTGAAAAGGATGATGTTGTGCGCCTTGTGACAATTCACTCATCCAAAGGGCTAGAGTTCCCTGTCGTTTTTGTCGCTGGTATGGGCCGTCCATTTAATAAAATGGATTTTCACAATCCCTATTTATTTGACCAAGATTTTGGACTTGCTGTGAAAGCGATTGATCCAGATGATCGTATTACTTATACCTCATTGCCCTTTTTAGCGATGAAAGAGAAGAAAGAGCTTGAAATGCGTGCTGAAGAAATGCGTGTGCTGTATGTAGCGATGACACGTGCTAAGGAACGACTGATTTTAGTTGGCTCCGTAAAAAATTGGGAGAAAACGCTCGATAAGTGGCAGGATGCACAAAGTTTGCCCATAGATGCACCATTACAGGAATATCTACGTGCTCGTGCAAATAGTTATTTTGATTGGTTAGGACCAGCAGTGGCAAGACATGCGGATTTTGGGCCACTCTCGACAATGATCTATAAAGAGCGAGAGGACGCTTCACGTTGGTGGGTACGAGCGATCGAAACAAGCTCTTATATGTATGAGACATTCGCTTTAGAAGATGAAGTTCAGCAAATGTTAGAAACATCAGAGGATACAGCATTGTTTGCAGAAATTTCAACTCGTTTCCAGGCACAGTACCCGTACCAAAAATCTACAAAAAAACACTCAAAAACATCTGTTAGTGAAATTAAACGTTTAGAAAATTTACAACGTCAACAAGAGCCCGAGTATTTTTTTACAGTACCAAACAAGCAACAGTCTGCGCTAGCACCTAGACCAACTTTTTTACAGGAAAAACAGATGACTGGTGCTGAAATTGGAACAGCTGTTCACACTGTCATGCAGCATGTGCCACAGTATGGTTTTACGCATTTACAGGAGGTCGAAAGCTTTGTTGCTGATTTAGTGGTAAGACAACTCTTAACTGAGGCAGAGGCTAAGGTCGTCCCGTCTGCGAAAATTTTGAATTTCTTTTCAACAGCCATTGGCCAACGTTTTAAAAATGCGAAGCAAATACGTAGAGAAATGCCGTTCACGATTAGTCGCTTGGATGAAGACGGTGATGCGCAAATCGTCCAAGGGATTATCGATTGCCTGTTTGAGGATGCAAATGGCGAATGGGTATTACTTGATTATAAAACAGATCGTATTCAATCTCATTTTGCAGAGGAACCAGCATTATCGAAGGAACTATTAGGGCGTTATGGTGTGCAATTACGTGTCTATAGTGAAGCTGTTGAATCTATCTTGCATATAAATGTGGGCGACAAAGTATTGTACTTATTCGACAATGAAAGGGCATTACACGTATAAGGCAACCTTACCATGAGAAAAACAGTCCTTACTAAAAAGTAATGGGCTGTTTTTTCACTATGGAGTAATATTAAGGGAAGTGTATAGGAAAGAGGAGGCAATTTTGTGGATTTAAAACCAACAATGTTGCAGGAACGTATCGCAACATTAGATATTTTACGTGGGATAAGCTTACTAGGTATTTTACTCGTCAATATGTATGCTTTTTATTTGCCGATGCCATATATAGATTTGGCGTCTTGGTTTACGACACCATCTGATATGGTTTGGCAGCAAAATTTAGATATTTACGTTCAGAGTAGCTTTTACCCATTGTTTGCCATGTTATTTGGCTATGGTCTAGCCATGCAGTGGCAAAAAGCACAAAGTCGTGAGCAAAACTTTTATGGCACTGGCTTACGCCGATTAGTTGTATTATTTATGTTTGGCTTTGTACATGCAGTACTTATTTGGTGGGGCGATATATTAATGACCTATGCGTTTTGTGGCGTCTTTTTGCTATTATTACTTCGTCTACATCCAATTTGGTTATTGTCTATAGGAATAATTATTAATGGTTTCATGCATGTTTTTATGCTGTTTATAGTAGGCTATATTAACTTCAATTCGCAAATTGATACGTATTTAAACATTACTGCGGTAGAAAAAGCGATAACGGCATATGGAGCAGGTAACTGGCTAGATGCCTTTATGCAACGTTTATCAGACCTATCAGAACAGGCTGGGGTTGGTATGTGGATTGCTTCATTATTCACCATCTTACCGTATATGCTTATTGGTGCGGCGGCTTCTAAATGGCGTTTAGTGGAGCGAGCGAAGGAGTTAAAATGGCTGTGGGTGGCGTTAGCGGTAGTAGGATTAGTGATGGGGATTTTTATGAAGAGTATACCTGTTCTAAATACACGTACGTATTTACTGGAATACATCAAGGTTTATATGGGTGGGCCGATTTTATCGGTCGGTTATATCGGACTTATTGTCTTACTTTGCATGATTCCACTTGTACCAAAGATGCTTAGTCCATTTGCAAAAATTGGTCGCATGTCGTTAACTATGTACATATTACAATCCATTATTGGGACATGCTTATTTTATCAATTTGGGTTTGGCTGGTATGGAAAAGTCAGTGTCGCAACAGGTGTGTTAATCGCCATCAGCATAATTGTTGTACAAATGGTTTTAGCTGAGGTTTGGCTTTCCAAATGGAAGCAGGGCCCGTTAGAAGCAATTTGGCGTAAATTAACGTATAAAGTGAAGCCGGGGGACACCCATTAGTTACCAAATAGCTGGAGTTTTTACGCAGTAATAAAATGTTATCGCAAAATTAAGGTAATTTAGGTCATATTGTTGTATCATGTAGAAAAAAGAAGGAGCTCTTAAATCATGAAAATTTTATCATTCAAATTAGGTGGACATGTAAGTTTTGGACCGAAAGTAAAAAAAGAAGAAGCAGTATGGGATGTACTCGCTATTCAAAATGAACTTCAAGTTCTCCCTTCTTTTTCAAATTCAATTGTTGATGGCATTGCTCTAGGCTTTGATTTTGTTGAACAGATTCGTAAATTAGTAGAAGCAGCTGAAAAATCACAACGCGCAGAAAGCTTCAAACGTGAATTTACAGTGATTGAATGGCTATCGCCAATTCCACGTACACCAAAAAATATAATGTGTATCGGTAAAAATTATAATGAGCATGCAAAAGAAATGGGCGCAGAAGCAGCTCCAACAGATCTAATGGTATTTACAAAATCACCAACTGCTATCGCTGCGGATGGTCAAACGATATCAATTCATGCAGACCTTTCATCAAAAATGGACTATGAAGGGGAACTGGCAGTCGTTATTGGTAAACGTGGAAAAAATATTCCTAAAAATTTAGCTTACGATTACGTGTTTGGCTACACCATCGCAAACGATATTACAGCACGTGATTTGCAAGATAAACACAAGCAATACTTCTTAGGCAAAAGCTTGGATGGGACATGCCCACTAGGACCATACCTTGTCACAAAAGATGAAATTCCGAACCCTCAAGATTTAACTGTCGTAACAAAAGTTAATGATGAGGTTCGCCAAAACGGTACAACACAAGATATGATGTTCTCTGTAGAAAATTTAGTATCCATCCTATCTCAGCACGTAACATTAGAGCCTGGTGATGTTATATTAACAGGAACGCCAGCAGGGGTTGGAAAAGGCATGAACCCACCACAATTTTTAAAAGCGGGTGATACTGTGAAAGTATCTATCCAAGGAATTGGTACATTAGTGAACCACTTCGAATAATTGTTGAAATCCGTGTGAGCCTATGCTCCGCGGATTTTTTTAGTATATTTGGTGAACGCAATTGTAATAATTGAAACCATTTCCACCTCATGATAGGATAGAGTTTGATAGAAAAAGAATGAGGTGGGGACACGAATGGATTTTTTAACAAATACAACACATTTACACATTACGACGTGGGTAGTCGGTATCGTAATCTTTTTCATTGCAGCGCTTAATGGCAAGCAATCGAAAGGCTTACATATGGTATTACGATTATTTTACATTTTAATCATCATTTCTGGCGGTGCATTATTTATCCATACAATGGGTTACGGACAAGGTATGTTATACGGCTTCAAATTCATCGCTGGTATTTTAGTCATCGGTATGATGGAAATGGTATTAGTTCGCCAAAAGAAAAACAAACCAACTGGCATGTTCTGGGGATTATTTGCGGTATTTTTATTCGTAACATTGTTCTTAGGGTTCAAATTACCAATGAACATCAATTTCCTTGCATAAGTGCTCGTAAAGGTCGTGAAGTTTTTGCTTCACGGCTTTTTAGTGTGTAAAAGAAACTATACGGTAAGGTGACAAGCTTAAACGTAGGTTACAGGTGGGGGAAGCGTTGAGTAACCCAATAGAGCGCAGTTAACCGTCCTTTGTTGTTTATGCTCACGTTTGCATGCGAAAATAACTCAAGTTGACACCTTTTTGCCGTAATTCATTTTTCAATTTGGGAAAATATTTTGAAATGATAGCGACGGTACAGTTTTATTTGGTAAAATGACGATGGATTGGTTTGAAAGAGAGGGAATAAAAGTGAAATTTAAGAAGTGGATAAGTGCGACAGCTGCATCGCTTTTACTGGCGACTTCATTCTTAGGAACACCAGCAGTGGCACATGCAGAAGAAGGACCAGCAAGAACGATTGCACAAGAAAGCATCTATGATTTACTCGTTGACCGTTTCTTTAATGGTTCGGGCACTAACGATATTGATACAAATACGCAAGACCCTTCGAAATTTGCAGGAGGGGACTTCACTGGGCTACAAGATAAATTAAAATTTATCGGAGAGATGGGGTATACAATCGTCTCCATTGGGTCGATTTTCACTACTGAAACGTATGATGGCTCGATGCCAACAAGCTATACAACGTTAGAAGAGCATTTTGGGACAGCAGAAGAATTCCAAAGTGTAATTGAGGCCTATAAAGCGAAGAACATGTCAATCATGGTTGATTTTCCACTCAACAATGTGAGTCCAAATCATGAGTGGGCGAAGGACGTGGCAAAACAGGACTGGATTGCCTCTACCAATAATGGACAAGTACAATGGGATTTAACCAACAAAGATGTACAAAATGCGCTAATTGAGGCTGCAACTGAATTTGCCTCTACATATAATATTGGTGGTATTCGTTTAACAAATATTGCTGATGCAGATACTCAATTTATCAATGCGCTAATAGAGGCTTTAAAAGGCACGAAAGAATCATTTTATGTAATAGCAAATGAAGAAAGTGATGCAAATTTTGATACGAATTTCTCCCCTGCAACAGCAGATATTTACCGCAATATCTTTAAAAATGTGGATATGGATTCTTCAAAGCTAATGGAGCCCTTATCAGGCGAGAAACCAACGCAGATTATGATTGATTCTCTTCAAACACATCGTTTTACATTTGATTCTGCGAATGAAAATATGTTCCCACCAACCCGATTAAAGATGGCGTTGGGTGCATTATTTATGTTACCTGGAGTACCAGTTGTACAGTACGGTTCAGAGATTGCGATGAATGGAGAAGCAAAACCAGATACACATCAACTTTACAATTTCAAAACAGATGAAGAGTTGATTGATTACGTAAAAAACGTGCAATCTTTAAGAAATCAATCTGCAACATTACGTAATGGCGATTTTGAGGTTATTACAAATGAAGATGGTCTACTTGTATTTACAAGAACATCGGATGAAGAGCAATGGGTCATCATGGTAAATAATACAAGTAAAACTCAACGCGTTGATTTAACACCCGATCAGTTAGGTGAAGGTAAAATGTTAAATGGTATTTTGCAAGAAGAAAAAGTTCGCATTAATGAAAAAGGCGTATATCCTGTTATTTTAGACCGAGAAATCGTAGAAATTTATCAGGTTAGAGAAGACAAAGGATTAAATGTTCCATACATGGTGGCGCTTGGATTAGTGTGGTTACTATTTATAGGATTTGTAGTAGTTATCATTAAACGAGGTAAAAAACGTCGCATGGAACAAGACGCTACAAAATAACAAATAAAAATCCCTCCAATTGCCTTTTGGGCGAACATGGAGGGATTAATAAATTATGCTTGGTAACTTTTATTGGTAAAGAAAATAGCAATTGTACCCGGGCCGACATGCGAGCCGATGACTGAACCAATCATCGTAATTTGAACTGCTTTTGGCGCGAAGCGGTCCTGGATGGCTGCTTTTACTTCGTTTGCAAAGACAGGGTCATCACTATGACTAATGCCGACAATTTTATCGGAAAAAATACCACCGCGTTCTTGCATCAATTCTAACATACGTGCAATGGCCTTTTTACGGCCACGTGATTTTTCAATTGGTACAAGCTTGCCGTCTTCAACATTTAATATTGGCTTAATGCTAAGGAGCCCACCAAGAAATGCACTAGTCTTAGATACACGGCCACCTTTTGCAAGATAGTCTAAATCTTCTACTGTAAATAGGTGCTCCATCTGTGAAGCAAGAGCAGTTAATTTTGTTTCAAGTTCCTGCAATGAGGCACCCGTATTACGAAGTTGAACCGCTTCTTCAATCACTAAACCGTGGCCAAAGGAAGCACATTTAGAATCAATGATTGTCAGTTTCAGCGATGGATATTGTTCAAGTACTTGATTGCGAATCATCATAGCCGTACCATATGTACCTGATAATTCCGATGAAAAGGCGATATAAATGCCTTCTTCGTCGTTTTGTGCTAGTTCTTCGAAATGTTTAAGGAAGAGCTCTGGTGACACTTGTGACGTTTTTGGGTGGGCACCTTGTCGAATAGCATCGTAAATTTCCTTACAATCAATCGCAATGACGTCATCGTACTCGCTGTCATTTAAATGCACGCGTAATGGAAGGAGTACGACATCATTCTCTTCATAGTAAGACTTCGGTAAATCACATCCACTATCAGTAAAAATTTTCATTATCTTGTCCCCCTAAATAAACTGTCTTCCTCCAAATTTAAACTGTAAAAATTGGAAAGTCAATTTGAACTTACTACTTAATTATGATAATTTCAAGCGTTCAATGAGTATTTTAGCAATACCATCTTCGTTATTAGTCGTTGTAATTTCATTGGCAATATTTTTTAAAGACGCAATACCGTTGCCCATAGCTACACCGATACCTGCAAAATCAATCATTTCTAAATCATTGTCTTCATCACCAAAAGCAATAATGCGCTCACGTGGGATGCCTAAATCTTTCGCAACATGTGAGATTCCTACGGCTTTATTTAAACCACGACGGACAATCTCAATAATGTGTAGTGGTGCACCCCAACGACGATGTTCGATAACTTCTGCATGAACTGCTTGTAAATGGTCACGGATAATCATGGAATTGACTTCATTTGCTTGTATCAGTAAACTTGTTGGATTTTCCTGCAAATGAGTTGATAAATCACCTAATGTAATTGTGGGATTGCCCATGTTAAAAATATTTAAAATCCGATCGTCCTCTGTATGGACATAAATATCATCGATTACCTCAGCAATAATATTTTCATATTCATAACTATTGACTGAATCGACGACATCTCGCACAACGCCTAAATCAATTGGTGTATGCATCGTTTGCCAAGCAGTATTTTTTGGATGGTGAACGTAAGCACCATTAAAATTAACAATGGGCGTTGTTAGACCGAGCTCATGATAATAAATATCGCTAGCACGATAAGGACGACCTGTGGCAATCATCACCTGATGTCCTTGTTCTTTTGCCTGCAATAATGTTTTTTTAGTTTTCGCTGAAATTTGTTGTTGGTCCGTTAATAACGTCCCGTCTAAATCTAAAACAATTAAATGCGGTTTCATAGCATGTTGCCCCTTTCCTATATGTTAGAATAGTATCTCTTTGTCATCAACTCGTCAAAATTTTGTCATGTAGAAAAAAGTTTGCTAACATAAAAAGAAGAGACAAAAGTTGGGAGTGACAAAGATGTTTACAGAGAGAGAAGTGTGGGGAAGTATTCCGTTATTACATATACATACAGACGATATGAATGAAGAAACCCCAGTCGTGATTTTCTTACACGGTTTTATGAGTGCGAAAGAACATAATCTACATTATGCATATCAGTTAGTCAATAAAGGGGTGCGTGTCCTATTACCAGATGCGAAATTACATGGTGATCGAAGTGAAGACTTAACAGAAATGCAAATGAATTCACACTTTTGGGATATTGTCTTAAATTCTATTCACGAAGTCGAACAATTATATAATGAGCTAAAGAATAAACAACTATTAGTAAATGATAAAATCGGTGTGGCTGGGACTTCGATGGGTGGAATTGTTACTGCAGGTTGCTTAAAGCTTTATGATTGGATTCAAACCGCTGCAATATGTATGGGTGCACCTTGTTTTATAGAATTAGGCGCTTATCAATTACAGCAGTTTGCAGAAAGTGGTTTAAATTGGCCGATGTCAGACGAAGAAGTTCGAAAAACAAATGAACTTTTAGCGAAATATGATATAAGCTTAACACCAGAAAAATTTGCACAACGCCCGATATTCTTCTGGCATGGTAAAAAAGATAAAACTGTGCCATTTAAAGATACGTATACGTTCTATTTAAAATTACGAGCGTATTATGAAAAAAATCCTGAAGATTTGAATTTCTTCGTCGATAATCAGGCTGGTCATGCCGTGACACGTGAAGGCATGTTAGCATCGACTGAATGGCTTGCGCAGCATTTGGCATAATAAGTAGCATCTGCTATGATGAAGTTAACACTGTGATGGAAGGAGAAATACAGATGGATCAAGATATGAAAGACAGCATGTTAGGTGCATTAGAAAATGTAATTGACCCTGAGCTGGGTATTGATATTGTCAACTTAGGATTAGTATATGATGTTGAATTAGATGATGAGGGCTTAGCAACAGTCACAATGACGCTAACATCAATGGGATGCCCACTTGGCCCAGTTATTGTTGACCAAGTAAAAACAGCATTAAGTGAACTACCAGAAGTGAAAAGTACAAATGTTAACATTGTGTGGAATCCACCTTGGTCAAAAGACAAGATGTCCCGATACGCGAAATTGGCATTAGGTGTACGTTAAGTAAACTTTAGCACAAGGCGTATGTCGCTAGTACAAAATAGAGTACAGTAAAAACAAATTCCCACTTGCACAAAATGCAGGTGGGAATTTGTTATATATCGGATTAATCGATACGGCAAATTTGTAATGGACAACTTTCACAGGCGATTTCATCTTTTAGAAATTGTAGATCATGAATTGTAATATAGCCTTTTTCAAAGGATAAAATATTATGCTTTTTTAAATCATTGAGCATGCGATTTATCATTTCTCTACTTGTTGCGCATAGACTAGCAATTTCTGAATTTGTTAATGGAAAATCGATAAAAATCGTACCACTTTCTAAAACCTTGCCATAGGTGTTAGATAAACGAATTAACGTTGAAAATAAAGCACCTTTCTTACCATTCAACACTAGATCACGCAAACGGCTTTGATGTTTTAAATTTTCAGTTTGTAGCCACTTTAAGTACTCAACCATTAAAGACGGTTGCTCCAATAATAACTGCTCCAACGATTTACGGCTAAGGACGTATAACGTAGAGGGCTCTAATACTTTTGCAGTCATGGCGTGATAAGTTAGGTTACAAAATAATGAACCTTCCCCGATAATACTATCAGGACCACAAATTCGTACGGTTAATTCTTTTCCACTTTCAGTTTCCTGACTAATCGAAATGGCACCAGTTTTAATATAATATATTTCTTTTGCACGTTCGCCTTCTAAAAAAATTTTACTTTCCTTATTCACTTTTATAAAAACGCCGTGTTTTTGAAAAAGAGCATGAATTTTTTCTTGATTATCATCCATTAGTACCATAAAAACACATCTCTTTCTATTTGTAATAAGTGACCGTATTACAAAAGAATGGTGATTAATCATTCCGATATATTAAAACAACGAAACATAACCTCATTATAACGTAATCTATCCTGTGTAAGGGAAAAAAATTTAGAGCTTATTTTTTGCTAGGTCTTGTCGGTTGTTGTAAAATTAAGTTAGTCAAAAAAGGTCAAACATTTTTCTCTGAAATTGTGGATGCAATTATGCCAAAGATATTTGAAAAGGAGTGCTAACGATGCAATTTCAACAAACAGATAATAAAAAACCATTAGAGCAATTTGGACGTAATTTAGTGGAAGAAGTAAAAAACGGCAAAATGGATCCAGTTATTGGCCGTGATGAAGAAATTCGCAATGTTATTCGTATTTTAACGCGAAAAACTAAAAATAACCCAGTATTAATTGGTGAACCCGGTGTCGGTAAAACGGCAATTGTAGAAGGGTTGGCTCAGCGCATTGTGAAAGGCGATGTACCAGAGGGGTTAAAAGAATGTGTATTGTATGAGCTAGATATGAGTGCATTAATAGCAGGGGCAAGTTATCGTGGACAATTTGAAGAACGATTAAAAGGTGTATTAAAAGAAGTAAAAGAATCACAAGGGCGTATTATTTTATTTATCGATGAAATTCATACGATTGTTGGTGCAGGAAAAACAGACGGTGCAATGGATGCAGGAAATATGTTAAAGCCGATGCTCGCTCGAGGTGAATTACATTGTATCGGTGCCACAACGTTAGACGAATACCGTATGTATATTGAAAAAGACCCGGCTTTAGAACGTCGTTTCCAACAAGTGCTTGTGCGCGAACCATCCATTGAAGATACTGTATCTATTTTACGCGGCTTAAAAGAGCGCTTTGAGTTACATCATGCGGTACGTATCCATGACCGTGCAATTGTGGCGGCAGCGCAGCTTTCAAATCGCTATATTACAGAGCGCTTCCTTCCTGATAAAGCAATTGATTTAATAGACGAGGCTTGTGCGATGATTCGTACAGAAATCGATTCCATGCCACAAGAATTAGATGCAGTGACACGACGTATTATGCAACTTGAAATTGAAGAGCAAGCATTACGAAAAGAAAAAGATGAGGCAAGCAAAAAAAGACTGGAACAATTACGCGATGAGTTAGCTAAATTAAAAGAATCCTCTGAAGGTATGCGCAAGCAATGGGAAGCAGAAAAAGAGGCGCTCCATGGCATTCAGAAAAAACGTGAAATACTCGACAAATACCGTCGTGATTTAGATGAAGCTGAAAGTAAATATGATTTAAATAAAGCGGCAGAATTACGTCACGGTAAAATCCCGACCCTTGAAAAAGAAATTCAAGAAATGGAAAAACAATTAGAAGAGGGGACGGAAGTACGCATTTTGCGCGAGGAAGTAACGGCGGATGAAATCGCATCTATCGTGTCTCGTTGGACAGGTATACCTGTTACAAAATTAGTGGAAGGTGAGCGTGAGAAATTACTGCGTTTAAAAGATACGCTACATGAACGGGTTGTAGGGCAGGAGACAGCTGTTCAACTTGTGACGGAAGCGGTATGGCGTGCTCGTGCAGGCATTAAAGACCCTCATCGTCCGATTGGTAGCTTCTTATTCCTAGGACCAACTGGTGTTGGTAAAACTGAGCTAGCAAAGGCACTAGCGGCACAGTTATTTGATTCAGAGGAGCATTTTATCCGTATTGATATGAGTGAATATATGGAAAAACATAGCGTATCACGCCTTGTTGGTGCACCTCCAGGTTATGTTGGCTATGAAGAAGGTGGACAATTAACAGAGGCTGTTCGCCGTAATCCATATTCAGTTGTATTACTGGATGAAATTGAGAAGGCTCATCCGGACGTAGCCAATATATTACTGCAAATTTTAGATGATGGTCGCATTACGGATAGTCAAGGTCGAATGGTCAACTTTACAAATACAGTCGTGATTTTGACTTCTAATATCGGTTCTAGTTATTTAATGGAGGCAAAAAAAGATGATGCAGCAATTGAGGACTTAGTTATGACAGCGCTGCGTCAACATTTTAAACCAGAGTTATTAAATCGTATGGATGATATTATCCTGTTTCATGCTTTATCTGATGAACATTTCACAGCCATTGCTTGGAAATACGTAGAACAGCTTGTCAAACGGGTAGCGGAACAGGAAATTACATTAGCAGTAGAAAAAGACGTCATTGCTTGGGTTGTAGAACAAGGTGCAGATGCACAATTTGGTGCACGACCATTAAAACGTTTCGTGCAACGTTATATTGAAACAGCTGTGGCAAAGGAATTATTACGTGGGGAAGTATTACCTGGAGACACATTGCATGTGAAAATACGTGATGGTCACTGCGTAGTTGAAAAATAATAGAAAAAAAGAAAAAAACCTGTTTCGCTTGAGGCGATACAGGTTTTTTAAGGATTTGATTAATGATGGTCTGCAGCGTCTGGCGTTGGCTCGTTTGGAATGATTGCACCAATTACGAAAATTAGTACTGAGAACACAACTGAAATGATAGCACCTGTTTGGAAATCAAATGGTACACCAAGTACAGAACTTACTACATAGTTTAACATTGAAACTAGTAGGAATGACCATACAAATGTAACGATATATTGCATTAATTTCACCTCAACCGAACTTTTTAAAAGCATAAGTTTTACTACATATACATTATCATATCATAACATAAGACGAAAAAAAAAGAACCTTTTACGATAAAGTGGACATTAATCGGTGGTATACTCTCTCTGCCGCCAATTGGTTGATACAATAGGGCGAATACAAATGCCCAATCAACCATCGGAACCCTTGATTATTCTATGTTTTGAAGTGAAAGACTTAGCATTAGTGAATAGAAAAGAAACATGGCGAATTTGTCACAACAATGTGACCAAATAGTATAACGAGAGCACTGAAAAAGTCCATAAAATGAATTTTAGCCATGGCTTTTTCTTCGATTTCGTTGCGCCGGACGCTTTCTTGGGGGCGAACCTTGAGCCGCATCGTTGCTAACGCTCCTGGAGCCCTAAGCAGATTATCAATTTTACATCAAAAAATAGCATTTCACTTTTGAGACAGCCAAAGAGTGTGAGTGTAGACAAACTTGGCATAATCGAGTTTGCCTACACTCTTTTTTTAGAAATTACAAAAAGAGGATTGGTTAACGTGAACACACGGTCTCCATTTATTATGTCGAATCTATATTTTTAAAGTAATAGATGTTTTGGATTTTAATTTATAATTTTATCCATAAATACGTTATTTTTTAGCATGGCATTGTTAAAGAACATAAGCCTAAGCACTTGATAACACTAGCTTTAAAGCATAAATTGTAATTCATCTTGCACCCTTCCTTCATTATGCGTTATAATTATGACCAGTTACTAATAATTGATAGTAAGAAAGCAGAGGGGTTGCTATATGAACGCAGGTATTATAGGGTTAGGCAGATACGTTCCAGAAAAAGTCGTTACGAATTTTGACTTAGAAAAAATTATGGACACGTCGGATGAATGGATTCGAACTCGTACAGGAATTGAAGAACGTCATTTTGCTGAAGAGAATCAGGAGACTTCGGATCTGGCAGTAGCTGCTGCTAAAGATGCTATTGCGAAAGCAGGTATTACGCCTGAGGAGATAGGACTAATACTTGTAGCAACTGTAACACAAGATCAAAATTTTCCAAGTGTAGCATGTATGGTTCAGGAGCAAATTGGTGCAGTAAATGCAGCGGCGATGGATCAGGCAGCGGCTTGTGCAGGATTTATATATAGTTTAGTGACAGCCAAGCAGTTTGTAGAAACAAATGCTTATAAATACGTCTTAGTAGTAGGTGTTGAAAAGCTGTCGAAAGTGATTAATTGGGAAGATCGTAATACGGCTGTATTATTCGGTGATGGTGCAAGTGCTGCTGTTGTTGGGCCGGTTTCAGAAGGCAGAGGGATTTTATCTTTTGAGCTCGGAGCAGATGGAACAGGCGGAAAAAATCTGTGTTTAACACAGCAACAGACGATTGCCATGAATGGCCGTGAAGTTTTTAAATTTGCAGTACGCCAAATGGGTGAATCTGCTTTGAATGTGTTAGATAAAGCTGGTTTAACAAAAGAAGATGTGGATTTCTTAGTGCCACATCAAGCGAATATACGTATTATGGAGTCTGCACGTGAACGTCTCGACTTACCACTTGAAAAAATGTCGAAAACGATTCACAAATATGGTAATACATCGGCAGCATCTATCGGAATATCATTGGTAGAAGAGCTTGAAGCAGGTAAAATAAAAGATGGTGACTTACTAGTACTTGTTGGTTTTGGCGGTGGCTTAACTTGGGGTGCCGTTGCAATGAGATGGGGAAAATAATAACGATAAATGCTTGAGGGGAGTAAGACAATGAGTAAACGACGAGTAGTAATTACAGGAATTGGCGCAGTTACACCACTAGGAAATAGCATCGAAGAAACATGGGCAAACATTAAAGCTGGAAAATCTGGTGTTGGGGAGTTAACACGTTTAAACAAAGATTTATTCGCAGCTAAAATTGCCGCAGAAGTAAAAGACTTTGATATTGAAAAGTATATTGAACGTAAGGAAGCCCGTAAAATGGATCGCTTTACGCATTATGCACTTGCAGCTTCCATCATGGCTATGGAGGACGCACAGCTTACAATTGATGAAGAGCTAGCACCGCGCGCAGGCGTGTGGATTGGCTCTGGTATCGGTGGAATGGAAACGTATGAACAGCAGTTTTTAACGTTCCAAGAACGTGGAGCAAGACGTGTAAGTCCATTCTTTATCCCAATGATGATTCCAGATATGGCATCAGGTCAAGTGTCTATCCATTTCGGAGCTAAGGGTATTAATTCTTGTTCTGTAACGGCTTGTGCATCTGGCACAAATTCAATTGGAGATGCTTATAAAGTAATTGAACGTGGCGACGCAGATGTTATGATTTCAGGTGGTGCAGAGTCACCAATCGTCACAATGGCAGTTGCAGGTTTCTGTGCAAATACAGCATTGTCTTTAAATACCGATGCAACAACCGCTTCACGTCCATTTGATAAAAACCGCGATGGCTTTATTATTGGTGAAGGTGCAGGGATTGTTATTTTAGAAGAGTATGAGCACGCGAAAGCTCGCGGAGCAAAAATTTATGCTGAAGTGCTTGGCTACGGCTCAACTGGTGATGCTCACCATATCACTGCTCCAGCACCAGAAGGTGAAGGCGCAGCACGTGCGATGAAACAAGCATTAGCTGATGGAGGTGTAGAACCTTCACAAGTTGGCTATATTAATGCACACGGAACAAGTACACCTTATAATGATTTATTTGAAACACAGGCAGTAAAATCAGCCTTTGGTGAACATGCTTATAAACTGGCAATGAGTTCTACAAAATCAATGACAGGTCACTTACTAGGGGCAGCTGGTGGTGTCGAAGCGATTTTCACAGCGCTTGCGTTAAAAGAGGGGATTTTACCACCGACAATCAATTTAACAGAGCCAGACCCAGAATGTGATTTAGATTATGTGCCAAATGAAGCCCGAGAAGCAAATATCGAATACGCGATGAGTAATTCTCTTGGATTTGGCGGTCATAACGCTAGCCTACTATTTAAAAAATGTGAAGAATAATCAAAAACGTTAGCCTATAGGTAAACTCTGTAAAGATTGAGTTTACCTATAGGCTTTTTTATTGCGCGACGAACTGCTAGCGCTTCGAGCATGAGTTTGGCTCATTCTTATGCAGAAATCTCGTTGTTTCTTCTATTAAACAGTTTAGAGTGGAATGTTCGTTTACGTATTCAGTTTATTGAAGTTTAGAGTGACCGCCAGCTGAACGCCCTGTCAGCAGTGAAATCACCGTTCTTATGCATCCCGATTATGAAAAAAAGCCTGTAACCAAATCTGAAATTCTTCAAGTTTGTCTACAGGCTGACGTATTTTTTATTCACTTTGAGAATAGATGATAAATAAGAAGAAATAGAAAGGATGCCGTCTACTTGTTCCGTCTCTTTTTATTTTTAATGAGCTATGGCTTAATGATACTTTCAATAGGAAATCTCATATTGTACTTGAATTACCGCACACTCGGTTATTCATGGTCCGTTGTTTTTAAGTTTATGGTTCATACAACGGAATTTTATTTGGCAATCGGAGCCTGCATTGTGTTATGCGGTGTTATACTTGACTTTGGTTTTGAGCGAACATCCTAATCTAAAAGATACGGAGAGAAAGTCACTTTAATTCCTAGTTCAGTTGCTACCTGTTGAGCCAAAATTGTACCTTGCTCATCATGTTTTTTTGCCAAATGTTCCATACCTTCAATGAATGAATCTGTTTCAAGATTAATCCATTCACCAAAGTTACACATCCATGATGTTAACTCAGTTAGCAAATGTTCATTTAATGGAAAGTTCTCTAATTCTAAATTGGCAAGACACTGACCACACCATAGAGGATCAGCACCAAAGTCACCTTCTAAAATAAGTGTTTGTATTGGCTTTTTACAAAGTTCGCATAGCATAGACATAGACAAACCTCTTAGCGACGTGAACGGCCTAAGCCCATTGCTTCTTCCATACGTTTTAATGTTGCACTGGCAATGGTATTTGCTTTCTCTGCACCTTCATCTAAAATGATGTCCAATTCAGACGATTCTACGAGATGATAGAACTTCTCTTGAATTGGTGTAAGATGGTCGATAACCGCTGTGGCCACACCTTGTTTGAAGCCGCCATAGCCAATTCCTTCGTATTTTTTAACTAAATTGTCGATAGCTACACCTGAAATTGCTGATTCGATAGTCAGTAAATTTGAAACCCCAGGTTTATTTTCTACATCAAACGCCACAATACCATCAGAGTCAGTTACGGCAGATTTAATTTTTTTCTCAATATCTTTTGCAGAATCTAAAAGTTTAATTGTTGCTTTTGTATTTGGATCAGATTTACTCATTTTTTTCGTAGGCTCTTGTAAAGATTTAATACGCGCACCTGCTTTTGGTAATTGAATTTCAGGAATTGTTAATACATCACCATAACGTTTGTTAAAGCGCTCTGCAAGATCTCGTGTTAGCTCAATATGTTGTTTTTGGTCATCGCCTACAGGGACAATGTTTGTATTGTATAATAGAATATCTGCAGCCATTAAAGGTGGATAAGTTAAAAGAGCTGCCGAAACGGTTTCTTTGCCATGTGATTTATCTTTGAATTGAGTCATACGCTCTAACTCGCCGATAGAAGCAACACATTGTAAAATCCAGCCCGCTTGTGCGTGAGCAGATACTTCTGATTGGATGAATAAAGTAGATTTCTGTGGGTCAATACCCGTTGCTATATACATAGCAGCTAAGTTACGAATGTTTTGACGCAACTCTTTAGGGTCTTGTGCGACCGTAATGGCATGCTGGTCAACGATACAATAAATTGCATTTCCTTCATCTTGTAATGCAGGGAATTGCTTGAATGCCCCGAGATAGTTCCCTAATGTTACAATACCTGTTGGCTGAACGCCTGAAAAAATAGTTGTCATAATAATTTCCTCCTTCGAGTTAGCAAATAATTTTCGACTCGGCATCATCAAAAATTTTGATTAAACCTTCAATTACGGACGGATAGCCACTGTGCTATCGGGTAGAGCGTCCAAATGAATACTAAATATCATAAAAAAACATCATGCGTCCTCATTAGTTTTTTCTAATGAAGGGACGAATGATGTTAGTATCCGCGGTACCACCCAGCTTGCCTAAAAAGGCCACTCTACTTCGTAACGTGAAGGGACGAGCTTTGCTAGTAGTCAATCGTGCACATACTTGAACGTTCGCAAAACTAACTCGGAAGTCCATTCCAAACGCATGCACGATCTGTTTGCAGCAACCACAGACTCTCTAAACGTGCACATTGCATTTGTACTACTCTTCGTCAGCGTTTTTAATTATTGCAAAAATTATATTATAAAGAGTTAGCTAATTGCAAGCTTAGAAAATCAGACTTTTAGCGGTGTTTTTTTTATGAAAAAAACTTTATGCTAGTTATGCTGTGTTTTTATGTAAAAAAGCAACCTTTATTATAAGCGATACGTCTTAATTGTACACGTCAAATTGACATTATTCTCGTTTAAATTTTATAAATGAGAATCAACAATAGAAATAAATGAATGTTTAAAATCGCTGATAAGTGGGAATATTATTATTAGTTCATTGGACACCTTTCAGAAATTAGCTACTTTCAAGCTATAGAAATAGACAGAATATTTCGCGATAAGGTCATTCTTTTTTTCATTGGAACTATATTCAAACACAGCTGAGTGCTGTATAATGAATATGTAGCTTTACATTACATTAATTCTAATTTAACAAACTGGTTATAGATAACGATTACAAACAGAAAGGATGTGTCAGTATGATAGTAACTTTATTTACATCACCAAGTTGTACATCTTGCCGAAAAGCGAAAGCATGGTTGGAGGAGCACGAAATCCCATATACCGAGCGAAATATTTTTTCTGAACCATTAAGCATTAGTGAAATAAAAGAAATTTTACGCATGACGGAGGATGGGACGGATGAAATTATTTCAACGCGTTCTAAAATTTTCCAAAAACTGAATGTGGATGTAGAAAGCTTACCATTACAACGTTTATATGAGTTAATTCAAGAATACCCTGGATTATTACGTCGTCCAATCATCTTAGATGAAAAACGATTACAAGTAGGATACAACGAAGATGAAATTCGTCGATTCTTACCACGTAAAGTGCGTGCTTATCAATTACAAGAAGCACAGCGTATGGTGAACTAATATCAATCTATTCTGCATATAATGTATTAGGTGTTGCAAATGCAAAAAGCATGTTGTGACATCTATTTTTTTATGCTTTACTTATGTAAAATCCTTCTGTACAAGCTATAATATTTAATAGGGGAAAGTCATATATTTCCGTAAAAGTATGTTAAACTTGATTTTAGCTAAATAGTTTACTACAATTTCAATAATTCAAATATCTTTTGTGAAATGGTGTATATCCTTTTCATTTTATGAAAGAACAGCATACAATAGAATTAGAGACAACTGAACTGTAAATTCAATGATTTCAGTTGCTCGATGATTTATTGTGGTGTAGTCAAAGGTTGAAAAACAAAGGAGTATGAAGGTTAAAAACAATGAATCAAAGCATACTAATGAAATAATACTGTTTTTCGACAAATGACAGTGAAGGGAGATGAAGTCTAGTGGACATCGAACGTGTAAATGAAAATACACTCAAGCTCTTTATAACGTACAATGATATAGAGGATCGCGGCTACAGTCGTGAAGAAATTTGGTACAACCGAGCAAAGGGTGAACAACTTTTTTGGGATATGATTGACGAAGTAAATACAGAGGATTATTTTGATGTGGAAGGTCCGATTTGGATTCATATCAATGCGTCTGAAGTTGGCTTGGAGATCATTGTCACACGTGCACATATATTAAAAGACGGTGAAACATTAGATGGTCATTCGCATTTTGATGAACACAAGGAGATGTTTGCCCCATTTGACGAAGTTGGAGAGGATCTTCTCAGTCAACTAACTCAATTCGGTGACATTGATGAGTCAGAATTATTTATGGATACAGATATTTATGTTTATAAATTTAAAGATATTGATGAGTTAATCCCTGTTGCTAAACGTATAACAGACGAATTAGTGGATTCCTCATTATTCAAATATGAAGATTGGTACTATCTAGTTGTAGACTTCACGAATGCCGATGACGATTTAAATCGCCATGATAAAAATGCGGTCATTAAAGAATTTCTAAGCCCATCAAATTTCACGATACATCGCCTTGAAGAGTATGGCGACAAGATTATGGAATATGATTGCTTTGAAACTATTCGGAAATATTTTATCTAAATGATTCAAGCCTCTGAGATTATTCAGAGGCTTTTTTTGTGGCTAGTCATCAAGGTTGAAGTAGAATGATTTTGAGACAGAACATGGCAAATATTAAATTTGGAAAAAAAACCGATATATTTTGGTAAACCATGAAATTTCATTTTACAATTGGACAAAAAGGAGACAGTTTTATGCTTTTCGCCTATACAGAGCATGGAGAACCTTTTATGTCTTATCAACATTCGAGACAAGCACTTAAACGCTATCGCCGTATTTCAAAATTTTTTTGCCCTCAATGCCAGCAACCTGTTCAGTTGAAAATTGGTACTGTCAATATCCCGCATTTTTCACATATTGCACATCAAAGTTGTGAACGATTATTTGCAGAAGGTGAATCTATGCTCCATCTACAAGGTAAAATTCAATTGTTTGAATGGTTGAACAAGCAAGGTTATGCAGTAGAGCTAGAGCCATATATAAAAAAACTATCTCAACGCCCAGATATTCTTGTGACGAAAGAGCATCAACAAATAGCAATTGAGTTCCAATGTAGCACTATCTCACATGAAAAATGGCAGTTGCGTACAGCAGGATATAAAAATATGCATATTCAAGCATTGTGGCTTTTTCAAACACCTCAGAAAAATCTTACCTCACAGGATATCATAAAAGTTACTATTCCTCCCATTAGGCAAAATGCTATAAATTATACATCCAAAAGTTTACCTTATTTATTGACCTATGATGCGCATTCAGCAAGGTTTAATTATTGGGCGAATCTTCTTTATGTTCATGGGAACACTTTTATAGCGAAAGTACAATATGTGCCGATTACAAAACAGCTCTTTCCGTTTTATGTGCCCAAGCCGATTACAAGAGAAGAATTCCGTTATTATTGGCAACTCTATAAAAGGATTTGTATGCAGTATGTCTATCAAAGATTAATACGTAGTAAAAAAGGCGTGCAGGATTTATTTCTACGAAGTTGTTATGAGCTGCACTTTTCGCTTGAGACAATGCCTATTTATGTTGGATTACCTGTTAAAAATGCTGCATCAATTCCGATTTTTTCAATCGAATGGCAAACGATTTTACACCATTTTTGCAGGCTAACTCAATTGCAGCTTCATGAATTAAGCAAGGAAAATATTCAACTTTTTCTTAGTCAGCTTAGTTTGCAGACGACAAACGAGGCAGTTCAAGCTGTGAAAAATTATTGTAACCTGTTTGAAAGATGGTCTCACAGCAACGATCACTTTCCAGATATTTGTGAGCAAGTTTACTCACATTTATCTAATATAAACGACTAATATGTTCGCACCTTGAATACGAAAAGTTAGTAGATGTTTATGTGTGAAACCAAGTGTCAGTAAGTACCTGGTTTTGATCAATTAGTAATTCTCAATGAGGTGCAAAACCCTCAAGATTAAAGGGTCACTTTATTTGCAATTGCCACAATATACTGAGAAAATATGAGAGTACAGGTAAAACTAACATATAGAGGGGGCTGGCATATGGCTAGTAACAGCAATCAGGTTTTAATGAGAAATGAAATACCAGAAGAGTTAACTTGGCGCTTGGAGGATATTTTTGCAACAGATGCGCAATGGGAAGAGGAGTTAAAAGAAGTCGCAGCATTTGCAAAAGAGGCACCTAGTTATGCAGGTACTTTAAAAAATGGTGCAGACGCCTTATTAGCAGTGCTAACGTATTACGATCAAATTTATGAGCGCACTATGAAGCTCTATACTTATGCCCATATGCGTTATGACCAAGATACAACAAATAGCTTTTATCAAGATATGAATAGCCGTATCCAAACATTAGCGACAAATATTTCAGCTGCCCTATCATTTTTAACGCCAGAAATTTTATCATTAAGTGAAGATACAATTGAAAGCTACTTAGCAGAAAATAAAGAATTACAATTATATACACAATCTTTAAAAGAGATTACCATGGCACGTCCGCATGTATTACCTACTGAACAGGAAGCTCTACTTGCACAAATGGCGGAGGTAACAGGCACAGCATCGAATACATTTAGTATGTTGAACAATGCGGATATGGACTTCCCAAAAGTGAGAAATGAAGATGGGGAAGAGGTTCAACTCACACATGGTAACTATATTAAGTTTTTAGAAAGTACAGATCGTAGTGTGCGTGAAGCGGCATTTAAAGCAATGTACGAAACATATGGTCATTTTAAAAATACATTTGCTTCCACTTTAACAGGCAACGTGAAAAAACATAATGTCAATGCACGAATTCGTAATTATGATTCTGCTCGACATGCGGCAATGTCGAATAATTTTATTCCAGAAAATGTGTACGATCAATTAGTGGAGACGATTCACAAGCATTTACCTGTGATGCAACGATATATTGCCTTGCGTAAAAAGATGTTAGGCGTGGATGAATTGCATATGTGGGACTTGTTCACACCACTTGTACAAGAAACAGACATGAAAATGCCGTATGATGAAGCGAAAGACATTTTGGTGAAGGCTTTAGCACCACTTGGGCAAGAGTATCAGAATATCGTACAAAGTGGTCTGGATCATCGCTGGGTAGATGTCAAAGAAAACAAAGGGAAACGTAGTGGGGCTTACTCATCAGGTGCCTATGGTACGAATCCCTATATCTTAATGAACTGGCAGGATAATGTGAATAACCTATTTACATTAGCACATGAGTTTGGACATAGTGTTCATAGTTATTACACGCGTAATAACCAGCCGTTTGTCTACGGAGATTATTCCATTTTCGTGGCAGAAGTGGCGTCGACATGTAACGAGGAGCTATTAAACGATTATCTACTTCAAACAATTGAAGATCCTCAACAAAGGATTTATTTATTAAACCATTGGCTTGATGGCTTCCGCAGTACAGTTTTCAGACAAACAATGTTTGCAGAGTTTGAACATTTAATTCATCAAATGGATCAAAATGGAGAGTCTTTAACATCAGAACGTTTAACCGAAGTTTATTTTGATTTAAATAAGCAATACTTCGGCGAAAATATGGTCGTAGACGAGGAAATTGGCTTAGAGTGGGCGCGTATCCCACACTTCTACTACAATTACTATGTCTATCAATATGCAACAGGAAAATCTGCGGCAACTGCATTAAGTAAACAAATTCTTGAAGAGGGTGCACCGGCTGTGGAACGTTATATTAATAACTTCCTAAAAGCAGGTTGCTCGGATTTCCCGATTGAAGTATTAAAAGCAGCAGGTGTTGATATGAATGCGGCGAAACCAATTGATGATGCTTGTAAAGTATTTGAAGAACGTTTAAATGAACTAGAAAAATTATTGTTAAATAATTAATTTTTAGTGGCTGTAGTAATTTTACTATAGCCACTTTTTATATGGAGTAAAAATTATGTTCATCAATAAATTTAAAGAATAATGATTTTCTTAGATTTCTAAATGAAAAAAAGTATCCATCTTGAAAAAATACTGTACTGTAATCGCTTTCTATTTGACAAATTTGTGAATCTAGAGCATGTTTCATTGCTTAATTTATTATTCCATGATAAAGTGATTCTTGTGAAATAAATCACAAAACAAACATACACCCCTTTGTTTGAACGTGAACATTTCTCCCATCCCCTTTGTGAAAAAGAGGCGTCTCTATCTGTCGAGGATAGTGGCGTCTCTTTTATTTTATCCCGCATTCACGGTCAGTAAGCCGCCCATCCCAAGTGTAAAGTTGAGAAAGATGAGAACGAGTTAGCTAAGAGGGCGAACAACTGACCGTAAAAGCCCGATTGGTTCAACTACCAATCAGTGGAGAAGAGGAAAACCCCACTGATTGAAGTTTCACGTTATCCCGCATTCACGGTCAGTAAGCCGCCCATCTCAAGTGTAAGTTGAGAAAGATGAGAACGAGTTAGCGAAGAGGGCGAACAACTGACCGTAAAAGCCCGATTGGTTCAACTCCAATCAGTGGAGAAGAGGAAAACCCCACTGATTGAAGTTTCACGTTATCCCGCATTCACGGTCAGTAAGCCGCCCATCTCAAGTGGAAAGTTGAGAAAGATGAGAACGAGTTAGCGAAGAGGGCGAACAACTGACCGTAAAAGCCCGATTGGTTCAACTACCAATCAGTGGAGAAGAAGAAAACCCCCACTGATTGAAGTTTCACGTTATCCCGCATTCACGGTTAGTAAGCCGAACATCCCAAACGGCTCATCGGATGCCTCCAGGAAAGCGCCCAGTCGGAACGGAAGTCAACCCCATGTTACGGTGATGAACTTAGATTTTTACTATTTAATTCAAAGTAATTGAAATAAAAAAAGGATAGGGACTCATCAATTGTGCTTGAGTCCCTATCCTTTTAAAAGGTAGTATAATTGCATTATTTTGTACGCCAGAGTGTAGCGTGATCTGTTTGAATACGTTCAATTTTTTGTTGCAGCATGCGTTTTTTTAATTCACGTTCAGCTGATTGTTCCGTTAATGAATAGATAAAGGCTATTTCATTTGTAGATAGTGTATGGTATTTCAGAAATAGTTCTTCAATTGTTGGTAATGGTTGACGTAGCAGTTGTTCATCCATCATTTCTTGTAATATATGCTCGTAAACTTCATAAGTGTAGCTACCACTAACTTTTAGTCCCTCATCTTCAATGCACTCATTGAAAAATACGATACTAGGAACTTCATCTACTTCCATTTCACGTTTAATATATAAATCACATTGGAAGGCGCGTGCAGCTTCTTTAGAACCGAAATCTACAGTAAATTCATTCATATCTAATTGAACATCCTCTGCAATTTTTAACAGAGTCGCATAGGAATTTACATCTTCATGATTCAGAAAAACATATTCTTGTAATTTAGACAAATAACGAGCTCCTGCACGTTTTCCCTGTAACTCTGCTGCTTTGATAGCAATAGACGGTAAAACAGGATGGTTGATGTCGAGCTCTATGCCAGATTCACAGCCTTTTGTACGCTTGCTCAGGCAATTAAGGGAAGAAAGCTCTGTGCTTAGTACAAAGCGCCATGTGAAATAATGATTATACTCTAGCTGTAACTTGCGAATAACTGCTTGCATACTGAAAGCTTCAGGACAAAGTGGATCTACGAAAATATACAATTCAATTGGCTTATTGGCAGTAGAAATCGTAGGAGCTGGCTCTTGTAGCATTTGAATATTATTCACGTAATAATTCCCCCTCATCGTCATTAGGTGTATTAATCATGTGATGAGCTGTTAATACTAAACGTTGATAATAAGTTTCACGGAACTTTCCTTCCAAACCAACTTCGTCCATTGCTTCAGCCATGCATTCAAGCCAAGCTTGTGCACGATCAGGCGTAATGGCAAAATTCATGTGACGTGCACGCATCATTGGATGTCCATGTTCTTCAGTAAAAAGATTTGGTCCCCCTAAATACTGTGTTTGAAATTGAATTTGCTTACGGGCTGTTTCAGTTAAATCTTCCGGAAAGATTGGAATAAGATCAGGATGCTGAGCGACTCTTTTATAGAACGCATGTATGAGTTCTGAAAGTTTTTCAGCTCCCAGCTCCTCATAAGGAACAGTGTATTTTCGACTCATAGGTAAATGCTCCTTTAATTCTTTATATGAAGTATATCGTAAAGTACGAATCAATTTATTGGTATGACAAATTGACTGTTTTATAGATTTTGAATTTGTTCATCAGGAAAATGTGAATTTCTTGTGACTACCTTCATTCTATCAACGTCTTTTCGTTTACACAAACAAAGAGCTCTCGATAAGTTTTTCGCTAGAAAAACACAAATTTCACCATCAAGGGTGAAATTTGCTGAGAAAGGCTGAAAATATAGCTTTTATGCGATTAAGCTGTGAAGTAATTCATCACTTTTTTGACATAATTCTGCGTTTCTTTAAAAGGTGGAACACCACCATATTTTGTCACACGTGAAGCGCCAGCATTATAGGCTGCTAAGGCTAGAGATGGGTCGTTATCGAATTTATCGAGCATTTGTCGTAAGTATTTGGCACCTGCCATAATGTTTTGCTCAGGATCGAAGGCATTTGTAACACCTAAATATTGAGCTGTTTTTGGCATTAACTGCATTAAGCCTTGGGCACCTGCACGACTGACAGCAGTAGCATTAAAATTAGATTCTTGTTTTATAACGGCAGCGATTAGTTTCTCGGGTACATTATACGTTGTTGCGGCCTTTTCAATGATTGAAGCAAATTTGCTTGCTCCTGCAAGCGAATTTGCATAAGCAGTTGAGCCAATCACATCATCAGAAACGTAGGTATCTAACTTTGTGCTAGATTGGCTATTTGCTAATGCTGCATAAACAGATGCAGGAATATAGACTGAATTAGAACCTTTATAAAGTAACGATTGAATGGCCATATTTGACATATTGCCAGATGTGCTAGTTAAATTACCAAGCTGACTCATGATATCTGAAGTGTTTGAAGAAGAGCTCATCCCGAGTAGACTCGATAATTCTGCACTGCTAGCTGTTGAAGCATCGCCGAGCAACTCCCCAATCATATCTGAAAAGATAGAATTGTTGTCTGTTAATGCGTTCGATGAGCTTTCCGTAGAACCTAGTGTTTGCAGTGCTTGAATTTCAAGTAAAGTCTTTAATGATTGGATATCCAAGTAGTTGGTCACCCTTTCTTTCTGCTATTAAGCAATCGTTATTGTTTTTTATTTGCTTGCAATGCTTTCATAAAGCGTGCAATTTTTTTATCTGCAACTTGTTTTTTTATACCATATTGTTGTAGAAATGCGTCGAACATTGCATTTCCTTTTATGACATCATTTGATTCATATTCTACCTCATAATCGTCACACTGCAAATAGAAAGAATGATCAAATACAAGAAGTCCGCCTTTATAAGGGATTTCGACACGGTCCGTTGTGAGAGAACCAAATACTTTTAATTTATCTAAAGGGATATCGTAGTTCGCCAATCTTTTTGCTACTTCTGGAGCAAAAAAGCCCTCTCCATTCAGCATTTTCTGCGCTTGCTCAGCACTCAATTCATCCGTTGTTTCAAGGTGTTCATGCTCTGCTGTCCTTTCTTTTAAGGTACATTCATAATAGTCATTAATTTGTCGAATGCGTAGCCCACTTTTTAAATGTCGAATTTCATATTGCGGTGTGTCGAAATAATGATTTGTTTGACGATGAATAGCATCGTCGTGAATATGGAAGTCTTTTAACAATTGCTCGTATTGTTGTTTTGTTAAGAGATTTTTAAATTCAATTTCAAGTTGTTGTGACATTTTTTTTTCACCTTTACTGTTTATTTTTTTAGTACTAGAAAGGACTTGAAATGCACATCCTTTCAGCCAGTGCCAGTCGCGTACTAACGCTCGCGAATGCTCTTTTTGTAATAGAAGTTTGTAAGGGGTTTTAACAATTACACACTGCAACTATTTACCCCATATGCTAAAATAAGAGGAAGAGTAAGACGAAAAGGGGACCTTCAAGTGCGTAAAATTTATACGATAGAATTATTTAATTTTGAAAATCAGCAACTTCATTTTAGTTTAAACGACAATGACTTAAATTTACAGTTAAAGCCTGCAGCACAATTGATTGCAGATTCGGATGATTTTGCATTTATCTATTTACTCGATGCAGGGGAAGATTATCATTACTTGCGTTTCCCTACCAATAGTTGGGAAAATCTTGTACATATTTTACAGACAAAGCAAAATCCAATGTTACATGTAGGAGAAGAAGTGATGGAACTTACGAACTTCTACGAAGAATTGGAAATGCTCGTGTATAATATTCAAGGAAATTACAATTATGGAGCAGAATTTGTTCAAGCAGTGGAACAACACTTCAAGGCAGTTCTCGCTGAATAAAAAGACAAAACGAACAGACGGTGTTAGTTTTGTTCAATGCCGTATGTCGGGAGGTTTTAGCGATGGGACAATGGGAGATTTTTTTAAGTCCTTATAAACAAGCAGTAGATGAATTAAAAATAAAATTAAAGGGTATGCGTTCTCAGTTTGGTATTGTAAATGCCAACTCACCAATAGAATTTGTAACAGGACGTGTAAAACCGCTAGCAAGTATATATGATAAAACGTTAGAAAAAGGACTAGCCTTTGAACCTTCGAAGCAATTAGACGATGAGCTTGGTGATATTGCAGGCGTCCGTATTATGTGTCAATTTGTAGACGACATTTCTACAGTGACTGAGCTTATACGACAGCGTAAGGATATGCGTGTTGTTGAAGAACGTGACTATATTACGCATAGCAAACCAAGTGGTTATCGCTCACATCATATGATTGTAGAATATCCAGTGGAGACGATACAGGGAAAAAAGGTCGTACTAGCAGAAATTCAAATACGCACACTAGCCATGAATTTCTGGGCATCCATTGAGCATTCTTTAAACTATAAATATAAAGGCATGTTCCCAGAGGAAATCAAAAATCGCCTACAGAGTGCGGCGGAGGCAGCTTTCCGACTAGATGAAGAAATGTCATCGATTCGTAGTGAAATCCAAGAAGCACAGGCCTACTTTAGTGAATACAAAGAAGCATCGAATCCTAATTTACTAACGGAGAAGGAGCGTGACGCGCAATGAAGTTTTCCATTCAATCACGTAGAGATGCACAATCGAACGAGTTAATGGAGTTAGCAAAAACATATTTGCAAGATTTTGGATTAACATATGATGAAGAAATGCCTGAAATAGTAGTATCTATTGGAGGAGATGGTACGTTATTACACGCCTTCCATCGGTATTCACACTTATTAGATCAGGTTGCCTTTGTGGGTATCCATACAGGACATTTAGGCTTTTATGCAGATTGGAAGCCTTCTGAATTGGAAAAACTCGTATTATCTATCGCAAAAAAAGACTTTAATGTTGTTGAATATCCATTATTGGAAGTGAAAGTTGAACATCATAATACAGAATCAAATACCTATTTGGCGTTAAATGAAGCGACAGTGAAATCACCAGATGTGACGCTTGTTATGGATGTGGAGTTAAATGGCAATCAGTTTGAACGTTTCCGTGGTGATGGTCTTTGTGTCTCAACACCTTCTGGCAGTACTGCCTATAACAAAGCACTGGGGGGGGCTATTATTCACCCAACATTAGCGGCACTGCAAATTACAGAAATTGCTTCGATTAATAATCGAGTCTTCCGCACAGTTGGTTCACCACTTATTTTACCAGCACATCATCATTGCATATTACGTCCAGTCAATGAGCAAAACTTTAATATGACGGTAGACCATTTGCAAGTTACACAAGGTGATGTGAAGTCAATTGCTTTTAACGTAGCAAATGAAAGAGTGCGTTTTGCACGTTTCCGCCCTTTCCCATTTTGGGAGCGAGTACATGAATCATTCGTTGCTAATGAATAACATGGATACACGATATACATTACGTTTTACAGCACACAAGGAAGGCCAACTTTTACGTGAGGCATTAGGGGAGTGGCGCATTTCCAAACGGGCATTAACAGCTATTAAGTTTGAGGGCGGCTTACTGACCGTAAATGGCATCGAACGGAATGTGCGACACCCTCTCCAAATTGGCGATTGTGTAGAAGTCAAATTCCCTCCTGAAGAAAAAAGTGAAGGGCTTGTTGTTGAATATGGTGAGCTTACAATTGTTTATGAAGATGAAGCCATTATAGTGCTC
Organism: Lysinibacillus parviboronicapiens; assembly: GCF_003049605.2. Taxonomy (NCBI): domain Bacteria; kingdom Bacillati; phylum Bacillota; class Bacilli; order Caryophanales; family Bacillaceae; genus Lysinibacillus; species Lysinibacillus parviboronicapiens. The sequence continues at coordinate 843,416 of NZ_CP073713.1, forward strand.
GAAAAGCCAGCACATCAAAGTACGATTCCTTCACGTGAGCATCCAACAAAAAGTATTGCCAATTATATCTGTGGCTATTTTGAGCAGCAAGCACTCGCATCGACAGTCCATATTGTGACGAGGCTTGATCGTGATACATCAGGGCTGCTATGCATTGCCAAGCATGCACATATTCATCATTTAACAGGACTTGCACAGCGTGGTGGAGATGTATCGCGCGAATACGAAGCAATTGTGCATGGCCATGTTGTAGAGGCTTGTCAGTCCATCGTTGCCCCAATAGGACGCAAGGATACTAGTATAATTGAGCGTGAAGTACGAAACGATGGGCAGTTTGCGCATACCGACGTTTTTGTAAAACGTCGTTTTTATATACAAGAGGAACCAATGACACATATACGTTTAAAACTTCATACAGGACGGACACATCAAATTCGCGTACATATGGCTTATCTTGGTCATCCGCTTGTTGGAGATGAATTGTATGGCGGAACACGACAATTGATAGACCGTCAGGCATTACATTGTGTTTCCTTGTCCATGCAGCATCCATTAACCAGAGAGGTTTTGCATTTTACGAGTTCTTTACATGAAGACATGCAACAATTAATTAATAATAGCTAACCTTATTCTTACTATTTATAAGATGAGGGGATGCCTACTAGATAAAGTGAAATATTTAGGGAGATGTTCGCAAAAACGGGCATCTCCTTCTCGTTTTTTCATCGTCTGTTCTGTATTTAACAGCATATTTACAGAAAATAGAGTGATTGTAGGGTATAGTAGAGTAGAAAGTTATGGTGAAAGAAAAAAAGAGTTTGCAGAATTAGTACAATACAAACTATTATATAAAAGGTAGATTTACGTATTGTACGTATAAATGAATTTAATGCTCGGAAGGAGGGGACAAGCATGATAGAGGAAAGAAATGAAAAGGATGATGTGCAATTTGACGAAGCACATTTACGAGAAATGCTCGAGGGGCATGATATTGACGCATTCCGTGATGAGTTTTTAGAACTTCATCCATATGATCAGGCAACGTTTTACGAAAAGGTGGAACCTGATATAAGGAAGGTCATCTATTCGTTCTTGTCTCCGACGGAAATGGCTGATATTTTTGAGGCAATTGAAATAGATGATGATGAATACAAAGCATATCTAGCAGAAATGGATCCGGCCTATGGGGCAGAAATGCTTTCACATATGTATGCAGATGATGCGGCGGATGTTTTAAATGAGCTAGATACGAAACAGCGTGAAAGTTATTTAGGCATGATGGATGAGGAAACGGCTGAAGAGATTAATGAGCTATTAAGCTATGATGAATATACAGCCGGCTCTATCATGACAACTGAATATGTAGCTATACCAGAAAACTCGACAGTGCGTTCAGCAATGGCTATTTTACGTAAAGAGGCACCGAATGCTGAAACAATTTATTATATATTTGTTGTTGATGAAGCGCATCGACTTACGGGTGTCATTTCTCTGCGTGATTTAATTATTGCCGATGAAGACACACTTATTCGTTCCATTATGAATGAACGTGTTGTGATGGTGCAAGTTGGTGATGACCAAGAAGAAGTTGCACAAATCATGAAGGATTATAATTTCCTAGCTACACCGGTTATTGATGATAAGGGTGAGCTACTGGGGATTATTACGGTCGATGATATTATCGACGTCATTGATGAAGAAGCATCAGAGGACTATTCTAAATTAGCCGGTATCTCCGATATGGATAAATTCGATACGAACTCTTGGCAAGCGGCAAAAAAACGCTTACCATGGCTGGTGATCTTGCTATTTTTAGGCATGCTGACTGCAAATTTAATGGGGCAATTCGAAGATACTTTAGATAAAGTTGCGCTACTTGCTGTCTTTATTCCTCTTATTTCAGGTACGTCAGGGAATAGTGGTACCCAAGCATTAGCCGTTGCCATTAGAGGGATTGCAACAGGGGATGTCGAAGAACATAGCAAGATGAAGTTGCTACTTCGTGAGGCAGGCACTGGTCTAATGACAGGTGTAGTTTGTGGACTGATTGTAATCGGTGTTGTTTATATATGGAAGCATGAGCTTATTCTTGGGATGCTTGTAGGTGCAGCAATTTGCGGTTCGATTTTAGTAGCAACCTTGGCAGGTTCATTTATTCCTTTACTGATGCATCGCATGAAAATCGACCCTGCTGTGGCATCTGGGCCGTTTATTACAACTTTGAATGATATAACGAGTATTTTAATTTACTTAGGATTAGCGACAATGTTTTTAAGTCAAATAGGCTAAGAACCTATTCCTTTCCTTTCGCATATTGTATGAAAAAAAGGGAAGTGATAATTGTGGATCGAGAGCCACGTTTGTTTATTAAATCACCCACTTATTTTTTAAATATTTCCAAAATGCTTCATGAACTTGATTTGGATGAAGATTTAGAAGAGGAATTGGATGAAAGTACGTCGGTGTATATAAAGGACCATTTTGGCATTGAACCGAACATTGCAGAAAATGGCATTCGAAAAGATTTACAAATCGATGAATATGTACTGAAGCAGCTACAATTTCTAGAAAAGCCATTTCGTCAAAAAGTGTATCAACCATTATTAATAACGTTAAAAGATGGTAGAAAATTGGGTGGAACTGCATCAGATTTACAGGTTGATTCATTGATGCTGACCTCTTTAGAATTACAAACACAAGAGATTATACATTTTGAAGATATACAACAAATACTTTGGCGAGGCAAAAACTTACCAACATTATAAAAAAGTGTACAGCAGAGGATGCTGTACACTTTTTTTTTTGTGTAGTGTGTCAAAGGAGGAAAGAATTAATTACAAATCCCTAAGTCAACATCAGCAATACATTGTACTGCGCAGAAACAAGATAAGTCTACAGTAATACAGCTGTCAGTAGAATTCCAATCATCTACTTTACAAATTTTCTTCATATTAACGCAACAGCCGTCACGACTTAATAAATCTACAGTGCTTTCACTAGAATCGAATGTGCATAAAGGTTCTAAAACGCGCAAAGTAGCGCAGCACTCATCAAACATATCTTCTACACGGAAGAATACTGATGTACATATACATGGATCTGCTGAAGGTGAGCTAAAGAATGCTTTGAATGGAGTACCGTCTTTAGTAATTAACATAAATACACGAGTATCTGCTGCTGAGCGTGCAGGGCTAACGATGCCGCCAAGCGGCTCTAAGAAACAGTTTGACGTACAAGGTGAACATTCATCTTGCACTGCTTGATTTTGAATATCTAAAATTGCGCGTACTACGTCACAAACACAACCTGCTGAATGGATAGGGCTAATAGGATTTGTTGGTTTACCACAACCCATTTTGTCACCTCCTTTCCTTGTTACTACTCCTACAATATGTACTTTTGAAATATGGACTCGGGCTTTTGTATATATCCGCGAATGAATAGTTTTTTTTATGTGTGGTGAAACTGTAAAGAAAAGGAGGGTAAATACTTGAGGTTATTAGAGATGATGCTACCGATAGTGGTCTGCATGGCACTACTTAGTGGTTGCACAGAAAAAGAAAAATTTATTGTTTATGGTCCGCCTCAAAATGAAGAGGAAGTTGAGGCGGTTTTAAAAGAGGAGAAATTTGTTGAAAGAACAACGGTTATACAGTATGACGATAAAATGCTTGTTGCTGTGCAATTTAAACCGTGGGATAAGTGGAAAAAGGCCAAATTAGAAAAGAAGTTACAAAAGAAATTTGATGAAAAATATCCCAACAAAGAAGTATTTGTCTCGGCTGATTACAAAATATTTTATGAAGCCAATAAAATAAAAAAAGATCAACTTGAAGATAATAAACTAACTGATAAAATCTCAGAACTGAAAAAACTTGCACAGGAGGAGACATAAATGGAAAAAGAGCAATATCAACAATTAGAACAAAGTGTAACACCAAAGCCACCTTACTTCAAAAATGCTGCAAAGGCGTTTTTTGTAGGGGGCATTATTTGCACAATCGGACAAGCTGTATCGCTTTTTTATATCATTTTCTTTGATTTTACAGAAGCAACTGCAGGAAATCCAACCGTTTCAACAATGGTATTTTTCGCAATGATTTTGACCGGTTTTGGCTTATATAAAAGAATCGGTCAGTTTGGAGGAGCAGGTTCGGCAGTACCTGTTACTGGTTTTGGTAACGCTGTTATCTCTGCGGCAATTGAACATAAATCTGAGGGTCTAGTACTGGGTGTAGGTGGGAATCTATTTAAATTAGCAGGCTCAGTTGTCTTATTTGGGGTTGTATCTGCATTTTTTGTGGCGCTTATTAAATATATTCTTGTGACGTTAGGGGTGGTTTCATGGTAATTGTCTTTCAGTCGAAACCGTCTTTCTTAGCGGGTGGTGTAGTAGCAGGACCGTTGGAAAAACGTAGTGTATTCAGTCAGTATTTCGATACCATTTACGATGATGAGCGCTGGCAAATGGAAACAAATGAACAAGGCCATCGAAAGATGATCCAAGAAGCCTGTGAAATTTTGATGAAAAAATCAGGTGTGAATAACTTAGAAATTGATTTCTTTTTGGGTGGCGATTTAGTTAATCAAATGACACCTACCAATTTCGCCGCAAGGGAATTAGCCATGTCATTTATTGGATTATTCTCCGCTTGTGCCACTTCTGTTTCCTCCGTAATCGTTGCAAGCCTTTTAACGGAGTTAGGTGCCTCTAACTTATCAATTGCAGGAGCTTCCAGTCAACATAATGCGATTGAGCGACAGTTCCGCTACCCAGTCAATTATGGGGCACAAAAGCCTCAGACTGCACAATGGACTGTAACGGCTGCTGGTTTTGCACTAATTGGCAAGCATCGAGAAGAATGCCCATGTATTGAAGCAGCAACGATTGGTAAAGTGATTGATTATGGCATGGATGACCCATTTCATATGGGCGCAGCGATGGCACCTGCTGCCTTTCAAACAATTCAATCCCATTTAGAGCAACGTAATCAACAGTTCTACAATTATGATTTAATCTTAACAGGAGATTTAGGCCAGCTTGGACTAAAGCTGCTTAAAGGGATGCTAGTAGAAAATGGAGTAAAAAAAGAAGAATTAACACTTCTACGCGATGCTGGCGCAGAATTTTATGGACAGGATGAAGCATTCCAATCAGGAGCAAGTGGAGCAGGCTGTTCAGCAGCTGTTTTTTTTAGTTATATAATTCAACAGTTACGAGCTGGAAGCTATAAACGAGTGCTGCTTGTGGCAACTGGAGCATTATTGTCGCCACTTTCTTATCAACAGGGAGAGACAATTCCGTGTACAGCACATGCAATTGAAATTACAATGAAATGAGGAAAATCTATGGTTATGACATTTGTATTTGCTTTTATTGTTGGCGGCATTATTTGTGTCATCGGTCAATTATTAATGGATGTTGGTAATTTAACACCAGCGCATACATTAAGTACATTAGTCGTCGTGGGTGCAATTTTGGATGGAATGGGTTTGTATGAGCCTCTCATTCATTTTGCAGGTGCAGGTGCGACCGTACCAATCACATCTTTTGGTAACTCCTTAACACACGGTGCATTGGCTGAAGCGGAAAAGCATGGCCTTGTTGGGGTACTAACGGGGATGTTTGAAGTGACAAGCTCAGGTATAAGTGCAGCTATTGTCTTTGGATTCATTGGTGCATTAATTTTTAAACCAAAAGGAAATGTTGACTAGACGAATACCCCTCTCAAATCTGCAACCATACATATTATAGGTTGTAGAAGGGAGGGGTGCTTTTATGGGATATCAAGGCTGGTGCGCACAACCGTATGGAAATAATGTTGCAGGTGCAAATAGCTGGAACAATAATTATTGCGGAGGCAATAACAATTATGGCTATGGCTCAACATTTGTGCTAATTGTTGTCCTTTTCATTCTTCTAATTATTGTCGGCGCTACGTTCGTTAATTAATTTATTTTAGATTACATTACCGATTTCTAGGTGTTGATATGATTGTTAGGCTTTAGCTTTTTTCAGCATGTGACTAAAAACAAAATGAATGAAGTTAAAGCCTCCAACAATTGTCAAAGATGTTTAATACCAAAAAAGGTAACAGCAAACATTTATGGCAATTACGTTGAGGTGGAATTGATAGGAGGGGGAACATGCATCGCTCATTTTTTAATTCTATTGAACAAAAAACTGGTGTATCGATGGATGAAATCTTCGCATTAGCAAATGCAATTCAACATGCAGATTTTACAAATGAAAAACAAGTTAGAAAAGTCGTACGCCGTGTAGCAAAAGTGTCCAATAGACAAATTACACAAGAACTCGAAGATAAATTAGTGCAATCTATTATTCAAGATGGCTCTTCACTAGATTTGGATAAGATTACTAGAATGATGAAATAGCATGGCATTTCCATTACTGGGAAACATCTCGTTAAGTATGGGGATAGCTAGCTTAAATGTTTATTTACACTATAATCGAAAATTAGAGCATTTAAGCAGTCATAAAAAAAGGTGTTACGACTATGCATTCGCATTTTCGTAACACCTATTCATCTTCATTTAAATAAGACTTCCATCGCTATAGAAGGAGATGAATGCAGATGTAGCCCTTTTCAGTGGGTGCTCAAACACCCACTGAAATAGTGGGTGTTGCTCTAAGACGCCATGTTCTATAACAGCCTCTGACGGAGCACTTTCATACACTTGCAGATTCAAAATCCGGAAAAACTGTCGCCAAGACGTAATGCATTAAATATTTTTCTCCATAGCACGATGTGGGATACCAGCATCCATAAATTCTGGTGAGGTTACTGTGTAACCAAGCTTTTCATAAAAAGGAACGGCATAACTTTGTGCGTGAAGTTTTAACTTCTTATTATTTGTGGAAATAGCATGTTTTTCCATTTCTTGCATGATTAGCGCACCTAGTCTTTTACCACGTTGTGTTTGTAAAATACATACACGTTCAATTTTTGCCGTGTCACTTTCTATACCGCGAAGCCGTGCAGCACCGACAGGCTCGGTGTCTTCATACATAATGAAATGCGTTGCTCTTGCATCTTCAGCATCACATTCGAGATGAAGAGGCACACCTTGTTCTTCTACAAATACTTTTTTGCGGACAGCGAACGCATCATCATGTTCTTTTATTGTTTCAACAATCTTAACATTAAACAAAGGTCATTCAGCTCCAGTCAGTCGGAATGTTTCGTAAGTCGTCCAGGAGCCGTCCTCCAATTGATATAATAAATGAATGCGATCGATCGTATCTTTCTCGTCAACACCTGTCATACGTAATTGGCCAAATATGTCGTCGTGTTCAGAGTCAGTCATTTTTTGTGCAATCGTAATATGCGGTACGAAGACATGTTTAGTATCGCCAAAAGAAAATTTTTCTTCTAGTACATTATGGAATGCTACTAATTGTTCTGTTGGCTCAATGCGGAAATAAATTGCATTGGTTGTTGGGAAAAACGAACTTATGCGTGATGCATGAATGTTTAAAGGCGCATATTTCGCAGCGATTTCATCTAATTGCCTAACGATGGACTGAATATCCTCATCCGTTGCATCAAAGCTGTCCTTTAACGTCATATGCGGTGTGATTTTCGCATAATGCGGATCGTAACGCTTGCGGTACGTGTTCGCTAAGTCTTGTAATTTTTTTGATGGAAAAGCCACAATTCCGTACTTCATAGTCCATTACCTCCCGAAAATAAACGATTTTTCTATCTAAGTATAACAGAAATTTCGTTATTCGTAATTTGAATCACCTAATATTAATTGAAATTTTCAATTAAAGCTCGGCGAAGGTCAGGTTTCCAATATTTCCATGTATGATTGCCGTCGAACTCATCATAAAATGTAGAAAAGCCTTTACTTAACATAAGATTATGCAATTGACGATTCGGGGTTAAAAAATCCTTTACTGTTTTATCCATTGTGACAACTTTATCTTCTTTTTTGCCAATAATATGATAAATGGAAATGGCTCCTGGATTTTTGAAATTTTCAACAGCTTTCAGGACATCCTCATCGACAAGTGGTGATTGTAAAATGACTTTACCGAAAATGTTTGGGTACTTCAGAGCTGCCATTAAGGAAGCGGTTGCAGCCATAGAGTCACCGATTACTGCTCGGCTCATCCCCATTTGGTATGTTGCATATTCTTCATCTAAATAGGGCACAAGCTCATGCGCTAAAAAACGAAGATAAGCTTCATGTTGTTCACCGCTTGGCATATATTTGTGACGTCGATCTTTAATATCTTTGTATGGAACGAAAACAATAATTAAATTTTCGATTTCATAGTCATCAATAAGTTCATCAGCTAATTTAGTAATACCCCCAAGCTGAAAGTAATCCTTGCCGTCTGATGCGATTAATAAATTGTATTTATATAGTGGAGAATAATTTGCAGGGACGTAAATATAAAGCTGTAATTCCTCTTGCAATGCTTCACTATAAAACTTTAAATCCTGAACTGTTCCCTTATCCAACGATGACACTCCTTCATGTAGTTTGTAACAAAATTGTATCATATTACGTAAGTAAAGGTATAATAGATTGGGCTAGCCTTGTACTAGCAATAAAAATGGAAATGAGGGTTAGAATATGCATAATAAAAGTATTCGCGTGCATTCCGAAGAAGTAGCGAAGGCCGCTTTAGGTGCGCTAGTTCGTCGTGGTGTAACGCTAGAGGACATTGCTAAAATTGTTTTTGAAATGCAAAAATCATATAACGACGGTTTGACATTAGAGCATTGTGTTCATTCTGTTGAGCGAGTACTGCGTAAACGTGAAGTCCAACATGCGGTATTAGTAGGTATTGAATTAGATGAACTTGCAGAGAAAAAATTATTGTCATCACCACTACAACAAATTATTGAATCCGATGAAGGATTATTCGGAGTTGATGAAACAATTGCTCTTGGATCTGTTTTTACATATGGCAGCATAGCTGTAACAACTTTTGGTCATTTAGACAAACAAAAAATTGGCATTATTAAAAAGCTCGACACAGAACCTGGGCAACATGTCAATACGTTTTTAGATGATTTAGTGGCTAGTATTGCAGCCTCTGCAGCTTCGCGTATTGCACATCGTATGCGTGACTTAGAAGAAGAAGGCGAAACATTTGCCGATATTGAGCCTGAAGAGCTTGGACCAAAACCAAAATCACATAATGAAATTTAATATATGAAGAAGAAGTCTCCAGACAGCTGAAAGTTGCTCAAAGATATAATTGATTAGAGTTTCTTCTATATATAAAGAAGAGCCTCCCAAAAATAGTTTGGGATGGCTCTTTTGTTATTTTGCATCGTTCGCAGCTTGTAAAAATTCTTTTACTTTTTCACTGTCTGCTTCAAGCTTTAATCCTGTATTGACTAAAGGAGAAACAGTTGAAACAGCAGGTTTTTTATTGCCTTGGTAATAACTGATGAACTCATCTTGATTGATAGAATAAAGAATTGCTTTACGTAAATCAGCTGATTTAGAGAATGCACGACCAGATGTGTTCATTTGTAGATACGTGACAGCATTACTATCTGCTGTGTTTAATGTTAATTTGGCATCAGATTTTACGATATCAAGCTTAGTTTCTGGCACTGCTTGTAGTACGTGGATTTCACCGTTTCGTAAGGCTGATAGGGCACTATCATTATCTGCAATAAATCGAACATTGATTTTCGCAATCTTTGGTTCATACTCACTACCTACACGATAGGCAGGGTTCTTCACGAATTGTGCTTCATAATCATTCTTTTGTACAAGAATGTATGGGCCACTTGCATATAGTTGGTTATTGTATGTTGCACTACCTTCAGTAATTGTTGCTTGATCACCATACGCGATATCTTTATCAGGGTTATAGTTTGCTACATCAAATGTGTTAATGCTTGTTACTTGTTTTTCAGACACGATACCACCAGATTGATGTGCTAAGTAGTTTAATACTTGCGGGAATGGTGTCGGTGTTGTAATTTTTACCACTTGATAAGCACCAGAAGCATTACTCACGGCATCTTTATCTTTCACTAATTGGGCTATAGTAGTAGGTAAGTTTTGAGTTAATACATCTAAAATAGATTTGTCAGAACCAGCCACTTTCTTATTTTGTAACTCTGTTAAGTCTGTAACGGTCTCTACAGTTTCGATATTTTCATGAATACTATAAGTACGATGGTCTGGTACTGATTTTGAATCTTTTGCACGATTTAATGAGAACACTACATCCTCAGCTGAAACTAATTCACCAGTATCAACAGCAGCCCCGTCCTTTACGGCTGCAAAATGAATATCGTCCCGTAAAATAAAGTAGTATTCTTGATTTCCATCAGCGATGGCATGGTTATAGGATAAAGAGCCATCTGAAACAACTTTATCCGTATCTGTTAAATTGACAAGTCGAACATACATATTTGTATTAAGTGTGTTAATAGAGCCATCATTGCCTTTAATTGGGTCAAGTGATGTTAAAGAATCAAGTGTTTGATGTAAAATTAATGTTTCTGTTGAATTTAAAGAAGTATCATTAAATTCAATATTCTCCCATACTTGGGCGCGTGATTTCGGCAAAAGTACAGATTTTGGATTGACTAATTCAGAATAAATCCCCTGATATTTATTGGAAATGTAAAGCGGTGCAATATATGCTTGATCGAATACTAATCGTTCTTCTAAGTCTTTATATTTAGCTATGGCCTCATCACCTGTTAAAGTGCTTGCTTCATCAATTAAAGCGTCTAGATTTGAGTCGGCAACCACACTATAGTCGCCACCAGTTTTGAATAAACCACGAACAGCATAGTCAGGATTCCCAGTAACTGTTGTCCAGCTAGAAAGCGCTATATCATAGTTACCAGCTTCTTTTTGCGCTGAAAATGAACCGTAATCTGGCTGAATATTAAGCTTAACATCAAAGCCATTTTTCACTAGTTGATCACGTACAATATTCATATCTTCCTCACCAGATGCCATACCTAAAAGTTCAATTGACGATTTCCCATCGCCTTTAGAGTCTTTACCGCCCTCTACATCTGTTTTTGTTTGTACACAGCCGGCTAATGCTAACACTGTGATGACTAAAAATAACAGTCGTTTTTTCATATAAGAACCTCCAATTTTTCTAATTTGTTTTTGGATCTAAAGCATCTCGTAAACCATCACCTAAGAAGTTAAAGGACAGGACGAGAAGCATAATACAAAGACCTGGGAAAATAGCAACATAGGAATGTGTCTCCAGGTACGTACTACCAACCTTTAAAATGTTTCCCCATTCAGGAATGTGTGGCTCAATACCAAGCCCTAAAAAACTTAAACTACTTGTTGCAATTACTGCTCCACCAATTGTTAATGTGGCTTTGACAATCATTGGTGCTAAAGAGTTCGGAACAATATGCTTAAAGATGATTGCTGCATCAGAAGCCCCTAGAGCTCTAGCGGATTCAACAAATTCATAATTCGAAAGCTGCATCACATTTGCTCGCATAGTGCGTGCATATGTTGGGATTGCTCCAACGCTCAGTGCGATGATTAGATTAATGGTATTGGCACCAAAGGCAGCAATAATAGCAATAGCAAGTAATATCCCAGGGATTGCATACAAAATATCAAGACTGCGCATGATGATGTTATCTGTCGCTTTCCCATAGTAGCCGGAAAATGCACCAAGAGCCCCACCAACTAGCGCTGGGATAATTGTTGAGAAAAATCCGACAATTAACGAAATTTGCGCGCCAAACACGATACGAGAAAATAAGTCACGACCGTAATTATCAGTTCCAAGTGGATGCTCCAATGATGGTGTTTGTAACAATGCCCCATAGTTATTTTTAGTTGCAAAGTCATAATCAAACGTCCAAGAACTTGTTACAGATAATGAAAAGATAAAGACTATGAAAAATAATCCAAATACCGCCATCGTGTTACGTAAAATCTTTTGCCACATTTTTTGCCATTTTTCAATGGCCGATGGATTAGTTTTTCTAGCCTTTTGAATGAGGCTAAATCCTAGCAAAGTTGCAAATAGATTACCTGTAAATGTGGCAATGACAAGCAAGATACCAGGTACGATCATCCATTTAGGGGCGTCCTTTGCCGTAACAAATTTTGTACAAAGGACTAATAACGCAAGATAAAAAATAGCAAGTATTAAAAATAACCCCATTGCTACTAGAAATGTATCTGTTACATAGGATTTAAATAAATTCAAAGCTGAAATACCGATAATAAATAGCTGCGTAATAAATGCATAGGCTGCAAAAGTATATTCAGCGGTCTTTGTTTTTGATACGAGCATAAAAGCAAAAGAGACTGAAAAAATATTGCCAGAAGCAATAGTCAACAACAGAGGGAAACCAAACAAGCGCGTTGTTTTTTGTATGTCACCAAATTTTGCTAAATCACTCTTGATACGCAATGTCAGAAAGCCAACATAAACTGTCGTTATTATATAAACAAAGAAAAAAAGTAAAATAATTGGTCGCCAGCTTTGACTAGAAAAATTGTAGCTATAAGCCAGAAATAATAAAGAAAACAGTAAGGAAAAGACAAATGTAAAATGTGCATTGACATATTCCTGTGTAATTTTCAAAAGTAGTTTGACATGTACGATAGTTTTCACAGGTAATCCTCCTTTAAGACTTCTTCATTTTCGAGCGAATACGTGGATCGAAATAGGCATACAGAATATCGATCAATAAATTGACAATAGAAATGGTAATGGCAATGTACACTACGCCACCGAGGATGGCTGGAATATCGGGTATAAATTGCTTATCAACGATATAGCTACCAATTCCACTAATATTGAAAACCTTCTCTGTAACTGAAGCCCCTCCTAACATTCCACCGAAGAGAAGTCCAATCACCGTGATAATCGGAATCATGGCATTGCGTATTGCATGTTTTGTGATAACTTTATATTCATTTAAACCTTTTGCTTTGGCAGTAATAATATAGTCTTCATGAATAACTTCGAGCATACTGGACCTTGTCATCCGGGCAATGGATGCCGTAATAGAAGTACCCAAGACGATAACAGGCATCAAGAGTGATAGCCAGTTTTGTGGGTTATACGTGGCTGGAAACCACTGTAGCTTTAACGCGAAAGTTAAAATGAATAGTAAACCTTGCCAAAAGCTTGGAATCGATAATCCAATTAACGCAATGAACATAAATGTGTAATCCAAATAAGAATTTGGGCGGACTGCTGATATAATGCCAACTGGAATGGCTATAGCAATGGCCATTAGTAGTGATAATAGGGCAATTTCAAGGGTGATAGGAAATTTATTGGCGATGCTATGTGTAATATCTTCTTTCCCAGCAAATGATGTACCTAAATCAAATGTGAAAAGTCCTGAAAGTGCATGCCAGAGCTGTGATAAATAAGGTTGATCCAAGCCATAAATACGATTAAAGTTTGCAACTTGAGCAGGCGTTGCCTCCACTCCGAGTAAGTTTCTCGCTGGGTCAAACGGCGACAAATATAAAATCGTAAAAACGAGAGTAGCAACACCTATAATTACGATGAAGCTTTGTAAAATTCGTTCAATAACATATTGTAGAAATGGATTCGCAAACAATAGTAGCAATACATAAAATAAAATTGCTGGTACAAACGTGATGGCTATAAAACTTTGTTTTTTCAGTTGCTGCCCAAAAAACTGTAAATAGGATTGCTTATAGAGGCCTTCATTGGCTAAATCTTTTTCGACTATTCGTTGAAGCTTTGCTTCTGCTAAAGAAGTAGCTGATGTTTGTAACTGCTGTTCAGACAATTGTTCACCGAAAAAGCGAGCCTTGGCTTGCTCTTGTTCTACAAATGCACATTTCCACTTTGTGTAAGACCCATTTTCTTTATAGTGCTGACATTGTTGCTCAAACCTCTGCTTGTATACGTGTGAATTTTTTCTTTTGCGATATAAGAAATATGTAAATGGATGTACTAAGATACTTAAGAGAAAGAGTAACAACATATAGGGTCGTAAATGCATAAGCTTTTGATAAACTGTAAAAAAGAATACATGTTCCTTTGTTGTTGAACGATTTTTTAAAATAACCATGCATTTCCTCCAAACGTAAATGACATAAAAAGCATTATATTGTATAATTCCTATCAGTATTGTAAAGTATGAATTATACATGATATTAAGTCAATCATAAAATTTAAAAAAGGGTGGATTGAATGAGTGAAAAGCTTCTAGAAATCAACAATCTTCGCGTGTCCTTTATTACTGGCGAGACAGAATTTGAAGCAGTAAATGGTGTTAGTTTTCATGTAAATAAAGGTGAAACACTCGGAATAGTAGGAGAGTCAGGTAGTGGGAAAAGTGTAACGGCTCGTTCCATTATGCGTTTATTACCATCACCACCTTCATTTTTAAAATCGGGAGAAATTCTTTTTCACGGACAAGAGATTACTGCCCTAAGCGAAAAGCAGATGGAAACTATACGTGGGCAAGACATAAGTATGATTTTTCAAGATCCAATGACATCTACAAACCCTACCATTCGAATAGGAGAACAAGTCGCTGAAAGTTTAAGAAAGCACCAATCATTATCAAAAGCGGATGCTTATAAGCAAACACTAGAATTATTAAGGCTTGTAGGAATCCGAGATGCAGAACAACGCTATAAACAATACCCACATGAATTTTCGGGTGGTATGCGTCAACGGGTTATGATTGCGATGGCATTAGCCTGTAAGCCGTCTTTACTGATTGCAGATGAACCTACAACAGCTCTAGATGTCACTATTCAAGCGCAAATACTAAAATTAATGCGTGATATGCAACAGAAGATGGGTACTTCCATTATTTTAATTACACATGACTTGGGTGTTGTTGCTGGCATGTGTGATCGGATTATTGTCATGAAGGAAGGCGAGATTGTTGAGCAAGGTACGACAGAGGAAATTTTTGCGAATGCCCAGCATCCTTATACAAAAAAACTGCTGAATGCTTTACCAAAATTACATGAGAAGAAACAGCCAAAACCATTAGCAAATATCTCAGCAGGAATAGACGCAACGAAACCATTAATTCAAGTAGAGCGTCTTTCAAAGGAATTCGAGTTAGGACGTGGTCAAACAGTAAAGGCGGTTAATGATCTATCATTCCATATTTACCCTGGAGAAACATTAGGGCTTGTAGGTGAATCAGGCTCAGGTAAATCTACTACAGGACGTACAATTTTGCAGTTGCATCAACCTACGAATGGCGAAGTTTTATACCAAGGGGTGCCAATTACAAGACTATCAGCAAAGCAATTAAAAGCGATGCGGCGTCATATGCAGATTATTTTCCAAGATCCATATTCTTCATTGAATCCTCGAAAAAAAATAGTAGATATTGTTGGAGAGGCGCTAGATATTCATAAACTTGTGAAAACAACTGAGGAACGTCAACAACGAGTAGAACATTTACTTGAACTTGTAGGTTTAAGCAAAGAACATGCAATGCGTTTTCCCCATGAGTTTTCAGGTGGTCAACGCCAACGTATAGGAATTGCACGAGCATTAGCTGTTGAACCGAATTTCATCGTTTGTGATGAACCACTATCTGCGCTAGATGTATCGATTCAAAAGCAAATTGTCGATTTATTAAAAGATTTACAGCAACGTCTTGGCTTGACATACTTATTCATTGCACATGATTTATCAATGGTTAAGCATATAAGCGATCGTGTGGCTGTCATGTACGGTGGGAAAATTGTTGAGCTTGCAGAAAGTGAGGAGCTATATACGAATCCACAGCACCCTTATACACGTGCATTGCTGCAATCTATTCCTATTCCAGATCCAGCAATAGAAAAAAGAAAATATGCGGATGCAGGGAGTGAAGAAACACAAGTACAATATGATGTAGAAAACAGTGAACTCGTTGAAGTGTCCCCTAATCATTGGGTTGCAATAACATCTACATAACTTGAATGTAGTAGATTGATATTTTACAATAGAAACAACGTGAAATTATTTTCAATCAGTAGGGTCTTTTCCACATCTCCGCAGATGATTAGCTGAACCAATCAGACTGATATAGGTCGCTTGCTGTACTTCAGTAAATATCTAAGTGGATAGGGCTACTGTTAAAGCATGATAATGACAAATAGTTGTAAGGTAACTACTACATGAATATATAAAAGCTTATGATGGCTTATCTATATAAAACTGTACCTATTTATATGTACATCCTAAATTTAAGGAATGGTTGTTTACCCATGTTTTAGTGCCACTACAGGAAAATAAATAGTAAGGGCGCTAAATGAAAAGGTATGGAATTTATTTGGCATAAATATAGGTCACTTAATTAGATAGATGTTAAAAATCTTCGGTTTTATATAACTGAAGATTTTTTGTTAAGAAAACAATACTTTTATCAATCTGTTTATTAACAGCAGATTGATAAAAGTATTGGAAAATATAAGAGAAAATCAAAATTTGTTGTGATAAAGGTGAACTTTATTTAATAATAGGTTCTAAACAGTGTAATATTAATACAAATAATACATGATTAACGTGAGGGTGAAATAAATGAAACAATCAGATATTAAAACACTAATAACTAGTGGCACAATAATACTTGCTGTTGTTTTATATTTAATATTTAAATAAAGATTTCTATCTTCGGTTTTTGAGACTGAAGGTTTTTTTATGTAAGGAGATAATTAAATTATTATTGAAAAATTTTTAGGAGCAAATAAATCAAATTCATTGTGATATTAATGTATTGATAATAGACTTAAATAAGATACTAATGAATGCTGAAGAGAGGTACGGAAAATGAGTGACAAAGATATTAAGACGCTTATTACAAGTGGCACAATTATTTTAGCTTTTGTATTATATTTGATATTCAAATAAATTTAAGATCTTCAGTTTTAATTTAACTGAGGATTTTTAGTTTTATAAAGGGATGTAAGTTAGAAAGTAGGGTGTACATTTGAAGAAATTTATTTTTGCTATATTCATTTCTACATTGATTCTGAGTGCATGCACAGAAGAAGCTAGTACGAATATTATTGAGAATGAAGATATAGAAGGTCTTGTATCCTCAACGATAGAAAATGCTGAGAAACACGATGTAAGTAAGTTTGAAGAATATGAGCTAGAAAGTGTAATTGACGGCGATACTATAAGAATAAAATATAATGGTAGTTCCGAAAAGGTTAGGTTTTTACTTGTGGATACCCCTGAAACTAATCATGAGACATTAGGAGTGCAACCATACGGACCACAAGCTAAAGAATTTACTAAGCAACTATTAGCTGGTCAAGATACAGTATATTTAGAATTTGATGTTTCTTATCGTGATAAATATAAAAGACTACTCGCCTATATTTATACCAAAGAGGGTATAAGTGTTCAAGAGCAGTTATTGCAACATGGATTAGCACGTGTGGCTTATATATATGCTCCAAATACGAAGCACGTAGATTGGTTTAAATCGATTCAAAAAACTGCACAACAGTCAGCTATTGGTATTTGGTCAGTTGAAGACTATGTAACGAATCGTGGATACGACAAGGATGCTTATTATGCTACTACAGATAAAAATAAAGATGTTAAGAAAACAGAAAATGATAAATCTATTACTAATAATAACAGTTGTGTAATTAAAGGTAATATTAATTCAAAAGGAAATAAAATTTATCATATGCCTGGTCAACGTGACTATGACAATACAATAGCTGAAGAAATGTTCTGCACTGAAGAAGAGGCAGAGGATGGTGGATTTCTTCCAGCAAAACAATAAAATAATTCCAATTTACTGGAAATTAAATGTTGCATATTAATATTTTATCTTATACAAGATTCTTCTTTAGTGTGTTTTTATGTAACTTTAAACATCATAAAGAAAGAGTATCCCTATTTTATATAAGGATGCTCTTTCTGATAAAAGTGACTTCGGATGTTGCTCGATATACGTTAGGAGGTTTTTTCACTGGAAGGGGGTTATGTTAAATATGGCATTCGGCAGCACTCTAAAAGGAATTTACAAATAAACTAAGTATGACCTGATGCATCGACAGGTAAAGATGATTGTGCTCCCACCTATAATGTTGTGAGTTTGCATGTCTAACGGCGGCATTTTTTAAAGGAGCTTGGTCCAAACCATTATTGCCCGATGCAAAAGATTTCCCAGAATCATTTAATAATTGGTTAATTATGTTTTGTATGAGTTCTACATAGGCAATTCTTCTAAGGAAACGCTACGAGGTAAGTCACGATATAGCTTTGGAAAAAGTATTGCATCATGGTTTCCATTTCACCATAAAATGGGCTAACAGGCAGAAGATCATTTAGTTGGAGTTTTTCGTGCTTTCTTCTCTACTAATATACTATTTAATGCTGTCATGAGTATGTTTAACGGAGGTTATCGATTATGAAGATAATTAAGAAAATAGCCAAAATAGTGGGAATAATTCTAGCTATATTGGCTTTGATGATAGGGTTTGGATACGCTACTCTTGAAATTAATCCCTTTGGGCATAAACCAGGCAAGCCAGTTGCAGATATTGAACGAAAGGTTGAAATTTGGGGAGAAGAAGTTGCAGGTAATCATTCTGGCAGTAAGCTAGACGATATGAATATTAAGGGTAATCCTAACAAACTACTGGCTACATTAAAATTTTCCGCTAACATTGTCGGAGAAGAATATAAAGACAATGAAGCTGCCATTGATACCTTCACCTATGTCCATGAAATTGGAGGGGGCTATGAGAAATCCACCTATGAAGATGAGCCCTATCTGATTCCTTATACGATGTCAGACAGTGACAGTGCCGTCATTGTGATTCCAGGTGGTGGTTATGGCTATAAGGAAATGGATGGCGGAACTGCTGAAGGAAAAGATATAGCTGAATCATTAAATAAGGCAGGTATCAACGCATTCGTTCTACATTATCGTTCCAACCCCTATGAATGGCCTATTCCACAATTAGATGTTCAGCGTGCTGTCCGTTATCTACGATATCATGCAAATGATTACGGTATTCATCCAGATAAAATTGGATTGATAGGTTTTAGTGCTGGTGGTTTTCAAACTGGTAGTTTTATTAACCTCATTCAGGGGGGGAGTCTGTTTCCTGATAGTTATCAGCTTGATGTCATCGATGGAGTCGAAGATCAAGTAGCATCTGCAGCTATGATTTACCCAGCATTGACCTACCGCTATAATGTACCTATGCTCTTTGCTTCTTTTAATGATGATGATGTAAGAAATCCAGAAGAGCGTAAAGAGCTTTTAGATCAGACAGATCTATCTAAGCATTTCAGAACAGCTAATATACCTCAGTTTATTGCTTATGGGACGAATGACTTAGCTGTTGGGGTAAAAGGACCACAGGAATATATTCAATCAGCACGGGCTGCAGATGCGGATGTGACTGTGATTGTAGCAGAAGGTCAGAATCATGGCTTTAAACAGGAACACTATATGAGTGACTATCTGGAATGGGTAAAAAAAGTTTTCGACTCTTTATAATGTGTATGAGGTTGGTAAATAAGCGTTATTCAAAAACGCTGAGTAAAGCAGGTTAAACTGAAACCTCTACTTACAGATATAACAAAGCTAATCAATTAGAATATGTGAATAATCAATTATATACGTACGATTATGACGGAAATTTTAACAAGTGATGTTGTATATACGTATGAATGGAATGTGTTTGATTAGCTAAAGAAAGTAAAAAATAGAGCTGGTACTGTCATCGCAGAATATGGCTATGATGAAAAAGGAAGAAAAACTTTAGTAAAGACAGCAATGGTTCAGTGGCCTCTTATTTTAAAAGATTAATAGAATCGTGATATAACTTATGAAAGCTCCATATACAAATTTCTTTAGGGAATGATGTTTTTTCATTACAAACAGATAATTTGTATCTGTTGTCAATTTCATACTGTTTAAAATTAAAGGTATCGTTATTATAACGATTAGTAAAAATAATTTCATTGTCATTCATTTCAAAAGAAATTGATTTTAAAGGGATGGACAGACCTTTCCCAACAGCTTTAATATAACTTTCTTTCAATGTCCATAAGTTGAAAAAAAAAGTACTTCGATCATTTTTACTTAGATCTATTAATGTATTAAATTCATTTGCGGTAAGGGAATCTTTAATAGCGCTAACATTGTACGATCTAATTTCTTCAATATCAATTCCTACTAAAAAATTGCTAACTGCACATACTACCCAATCACCAGAATGTGAAATGTTAAATTTTATTGAAGAGTTTTTTAACAAAGGTTTTCCGTAATTATTATATTCAAATTGGATGTCTTCATTTTGGAATAAGCCTTTCTTAACAAGTATCACACGTATTAATAATTCAGCAGTCAGCGAGCGTAGATAGTCTTCTTTTTTTCTATAAGATTTAATTTTATTGCGTTTTTCAACTGAAATAAGTTTTATTAACTCATTTAATGAATGTTCTGGTTTTATGCCAGCTATATTAACTCCGAATATTTCCATGTTACCTCCCAAACTTTTTATTCCTTATTGTTTTTTATATTTGCAAATTTTTTGCCGCTCCTAAGTTGTTCGAAATAATAAATTTGTATCTTCTATGTTAAATTTTTTGTGTGTCCTTTATTAATGGATTCGGATGGATTACCATCTTACCTTTTCATTATAAAGGACTTTTTGTTTGCAAAAAAGAGATTTTTGGATATTTATGTTATTTATACTAATTATTTAAAATTAATAGTTACTTGTAAATTTATAGGTTCCTTTACATAAATTTAAAAAATATTATATTCCAATTCAATCCAAATATGGTAGAGTTAAAAAAAGGTCATTACATGTATTTTTTTGTAACATTACCTTTTATTTTACAAAAAACGTATTTTGCACAGGAGGTTAAAATGTATGTTAATAAAGAAAAACATGTTGTAGTTGGCACTGGACCACTTGGGCTTGCTGTAATGAGAGAGCTGCTAATTAGGGAGAAAGAAGTCATAATGGTTAATCAAAACAGTTCCATTGAACTTCCTAAGAACGTAAATTTAATCCATGCGAATGTTTCAAATTTTGAAGAATCAGCTAATGCATTAAAGGGAGCAACAGTTGTATATCATTGTGCCAAACCTGATTATACTAAATGGTCAGAACATTTCCCAAATTTAAACAAAGGGATTATTTATGGAGCAGGTCAAGCAGAAGCCAAATTAATTTATGCAGATAACCTTTTTATGTATGGTTCTTCGAAACAGCCCTACAATGAATCATCATTAAATCTTGCGAGTGATCGGAAGGGGTTAGTAAGAGCTCAAATGGCTGAAGAAGTATTAGAAGCTCATCATAGTGGTAAGATTAGGGCTGCTATTGGAAGGGGGCCGGATTTCTATGGTCCATATGCTTTGCATTCAATCCTAGGTGAGAGGGTATTTAAGTCTGCGTTACAAGGAAAAGCCGCTAAAGTAATTGGGTGTATAGATGTCCCTCATACACATATTTATATAAATGATTTTGCCAGAGGGCTTGTAACTTTAGCATTGAATGAAGAATCACTAGGGGAAATATGGCACATACCAAGTGACACCACTGTTACTACTAGAGAGCTAATTGAACAAGTTTATAAAGAAATACAGAAGACGTCTAAAGTACAATGTGCTCCGAAACAAATATTTCAATTAATGGCGTTATTTAATCCTTATATGCGAGAAATGAAAGAGATTTATTATGTTTATAATCAACCATATATCGTTGACCATAGTAAGTATGAGCGTACATTTGGTCTAGAGGTTACACCGCATGTAAAAGCTATAAAAGATACGTTAGATTGGTATCGAAATAGCTTCTTACTAAGAAAGTAATTTACTTGAGAATAATCAAATTCTGTGAAGGCTTGATATACCTTGATATACATTCTTCATATGTAGTTAAGGAAAGTACAAAGAAAAAAACTACCTACTTTATCAAAACCTTATTCAAAACATTAGGACTATTAAAAATAGTTAATTTTCGAGAAACTACTATAAGCGAGGGAATATGATGACATTAAAAAATAATATAGCTGAGCCAATTGCGATAATAGGTATTGGATGCCGTTTCCCAGGGGGGGTAAACTCTCCAGAATCTTACTGGGAACTATTAAGTAAAGAAGTAGACGCGATAACTGAAATCCCAAGTGATAGATGGAGTATTTCAAATTTCTATAGCTCTAATAAAGTAAACCAAGGTAAATCAAATTCTATGTGGGGAGGATTTTTAGACAATGTAGATCAATTTGATGCGTCTTTCTTTGGTATATCTCCTAGGGAAGCAGCTTTATTAGATCCACAACAACGTTTGTTGCTGGAAGTTTGTTGGGAAGCTATGGAAAATTCCGGTCAAATGCAGGAACGTTTAGCAGGTACCAATGTGGGTGTTTTCATGGGTGCTTTTACGTTAGATTATAAATTATTGCAATTTTCCGAATCGAATAGACACTTGGTTGATGCACACTCAGCTACAGGGGCCATGATGACGTTATTGGCAAACCGAATTTCTTACACGTATGATTTCCGAGGGCCTAGTATTACGGTTGATACAGCGTGTTCTTCGTCCCTTGTTGCTTTACATTTAGCTTGTCAAAGTATAAGAAATGGAGAAAGTACAATGGCATTCGCAGGCGGTGTCAATGTAATGATTAAGCCAGAATATTTTATTGCTGAATCCAAAGCAGGGATGTTATCAGCTGACGGGCGATCTAAAGCATTTGATTCTTCTGCAAATGGTTATGTACGTGGCGAAGGAGCAGGAGTTGTATTATTAAAACCACTTTCTCAAGCAATACAGGATAATGATCCTATCCATGCAATTATTAGAGGTAGTGGTATTAATCAAGATGGTAATTCCCAAGGTATTACGGTACCAAGAGAGGAAGCGCAAAAACAATTATTATGTGATGTTTATGAAAAAAGTGGTATTAAACCAAATCAAGTACAGTACGTAGAGGCCCATGGAACAGGAACACCTGTTGGAGATCCGATAGAAGCGAATGCATTAGGAAGTATCTTGGGAGCAGATAGAGTTCCTGGGGACAAATGTTATATTGGATCAGTTAAGACTAACATTGGACATACAGAAGCGGCCGCTGGTGTAGCAGGACTAATTAAAACAATTCTTTGTTTGAAGAACCGTCAAATACCAGCTCATCTCCATCTTAAGAATGCCAACCCTGATATTGATTTTGAAAAGCTGAATATTAAAATTCCAACAAAATTAACGGCTTGGCCAGACACTGAGGATGTAGCAACTGCAAGTGTTAATTCATTTGGATTCGGTGGAACAAATGCCCATGTTGTATTACAAGAATATGTAACGAAAGAGACTATTCAGGACATAGAAAAAACTGAAGATGTCCATACGATAGTTTTATCTGCACGTAATACGCAGGCATTGAAAGACTATGCTAAAGATTTCAAAAAGGCTATTTCTGCTAATAACTACTCATTAAGTGATATTGGGTATAACGCTATTAAAAGACGTAGTCATCATAATCATCGCTTAGCTATCACTGCAAAAACTGTGGATGATTTAATAGAGAAACTAGATATATTCCTGGGAAATGGTAAAGAAGCTGGTATTGTTTCAGGAGTTGCTGATACCAAAAAATCACCTTTAAGCTTTGTGTTTACTGGTATGGGTCCTCAATGGTGGGCGATGGGCAGAGAACTTCTTCAAAAAGATGATGTGTTCCGTCAAGCTGTAGAGCAATGTGATGATTTATTTAAACGTCTTTCAGGATGGTCAATAATTGAGGCTATGCTAGCTGATGAACTATCATCCAAAATGGAGGAAACTGAAGTTGCCCAGCCAGCTAATTTTATGCTACAAGTTGGTTTGGCTGAATTATGGAAATCTTGGGGGATAGCTCCTGATGCTATTGTAGGGCATAGTGCTGGGGAAGTTGCAGCAGCTTATTGTGCTGGTGTTTACAGTTTAGAAGATGCCGTGAAGATTATATACTACCGCAGTAATTTACAACAACGTACTACTGGATTAGGTCAGATGGTAGCGGTAGGATTATCTTTTGAGGAAGCAAGAATTGAAATACTTGATCTTGATCATGTATCTATAGCTGCTATAAATAGTCCGAATGCTGTGACTCTTGCTGGGGCTCCAGAATCTCTTGATATTGTTATAGAATCATTAGAAAAGAAAAAAATATTTTATAAATACCTCAATGTTAAAGTTCCATATCATAGTCATTATATGGATCCACTGAAAGATGATATTTTAAATGCGCTTAAAGATATTAAAGTTAATACCCCACACACGCCAATCTATTCTACAGTTACTGGCAAGATAATGAGTAATGAAGATTTTACAGCCTACTATTGGTGGAAAAACATAAGAGAATCAGTACTTTTTGCGGCAGCAGCGAATACAATGATTGAAGATGGTATCGATAATTTTATAGAAGTGGGTCCACATCCTGTGCTAGCAAATTCTATTTCAGAATGTTTATCACTTAACAATGTTCAAGGATTAATAATCCCTTCTTTACGTCGCAATGCCGTAGATAAGGAGATATTATTCGAATCTCTTGGCGCTTTGTATTCAAAAGGGTATTCAATCAATTGGGATAACATACATAATCAGGCGGTTCGTACGATTTGTTTCCCTACTTACCCTTGGCAGAGAGAGCGTTATTGGCAAGAGTCTTTTATATCCGAACAAGAGCGATTGGGCACACATGTACATTCATTACTAGGGAAAAAATTAAATACACCTGAGCCTACTTGGGAAAACGATTTAGATTTGAATCGCCTTCCTTATTTATGCGACCATCAAATTCAGGGAGCATATGTATATCCTGGGGCGGCGTATGTTGAAATGATGTTAGCTGCATCTAAAGAATTATTTGGAGATACTGGTTTCATCTGTGGTGAAAGCGTTAAGTTTAATAAGGCCTTGTTTTTAACATTAGGAGAGTCAGTAAAATTAAGATTAGTTTATTCAGTGGAAAACTCAACGGTTTCTATTTATAGCCAGCCTACGGGAGTAAGTCAGGATTGGACATTACATGCTACAGGGCAGATAAGACCGAACGTTAGTGTTAAATCCCAAAATAAAGAACTTTTCGTCTTAAAAGAAAATTGTACTTTGCAACTTTCCAAGGAACAATGTTATTTGCAATTCCGTAAATTCGGGCTTGAATATGGGGAAACTTTCCAAGGTATTGAAACACTATGGCAAGGTGAACAAGAAGCATTGGCGAAGGTAAGTTTACACGAAATAATTGGCGCACAATTAGATGAGTATGAAATACATCCTTCGATCTTGGACTTATGTTTCCAAGTACTTGCTGCAGCATTGCCTTTCCAAACGGAAGAAGAGAATACGACAGTATATATGCCTGTCGGTGTATCAAAGGGAGCGCTACACAAAAAAGTTCGATTAGATACAGATTTGTGGATTCATGCTTCTATTTTGAATAAGACAGAAACCTCATTAGAGGGGGATATCCACCTTTTTGATTCTGAAGGAAATATCGTTATGGAAATTTTAGGGTGTAATGCAGTTTCGTTAAAGGATAATACATCTTCTAGCAAATCTACAGGCACGCAAGATATATATGAGTTGCAATGGCATACTCAAATAAGAAAGGAAGCAACTGAATATTCTCCTGTAAACAATGTTTCTGACAAAGGATATTGGGTAATCTTTGAAGATAAACAGAAAATAGGACATTCGGTTGCTGAAAGGCTAATTAAGGCAGGAGAACACTGTTATTCTGTGCATCCAGGGGCCAAATATGAAAGAACAAACAATACATTTACTATAAACCCTTCTAATTCTGAAGATTTCGTTATATTAATGGATGATATACTTTCTGACCCAACTCAATGTCGAGGAATTATTTATGGTTGGGCACTCGATAATAAAGTAACTGATATTTTAAACACAAACGGCTTGAATCAGGTTGAAGAATTGGGTTGTGTTGGTTTGCTTCACCTTGTTCAATCTATTGTTCACAAGCAGCTTCCAGAGCATGTTCGATTGTGGGTTGCAACAATTGGCGCACAGCAAGTAGGGACGGAACTTAGTTTGAATAATGTAGCCCAATCAGCTGTATGGGGTTTAGCAAAAGCAATTGGACATCAGGAACACATGAATTTATGGGGAGGCATTATTGATTTAGATGATTCCTTGTTAGCTGAAAAAAATAGTAATCTTTTATTTGAAGAGATTTGGAATACAGATGGAGAAGATCATGTTGCCTTTAGACAAGGAGAACGTTATGTAGTTCGTTTAGAAGAGGATATTCAACTTAATAATTCACTGCCAATTGTATTTAGACCAGATGCAAGTTACTTAATAACTGGTGGCTTCGGTGGTTTAGGGTTATTAACGGCTCGCTGGATGATAAAAAAAGGTGCGAGACATTTAATTTTAATGGGCCGTGGGCAATTCCACGATCGTACAGATTGGGATAAGGTAGATATAAATAGTGTAGAAGGAAAGCGCATTATCGCTATAAAAGAGCTAGAGGCGATGGGGGCTACTATCCACATAGCTACTGCAGATGTATGTAATAAGAACGAAATAGAGAAATCTCTGCTTCAATATTCTGGCGCTGGATGGCCAGAAATCCGTGGCGTGATCCATACAGCTGGGGTAGCTCGACCACAATTATTATATCAAATGAATCAGCAAGAATTTACCGATGTTCTTCGTCCAAAAATGATTGGAGGATGGAACTTACATGAACATTTTGAAAACCAATCGCTAGATTTCTTTGTTCTATTTTCATCAATTGCATCTGTTGTAGTGATGAGTGGTCAAGCGAATTATTCAGCGGGCAATGCATTTTTAGATGGATTGGCACATTATCGAAGATCGCGAGGAATGCATGGATTGAGTATTAACTGGGGGCCATGGCTTGAATCGGGGATGGCTACACAGCTTGATTTGTTAAATTATTTTGATAATCGCGGTTTATATTCGATGACAAATGATCAAGGACTTGAGGCACTCAATCAATTATTATGTCAGCAAAGAGCACAATTCAGTGTAGTAGGAGCAGATTGGCCAAAAGTAGCCGATAAAAATTATCCTCTTGGAAATGTACCTCCTATCATTGCCGAACTTGTTAATAAACATAGAGACTTACAAAGTCAAACGGATAACTCCGATGATAATTCTCTAGACTTTTTGAATAGTTTATTACAATTAAAGGATCGTAAGGAACAACTAACACAACTTGAATCGCACATTATGGAGATGTCTTGTGCCGTGTTGCGTTTAAATCGTATACAGATAGAAGCCAACGTACCACTGAACGCTTTTGGTTTAGATTCCATGATGGCAATGGAGTTGAAAAATACAATTGAAGCTAGTCTTCAGGTTACGATTGCTGTAGTAGATTTATTACGTGGGGTAACTTCACAAGAGCTTTCAATAAATATTATGGAAATGCTAGAAAAAAAGCATAATTTAATCCAAGACGATGAAGTCGGACAAATCATTTCAGAATTAGGAGAACTTTCAGAAGACAAAATAAACGACATTATTAGTTTAGTTGCAGCTGGGAGGGATCAAATTGAATAAGTATTTGGAACAGATTGGCACTCTTACAGATGAACAAAAAGCTTTGCTGGTAAATCAACTTAAGTCAA
Organism: Lysinibacillus parviboronicapiens; assembly: GCF_003049605.2. Lineage (NCBI taxonomy): Bacteria > Bacillati > Bacillota > Bacilli > Caryophanales > Bacillaceae > Lysinibacillus > Lysinibacillus parviboronicapiens. The sequence goes on from NZ_CP073713.1 coordinate 871,027, forward strand.
AGTTATTAGACCGAAAAGACACTATTACCGAAAATTATGCATTATCTTTTCCTCAGAAAAGATTATGGTTTTTAAGTCAATTAGATCCTGAAAGTTCAGCTTACAATATTCCTTCGGCCTTTCTATTATTGGGAGAGCTAAACATTGATGTTTTACAGGCTTGTTTCAAAGAGGTGGCTAACAGACACGAAATCCTTCGTACCAGTATTGTTGAAGATATAGACGGTGAACCTATAAGAAAAGTAATGTATGAATCTTCAGTAATGATGGAATTTATAGATTTAAGGGAATTTCCGAAAGACATACGTCGTCAAGAGCGAAGTAGAATCGTCAATGAGGAAATTCAAAAACCATTTAATTTAAAAAATGACTCTTCTTTATGGAGAGTCATTCTACTTCAATTGAATGATGATGAAAACTACCTAGTAGTAACAATGCATCATATTATCTTTGACGGATGGTCTGTTACGGTATTATTACAAGAACTTAGTGAGTTATATGAAGCTTTTATCAACAACAGACCTTCTACATTACAGGATCTGACAACGCAATATTCTGACTATGTGTCATGGCAACAGAAGCATTTGACTGATGAACTTTTTCAAAATCAGCTAACATATTGGAAAAAAGCACTCCTAGGCTCTCCGCCTGTGCTAGAACTGCCGACGACATACTTACGTCCAGCAATACAAACTTTTAAGGGATCTTCGTATGTTTTTGAGTTATCAAAAGCAACAAGTGATAATTTGAAAAGATTATGTCATTCTGAAGAGTCGACAGCTTTTATGGCAATGCTTACCGTGTTTTATACCTTGTTATATCGTTACACTGGACAGGATGACATTATTGTTGGTGTTCCTATCTCGGGAAGAAACCGAAATGAATTCCAAAAGTTAATAGGTGTATTTGTTAATACTTTACCTCTTCGTGTAAGGTTGTCTAGGAATGTAAGCTTTAAGAATTTACTAAAGCAGGTGAAGGAAGCTTCTTTAGAAGCTTTTTCTCATCAAGATGTCCCTTTTGAGACTATTGTTCAAAATGTAGCGCCTGAAAGAAGCTCAAGTCTTAATCCACTTTTCCAGGTTTTATTCACGTATCAAAATGCAGTTCCAAACTTCCGACTCAATAATGTATTGATGAATTATCAACCTATAGATGGTGGTACAGCAAAGTTTGATTTGTCTCTTGATATTTTAGATGGCGGAGATGTTTATCCACAAAAGTGCATTTTGGAGTACAATACCGATTTATTTGATAGTACCTTCATTATTAGAATGGCACAGCACTTCCAGATTCTACTAGAGCAAATACTGTCTGAACCTGATAAGCCTATTGGTGAAATAAACTATTTAACTAATGAGGAATTGACTCAATTAAAGTTATGGAATGGAAATATTATGGATTTCCCTAAAGCTGACAATGTATGTACATGGTTTGAAAAACAAGTTGAGACAAATCCAGAAGCAATAGCCATCGTTTTCAGAGGTGAATCTTTGACCTATAGGGAGCTAAATGAAAAAGCTAATCAACTAGCATCTTTGATTTTAAAACAAAAGGAAGTGGAAGATTCAATTATTGGGATATGTTTGCCTAAATCAATGGACTTAGTAATATCCGTTTTAGGGGTATTAAAAACAGGTCTAGCGTATCTACCAATGGATTCTTCCTATCCAAGTGACCGACTACATTATATGCTCAAAGATTCTAAGGTAGTTACTATTGTAACTAATGAAGCACTTAATAGTTCACTCTTAGCTGAAACGAGTTTAAATATTATAATTGTTGATGATGTGCTGCTACAAGAGCAGTTAAATCAAGAAAGTACTAAAAATATGCCAATTAAAATTATGCCAGACAGTTTGGCTTATGTCATCTACACATCCGGTTCTACAGGTCTTCCGAAAGGGACGATGGTTAGCCACAATAATTTGATGCACGCTTTTAATGGATGGGAACATGAATATCAATTAATTAATAATACGTCCGCCCATTTACAAATGGCTAGCTTTTCATTTGACGTATGTGTTGGTGATATTGTTCGTGCGCTTTGCTCGGGCTCAAAATTAGTGTTATGTCCAGAAGACGTTTTACTAGACCCGGAACAACTATACCAACTTTTACGTAATGAAAAAATTGATTGTGCAGAATTTGTCCCTGCAATTATTCGTAGTTTGTTACAATACCTGGAAGATAGTCATCAAAAAATAGATTTTATGAAGTTAGTTATCGTCGGCTCAGATAGTTGGAAAATAGAGGAATATCAAAAGCTTTGTAATTATTGTGGAGAACAGACAAGGGTAATTAACTCTTACGGCCTAACAGAAGCAACTATTGATAGCTCTTACTTCGAGGGTGTTAATAATCAATTAGCATCAAACGATACATTGCCTATCGGTAAACCATTTCCTAATACCCAGCTACTGATATTAGATGAATATCGTCAGGTAGTTCCGGTTGGTATACCGGGTGAATTATACGTTTCAGGTGATGGAGTTGCTCAAGGCTATCTTTATAGAAAAGAGCTAACTTCTGAAAGATTTATATTATTACCCGATGAATCTGGAACAATGAAAAGAGCCTATAAGACAGGTGACTTAGCTAAATATTTACCAGATGGGAATATTGAATTAATTGGGCGTTCAGACTTTCAAATAAAGATACGTGGTTACCGAATCGAATTAAATGAAATTGAAAACACTATACTTCAATATCCAGGGATTACTCAAAGTGTTGTAGTTGTCAGAACGGCTAAGTCCGAATTACAGAGTCTAGTAGCTTATATAATTTGTCATAAAAATAGTACGGTGTCTATTCAAGAATTGAAAAATTATCTAAATACGAAACTACCCGATTATATGGTACCGTCCTATATTGTTTTGCTAGACGTATTTCCATTAACCAATAATGGCAAGGTTGATCGAAAGCAACTACCAGAACCCGATATCACCGAATGGAATATGCTAAATGAATACACACCAGCCCGAACACTTACAGAAGAGATATTGGTTGATATATGGAAAGAAGTATTTGGTGTTTCTAGAATTAGTGTGAATGATGATTTTTTCCAAATAGGGGGTTACTCTTTACTTGCCATGAAAATTACGGCTCAAGTAAGGAAGATTTTTAAGATTGAATTCTCGTTGCCAACTTTGTTCAATTTTACAACTATTTCAAGATTGGCAATTGAAATTGATAATCTAAAAGGAAAAAATCAAGATCATTTTGATGATAAGCAGTTACTTCCAGTTATTACACCTAATTTACAAGACAGATATAAGCCTTTCCCACTTACTGATATTCAACAAGCATACTGGATTGGACGTAATGATGTATACGAATTAGGTGATGTGGCTACCCATAGTTATGATGAATATGAGGCACAATATTTAGATATTTATAAGTTTGAGAAGGCATGGAACTATTTAATAATAAGGCATGATATGTTAAGAACAGTCATAACACAAGATGGGAAACAACAAGTCTATCGAGAAGTACCATATTATCCCATGACAATAACGGATTTGCGAGGGAAAAATCCTACTGAAATAGAAAGTGCAGTGAAAGCTACAAGGGAAGAATTATCCCATCAAATATTAGATATTTATAAGTGGCCAGTGTTTGATATAAGAATTACTCTTCTTGACGATCAAAAATCACTTATCCATTTTAGTTCGGATGCATTAATGTGGGATGTTTGGAGCTTTGTTATTTTAATGAAGGAGCTAATAACCATTTATCAAGGAAAAGAAAATGAGCTAGCACCATTGGAAATTTCTTTTAGAGACTACGTTATGGCAATTGAAAATTTCAAAACCACAGATAAGTATAATAATTCTCTTGATTATTGGAAAAAACGGGTTGATTCTTTACCAATGGCACCGGAGCTTCCGCTAGCCAAAAGTCCGAAGGTATTAAGTAATCCTCAATTTGTACGTCTTCATGATAGTTTGGATTTTCAGTCATGGAATAAATTGAAATCAAAAGCAATGAAAGCGGGGATTACTACCACAGGTATTTTGTTAGCTGCTTTTACTGAGGTCCTTAATTATTGGAGTAGTAGTTCTGACTTTTCACTTAATCTAACATTCTTAAATCGAAATGCTGCTCATCCTCAAGTAAATGATATTGTTGGAGAGTTTACATCAGTTAATTTACTGGCAGTATCGCATTCGAATGAATGCTCATTTATTGAGCGCGCAAGGAAAATTCAAGCTGATTTATGGAGTGACCTTGAAAATCATTATATTAGTGGTGTTCAAGTGCTTCGAGAAATGACAACAAAAAAAGGAGGCGCCTTTGAAGCGAAGATGCCTGTTGTCTTTACCAGTGCGTTGGTTGTGCCAATACCGGAGGAAAAAGATGTCCCGTTCCCTATTAAACCAGTTAATGTAAATGGTGTGACACAAACTTCACAAGTATGGCTAGACTGCGGAGTTTGGGATGATCGTAACGGACTTTATTGTAATTGGGATGTAGTTGAAGAAATTTATCCCCCGGGTTTTATTCGCGGTATGTTTTCAACATTTTGGTCGCTTGTCACGCGGCTTGCGGATGAGGAAGAGATTTGGAATCAGCAAGTTATTCCATTGATTCCTCTAGAACAAATTGAACGAAGAACTGAAAATATTGTAAATGAAAACATTGAATCGACTGATCTGTTGCATTCACTTTTTAATCAGAAAGCAAAGAGTCAACCTGATTTTCTTGCGATTATCAGCAGACATAAAATAATGACATATGAGGATGTTTATAAATGTTCCAATAAAATAGGTAGATTTTTAAGGGATAAAGGAACCCAGCCTAATCAATTAGTAGCTATTTTAATGGAAAAAGGGTGGGAACAAGTTGTCGGTGTACTTGGTATTTTACAATCTGGTGCAGCATACTTACCGATTGATCCAGCACTACCAAATGAACGTATCCTATTTCTACTTCGTTATACGGATGTAAAAATTGTTCTTACCCAACCAGGAATGGATTCTCAGATAGAATTACCAAAAGAGATATCTATTTACGAAGTAAATGAGCAATTTTTAGAGGATTGGTCGGACGAACCACTTCCATTCGTTCAAAATCCCGATGATTTAGCCTATGTCATATTTACTTCTGGTTCTACAGGTATTCCAAAGGGAGTGATGATTAATCATTCTAGTGTAGTAAATACCATTATTGATATAAACAGCAAGTTTAATGTAACAGAGAAAGATCGTGTGCTTGCACTATCAGCCTTACATTTTGACCTATCCGTCTATGATATATTCGGAAGTCTCGCGGCAGGTGCTAGTATTGTTTTGCCTGATGCTGATGAAGGACTAAATCCAGAGCATTTGGAAAGGATTTTGAGCACCGAGAAAGTTACAGTGTGGAATTCAGTTCCTGCTTTAATGGAGATGCTGATGAATCATTTATCACTGACAAATGGATATGTTAATAACCTTAGACTAGTTATGCTAAGTGGGGATTGGATAGCAGTTTCGTTGCCAGAACGTATTCGTTGTTATTCATCTACAGAATTAGTTATAAGTTTAGGCGGTGCAACTGAGGCTTCTATTTGGTCTGTGTTCTACCCTATCGAAAATTTACAACCTAATCGTAAAAGTATACCCTATGGAAAAGCGCTTTCCCAACAAACAATATATGTCTTAAATGAGTCACTAGAGCCTTGCCCTGATTGGGTTACAGGACAAATTTATATTGGTGGTGTAGGATTGGCTACTGGGTATTGGAAAGACCAAGTCCGAACAAATGACAGTTTTATATATCATCCGAACACAAAAGAACGTTTATACCGAACAGGAGATTTGGGAAGGTATTTACCAGATGGCAACATTGAATTTATAGGTCGAGAAGACTTTCAAATAAAAATTAATGGATATCGTATTGAAATTGGTGAAATTGAATATATGTTACGACAACATCCTTCGATAAAAGATGCCGTTGTTACAGTTGTAGATGATGGTGCAACTAAAAGGCTTATGGCTTTTTATATACAAGTTCATGGAGAAACTATCGAGGGTAGAACTTTACGAACATTCCTTATTCAAAAATTACCGGAATATATGATTCCAAAAGTTTTTATCAAAGTTGATAATTTCCCTTTAACTTCTAATATGAAAGTAGATCGTCAACTTCTAATAAAAAATGTAGATATAGAGAGTTTTGTAGTCAATCATTACCAAAAACCTCGGACTGTAGTAGAAGAAAAAATAGCTAGAATATGGTCGGATTTACTTGGGGTGGATAAGAATAAGATAGGGATACATGATGGCTTTTATGAGCTTGGAGGAGATTCTTTACAATCTATAAAAATGATTGCGGAAATACGAAATACTTATCAAATTAATTTCCCTTTAAGGGCTTTATTACAAACCAGTACAATTGAAGATATGGCTACTTATATTGAAGAACAAATGGAAATAGAAAACAATTTGGTTAAAGCAAGGTCATCTGAAGGGAATGTTAAAAATGAATCCGTTAACTCTCACTAAGTACAATTCATGGATAGTTACTTTTAAAGCTGTAAAGGCTCCACGTCTACGCCTTTTCTGCTTCCCTTTTGCTGGGGGCAATGCCCTTACATATAAAGATTGGAGTGACTATTTACCCGAAGATGTTGAAGTATGCTGTATGCAATTACCTGGTAGAGGGAATCGATTGATGGAGGAGCCAATCTCTAATCTTCCTACTCTGTTAGAAGCAATCGAAGAAGCATTTTTGCCATTTATAGATGATGTTCCTTTTGTATTTTTCGGACATAGTATGGGCGCATTAATAGCCTTCGAATTCACTCGTTATTTAGAAAAGCGTCATCAAATTCGTCCAGATTGTTTATTGGTCTCAGCTCACAGGGCACCACATTTACCACGAAAATCTTCAACTTTATATCATGCTCTACCAAATAATGAACTTTTAGAAAGGTTAAAAAGTCTAAATGGAACACCAGATTGGTTCTTTAATGAGCAAGAACTTGTTGAACTCTCATTACCGATGATAAAAGCGGATTTAGAATTATGTGAATGCTATGTTTATGAACAAGGACCATCTCTGGAAATTCCTATCATTGCGTTTGGCGGCACACGAGATAAAGAGGTAAGTAAAGAAAGTATTTTGCAGTGGGAACAAATTACAAATTCATCCTTTCAAATGTTTTCGTTACCAGGGAATCATTTCTTTTTAAATAGCTCGCAGGATCGTCTTCTTTCTGAGATATATAAATATTTACGTACAATTTAAAGTGTATATAAGGATAATCCCTGTTAGAGGATTTTCAAGGGCTTCAAAATGGTGATATATCAACATTTATAAAGAAGAAACAGGGGTTCTACAATGGGCTCTAAACTACTTTTTTAAAGCGAGGGATATTTTTGAGTGATAATGAAAAGTATGAAAATTCGATAAAGAGAGTTCGAGCATTGAAGAATTTTTATATTCACTTATTTGTATATATAATTGTTAATATAGGTTTGATAATTATTAACTTATTCTCTTCACAAGATGGCATATGGTTTATTTATACTTTACTTGGGTGGGGAATTGGTATTGTGGTACATGGTATTACAGTATTTAGTAGAGGCAGAATTTTTGGGGATGAATGGGAGAAGAAACAGTTAGAAAAATATATGAATAAAAAATAAATTCACCTTTAAAATCCAAAATTTCGATTACCTAAGACGTTTCAAAAACTCAATGTTTTTGAAACGTCTTTTTCTTCTATTGATGTGCTTGAAAATGAATTTATTGAATAGTTATCTCGGTTTTTTAGGATGAAATCCCGCTTTCAATTACTTTTTCAGTTACTAAATTGAAGTGTTAAGTGCTTGATGTAACAAAAGTCAAAAATTAAAATATGCAACTTATTAAAGGAAATCAACACCTTATCTTAGATTTAAGACATGTCATTTCGATTTTATATTTTACGGAAAATACGATGATATAGTAAGTATAGTGGCATGGAGGTCTAGATGAGAATACAGATAAATATTGAAAAGCAATATGATGAAATAGAAGTACACATTTATGCAAATGAATATAACGTTCAAATTGAGCAGTTGATGAAACAATTAAAAAAGAATGAAGTTAATGTCATTGATGGCTATAGAGATAATGAAATTCACATGTTGAAAACAAATGAGATTTACTGTATCTATGCAGAAGGCATAAAAGTCTTTTTTCAAACCGAAGAAGAAGAATTCGAATCAAAACGGAGAGTTTATGAGTTGGAACAATTACTTGGCGACAAATTTGTACGTGTCAATAAATCAACTCTTGTCAATCTTTCTAAAATTACCTCTATACAATTAGGGCCACTTGGATCAACAAAGCTATTTTTAGAAAATGAGATTTCCATTGTTGTGAGTCGAAATTATTTAAAGAAACTAAAACATGCAGTCGGTATTGGGGGGAATTAACAATAAAAATAAAAATTTTACAAAGTGGGATAATTGGACTTCTTATTGGATTAAGCACATCTTATGTAATCATAACGCTGGGTAGTGTCGCAAACCCAGGTAGTTTATTTAGTGGTCAAAATCTATTAAGAGAGCTACTGACTGCAGCAATTATGGGTATTTTAATTGGTATTGCAACACTCATATTTGAAACGGGAATTGTGTCCTTCAATGTCCAATTAACACTACATTTCTGTTTTGTTACTATTTGTGTGTTCGTCGCAGGACTCGTTGGCTCCTGGTTTGAATTATCAGATTGGCATACCATCTGGCCTGTTTTTTTAATTGAAGTCATCGCCTATATCATTATATGGATTCTAATATGGCTACTAACAAAGCGTGAAGTAGATGAAATTAATAACTTATTACAAAATAGAAAGAGAGGTTAATTAAATGGAATTAGTAATTGACGTGAAAAATTTAAGTAAGAAATATGGTTCACATGAAGCAGTGAAAGGAATATCCTTTGAAGTAAAGAAGGGTGCATTATTTGCATTTTTAGGGACAAATGGTGCTGGAAAATCTACATCTATTGAGATGTTGTGTACATTGTTAGAAAAAACTTCTGGGGATGTAAAAATTAATGGGGTGTCTCTAGGAAGTCGAACAAATAATTATTTAATTCGCAAAGCCATTGGGGTAGTTTTTCAGCAAAGCATTCTGGACACACGTCTAACAGTTGAAGAAAACATCTTACATCGAGGTAACATATATAAATTGACAAAAAAAGAGTTACAAGAAAACTGGGAATTTGTGAATCGCTATTTACATTTAAAAGATATTGCAAAGAAAAAATATGGGACATTGTCAGGCGGTCAAAAGCGACGAGCTGATATTGCAAGAGCAATTATCCATAAACCAACTATTTTATTTTTAGATGAACCCACAACAGGTCTTGATCCACAAACACGTGTCTTTGTTTGGGATGCCATTAAAAAGCTACAAGAAGAAACGAATATGACGATTTTTTTGACGACTCATTATATGGAAGAAGCTGCTGTAGCAGATGAAATAGTGGTGATGAAGGAAGGGAAAATTGTATCTAAAGGTACACCACATACATTAAAAGAGCAATATACGTACGATGAGCTATTTGTCTTTTTTAATAACGGTGTAGATGGTACATCATTACTAACTCAACACGATCTTAATTTTGCAGAGAAGAATGGTGAGTACCGTGTGCGTGTTCAATCTACAATTCATGCACTTGATATTTTGAAAGAACTTCAGAATTTTATCAGCTCATTCGAAGTAAAGAAAGGTTCGATGGACGATGTATTTATTCGTATCAACGAGGAGGTGCCCCTGACATGAACACAATGTTGAATTTAGTTAATAGGCATAATAAAGTATTTCGACGTGATCGTATGCTTGTCTTTTTTTCTATCTTATCAGTGATTATTGTTATTATGCTATATGCGATTTTTATTCAAAAAACACAAGTAGATGCTATTGAACAATTAGTACCGGCATCGGATCAATTGAAAACGATGGTTAATGAATGGATGGTTGCAGGCCTCCTCTCCATTATTGCTGTAACTACGACATTAGCAGCTCTAGGCATTTATATAAAGGACTTAGAGACAAAAGTAATGGCTGATTTTTTAACAACTCCTAATGCACGTGCAAAAATTCAATTAAGCTATGTCATCAATTCCTTGCTTATTGGTTTTGTTTTATCGCTTATTGGGTTAATTGCATGTCAATTATTTATTGTATTTATGGGCGGATCCTGGTTTTCGTTAGAAAAAATTGTTCAACTCATTGGGATTATTGCACTTGCAGTTACACTTAGCAGTGTTTTTAACCTATTTCTTACACTGCTAGTCTCAACACAAAATGCTTTTTCAACCTTAAATACAGTTGTAGGTACCGCTATTGGCTTTTTATGCGGAGTGTATGTGCCACTTGGTGCAGTACCTGAATTTGTACAAAAAATAATCATGTTATTCCCGATTAGTCATACGACGGTTTTGTTTAGAGAAGCTTTAATGCGTGATTCTCTTGATAAAGTTTTTGAAGGGGCACCTGAAGCTGCAAATACTTATGAAATTCAATTTGGTGTTCATTATGAATGGAACGATGTAATTTTTTCTCAGCTGGATAGTGTAATTTATATTGTGGCTGCTATAATTGTTTTCACGCTTATCTCATTATGGCTATATGGCAAAAAAAATAAATAATGATTTACTCAATTTTCGCACACTAAAAGAGGCATCCCTTGAAATAAATAGTTAGGATATTCTGCTATTATAAGACGCTTCCGACTAGTTATGTAGAAAGACATCATATGGGTGTGTCTATACTATTGTTGTTAAATACACATCAAGACTTCATTTGCACTAGTAGAGAGAACTTACACACGAATTAAAATTAGCATGTAAACTTTGGGCTTTGTTTGTAACGAACATTTTTATAATAGGAAAGGCCAAAAAGGTGCCGTCTGTATTTTGCAGGCGGTATCTTTTTTTACTGTCTTCGATATCAATGTTGTAAAACATAAAATTCTTCACTTGCTTTATCAATTCTATCTTTTCTAAATGCTACATTCTCCAAACGAGGCCTCGATAGCTCAACCTTCACGCGCTACTAATTGCCAAAGGGCATTTCATTGAAATTACGGTGTAAATTACCTATATCTAAATTCTATTACAATTGACTTAAAAATTTTGGTCATTAATTATGATTGTATCGATTGATTATTTTTGTTATTTTTCAGATAATTTAATTATATAGGAAAAAGGTAACGAAAAATTGAATATTTGCAGGTAATAAAAGATATCAAGAGAAATTGATTTTCAAGTTGTGTTGCGAAAATAACAAAGAGTGATTTTGTTTATTTTGAAATAGTCGTTACAATTTGAATATTCTTTAAAACAATGACTATATACCTGTTTTCTTAATGTATATGTTTTTAAAAGAAGGTTCTAAAGTTTTTATATAAAACGAATTAACCTTATAGTTCCATGTTCCTGATTACCTCATTTGTTTCACACACTTTAATGGGATGAGGACTGTGAAAATGCAGACATACTATTCTAAAACTCGTTTATTTGGAAACTATGTGTAAATCGTGAGCATAACGCTGACAGGAATGTAAGTTGAAAACTTTGGGGTGAAACTATGTATAATTTTTTAGATCGTTCTACTTTACAAAAAGTACAAGTATTACATCATATTTTTAATGAAAAACGCTATTTTTCAAGTTTCGAATTAGCTCAAAATACACAGTTATCGGAAAGAACTATTTTGAAGATACTAGCAGAAATTTCTTCAGACTTACAAGTAATAATAGATTCTGCGTGCATCAAGAAAAAAAAGTCAAAGTATTTTAAGTTAGAATACCAAGATCATTTTTCAATAAAAACTGTAGAGAGACATTATTTACAAAATTCCTTAACATATAAAGCCTGTGATGAGATTTTTCATAATACATTTGATGATATTACTACGTTTTCATTGGATAATTTCACAAGTTTGGCATCTATGTACCGTCGTATAAATAAAATCAAGCCATTGCTAAATCAATTTCATTTAAAATATAAATCTCATCAAATGGTAACACTCGAAGGAACAGAAAAACAATTTCGCTATTTTTACTATCTGTTTTATTGGAATTCATGTTGGGGAGAAATATGGCCATTTACGTTAGTTACAAGAGAACAAATTATGGAAGTATTGGAGGATGTAAATTTAGTTCTTCCAGAATCCATGATTTATTGGCTTGCTATTTGCTTAACACGAGCGAAATTAGGCTTCTTAATTGAAGACGATCCGATGTATTCAACTTTTACTAAACATCATTATCATTATGATGATTTTTCAACAGTAGCTAGGCTTCTATTCAAGAAAATAACTACATTGTCTGATGAAGATATCGAATTAGAATTGATGTTTTCTTTTAATTTTATAAGTTGTTTACAGCATTATGATAAAAAAGATAAAGCGATTAGTTTAATGATGAACTTTGCTCAGCACCATAATCAAGAATTATTTGTGCAAGCAACTTTGTATTGGATTGAAACATTTATGAATCATTTCTCCATTGTATTGAATGTAGAAGAATATGGAGTACTATTTGTGAATTTACTTTATCTTCATTATTATATAATGACTTTTTCTGGCCCCCTTTATTTATTTAAGGAAGATATTTATAAGAAGAGGTTTGAAATGCTTGAAACTGCTCAAATAGAAATTATGAATCAATTTTATGATCGTCTTGTGGAAAATGAAGAGTTTTCCATTATTTTTAAACGCAAGGATACTTTAATAGGACGGTATCACAAACTATTAAAACAATCGATTGATATTATTACTCGAGATGCCATTAAAATTAAGATTGTGTCGATGTTAAATGATATTCCCTATCTATTCGATCAAATTAAGCGTACTTTTGTACATGTTGAATTGTGCTCAACTGATGAAGAGGCGGATTTAATTATTACTGATCGTTTATATTTGAATATAAAAAAGGAAACACAGACAATATTTGTATGGAATTCGGTGCCTAAGAAAGGTGATTATGAACGGTTAGGAAAAAGGTTACAGGAAATTTATTTCAATAAGAACCAGCTATCAAATAATCTTTTAATAAAAACTTTAATGAGTGAAATTTAAAGATATGAATTATGGAATATAAAGAACTGTAAGCGCTTTCATAATATGGTTTATTGATCAATCTGAGAATCTAGTTATGAAAAAAGCAATTGATTATTTAAATATTAAACATAAATACCATTACACAATGATTTGCTTACTTATGAAATGAAGGGCGAGGGGCTTTATATGTATAGACAGATTTCAAATGAATTAATCTATTACTTGAAACTGGGCGATGCAGTCGTAATTATGGATGAAAAACAAGTAATTTTAGATGTTAATATTCCATACGAAAATATGACAGGTAATAAGAGACAAACAATTATCGGATCAACAGCAGAATTTTTAAACTCAAATTTACAGCCTATGATGTATAAATCATTCAAGGATATCTTAAAAGATGGGAAGCCATGGTCTGGCATAATGGTCAATATTAAAAAATCTTCAGAAGTTTCCTATTCCTTTATAACGATTACACCTATTAAAATCTATGAACAGATTTACTATGTAGGAATCACACGAAGTGTCGATCAACTTGCCATTGAAGGCAACAATCAAAGAAAAGAGGAACAAAAAGAATTATATAAAGTGTTAGCTTTATCAAGTGAAATTCGTGATACAGGTATAGCAGAACATCTTTTAAGAGTACAAAGATTAACAGAAAATTTTTTGTTAGCCCTTAATGAACAGGAGAAATATAGCTTCCCAGTTGCATATAGAGATAAAATTATCCAATATAGTATCTTGCATGACATAGGAAAATCAGGTGTACCAGAGTCAATACTTTATAAACCTGGGCCACTTACATTCTATGAACGAAAAATAATCGAAATGCATCCGTTAATCGGAGTGGATGTACTATATAAAATTTCTGATGGAATGACCTATAAACTTTTTGATGATATAGCAATAGCAAGTAATATTATTAAATATCATCACGAAAAGTGGGATGGAACAGGATACCCTGAAGGATTAAAAGGAGAAGCTATTCCTTTTGAAGCGAGAGTCATAGCAATAGTAGATGTCTATGATGCTTTAGTTAGTAAACGGTCGTATAAGGAATCGTGGTCAGCAAACGAGGCTTTATCCTATTTACAAGAACAAAGAGGATTGCACTTTGATCCTCTCCTAGTAGATGCATTCATAGAAACAGTGATCGATTTTACCATGGGTGAGGATAAATTGTTTGAAATACATTGTTAACAAAATACTATTGCGTTTGGTGCTTAGCAGAGAGAAAAATTCTCCTATTATAAAGTACTGCTTCAATGGATAACATCGATACAACATCTAGGGAATTTTAGCGGGATGACTTGGATTGAAGACAGCTATATCAGGAGATAAAAATTATCTACTATGTAAAGAACTCATTTTAAAAAAATGAGTTCTTTAGAGTTTAGACAAACTGTCAAATAAATTTGGTTTTGTCTAAGTCGTTTTTAGAATTTAAATAGTAAGAAACCAATCACTTCCGTTTCACGTACACCTTTTCCGCAAAGCACGGCTCCAACTAATTTTTGCGGCGGGTCCCGCAAAAATATATTTTCCACACGTGCTGTTCCTGCATATCGCGCCTTACATTCCACTTAATTTATCTCGCCTACAAATCGCCTATTCTGCTCCTAACATCTTAATAGAATGAAAGCATAATCACGGCTCTTCAAGCATGTTGGGGAGATTGCTGCTTTTAAAGCTAAAGTGAAGGATCATAAGTGAATTTTCGCCAAAACTCGTTAGACAAAGGATAGTACTTGAACAAAATATTTTTTAACTCATATTATATGTGAAAGATGGCAAATCACATTTGAGGAGGTTAAAAATGCATTGGATCACCATCATTCTTATTGGTATCGCTGCAAATCTAGATAATTTAGGCATTGGTCTTGCTTACGGTGTTAAAAATATGAGAATTCCTGTCCTTTCAAACGCAGTTATTGCCATTATGTCAATGATAGTTACATATGTTGCAGTGACTGCAGGGAGTACAGTGATTGCGTATATCTCAGCACATACAGCAAATCTTTTGGGAAGTCTTTTGTTATGTGTTATTGGGGTATGGACGATAATGTCTAATCGTTTCTCTAGAAAGGGAATAATGAGCAATGCTGAATTATTTGATGAGGATAAAAATTATGTTATTTCATTTAGGGAAGCCATTACACTAGGTTTCGTCTTATCAGCAAATTGTTTAGCAGGCGGTATTGCAATTGGAGCGAATGGTATTTCGGCTATATGGACTGTACTCTCTATTGGTACTTTTTCATTTTTATCGGTGGCGATTGGTAGCCATTTTGGCGCCTTACTAACAAAAACTTTTATCGGAAAATATTCTACAGCCATTTCCGGATGGCTATTAATTATAATTGGTGTATTTGAGATATTTGCTATATAGACTTGTACTCATTTAGTTAAGTGACATGAAGTTATTTCGTTGTATTAGTTAAATGTATTACCGTAAATGTACATGATGCAATAAACTCCATGTAAAATTCAGGATAGAATTGATTTATGTACATAGCCCTTAGATTAATGGTATTTACATAAAAAGGAGAGCATACAGAGACTATTTTGTTATGCTCCTTTTTTTTGTTGGAGGAAATTTTGACATATTAAGGACGATTTTGGTTTAGTGGTTGACATACACTGGGATTAGCGATTATTCTTGGAAATAACAATTGTAATTGAGAATAGTTTTCGTTTGCGTGAAAATGCTTTCATGGAAAACATTGTGAATATTATTTATTTCAATTATAATGATTGATGGAAAATAAATAAAAATTTTCCATTATTATTGAGGAGGCATGCAACACATGAAGAAAATAATGATGTTGGTCGTGCTAGTTAGTATGTTTGTATTGAATATAGCTTTACCTCAAGCATCTGCTCAACTAGCTGATGGCACACATTCTGTAAAATATCAGGTGAATAAACCAGATAGTAGTTCGGCGTCAATTGCGAATGATTATTTCGTAAAACCTGCAAAGGTGACTGTGAAAAACGGCACAGCTACTGTACAAATTACATTGAAAAATAGTGCTTGGATTACAAAATTTCAACCACCTGGTGGTGCTTCAGTTGTTAGCGAAGATAAATCAGCTGACACTCGTGTTGTACAATTCACAGTAAAAGATTTAACAAAACCAGTTGTTACATCTATGAAAATTGATATCGATGATATTAATTATCACCATGAATATAGCGTCTCTTTAGTATTCGAAGTCGCGTCAACAGGCAGTACAACTGCAACGACAGCACAAAATACTAAAACGCCAACTACTTCCGAAAGTCAAGTGTCTAATCCTCAAACAAGCGATTCAACGCCGTATTTAGTAATCGTTGCTTTAGTAGGATCAGCATTTTTACTTTATAGAAATAAACTACAAACAAAATCGGAGGATTTATAATGGCTAAAAAACGTCAATCACGCGCAACAAAAATCGTACTAGCTTCACTACTAGCTGCATCACTTTCAGTACCATCTTTTGCATCTGCACAAGTAGCTGATGTAACAACTACAAATACTGAAGTAAAAGCAGAAACTACTAAATCAGAGAAAGCTGATACTACAGTAAATTTCCAAATCTTTAAACCTGGTACAACAGAAGCACAGCCTGCTATTAGCTCTCATCTTGTAACGCAAGGTACAATGGTTGAGAAAAATGGGAAATTCGAGGCGAAATTAACAGTAACAGCGAAATCTGCACCGATGATTGCAGGCTTACAAACAAAACAAGGCGATAAGTATGCAGATGCTACAGAAGTGAAAAATGCAGATGGCACAATTACATACAGTTTTCCAGTTGTAGCTGGTGAAGTACTATCAGCAAAAATTCATGTAGTTGCAGATACACCTAATGGTAAAATGGATACATGGTATGACTTTGATTTGAAAGCAGTTGAAAATAAAGAAACAACAACTGCTGAAGTGGTAGAAGAAAAGAAAGAAGAAACAACTGAAGTGGTTACAGATAAAGAAGCAACTGAAACTACTGAAAAAACAGAAGTGACAGATGAAGACGTAGACGTATATGAAGGAACAGTAACTGTTTATAAAGATGGTACGAAAGAAGAGTCAATGATGAAAAACTACATTGATTCAACAATAGCTGTTGCTAAAGCAGACGGCACATATGTTGTAGGTATGTTTTTCCCTAAAGGACAATATGTTCAATCATTTAAAGTTGATGGTCAGGACGCTGAATTAGACGAGGAAGAAACAGGTACAGATGAGCGCCTTTACTTGTTTGAAGTAAAAGATATTAAAGCACTTACAACAGCAGAAATTCATATTATTGTAAATGAAGCTGGTGTGAAATATGATTCAGTTCACAAAGTTCAATTTAAATTTGACGTAAATTTTGACCAACCTGTAACAGAAGAAACGACTGTCGATAATCCATTCAAAGATATCGACAACAATGAAAACAAAGATGCAATCTTAAACTTACTTGCTTATGACATTATCGTAGCGCAAGATAAATTTAATCCGAACAATAGTTTAACTCGTGCGCAATTTGCATTAATGATTGCACGTACATTAGAACTAGAAGCTACTGAAGTTGCTGGCTTCCAAGATATTAAAGGTATTGAAGCAGAAAATGCAATTAATGCCCTTGCTGAATATGGCATTGTTGAAACACGTGATAAATTCAATCCAAATGGCACATTAACACGTCAACAAGGCGCTTTAATGATCTACCGCGCAATTCAAGCTATTGAAGGCGAGTTAAAAGTTGAAGGTACATTGCCATATGCAGACGTATCAACAATTGCTAATGATGAAGCGAAAGAAGCGTTCACGTTATTATACAAAGAAGGCATTATGACTGGTTCTGTAGGTAAAGATGGTAAAACTTACATCCATGCAAACAAACCATTAACACGTGGTCAAATGGCGAAAATACTAAATAATTCATTAGATTTCTTCTATGAATTTGAAGAGTAAAAATAAGCATTAAAACAGAAACTTCCTTTCTCACTTCATTGAGGAAGGAAGTTACTGTTGCTTCTAAAGAAAAATGGGGGAATTTCCATGTTGAAAATAAATAGAACAAACTTTTTGTTATTAGTGTTCGGTGCTATTTTTATAGCTTTTCTCCCACAATTTATTTGGATGCATGTACAAGCTGAAGAAAGTTCTATAGAAAATGGAACATATCAAGTTGAACTAAGTTTTCCATCCATTGGTGGAGTGGAACAAAGTCGTTTTTTTGGTAAAGAAGCAACACTTTTTGTGGACAATGGGCACTATACATTGTCTTTGGCGATAGAAAATGAAAATAGCCTGACAAATTTACAAATAGCACAAAACGAAAAAACGCTTCCGTTCAATTTAAAGAGTACTGAAAATTTAGTTCAGTTTGATGTAATAGATTTAATACAACCCATTATTGTTAGGGGTTTAATGGCAGTTCCATTGGAAGAGGATAATCGTACTTTTACACAAGAGCTCCTAATACAAGAAGCAACTCTTAAAGCAATAGAGACGCAACGTGAAGAGTCTATCGTCGAGAACCCAATTGAGGAGAACACTACTACAAATGTTATAGTTGGCAAAGAATGGACAATGAACTATGTACTGTTAGTTGATGGAAAAAGAGAACCCTCGATGATGAATACATATGTAAATCCAGTGGCAAAGATGATCGAAAAGGAAGAAAAAGTCTTTGCGCAGATGTCGATTTTAAAATCGGCTTGGGTAACAGGTCTAACGGTGGAGCAGCAGGGGGAGCAAGTGGAACCTAAGCTTATTTCCTTGATAGATAATTTACGAATTATTGAATTTGAAATGGAAGATTTAAAACAGCCTCTACGAATGTGGGTAAAGGTTGATATACCAGAACTTGATTATCACCATCAGTATTTTGTTAATCTAGAACTCGATCAACAACAGGTTGCAAAGTTTTTACATAAACCTTCGGAAGAGCAATCTCCTGAGCAGGTAATCACTGTGAAGCCTCCCGTCATTGCGAAAGGGCATAAACCAGGGGAATTGACAGCTGAGCCTGTGATGGTATCACCCCAACTAGCACCTTCATTAGGCCAACCTACACCTTTTATACCAAATGAAGGACTGTTAGCTTTTGACCGTACACTTGATGCAAATACTGAAAAAGATACTGAAGAAGAAGCAAAAAAAGCTGAGGTTAAAGAGGAAACCGCTACTGAAAAGGTAGAAATGAATACTACTACAACCCAGCAGCTTGCTCAACTAGATAAGGTGAAAATTGCATTGCTCATCATTATTTGTCTGTTATCTGGATGGTTACTTGTTCGGCGCATCAAAAATTCAAAAAAGAAGCAACTGAATAGAAATAACTAGGAGATGACTTTATGCAAAAAAATTGGAAAGCGCTGATGCTCTTCATGGCGCTCATGACGCTTTTCGTCATTACTGGCTGTAGTAATGACGATGACCCAGACAAAACAGAAGAATCTACAGAGAAAATGAATACGTCTTCACAAGCAACTGAACAAAGTGAGCATCGTATTATTGCAGGTACAGTTGTTATAGCGGAAATTTTAGACAAGTTAGAGTTAGATGCGATTGCTGTACCAGAAACTGAAAAAACACTAGCTTCACGCTTCGATGGTTTACCGACTATTGGTAATGCAATGGAACCTGATATGGAAATTGTAAAATCGTTGAATCCAACAGAGGTATTATCAGTTTCAACATTAGAATATGATTTACAAGATAAATTCAAACAATTAAATGTACCTGTAAAATTTTTGAATTTCCAAAGTGTAGATGCCATGCTCAGTGAAATTTCTTCACTAGGTGAACAATATGACCGTACAACACAGGCGCAACAATTAGTCACGGGCTTACAAAAAAATATTGATGCTGTGCAAACTGTAGCGGCCAATAAAGAGGGCCCACGTGTATTAATTTTACTTGGTATTCCAGGTAGCTATTTAGTGGCAACTGAAAATTCCTACGCCGGAGATCTTGTGAAACGAGCGGGCGGTATCAATGTTATGGAGGGACAGGATGCAGAATATTTATCGTCAAATACAGAATACCTGCATAATAGTAACCCAGATATTATTTTACGTCTATCTCACGGTATGCCCGACGAGGTTGTAAAGATGTTTGACGAAGAATTTAAAACAAATGATATTTGGAAGCACTTTGACGCAGTGAAAAATGGCAAAGTATATGATTTGGAGGAAGAGTTATTCGGTACAACTGCTTCATTACAAGTACCACAAGCTTTAGGGCAGCTTATGGAAATCTTCTATCGTTAAATAGCAACTAGAAATTGTCGCTCGTATCACAAGCAAAGCCTTGTCATAGAGCGTCTTTCTTATATTTAAGTTTAATAGTGAATTTGACTAGAAAAAGGAAACTCGATATGACAAAAAAATTAGCAAGTTTTACAATTGTAATCGTGTTGTTGCTTGTGACAGTGGTATATGCAGCAACAACGGGTAGTATTAAAATGGGCTTTTTTGAATTTATAGGTGCATTATTTGACAAAGGAAATAGCCAAATGGAGGCGATTCGTGATTTACGCTTCCCTCGCATTATTGTTGCGCTGTTTGCTGGGGCGGCCCTTTCTGTCTCAGGTGTACTTTTACAATCTGTCATGCGCAATCCATTGGCTGATGCCGGGGTTATTGGGATATCTTCTGGTGCAGCATTTGTACAGTTATTTATTATTTCATTTTTCCCTGCATTATTTTTCATGACACCCGTTTTAGCGTTTATGGGTGGTGCCATGGCGTGTGCGCTTGTTTTTGCCTTGTCGTGGAAGTCGGGCTTAAGTCCACTGAAATTGATATTAGTGGGGATTGCTATTAACGCAATGTTCACGGGTTTAACGGAGGCGTTTATTAGCTTAGGTGGCTCGTTAAATACATCAGCTTCTAGTGTCATCGGTTCGAATCTAACAATGCGCACTTGGAAGGATGTCTCGACAATTGTCACTTACGGCTCAGTGGGATTGGTTGCTGCGTTGACGTTATATAGTTGGTGTAATCTTCTTGTATTACAGGATAAGACAGCGAAAAGCTTAGGCTTTAACGTTGCACGTGCTCGATTACTGATCGCAGCTGTTGCCGTACTGTTATCAGCAATTTCTGTTGTCGTGGCAGGCGTTATTTCGTTTGTTGGCTTGTTAGTGCCACATATTGCCCGACGTTTGGTGGGGTACGATCATAAGGTGCTCATCCCGTTTACCGCATTAGCTGGAGCGTTATTAATTTTGGTGGCTGATACGATTGGTCGGACAATTGTTGCGCCACTTGAAATTCCAGCTTCGACCATTATGGCGATTATCGGAGGACCATTCTTAATATTCCTACTACGAAAAGAGTGATGAACCATGGAAATACAAGATATTATCGTATCGCATGATAATACGCGAAATCATTTAGATGGTGTAACGACGGCCATTCAAAAGGGGAAAGTAACAACAATTATCGGTCCGAATGGTTGTGGGAAATCCACATTATTAAGTGTAATGTCGCGTAACAACATGCCAAAATCAGGACATGTATCATTAGAAAATAAAGATCTAGTGCATTATAAGTCAAAAGAATTTGCAAAAAAGTTAGCGATTGTCTACCAGCAGAATGATGTACCGAAAGATTTGACGATAGAAAAACTAGTGAGCTTTGGACGATTGCCACACAATACAATGTTAAAACGTAATCAGGAGGAAGATGCGAAGGCAATTGACTGGGCACTTGCTTGTACAAATTTACTAGAAAAGCGTAATAATGATTTAGAGGCGCTCTCAGGTGGAGAACGTCAGCGTGTATGGATTGCGATGGCGTTAGCACAGCAGTCAGAAATTTTATGTTTAGATGAACCAACGACATACTTAGATATTTATTATCAACTCGAACTATTGGAGCTTGTCAAAACATTAAACGAAGAGCATGACTTAACGATTATCATGGTACTTCATGATATTAACCAAGCGATTCGCTATAGTGATCATATTATACTGATGAATGCAGGGCATATTGTGGCTGAAGGAGTGCCGCGTGACGTCATTACAAATGAAGTCATAAAAGAAGTATATGGTGTCGAAGCTATCTTTAATGAGGATGAACAACTGGGTCTTTATATGGTGCCCCTAGGGATTTAAGTAGGTGGAATGATGAAAAAGTGGACATCTAAGTTTTTAACATTTGTATATTTAGCAATATTTTTATATTCGGGCTTTGCACTTACAAAATATTTTTATACGTATTATGAGACATCGAAATCATTGAAAGAAGTACAAAGTATTTATGAAAAAACATTGTCAACGACTGAAAAACAAGCTGAGGTTTCGTTAACTTTGACAGAAGATTTACTATCGCAATATACGATACGCCCACAATTTAATGAGCTATTAGCGGTAAATGATAGCATTGTTGGTTGGATTTCTGTGGATAATACAAAACTTAATAATCCTATTTTACAAGCGGACGATAATGATTTTTATTTGAATCATAATTTCAAAAATCGTGAAAGTCGTGCTGGGAGTGTTTTTATGGATTATCGTAATGATGCACTCGATATGAGTCGAAATACTATTTTGTATGGGCATGCGATGAAAAACGGGACGATGTTTGGTAGTGTGAAAAATTATTTGCAACAAGATTATGCAGATGCACATCCTACGATTTATATGGACACACTTTATGAGGGGTATGATGTTGAAGTTTTTGCAGCATATGAAACAACCATTGATTTTTATTACATTGAAACTGAATTTAACAGTGATGAGGACTTCTTACAATTCATTACGGAAGTTCAAGCACGTTCTACAATTAATAGGAATATAGATATTGGACCAGACGATAAAATTCTTACGCTGTCTACGTGTAATGATTCCGTAATGAGTGACGATCATCGCTTTGTCGTGCAAGGAAGGCTTGTCAAGCGATAAAAAAGCAAAAATGTTCATCTATTTATTTATAGAACTACTAACAATTGTTTCATTACAATTTGCTTTAGGCGCAGACAGGAGTTGTCTCAACTAAATATATTGAGATAACTCCTTTTATAATCGTAATAGCCTACAGAGCAGATTTCAAAGGAGACGAGGATCATTAAAAATTTTTAAAATAAAAATAATTACTTGACGTAATTTATTTATTAATATATAGTAAGTTACATAAAGTAATCACATGCTTTTAGTAATAACAATCAGACATCAAAGTAATGCATCTAAAGTAACTGCACATGTTTACCCTTTTTAGTAACGGGGTAACATAAAATTAGTAGTTACTTCATATTTTATCATATATCTCGAAATCGAGATAAAAACAATTTAATTGGAGGAATTCACAAATGGCAAAATGGAACATTGATTTAGGACATTCAGCAATTAACTTTCAAGTAAAACACATGATGGTATCTAAAGTAAAAGGTGTATTTGATACTTACTCTGCAGATATCGAAGCAGCAGATCTTACAGATTTAACGACTGCAAATATTAGCTTTAGTATTGACGTAGCAAGCATCAATACACGTAGCGAAGATCGTGATAATCACTTAAAAGCAGAAGATTTCTTTGATGCTGAAAAATACCCAAAAATTACATTCAAATCTACTAACATTACGAAAAAATCTGATAATACGTATAACCTTACTGGCGATTTAACTATTAAAGATGTAACCAAATCGGTAACATTCGATACAGAATTTAATGGTAAAGGTACAAATCCATGGGGCCAAGAAGTTTATGGTTTCGAAGCTGAAACAACAATCAATCGTGAAGAATTTGGTTTAACTTGGAACGCAGCCTTAGAAACAGGTGGCGTACTTGTTGGAAAAGACATTAAAGTAACAGTAGAACTTGAAGTTAATCCTGCTTAATTTTGTTGACTTAGCTGTGCTCGAGAAGTAGATTCTCGAAGCACAGTTTTTTTGTGGATCGAGCATCGTTATGGTTTGTAAAAATAATCCATAAAATAATTTGCTTGCATATTTTTAGTGAATTATGCATATAAAACATCATATTGTTTTTGGGGGCGATGGGATGAATGTATTAGTGACAGGTGGATATGGTTTTATTGGCAGTGCTGTAGCGAGGCGTTTCTTTGAGGAAGGTGCAAAAATCTATATTATTGATAATTTAAGTACAGGGCATTTGCGAAATATAGATTTTGAGCATAAATCTTATCTATTAAATGTCGAGGATGAGGTTTGTGAACATTTCTTTAAGGAAGTGGCATTTGACGTAGTGATCCACTGTGCAGCACAAACGAGTGTCCAAAATTCAATGCATGAGCCAGTGAAAGATATTTTAACGAATATAGTAGGGCTTAGTCAGATGCTCTTTTTATCGTCAAAATATAAGGTAAAACATTTTGTTTTTGCCTCATCGGCTGCTGTCTATGGTGATAGTCACTATCCACCACTTGATGAAAATGATATTAGTGAACCTGTTTCTATGTATGGTTTAAACAAAAGCATTGGCGAAACATATTGTGAGAAGTGGCAGCGAGATTATCATTTGCCAACATTAATATATCGATTTGCCAATGTGTTTGGTCCTAGTCAATCCATGCAGGGAGAAGCGGCAGTCATTCCGAGTATGTTAAAAAGCATTATAGAAGGAAAGCCTTTTACCATTTATGGCGAAGGAGAACAGTCCCGGGATTTCATTTATGTTGATGATATAGCAGATGCCATCTATGCAGGTGTAGAGGTTGGTCTTAAAGGAACGTATAATGTATCGACTAATGAAGCATGGTCTATTCATCAGGTTATTTTATTATTACAGCATTTAAATCATCCATTAGAAATCCAGTATGCACCTTCAAGAGAAGGTGATATTGAGCACTCTTTTTTAAATAATGAAAAACTGGCGAAAGCAATTGGCTGGAGGCCGAAGATTTCCTTTGCTGAAGGAATCGAGCGAACATTACAGGCATTACAGAGTGAAAAAATAGTTGAGGTTAACGTCATTGAGTAGAAGTTTTCCACTTTATAGAGCATCTAATAGATAGCAGGTTAGGAGCAGAATTAGTCTATCACTAGACATAGTTAAATTTCTTTAATGTCTATAATCTAAAGCATCTACTCTTTGATCTGCCCCAAAAAAGTTAGACATATTTAGTTAAGCAACTTCTAAGACCTGAGTTCGGTACTCCACCGGGCTTAGGTCTTTTAATTTTGCCTTCATTCGTTTGTGATTGTAATAGTGAATATAGTCTTGTAGTTCCTGTTCAAAATGTGCCATGGATTCAAATTCTTGTAGATACAGGAGCTCAGATTTTAATAAGCCAAAGAAATTTTCGATGACTGCGTTGTCCAAACAATTGCCCTTACGGGACATACTCTGTGTAATCCTATATTGCTTTAATGTTTCTTGATACTTTTTCATTTACGGGGCAGATCATGGAGTGGATGCTTTTTTAGTTGTGAAAAAGTGACTAATATTGTGCTTCAGCCACTTTTTTGACACGTTCTAGAAACTCGACAACTACCTTGTCCGAAGCAAATAATAAAAATAATTTTACGAACCATTTTAACGGATTATTTGTTACAGTATAAGTAAAAGAAGTCTTTGTTTCATTTATTTTAGTTAATTCATAGTAAGCTGTAATTTCAAACATATTAGCGAGTGTAAAGCCTACTTTTAGTATTTTTTTTTCAGGTGTATTCGTGTATTCCAATGTTTCAACATCATACTCTTCAATGCGTTTTCCTTCTTTATATTTTTGACGATAAACACTGCCAACCACTTCTTCCGTTATTTTCATAGGTTTGTTTTCAACTACTTGTGGCATAATCTTTTGCAAATCAGCTAAAGAGCCATCAAGCAATCTCCAAATATTTTCTATGGGTGCATTTATGTTAATAGCCTTTGTCCATGTTTTCATCAAAAAACACCTCTACTTCCAATAATAAAATGACTGATTTTTTTATTTTATCCTTTAAATCTGTGCCTCAAACAGAAAATTTAAGGCTATTACTAAATGTAATTGTACTGGATAGAGTTATTAACTTTAAATAACATTTCACTTTGTTGATAAAAATAATCTATCAAGCAATATTTTGCATTGTATTAATATTATGGAGAGTAATATGTCTTTTTTTAGGTATACTGTATAATTAAATTTTAAAGGAATGTTGTGGAATTGAACGGAGGCTATGTCATGCTAGTGGAATTTAGAGTCAAAAATTGTTTAAGCTATAAAAATGAAACATTATTTTCAATGGTAGCAGGCAGTCGAATTCGAAAATTGAAGGATACACATACCATACAAGGCGAATCATTACATCTGGTGAAAAGTGCCTTTATATTTGGACCAAATGGTAGTGGGAAATCCAATTTATTCGCCGCTATTAAAGTGCTACGCTCACTATTGTTCAACTTTGAAAACTTAAATAATGTCAAACAGCTTCGTTTACCATACCAGCCTTTTAAACTGGGTGGTTATTCCGGGACACCAACAGAATTTATGATCTCTTTATTATTAGAAGATTCTCTTTACGACTATGAAGTACAATACAATGCTGAACAGGTCCTTTTTGAGCGCCTGACCAAAACATCGAAAACGAAAAAAGTAGAGTTATTTGTTAGAAGGTGGGATGGTACGGATTACTCGTATGAAGCCGCGCAAAGCACATCACTGGAGCTGACAAAATATACACGCAATAATACTGCTTTCTTATCCGTTTTAAATGTTTTTAATGATGCCGATGCAACGAAAATTTTTGATTGGTTTTTACATAAAATTTTATTTTTAGATGAAGCCTCTCGTTTATCGAGTCATCCGCTCATCCGTAAGCTTGAGGAAGAGCCATTTAAAAGAGAAGTCTTGAAGTTACTAAAAATTGCAGACTTTTCTATTCAAGATTTGACAGCGAGACGTGTAGAGCGCAGAGAAAAAAATACAATTGGCTATGATTTCGATACGCCAGATATTATTCAAGAAGTTGATATTGATTTACATTATTTATCGTTTGATGAAGTAGGTACACCACTTGGTACAGAAACTATTAATTGGACCATGGATTCAAAGGGAACTGTGCGTATGCTACATTTGTCATGTGTCATAGTGGATGCATACAATAAGGGGAAGACAATTTTTATCGATGAGTTTGATACGGCTTTTCATGTGTCAATTTGCGAATTTTTAATGGCTATTATGAATAGTAAGCGCAATCAAAACAATCAATTTGTTGTGACGAGTCATGAAATTGACTTATTGGATCAACCACTACGCTCCGATCAAATTTGGTTCGTCAATAAAAGTTTTAAAAATGAATCTGAGTTATATTCTTTATTCGATTTTGCCGATTTGCACAAGAAACGAGGAGATATTTCGTACGCAAAGCGTTATTTAAAGGGAGAGTTTGGCGCAACACCAGTTATTAATGAATACTTATCAAATCAATATTTAAGTGAATTGGAGGTATCTGAGCAGTGAGAGTACGTCAACAAGGAAATCGAACACTGCGTAAAACAATCTTAATTTATTGTGAGGGTGAAACAGAGCGCATTTATTTTGAACAACTGCGTATTTTAAAGCGTTCAAAAATGGTGAGTGTCAAAATTAAAAATGTTAAGCGCTCTGCCATTAAGCTGGCACAGCATGCATTTCGAGATTCCAGCTATCAATATTTTGACGAGGTATGGATAGTTTTTGATAAGGATGATTTAACAGAAAAACAGTTAGAGGAAGTAAATGTGTTTTGTGAGGAAAAAAATATTCAAATCGCCTATACAAACGAAGCTTTTGAACTGTGGCTTCTGTTACATTTTGAAGAAGTTGATGTAAAGGAAAAATACCCCAGAGCTGTATTGAATGATAAAATGGAACAGCATCTTGGGGTGGCTCGCTATTTTCGTCATAAAGCTGACGAAACAATCATTGCGCCGATAGCGTTGCGGCACGAGGTGGCTATTAAAAATTGTGCAGATATGATGGCGCTTCGAAAGACAAAAAGTCGTGATAATCCTTATTGCAATATCCATGAAATGATCCAATACATATTCTAAAAAGCACAGCAGGCTTTCTATCCATAGACGGAAAGCTTGCTTTTTTTCTATTTATATTTTTACATTGAATTTTCCGAATTAAATTATTTTTTATTGAATTTAGGTTGTAATTTTAAACTGAGTATAATAAAATAACTTAAAACATATTAAACCTAGTAAAATTATAAAGATTATAGAGGTGGCAGAATACATATGACAGCGCCGTTAATTTCTATACAGCAAGTAAGTAAAACATTTGCTGAGCAATCTGTACTCAATCAAATATCATTAGACATACAAAAAGGTGAAGTGATTGCCATTTTAGGAAAGAGTGGTTGTGGTAAAAGCACCCTATTGAATTTAGTAGGAGGCTTTGAACAGCCTACTACAGGGCAGATATTTTTGGACAATCAAGTTGTAACAAAAGCAAGTAAACGCTGTATTATGCTGATGCAAAATTATGGATTACTTCCTTGGCGCTCAGTTCAAAAAAATGTTGAATTAGCACTAGAAGGAACAACTTTGACAAAGCTGGAGTGTCAACAACGTGCACAGCAATACTTAAAGCTCGTTGGTTTAGATAGTCGGTTATCGGCATTACCAAGGGAGTTATCGGGCGGGATGCAACAGCGCGTAGCAATTGCGCGCGCATTAGCGATTCAACCAGAAGTGATTTTGATGGATGAACCCTTTGCGGCACTCGATACTTTTACACGTTACTATTTACAAGATGAGTTACTTGCCATTCAAAAAGAAGAACAAACGACTATTTTATTAGTGACACATGATATTGACGAAGCCATTTATTTGGCGGACCGCATTTTTATAATGAGTCCAAATCCTGGGCGTATACACCGTGAATTACAAATACGGAGTACAAAACCAAGGGATCGTTCACATTCGGAATTTCAACATTTTCGTGAAGTCATTTTCAATGAATTCCAGTTTACGCATCCCAAAGACACCATCGAATACAACATTTAAAACGGAGGAAAAGACATGAAGAAGAAATTAGGTCTACTCTTACTTGTATTGACAGTACTACTTACATTAGTAGCTTGTGGAAAAAATGAAGAAAATGCAGAATTTCAAGTTGCTGGTGATAAAAAAGTGGTGAAAATCGGTTACTTACCGATTACACATGCAGCTCCACTTTATATGCAAACTGACAAGGAATACGAAAATTATGCCATTGAGCTTGTGAAATTTGGGTCATGGCCTGAACTGATGGATGCTTTAAATACGGGCAAAATAGATGGTGCATCTGTCCTTATTCAATTAGCGATGAAAGCAAAGGAGCAAGGAATTGATTTAAAGGCGGTAGCTCTCGGGCATCGAGATGGCAATGTTTTAGTTGGCGCCCCTGATATTGAAAAAGTAGAAGATTTACAAGGGAAAAGTTTTGCCATACCAAATAAATACTCTACGCATAATATTTTGTTATACCGCATGCTACAAGACACGGGTTTAAATTATGATGATGTCGACGTTGTTGAATTACCTCCAGCTGAAATGCCAGCTGCGTTAGCGGAAGGTCGTATCGCAGGATATGTAGTGGCAGAACCATTCGGTGCTCTTTCTGTGGCGCTTGAAAAAGGGAAGGTATTATTCCAATCAGAGGATATTTGGCCAGATTCAATTGACTGTGGATTAGTCCTTCGTAGCGCATTTATTGAGGAACATAAAGACATAGCAAAACAGTTCGTAACTGACTATGCAGCTGCTGGCGAGCAAATGAATACAAGTGATAAACATGCCCATGATGTTGTTGCAAAGTACATTAAAGTGGATGAAGAAGTTCTAGATTTATCGTTAAATTGGATTTCTTACAATAATTTAAAAATCGAAGCAGATGCATATTCAATTTTAAGAGATTCCTTAATGGAGATGGGCTTATCAGAAGAGCCACCTACGTATGAAGAATTTGTAGATGCGACGTTAATGGAACAATAAGGTGGCATGGATATGAGAAAATTAAACAAAATGGGCCCAATTGTGCTTGGCATTGTGTTGTTAGTTGGTCTATGGCAACTGGTAACGGTCCTTGGAGGACATGATGCAGCTTTATTTCCTCCTCCGTTAGCTGTATTTACTGCATTACTTGCTACAATTAAAGATGGCTCTATTTTTGACCATATTCAAATTAGTCTTTTTCGTTTTTTTAGTGGTTATTTGTTAGCAGTTATCGTGGCCGTTGTTCTAGGCTTGTTTTTGGGCAGATGGCTAAAGATTTGGGCTGTTATAGATCCAATAGTGCAGGTGTTACGCCCGGTATCACCAATTGCTTGGTCACCATTCATCGTACTTTGGTTTGGAATTGGCAACATGCCAGCCATAGTCATTATTTTTATTGCAGCATTTTTTCCGGTACTCTTATCGACAGTGTCAGCCGTAAAAAAAGTCGATGCTGTATATTTATGCGTGGCAGCTAATTTTGAAATGTCACAGTTTGATTTATTGCGAAAAATTGTTTTTCCTGCTGCATTTCCGATGATTGTAAACGGATTACATATGGCATTAGGTAGTGCGTGGATTTTTCTTGTAGCAGGAGAGATGGTTGGTGCGCAGTCAGGACTTGGTTTTTTAATAGTCGATGCCAGAAACTCACTAAGCCTTGATTTAGTAATGGCTGCCATTATTGTCATTGGTGTACTCGGTTTACTATTAGATAAAGCAATACGCTATTTTGAGACCTGGGTTGCAAAAATTTGGGGCGGTCAAGGAGTCTAGTTACAATTAATGGCTACTTGAGTAAAGGGGTATTAGCGAATGGTTCTACGAGCTGTAAGAGGGATGATAATAGCGCTGTTGAAAGTTTTATTGATGAACTTGCATTATTGTTGTCTGTACAAAAAGAACTGCTCCAATGAATTATTGGGCAGCTCCTTTTTGTATCGCACGTATTTGAATTGCTTCGCTACGCTCGCCTGTATTTTTTGAGTAGTAACCTAGTTCTACTTTATCACCAGTCTTGGCATCGACGATTTCTTTATAGCAAATATCTAAGTGTTCACTGCCCCATAAAATCATGGCGTTAAATACGGGTTCCAACGCTTTACCAGACTCAGTCAAGGAATAGGCATAGCGGGGTGGATGAGCAGAATAGAGCGTCGATGCCACAAGCCCTGCATCTTCTAAGGATTTTAAACGAGCAGACAATAAGTTTGCGGAGAGTCCCGGCAAATTTAATTTAATATCATTAAAATTTGTTTGTCCGATTAGTAGCTCATGTACAATGAGCAAAGTCCAACGATCACCGATAATATTCAATGTTTGTGCAATATTGCATGGTAAGTCATAACGTGTTTTCATAATACTTCCCTCCATGCAGTAGTGTAGCACAAAATATAATTTTTAGTAAATTCAGTTGTTTTTGTTAAGTGAGTATAATAAAATAACTAACATAAAGAAAAAACAAACTATTCGGAGGTATTTACTATGGGTTTATTTTTAGTAGAATCAACAGTAAGTGATGTATCGAACAAGGAGCAATTTGCAGTATTAGTAGAGCGTGTAGGTCAAAAGCAAAATGTTTCAGTAATTGAAGTACAGGTTGCAAAAGATTTTAGCCGTGCGTACTTTATTGTGGAAGCGAATGAAGTGACTCAAGCAACAGCCGCCTTAACGGAACAAAAAATTCAAGCGGATTTAGTAAAAGAAGTTCGTCTTGTTGGAAAAGAGCTTGAAGATGTGAAACAAAATCAAGAAGTTGTTAACTACTTAGTGGAATGGGAGATTCCAGCGGAAATTACAATGGATCAGTATCTTGCTCGCAAAAAGAAAAACTCAGTGCTTTACGAAGAAGTACCTGAAGTGCATT
Organism: Lysinibacillus parviboronicapiens; assembly: GCF_003049605.2. NCBI lineage: Bacteria > Bacillati > Bacillota > Bacilli > Caryophanales > Bacillaceae > Lysinibacillus > Lysinibacillus parviboronicapiens. The sequence goes on from NZ_CP073713.1 coordinate 902,832, forward strand.
TCTCTCGCACATATGTATGCGAAGATATGACGAAATGCTTATGCTTTTATGATGCGCCAGACGAAGCTGCAGTGAAACGTGCACGTGATGCAGTTCAAACACCAATTACGTCTTTAACAGAATTAGCCGATAAATAGGAATTATCATTGGTGGGTCTCGATAGATATTTAGTTGAACTGATGGAACATTTGCGGCTGCAAGACTTCTCGTTTTAGGTAAGAATTTTAGCACTCGTTAGTAATGCGGAAAAAAGGATTGGAGTGGTAACCATGGCAGTAGATGCAGAAGTTTTACAAGCTTTAATAGATGAAAAATTAAAACCGTTGGTAAAAAAGATTGATGAGGAAGCTTATTATGCGGAGGATTTTTTATACGCGCTAGGTAAGGCTGGATTTTTTGCTTCAACACAAAAGGATGAGCAGACAACGCTACTAGATGAGCTAACTATTGTACAAGAGACGGCGAAAGTTTGTATGACAACTGCATTTTGTTTATGGTGCCACCTTGCCGCATTAACTTATATACGTAAAACGGATAATGAACAATTACGTGCTAATATTTTGACACTACTCGAAAGTGGTGATGTACTTGGTGCGACGGGATTATCAAATCCGATGAAATACTATGCTGGCTTGGAGAAGATACATCTATCAGCAGAGCGTGTAGAGGGTGGCTATGTCATAAATGGCGTGCTACCAGCAGTGTCCAACTTAGGGGAAAATCACTGGTTCGGAGCCATTGCACTTAATGGCGAGCAGGAAGTAATGGTGTTCGTCAGTACTGACAATGCAGATATTACGTTAAAAGAAAAAATACACTTTTTAGGCGTCAATGGCAGTGCTACCTATACATGTAAGTTTGACAATGTGTTTGTTGCGGATGACTATGTCGTTACCCATGAAGCGAGCTCCTTTGTCGATATCATTCGCCCGACATTTGTCCTGTATCAAATTCCCCTTGGCTTTGGTGTAGTTGCATCTTCGGTTGAAGGCATTGAAAAGGTCAAAGCCAAACAAAATGGTTGCAATGAATATTTGCAGATACAGGCCGAGGAATTGACAGGAAAATTAAAGCATCTGCAAACGACCTTGAAAAATCTCATACAATCGGGTGAGGTAAATTTACAAGCTATTTGCCAAATTCGGTTACAAGCGGTTTATGATACATTGGCAGCGGTGCAAGCGAATATGCTTCATAATGGCTCGGCTGGCTATATTGCTGGCAGTACCCCTTCTCGTAAACTTCGAGAGGCATACTTTTTCGCAAATTTAACGCCAACAGTAAGACAGCTTGAGAAAATGACACAGATCTTAAAGAAAGCTGAATAGAGTAGCAGCAAGGTTTCAGACTGTCAACAAACTTAGAGATTGAGTTTGTTGACAGTCTTTTTCTTTTAAATATAGAAGTATCTATAATGAACTCGTTGATTTTCACTGTGGCGGATGCTTTTCGCGGGCATGGCTTCAGTCTCCTCGACGCTACGTTCCTGCGGCTTCTTTAACTCATGCTATTTCTGTAGAAAGCTTTACTCTGTAGCGAAAACTCGGGTACAAGCATCAATCGCTCAGGTACAAGCAACAATCTTTAAGGTCAACTGTAAGGCTTTAAAAAGTCCATACAGGCGTGTTTCCTGTTGCTGCCATGAATATAAAGAGGCTCAAGTATTTTTGGCAAGTTAGGAGCAGCATAGGTCAGGAAGCTATACAAGTTGATTGGAGTGAACGGCGCGATACTCTTGCAGGAACAGCGGGAGAAAAAATTCAAGCATGTTTGTTCTAGCGAAACATATAGTGTGTATAGAGCGTAATTAGTACTGGTACGAAAGGGGATTGCGTGGATAAATCTTGGTCAGATCAGCGCAAAGATGCAGATGGCAATGCAAAGGATAAGCAACTAGAACAGTTTCGTATCAATAATGATGGAAAAAAGATGAACACCAATCAAGGTATTAAAGTTTCAAATGATGAGGATTCATTAAAGGCTGGTGTGCGTGGTCCAACCATCATGGAGGACTTTCACTTTAGAGAGAAAATGACACATTTCGATCATGAGCGGATACCAGAACGAGTTGTGCATGCAAGAGGCTTTGCAGCACATGGAGAATTTGAACTATATGAGTCCATGAAAGAGTTTACGAGGGCCAATTTTTTGCAAGACACAAGTAAGAAAACACCGGTATTTGTAAGGTTCTCTACGGTAGTCGGAAGCTTAGGTTCAATGGATACCGCTAGAGATGTTCGAGGATTTGCAACGAAATTTTACACTGAAGAAGGCAATTACGATTTAGTCGGCAATAATATACCTGTATTTTTTATACAGGATGCCATTAAGTTTCCTGATTTAATTCATGCGGTCAAACCCGAGCCACACAATGAAATGCCACAAGCAGCCTCCGCTCATGATACATTCTGGGATTTTGTTGCAAATAATCAAGAAATAGCTCATATGATTATGTGGCATATGTCTGATCGAACGATTCCTAGAAGTTTTCGTATGATGGAAGGCTTTGGCGTTCATACGTTTCGCTTTGTGAATGACAAGGGAAGGTCCCGATTTGTTAAATTTCATTGGAAGCCTGTATTAGGTGTACATTCACTTGTTTGGGATGAGGCGCAAATCATTGGGGGTAAAGATGCTGATTTTCAACGACGTGATTTATGGGAATCCATTGAAATTGGTGATTATCCAGAATATGAGCTTGGAGTACAAATGATTAACAAAGAAGACGAATTCAAGTTTGATTTTGATATTTTAGATGCCACGAAGCTTTGGCCAGAAGAGTTGGTGCCTGTTAAAAAAATTGGAAAAATGACATTGAATCGCAACGTGGACAATGTTTTTGCAGAGACAGAACAAGTCGCTTTTCACCCCGGAAATGTTGTGCCGGGCATTGACTTTACGAACGATCCACTTTTACAGGGACGATTATTTTCTTATATAGATACACAGCTTATTCGTCTAGGTGGTCCAAATTTTGCTGAAATTCCGATAAACAGACCTATTTGCCCAATTCATAACAATCAGCGCAACGGCTTTAGCCGACAAACCATTAACTTAGGGAAAGTGAGCTATCATAAAAATTCACTGGCAAGTAATACTCCCTCAACATCTACCGAAAAAGAGGGCGGTTTTGTCCATTACGAAGAAAAGGTCGAGGGACGTATTACGCGAGCAAGAAGTAAATCATTTGATGACCATTTCTCACAAGCAAGACTCTTCTGGAATAGTATGTCACCACCTGAAAAACAACATATTATCGATGCCTTTAGCTTTGAGGTAGGGAAAGTGAAAAGTAAATCTGTTCGGCAACAGGTAGTTGATATGTTCGTCCATGTGGATAAAGTGATGGCGACCACTGTAGCTGAGAATATTGGTGTTAATCGACCAACTGGTGAACAATCAAAGGTCACAGCCTCATCCCCTGCACTTAGCCAGGAAAATACAATAAAATTACCGCAAACACTAAAAGTGGGTGTACTAATTGGTGATGGATTTGATGCTAATGAAGTGGGAGAGGTACTGAAATTTTTAACTAGGCAGGGTGTTCGATATAGCATAATTTCTGACAAACTTGGTGTAGTTACAGGCAGTAATGGCGTTCAGTTAATGGCAAGTGAAACATTCATCACAACGGATGCAGTGTTATTTGACTCGTTATATGTTGTAGGCGTTCGAGCTGACAATCAGGCGAAATTTAATACACATATTGTAAATTATATAAATGAAGCATATCGACATTATAAACCGATTGGTATTGCCGCGTCAGGTATGACATTTTTTAATATGTCTAATGCGAATGTAGGACCAGGCATAGTAATGGCGACAGGCAACACCAATTTTGCTAAAAAATTTGTAGAAGCTATTGCACAGCAACGTTTTTGGCAGAGAAATATCTATTAGCTCTTTATGACGTTAAATGCTTCATTTTAAAAAAAGTTACGACGAAAATAATGTTTCTAGCAGTGATATAATGTCTGGTCCTATTATTTGATGTGGATGATGTTATAAGGTATCAGAGATAATATAAAAGGGACTATTCGACACTGAACAGTCCCTTTTATAATGACTACAATTTAATAGGATAGTAAATCTTCCCTATGAGTCTCTACCCATTTCGTATATACTTATATGGACTATATTTTGAGAAAGGGACCAATATTATGCAATGCGTTAGGAAAGTATTTTTTTATATGGCAGCGCTCTTCTTTTTTGTAGCCATATCTGATCAGGCTCTCGCAGCCAAATCGACAAATTTTTATGAATATAGTAATGCTAAGGGTGTTACGGTCATTAACTATCATTCGTTTGGCGATTACAAAGAAATTGCCAACATTAATATTACAGCAAATTTATTTCGTGAGCAGTTACAAATGCTAAAGGACAGTGGCTATACGACCATTACTGAAGCGCAACTAATTGCTTATTTACAGGGGCATGGTCGCATTCCTGAAAAATCAGTATTTTTAACGATTGATGATGGCTATGAAAGTGTATATACGATAGCTTACCCTATTTTAAAGGAGATGGGCATGCAAGCAACATTATTCGTGATTGTGAATGATGTGGAAACGGGCTTAAGAAAAGGCGTACCCATGTTGAACTGGCAACAAATAAAGGAAATGTCCGACTCATCGATTATTCAAATAGGTAATCATACATATGATTTACATTGGCGTGGCAAAAATGATGCGCCAAAGCACGAGGCTATGATTCTAAATCAAACGAAAGAGGGCAAGTCGCTAACAAATGATGAACGTCGACGTTACATCCTTGAGGACGTGACAAAAGCGCATCAATTAATAGAGAAACATACAGGGAAGGCCCCTACATCCTTTGCCTACCCATATGGTGTATATGATCGAGTGGCTGAGCAAGCAATTAAGGCTGCTGGTTATCAAATCGACTATTCAACACAGGGTGGTTTTAATATGTTCGGTGATGGAACCGTCCATATTAAAAGAATTGATTCTAGTAATCGTGTAAGTGCACAAGACTTAAAAAGGATTTTAGAAAAATATCAGAAACAGGCGGAGCAACATTATAAAAATCGCGATATTCAAGTCGAAGCACAAGTAACAGCCGACAAAGTAGCACTGAAAGCATGGTTGAAGAGTGATATGAAGAATAGTACACTTCAGGCACAAGAAACTCGATTTGAGCTCTACAAAATGGTGAAGGGTGAACGCCAACTACAGCGTAATTTTGGGAGTTATCTTGTAAAAGCGAGTAACAATACAAGGGTCATGTCAACAGAAGAGAATGTAACAAATTACGAAGCTGGTGGCTACTCTGTAAAGATAATTATGTTAAAGCAGAACGGAAGTAAAGAGGTTTTTTGGATTAATTTTAATCGATAAACCAGAAAGGAGAAGTCTCTTATTCGTCTTTTTCAAAGGTGATGAGAGACTTTTCTTGTGCTACTGGATTGTAACCTTGTTAGTGGTCGCTAGGTTCTTACAAAATCTGCATGGAATGCAAAGATAATGCCATTTTGGAGACTAATCAATGTAGTGTTTGCTTTAGACAATCTAAAAGAGGTAGTCATACAAATGGCATCCCATTGCATTGAAATTTTGGAAATGTTAAGGTGAGAGATGAGGTGAATTTAGTGGAAAAGTTTGATATAGCAATTATTGGCGCAGGTCCAGGGGGATATGTAGCAGCCATCCATGCAGCAAAAAGTGGCATGAAGGTCGCTTTAGTTGAACGTGGTAAAGTGGGAGGGGCTTGCTATAATGTTGGCTGTATTCCGTCCAAAATTTTATTAGAGCATAGTAAGCTAGTGCAAGAAATAAAGCGCGGCAATGATTGGGGTATTGAAACAACTACGGTGAATGTGAATTTTGCGCGTTTAATGCAACGCAAAGATATTATCATTGGTGAACTACTAGCGAATATAGAGCGTTTCATTGCGAGTAATGATATTACATTTTATCGCGGCGAGGCAACTGTTGCGAAGGATTTAACGGTAACGGTTGGAGCAGAGACGTTTGCAGCTCATGATGTTATTTTAGCAACAGGCAGTAAACCTTTTGTACCACCGTTGGAAGGCTTAGATTCCTCAACATATTATACGACAGATACCTTTTTTGATATGAAAGAGTTACCTAAGCAATTAACCATTATCGGTGGAGGTGTAATCGCAGTAGAAATGGCATTTAGCTTGGCACCACTCGGAACGCAAGTAACAATGCTGAATCATAGCGCAGATATTTTACAAACGGAAGAATCGGATGCACGACCGATTATTCGTGAAAAGATGAAAAAGCTTGGTATTAAGCTTGTGACAGATTTTCAATTTGAGCATGTTGAAGGCAATGAAATTCACACGTCTAAAGGAATCTATACATACGAAAATTTATTATTTGCCACAGGGCGTCGTCCAAATACAGATATCGCCCAGCAGTTAGCACTTGAATTTGATGGGCGATTAATTGCTGTAAATGAGCATCTTGAGACGAGTCAGCGGCATATTTACGCAATTGGAGATTTAGTGGGTGGTTATCAGCTAGCACATGCTGCGAGTGCGGAAGGCATTCATGTTATTGAGCATATTTTAGGAAACAGACCTGCATTGATTGACCAAGCATTAATCCCACGTTGTGTTTATACACATCCTGAAATCGCCACATTTGGTTTGCTAGAACAGCAAGTTGAAGGAGAATACACGGTAACAAAAATGCCGATTCAGACAAATCCGAAAGCATTGATGGAAGGCAATAACGAAGGTTTTGTAAAGCTAATTGCAACACAAGAAAATGGGCAAATTCTTGGTGCATGTGTAGTTGCAGATGGAGCAACAGAAATGCTGAATGCCATTTTAGCTACGAAGCATGCAGGTGGTTCAGCGCGAAGCTTAGCTGAAATGATCTTCCCACATCCAACGGTATCTGAGCATATCGGTGATGCAGCGAAAGCTGTATTTAGAAAGGCAATTCATCAATAAAAACAAGAGGTTGTTCAAAAAGTCAGCTGTGAATGACTTTGGTGGCGGCCTCTTTTTTAGTTTATGAAATGATAATTTATCTTACATCCTTTAAAACATCATGAATACCTATTGACTTTGTAGGGTATTGTGATAAATTAAATTTATAAGATTACTTGGTTTTAGCGTAACGAAACAAGCTGACTAGTCATCTAGAGGCATCTATTTTATACAGGGAATTTCCCTCTATGTATAAAATAGATGCCTCTTTTTTAGGTAAAGGAGGAAAGAAAAACAATGAAGCTAGGATTTTGACTACCGATTTTTGGCGGATGGTTACGCAATGTAAAAAATGAACATATGCTCGGCAACATTTGATGATGCAAAACAAGTAATACAAACAGGTGAAAAGCTTGGTTTTGATGTAACTTTAATTGCAGAGTTATACCTCAATGATATTAAAGGTATTGATGCAGATGCACTTGAAGCATGGTCAACAGCTGCAGCACTGGCAGCAATTACTGAAAAGGTAGAGATATTAGCGGCAGTTCGACCTGGTTATCATAATCCAGCTGTAACAGCAAAAATGGCTGCAAATATCGATCACATCGCCAGAGGTCGTTTTACATTAAATATTGTGTCAGCTTGGTGGGAACAAGAGGCGAAGCAATACGGTGGTTTTTTTACAGGTGGTGAACGTTATCATCGCACAGAGGAGTTTGTACTATTTTAAAGGGTTTATGGACAGAACAATCATTTAGTTATAACGGTAATTATTACAACCTAGAAAATGCACATTTAGCGCCAAAACCATTTCCAAAACTGTATGCAGGAGGCGAAAGTGAACGCGGCAAGCAGGCAATTATTAAATCAATGTGATGCCTATGTAATGCATGGTGGTACAGTCGGTGAGGTAGCTGAAAAAATAAAAGATATGATAACACGCCGAGAGTCTGCTGGGAAAGCATCATTTGAAACATTTGGAATGGCGGCATATTGTTCGTGATACAGAGAAAGAAGCACAGGCTGAGCTAGCACGAATTACCAATGTACAAAATACGGGAGGCTATGTAGGCTTTGGCGATTTTACAAGTAAATCAAAACTGGAACAGGAAATTACTTTACAGGATTACTCAGTATCCAACAGGGGCTTACGGCCAAATTTAGTTGGTACACCACAGCAAGTCGCTGAGCGAATTTTAGCGTAAAATTCATCTATATACAGCGCTTGAAGTTGCAGGGATTCAAACGCCGAAAACGGTTGCAACCGTCGGTAAAAATCAGCTCGTAGCAGCGGCTGAAAAGATTGGTACAACATCGTTCATTACAAAGCATAATCGTGCAGGTAAAGGGCTTGGGGTACAGTTGTTTCATTCAGTAGAAGCACTAGAAGCTTATGCGCATAGTTCTACGTTTGAATCGCCCGTAGATGGTATCACGCTAGTACAGCAATATATAAAGGCGCCTGAGCCCTACATTACTCGTTGTGAATTTGTTGGAGGCAAATTTTTATATGCTGTTCGTGTAGATACATCAGATGGTTTTGAGCTTTGCCCAGCTGAAGCTTGTCAAATCGGTGACTTCTATTGTCGTGTTGGGAGATTCTATGCCGCAGAGACCAAAATTCAGTATTGTGGATGATTTTTCGAGGGAACTAATAGAGCAATATGCAACATTACAGCAGTATGAAAAATCATTACAAAGCATGTAAAGATGACTTTTAAAGACAATACCATCTACAATCAAGTAAATATTTTTGGCATTGGGGAAGACAAGGAAAACAACAAACTTAAATACAAAGGGAGTGGCTAAAGTGACAAAAGTAGTCATTATTAATGGTAGCAATACAAGAGATTCACGTGTTACAGCGATACATGAAAAGGTAGAGCATTTTTTCAAGGCACAAAGAGTAGCGATACATGCCAATTATGTGCATGAATTACCGACAGCAGATTTAATTAAGGCCAATTTTGCTAGTGAGGCGATTAAAGCGGAAAATAAACAAGTAGAGGAAGCAGATATTGTCGTGATTTTAACGCCGATATATAAAGCCTCTTACACGGGTATTCTAAAAACTTATTTAGATTTATTGCCTCAAAAAGCGTTGGAAGGTAAAACGATTTTACCCATAGCAGTTGGTGGGTCAATTGGACATTTGCTTGCTTTGGAATACGCCCTTAAGCCGGTTTTAGCCGTATTAGGAGCTACAGATATTGCACATTCTGTCTACATTGTTGACAGACAAATTATTCGACTAGAAGACGGAGGCTTTGCAATTGAGGAAGACGCTATTAAACGTCTAGAAGTAGAATTGCACAAGTTACAGCAGATTGCTACCGTTAATTAGCAAAAGTGTGTCTAACATATCCATAAACATGTATCTATGTTGGATCATGTCTGTGAAATAAAAAAGCAGCGCATCATAGGAAAAATTATCCATGATGCGCTTACTATTAATTTGTTTCAGGTTCATCCAGTAAGGTTTCCTTGTCCAACGTTGTTGTAGAAAGGTATAAGAAAGCTTCATCTTGTAATAACGAGATTTTCTCCTCACAAATACCATGCGCTAATGGTCCTGAAAAAATTGATTCCCACCATGTTCCTGTTGTTGTTGACATTATCTACGCCCCCGTTTCAATTCATCATATGTAATTGTATATTTCCCGAGATCAAAAAAAGTAAAACATACCTTACACAACTTCATTTTTAAATTTTTACACCAACATCACCCTTTGCCAAAAGAGGAATTTTGCTCTTCGATGTTGTATCGTATAGACAATGATAGTTTGTTTCAAAAAGACAAAACTATGTATGCCATTATAAAAAAAAGGGGTGTTTTTTATGAATTTTACAACACAAGATGTTGAAAATATGATTGCAGAGCAACGCACATTTTACTTCTCACGCGCGACAAAAGAAGCAAAGTTTCGAAAAGATCAATTAATGAAATTAAAGAAAACCATTTTAAAATATGAAAAAGATGTATTGAATGCTTTGTATTTAGATTTACGAAAAAGTGAGTTTGAGGCATATGCAACAGAGGTTGGTATTGTTCTCGATAGCATTTCATATATGGTGAAGCATGTGGAAGAATGGATGAAGCCGGAAGCTGTAAAAACCCCAATTCAGTATCAGATGGGGAAAAGTTTCATTGTTCGAGAACCATATGGTGTTACATTAATTATTGGACCTTTTAATTATCCATTTCAACTCGTGATGGAGCCATTAATTGGCGCGATCATTGGCGGGAATACGGCCATCGTAAAACCATCTGAAACATCGGTGCATACAGCAGTAATGATAAAAAAAATAATCGAGGAAACATTTGATTCCTCTTATATTCGTGTTGTGGAAGGTGAAAAGGAAGAAGTAACAGCACTTATTCATGCCTCCTTTGATTATATCTTTTTTACCGGAAGCGTAGCAGTTGGGAAAGTAGTAGCAAGAGCAGCAGCTGAACGTTTAACGCCAATTGCACTTGAGCTTGGTGGAAAGAGCCCAGCGATAGTGGATCAAACAGCTAATTTAGAAGTAGCTGCAAAAAGAATAGCATGGGGTAAATTTACAAATACGGGTCAAACTTGTGTAGCTCCAGATTATGTGCTTGTTCATAAGGATGTCTATGAAAAATTTATAAAATTATTAAAAGATACAATTCGTTCTTATTATGGAAAAAATGCTTTGAAAAGTCCTGATTACGGTCGCATTGTGAGTATGAGACAATTTGATCGCCTGCACCAAATTTTAGTGGAAGAGCGTGATGTGATAACATACGGCGGTCGATCAGATCGCGATGATTTATATATTGAGCCTACGATTATTGAACAGGTAAAATGGTCAAGCCCTTCGATGCAAGATGAACTATTTGGACCGATTTTACCAGTTATGGTATATGATGATTTGCGACTTGCTATCCATCAAATTCGGCAATTACCAAAGCCATTAGCTGCATATTTTTTCTCGGAACATGAAAAAGCCACTCAATATTTTTTAGAAGAGCTACCGTTTGGAGGCGGCTGTATAAACGATACAATAACACATGTCGGAAATCTACATTTGCCGTTTGGCGGCGTTGGTCCTTCAGGAGTAAAAGCCTATCATGGTAAGGCAAGCTTTGAAAACTTTACACATCCAAAATCCATCTTGAAGAAATCATCGAAGCTCGAAACGAATGTTCTGTTCCCACCTTATAAACAAAAGGTGAAACTTGTCCGTACCATTATGAAATAATATGAATGGAGGTGTCTTTGCACTATGCTTGCGACGCCTCCATTGTTAAGTTTCTATAGGAGTCATTTTATTTTTGCCACATTGTATCTCACTTCAATGGCAATAGTTTGCCGTGATCCTGGGTAATCTTATTTGTAATCAGTATTTACAAGACTTTTGCTAATTTTCCGTTAGTAGAATAAAAAGATTGCTAAATATGTCTTATTCCACTTAAATGACAACCAATACCATTATTTGATAGTAGAGCTACTGAAAGGTTTCTTCAATTTTTCTGCATAAATAATAAATTCTCCGTTAGAATATACATTTCAATGACGTTTTTGATGATATTTATAAATTTTTGTTGTATAACAATATGTACCAACATACACGATTTGGCGTTGTCGATAAATGGCGATTTATGATAACTAAGGCTAAATTCAATATATTATCAAAATGGTAGCGTTTTCATTGAAAAAACGTATCGTGAAGCATTTCATTTATAGGTGAATAAGTAGTAAAATAAATTTATTAGAATGTGGGGGTATTCATTTTGTCATTTTATGTCGAAAAAACAACAGATGATGAAATGAGTGTTGAGATTGATTGGAGGACTATGAAATGTATGCAGAGGAATTGTTAAGTGCATTACCTTTGAAAAAAATTATTGGTGAGCTACCAGACCAAGTCAGTGATATTGTAATTGATTCGCGTAGTGTGCAACCCAATAGTATGTTTGTTTGCATAAAAGGTTACACAGTAGACGGTCATGACTATGCTGAGAAGGCTGTAGAAGGTGGCGCAACGATTGTGTTAACGGAACGTCAATTACCGTTAGCGAATTCCATTGCACAAGTTATTGTAAAAGACACGGAACGGGCAGTTGGCTTACTAGCGGCTAAGTTTTTTGATTATCCCTCGAAAGATATCACAATGATTGGTGTGACAGGGACAAATGGTAAAACATCAGTGACGGGAATAATTCAAAATATCATGCATGGTATGGGCGAGAAGTCTGCACTATCTGGAACAATTGGTTTTAATTTAAATGGTATTTTATATGAATCTGCAAATACGACGAGCGATGCATTATCGACGCAACAAATGATTTTCCGTGCAAAAATGGAGGGCTGTCGTTTAATGACGATGGAAGTTTCTTCGCATGGTTTAGCACTTGGACGTTTAGCCGGTGTCGATTATGATGTAGCTATCTTTACGAATCTTACACATGATCATCTTGATTTCCATGGTACGATGGAGGAATACGGCCATGCAAAGGGCTTATTATTTTCTCAACTTGGACAAGATTTAGAAAAGAATAAATATGTGGTGTTAAATGCTGATGATTCTTGGTCTGAGCGCTATGCAGCGATGACACCTTTCCCAGTATGGACATATGGTCTAAAAAATGAAACGGCCGATTTTCATGCCATTAACTGTGAGTATCATGACTACATGACCTCTTTTGACGTGGTAATGCCTGAAGGCACATTCCCTGTCAAAATGCAATTGCTTGGTGAGTTTAATATATACAATGTACTTGCAGCGATGGTTGCATTTTATGGTCGTGGCTACTCTATGGAAACAATTATTGAGCAAATTGAACAACTACCACCAGTTAAAGGACGAATGGAGAAAGTTTGTTCAGATTTACCCGTACAAATTTTTGTTGATTACGCTCATACTCCTGACGCTATTGAAAAAGCGATTGCAGCGGCTGAGCCTTATAAAAAAGGCAAGTTGATTTTCTTAGTTGGCACAGGAGGTAATCGAGATAAGTCAAAACGTCCAGCGATGGCGGAGAAAGCATCAGCAGCAGATTATGTGATTTTAACGACTGATGACCCTCGCTATGAAGATTACGATAGCATTACTGGGGATCTTGCAAAAGGAATGCTACATAAGAATTATGCATGTATTGGTGATCGTGCTGAAGCAGTCCGTCATGCAATTGCTGTAGCTGAACCTGGTGATATAATTATTTTTGCTGGAAAAGGGCATGAAGATTATCAAATTATTAAAAATACAAAATTTCCACATAGCGATGCTGAAATTGCTGTAGAGGCAGGACGTTTGAAATTTGTCTAATGCTATTTCGTTCAGATGCAGTGAGCAGAGGACGCCAATTATTTTTTGTTAACGCCTTTGAATTTTTTTCGAAACCTTTTAGTTAGTGACTAAGAGGTTTTCTTTTTGGAGAATTCATGTAAAAAGGTTGTACGAAAGGCAAGTCTTCTTTTATTATTAGTAGGTATGAAAAAAGGAGAATGACGAGATGACTTCAAATTTAGAAAAAGATATATTATCAAGACGAACGTTCGCTATCATAAGTCACCCGGATGCAGGGAAAACGACGATTACAGAAAAACTTTTACTATTTGGTGGTGCGATTCGTGACGCAGGGACGGTAAAAGGGAAAAAGTCAGGGAAATTTGCAACATCTGACTGGATGGAAATCGAGAAGCAACGTGGGATTTCGGTAACATCTTCAGTTATGCAATTCGATTATAGTGGCTCACGAGTGAATATCTTGGACACACCAGGGCACCAAGATTTCTCAGAGGATACGTATCGTACATTAATGGCAGTGGACAGTGCTGTCATGGTTGTCGATGCAGCAAAAGGGATTGAGGCCCAAACATTAAAACTATTCAAAGTTTGTAAAATGCGCGGTATCCCTATTTTTACCTTTATCAATAAATTGGACCGTCAAGGTAAAGAGCCACTTGAGCTGATTGAAGAGCTAGAAGAGGTACTTGGCATTCATGCTTACCCTATGAATTGGCCTATTGGTATGGGGAAAGAGTTCCTTGGTATTTATGACCGTTATAATAAGCGTATCGAGCAGTTCCGTACAGAAGAGGGAGACCGATTCCTGCCAATCGATGAGGAAGGCGCTCTAGCTGTGGATCACCCGATGAAAGTCACTTCCTATTACTCTCAAGCAATGGACGATATCATGTTACTTAATGAAGCGGGTAATGAATATTCAGAAGAAAAAATTCGACGTGGAGAATTAACACCTGTTTTCTTCGGTTCAGCCTTGACGAACTTCGGGGTACAAACATTCCTAGAGACCTATTTACAATTTGCACCAACACCACAACCACGTATCACTGAGGATGAGCAATTTATAGATCCAGTGGAGTATGGGGAATTCTCGGGCTTCATTTTCAAAATTCAAGCCAATATGAATCCTGCACACCGTGACCGTATTGCCTTCGTACGTATTGTATCAGGGAAGTTTGAACGTGGTATGAATATGACCTTATCCCGTACAGGTAAATCTTTCAAAGTAACACAATCTACACAATTCCTAGCGGACGACCGTGAAACAGTTGACGAAGCAGTGGCTGGAGATATCATTGGTTTGTATGATACAGGTACGTATCAAATTGGTGACACAGTCGTAGGCGGCAAGAAAACATTCCAATTTGAAAAATTACCACAGTTTACACCAGAGCTATTTGTCCGTGTGACGGCGAAAAACGTCATGAAATCGAAGCAATTCCATAAGGGGATTCTACAATTAGTGCAAGAAGGTGCGATTCAATACTATAAAACGTTGCATACAGAAGAAGTTATTCTTGGTGCAGTCGGTCAATTACAATTTGAGGTATTCGAGCACCGCATGAAAAACGAATATAATGTTGAAGTAAAAATGGAGCCGATTGGTTCAAAAATTGCACGCTGGATTGAAAACGAGGACGAGGTCAAAGAGTCAATGTCTTCAGGACGTTCTATGCTTGTAAAAGATCGCTTTGACAATTATGTATTCTTATTTGAAAATGAATTTGCTATGCGTTGGTTCGCTGATAAAAACGAGCACATTAAATTGTATAGTCTATTGTAAAATAACAACACGAATCGACATTTAAGCGATTCGTGTTTTTTTACAAGGAAAAAAGGGGATATGTGTTGAATATATACAGTATTAGGAAAACCTATCGGGTGCCAATCTTCAACTTACAAGATACATGAAGATTCCATTACCTATAAGTGCTTACTATAGAATACATACATTAACTCTTCGCTTCACAACAGTGGCATGTGGGACGTACTTAACGTTCCTAACTATTTACAATGTCTCCGCCGATTTTAATTTCACTTTATAAAAAATTCTCCTTTTCGGCAATAGTAATAAGGAAGAGAAGAAAAAGGAGTTTATACAACATGAACATTAGTGATTTTTCGATTAAAAGGCCAGTTTTCACCATCGTTACGATGTTGCTCGTTATTATTTTAGGAGGCGTATCATTACTAAAAATACCAATCACGCTTATACCTGAGCTAAATCCACCCATTGGTGTCGTTGTCACAACCTATCCGGGCGCAAGCCCAACAGAGGTAAATGAAAAAATAACTAAGCCACTAGAAACAACATTGGCTACTTTACCAGGTATAAAAAAAATTCAGTCTACCTCACAGGAAGGGACAAATTTAATTGTACTAGAGTTTAATTGGTCAACAAATATAGAGGATGTTCAGCTAGATATTTTGCAACGTATTGATATGACACCACTACCAAATGATGCAGAGAAACCAAGCTTTCTAAAATTTGATCCGTCGCAATTTCCAATAATCCAGCTTTCTTTACGTGCTGAAAATGACAATGTGGACGTGCGCGTTTTGGCGGATGCTTTGGAAAAAGAGCTTCGTCGTACAGAAGGGGTTGCCAGTGTAAATGTGTCAGGTAAGCTGGTAGAAGAAGTACAAGTAACATTAGATGAAGCGAAACTGAAGGAAAGAGGTTTAACGCAGGCAGATATTATTCAAATTATTCAAATGAATAATATTTCACTTCCAGGTGAACCGGTATCGACTGCAGATGGAAAGATGCTGACGACACGAATTATTAGTACATTAACATCACCGGAAACTATTGCTGATTTAATCGTTTCGGTAAATCCCATAGACGGACAGTCCTTAACAGTAGGAGATGTAGCGACGGTTGAACGTACAGAACAAAAATCTATCACAGAAACACGCGCTAATGATCATCCAGCAGTATTAATGTCCGTTCTACAAGAATCAGGCGCCAATACTGCTGAAGTGTCAAGAGCCTTTCAACAGGCATTAGAAGACCTTCTCGCGCAAGAAAAATATAATGATGTAGTAGCCGATGTGTTAGTAGATCAAGGTAATTATGTGGATGCAGCAATTCGTAATATAAGCACTTCACTGCTAGTTGGTGGCCTATTTGCAATGCTTGTTTTGTTTGTCTTTTTACGTGGTGTGAAAAGCCCAATTATTATTGGGATTGCTATTCCGTATTCGGTTATCGTTACATTTGTTTTAATGTTTTTTGCCAATTTCTCACTTAATATTATGACGTTAGGAGCATTAGCACTCGGTATTGGGATGCTAGTTGATAATGCCATCGTCGTGATTGAAAATATTGAACGCCATTTAGGCCTTGGCAAAGAGCCAATAGAAGCGGCTAAGCAAGGGACGAAGGAAGTGGCGTTAGCAATCACTGCATCTACATTGACTACAATAGCTGTCTTCATTCCTGTTATGTTTATTGAAGGCTTAATTGGACAAATTTTTACGGAATTTGCACTTACAATTTCCTTTAGCCTAATTGCCTCATTGACGGTCGCATTAACGGTCGTACCGATGCTGGCAAGCCGTTTTTTAACCAAGAAAATCAAAAATATTAATGAGCTTCGTCAAGAATCTTCATTTTATAAGCGTTACAAGGCATCCGTTATATGGGTATTGCAGCATCGAATACTTGTACTAATGACGACTATTTTTCTTTTTGCCTTATCATTATTTGGTTTAATGAAAATCGGTACCGAGTTTTTACCAGCAACAGATGAAGGGTTTGTATCTGTGAACGTGAATCTTGAAAAAGGAGCCGCAGTATCAGAAACAGAAAAGGTTGTTGCTAAAATCGAGAATCGCTTGAAAGAAGAGCAAGATGTTGATGTATATGTCAGCCTAATTGGTGGTACCCAACAATCGCAATCTCGAGGACAGACAAGTGCCAACCAAGCAGAAATGTATGTGAAACTGGTGCCACTGGCAAATCGACAACGCTCAATTTTTGAATTTGTTGAAGAGGTTGAGAAAGATTTAAAAACAGAGCTTGGAACGCAAGCTGATATCACCTTCAATGTATCAACGACTTCCGGCTCATCGCCGAATACATTAACGTTCCGTTTAACGGATTCAAATGAGCAGCGTCTTCATGAAGCGGTTGAAAAAGTACAGAAGGAGCTCTTGAAAATTGAGCCAGTTACAAATGTTATGACTGATTTGGATAATACGGTACAAGAAATTCAAATTGAAGTCGATCGTGAAAAGGCAAAGGACTATGGCTTCTTACCGGCACAAATTGCACAAACCGTTAATCAAATGACAAAAGGTCAATTTACCTCGCAAATGATTGCTGAGGATGGAGCAGTATTATCAATCTTTACAAGCTTTGGACAGGCTTTTAATGACAGTGTCGACTCATTAAAGGCGATGCAACTTCGTTCACCTGCAGGACTTTTTGTCAAACTAGAGGATATTGCATCAGTGTCAGTGCAGGAAGGACCGATATCCATTCGACGTTCCGATCAAGCGGCTGCAGTAGCATTTTTTGTTGACTATGAAACGAAGGAGTCACTTGGCAGCATATCAAATAAGGTTGATGCAGCTTTGGAGAAAGCTAAATTACCTTCTGAAACTCAAATTGTCTTTAGTGGGGATCGAGAGCTTTATGATAGTGCCATCGATGATATGCTTTTAGCGGTTGCACTTGCAGTAGTGCTAGTTTATATTGTCATGGCTGCGCAGTTTGAATCCTTTAAATATCCATTCGTCATAATGTTCACGGTGCCATTGATGATTATTGGTGTGACGATTGCGATGTTTGCTACGAACACATTAATCGGTGTGACATCTGTGATAGGTATCTTAGTACTTGTCGGCATTGTCGTGAATAATGGGATTGTACTAGTCGATTATATCAATCAGCAAAAGGACAGAGGATTGGCTCCCTATGAGGCGATTTTACTTGCCACCCAAGATCGCCTTCGCCCAATATTAATGACTGCACTTACAACTATTCTAGGGTTACTACCGCTTGCATTTGGCATTGGTGAAGGAGCAGAGATGAATCAACCGATGGGCATCGCTGTCATTGGGGGACTTGTGACATCCACTTTGCTGACTTTATACATTGTGCCGATTGTTTATAGCTTGATCGATAAAGAAACAAGAAAAATGCAGTAGAGACAAGGGGGAATGGGAGATGAGTGTTCATTTTTTTACAGGCTTTCCAGGGTTCATCTCAAGTCAGTTAATTCGTGAGTTATTTCGAAAAAATAAAACACAAAAAGTCATCGCTATAGTCTTAACAGGAGAATTACCAAAGGCTGATCTAGAAAAAAATGATATACTGGCAGACTTTCCAAATTGCTCGATTCGGCTGATAGAAGGGGATATTACGCTCCCAAACATTGGGCTTGAAAATCAAATAATGCAGGAGATTTTACCACAAATTGACGTGATGTGGCATTTAGCGGCTATATACGATTTAGCAGTACCACGTGATATAGCCTGGAAGGTAAATGTTCATGGAACTGCGATGGTCAATGATTTTGTGCGGATACTACCCAATTTAAAACGCTATATGTATTTTAGTACGGCATATGTAGCGGGGTCACGAGAAGGGGTTTTACGTGAGAATGAGCTAATTCGACCGCGTGCTTTTAAAAACTATTATGAGGAAACAAAATTTGAGGCTGAACATCGTGTGGAAGATTTAAAATCGGAAATTCCCATAACAATTATTCGCCCTGGCATTGTACGAGGACATTCTGAAACAGGCGAAACGATTAAATTTGATGGCCCGTATTTCTTTTTAAATATGGTAGATAAGTTAAAATGTTTACCGTTCATTCCGTATATCGGAAATTCTAATTCATCGATAAATGTCGTACCAGTGGATTATATTTTAAAAGCCTCTATATTTATAATGGATGAAAAAAGCGCTGAAGGGAAAACCTTGCATTTGACAGACCCTAATCCTCATCCTGTACAGGAAGTGTATCGTACAATGGTAAAACTAGTGACGAATCACTATCCAAAGGGACGATACCCCTGTTTCTTGCAAAAAAATCGTTGCGAGTACCATATGTTCGCAAAAAGTTAGGCGTTGAGCAAGAAACTTTAGATTATTTAACATGGAATGCTCTATTTGATACAACAGAAGCCGTTACTATTTTACAAAAGGGCGGTATAACATGCCCTGACTTTATACAGACTATGCCAAAGATGGTTGATTTTTATTTAGCCCATAAAGAAGATGAAAGCTTTCAAATACAGATTAAATGATGCTAGATATTTTTGTCAGCAATAAATGATAGTGCTATAATAAACACGACAGAAGAAAACCTTTTGACATTTGTCAAAGAGAAGTAGCGAGCAGATGCGAGTGATGTATCTAGATTCACATTCGTCAACAGAAGGTGAAAACCATCGGGTGTGAGAGCACATGACTGAAGTGAAGATATAAAACCCACAAATAGTGGAGATTTATGCACTAAAAGCGAAGTAACAGGTATAAATTGCTTAGCAAGGGAGGTGTCTCAAAGTCATTTGAGACACCTCCTTCTGTGCGGCGGACATAGTGATGTACTAAAATGGCCTAGTTATCATGGGCATCAAAATATACTCTGCATAGTAACGGTCGGGAGAGGTACCCCTCAAGCTGAACAAGAAAAACCTAGTTAGCTAGGGGACGATTGACTGACCGTAAAAGCCCGATTGGTACAGCTAACATTTATCGCATTTGGCTTATTAGGAGCTTCCTTTTCTTTTGCAATCTATAGTAATTGTGAGTTATTAGGGTATACAAAGCTTAAAGGAGGCACATTTAATGGAAGCAATATTATTACAATATGGCTGGGTACTCATTGTACTAGTAGTATTAGAAGGATTATTAGCAGCAGACAACGCGGTTGTAATGGCTGTAATGGTAAAACACTTACCACATGAACAACAAAAGAAAGCATTATTTTACGGATTATTTGGGGCATTAATATTCCGATTCTCTGCCCTGTTTGTTATTACAGTGTTGGTAAATTACTGGCAAATCCAAGCAGTAGGAGCAGCCTATTTACTATTCATGTCTGCCAAAAATATTTATGACTTGAAAAAACACAAAGACGAGCCTGAAGAAGAAGATGAGGGGAAACCTAAAAAAAAGGGTTCTGGTTTTTGGATGACTGTTATTAAAGTAGAAGCAGCAGATATAGCTTTTGCCATTGATTCTATGCTAGCTGCAGTGGCGATAGCTGTGACATTGCCACATTTGGGTAATTTTGATATAGGGGGCATTAATGGCGGACAATTTATTGTCATGTTACTTGGAGGCTTTATTGGGGTTATTATGATGCGATTTGCAGCACAATGGTTTGTGAAAGTATTAAATGATTATCCTTCACTTGAAACAGCCGCATTTTTAATTGTTGGTTGGGTAGGTGTGAAGCTTGTTGTTTTAACATTAGCGCATAAAAATGTGGGTGTTTTACCGGCCGATTTCCCACATTCAACAGCATGGGAATTAACCTTCTGGATTGTTTTAATAGCAATAGCATTAGGTGGATACTTAATAGGGGTACGAAATAAAAAAGGTAACTAAATAATGTTATGAGGCTGTCCCAAAAATCGCCAAACTCTAAGGGGTGCTGCTCGCTTTCTATCGGCAATCCACGAGCCCACAGAGTCTCTGGCTAAAAATAGCAGCATGCTATGTGTATTCTTAGCATACTATTTTTACTTTTAGGACAGCCCTTTCTTTTTATGACTATTTTTTCTATACTAATATCAAGTTTGTCATCAAGAGGTGGAAGGGGTGGTGAGGTGCCGTGGAAAAAATCATCGAATAAACTCGTGACACCGTTTCAGGTACTTGTTTCTTATTATTTTATAGCAATAGCGATTTCCTTCCTGTTATTAAGACTTCCTGGCGTACATAAAGCTGGTGTGGATGTTTCACTACTAGATAGCTTATTTACGGCAGTGAGTGCTGTTAGTGTGACAGGTTTGACGACATTTAATATTTCAGCAACCTACACAACATTTGGCCTTGTCATGGTTCTTGTGATTTTGCAACTAGGTGCAATTGGAATTATGTCACTCGGTACCTTTGTTTGGTTGCTTGTAGGGAAAAAAATTGGGATGCGTGAGCGTCAATTGATTATGATCGATCATAATCAGTACAATTTATCAGGTGTTGTCCAGCTTATTCGGGAAATTTTGAAAATCTTAATTGGTATTGAATTAGTAGGAGCTATTATCTTAACGGCTCATTTTATGAATTATTTCGATACGTTTGAGGAAGCACTTATTCACGGTGTCTTTGCCTCGATTTCAGCTACTACGAATGGTGGCTTTGATATTACGGGGATGAGTTTACAGCCATTTCATAATGACTATTTTGTGCAATTGGTAACGATGGTGCTGATTGTTTGTGGAGCAATAGGATTCCCAGTGTTAATTGAAGTGAAAACATTTTTACTCAATCGACACCCAAATTTCCGATTTAGCCTATTTACAAAAATTACAACATCGACATATGCGATTTTATTTGTTGTGGGAGCGCTAGTTATTTTATTGCTGGAGTCATTCCATTCCTTTAAGGGGATGCCTTGGCATGAGGCTATTTTTTCAGCAATGTATCATTCTGTTTCGACTCGTTCAGCAGGACTGACAACGTATGATGTTACATCTTTTAGTGAAGCTACGGATATTTTTATGAGCTTTTTAATGTTTATTGGTTCGTCTCCAAGTTCAGTTGGGGGAGGCATCCGAACGACGACTTTTGCCATTGCGATTTTATTCTTAATCACGTTTGCACGAGGAAGAGAGGATATTCAAGTATTTGGCCGTGAAATCCATCTAATCGATGTTTTTCGCTCATTTGTCGTTATTTTATTGGCATGCTTTATGGTGTTAACTGCCACAATTGTTTTACTGATTACGGAACCACATGCGACACTTATTCAAATTATCTTTGAAATTACCTCAGCGTTTGGAACATGTGGGATGTCCTTAGGAATCACTTCAGATTTATCGGTAATCGGTAAATTTATTATTATTATTTTAATGTTTATTGGCCGAGTCGGTTTAATATCTTTCCTTTATACACTCGGTGGTGGCGGAAGAGCAAAAAAATCAAGTTACCACTATCCTAAGGAAAGAGTCATTATTGGGTAAAAGCCTAAATCATTGGTAAAAAGAATTTTGTGGGGGGTGTATTCTTGAATTGCCCCTCTATAGTAAACTTAACGAAAGCTATTAAACAAAAAAATAATAAATTGATTTCATTAATGAAATACGCAAAAAATACATAAGAATCCCTCGCTAAAATAAGAGTCATTATTCAGTAAATATTTGCATTGATTTTTCTATTTCTTTTAGGAAGTAGATTAAAATTCAGTGGGGGGGTAACTCACTGTATTTAATCGGTCAAAATGCATTTTGTGGTTCATTTTTTACTTAAAAGTGGCAGCTCTATATTTAAAAATCAGTAGCAGAAACAATGGTGCAATCCCCCGATGATCAATTTTGATAAATAATTTTCTAAAAATTTAAAAAATTTTACAGCATAATTCCCGATTGTGGTTTCTTTTAATGGGTATTATTTACAATGTATACACCTTATCGCGTTAAGGATTTTGCACTAAGCTTTTTTAGTATAGTAAGAACCTCTACAAAGGAATTTTTAGGATGATAAGGTTTAATTTCGGAAACAATATTTAGCTATGCTTGCTTTAAAGAATTGTAAAGTTTATGAATAATATATGAATAACATATAAAAAAACGCTATTCCCTTTATTTATTATGGGAATAGCGTTTCTCAAATTAAAGTGAATGGATTGTTGCAAAGTATGGAGCCTGACCATGACGGAAGTAGGTTAATAAGTATCCATGTTTTTGTATTATTTTGCCTTTTGTAAAATTATGGTAATCTAAGTGGTGCGGGATAACAAGTGTATGTTTGAATAATTCTTTCTCAGATAGTTTGAAGTTAGCAAATTCTTCGCCGGCGATTTCAGGATTTTCACGTAAAGCATTATAAATAGCTTTTTGTTGTTCCTCAGAAGGCCGTTCTTTCCACCACAATTTTCGTGGCTGAAATTGTTGTGCTTTTAAATAATCAAGTTGCATTAAGCTTTGAATAATTTGCAAATCAGCATTGTCCACAGTGTCTAAAAACTCAAGTAAACGTTGGAATAGATCCTCAAGTTGATGTCCAATCCGTGACCATCCCTTAGTTTCCCAATACGTCCCAAAATTTTGGAAGAAATCAAATGGCGTTTCAAAGACTGTTGTCACTAAGTATTCAATCGTATGATCCATGCGGTGAGCGTTCCAATATTTCTCTAGCACATCCTCTGCATGCTTAATACGAACAATATCATCGAAGGTTAAAACATTATTTGAGAAAATTTCATATGGTGATAAATCCACATATGTGTAGCCAAACTTTTCAGCCTCTAAACGAAGTCCAGTACCGCGTAATAATTTCAAGAAACCAAGCTGTAACTCCTCAGGGCGCATCGCAAAGACATCATTAAAAGTTTGGCGGAAGCTTGTATAATCCTCTTCCGGTAGACCAGCGATTAAATCTAAATGCTGATCTATTTTTCCGCCTTCTTTGACCATCGTCACCGTGCGCTTTAGCTTTTCAAAGTTTTGGCGTCGTTGTACGAGCGTATTCGTTAAATCATTTGTCGACTGTACACCAATTTCAAAGCGGAACAAGCCTACAGGTGCGTTATCATTTAAAAATTGGATAACTTCAGGTCGCATGATATCGGCGGTAATCTCAAACTGGAATACAACGCCTGGCTGATGTTCATCAATTAAAAATTGGAACATTTCCATTGCATAGCTACGGCTAATATTAAAGGTACGGTCAACAAATTTAATAGTTCGTGCACCGTTATTCATTAGGAATCGAATATCTTCTTTTATTTTTTCACGGTTAAAGTAGCGCACACCTACTTCAATAGAAGATAAACAAAATTGGCAGCTAAATGGACAGCCACGACTTGTTTCGATGTATTGGATACGCTTGCTAAGATGTGGAAGATCCTCTTCAAAACGGAACGGACTCGGTAATTCACGTAAATCTATTTTTGGTGCTTGTGCGTGAATTCGTACTTTGCCATCTTCTAAATAACAAATGCCTGGTACATCTTCCAAAGCAATTTCTCCATTTAAATGGCGTAGTAATTGTTTAAATGAAGTTTCTCCTTCCCCCATCACAATGAAATCAACTTCTTCTATACGACGTAACCAATGATGGGAATCATAAGAAACCTCGGGCCCACCTAGCAAAATTTTAACATTCGGGCACACTGTTTTTAACATTTTAATTACGTGGATAGTTTCTTCAATATTCCAAATATAGCAACTAAATCCCACGATATCAGGTTTTTTTTGAAACAAATCTGATACAATGTTAAAAGCAGGGTCTTTAATTGTGTATTCTGCAATTATGGGATTAAATTCTGGTAAAGCAGCACCTTTTAAATAACGCAAGGCTAAATTTGTGTGGATATATTTTGCGTTCAATGTAGTTAAAATAGTATTCATGCACTTATCTCCTTTTCAACTTCTAATTGTAACAGTCAAATAGCTGACAAACAATATAATCCTTTTTGCCTATTTATTTTGTGAACAGTTCGTGAAATAATTTTAAATACTTAAATTTACTAAATTTTGTAATAATAGAATTGTACAGTCATAAAGTATAGTAAAGGCTCAAATTTGGAATTAGAGGTTTTTTACTCTTGTGAAAGGTTCGGTGAGAAAGTTGAAGCAAAATGATATGAATCAATGTTTTGGAAATCTTATGAAAAGTACTTCGTCACCAACACTTATTCTTAATAAAGCAGGAAAAATTTTAAATGTGAATGAGGCTGCTATTAAACTTTTTAATCTTAATTTAACCTATATTGGCTATTTATCAATGGACGAGCCATCTAATTTAAAATGGGCAAAATTCGTCAACCAACTACAAAGTGATTTAAGATCAGAAGAAATATTTAATATTCGAACGGCTAGTAATGATTTTGAAATGATGTCCTTTAAATGTTTTTATGATCCGAACACAGAAGAAATTGTCGCACAAATTTCTACATTAAATTATGATATGGCCCACGAATTATATGTTAGTCAAGAGCAGGAAAAGTCACAATCTTTCAATGCTTATGATCACTTACCCTATGCTGTTATTGTGAGTGATGCTAGCGGTATTATTCTTGGGCTAAACAAGTATGCTGAAATGTATTTAAAAATAGAAAAATCTCAGCTTTTGCATAAAGCTCATCAACATATATTCGATTCATTTTCAATGAAGAATGGGCAAATTACAACTTATCTCTCCAAGCTTATGGGGGAGAAGCATGCCAATATCCATGTTGTAGATGAAACACAAGTGGGTAGCACTTGCTACTATGAAATCTCCAGCATTTTTGACGAGTATAACAACATTATTGTCACAGTAATTAATGATGAAACTGAAAAGAAACAATTACAGCATAAAATTGAACATCAACAAGCTTTAAATGTTGTTGGTCAAATGGCAGCTAGCATTGCTCATGAGATTCGTAATCCGTTAACTTCTTTAAAAGGCTTTACGGAATTGCTAAAGCTCAATGCAGATGAAGAATCACACATGTATTTATCTGTAATAGATAGTGAGTTACAACGGATGGAACAAATTTTATCGGAGCTGTTGGTATTGTCCAAGCCGACTAGTATGAAGGTGGAGTTAATCGAATTAGACCATATTGTGAAACAAGTAATAGAATTTATGTTACCAGATGCACTTATGAAGAAAATAATGATTCAATATATTTCCTCATCTACTCAAGTGTATATTGGTGGTAATGAAAATCGCTTAAAGCAAGTATTTATGAATCTTATAAAAAATGCGATGGAATCCATGCATAACGGCGGAACAATAACGGTAGAAATGAATACTATAGACTGTGCAATCGTTGAATTAATGATTAAAGACGAAGGAATTGGGATGGATAGCACTACGATTCAAAATTTATTTCAACCTTTTTACACGACAAAATCAACAGGGACAGGTCTGGGCCTTGCTTTCGTGAAAAAAGTGGTTGAAGAGCATGAAGGTGTTATAGATGTGAACAGTGAAATTCAGAAGGGGACATGCTTCCATATGCAATTTCCAATTTACACATTCAACCAAATTGATTCGTTAGAAGTTTCTACAAAAGATTCTGCTTATTTAGTAACATAGTGAAAGTAATAATGTTTGTATAGGCACTAACTAGATATGAAATGATGAAGCTTTTGACAATACTTTTCTAAAGTCGCTATAATGGCAATTATAAAGTGCGAATTGAGAGGAAAAGGCTATGACGTCAGAAGATTTAAAGCAATCTTTAAAATTATTTATTGTATTATCACGTGCACATAAAGCAATTACTGAAACAACTAATCACTTTTTTCAAGCAAATGGATTAAATCCTACTGAGTTTGCGGTTTTAGAGCTTCTTTATCATAAAGGACGACAACCGTTACAGCAAATAGGAAATAAAATACTACTTGCAAGTGGTTCGATTACGTATGTAATTGATAAGCTTGAAAAAAGAGGTTATTTATTGCGTGTTTCTTGTCCATCAGATCGCCGAGTTACCTATGCAGAAATTACTGCTAAGGGAGAAACTTTTATGGGCGAATTATTCCCAGAGCATGAACGGCATTTGCATAAATTGATGAGTGCACTGTCAGAAGAAGAAAAAGATGAAGCCATTGCATTATTAAAAAAATTGGGTTTATCGATTAAAGATTTGTCTTATTAACAGGAGTTGTCTCAAATGAACTTTTGAGGCAACTCTTTTAGTATGCGTTCAAACAAACAATGTATTGATGGTGATAACTCATAACTCACTTGGAATGTCCGTTAGCATCCATTTTTAACACGTTAGAAGGTCTTAAAATGCATGTAACAATGCCATTGGGTAATTTTCCATACAAAGCAAAAAAAGAGGTCTTAGAAAGACTTCTAAGACCTCACAGGGTTTGCATATTATTTTTTAGATATAGTAGCTGCCATGGCAAGCATTGCGGCTGTTAAGTCTTGTTCATCATTATCATGAATCGTAATTTTTGAAATAAGACCATCTTTCTCGAACACAACACCGATTACTTTTTCTGTATCAAAGTCTACAACATAACTGTCAATGTTTTTAACATCTTTGAAAACTGCAAGTTCTTCAGCAGATAATGCTACTGTAGTTCCAACTGCATTCATGTAGTCTTGCATAGATGTTTTCACAGCATCATAACTTGTTTCAGATGCAGTAGTGGTTTCGACGCGCATAAATACTTCATCATCTTCGTTTGACACTAGCATATCTTTACCTGGTTCTTCTTGTGAAAGTGTAAATCCTGGTAACTGTTGTAATTTATAGCCTTGGTCAACGCTTTTTGATTCAGTTGCAGTTGCTGATTTGTCTACACCTTTTTGTACGTAATTAATTTCTTGTTCTACTTTAGCCTCTGCATTTGTTTTTGAGTCATCTGTAGTAGGCGTTTCTTGCTCTTTGTCTGCAGTTCCACTCTCAGTAGGTTCTTGTTCAGTCGCTGTGTTTGCTGGTTCATTTTGTGCAGCATCTGATTCCTCTGTTTTATCTGTAGTGTTACACCCCACAAATAAAACGGCTGTTAGTAATAATGCAATCATTGAAAATAATTTTTTTTGCATGAAAAGCCCTCCTTTTCTATATTAAACGTTGGTAAAAGATAAAATGTTTCCTAAATTTTTTGTTATGATGTTAAAGGCAACACCAAAAACAATAATAGTACAAAAACGACATGAGCGACAATAACTAACGGCATACTTTTACGCCATTCATATAAAAAGCCCCAGATTAGACTGGCTACAAGTGACGCAATCATCCCAAGCATAAAGCCACTTAAAGCGAAGGACATGGCACATAGTAATGCAGTTAATAGCACAGCGAAACTAGGACGCATAAAGCGTTTAATTTGTTGCTGTACATAACCACGCCAAAATAGTTCTTCACCGATGGCTACAATGAATACAAGTAAAATGTAATGCCAAATATTTTGTGGGCCATAAATCGTTAAAAACTTTTGTACGGACTTTACTAACTGGTCATTTATGAATGGAGCGAGCCAATAACCAAATCGTATAATGCCATATGTGATTGTGCCGTATCCGATACCAAAAAGTAAAAATTGCCAAGTAGGTAACTGATCTTCAATTTTACCAGCAAGAATAGCAATGGCAATGCATACGAGTAAGGTGAATGCATATAAGTACCAAAATACAGCCGGGTTAGCAAAAGTATAAGCAAGCATGCCATAAACGAATAATAAAGAAAGGAGAAGTATTATTGTTTGTTTCGAATTTGTAAGCATAATTCGACCTCCATACTTTAATATTATCAAAAAAAAAGTCCCTTATCATCTATTAAGACAAAAAGGGACTATTCAGACTATTAGGCTTCACTTGCATTTAGGATTTTGTAGCGTTTATGGTTGATGACCGTCTTCTCTTCAATTTCAAGGGAATCAAAATTCTCCATATATGTTAAATCAACGATCACCGAATTTTCATTTACTTTTTCAACAATACCTTGTAAACCATTTTTAAACTCGATAATATTTCCAACTTCAGCTATTTTCACAGACAGTCAGCTCCTTCATCGACTAATAATATACAGTTTGCATCAAAAAAAGGGAAACGTAAAGCTTTTTTTGAATAATTCATAATTAATTACACAAAATAAGAAATAAGAAGGGAATAGTAAAAATGGATAAATATGAAAATATGCTTAAACAATTACAAAATGGGGAAATAGACAGTATCGAAATTGATAAGGACGCGTTTTATGAGTTTCGTGAAGTACTTGTTAAACACCCTTTCTTTAAACATTTTAGAGGTGATGCGAAACAAAATGGACGAATAATATACACGTATTTGGAAATACCTAGAAGTTAATTTGTCGAACATTGTCGTAAGTTAATGCTGTAAGAAATGAAATATAAATGTATAATAATGGTATGATTATTTGTATGTTGGAGGGTTGTATGAATGGTCAATCTACTCTTGAAACAAATGGAACAAACTCGTGAGATGATGATTCGCTCCGGTGTAGAAAACGGGTTACAAAATGCAAAAACCATTCAACTGAGCCGCAGATTAGATCAGTTAATGAATACTTATTATAGACAGACAGCATTTGAAGAAAATGAAGACCATGATGATTTGTTTCAGTATTCAGAGTAAAAAAACTTTTTAAATAAGATGTTTAAAAAGCATTTATTGGGGAATAAATATATTGAACACAGCAACATTCTCATTTCCCCCTTTAGAGCAGTGATAACCCATCACCTGCTCTCTTTTTTTTTTGCTTATTCGGTATATATGCAAAACGCAAAAATTTTAGTACAAGTCAATGTGAAGAGTTTGAATTATTGCACTAATTCAACTACACTAAAAACACATAAAAATTGCTAATTCGATTGTTTCTGAGATTTGTCGAGAGCTGGGAATTTGTCGAATAGCATTCAAAGGAGTTATTACATATGGGAAAAGAACGTATTGCATTTATTGGCGCTGGTGTTATGGGTGCTAGCATCATCAAGCATTTACTACTAAATGGTCATGCAGTATCCGTCTATACGCGAACGAAAGAAAAAGCACAGCCACTTGTAGCACTAGGCGCTAGATGGGCAAGTTCGCCTGCCGAAGCATTTAAAGATATGGATATTGCCTTAACAATGGTAGGGTATCCAACAGATGTTGAAGAAGTTTATTTTGGAGACAATGGTTTATTTCAAACTGCTGAGGCGGGCAATATTATGATTGATATGACTACTTCAGAGCCGACGCTTGCCAAGAAAATTTTTACACATGCACAGACCCTAAACGTCGAGGCATTAGATGCACCTGTTTCTGGTGGGGACATTGGCGCTCAAAATGGTACATTGTCGATTATGGTAGGCGGGAATCAGGCTACATTTAATAGTGTTTTACCAGTGATGAGCCATTTTGGTGCAAATATTGTTTATCAAGGTGAAGCAGGGGCTGGACAGCATGCAAAAATGTGCAACCAAATCGTTATTGCTTCTGGCATGATTGGTGTGTGTGAATCACTTGCTTACGGTTTAAAGGCTGGGCTTGATTTACCAACAGTATTACAGTCGATTTCTTCCGGTGCCGCTGGATCATGGTCTTTAAGTAATTTGGCACCACGTATGATTCAGGAAGATTATGCTCCAGGTTTTTATATCAAGCATTTTGTAAAAGATATGAAAATTGCTTTAGACGAAGCACAAAAAATGGGAATTATGTTACCGGGCTTAGCGCTTGCTTATGACATGTATGAAAAGCTAATTGAAGCAGGTTATGGTGACAATGGCACACAGACGCTAATAAAGACTTATAGATAAATGCCTGAAAGTTAGCGATGAAGGATCTTCGCACGTTCATCACATATATTAAAGTTAGATTTTAATACAATAAATTAAAACCCGAAGTATCATCTCAAACGAAGAGGGATGCTTCGGGTTTTTATATAGAAAGCAACTCACTACCACACAGAAAATAGCGAGCTACAAGAAGCATTACTCTTTATCAAACAGTTTTGCGTCTAAAGAATAACTAGAAGCCCCTGCAAGTGCAAAGTATAAAGCCATTGCAGCTAAAGCTAAATCTAATTCATAACCAGCCAAGCCATTTGCCCCAATAAAGCCAACGCTAAGTTTTGCTGTAAAGATTGCAACAACCATTGTAATTGTCAGTAAAGCGCCAAAAATTCTTGTACCTAATCCTAAAATAATGGCAATACCTCCGACAAGTTCTATAATGGCAACTATATAAGCCATAAAGCCAGGTATACCAATCACATCAAAATAATCTGCTGTGAATCCAATACCCCCCTGAAACTTTTGAAATCCATGGACTGCAAAGATAATGCCAAGTACGACACGTAAAATAGTTGAACCGATATTTTGCATAGTGATTAACTCCTTTTTGTTTTTAGACTTACATTTCGTAACTTAGTTTATTTTTAAAAACAACTTTTGTCAAGTAACTAAATTTTATTTTCGGGAATGGTTTTCGGAAAAATGATATACTGTTATATAGGAACAAAATAAAATGGAGGCAGGTAAATTGGAGCAAAGAAAAATTTGTCCACGATTTGAAAAGGCATTAAAAATATTAAATCACCGTTGGAATACCTTGCTTATTTATCAGTTATTAGAGGGTCCTCAACGATTCTCAAACATTAAGAGTAAATTGAATATTAGCAGTCGGGTGTTAACGGAGCGATTAAAAGAATTAGAGATTGAGCACATCGTGATACGTACAGTTATTCCATCCACTCCCGTAGTGATCGAGTATGAGCTGACAGCAAAAGGACATGCACTCGCACCAGTTCTTCAAGCTATTGAACAATGGTCTTCTATGTGGATTGACACGGATGAATAGTGCAAAGGATATCCAAGTGAAGGGGTCTTGGATATCTTTTTTCTTAAGAAGTCATCATCATAAAATATTTAAAGCTTACGGCCTTGCTAAAACAAAGGTGTCAGACATAATCTTTATAAAAGCATAATGGCACATTTCCCAAAGCTAATGACTTACTAAATGTTTAAGACTAATTGTTAATAAAAGTAAATCCTAATGCAGACTTTCAGTAGCTATCTTTCTAACAGGAAAAGTTTTATTTACTGAATTTTGAAAATTCGGTAAATAACAAACCTTATTATATTGTAAATAATATTAATTTTAGTTAAACAAAAGGTATTTTTTAATTCATAGTGGAATTAATTTAATATTATAAGAAAAGAAAGGAGGAGTTTAATGAAGCAGAGGCCAGCAGGGGAAGCACAGCATCGAAGTCAGCTAGCACTCTATTTATCATTGCCAATATTATCTTGGGCATTTTATGATTTTGCTAATACGATATTTTCTTCAAATATAAATACTATATTTTTCCCATTTTATATGGATGAGGTTTTAGGGACAAATGAAGTGATGCAACAAGTGACCAGCACATTTATTTCTTATGCCAATGCCATAGCAAGCTTTTTCCTTGTGGTGTTTTCACCATTATTCGGGGTATGGATTGATAATACAGGCTATAAAAAAAGATTTATCGTGTGGTTTGCCTCTATCTCTATTTTCTTTACCTTTATGATGGGTATATTTGCTAATTTACAATTGACCCCGAATTTTTCGGGCGTACCGCTTAGTTTATTTTTAGTTGTAGCCAGTTTTGTCATTGCGAAATTCTTTTTTAATTCTAGTCTTGTATTCTATGATTCGATGATGGGTGATTTGGGTACAAAAGCAGAAATGCCACTTATTTCTGGTTATGGAGTGGCAATAGGTTATTTAGGCACAGTATTTGGCTTACTCGTTTATTTATATGTTGGTAGTAGTGATTTCCATCGTGCATTTATTCCAACGGCGATTTTGTATTTATTATTTTCATTGCCATTATTTTTTATTAATAAAGATACGCCAATTCCAAAAGAACAGCGCAAAAAAATTAAGTTTATCGATGGCTATAAGGAAATTATCCAAACTTTTAAGGATATGAAACAATATAAAGCGATTTTTACTTTTATGATTGCTTACTTCTTTATAAATGATGCCATTGCCACGACTATTGCTATGATGGCTGTCTATGCAACAACGATTGTTGGCTTTACTTCCGGCCAATTTATCATACTCTATTTAGTATCTACGTTGTCTACAATTATCGGCTCGCTGGCATTTGGTTACATTACGAAAGCGATTGGTGCTAAACGAGCAATTACTTTGGTAGCACTGTTAATGATTATTGCTTTAGTCTTTGCTGTCTTTGCTACAGAACAATGGATGTTCTGGATCGCAGGCAGTATGTTTGGTATATCGTTAGGCTCAATGTGGGTAACATCTAGAACATATATTATTGAACTATCACCGATTGAGAAACGTGGGCAATTTTTCGGATTGTTTGCTTTTTCGGGTAAAGTATCCTCAATTATAGGACCAGTTGTCTATGGAACGGTCACACTATGGATGAAGGACTACGGTACTTTAGCTAGCCGTGTTGCATTGTCGACATTAATTTTAATGACGGTAATTGGGCTATTGGTTCATCTAAAAGTTAATGATAAAAATGGAAATAGCAAGTAGGAGAAATGTATTGCCTATGATACAATTGAATTATTAATAGAAGTTGAACAGAAAGGAGCGGGGTTGCTTTGGAACATAAAGGCATATTATTAGAAAGTGGCACAAATGAGCTAGAAATCGTTGAATTTGAAGTAGCTAACAATAAATTCGGTATTAATGTAATTAAAGTGAAAGAAATTATTCAACCCATTCAAGTAACATTTATTCCACACGCGCACCCGCATGTAGAAGGAATTATACAATTACGAGGTGAGGTATTACCGGTTGTAGATATGCTGCGAGTGCTGGGCATTGAAAATGCAGTACGGAATCCGCAACAAAAATATATTGTTGCTGAATTTAATAAACAACGCGTTGTATTCCATGTAGATAATGTAACGCAAATTCACCGTATTTCATGGAATCAAATCGAAAAACCTTCAGATATGTATCAGGGAGGTACTTCACAAGTAATCGGTGTCATTAAGCAGAATGAACAAATGATTCTATTACTTGATTTTGAGAAAATTATGGTGGATATCAACCCTGATTCAGGCATTAGTGTAGATTCAGTGAAAAAATTGGGTAAACGAGATCGTTCAGAAAAACGTATTTTAATTGCTGAGGATTCACCTTTACTACGTAAATTATTATTCGATACGATGAATGAAGCAGGCTATGTGAATGTCGAGTTCTTCGAAAATGGCCGTGATGCTTATGATTACTTGGAATCACTCGCAAAAAGTGGTAATGATGTAACGGAGCATATTCAATTAGTTGTAACGGATATTGAAATGCCACAAATGGATGGTCATCATTTAACACGTAAAATTAAAGAACATCCAGACTTGCAAAAACTACCTGTTATTATCTTCTCAAGTTTAATTACCGATGACCTTCGTCATAAAGGTGACCAAGTTGGGGCAGAAGACCAAATTAGTAAACCAGAAATTGCAGAGCTTATTTTACGCGTAGATCAACTCATCTTATAGAGTTGGAGAAAAGATACTTCACAATTTTAATAATGGGTATCCTGAAAGTATATTAATAAACAAAAGTAAGTCGGATACCTTTTAGGTTCCGACTTTTTTGTATAGATCATGGTATTTCTAACACATGATAATAAAACTAGGATGATTTTCCGCGTAAAGGAAGTGTATTATTTGGATGGTTTGAAAACGGCAATTATCGATATTGGCTCGAATACCATTCGTTTAGTCCTTTATCAATATGATAATGAGGAAGGACTGCGTGAGCTTGGAAATATAAAAACGGTTGCTCGATTACGTACATATTTGCAACCATCAGGTGAAATGTCAGAAGAGGGCATTCAGGTATTAACAGAAACTTTATTGACCTTTAAAGCAATGCTTGACGATTTTGAGGTTGTCGATGTAAAGGCTGCTGCTACTGCGGCAATTCGCCAGGCCACAAATAGAGAGAGCATTATTACTTTAATGCTGGAACGGACAGGCATTCAAATTGAGCTGTTGTCTGAGCAAGAAGAGGCTTACTATGGCTATGTTGCTGTCGTACATTCCATAGGAACACAATCTGCAGTGACCATTGATATTGGTGGCGGTAGTACGGAAATAACCCTCTTTGAACATAAACAGCTCAAAAAAACATTTAGTTTTCCATTTGGCACAGTGTCTTTAAAACAACGTTTCGTAAAAGGAGACATTTTGAATAGCAGTGAAAAGAAAGAGCTCATTACGTTTGTGAAGGAGCAGTTCACATCGCTACCTTGGATTCAACAGGTAGGTTTGCCGATAATAGCAATTGGTGGTAGTGCGCGAAACATCGCTCAAATCCATCAACAACAGCGTGAATATCCTATCGCTAGTGTGCATGGCTATGAAATACCAAAGCAGGATTTAGAAAAGCTAAGTATGTATCTAGGAAATTTAAGTTTTAATGAATTGAAACAGTTAGATGGACTATCCTCTGACCGTGCCGATATTATTGTGCCGGCATTGGAAGTATTCCGTGTACTAATGGAAGTTGTAGGCAGTGAAGTGTTTCAGCTAACAAAAAAAGGTTTACGAGAAGGGCTAATTATTCACCGTATTTTACAAACTGATGAAAGTGCTTTTGATAAAAACAATGTTTTTGAGGGAAACGCTAGAAGGTTAGCAAGGCAATATGGGCGCACCGAGGCAGAAGTGGATTATTTAATGCATTTGGCAGATCAATTGTACCGTGAGTGCTGCCATTTAAGTTATTTACAATTTGACGGTACGGACTTGCAATTATTAAGGAAAGCAGCAAAGGTATTTAATATTGGAGAATATATAGAATTAAGTTCTGCTAGCCAACATACTTTTTATTTAATTGCCAATCAATCGATTGATGGTTTGAATCATAAAGAACGTGTAAAATTAGCCCTTTTAGCTTCATATAAAAATAAAGATTATTATCAGCGATTTGCTGCGCCATTTACAGAATGGATGAGCCGTGAGGAATATCGAAAAATACGTGAACTAGGTGCGCTTTTAAAATTCGTCTATTCATTAAATGTATCAAAACGTAATATCGTACACGCAATTGAGCTGCATAAAAAGGAAAGTTTTGCACAACTTGATGTCTATGTGAAAAATAATGCTGCTGCCGAAAAATATCAAGCGAATCGCCATAAAAAGCATTTAGAGCGTACATTAAAGATACCTATCAAAGTGAATTTTATTGAAGAAGGGTGGAAAAGTAATGACAACTGAAGTAACGAACGATCGCTTACATGAAGAAGAACATTCAGAAACATATAACCGATTATTAGAGGAAATTGCAAAACCTCAATATTACAATAATCGGGAATTAAGCTGGCTTGCATTCAATGAACGTGTTTTAGAAGAGGCAGAGGATGAAAATAATCCTCTGCTAGAGCGTTTGAAATTTTTGGCGATTTTTAGTTCGAATTTAGATGAATTTTTCATGGTACGTGTGGCGGGTCTTCAGGATCAGGTCCGAGCTGGTTTTCATAAGCCTGAAAATAAATCTGGCTTAACACCAAAAGAGCAATTAGCAAAGATAGCGGAGCGCACGCAAGCTTTAGTTCGTCGACAAACTGAAGTATACCGACATTTAATTTATGATTTACTACCACAACATAATGTACATATTGCAGACATGAAGGATTTAACAAATACACAAAAGGCCTTCATCAATGAAATGTTTGCTGAAACAATCTTCCCAGTGTTAACACCGGTAGCTGTGGATGCATATCGTCCGTTCCCGACGCTTCTAGGGAAGACATTAAATTTACTTGTTTTATTAGAGCAAGATGAGTCAAATGCAGAAAATCATGAAAGAGTAGCGATTGTACAAGTCCCATCTGTTTTAGATCGTTATATTAAAGTACCCTCTTCAGAAGGTGAAACAGTCGTTGTATTACTTGAGGATGTTATTGTAGCGCATATCGAAAAATTATTCTATGGCTATAGTGTCAAGTCAGCACAAGCTTTCCGCTTAACACGTAATGCAGATTTAACAATTCACGAAGAAGGCGCACGGGACCTACTGGTAGAAATAGAAAAAGAGTTAAAGAAACGTAAATGGGGTTTAGGAAGTCGTCTAGAAGTACGCGTAGGCGAAATGAATGATGAGGTACTCGCTTACTTATTAGAGGAATTTGAAATTGAAGAAACAGATGTTTTTCATATTGATGGCCCGTTAGATTTAACGTTTATGTTCTCGTTTGTAAAAGGTATTGCTGTAGGGCGTGAACATTTAGAATATGAAAGTTTTATCCCACAACCGCCATTAGATTTACAGTCTGATGAAAATATTTTTGAAAAAGCATTACAGCAGGACATTTTTTTCCATCATCCATACGAGTCATTCGCACCAATAGTAGATTTTATAACGGAGGCTGCGGTCAATCCCAATGTATTAGCGATAAAACAAACATTATACCGTGTGAGTGGAAATTCTCCGATTATACAGGCATTAAAGCTAGCGGCGGAAAATGGTAAGCAAGTGACTGTGTTAGTAGAGCTAAAAGCACGTTTCGATGAAGAAAATAATGTGCACTGGGCGAAGCAACTTGAACAAGCTGGATGTCTGGTCATTTATGGTATGAACAATTTAAAGACGCACTCCAAAATAACGCTTGTTGTCAGCCGACGAAACGGGAAAATAGAACGCTTTGTACATCTTGGTACAGGGAATTATAATGATGCAACTGCAAAAATTTACACAGATATGGGCATAATAACTTCGGATAAGGAATTTGGCATTGATGCAACTAATTTCTTTAACTATTTAAGCGGTTATACTGAGAAGCCAACCTTTAATCATTTAGTTGTAGCGCCATTTGATATTCGAGATGAATTTATTCGTCTAATGGATGAGGAGATTGCTTGCCATAAGAAATACGGAAACGGTTTTATCCGCGCGAAAATGAATTCATTAACGGATAAGGATTTGATGATGAAGCTATATGAGGCATCTATTGCAGGGGTGAAAGTAGAGCTCATTATTCGAGGTATTTGTTGTATTCGACCTGGCATTCCAGGAATTAGTGATAACATAACCGTAACAAGTATTGTTGGTCGTTTCCTTGAACACTCGCGTATTTATTGGTTCCACCATAATGGGGAGAACAAGGTTTATCTGTCTTCAGCGGATATGATGACGCGTAATATGATTAAGCGTGTAGAAATTTTATTCCCTGTATATGCAAGTGAAGCAAAAGCTCGTATTATTGACATTATGAACAAACAATTGGTGGATACGGCAAAATCACGTATTCAAGACTCGAATGGAAAATATCATTATAAAGAGTTTGACCGCGGTGAGGACCCCATTAACAGCCAGGAAATATTTTTAAAGGAAGCATTAAAGCCAACGCTAGATGAAGAATAACTTACATTTTGGATATTGAATAGAGCAAACACGCTACTTAGTGAGGGATATAATGAAAAAAAATAAAGAGAATGTAGCGCAATTTGCAAGCTATCATCAAGTGTTACAGCTCAATCCATTTGATGCAGTAGTATGCTTGAGAAAAGTTGATACAATAGCGTATGAAATCGTAGATTATAATGACAAACTATCGTCTTTTATTGAGCTACAGGATGCAAATGCCATACAAGCACACTGTTTTTTTACAGAGCAAAGCTGGCAGCAATTATTGAATATTTTACAACAAGAATTTAATGTTGTTCGAACGTTGGACCACTATACGGGATGCAAATCAAAAACATTTGCAGTTAGTGTACAACAACTAGCGGACAAAATTGTCGCGATTATACTACGTGAAGAACAGAACGATTCTAAGCCGTATTTGCAATTTGTAGAACAGCATGTAAGTCCAGTGCTAACGACTGATTTACAGGGTCGTATTATTCATCAAAATATTGCGGCTACTTCCCTCTTGCCAAATAAGCACCACTGCCTGATAGGATTAGATATTTTTTCATTAGTAGAGAGTGAGTATTTAAACGAATTTAAGTTGTTATTTTCGAAAACTATTAGGGGTTCTGCTTTTGGTATGCCAAAATGTTTATTTCAGGATCAAATGTTGAGTAACGAACCATTTTATTTACGTACGCACCCTACGTATTATAAGGGTGAAATAGTTGGTGTGCACTTATTTGTGAAAGATGCGAATTCATTTATAAATGAGCAAGAGGCGTTCTATTATCTTGCACTAATGGATGAATTAACAGGTATTTGGAATCGCAAGGCATTTAAAGAACACTGGCTCCTTCATTTGAACGATAAGAAGAATGAGAATAGGCAAGCAGCACTTATTTTAGTGGACATAGATCGTTTTAAAAAGTTCAATGAATCTCTTGGTGAGGGAAAAGGCGACGAGCTTATGCGCAAGTTCAGCCAAAGGTTAAGTGAGCTCTGTCACTCAAAATGTTCGCTTTATCGCTATAATAGTGATGAATTTATTTTCATTCTAAAAGATGCGTCGATTAGTAAAATTGAGCATATAGCGAATTCAATTTTAGAGGTGTTAAAACAACCATTCATGATTGATGGCCAAGAATACTTTATTAGCGTTTCAATCGGTATTTCACTTAGCCCAGCGGATGGAAAAGATATAGAAACACTAGTTCGAAAAGCAGATCAAGCACTATTTTCAGTTAAAGAGCATGGACGTTCACATTTCCGTTACTATCGAGAAGATATGACAACTGTTTTTCCAAATGAGGCATTGATGGAGGCGCATTTACGCCGCGCTATTGAATTTAATGAGTTAAGTATCCATTTACAACCACAAATGGATTTAAACAATAATAGCATCAATAGCTTTGAAGCATTGTTACGATGGAACAATCGTAAATTTGGTTTTGTTTCACCTGCACAGTTTATCCCGATTGCAGAAGCATCAGGCTTAATAATAGAGATAGGTGATTGGATTATTGATGAGGTATGTCGCTATCAAAAAGAGTGGCATATGAAAGGGTATCGTCCAGTACGTATTGCCATTAATATTTCACCGAAACAATTTAGAAAAGAAAACTTTGCACGGAAAATTAAAGCAACTTTAAAGAAGTATAATGTATCGCCTGAGTTAATAGAGGTAGAGATTACGGAAAGCTCAATGACAAATGTCCATGAAACGTTTTCCATCTTAACGGAATTGAAGCAGTTAGGTGTTTTTGTTTCGGTGGATGATTTTGGCACAGGATATTCGTCACTTAGCTATTTAAAACGGTATCCAATTGATATTATAAAAATAGATCAGTCATTTATTGCCGACATTGAAAAAGATGATAAAAACGAAGCGATAATTAAGGCTATTATTTCAATGTCTCATAATTTAGGGCTTGAGGTTATCGCAGAGGGCATTGAAGAACCATCACAAGTTGCCTTTTTAAAACGACATCATTGTCAAAAGGGGCAAGGATATTTATATAACAAGCCATTGCCTGTAGAATCTATAGTTAAAAAATATTTTGTAAGTTAATACACATAAATAACAGTAGCACTTCACCAAACAGCATGGGAGGAGTGCTACTGTTGTTTTCATGTTACTTCGTCTGTTGCTTCAACTTTCATGCCATTTAATACAACTGCTGTAAAGTGTGCCATCTCTGCTACTAAATCAAAATCTTCATTATGAATTAACCAATCATACACATTTGCTCGCATACAACGTTTGATAATGGTTTGCATTTGTGTTGCTTGTAAATCTTTACGAAACTCTCCTAGTTTAATTCCTTCCTCAATATATGTATTAAGGATTTGGAAAATTTTACGCTGGGGGCTAATTAAATAATGATCTTTTTCCACTTGATTGGTCATTGCAGCCGTATATACAGTACGCAATAAATCCTTGCCAACGATGTTTGTTAAATACAGCATTTGTTCTCTGTAAAGCAATAGTATTTTTTCACTTGCCGGCATGTTGCCATCAATACTTTTCTCCACGGTGCTATAAAAATTGTCGAGCTCTTTAAATTTTTCTAAAATAACATCGTATTTAGAAGGGAAATGTGTATAGAATGTCCCTTTTGAGACATTACATGCCTTGGTAATCTGTTCGACTGATACATGCTCAAATCCATGTTTATTAAATAAATCTAGCGATGTTTTTAGTAATTTTTCTCGAGTCTCTAATGCCTTCTTTTGGCGAGTTGTTAATGAATTCATACTCCTTTTCCTCCAAATATAGATATACTCTAATAATTTTAATTCTATTTTTTCAGAAAATAAAAAATTTTTAATTGACGAGATAGATTGCGTTTGATTATGATTTAAATGACCGCAGTCAATGACCGTAGTCGCCTAATTTATCTCGTTATTGATGTTACGACAAAAAAATGAAGTTGGCTAGTGTATCATTCAGCTTTATTTGTGAATTTTTAAGAAACGGGGGGATATCGAATGAAAGAGAAATTAGGGTTTATCGGCTTAGGTAATATGGGATTACCGATGTCGATAAATTTCCTACGTGCAGGTTATGAGGTATTTAGTTTCGACATAAATGCTAAGGCAATAGACCGATTCATCGCAGAAGATGGAGTTGGTTTAGCAACTTTACAGGATGTCATTAAACAGAGTGATGTTATTATGACAAGCTTGCCGACCCCACAAGCAGTCGAGCAAGTATACAAAGCACAAGATGGGATTTTACAACATGCGAAACAAGGAACTTTATCTGATTGACTTCAGCACGGTGAATCCCCAATTAAATGATTTGCTACATAAAGAAGCGCGATCGTTGGGGTTACGCTACCTTGGCACCTGTAAGTGGGAGTGTCATTGGTGCTACTCGTGCAACGCGAACAATAATGGTAGGAAGAGAGCGCGAAGATTATCAAAGTGGATCTTGAATTTTCAGAATAGTTGGTAAAATATTTATTATCTTGGTACTTCTCCTTGCGTTGGTACCCGCGATAGGATTCTATACAGAGGCAGTAGCAGAAACAATCGTGTTAGGGGAAACAATGGGTATTACAGCAGATACGCTTTATGAAGTGTTAAGTAATAGCTATGGTCAAAGTCGAATTTATGAACGCAATTACTTGGATATATGAAAAATGAAAACTATCAGCCTGACTTCTCAACAAATCGTTTATTAAAAGATTTGAAATCAGCTAAAACCTTGGCAGACGAAGCAGGTGTCCCACTTGGTATTGGCGAACAATTAGTGAATCTTTACAGTGATATTTCAATAGCGGGTTATGGAGAAATGATATGTCAGCTGCATATTTAAGTTTAAAAGGAAAATGTTACATTAAACAACTTTGAAGGAGGAAAAAACTATGACAACAGCACAAGAAGTAAAAACATTAACGCATTTTATAGGTGGTGAAATGACGAAGGGGAAAAGTGGTCGTTACGGTTCAGTATATAATCCAACAATAGGTGAGGTTATCGCAAAAGTCCCCTTAGCAACAGTAGAAGAGACACGTGAAGCCATTGCGAAGGCACAGTCAGCGTTTCCAGATTGGCGTGATACATCAGTATCTAAACGTGCGGAGATTATTTTAAAATTTCGTAATTTGATCACTGACAATATGGATGAATTATTACAAATTATTTGTAGAGAAAGTGGAAAAACTGTAGAGGATGCAAGAGGTGAGATCACAAGAGGACTTGAATCTGTAGATTTAGCTATCGGTGTACCTCATTTGGTTAAAGGTGAGTATTCTGTCAACGTTGGAGGTCAAATAAACGCCTATTCAGCTAAATATCCACTAGGGGTTGTAGCGGCCATTTCGCCATTTAACTTCCCAATTATGGTACCGTTAGCGCAAACAAGTATGGCAATTGCAGTGGGGAACGCTGTTGTGTTAAAAGCATCTGAACGTGTACCAATGACTTCGTTGTATGTCAGTGAATTATGGAAAAAAGCTGGCTTACCAGATGGTATTTGGACAGTTGTAAATGGTGATAAAGATGCAGTAAATGAAATATTAGAAAACCCGACAGTACAAGCAATTTCATTTGTAGGATCAACACCGGTTGCTAAATACATTTATGAAACAGGAACAAAATACGGTAAACGTGTTACTGCACTTGGTGGTGGTAAAAACAATATGGTCGTAATGCCCGATGCAGATTTAGAACAAGTAGCCAACGCATTTATTGGAGCGGCTTACGGTGCCGCTTCACAACGTTGTATGGCCATCTCTACAATTATGCCTGTAGGGCAAGACACTGCAAATCGTCTTGTTGCTATTTTAAAGGAAAAAATTTCTGCATTAAAAGTGGGTTCATATACGGAGCCTGATACTGATTTTGGCCCAGTAATTTCCCAACAATCCAAAGATGACATTTTAGCAGCGATCGAACGCGGAGAGTCTGAAGGTGCGACTGTCGTATGTGATGGTC
Organism: Lysinibacillus parviboronicapiens; assembly: GCF_003049605.2. Classification (NCBI taxonomy): domain Bacteria; kingdom Bacillati; phylum Bacillota; class Bacilli; order Caryophanales; family Bacillaceae; genus Lysinibacillus; species Lysinibacillus parviboronicapiens. The sequence continues at coordinate 945,950 of NZ_CP073713.1, forward strand.
GTGACTTAGCAATAGTTAAAGAATCAAAAGGTTTTTTTGTAGGTCCAACATTACTGGATAATGTGAAACCGGGTATGGAGATTTATGAACAAGAAGTATTTGGCCCTGCTCGTAACATTGTTCGTGTCGATTCTTTAGATGAAGCGATTGCATTAATCAACCACCATGAACTTGGAAATGGCGTAACAATCTTTACGAATGATGGGTTTGCAGCTCGTAAATTTACAACTGAAATTGATGTAGGAATGGTTGGGGTGAATGTACCGATTCCGATACCAGTGGGTTATCACAACTTTGCAGGATTTAAAGGGTCTCGTTTTGGCGAAGGTCATATGTTTGGTCCAGATCAAGCACGTTTCTTTACTAAAACGAAAACCATTTCAGAACGCTGGATGACAAGTAATGTGTCCACAGCATCAACATTTGCATTCCCAAGTAATAACGACTAATTAATAGAAGAAGCTGTAACTCTTGATTAATGAGTACAGCTTTTTTTTACAAAGGCTTGCTATGCTTCGGTTGTTATAAATTGGTGGCACTTTAGTTATGACAGAATTAGTATCGGGTGGTCAAACGAGTGCAATGCCTTTACTAGCACCCCATGGGATTGATATGAATGTTGATATGTAGGTATACATCGCATAATTGCGATAACATTGGGCTTCTTTGCCACGTGGGGCTATAACGATTACCTCTGTTTGTAAAAATAATAAGCTGCTTATTTACTATTTGGTGCATTGGCCGTCATTATTGCAATACTACAATTCTTGCTTGGTACGTAGGAGGGATATAACGTGAATGGAAAAACAGTATTTATTACCGGTGCGGCACGTGGAATTGGGCTCTCGTTAGCACAAGCATTTGCTGAACAAGGTGCGAATGTAGTGATTACGGATATAAATGAAAAAAGTTTGATCGCGGCAGTTGAACAAAATCCTTTATTAACGGCATATACCTGTGATGTAACGGATGAGCGGGCGATTCGTGAAGCGATAGATTTCACAATCCAAAAGTTCGCGACAATAGATGTTTTAGTGAACAATGCAGGATTCCAACATGTTTCATTCATTGAGGATTTCTCGACAAATACTTTTGAGCTAATGCAAAAAGTGATGCTAACTGCACCATTTATAACGATGAAATATGCATTGCCACATATGAAGAAAAATAACTTTGGCCGTATTATTAACATGGCGTCCATTAATGGGGTTATTGGATTTGCAGGTAAGGCAGGATACAATGCAGCTAAACATGGGGTAATAGGTTTAACAAAAGTGGCTGCGCTTGAGGTAGCAAATGAAGGCATTACGGTAAATGCTATTTGTCCAGGTTACGTTGATACAGATTTGGTACGTAATCAGTTTATAGACTTAGCGAAGACAAGAGGTATCAAGGTAGAGGAAGTACTTGAACAAGTTCTTTATCCACTTGTTCCACAAAAGCGTTTGCTAGATGTATCTGAAATTACAGGACTAGCGCTCTATTTAGCAAGTGATGTGGCAAAAGGTCTAACGGGTCAAGCGATTGTATTGGATGGCGGCTATACTGCACAATAGTTAAGGGGGAGACGGAATGATTCAAACTAAAACAATTTTCACAGTAAATTCTCCAGGGACGATGATTTATGGACGGGATTCTTTTGAAGAAGTAGGGGTTCATGCAAAAAAATTAGGGACGAGAGCATTGATTATTAGTGATCCCATCATGGATAGTTTAGGATTTGTCAATCAATGCAACTTATTATTGAAAATGCAAGGATTGGAAACGGTTTCATATTTAGGGGTAACAACTGAACCAATTGATTCGTTTGTAAAAGAAGGGCTTGAAGTTTTGCAAGCGCAACAATGTGATGTCATCATTTCACTAGGCGGTGGAAGCTGCATTGATACAGCGAAGGCCATTGCAGTTGTCGCAACAAATGGTGGTTATATTGGGGACTACATGAAAATGCAAAAAGTCGCTGATAAAACACCTATTCCACATATCGCGATACCAACAACTGCCGGGACAGGATCTGAGGCAACGGATGCAACTGTGATTACAAACACGACAAATGAAGTGAAAATGATGATTAAGCAACCGGCATTTATGCCAACGATTGCAATTGTTGATCCTATTTTGACCATCACTTCGCCATCAGCAATCACTGCGGCTACTGGTATCGATGCACTGAGTCATGCAATCGAGAGTTATTTATCACGCTTAGCACATCCCTACTCTAATGTACTTGCGTTATCAGCGATGGAGTTAATTGTCAATAACATACTAAAAGTTTATGAACATGGAGATGATATTGATGCCCGTGAGGCTATGTCACTTGGTTCTATGCAAGCAGGCCTATCGTTCTCAAATGCTTCTGTCGCTTTAGTGCACGGCATGTCTCGTCCTATCGGGGCACTATTCCATGTGCCACATGGAATTTCTAATGCAATGTTACTACCCGCTGTACTAGAGTACTCAAAAGATGCCTGTGTAGATCGATTAGCTGACATTGGTAATTTTTTTAATAAAGAAGGAAAGTATTTAACACAAGAAGAACTTGCCGATTTAGCCATTGTTTCGATAAAGGAATTGTGTAAGAGAATGAACATTGGTAATTTACAGCAATGGGGTATAGAAAACGATGCATACTATGCGGCCATTCCAAAAATGGCTGTGGATGCAATTGCAAGTGGTAGCCCAGGGAATAATCCGAAAGTGCCAACATATGAGGAGTTAATGGAGCTATATAAAATGGCTTATCATTATGAATTTTAGAAAGGTCCTAAAAAAGATGATATCTTTCAGACAGTAGACAAACTAAAAAAATGATTTTGGTTACTGTCTTTTTTCTTTTAAACATAGAAGTATAAGTATCTATATAAATCCGTTATTTTCGTTACCGGCAACCGCTTTTCGCGGGCATGGCTTCAGTCTCCTCGTCGCTAAGCTCCTGCGGGGCCTTTAGCTCATGCTATTCTCACAGAAGTCGCCGCCTGCGCTCCAGTTAATTAGTGGTCGTCTATAAATAATTGAAGCGACATCTGCTGACATCGGAAAATCATTGAACGTGCTATATGAATTTTATCAGAAATAGAAGTTTCAAATAGCCCCTATTAACAAGAGTAGTACGCTACGAGCAATTATTTTCTGCCATTTTTGGACGTTGCCATTAGCTACCTCGTCAAATACATGGCAGCAAAAATAAACAGCGCCAGCATGGACAATTTTAATCCATCGTAAGGTGGTCCAACGTATATCATGGTTTTTCTTACGCATCGCAAATACACGATCAATCGTCTCTTTTCGACGTGCATAGATGTGAGTTATTTGATGATTGTTGCGTTGAATAGTCGCTTTTTTGATTGATTGCGTTGTTTGAAGAGTAGGAAGTTTTACTTTATCCCGCAAGCGGTCAGTATGACGCCAACTAATTGAAGTTTTCTCTTTGTAGAATTTATATGACATTTTCGAGAAAATATAGTAGAATTTATGAATGAATGCTTATTCATTTTGTGAAGGGGGAAATAGTATGTTGCAGGGGAAAACAATACTTATTACAGGTGGCTCCAGTGGGATGGGGCTGTATATGGCGAAGCAATTCGTTGCAGAAGGGGCAAATGTAATTGTTACAGGCCGTAATGAAGAGCGTTTGAAAGAAGCAAAAGAATTTATATTAGAATCTGGTACGACAATTGAAACATTCCAAATGGATGTGCGAGTGCCAGAACATGCAGAAGCGATGGTTGCGTTTGCTGTTGAAAAATTTGGAAAAATTGATGGGCTTGTAAATAATGCTGCGGGTAATTTTATTGTTCGCGCAGAGGATTTAACGCCTAACGGTTGGAAAGCCGTAGTAGATATCGTATTAAATGGTACATTCTATTGTTCATCAGCAGTTGGTAAGTACTGGATTCAAAACAAGAGTCAAGGTTCTATCCTTAATATGGTTGCAACCTATGCTTGGAATGCAGGCGCTGGCGTTATCCATTCTGCAGCAGCAAAAGCAGGTGTATTATCAGTAACAAGAACGTTAGCGGTCGAATGGGGCAAACAATATGGAATTCGTGTAAATGCAATTGCTCCAGGTCCAATCGAACGCACAGGCGGAGCGGATAAATTGTGGGAGTCAGAAGCGGCGGCTGCTCGAACAATTGATTCTGTACCATTAGGTAGAATTGGTACACCCGAGGAAGTGGCCGACTTAGCAACATTTATGATGTCGGATAAGTCACGCTATATGAATGGTGAATGTGTCACACTTGATGGTGGACAATGGTTAAATCAACACCCATTTTAATCAATAATTTTTTTGCATAATGAGGAGCTGGATTGACGCATACTAAGGGTAAAGAAAGGAGTCTTGCCTTATGGGTATGTGGTTAATACCAGCTCTTATTGCGATAACCATCATTGCTGTCATTTCCTTCGTTTCCACTTTACGCATTGCTAAAATGACCACGGAACGAAAATCAGAAAAAGATACACCAATTTCAGAAACTGTGGAAGAATATGCAACAATGTTGAATCCAATTGTTTGGGTGTATGCTATTTTCTTACTTTTTTTAGGCATTGTTATTTTTTACTACTGGAGTCAGGCAGGGTATTAAATGTATGAGTTAAAAACTAAGTATCAAATTTGCGTGAGCAGATTTGATACTTAGTTTTTGTTTAAAATGCTAAAATAATTCGTTGTTCTTCAAAAACTCTTCTCGACCTTGTCGTGGTCATATACGGAAAAATTATGATATGATAAAAGGGAAGCATCCTGTTCTGCAAAGCAAGGACAGAAAAGGAGAAGAAGTTCATGATTTCAACTAACAGCAAAGACTTATTAGCAATGCCAATTAGTGAATTTGTTATTTCATCCGAAAAGGTTGCACATGTACAGATTGGAAATAGTGCAGAACATGCACTCCTTGTACTGACACGTACAGGATATTCATCAATTCCTGTACTAGATTTGAAATATCGACTTCAAGGGTTACTCAGTATAAAAATGATTACAGAAGCGATTTTAGGGCTCGAGCACATTGAATATGAAAAATTACCTGATATAAAAGTGGATTCGATAATGGATAAAAATTTAGCTGTTATCAAGCTGACAGATACATTTCAACGTGCTTTAGATTTAGTCATTAATCATGCCTTTTTATGTGTAGTGGACGATGAAGGTACATTTGCAGGAATTTTAACGAGACGAGTTATATTAAAACAATTGAAAAAATATATTTATCAAACAGAAAAGTAGTTTAAGAGGGGACTCAGGTGTAAATCGTGAGGCCCCCTTTGCTTGTATTGGAGGTTTAGGTAATTGATGGCAACGGAAGCAGAAATATTAAAAATATTAGCTGAGGAACGTAATATGCGGAAAGCAGCCGAACGGTTGTTTTTATCGCAGCCAGCGCTTTCTCAACGGTTGCAATCGATTGAAAAAGAATGGGGTGCACAGCTTTTTATTCGTTCACAGAAGGGACTAACTGCGACACCTGCTGGAGAACTAGTTATTGCTTATGCAATAGATATGCTAGCAAAAAAAGAAGAAATTTTCGAAACGATTCAATCATTAACAACAAAAGTAAACGGAACACTCAAAATTGCTTGTGCATCCATTGTCGGGCAAAATTGGCTTCCTAAAATATTAAAGGATTTTGTGTCTAAATACCCGGAAGCAAAAATTTCGCTTATGACTGGCTGGAGCTCGGAAATTGTCAAAGCCTTGTACGAGGGTGAGGCACACATTGGCATTGTACGTGGACAGGTTGATTGGAAGGGGGAAAAGATTCATCTTTTCCGTGACACCCTTTACTTAGTCGATCAAGAATTGAAAACTATTGAAGACGTACTTACGACGAATCGACCATTTATTCAATTCAAGAGTGATTCGAATTATTATCAAGAAATTCAACAATGGTGGCAACGACATTTTGCATCGAATCCGAGACGACAAATTTTGGTGGATCAAATTGAGACGTGTAAACAGATGGCTTTGAATGGGATTGGTTATGCCATTCTCCCTTCCATCACATTAAACGAGCATGATGGCATAAATAAAATTGCGCTGACTAACAATGAAAAAGAATTTGGCTTAACGCGTGATACGTGGTTAATAGGCTACGAATCTTCTTTTGAGTTACGACAGGTAGAGGCTTTTGTAGAAGTAGTACAAGATCATGCGCGTTGCCTGTTTGATTATACAAAATAGGATATAGCTTCCCAAAAAACACGGGCAACCCCAAGTGATCCATCCATCACTTGTAGGTTTGCCCTTTTTGTTGTTGACCTGTCTAAATCTTAAGAGTTTATGAATATTCATGAAGATATCATAAGAAATGGAACAAAATGCAATTTAAAACGTATAATTATGTAATCATCTATATGTTAAGTAAAAAAAGGGGTTGAGTTTTTGAAAAAATCGAGTATAACGGCACTTATAGTTCTATTAATGTTTGTTATGAGCTTTATGCTACCTGTATCGCAGGCAAGCGCCGCACCAACCTTAGAAGTGCAAGCCAATGCGGGAATGGCGGGAAAAGCAAAATATCAATCTGTTGTGCCATTACAAGTAACAGTGAAAAATAATGGAGCTGATTTTTCAGGAGACATGGCGATAAATGCGTCAAGTTCCTTTGAGGCTGCATCAGCGCTTGTACTACCGTTAGATATAGCAGCAGGTGAAGAAAAAACAATTGAGCTATATTTGGATGGACTAGCAGATTATAGCTATTCAGAAGCAGATTTGTTTGCCTTTTATGAGGGGAGCATTGAAAAAGGAAAAAAGGTTGCTTATAAAGGAACAAAACGTTTACAAGCAAACTTTTTAGATCCTTCCACAACATTTATCTATACATTAACGGATAAAAGTGACCGCTTATCTGCTTATTTACGGTTATCACAGTTTTCTTCGTCTGGTAATGTTGAAATTTTTAATTTGAATCAACTAAAAGACTTTACTTTGCCGGAGGATGCACAAGGCTATGCGATGGCGAATATTATTGCGGTCGATGAAAACTCTATTGCCGACCTATCTCAAAATCAACAGGAAGCTTTATTGAAATGGGTACAGGATGGAGGTACTTTATTACTTGGTGCTTCTGATCAAGTACTGACAACTGCGGGCATCTTTAAAGATTATTTACCACTGACATTATCACAACAAATGAAGACGGTTTCAGCAGGAAGTTTAACAAAATTATCAGGTGGAGGTATCTTTACAAAAGATATTTCCGTTTATACAGCAACCGATAATCAAGGAAGCGTTGCTATTTTAAAAGAAAATGACACAACTCTAGCTGCAAAGAAAAAGCTTGGTAGTGGGGAAATTGTACAAACAACATTCTCATTAGGAGATCAGCCTTTAGCATCAATGGATGGATACGCCGCATTAACTGCAAAAATGTTAAATATCCAAATCTTGTCCCAACAAGGGATGATGCAAGGACAATCCACAATGGATCAAATTTCATATGAACTGCGTTCCATTAATGAATTATTCCCCTCATTTGAAGTGTCTGTTAGCTATATGTTAATCGTCATCATTTTGTATATTTTAATTATCGGACCTCTTCTTTATTTTGTCCTGAAAAAAATGGATAAACGTGAACATGCGTGGTGGTTAATACCAGCTATTTCAGTTGCAATCTCGATTGCGCTCTTTATTTTTGGCGCTAAAGATCGTATCGTACAACCACAAGTACAGCAATCAGCCTTCTATAAAGTAAATGAGGATAGTAGTATAAATGGCTATTATGTTGAATCGATTTTAACGAATCGTAGTGGAGATTTTGTTGTAGAGGCAGATAAAAATACAACTGCACTGGCATTACGGAACAATAATAATATCACTGGTACGGTAGGCGATTTACATGAAACATCGTATATTAAGGAACACGCTAATGGCTCGACATTAACATTACGAAATTTAAGCTATTGGTCTGTTCAATCATTTGCGGGGAAAACAACTGCAAAAGACATCGGTAAGATGGATATCGATATTACACTTAAAAATGAAAAGCTCTCTGGGACAATTAAGAATAATTTCCCGTTTGAATTAAAAGATGTCACGCTAATTTCAGGAATTAAAGAAGTAAAGCTTGGGGATATCGAGCCGAACGGCACACTAAAAGTGGACAAGGAACTGAAGTCAACGGTACTGCAAAAGCCATCTTCGTTTAATAATTATAATTATAATTATCCAAAGAAGAAAGAAGATGTAGATCCTCTTCGTATCGAGCGTATGAAATCGTTCGCACTGCCGCTTGCAGAAAAAGACAAGCAACCAGTAATTGCTGCTTGGGCAGAACAAGCAGTTGTCGGGGTAGAACTTGAGACAAGTGCTAACATGTCACCTATTTCATATTTCATACAGCCATTTGAAGGAAAAGTGGATTTAACAGGTCCATTTACAATGAAGCGTACAAACTTTACTTATACAGTGAGTCCACAATCAGCGAACGCTTATTTTGACAAAATAGACGAACAACTAAATAACTGGTACCTATCAGACGGTTTATATGAAGTTACAATGGCTATGCCAGATAATTTTATGGCATCTGTTCAATCATTAAATGAACTTGTTATTTCAAATCTGGATGTCAAGCGCATGCAACTTGCTCTTTGGAATAATGAAACGAACATCTTTGAGCCTATGGTTGATACAAAGCAAACGTTTACGGACAATATTATGCAATACGTAAATGAAAATGGTGAACTACGCGTACAAATTAAGTTTGGACCGGATCAAACAGGTGAGCAAACAAAGTTACCAAATATTGAGCTGAAAGGAGTGGCGAAGGAATGATTGAAATTCGTGATTTAACAAAACGATATGGCTCCTTTACAGCGTTAGACCATTTAAACCTATCACTTGAGGAAGGAATTGTGTTCGGCTTTGTTGGCGCAAATGGTGCTGGGAAATCGACAACATTTTCGATTTTAGCAACATTACTCTCACCAACTTCTGGCGATGCCCTTATCAATGGAAAAAGCGTTATCAAAGAACCAAAGGAAGTACGCAAGCAAATAGGTTATATGCCGGATTTCTTTGGTGTATACGATCAACTAAAAGTAGATGAATATTTAGATTTTTATGGTGCGAGTTATGGCATTGGCGCGACGGAGCGTAAAGTATTAATTCCACAGTTGTTAGAGCTTGTGAATTTAACAAATAAGCGTTTTGACTATGTAGATTTACTATCACGAGGCATGAAGCAACGTTTATGTCTTGCACGCGCTTTGATTCACGATCCAAAAGTATTGATATTGGATGAACCGGCATCAGGACTTGATCCACGTGCTCGCGTAGAAATGCGAGATATTTTAAGAAATTTAAAATCAATGGGAAAAACCATTTTAATCTCCTCACATATTTTGCCTGAACTTGCAGAAATGTGTGATGAAATAGGTGTTATTGATAATGGGAAACTAATCGCTCATGGTAATGTTGCAACAATACAAGCGCAATTACAGGGAGAGAAGCGCATTGTCATTAAGGTAGCGGAACGTTTAAGCGAAGTACGTGCATTTTTAGAAGAAGATCCCCTTATTTCTTCCATTGATGTAATGGATAATCGCTTAGAGATAGCCTTTAATTACCGTGGAACTGATGCGCAACAAGTAACACTACTGAAAACAGCAATCCTTGCAGATTTACCGATTTATGCACTAAGTGAAGAAGAAAAGGATTTAGAGGACGTCTTTATGGCGATTACGAAAGGAGCGGACAATCAATGATGGAGCGATTTTATAATCCCGTACTCGTTAAAGAATTGAAGTTACGCTTCCGTTCTTTTAAAAGCTTTTCAGGTTTGATGTTTTATTTAGCAGTTATTTGTATTTTTATCGCAGGTTTTTTACTACTGACAACTGAATTTACAGGCAAGGGTTTCTTTAGACCTGAGATAAGCTTTATGATGTTTGCTGTGTTAACGATATTGCAAATGGCACTGGTTCTATTTATCACACCAAGTTTAACGGCTGGTGCTATTAGTAGTGAACGCGAAAAGCAAACATTAAATATTTTATTGACTACAACACAAAGTTCAACACAAATTGTGATTGGAAAGTTATTATCTTCGGTGGCATTTTTAGTGCTAATGTTAATCGCAGGACTACCTTTGTATAGTTTAGTGTTTTTATTTGGTGGGGTATCGCCTTCTCAATTAGTTGCTATCTTTTTATTTTACTTAGTGACTGTCATTGCGATTGGTAGTATCGGGGTGATGTTCTCTACCATTACAAAAAAAACAATAGTTGCAATGATTGCAACGTATGGCTCGATAATCTTTTTAGGCGGGATCACTGCATTTTTCTTCTTTTTAACAATGGCCTTTCATCAAATGGGGAATGCCATAGGGACGAGTGTTTCCTATATGACGTATTTCTGGGCATCCATAAACCCAGGTGCATTAATGTTGACACTTATTTCTTCAGACATGGGGAACGCTTTAGCAGAGCTTTCAGGTGTGGATTTCCCAGTGTGGATTACTTATTTACTAGTGTATGTAGTCATTATTATTCTTAGCTTAACAGTTGCTATTAAAAAATTACGTGCCAATATGAAAAGCAATCGATGAGGAGGAAACCCTATGGAGCGTCGTAAGCAATTACAAAAGTATATACAGCGTGCAAAAACGAGTCTAACATTCGAAAAAAGCATTCCTATTGCACAGTACGGCTTGTTTTTGGCATTGCTTTCTAGTGCTTCCCTCATCCTTATCTCTAGGCTATTTGTCTGGCCGTATTACCGTCAAACGGCATTGGTTGTCTTTCTAGTTGGGATAATTGCAACAATTGTCATCATGTGGTGGAAGCGTGTAAGTGAGAAAGAGGCATTACACACACTCGATTATTATTTCTCGCATAATGAACTGGTTACAGCTTTGTCATTTAAAGAAGATGAAGATCCATTGGTTCAATCACTACTTGCAAAAGCAGTCCAAAAGGCAGAAAAAGCATTCTCTGAATTTAAAGTTCGAAAGAAAGCTTTGTTTCGACCTCCAGCATTTATTGGACTATTTACAACAGCTGTTGTGTTAGCGGTGCTCTATATGTTCCCAGCTACTACACAAATTGAAGCGATAGAGGTAGAAAAAGAAAAGGCGGTCATCGAGGATATAAAAAAAGAAGTTGCTAAATTAGAAAAAAAAGCAGAAACAAAAGAAGTGAAAGAGCAGATAAAAGAATTACAAAATATATTAAAAGAGACAGATACAGCTGAAGAAGCACTACGTGAAGTCGTGAAAAAGCAAAAAGAACTTGCGTTAAAGGAACAACAATTAAAGGATAAGCAAACGGCTAGTGAAGACGGTGCATCTGAGGGGCAAGGCTTATCTAAAGAACAACTTGAACAATTGAAGGAGCTTGCTCAAATGCAGCAAGAGCTAACGCAAAATGCGAATACTACTCAAACAGCAATGAGTAAGCTCGGCAAGCCAGCAAGTAATTCATTACAAAATGCCATTGCAAGTGCCAATAGCGCAAATAGCAATCAACAAAACAGCACCAATGCGAATACCAATCAAAATCCTGCTGGTAATGCGCAGTCAAACAATCAACAAGGTGGGCAGCAGGGGCAAAATAGCAATGGGCAAGCGCAAGGGTCTAGTCAAAGTAATCAGCAAGGACAAGGACAGGGCAATGGTCAAGGACAAGGACAAGGACAAGGCCAGGGTCAAGGTCAAGGTCAAGGCAGTGGCTCTGGTCAGGGTTCAGGTTTAGGAAACGGTGCAGGAACAGGACAAGGTGGCCGAAACCTCTTAACAATGCCTGAGCGGTTAGGTGGTTCAAGTGAAACCACTGTAGATGGAGGATCATTAGGAGACGGCTCACATGTTTCGGAGCAGCAAGGAAATGGACCGATTACAAAAGGTTCGATTCGTCCATATGATGAAGTTTTAGGCTCTTATAAAGACAGTTATTTAGAAAGCTCAGAGCGTTTACAATTACCGAAGGATTTACAAAATGTCGTGCAATCTTATTTCACGTCAATTGAGTCGCAGTAGGAGGAAAAGAAATGGCATTTACAGAACAACAATATATGGAAATGAGTACGAATTTACAACAAGTCAAAGCGGAAATCCATCGCTTTATAGTTGGTCAAGAGCAAGCGATTGATTATACATTGTATGCTGTTCTTGCAGATGGTCATGCGCTGTTAGAGGGACTACCAGGCTTAGGGAAAACAATGCTAATTCGCACAATATCAGAGGTGTTGGATTTATCTTTCTCGCGTATTCAATTTACGCCTGATTTAATGCCTGCCGATATTACAGGAACGAGTATGATTGAGCGCACAGCAGATGGTAAACAACAATTTACGTTCCAGCCAGGGCCAATTTTTAGCCAAATGGTATTAGCAGATGAAATTAACCGTGCTACACCGAAAACACAAAGTGCACTGCTTGAGGCAATGGGAGAAAAAACCGTAACAATTTTAGGGGATACGAAAAAAATGGCAAAACCATTCTTTGTGCTAGCTACCCAAAATCCAATTGAAATGGAGGGGACATATCCATTACCAGAGGCACAAATGGACCGTTTTCTTTGCAAAATTCTCGTTCCGTATCCAGAGAAAAGTGAACTGATGGACATCATGAAACGAACAACTGGAGCACAGGAAATCACCCTACAAAAAATAATGGATACAGAAGGACTCCTGCTCGCACAACAAATGGTGAAAGAAGTACTTGTCGCAGATGAAATGCTTGAATTTGCAGCTGATCTTGTTGTGGCAACACATCCTGAAAGAGTGGATGCCATAGATGAAGTGAAGCAATATGCCATGTATGGTAGTGGTCCTCGTGGCTTACAAAGTTTAATAAAACTAGCAAAAGCAAGAGCACTGATGAATGGACGCTTCCATGTTTCAGTTGCGGATATTAAATCCGTAGCGAAGCCTGTACTACGTCATCGTATGCTGCTGAACTATGAAGGGGAGGCTTCAGGGAAAACGGCAGATGATGTGATAGACATTATTTTAGAAAAAGTACAGCAAGGTGTTAGCGGGTGACTCAGAGAATATTATTGCCCGAAGATTGGCTAGCGAAAATTAGTCGCTTCCAAGTGGCGACGGCCTCCAAATTACGTGGGCAACATAAGGGCTCGCACCGTTCGCAACGTTTCGGGGCATCGCTCGATTTTTCGGATTTTCGTGAATATCACCTAGGTGATGATGTAAGACAGGTGGATTGGAACGTCTTTGCGAGAACTGATAAATATTTCATTAAACGTTTTTTAGATGAACAAGAGATGCGTGTTCACATTTTATTAGACACCACCAAATCTATGGGTGAGCAAGCAAAATGGACTTTTGCTCGGCAAATTGTTGCGTCACTTGGCTTAATGGTGCTTGGTCGTGATGATCGATTATCATTTTCAGTTGTTCAAGAAGACATGAAGCCACCGTTTCGTCGAAAAGGTGCAATGTATCGGCGTGCCTTCTTACAAATAGTGACTGACATTGAAGATGCGACATATACTAGTAGCTTTGCACAGGGAGCATTAAAAGCAATGCCTAAAGACAGCACGGTGCTATTTATAGTGACAGATGGTCTAGAAGCAATCGAAGAATGGGAACAGCTATTGAAAAGGTTGCCACGTTTTGCAGGGGATGTGCGCATTCTACAAATCGTTACACAGGAAGAATTATCTCCAAATTATAGTGGGGATGTTCGTTTACTTGATCGTGAAACGGGTCGTGATGTGAATGTTACGATGTCATCCAAGGTACTTGATACGTATGAGGCAAGAAGACGTTTACATGAAGAAGAGTTTGAGGCAATTTGTCGACGCTTCGGTGTTCGAAAATTACAACTGAAGGTGGAAGATGGACTTCAGCATGCCGTCTTTCAACAATTATTAAAAGCACATTGGATTAGGTGAGGTGAGCCGTATTGGGCTTTAGTCAAATACTTTTTAGCTGGACGGCCATCATCCCGGTCATTGTCCTACTATATTATTTCTTTCGAAAAAAATATACCGATCAAAGTGTGTCTTCAACACTCTTCTGGTCGGAAATTATGCAGGAGACACGTGTATCCCCATACTTAAAGCATTTACAAAAAAATGCTTTGCTCTATTTGCAACTGTTAGCACTTCTTCTACTAGTACTCGCGCTGATGAATCCATATGTAAAAAAGTCAACGATTGCAGGAGCACAAACCATTTTCATTGTTGATACATCTGCGACAATGCTAGCAGGGAAAGAGCAGTCAACATTTGATGCACATAAAAAGGAAATGTTGTCGTTAGTCAATCAGCTTGATGGAAGACCTGTGACACTTATTACGACAGGTAATACTCCGCAGGCCGTTTTACAGCAAGAAACAAACGCTAAAGATATTGAGAAAGCTGTCCAGGATTTGCAAGTGACATATGAAAGTGCGCAAATGAATAAAGCACTTGATGTGGCGCAAGCTTTTGTCGGTGAGACACCGACATCGATTTATGTCTTTACAGATACACTCGACAAGAAGCAATTACCGATGGAAAAGGATTCGGTGAAATGGATTGTCCAAGGATCAGCGAAGGATTTAACCAATATAGCCATTACAAAGTTTGCTGCTACAACAGACGGAAAAGCAACGATGGCACTTGTACAGTTGCAAAATGATACAGGCAAAGAGCATAATCTGACTCTTACGCTAGAAAATGCTAAGGGTGAAGAAGTTATAACAGAGAAGGTCACAATACCAGCAAACGAAGCAGTGACTAAAACGTTTAAAGACTTACCGTTGGTGGATTCGATGACTGCGATCATTGATGTGCAAGACGATTATGCCATCGATAATAGTCAATCGGTATTGTTACAAACAGCCACTTCCAAAGTAGTTGTTGATCAAAATATGCATCAACTTATTCAAAAGGGGTTCCAAACAATAAACAGTGGCGTAAAGATTGTTCCACCCTTACAAATGGTAGACAGTCAAGATGCTACCGTGGTGACAAATCAAACAGCCTTGCTGAAAGAAATGGTCAAGCCGATTGTATTATTTGGACGTGATGATAGCGAAAAGATTGAAATGAATGGTGTCGTGAAAACCACGAATGACGCTTTATTTGCATTCAGTGATTTAAAAGATATTTATGTAAGTGCACTTTATCCTGCATTTGATGGCTATAAAACAATTGCCACTGTTGGAGATAAACCATTTATTCAGCGTTCAACAGAAGGAGATATTATCATACTAGCGGATATAGCCGATACCGATTGGCCATTGCATCCCTCATTCCCACTATTCTTATGGAGTGCCCAACAACAATTAGCTGAATCAATTGGTTCACTGGGGATTTTTACGCCAAATGAACAGCGCTCAGTTGCTTTAGCGCAAGGAGAGTGGAGTGTTTATGCACAGGATGATGAATTTTTATCGACGGTTACAAATGGTTTATTAACAGCGCCGATGAAGCCGGGAGTTTACACAGCACGCTCTAATAGTGAGGAAAAACGCCTCATCGTGCAACTTCAGGCACAGGAGCGTGTGATCGAAAAAGGCACGAGTTATACACTTGGAGAATTACAAGAAAGTGGCAAGGAAGAGGTATCCAAGACTTCATTTGTGCCTTGGCTCATACTCATTATTTTAGTATTACTGGTGTCAGAGTGGGAGGTGCAACGACGTCGTGGATTTACGAATTGATACGCCACTAGCTTTATTGTTATTATTACCGTTATTTGCGTATTTTGCATGGACTTATTGGCGTGAACGTCAACGTCTGAAAAACAGCCATCTCGTTGTACTTGGTATTCGGGTTATGGCAATAAGCACTTTAGTCTTTGCTCTCGCAGCACCATATATTTTGTTACCAATTAAGGAAGAACAGGTACTGTATTTAGTCGATCGCTCCGCTTCCATGAAGGGTACAGAAGAGGAGATGGCTAGTTTTATAGAGGAAAGTTTGCAGTCAAAAAAGGATGAGCAGCTTGCAGGGATTTATTCTTTTTCTTCGACATTACAAACAGAAACGATTTTATCGAATTCATTAAAGGAAGTACCGAAATTTACAACTATAAAAGAAACGGATCAAACAAATATTGAGCAAAGTCTTCAATTAGCTACTGGTATTGTCAATCCGAAAAAAGCTACAAGGTTGGTCTTATTAACGGACGCGAATGAAACACAAGGTGATGCATTGGAGTTTGCTACCAAATTAAAAAGCTCCAATATTAGCGTAGACGTTGTGCCATTCAGTCAGGCCGTTGCCAATGATGTATCGCTTAAAAGCTTTGTGACACCACAGATTGCTTATGTAGGCGAACAACAGCAACTTGTCACTGAAGTGAATGCAACAGCAGCAGGTCAGGGCGAATTATTGCTATACGAAAATGATGCGCTTATTCATCGAGAAGTAGTGGCACTTGCCGAAGGATTGAATGTATTTACCTACAAGCATACGGCAACTGCCGAAGGACTGGTCAAATACGAGGCACTTGTTCAAGTAGACCAAGATGCCATATTTGAAAATAATAAATTAACGAGTGTCACGATGGTACAAAGTGAGCCTCACTTACTGATAGTGAACGGTTATGATACAGCATCACCAATTGCTGCGGCATTGGGCACGAAGTCAATTTCCTATGATGTCGTAGATGCAAGCAGTTTGCCAAATGAGCTATCAAGTTATTTACAATATAATGCAATAATTTTTGATAATGTTCCAGGGCATTTGGTTGGTGAGGCCAAAATGGGCGTTATTGAGCAGGCAGTGAAAAATTTTGGTGTCGGTTTTACAATGGTCGGTGGCGAAAATAGCTTTGGCTTGGGTGGCTATTTTAAAACACCAATCGAAACATTGTTACCTGTTGAAATGGAGATTAAAGGTAAGGAACAATTACCATCTTTAGGTCTGGTCATCGTGCTCGATCGTTCAGGAAGTATGCATGGTACAAAGTTAGAACTTGCTAAGGAAGCGGCAGCACGTTCAGTTGAGATGTTGCGTGACGAGGATACACTTGGCTTTATTGCCTTTGATGATCGCCCTTGGGAAATTATCGAAACCGGACCGCTTGGCAATAAAGAAGAAGCAGTCGATACGATTTTATCTGTGACTCCTGGTGGGGGTACGGAAATATATAGCTCCCTTGCAAAGGCATATGAAAATTTGGCCGATCAAAAATTACAACGTAAGCATATTATTTTATTAACTGACGGACAATCACAATCAGGGAATTATGAGGATTTAATTGCAACTGGTAAAGAGAATGGGGTTACACTATCGACAGTTGCGATTGGACAAGATGCGGATGGCCATTTACTTCAGTCTTTAAGTGAAATGGGGAGTGGACGTTTCTATGATGTTATTGATGAACAGACCATTCCTTCCATATTATCACGCGAGACAGCGATGATTTCACGCACATATATTGAAGATAATCCTTTCTATCCAACGATTTATAATGCCTCGGGTTGGCATTCATTATTTGCAAATGGCGTGCCACAAATGAATGCGTATATAGGTACAACTCCGAAGCAGGGCGCTTCTGTAATCGCAGAAAGCGAGAAGCAAGATCCAGTGATAGCACAGTGGCAATATGGACTAGGCAAAACATTCGCTTTCACATCAGATTCCACAGGGAAATGGACAGGAGACTGGGCAAGATGGCAGGAATGGGGCACATTTTGGCAAACGATGATTTCGCAAATGCTACCAAGTTATAATGATGTAGCCTATGACGTACGTTTAGATATGGATGGCACTTTTGTTATTACTGACCCGACAAATGAAGCGGCATTTTTAGAAATCGTCGCTGTCAATGAGGCAGGAGAAGAGCTAGAAATGCAGCTCGAAACATTATCTGCCTCGCAAGTTCGGGCGACTGTACAAGCACAACCAGGTCTTATCTTTTTCCGCATTGCCGATGAAGAACAGGCAATTTATCAGGCTGGTCTAAGTGTTCCGTATAGTGCCGAGTATGAACTACGTCCAGTAAATGAAAAATTAGTGGAAGACCTTACAAAGCAAACAGGTGGTAGTGTGTTAGAAGAACCACAGGAAGTGTTCCGTGATTTCACGCAAAAAGGGGCAGAGCGCCAAAATATTGCAACCTGGCTGCTATTAGCAGGGATGTTACTATTCTTCATAGATATTACAATCCGACGTTTTGGCTGGAGTTTCTTAACAAAGGCGAAGCAAACACAGCAAATTGCAAATGATACACCAGTACAGGCTGAGGATACAAATGTAGCACAGCTATTAAAGGGCATGAAGAAACGTCAATAATAATTGAATACTTTAAATTTAAAACGCAGTGCAAAATTTTGCACTGCGTTTTTGTGTTATTTGAAATCAATAAAGTTCTATTCGCTAATAACGTGGTCATATAAAGCTTTTGATAAGTACGGTTTTCCGCAGATTGCTGGCAACGATAATTCCCAGAACTGCTCCAATAATGCTTGATGTTAAAAAAGCAGGCATAAAAAATAATGCAGCAACAGAGGTACCCATTAAAAGATGTGCATAAGGCACTGCTATAAGGGATGCGATGATACCTGTCCCAAACATTTCACCAACACCTGCGAGCCAAGCCTTAGCACTATATTTATAGGCGAGAGCTGCACACAAAGCCCCGATGACACTGCCTGGAATCGCTAATTGAGAGCCTGTTCCTGTAACAACTCGAATAATAGCTGTGACAAAGGCTACTATAACAGTAGGTACTGGGCCAAGAAAAATGGCTCCAATAACATTAACGGCATGTTGTATAGGATAGGCACGTGCAATCCCTGTTGGAATTGAGACAAAAGTAGAGCCAGCTACAGCAATGGCGACAAATAAAGCCATAATAGTTAATTTTCGAATTGACACCTTTTTCACTCCTTTTTGGTAGATAGCTCTCTAACCACAAATAGAACCTGGTATAGCTGATAACTCATGTGAAATCGCTGATAGCATGCAGAAAATCGCTGATAACTCACACGAAAACGCTGATAGCATGAGAAAATCCCTGATAACTCACACGAAATCACGGATAGCATGCAAAATATCGCTGAAAGCTTACTTAACATCACTTCAAGCACAATCTGTCGAAAATGAACACAAAAAAACCGCTTCCTCACAACGAAAGGAAGCGGCCTTGCATTTACATATTAAAAAAAGCAAGTGTCGCCACTTCCCTACGCTAGTGTGAACTAGATCAGGTTCGAAGGGTCCGTGGTTACATACACGTCTCAGTCAGAAAGACTCCCCTAGTGGTTTTGAAACGATTTAATTTTTATAGGTAAGAAAGTATATACTTTGCTATCCATGACTTTTCTCAGTGATATGCTTGATGTTGTTATTTCGCGTATGCGCTTTTCACCTAATAATGTAACATACTACTAAAAATAGTCAATATTTTTCAGACTATTTCGAATCAGGGTGCATAAGATGTGGCGCTTTTTTCAATGTCCAGATGAGGGCAAGGAAGAAGCAGGCCATTAATATAATTGCCCCAAAAATATATGGGCTGTTCATATTCCAATCGAATAAGATACCTGCTAAAGCAGGGCCAATCATATTACCTAAACTCATATAGGCATTATTAAGACCAGCGGCAAAACCTTGTTCATTTTCAGCGAGTTTAGAAATTAGCGTATTGACTGCTGGTCGAATCAATGTCGTCGCAGTGGAGAAAATTGTAGCTACTATTAAAATAAGTGCAAAGCCAGAGACAAATAATATTAAGTAAATAGAAACGGCTGCAATAAATAAATTGACTAACACAACTTTCATTTCACCATAACGATTAAAAAGAGGTGTAATTATAAACATTTGTACAACAACACCAAACGCACCACCAACAACCAATAAAATGGCAATATCAGTAGGTGTGTAGTTAAATTTGTTTGTAACAAATAATGATAAAGTCGTTTGGAAATTAGCAATTCCGAACGAGAACACAAGCATAATGATGAGCATTACAAAGTAAGGCATTTGGACAGAGCGTACCATCTGCTTCGCAAGATTGTCTTGTTTTTGCGCCTTTTGGGATGTGCTTGGTTTTGAAGAAGGTAAAAGAAAGAATGATAGAATAGCTGCTAAAATCGCTGCAGATCCAGCTGTATAGAACGGGAAGTGCAGACTAACCTTCGATAAAAAGCCACCTATACCCGGACCAATCATAAAGCCAAGAGACATTGCTGCCCCTAACATACCCATTCCCTTGCCTCGTTCCTCATATGTTGTCACATCAGCTACAAATGCCATAATAGGAGGTGCGATGAAGGCAGAACCTAAACCTCCAAAAAAACGTGCGAGGAAGAGCATCCAAACATCCGTTGAAAGCCCAAATGAAATTTGTGCAAGACCAGTTACGATGAGGCCAAAAATAATGAGATTTTTTCGACCATACTGGTCGGAAAGATTCCCAGCAATTGGAGAAAATACAAATTGTGCCAAGGCGAACGTTGCGATAAGCATGCCAAGAACTTGTCCTGCAGCCCCAAATATTTTCAAATACTCAGGCATAACAGGAATAATAATACCAATACTCCCCATTGCGATAAACATATTAAACATTAAAATATACAAAGCCGCCTTATTCGACTTCTGCTGGGTCATCTATAGCCCCCCTTTTTCTAATCAAATATACTACAGTCTATCATAAAGAAATGAGGCTTGGCTATTGGATTAAAGTATGAGAAGCACATCAATTAAAAGTTGACATTTTATTTTGCAAATAATAGTTTCGACTGTGTTTTTTCTACTGTTGTTCGATGAGGAAATCCCGCATATTTTTGCGGGATTTACTTTTTTATTGGTATTGGATTAGGGGTTACAACGTTGATAGTTATGTTAATCTTCTTATATCGATAATTATTTCAATTTTTTTGTAATAATAGTAAATTATCGTAGTTGACTTTTTGCTAATAGTCAACCATTAGCAGTCTTTATAGCTTCTATTAAAAGATAATAAAAAGGGGAGAAAATGTACGATGGTATCTATGCAAACGGCTATGGAAAATTTAAAAGAATTAGGATTTAACCCCGTAACTACAGCGATTGGGGCAACACAACAATTATTTCATTGGGATGAAGCAAAGGTCAATGAACTAAAAGGATATTTAATTGCTCAAAATTTTCAACATCATTACGAAAACAATAAGTTTTATCGAATGCTTTGTGAAGATAGTGGGGTTACACCAGCTGATATTCAAAGTTTGGATGATTTACACAAAATACCATTAATTCCGGTAACGAGCTTTAAAAGACCTGACTCACATTTACTTTTATCAACCTCTTTAGAAAATATTGAATTTGAAATGCGCAGTACTGGTACAAGTGGCATACCAAGTATATCTAGAAGAGATGCTGAAACATTAAACAATTGTGTCTTTAGTATATATGCGATGTATAGAGAAATGTTTGCCTTTTCTAGAGGAGCTGGACTGTTCTTATTCCCATCCCCTGAAGAAATGCCAGAGATGGGCATGGTTAAAGTGCTAAATATGCTTTCAGGTTTATTTGATGCAACAAGATGTCTTGTGAAAAGAGCTTCTTTTAAACCTAAAGAGGCAATTGAAACATTGGAAAAATGGCAAAATATTCATACGCGTCACATTATTGGGCCGCCATTTTTAATTTATAAATTAGTAAATTACCTAAAAACGAATAATATACATTTAAAACTAGATAATAAGACAATGATTATTAATTTAGGAGGTTGGAAAAGATTCTCCGGTATGGAAATACCACGCGAACAATACAATAAAGAATGTGCTGAATACTTAGGTATCCCAGAAGAAAATATTAGAGATATGTATGGCTTAGTTGAATCAAATATTTTAGCCATAGAGTGCGAGAAACAATCGAAGCATGTGCCACCTTGGGTTCATTTTTCTTTAAGAAATCCCAAAAATTTAGCTGAAGAAGTACCGCAAGGAAAAAGAGGTGTCTTAGCAATATTTGACCCTACTTCACTTTCATATCCAGGATTTATTCAAACAGAGGATTTAGTGTATTTAAAGAAAGAAAATACATGTGAATGTGGAAGAAACGGTCAAAAAGTCGTTTATTTATCAAGGGTAGCAGGGGCAGAGATTGGCTGTTGTGCTATTAATTTAGAGAAGCATATGGATGCGGCTGAAGAAAAAAGTCAAATGACAGAAGTATAAGAGAGGTATCAACATGTACAATTCTATCATCGTTGATTATTTCAGCAAACCTAGGCATTCAGGAGATGTGATTGATGCCAATAGAGAATTGAAAATTGGTAATTCTGTTTGTGGAGATACCATTTTCATGAAAATTAAAGTCACAGATGGAAGGGTAGTAAATGCAAAATATAAGGCATACGGTTGTGCGACGTCGTTGGCAACGGCTGATATTTTTGCAGATTATATTATCGGTAAATCCTTAGCTGAAATAGCTCAACTGTTAGCGCATGAAATTGATAGTATGCTGGGAGAACTAGAACCTCCACAAATGCACTGTTTAAATATTTTACATGATTTATTTGAGCAAATACTTAGTGAAGCATAGGAGGTTTTTTATGTTAGGGAAGTATTTTGACTATAATGCCACTACCCCTCTTCGTGAGGAAGTGGCTTCTATTTTGGTAGATAATTTATTGTTATTTGGTAATCCCTCAAGCAGTCATTCTTTTGGTCAATTAGCGAAAGAAAAAATAGAGGAGGGACGATCACAAGTAGCAGCATTAATTAACGCAGATAGCTCAGAAATCTTATTTACATCTGGCGGTACAGAGTCAATCAATACGGCTTTAAAAGGCTTTTTCTTTGCCTGTGATAAGCGACCATTTCATATCATTACCTCTAAAATTGAACATTCGGCGACCTTAGAGCTGTGTCATTATTTAGCCTCACTAGGTGCAGAAATTACCTATTTACCTGTAGATGCTAATGGATTTATAGCTATAGAAGATTTAGTGAATGCTATCCATGAACATACCGCATTAATTTCAATCATGTACGCGAATAATGAAATTGGTACCATTCAACCAATTAAAGAGATGGCAAAAGCCATTAAGCAAATAAATAGAGATATTTTCTTTCATGTAGATGCTGTGCAGGCACTTGGGAAAATTCCTATAAATGTTCAAGATTTAGAAGTAGATGCGCTATCGTTAGCGGCGCACAAAATATATGGTCCTAAGGGAACGGGCGCATTGTACTTAAAAAAAGGAAACCAACAGTTAGTTCAGCTACTTCATGGTGGTGGGCAAGAAAACGGCCTACGAGGGGGTACTGAAAACCTATTGGGTATCATTGGATTTGGTCAAGCTTGTGCTTTAGCGACGGAAGAGTTATTGCAACATAAACACAATACAGTTGCCTTAAGAAACTATTTCTTAGAAAAAATAAAATATGCCATTGAACAAATTGAGATGAATAGTCCTGAAATAGAAGGGGATGTCTTACAAAATACATTTAATATATCCTTTACGAATATTAGAGCAGAAGCGCTGTCGGTTCTTTTAAGTCAAGTATATGGCATTGCGGTGTCTATCGGTTCTGCCTGTAGTGCAGAAAAAGCTGAGCTTTCCCATGTATTGCTTGCTCTCGGACTGTCTGAAGAAAGAATTAAATCTTCTATACGTATTAGTTTTGGCCTTTATACAGACTACAAAGATATTGATTACCTTGTCGACAGTCTGAAAGAAGCTGTCACCCGTCTAAGAAGTATTCTCCCTGTAGGATAGAAAGGAAAAATAAAATGGATAAATTAAACATTGTAGCACCAGTGCGCTCAAAATTTATGATGGAAGAAATGATAGAGGCGGGTGCAAATGAAATCTATTTTGGCGTCTCTAATCCACTTTTTCAGCAGATGTCATTTGATAATAAGTTTCAAACAGTAGCTGATTACCCTGCCCACTTCTCTGATTGGGAAGATTTAGACGACATAATGTCCATGGCTAAAACGCATCAGATGAAAGTAATATTCATGGCAAATACACCTTTCATTCCCAACAACTTAGAGACAAGTTTTCAACATCATGTTTATAGAGCCCTTGAGAAAGGTGTAGATGCTATCACAATTTCCTCTATGCAAGCTCTTAATCTTCTAACCAATGTAGAGAGGGATACTCAGATTATTTCGGGTTCGCAATTAGCGCCAGTCAATAAATATGGGGCAGAAATGTTAACAGAATTAGGCGTAAGCCGTATAACCGTTTCACAGTCCATGACATTAGAAGAAATTCAGTCACTTCATGATTTAGATGTTGAACTGATGATTACAGGCAATTTTGGAACAGGAAGCATAGCTAATTGTTGTCGTTTATGGGAAAGCCCAAATAATGGTGAAATAGGAGAAGGTGTAAGAACACTCTATCGAATACTGTCTCCATTAAACAATCAACTAAAACAGCATCATATTTTAGATAGTGCAACGGATTGTAGTTTGTGTAATTTAGAAGATTTAGTCTCTGCTGGGGTGACAGCTATCAAATTTATCGGTAGGGAAGCACCTAATCCTGTTACATTAGCCATGGTGGTCAGTATGTTTAATGAATGGAAAGAGATGGGGGTTTCTGGATTCTCTGTAGAACAAAAAATGAAAGTCATGGAGCAGGAGCAGTTAATGTGGATTATGAAATGGGTGCCACGCTTTTGTGAAAAATGCCGATGTACTTACAAATCAACTGCTATTACAAAAACATACATTTAGGTGGTGCTTAGTTGAAAACGCCATTAAAAGAACTACGGATTCACCACGAACATTTATATGAATTAACCGAAGAAATTTTAGGGAATTATCAAACTGTTTCTTTAGGACATTCAGGATGCCACTATAAAATGAATGGCATTGAAGAGCAACATATCCATTATTTATTGGAACGAGACAAAAAGGTGAAAGTCGAAATGCCTATTTTATTTGAAGCAGCTATGAACGGATTTTTTACTAAAATGCAGCGTTTTTTTCATTATGAAATAAATTTCATCGTGAATGATTGGGGAACTATGCGTTTTTTAGCACAACAGCAACTCCCCTCAACAGTGTCCTTATCGGTAGGCAGACAATTGGCTTTTAGTTATGGAAACTGCCCGTGGTATGAAGATATTTTACAGTACGAAGATCAGACAATTAAAGAGAATTACTTGCAATTGAATTTTGGTAATCCTGCAATGATAAAACTTTTAAAAGAATATGGTGTGACAGAAATAGATGCAGATATTCATGCTTACATGGAGCATTCAGTAAACATGCTCAGAGATGAAGGGATAAAAGTAAATGGCTTTTTACATTACCCAATGGTATCGACTTCGAGGTCCTGCCATACATTAAGACTTTATAATGAACCAGTAGGAAATTGCCAGCATTTATGTAATAACGGCATTATAATCGAGCCGAGAGAACGATGGAATCGATTTGAGGATGTAACAGTAAAGATTTCCAAAGAAAGTAGAGAGAAGATGGGGAACTTACTGATATATGGAAATATTGTTGTCCAGGATAGTAACCGGCACAACGAAAGTATAGCATTTGAAGTGGATTCATTGTGCGATGATGCAAGATTTTCACCAATACTTCTTAAAGAGGAGGCAATAAAATGAGTAATATTCAGGAGAAGAGCTTGACGCAAGATATTTTAACAAAATTGGATGATATTATAGTGGATTTCGTTGCACCTAACGCGGCTCATATTGATAGAGAAAGAGCATTCCCGAGAGAAAATATAAACGAAATCGGAAGAAATGGCTTATTAGGCTTACTAATTCCACAGCAATTGGGCGGCTTAGAGGCTCCTCTATCTTTATATAAAGAAACAGTTATTAGGTTAGCTCAAGCTTGTGCTTCAACTGCACTTGTCTATGTGCAACATATGTCGGCCGTTTCTATCTTATTATATGGAAAAGATAGTGACTATATAAAAAAAATTTTAAGTAAAATTGCACAAGGGAATTGTCTTACAACCATTGCACTTAGTGAAGCGGGTTCGGGCTGCTATTTCTTTTTACCTGTAAGCCAAGTACGTAACACTGACAATGGACTTCGCTTAAAAACTAATAAAATTATGGTGACAAGCGCAGGCGTGGCAGATTTATATGTCATAAACTCAAAAGCAACATTTGCTAAAAATTCTATGCAAAGTAACTTTTTCGCAGTTTCGAGTAATTATGATGGAATTGAAGTAGGTGGTACATGGGAAGGCATGGGCCTGAGAGGTAATCAAAGTGCCCCATTAAATATAGATGCCTATTTAAATCCAGAGATGCTTATTGGAGAAGAAGGAGAAGGCTTTAAAATTACGCGTGAAGCATTGCTTCCGATGGGGCAAATTGGTATTTCAGCAGTAAATATTGGGATTGCAAAGGCAATTTATAATGAGTCCGTAAACTACGTCAAGAAACGATTTTATACACATATTAATACGAATCTTTCGGACTTTCAAAGTATTCAACAAATGGTTGGAGAAATGAAGGTACTATGTGACCAAGCGGAAACAGCTTTAAATGCCTTTGTGCAACGGATGGAAAATAAAGAAATAGATATGGTTAGCACACTAGAGGTCAAAGTAATGGCTTGTCAAATGGTGCTAAGTGTTGCAGAAATAGGCTTAAAAGTTTGCGGAGGTCATGCTTATTCAGCAAATACACCAATAGAGAGATATATCCGAGACAGTATGGCGGGAACAGTCATGGGACCAACGCCAGATGTGTTAAAAGAATTAATCGGAAAGATTGTATTGGATGTGCCTACCCAGTTGTAGTTGAGTCAATATTTCATGTAATGGATGAAAGAGGGTTGAAAATGACAAATCAAACAGCGCCTAAATATGGAGGTATGAAGCAAGTACTAGCGGTTAGTTTAGGTTTGTTTTTAGTATTTTTAGATAGTACAGTGGTCAATATTTCACTCCCTAACATAATGAATGATTATCACATTAATTTGAATTTAGCTTCTTGGATAATCAATTCCTTTGTACTGACGCTTGCGATTTTGTTAATTACTTTAGGAAAAATAGCAGATTTCTTTGGGAGAATTAGAATTTTTTTAATTGGGATTATTGTATTTGCGATTAGCTCCCTATTGTGTGGTATGGCGCCAACGGTAGAAGTGTTAATAGCTGCTCGTGTTTTACAGGGAATTGGTGGAGCTATGATTATACCTACTAGTATGATGCTCGTAAGAACTGCTGTGCCACCTGAAAAATTAGGGCTGGCAATGGGCATCTGGGGAGCCGTTGGTGCGCTTGCAGTAGCCATTGGCCCAAGTCTTGGGGGAGTTGTAACTGAATTTATTAATTGGCGTTGGATTTTTTATATAAATGTGCCAGTTATCATGATCGCTTTCCCATTCATTATAGTAGCATTTAAAGGAAGTAAAGACGTTAAATCACCCTTTAAATTGGATGTACTAGGCGTGATCGTCGTAAGTATGGCGCTTTATTTTTTAACATTTGCCATATTACAGGGTGAAAAACTAGGCTGGACTTCTACAACAATCTATATGTATTTCACTATTAGTTTAATTGCCACTCTATTATTTATTTTTATAGAAAAACGGACAAATATACCTTTAGTTGATTTTACAATATTTAAAAATCAACATTATTTAGGTGGTATTCTTTCAAACTTTTTAGGCGGCATTTTGTTAATGGGAACGTTAATTTTATTGCCAATTTATCTTACACAGGTGAAGGAGTTTTCTACATTACACGCTTCGTTTTTAATAACACCTTTATCGGCTGTCATGTTAGTAGTTGCACCAATTGTTGGACGATTAATTGATAAAATTGGCTATCAAATTCCAATGTTCTTCGGTTATGTATTTACAGTGATAGGTTTTGTGTTCTTATTAAAATTAACACCAGATACAGAATTTTCAATGCTCATTACCATGATGTCCCTTCTCGGAACAGGGTTAGGCATCATCATGGTGACAAGTGTAACTGTTTGTACGGTTTCCGTTTCAGAAAAGCATGTATCCTTAGGGTCTGGTATTTTTGCCACTGCACGAAATCTTGGAGGCGCTCTTGGTGTATCTTTATTTGTATCAATTACATTAAGTTTTTTAAATCAATATGCGGATGATGTTGTTGCAGATGGGGTGGCACGTTTTGAAAATGGTAATATGCCTGAAGCTGTAAAAGCCATTGCAATTGAGAATCTACAAGGAAAAAAGGATACGCTATTCGAAGGTGAAGGAGAACAAGAGAGTTTTGAAATTCCACAGGAAATGCAAGATCAATTTGTTGCGAAGAAATTGGAGGAAACGTTAAAGGAAATGCCTCAAGTAGTAGAAGTTAATGCTACTCCAAACATCGAAAAGAAAGTAACTGCGATGGTAAATGTAGAAATAGAAAATATAGAGAAGGAAGTTAATAATATTCAAAATACTATCCGCAGTGATGCACAAAGTTTTATTGTTGAGGCGATGACGAAAGCATTTTGGTGTGGATTACTTTTAACCTGTCTTTTTAGTTTATCATTAATTTTTTTAAGGAAGAAACAAGTCGAAGAAATTCTTTAAGATATCGGTAGGGATAAGTAAATCCCTACCGATTAAAATTGCATTTTCGAAGTGTAGATAGTCATTATTCCATGCACAATGTTTCAATTAACTTCCATACATAATTCAAAGTGAGTAAGAGGAAATATGAGTAGTAAGATACCATATTTTATACAGATGATATTAGTTATAATAGTAAATATATAGAAAAAGTTAAAAGGAATCGTTGTGAAGGATAACTGAAAAGGGTGAGAAAAGATGGAAAAATATTTGGAGCCGACAGCAATGTTAAACTTTAATGATGAAATGTTTCAGCACCTAATAAGACAAAAAGGCTGGGGTAACTTAAATTATGAAGATAGAATCAAGCAGATTTATGATTTTGTCAGAAATGAAATTAAGTTCGGGTATAACCGAGGGGATGATATACCTGCTTCGGAAGTATTGCAAGACGGCTATGGGCAATGTAATACAAAAAGTACACTTTTAATGGCTTTACTAAGAGCTGTTGGCATTCCTTGCAGGATTCATGGTTTTTTTATTGATAAAAAAATGCAAAAGGGTGCTTTAACGGGTATCACATACCTATTAGCGCCCAATAAAATTGTACACGCTTGGACGGAAGTGAATGTAAACGATGAATGGATTGCCCTTGAAGGTGTAATTATTGATGACTCTTATTTAAAGCAAGTAAAAAATAGACTTTGCAGTTTTAATGATGGTTTTATCGGATATGGAATTTCTGTGAAAGATAAGGATAACATAAATCTATGTTGGACTGGTGAAAGTGTATATGTACAGAGCTTTTCAATAACAGATGATTTAGGGATTTTTAATAACCCGGATGAATTATTTGTAAAGTATAACAATACGGGGAGTAAACTAAAGCGGATAATGTTTAATAGAAAAAGGAAAAAAATTAACCGAAGATTGGATATATTGAGAAATCAGTAGTCTTAAATAAGGATAAAAAATGAGTCTACTTGCTTAGGATTAAATGCATGTAGACTCCAGTTTCTACACTATATGATATTAAAATTTTAGAGTTAATAGTTGCTCGCGTGCTATGTTCGAGATAGGTAAACCTTCAATGCAATTTATAAATTTACGGTAGTAAATTTTTTCTACTGCATGACAATATTGAATAGCCCCGCCCTGTCGTATGACTTTCATAAAATGATCCTTTTCTGAATCTGTTAAATGCATAAAGATTTGCTCACTATTATAGTAATGTTTTATAGGGAGAAAATCGTCATCATCTATGCAAAGATAGTAAAGGACTGGTAAAGTAATCTTTTTTATATGTAAATCACTTATTTGGTGCTCTGTTAACAAATCATGCACATCATTGCGGATTTGAGCAATGATGCCTATATAGTTTGAATAGGTTTTAATAATATTTAAAGTTTTTTCTGAGACATTGCCAGCCCCTAGTACACAGGCCAATTGCGTGAGGGAACCTGATTTCAAGCTAGCCATTTCTAAATATTCGGTTTCAGTCGTGATTCGATTGTTAAGATCTCTTTGCTGTCCATTAATGGATTGCAGCAATAAGCAATGAATTTGCTGGCTTATGAAATTTTTGACCTCGAAACAACAGTCTAATAAAGTAATTTTATTGAATGCTGTGAGTAATAAACCAATAATGATATTTGAATTTTCTTCAAAGTTGACCTCTGACCAAGGATAAATAGATGCATCTTTGTCTTGAATATCATCTAAAATATCGGCCGCTAAAATAATTAACTCCATCACGACTTGCAGCTCTCTTTGTTCCTTGAGGGTCTGCTGCTCTCTAAAGATGGAATAATGAAGCTCAGTTAGTAAGGCAAAGTTTATACTTTGATGAAATTTAAACCGTACATAACTTTGGGCAAGATTGTGCAAGTGTTGCTCTGTAAAAGCAGTCTCAATTAGTTGATTTGCTATGAATATTAATTCTTCATGTAATTGACTGTTGTTGCGTGTCTCCATTTATAAATTCCTCCATATACCAAAAACTCGTGATCTCAGTAGTGAAAATTATATTTGACTATTGTTTAATACTTTTGCGACTGCCTCGGAACGAGAAGTGACACACAACTTTTTATAGATTTTTGTTAGGTTATATTCAACTGCACGAATACTCATAAAAAGCTCATCTGCAATTTCTTTATTGCTGGAACCTTTTGCTAAACTCCCCAATATATCTAGCTCTTTTTGGGAAAACACTTGACGATGATCAGCACTGAATAAACCTTGTGAAAAGTTTGAAGGGGTTGACCTGATTAGCATTTCTCTTGGGACTAACACATAACCGTTTAGCACAGCCTGTATATTCAAAACTAAAACTTGATAGGAAGCTGATTTACTTATGATGCCATAAATACCTAATTCAATTAACGTATTAAATTGAAAAGAGTAATCAAAACCTGTATAGAAAATGATTTTAGCATCCGCATGAGTATTTAAGATTTTTTTGGATAATTCAATTCCCGAACAGTTGGGCATATTAATATCTAGTAAGTAAATATCAAAAGATTTTTTTTTAATGGCTTGTATAACCTGTTGACTATCTAATAGATAGGTAATATCAAAATTTGTTACTTCCTCCAGTATATTTTTGGTACCGAGACCAACCATTGGATGGTCATCCACAATTAATATTTGTATCATTACTTTCACCTCGGTATTGTTATTAGAATTTGTAATCCCTTATTGACTTCAGAAATAAATTCAATGTCACCGTTTAGAATATGAATTCTTTCTTTTATTCCAATGAGTCCAATATGGTGTTCACTATATTTTTCGATAGAATTGTTCATTCCTACACCATTGTCCTTATAATCTAAAAAAATATAATCATTTTCTTCCCACATCTCCACTGAAACGACAGAGGCTTTAGCATGCTTCTCCGCATTGTTTAGGAGTTCTTGTAGTACCCGATAAATGGAAATAGTTAAATTATAATTATTAGAGTAATCGGAAAAATTATGAAATT
This sequence comes from Lysinibacillus parviboronicapiens, assembly GCF_003049605.2. NCBI lineage: Bacteria > Bacillati > Bacillota > Bacilli > Caryophanales > Bacillaceae > Lysinibacillus > Lysinibacillus parviboronicapiens. Next base: position 977,304 of record NZ_CP073713.1, read on the forward strand.
CATATTTCAAATTATAACTAACTTTCATTTGCTTTTTTTTACAGAATTCTTCTAACGAAGCAGTAAAATCTGTATTCAGCATAAAATTGGGACGAAGCTCACTGCAAGTTTCTCTAAGCTGTTTAATAACATCCAATAGCCCATTTTTTATTTTATTTAATGTGGCTAATTCTTCTTCTTGCAAGGTACTACTTGAATTTTGTATTACTTTATCTAATTTTTGATACCAAATCGTTTGATCTTGTAAGGCAGAATCATGTAAATCAGAAGCCAGTCTTATTCGTTCTTGTTCGCCTAATTGCAATAAAAATCTAGAAAGAGTATTCGATGATTGATGATTAGTAGTATCTCTTTTTTCTATTGACTTTATAATATTTTGTACGATATTTAAATTTTCATGAACTAATCTCACATACTTTACAATATTAATTAGCCACATTTTTTCGTGCATATTAAAAGTGGTATTATTTCTTTTTTGGCTTACCCATAGATAGGTGACATAGCTATCAGTTTGATAAAGTTCAATTCCAAGATAATTCGGGTTGCCAATTAAAGTATCAGTAGTAGTGTTTTTTAACTTTTTCTTGATGAAATCAGTAAGCATACTTTGTGAATTGCTTTTATAATCTATGCTTTGAAATTCTAGTGTTTCTTTATTTAGCCGTATTAATAAAAGAATCTGAGGGTCTAATATTTCTGTAATTTGATTAAGCAGTAAATTTTCTAAATCATTTTCTTTCATAACTGAAGGTAATTTTTGTGAAAATTCATTTAGATTTTTGGACAAATAGGATTGTTTATAAAGAAAACTATCTTTTAATTGAAAATCTAATTTTTCTTTTAAAAATAATGTAACAATATTAATAATTAGTATCGCTAAAAATAAGATAATAAAATACACAACGCCATTTTCTGTATAAAATCTATCGCTTATTACTAGAATAGTTAACACTAACGTGGGGATAAATGTTAAGAATGTATAATATGGAATTTGTTTTAAAATAAAATTTATGTCTATTAAGCGGTTAGTCAATACAATGTAAGAATAACCTATAGGAATAATAAATAACGTAAAAGCTGCTACATCATCTTGTAGATAGGGAAGATTAAAAATAAATGGTACAGCATGTAAAAAAATAAATGGGATAAAGGCACAGACATGAATTAATATTAACCATTTAAAAAAGACTTCATGATGAGAGCCTTTAGTGGCTACATAAAAATAAAGTAAGAGCATAATTGAAAAACAAATATTGAGGCAAAAGTAGCTTAACATTAGTCCAGTGCTGATAACATCCAGTAAATTGTTTTGCAAAAGTGTCGCTAATTTTAGAAAAATAACGAACAGGCAAATGACACTATTGATTTTAAAAAAAGTTAGCCATTTATTTTTAATAATTCCTTTTTCCAGTAACAACCTATGAATGAAAAGTGTAAGGAAAAGGGAACCAAGAGGGAAAAAAACACATATTAAAATACTAGATACAATATCCCCTCGTCCAGATTCTGTAGAGGCAAAAAAACTAAGAGATACTGATAAAAGAAATCCTATTAAATAGAAAGCAACTTTACTATTTTGTTGATAAATAAATAAAGTAAGGACAAATACGGTTAAGGAAAAAATACTTGGAATTATAATTTCCTGAAAAGTATCTTTAAGTGAATTAGTTGGAGCTTGAATGTATTTCATTTCATTATTTCGTTTAATTTTTATTGAGGAACCATGAACAAAACAATTATTATAGTTATAAGTTTTTATTGAGCTAATTTCCTTATCATCTACTTCTAAGATGACGTCTCCAGGTGAAAGATTCGTATAACGTGCCCAACCATCATTATCATATACATTAGTAACGACAACTTCCTCATTACTGTTAAAGTGTATTGCTATTCCTATATAGGGTGAGAGCATGGTGAAAATTAAAAAAAGATGAGCCGTTAAAAATATAAACTGTAAAACAAGGATTTTTCTTTTTTCATTCATCATTTTTAATCCTTCCCAGAATAAAAAATTTGCGGTTATCTCTAATATATTTGCGGTTATTACTTACTTCTTTTATAGTATTATAATTGTAAAGAAATTGAAAGGAAGGGAATACTATGATAATGAAAATAGTTCATTCAATGCTTTTATGCTCCAATAAAGAAGTAGATTTCGGTAAAATGGAAATGGTTGGGGATATTTCAGTTTCAGAGTTAAGTATTATTCAGGAAGTTATTAACGGTTCTGATAAATCGGATGTTTTACAAAAATCATCATCCTGGTTACCTAGATAAACTCTTTTAAGAATTCTTGAAAGTACAGCAATTTTTTCAGGTTTGCAAGTTACAATTTTTGCGCAAAAAAGGTGATGAAAAATATTTTTTTCATCACCTTCCTTACTGTAGACAAACTCAAAAAATTGAGTTTGTTTTTTTCTTTTAAATAGAAGTATCTATATGAATCTGTTGATTCCCGTTCCAGGCGCTTCCTTTCCGCACGTGCTGTTGTTGCAGGAATGTACCACCTTCCATGCCAATCAACTTGTACTGCTTATTGATATCCTATTCTGCTTCTAGCCTGCTAAGAAAAGAATTCTTGAGGTGATAATAAATGAGATGAAGAAATATCAAATCAATGATCGTAAAAAGCCAGAAATACCAACAAATGAACGTGTATATGGGGATATGAAAGATGGTATGCGTTGGACAATTCTACTGAGGAGTTAATTACTATAGCTGTGATGAATTAAAAATAGCTTGCCACTTGGACATGGCAAGCTACCTAATAGGACATAAAAACTAGAGACAATTCATCCATAAAATTCAGGGGGATTTATATTCAACTGCCTTCAAAAAAGACAAAATACCCTGAGAAATGAAATTCTCGGGGTATTGGTCTATAGGCTGTGGCGATGAAAACTTTTTTAACTTTTTGTTTTTTATCACCTTTTCATTTATAAACGAAAACTTAACGTATACTCATTTTAAATTCTAAAAACAGTTCATTGTATTTCCCTAAGTAATCTGGGCCTAGGTTTTTATAAACTTCTAATGTGTCACGTTGTTGTTCAGAAGGGTAGTAACGTTCATCAGTTACCACTTCTTCATCTATTAAATTCATCGCGGCAATATTAGGCGTCGAATAACCTACATAATCGGCATTTGTAGCAGCAGAGTCCGCATCCAACATAAAGTTGATAAATGCATGTGCTCCCTCCATGTTTTTTGAAGTTTTTGGGATAACCATATTATCAAACCATAAGTTAGATCCTTCTTCAGGTACAGCAAAGTCTAACTCTTCATTTTCGTACATCATATCTGCCGCTTGACCAGACCACGTAAGGGCAACAGCCGCCTCATTATTAATCATGAGTGGCGTAATTTCGTCGCCAATAATTGCTTTGACATTTGGAGCAAGGGTTATAAGCTTATCAGTAGCCTTCCGCAATTCGTCATCATTTAAAGAGTTTAGAGAGTAGCCGAGGCTATTTAAGCCCATACCGATTACTTCCCGTGCACCGTCTACTAAAAATACTTTACGTTTTAACGAAGAATCCCATAAATCTTCCCAAGAGGAGAAGTCTAAATCGCCAACAAGACTTGGATTATAGACAATGCCGACTGTTCCCCAAAAATATGGCACAGAATATTTATTGTTATCATCAAATGGCAAATCTAAAAAATACGGGTCTATATTTTTAATATTAGGGATTTTCGTTTTGTCTAAAGGAATGAGTAAATCTTCTTCTTTCATTTTTTCTATCATGTACTCAGAAGGTACTGCAATATCGTAAGCTGTACCACCTTGCTGAATTTTTGTCATCATGGCTTCATTTGAGTCAAACGTTTCGTAAACGACATGGATGCCAGTTTCTTTTTCAAATTGCTTCAATAAATCAGGGTCAATATATTCTCCCCAGTTAAAAATGGTCAATGTATTTTTACCACTTTTACCACCACCAGCACTCATCGCATTTGCAGCATACATTAACAGGGCGGAAACGACAAGGATCGCGATTGTAGCTTGAATTAATTGCTTCATTGTTGTCCCTCCGTTCTTTTACTAGCACGGCTTGTAATGAAATAATAGCCGATAACGACGAAAACAGTGACGAAAAAGACTAACCCTGAAATAGCATTTACCGTTAAGGAGATACCAGCACGTGCCATCGAATAAATTTCAACAGATAATGTACTGAAGCCATTACCTGTCACGAAAAATGTTACTGCAAAGTCGTCCAGTGAATACGTTAAAGCGAGGAAGAATCCTGCAAAAATACCAGGCTGAATATATGGTAAGATAACGCGCATCATGATATCTTTTTTCGTTGCGCCAAGATCTAATGCAGCATCGATTAACGATTTATTCATTTCTAGCAATTTCGGTAAGACCATCAGTACAACGATCGGTACGCTAAACGCTACATGTGCTAATAATACAGAAGCAAAGCCTAATTTAATGCCAACCATTGTGAACAGTATTAAAAAGCTTGCACCGATAATAACATCAGGGCTTACTATTAGTACATTATTTAACGAAAGTAATGTATTGCGCATTTTTGCATCTTTTACGGTAACAATGCCAATTGCACCTAATGTGCCGATAATTGTAGAGATTAACGCCGAAAGTAAGGCCACAATAACTGTATTAATTAATATTACAAGGAGTCTTGAATCCTCGAAAACCGCTTTATAGTGCTCTAATGTAAATGATTCGAAATTATTCATTGAGCCACCACTATTAAATGAGTAGAAGACCAAGTAAAGAATAGGCGCATATAAGACAATAAAAACCATTGCTAAATAGACCTTCGCTGATGTAGATAGTTTTGTCATCGTACACGACCTCCTTTATCCTTTTGACCTGTAATTAACATAATGATGACCATAAATAAAATTAAGAATACAGCAATTGTTGAGCCCATTCCCCAGTTTTGTGTCACCAGGAATTGCTGTTCAATCGCTGTACCAAGTGTAATTACTCGGTTCCCCGCGATTAAGCGTGTAATCATGAAAAGTGATAATGCTGGGATAAAGACAACTTGAATACCCGATTTAACGCCATCCAACGTAAGGGGTAACACGGCACGACGGAAAGTTGTAATGGCAGAAGCCCCTAAATCACGTGCTGCATAAATCAATGTTGGATTTAAACGATCCAATGAATTGAAAATCGGTAATATCATAAATGGAATAAAAATATAAACGGATACGAACACAAAGCTAAGATCTGTGAAAAGCATCTGTTGTGGATCAAAACCAAATACTTCTATAAATGCATTAATGGGGCCATATAAACCGAAAATCCCGATAAATGCATAAGTTTTTAATAAAAGATTGATCCAAGATGGAATGATAATGAGTAATAACCAAAGTTGCTTATGCTTTGTTTTCGTTAAAAAATAAGCAGTCGGATAGGAAATTAATAATGTGAAGAATGTAATTAAAAACGCATACCAAAACGAGCTAAGTGTCATTTTTAAATAAACAGACGTAAAGAATGCTTTATAGTTATCAAGCGTGATGTTGCCATGTAAATCGAGTAGGGAATAGTAAACGACGAGGGCAATCGGTGCGATGACAAATAATGCAATCCAAAAGACGTATGGAAATAACGCAGATTTTGATGTCTTAGTTTGCATCTTCGTCATCTCCATAGGCTTCTAGTCGTTTATCGAATTCTTCCTCTGTCTCATTTAAGCGCATGACATGGATTGCTTCCGGATCAAAGTCTAAACCGATTTCTGTCCCTACTTCAGCTTTTTTCAGTGAATGCACTAGCCACTCATTGCCGTCTTTATCGTATGTAGACAACTCATAATGTACCCCACGGAATAATTGAGTATCTACTTTAACGATTAATTTGCCTTTCTCGACTGTCGTCATTTCCAAATCCTCTGGACGGATGACGATATCGATTTTTTCATTTGGTTTCATACCTTGGTCAACACATTCAAAAACCTTCCCAGTAAACTCAACTTTAAAATCTTCAATCATTACACCCGGCACGATGTTTGATTCGCCAATAAAGTCAGCAACAAAGCGGTTAATAGGCTCATCATAAATGTCTACAGGTGTACCAGATTGTTGAATTTGACCTTCACTTAGCACAAAAATTTCATCACTCATTGCTAAAGCTTCTTCTTGGTCATGCGTAACGAAGACAAAAGTTTTACCAAGACGTTGCTGTAACTCACGTAACTCATATTGCATTTCTGTACGTAGCTTTAAATCTAATGCAGACAGGGGCTCGTCGAGTAGAATGACCTCTGGATCATTGACAATGGCACGCGCAATTGCTACACGTTGGCGTTGACCACCTGACATCTCTGAAATTTCACGGTTACCATAGCCCGCTAAGTTGACGAACTTTAGGGCTTCTGCAACACGTTCTTTAATGTCATTTTCAGGTAGCTTTTTTATACGTAAACCAAAAGCTACATTTTCAAAAACATTCAAATGTGGGAATAGTGCATAATCTTGAAATACCGTATTTACTTGGCGTTCATTTGCTGGTACAGCATTAATTTTTTTATCGTGGAAGAACACATCGCCTGTTGTTGGTTCGGTAAAACCAGCAATAATTCGTAAAATAGTCGTTTTGCCACAACCAGATGGGCCGAGTAACGTATAGAACTTACCTTTTTCAAGCTCTAGGTTAATATTTTTTAAGACGACAGTGCCGTCGTTATATGATTTAGATACATTTTCAAAGCGGATAATTGAATTCGTAGTCATTGATGCGCCTCCTTAAGTTAAGCTATAAGTATGAATCCGTTGCGACGAGTAAAATTTTCGTTTCATCGTCATGTGCGTTAAAAATTTGATGATGATCTGCAGCGTCAAAATAGAGCGCATTGCCTTCACTAGCTATATATTGTTCTTTCCCCAAAACGAGACGAATACGCCCTTTGACAATATATATAAATGTTTCCGCTAACGACGGCTCGAATTGTTTGAATTCACCGCCAGCAGCAAGTGTCAGGAAAATAGGTTCCATTTCTTTTTCGTTTGATGTGGGAATAAGCCATTGAATTTCATATTTTTTTTCTTCGTCCGTGTAAATAGATTGATCTTCTTCGGTATATACAACCTTTTGTTCAGGTGCTTCATCATCGAAAAATTCTTTAGGCGTTGATCCTAAAACTTCTAATAATGAAAATAAGGTTTCAATAGAAGGTGAGTTCAAATCACGCTCTAATTGTGAGATATAGCCCTTACTCAAATCTGTACGTTCTCCAAGTTCTTCTTGGGTGAGACCTTTTTTCAAACGAAGTGCTTTAATTTTTCCTCCAATTTGCATCTTTTCCCTCCTAGAAGAAGTTTAGCAATCATAAACTTTCAGAAAATGAAGTTTACTTTAACGAAACTTTTAGTTTACTAAAAACATTACTATTATACATAATAATAAAAAATTTGCAATCATTTTTGCTGAAAAAAACATGCTATTTCTTAAAAAAATTAGCATATAAATTAAGCCTGAAATTTTTGTTTATTCCAGAATAAAATTGCCAAAAGTAGCGAATAAATAAGATGTAGGAATGATTATGTTTGGGTATTTGACAAATATTTGTCAACGTACTTGAAATGAATCGCATGGCGAAGTGCACTTCGTTGAAAAACTGCGACTTCTTTGCTATCGTAGAAGACGAGTTCGCATGTGCGAATGGAATATTTAACTACATATTTATTCGGAGGGATTAACAATGGCAGAACGTATGGTAGGCAAACAAGCACCTAACTTCACAATGGAAGCAGTACTTCCAGACAAATCTTTTGGTAAAGTATCTTTAGAAGAGATTAAAGCACAAGACAAATGGACTGTATTATTCTTCTATCCAATGGACTTCACATTTGTATGTCCAACAGAAATTACTGCAATGAGCGATCGTTATGATGAGTTCGAAGACTTAGATGCTGAAGTAATCGGTGTTTCAACTGATACAATTCACACACACTTAGCTTGGATTAACACTGACCGCACTCAAAATGGTCTTGGTGATTTAAAATATCCATTAGCTGCAGATACAAACCACACAATTTCAAAAGAATACGGTGTGTTAATTGAAGAAGAAGGTATCGCACTACGTGGTTTATTTATCATTGATCCACAAGGCGAATTAAAATACCAAACAGTATTCGATAATAACATCGGCCGTGACGTAGATGAAACTTTACGTGTACTTCAAGCTTTACAAACTGGTGGTCTTTGCCCGGCAAACTGGCGTCCAGGTCAAGCTACTCTTTAATTTTAAAATGAATAGTAGGTCCCCACGACATGTTTGTGGGGATATTTATTCTTTATCAGTAGAAATCTGTCGTTTCTTAGGAAGATTTGAGGATTTCTACTATCTAGAGGGAATCGTATGTATCCCTAGTGAAATTTTTTCGAATGCAAGTTGGGTCGAGAAAAATCCGGTCGCAATTACGCTGAGACCGTATTTGATACAAAAGGGGAGGATTTTTGATGAAACTTCGTGAACAAATGCCTGAACTTGCAGGTGCCACAACTTGGTTAAATGGTGAAGTGACAAAAGCAGATTTAGTGGGCGAAAAACCAACATTAATTCACTTCTGGTCAGTTAGTTGTCATTTATGTAAAGAAGCTATGCCAGACGTGAACAATTTCCGTGATCAGTACAAAGATGAGCTAAATGTTGTCGCTGTGCATATGCCGCGTTCTGAGGCTGATACTGATTTAGAAACGATTAAAGCAGTAGCTGCTGAACATGACATCGTGCAACCAATCTTTGTAGATAGCGAATTGAAGCTAACAGATGCATTCGAAAACCAATACGTACCAGCGTATTTCGTATTTGATAAAGATGGTCAACTGCGACATATGCAAGCTGGTGGAAGCGGTATGAAAATGTTAGAAAAGCGCGTAAATCGTGTTCTAGATGAAATGCGTAACGCTTAAGCATATTATTTTTGAAGGCGGGGATATTAAAATCCTCGTCTTTTTTAAATCAAAGAAGTTAAATATAAAATTATTTATGGAACTTAGGTAAAGGGTACTGCGTCCTCGATAAACATCTAGCATATTTATTTTGAAGTGAAGTCTTCTCATTAAAATGTCGAAAATGACAGCTAGAATACATAGATTGACGAATCGTCTCCAGTTTTGACGATACATATGACAAAGAATACGTTACACTAAAAATAATTGTAGTTTTCGGAGGGATTTTTAATGATGAAAAAAGAGTTTGCTGTCATTGGACTGGGACGTTTCGGTGGTAGTATTGTTCGTGAATTAATGAGTCAAGGAGCACAAGTAATGGCGATTGATAACTCCTCAGAGCGCGTGGATGAGTTTGCTGCGATTGCCACTCAAGCTGTCATTGCAGATTCAACAGATGAATCTGTATTAAATTCATTAGGCATTCGTAATTTTGAGCATGTTATAGTGGCCATTGGTGAGGATATTCAAGCAAGTATTTTGACGACCATTATTTTAAAAGAGCTAGGTGTAGAACAAATAACTGTAAAAGCTCAAAACGACTATCATGAAAAAGTACTACGTAAAATCGGGGCAGATTTTGTCGTTCACCCTGAGCGAGACATGGGCATTCGTATTGCTAATAACATGTTATCAAATACTGTACTGGATTATTTAGAACTATCTGATGAGCATTCTATTATGGAGTTAAAAGCGAATGACGCGATTGCAGGCTATTCCATCATGGATCTTGATATTCGTGCGAAGTATGGCATCAACATTGTTGGTATTAAACGTGGAACAGACATTATAGTATCACCACAAGCGAGCGATAAAATTTTGTTAGGCGATATTATGCTTCTTATTGGGGCAGACGTTGATATTAACCGTTTTGTGAAAAAAGCGATGAGAGAGTAAAAAAAGGTGGAATCTTGTAGTTTTCTTACAATTCTCCACCTTTTCAACGCTACCAATTAGTTAAAATTGTCATCATAAAAGTCATTGGTGACACTATGATTTATTTTCAGAAAGCATATGGGGAGTAGGTTTAGCACATGTTCAGTTTTCGGAAAGAGCCATTGTTAAAGTTTGTGAAAATTCTATTTCCAATAGTACTGTTAACGATAGCTATGTATGAAATAAAAAAAACAATAAGTGGTGTAGATGTTAATTTACTTCGCTATGAAGTAAGTCAACTGCAAATATGGGAACTCTTGCTGATCTTTATCATGATGATTTGTGCAATCACCCCAATGATTTTCTATGATGTTATTTTAGTAAAGATTGTGGGTATCAAAATAAGAAAAAGAGTATTGGTAAAGAATTCTTTTATTGTAAATACCTTTTCAAATCTAATTGGCTTTGGTGGACTTGTTGGAATTTTTCTTCGTAATTACTTCTACTCTAAGTCTAATGAAGATAAAGAAGGTTTACTAAAAAGCATAGCTTCCGTTACGCTTTTTTATCTTACAGGCATCTCTTTATTAACATGGATGATGTATATGTTCTATTGGGACTTTCCGATTTTGCAAGAAATACGGTGGTTATCGATTGCCGTAATCATTGTCAGTTTATATTTTCCTGTTTTTGTTGCTGTGCATCTTGTTCGATTTAAAAACAGGAATTTACTATCGTTAAATGCCAAGCATTCTATGTTATTGATTGCTACCTCAGTAGCAGAATGGCTAGCGGTCTTTTTAGTTATTTGGTTATTAACATTTATATTGGGGATACCGATTGAACTTTCAGCATTGTTACCCATTTTTTTAATAGCTTCCTGTGCGGGAATAGTTAGTATGATACCTGGAGGAGTGGGCTCATTTGACCTTGTTTTTCTGTGGGGCACTCAAAGTTTAGATATTGCTGATGGAAAAGTACTTTTTTTATTAATTTTGTATCGGCTTGGTTATTTTGTTGTTCCATTTTTGATTTCCTCCCTTTTATTTACAAAAGAGTATTGGGAGCGTTGGAATCGATCTTGGGACGATTTGCCAAATGTTATTGTTCAAAAGCTTAGTCATACACTATTAACAATTTTAGTATTTGTCTCTGGTATTGTGTTATTGCTTTCGGCATCGGTCCCAGGAGTTTTAAGTCGATTAAAAATAGTGCAGGAATTTTTATCATTACCCATAATGAATGTATCTCATCAGTTGACTGTTGCTGCAGGTTTTATTCTTTTGGGATTATGCAGGGGCATTAAATATAAAGTAAAAAGAGCCTATCAGCTTGCAATTATTGTCTTAATAAGTTCTGCTATGTTTTCTATTAGTAAAAGCTTTGATTATGAAGAAGCTATCTTTTTACTTATTGTTACAGGGTTACTTATTGCATCCAAAAAACAATTTTACCGTGAGAGTTATGTTTTAACGTGGGGCATTGTGTTGTTTGATATTGCTGCTGTGTCATTCATAACAGCTATGTATTTATTCATTGGTTATGTGAACTTACCTACAGCAAAAATTCATATTCCAACTGTTGTGCATGATTATTTGATTACGGATTACCGTGATTTATTTTTTAGTGCCATTATCGGTCTATTAATTGCCGTTGTGATCTTTTATCTTGGCTATTTTATCCGTACACCAAAGAAGATGATAAAACTATTATCAATAGAGCAAGAAGAAAAGATCCAAAAGCACCTAATGACCTATAAAGGGACAGAGTTTTCGCATTTAATCTTCCTACATGATAAATTCGTTCACTGGAATAAAAATGACACAGTTCTGTTTTCTTATCAAATTTTTGCAGATAAAATAGTTGTACTTGGCGATCCAGTGGGGAAAGAAACTGATTTTTCTGCAGCGATACAGGAATTTTTTGAATTAGCAGATAGTCATGGCTATACGCCTGTTTTTTATGAAATAAACAATAAAATTTTCCCTTCGTTACATGAGCATGGATATAGTTTTTTTAAGCTCGGTGAAGAAGCCTTTGTTGATTTAAGAGAATTTACATTTTCAGGAAAGGTGATGAAAGGATATCGAGCCATCAAAAATAAATTTGAACGTGAGAACTATACAGTGGATGTCTTGCATCCCCCTCACTCATTGAAAGTAATGAACGAACTACAAGAAGTGTCAACGAAATGGCTACAAGGACGTGCAGAGAAAGGGTACTCCCTTGGTTTTTTTGATACAAACTATTTGAACATGTCAAAGATAGCTGTGTTAAAGGGAACACAAGGCGTTATTGGCTTTGCTAGTCTAATGCCAATGTATGATAATGGTGAAAAAATTTCGGTGGATCTTATGCGTTATAGACCGGGAGCGCCATCTGGAACAATGGATTTTCTTTTCTTATCGCTCTTCGAATGGGCAAAACAAGAAGGATATCGTGTCTTCAATCTCGGGATGTCACCATTATCAAATGTTGGTCAGTCTAGGTATTCTTTTTTAAGCGAAAAAATTGCTGCACAAATATTTTTACATGGTCAGCACTTCTATCATTTCAAAGGTTTAAAAAACTTTAAATTAAAATACGCAGATATTTGGCAACCCAAGTATGTAGCATATCGAAAAAAATCTTCGTTAACATTTACCATGGCACAAATCACGCTGTTAATTGGCAGTAAACGAAAATAAGTCATAAAAAATGTTGGTAAATATCAATGTGGGCAAGTTATTTGGCCTATGTATGCTATGCTTGTCCACCAATAATTTCTTTAGAAGAAGCGTCATCATGACTATGACGACTTCTTCTTTTTTATAAGCTTGGAGGATAGTTTGTATACAAAAAATACCATTGATTTATTGATTTCCCATTAGTGTTTTGTGATAATAAATAAAAGTATTAGGAAGATGCGGTTATAAACAAGCGGTTTATGTATTAAGAAGAGCTAAGGTTCAGGTCTAAATAACAAACAATTTATTTGCGCTATCAGGTTGTGAATTCTCAACCGATACATCTGCATATATGGGTGAATAATATTGAGACCACGTTCAATCAGATGAATAAAGTATAAGATTGAGAGGAGACTTACACATGTTAATCAGAGAAGCGAGACTAGAAGACGCTGAAGGACTAATTACGGTGATGAAAAATGCGGAAGAGTCTAATTTCATGTTGTTCGGCCCTGGTGAACGACAGCTAGAATCGAAACAATTTGCTGTATTCATAGAAAAAATGAGGTATCAGTTCAATTCGACAATATTCATTGCTGAAGTGAAAGATAATATTGTAGGCTATTTAATTGTTCAAGGAGATACACCCTCTAGAATTGCCCATCGTGCCTATATTGTAATTGGTATCCACAGTGACTTTAGAGGTAGAGGGATAGGTACAGCATTATTTAGCAAGTTAAATGATTGGGCAAAAGACAAGAGCATACATCGTCTGGAACTTACGGTTATGGTAGATAATACAGTCGGCATTGCATTATATAAAAAAATGGGCTTCGAGATTGAAGGAACAAAGCGGCATTCCTTACGTGTCAATGGTAGCTATGTTGATGAATATTATATGGCAAAATTTTTGCCAAGCTAAATCTAGAAAGGTTTTGCTAAGATGCCTAATAATAAAAATGATCGTTGCATTGGAATTTTCTCACCTTCATCACCAGCTTCAGTCACAGCATTACCACGCTATGAGCGAGCAAAGGCATTTCTTGAACAAAAGAACTTGAAAATTATCGAAGGTAGCTTAACAGGTAAATCTGACACGTATCGTTCGGGAACACCTAAGGAACGTGCTGAAGAATTAAATGAATTATTACGTAACCCAAACATTCATATAATTATCTCCACAATAGGGGGAACCAATTCAAATAGTTTGTTGCCCTATATCGATTATGAAGCGTTTAGGCGTAATCCTAAAATAATTGTTGGTTACTCAGATGTAACGGCTATTTTACTTGCTCTTTACGCAAAAACAGGTATCTCAACTTATTATGGCCCTGCTTTAGTCCCTTCCTTTGGGGAATTTGAACCATTAATAAATGACACATATACATTTTTTGAAGAATACTTCATAAAACCACAGAAACTACCTTATGAAATTCCTATGCCGGAATATTGGTCAGACGAACCAGTAAATTGGTTAGAAAAAATTGCTGAGAAAAAGCTATATAAAAATGAATGGCTGACAGTAAAAGAAGGAGTTGCTGAAGGAAGATTAATAGCTGGAAATATAAATGCAATGTATGGTTTTATTGGTACATGTTATTTTCCTCAAATAACAACAGGGAATATCTTACTTATTGAAGATTGTTCAAAAAGTATAGCAATTGTGGAAAAAAATTTTACCATGTTAAAACTTCATGGCGTTTTTGAAAAGGTAAGTGGCATCCTATTAGGAAAACATGAATGCTATGATGATTTGGGAACAGCGCGTAAACCTTATGAAGTATTAGTAGAGCAAATAGACGGTATTGATATACCGATTCTAGCAGATTTTGATATATGCCATACACATCCTATGCATCCCATAGCAATAGGAATAAAAGTAAAATTGGATGCCACAGCAAAAAAGGTATATTGCACGGAAAAATGGCTGTAGATGGGAGCAACCGAAATACGCATAACATACTGTTTCGCAAAGTATTTTTATAGATCGTGCATCTTTTTGGCAAACCACCTTTTTCTATTTTGTATTGATTGGAAGGTTACATTTAATATTTCCCTTGCATGAAAAATTGCCCCATAGAGTGCTGTAGGAACAGACTTTATAGGGCAATTTTTTTATTATGATTAATAACGCTTATCTGTGGCAGATGTATCTTTTGTTTTTATTTTGTTTTTCTCATCCTTGACCTTTTCATTTAATTCTTCAACAGGTATCGGATCCACAGTATTCATATCTTCATGTTTGTCAAAAATACTTTCTTTGTCCGTATCTAATACATCTGGATTATTTGTACGGCGTGTTTTGGCTTGTTTTTTCTCATCCATCTTCGATCACCTCTTACCCATATCTTTCACTCATTTAATAGAGTTTAAACATGCTAGATGAAGTAAATAGCAATAAAAGAACAAGCTTTTAGTCGTTTGTATTATTCGAAGTCGGTTTGCCAGCTGCGAGTAATGCCTTACTGCCAAGTAAGAAAAATCCTAGGATAAATAAGAAGATACCTGTGCCAATCAGTAACCATTCAATAGCAATTATATCTGCAATTGGGCCGAAAATTAGCATGCCTAAAGGCATCATAGATGTTGAAATCATCCCAAGCACACCAAAAACTCTGCCTAAATAATCACCCTCAACCTTCTCTTGCAGCAAAACAGTGGCAGGTGTATTGAAGATGGGCATGGATATACCTGTAATCGCCATGAAGACAAGGTACAATGAAAAAACAGGAATGATACCGAGTACAACCGTGCAGGCACCAAATATTAATGTCGCAAATGTCATGGTATGCACTTTGTTTTTAAAGCCACCCCATGATGCCATCAATATCCCACCAATCAGCATACCTAAGGCAAAAGTAATTTCGATAGCGGTTAAACGCCAAACATCATTTCCAAAACTTCGTGTCACTTGTAATGGAGTCAAAAATGCGGCAGGTGCTGCAAGTATCATGAAAAATGCAAAAAACAAGAAGAATCTTTTCAAAAAATTATGTTCTTTAATATACGTAAAGCCTTGTTTCATATCATTAAAATAGCCTGTAGTTTGCTTTTGTGCTGCTTTGGCATGAACAGGAATATGCAAAAAGAACAGCAACGTACTAATTGCTATTGCAGCTGTAATCACATCGATAAAGAAAATCGATTCGAGCGAAGCTTGTGTCAATAATGCGCCGCTAGCCATTGGAGAGATAATCATCACAAACGCTTGAATACTACCATTTGTGCCGTTTACTTTCATTAGTTTATCTTCAGGTACAATTTGTGGAAGAATTGCTCCAACAGCTGGTGTTTGAATACCAGCTCCTATTGCACGAATGGCTGAAATGCCAAATAGTAACCAAAGTGAATCGTAGCCCAGTAAAAATAAAATAGCTAACAGTAGTGTGGACAGGGCAATCATGCCATCAGCCAAAATGATTAACCATTTGCGATTATATCGATCCGCCCAGACACCGGCAATAGGTGAAAGGAAGAAAGTGGGTAAGAAACCGCATATGATAGAGATTGTCATCATGACACCCGATTGTGTGCTTAAGGTGATGTACCACGTAATCGCATATTGTACGAGTGAAGAACCAAAAAGTGAGATAGTTTGGCTCCCCAAAAAAAGTATAATATTCCTTTTCCAATGTTCAGTTGTTGATGCATTTGTTTGTGTCATGCAAAAATCATTCCTTTCAATTAAATAAAAAAACACAGGGGATTGGCCTGTGCTAAGAGTAAGTGGGGGAGATTGCGTGAAAGGTACCTTGAAAGGATTTAATCATGTCAACCATGAAAAAATGCTTTGTCACTCAAAAAAATTGGTCTCATCAGTAACAAATTATACCTAAAATAAAATTCGTTGAACTTTTCTACATCGAAGTCGTTCAATCAAAAATTATCTCGCATAAACGGTTAGTAAGGCGCTCACCTCAATTTTAAAGGTGAGAACGAGGCCCCTAGGAGGGCGAACAACTGACCGTAAAGCCCGTTTGGTTCAACTAACAATCTGTGGGAGTTGGAAAACTTCCACTAAATTGCAGGTTCACTTTTTATAAACATTCATTTTAAATTTAAAGACAACAAAAAGAGGGCGATTAGCCCTCTTTTTACATAAACGTAAAACGAAGATTCTCCTAAAAATAGGAAGACCAATCCCATTTACTCTGCACAGCAGGCAAAGCTTTTGAACGTATTCAATTAACGGTTCAAATTATGGAATCGAAATCTACCTGGCATCGTTAGGAAAACCTCCATTTCTTAAAAGTTATGTTAATAGTAGCATGGTCTGTAAGTATTGGCAAATAAAAATAAACGCTTCGTTGCCTATTTGATGATAAGTAAAAATGAGGTCATCCCATTTACGGAATGACCTCATTTTTATGTTGTAGAAGAGTCTACTGCTTAATTTTCTTCGATATCTTTACGATTTTTCTTTAACATTTTTGATAGCATTTCATATACGATTGGTACAACTACCAATGTTAATAATGTTGAAGATAATAAACCACCGATTACAGTGATAGCAAGGTCTTTAGAAATCAGTCCACTACCGCCACTACCGAATGCCATTGGTAGCATAGCACCAATTGTAGCAATAGCAGTCATTAAGATTGGACGTAAACGAGTTGCCCCCGCTTCTAAAATCGCTTCACGCATTTGTAGTCCGTCACGTTCCATGTGGATAATACGATCTACAAGTACAATAGCGTTGGTTACGACGATACCAATCAACATTAACAGACCCATCATTACGGATACGGAAATTGTTTGACCTGTCACATATAGACCAACAAATGCACCAATAACAGCGAATGGTAATGAGAATAGGATGGCGAACGGTGCTAAGCCTTCACCAAATGTTACAACAAGAATGAAGTAAACAATAGCGATTGCTGCTAGCATAGCGATTCCAAGTTGTGTAAATGTTTCTGCCATATCAGCAGCAACACCAGCAACGCCAGTTGTTACGCCTTTAGGTAAGTCTAACTCATCGATCTTTTTATCTGCTGCAGATGAAGCTTTTGAAATATCGTCGCCGATAATTGTACCGGAAACCGTCGCAAAGTATTCACCTTTAGAGCGAGATAATGAATTTAATGTAGTTCCTTCTTCGACTTCCACCAATTCACCGATTGTCATTGTTGTGCCTAAGGCTGTTTTAATTTCAGTTGCTAATACATCATCCAGTGACAATGCTGCTGCTTTTGCTTCACGTTGCACGATTACATTAATGTCCGCGCCATCGTGCTCAACAGTTGTTAACACTTCTTGTGATGATGTAGTATTTAAAGCCATCACTATTTGTGCGGTTGTTAAACCATATTGTAAGACATTTTTTTGATCTACTTTTAAAACGTTCTCTACATATGGATCTTCATTATCCGATTTAATATCTTCTAAACCGTCCACATCTTTTAGTGCACCTTCTACTTCTTTTACTGCTTTACGAAGGTTCTCTAGATTTTCACTATATAATGTGTAGCTGACTTCGTTAGAAGACATAGACATAGAGGCGAAGTCTTGAGTTTTCCATTCTCCTGATTGACCGACGTTAAATATATAGTCTTCAACGTCTTCTCGTGCTTCAGGGAAATCCTTCATATCTGGATCGAAGATAAGGTACATTAATGCACCACCAGCACCGCCACCCATCATCATTGCGGCAGGATCTGCGTTTTCAGCATCTGTTATGGATACTTGTAAAATATCAATGTCTTTACGTTTCATTAATTCTTTTTCGACTGCTGCCACATTTGCTTCTGTTTCATCTTTTAGCTCACCAGTAGCAGGCGTGTATGTTAAATACATAACCTTCTCTTCCTGTGAACCCATGAAACTAAAACCGATTAATGGCGTTAATGCAAGAGATCCAACGAGCATTAAAATCGCGATAGCAGAAGTAATGAATTTATGATTTAAGGCTTTTTCTAGGATACCTCTATACCAAATAGCTAGTTTACCAACCTCTTTATGCTGGCTTTCTGTTTTTTCACCGTATAATTTCTTACGGAATAGGTAATGAGATAGCGCTGGTACAATTGTAATCGCTACTAATAATGATGCGCCTAGAGCGAATGACATTGTGAGTGCGAATGGCATGAATAATTCACCAACCATACCACCTACAAAAATAAGCGGAGCAAATACTGCAATTGTTACTAATGTAGAAGAAAGAATTGGTTTGAACATTTCGATTGTCGCTTCACGAATAAGAGCGCGACCAGTCATTTTTTCTTGTTTTAAATGGATGCGTCGATAAATATTTTCTACAACAACGATGGAGTCATCGATTACACGGCCAATGGCAACTGTGATTGCTCCGAGTGTCATAATATTTAACGTAATATCCATCCAGTTCAGTAAAAGTAATGCCATGAAAATAGAAACAGGTATGGATATAATAGATATAATGGTAGATTTAAAATCACGTAAGAATAGTAAAATGATTAATACAGCAATGGCGCCACCGAACACGGCTTTTTCAATCATTGTGAACACTGAATCTTCGATTGGAGCACCTTGGTCCAGTGAGATGTCAATTTTTAAGCCATCAATTGCTTTTTCTTCATCTTTAATAAGGTCTTTTACGGCATTGACAACTGTTACTGTATTGGCATCTTGACCTTTTACGATTTGAATTGCTATTGCATCTTTACCGTTTGTACGTGAAACAGATTGTACTTTACCTTCGACTTCAATCGTTGCGATATCACCTAAACGAACGAATGGGGAAGGTTGTGTAGCTGAAGGTGTTACAGGGATTAATAACTCTTCCAATTGTTCTATTGATTGGACTTTGCCATCAACAGAAACTGCCTGTTCACCAACAGTAAATTCATATAAACCAAGTGATAATGCCATGTCACTTGCTTGTATCATTTGCTTTACAGCATCTTCTGTAAGGCCAAGTGCAGCCATTTTTTCTTCATCGTAATTAAACGAAACTTGCTCAATGTGCTGTCCTGTAATGGTTGCTGAAGCAACACCATCAATTTTTTCAATTTTAGGAAGTAATATATCTTCCACTGTTGATGTAAGCTCAACAATATCTTCATCAGAGCTACTTACTGATAAAGCGACAACTGGCATCATGTTCATGCTGATGGCCATAATTGTAGGTTCTTGTGCACCTTCAGGTAGTTTCACATTATCTAATGCTGACTCTAACTGACGTTTTTTCTCATCCATATCGATGCCATAGTCATACTCAACTTGTACTTGTGCAATGTTTGAAGAGGAAGTGGAGTAAACTGCCTTTACATCTTCTAAACTTTCAATGGATTTTTCATATGGTATGGACAGTTCGTTCATAACTTGTTCAGGAGTTGCGCCAGGATAAACGCCCATAACAATGAGATATGGTATCGAAATATCTGGAATAGATTCCATTTTCATGCGTGTGCCTGAATAAATACCTGAGACAGTGATGATTATTGTTAGTAACCATACTGCGAGTTTGTTTTTTAATACGAAATTAACTAAACCTTTCACCTTCACACCTACCCTTTATTGACTTACTAGACTCAATTATTTATAATAATGACTACTCGGTCATTTGTCAACGAAATACGCTAGGAGAGAATAAAAAATATGTTAAAAAAGCAACTTATTATGGAGAAGGCATTAGAGCTGTTTTCTGAACAAGGCTTTGAAGCTACATCTGTTCAACAAATTACGGAACGTTGCGGGATTTCAAAAGGGGCGTTTTATTTGTCCTTCAAAACTAAAGATGAACTTGTTTTGTCAATGGTGGACTACTTTTTGCAGCAGTTTATTGCTGATATTGACCATGTAGTCAGAAGCTCGTTTGCCAAAGAAGTTTTACTCGTTGAATTTTACAAAAGCATTTTTCAAGCGTTCAAAAAACATTCAGCCACTGCTCGCGTGTTTTTTAATGAAAAAGTATTTGCGAAAAAAAAAGAATTATTTAATAAAGTAAATGCCTATGAAATCGATATGTCGAAATCGATCATTTATATGCTTGAACAGCTATATGGTGAGGCACTACAAAAGAATAAATATGATGTGATGTATTGTATAAAAGGGTTTATGAAAAGCTATGCACAACTTTTTATTTTTTCAAATATTCCGCTAGACTTGGATCAATTAGCTAAATCCTTAGCGGAAAAGACGGATATTATTGCGCGTCATACAACCATTCCTTTTATTACAGAAGAGCTCATTCAATTGGTCAATAAACCTTGTGAGCAGGAAATAATCACTAAGGAATCATTAATACATTTAATTGAACAGACTATAGAAATGTTAGAAGAGTCTATTGAACGTGAGTCACTGGAGCTATTAAAAGCCCAAGTAGGGCATACAACATACAGCAGACCAATAATTAAAGGCTTGATTGAAAATATACGTTTAAGGCAAGATTGTCAATGGGTTGCTTATGTAATAAATAAATACTTTAAATTTTAAGTATTGCAATAGAATTGCTCACTGACGATAGTGAACAATTCTATTTTTTTTTGGATCAATGCCGATAGATTTTCACATTCGCAGCGTTTTGAGCCTAAAAATGACCGTCTTTGAAGTAGTACTACTATATACGAAAAATTTTAAAAGAGGTTTCGGAATTTTAAAAGAAAATGAAATTTTATCTTTAACTGTGACAGAAGCGTCCACAAGTAAAAAGCCTGTAGAAAACTCGAATGCTCGAGTTTTCTACAGGCTGAAACTATATGATTTTGCATAGCTACTTAATACGTTAGATTATACTTCCATAATGATAGGTAAAATCATAGGACGACGTTTTGTCTTTTCGAATAGATAAGGTCCTAAAACGTCTGTAATATCATTTTTAAGCTCTGTCCATTGCGGTGTTTTCCCTTGGATTGTTTCATTGAGATGGCGATTTAGCATTTTTTGTGCTTCGTTAATCATCGTACCTGATTCACGCATGTAAACAAAGCCACGTGAAATAATATCAGGACCAGAAACAATTTTTTGATGCTCCATATCCACACTCACAACAACAATAACTAAGCCTTCTTCTGACAGAATTCTTCGATCGCGTAGCACAATATTACCAATGTCTCCAATACCATTACCGTCAATATAGACATCGCCAGAAGGGATACGCCCTGCTACATGTGCTTCGTTAGCACTTAGCGCTAAGACATCACCGTTTTCCATCACGAATGTATTTTCAAGCGGTACATCACAGTTTTCAGCCAAATGTGTATGCATTTTTAACATACGGAATTCACCGTGAATTGGCATGAAGAACTTAGGTTTCATTAAACGTAACATTAGTTTTTGTTCTTCTTGGGAACCATGACCAGATGTATGGATATTATTTAGTGCGCCATGAATAACTTCAGCACCTGCACGGAAAAGTAAATTGATGATTTTATTTACACTCACTGTATTACCTGGTACTGGTGAAGAAGAGAATACAACTGTATCGCCTGGTTGAATCTGAATTTGACGATGCGTACCATTGGCAATACGAGAAAGGGCTGCCATTGGTTCACCTTGAGAGCCTGTACATAGAATCATGACTTCATTTGCCGGAAGGCGGTTAATGCTTTGGGCATCGATAAATGTGTCCTTTGGTGCATTAATATAACCTAATTCACGACCAATTGTAATGGCATTGTCCATAGAACGTCCAAAGACAGCGATTTTTCTGCCGTATTTTATCGCAGCATCAGTTGCTTGCTGTAAACGATGAATGTTAGACGCAAATGTTGCAAAAATTATGCGACTATCGACCTTACGGAAAATTTCATCGATACTTTTGCCCACTGTACGTTCAGACATTGTAAAATTAGGTTTTTCAGCATTTGTACTATCAGATAGTAAGCAAAGTACGCCATCACGCCCAATTTCTGCCATTTTAGTTAAGTTTGCAGGTTCACCAACAGGTGTAAAATCGAATTTAAAGTCACCTGTATGCACGATGTTGCCAGGTGGTGTTTTTACGACGATACCATATGCATCAGGAATACTATGCGTTGTTCTAAAGAAGCTAACAGATGTTTTTCGGAATTTAATAACATCTTCTTCTTTAATTTCAATCAGTTTTGTAGTACGTAGTAAGCCGTGTTCTTCTAGTTTGTTGCGCAATAAGCCAAGTGCAAGCTTACCACCGTAAACAGGAACATTTACCTGACGCAGTAAGTACGGAATACCACCAATGTGGTCTTCGTGTCCGTGCGTAATAAATAACCCTTTGATCTTATCGACGTTACGTACTAAATACGTATAATCTGGAATAACATAGTCAATGCCGAGTAGGTCATCTTCCGGGAATTTAATACCAGCATCAATTAAGATTATTTCATCCTGAAATTGAACGCCATAAGTGTTTTTGCCGATTTCGCCCAGTCCGCCGAGCGCGAAAACAGCTGCTTGGTCATTTTTAACAAACTTCATGTTTGTTAAATTTCCTCCAAGATGAAGTTCGGACTAGCTTGTTCGTAGGCTAAATAATTACCTTCAAGCAATTGAACGAACTCAATGTTGTAATGTCGGTCTTGTAACTTTTGACGTACTTCACGTTCTGAAGCAGCTTCAAGGTATAGACTTTTAGTGTTTTCGCGAACTGGAATCTCATTTGCTTTTTCTTGATAATAAACTTTGTAAATCATAGTTTGCTCTCCTTTGATTGCGTACATTATTATTGCACCTTTGTCTATTACCACACACGTACTACAAGAAAAAATCGCAAATTTCTAGTATACTAATGGAGAAATGGGCGTTTGACTTTCTTGTATCTCAGAACTTCAATCTTGCACTATTCATGAAAAGCAATGAGACAGTGGTTGCGCATAGCCAAATAAATGCATTTCCTATATATTATCACGCAGCTACTTTAAAATAAAGAAAAGCCCTTCAAATAATGAAGGGCAAATGTTAGGCAATTGATTTTTTTCCTTTTCCGAGTAGGCCGCGAAGTTGCTTCAACAATTTTTGCTTTAGTTTCTTCAGCATGGCACATCACTCCTTAGGATCATTATAATTAAAAACGATGCTTGTGTAAAGTACTTAACCTTTGCATGACCATACATAATGAAAGGAATTATATAATGAAAAAAATTTTATTTTTTGATGTAGATGGTACGCTTTACAACAGTGATAAGTTGTTGCCTGCTTCTGCGAAAGAAGCGTTATTAGAAGCTCGACGGAAAGGTTATGAAATCGCCATTGCGACTGGACGCGCTCCATTTATGATTCAACCATTGTTAGACGAGCTTGATATCAACACGTACGTGACGTTTAACGGACAATATGTTGTCTATCGTGGTGAGGTTGTCTATGCAAATGGTATTGAGAAAGAAGAGCTTGCACATATTATTGCCTTTGGGGAAGCCCGCAATGAACCAGTTGTTTTTTTAGATGATAAACAAATGATTGCTTCGGTCGGAAATAATGAGATGGTAGCGGCGAGCTTGAATACATTAAAATATCCATACCCAGCATTAGACTCATCTTATTATATGCAGCACAATGTTTATCAAACACTCATCTTTATGGAGGAAAAAGATGAACCATTGTATTGTGAGACATTCCCTAATGTACAATTTGTACGCTGGCATCAATATTCTTGTGATATTTTGCCAAAAGGTGGATCGAAGGCGGCTGGAATTGACAAGTTGCTGGTGAAAATGGGGCTAACACTAGAGGATGCCATTGCTTTTGGAGATGGCCTAAATGATATAGAAATGTTACAAGCTGTTGGTACGAGTGTAGCAATGGGGAATGGACATGAAAAAGCAAAGGCAGCTGCAACGCATATTGCCGATCATGTAGATGAAGATGGACTTGCGAAAATAATGCGACTGTTAAAAATAATTTAATGGTAGCGTAGATATCTAAAATGGAATAGTTTTGGAAAAACAGAAAAAGTGTTAGATTGACTGATGTCGATCTAACACTTTTTTTGCTGTGAACGTTGATGTCCACTACGGCGGACGCTTTCCGGGGGCGTGGCCTAAGCCTGTAGTCTCAGGCGTCACGCTAATCCCACAGGAGTCGCCACCTTCGATACCAACAACTAGTGCTCTCTTCTAAATTTTTATTTATGCCAAAAGGAAGAACGTCTAAATTTTTCTTCATTTTAGATAGCGAAAATTTAATAATACCTTTGCTCCTCTTTCTTAAAGAGCGAGGATTTAATATTGTCTTTCAAGATTTTGCATTGTTTCCACATTTGAAAGCTTATGACAACATCGTATATGGATTGAAGAATAAAAAAGAAAAAATGTCAAAATCAGAAGTTTAGGAATATGTAGAGTCTTTAGAACTAACGCCACACTTACATAAAAAGATTCATGAGTTGTCGGGTGGTCAAAAACAACGTGTCTCTATCAGCTAATACTTGTTGCCCTTCTTTTTCCCCATATCCGCTAATGATTACTTGAACTAATAACCATCCTGTAGATGAATTTTGTTATTGCCAAAATTGATGCATTAGAACAGTGTGCAGGGAAAGCTAGAAGTATTGCACTTTTCATTCGACCATTTTTACCGGGAAATGAAAAAAGCCGGCTTTGTCATCTAGAAAATTGAAACTGTAATATTAGATTGGGCTGGTACAACTGTTGTTTTTGGTTGCTTTGCCCCTGTAAATGTTTTTCTTACTATTTTTGAAGACGCTGGTGTATCCGTGTCACTTGAAGAGGCACGCAAGCCAATGGGCATGTTGAAAATTGATCATATTCGTACAATGCTTGAGATGCCAAGAGTAAGTGAGGAATGGAAAAAAGTATATGGTCGTGCGTTTTCGGACGGGGATGTGCAGGCGCTTTATGGGCAGTTTGAGTCGAAGTTAATGGCATCATTAGCGACCTACACAGATCCCATTCCACATGTGTTAGATATGGTTCAGCAACTAAAATTAGCAGGTATCCAAATAGGGTCTACTGCTGGATATACGGATTCGATGATGGATGTAGTGACTAGCCAAGCAGCCATTAAAGGATATAAACCGGATTTTTTGGTAACGGCCAATCAAGTTGGGAATATAGGGCGTCCGTATCCGTATATGATTTTTAGAAATATGGAAAAGCTCGGTACAAAGTCAACAAAGCAAGTTATTAAAGTTGGTGATACAACATCAGATATACATGAAGCGTTAAATGCAGGCGTGTGGGCTGTTGGTGTTATCATCGGTAGCTCGGAAATGGGATTATCTGTGCAAGAATTTATGGCTTTATCTGATGAGGAACAACAGAGCGTGATGGCAAAAACAAAGCGAATTTTTGAAGAAACGGGTGCACATTATACTATTCAAACAATGAAGGCATTGCCAACACTAATAGAACAGATTAATGAACGATTAACAAAAGAAACCGTGTTAGCGTAAATTAAAAGCTATTAAAAAAGTCTTCCTAGGATGCTTGCCGCATATCAATGAAGGCTTTTTCATTTTCGGCAAATACTTCTTATGAATTAGGGTATATAAATATTAGCCGGATAGAACAGACAAAGTGACGGCTAGAACTGAAAATGCGACGGATAGAAATGACAAAGTGAAGGATAGGATGCAGAAAGTGATGGTTTGAAATTAAAAAAGCAGCCTACAACGGTAGACTGCATTGCGTTTTTAGTCACGCTCGTAAGGTACGGAATTGGGAATATCAGCAAATGGATCTTTTTCGTTAATGCGGTCGTAGAACATGACGCCATTTAGATGATCTAATTCATGTTGGAATGCTATAGCTGCCAGTCCTTTAAGGCGCAATTTTTTTTCTTCGCCGTCAATTGTTTTGAACTTCACCGTAATGCGGGCATGTCGTGGCACATAACCAGGTACATTGCGATCAACAGATAGGCAACCTTCACCAGCGGTCATATATGTGCTTTCCACTGAATGACTGACTATTTTAGGGTTAATCGCTGTGAAGCTCAATTGTTCGCCATTATCATCTTTCACGTGTAGGGCAAACATGCGATGTAAACTATTTACTTGATTGGCTGCAAGACCGATGCCACCACGTAAATTATATTTTTCCGCAATTTCAGGATCTTGGCTGTTTTTTAGGTATTGAAGCATGTCTTCCGCAAGCTTGCGTGTTTCTTCAGATAAAGGGAATTTAACTTCCTCAGCTTTTGTGCGTAAAGTGGGATGGCCTTCGCGAATAATATCATCCATTAAAATCATGTGTGAATCTTCCTTTCAATCACTTTGTATAACTTTATTTACAAGTATACATCACGTCTCAGTACATGCACATGAAAAAAGCCATCATTTGCATAAACTTAAAATTATTTTTTGTTGCTATTAGATTGTCACGAACTAGGGTATTCTACTATTGATAATTATGAAGGAAAACGTTATGTCAGTGCGCTTGAAATAAGTTGTTGTAATACAGTGATTGATTGTAAATGATACAGTATAGCACAGTTCGCTTAAGACATTATGTTAGGAAAATTCTTAGTTTATAGCCGTAATATATGATTGACCGACGATATTTTATTAAGTATACTGAGTCCTAAGGATAAGTTGTACTAGTTAAAAAGTGATTTATTTTAATACAGTTGAAAGGGAGATGTGACAAATGAGTAAGAAAAACAATAATATTTTTGATCCAAAACAAACGCTAACTGAAATCGAAGATAAGTTTGAAATGTTCCAAATTCTGAATGAAGAAGGCGAAATTGTTAATGAAGAGGCGGATCCAAAATTATCAGACGAGGAGTTAGTAGAGTTGATGACGCGTATGGTATATACACGTATTTTAGATCAACGCTCTATTTCACTTAACCGTCAAGGTCGATTAGGCTTCTACGCACCGACTGCTGGTCAAGAAGCGTCACAACTTGCTTCTCACTTTGCGTTAGAACAAGAAGATTGGATTTTACCAGGCTACCGTGATGTACCTCAAATTGTATGGCATGGTTTACCTTTAGAGAAAGCATTTTTATTCTCTCGTGGACACTTTGCAGGGAATCAGGTTCCTGAAGGTGTAAACGTATTAGCACCACAAATCATTATTGGTGCACAATACATTCAAGCTGCTGGGGTGGCACTTGGTCTTAAAAAACGTGGTAAAAAAGCTGTGGCTGTAACATATACAGGTGATGGTGGTTCATCACAAGGTGATTTCTATGAAGGCATTAACTTCGCTGGCGCATTTAAATCTCCAGCAATTTTCATTGTGCAAAACAACCAATATGCAATTTCTACACCTCGTGAATTACAAACGGCAGCAAAAACAATTGCACAAAAAGGTGTAGCAGCTGGCGTGCCAAGTATTTTAGTAGACGGTATGGATGCACTTGCAGTATACGTAGCAACACGTGATGCACGTGAGCGCGCAGTAAATGGCGAAGGTCCAACATTTATTGAAACAATGTGTTATCGCTATGGTCCACATACAATGGCTGGGGATGATCCAACACGTTACCGTACATCTGATACAGATAGCGAATGGGCACAAAAGGACCCGCTTGTACGTTTCCGTAAATATCTAGAAGCTAAAGAGCTTTGGGATGAGAAAAAAGAGGAAGCGGTCATTGAACGTGCAAAAGAGGAAATAAAAGAGGCTATCAAAAAGGCTGATGCTGCTCCAAAACAAAAAGTAACAGAGTTAATGGAAAACATGTATAAAGGCGAAATGCCATCGAATTTAAAAGAACAGTATGAAATCTACAAAGAGAAGGAGTCGAAATAACCTATGGCACAAATGACGATGATTCAAGCAATTACAGATGCACTTCGCACAGAATTAAAGAACGATGAAAACGTTCTTGTATTCGGAGAAGATGTAGGTGTCAACGGTGGGGTATTCCGCGCAACTGAAGGCCTACAAAAAGAATTTGGTGTTGATCGAGTATTCGATACACCATTAGCAGAGTCTGGTATTGGTGGCTTAGCGATTGGTCTTTCTCTAGAAGGTTTCCGACCAGTTCCTGAAATTCAATTTTTCGGCTTCGTCTATGAAGTTATGGATTCAATCAGCGGTCAATTAGCGCGTATGAGCTACCGTAGTGGTGGTGTATACAATGCTCCTGTAACTATTCGTTCACCATTCGGTGGTGGCGTACATACGCCAGAAATGCACTCAGATAGTTTAGAGAGCTTAATGACAGCACAACCAGGATTAACTGTTGTTGTACCATCCACACCATACGATGCTAAAGGATTACTGATTTCTTCTATTCGCAATGATAATCCAGTTATTTTCTTAGAGCATTTAAAATTATATCGTTCGTTCCGTGAAGAGGTACCCGAGGAAGCATACACAATTCCACTAGGAAAAGCTGATGTAAAACGTGAAGGTAAAGATTTAACAATCGTTGCATATGGTCTAATGGTACATGAAAGCTTAAAGGCAGCAGAAGAACTTGAAAAAGAAGGTCACTCTGTAGAAGTTATTGATTTACGTACTATTCAACCAATCGACATTGAAACAATCATTGCTTCAGTCGAAAAAACAGGTCGTGCAATTGTTGTGCAAGAAGCACAAAAACAAGCAGGTATTGCTGCGAATGTTGTAGCTGAAATTACAGAGCGTGCAATTTTAAGTTTAGAAGCACCTGTACTTCGTGTAGCAGCACCAGATACAGTGTACCCATTCCCACAAGCTGAAGGTGTTTGGTTACCGAACTATAAAGATGTAATGGAAACAGCGAAAAAAGTTTTAACATTCTAAAGTAGCTTGCAAATTTGATGAAGAGCAAAGAGAAAGGATGGGTACACATGGCATTTGAATTCAGATTACCAGATATTGGCGAGGGTATTCACGAAGGAGAAATCGTAAAATGGTTCGTTAAAGCTGGGGATACAGTGAAAGAAGACGATATTCTTTGTGAAGTTCAAAATGATAAAGCGGTCGTAGAGATCCCGTCACCAGTTGAAGGTAAAGTAGAGGAAGTATTAGTAAAAGAAGGTACAGTAGCTGTTGTTGGCGATGTATTAATTCGTTTCGATGCTCCTGGCTACGAAGATTTAAAATTAAAAGGTGACGACCATGCAGAAGCGAAGTCCGATGCTAAAACAGAAGCACAAGTACAGGCAACTGCTGAGGCTGGTCAAGGTGTTGCAAAAGCACCTGCTAAGGAAGAAGCGCCAGTAAAAGAAGAAACGACTGTAAAAGAAGAAGCTGCTGATAGTACTAAGCGTATTATTGCAATGCCTTCAGTTCGTAAATTTGCACGAGACAATGATGTAAATATTCGTGAAGTTGCAGGTACAGGCAAAAATGGTCGTATTTTAAAAGAAGATATCGAGAATTTCTTAAATGGTGGTGGAGCAGTACAGGCTGAGGAAGTGCCAGTGGCACAAGATGAAGCAACTGCTCAACAACAATCAGTGCCAACAGCTCCAGTGGTTCTTGAGGGTGAATTCCCTGAGACACGTGAAAAAATGTCTGGTATTCGAAAAGCGATTGCAAAAGCGATGGTACACTCGAAACAAACGGCTCCTCATGTTACACTAATGGATGAAGTCGATGTGACAGCACTTGTAGCTCATCGCAAAAAATTCAAAGATATCGCTGCTGAAAAAGGTGTGAAATTAACGTACTTACCATATGTAGTAAAAGCGCTTATTTCAACTTTGCGCGAGTTCCCTGAATTTAACCGCTCATTAGATGATGCAACACAAGAAATTATTCAAAAGCATTACTACAATATTGGTATTGCAGCAGATACAGAAAAAGGCTTACTTGTACCAGTCATTAAACATGCGGATCGTAAATCAGTATTTGCGGTATCAAATGAAATTAATGAACTAGCGACAAAAGCTCGTGATGGCAAGCTTGCTCAACATGAAATGAAAGGTGCATCAATGTCTATCACGAACATTGGCTCAGCTGGAGGACAATGGTTCACACCTGTTATTAATCATCCTGAAGTCGCAATACTAGGTATTGGTCGGATTTCAGAGAAACCTGTAATAAAAAATGGTGAAATTGTAGCTGCACCTGTGTTAGCATTATCATTGAGCTTTGATCATCGTATGATCGATGGAGCCACTGCGCAAAATGCTTTAAATCACTTAAAGCGTTTGTTAAGTGAGCCAGAATTATTATTAATGGAGGCGTAACAAAAATGGTAGTAGGAGATTTCCCAATCGAAACAGATACTCTTGTCATTGGTTCAGGACCTGGAGGATATGTAGCAGCAATTCGTGCAGCACAAACTGGCCAAAAAGTAACAATCGTTGAGAAAGATGTAATTGGTGGTGTGTGCTTAAACGTTGGTTGTATCCCATCAAAAGCATTAATTTCAGTAGGGCACCGTTTTGAACAAGCTAAGCATTCAGATGACATGGGTATCGTCGCTTCTGACGTGAAATTAGACTTCTCAAAAGCACAAGCATTTAAAGACAGCGTTGTTAAAAAATTAACTGGCGGTGTTGAAGGCTTACTTAAAGGCAATAAAGTTGAAATTGTACAAGGTGAAGCTTATTTCGTAGACGCTCATTCAGTGCGTATCATCAATGGTGAATCTGCTCAAACTTACACATTTAACAATGTGATTTTAGCAACAGGTTCTCGTCCAGTTGAAATTCCAACATTTAAATTCACTGATCGTGTACTAAACTCCACTGGCGCTCTTTCTTTACAAGAAGTACCTGGTAAATTAGTCGTTATTGGTGGCGGTTATATTGGTACAGAGCTAGGCTCTGCTTTTGCTAACCTTGGCTCACAAGTTACAATTATTGAAGGCGGCAAAGATATTTTAGCTGGCTTCGAGAAACAAATGACACAAATCGTGAAAAAAGGCCTTAAAAAGAAAGGCGTTGAAATTGAAGTAAACGCATCTGCAAAAGGCGTTGAAGAAACAGAAAACGGCGTAGTAGTAACATACGAAGTAGGCGGAGAAGAGAAAAAAGTTGAAGCTGATTACGTTTTAGTTACTGTTGGTCGTCGTCCAAATACAGATGAGATGGGTCTTGCTGAAATCGGTATTGAATTCGGTGAACGTGGTCTTATTAATGTCGACAAACAATGTCGTACAAATATTCCGAACATCTATGCAATCGGTGATATCGTAGCAGGTCCTCAGCTTGCACATAAAGCTTCTTATGAAGGTAAAATTGCGGCTGAAGCAATCGCTGGTGAAAAATCAATCGTTGATTATTTAGCTGTTCCTGCTGTATGCTTCACAGATCCAGAAATGGCAACTGTTGGTTACAATGAAGAACAAGCTAAAGAGGAAGGTATCGAGTATACTGCAGCGAAATTCCCATTCGCAGCAAATGGTCGTGCTCTTGCATTAAATCAATCAGAAGGTTTCGTGAAGCTAGTTGCTCGTAAAGAAGATGGCTTATTAATTGGTGCTCAAATTGTTGGTGCTGGTGCATCTGATATGATCGCTGAAATGGGCTTAGCAATTGAAGGCGGCATGACTGCTGAAGATATCTCATTAACTATTCATGCTCACCCAACATTAGGTGAAATCACAATGGAAACTGCTGAAGTTTTACTAGGCAACCCAATCCATATTTTAGCTAAAAAATAATTAGAAACAGTTGAAACGACTATAAAGCATATTCGCTTTATAGTCGTTTTTTTGTATAATACATGTAATTTTGATACAGTAACTATGTATAATGAATATTCTAATAATATAGAGGTGATGAAGAAATGGAATTAAACTTAGAGGGCAAAGTAGCAGTTATAACAGGTTCAAGTAAAGGCATCGGTTATTATACTGCGATGCAGCTAGTCAAAGAAGGTGCAAAAGTTGTACTATGTGCACGAGGGGAAAAACAGCTACAAGTAGCAGCGAGTTGTATTAAAAACGAAACGGGCGAAGATGTTTTATTCATACCTACTGATATTACGAAAGAAAAAGATTGTAAGAGGTTAATAGAGCGAACAGTGGAGCATTATGGACGCATTGATATTGTCATTAACAATGCTGGTACAGCATCAGCCAATCCATTTGAAGCGGTTAGTGGTGAAGTATGGCAGTCTGATTTAGACTTAAAAGTGTTTGGTGCCATTAACTGTTCGAAATATGCTGTGCCACATATGCGTAAGGTCGGTGGGGGAGCAATCGTCAATGTAACAGCGGTTATGGCAAAAACGCCACCAGCAAGTTCGCTCCCGACTACTGTAAGTCGTGCCGCAGGTCTTGCTTTAACGAAGGCTATGAGCAAAGACTTAGGAAAAGATAATATTCGTGTAAACTCAGTTTGTATTGGATTAATTCGTAGTGATCAAATTGAGAATCGTTGGAAAAGTGAAGCGTCTGAACTATCATGGGAAGATTATTCTCGGAAAGTTGGTCAATCCATTCCATTAGGCCGTGTCGGAGACACCCAGGAAGCAGCGAATGTTATTACTTTCTTAGTATCAGATGCAGCAAGCTATGTGACAGGAACGTCCGTTAATATCGATGGTGGTTCAGGACACGCATTATAGATACATAAAGAGTGAAGAGAAATAAGTTCTCTCCACTCTTTTTATTCTTCTTCATTTATTATGACATTTTTGCCACGCATCTTCATAAATAGTGGTATTAGTAACCAAGACACGGCAACTATTAAAAATAGTAATGATAATGGTTTTGTCATGAAAATTGAAAAATCCCCATTAGAGATAGTTAAAGCACGACGCATATTATTTTCAATCATAGGTCCCAAGACAAGAGCAAGTACCAGAGGTGCTACTGGGTAATCTTTTTTAGCAAAGAGATAGCCAAGTAGTCCGCAAGCGAGTAATAAATATAAATCGAATGTTGTATATTGAACTGCGTAAACACCGAAGAAAGATATAGCGATAATGATAGGCAAAAGATATTTTTTAGGCGTTTCAATTACTTTTGCAAAAATACGAACAAGTGGCATATTTAAAACTAATAACATTAAGTTACCAATAAACATACTGGCAATTAAACCCCATGCAACCTCAGGGTGCTCATCAAATAATAACGGACCTGGCTGAATATTGTACATAATGAGCGCTCCCATTAAAATGGCGGTAGTACCAGAACCCGGGATACCTAAAGTTAGAAGTGGAATCATGGCACCACCTGAAGCTGCATTGTTTGCTGATTCAGGTCCTGCTACGCCAGCAATATGACCTTTGCCGAATTTTTCTGGCGTTTTACTAAATTTTTTCTCGGTAATATAAGAAAAGAACGAGGCAAGAGTAGCACCAGCACCTGGTAAGACACCGATGAAGAACCCTAAAAATGAGCCACGTGCAATTGGCACTGCACTATCTTTTAAATCTTGTTTAGTTGGTAAAATGCGATTAATTTTGGCAATTTGCCCGTCATCATCACTTTTTTCAAGGATTGTTTTGAATACTTCTCCTAGGGCAAATAAACCAACCGCTATTGTCAAAAATTCAATGCCTGAGAATAACATTGGTTGACCAAATGTAAAACGTTCAATACCTGATACTGCATCAATGCCGACAGTACCTAGCATTAGACCAAGCACAGTCATGATTAACGCTTTTGTAATTGAACGCCCTGCAAGTCCACTAACTGCCGCTAGTCCTAGCAACATTAATGAAAAATATTCAGCAGGACCAAATTTTAATGCAACACTTGATAATGGCTTTGCTAATAGGACAAGGCCAAGTAATGCAATGATGCCTGCACAAAACGAGCCAATCGCTGCGATAGAAAGAGCACTACCGGCACGACCTTGTTTAGCCATTTGATAACCATCGAGTGTTGTCACAACAGAAGAAGATTCACCAGGCGTATTTAACAGAATCGAAGTTGTGGAGCCACCGTACATAGCGCCGTAATATACCCCTGCAAGTAAAATGATAGAACTTGCGGCAGCGGCTTCCGTAGGGAGTCCAGAGGTAAGTGTAGCAGTAACTGGGATGAGCAGAGCAACCCCACTCATTGGGCCTATTCCGGGAAGCACCCCGACTGCAGTGCCAATTATAACGCCGACGAAAGCGAATAACAAATTTTGCCATTGAAAAGCTACTGCAAAGCCGTCAGCTAAAAATTGCAATGTTGACATATGTTCACTCCTTTACATTAAAAAGTAGGAAAGCTAGGTAACGAGCCTCCTAGAATAACTGAGAATAAATAATAAATGCCGATGGAGAAAGCAGCAGAAATAATGACAGAAAATAGTACTTTTCCTCGTTCCATCGTTTGGAAGCCAATTAATAAAAAGATAAAAGTTGTTATCACGTATCCTACTATTTCAAGGAAAAATACATAGGCTATCGCGCTAATAAATAATATTAAAAATTTTTTTATTTCAATGGAAAATGTTTTTGAAGGGGATTGTGGACCTTTTGCTAATCTTGCCTTCACAGCTTGTCTCCATGTTTCGTATAAGAGCCGTAAACTCAATAACACTAGAATTATTCCCAAGCCTAATGGAAATGTTTTCGGTCCTACTGTAGAACCATATGCGCTATCTGAAATTTGTGTTGCTTGTACGACAAATAAAATTCCAATGATAAAAAATACAATACTTGAGATTTTATCGAAAGTTTGACTCAACTGTTGCGCACCTCCTATGAAGAAAAGCGACTGATAAAGTCGCTTTTCTTTATATTTTATTTTTGCATCTCTAAAGCTGTTAATAGTTCGACAACTGTGTTGTTTTGTTCATCTAAATATTTAGTGAATTCCTCTGCATTGCGGTACTCACTTTGCCAGCCATTGCGTGCTACTTCAGATTTCCATTCATCTGTTTCTACCATTGCTTGTAATTTTTCAGACCAGTATGCTACAGCATCGTCAGACATATTTTTGGGCCCAAAAATACCGCGCCAAATTGTAAATTCTTCATCAATACCCGCTTCTTTAAAAGTTGGCACATCAGCTAATTCACCTTCTAAGCGCTCTGAAGAACTGACCGCTAATACACGAACATCCCCTGATTTAACATAAGTTGCTATAGTTGAGGCATCTGTCGCAATGACATCGGCATTCCCGCCTAATAATGCGGCAACTGCTTCACCACCTCCATCATAAGACACGTATTTTACTGTTTTTAAATCAATTCCTGATTTAAATGCTGGAATAATACCTACCAGATGATCCATAGATCCTGGGGCAGAACCTCCAGCTAGTGTTACGTCCTGTGGATTCGTTTTCAAGTCATTTAACACATCATCTAGCGTTTTGTAAGTGGAATCATTTTTAACCACTATTGCACCATAATCACGCGTTAATTGTGCTAATGGAGTTGTATCCTTATAACCAAATTTACTGTTTCCTTCAGCCTTTTCATTATTAATCAAAATAGGTGGTGATTTGACCATTAGCATATAGTCATTATCAGCTTCTTTAGTTGCAAAAGTGGCCATAAATACTGCGCCACCGCCACCAGGTTTATTTTCAACTTGTATCGGCTTTTCAATAAGTTTTGTATCATTCATCGTTTTAGAAATTGCACGGGCTGTTAAATCCCAGCCTCCTCCAGCACCAGAAGGAGCAACAATTGTGATATTATTTTTTGGATAATTGCTTGCTGTCGTTTTTTCTGTGTCCCCAGCACTAGAAGAAGCTGTTGATGTACAGCCTGCTAAACCAGCTAATAAAAATGTTGCTGCTGCAAATTTCGTCAATGTTTTCCACATAAGAAATCCCCCTTGTAAAGAAAAATGGTAGCACTGCAATTGCAAGCGCTACCATAAATTTACCGTAAATTCAGACAATCACAATGTTATGATAATAATGTTAATTTGTTTCATTTTGTTCATAAAGTTTATGGGTAATGAAGTATCTACGCTCAGGACGTCCCACAGAACCATAAATCAGCTCAGTATGTGCTTGCTTTTGTGTAACGAGATACTCTAAATAACGCCGAGCTGTAGAACGGCTGACGCCAATATTTTTTCCTAGTACCTCAGCAGTAGTACCGTCTTCGATTGTATTTAAATGATTGATTACATGATTCATTGTAGTTGGATCGATACCCTTTGGTAATAATGATAATTCTACTTTTTCATGTGCTGGCGTTTTTGGCCAGAGCTGTTGAATTTTTTCTTGTGTGAATTTTTCATCATTTTGTAGAATAAAGTGTTTCATGCGGTATTTTTCAATACTTTCTTTTAATTGCTCGAAAGTAAAGGGTTTTAAAATATAGTCCGTGACATTTTTTCGATAGGCGTCTTGCACAATATGTGCTTCAGTTGCCGCTGTAATTAAAATAATGTTGGTGTTTGGTCGAATTGCTTGGATTTTATCAATTAAATCAATGCCAAGAACATCAGGTAAGTACACGTCTAGTAAAATCAGCTGTGGTGAAAAAGACAGAAGCCAATCTAGCGCCTCTTCACCGGTATGGGCACAGGCAATTACCTGAAACCCTTCAATTTTTTGCAAAAAACGACGATGCACGTCTGCAACTCGTACATCATCCTCTATAATCAATACTTCAATTTTTTGCATCTCCTACATTCCCCCTTTGCTAATAGACGCAATGAATAATGCACCACTTAAATCTCCCTTTTCAAGCGCCAGTTTGCCGTTCAATTCTTGCACACTTGAAATAACTTTTCGTAAACCATAACCTCTGAATTTTGCATCTTTTGTCGAAATATTTTCTGAAAAAAGTAATTCTAGCTTTTCCTGTGCTAGACCATTACCAGAATCTTCAACCTCTATTATTATTTCTTCACCATTATCAAAAACAAAAAGTCTAACAATCGGCGGACGATCCTTGTTTTTCTCAACTTCTTCAAAAGCATTTGTCAACAAATTCCCCATTATAGAGATAATGAGACTTTTTTCGATGTTATCTGGCAAAGTTTCTAAATAACTGTCTTCATCGAAAATAAGTTTGACCTTCAATTCACGTGCCCGATTGAAGAAGCCAATAATAAGCCCATTTAAAAATGGATCTTTGACACGATTAGTGATGAACTGAGTTAATGAGGATTGACCTTGTACTTCCTTATGAATAATAGATAATGCTTCATCAGAGGCATTCAATTGAATTAGTCCAGAGATAGTATAGAGAATATTATTAAACTCATGCGTTTGTGCACGTAATGCTTCGGTATATTGTTTAACCTGAGATAATTCAATCGCCAGTTGGTCAATTTCTGATTGCAGTCGAAAACTAGCAACAGCCCCAACGATTTTCCCGTTCATTTTTATGGGTACACGATTCACAATTACTTCATTTCCATTAATAATCATTGGTTTATCGTGTTGTTTTTTCCCATAAGTAAGAACTTCCAGTAAGTGAGTATTTGGAACATGATGTTCAATATTTTCTCCAATTACGGAATCTTTGTCAGATAAATGTAAGATTTTAGCTGCAGCATTATTCAAAGTTGTAATTTCACCTTTGTGATTAACAGTTATAATTGCTTCTCGTACAGATTCAATTAATGCATTTTTTTCTGTGAAAAGATTGGCTATTTCATTTGGTTCAAGGTTGAAAATTTGTTTTTTGATGCTACGAGATAAGAAAATGGAGCCAAGGATACCAATGAATAAGGCAATCATCATAATATAAAAAATATTGTCGAGATATTGTAAATATAAATTGTCTAGCTCACTAGTTAAATAACCAATTGAAACAACTCCGAGAATCGTCGTCCCATCGGTGTCGAATACAGGTGCTTTCCCCCGAATAGACTGACCCATAGAGCCATTTGCAATGGATATATAGGATTCTCCATCTAATAATGCGCGCGCATTGTCGTCACCAACCATGGGTTTGCCAATTCGTTCAGTAATCGGATGCGTGTAACGAATGCCATTTTCGTTGCCAATAACTACGTAGGCAGCGTCTGTTGTCATCATAATATTGGTGCTGATTCTTTGCAGTGCTTCAGTTGGATTGTCTGTTTTAAAAGCAGCTAAAACATCACCACGATTGGCAGTTGTTTCTGCCAAATAGAGGGCCCGTTTGCCTAGTTGTGTTTGTAGTGCATCAGAAATTGTTAAATAAAATAGTAAGCCGGCAAAGACTACAATGATTAAAATGAAAAAGCTACTATAGTAGGCAAATCGTGTTTGTAATTTTAATGGCTTTATAATAAGAAATCATCCCACTTCCATCAATAATAAGAAAATTGAAAATAGTAAATCTATATTAACAGCTATTATGTTAGATAATCTATGGTTGTTTAAAAAAATTACAAAAAAGGAAGTGACAATGCATATTTTCACTGAATTGCACGATATTTAATTTTTTCGTATAGAAAAATAGTGAAAAAGTGAAATTTAGCTTAAAGATTATAGTTTGTTTAAATATTGTACTTGAGGTAGGTTTTTTTCTATTGTTTTTCTGAAATTATAATAGACAGAAAATTTCGGCACATGTACAATGAACGTGAGGGGGTGAAAAGTGGTAAATGTTGAACGAAAAAATTGCTACTGTGTTAATGAGAGTTGTGCGAATTATTGTCCAGATTGGGATACTAAATATTTTTTATTATATGGGCGTTGGAATTGTGACTTTCTTGCATCTGCCTCTTCCAGGGAGTGTAATTGGGTTACTGCTATTAGCACTTTCACTCAATTTAAAAATTATTAAAGTAGAATACATTCAAGATGGCGCTGGTTTTTTAATTGGTATATTAACATTGTTTTTCATCCCGGCAACAGTAGGGGTGATCGACTATCCGGAGCTGTTATCAAAGACTGGTTTGCTTATTATTTTAGCTATTATCGCTAGTACATTGGTTTCTATTTATATTACTGGGTTGCTTAGCCAACTTATTGAGAAAAAAGAGGCAGCTAAAAAAGAAGCGATTGTAGAAGAAGGAGAGGGGGAATTAACCGTTGACTGAAATAATTGTCGTAGTGGGCACAATTACTTTATTCTTTTTATTGACAAAACTTTATCAGCGTTTCCCATATCCTTTAATGATTCCATTAGTAACGACAACATTACTCAGTATAGTCATTTTACTGCTTTTCGATATTCCATATCCTACTTATATGGCAGGTGGGGAGTGGCTTCAGAAAATGTTAGGACCTGCTGTAGTAGCACTAGCTTACCCGCTTTACAACCAGCGTGACATTATCATGAAGTACAAGATTTCGATTTTGTCGGGGATTGTCATTGCAATGGTCACAGGTTTAGTAACAGTTTTTATGTTGTTAAAATGGATTGGGGTTAGTGAAAGTTGGATGTTAACGGCAATACCTAAGTCATTGACAACACCTGTTGGCATGCAAGTTAGTGAGACGATAGGCGGTATTCCACCACTAACTGCTGTGTTTGTAATGATAGCAGGGTTTGTAGGCGCCATTATCGGACCGTTCGTTATTAAGTATGGCAAAATTGAATCTGCTGTTAGTCGAGGTGTTTCAGTAGGAAGTGCCTCACACGGGGTAGGACTAGTGAAATTAAAAGATTATGGGGAGCAGGAATTATCAGTCGGTTCCTTGTCGATGGGTTTAACGGCGATTATCGGCGCATTTCTGTGCCCGCTTTTTGTCTATTTACTTCTATGAAAAAGGCTATATACAGAAGAAATGAACTGAACCCTATAAAGTAGACAGTTTAATAAAAGACCATTCTCTACATTAAACAGCGATTAGATGACTTCGGTATGCTGCCGGAGTCATTTTTTTTAATGTCCATTGCTTTCTTGTATTGTTGTAGTGCTCCATATAATTATCTACCATATATTCTAATTCTGCTAAGCTTTCAGCTTCTTTATAGTCTATTTCATCTTTAAAATGCCCAAAGAATGATTCCATTGGCGAATTATCTAGGCAGTTTCCTCGGCGAGACATTGACTGAAGTAATCCCATTTCTTTGACGCATTTTTGAAATGCTGGGTGTGTATAATGAAAACCTTGATCTGAATGAATCATCGCTTCTGGATGTAAATTGTCATTGATATGCTCTTCTAATTTCTTTAGCGTACGATAAACAAACTCCATGCGTAAACTTGTCGATACGTCATATGCAACGATTTCTCGTGTTGCAACATCCTTTATACACGATAAATACGCTGTTTGTCCGCCACGGTATTGTAAATACGTAATATCTGTTAAAAACACTTTGCCTGGCTCTGTTTGATGAAAATCACGATTTAGATGATTAGGTACTTGACGATGGATTTCTGTAGCTTTGGCAAGATTTCGATAAGGGTTTGCACGTCTTACTTTCGAATATAGATTGAATTTACGCATTAATCGTAGAATTTTTTTATGATTCATCGGGACTTCAAGTAGTTCTTCTAGTGCCATGTAAAGTCCTCGATAACCCACTTTTCCTTTTGACGCATCATAAATCTTTTTTAATAGGACGTAGTCCTGAAAATCTGCTTCTTCACGTATCGCTTGTTTCTCACTATTTTGGAGCCATTTATAATAACCACTGGGGCTTACATTTGCCAAATAACATAAATAACGTGTCATATTTTTCAACTGATACAGTCGAATGGTATCATTAATTGCTTGATACTTTTCCCTTGGCATTAAAATTGCCGTTTCTTTGCCTGCCTTTCCATCTCGTCTAGCTTTTTTAAC
Source organism: Lysinibacillus parviboronicapiens (assembly GCF_003049605.2). Lineage (NCBI taxonomy): Bacteria > Bacillati > Bacillota > Bacilli > Caryophanales > Bacillaceae > Lysinibacillus > Lysinibacillus parviboronicapiens. The sequence goes on from NZ_CP073713.1 coordinate 1,018,125, forward strand.
AGTGTTAATTCAGCTTCAAGTAAACGAATACGTACCTCTGCTTTTTCTAATTTCTTTTCAGCCGATAGGTTTTCTTTCTTTGGTCGACCAGAACCTCCTTTTCCGCGTCTTTCCTCCGAAAATGCTTGTTCTCCATGAGTTTTAAAAGATGCTCTCCATCGTTTAATCGATGATCTTGCTTTTTCCACACCAATCACTTCTAAATCAAATCCGTTTTCTTTAAAGATTTGTACTGGTCCCTTTCCAGCTAGATTTTCTTTGACCGCAAAAATTTTAAATTCCGGTGTATATTGAATAGAACGATCTGATACAGATGCTACAAATCGATTTGCTTCTATTTGTCGTATTTGATATACGTTAAAAATGATTTTACTCATGCTAATTTCTCCCGTTCTTAATTTCGTATAGTTCAGTATAACGGGTTTTTTAGTGAAATGAACAAAAAAACCCGAATAGGGTCACTTTTTAAAGTGTCCACTATTCGGGGTTCAGTTCAAAAATCTGTATATAGTCTTTTTTAACTTTTTTCAATAATAAATTGGATGGTATGAGCAAGCCCTGTATGCAAAATACCTTCATTTCTTACTTGTTCTCCTGTAAAAAAGTGCATAATTTTATGCGATTGACACCAAGCGAGTACATCAATTGGGTCGTATAAAAATTCAAGTTGTTTTGGACCGCCTGATGCGTAGGGAAGTTGGTAGATAGAGTATAATTCCATCATAATTAGTCCGCCTGGTTTCACAGAATCGATGATGCGTTTAAGTACTTCATACTGCTGTTCTACCGGAAAATGGCCAAAGACCATGATGGCTGCATCAAAGAATTCAACCGGTAATTCATCTTGTAGCAAGTCAGTGAGTTTAGTTTCCACAATAACGTCATATTTTTTCGCAAGTTGTTGTGTTTTCTGTAGCCCACTTTGTGCGTAATCAAAGGCAGTTACCGTATGCCCTTCGCTCGCTAAAAAGACGGCATTACGACCTTCGCCCTCTGCATAAGCAGCTATATTTGTGTAGTTCTTCAGGTAATCTGCATAATTTTTTATGAAGGTATTTGGTTGTTCACCATAAACATATTCTACTGTTTGAAATCGTTTGTCCCATGAATTCATTTAATCACTCCTTCATTCTTATTGTAAATAAAGTGTCCAGTGGAATCGAGTTTTTTGTTCAATGCTCATTCAATAAGGTAGAAAAATTTCTTTAAAGTTTAGAGGTAACAGATTTTTAAGGTATGCAACTATTAGTTACGAAATGACAAATAATAACTTCGAGTGAAATACGGTTGAAAATTTTATGATTTATACATAATCATAAAGTATGGAGGGTAAGTGGAATGTACATAGAAAATCGTTTAAAAGAATGAGAGAACAACATTAATATTCACAAATGATGTTGCGTAATTACCAAATATATCCAGACAAGCTGTTTCTAAGTGGAAATTAGGAAAAGGTTATCCGGACATGGAGAACCTTATTAGACTAAGTGATTTGTAGGAGATTTCAGTAGATAAACTTATTCAAGGAGAAGAAGAATACCAAAAAAAATGAGGTTATCGATCGACCGAAAAATGCTAATCAGAAATAAATCGGATATTTATAGAATAATTGTTGGATTATTTCCCCTATGTTGGGCATGCTTTTTTTACAATATTAGTAATAGTTGTTGTAGTATAAAAATAAGCTGTCTCATTTGAGACAGCTTATTTGCGTTTATATGATAGCTCTACGTTCTTTAATAACGCGAATTGTTTTTAAGGTTGAATCTTCTGGACCTTGAACAGGTAAGCCAGCTTCAACATTCATCTGAATGTAACGAATATTTTCTTCAGTAATTATTTCCCCGGGAATAAAAATTGGAATACCAGGTGGATATACCATTATGAATTCTGCACATATACAATTATCTGCTTCGGCAAGTGGTACAACTTCTGTATCTGCATAAAATGCATCACGAGGTGACATTGCAAGCGCAGGAATTTCTGGCACATTTACAACTGTTTCGGTAATAGCCGCTTCTGAATCAAAAGCTTTTGACATACGACTTAATGCATTTATTAGGAGATTAATTTCCTTTTTCGTATCAGCCACTGTCACAAGACATAAAATATTATATAAGTCCGATAACTCTACTTCAATATTCGCATTGTAACGAAGCCATTCTTCGGCTTGGTGACCGGAAATACCTAAATCTTTTACACTAATTAACAGTTTTAACGGATCCATATCAAATGTTGCAGATGAGTGTAACTTTTCTTTTCCTGCACATTTTAAATGCGGAATTTGATTAATGCGTTTACGCGCATCTTTTGCTAAACGAAGGGCATCACCTATTAAATCATAGCCATGAATTGCAAGCTGACGACGTGCTGTGTCGAGAGATGCAAGTAATGGATAAGAAGTCGAAGTAGTTGTTAGCATCGAGAATACAGCTTGTACACGCTTTGCAGAGACGAGCCCTTCACGCACATTTAAAATCGATGTTTGAGTCATGGAGCCACCAAGTTTATGCACACTTGTTGCAGCCATATCGGCGCCAGCTTCCATAGCGGAATAAGGTAGTTCATCATGGAATTTAATATGAACACCATGTGCCTCATCAACAACAACTGGAATATTACGACTATGGACAATTTCCACAATACGTTTTAAATCTGCTGAAAATCCGTAGTATGTTGGGTTAATAACAAGAACAGCCTTTGCATCCGGGTAAGCATTTAATGCTTTTTCTACAGCTTCTGCTGAAATACCATGAGAAATACCATATTCGCTGTCCACCTCAGGGTGAATAAAAATTGGAATAGCACCAGCGAAAACGATCGCTGACATAATGGATTTATGAACATTCCGTGGTACTAGAATTTTATCACCTGGACCGACGACGGTCAGAATCATCGTCATAATGGCGCCACTAGTACCTTGAACGGAAAAGAATGTATGATCAGCACCAAAGGCTTCTGCAGCAAGTGCCTGCGCTTCTTTGATCGCACCCTTTGGTGAATGTAAATCGTCTAGTGGAGCAATATTAATTAAATCAATTGATAAAACGTTGTCGCCGACGAATTCTCGGAACGCAGGATCCATACCGTGCCCTTTCTTATGGCCTGGAATATGGAACTGAATTGGATGTCTGTTCCGATGTTTCAGTAATACGTCGAACAATGGAGTCTCTAATTGTGACAACGCAGGTACCACCTCACTTTTATAATATCTAAGAAAACAAATGAATTATAGCACCTAACGACATGAAAAAATAGACTTTAATTAAAAATTAAAGGGATTTTTTGAGGATGACGAGAAGATAGTATCGTATGAAAGGGGAGATTTGATGAATTGGAATACACGTGTCACAGAACTTTTGCAAGTTCAATATCCGATTATTCAGGGGGGATTAGCTTATTTAGCATATGCTGACTTAGCTGCGGCAGTGTCGAATGCTGGAGGGCTTGGACAAATAACTGCCATGAGCTTGCGTGATGCTGATTTATTACGCGCAGAAATTCATAAGGTCCGAACTTTAACTGATAAGCCATTTGGTGTCAATTTTGCAATTGGAATGTATGGTACGGGCTATGAGGATATGGTGCGCGTTGCAGTCGAAGAAAAAGTACCTGTTGTGACAATGACAGGAGGTAATCCGGCACCAATATTTGATTTACTTGCAGGGACAGATATCAAGAAATTAGTGCTCGTTGCCGCACGTAGACAAGCTCAAAAAGCTGAAGAGCTTGGCGCAGATGCAGTAATGGTAGTAGGACAAGAGGGTGGTGGTCATCTTGGACGTGATGATATCGGTACAATGGTACTCGTACCTCAAGTTGTAGATAGCGTAAAAATTCCTGTCATTGCTTCTGGTGGTATTGGTGATGGACGTGGCTGGATGGCCGCACATGCACTTGGTGCCGAGGGAATAGAAATGGGTACACGTTTTATTGCTACACAAGAATGTATTGATGCTTCAGAAGCTTATAAAGAGGCACTGGTCGCAAGCTCTGAAGCCGATACAACTGTTATTAAACGCTCCATTGGTGCACCGGCCCGAGCGCTTCGTAGCGAATTTACAGAGAAAATTTTAGAAATTGAACGAACAACTCCTACGTATGAAGCATTAAAAGATTATATAAGTGGTAAAGCGAATAAACGGTTTATATACGATGGTGACAAGAACGATGGTATTGGTTGGGCAGGCCAAGTTACGGGAATGATTCACGATATTCCAACAGTGGAAGGGCTTATAACAAGAATGGTTGCAGAAGCGGAAAGTATACGGGTAAAATGGGGACAGTAATGTAAAGGTGGTAATGTCCAAATGGAATATTCTTATCCGTTTTCAATTGATTGGTCGACTGAAGAAATAGTTGATGTTATTAAGTTTTTTGAAGGCATCGAGCAGGCCTATGAAAAGGGCATTAAACGCGAAGTGATGATGGCGAAATATCGTCGCTTTAAAGAGATTGTACCGTCACAGGCCGAGGAAAAAACAATTTTTCGTGAGTTTGAAGATGCTAGTGGCTATGTGAGTTATCCAGTAGTGAAGCAAACAAAAGAAACTGCAGATGGCACAATCATAAAGGTTTTACCGAAGCAACGACGTTAAAAAAAGAAGTGTGGATGTGAGAAATACTCACGTCCACACTTTTTTGTCTTGCAGCATTTAGCTATTATTGTGGCATTTGGCTTTCAAGGACTTATTTGCTATGCCTTCACAAAAATTCCGTGTTAAATATCAAGTTTTTGCATAAAATACATCAATATCGACATTAGAAAGCTTGTCTCATGGACATCATCGCAAAATAATAATGTCACGTAAGTTCTCATGCTACACCCTCTGTAGATGTTATGTTCCATCCTCTTGCAAGCCATGTAACTTTCAACAAGTACCTTTAAAACTTTGAGCTTCGCCCTTTTAGCAATACCGAATGGAGTAAGTAATAATACAACCTTGCTAAGTTTGTGGCCGTTCCATAGCTGTTACCATCATTTAAGATGATGGTGTTTTTTTTTTGTTAGACTAATCGGATTATTATTTCTGTTTTTTGTCTAAAGCTTAAACTTTTTATTTTCCTAAAATGATGTTATAGACCGGCAGTAAACTGTTGAAAGTTTCTTCAGCTAATTTGTGGAATTCACTGGAAGACAATTTTATAGCTTCATCGCGTGAAATATGGCGCCCGACTAAAAACTCGCCTTTTTTTACATCGCGCAGTCGAATAAGTAACTCCTCTAGCTTCTCTTCTTTAGCTTCTTGCATCGGAAAAGCCAATGGCGACATATGATCACCAGAAACAATGAAATCATCTGGAAGCTGTTGTAACAATGATTTTTTTGCAAGTAGTCGTTCCGCCATCACGTTTTTTTGTGGTGCTTCATAAATAATGGCTAATACGATGAATAAATGTGAGCTCCAAAGACCAATCTGAAAGTGAGGCAATGCTTTATAACCTCTTTTGTATGGAGCGAAGGCAACCCAACTATCTTTTGGTGGATTGACTGTTCGTCGAGCATGTTTCGCAACATGAGAGAAAAACTCCTCTCCCAATTGGCTAGAAAAGAAAGTGGAAAAATCTTCTCCTAATTTATTGAATTTAGGCCGTACATTGGAATTTAAAGCGTCCATTCTTTGTTCTAAACCATTTATTTGAAAAACATTGAAATCTTTGTTAGTCCATTTTAGTTTCGGCATTTTTGAAAACTCCTCTCGATTATAAGGTTTATTTCAATAAGAAAATGGGAAAAAATCTTATAACAAGTACTTTAACGAAATCTGATAAGGTTTTGTAACAAAATAAAAAAAGGACGTGATTTTTATGAAACAGATCGTAAAAATTATACGAAAAGTTGACATTGAAAAGCAATATGAACACATTTTGCAATTAGAATTAGATTATGAATTAGCTTCCTTATTCTCTGCTATGAATGAAAAAAATGAGCTTGAGATTGAAAAAAGTAAAAAACGTCTGGCAGAAATCCAGATGGAGCTTGAAAGTTTGCACGCCTATGCGTAAAAAAAAATTCATACCCATATAAAATCACTTGCTGAATATTCCGACAGCAGGTGATTTTTGTTGTTATAAAGGGTAAAATAGATAATATATCATAATAGAAAGTGTAGTGGCTAGGGCTCTGTTTAGAGAGGTGTGTTTAACACTGTCTAAAGGTGCTGTCGCATGTTTGAAGCGTATTTCTATTGTCTATTGTGTTTATTTACGTTGTGGGCTCTACTACACGGTAGGATGCGATGGTAGCGTAATCGTAGGAGGTAGTGCCTTTGTTTAGCCAGCACCTAGCGATGGAGAAGGGGCTATATTGACAAGACAGTAGCATACTGAAGTAAAGGATATAGTGGTTTTACTGATGGGCGTTTATGCGCTTTTCTTATATACGAAGGGTGGGTAATTATGAGTTTACAACGAATCGATGAATTTGCGAAAAGTATTATTTTTGAAGCGGGTAAACGCATTAGAAATGCATTTTCCTACAATTTAGTTATTGAAACAAAATCTAATGCAAATGATCTTGTTACAAATATTGACCGTGAAACAGAATTATTTTTCATAGAAAAAATTAAAACGTTTGACCCGACCCATAAAATCTTAGGCGAAGAGGGAATGGGTGAGAAGGTTGAATCGTTAGATGGTATTGTTTGGATTATTGATCCAATTGACGGCACCATGAATTTTGTCAAACAACATCGACACTTTATGATTTCAATTGGAATATTTATTAACGGTATTGGTAAGCTCGGTTACATATTCGATGTTATGCGTGAAGACTTATTCTATGCAGTCGCTGGCGAAGGGGCTTGGTACAATGATTCACCGCTACGTAAATTGCAGCCAGTTTCAATTGAAGAGTCAGTGATTGGTATTAATGCAAGTTGGGTGGCGCCAAATCGACATATCCATCATGAAAAAGTTATTGAATTGATTCGGAAAGTTCGTGGTACACGTTCATATGGCTCGGCAGCTATGGAAATAGCTTTTGTTGTAAGTGGTAAGTTAGATGCTTATGTCTCCATGCGACTGTCTCCATGGGATATCGCCGGGGGGACAATTATCGCTAAGGAAGTTGGTGCAATTGCAACGAATTTACATGGAGAAGATTTTGATTTTCTAAATCAAGATACTTTTATCATCGCAAACCCTTCCATCCATAAAGAGTTATTAGACAAATATATTGTGCCTTATCGCTAAGAAAGGAGCTGTCCATTATTTGGACAGCTCCTTCGCCTTGTAGACTAAAGTATTTTACAACACAGGCGTCAATAGATGCTGTTAAGCTTTAATCGCCACCTTAGTTATTACATTATAGTAAACCTTGTTCACGTAGTTTACGTTTCATTTTAAAGGCTGTCATGAAAATGACACAAGTAGCCACAATGCCTGCTAATATGCCAAATCCACTACGAGCTGCTACGGAATAACCGATAGCACACATTGCTAATATAGCCGCCAATGCATAAATGGCCATTACGAATTTTGCACGATTCATAGCCGAGCCTCCTATTTTATTATAAATTTTTGATTCAAAAATATTTTTTTTAGAATGATAGAAATTCTAATAAGGACATTTACATCCTTCTTGTGCTATAATATCACAGTTAAACATACGAAAAAAGAATATGGAGTGGAATAATGACAAACTTACGTCAAGATCTTCGCAATATCGCAATTATCGCCCACGTTGACCATGGTAAAACTACTTTAGTCGACCAATTATTAAAACAATCAGGTACATTCCGTTCAAACGAACGTGTTGAAGAACGTGCAATGGACTCTAATGATATTGAACGCGAACGTGGTATTACGATTTTAGCTAAAAATACAGCAGTAAACTATGAAGGAACTCGTATCAACATCCTTGATACGCCTGGACACGCTGACTTCGGTGGTGAGGTAGAACGTATTTTAAAAATGGTAGACGGCGTTTTACTAGTTGTCGATGCGTATGAAGGTTGTATGCCTCAAACACGTTTCGTACTGAAAAAAGCATTAGAACAACGCTTAACACCAATCGTTGTTGTGAACAAAGTGGACAAAGATTCAGCTCGCCCACTAGAAGTAGTAGATGAAGTGCTTGAATTATTCATCGAGCTAGGTGCAGATGACGATCAATTAGACTTCCCAGTTGTTTATGCTTCAGGAGTAAATGGTACAGCTTCGTTGGACGCTGATCCATCTAAACAAGAAGAAAATATGAAATGTCTATTTGAAAAAGTTATTGAGGCTATCCCAGCACCAGTTGATAACTCAGAAGAACCATTACAATTCCAAGTAGCTTTACTTGATTATAATGACTTCGTTGGACGTATCGGGATTGGTCGTGTATTCCGCGGAACAATTTCTGTAGGTCAACAAGTTGCACTGATGAAATTAGACGGTACAGTGAAAAACTTCCGTGTAACAAAAATCTTTGGTTTCTTCGGCTTAAAACGTGAAGAAGTAGAGACAGCAAAAGCTGGTGACTTAATCGCCGTTTCAGGTATGGAAGATATCAATGTTGGTGAAACAGTTTGTCCTGTTGAGCACCAAGAGGCGCTTACGCCTTTACGTATCGATGAGCCAACTTTACAAATGACTTTCTTAGTAAACAATTCTCCATTCGCAGGTCGTGAAGGGAAATGGGTTACTTCTCGTAAAGTAGAAGAGCGTTTACGTGCTCAATTACAAACTGACGTATCTTTACGTGTTGAAGATACGGATTCTCCAGATGCTTGGACAGTTTCAGGTCGTGGTGAGCTTCACTTATCAATCCTGATCGAAAATATGCGTCGTGAAGGTTTCGAATTACAAGTATCTAAACCGCAAGTAATCGTGCGTGAAATCGATGGCGTAAAATGTGAACCATTTGAACGCGTTCAAATCGATGTTCCTGAAGAAAATGTTGGTTCAATTATTGAATCCATTGGTACTCGTAAAGGCGAAATGCTTGATATGGTGAACAACGGCAGTGGTCAAGTTCGTTTAACGTTCTTAGTACCAGCTCGTGGATTAATCGGTTATACAACTGAATTTATGTCAATGACAAAAGGTTTCGGTATTATCAACCATACGTTTGATTGCTACCAACCATTATTACCAGGTAAAATTGGTGGACGTCACCAAGGCGTACTCGTTTCAATGGAAACTGGTAAATCAACAACTTATGGTATGATGCAAATTGAAGACCGTGGTACACTATTCTTGGAGCCAGGTACAGATATTTACGAAGGTATGATCGTTGGAGAAAATACTCGTGACGCTGATATCACTGTAAACATCACAAAAATGAAACAAAAAACAAACATCCGTTCAGCAAATAAAGACCAAACGAATGTTATTAAAAAACCACGTATTTTATCTTTAGAAGAAGCACTTGAATACCTAGGTGATGATGAGTACTTAGAAATCACACCAGAATCTATTCGTCTTCGTAAAAAAATTCTAGATAAAAACGAACGTGAGAAAGCAGCGAAAAAATTACGTAACGCAGAACAATAATTTTCCGCTGCAATGAAAGGAAGAGGAGTCTTGGATATAAAGTCCGCTTTATTGGGTGAACTAAATGTTATTCAAGTTGCTGCATCAACAAATGCAGAGGAGACAACAAGGGTTTATGAGAGAATGGCTGGTATAACAAGATTTTTATATGAAAATTTACCGAGCTATGAAATTGCAGGCTATGTTGTATTTCTTCTTGTATTTGTACTTTCTGCAATTGTCTATAAATTAGGCTTTGCAAAAAAGTTAAAGCTATCTCAAAATATTGTCATTTATGTGTTCCTATTTGTGGGATGTATTATGTTGACATTTTTCGCGTTATTCCTACCTATGATTGAAGGCCTCATCGTAGCGGCGTTAATTTTGATTATATACAAAACACGAATGTGGCGAGAAAAAAGAGAAGAGCAACAAGCTGCCAATCAATGAGAGTAGCTTGGCTCCTATCCTGTGAAACTTACATTAAGTTTTTATGGCATAAAACAGTCTTAGCATGTATTTGCTAAGACTGTTTTTCTGTGGTTAGAGAGATAAGTATTAACGTCTTTAGCAATCTACATAGGAAAGAACTCCTTCACACTTAATTTCAATCAATGGTGTTTCGCGAAGTAAAATGGTTGGCACCGAAATCTTCTAACGTGAATAAGTTAATGTCGATAGGCTATTTCATCAATCAGGGAGGAAATGGAATGCGTTGGCTTAAAAAAGGTTTTTTATTTAGTGGTATTGCTTTGTTGCTCCTTTCATTGGCGGCGTGTAATAAAGCTGAGCTCGAAAAAGTCAAAGTTGGAGAAGTGACGCGCTCGATTTTCTATGCACCGCAATACGTAGCCCTTGAAAAAGGTTTTTTCGAAGATGAAGGGCTGTCGGTTGAACTTCAAACAATAGCAGGTGGCGATAAGACAATGACAGCGTTACTGTCGGATGGCATTGATATCGCCTTAGTTGGCTCAGAAACATCTATATATGTAACGGCGCAAGGCTCAAATGATCCGATTCAAAACTTTGCACAATTAACGCAAACAGATGGTACATTTTTAGTTGCGCGTGAAAAGATTGAAAACTTTTCGTGGGAAGAGTTAAAAGGGTCTACATTCCTAGGGCAACGTAAAGGTGGAATGCCTCAAATGGCAGGCGAATTTGTGTTGAAAAAGCATGGCATTGATCCTACAAAAGATCTAACACTCATTCAAAATATTGATTTTGCTAATATTGCTACTGCCTTCGCCTCTGGAACTGGAGATTTTGTTCAGTTATTTGAACCAACCGCTAGTGTATTTGAAAAAGAAGGCAAGGGCTATATTGTTGCCTCATTTGGCACTGAATCGGGTCACTTACCTTATACTTCATTTATGGCAAAAAGCAGTTATTTAGAGGATGATGCCAAAACAGTTCAGAGCTTTACAAATGCATTGAAGCGAGCGCAAGATTTTGTGCAGGAAAAAAGTTCTGCTGAAATTGCGAAAATTATTCAGCCCTATTTTGAAAATGTCGATGTAGCTGTAATTGAAACAGTTGTTGAGCGCTATAAATCTCAGGGCTCATTTGCAACTGATGCAATTTTAGATGAAGCAGAATGGGATAACCTACAAACGATAATGGAGGAAGCAGGTGAACTTCCTCAACGTGTAGATTATGAAAAGCTTGTAAATACAACGTTTGCTAAAAAGGCTGCAGAGTAATGGGGTTTTTAGAGCTCGAACATATTCACCACAGCTATTTTTCAAGTACGCAGGCAAAGGAAGTTTTACGTGATATTAGTTTAACTATTCGAGAAGGTGAGTTTGTATCTTTTATAGGGCCAAGTGGCTGTGGTAAAACAACTCTATTGTCGATAATTGCTGGATTATTTCGTTCGACAGAAGGTAAGGTGTTTATTGACAATGAAGAAATTTCCCCACATAATCAGTCACTCATTGGCTATATGCTGCAACAAGATTATTTATTTCCGTGGAAAACAATAGAAGAAAATGTCACAATTGGCTTAAAATTAATTGAACGCAACAAAAAATCACATAAGGTAACAGCGAATGCACTTTTACAAGAAATTGGTTTGCCGCATGTTGGGAGCAGTTATCCAAGAGAATTATCTGGGGGAATGCGTCAGCGTGTAGCTTTGGCAAGAACCCTGGCAGTTAACCCCAAAATCTTATTGCTTGATGAACCATTTTCTGCACTTGATTATCAATCAAAATTAAAGCTGGAGGACTTAGTCGTTGAAACATTAAAGGCCTATCATAAAACGGCGATTCTCGTGACTCATGATATTGGTGAAGCCATTGCAATGAGTGAACGAGTATTTCTCTTTTCAGCAAACCCGGGTACTTTGCATAAAGTGTTTGAAATACCAACAGAATTACAAGAGTTATCACCTTTTGATGTAAGACAACATCCGGCATATTCAGAAGTATTCCAAACGATTTGGAAGGAGCTGGAGAGCCTTGGATAACACACAATTTAAACAATACTTGCAGTTGCTTAAAAAAGAAAAACGTTTCGTGCGGTTATATCAACTGATTATCTTAGTCGTATTTTTTGGTGGGTGGGAATTATTTTCAAGACTTGAATGGATTGATCGCTTAATTTTTAGTTCACCAACTCGTGTGTGGCACACGTTTATAGAAAAAGTGAGTGATGGTTCGTTAACTTTACATGTTAGTGTGACCCTTATGGAGACGATTATTGGCTTTATTGCGGGTACTTTACTAGGGACGTTAATCGCAACAGTACTTTGGTGGTCACCTATGTTATCAAAGATACTAGACCCGTATTTAGTAATTTTAAATGCAATGCCAAAAGTTGCGCTCGGACCGATTCTAATCGTTGCACTCGGCCCAGGATACTTTTCAATTATCGCCATGGGTGCACTGATTTCGATTATCATTACAACTATTGTTGTTTATACCGCCTTTAAGGGAGTTGATCCGAATTATAGTAAAGTTTTGCAAACATTCGGAGCAACAAGGTGGCAAACATTTAAAGAGGTCATTTTACCAGCATCATTCCCAACAATTATTTCAACATTGAAGGTTAATGTTGGGTTGTCATGGGTCGGAGTTATCGTAGGCGAGTTTTTAGTGGCGTCGAAAGGACTTGGCTATTTAATCATTTATGGCTTCCAAGTATTTAACTTTAATCTTGTGCTAATGTCGCTGCTCATTATCGCTTTTTTTGCCACTATTATGTATCAAGTTGTCGAATTGATTGAGAAGGCGATTATAAAAAATAATGGTTAATTGACAAGAGGCTGGGACAAAAGAGAAAAAGTGTTAGATTGACTGATGTCGATCTAACACTTTTTTGCTGTGAACGTTATGTCCACTACGGCGGACGCTTTCCGGGGGCGTGTAGTCTCAGGCGTCATGCTAATCCCACAGGAGTCGCCGCCTTCGCTACCATCAACTAGTGCACTCTTCTAAATTTTTTTTATTCTAAAAGGAAGAACGTCAAAATTTTTCTTTATTTTAGATAGCAAAAATTTAATAATACATTTGCTTTTCTTTCTTAAAATTTAAAGTTTTGTCCCAGCCCCTTTTAGGCGGTAGACAAACTCAAAAGATTGAGTTTGTTTACCATCTTTTTTTAAAAGATAGAAGTATCTATATGGACCCATTGATTTCCACTAAGGCGGACGCTTTGTAGCGGGCATGGCTTCAGTCTCGCCGCTAAGTTTCTGCGGAAACTTCAGCTCATGCTATTCCCGCAGGAAGCTTTGTTCTGTAGTGAAAGGGCAATGCCGCCAGCTACACTAGCCTGCGCTCCAATCAATTCGAGACGTCTAAAAATGATGCGACGATGGATAGGATGACTTAAAAATATAAATAATGAACAAGATCCATAGTGAAGTTTGAAAAAGAACAAATAAAAGAAATCAAGATGACTACGGCTGAACCAGAGAGTGGGGCGCCACTTGAATGAAAATCACAAAAAAAATCAAAAGGTTTCGAGAATGACCAGCATACCCGAAACCTTTTGTATTGTTAATGAATCTTAAAACTCTTTATCCATATGTGGAGACGTACGATAGAAACGGAAGTTACCCGTTTCTATTCGTGTTACTGTATTTTGTTTAATACGATCATGACAGGTGTCGCACATATACGTATGAATCGGACGATTGCGTAATTTTTTTGCTAACGGTAAATCATCATCTAACTGGTTAATCGTATCGCAAATGACACATTTTACGCGCATAGCATACCCTCCCTATTCTGCACGAATGGCTAACACATTTTTAATAGGATTGTCTACATTTGAGCCGTCTCCGAACAATACATGAACGGGTCCATCTTCATTTAACGGCTTACCATCTTGGCTGTATTTAAAAATAAGTGTATATGCTTCTTCAATGGTAAATGTATGTTCTTGACCTTCTTGACATTCAATGACGATTTTTGTCGCTTCCGGTTTAATGTCAGCGTTTTTCAAAAAATGACTTAATTCGATACCAAAAGTTCCTGTTTCCATTCCTTTACGGTCGAATTTTCGTTCTGATTTTAATGTTGGTGGGAAAGTAGCACCTTCCATAATTTCACGTGACCAGTGAGCACCAACTTCACGCATATATTTTGTATCCGCATCTTCCTCGTCTACTTTTGTGTGGAAGTATGTGTTTAAGTCTAGTTTACGGTCATCGAAAATCCAAACAGTTGGATCTAATGTAAGTTGATATGAAACTGCACCCTTGATAGGAATAATTGTTTCCATAATAGAAATCCTCCTCAAATCTTGTATATCCATGAAATAGTATACCGCTAATGACAGGAGATAATAAAGAAATATAATTCGAATTGTCTTTTTACAACGAAGACACTTGCATTTTTAACGACTAGAAGATAAACTTTATTAAGATAGAATCGAAGAAATATCAGATAATGGGGGCGTCCTCATGGATACGAAATCACAAACTTCTTTTCAAGAGAAGGCTTTGGAGCTATTAGTAGCTGATGCAGATAAAATTGCTCGCCTCATTCGAGTACAAATGGATCATTTAACAATGCCACAATGCCCTTTATATGAGGAAGTATTAGATACACAAATGTTCGGCCTTTCACGTGAAATAGACTTTGCTGTGAAGCTTGGACTCATTGAACGCGAAAAAGGCAAAGAAATTCTCGACTCGCTCGAGAAAGAACTTTCTGTACTACATGACGCGTATACAGACAAATAAAAAGAAAAAACTCAAACGCTCCTTGCGATTTGAGTTTTTTTTCTAGAACGAGGTTTTCACAATGAAACAATATCTAAAACGCTATGCACAAAATTTTGATTATCCATTATTTTTTACGGTCCTATTGTTAAGTCTCTTTGGATTAGTGATGATTTATAGTTCAAGTATGATGGTGGCGATAGTAAGAGAGGGACAAGCGCCAGATTACTTTTATCTCAAACAGGTGAAAAACCTAACAGTGGCATTTTTAGCTTTTTTAGTAGCAGCAATTTTCCCGTATAAGCATTATGCTAATAAAAATATAATGTTGCTATTAACGGTTATATTAGTGGTGCTCTTTACCTGGTTAAAAGTAGCGGGTTTTGGTGCTGAAGAGGTAGGCTCGCAAAGTTGGATTATTGTTCCAGGATTAGGGAATTTCCAACCTTCCGAGTATGCGAAACTATTTATAATTTTATATTTTGCTGCTGCATTTTATCGCAAAGCACAAAAATATACGTTTGAAAAGCTGCAACCAACGGAGATTTTTTATCCGATATTTCTTTGGATACTTGTTGTAGCCAGTGTTGCCTTTGAAACCGATTTAGGAGCTGTAATTATTCTTTGTGGGATTGCTATTTCTGTCGTAGCAGCGAGTGGTATACCATTTAAAATATTTTGGAAATTTTTTGGCGTGTTAGGGGCGTTTGGTGGTATTATTTTAACTCTACTCTTTGCCTTTAAAGGGCAAGTGTTAACCGAAAAACGAATGGGTCGTATCCAATCTTACTTTAATCCATTCGATTATGAGGATACAATTGGTCATCAGGTTGTAAATGGTTATTACGCAATTGGTGGTGGTGGTTTAGAAGGTAGAGGTCTGGGGCAATCGATTCAAAAGTTAGGTTATCTACCAGAACCTCACACAGATTTTATTATGGCGATTATTATGGAGGAACTCGGTATTTGGGGAGTTCTGATTGTCATAAGTGGTTTAGGATTTATCGTATATAAAGGTATTTCAATCGCACTGCGTACGAAAGATCCGTTAGCACGCATGATTGCGGCTGGTATATCATGCTGGATTGCATGGCAGACGTTTATTAATCTTGGGGGTGTAACTGGGATAATCCCGTTAACCGGTGTAACGCTACCTTTTATTAGTTATGGCGGGACATCTATAATTTTGCTATCTTTAGCTATGGGAATATTAGTGAATATTTCCATGTTTGAAAAGGTAGCAAGAAAAAGTTCACAATCATAAGGGGGATACTAATGGAATCAATCAACAAAATTCTTGTAGCAAATAGGGGAGAAATTGCAATTCGTATTTTCCGTGCGTGTACGGAGCTAAACATTCGCACTGTGGCTATTTATTCGCGTGAAGATAGTGGGGCATTCCATCGCTATAAAGCGGACGAGGCGTATTTAGTCGGTGCTGGCAAGAAACCAATCGATGCTTATTTAGATATCGAGGGCATCATTTCCATTGCCAAAGATGCAGGTGTTGATGCGATTCATCCAGGTTATGGTTTTTTATCTGAAAATGTGGACTTTGCCCGCCGTTGTGAAGAAGAGGGCATTCTTTTTATCGGGCCAACCTCGCAGCACCTCGATATGTTCGGTGATAAGGTGAAGGCACGCGAACAGGCTGTGCGTGCAGATATTCCGGTGATCCCTGGGACAGATGGCCCAGTGGCTTCGGTCGAAGAAGTGCTCACATTTGGTGCGCAATATGGCTATCCATTGATGATTAAAGCGTCCTTAGGTGGTGGAGGGCGTGGTATGCGCGTTGTTCACACGCAGGAAGAGGCAACATCAGCCTACGAGCGCGCCAAATCAGAAGCCAAAGCTGCCTTTGGTTCAGACGAAGTATACGTAGAAAAATGTATTTTACAGCCTAAACATATTGAAGTACAAATTATCGGAGACAAAGACGGCAATATCGTCCATTTATATGAACGAGATTGTTCGATCCAGCGTCGCCATCAAAAAGTCGTTGAAATCGCCCCATCTAATTCTTTGTCAGAAAATTTACGCAATCGAATTTGCGATGCAGCCGTGAAACTGATGAAAAATGTCTCGTACATAAATGCAGGGACAGTGGAGTTTTTAGTCGCGGGAGAAGATTTTTATTTCATTGAGGTTAATCCTCGTATCCAAGTGGAGCATACCATTACTGAAATGATTACAGGTATTGATATTGTGCATGCCCAAATCAAGGTAGCGGCGGGCTACGGTTTGCATAGCGAAGCGATTCATATACCTGAGCAGGCAGCTATTCCGTTGTTTGGTTATGCCATTCAAGCACGTGTTACGACTGAAGACCCCGCCAATGACTTTATGCCGGATACAGGCAAGCTGATGGTCTACCGTTCAAGTGGCGGCTTTGGCGTACGCTTAGATGCCGGCAATGGCTTCCAAGGAGCCGTGGTTACACCTTATTACGATTCCTTACTCGTGAAAATTTCAACATCAGGCATGACATTTAAAGAAGCCGCAGCGAAGATGGATCGCAATTTAAAAGAATTTCGTATCCGTGGCGTGAAAACGAATATTCCGTTTTTAAATAATGTCGTGACACATGAAAAATTTATCTCAGGTGCGTTTGATACAAGCTTTATTGATACAACGCCTGAATTATTTAACTTCCCGGTGCGTCAAGACCGAGGCACGAAATTACTGACCTATATCGGCAATGTCACATTAAATGGCTTCCCAGGGGTGGAAAAGAAGGCCAAGCCTATTTTCACGCAGCCACTTAAACCATTAGTAGACTTGAATGGTCAGCCTTTAACGGGCACAAAGCAGATTTTAGAGACGCAAGGTGCAGAGGGGCTCGTTAAATGGATTCTTGCACAGGACGATGTGTTGTTAACCGATACAACGTTTCGTGATGCCCATCAATCCTTATTAGCGACACGTGTGCGTTCCCAGGATATGTTCCAAATTGCCGATGAAACAGCGCGCATGATGCACAATTTCTTCTCCCTTGAAATGTGGGGTGGAGCTACATTTGACGTGGCGTATCGCTTCTTAAAAGAAGACCCGTGGGAGCGATTAGCCAAACTACGCGCACAAGTACCGAATGTGTTATTCCAAATGTTACTGCGCGGAGCCAATGCGGTGGGCTACACGAACTATCCAGACAATTTAATCCGTGCGTTTATTGCCGAATCGGCCGCATCAGGCATTGATGTGTTCCGTATTTTCGATAGTTTGAACTGGATAAAAGGCATGGAAGTGGCGATAGATGCAGCGCGTACGTCGGGTAAAGTCGCCGAAGCTGCCATCTGCTACACGGGGGATATTTTCGACGATACCCGTGCGAAATACTCGGTGCAATATTACAAAGATATGGCGCAGGAGCTAGAGGCGGCCGGTGCCCATATTTTAGCGATTAAAGATATGGCCGGTTTATTGAAGCCAGAAGCAGCCTACCGTTTAATTTCGGAGCTAAAAGAGGCGACAAGCCTACCGATTCATCTGCATACACATGATACAAGTGGTAATGGGATTTATGTATACGCAAAAGCAATCGAGGCTGGGGTGGATATCATTGATACAGCCCTCGGGTCAATGGCCGGCTTAACATCACAGCCAAGTGCCAACTCATTGTACTATGCCATGAAGGGCGGCAAACGAGCGATTCGTGCCGATATCGAGTCACTCGAAAAACTATCATACTACTGGGAAGATGTGCGGAAATACTATAAAGATTTCGAAAGTGGCATGATGAGTCCGCATTCGGAAATTTATGTGCATGAGATGCCAGGTGGTCAATACAGTAACCTCCAGCAGCAGGCAAAAGCAGTAGGGCTGGGCGACCGTTGGGATGAAGTAAAGCGCATGTATGCTCGAGTCAACCTGTTATTTGGCGATATTGTGAAAGTTACACCGTCGTCCAAAGTTGTCGGCGATATGGCGTTATTCATGGTGCAAAATGAGCTGGATGAAGACAATATCCTGACAAAGGGAAAACAAATTGACTTTCCAGATTCCGTCATCGAGTTCTTCCAAGGCTATTTAGGACAGCCCCATGGCGGTTTCCCACCAGCGCTCCAACAAGTAGTCTTAAAAGATCGTGAAGCCATTACTGTGCGTGCTGGTGAGCTATTAGCGCCTGTAGACTTTGCACAATTAGAAGCCGTGCTTGAAGATAAATTACAGCGACCGGTCACAAAACAAGATATTCTCGCTTATGCCCTGTATCCAAAAGTATTTGACGAGTATGCGAAAACAGTCGAGTCGTTCGGCAATATTTCGGTATTAGATACGCCGACGTTCTTATACGGCTTAAAATTAGGCGAAGAAATTGAAGTGGAAATTGAAAAAGGCAAGACCCTCATTGTGAAGCTCGTCTCGATTGGTGAGCCTCAGCATGATGGTACACGTGTCATGTATTTTGAATTAAATGGCCAATCACGTGAACTGGTCATTCAAGATATGACCGTCGAAGTAGACGGCAGTATCGTCTTAAAGGCGGACCCAAGCAACCCGAACCAAATAGGTGCAACGATGCCTGGGACAGTGCTGAAGGTAGTCGTTTCCAAAGGTAGCCCTGTTAAACGGGGGGACCATCTACTGATTACCGAGGCCATGAAAATGGAAACAACGGTACAGGCACCAAAGGACGGGGTGGTCAAAGAGGTATACGCCACTGCGGGCGATGCTATTTCAACAGGTGATCTATTAATAGAAATTGAATAATTTAAAAAAGAAGGTTATTAGACGGCTATTTTAGCGTACTAATAATCTTTTTTCTATTTTTATAATATTTGCACATAAATTTGATTAACTAATCAAAGGTGGAGTCTATGATAGTTGATAAGAGAGGCGAGGAAACAGCAAATTATTGAAGCAACAATTGTGACATTCGATGATATCGGATATGTCAAATCGAGCCTAGCTCAAATTGCAAAACAGGCTTCCATTAGTACGACACTTGTTTCCGATCACTTCACAGACCGACAAGATTGGATTAATCAAATTATACAAGCACTACTCGAACAATGTGCAAAGCTTATGTTACGAAACATTTGAAACTGATGAGCCTAGTGTTCAACTAGCTAGCTTTGTCGAAGCGAGCACTACTTATTAAGCAACACACCCTAAGTATAATATGACATGCTAAAAATTGTTTTTTATGCACGTACTGAAAAGGCTATGCCATATTATTATAAGCTACGCGATGATGGGAATGATCCGCTACTGCTACTAATAGCGTAATGCGGGGTGTTGGAAAACGGAAAAGCTCAAGGATGTTTTAAGATTCGTTTCGTTGATGTGATGGCAAAAGTGAGACAAGGGTCGATATGTGAGTATATGGTGGGGGATCACTAGCAATTGGAGCACAGTCGTATAGTGAAGAAATAAATGAAATTATAAGAACGCAATGAAAGTAGAGGAAACAAAACATGCTTAAAAGTATATTTAACTGGATGCTTATGATTGGTTTAATATTATTAGCAGGGCGTATTATTACAGCAATTTGTTGGTTTTTCGCCATACCATTTACTACATTTTTTACAGATGTTGCACTTGTGTCATTTGGGATTTTAATTGTAGGCGCGATTGGTTCAGAAGTAACGAAAAGACAAATCAAAGCTTAAATAGAGAAAAGATTCGGCACGTTATTGTGTCGAATCTTTTTCTTTAATCATTTACTTTTCTCATTAAAATTACTACGTGCTACTAGCATAATCATATAGCACAGCAGACCGAATAAAAGTGAAATAAACAATGAATGCAATAAAGCGACTGTCAGATTTAATCTAGTAAGGACTACTAACATACCAGCTAAAACTTGTAGAATTACAATTATGAAGGCAATTACCCAACCATAATAAATAACGCGTTGATTTTTGTATTCTTTTATAGCGTGCCACGTTATGTATGTAATCCAAATGAAAATAATGAGAACTGCAAGCCGGTGTCCCATTTGCACCCATTCGTACATATTGTTTGGTAGTGCAAAAGGTGTTTCATTGTAACAAAACGGCCAATCAGGACATATTAGGCTTGAATCAGTATGGCGTACTAGCGCCCCCGTATAGACGACTAAATAAGAATAAATTGTGACAGCAATCGTATGCCAACGTAACTTTTTGCCAATAAATACGTTATCAGCATCAAATTTCCGGTCTACTTCAAATACAATCATAGAAAGAAGGAGAACCGCTGCAAAGGAAATAAGGGAAATCCCAAAATGCAGAGCAAGAATGAAATCACCTTGTCCCCAAAGCACTTGAGCTGCCCCGATAAGGGCCTGTGCAATTAAGAAGAACATTGCTAAGATACCTAAAAATTTAACTTCTCGAATATGACCGAGTTTACGCCACGTCCATATTGTTAAGGCAAGAATTGAAATTGAAACGACTCCTGTAACAAGACGATGCGAGAATTCAATTAATACTTCTGGTGTTATTTCTTTTGGAATTAGAGAACCATTGCAATCGGGCCAGTTTCGGCCACAGCCTAAGCCACTATCTGTTTTGGTAACGAGTGCCCCGCCCAGTAAAATAAGGAGCATCCCCACAGTAGCAGCAACAGCAAACCACTTCATATACCTGTTGTGTTGCATATAATGAGTCACCTACTTTATCTATCAACATTACATGAACGTAATGTTTCTGCTACTAGATAATATCTAAAATACGTTTAAAAAACAACTTGTAAAGAGAAGGGAGTAATAGATGTCGATTCCATTTCACAAATTGTTCATAATTTCGTGCTTTAACCTTCACAATTCATTTTAGAAAATGTTTTACTATAGATATGTTGTTTTTAATTATATTTCTAGACTAAGCTAATTTTTACAACTTCATCTAAATTTCACTAAACGTCTAGAAATCAATCGCAAATTTCGCTATAGTTAGTGTTAGCGGAATATGCTTACAAAAATGAAAGGAGAGGTATCATGTCAAACGGTCGTACACTGACGGTTACTAGAAATACTGAACCAGAAACAACATCTGTTGTAAAAGATTTCTTAGCACTAATAAAAATTGGAATCGTCAACTCGAATCTTGTCACAACGTTTACAGGGATGTGGCTGGCATTTCAGTTTACTGGTAGACATTTCTTGCAAGAGCTTGATGTCATATTTTGCACCATGCTGGGTGCGGCATTAATTATCGGCGGTTCGGGTGCGATGAATAATTTCATTGATCAAGATATTGACCCGATTATGAAAAGAACGAAGGCAAGACCGACAGTAACAGGTAGATTCAAGCCGAATTTTGTATTGACCATTGCCCTCTCATTTTTAATTGTAGGTGAAATTTTGTTATTTGCGGCATCATTTGCTGCCGGCATGTGGGGACTAGTAGGAATATTTGCTTATGTCGTTCTGTACTCAATGTGGTCAAAAAGGAAGCATGTTAGTAACACGGTTGTAGGAAGTATTTCTGGCGCGATTCCGCCAATCATCGGTTTCGCAGCAGTTGAACCTGCACTTGGTCCAGGAGCGCTTGCTTTATTTCTTATCATGTTTGCATGGCAACCACCGCATTTTTATGCACTTGCTATGAAACGAACAGAAGAATATCGTGCGGCTAATATTCCCATGCTACCTGTTGTAAAAGGGTTTAAACGAACAAAGTACTCAATGGTTTTCTGGATTCTTTTATTATTTCCGTTACCGTTCCTTTTAACAGAGCTAGGAAATGGCTTCTTAATACTTGCGACTGCATTGAACTTGGGTTGGGTAATACTAGCTCTTAAGGGCTTTACCACAAAAGATGATATAAAGTGGGCAAATAAAATGTTTATTTATTCGTTGAATCATATGACCATTCTATTTGTATCCATCATAATATTTGCGGTATTTAGCTAATTTTAGGAATTCTTTCTTTTCTCTAAAGAATTCATATAGACAGAACCAATGTCCTAGGTACACATGAAAATACAACAAAGAAAGAGGGGTTTAATTAAGCTATGATGAAAGGGCTTAAAAAATGGCGTCTTTTTTCACTTCTAGCAGTGATGATGGTCTTCCTTTCTGGATGTGGTGAAGAATACATTTCTGCACTGAAACCATCTGGTGAAGTAGGTAAAGAACAATTGAATTTATTACTGTTAACTACGGGAATTATGACGCTAGTAGTAGTAATAGTATCAGTTATCTATTTACTTGCATTTGTTAAGTTCCGTCGTTCTAAAGTCGGCGAGAACGTTATTCCTAAGCAAGTAGAAGGAAGTCACACACTTGAAGTGATTTGGACAGTTATTCCAATTATCTTATTATTAATTATTGCTGTACCAGTTGTGACGGCTACTTATAAATTTGCGGATGTTGCTGCAATGGACGAAGTAGACGAAAACGGTAATAAAACTGCTCTTACAGTAAATGTAACTGCAAAATTATATTGGTGGGAGTTTGAATACCCTAACCAAGGTATCGTAACTGCACAAGAATTAGTTGTACCAACAGGCGAAAAAGTTTACTTTAACTTAAAAGCTGCTGATGTTAAGCACTCATTCTGGATTCCTGCTGTAGGCGGTAAAATGGATACAAACGTAGAAAACTTAAACAAATTCTACCTCGTATTCGATAAAGAATCGAAAGACCTTAAAGACGGCGTATTTTATGGAAAATGTGCTGAATTATGTGGTCCTTCGCATGCATTAATGGACTTTAAAGTTAAATCATTAAGCCCTGAAGCATTCGATGCTTGGGTAGATACAATGAAAGCTACAGAAGGACAAACTGCTGACAAAGCATCTACAGATCTTGGTGAAGCAACATTTGCTAACAGCTGTTTAGCTTGTCATGCTGTATCAGGGGTAGGCGGAACAGGTGGATTAGGTCCTAACTTAACGACATTTGGTGACCGTAACCGTGTTGCAGGTTTCTTAGAGCACAATGAAGAAAACTTACAAGCATGGATTAAGAATCCTGGAGAATACAAACCAGGTAACTTAATGATGAATCCAGATGGTACTGCACCAATCTATGGCGACTTATCTGACGAAGAAATTCAAGCTCTTGCAACTTACATCATGGGCTTATCAGTAGAGAAATAATTTTAAGTTTTATGTAACAAACTTTGAGGGAGGTAAAAGTTGTGAGCTCATACACACAGAAAAAGGGCTTTGGAGCAACTATCTGGGACTATATTACAACTGTTGACCATAAAAAGTTAGCAGTAATGTATTTATTAGCCGGTACATTGTTCTTCGCTATCGCTGGTTTTGAAGCGTTATTAATGCGTATTCAGTTAATGAAACCGAATAACGATTTCGTTTCAGCTGGTTTTTTCAATGAATTATTAACAATGCACGGAACAACGATGTTATTCCTAGCTGCGACTCCATTATTATTCGCATTTATGAATATGCTTGTACCATTACAAATTGGTGCGCGTGACGTTGCATTCCCATTCCTTAACTCTTTAGGGTTCTGGTTATTCTTCCTAGGTGCAGTATTCCTTCACCTGTCATTCTTCATGGGTGGCGCTCCTGATGCGGGCTGGACATCTTATGCATCATTATCTTTATACTCTCCAGGACATGGTATTGACTTCTATGTACTTGGTTTACAAATTTCAGGGGCAGGTACATTAATTTCTGGTCTTAACTTCATTGTTACGATCATTACAATGCGTGCTCCAGGTATGACGTTCATGCGTATGCCATTATTCACATGGACAGCACTTGTATCAAGTGCATTAATCTTATTCGCATTCCCTCCACTTACAATCGGTTTATTAATGATGTTATTTGACCGTATGTTCGGTGGTAACTTCTTTGACCACACAATGGGTGGTAACACAATTATTTGGGAACACTTATTCTGGATTTTCGGACACCCAGAGGTTTATATCTTAGTATTACCAGCATTTGGTTTATTCTCTGAGATTATTCCAGCGTTCTCTCGTAAACGTTTATTCGGATACTCTTCAATGGTATTCGCAACAATCTTAATTGGTTTCTTAGGCTTCATGGTATGGGCCCACCACATGTTCACAGTTGGTCTTGGGCCAACAGCTAACGCAATCTTCGCTGTTGCAACAATGGCGATTGCCGTTCCAACAGGTATGAAAGTATTCAACTGGATCTTAACTATTTGGGGCGGATCTATTAAAGTTACTACACCAATGCTTTATGCACTTGGTTTCATCCCGTCATTCGTTGCGGGTGGTGTTACAGGGGTAATGCAAGCATCTGCTCCTCTTGACTACCAATTACACGATTCTTACTTTATCGTTGCTCACTTCCACTACGTAATCGTAGGTGGTATCGTAACAGCTTTATTCGGTTCAGCGCACTTCTACTGGCCAATTTTCTTCAACCGTATGTTAAACGAAACATTAGGGAAATGGACTTTCTGGGTATTCTTCATCGGATTCCATTTAACATTCTTCGTACAACATTTCTTAGGTTTAATGGGTATGCCACGTCGCGTATTCACTTACATGGAAGGTCAAGGTTGGGATCAGTTCAACTATATTTCAACAATTGGTGCATTAATGATGGGTGTTGGGGTTATCATGATGGTAATCAACTGCTTAATGTCTATCAAAGGTAAACCAGCAGGTCGCGATCCATGGGGCGATGGCCGTACATTAGAATGGGCTATTCCACAGCCAATTCCGTTCTATAACTTCCGTCAAACGCCACTTGTTCGTGGATTAGATCCTTATTGGATTGAAAAACAAGAAGGTAACAAAGAAGGTATGACATATGCTGAGCCACTTGGTGATATTCATATGCCAAACAACTCTGCAATTCCATTCGTTATTTCTTTAGGTATGTTTATCGCAGCATTCGGTGCACTTTATAATCCAGATGCAGATAAGCCATGGTCAATCTATGTACTAATCA
The DNA here is from genome assembly GCF_003049605.2 of Lysinibacillus parviboronicapiens. Lineage (NCBI taxonomy): Bacteria > Bacillati > Bacillota > Bacilli > Caryophanales > Bacillaceae > Lysinibacillus > Lysinibacillus parviboronicapiens. The sequence goes on from NZ_CP073713.1 coordinate 1,043,581, forward strand.
TTGGTCTTGCAATTACATTTGGTGCTATGATCGTTCGTTCTGTTAAAGATGATCACGGTTTCCACTTACACAAAGAAGAAATTCTTGAAATTGAAGAACAACTTTATGGCAAAGGAGGAAATAAATAATGGATTTCAATACTAAATTTACTCCTCATACTTGGCCAGATCATCCTGAACAAGCAACGTTAGAAGGTAAAAACAAGGTCGTTGGTTTCTGGATTTTCCTTGCCTGTGAAGTTGTGCTTTTCGCAAGTTTATTTGCTACTTACCTAGCACTTAAGAACAAAGGGCCGGCTGGCATGGAGTTCACAACACAAGATTTATTTGAATTACCGTTAGCTTTTGCAATGACGATGTTACTTTTAACATCATCACTTACATCTGTTTATGCAATTTACCATATGCGTAACTTTAACTATAAAGGAATGCAAACTTGGTTAGCTATCACTTTACTTCTAGGCCTTGGCTTCTTGGCCCTTGAAATTTACGAGTTCTATCACTATGTGCACCTTGGTTTTACTTTTAACCAATCTGCATTCGCCACTGCGTTCTATTCGCTAGTTGGTACACATGGTTTCCACGTAACATTAGGGTTAGTATGGATTACTACATTACTTATCCGTAACTCTAAACGTGGTCTTAACCTGTACAATGCGCCTAAATTCTTCGTTGCTGCCCTATACTGGCACTTTATCGACGTAGTTTGGGTATTTATCTTTACAGTAGTATACTTGATGGGAGTGATCGGATAATATGTCATCACACGATACACCTGTAGTTGCTAAGTCTCAAGCGCAATACGAGTATGATCGTCATCATAATGCCGTTCATATGCGTAAACAAGTAATCAACTTTGCGATTATGATTTTCTTAACATTCATCGCATTCGCAGTAGTTGCAGCTGATTTTTCTAAATACTTAATATTCCCGTTCGTTTTATTGCTTGCTGGTGTTCAAGTTGTTCTTCAACTTTACGCTTTCATGCACTTAGAAGACAAAAAAACTCACTTCGGTGGAGTAATTGGTTTCTTTATGTGGATGGGTATATTAATCGCATTTACATTCTTCTTAGCATTCTTAACAATCATTTGGTGGTAAACCAAAAATGCACGTTCTCTACTTTTAGTAGAGACGTGCTTTTTTTCGTTGGGTACTAGAATAGACTAAGTCATAGTAAATTGTTCACCTTTCGTTCATTGCAGTTCAGCTGTAAGCGTTTTATAATAGGAGTACTGAAGTTTAAAGGAGTGCGTACTGTATGCCACTTAGTATATTTGGTTTCCAAGCTTTATGGAGCCCGTATTTAATAGGGGTTCTCGTTTTTATAACAACTATCTATTTTTTAGTAACAACGAAATGGCGCAAAGATTTTAAAGTCAGTGAGCCATTGAAAAGAGGAGAGGCCATATACTTCGTTTTGGCAATGGTAACGATTTATATTATTAAAGGGTCTCCAATAGATTTAATGGCCCATATTATGTTTACCATGCATATGGTGCAAATGGCTATATTACTATTGCTTGTACCGATTTTCATTATTAAAGGTATTCCATGGTGGGTATGGAAGGTTGCCATTGAAGCACCAGTTGTAAAACCTTTGTTTAGAGTTTTAACATTACCAGTCGTTGCGATATTTGTATTTATTGGTCTATTTTCTTTTTATCACTTGCCTTCTGTCTTAGACTACATTAAATTAAATGAGACTTTACATAGTACATATACCTTTGTATTATTTGTTTCTGCTGTTTTAATGTACTGGCCTTTAATTCAAAAGATGCCAGAGAGTTCTCAAATGAAGCCTCTGTATAAGTTAGCCTATATTATTGCAAACGCGGTATTAATTACCCCTGCATGTGCTTTAATTATTTTTGCTCCAAACGCGATGTATGAAACGTATACAAATGGTGACGCTTGGCTAAAAGCGATGGAGCTTTGTGTACCAGCTTCTACATTGTCTGGCTTGTCTTTGTCGGGACCAGAGTTATTTACAGATATGAAACCTGTTGCGGATCAACAACTTGGCGGCGTCCTTATGAAAATATTGCAAGAGCTAATCTTTGGTGTTTTAATTGCTTCTATTTTTACAAAATGGTATCGCTCAGAACAAAAAGATCCTGATAAAATTACGGCAGATGCACTAAAGGCACACCAAGAGAAATGGGAAAGCGAGCATCAACATCAGCTGTAAAAAGAGAAATTTACATTGTATAAGGAGTTTTGTGCATGGAATTACAAATTTTGCCTACTATTAGTACGTCATTTATCGTTATTAGTGCAGTACTAGTAGCAATCGGTTGGGGCTTAATCATGAAGGGGAAAGTAGAAGCGCATAAAAAAGTAATGTTAGGTGCTGGTGCTGCTGCTCTTATATTCTTTATTATTTATGCTTCACGTACAATCTTTATTGGAAATACTGCTTTTGGTGGCGGCGAGGATTTAAAACCGTATTACACATTCTTTTTAATATTCCATATTACGCTAGCGACAGTGGGCGCAGTATTCGGTATTGTTAGTATTATTTCTGGTTTGAAAACAAAGATTAAACTTCATCGTCGTATCGGACCAATTACGAGTATTATTTGGTTCTTCGTAGCCATTACAGGTGTTATGGTGTACATGTTATTGTATATCCTGTTTGAACCAGGCGAAACAACGTCAGTTATCAAAGCAATTTTAGGATTTTAATAAAAAAATCTCCCTCCTTACTCTTGAGCAGGAGGGAGATTTTTTATGTCGGATTGATTAAATAGTGAAAGCACAACGACAACGAGTAAAGGGCCAATTAAAATGCCAAGAAATCCAAATATTTTGAAACCGATAAACATAGCAATGAATGTCGACAAGGAAGAAAGTCCAATTTTATCTCCGATAATTTTCGGTTCAACCATCCGGCGCACTAAAAAAAGTACAATAGTTAGTACTAGCAGGGAAATAGCATAAACATATTCTCCAGTAAATGCTTTATAAATGGCCCAAGGTATAAGTAATATAAATGAATCTAAAAAAGGAATTACATCCAAGATAACGAGTAATAGTGCTAATATAAAAGGAAATGGCGTTTTTAATAAAAAAAAGGCTGCTAGTGCTATTGCAAAAATACAAATACCGACAAAGAACTGTGCCTTCATAAAGCCAAATAAAGCAATCTTGACTCGCTGGCCGATAAATATTACTTTTTGTTGATGATGAAAAGGAATTGGAGCCAATAGTTTTTGATTAATAGTAGGTAATTCTAACAGTAGCATATAGAGAACAATCCAATACACGAATATATCAAACAAACGTGAAGATAAGTGTGTAATTAATGAAGACCAAACATTCAAATTTGTTAAAGAAAACGCAAATTTTTCAATGGATGCTAATGTACGTGTAATGATAAGCTGAATTTGTGTAACGAGTTCCAAAGGCAGATGATAGGTGTAATTGGCAAGTTTTGATTGAATTTGTATCCAAAGAGCTGATAATTGGTTGAGGTAGTCTGGTAAATGGAGTAAAAAAGATGAAAATTGTTTCCAGCCGATAAATGCTGCGAGAATACAAAGGAAAAGCGTTAGGGAAAAAAACAACAAAAAGAAAATAGAAACTATAATTTTTCTTTTTTTTCGAAATCGTTTGCTGATACGAATGATGACAGGCTCTAATAGTAATGCCGTAACGTAGGCTAGTAGGACTGGTAAAGATAAGGACATGAACCACAGTATAATGATGCCAATCGCGATGACGATTATTGGATGTCGAAAAAAGGGCTTTTTGAAAAATTCTATCATGAAATTCACCTACATCATTTGAAAGATATAGTTAGTATGAGGAGAAAAAATTATTTTACTCAAAATAAAAAAGACTGGACCACCAGTCTTTTCAAGCTTCTAGGTCATACACGCACGGGCCAATCTAATGTTGGTATAGCATCTATTATACTTTTATTTAGAAAATAGTTTAATGATAGCTACTTTTTACCGACATAAGTGTAAATAATCTGTCTATCCTAATATAGATTAGACGCGAACTTCAAAAGCTTCTAAATCTAATTTTACTTTTTTTAAGATTTCTTCACATTTTTTAACAAGGTGTGCTGGGTAAACTTCATCTTCCCCATATTCAACACCATGTGGATAGTAGTATTTACCAAGTGCAGGTTTCATAATAGTTAAAACTGCATCGTGTGCACCAACATCACCAGATTTAGCATATGCGAATACGCGTAGGTAGTAACGGCCTTCACGAGTATCGAAACGACGATCGAATGTCATACGTTCGTAATCCCAGCCACCATCACATTCAAGACCGTTCTTATTCATAACGCTTTCGATTAGTTCTTGGTCAGCTGTTAAATTTTCAAGGTTAGTATTTTCAAAATACATCTAATAATCCTCCTTTAGCTTTTCGTACAAAGTATACGCTCATTTTTATAATAGAGCATATTCGACATTGTTGCAATGACAACATTGTGTCAACACGATTACAATTGATATAATAAATTACAATAATGGTGATGAGAAGGGGTCATGTATGAAAGCTTTATTTCGCATTTTAATTGTATGTGCAGCAATTGCGTTTATCGGCTTTATGTTCTTTAATACTGCACGTGAAAATGAACCACTTGAGGGTCCAAATGCTAATTCTAATGTTATTCCAAAGACAGAACTGAAGCAGCCTGAGGAGGGAGCGATGACACGTCCACAAAGTGGTATGTCGACACTTATCGGACAAGGTGCACAAGTAGTACTGGAACAATATGGTGAACCAGCAAGGAAAGAGCCATCGTCATTTGGCTATCAATGGTGGGTTTATAAGACCAGTGTTTCCTCATTTTTTATGGTTGGTGTGCAAAATAATGTTGTGACACAAGTATACATAGCAGGTGATCATTTGGATGCATCACCATTTAAAATTGGTCAGAAGCGTGATGAAATTTATCGAAAGACAATAATTGATTATGAAGTGGCTGCCAATGTGGGTGAGAATATTTTTGTTTTTTCAATGAGTGAGGAAGATATGCAAACGCGATTGCTTGTGAAGTTTGATGGACTTTATGCTCAGCTCTATATAGATGGAGAAACAGGTAAATTACAAGGTGTACGCTTCACAGATAGCGAGACGCTGGTACTACATCGACCGTATGAAATGATTTATCAAGGAGAGCTAGTTATACCAGCACCACCATCCTCCTTTTTACAGCAAGACATTAATTTGGCCAGTGCAGCTCAGCTGGATGATTTAATAAATGTAACCAGAGTTCAGCATGATGTAGCACCATTAGAAATGGATGATGCATTAGATGAGGTAGCAAGATTGCATAGTGAAGATATGAAGGTGCAAAATTTTCTTTCGCATGAATCTCCCACAAATGGAGATTTGAAAAAGCGATTAGAGGCATATGAAACGGACTATTATGAGGCGAACGAAAATTTAGCAACGGCTTATTTCGACGCTGTTGAAGCGATGCATGGTTGGCTTAATTCTCCTGAACATCGTAAAATAATTTTAAACGATAAATATTCGCTAGTTGGTTCGGGAGTCTTTTTAAATTACTATACGCAAATATTTATAGAACCGACTGAGAAAAACAATGTGGATAGTGAGATAGAGGAAATAGAGGAGATTGAAGAGCCGCAAGACATTTCGGACGCAGATTCAGATCAAAACATTCAATAATAGAAAAAAACAGGTTGTGGCAAAAGACAATCTTTCGGATGGAAGACAAAAGGTATTCGCAATAATCACATTGCGAATACCTTTTGAAATTTTATCAGAAATATTCGTTACAAATACACTCCCATTTTATGTCTGATTAAGAGCTTCTTCAATGTCATGAAAATAAAAGTAAGCACCGCTGCATGGGCCATTGTAATCCCTCATCTGTATGCAAGACAAGTTGATGGGTGTGGCAGGCGTGACACTCCTGCAGAAACAGCATATGCGCAAAAATTAGTTGAGCGTGCCTACCCGAAAGGGAACGCCAGAAAAGGAAATCAATGGTTTATTACTATTTATTAAAAAAGAGGTTGTCTTACATATAAGACAACCTCTTTTTTAATGCCTTCTATTTCTTTTGTGGAAAATTTAAACATTTAGTGTTGCGACGTTGGATGTAAAAAGTGTGTAGAAAGAGAAGCTTAAGCCCTCTGCTTTTTTCGTCACAACGTTACAAACACCGTCATATGATAGAGAACTGAAAGGAGGAGTGAGACAATGCAATTAGCTGAGTTATTAAAAGATTGGCCGTGCAGTGTGACAGGTGGATCGATTCGAACAAGTATTACTGGTGTAGAGGATTACGCACAAGCGGTGAAACCTGGGGATATTTTTATTGTGCGTAAAGGTAAGAAAACTTCAGGGAGCCGATTTGTAAAAGAAGCAATAGCCAGAGGTGCTGCTGCCATTGTATCTGAGGAAAGTATTTCACTACCCGCCAATGAACAAAATATTCCTTTCGTTTGGGTACCAAATACTGCATTGTTTTTATCATTTGCGAGTGCTAAACTCGCTGCCTTTCCAGCAGAGGCTTTAACAGTTGTTGCGATCACAGGAACAAATGGTAAAACAACAGTGAGTCATTTTGTTAGTCAATTACTAAGAGCTTTACATAATAATGTAGCAGTTATTGGTACAGTTGGTTTCTTTATTAATGGGCAAAGGCAACAAACATCGTATGAGCAGTTAACAACTTTACAAGCAAAGGAACTTCAGCCAATACTAAAACAATGTGTACGTCAGGGAGTGACACATGTTGTGTTAGAGGCCTCTTCGATGGGTTTACAACAACATAGACTTGATCATTGTGATATTGATTGTGGCGTATTTTTGAACTTATCAGAGGATCACTTAGAAGATCATGGTGGATTAGAGGCATATAAACGAGCAAAAAAAAGGTTGGCAGATTTGTCGAAAAAACTTGTGTTAAATGGAGACGACAATTTTTGCCGTTCAGTCGGTATTTATGATAAGAAAAAAGCGTGTTCATTCGGTTTTGACAATCACAATGATTTACATATTCAAATTGTGAGTGAATCAAGAGGGAAAACCATACTTTGCGTGCAAACAACTAAAAGTGAGCATATCGTAGCTATTCCTTTTGTTGGTAAGTACCATGTGCAAAATTCAGTAGCTGCATTAATGGCTGTATGGCGTCTTGGTTATTCAATTGAAGAGATAACTGAGCATATGTGGGCATTAAAATTGCCTGAAGGGAGACTCGAAAAAATTGAGAATCCACTTGGGATAGATGTATATGTAGATTATGCCCATACAGCAGAGGCACTACAGGCAGTTTTACAAACTTTTGATAGCAAGAAGACGCTATTCCTTGTTTTTAGCTGCGGTGGCAATCGAGACAAGGCCAAACGCTTTGCGATGGGAGCAGTGGCTAGTAAGTATGCAGATATAATTTTTTTAACGACCGATAATCCGCGCGATGAGGACCCCATTTTAATTAATGAAAGTATTATTGCTGGTTTTTCTGAACAGCAATATTATGAAATTTTTTTGGATCGAAAGGTTGCGATTCATCAGGCATTGGCTAAGGCAAAAAAGGGAGATATAGTCCTTGTTGCCGGAAAAGGGCATGAACAGACGCAACAAATAAAAAATCATAAGTTCCCTTTTTCCGATCAACAATGTATTCAAGATTACTTTTCAAGTCTTAAGACTGGCGACGTTGAATGACGAAGAAAGAAGCGGTGGCAATAGCAAGTTTCCGACCTGTTTCATCCTCGATATCACATTCCATCACAAGCGTTTGTCGTCCTTTATGTACGAAACGTCCTCGTGCAATTAGTTCTTTATTTGTGGTTGTTGCTATATAAGAAATATTGATATTAGTCGTCACAACATTAAAGCCCTCTGGAACAGAGCGTGAAGCTAAACCTCCCATCGCTGCATCAGCAATAGTTGCAATAATCCCTCCATGTGGCACTTTAATGGTATTATGAATAACCGGTGTAATGGGCATACGCACTTCACTAACCTCTGGCTCAAATGTGCCCACCATATGTAAGGCAGCGTTAATGTAACGGCGATGAATACCTTGTTGCTTGTCGCGAAGTCCACTTAACAAATGTAGTAAAACTTCTTCATCTTCCATTGTGCTATTTTGTAAAACATCTGCTAGTAAATCTTCTATTAGTTCTTTAGATGATGGTACCAAGTAAAAAAACTCCTTTATTATAGAAATATCAATAATGTAAAATTACCATAAAATCTGTTATGATGGGTAAGAGATTGGGGGAATTAAAAATGATGATGACCTCTGAATGGGCAATCATTTTGGATGAGACCGATGCGCTTTGTGAGATGATTCTGTCCTCTGAACCTGCAAATACGCTACAAGAGGCGTATAAAGCGGTATATAACGATGCGCATTTAGTGGAAGCTATTCACGCATTTGGCCGTATGAAGGAGCAATACGAAGATGTACAACGTTTCGGAAAATATCATCCGGACTATCATACAATAATGAAATCGATTCGTCAGCAAAAGCGCGAACTCGATTTAAATGAAAAAGTTTCAGCATTAAAGTTAGCTGAAAATGATTTTCAAGATTTACTTGATGAAATAAGCTTACTTATCGGAAAAACAGTATCAGAAGCGGTAAAGGTTCCAGTAAGTAACCCCTTCTTTGCATCTGGTTCATCATGCGGAAGTGGCTGTGGCTCGGGGGGCTCTTGCTCCTGCTCGGCCTAAAATAGAAAAAGTGTCCAAACGACACTTCTTCTATTTTTTTTTTGTGAAAAATTGTATAGTGACTGTGTAAGTAAAGTAAGAAATAGGGGGTACTACAGATGAAGATATATCGAATTGCGGTTATACCTGGAGATGGTATTGGAAAAGAGGTTGTCCCAGCGGCAATGGCAGTACTTGATAAAGTAGCACAGGTAGATGGGAGTTTTCAATTTGAATGGGCTACTTTCCCATGGAGTTGCAATTATTATTTAGAGACAGGGAAAATGATGCCTGATGATGGAATCGAAATATTAAAAGGCTATGACCAAATCTTTTTAGGTGCAGTTGGTATGCCTGCTTTGGTACCTGATCATATTTCATTATGGGGCCTACTTATTAAAATTCGTCGTGAAATGCAGCAATCGATTAATGTACGTCCAGCGAAATTACTACAAGGATTACCTTCACCGCTGCGCAATCCTAATGGTTTTGATTTTGTGGTCGTTCGTGAAAACTCAGAAGGAGAATACGCTGAGAGTGGCGGTCGTATTCATAGTGGACAGGAAGAGGTAGCAATTCAAAATGCAATTTTTACAAGAAAAGGTACAGAACGTGCAATGCGTTATGCTTTTGAAATGGCAAAATCTCGACGTCAGCACGTGACGAGTGCTACAAAATCAAATGGATTAACATATAGTATGCCTTTTTGGGATGAAGTTTTTGCTGAGGTTGGCAGAGACTATGTGGAGATTGGACAAGTATCCAATCATATCGATGCATTAGCCGCATTCCTAGTGATGAAGCCAGAAAACTTTGATGTTATTGTGGCTTCGAATTTATTCGGGGATATATTAACCGATTTAGGTGGCGCTATTATGGGGAGTATTGGTATTGCGCCGGCGGCAAACCTAAATATTGAACGCAAATATCCATCAATGTTTGAACCCGTACATGGTTCTGCACCTGATATCGCAGGAAAAGGTATTGCTAATCCACTTGGACAAATATGGACAGGGAAAATGATGCTAGATTTTTTAGGCTATCCAGAGCTTGGCCTAAAAGTATTGGATGCAATAGAAGCAACATTAGCGCAAGGAATTAAAACAGGAGATTTGGGAGGAACAGCGACATTACAAGATGTGACAGATGCAGTATTACATCATTTACAATAAAGTCGTTGCTTAAAAAATTGGGATATCTCTATAAATTTATATGTACATAATAATAATTTTTATCCCTTTCGTTGATACGAAGGGGTTTTTGTATATTTGTGCAATGGCACGTAATTATATATTGAACATAATTATAGGTTGGCTTAGCCCACCAGTAAAAAAGCCATCTTAAAAATAAGATGACTTTTAGTTATAGATTATAAGTGACTTAACAGTATTGACACCTTATGGAGCATATTATTCGGATGTGTTATGATCAAATTTGTGAAGAAATATACACTAACGATGCAGTATGGTTAAGTAAAATAGGGGGCAGAAGATGGATAACCAATATTTCGTAGGTTGGGGTACATTGGCGTTGATAAATGCTGCACTTGCACAAGGAAAGAATAGAACCGGGTTAAATTGGTTTTTACTTTCTCTTGTATTAGGGCCATTGGCAACACTAATTTTGTTATTTGTTGAAAAGAGACAGTAACACTACATATACACCATAATTGATATAAGTTAATTAAGCGAGAAGCTTGATAATGTAGACTCTCGCTTATTCAACTATTCTGGTGTCTCTGTAAGCTACAATTTAGACAAGTCATTGATAAAATGGCCCTATCAAGACTTTTTATTAATTTATTCAAAATAAATCAGGCTTATTTCTTTAAATACATATCTACAAAGATACAACTATGAAATAAAAAAACAATGTTGTGATATTTGTTTTTTTTACTAATAATGCAACATTGTTAATGTTTTATAATTTTAATATAGGGTAGCTTCATAATTATTATCTTTTCAGCCTGTTTAAAATCCAACTCACCAATTTCCTTTGCAACTTTTTTAAGTTCATTTAACGGTCTTGTTAGTTTTCGAGAAAGAAAGGCAGTAATTATAATAATTACTAAGATACTGACTATCAAAAAAATATGTAAAAACGATTAATATTAAAATCGCAACATTGTGTTATTAGCAATTTTATCATGTTTAAATGCATTAACGATAGTTGGTAATAAAGTGATAAATGATAATTACATAGTTAAATCACAGCAGCCTGATTCCGTCAAAATTGCACAAATTTTAATGAACGCTATTTTGGCAGAGAAACCATCGGAATTATTATGTGCAATGTTCTAGAGATAGAAGTATAGGAAGGGGAAACTTTATGATAAATTTCTTTTTGTATAATTGGCAAGTTAGAGATGAATGGTTTCAGTGGTGTCAACAGCTGAGTATCGAAGAATTATTGAAGCGTCGTACTGGTGGAGCTGGAAGTATTTTATACACGTTATTTCATATTATAGATGTAGAGTATAGCTGGATTCGTGGTATTCAACGCAAAGAAGACAGAATATTTAGTTTTGAAGATTATAAAACGCTTGAAAAGATTGAAATGCTGTCAACAAAACTGCGGAATGAATTGCTTGAATTTTTAACGTCCCATAAAGAATTTAATGATGAGGTTGTGACAGTGGCTTGGGATGAAAATGAATATACAAAAAACGACATATTACATCATATCATAGTCCATGAAATTCATCATATGGGGCAACTTTCTGTCTGGGCAAGAGAAATAGCTTTACATCCTGTTCCTGCAAATTATATTGGGAGAGATTTTAAGTCTTATTTTAAAGGTTAAAACAAGAGGTAAGGCCATTTATAAAGAGCCTTTACCTCTTGTACAAAATTGAATGAATATGAAAATCTACATTCAATTATTCTTGCGTTTTTAAAAGTTCCACAGCAATATCAGGGCGATCAGTAATAATCCCTTTTGCACCGTTGTGAATTAATTTATTCATAGTCACCACATCATTAATCGTCCAATAATGAACGGGGATGTTCAGGTTGGTTAAAAACTGAATAAATTTTGGTGAATCTAGCGTGACAACACCTGATTTTGGAGGGATTTGAAACACATCTACTTTTGGATGATATAAATGACCAAATTGGCTAGAAAACGCGGTGAATGCTTTGCGTACATCCGATTCACCTGCACCTAATGCCACTTGGTTTTGTGCATATAAATTAAAGCGGTCTATCTGCTCTGCGTAAAAGCTCGTAACAACCACACGATTTTCTGCGCCTAACTCTTCAATCAAACGCCAAAGTTTAGATGGCATTAAGCTACCTTCATACGTATCAGGAGCATCTTTAATATCAATATTTACTAACATATTTGGATAGCGTTCTAGTAATTCTCGTAGTGTAACAACATTTGTTTTTTCTTCTCGGTATGGGGTCTTCCCCTCTAAATCTTGGAATTGATAGCCATGATTCAGAGCATTAATTTCAGCTAATGTCATGTCTGCGACTATTCCATAGCCATCAGTTGTCCGTTCCACCGTAGCATCATGAAAGACGATTATTTCCTCGTCTTTTGTTAAGCGAATGTCTATTTCAAAGCCGTCTACACCTAGCTGTGCTGATTTTTCAAAGGCAAGTATCGTATGCTCGGGTGCTAAATGAGCTCCACCACGGTGTGCGATAATAATCGGTCGATCAAATTGTAATGCTTGTTTTCCTTCACGTTGTTGAGGTTTAGAAATAGCTTTGCTACCTGCCCAAGCTGCTGCACTAGCTGCAGCAATTGCAAGTGCTATATTCGTTTTTTTACCCATATTCGTCCTCCTTAACAATTAAATTAATATAAAAGGTACTGGCGAATTCACTGTTTTTTATCTTGATTCAATTGATGTTCAAGCACCGGATGAATCTGAGGAACTCTGACAAGGACCGCTTTACTCTAAGGTAAATTATTTGTGCGATGACGGACCCTGTGAACCAAAATTCAGTTAGTTATAAGCTCCTACTGATGTCTTAAATGTTGAAGGGATAGCCTAAACACATCCCATTCCTAAAGAATAAGGATAACTGATATGTGACACGCTTGTCTAAACCCATTTCAAATCGAGATTCACTGACGATGAGAAGCAAGTAAATTGCTAGACATAAGTAATTTTATCCAGCCTTAGTAATTGGATTCTGTCGATAAACGTGCTATGCTTTTCCATTATAACGGAAAAACGAGCGTTCTGTCAGCTAAACTCTGTTGCTATCATTTTCCGGTCTATGGTATTCTTTTATGTAAGAAATGAGGGAAAACTATATGAACGAACGACAAGGGCTAATCGTTTACGTCCATCAATTAAAACATGCAAAGTCACTTCGAAAATATGGTCATGTTCATTATATTTCTCGTAAGCAAAAATACGTAGTGCTTTATTGCGATCGAGAGGACATTGAAATGATGACAACAAAGCTACAACGCCTTCCTTTTGTGAAAGACGTTGTGGAATCTTACCGTCCATTCGTTAAAACTGAGTTCGAAAATGCTAAGCCAGATAAAGCGAAGGAATATGACTATAAAACGGGGCTATAATATCAGTTTAATGCTGGAATATAGTGATGGAGTCTCATTATTCCAATTAAGTATTGATAAAATAGTTTTGGCTCCGAAAATATAGATGAGTGCTTTATTTCTACAACAACGGCTTTTCGACCTAGTTGTTCTATATTTTCTTCGAACATGATTTGACGCTTGGATGGCTTTTCCTCATTAAAAGGAATGCCTTCACGACAAATATAAATCGGCAAGAATTTACTTTCACCTACTGGTTTTAAAGCGACTGCTAAAGAGGCAACCTTTTTTTCTTCTTTTGTGGACGTTAGGATAAAGGCTTGATGAAAGCGCTCTTGATTGGTTTTAATAATTTCAAGTAGCTCATATACATCGCCGTAGCCTTCACCTAATTCAATAAATTGTTGTGGCATTTAAACTTGCACATCCTTTCCAATACACATAGTATCATGCTGCGGGAGGTCAAGCACATGAAATTTGCAATGAGTTTTTTTACCATTCTAGCACTAATTATTACTGGAACAATATTTTTCCAGTACCAAGGGTATTCATCTGATTTAGAAACGGGAAATGGAAAATTTCATTACTCGCAGGAAATTGAAATTGTCTATCGTGAAAACAGCTTAGATATCCGACAGCATTTTAAAAACTTGCCCAATCAAAAAGTGAAAATTAAGTGGCCAGAAAATGCGATAAATCCAAGCTGCTTTATCGAAAATGAGAAAAGTTGTAATCGTTTATCAGAAGAATTGTCTTATTATGAAAAAGGGGATACTAAATCCCAGTCTGTTTCGTACATAATCCCAATCGAGGGCGGCTTAAAAGATAAAATGCTTATTCAGAACGTTTTCGCAACATTAACAAACGGCGGAGCATCTTATACTGTTATGCATATTTCGACAGATAGTAAAACAGTCGGCCAATGGATAACTGGTTTACCATTAGTAGGACAGCAACAATTATCACTCGTCAACTATACAATGTTTAGTGGTAATGGCACAGTTCGTGATATTTATTGGCAGGCAGGAAATCTTAAGGTTCAGGAACAGACGCCGGTTTTATCCATTTATGCACAACAGGCTATTTCGAAAGATTTCTTAAAATCACTGGAAACACTGAAGTTTTTAAATAACGAACATATTTCCATTATTCAGGAAACAAGTCCAGTAGCTGAGCACGATGATCGACTTTTATTTTTACCGACCCTAACTGCCCAAGCAGTAGAGCAAGAAGTTGTACTTTCACAAATTAAATCGCAATTTACGTTTGAAGATTCACCAGCATGGTTGCAAGAAGTTGTGGCATCCTACCTAGTGAAAGAAACTATTGGCTCAGATAAAACTAAAGAAATAGTTAAAACCTTAAAAGAGTTTATGACAGCTAATCAAGAGTTAGCATGGCAAGAAGCTATCGAAACTCTGGGAGAGGAACCGATTTCCCCTACGGTAATGGATGATCTTTTAACAAACGTATTAGATGCCAAAACTTCTTATTTTAAGTTAAATGCTGCACAAGAAAACGGTACGTACCCATTATTATTTGAGGATGACCGTAGTGTTTATGTAGATGGCTTAATCAAAAAAGATGTTAAGGTTATTTTCTATGAAGGGCAAACATTATATACAGCTGATACATTGCTACCGCACCTAGACTATACTGCGGGCGAAGGACAAAATGGCTATTACGTAAATAGTGATAAACGTACGTTCCGTTTCCCGAAAGAGCCAGGATTCTATGTGTTTAATCAACGTAGATATTCCACAATTTCAGAACCAATCATTAAAATTGCGGACCATTATTATGTAGAAGAAGCTTGGTTACAGCGTTTATTTTTAGTAGAATTACAAAAAAGTGATGGTCGTATCCAAGTGTTAACACAAGAACAACAATAATTTTTTGCAGCGGAGGAAACCCTTTCGCTGCAAAAATCTTTTTATATGTTAAAGAAAGTACGGTGACAAGCATCTTATGAGAGTAGTAGCAGGAGAACGCAAAGGAATGCCGTTAAAGGCAATTGCAGGAAATACGACGAGACCTACAACCGACAAAGTAAAGGAATCAATCTTTAATATCATTGGTCCATTTTTTGATGGAGGTATAGCACTTGATTTATTTGCTGGGAGTGGAGGGCTAGGTATTGAGGCCTTAAGCCGAGGAGCAGAGCAAGCTGTTTTTATTGAAAAGGATGTGAAGGCATTTCAAGTGTTGCAAGAAAACATAAAAAAATGTCGCTATGAGGATTATGCTGAGCTTTTTCGTATCGATGCTAAACGTGCTGTGAAAGCGCTCTTAAAACGTGATCTCTCGTTTAAACTTGTATTCCTAGACCCACCCTATCATCACAAGGAGTACTATGATTTAGTACAAGTGCTTGTCGACAATGAGAAAGTACAACGTGATGGCATTATTTTATGTGAACATGCGAAAGAGGTAGCATTACCACATAGTTTTGGAGCCTTTATATTACAGAGACAAGAAATATATGGCGGAACGATTATTTCAGTTTATCGTTGTGCAGGGGAAGAGGGAGAGTAAGGTGTCAGAAAAAATTGCTGTAGTGCCTGGAAGTTTTGATCCTGTGACGTTTGGTCATTTAGATATTATTAAACGTGCAGCAGATGTATTTGATGTTGTTTATGTTGCTGTGTTAAATAATTCATCGAAAAATCCATTATTTTCAGTAGAAGAGCGTATGGCATTAATGGCTGAGGTTACGAAAACATTGCCGAATGTTCGTATTGAAAGTTCTTCTGGTCTTCTTATTGATTATGCAAAAGAAAAAAATGCAAAAGCTATAGTCCGTGGCTTACGGGCAGTTTCGGATTTTGAATACGAAATGCAAATAACTTCAATGAACCGTTTTCTTGATGAAACGATTGAAACATTTTTCATCATGACAAAAAACCAATATTCATTCTTAAGTTCTAGCATTGTAAAAGAGGTAGCAAAGTATGGAAGCGATGTCCATGAACTTGTGCCTGTTTGCGTAGAACAGGCTTTAAAAGAAAAATACGGCTTTGCCAATTAATGTGAAGGGGATGTCTTATTTTGGAGACATCCTCTTCTTTGTGCAGCAGAGCTTGAACTTGGACCTAACAAAAAAGCGTAAGCTCCGAACGAAGTGAAGTCGCTGGTTTATTTATTTCAAGAAGAATATAGCATAAAAAGTTGGAACAATGATTATGCTAAGAAGGCGGAATTTTATATATGGACGTACGGAAAGCTTGGCAGATTTGGCAATAACGAAAACTTGTAAATGGATACTTATACTTTGCATCGTTAACAATATAACCACTAGTAATGGTAAATACGTAAAATCAGGTAAGGCTGTGACAGTCATTTTCAATCCATTTGTTACTTCGAGAATTGCTGCTATCGAAAGTTCTGCAGTTTGGGGGAGGCTAGGTAGCATTTTGTCTAAACCTTGTTGCACAATTGTTTGGATAGTAGTGAAAAAAATAATAGTTGTTCCGACTAGCAAAATAGTTGGCGCTGTTTCTTTAATGCTCTCTGAAAACGGGGCTGCATACAAGGTTGAATTGTGTAAAGAAATGGTAGGTGGGTCGGTTTTTCGAAATAAAAAATAACCAACTACTAAGCAGCAAATATTAAAACTATGTAGTAAACATAAAAACAGCCAGCCGAACGTATTACTGTGTAATAAATCAAGACTCACAAAACCAAGTACGAAAAGTGGGCTTGGTGCATGACAAACAGCCAATAAAAAATTTGCTTCTTTAGGGTGTAGTTGTCCGCTATTTTTTAAATAAACGACCGTTGTTGCACCGGTTGGATAACCACCCAGTGCACTAATAAGATAAGCTTGTACGTACAAGGAAGCCCTTTTCGTTTTCGTACGCATGGGAGCAGTTAAACGAAGTAGCCATTGCGTTAAAATTAGATAAGGCAGTAAATACGGGAATAGCGCCTCCATAAAAAGATTTAGGCCTAAATCAGTACCAGTATGAGCAGTTTGTGGGAATAACAAGAGTAATAGAATAAGAAGTATACAGAGCGCTATTTGAATTGTCGCAAACATGTTATCATCTCGTTTCAACTTTTTGTCATTCACATAGGCAAATGCTAAAATCAATATATGTAAGAAAGGCAAAAACATGAACCAGTGGTTTGCGTGCGTCTAAGGAGGTGTCCATCCGAATGAAGAAAAAAATAAGTATTTATGCAGTGTTTTTAGTCGTGATTTGTTTTTTAATGTTATACCGACTAGACGCGTATATTATGAAGCCTGGTAGTGCGTACGATGTTAGTAAGTTTGTAACTGTCTCAGATGGTGATATAGATGAAGCAGGAACAATGAGTTTAATGACAGTTGCCATGCAGCAAGCAACACCGTTCACGTATCTATGGGCAAAAACTCAAAAATATCAAAAGTTAATGGATATTAATCAGGTAAGAAACCCATTAGAAGATGATGAGGAATACAATATTCGGCAACTTAAATTAATGTCTGACTCACAATTTAATGCAAAATATGTAGCCTTTCAAAGGGCTGGGCTTGAGGTGACGATTCATTTCGAAGGTGTTTTTGTATTAAATGTGTTAGATGGTGGTGCTTCGGATGGTCTATTAAAAGCTGGTGATGAAATTATCCAGGTAGATGGTCAAAAAATTAGTAATCAACAAATGCTTGTTGAACTGTTGAAAGAGAAGCAACTAGGTGATGAAGTGACGATTCAGTTTGTTCGTGATAAAAAAGAACAACAAGAAACGGTTACCTTGAAGGAAATTCCTCAATCGGAAGAAAAGCGGGCTGGTTTAGGTATAACGTATGCGGAGAGTAAATCAATTGAAACAAATCCCAATGTAACGATGAAAACTGAGGATATCGGTGGTCCTTCAGCAGGCCTTATGTTCACTCTTGAAATTTTGAATCAGCTATTAGATGAAAATCTAACAAAAGGTTATGCGATTGCAGGAACTGGTGAAATGCTGATAGATGGATCAGTGGGAAGAATAGGTGGAATTGACTACAAAGTCATCGCAGCGGATCGAGATGGAATGGAGATATTCTTTGCGCCAGATGATGAAATCTCAGCACAGATGAAAGCAAAGTATCCTGAATTAGAATCTAATTACACTACGGCAGTGAAGACTGCTAAAGATATAGGTACGAAAATGAAAATTGTACCTGTCAAAACCGTCGACGATGCGATTGCTTATTTAAAGCAATTACAACCAAAATAAATGCCACTTTGCGGGGCATTTGGGGCCGTAGACAAACTCGGAATTTTTGCGAGTTTGTCTACGGTCTTTTTTACAATAAATATAGCTGTCTCGAGCGAGCTCGGCCGTTGAAAGCAAGTAGCTTTTTGTGGACTTGAATGAAAGTCATAAGGTCATATTAAAAAACTTACAAAATGAGCGTGACTTTATAAACGAATATGCCTTTAAAAGAAATACCTCAGAAAAAATCAAAGGTTTGGAAATGTAGTAGTGCCAATTAAGATTGCGTTATTCTTCTTTTCTTTGCTCGTTTGATGGATGGCGCGTGTACAGAAAATATCAAAACTAAAAACGAATAGGAGGGGTTTGAAAATCTTTTGGTAGCTTTTCTTGTTGTGTGCCCTGTTCTATACTTAAATTATAAATTTCTGCAGCGTGAATATCGACAGCTAGCATGTTGTCTTTCGTAGCAGCAACACGACTTATGAGTGGCAATGTAAAATCCTTTTTACGCTGTCCTAAGTATGCCTGACCTTGTGAACTCATACCAAGCAATCGAATGGTAGAGGGACTTTCAAAGCTTTTTAGTTGCTCCTTTGTAAAGCCGGTATAAATATGTGTCAGCATACGTTGAAGTCGTGTCCAAGTATACCGTTTTGATTTGATTTTTTCCATGAAGCTTTGAAAAGAATCACTTGTTTTAGCAGCCTTAACCAGTGCGTGCTCGATGCCTTCTGTTACTTCAGCATAGCGTGTTAATTCGCTAGGAGTATGCCGAACGATAGTAAATTGCAATAAAGGCCAAAAAGTCTCCCAGCTGGCAAACTTTCTAAAATGATTGTGCCAGTCATGTAAATATTCATAGGTAGCGTTAGGGAGAGCATCTCGCACACTTTGCAGCGTGCCTGTCGTTGCAAGTGCTTTGCGAATACCTGTAGCACTAGCAATTGATGCCCCTTCTTGGAATGCATCGTGATAACCTGCTGCAATGCGCGGTATCGTCAGTGGTTTAATGCCACTACCGAGCATGTTTGCTGATTCGATATAATGAAAACCGAGAATATTGTTTGGTTGTCCCAAATTAATGTATGTTGAAGGGAATTTTTGAGTAAGCTGTTCATAGGCGTAATGTAGGCTTTTCGGGTAGCTAACACCTGTTTGTAGGCTTTCTCTGATGAGTGCGTTATATTCGCTACGATGGTCTTCTATCAAGCGATAGGTGTTCAAAAAGGGTTGGATAGAGCCATCCTCACTTCCAAAGGCAAAAGAATCGCAGCAAATTGCGGATAATAATGAAATCGCTCCCTTTGCGAAATCTGTTGCTGGTGCGGTACTATAGACATAAGGTAGCTCAATAACAATATCGACACCGCTAGCGAGGGCCATTTTTGTGCGCGTCCATTTATCGACCATGGCTGGTTCACCGCGCTGTAAAAATGATCCACTCATTACAGCGATGGCGATATCTGCTTGTGCTATTTTTTTCGCCTGTTCCAAATGGTAAGCATGCCCATTGTGAAATGGATTATATTCAACAACAATGCCGACTGCTTGCATTACGTAAAACCCCCTTCATTCATGTCACGCATTAGTGCAATTTTGATGATGCAAATGCGGACGGGTACGAATGTGCTTTTATTTAAGTATAATTATAGGTGGGTTTTACAGTGGTGACAAGAAATTATCTTGACATCTATTTTTACACATTATATAATCAACAGTGTTGTCTCGAGGTGATTAAACGAATGAAATGGTCAATTCATCAATTATCTAAATACCGCCAAGACGGAATGCCAATTGATGCCTATGTACAGTTGGACGAGGTGATGGAGCGAAACCAGGATATTCGAGCAATTTCGCCCGTTCATGTAAAAGGGCTATGTACTTTCGGTGCATCGCAAATGACATGTCAGTTGACTGTGGCGGCAACGTTGACACTTCCATGTGCACGCACGTGGGAAGATGTTGAGTTTCCTATCGAAATTGAGACAGTTGAAATTTTCAGCTGGGTTGATGATGAAAAACGAGGGGAAGATGGCGGAGACATTCACTATATTGATGGTGAAGTAATCGACATGAAGCCAGTTCTTGAGGAGCTAGTGCTTCTTGAGGTGCCAATGCAAGTATTCAAAGAGAATACCGAAGGACAAGTGCATGGTGGTAAAGACTGGTCTTACGCAACGGATGAAGACGTTGAACTACACAAAAAAGCTGACGTACCAAAAGTGGATCCAAGACTAGCTGCTTTAGCTAAGTATTTTGATCAAACAGACGAATAGACGATCTGTAAGGAGGTGCCATCAATGGCTGTACCATTTAGAAGAACTTCTAAAACTGCAAAAAGAAAGCGTCGTACGCATTTCAAACTATCTGTACCTGGTATGGTAGCTTGCCCAAACTGTGGTGAAGCAAAATTATCACACCGTGTTTGCAAAGCTTGCGGACAATACAAAGGTAAAGAAGTAGTAAGCAAATAATTCAGTGTTTGCTCACTTAAAAGGCTAGTAGAGAGACCATGGCTCTTTACTAGCCTTTTTATTTGTTAAAAGAGACGGAATTTTCCGTTAACATATATAGTGCTATAATAATATTGTGATACAATCTATCCATTGGGACAAAGGGGGAAATGGAATGGCCTATACAATTGACAATCAAGAGGGCATCATGACATTTACGATTAATCGGGAAGAGAAACGTAATGCCGTTAATGACGAGGTCATGGATGGTCTTCAAGAAGTAATTACATATATTCATAATCATGATGATGTTCGTTTTTTAGTTGTAACGGGTGCGGGTGAGAAATCTTTCTGCTCTGGTGGTGATTTGTCGGAGTTTCATTCACTTGAAACAGAGGATGAAGCATTTGGGATGTTAAGCAAGATGGGAAAAATATTATATGATCTTGCAACTTTACCAGTGCCGACAATTGCGTTAATTAATGGGACTGCCGTTGGGGGTGGTTGTGAGATTGCAACTGCATGTGATTTTCGCCTAGTAGCAAGTCATGCGAAGTGTGGTTTCATTCAAGGGACATTAGCGATTACGAGTGGCTGGGGCGGTGGTACATACTTATTTGAACGAGGTTTGCGCCACGACCGTGCAATGAAGATGCTAGTGGACGCGAAGCCCTATCCTGCGGAATTACTATATGAGATTGGTTGGGCGATGCGTGTCTTTGAAGGGGCAAAAGAGGATGCGCTGAATGATTTTATTGAGCATATGCGAAAAATTCACCCTTCGGTGCACAAGGCATATAAAGAAATTGAGCTTCGTAAGTGGCGAGAACGTAATATGTATGAGCGTGTTATGGAAGAAGTACGCACATGTGCGAAACTTTGGGAAAGCGAGGCTCATCACGAGGCTGTTAATAATTTTTTGACAAAAAAGAATAATAAATAGTGTATAACGGCGGTGATTATTGAAAAACATAATCACTGTCTTTTTTTATCCGTGATTCTATTTTGCTCGCTAAAGCATATAGTAGTAAAAAATGTGAGGGTGATAGATTATGGAACTGAAAAAAAGAAAAGACCAATGGACAAAGGAAGATGATGAAAGATTAGCGGAAATTGTGTTGCATAATGTGCAAAATGGCAAAACGCAGCTAGAGGCTTTTGAAATGGCGGCTCAGGAACTAGGTCGTACAAAACAAGCGTGTGGTTTCCGATGGAATAAAACGTTACGTGGTCAATATAGTCAGTCCCTATTAGCTGTAAGAAATCAACCGCAGCAATCTATGCGAAGCCATTTGAAATTGGCATTGACAAGTTTTGATGAATTAACAGAGGCCTATCAAACTTTGGAAATAAAGCACCGTGAATTGCAAAATGAGCATGAAAAGCTAGTGAAATGGTTACAGCAAGGCTACTCTCTGATGAAAGATTAAAGGTTTCGAAACGTAAAGTTGGTAAGTAGAATTTATTTATTTTTTATCTTAGATAACACTTTTAACCTTGAGTAGAGTAAGGTGTTTTTGGAAAATGGACAAAATAGTTATAGCTCATATTATTATAGACAACATCGGTTGAAGCAATTAGCTATTTCGTATCGTAAACAACCTGCCAATCCTGTATAATAGAAGCACCTGCAAAGGGGGTGTCTCAGAGATGTTTCTGAGGCACCTCCTTCTGAGCGTAAGGAAAGTCAGAATATAGAGCGTTTAATAAGGCGGAAGCATGAGGAACACGAAGTGCTTGTTACTTTGAAAGGGCTGTTTAAAAGGTTTGTTGTTTCCTTTTTAGATAGTCCCTTTTATATTATGTAGGAAGGTGGGGAACGTTATGAATATAGTGGTTATTGGTGCGGGGGCAGTCGGTCAGCTAACGGCAAGCTATTTAGCCGAGGCTGCTATGCACGTAACGTTAGTTGTAAGGCGAAGTGAGCAAGCTGACCAACTAAATGTCCGACATTTAACGAGAATAAATGTTGATGGTACAACAACTACTCATCGAGTCGTGTCAATAACAGAGTTAGGTGAATTGCCTCAGCAGGATTTGGTTATAGTTGCTGTTAAATATGGCCAACTTCAGGAGCTTTATGATCGAATATCTATGTTACCAAGTGAGGTACCGTTATTGTTTATGCAAAATGGCTTAGCGCATTTCGATGAGGCGTTGCGCTTACCACAGGGCAATATTGCTTTTAGCTCTGTTGCTTTTGGCGCTCAGGTAATTAATGATACAACCGTTCAACATAGAGGTGTTGGTACCTGTAAAATCGCGGTTGCGCGTGGTAATAATTTGGTTTTTAAAAAGCTCTCGCGAATGGAAAATCCTTTGTTTCCGGTTGAACTTGTACAAAATCCGGAGCGGATGTTATTTGAGAAAGCTGTATTTAACTGCCTCATTAATCCATTAACAGCTATTTTACTAGTGAAGAATGGAGAGCTATTGACGAATAAGCATGCTTTTATATTAATGCAAACAATCTATCAAGAGCTAGCGGAGGCTTTTGTGAATTTAGAATATACTATACCTTTTTCAGCGGTGACTGCCTTATGTGAAAAAACCGCAGCGAATACGTCGTCTATGTTAGCAGACCGTATGCTTGGAAAAAAAAGTGAAATTGACACGATTGTTGCCCCGATTTTGCAAAAAGCGTTAACAAACGGTCATATTTTACCTACTCTGCGTACGTTATATAACCAAATGCTAGCGATTGAAGAGAGCGGTGAACGGTAGTGAAAGATCTTTTACATATCATTATTAGTATCATTATTTTTTGTCCCTTAGTGTTATTTATCATTGTCTATTTAATTAGTCGAAAGGTTAATATTCGAGGGACACATGCTTTTGGTGCAGCCTCGGATGTTACAACATTTTGGTTATTTTTCTCAGTACCATTGGCAATAGGTGGGCTATGGGGAGTTAATATTGGTGCTCTGCTTGTGATGCTAGCAATAATGCTAGCGATGGTTTTTACATATATTGAATGGCGTACAAAAAAGGAACTGGAAGTGAAACCGCTATTACGCAAAATTTGGCGCTTTTTATTTTTAGTGCTAAGTTCAGCATATTTTCTTGTTTGTCTAGTAGGTTTGATTCAATCTGTTGTAGAATATTTACAATCTGTATAAGCATTTTCTTTTCATGTTGAAGCCATAAGCGTTAAAATAAAAAGCATTAAAAAGTTTATTAGGAAATTGATGATTTAGTGAGTAGAGGAGTTTATGTTAAATGAAACTGGAGTCAATCCAAGTACCTGTTAAAAATCGTGTGCTAGCAGATTATTGGTCACCGAATACTGCCATTCATACTTTTTTTGAATACGAATATAGTGATGAATCGTTTAAACAGCGAGTGAAATATTTAGAACAACAAGCGCGTGATCAAAAAGAATTAACAGCAATAATACGTCGATATATGGAGCCGCTGGGTTTGTCAGAAAAAGCGAAGGAACATTTACAGCAATTAGAGCAAGGAGCTGTCGCAGTTGTCGGTGGGCAACAAGCGGGTGTCTTAACAGGTCCTCTTTACTCAGTTCATAAGGCAATTTCAGTTATAACATTAGCGAAAGAGCAAAGTGAAAAACTTCAAAGAGCAGTCGTACCTGTGTTTTGGATAGCTGGTGAAGACCATGACTTAGAAGAAATTAACCACACCTATACAATGCACGGGGTAGAGCTCAAAAAGCGCGCTTATAGTGAGCGTTCAAGACGTAAAACAATGGCATCTACTACAAGTTTAAACAAAGAATCTATGACACAATTAATTAATACGATTGTGAAAGATTTTGGAGAAACAGTATACACTGAGGGTCTCATCAAACAGCTAGTAGATGCACTTAACAAAAGTGAAACATTTACCGACTTCTTTGCTCGATTAATGAATCAATTGTTTAAAGAAGAAGGTTTACTGATGATTGATGCAGCTGACGTTGGTTTCCGACAATACGAAAGCGAGTACTTTGCGCAAATCATAAATCATAGTGAGGAAATTGCGAGATTAGTAACAGAGAAAGAAAATGAGTTTGAGCGTGTTGGATATGATAAGCCGATATTCGCAACGAATGAAGCGGCTAATCTATTTTATGTGAAAGATGGCGAACGCCACTTATTAGAAAGACGACATCATCAATTTGTTAATTTAGCAGCCAATATTAAGTTGTCTCGCGAGGAGTTATTGGCAATTGCAGAAAAACATCCTGAACAATTAAGTAATAATGTTGTCACGCGTCCGTTAATGCAAGAAATGGCGCTGCCGGTCTTAGCGTTTGTAGGAGGACCTGGGGAGCTTGCTTACTGGGCAACGTTGAAGGATGCCTTTGCGGCATTGAACTTGCAAATGCCAATTTTTGCACCACGTCTCAATATTACGATTATCACACGCCAAGTAGAACAATTATTGTGCGAATATAGTCTGACTGTTGAGGATGTCTGGGAAGGTAAGGCATTGCAACTGAAAAATCAATTTATCGCTGATGTACAAGATGAGGAAGCCAAAAAACAAATTCAAACAATGCAGCGTCTACTGTTAGAACAATATGAGGCTTTTGAGGCATACTTAACTGAGCAACAAATATCGCTTGAAAAAATTCTTGCGAAAAATAAGGAAAATCATTTAAAACAATTTGAGTACATGCAACAAAAAGTTGAGCAAACGGTGCTTAGTAAACATGAGACTACAATCCGAAAATTTACGAAACTTCAAAATGAGCTATATCCAAATGACGGATACCAAGAACGATCTTATAATCCTTATCAATATATCAATGAGTTTGGACCTAAACTAATTGATGAAATGCTAAAGAAAACATACAGTATTGGAAATCACCACTATATGCTGTATCTTTAAAAATAACGATTAAGTCTTTCTGCCTACACAATCTTGTGTTACTTATAGATTATGAGGGAATTTGTCGACTTAAAGGTAAAATAAAGAGCTACCCTCCTACGGGTAGCTCTTTATTTATGTCATTTAGCACAAATCGAATTATCCACTAAAGGTCTAATTTCACATTAAAGGTTAAAATGTCAAGTTTTTTTTAAAAAAAGTGGAGGAAAGTGGGGGGATGTGGTACATTATTTAATAAAGTGGGGTGAATAGCATGTTCATGGGAGAATATCAACACTCTGTTGATGCGAAAGGACGATTAATCGTGCCCGCAAAATTTCGTGAAGCCTTAGGCGAAACGTTTGTTGTGACACGCGGTCTCGATAATTGTTTGTTTGGCTATCCTATGGATGAATGGCGAAAACTCGAAGAAAAATTAAAAGGTTTACCGATGACAAAGAAGGATACCCGTGCATTTGCCAGATTCTTCTTTTCCGGTGCGACAGAAGTTGAGATAGACAAGCAGGGACGTATTAACATCCCTTCAACCCTTGTCCAACACGCACACCTAGTGAAGGAATGTGTTGTGTTGGGTGTTTCAAATCGAATTGAAATATGGGCTAAAGATGCTTGGGAAACTTACTTTAATGAGTCAGAACAATCTTTTAATGAAATTGCAGAAAATATGATTGGCTTTGATTTTTAACTTTTGTATTGGACGTTTATACGTTAATTAAATGGAGTTAAGGCCTGAAGGGAGCGAGTGGTATGTTTGATCATACAACCGTGTTATTAAAAGAAACTGTTGATGGGTTGAACATCGATCCTGATGGTGTATATGTGGACTGTACGCTTGGCGGAGCAGGGCATAGTGAATATTTAGTACAACAATTATCTGATAAAGGTCGTCTTATTTGCTTTGATCAAGATACGATCGCTATTGACAACGCGAAAGTTCGATTAGCGCCTTATATAGAGCGCGTGACATTTGTGCATTCGAATTTCCGTTACTTAAAAGAGGAATTATTAGCACTTGGTATTGAAGAGGTAGATGGCATTTTATATGATCTTGGCGTGTCTTCTCCACAATTAGATACACCAGAGCGAGGTTTTAGTTATCATCATGACGCACCGCTCGATATGCGTATGGATCAAACGGCAACGCTTTCAGCATTTCATGTTGTCAATGAATGGGCATATGAGGATTTAGTCCGTATTTTCTTCCGCTATGGGGAAGAAAAGTTTTCGAAGCAAGTTGCTCGTAAAATCGAAGAGGCGCGTAAAACGGCACCGATTGAAACAACTGGACAACTTGTAGAACTGATTAAAGAGGGTATTCCAGCAGCGGCTCGCCGTAAAGGTGGACATCCTGCAAAGCGTATTTTTCAAGCAATTCGAATTGCTGTCAATGATGAGCTAGGCGCAGCAGAGGACTCACTAGTCGATGCGATTGATATGATTAACGTAGGTGGGCGCATTAGTGTCATTACGTTCCATTCATTGGAGGACCGCCTATGCAAGACCATTTTTAAGGAAGCGTCATCATTACCGGATTTACCACCAAATTTACCGGTAATTCCAGATGACATGAAGCCAACTTTAAAGCTTGTAACGAGAAAGCCGATTGTTCCTTCCGATGAAGAATTAGAAGTAAACAACCGTGCGCGTTCAGCGAAACTTAGAGTGGTGGAGAAAATTAACGACAAAGGGCGTGAGTAAATGGCAGCAGTTCGTGTAAGGCAGCACCAACAGCAACATGTGCAACAACCGATAACACCACCTAGTCCACAACCCACTATCATACGTCGTAAAAAAACGAAACAAAAGTTTGAAAAGACAATGCTAATTGTTCTAGTTAGCATTGTAGCTGTACTAGCCGTACTAGTATTAAATAAACAAGCAGCTATACAAACGACAAGCATGGATATTCAAAAAATCGAAGTAGAGGCAGATGAGATTGCAAGGCAGAATGTTGACTTGACAGTCCGTGTAAGTGAACTGTCTACATACGAAAACATATGGAAAAAAGCAGAAGAACTCGGTTTAACTCAAAATGAGAAAAATGTAAAGGTAGTGCCGGGAAAATGAAAAAAAAGAAATTTCGATTCCAATGGGGAGCCTTTCTATTATTGATTTTTTATGGAGGGCTCTTTTTCCTATTATTTACTAGAATGGTTACATTACAGGCGACAGGTGAAGCAGAGGGACAAGCACTTGCGGCAAAGGCTGCAGCTAAGTATGGAAAAGAAAGTGCGATTACTGCGAACCGTGGGAAAATTTATGATAGAAACGGACACACTATTGCCGAAGATACGCTAAGCTATCGCTTAATAGCGGTTGTTAATGAAAGTGCGACGGTGAATGCAGAGAAACCTCGTCATGTCGTTGATGCGAAAAAGACGGCCAAGGTTTTAGCAGAGTACATTGCAATGGATGAAGAGGCAATATACAAACAACTTACAAAATTGAAGGCTGACGGCAAAAAGCCTTATCAAGTTGAGTTTGGCAGTGCTGGTCGCGGCATTAACCATGAAATCATGAGCAAAATTAAAGACGAAAATTTACCAGGAGTTTTATTTGTCAGTGATTTAAAACGCTACTATCCAAATGGTATTTTTGCCTCACACTTAATTGGTTTTGCTATCAAAGAAGATAATAAAGACGGCTCAGTAACAACAACAGGCAAGATGGGGCTTGAATACACGTATGATAAAGAGTTAACAGGTGAAAACGGCAAAGTGAAGTACCAAACAGATGCTTTTAGTTATTTATTGCCGAAAAGCGAGAAGATGGTAACGCCGGCAAAAAATGGTGACGACATCTTTTTAACAATTGATAAAACAATTCAAAGTTTCTTAGAGGAAGCGATGACGAAAGTTGAACAGGAATATAATCCTGAATCAATGACGGCAGTTATTGCAGATCCAAAAACAGGTAAAATCTTGGCGATGTCTCAGCGACCTACCTTTAATCCTGATACACGTGAAGGTAAAAATATGAAATGGTTGAATGAGGTTATTGAGGAGACGATTGAACCAGGCTCGACGATGAAAACATTCACGCTAGCCTCAGCTATTGATACAGGGACATGGACACCGAATGAGTTCTATAAATCGGGGTCATATACAATTCTTGACCGAACTATTCGAGATCATAATCAATATGGTTGGGATTGGATTTCTTACTTAGAAGGTTTTCAACGTTCATCTAATACAGCGATGGCTAATCTTTTAAAGAAAATTGGTGACGATAATTTCCTTGAGTATCTAGATAGATTTGGTTTTGGTAAAAAAACAGGTATCGATTTACCAAATGAAGCAACAGGTACTATCTTATCGCAATACCCAATTCAACGTGTTACAACAACTTATGGTCAAGGCTCTACGGTAACGCCAATTCAGTTAATTCAAGCAATGACAGCGATTGCAAATGACGGAAAAATGATGCAACCGTATGTTATTGATCGTATCGTTGATTCTTCAACAGGAAAAACGATTCAAAATCATGAGCCGATTGAAAAGGGACAACCAGTTTCAGCCGACACAGCGAAGCAGGTCCGTGAAATTCTCGCTTCAACGTTAACGTCTAAGTATGGGACGGCGAAAGATTTTGTACTTGAAGAATATGAAGTTGCGGGGAAAACGGGTACTGCCCAAATCCCAAAGGCTGATGGCACATATTCTTGGGGAGCGAACCAGTTCTTGTATTCATTTTTAGGTATGGCACCGGTAGATGATCCACAGCTTATTATGTATGTTTCGATAACAAAACCAAAGCTTAAAAATGAACTTGGCTCTGTACCAGTCTCAAAAATATTTAAGCCGGTTATGCAAAACAGTTTAAAACATTTAAACATTAATCCAGAGGATGTACAGCATGTTGATCATGGAACTGTCCAAAATTATACCGGCAAAAATGCACAAGCGGTTCAAGTGGAGCTAGCGAATGATGGCTTGCAACCAGTAATAATAGGTGATGGTGGTGAAATTATCGATCAATACCCTAAGGATAAGCAAAAACTTGTAAAAGGTAGTACGGTATTCTTAAAAACAGCAGGTGCTATTACATTGCCAGACTTTACAAATTGGTCGTTACGAAATGTACTTGTCTTCAAATCGATGTCAGGTCTACAAATCGAGGTTGTCGGAGAGGGCTTTGCTGCTAGTCAAAGTGTATCCGCAGGTACCGTTATTTCAGATAATGCACCGATTGTTGTTAAGCTGAAAACACCTGCTGAAAGCTTTGTGAAAGATGTAGAGGCTTCATCCGAAGGCGAAATTGAACAAACAGAGGATGAATAGATACTGAATAGAAGTCCACTTTATTTCATACGTTGTAAAAAACAAGGTGTGATGTCGAATGAAGTGGATTTCTATCCATTCAAAAAAGCGTTTACGTATTTTATATGTATTGTTTATGTGTGTAGCTGTGGCAATTGTGATTCGTCTGTTCTTTTTACAGGTGTTTGATCAAAAGGAATTGACAAAAAAAGCAGAAGAAAACTGGGATCGTGAAATTCCGTTTGCGAATGAACGGGGACATATTACGGACCGCAAAGGTAATAGTATTGTGACAAATAAGCTAGCACCTACATTATACTTTATGCCTTCTCAAAGTAACGATATTGAAAGTGCGGCCGCAAAAATTGCCCAAGTACTTGAAGTAGATGAACAAAAACTTTTAGAAAAAATGAAGAAAAAAGAATACCTAGTAAAGCTAGCACCTGAAGGCAAAAATATTTCCTATGAGAAAGCTGTTACATTACAAGGTATGCAAATTGAAGGACTATATAGTGGCGTAGATTATTCAAGGGATTATCCCTACGGCACGTTACTATCACGTTTCATTGGTTTTACAGGTTACGATGCGCAAGGGCTAGCAGGTATCGAATATGAATATAATAAGCTATTACAGGCAAATTCTTCTGCTATACGACTCTTTACAGATGCTAGAGGCAATAATTTGCCCAATGTTGCGAGTGCATGGAAGTCTGGGGAAGATGGTGCAACGGTAGAGCTAACGATTGATGTGGATGTACAACAGGTGGTTGAACGTGAATTGTCACAGGCAATGGAACGCTATGAGGCAGACCAAGCGATGGCTATTGCGATGAACCCCAACACAGGGGAAATATTAGCATTGTCTTCCTACCCAACCTTTCATCCAGCAGAATATCAATTAGTGGAGCCAACCATCTATAATCGAAATTTACCAGTGTGGATGACATATGAACCGGGCTCAACATTTAAAATTATTACACTAAGTGCGGCACTTGAAGAAAATGTAGTGGATTTAGAAAATGATACTTTTTATGACCCAGGTTATACAATGGTGGCGGGAGCTAGACTACGCTGTTGGAAGCGTGAAGGTCATGGACATGAAACTTTTCTAGAAGTGGTAGAAAACTCTTGTAACCCAGGTTTTATTGAATTAGGACAGCGTATCGGTAATGAAAAATTACTTCAGTATGTTAAAGACTTTGGCTTTGGAGAAAAAACAGGTTCGAATATCGCTGGTGAAGCATCAGGTATATTATTTTCAAAAGAAGCATTTGGCCCCGTTGAACAGGCAACGACTTCATTCGGGCAAGGTGTAGCCGTAACGCCAATCCAGCAGGTACAGGCAGTTGCCGCTGCCGTGAATGGGGGCAAGCTTTATACGCCTTACGTTGTAAAAAAGGTTTTTAATCCAAATACCGGGGAAGTTATAAAAGAAACACAACCAGTCGTTAAAAGACAGGTTATTCGTGAAGAAACTTCTGCAAAAGTACGCGGTGCGTTAGAATCTGTTGTTGCCAAGGGCTCAGGACGTCAAGCTTATCGAGATGGCCTACGTATTGGCGGCAAAACTGGTACAGCGCAAAAAGTAGAAAATGGCCGTTATAAATCTGGCGAATATATAGTATCTTTCATAGGCTTTGCACCAGCGGATAATCCGCAAATCGTGGTGTATGTAGCGGTAGATAACCCGAAAAAAACGACACAATTTGGTGGCGTTGTGGCAGCGCCAATTGTTGGTCAAATTATAGAGGATGTTGCACCTTTTATTGGCATTGAAAAATCAAAAGAACAGCTTGAAAAAGATTATCGATGGGGTGACCCAATTACTGTGAAGGTACCAAGTTTTATTGGTCAAACAAAGGATGATATTGCCAAGCAACATTATCCATTCCGTATTGAATGGCATGGGGAAGGTACCAAAATTGGTAGTCAGTTACCTGAAGTGGATAGCGTTATCGAACAAGATGGCACAATACATTTATATTTAGAAAACTAAAGTAACTTTACCTTTAAAAAAACGGAAAGAACCACTATTATTATGAAGGGTAGTAATAAATATATGAAAGTTTGTACTTTTTTCTTAATGAAGAAAGGGAAACAAGATTTAAAGGAGATTTTTCAATGAAACTCGCAACAACGCTTACCATTTTAGCTATTGCTTTTTTAGTAACAGTTATCCTGGCACCAATTAGTATTCCGCTTCTGCGTCGACTGAAGTTTGGGCAAAGTATTCGTGAAGAAGGGCCAAAATCCCATATGAAAAAGGCGGGTACGCCGACAATGGGTGGCCTAATCTTCCTAATAGCCATTATCCTTACGACTGTAGGAATTGGTAGCTATTTAGATTTATTCACGACACAAACAGTGGTCTTATTACTTGTTTTGGCAGGGTTTGGATTGATAGGCTTTCTAGACGATGGTTTAAAAGTGATTTTCAAACGTAATTTAGGATTAACATCGATTCAAAAACTGATTGGCCAAATTGTGATTGCCATACTTGCTTATTTCTTATTGCATGTTGGTTCATTTGACACAACTCTTGCCATTCCGTTTACAGAGTGGACGATTGATCTAGGTATCTTCTATGTAGCCTTTTTAATTTTCTGGTTAGTAGGCTTCTCAAATGCAGTGAACTTAACAGATGGTTTAGATGGCCTTGTAGCAGGAACAGCATCTATTGCATTTGCTGCATTTGGTGTTATCGCGTTATTCCAGGATCAAGCAGATATCGCCTTATTTTCATTTGCGGTAACGGGTGCCCTTCTTGGATTTTTACTGTTTAACGCAAATCCAGCGAAGGTGTTTATGGGGGATACGGGTTCACTTGCACTTGGCGGGGCACTTGCAATGGTATCTGTTTTAGTAAAAGAAGAGTTTTTACTCGTTTTAGTTGGATTAGTGTTTGTAATCGAAACATTATCCGTTATTTTGCAGGTGGGGAGTTTTAAAATTCGTAAAAAACGTATTTTTAAAATGAGTCCTATTCACCATCATTTTGAATTATCTGGTTGGTCAGAATGGAAGGTAGTACTTGTCTTTTGGTCAACTGCTTTAGCAGTAGCATTGATAGCAGTCTTATCGGAGGCGTTCTAATGAGAAACTATACAGATTTACAACATAAAAAAATTCTTGTTCTAGGTCTAGCAAAAAGTGGTGTGGCAGCAGCTGAGATTTTACATGAGCTTGGAGCATTCGTGACGGTCAATGATTCAAAGCCCTTCGATGAAAGCCCAGACGCACAAGGCTTACTTCAGAAGGGTATTACGGTTATTTGTGGACGCCATCCAGAAGATTTATTAGATGAAGGTTTTGAACTGGTCGTAAAAAACCCAGGAATTCCTTATAGCAATAAAATTGTCGCAGATGCATTAAATCGTGAAATCCCTGTATGGACAGAAATTGAGTTGGCATATTTAATAAGTGATGCGCCATTTATTGGCATTACAGGATCGAACGGCAAAACTACAACTACTACACTAATCTTTGAAATGCTAGAAAACGGAGCAAAAAAACCGTTAATTGCAGGGAATATTGGTACAGTTGCATGTGGTGTAGCTCGAGAAGCGGAGAAAGATAATGTGATTGTCACTGAGCTTTCTTCTTTCCAACTAATGGGGACAAAAACATTTAAGCCGAAAATTGCTATTTTAACAAATCTTTACGATGCCCATCTTGATTATCACGGTACTTTTGATAATTATGTAGAGGCAAAATTTGGGGTAACACGTAATCAGGATGAAAGCGATTATTTCATTTATAATGCCGATCAACCAATTGTAGTTGGTTATGCAACAAAATCTAAGGCAAAAAAAGTGCCGTTTACCTCAAAAGGACGTACAGATGAAGGTATTAGCGCAGATGAAACAACCATCTACTGGCAAGGTGAGCCGTATATGGAACGAGCAAATATTGCTCTTCCAGGTAAGCACAACTTAGAAAATATTTTAGTAGCAGTAGCAGCTTGTATATTAGTCGGTTGTGACAAAGTAAAAATGGAAGAAGTCTTAGCGAAATTTGGGGGCGTACGTCACCGAACTCAATTTGTCCGTGAATGGCAAGGTCGAAAGATTTACAATGACTCCAAAGCGACAAACTGCTTAGCAACGAAAAGTGCCTTGGGTGCATTCCAGGCACCTATCATTTTACTAGCTGGTGGTTTAGATCGTGGACATTCATTTGAAGAGTTACGTCCATGCATGAACCATGTAAAAGGTGTTGTTGCATTTGGTGAAACAGGCTTACGTTTTGTAGAATTTGCGAAATCCTGTGGTGTACAACACACAGTAATTGCTCAAAACGTAGAAGATGCAGTCCATTATGCTGCACCTTTGTCTGCTGAGGGGGATGTTATTCTACTATCGCCAGCATGTGCAAGTTGGGATCAATATGACAGCTTTGAAATTCGAGGCGACGTTTTTATTGATGCTGTAATGAAGCTGTAATGAGCCTGTAACTATTTTAGAATATACTTGACTTGGAAGGATGGCATTACTGAGAGGGAAAGAAAGCTATTTATTGCTCGTCACAACTTTGATGCTATCAATAATCGGCATTATTTTCGTCTATTCTGCAGGTACCTATTGGAGTGCCGTTCATTATAGTGGAAAAATGCCGTTTTATATGAAGCAAAGTTTGTACTTTGTCGTAGCCATTGTAGTGTTTCTAATTACCATTCGATTGAATATTTTGAGGGAGCAGTCCTTTTGGAAAATGGCCTATATCTTTTCGTTAGTTTTACTAGTCCTTGTACTGATACCTGGTATTGGACTCGTCAGGAATGGTTCTCAAAGTTGGATTGGAGTAGGACCATTAACAATACAACCTGCAGAGCTAACGAAAATTACAGTCATTGTGTACATGAGTCATATTTTAGCGCAACATAAAACCGGTAAGCCAATTGTCAATTGGCGGCATGGCTTAATCTTGTTATTACCTGTTGTCCTAATTATGTTGCAACCGGATTTTGGTTCCGTATTTATACTTGTTGTATCAGTGTTTTTATTGTTTTTTGTAGCAGGGTATCCGCTAAAGTTATATGCGATGTTTATGGTAGCGGGTATCGTAGGATTAGGGATACTAATTGTCACTGCGCCATATCGGCTAAAGCGCATTGAAGCATTTATTGACCCATGGGTAGATCCATTAGGGAGTGGCTTTCAGGCGGTGCAATCATTAATGGCGATTGGACCGGCAGGTATTTTTGGACATGGTTTTGGTCAGAGTAGACAAAAGTTTTTATATTTACCTGAGCCGCAAAATGACTTTATTTATGCGATTATTCTAGAAGAAGTGGGATTACTTGGTGGGCTCATTATCTTAGCCTTATTTGTCTTGACGATATATGCTGGCTATAAATTCGCTGTACAGGCTAAGAACAGAACATCTTATTACGCCATTATTGGACTTGTGACGATGTTAACTGTGCAAGCGTTTTTAAATATAGCGGTAGTTATTGGCTTGGTGCCTGTAACAGGTGTCACATTACCCTTTATTAGCTACGGCGGGACATCTTTAGTAACAATGTGGTTAATAATAGGTATTATTTATCAATTAGCGAAATAAATATAAAGGAGGAGTACTTTTTTGGAGAAAGTAATTGATATAGAAGATCGCATACCTACGCTTAAGAAGCGACGAAAAAAGCGTACGAATCGCAAATTTATAGTGCTAATATTACTTTTCTTTTTAGTACTAGCAGTACTCCTTTATTTTCAATCTCCTTACAGTGATATCAAAAAGATCACGGTAAATGGTGCACAATTAGCAGACGAGCAATATTACTTACAAGCTAGTAAATTAGCACTTGGAAAGTCGATGTGGAGCTTTAAAGAAGAAGATGTAGAAAAGGCCTTACTAAAGGATAAGTGGGTACAAAAGGCACAAGTTAAGCGTAATTGGCCACGAAGCGTAACGATTGATATAAAGGAATGGAAAAAAGTTGCGTACTTAGCTGGTGATGGTACCTACTATCCTTTACTTGAGAATGGTAAACGGTTTGAGCAGGCTGAAGACAACATTCCGATTGATGCACCTGTCTTTATAGGCATAACAGGGGAAAAAACAATTCAAAAGCTTGTAGAGCAGTTAGCACGCTTAAAACCAGAAGTTTTAGCCTTAATCTCACAAGTAAATACGAATGGTAATGAGACCAATCCAAATGCGGTCAAGCTTTATATGAATGATGGCTATGAGGTGCGAGCTGTTATTCAGACTTTAGCAGAAAAGCTAAATTATTACCCTTCAATTGTGGCTCAAATTGCAAATTTAGAAAAAGGTGTTATCGATTTAGAGGTCGGCTCGTATTATCGTCCTTTTAATGATGAGTACAACCAAGTAAGTATTGACATGGTAGAAAATCCAGATGGAGAAACGGCCAACCAGGAAGTGACTGAAGATGAACAACAAGAAAACGAATAGCAAAGGAAATTTCTTTTCAAGAAAACAATTTGAGCTGCTCATCGTTTGTGTGACAACAGGCTTTATCATCGGCTACTCCTACAATCAGGCGAAGGATAATCGAGAATCCAGTGCTATTAATTCACAGCTTTTTGAGCAAGAAGATTCCTACCGTGAAGAGTTAATTGAACAGCAAGAGCGCAATAAAGAGCTTACAGAAGAGGCTAGTGCTTTACAAGAGAAAATTCGCAAATATGAAAAACAATTTGCATCTAGTGAAAAGGATTACAAACAGCTTGTTGAACAAGCAGAAGATTTACGTTTAATATTGGGTGATTTAAATTCAGAAGGAAAAGGAATACGTATTACCCTTCAAGATGGAGATTATGACCCTAAATCAGTCAATCCTAATGATTATATTGTGCATGAAAGTCATGTTTTTAAGCTGTTAAATGAGCTGAAAATTTCTGGTGCACAGGCAATTGCTATTAATGGACAACGGATTACGGCCAATTCCTATATTCGTTGTAATGGGCCTGTTATCACGATTGATGGCAAGCAACACCCAGCACCTTTTGTTATTGAGGCAGTAGGCGATTCGTCAACACTCAGTGCCTCATTAAACTTAAGTGGAGGTGTAGTAGACCAGCTATTAAATGACAATATTGTCGTATCACTAGAAGAAAATCAAAAATTAATAATGCCAAATGTAAAAATAGAAAGTTAACTATATCTAGTTTTTGTAGATGGATATAGGACAAGCCTACGGTTACTGTAACAGCTCCTTGCACGAGTCTGAACGCAATGACGCAGAGGCGTTAACGATACGTCTAGGAGGGGCTATTTTGAAAAAAAATATGTACACCCGAATAACGATCGTGCTATTTATTATCGGTTTGATGATAGCGGTACAATACAATACCATTCAGAAACCAGCTGAGCGAGATACACGAGATATTTGGGCCATACGAGAAGAATTAGCAGAAGAGAAAAAAAGGCATTCCACATTATTAGCAGATATTCGCTCACTTAATGATGTAGTGGGTCGCTATGAGCAATCTGAAAAAACAAATTTACAATCTATTTTAAATGAAACATTGGATCGTTTAAAACAGCAGGCAGGACTAACAGCTGTCACAGGACCAGGCGTTATACTTCGCGTGGAACCAGCGCCTGAATTAGTTGCAATGGGCTATGACATTGAAGAAATTTCTCCTGATTTATTGACTCAATTATTGAATGCCTTGTTTAAATACGATGCTGCAAATGTTGCCATTGATGGGAACCGCATTGTACATACGACAGCCATTCGAGACATAAATGGAAAAACAACGGTGAATAGTGTACCACTGTCTTCGCCACCATTCGAAATTTATGTTGGGACAACTTCATTTAAGGAAGCGCAAAAAATGTATAGCTCGATTCAAGCTTCCACATTTATCGACTCGTTTTATTTAGATAATTTTAATTTAGTAATAGAAGAGCCGACTGAGTATTTAACAATCCCAGCATTTGATCATCCATTGACAAACGATTATTTAACAGAGGGCAAAAAAGGAGATTAATATATGTGGCTACCATTTTTAGGCTTAGTGTTTGGACTTGCCTTGGGCTTATTAACAAATATCCAGATACCCTCTATTTATGAAAATTATCTTTCAATAGCTGTTTTGGCAGCGTTAGATACATTATTTGGCGGCATACGAGCTCAATTACAGCAAGTTTATGATGATAAAGTTTTTGTATCAGGTTTCTTTTTTAATATAGTTCTGGCAGCAGGACTCGCCTTCTTAGGTGTGAATTTAGGGGTGGACTTGTATTTAGCAGCCATTTTTGCTTTCGGAGTACGTTTGTTCCAGAATATAGCAATCATTAGGCGTATATTACTAACTCGGTTGGATGAAAAACGTCACAAGAAGAACAAAAATTCCATAGAGTAAGAGAAAAATTGCCTAAAATACTCGATTTGCTTAGACATTACGCTAGATTTACAATAGAATGAAATTAAGAGCATTTTTTCAAGGAGGTGCAGCGAATTGAATCAGCAAGAGTTATATATATCACTTGATATTGGGTCATCCTCTATCAAAGTATTAATAGGTGAAATGAGCGACGGACAATTACATGTAATTGGGGTCGGAAATGTAAAATCGAATGGAGTTCGAAAAGGTGCGATTGTTGACATTGATGCAACAGTTCAATCTATTCGAAAGGCAGTGGAACAAGCAGAACGAATGACCGGCTATCAAATCGATGAAGTCGTGCTAGGAGTTCCAGCAAACCAGACGATGTTACAGCTAGTTAAGGGTGTTGTCGCTGTAAATAGTGAAAATAGAGAAATTACAGATGATGACTTAGACAGAGTGGTAGAATCTGCACAGGTCATGTCAATACCTCCTGAACGTGAATTAGTTAACATTATTCCAAAACAATTTATTGTGGATAATTTAGACGAAATCAAAGATCCTCGCGGTATGATTGGTATTCGTCTCGAAATGGATGCAACGATGATTACAACCTCTAAAACACTTTTACACAATGTACTTCGTTGTGTAGAACGAGCAGGCTTAAGCATTAGAGAAATTTATTTGCAACCATTGGCAGCTGGTTATTTCGCTTTAACGGAAGATGAGAAAAATCAAGGTACTGCCTTCATCGAATTAGGAGGCGGTTCAACAACTATAGCAGTATTTGAAGAAGGTCTGTTAACTCATACGGGTGTGATACCAGTTGGTGGAGATCATATTACAAAAGACATTTCAATTGTCTTAAAAACACCAACAGAGCAAGCAGAACAAATCAAACACCAATTTGGACATGCCTTTTACGACGATGCATCAGACGAAGAACTCTTTGAAGTGCCGATTGTAGGTACAGATTCAAGAGATCAGTACAGCCAGCGTTTTATTTCAGAAATTATTGGTGCTCGCTTGGAAGAATTATTCGAGCTTGTAATTGATGAGTTAGCGCGACTAGGTGTGCGAGATTTACCAGGTGGAGTTGTTTTAACAGGTGGAGTTGCAAAGCTTGATGGTATTGCGCAACTGGCGCGCCAAATATTGCAAACGCGTGTTAGAATATATATACCTGATTATATTGGCGTTAGAGAGCCTTCATTTACGACGGCAGTCGGACTAATTCGTTACGCCTATTTAGAAGATGATTTTTACGGAAAAAGTACGAATACGCAACCTAGTGAATATGCGGTTGTAGGAGCTCAATCAGCGACACCTAAGAAGCAAGAATATGTTGCACCATCAGAGTCTAAGGGAAGCGTAATCGGGAGAGCAAAAAAATTATTTGATAAATTTTTTGATTAACTTGAATGCGTAATGAATGATACAGAGTCGAGTTACCGTGGGAGGAAAAAAAGTATGTTAGAATTTGATACAAGTGTTGATCAACTTGCAGTTATAAAAGTCATTGGTGTCGGTGGCGGCGGTAACAACGCTGTTAACCGAATGATAGAACATGGTGTACAAGGTGTTGACTTTATCGCAGTAAATACAGATGCACAAGCTTTAAATTTATCGAAGGCTGAAATAAAGTTACAAATTGGTACAAAGCTTACACGAGGCTTAGGTGCTGGTGCTAATCCCGAAGTAGGGAAAAAGGCTGCGGAAGAAAGTCGTGAACAATTAGAAGAAGTTCTTCGCGGTGCGGATATGGTATTCGTAACGGCTGGAATGGGTGGCGGTACAGGCACTGGTGCTGCACCAGTTATTGCGCAAATCGCACGTGATTTAGGTGCACTTACAGTAGGTGTAGTAACTCGACCATTCACATTTGAAGGTCGTAAGCGTCAAACACAAGCAATCGGTGGTATTGGCGGCATGAAGGAAGCGGTTGATACATTAATCGTCATTCCGAACGACAAGCTATTACAAATTGTCGATAAATCTACGCCAATGCTAGAAGCCTTCCGTGAAGCAGATAATGTTTTACGACAAGGTGTACAAGGTATTTCAGATTTAATCGCAACACCTGGACTTATTAACTTAGACTTTGCAGACGTTAAAACAATTATGTCTAATAAAGGTTCTGCATTAATGGGTATTGGTATTGCAACAGGAGAAAACCGTGCTGCAGAAGCAGCGAAAAAAGCTATTTCGAGTCCTTTACTTGAATCATCTATTGATGGTGCAAAAGGTGTTCTTATGAATATTACAGGCGGTTCAAACCTTAGCTTATTTGAAGTTCAAGAAGCAGCAGATATCGTAGCTTCAGCGTCTGATGAAGAAGTGAATATGATTTTCGGTTCTGTTATTAACGA
This sequence comes from Lysinibacillus parviboronicapiens, assembly GCF_003049605.2. Classification (NCBI taxonomy): domain Bacteria; kingdom Bacillati; phylum Bacillota; class Bacilli; order Caryophanales; family Bacillaceae; genus Lysinibacillus; species Lysinibacillus parviboronicapiens. Next base: position 1,084,172 of record NZ_CP073713.1, read on the forward strand.
GAATTTAAAAGATGAAATTATTGTAACAGTTATTGCGACTGGTTTTACTGAAGAAGCTTTACAACAACAACGTGGATCTGTACGACCAGCGTTAAATACTAATCGACAAGCTGCTCCTCAACAACAAGCACCAATTCGTGAGCAACGTCAAGAAGTTCATGTGCAGCAAGAACAACCACGTCAAAATCATCAGAATTATGCACAGGATGATATGCTTGAGGTACCTGCATTTTTACGTAATCGTAAAAATCGGGGATAACAAAAAAACTTTGACTTCTTAAAAGCTCGTATTTTACTTATGTAAAATACGAGCTTTTTATATTGGTTGCGGAGCAACTATTCTTTTGCTTTGATGTTTTTAATCATTTGAAGTGATTAGTGATTGCCTATAATTTGCCTATATTGAAATTAATTTTCTTTATTATGTTCAATTGTGTAAGGAAAGCATGTATTTTGTCAAAACATTTTAAGGAATTGATGCGATTGTTTGACAATATTTGTGACTGCGGCGTGATAACTTTGTAAGTAGGAGGCGGCTGTTATGTATGGAGAATGGCTGGTGCTCATTAATACGCTTTATAATCTAGCGATACTCACGTTTACGGCAAAGGTAACACGGGTTCATGTAAAGAATACGAGATTATTAATGAGTTCTATTTGTAGTAGTTTGATAGCTGTAATCGGTGGTCAAAAGCTAATCATCATATTGCTAAGTTTTATTGTGCTAATTGGTATTGCATTTCACTTCAAGATTCGAAGTTTTCAAAAACAAGGACCAATAGTACTGGTAGCAACAATTGTTATTGGCGGGCTATTAACAGCGTTACAACCGTATTTAAAGAATCTTTCTGTCATTCATTTTATGTTAATTTGCATAGTACTTGCCATTGGTTATCTTGCTGTTTTTTATAAACAATGGGGGTTTGTGAAGTTGGAGCGTGTAAGTGGTCAGTTTGTTTTTGATACGACGTTAAAGATTTTTGATGTAGCGATACCTCTTTCGGCATTTGTTGATACGGGAAATCAATGCATCGAGCCTTTATCTGGAAAGCCTGTTCATTTTGTCTCTTATACAGCGTTACGACCACATTTACCAATAGCGATGCGAAAAGCATTATCTGAATGGCAAGAATCCGATCCGTACGATGTATCAATGTTTTCAGCAGATTATCAACGACTTATTCGATTTATTCATGTAAATACAGTGCAGGAACAAACAGTTGTATTAGGCTTTCGCTTTGATGAGTGGCTTATAAAAGGGGAGACGTCACAAGTGAAGGCAGATGAATATATCGTTTTAACGAAAAAAGCTAAAAATTTTCCACATAGCACAGCAGCAATTTTACATTTTTCAGCGCTTTCAAATAACTCATAGAGGGGGAGAACTATTGCTTCTTAGGCTACTTGCTAGCTTGAAAAAATTATGGGGTAAGTTTCGGAGTCGTGAAACGTACTATATAGGGGGAAATGATTCATTGCCAGTGCCACTAAGTCGAGAAGAAGAAGTCACAGTCATTGCATCCTTTATGAACGGAGATTTACGAGCAAGAGACACACTTATTGAACGGAATTTACGTCTTGTTGTTTATATTGCTAGACGTTTTGATAATACGGGTACGCCGATTGAAGATTTAATTAGTATTGGATCAATTGGCTTGATTAAGGCGATTGAAACGTTCAATACAGATAAAAATATTAAGCTTGCAACGTACGCATCACGTTGTATTGAAAATGAAATCTTGATGCATTTGCGTAAGACAAGTCGCATGAAGGGTGAGGTTTCGCTTGATGAACCATTAAATTCGGATGCAGACGGAAATGAATTACTATTATCTGATATTTTAGGTACAGAGGAACATATTATTTTAGATAATGTAGAAAAGAAAATTGAACGTCAACATATGTTCCATGCCATTAATTTACTAGGTGCACGTGAAAGATATATTATGGAATGTCGTTTTGGCTTAAACGGAAAAATAGAAATGACACAAAAAGAAGTAGCTGATCATTTAGGCATCTCGCAATCATATATTTCCCGCCTAGAGAAGAAAATTATTCAGGATTTACGGGAAAATTTAAATCAACCAATATCATAGTTAGGGAAATTTATCCTACCTAAAATTGGTCGTAATTTTTCTGCATATTCTCGATTCTCTCGGACAAACTGATGTAACGGTTTAGTCAGAGAATAACATCCGGAGGAATCGAATATGCGAACAAAAGTAGATCTTTGCGGCTTAGATACATCGACTTTGCCAATTTTAAAGCACGAGGAAATGAAGGAACTCTTCATCCGTTTACAAGCAGGAGAAACCGAGATTAGAGAAGAGCTTGTAATGTGCAATTTAAGGTTAGTGCTCAGTATTGTCGGGCGATTTGCCTATAGGGGTGAACAGGCAGATGATTTATTTCAGGTAGGCTGTATTGGCCTCATGAAAGCCATCGATCATTTTGATTTAAAGCATAATGTACGATTTTCAACATATGCTGTACCAATGATCATTGGTGAAATTCGTCGCCATCTGCGTGATCATCATGCACTACGTGTTTCTCGTTCACTTAGAGATATTGCGTATAAGGCGATGCAGGCTAAGGAGCAATGGATAACCGATAATTTGCGAGAACCAACGATTGAAGAAATTGCTGAAATGATTGACATGAAAAAGGAAGATGTTTTATTCGCTTTAGATGCCATTCAAGACCCAGTTTCATTACAAGAGCCCATTTATTCAGACGGCGGGGACGCTGTTTATATGATGGACCAATTACGTGATGATGATGTATCGGAAGATCAATGGGTTGCCTACGTGTCGGTAAAAGAAAGTTTGCAAAAGTTAGATGTACGTCAGCAAATGATTGTAGCAAAGCGTTTTTATTTTGGTGAGACACAAACTGAAATTGCAAAGGAACTGGGGATTTCTCAAGCGCAAATTTCACGACTAGAAAAAAATGCAATAGAAACGATGCAGAAAGATTATAAGTAAGTAGACAATGCGCACCCGAGATTTCGGTGCGCATTTTATCTTCATTCAGTTAGAAAAACGCTAACCGAAGGACCGTAAAATGTACAATTATGTATAATGTCATTGATTTAGGAGGGGTATAGAATGCGTTTCTCAAATTTACAGCAAAAAGAAGTAATCGAAGCTGGAAATGGGCGTTTTTTAGGGTTTGTTGTAGATGCAGAGGTTTCGAAGGAAACAGGCTATGTAACTGCATTTATGATAGCAGAACCTCGTAAGTATCTTGGTTTTTTTAGAGGAGAAGATTCAGTTAGAAAAGTTTATATGAAGGATGTCTTGGTTGTTGGTAAGGATGTTATACTTGTGAAGGCTCTATCGTAGCCCTAGCTTCTCGTGCGTTAAAATAGCCAATATGAGACTATCTTTGCTTCACTTGCGGAAGAACAACGCGAATGTACTTTCACTAATAGGTCAGGCTATTCATTGATAAATAAAGCGTTGCTTGTTACAATAAAAGAAACTAATGTTGCAAAGTTGGGAAAAAAGTGACGAAAATATTAACAAATTTATCCAAAATTAAAGAACAAATACAAGCAGCACAAAAACGTGCAAATCGTGAACAAGATAATGTTGAATTGATCGCTGTGACAAAAGAGGTTTCTGTTGAAAGAACGCAAGAAGCAATTGAAGCAGGGCTCGTGCATGTAGGAGAAAATCGCCCTGAAGGTTTAAAACTTAAAATTGAAGCGATTCAAGCTGATGTACATTGGCATTATATTGGCTCACTTCAAACACGCAAAGTTAAACAGGTCATTAATGATATTGATTATTTACATTCATTGGATCGATTGAGCTTAGCTGAAGAAATTGAAAAAAGAGCAAACAAGCCTGTAAAATGTTTTGTACAAGTTAATGTATCAGGTGAAGAATCAAAACATGGTTTAACAGCCGAAGAGGCTCTATCTTTTATCGAATCTTTACAAAACTTTACGAAAATTCAAGTTGTTGGTTTGATGACAATGGCACCAAATACAGAGAATGAAACAATGATTCGCTCTGTTTTTAAGCAATTAAAACAATGTCAACAGCAAATAGCCGAACGGGGATTCGCACACGCACCTTGTACCGAGTTATCAATGGGCATGTCTAATGACTTTGAAATAGCGGTGGAGGAAGGAGCTACATTCGTTCGAGTCGGAACGGCTCTTGTTGGAAATGAAAGAGGGGAACAGGATGAGCATGAAAAATAAAATTAAAAACTTCTTTTATCTTGAAGAAGAAATAGAAGAAGAAATCACGCAAGCTCCTATTCAACAGCAACAACCCGTGCAACAACAACCGATTCATGCAGCTAAATCTAAAAAGATCATAAAAGAACGTAAGGCACCGATTCATGAAATTGTTCCACAAAGTGCCTCTGCCAATAATAATATTGTCAGTTTACAAGCAGCGATGAATTCGAAAGGTGCAAAAGTTGTATTAGTAGAACCAAGAGTTTATGCCGAGGCCCAGGATATTGCGGAAAACTTAAAAAACAAACGTGCTACAATTGTCAATTTACAACGTATAGATCGTGAGCAAGGTGTACGAATTATCGATTTTCTAAGCGGCACCGTTTATGCACTTGGCGGTGATATACAACGCATCGGAAAAGATATATTCCTTTGTACACCGGATAATGTAGAAGTATCTGGCGAAATTTCAAATTTTATTTTAGACGATAATTAAAGAGCGAGGATTGTAGTTTATATGACTTTATATGTAATAATGTATTATGTGTCAATAGCATTTAAGGTGTATTCTTTTATGCTAGTTGCATATATTTTAATGTCTTGGATACCAGCGGCACAAAACTCATCAATTGGTCGTATGCTTGAAAAAGTGTGTGAACCGTATTTGGGGATTTTCAGGAAGTTTATTCCGCCAATCGGTATGATTGATATTTCTCCAATTGTGGCAATTTTCCTGTTGAATTTTATTCAAAATGGTCTTTTCATTGTGATTCAAAAAATATATTTAATGTTTTAGACGAAAATCCTCACAGTTGGTGGGGATTTTTTGTTTAACTGGGAAATACTAAGTTTAGCATCAGTAGTAAAAGGATAAATGAGGTGAATACATGGAGCATTTAATACAACATTTTAGAAAGGACGAGCAGCCTTTCATCGAACAGGTAGTAAGTTGGCAACGTGAGGTAGAGGATCGTTATGCTCCAAAACTGACTGATTTTCTAGACCCACGACAACGTTTTATAGTGATGTCGATTATTGGTCAAGGCGATGCGCTAAAAACCATGAGTGCCGGTCTTTTTCATGAGGCAGAACGTCAACGTATGCTTATCTTTCCAGCTTATTTTGAACCGCAATTAGAGGACTATCAACTAACGGTTTTTACCATTCATTATCCTGCTAAGTTCATACAATTACGTCATCCAGATGTACTCGGTGCACTATTGTCATTAGGGCTAGATCGCGCTAAATTTGGTGATATTCGCGTGAATGAACATCAAGTACAATTTGTAGTCGCCGATGAGGTTGCAGATTATGTCCGTCTTCATTTAACGGGCATTGGTAAGGTTAAAGTACATGTCGAGTCGATGAAAGAGATAGAACCCCTCATTCAAAATGAGGATGAATGGGTGGAAGAGTCATATACGGTTTCTTCCATGCGTATAGATGTCATTATTGCTAGTGTATTAAAGGTGTCTCGCCAAAAGGCACAGGCACTTATAACAGGAAAGAAAGTACGAGTAAATTGGACGGAACGAGAGTCAGTTGCTTTCGAATTACAAGAAGGCGATATATTGTCAGTACGAGGAAGTGGTCGTGTGAAAATACTTATGACAGAAGGCCGTACAAAAAAAGATAAAATTCGCTTGCAAATCGGTCGATTGGCCCAAAAAAGCTAAAAATCAAGTAAAATTCATTAATTTATACTGCTAAGTTGTTGGAACAATTGTATAATAGGAAGAACGAATGTACATGTAAAGGAGAGAAGGATTGTATGCCATTATCACCTATTGATATACATAATAAGGAGTTTACAAAATCTTTTAGAGGTTATGCAGAAGATGAAGTAAATGAATTTTTAGATCAGATCATCAAAGATTATGAAATTTTATTGCGAGAAAAAAAGGAAGTCGACAAGCAGCTAGAAATGTCTTTAGAACAAGCAAGATATTTCAGTTCGTTAGAGGAAACATTACAAAAATCTATTGTGGTGGCTCAAGAGGCCGCTGATGAAGTCCGAAGAAATTCACAAAAAGAAGCAAAACTAATTGTCAAAGAAGCAGAGAAAAATGCCGATCGCATTATCAATGAGGCTTTAACAAAAGCTCGTAAAGTGACAATTGAAATTGATGAGCTGAAAAAACAATCAAAGGTTTTCCGTAATCGATTTAAAATGCTTGTGGAAGCACAACTTGATCTATTAAATGCAGATGATTGGGATCATTTGTTACAATATGATATTGATTTAACAGAAATTCAATCGTCTGTTGAAGAAGCGCAGGAATCTGACGAAGTTTAGACAAATCCACACTGGCGATATTTATCCGCAATTTAGAGTTGGTAATCATTTACTAAATAAATCAGTTAGACTTGACGTCAATGATGGATTTTCATATACTATTGTAATAGTAATTATTTTGAACAGATATGCATACAGGCAAAGATGGAGACAGTATTTGTTAGGCGTAGTGAAGCGATTTGGGGATAGTGGGAGCTCAAACAATCAATTAACAAAGAACATCACTCCTGAGCTAAATAACTGAACGATTAGTAAGTTATTTCGGGGCGCATGACGTTAACGTGCATTCAAGAGGCAGTACTTTTATGTACTGCAACTAGGGTGGTACCGCGAGTCAAAGCTTCTCGTCCCTTTTTAGGGATTGAGGGGCTTTTTTGTTTGTTTGCAAAAAAATAGAGGAGGAATTACACATGGTTGAATATAAAGAAACCTTATTAATGCCGAAAACGGATTTCCCAATGCGCGGAAATTTACCGGCAAATGAACCGAAGATGCAAGATAAATGGAATGGATTGGACATCAATAAACTACAGATGGAGCGTACAGAAGGTCGTCCAGAGTATGTGTTGCATGACGGTCCTCCTTATGCAAATGGAGATATTCATATCGGTCATGCTTTAAATAAAGTGTTAAAAGATATGATTACACGCCATCGTTCTATGACAGGCTACCATGTTAACTATATTCCTGGCTGGGATACACATGGTTTACCAATTGAGCAAGCGTTAACAAACAAAGGTGTTAAACGTAAAGAAATGTCAGTTGCAGATTTCCGTGAATTATGTGCGCAATATGCTTATGAACAAATTGACAACCAACGTGCACAATTCCGTCGTTTAGGTGTTCGTGGTGATTGGGAAAACCCATATATTACATTAAAGCCAGCATTTGAAGCTCGCCAAATTGAAGTATTCGGTCAGATGGCGGAAAAAGGCTACATTTATAAAGGGTTAAAACCAGTATATTGGTCACCTTCTTCTGAATCCGCACTTGCAGAAGCAGAAATCGAATATAAGGATGTAAAATCGGCCTCTATTTATGTAAGCTTTGCGATTAAAGATGCAAAAGGTATTGTACCAGCTGATGCAAAATTCATCATCTGGACAACAACTCCTTGGACAATTCCGGCAAACTTAGGGATTTCGTTAAACCCAGAATTTATCTATGTAGTTGTAGCAGTTGCAGATAAAAAATTCATTATTGCGAAAGAATTATTGGAAACAATTGCAAAAGAGCTTGAGTGGGAAACATATGAAGTTGTCCAGGAAGTAAAAGGGGAAGCGTTGGATCGCCTGGTAGCACAACATCCATTCTATGACCGAGAATCACTTGTCATGGTGGGCGAGCATGTAACTGCTGAAGCTGGGACTGGATGTGTTCATACAGCTACTGGACACGGGGAAGATGACTATAATATTGGTAAATTATATGATTTACCAATTCTTAGCCCAGTTGATAATCGTGGTTGTTATACAGATGAAGCGCCAGGTTTTGAAGGTGTCTTCTATAATGATGCAAACAAGATGGTGACTGAGCGATTAGCAGAAGTCGGAGCACTAGAAAAATTAGATTTCTTTACGCACTCTTATCCACATGATTGGCGTACGAAAAAACCAGTTATTTATCGTGCTACACCACAATGGTTTGCGTCAATCGATGCATTCCGCGATGAGTTACTAGCAGCTGTAAAATCAACAACATTTACACCAGCTTGGGGCGAAACACGTCTTTATAACATGATTCGCGACCGTGGGGACTGGGTTATTTCTCGTCAACGTGCATGGGGTGTGCCAATTCCAATTTTCTATGCTGAAAATGGTGAGCCAATTATAACGCCAGAAACAATCGCACGCATTTCTGCACTGTTCCGTGAGCATGGCTCAAATATTTGGTTCCAAAAGTCGGCAAAAGAGTTACTACCAGAAGGGTTCACACACCCAGGAAGCCCGAATGGTGAGTTCACAAAAGAAAACGATATTATGGACGTATGGTTTGACTCAGGTTCGTCTCACCAAGGTGTTCTAGTAGAACGTGGAATGAAATATCCTGCTGATCTTTATTTAGAAGGTTCTGACCAACATCGTGGCTGGTTTAACTCTTCATTAATTACTTCAGTAGCAATTAATGGCTATGCACCATATAAAGGGCTACTAACACATGGTTTTGTGCTTGATGGTGAAGGACGTAAAATGAGTAAATCACTTGGCAATGTTATTATTCCACAAAAAGTGATGGATCAATATGGTGCAGATATTTTACGTTTGTGGGTAGCATCTGTTGACTACACGGCCGATGTACGTATTTCAATGGATATGTTAAAGCAAGTTTCAGAAGTATACCGTAAAATCCGTAATACATTCCGTTTCTTACATGGGAATATTGCCGATTTCAATCCACAGACTGACCGCGTAGCATATACAGATTTACGTGAAATGGACCAATATGTATACATGCGCTTGCAAGACATCTTAAAAACAGTGCGCGCGGCTTATGACCGTTATGATTTTGCAGCTGTATACCATGCAATCAATAACTTTGTCGCTGTTGAGTTATCTTCTTTCTACTTAGACATCGCGAAAGACGTAGTATACATTGAAGGTCATGACAATAAAGATCGTCGTGCAATGCAATCCGTTATTTATGATACATTAATGACATTAGTAAGAGTTATGACACCAATTATTCCGCATACAACAGATGAGATTTGGTCTTATTTATTCGAGCAAGGCTTGGTAGAAGAAGTATCTGTTCAATTAACTGATTTCCCAGAGGTTGAGGAGCAAGAAAACTTTGAAAGTCTGCGCACAAAATGGGAAGCAATAATCGACGTACGCGATGACATTTTAAAAGCATTAGAGGAAGCACGTAATGCCAAAACAATTGGTAAATCTCTAGAAGCAAAAGTAACAGTATATGCAAAAGAAGATATTTCAGCATTATTGAACGATGCAAATATTGACTTTGCACAACTATCAATCGTGTCTGACTTTGAGGTAGCACCATTTGAAGCGGCTACTGCTGAAGCATTGGCTTTTGAGCATGCATCCATCGTTGTAGAGAAAGCTACAGGTGAAAAATGTGAGCGTTGTTGGTCAATTTCACCAACAGTCGGTTCGAACGAAGCACATCCAACAGTTTGTGCACGTTGTGCAGAAGTAGTGGAAAAGTATTACGTATAATAAGCTAAAGTAAATACAACAATCATCCTTAAGATAACAGTCCCTTAACAGGATGAAATTGTCCATTTAAAAGATGGAATGAGCAGCTCGATGTTATAATCGGCTGCTCATTTTTTTATGTATGTTGTTTCATTACTTCGCGTCTTAAGCTCAAGGTCTAAACCCTCGAGCAAAAGAAGTAATTTATTTTTGTGGGGGCAATGACGCGAATATTATCGGCTACAGAGAACTTTTTATTTAAATAAAATTTCCTTGGTATTACGGTATTCAGTCGGTGAAAGTCCAACGTATTTTTTAAAAGTAAGGCTGTAATAATTAGGTGTATTAAAGCCAGAACTTGCGGAAATCTTTTCAATAGTATAATCGTATTTTCGCAAAAAGGGGAGTGTTTTAATGATACGTGTAAAGGCCACATAATCTACAAAATTGCGTCCCGTTTCTTTTTTAAACAACCGGCTAAAATGGGTGGAACTAAAGTTAATGTAATTAGCAACATCGCTGATCGTTATTTGTTTATCATAATGCTCCTCTATATAGTGGAGGGCTTTTTGAAGCTGTTCATGCTTTGTTAAATCCTCGTAAAATCGGATATGAATATTATCAACTGGTGGTTTTCTTCGTGCTTTTCTTGCTTGACTATAGGATTCCTTGACTTGTAGGGATTGGTGAAATACCCCACCAATCCCTATAAATAGATGAATACTATGGTCTTTTTTCAAAACTTCTATAACCTCATGCAAACAAAGTACGCCCTCAGCCCAATGTTTAAATGAAGTATAGTCATTGGGAATACGCATCAATAGCAATAAGTAACGTTCAAAATTTAAAAAAGACAGCGGTGCTTTATCGGCAAAATACTGACGAAAGACATTTGTAATTACACTACTTGCATCTTCAGGTACTGGGCGATTATGATTCACATCAATATAACCTTGAATCAAAAAGACGAGATTTGGTATACAGTCCGTTGATACAAACGAGGAAGCTTGTATAATCTCTTGTTCGTTTTCGATTTCACCACGAATCAATCGTCTCAAAAAAGCTTCGCGAAATGGAGACGTATGATTTTGCGCAATTTGCTGTGACAGTTCAAGCATGGTAAGTGTATGCGCCTGCTTTTCCTTAAAGGATGTAAAGAGCTTTTTTACAATTCGTAAAAATTTTTGCTTCTGCAAAGGCTTTATGAGAAGTGCCTGTAAATTTAATTCAATGGCAATGCCGGTTGAATAGGTTAAGTGTACTGCAACAATTGGGACAATGATACTGTTAGGATAATTTCTCTTTAAACGATTTACCTTCACCCAATCAAATAAGCGGTTAATTTCGCAGACGAAAATTGCCACTTCGTTAGCAGCTCGTTCTTCACAAACAACAAACGTATTAGGGAGAAATTCCTCTAGCCAACCCATCATGTGCTGTTTTTCAACTGAATTCTCAACGTACCATACAACGTTTAAAATGATCAACTGCCCCTTTCTAACTGCAAAAATGAAAAAGGAATATTAGAAATATTTTAACTTAATATAGTACTATTTTGTACTAATACAGCAATATTTTGTAATTATATTATTTTCTAAATAGAATAGAATAGTTGTAGTGAATAATAATTTGAAATTTCAGATAATTATTCACGTATACAAAAGGGGGTTAGAAATATGGCTGGGAGTCATGATTACGATTATGTTGAAGCTGGAACGGTTGATGTAAAAGATTTACCACCATTGGATTCGACGACAAATAAAATTATGAAAGATGAGTTTACAACTGGTTTGGGTTTAACTGTACTTTATTTCATTTTTATTTTTAGCATTCCGGTTATGAACTGGTTTGCACCTGACTTCGCTTTTAAGAAAATTTGGGGCGGGATGACAGTCACTTGGTTTGTAACAACAGTTGTGATGATGGCAATGGCTTTCGTTATTGCATACGTGCATACGACATTGTATGAAAAGCGTTTAAAGAAGTACGAAATGACAAATAAATAGTTTGACCAAAGGGGGTATGTTGAATGATTGAAGCTTTACTAGAACCGAAAATGCTGTTAACAATTGCGCTAATGGGGACAATTGTCTACATTACGTATTTAACAAAGAGAAATACAACTGCATCTGATTTCTTTGTTGGGGGACGAAGCTTCGGATGGTTTACAAATGGTTCAGCAATTGGAGGTGATTATTTAAGCGCCGCTACTTTCCTTGGAATTGCGGGTTTAACTTTTCAACTAGGATATGATGGTGCCTATTATGCATTCTGCTTCTCTATTGGTTTAACACTTTTAGCTATTTTTGTTGCAGGTCCTTTAAGACGTTTTGGTGCATTTACAGTAGCAGATTTTTTAGCTTATCGTTTTCATAGCAAAAGAGCACGCCTAGCGGCTGTTCTAGTAGTATTAGCAATTTCGGGATTCTATGCAGCACCTCAGCTATTAGGTGCGGCACAAATATTAAGTATGTTCTTTGGGACTTCCTATGAATTCGGTATTATATTTACATGTATTGTTATGATTTTCTATGTAGGGATAGGTGGTATGAAAGGAACGACTATCAACCAAGCATTAGAACTTTGGATTCGTCTTGGTGCGTTTATAGTAATGTTGATTGCCGCGATGTACGGAGGTTTACATTACGATAAAATTTTAACCGCCATTCATTCTTTCAGTGGCCCTATTACAGGGACGTCACCATATGCTTTAGATGGAAGTGATGTTAATTTTGACGGTGCCGCATGGACAGGGACAGGCTTTTATTTCCCTACTTTCTGGCAAACAATTAGTATGACTATAGGATTAGCGTTAGGAACTATTGGTCTTCCACATATTTTATTGCGCTTTTATACAAACCCTAGTGCGAAGGCAGCTCGTAAATCGGCATTAATGGCAATTGGTATTGCAAGTGCATTCTTCTTACTAGCGGTATACTTAGGTGTTGTAGGTCGTGCAATTTTCATTTCTGGTTCGGCAAGTGAAGAGGTAATGCGAGATTTAGTACTCGGTGGGAATAATATGGTTATACCAACGACTGCGCTTGCACTTGGAGGAAATTGGTTACTTGGTCTTGTTATTGCAGGGGCGTTTGCAGCTATCTTCTCGAATTTATCGGGACTATTTATCACAAGCTCTGGTGCATTGGCTCATGATCTATATGCAACTTTCATGAAAAAAAATATTACTCAAAAGCAACGAGTGATTGCAGGGAAGGTTGCGATTGTGATTTTAGGTGTACTTTATGGTGCGCTTGGTTTACTCGTGAAAGATGCCTCGATTGGTCATTTAGTAGCATTAGCGTTTACAGTTGCTGCGAGTACATTTACACCAATCTTTATTTTAGGTATTTGGTGGAGAGGTATGACAGAAAAAGGAGCAATAGCAGGCTTAATAATCGGTCTGGGTGTATCCATGTGGATGATCTTCCTTCCGGGAACGCTACCAAGCTTTTTACAATTTAAAATCCCTGGTATTGTGACTGTCCCAGTTGGTTTCCTATCTGTTATTTTAGTGTCTTTATTAGATAGAAAAGTACCAGCTGATGTAAATGATTTCATGAAGCGCGTACACGCAAAAGAATCTGAAACTATTTAAGAGATATGTAAGCTATTTCTATCACTTGTCAAAGGATAGAAATAGCTTTTTATTTATTATAGTAGTATTATTTTATGTAATATTTACAAATTATGCTAGAAGGAGACATGTCCAATGTCAGATATACTTTCAGCTTTATCTACAACACGAGATACTGCACAGGCATTTAGAGAAGTCAGTGCACAATTACATAAAGAGCCTTCACTCGTTTTGTTTTTTACGAGTACAATCCATTCCTTTGAACAATTAACTTCCTATTTCAACGAAAAGTATTCGAATTGTGATGTGGTGGGTGTCACTACGACTGGTGAAATTGGTCCACAAGGATTTTCACAACATAGTTTAAGTGCACAAAGTTACAGCAAGGATTTTGGACAAGTACAAGCTGTGCTGATGAACAATATTGAAAAGTACCCGATTTTTGATCGTACTAAGGTGTTACAAAGTGCAAAAAAATTAGGCATTCGTCTAGAGAGTCCACAAATTGACAAGGAGGGGCTGGCTTTTATTTTTCCAACGGGCTTAGTTGCAGGGGAAGAAAAAATGCTGTCAATTGTGAATTCCATTTTTCATCATGATGGTTTTCCGATTTTTGGTGGGACAGCAGGCGATGATGAAAAATTTGAAAAAACCATCGTAAGCTTAAACGGTCAACAAACTGATAAAGGAGGAGTCGTTGTTTTTATCAAACCATACCTCGAATTCTATATCCAAAAAGAGAATATTTTTAAAAGTACAGGTATCGAATTGAAAATTACAAAGGCTGATCCAGAAAAACGTATCGTCTATGAAATTAATAATGAGTCTGCGGCAAGAGTTTATGCAAGAGCATTAGGCGTGAGTGAACAACAATTACCTCGTTATTTTATGAAAAATCCACTAGGACGTTGCTTTAATGAAGAATTATTAATTGCTTCTCCATTCCGAGTTGAATCCAATGGAGCTATTGCGTTTTATTGTCAAGTGTACCAAGATGCTGTTGTGGAATTGTTAGAACCTAGGGATCCAGTTGAAACCTTACAAACGACATTAGCTACATTTACTAACAAATTTAATCGACTTGAAGGTGTACTTGCATGTAATTGTATTTTGCGAAAATTACAGTTTCAAGAGGAGCGGTTATTTCCAGCGCTTAATAGTGAATTAAGCCAACTACCGAACCTCGCAGGATTTAGTAGCTACGGTGAACAGTTAAATAAATCATTAATCAACCAAACCTTAATATTGATTGGTTTTGGAAAATGATGACGGGAGAAAGAAGATGCTAAAACAATTTTTCATACGTCCTAAAGACGAACATCATGAAGAAGCGCTTAGACTAGAAATTAATGGCTTAAAAAAAGAAGAGCGCGATATGATTTTAAACGGTATGTTTGATTTAATCGGATTATTGAGTACAGCCAACGAAAAAAATGCAAAAGCTGATAGTTTATTTATCGAACAGATAACAGGTATTAAGAAATCACTTGCAATACAACAGCAAGCATTAAATGATTCCCGCGAAGGTGCTGAGAGAATAGTCAGCGAGACAGAGCATGTCCATGAAATCACAAAAGATGTAGAAGGTCAGGGCAAGGAGAACATCCGTCTAGTGGCAGAAAGCAATAACAATATGACGAAGCTTTTTGGACAAATGGAAAAAGTAATGGCTGTGTTCAATCGGTTAGAACAGTCATTGAAAGATGTTCAAATAGAAACAAATAATATTATGGCATTTACGAAAATGATTAGTGATATCGCTGATCAAACGAACCTTCTTGCATTAAATGCATCGATTGAAGCTGCACGTGCGGATGAACATGGTAAAGGTTTTGCGGTTGTGGCACAAGAAGTGCGGAAATTGGCTGAGCAAAGTAAAGATGCTTTGGTACATATTCGGACAAAAGTGACTGATATCGTGGGACGAATGGAGCTACTATCTACGACAATGCAGCATGAGGCGCAAGTTGTTAGCGAAACACAAAATATGGCGAACTATACAATGACCTTTTTTGAGAAAATCGAGCAATCAGAACAATTGTTATTTACCAATATGTCTGCCATTCAACAGGCAACGAATCAAACGATGTCGGAAGTGACTGCTTTTCAACTACAGCTTCTGGCAATTATGGAAGCAACGCAGATTTCCATTGAAGAAATTAATGAATTATATGCCTTCTCGCAGGATAAATTTTACAATGCGAATGACATTACCTCCTATATAGCGCAGCTCTATTATTTAGCAGAGGCAGTGCGTCAACAAAGGCTATCGTGAAACAGAAGGGCGTAGCTGACCTAGACCCGAGCGATGCTTGAGACTCCCCGAGCGTTGCTGACCTTGCTCCTATTGTTTTTTCAACAATATTTTCATGATATATTAGTTATTCCTATATAGGCTCTTATGGTAGAATAGGTAAGATGTTGAGCGAACGGAGGAATGGCTGTGTATAAATATTATGGATTGGCCGCTTTTGTGATTCTTTTAGATCAATGGACAAAATGGCTAATTGTGAAAAATATGGAGTATGGTGAGCGTATTTCTGTGTGGGACCCTTGGTTTGGTATTCTATCTCATCGAAATAGAGGGGCAGCATGGGGAATGTTAGAAGGACAAATGTGGTTGTTTACGATTGTGACAGTGGGCGTTATTATTGCCATCATTTACTTTTATCACAAAGAAGCTAAGGGAAAACCGATTTTCCAAGTGGGCTTAATGCTATTGCTGGGCGGAGCTATAGGTAACTTTATCGACCGTTTATTTAGAGGTGAAGTAGTCGATTTTGTTGATGTATTAATCCCAGTGATGAATTATAATTTCCCTATCTTTAATATTGCAGATGCGGCATTAACAGTTGCTGTAGTTGTCCTAATGATTGGTTTAATCATCGAAGATAAAAAAGAAAAGAAACAGGTGAAACAATGACGCAAGTAACATATACAATTGAAGAACAGCAACAGGGAGAGCGCATTGATAAGGCGCTTTCAACTGTGCAAACAGAATGGTCACGTACACAAATTGGCAATTGGGTTTCAGAAGGTATTGTCAAAGTAAATGGTGAGATAGTAAAAGCGAAGTACAAAGTAAAAGCAGGCGATATTGTCGAAATTACTGTGCCAGAGGCAGAGCCTTTAGATGTAATAGCTGAAAACTTAGACCTTGATATCGTCTATGAGGATGCGGATGTACTTGTTGTCAACAAGCCGAAGGGGATGGTCGTTCATCCGGCACCAGGTCATTTGACAGGCACACTCGTAAATGGATTGATGTATCATTGCAAAGATTTATCGGGCATTAATGGTGTAATGCGTCCAGGCATTGTGCATCGAATCGATAAGGACACATCGGGTTTATTAATGGTTGCAAAAAATGATACGGCACACGAATCATTAGTTGATCAGCTGGTGAAAAAAACCGTAACTCGTAAATATACGGCCCTTGTACATGGGCATATCGCACACGATAAAGGGACAATCGATGCTCCAATCGGACGTGACCAAAAAGACAGACAGAAACAAGCGGTTGTGGATAATGGCAAACATGCAGTGACACATTTCCAAGTAACTGAACGATTTGGTGATTACACGCTTGTAGAATGTCGCCTAGAGACAGGGCGAACACATCAAATTCGTGTGCATATGAAATATATAGGGTACCCCCTTGTTGGAGATCCAAAATATGGACCGAAAAAGACCATTGATTTTGGTGGACAAGTATTGCATGCGGGTATACTAGGATTTGATCATCCTACGTCTGGTGAGTATATGGAGTATGAAGCACCACTTCCTGCTGATTATGTGCAATTATTAGCTGAATTAAGAAATAACCATTGACGGATATTTAAAGAAGGTCTATACTAACGAAAGTGAATGAAAACTTAACTAAATATTCACCTTTAAGAACAGTCCAGAGAGGCTGAGAAGGTACATGTGATAGTGTTGCAAAAATTTGTGCTGCAAATTTTTCAACATGCTATTTGAACACGTATATAACCCTCTCAGGCTATTCGCCTCGAGAGGTTTTTTAATTCCGTGCAACAAACGCGAAACCCTGATTTGTTAACTAATGATAATCGGCAGGATGAAAAAGAATTCCTGACAATGTAAGTTTCGTTAATGGACACATGGCCAACAATACATAAGAAGAGGGGAGGAAACAATAGTGACAAAAAATGAGTTATTAGACGGCCCATCTATGACAAGAGCATTAACACGCATTGCACATGAAATAATTGAACGTAATAAAGGTATTGATGAATGTATTTTGGTGGGCATTAAAACGCGTGGAGCTTTTCTAGCAAGACGCTTAGCAGAACGTATTGAAAAAATTGAAGGTAAAGCTATCCGTACAGGGGAGCTAGATATAACTTTATACCGTGATGATTTATCGACAAAGCATGAGAACGAACAGGCACATGTTGAACAGGTAGATATTGAATACGTTGTAGCAAATCAAAAAATTATTTTAGTCGATGATGTCTTATATACAGGACGTACAGTACGCGCTGCACTCGATGCAGTAATGGATTTAGGACGACCTGCACAAATTCAACTAGCAGTACTGATCGATAGAGGACACCGAGAACTACCGATTCGAGCAGACTATGTTGGAAAAAATGTACCAACTTCAGGTACTGAACGTATCGTAGTGCATTTACAAGAGGTAGATGGAGAAGATTGCGTCACAATTTATAAAGAAGATTAACTATAAAGTGAGGAAACCATATGTCAAAGGCAGTATTAGATATTAATGATAAACCAACCCCCATACAATTGGTGACATTAAGTTTCCAGCATATGTTTGCCATGTTTGGGTCAACGATCTTAGTACCTCAACTTGTAGGACTTAGCCCAGCAATTGCGCTTTTAACAAGTGGGATTGCAACACTTATATTCTTATTAGTCACGCAGTTTAAAGTACCAGCTTACTTAGGTTCATCATTCGCCTTTATTTCACCGATTTTAATTGCTGCTAATGGTTTAACTGAAGATGGTGCAAGTGTAAGTCCAGGAAACGCGATGATAGGCGCAATGGCGGTCGGCTTAGTGTACGGTATAGTATCTTTATTAATATGGAAAACAGGGTATAAGTGGTTAATGCGCTTACTGCCTCCGATCGTAGTAGCACCAGTTATAATCGTAATTGGTTTAGGCTTGTCGGGTACAGCAGTAAATATGGCGATGAACGTGGACGGGGAATATAATTTCCTTCACTTCACAGCAGCGCTTGTAACATTATTTGCAGCCATTATTTTCACAGTATATTTCAAGAATATTTTAAGTGCGATGCCAATCCTGATGGGACTTATTGTGGGATATATTTATTCAGTCATCATCGGAATTATTGATTTCACACCAGTAAAAGAAGCAGCATTTTTCGCTTTACCGGACTTCTTAATTCCTGGCGTGGACTATGAATTCAATATTACAGCTAAAATTTTACTTGCAATGGTACCGATTGTTATCGTGACAATTTCTGAACATATTGGGCACCAGTTAGTTTTAGGGAAAGTCGTTAACCGTAATTATATAAAAGATCCTGGTCTTCATCGCTCAATTTTAGGGGATGGTTTAGGAACGTTAGTAAGTTCCTTTATCGGTGGGCCACCAAAAACAACATACGGCGAAAATATTGGTGTGTTAGCAATCACTCGTGTTTACTCCGTATATGTTATCATGGGGGCAGCAGTCATTGCGATTGTCGTATCATTCTTCGGGAAAGCAATGGCATTAATTTCGACAATACCGACAGCAGTTCTTGGTGGGATTTCAATCTTATTGTTTGGTATTATCGCTTCTAGTGGTCTACGCATGCTTGTTGAAAACAACGTAGACTTTGGTAATAATCGTAACATGGTTATTGCATCTGTGATCTTAGTAGTCGGAATAGGCGGCGCGGCGCTTAAATTTACTGATTCCTTCGCCATTGAAGGTATGGCATTAGCCGCAATTATAGGTGTCATTTTAAACCTAGCATTACCGGGACGAGATAAAGAAGTTGCGAACTATGATTAATTAAATAAGCAGTACCTTTTAATGAATTGTCCAGAGAGGCAAAAAAGGGGAAGATGTGGACAAGGTAAAAGTTTGAATGCGTTCTAACTTTAACTTGTCACGCCTCCTTATGCCTCGTTGATGACATCAGCGGGGCTTTTATATTATTCATCTTGCTGAATAATTTTTACGCAAAAACGTAGGGACCCAAGTAAATTAAAAAAGTCATTAATTATGCAAAGAAGATTTATGATGTGGGTTCAAATACGCCGAGGCAAATTGGAAGGTTATTCAGCGAGTAGGATAATGAAGAACGTCCTACATAGGCGTTCATGACACACAACCTTACGGAGGTACATGATGAAGGACTTATTATCGATGGAACATTTAACAACTGAAGAAATTAACAATATCCTAAATCGTGCGCATGCTTTTGAAAATGGAGAAGCATCATCGTTATCTCGCACCTACAACGTAGCAAACTTATTTTTTGAACCAAGTACGCGTACGAAAACGAGCTTTGAAATGGCAGAGCGCAAAGTTGGCTGTACAGTTATTCCGTTTGATGCTAGCTTTTCCAGCGTAACAAAGGGAGAAACAATGTATGATACAGTAAAGACATTGGAAATGATTGGTATGGATGCAGTGGTCATTCGAGCAAAAGAGGATGAGTATTACAATGAACTGCTTGAAGGCATTAACGTTGCGATTATTAACGCAGGCGATGGCGCAGGCCAACATCCCTCGCAATCACTACTTGACCTTTACACAATAAAAAAAGAGTTTGGATCTTTTGAAGGGTTGAATATTACGATTGCTGGTGATATCTCACATAGCCGCGTTGCAAAATCAAATGCTACTGCATTACGGCGTTTAGGAGCAAATGTTCACTTCCTATGTCCAAAAGAATGGACAGGTAGCTTTAAAGCCCACCACTCTTGGGATGATTTAATCGAAATAAGTGATGTCATTATGTTACTTCGTGTACAACATGAGCGTCATAAGGTTAACAAAAGCTTTTCAAAAGAAGAATATCATGAAAAGTATGGTTTAACGATTGAACGTGAAAAACAAATGAAAGATAGAGCGATTATTATGCATCCAGCACCAGTTAATCGCGATGTAGAAATAGTGTCAGAGCTAGTAGAGTGCAAGCGTTCTCGAATTTTTGATCAAGTGCGCAACGGTGTATTCACTCGAATGGCAATTGTTGAAACCATTTTAAAGGAGAGAGAATAATATGGCAAAAGTACTTCGAAATGTACAAATGTTAAACGAACAGGGCGAACTTGAAACAGTAAATATCGCCATGGCTGATGGGCAAATTACTGCAATAGGACAAAATGTAAATGTAGACGGCGCAACAATCATCGAGGGACATGGATTGGTTGTAGCACCAGGATTTGTCGATGTTCACACACATTTGCGAGAGCCAGGTTTTGAACATAAGGAAACAATTGCAACAGGCTCGGCTTCAGCAGCGAAGGGCGGTTTCACAACAATCTGTGCCATGCCAAATACGAAGCCTGTACCTGATTCAGTTGAAAATATGCAACTAATTAACGGCTTAATTAAGGAAAGCGCAATAATTCGCGTATTACCATATGGTTCCTTAACAAAGGATATTTCAGGTGAAGTTCGTACCAGCATTGAGGAGTTAAAAGCTCAAGGCGCTGTAGCATTTTCCGATGATGGTGTAGGCATCCAACTAGCTTCGACAATGTATGAACAAATGAAAGAGGCTGCAAAGCACGATATGGTCGTAGTGGCACACTGTGAAGATAACTCACTGATTTATGACGGCGTTATGCATGAAGGAAAACGCAATGTTGAACTAGGTTTACCAGGAATTCCGTCGATTTGTGAATCTGTACAAATTGCACGTGACGTTCTCCTTGCAGAAGCAGCAGGTGCACGTTATCACGTCTGTCATGTATCAACGAAGGAATCTGTGCGCGCAGTACGTGATGCAAAAGCAGCGGGTATACGCGTAACAGCAGAAGTTTGTCCGCATCACTTATTACTTGAAGAAATGGACATCCCATCAGATGATGCAAACTGGAAAATGAACCCACCATTACGTGGACTAGATGACAAAGACTCCCTACATGCAGCGTTACTAGATGGCACGATTGACTGCATCGCAACAGATCATGCACCACATACAGTAGAAGAAAAATGCTGCGGCATGGTGGGTGCACCATTTGGTATTGTAGGTTTTGAAACAGCTTTCCCACTGCTCTACACACAATTTGTAGAAACGGGTAAGTGGACATTAAAGCAATTGATCGATTGGATGACTGTCAAGGCAGCACAAATTTTTGACTTACCATATGGCACATTAGAAGTGGGTGCTTCTGCAGACATGATTTTAATTGATTTAACGAAAGAACAAACAATTGATGCAGAAGGTTTTGTATCAAAAGGCCGTAATACACCATTCAATGGCTGGGCGGCTAAGGGTTGGCCGGTTGTAACAATTTTTGAAGGTAATATCGTATACCAGGAGGCAGAGTAATGAAAAAACGTTTACTTATTTTAGAAGATGGCACAGTATTCACAGGTACAGCGTTCGGTAGTGAGCGCGCTTCACAAGGAGAGGTTGTGTTCACGACAGGCATGACAGGTTATCAGGAAACAATTTCAGATCCTTCGTTCTACGGACAAATTGTAACGTTAACATACCCATTAATCGGTAACTACGGTATCAACCGTGATGATTTCGAATCGATTACACCAGCAATTCGCGGATTCGTTGTACGTGAGTTAGCAAAAACACCCTCAAACTTCCGATGTGATTTAACTGTAGATGAGTACTTAACATCAAAGGATATTCCTGGGATTGAAGGCATCGACACACGTAAATTAACACGTATTATTCGTAACAAAGGTTCAGTAAAAGCTATTTTGACTGCGGCGGACGAAGAAGTAAATGTTGAGGAAATCGTAGCAAAGCTTCAAGCTACACCAGCGATTACACATCATGTTCGTGAAGTTACACCAAAAGCTGCTTATCCATCACCAGGTCGTGGCAAGCGTGTTGTGTTAATCGACTATGGAATGAAGCACGGTATTCTGCGTGAGTTAAATAAACGCGACTGTGACGTACTTGTTGTACCTTACAATACACCAGCAGAAGAAATTTTAGCATGGCATCCAGATGGTATTATGCTGTCAAACGGCCCTGGTAACCCAGAGGATGTTGAAGAAGGCATCGAAACAGTGCGCAATTTAATCGGAAAAGTGCCAATGTTCGGTATTTGCCTAGGTCACCAAATCTTCTCATTAGCAAGTGGTGCGAAGTCATTCAAATTACCATTCGGTCACCGCGGAGGTAACCATCCAGTAAAAGATTTACGTACAGGACGTACAGATTTAACATCGCAAAATCACGGCTATGCAGTCGACATCGATTCTTTAAAAGACACAGATTTAGAATTAACACATATCGCATTAAATGATGGTACTTGTGAAGGGGTTCGCCATAAGAAATACCCAATCTTCACAGTGCAATATCACCCAGAAGCATCACCAGGTCCAGAAGATTCAAATCACTTATTTGATGAATTTATCGAAATGATGGAAGTAGAAGCAGGGAAGGGGAAACAACATGCCTAAACGTACAGATATAGAAACTATTTTAGTAATCGGGTCAGGCCCAATCGTAATCGGACAAGCAGCAGAATTTGACTACGCTGGAACACAAGCTTGTCTGTCATTAAAAGAAGAAGGCTACCGTGTTATTTTAATTAACTCAAATCCTGCGACAATCATGACAGATACTGAAATTGCAGACAAAGTATACATCGAGCCAATTACACTTGAATTCGTATCACGTATTTTACGTAAAGAACGTCCAGATGCAATCCTGCCAACGCTTGGTGGTCAAACAGGTCTAAACATGGCCATCGAGTTAGACGAATCGGGTATTTTAAACGAATTGAACATCGAAATTTTAGGAACAAAATTAGATGCCATTCATAAAGCAGAAGACCGTGATTTATTCCGTAACTTAATGTATGAACTTGGTGCTCCAGTACCTGAGTCAGACATTATCCATAACATGACAGAAGCAAAAGCATTAGTAGCGCGCATTGGCTACCCAGTAATCGTACGTCCGGCATTTACACTTGGCGGTACAGGTGGCGGTATTTGCTACAATGACCAAGACCTAGAGGAAATTGTAACATCAGGATTGAAATATTCTCCAGTAACACAATGTTTACTGGAAAAATCAATCGCTGGCTATAAAGAGATTGAATATGAAGTAATGCGTGATGCTTCGGATAATGCCATCGTCGTATGTAACATGGAAAACGTTGACCCAGTGGGTATTCATACAGGTGACTCTATCGTAGTGGCACCGACACAAACATTATCAGACCGTGAAAACCAAATGCTACGTAATATTTCACTAGATATTATTCGTGCATTGAAAATCGAAGGTGGTTGTAACGTACAGTTAGCTCTTGATCCATATAGCTTTAATTACTATGTAATTGAAGTAAACCCACGTGTATCACGATCTTCGGCATTAGCGTCAAAAGCAACAGGTTACCCAATCGCCAAACTTGCGGCAAAAATTGCTGTTGGCCTAACATTAGATGAAATTAAAAACCCTGTAACAGGTTCGACTTACGCTTGTTTTGAACCAGCACTTGATTACATCGTAGCGAAAATTCCACGCTGGCCATTCGATAAATTTGAATCAGCAAAACGTAATCTAGGTACGCAAATGAAAGCAACTGGCGAAGTAATGGCACTAGGCCGTACATTTGAGGAAGCGATGCTGAAAGCAGTTCGTTCTCTTGAAACAGGTCAAGTACATTTAGAGCTGAAACACGCAGAAGACAATTCGGATTCTTGGATTGAAAAACGTATCCGTAAAGCAGGTGATGAGCGTTTATTCTTCATTGGGGAAGCACTTCGTCGTGGTGTGACAATCGAGCAAATTCATGAATGGTCTGCCATTGACTTATTCTTCTTAAATAAATTCAAGAACATCGTAGATATGGAGCAAACACTTGCTGACCATAAAAACGATAAAGAGGTATTACGCACAGCAAAACGTCTTGGCTTTGCGGACAAAAAAGTCGCGGAACTTTGGGATACAAATGAAGCAACTATTTACGCTTATCGTAAAGAAAACGGCATAATTCCTGTCTACAAAATGGTTGATACATGTGCAGCAGAATTCGAATCGGAAACACCATACTTCTACGGCACATACGAAGAAGAAAATGAATCTATCAAATCTGATAAGCCATCAGTAATCGTTCTTGGTTCAGGTCCAATCCGTATTGGGCAAGGGGTAGAGTTCGACTATGCAACAGTACACTCTGTATGGGCAATTCAGGAAGCTGGTTACGAAGCTATTATTATCAATTCAAACCCAGAAACCGTATCAACGGACTTCTCGATTTCAGATAAGTTATACTTCGAGCCATTAACAATCGAAGACGTAATGCACATCATTGATCTTGAGCAACCAATTGGGGTTGTCGTGCAGTTCGGTGGTCAAACAGCAATTAATCTTGCTGACAAGTTAGAAGAAAACGGTGTGAAAATTTTAGGTACAACTTTACAAGACATCGATCGTGCTGAAAACCGTGATAAGTTCGAGCAAGCATTACATGAAATTGGCATTCCACAGCCGCTTGGTAAAACAGCTACTTCAGCTGAGGAAGCGCTTGTGATTGGCAAGGAAATTGGCTTCCCAGTACTTGTTCGTCCTTCTTATGTACTTGGTGGACGTGCAATGGAAATTGTTTATAACGAAGAAGAACTTCAACACTATATGGAAAATGCAGTAGAAGCATCTCCAGATCATCCTGTACTTGTAGACCGTTATTTAACAGGGAATGAAATCGAAGTTGATGCAATTTGCGACGGTGAAAATGTGTTAATTCCGGGGATTATGGAGCATATCGAACGTGCAGGGGTTCACTCGGGTGACTCGATTTCTGTCTATCCACCACAAAAATTAACACAGGCACAAAAAGATACATTAGTGGATTATACAACACGTCTAGCTAAAGGTCTGGGCATTGTAGGTTTAATGAATATACAATATGTCATTTCACAAGGGGAAGTGTTCGTAATCGAGGTTAACCCACGTTCATCTCGTACAGTCCCATTCTTAAGTAAAATTACAAATATTCCAATGGCCAATATTGCCACTAAAGCGATTCTTGGTAAATCCATCGTGGAACAAGGCTACCCAACAGGCTTAGCGGCTGAGCAAAAAGGTGTATTTGTGAAAGTACCAGTATTCTCATTCGCAAAATTACGCCGCGTTGACATTACATTAGGCCCTGAAATGAAATCAACAGGGGAAGTAATGGGCAAAGATGCAACATTAGAAAAAGCTCTTTATAAAGGCTTAGTTGCTGCTGGTATGGAGATTCGTACAGAAGGCACCGTGTTATTCACAGTGTCCGACAAAGATAAAGATGAAGCAATTGCACTGGCAAAACGTTTCTCAACAGTAGGTTACCGCATCGTGGCAACAGAAGGTACAGCACTAAGCTTTGAAGCAGCTGGTGTGCGTACGGATGTAGTTGGTAAAATCGGTGCAAAAGGACAAACTTTACTAGATTTAATTCAAAATGGTGAAGCACAGTTAGTCGTAAACACATTAACAAAAGGTAAGCAACCTGCCCGTGATGGCTTCCGTATCCGTCGTGAGTCTGTAGAAAACGGCGTACCTTGCTTAACTTCACTCGATACAGCAGAAGCAATGCTGCGTGTTATCGAATCGATGACATTCACAGCAGAACAAATGCCAAAAGCGGAGGTAGTACACTAATATGATTCGTCAAGAGAAAATGACGGTCGTCTCTCAAAAGCAAATTGCGACAAACATTTTCGAATTGACCCTTCATGGAGAACTGGTGCAGGATATGACTCCTGGCCAGTTTGTCCATGTAAAGGTGTCTGATTCATTGGAGCCGCTTTTACGTCGACCAATCAGTATTGCTAACATAGACAAAGACAGCAGTGAATTTACAATGATTTATCGTGCGGAAGGTCGCGGCACTAAAGTTTTAGCGACAAACCGTGAAGGACAGCTAGTAAATGTACTTGGACCGATTGGGAATGGCTTCCCTGTAGATGCGGTGAAAGAAGGTGGCACGGCACTGTTAGTTGGTGGTGGTATCGGTGTACCTCCATTACATGAGCTGTCAAAACAACTAAATGCGCGCGGTGTCAAAACAATTCATGTGTTAGGTTTCCAAACGGAGGATGTTTGTTTCTATGAGGAGGAATTCACAGCACTAGGTGAAACACACTATGTGACAGTGGATGGCTCGAAAGGTACAAAAGGCTTTGTCACAACTGTGTTAGAGTCACGTGCACCTGAATTTGATGTATTTTATTCTTGTGGTCCGCTACCTATGTTAAAAGCATTAGAAGGTTTCTACCCTGAAAAAGAAGGCTATTTATCATTTGAAGAGCGTATGGGCTGTGGTATTGGTGCTTGCTTCGCATGTGTATGTAAAACAACAAATCAAATTGAAAAAGACTATGTCAAAGTATGTTCTGACGGTCCAGTTTTCCCGAAAGGTACGGTGGCATTATGAGTCGTTTAAATATCCAGTTACCAGGCTTAGATTTAAAAAATCCAATTATGCCAGCGTCAGGGTGCTTCGGCTTCGGGCGTGAATATGCTCAACTTTATGATTTATCAAAGCTTGGCGCTATTATGATTAAAGCAACAACAGTAGAAACGCGACCAGGCAATCCTACACCGCGTGTAGCGGAAACAGCAGCAGGTATGCTTAATGCAATTGGCTTACAAAACCCAGGTATTGATAAAGTAATGAATGAAGAATTAAAATTTTTAGAGGGCTATGATGTACCTATTATTGCGAATGTAGCTGGTACTGAAACCGCAGATTATGTGGAAGTGGCACGCCGTATTTCAGCTGCGCCAAATGTCAAAGCGCTTGAGCTTAATATTTCCTGCCCAAATGTGAAATGTGGAGGTATTCAATTCGGGACCGATCCGCAAACAGCACGTGAGCTTGTGGCTGCGGTGAAGGCCGTATCTGAAGTACCTGTCTACGTAAAATTATCGCCCAACGTTACGAATATTGTAGATATTGCGAAGGCAGTTGAAGCAGGCGGTGCAGATGGTATTACAATGATTAACACACTAATTGGTATGAGACTACATGAACGAACAGGAAAGCCTGTAATTGCAAATGGTACAGGCGGTTTATCAGGTCCAGCAGTGAAGCCAGTTGCTATTCGTATGGTTTATGAAGTATATAAAGCAGTCAATATTCCAATCATTGGCATGGGTGGCGTCAGCGAAGCACAGGATGTCATTGATTTTATGTCAGCAGGAGCAGCGGCAGTTGCAGTTGGGACAGCTAACTTTGTAGATCATTTCGTATGCCCGAACATTATTGAGGAATTACCAGCAAAACTTGACGCATTGGGTGTAGAGCATATTTCAGATATTATCGGAAGGAGCCACCGTTAATGAATAACAAACCAATACTTGCACTTGATTTTCCAGGGGAAGCAGAAGTTTTCAAGTTTTTAAAACATTTTAATGAGCCACTTTTCGTGAAAATTGGCATGGAATTATATATGCAGGAAGGTCCAGATATTGTGCGAAAAGTGAAGGAATTAGGACATGATATTTTCTTGGATTTAAAGCTCCATGATATTCCAAACACAGTTGGCTCTGCGATGAAGGGTTTAGCGAAACTAGGTGTAAATTTAGTAAATGTCCATGCTGCAGGTGGGCGTCCCATGATGGAAGCTGCCATTGAAGGTCTTGAAGCGGGTACACCTGTAGGACGTGAACGCGCGGCATTAATTGCAGTAACACAACTTACATCGACAACTGAAGAGCAAATGCAGACAGAGCAAAAAATTGCTTTATCACTACAGGAATCCGTATTACACTATGCAAGATTGACGCAACAAGCTGGTTTAAATGGCGTTGTCTGCTCGGTGCATGAAGCAAAAGCGATTGCAGAAACTTGTGGTGAAAATTTCTTACGTGTTACACCTGGTATTCGTTTAGCAGGTGGTGATGCCCATGATCAAAAACGCATCGCTACACCAGATGGTGCAAAACATGATGGATCATCATTAATCGTAGTCGGTCGTGCCGTAACAGGGGCACAAGATCCAGTGGCAGCATATAAAATCGTAAGCGAATTATGGGAGGCATAAATATGACAACATTACAAAACGAAATCGCACACGCCATGTTAAAGGTAGGCGCGGTCGAATTAAATCCAACAGAGTTATTCACATGGGCATCAGGCATTAAATCACCGATTTACTGTGATACACGTCTTACAATCTCTGATCCTGTCATCCGCAAGCAGTTAGCAAATGGTCTTGCATCGCTAATTAAAGAAAATTTTGCAGGAACAGAAGTTGTAGCGGGCACAGCAACAGCTGGTATCCCACATGCAGCATGGGTAAGTGATATTTTAGACTTGCCAATGGTCTACGTGCGCTCTAAAGCAAAGGAGCATGGTCGTGGCAACCAAATCGAAGGTAAATACGCTGCAGGTCAAAAAGTTATAGTTGTCGAAGATATTGTTTCGACAGGTGGTTCCTCGATTACAGCAGTTGAAGCTTTACGTGCAGCAGGTTGTGAAGTATTAGGCGTTGTTTGTGTCTACACTTACAATCTACCACGTGCTGAGCAAGCCTTTGATGAAGCAGGGATTCAATATGTATCATTAACAAACTTCGATTATTTAATTGAAGCAGCAAACGAATCAGGCGCTATTAAAGAAGAAGATATTCCATTCTTAAAAGACTGGCACGCGAAATTAAAAGCAGGGGAACTATAAACCTGAAACCTGATTCTCTATTTAAGAATTAAAATATCAGATAGTTTTGGATGGAGAAATAAATTACAGCAAATAAGTGAATAAAAATTGCTTAATAAAGCGTGGTACGAAAACAGTTGTTTTTGTACCACGCTTTTGTAGTTATGAACGAATCGTCCTCGCTTCAACACAGTTTAAAAATTTTCATTAAAACTGTACACTGAATCCTTTAAATTTATGAATTCCTGTCCCAAATTTAACAAGGTCATTCTTTCTTAATGTTTCAACTGCATTTTTTACTTCTATTAAAATGGCAGAATCAAGTCCCAATGTATTATGTGAGCCAAATACGCGAGTTATATTCGGAATATTCGATATTTTTTCTAAGGAATTAACTAAATCAACTGGATTAGTTGTTGGAAAAAATGCATAAATAGGTGTTTTATCGTAAAGTAAATCACCAGTAAATAAATAGCCATTTTTTCTATCCCAAATAGAAATATGCCCTGGCGAGTGTCCGGGCGTATGAAAGATCGTTAATTTTCTGTCTCCAATATCAATCATATCCCCATCCTGTAAGATACCTGTGGGGTGTCCTTGAAATGGTAGATATGTTTCCGGTTTAAATGTTTCAGGAGTTGGTAGTGTAATATCGCGACTTATATCTTTTCTTATTTGCGTAATAGATAATTTTTTTATACCATTTCTCAGCCAATCTACTTCTTCTTGGTGCACATAAATATTTTCAAACTCCCCATGACTACCAATATGATCCCAATGAACATGTGTCGTTAGGACGATTATAGGCAATGATGTTAATTGATTGCTAATCCTTTTTATATTATCAATGCCTAATCCAGTATCAATTAAAACTGACTTCTCTTCTCCAATTAACAAAAATGAATGGACTTTTTCCCAATGCCCATATTCACTTATTGCAAATGTATTTTTGTCAATTTCTTTTACAGTAAACCAAGTATCTATAATATTGACCACATTTTTCACTCCCTTTTATTGGGTATATTTTGATTCTACCTCAGTGAGAACCTTTTAATCAAAATGATAGCCCCCTTATTTTGAATTATCATAGATTAGGGAAGAGATTTTAATTTTCCATGCTCTAATTTCTTATTTCATAAATAAATTAAAGAAATTCAATTTCAATTATTAAAACCTTCATAAGTTATTGAAGAAATTATATATATGTAGCCATTACATATTTTTATAGAAATTTTTGGAATAAATATTGTGCAAACGCATAAAATAAATGAGAGGAGAAGTATGTATGATTAATTAATAAGTAAAAATTTTCATAGAGTAGAAAAATATGATTTGAATTAGTAACACATTAATTGAGTAAATTATATATTAATAACAATTGCTTGCAAATCGAACTATTAGTAAATATAGAAATATTAGTTTTTACACTTTTAAATACACAAAATAATGATGGGTATAGTAAGAAGGTAACTAATTGTACTGAAAATTTTAGTTATTTACTTTGTTTTTTATTATTTTAAAATAACAAAATATTATCATTTTAGAAAAGTAATAAAAATGAAGATAAAAAATTAACAGCATTTTAATATAAAATTAGAAATTCTTTTTAAATAGATGTATGGTAGGATTTTATTTTTTATTGTAATAATTTGAAAAATATACTTGATTTAATGCATTATTTCTAGATAAAATAAAACTACAATTAATTGTCAGATAATTCTTTCAGTAATTAAATGGCTATTTTTACATTAAGAGCAATAAAGAGATTATTAATTTGTTAACAAATACAATAAAGGAGGTTAATAATTTTTTTTGCTAATATAATTCTAAAATAAGATTAGGACTACACGTAATTATTTTTCAGAATATTGAAATAGGGGGAGAGGTTGTTTGAATACAGCGAAGGACTTATTAACAATTAGAAATTTAACTACGAGTTTTCGTATTAAAGACGAATATCACGCTGCTGTAGAAGAAGTCTCGCTGTCGCTTCGAAAAAATGAAGTTTTAGCAATTGTTGGTGAATCTGGATGTGGTAAAAGTACATTAGCAACGACGATTGTAGGTTTGCACAATGAAATCAATACAAAAGTTACGGGAGAAATTCTTTATAATAATCAAAATTTAACACAATTAAGTGAAGAACAGTTTAATCGTTTACGTGGTAATGATATCGGATTCATTTTCCAAGATCCACTCTCGGCTTTAAACCCATTAATGCGTATTGGTGAACAAATTGCTGAAGGTCTTCTTTATCACACAAAGCTAACAAAACAACAACGTGAAGAGCGTGTATTAGAGCTTCTAAATCAAGTGGGCATTTCTAATCCGAATCGAGTAGCAAGACAATTTCCACATCAATTGTCCGGCGGGATGCGACAGCGAGTCATGATTGCTATTGCATTATCTGGTAAGCCGTCGATCATTATTGCAGATGAACCGACGACAGCTCTAGACGTGACGATACAAGCTCAAATATTAGACTTATTAAAATCGTTACAGTCCGAAACAGAAGCAGGTATTATCTTAATTACCCACGATTTGGGTGTGGTAGCAGAAGTGGCAGACCGAGTAGCTGTGATGTATGCAGGACAAGTAATTGAAGAAGCGCCTGTCCAAGAGTTGTTTAGAAATGCTAAACATCCTTATACACGTTCGCTTTTAAATTCTATTCCGCAAACGCATGATGAAAATGACAAGCTAGAGGTTATTCATGGTATGGTACCATCACTCATGAATTTGCCGCGTGAAGGGTGTCGATTTTCAGCTCGTATTCCATGGATTAATGAATCTTTACATGAAAAAAAACCACAATTACATGAAATTGCACCAGGACATTTTGTTAGATGTACCTGCTGGAAACACTTTCATTTCGAAGGTGAAGAAGGAGGCGGGACTGTATGAGTTTTATGCAAATTAAAGATTTGAACGTACATTATCCAATACGTGGGGGTTTTTTTAATACAATTACCGATAAAGTATATGCAGTTGATGGTGTTACGATGGAATTTGAAAAAGGAAAAACTTATGGATTAGTGGGTGAATCGGGCTCTGGTAAGTCTACAACTGGTAAGGCAATTATCGGTTTAGAAAAAGTAACATCGGGTCAAATCATCTATGAAGGAGACAACGTAACGAATCAGCGCCGAAAACGTAATTCAGCGTATAACCGAGATATCCAAATGATTTTCCAAGATTCTCATTCAAGCATGAATCCTAGAAAGCGGGTACTTGATATATTAGCCGAGCCAATTCGAAACTTTATGAAGCTTAGCGACCAGGAGGAGCGCAAGCGGATTAAAGAACTATTAGCGATTGTTGGTATGTCAGAGGACGTACTTTTGAAATATCCTCATGAATTTTCTGGAGGTCAAAAGCAGCGACTTGGTATTGCGCGTGCTGTTGCATGTAATCCCAAAATGATTATTGCTGATGAGCCTGTATCAGCACTCGATTTGTCAGTACAAGCACAGGTACTTAATTTTATGAAAGATATTCAAAGTGAATTTGGACTTAGCTATTTATTCATTTCGCATGATTTAGGCGTTGTTAAACATATGTGTGATCACATATCTATTATGTATAAGGGACGCTTTGTCGAAACGGGTACTAGAAATGATATTTACGTGAACCCACAGCATATTTATACAAATCGCTTATTGTCAGCTATTCCGAATATTGAACCTGAGACTCGCATGGAGCGAAAAATACAACGCCAAGATGTCGAAGTGAAGTATCATGAAGAACAACATAAATATTATGATGAGCACGGGAAAGTATACCCCTTAAAATCTATCTCAGAAACACATAGAGTAGCAATGTCTGAGATTGAACAGGAGGGTTTATAGTATGTGGAAAACAATTTTAAGACGTGTGTTGATGATGATTCCACAAATGTTTGTGTTAAGTCTCTTTATTTTTATTTTGGCGAAGCAAATGCCAGGAGATCCGTTTACAGGTCTTATTACACCTGAGACAGATCCTTCAAGAATTGAGGAATTACGTATACAAGCTGGTTTCTATGACCCTTGGTATGTTCAATACTACCATTGGATCACGAATGCGCTACAAGGAGATTTTGGACAGAGCTATACATATAAAATTGCGGTGTCCACATTGATTGGTGAACGTGGCTTAAATACTTTTTGGCTATCTCTACTCAGTGCAATCCTTGTATATTTGATTGCAATTCCACTAGGGATGCTGGCTGGACGCTACCAAGAATCATTTTTAGATAAATCCATTATACTATACAGTTTTATCAGCTATGCCATTCCTACATTCGTTTTATCACTAATTTTCTTATTCATTTTTGGTTATCGACTCATGTGGTTCCCAACCAGTGGGACCGTCGATGTAGGACTTGAACCAGGCACAACAGCATATTATTGGAATAAGATATATCACTTGCTATTACCGGCTATAACGTATGCTATCTTAGGTACAACAAGCATTATTCAATATTTGCGTTCCGAAATTATTGATTCAAAAACTCAGGATTATGTGAAAACAGCGCGTAGCAAAGGAATTCCTATGCGTAAAGTATACACTCGACATATTTTCCGTAACTCGTTGCTACCCATTGCAGCATTTTTAGGGTTTACAATAACCGGATTGTTGGGCGGGGCTATCTTCATTGAAACCATTTTCGGTTTCCCGGGCATGGGTAATTTGTTTGTCAGCTCAGTAATGAGTCGAGATTATAGCGTTATTACTGCGCTAGTTATGCTTTTTGGCTTCTTAACATTATTAGGTAGTCTACTGTCTGATATTATTATGAGCATTGTTGATCCACGTATCCGCATAGACTAACTACTAAAATAATGTGTAAGGAGAGGTGAATTCAAATGGAACAACAAAACAAAGAAGCAGTCAAATTTGAAAGCTCTCCTCCAACGGGAATTCAAGTCGTTTTACGAGAGTTTAAAAAAGATAAACTAGCAATGTTTTCATTTATAGGAATAACACTTCTGATAATAGCCCTTCTAATTGCAGCAATGATTCTCAATCAAGAAGAGGTTTTGAAAATTAAGCTGTTAGAGCGTTACACTGAACCTGGTGTAAATGGATATATACTAGGGGCAGACGAAGCAGGCCGTGATATGTTTGGACAGTTAATTATTGGAGCAAAGAATTCCATTTTAATCGCTATTTCGATTACTGTAATTGCTGGTATTGCGGGCATAGCGCTAGGTATTATCATGGGATATTATGGAGGTTTTATTGATAATCTATTTATGCGTATTATTGATTTCTTCATGACATTGCCAACATTGATGATCATCATTGTAGTGGTCACAATTATTCCTAAATATGGCGTTATTGAGTTGATTTTAATTATTACGATATTTCAATGGATGGGTACTGCACGCTTAGTACGGAGTAAAGCACTTTCAGAAGGGCGGCGTGATTATGTCAGTGCATCAAAAACGATGGGAACAAGTGATTTTTCCATAATGTTTAAAGGGATTTTACCTAATTTAAGCTCTATTTTAATTGTAGATCTGACCCTTAGCTTTGCAGGGAACGTTGGTATTGAAACAGGGCTTTCTTTTTTAGGGTTCGGATTACCCCCTTCAACGCCAAGTTTAGGAACATTGGTAAACTATGCAAGAAATCCGTTAGTACTATCAGAAAAATGGTGGGTATGGTTACCTGCATCTCTATTGATTTTAATATTGATGCTTGGTATAAATTACGTCGGTCAAGCACTTCGTCGTGCAGCTGACGCAAAACAAAGATTAGGATAAAAGGGAGGAATTACTATGAAAAAGAATTGGTTAATGCTGTCCGTTATTTTTGCAGTGATGCTTGTATTAACAGCTTGCAATAGTGCTGAAAAAAATACTGCACAAACGGATGATGGCAACAAAGATAAACCAGCTCAAACAGATGATAACAAGGTGGATACGAACTCAATACCGATGGAGATAACAAATGAAGGGGATGTTATTAAGGGGGGAACGTTACAGGTAGCTCTTGTTACGGATTCACCTTTCCAAGGGATCTTTAACTGGGAATTATATGAGGATGCCTATGATTCCGAAATAATGAAATATGCTTCAAATGTTCTTTATGAGCTTGATGGCGACTTTTTAGTGAAAGATACAGGCATTGCAAAACTAGAAGTCGATGCAGAAAATAATAAAGCAAAAATAACAATTCAAGGAGATGTTAAGTGGTCCGATGGTACGCCATTAACTACTGATGACTTAATTTATCCATATGAAATTATTGGTCATCCAGATTATGAGGGTGTACGATATGATGATGATTTCAAAAATATTGTTGGTGCAGAAGAATATCATGATGGCAAAGCAGACACTATTTCAGGTATTAAAAAATTAGATGAAAAATCGATTGAAATTACGTTCAAGAAAGTATCACCAGCAATCTACTCACTTGGTGATGGTTTGTGGGGCTATGCAGAACCAAAGCATCAGCTAGGGTCTATTCCTATGAAAGAATTAATTTCTTCAGATGCAGTACGTAAAAACCCTGTTACACTAGGTGCATTCAAAATTGATAAAATTGTTAATGGTGAGTCCATACAACTTGTGGCAAATGAACATTATTTCAAAGGGAAGCCTAAGATTGATAAAGTAGTTATTGAAGTGGTGCCTTCAACATCAATCGGTGAAGCTTTAAAAACTGGAAAATATGATATCGCGACATCGTTCCCAACAAATCAATATGATGGTTTGAAAAATCTTTCTAATGTAGCGATTTTAGGTCGACCTGAATTAGCATACTCTTATGTTGGATTTAAATTGGGGAAATATGATAAAGCAAATCGTATAAATATTTTTGATGAGAAATCAAAAATGAATGATATTAATTTACGCCAAGCAATGGCTTATGCGATGGATATTGAATCGGTTACAGAGAAATTCTATCAAGGTCTACGAGTACGAGCAAATTCATTGATTCCACCAGTATTTGCATCATACTATGATGAAACTTTAAAGGGCTATAACTATGATGCTGAAAAAGCGAAACAATTACTAGATAAAGCAGGATACAAAGATGCAGATGGTGATGGTATTCGTGAAGATAAAGATGGCAAAAAATTCACAATTCGTCTTGCGAGTATGGCGGGTTCAGATACGGATGAAGCAATTGTAGAGTACTATCGTCAAAACTGGAAAGATGTTGGTTTAGATGTTCAATTAACGACAGGAAGATTAATTGAATTTAATAGTTTCTACGATAAAGTACAGGCTGATGATCCTGAAATCGATATGTATATGGCGGCTTGGGGAACTGGAACAAACCCATCTCCAGCAGGGTTATATAGTGAAGGTGCAGAATTTAACTTTAGCCGTTTTGTTTCGCCTGAATTATCAGAAATGTTAAAAGATATTGATTCTGACAAAGCAATGAAGCCAGAATATCGTGCAGAAGCATTTAGTAAATGGCAAAATTATATGGCTGAACAGGCAATGGTATTCCCAACATTCTTCCGTACGGAAATCATTCCAGTAAACAAACGTGTGAAAAACTACAATGTTGATTATGCAAATGAAACAGAGCTGCAAAATATCGAACTAACAGCAGATGCTCCATTAAAATAAGCTGACGCTAGTAAAGCAGTCTTTCTTCAGTGGAGAAAGACTGTTTTTTCTTAAAGCACTAGAGCCTCCAATGTTAAGACTTAGGAGGCTCTAATTATCGCTTTTTATGTAAAAAATATCTATATATATATAAAATTATACTAACAATATTGCAAGTTCGAATAATTAGATGACCAGTCATCGATTTACTTAACCAGAGTCACCTACAAGCCCTAAGTGTTTCTTTTCTTCTATACATAGAAACAGATTCCATTAACAGCTTTAATAGAATTCCTTCGTGATCTAAAATATTGCTTAAAATTTTTGATTTCAAGAGTTTTTTGTACCCGGTTTAATCATTGAATTGTTCACTTCGCTAAAAGCCTCCAACGTTTAGCAACTGCATTTAAAAGCGTCAACTAATATTTGAAACGTTTTTTCATTCACTTGGAACATAGTGAAACTTTCCTCACTCAGCAAATTCATTTCGAGGAACGAACAGCTTGTTTTGCGGTTGAATAAAATCTGGAAATTCTCTTGTTTTTTTTCTTTAAAACGTATCTTTATTGTCTAAGTCCGATAACTTTTATTATTCAGAATAATGTTTACATTTTACTATTTATGGATTATTATAGTAATTAGTTAATGTTTGGTATTTATGGAAATAAATTCAATAAATATTTTAAAACATTTCCTTTTTTATAGAATCTAGTGAATAAATGAATTATTTGAAAAATAGCTAAAGTCGAAGTTGAAGTCTTGCTGAAAGTAAGTCTTCTATCTAACAAGCTATTACAGGATTCTAAGTTTACTAGAATTATAGGAGGTGAAAGAAATGGCTAAAATCAAAGTAAAAGTATTACCGAAAGTGGGTCTTCCAGCTAACCGAGCTACAACATGAGACAAAGATTACTAGAACTATATAGGAGGTGAAAAAAATGGCTAAAATCAAAGTAAAAGTATTACCGAAAGTGGGCCTTCCAGCTAACCGAGCTACAACATGATCTTAAGTAGACTAGTACATATAGGAGGTGAAAAAATGGCTAAAATTAAAGTGAAAGTATTGCCGAAAGTAGGTCTTCCAGCTAACCGAGCTACTACATGATATATAAATAGAAAAGGTCCGCTTCTAAAGCGGGCCTTCGCTCTTAAAAGCAGGCATTTTAGTGAGGTAAGTAGGAATAATGAAGAAAAGGGTGAGTCAATTCAATGAGTGAAATGAAAATTAGTGGAGATACCATAGTTGAAGTACATAATATTGAGACTTATCAAAGTAACGATAACGATTCAATTACTATTCGACGTATTGGAACCTCAGATTATTTATTATTTGATGTAAACACTTTGAATCTTTATAATAGCTTCTCCTCAAATAAATCAATAGCTGAACTAGCCTTAATAAATAGTGATCATGATTACCAAATAGAAGACATTATAGAATTTGTTGATGTGTTACTTGATGCAGGTTTTATAAAAACTATTGATGGCCAAAAGATATCTGAGAGCTTGACTGATAATCCAAATCTGAATGTTGAACCTTCTAAATTTTACAGTTTAATATTTGGAAAGGTGGCCTGGACAATTTATATTTTTTCAATGTTTGCAAATTTATATTTGTTTTTTACCTTTGAAACCTTACGACCTAAAGGGTCGGATTTTTTTGTTAGTAATTCGGGAATTATTTCAATCTTAATCATAATAATAAGTACATGGATAGTTATCTTTTTTCATGAGTATGGGCATATCTGTGCCGCTAAAAGTGTCGGCATTGGAGCAAAAGTTAAATGGGGTTATAGATTAGTTTTTCTTGTACTTGAAACTGAAGTGGCTGATATTTGGTCAGTATCAAGAAGAAAAAGGTACGGTATTTACTTAGCAGGTATAGCATGGACGAGTATATTAATATTATTTTGTGCATTAATGCAATTTTATTTTTTAAATGAGTTTGTAATCAAAATACTCAAGTTTGCGATTTTGATGCAATTACAGACTATTGTTTTTCAAACTTTACTATTTTTACGCACAGATTTATATTATGTACTTATCAATTTTTTAAAAATAGATGATCTGAATGAATCAATGAAATATATCTTTAAAAATGTTTTAACCTTACAATTCCATAAGGTAAGTACAAAGCTTAACAATCTATCTGCTAAAGAAAGAAAAGTTGTGAAAATATATAGTGTTTGTAGTTTAATAGGAATCTTAGTTTCATTATATTTATTTTTTGTTATTGATATACCTATTGCTTTATATTCGGTCAAACAAACACTCGAAAAAACATTAAGAGATCCTTTATTTTCTATTTCTTATTGGGACGGCATTGCGATGGGAACTCTAACACTGTGTCCTATAGTTATTTTAATTGTCTATGTATTAATAGATTTAAGAAAAAGGACAGTTAAAGGCAATATATAGGTGCACTAATACTGAATAGGATATTTTTTTAAGAAGAGAGATTACTACAACGTAATAGTTAGGGGATTTTAATTATGGAGTTAAAAAAAGGGTTTATTTTTGTGTTTTATATTTTGCTTTCTATTTCTTGTACTTTAGTACTTGTTAGCTTGTATTTAAGAACTATCCTATATTGAATAGAGGTGTTTTATTAATATGTTACTAAAAAAAGAACTTATGAATATAAAAGATAGTGAGTATAAAATAGTTGATGATTCAGTACTTCGAAATTATATAGAAGCAATGTTAGATAATATTGGATCTACAGATAGTGAACTAAGAGATGATCTAATTTACTCAACTTTTTCTCACTGGATACTAAAAGATTTTGTATCACCAAATTTACTTAAGATTATATTAGAAACAATTTTAGATAAACACCTTTTTTATAATATTGGGGAATCAAATTCAGATTCAGTATTTACTCGATCTTTTTCTATGTTGCTTATTCCTCTAATACTCATGGCAGATCAAAAAAACAAATTTCTAAACTCTGAAGATATTTTAATTATTAAAAAAAGAATTATATGTTATATCCATTCTGAAAAGGATCTAAGAGGCTATGTAGATGAGAAAGGGTGGGCACATGCATTGGCCCATGCAGCAGATGCATTAAATGAGTTAGCTAAATATAATCTACCTATGGAAGATCAATTAGAGCTTTTAAATGTTATAAAAAAAGCGATATGTACAAAAGAAACGATTTATACCAATTTAGAAGATGAAAGGCTAATAACAGCTGTGATGACTATCTTGAAAAATAATACATTTACTTCAGATGTGTTCAAGCAATGGATATGTAGTTTTATCCTTTGGGAAAAAACAGAGGTATGGCATGAAGAATATATAATTATATCAAATGTTAGGAATTTTCTGGGCCGTCTATACTTTCAGCTAGATCAAGAAGGTAATAAGATGAATGAGGCTCTAATTGTAAAAGAACAACTGAATACTATGATGAAAAATTATACATGATTATTTTATGCTTTTATCTTGAGAGAACTAAGGCTTAATCATCTAACTTAGGATTTTAACTGAGGAATCGCCTTCTAAGTGTTTATTTGTATATTTGTAGTTCAACTTATTTTTACAAAATGCTGACATAAAAGGAGAACTAATATGAAACCGAAATTTAAAGAATTTTATCCAATTATATTAATAGATGAACAAACGATTCAAATTGGTGATGAACCTAATAATGCCTTTGAAATTAACGATCCAGATGGTATAGTCACCAAACTCATACCTTTATTAAATGGTGAGCTGAATACAGAACAAATTTTTGACTTGATTAATGAACCTTCCTTAAATTTTTCAGATTTCAAAAATATTATTGAAACGTTGGACGAAATTGGTCTAATTACAGATTGTTCTTTCGAAAGTAGTGAAGAATTAAATGAATGGCAACATATCAGATATAATAACAACCTAAAATTTTTTAATATTTTTAGTAATACAAGGCAAAATAGTGTATTTTACCAAAAAAAACTTATAGATACAAAGGTTCTAGTACTGGGAATGGGGGGATTAGGTAGTAATCTTTTAATGCAGTTATCGGGGCTAGGAGTAGGAAATATTAAATTTCTCGATTGCGATGAAGTTGAATTAAAGAATTTAAATCGCCAAGTACTCTATTCGGAAAAATATATCGGGCATCGAAAAACTAAAGTAGGCTTTGATAGATTGAGTGATTTTAATACATCAATTAATTATGAAGTGGTTGATAAAAGAATAAATTCGCCTGAGGATTTAGAAAATGTTATTACTGAAGATATTGATTTTGTATTCTGTGCAGCTGATAATCCTCCCATGGTTATAAATTCTTGGGTAAATGAAATTTGTAATAAAAATAATGTTCCTTTTCTTTCAGGGGGGGTAGGTTTAACTTGTGGGAGCTTCTACTCAATTATCCCATCAGTAACACCTTGCTTAGAATGTTATTATTCATTTATTAAAAATCAGTATAGCCAAGTCCTAGAAGCTTATGAAAATTCTAATATAGATTATAATGCAGCCATACTTCCTAATATTAGTATGCTTGCATCTATGATAACAACAGAATTCTTACGAATACATCTCCAGATAGCAGAGCCAATTTCTTTAGGAAAAAAGGCAATTATTAACTTTTTGACTTCGGAGATAACATTTGAAAATCCATGGGTAAAAAACGATTTATGCAGGATTTGTTCAAAGGAACAATCAATAGTCTCAAAATAATTAAATAAAGTATATAAAGGGAGCCATATATCCGAAGGAATTGAAGCCATATAGAAAAATGGATATCTAAGAAGTGGTGGTCTTCTGGATACCCAAAATGTCGAGTAATCGTTATTGATTTATACTACCCATTTTTTACAAGACTTGCTGTGCCAAAAACAAAATAAAAAATCCATCCAACAAAAATGAAGGATGGATATTGTATTATCTTTTAGCAATCCAAGTTTTTACAAGATCAGCGGTACCATAAACATAATGTTGTTCACCAACTTCATGATATGTTGCACTCTCGTCCACTTCTGTATGCTGATATGGAATACGTTGACGACGTTTTTCAGACATTGGATCTGGCAGTGGAATAGCTGATAATAATGATTTTGTATATGGATGCACAGGATGATTATAAATATCATCTGCTTTACCGATTTCCATGATTTGACCACGGTACATTACAGCGATACGATCACTAATGTATTTTACCATGGATAAGTCATGGGCAATGAAAAGATACGTTAAGCCGCGTTCTTTTTGTAGTTGTTTTAATAAGTTAACAACTTGTGCTTGAATGGATACGTCAAGCGCTGAGATTGGTTCATCTGCGATGATAAACTTAGGGTCTAAGCTTAGTGCACGCGCGATTCCAATACGTTGACGCTGACCACCTGAGAATTCGTGCGCATAACGGTTAGCGTGCTCTTTGTTTAATCCAACAGCTTCAAGCAACTGGGTGATTTTTTCACGACGTTTTACTTTGTTTTTGTAAAGACCGTGAATATCAAAAGCTTCACTAATGATTTCACCAGCTGTCATACGAGGATTTAATGACGCGTATGGATCTTGGAAAATCATTTGCATTTGACGATTGAAATTCTTTAAGTCATTTTTAGACTTTTTCCCATGAACGTTTTGACCGTCGAAGATAATTTCGCCATCTGTAATATCATATAGACGAATAATAGAGCGACCAGTCGTTGATTTACCGCAACCAGATTCACCAACAAGTCCTAGTGTTTCGCCTTCATATACATCGAAGCTAATGCCATCGACTGCTTTAATAGGGTTATTTGGCGTTCCAAAGTGTTGCTTTAAGTTTTTAATTTCTAATATTTTCTTTGCTCCGGTTTTAGCCATTGAATTGTTCCTCCTTTGCTAAAAAGCCCTCGATACGTTTAGCAACAGCATCTGGAAGTGGAATTTTTGGCGCATCAGGATGCAATAACCAAGT
Organism: Lysinibacillus parviboronicapiens; assembly: GCF_003049605.2. Classification (NCBI taxonomy): domain Bacteria; kingdom Bacillati; phylum Bacillota; class Bacilli; order Caryophanales; family Bacillaceae; genus Lysinibacillus; species Lysinibacillus parviboronicapiens. The sequence continues at coordinate 1,126,650 of NZ_CP073713.1, forward strand.
CTTTGCAAAATGTGTTTCACTCACTTGGAACATAGGCGGTTCTTGTTCATAATCAATGGCCATTGCAAATTCATTACGAGCCGCAAACGCATCTCCCTTTGGCGGGTGAATTAAGTCTGGTGGTGAGCCAGGAATCGTACGTAATAGCTCATCTGCATTATTATCTAAGTCAGGCATTGAGCCAAGTAATCCCCATGTATAAGGATGTTTCGGGTTATAGAAAATATCGTTCACAGTACCATATTCTACGATTTGACCAGCGTACATAACCGCAACACGGTCAGCGACATTGGCCACTACACCTAAGTCATGTGTAATGAAGATGATAGATGTTTTAGAATTCTTTTGAATTTCTTTCATCAATTCTAAAATTTGCGCTTGAATTGTTACATCAAGTGCTGTTGTTGGTTCATCGGCAATAAGTAGCTTTGGATCTGCTGCCAATGCAATGGCAATTACAACACGTTGTCGCATACCGCCTGAAAATTCATGTGGGTATTGGTTAAAACGTTTTTCAGGGAAGGGGATACCAACCTGAGTTAAAAGTTCAATTGCGCGTTTTTTAGCTTCGTCTTTCGAAACTTTTTTGTGTTGTAAAATAACTTCAGTTATTTGACGTCCGACCTTCATTGTCGGATTCAAACTTGTCATTGGGTCTTGGAAAATCATAGCTATTTCATTTCCGCGTACTTTTGACATTTCTTTATCGCTTAACGGTATTAAATCACGGCCATTAAATAAAATTTGTCCTGAATCATAAATACCAGGTGGCTGTGGGATTAGTTTCATTAGCGCATTACTCGTAACACTTTTACCAGAACCTGACTCTCCAACGATCGCTAATGTTTCACCTTCACTTAAATCAAAGTTTACACCGCGTACGGCATGTACAATACCTGCATAGGTTTTAAAATTTACTTTTAAATCTTTTACTTCTAATATTTTTTTACTCATTTTTAGCCACCTCCTTATTTACGTAGTTTAGGATCTAGTGCATCACGTAAGCCATCACCGACTGCGTTAAATGCAAAAATTGTCAGTGAGATGAACACTGCTGGGAAAATCAAACGCCATGGAGCATTAGCAATCGCTTTATTCCCTTCCGATGCCATTGTTCCCCAAGATGCATTCGGAGCAGGAACCCCAAGACCAAGGTAACTTAGGAATGATTCTGTGAAAATAGCAGATGGAATTGTTAATGTCATCGTTACTAAAATAGCACCAAGTGCATTTGGAATTAAATGTTTTAAGATTAAGTGACCTGTGCCTGCACCTAAAGTACGGGCAGCCAGTACGTATTCTTGATTTTTAATGGATAATACTTCACCACGAACGATACGAGCCATGTTAATCCAACCTGTAATCGAAAGGGCAATAATCATAGGAACTAAACCTGGTTGTAAAACAACAAGTAAAACAATTACAACTAGTAGGTAAGGAACAGCGGTTAATACGTCAGCAATACGCATCATAATATTATCAACACGACCGCCAGCTAAACCTGAAATACTTCCCCAAAGCACGCCAATGATTAAGTCAATAACGGCAGCAGTAATCCCAATGAAAAGGGAAATGCGAGCACCTGCCCAAATACGAACAAAAATATCACGGCCTAAATCATCTGTTCCGAACCAAAATTGAGCAGATGGTGGGGCATTATAAACACCAAGTTGATCACTGTATTTATATTGAGATAACATTGGGGCAAAAATGGCCATCAAAATAATAATAATTAACGCGATTAAACCAAAAATCGCCATTTTATTATGTGAAAAACGGATAAAAACTTCTTTCCAGAAGGAAACGGATTTATCTGCTAATCTTTCAGTTGCCTCATGATTTCCACCGACAATTTTAAACATATCTTTGTCAATTGGTTGTTGTTGCGTCATTATTTTTTCGCTCCCTTCAACTTAATTCGCGGATCGATTACACTGTATAAAATATCTACGATGAGAACCGCAAATAAAAGGATGATTGAGTAGAATACTGTCGTTCCCATGATAACTGTATAATCACGGTTTGTAATACTTTGAACGAAGTGCTTACCAAGTCCAGGGATTGCGAAGATTTGTTCCACAATGAAACTACCTGTAACAACACCAGCTGTTAATGGACCTAAATAAGTAACGACAGGTAAAAGGGCATTACGTAATGTATGACGGAAGACAACCGTCCATTTACCAAGACCTTTGGCACGTGCCATTTTTACATAATCACTATTGTTTTGTTCAAGCATACTTGAGCGAGTTAATTTAGCAATAAAGCCCATATGAGTGAATGCAATGGCTAAAGCAGGTAATATACTATATATAAAGCCATTCCATCCACTGGTCGGGAATAAATTAAGTTTGTATGCTAGGAAATACTGCATTAATCCAGCCAAAATAAATGATGGTACAGAAATGCCGAGCACCGCAAAGGACGTTGCCAAATAATCCGGGAACTTATTATGATAAAGCGCGGAAACTACGCCTATTAATACACCGAATCCAACTGCCAATAGCATAGCTTCAATCCCTAAAGTTAAAGAAACAGGGAAGCTCTCAGAAATCATATCATTTGTAGAACGCGCTTTATACTTCATAGACTCACCGAAATTGAAAGTGGCCGTATCGATTAAATAATCTTTATATTGAATATACCAAGGGTTATTTAATCCATACGTTTCGTTTAACTTTTCCTCAATTTGAGGTGGGAAATTACGTTCACTCGCAAATGGACTACCAGGTGCAAGGCGCATTAAGAAAAACGTTACCGTTACGATGACGAAAAGCGCGAGAAGTATATACATCAGCCTTTTCAAAATATATTTAATCACATGAAACTCCTCCTTCTATTTGTCAATTTTCAGACAAATATATGCCTTCGTATTTTAAAAAGAGCTGACCCGCTAGTCGAAGTCGACTACGAGGCAGCTCTTCGCTGTAGAGCTTTACAAAATAATACTTAATTTTAAAAAATCTGAATTATTTAATGTCAACTGATTTAAGTTGGATATTACCAATGCGGTCAGGAGCCATATTTTGTACCTTATCATTCTTCACATAAAGGTTAGTGTAGTAATAAATTGGTGCAATTGGTAATTCAGTCATAGCAATTGCTTCTGCTTGTTTTAAATGTTCAAGACGTTTAGCAGGATCAATTTCAGCGACAGATTGTTTCAATAAATCTTTGTATTGAGCATTTTCCCAACCAGTATCATTGTTACCGTTCTCAGCTGTGTCATACATTTCTAAGAATGTGTATGCATCGTTGTAGTCAGCGATCCAGCCCATACGACCAACTTGGTAATCTAGAACATTAAGTTTCTCTAAGTAAACTTGCCATTCTGAGTTATCAAGACCAACAGTAATACCTAAGTTTTTGCTCCATCCTTCTTGGATGTATTGAGCGATAGCAGCGTGTGCTTCAGATGTATTAAATGAAACATTGATTTTAATTTGACTTGGATCAGTAATGCCAAGCTCTTTCATACCAGCTTCAAGTGCAGCTTTTGCACCTTCCATATCGTTATCTTTGTAATAACCACGGTCTTCTTCAAAGCCAGAGATCGCAGCTGGAACCATACCTAATGCAGGTTTTTGTTCACCTTTAGTAATGTTGTCAATTAAACCTTGACGATCGATTGCTAAAGTTAACGCCTTACGAATGTTAGCGTTTCCAGTAATTTTATCTTTTGTATTGAATTTGTACCAGTAAATCGCTGCATAGTCAGCAATTTGTAAAGATTTATCAGCTTTGAAACCGTCGATAGCATCAAGAGCTACAGTTTGGTAAGGAGAACCTAAATAATCGATTTCACCCTTTTTAAACATTGTAACAGCAGTTGATTCGTTTTCAACCATACCGATATTTACTGTTTCTAATGCTACATTCGCAGCATCCCAGTAATCAGCGTTTTTCTTAAGTACTAATGAATCATTGTGTTTCCAATCATCTAACGTGAAAGGACCGTTTGTTACATAGTTTTCACCAGCATCTGTGTACCACTCGTCATTACCTTCTACAACTTTTTGGTTAACAGGTAGGTAAGTTTTGAATGCTGTTAATTCTAAGAAGTAAGCAGTTGGGTTTGCTAGAGTAATAACTAAAGTTTTATCATCTTCAGCTTTAATTGCTACATCATCAGCAGAACCTTCGCCTAAATTATAAGCTTCAGCGCCTTTGATTGGGTAAAATACAGAAGCGTACTCAGATAAGTTTTCTGGATTTAAAGCCCATTTCCAAGCATATACGAAATCGCCAGCTACTACTGGATCTCCGTTTGTCCATTTTGCATCACGTAAATTGAAAGTGTAAGTTAAACCATCTTCACTTACGTCCCATTTTTCAGCAATCGCTGGAGTTGGTTTGCCATCAGCATCTAAACGAGTTAGACCTTCAAATACATTAATTAAGACTGCACTAGATGTAGAATCTGTTGCAAGTTGTGGATGTAAAGATGGTGGTTCAGAAGCTACAACTAAATTTAACTCTTTAGAAGAAGCAGTTTCTGATGAACCAGAATCTTTTTTACCGTCTTTTGAATTATCTGACGAATCTCCACCGAAGCCGCATGCAGCAAGTACTAAAGAAAACACTGCAAGGACTGTTAGTAATAAAAACTTTTTGTTCTTATTCATGTGAATCCCCCTTATACAATTTTTAAGCCTTTTGTGAAGCTCCTATTTAATATACCAAAAAAGTCATTGTGTACAAAATAAAAAAGATTCAAATTTATATAGTATTATCTGACATTGCCAAGAATAATAATTTTCTTCGATTTACCACTTTAATGAACGAAAGTGATTAAATGATGAAAATTTGATAAATTCTAACTTCAAATATCAAAAATAAAATAAAAACGAAAAAATGACTTACTATACGGAAAATTCCTATTTTTTTGATAATATTATCACTGTTTGAAAAATGAATCAAAAGTCACGGTTGTAATACCTTAAGAAATTTATATAGTTTTGTAGAAAATCTTTGTAAAACTAAGTTTTTTGGTTTTTTTATTGCGGATTTTTTTGTAACACCTTATCGAAAAACCTGAATAATATTATCTATTAATGATATATAAGAATCTTGTTTTGTATTTATCTAGGATTATGCTTTTAAAATGATAAAAAAGGAGATTAAAGAAAATATAAGAAAAAAACGTACTATTTTTAAGGAAAAATACATTATTTAAAGATGGGAAATAGCAAATTATATTTTTTTGAAATAATTTGGAGGGGGTATTTTTAACATACATCATATAAAAAATGCGCATTTCATTGGATGAAATGCGCAGCTTTTTTGCTTAAAGCTTAAATTGATTTATTTGGCTTTGTAAATCTAAAGATTTTTCACTTAAATCTGTTGCAACGAAGTTTACTTGTTGCATTGTATCGGCTTGTTCTTTCATAGCGTCCGCAACAATTTGTGTATGGCTTGCACTTGTAGAAGCTCCGTGTGCAATTTCAGCGACAGATGCAGCCACTTGTTCGGCACTGGCGGAAATTTCTTCGGATGTGGCGGAAATATCTTCAATTTGATCTGTCATAGAACTAATCGCTGTGACGATTGATTCAAAGGCTTGACCAGCATTGCTGATAATCTTCACACCATCTGTTACAGATTGGAGACCGTCACTTACTGCATTTTCCACATTTTGCGTATCCTGTTGAATATCTTGAGTTAACGCAACAATCTGATTAGCTGATTGCTTCGATTCTTCAGCTAACTTACGAACTTCGTCAGCTACGACAGCAAAGCCTTTCCCGTGTTCACCGGCACGTGCAGCTTCGATTGCTGCATTTAGTGCAAGTAAATTGGTTTGATCGGTAATTGCAGTAATCACTGCTGTAATATTGCTTATTTCTTCGGATTGCTTACTCAACTTTTGTACGAGGTTATTAATAATTTGCGTAGAATCATAAATTACGTTCATTTGTTGCTGTGCTTCTTCGATTGCTGTATTACCAATGTTCGCCACTTCAGATGTTTCAACTGCACTAGTGTGAAGTTGTTGGGTTGCTTCAGCAATACGTTGTACACCTGTTGCCGTTTCATCCATTGCATGTGCACATTCATTGGCTGCTGTTGTAGCAGTCGCCGCAGCTTCGGCTGTTTCATCAATGCGTACTGTCACCTCATCGTTGGTCGCAGCAATTTCTTCTGTAGAAGCAGTGAGTTCTTCAGCAGAAGCTGTTAAATGCTCTGAATTACCTTGGATATGTGCTAATAGGCTTCGTAAATTACCTTTCATAGAATTAAAAGCCACAGCGAGTTGGCCGATTTCATCTTTAGATTGGAAGGAAATATCTTTGTGGAATAATTCACCATTCGAGATATTGTTGGCAGCGGCTACAACTGTTTTTAAAGGACGAGAAATCGTGCGTTGTACAAAAAAGACAAGGAATAATCCAAGACTTACTCCGATTACAAGTGCAATAACCGAAATTATTTGAGCACTTTTTACTGCTTGTTTAGACGCTTCAGTTACCTTACTTAATTGGGTTTTTTGGTAAGTTACTATTTCATCTGACACCTCTAATAGTCCTTTGTTTGCTAGTTGGGCACCACCATTTACAATTTGTAAAGCTTCATCTAATCGACCAGCATCATGTAGATTAATGGCCTGATCAGCCGCTTCATTAAAGGCATCATTGTATGTATTGAGATCTTTTGCAAATACGTCCATTTGAGCAGAATCGGATTTTTCCATCATCTCTGCAACGTGTTTATCCAACATAGTTGAGTAATTTTCAAAGTTCTCTTTATTGTTGACCGTATCCTCAATAAACATTGCACGAATGAATAGTCCTTGCATGGCTAGCTCAAATTGGATATTATCTGCTAGCTCGACGAGGGCAACACGGTTATCTAGTGCATTTTCTACTTTTCTCTCGATATTTGAAAATTGTAAAAACAGAATAACTAAAGAAATAAATAAAGTGAGTATAATCGAGAAAAAACCTAAGCTTAATTTTTTGCCTACAGACATATTGTATACGCCCTTTCTTATATTACTAATTTGAATTAAATTTAGCTTTGACAAGAGGTTAAGTCAATAAAGGTTTGCATAAACAGTGCAGATTGTTCACAATTTTTTTTGCGCGTAATATCAATTAGGAAACAACGACTGAGGAAACCATAAGGGAATCTATTTTTAAATAGTTGTCTAGTGCTGATTACATAGGCGTTAATTAAAAAGAAAAATACGATGCAAAATGCATCGTATTTTCACACTTTAAGACTGTTTTTTTAACTGTAAAATGACAGCTTCATCTGGATCGATGAATAGTGTTTTCTGTTCAAAATAAATAACAAAACCAGGTTTAGCGCCATTTGGTTTTTTCACTTGTCGTATTTCTGTGTAATCTACCGGCACTGATGAGGAGTCTCGAGCTTTTGAAAAGTATGCAGCTAGTGTTGCTGCTTCTCGTAAGGTCGTATCATCTGGCTCGCTAGCATGTATAACGACATGAGAGCCAGGTATATCTTTAGTATGCAGCCAGATATCTGTACGTCTAGCAATTTTAAATGTCAGCATATCATTTTGCTTGTTGTTTTTTCCGACAGAGATTTGCACACCTGTTGATGATATATAACGTTCCGGCTCTGGCTTCGATTGTTTTTTCTTTTTCTTAGCGTGACGCATTTTTAAATAACCTTGTTCTGCTAATTCCTCTCGTATTTCCTCAATATCTCCAGGTGAAGCTTGTTGTACTTGCTGTGCAAGCATTTCAAAATACGCAATTTCCTCTTTTGTTTTTTCCAGTTGTTCCTTGACCATAATCAGTGCATTTTTTGCTTTTGTATACTTTGTGTAATAACTTTGTGCATTTTCAATCGGTGTTTTACGCTCACTGATAGGTATGGTAATTTGCTCGGCAGTTTCACTGTAATAGTTTGTGACAGTTACTTCCTTTACACCTTTTTCAAAGGCATATATATTGGCCATTAACAGTTCGCCATACAATTGAAATTGATCTAGTTTTGAGGCACGCTCATAATCTTTATTTAATTTTTTCGTTTTTAAAGTTAATTTATCAATTTCATTTTGTAGCCAACGTTCTAAATCACCTGCTTGTTGTTTAACACGGTCACGTTCTGCACGTGCAAAAAAAACACGGTCTAATAGTTCGTGTACATTCGGATATACTGTCGCTTCACCCTGCAAGTGTGTTAACGCAATCGGGGAGAAATAAGTTTTGTTATTGGCTAGTACATACATTGGTTCATTTCCACCATCATTAAATAATGCCATAAACTCTTTGAAGCACGTTACTACATTTGGTGATGCTGTGATACGAAATAATAATTCTTCAGCATGTAACGGAGAGAAGCCGACAAATTGAGAAACTACATCCTTTGCTGTTAGCTGTTCGGAGAAAAACGCTGTTACTTGTTCATCCGTAACTGTTAAAGGATGCCATTTATTTTGTGCAGGTGGTGCGATATAGGGCTGTCCTGGTAATACCGTTCGAAAACTATTCATGGAAGGAGATAAATGTTTTAGGCTATCAATAATTTTCTTCTGTTCCTTATCTATTAATAGCAAATTACTATGACGGCCCATAATTTCCGCATGCAGTTCACGTACAATTGGATCGCCAATTTCATTTTTACTTTCAATTTCTACTATAATAATGCGATCAAAATCATGCTGTTTAATAGAAGCAATAAAACCACCTTCAAGATGCTTACGTAAAAGCATGCAAAACATAGGGGGTTCTGCAGGGTTTTCTATCGTCTGCCCAGTAAGGTGGATACGTGCATACGATGGGTGAATGGAAAACAGTAATTTGTGATTTCCACCATTCGCACGGATTTGTAAGACAACCTCTTGAGCGTTCGGTTGATGTATTTTAGTTATGCGACCTGCCACTAATTGCTGAAGGTCTGCTGTCATCGAATACGTAAATAAGCCATCAAATGCCATATGAATTCCTCTTTCCAATGATGCAAAACATCATTGTATTTCTTTTGTGATTTTTTTGGTGCCGGTGCTTGCTGTAACTGAGTGCTCTTGGACTAGCGAATAGGTCATCTGGTGACCTGAATTGCCAATCCTTTTGTGTTCACAAGTATCTGTCGCATGCACTTTGTCCAGCGTAAAAGACAATGTAACCGCCATAAGCGGTAAGGATGCTCTTTTCGTATGTTTATCATAGCATTTTTTAGGTGAATATTAAATTATAGCTACAAATGTGGTAGAATTACCTTTTGCTCTATCTTCATTCAGCAGAAGACTCTCACCTCTAAAGGTGGTGAGATGAATCCGGATGTGGTTCCTTTTCAGTGGGTGTCTAAACACCTGCTGAATGAAGATAGAGCCTCCGGCGGATGTCGCGGATTTTGAAAGGAATGAATTGTGCCCGCACAATTCAAAATCTGGACGCAATTACGCCAAGGCGAAATTGATGTAATTTTTTATGGTGAGACGTCATAAATGGCAGAGCTTATGTTATAATAATCCCAGTATGCAAAGAAAGGTGTGACGAACCTTGGTGCGTAGTATGACTGGTTTTGGCAGAGGTGTCACAACAACAAGAGACTTTCAATTAACCGTAGAAATGCGCTCGGTCAACCATCGTTTTTTAGAAATCCATGCAAAATTTCCGAAAGAATGGCTTGAAGCAGAAATTTTTGCGAAAAAATTGATTACACAAGCTTTGTCACGCGGCAAAATTGACGTAATGGTGAATGTGAAAGACTTGGAAAACGTCGAGCAATCTATTGAAATTAATTGGTCATTAATTGAAGCGTATCGTAAGGCAAAAGAACAATTAGCAAGTAAAGTACCACTTGAAGAGAAATGGACGATGCAAGAGCTATTATCGCTTGAGCAAGCTCTAGTACAAGAAAAACCGCAGCTAACGCCAGAGGATTTACTGAGCGCTGTCGAAGAGGCCATTGCTGAAGCCATTAATCAGCTGTTACAAATGCGCGAGCGCGAAGGGCAAGAGTTGCAAGAAGTCGTTTTACAATATAAAGAACAGTTAATGGAACAGGTGAACCAAATACGTTCATACGCCCCACTTGCTGTTGAAAAATATCGTACGCGGTTACTGGAACGAATTGCAGAGGTAGCGAATGGAGCATTGCTAGAAGAGCGTTTGCTTGCAGAAGTAGCAATATTTGCAGAACGTGTGGATATTAGCGAAGAATTAGACCGATTAGACAGCCACTTTGGACAGTTGGAAGAAACGTTAATTGAAACGGTTTCGGTTGGTCGGAAGTTAGACTTTTTAATGCAGGAAATACACCGCGAAATTAATACGATTGGTTCAAAAAACCAATCAACAGAAGCCTCTGTGGCGGTTGTTCAAGCAAAAACAATCTTAGAAAAGATGCGTGAGCAAGTTCAAAATATCGAATAATACGCTTGCATCTGTTATAAATTAAGGGAGATATAGAGAATAAATGATAAAAGAACGTGGATTATTAATTGTTCTGTCTGGCCCATCTGGTGTAGGTAAAGGAACAGTGCGTAAAGAATTATTTTCTCAGCCGAATACGAATTATGAGTATTCCATCTCGATGACAACACGAAATCCTCGCGAAGGTGAAGTAGATGGTGTAGACTATTTTTTCAAGACGCGAGTTGAATTTGAAGCGTTAATTGAACAAGGCGGCTTATTAGAGCATGCTGAATTTGTAGGTAATTACTACGGTACACCGTTAACCTATGTAAATGAGACACTTGATGCAGGGCGCGATGTGTTTTTAGAAATCGAAGTGCAGGGTGCTGCGCAAATTCGTGAAAAGGCACCAGACGCCTTATTTATTTTCTTAGCACCACCAAGTTTAACGGAATTAAAGGATCGTTTAGTAGGTCGTGGGACAGAAACAGCAGATGTTATTGCGAAGCGTATTGCAACCGCAAGCGAAGAACTTGAAATGATGAGTTTATATGATTATGTTGTTGAGAATGATGAAGTAACAAATGCCTGTGACCGCATCAATGCTATAATTAAAGCAGAACATTGTCGTAGAGAACGTGTCGAAAAAAGATATTTGTCAATGTTGAGAGGAGAATAAACCTATGTTATACCCATCAGTAGATGCCTTAAAAAAAGAAATTGATTCAAAGTATTCTTTAGTGAGCTTAGCTTCTAAACGCGCTCGCCAAATGCAAGAGGAAGATGGTACAGAACGTTTACACAAATACGTATCCTATAAATATGTAGGAAAAGCGCTTGAAGAAGTAGCTGCGGGTGTACTTACAAAAGTATCGCAAGACGAGTCGGCTGTGTACGAAGACGAAATCTAATGCTGACTCAGGAGTTTTCAGGTATTCTATATCAACGAATGCCAAAATAGCCACAGCCATACAATGGGCGTGTCAGTGAGATACTCAGCACCCATTTGTGCCCGATTAACGAACACATACTTAAGTTTAATGTGGTAACAAAAGTGTGATTTGTATCCGGAGGGCCTCATCAAATAATCGGAGGAGATGGAGGGATTGCAAAATGGTGTTGCCAAATCGCAACATTCGCATCGTCCTCTGATTTAATTTTTTCTTTATACAGAACGCCGAGAGCTCCCGAGGAATCCTCCTTTGGGAGCTTATCGTTTGAAAGGACGACATCGTATATGAATAAAAACATTTTACTTTGTGTTTCAGGTGGGATTGCTGTCTATAAGGCGGTAGCACTTGTTAGTAAGCTATCTCAGGCAGGTGCAAATGTGAAGGTGATGATGACAGCGTCGGCACGCCAATTTGTCAATCCATTGAGCTTTCAGGTCATGTCAAAAAATGATGTCTTTTTCGATACATTTGATGAAAAAGATTCACATGTGATTGCCCACATTGATCTAGCGGATTGGGCAGACTTAATTTTAGTGGCACCTGCAACAGCAAATGTCATTGGTAAATTAGCGAATGGTATCGCAGATGATATGGTCACTACGACCTTACTTGCAACAACTGCCCCTGTGTGGATTGCACCAGCTATGAATGTGCATATGTACGATCATCCCGCCGTAAAACGGAATTTGGCACAACTTGCGGCAGATGGCTATCAATTTATTGAACCGTCGGAAGGATTTTTAGCATGTGGTTATGTCGGTAGAGGTCGTTTAGAAGAGCCAGAAAAAATTACAGCGCTTGTCAAAGGTTTTTTTTCTCCTAAATCACAGCCGCTTGCAGGTAAAACAGTGCTCGTGACTGCTGGTGCTGTCTCTGTTTCAATGGATAATCAACATGTTATTCGTACTAAAGCCAACGGTAAAATAGGTGTGGCTTTAGTTGAAGAGGCAAAAGCACTTGGCGCCAATGCATTCCTAGTAGGCGAGCATGGAGCGGATATATATGAACTTATTGATGAGCTAGAACATTATAAGAATCAACATCCAGATGCATTTTTTATTCATGCGGCAAATACACCTACTATTGAGGGGACGCCTAAATTGTCTATTGAAGGAACAAGAGCAGTTACTTTTGGACAAGAGGTTATTGGTAAAGCGATACTGACAGTCGTATCACAGGACTGGATTGATTTTAGTGACAAGGCTGAAGTAAGTGGACAGGTAATGGTAGTGACGAATGCAGAGCAATTTGCCAAATCTTTGTGGACATACGTATTACAAGGTGAGGCCAAATGAGTTTTTCTGTTGCAGAGGTCATCGTCGATGTTCCGACCTATCATGTTGATCGACCGTTTGACTATGCGGTACCTACAGAATGGGCCAATGTTATTGAAGCGGGGAGTCGCGTGAAGGTCCCATTTGGCCCAAGAAATGTTCTAGGCTTTGTAGTGGGCTTAAAAAATGATACGGATGTGCCAGCAAATAAGATAAAGCCAATCTCTCATATTTTAGATATGGAACCTGTATTAACGGCAGAAATGTTGTCCTTAGCAAAGTGGCTGAAAAATGAAACAATATGCTACGAGATTGATGCTTTGCAAGTCATGCTCCCGTCTGCCCTTCGTGCAAAATATGAAAAAATCGTCAATTTGCAGGACGACAATGCTATATTACCGGAAGAAGCACAAGCGATTTTTGGTAAGCGTCGACAGGTTAATTTCAAGGAGTTTGAAAAACTTGGATTACTACCGTTATTAAAGGAACTTATTGAAAATCGACTCGTGAAAATTGACAATGTCGTTAAGCAACAAGGAAATGTGAAAGAAGTTCGTATGGTGAAAGTCACAGACGACATACAAAATTTGGATGTAGCATTACGTGAGGCTACAAGAGCTGTTAAGCAACGTACCCTTATAGATTGGATGCGTGGACATCTTGGTGAGGTATTAAAGCCTCAGCAAATTTATGAGGAAACAGGTGTATCCTCCGCAGTATTGCAGTCTGTGGTTGAAAAGGGTGCTGCTCGCTTTATCCAAGAAGAAGTTTACCGCGACCCTTTTACGAAGGATGTTACACGGACTCATTCCTTAACACTTACTGAGGAACAAGCTATTGCCTTACATGCGATTACAAAATCTATGGAAGCACCAACTGCAACGACTTTTTTACTACAAGGGGTAACCGGCAGTGGGAAAACAGAGGTATATTTGCAGGCGATTCAAAAAGTATTGGAAGAAGGCAAAGAAGCGATTATGCTAGTGCCTGAAATTTCTTTAACCCCCCAAATGACGGAGCGTTTCCGTAGTCGCTTTGGTGAAATGGTTGCTGTGATGCATAGTGGTTTATCTGTTGGTGAGAAGTATGATGAGTGGCGTAAAATTCAGCAAGGCAAAGTGAGTGTAGTCGTTGGAGCACGGTCAGCCGTTTTCGCACCCTTTACTAATTTGGGACTCATTATTTTAGATGAGGAACATGAATCAACTTACAAACAAGAGGATTCCCCACGTTATCATGCGAGAGACGTAGCCATTTGGAGAAGTGCATATTACAAGTGTCCTGTAATTTTAGGCAGTGCAACACCTGCACTTGAATCTTTTGCACGTGCCAAAAAAGAAGTTTATACACTATTAACATTAAAGCAAAGAGCTATGAATCAAGCATTACCAACTGTTTTTGTAGCTGATATGCGAGAGGAACTTCAAAAAGGTAATCGCTCAATGTTTTCTGAACAGCTTGTAGAAGGTATACGTATGAGACTTGAGCGGAAAGAGCAGATGGTGTTGTTTCTAAATCGTCGAGGTTACTCGTCATTTGTACTGTGTCGTGATTGTGGTACGGTAGTGCAATGTCCAAATTGTGATATTTCGTTGACCTATCATCGAACAACGGAAAAGCTGAAATGCCATTACTGTGGCTATGAAGAACAAGTGCCACAAATATGTCCACAATGTCAAAGTGAGCATATTCGTTATTTTGGCACAGGGACACAAAAAGTAGAGGAAGAAATATATAAGCTTTTTCCAGAGGCGAGAGTATTACGGATGGATGTTGATACGACCAAGCATAAAGGGGCACATGAAGAGATTTTGCAAGCATTTGGGGAAGGACAAGCAGATATTTTGCTTGGTACGCAAATGATTGCCAAAGGACTTGATTTTCCTAATATTACGCTTGTTGGTGTCCTAAGTGCAGATACATCACTGCATATACCAGATTATCGGGCAGCTGAGCGCACATTCCAACTGTTGACACAAGTAAGTGGAAGAGCTGGGCGTCATGAAAAGCCTGGGGAAGTCATTATTCAGACGTATACACCCGAGCACTATGCGATTGAATTAGCGAAAACACAAGATTACGACCCATTTTATGAACGAGAGATGTTCTTACGACGTCGTTCTGGCTACCCTCCGTATTATTTTGTGGCACTTGTACAAGTATCACATGAGGACGTTTTGATGGCGGCTGAGTATGCAGGGCGAGCAGGGGATTGGCTTCGTGGGAATTTGTCGAATCAAGTAGCGATTATTGGCCCAACGACGGCAAGCATCAGTCGACTCCAAAATAGATATCGCTATCAATGTTTGATAAAATATAAAATTGAACCAAATCTGATTCCGGTATTACAACGTTTACTCGCGATGTATCGTGCGGAATGGATTAAACAAGGTATCTTAATGACGGTAGATTTAGACCCGTCTACTATATAGAAAAGGCGAAGAGAGCCTTAAATGCAGAAATGAGGAACGGAAATGGCGATTAAAAAAGTTGTAGAACATCCAGCGAAAGTATTATCAACACCATGTGCGGAAGTTTCGGAAATTAACGAAAACATCATTGCATTACTAGATGATTTATATGACACGATGGTGGAATATGATGGTGTTGGCATAGCTGCACCGCAAATTGATGTTGCGTTACGTGTGGCAATTGTGGAGCTTGGTGAGGAACGTGATATATTAGAAATGATTAACCCAACGGTTATTAAGACCGATGGTGCCGAAGTAGATATTGAAGGGTGTTTAAGCTTTCCTGGACTCTATGGAGAAGTTGAGCGTCCAGAATATGTGAAAATTGAGGCATGTGACCGTGAGGGTCGTGTTTATGAGCTAGAAGCTGGTGGCTTCGATGCACGAGCAATTTTACATGAAATTGATCATCTAGATGGAATACTTTTCGATACAAAAATCAAACGTATTCTAACAGAGGAAGAACTAGAAGCAATGTATGCTGAAGAGGAGGAATAAAATGACGTCAATTATTTTTATGGGCACGCCTGATTTCTCCGCTCCAATATTACGAATGCTTTATGATGAAGGCTATGACATCAAGGCTGTCGTAACACAACCAGACCGTCCAGTTGGGCGTAAACGTGTGTTAACGCCACCTGCAGTGAAAGCAACAGCAGTAGAGTTAGGATTACCTGTTATTCAACCTGAAAAACTTCGTGGTTCGGAAGAATTACAGCAAATACTTGCATTACAACCAGACTTAGTTGTAACGGCAGCATTTGGACAAATTTTGCCGAAAAGTTTGCTTGAGGCGCCATCCCTAGGATGCATAAACGTCCATGCCTCACTTTTGCCGAAATATCGTGGTGGTGCACCAATTCATCAAGCAGTTATTGATGGTGAAAAAGAAACAGGTGTCACAATTATGTATATGGTTGAGAAGTTGGATGCAGGTGATATAATTTCACAAAGGACCATTCCAATTGAAGAGGATGACCATACGGGGAGTTTATTCGACAAGTTAAGCGTAGTAGGAAGTAATTTATTAAAAGATACACTTCCTTCTATTATAAATGGTACAAATAATCGTACAGTACAAGACGAGGCACAGGTAACATTTGCAAGTAATATCTCGCGTGAACAAGAGCGTATTGATTGGACAAAGGATGCAAGGTCTTTATTTAACCAAGTACGAGGACTTCACCCGTGGCCAGTTGCTTATACTACATTTGAAGAAGGTAATTTTAAAATTTGGTGGGCCCAAGTAGGTCAAACAATGCATGATGTCAAACCGGGTACTGTCGTAGCTATTGCAAAGGACCATTTTGATGTTGCGGCTGGGAACGGAACAGCACTTGCACTTTATGATGTACAACCAGCTGGTAAAAAACGCATGACTGCCGAGGAATATTTGCGTGGTACCGGTTCAAAATTACAGATCGGGGACCAGTTTGAATGAGTAAAAAAAGCGTAGTTATTTGGGATGGTAATGTGCGTGATGCAGCACTATCCATTTTATTAGCAGTTGATAAAAACCAAGCATATAGTAATTTACTTTTACATGAAACAATTAAGCGACATAAAATAGACACGAAGGACCGTGCTCTCTTAACAGAGCTTACGTATGGAACACTTCAATATAAAATGACGCTCGACTTTTATTTAGAACCATTTATACGCGGCACATTAGATCATTGGGTACGCTGGCTATTACGATTATCTTTATACCAAATGCATTATTTAACACGTATTCCACCACATGCTGCAGTCAATGAAGCGGTAGAAATTGCAAAACGTCGTGGACACCAAGGTATTGCATCTACAGTGAATGGTGTTTTACGTTCTATATTACGACAAGGCGTGCAGCCTACAAGCGAGATTAAAGACCCAATTGAGCGTCTTGCAATCGAAACAAGTCATCCACAGTGGCTAGTAGAGCGCTTTGTCGAAAATTACGGTATGGCAGTAGCTACAGAAATGCTCCATGAAAATAATGTGCCGCCAGTGCAAACGGTACGTGTTAATACAACAAAGGCGACAGTGAACCAAGCGATTGCAAGCCTAGAAGCAGAAGGTTTAACAGCAAAGCAAAGCGACATTATACCTGAGTGTTTACATGTAACAAATGGCCAGCCTGCTCGCACGCAAGCATTTAAAGACGGACTTATAACGATTCAAGATGAGAGTTCAATGATCCCAGCGAATGTTTTAAACCCAACTGCAGGTATGCGAGTTTTAGATATGTGTGCAGCACCCGGTGGAAAAACTACACATTTAGCCGAAAAAATGAATAATGAAGGTTCCATTTTAGCAACAGATTTACATCCACATAAATTAGATTTAATCGACCATAATACAGAACGTCTAGACCTTAATATAGTAGAGACTGCACCCATTGATGGACGTAAAGCACCAGAATTCTTACAATTGGCATCATTTGATGCAGTGTTAGTCGATGCACCTTGCAGTGGTTTAGGTGTTATGCGCCGTAAGCCAGATATTAAATATACAAAACGTGAGGAAGATTTAGAAAATCTGCAAAAAATCCAATTAGCGCTTTTGGATGCGGCGTCAAAAGTATTGAAGCAAGAAGGGAAACTTGTATACAGTACATGCACAGTCGACAAACAAGAAAATGAAGGCACAGTACAAGCCTTTTTAAGAGAGCATCCTGAAATGGAAGCAATACAACTAGAATCTTTACCTACAAAATTAGCGGAAAAGCAGGCAAATGGCATGCTTCAAGTCTTCCCGCAAGACTTTGGTAGTGATGGTTTCTTCGTCGCTGCTTTTCGTAAAAAAGGAGAATCCCAGTAATGCTGGATCAAGAGAAATTTAATGAACGTATTAACGACTTAGTTGAAGAAGTAGAAGACAAGCCTGTTAGACGTGCGAAAAAAGAAAAAGAAGATTTAAAAGAATCGGTCTATTCATTGCAACCGATGCAATTGGAAGAATGGCTTAAAGACAATGGAGAAAAGCCCTTCCGTGCAGCACAAATTTTCGATTGGTTATACAATAAACGTGTAAAAACTTTTGAAGAAATGTCTAACCTATCAAAGGGTTTACGTGAAAAACTAGAGGCAAGTTTTGCCTTAACAACACTATCAACAATTATTCAACAAGAATCAAAAGATGGTACCATTAAGTTTTTATTTCAACTACAAGATGGCTATTCAATCGAAACAGTTTTAATGCGTCATGAATATGGTAATTCCGTTTGTGTCACAACGCAGGTAGGTTGCCGTATTGGGTGTACGTTCTGTGCGTCTACATTAGGTGGATTAAAGCGTCATTTATTAGCAGGTGAAATCGTTGAGCAAGTCGTGAAAGTACAACAAACGTTGGATGAAGTTGGCGAACGTGTAAGTCATATCGTTATTATGGGTATCGGTGAGCCATTTGATAATTATGATGCGATGATGAACTTCTTAAAAGTCATCAATCATGAAAAAGGCTTAAATATTGGCGCTCGACATATTACAGTATCGACATCAGGTATCGTACCGAAAATTTATCAATTTGCGGATGAGCAATTACAAATTAACTTTGCTGTATCGCTACATGCACCAAACCAAGAGGCACGTCAAAAGTTAATGCCGATAGCACGTGCGTATAAATTGGAAGAATTAATGGAAGCTGTTCGCTACTATACAAAAAAAACAGGTCGGCGTGTTAGTTTTGAGTACGGTTTAATGTCTGGTGAAAATGATTCAGTTGAAATTGCAGAAGAATTATCTGCACTTATAAAAGGAATTAAATGCCATGTGAACTTAATTCCTGTAAACTACGTACCAGAACGTGATTATGTTCGTACGTCTCGTAGTCAAATTTTTGCTTTTGAAAAAACATTGAAGAAGAATGGTATTAACGTAACAATCCGCAGAGAGCAAGGTTCTGATATAGCAGCTGCGTGTGGCCAATTACGTGCACAAGAGAGATCTGAAGAGACGAGGTGACCAGTGATGAAATACACAGTCGAAAGTGATATTGGTTTGAAACGATCAATTAATGAAGACCGTGCTGCATTTTTTAAACGTCCAGATGGGCTAGCACTAGCACTTGTAGCGGATGGCATGGGTGGTCATAATGCTGGCGATGTAGCGAGTGATATGGCAATGAAACAGATGGAAACCGTTTTTTTACAGGCAGAGTCACATCATTTTGCATCAACAACAACAAAGAGAGAATGGCTATTACAGACAGTTAAGCTGTTAAATACAAATATCTATGACTATTCTTTATCACACGAAGACTGTAAAGGAATGGGTACAACGTTTATTGCCGTGTTAATCGAAGGTTATCATTGCTTCATTGCACATGTTGGTGATAGTCGCGTGTATTATTTCTTTGATGATGGCGCACAACAAATAACAAGAGATCACTCATATGTAAATGTTTTGGTAGAAAATGGTGAAATAAGTGAAGAGGAAGCGATGACGCATCCGAAGAAAAATTTCATCTTGAAAGCTGTTGGCACAGAGGAAACCATTGAACCAGACTTTTATGAAGTAGATATAGCACCAGAATCGTATTTACTTGTATGCTCTGACGGTTTAAGTAATAAACTTTCAGTGTATGAAATGGCATCGATTATTACTTATCCAGATTTAATGGAAGAAAAAGGACGAAAACTTGTGGAATTAGCAAATGCTAGCGGGGGGGAAGACAATATCTCCCTCGTATTACTCACAAGGCAAGATGAGGAGGTGTAAGTATGCTTGTAGGAAAACGAATTAGTGATCGCTATAAAATTTTGGAACTCATTGGTGGCGGAGGCATGTCCAATGTGTATTTGGCTCATGATGTGATTTTAAATCGTGATGTAGCAATTAAGGTATTACGCTATGATTTTACCAATGAGGATGAATTACATCGCCGTTTTCAGCGTGAGGCGCTTTCAGTTACAAGTCTTACACATCCGAATATTGTGAGTATTTATGATGTAGGTGACGATGGAGATTTACATTATATTGTTATGGAGTATGTTCAGGGAAAGACTTTAAAGCAGTACATACAAGAATTTGCACCGATTTCACCAGCTAGATGTGTGCACATTATGAAGGAATTGACATCGGCCATAGCCAATGCCCATGAAAATCATATTATTCATCGTGATATTAAGCCACAAAACATCTTAATGGATGCTGAAGGTAATGTGAAAATAACCGATTTTGGAATAGCGATGACGCTAAGTGCAACTTCATTTACACAAACAAATTCTGTGCTAGGAACTGTACATTATTTATCTCCAGAACAGGCACGTGGTGGCACAGCAACAAATAAATCAGACATTTATGCGCTTGGCATTGTATTATATGAATTATTAACTGGGGAATTGCCATTTTCAGGTGAATCGGCTGTTTCCATCGCACTTAAGCATTTGCAAACAGAGACACCATCAGTGCGCGCTTTTGATGCTACGATTCCACAAAGTTTAGAAAATGTTGTATTGAAGGCTACTGCCAAAGATGCATCGCATCGTTATGCAACTGTAGAAGAAATGCAGGAAGATTTAGAGACGGTTCTGGCCCCAACAAGAATCAATGAACCAAAGTTTACGGTGCCTATCGATAATGATATTACAAAGGCTATTCCGATTATAAAAGAACAATTTATTCGGAAGGACGAGGATTTAACAAAAACAAGGGCAATGGAACCCATCACTCAAACGATTCCAGTAGCAAAAAAGCCCGTGGAAAAGGTTAAGCCTGTTAAACCAAAGACAAAGAAAAAGTGGCCGTTTATTGTAGGTGGACTTCTTTTGGCAGCAGTTGTTATATTCCTATTCGTTTTATTTGCTACGGATTTATTTAGTCCGAAAAAAATAGCTGTACCTGATGTGGCCAATATGACTGTTGAAGAAGCTAAAAAGGAATTAGAAAAGCATGGTTTTGTTGTTGGTGAGCAACAGGAACGTAACTCAGAAGAAATCGAAAAAGACAAAGTAATTGAAACGGATCCTGCAGAGGGCACGTTGCGCGTGAAAGATACTGAAATTGATCTAATTGTTAGTTTAGGTGTGGCAAAATCACCAATGGAAAATTATAAAGGTCAAAAAATTGATCAAGTTCAAGCTGTGGTAAATGACAAATTTATGGATGTTGATATAAATTATGTGTATTCAGCTGAAGAAGCAGGCCGTATTATAGACCAGGATCCGGCAGCAAATTCAGAAATTGTGCCGAAAGAAACAAAAGTTATTTTTACTGTGAGTCAGGGTAAAAAACCGATTTCAGTGCGAAGTGTAGTGGGATACTCGAGAACAGATCTAGATAACTACGTAAATTCTGAAGGCTTAAAATGGCGAGTAGAGCGTGAAGAGTATTCATCAACAATAGCGAAAGGACTTGTGATTTCACAAAAACCAGCTGCAGGTACAAACCTTGTAGAAGGTGATACAATTGCTGTTGTGTTAAGTAAAGGGCCTGAAGAGAAGCCTGTAAAAACTTATGTGAAGACAGTGTTAATTCCATATGAGCCAAAAGAGGAAGGTATGGAGCAGTCAATAAGAATTTTAATTCAAGATAAAAATCACACAATGGCACAGCCTTATGCCGAATTTACTATTAGCAGTGAGAAGGAATACAAGTTACAGTTTGTGATTGTGGAAGGTGAAGAAGTAGCTTATAAAATTATTCGTGATTCTGAGATTATTGCTGAAGAAAAATTTGACTATGATGATGTGAACTAAGGGGGAATTGGATGGCGCAAGGCCAAATTCGTAAAGCATTAAGTGGTTATTATTATGTATTCGATGGAAAACAACTGATTCAATGCCGCGGGCGTGGAGTGTTTCGAAACCGTGGGGAATCTCCACTCGTTGGTGATATGGTAGAGTATTCGTTAGAGACAGTAGGCTCGGATGGTACAATTCAAAAAATTCTCGACCGACAAAATGAACTTGTTCGCCCACCAATTGCAAATATTGACCAAGGCATTTTAGTGTTTTCTGTAAAAGAACCGAATTTTAATACAATATTATTGGATCGATTTCTAGTCGTTCTAGAATCGTTCGATGTACATCCGATTATTTGTTTAACGAAGATGGATTTACTAACAACCAACGAACGTACTGAATTACAGGGTTATATAGAAGATTACGAACGTATGGGCTATACAGTGTTACAAACTTACAAAGATGAGGAAGAACTAGTGGCGCGTTTACAGCCTATTTTAAAGGGAAAAACATCTGTATTAGCAGGGCAATCAGGTGTGGGGAAATCTACTCTACTGAATACATTGATTCCGGAGTTGAATTTAAAAACAGGTATTATTTCGCAAAGCTTAGGGCGTGGGAAGCATACAACACGCCATGTCGAGCTAATAGAAGTTTGTGACGGTTTATTGGCGGATACACCCGGTTTTAGTTCCTTTGATTTTGATGACATTGATAAAGAGCAGTTAGGCGCCTGTTTCCCCGAGATGGCTCGAATTGCAGACGACTGTAAATTTAGAGGTTGTCTTCATTTGAAAGAACCGAAATGTGCGGTTAAGGCAGCTGTAGATGCAGGAGAAATCCGTGACTATCGCTACAAGCATTATGAACAATTTATGCAAGAAATAATGGATCGAAAGCCGAGGTATTAACAATGATACAAATAGCACCATCAATTTTAGCAGCAAATTTTGCTAAATTAGGAGAAGAAGTAAAGGAAGTAGAACAAGCAGGTGCAAAGCTCATTCATATTGATGTTATGGACGGTCATTTTGTGCCGAATATTTCATTTGGCGCCATCGTGTTAGATGCGATTCGTCCTTTAACAGATTTACCACTTGATGTGCATTTAATGATTGAGAATCCAGATCAATATATAGAGCAATTTGCGAAAGCCGGTGCGGACTATATTACGGTACACGTAGAAGCGTGTCGTCATTTACACCGTACAATTCAATTAATCCGTTCATATGGTGTAAAGCCTGGTGTAGTGCTAAATCCACATACACCGATAGAATCTATTCAACACGTTTTAGAAGATATTGATATGGTGTTATTTATGACAGTGAATCCAGGTTTTGGTGGCCAGAAATTCATTCACTCTGTTGTACCTAAAGTAGCGGCCTTAGCCCATATTATTAAAGAGCGAAACCTAAACATTGCTATTGAAATTGATGGTGGCATTAATGCGGAAACAATTATCCCTTGTGCAAAAGCTGGTGCAACAATTTTTGTAGCTGGTTCGGCGATTTATAGTAAAGAAGATCGTACAGCCGCATTACAGGAAATATTAGCTGCTGGTGAGGCTGCGATAAAAGAATGACAACTGTTGTCGTTTGTGCCGGTGGTCCAAGGGAGGAGCTTTGTTCCTTAACCCCATTTAAAGAGCGTAAAGATGTCATATTTATTGGTGCTGACCGTGGTGCACTGTATTTAATCGAGCAAGGAATTACCCCTCATGCAATTGTTGGGGATTTTGATTCATTATCTCAAGTAGAGTTTAAACAAGTCATTGAGCATACAAATGATGCACAGCGTTTCCATGAGGAGAAAAATGAAACAGATACTGATTTAGCCCTATTAAAGGCGCTTACTTACGGTCCGACAGATATTGTGCTAACAGGAGTTACAGGTGGACGACTAGATCATTATGAAGCTGCTGTGCGTTCAATTTATCGTTTGCAGATAGAGCATCCTCATGTCATGTTGAGAATCATCAATCATGCAAATCTGTTGCAGTTTTTGGTGCCTGGCACGCACACAATTCAAGCAGATCAGCAGTATCGTTATTTGTCTTTTTTCGCACACGAGCAACCTATTGAAGAGGTAACATTGAGACATGTTAAATATGAAACGACAAATGAACGAATATCACTCGGCTCATCTCGTTTTACAAGTAATGAAATTATAGGCACTTCAGGGTCTATATCATTCTCGCAAGGCATATGTTTAATGATAAGAAGCATAGATTAGTGCGAGGGGGAGATGGCTCTGAAAGTATATACGTTCCAACTACCGAAATTTGTGAGTAGCATTACGCGTACGTGCATCAACCTTTTTAAAAAAGACAAGAAAGTCAAAAAATCCGACTAACAATAGTCGGATTTTTTCTTTGTTGAAGATATATAATGGCGATTGGTAGTTTGCCAAGAAAAGCAGAAAGAAAAAAATCGATTTGCATCTAATGCGAAATCGATTTTTTATAAGCAGCGATTATACGCGCTCAATTTTACCTGATTTTAATGCACGAGCAGAAACCCATACACGTTTTGGTTTACCGTCTACTAGGATACGAACTTTTTGAAGGTTAGCGCCCCAAGTACGTTTGTTAGCGTTCATAGCGTGGGAACGGTTGTTACCAGTACGAGCTTTACGTCCAGTGATTACACATTGTTTTGGCATGTTGTATTCCCTCCTTACAGTTGATGCTGAAAGATTATTATTTCAGTTCTTATTTCACATACCATAATAATTTAACATACGAAGGCGCACAGTGCAACAGTTTTCACACAACCTTTCAAGAAAAAAACCTTTACAGGCAATTTATTAGCTAGAACGAGAGGATATTTATTTTGAAAAATACATTATTCCAAGGGACTATTTGAAATAGGTATCTTGCATTTTTTAATGTTAGGTTATAAAGGCGCGCCGTACATGAAAATGTTGGATGGACAAGC
The DNA here is from genome assembly GCF_003049605.2 of Lysinibacillus parviboronicapiens. NCBI lineage: Bacteria > Bacillati > Bacillota > Bacilli > Caryophanales > Bacillaceae > Lysinibacillus > Lysinibacillus parviboronicapiens. The sequence continues at coordinate 1,151,282 of NZ_CP073713.1, forward strand.
CTTTTGTCAAAGCATCTATATAACAATCAAAGAGGTTACTTATTTTGTAGAAATAGGTCTTACCGATGAAGTACGCTACAGTATAGGATAATAAGTAAGAGTTAGCACAAATTATCAAAAAAATCTTTCGAGTACCCGATAAAATAGAGAATAGAAGAGGTGTTGAGGGATGGATTACTTTGCGAATACAAAAATCAATTGACTTTATCGAAAAGAACCTACAAAAGCAATTAGAGATAACTGAAATTTCTGCGCAATCTTATTTTTCAGCTTTTCATTTTCAACGACTTTTTCAGGCTATTACAGGATTTACTGTACAACAATATATTCGCAACAGAAGACTTGCTGAGGCCGCGAGGTTACTAAGAGAAACAACTAAAAACATTTTGGAAATTGGCTTTACTGTTCAATATAGCTCCCAAGAGGCGTTTACAAGAGCGTTTGAAATATGTTTTGGCATAACGCCAGCAAAGTATCGGAAAGAACAGGTTTTTATAAATGACCAGTCGAAAATTAACTTTTTAGATTATAAGATTATGGGAGAAATAAGTATGAACAAACCTGAAATCGTGTAATTGAAAAAGACACTTATTATTGGGCATGAATATACTATAAATTTAAAAAACGAACAGTACTTTGAAGAAATCCCTGAATTTTATATGAGCTTTGGTAGAAATGGGCTTTATCTGCAAATCCCTAAGAAAATCGCCCCTAATATGTCATACGGTATCTCCACTTATTTTCAGGATAGTGGTAAATTTTCTTTTATAGTTGGAGAAGCAGTGCAAGAAGTTGCAATGGGCTTACAAAACGGACTTGTAAATTTTGGAATTCCAGAGAGGAAGTATGCTGAATTTAAAATTCGTGGAACTACAGATTTAGTCCAAAATACGAGAAGATACATTTATGGAACATGGTTGCCAAATTCAAACTATGAAAGAAAAGAAGGGCCAGATTTTGTGGTGACCGATGTTATAAATTCTTACTTTCCAAATGAAATAAATATGAAAATTTATATACCAATTACGGAATAATAAAGGAGAAGAAAAGATGAATTTAGAAAAAGTTTTTATAAATTTTCCGGTTTTACAATCAGATCAGCTAGTCTTAAAAAAAATTGAAGAAATACACTTACAGGAACTTTTTGCAATCTACGATAATGAACATGTATTTCAATATTGTGGAATTCTTCCGAAACATAACATCCAAACAGTTAGCAAAATGATCGGTCATTTCGAGAGAGATTATCAGAAAAAAAGTAGAGTGAAATGGGGGGTTTTTCACAAAAATCAAGATACACTATTAGGAATTATTGAGTCTATGGATTTTAATCAGAAGGTCAATATGGTAACTATTGGTTACTTTTTAGCTGAGGAATATTGGGGAAAGCGAATTGCTACTGAGGCCGTGCGACTATTAGTCAATTTTTTATTCGAAGAGGTTCAGATAAACAGAATTCAAGCAGAGGTCATGCCAGCAAATGAAGTTTCCAAGAAAGTGCTCTTGAAAAATGGTTTTTTGAAAGAGGGATTATTACGACAGGCTTCTTTATGGTCCGGTAAGGGGATAGTAGATTTAGAAATATACAGCATCTTAAAAGAAGACTACTCATCTTAAGTGCGGAATGTCACTTCAATATTTGCTACATAAATAATAGATTTCACTTTTAACGACTGTTGACGAAATACCCGAAACAATGACCTTTTTCGACCGATGGCTAAAGCAGATGACTATCGTGTATATGCCCATGCGTAACGATTGTGCTTCATAAACCTTTTTCATGAAAAAGTTGGAAGGCGCGACACTGCTGCTGGAACAGCACGGGCGGAAAATCCATTTTTGTGGCGAGCCGCCGCAAAAATTAGGTGGAGCCACTCCGCGGAAAGAGGGCCCTGAAACGGAAATCAACGGTTTCTTACTATTATGCTGAAAAATCGATTTCGTTATCAACGAAATCGATTTTTTATACAGTGAACTTCAAACGTACCTGATATTCATTGTTTTAAAACTTAGTTCCTTGCTCGGTAACCAAGTTTCATTGACACGCGCTTACCAGTTTCCAGTAGACGTTCAGTAAGGAGTTGTATCTGTTCCTCTGTCACGTTGAAGCTAACGAAGCCGATGCTTACAGCTCCTACTATTTCTCCAAATCCATTTAAAACTGCCACTGCGACAGAGGACGTTCCTGTTGTTCGCTCTCCATGGCTTATTGCAAATCCCTGCTTCTGTACTTGTGCTAGTTGAAAATTAAAGTCAGCGATATCTTCATTAGGCACTAGCTGACTGATGATTTCACTTGCCTGTGAAGCAGGCATAGCGGCCAATATCGCTTTATTTGCTGCGCCAATATGCATAGGTATTCGGATACCGAGTTGATCATAAATCCGAATTGGATTTGCTGCACTGTCAATTCTCTCAATAATAATGGTATCTGTCCCTGCGGGCTTACTTAAATAAACGCTCTCCTCAACCTCTCGTGCTAAACGTTCTAATTCTGGTCTGATTTTGCTAATATAATCCATCGTATCATATACTTGTAAACCGATTTCCATCCAAATTGTACCAAGACGATAGTGTTTCGTTTGTTCGTCTTGTTCAATCATCCCCTGTTGGATCATTGCTTTTAAAATTCTATGTAAAGTACTGAGAGGCAAATCGACTTTTGTTGCAAGCTCAGATATGGACAAACTGTTTTCAGTTGTTTCAGAAGCTAAAGCCTTAGCGATGGTCATTGCCCGTTCTAATAATTGCATATGTTGTACCACCTCCTCTACTTCTATTTTATTTTTATTCTCTGCCCACGTCTAGCTACATAATGGTTGCGCTTTACAATCATGCCATTCGAAAGTGATGGAATATAAAAATTTTTCTAAATATATTGACAGTATAACATAAAACACATATATTTTTCATATAAACTTTCCTCTAAACGGAAACGTTTTCCACTATACGGAAAAGGGGTGAAAGGATTGCATTATTGTTCTTCAATGTATGCACCTTTAAAACACGTAATTGTAAAACATCCAAAAGAGGCTTTCAAAAGCCAAGAATATCTTAGCGATGAATGGCAAACATTTAACTACCTATCGGAGCCTAATTTTAGTGAGGCTGTAAGAGAATATGCTGAATTTATTTCAATTCTCGAAAAATATGTAGATAAAATTGATTATTTACCAGTTTCAAATGGTGTGGGGTTAGATTCGCTATATGCACATGACCCTGTAAAATTTACACCACGTGGTGCCATCATTTTAAAATCTGGAAAGAAATTAAGACAACCTGAAGCGACTGCATATAAAGCCTATTTAGCACAACAGGGTATCCCTGTTATCGGAGAATTAACGGGACAAGCAGTTTCAGATGGCGGGGATATTGTGTGGCTAGATGACCGGACACTTGTTGTTGGACGTGGCTACCGCACGAATGATGAAGCAATCCGTCAATTAAAAGAAATTACCGCTGACTTTGTTGACGAATTTATTGTCGTACAACTACCACACGATTTAGGGGAAGCAGAGTGTCTACATCTGATGTCCTTCATCAGTATGGTGGACAAGGATTTGGCTGTCGTCCATTCACGATTAATGCCAGTATTTTTCCGTCAGCTCATTATCGAAAAGGGTATACAGCTCATTGAAGTGCCTAAAGAAGAATATGACACTTTAGGCTGTAATGTGTTAGCACTTGCGCCGAGAGTTTGCGTGATTCCAACCGGAAATCCTTCTACAAAGAAACAATTATTGGATGCAGGCGCTACAGTTTATGAATATAAGGGTGAAGAAATTTCGGTAAAAGGAACAGGTGGACCAACGTGTCTAACTTGTCCAGTAATTAGAGGATAAAAAGGAGACGATTCATATGTTTAAAAATGTCATTGTAAAAACACCAGGTAATAGTTATATCAACGGTTTAACAACGAGTAATCTTGGAAAACCGAATTTAGAAGAATTATTTGAACAGCACAACCGTTATGTTGAAGCATTGAAAAAATGTGGGGTGGAAGTAACGCACCTTCCAGCAAATGAAGCATTTCCAGATTCTACTTTTGTAGAGGATACAGCAGTATTAACGTCTGAATTTGCTATTATTTCCAATCCTGGTGCGGATGCACGTAACCGTGAAATTGAAGATATAGAACCAGCAGTAAAAAATTTTTATAACAAAATACACTATATCAAAGCACCAGGAACACTCGATGGCGGAGATGTATTACAAGCTGAAAAGAAATTTTATGTTGGTATTTCTGACCGTACGAATGAAGAAGGAGCGCGTCAATTCAAGGAAATCGTTGAAAAAGAAGGTTATGAAGCTACGATTATTCCATTAAAAGAATTCTTCCATTTAAAAACAGGCATCGCCTATGTGGGTGAAAATCGTATGGTCCTTGCGGGGGAATTTATTGATCATCCAGCTTTCGCTTCCTATGAAAAAATTATCATTCCAAAAGAAGATGAGTATTCAGCAAACTGTATTCAAGTGAACGATTATGTGATTATTCCGGCTGGCTATCTAGAAACGAATCGTAAGCTAAATGAATTAGGCTATAAAACAATTGAACTTGACATGTCTGAGTTCAGAAAACATGATGGCGGATTAAGCTGCTTATCATTACGTTTTTAATTCACTATAGTAACTAAACAAACTAAAGCCCAATCAATTTGTTTTTCAGAAAAAATTGATTGGGTGCTTATAATTTTAGATATCAGAATATTTGTTATTTAGATAGCGCGAAGAATGTGAAAGAGGGGATGGACGTTGGGTAAAGGGGAGCAACAACAAAATATTTTATTGAATCGTTCAATGAAGAGTCGTCATTTATTAATGCTATCACTAGGTGGAGTTATTGGAACAGGATTATTTTTAAATGTCGGTTATACAATTAATCAAGCGGGTCCAGGCGGAGCATTAATAGGTTATTTATGTGGTGGTTTCATATTATATATGGTAATGAATTGTCTTGGAGAATTGGCTGTGTATATGCCAGTAACCGGCTCTTTTCAAACATATGCAACCCGTTTTATAAATCCAGCAGCGGGCTTTTCTTTAGGATGGATGTACTTTGTAGGTTCTGCTGCCACAGCAGGGGTGGAATTTACCGCAGCAGGGATATTGATGCAACATTGGTTTCCTGATATTCCTATTTGGATTTGGTGTGCTGTTTTCATGGTGCTGTTGTTTGTATTAAATGCCCTGACGACTAAAGGGTTTGCAGAAGCAGAGTTTTGGTTTGCGAGTATTAAAGTCGTTGCGGTTATAGCTTTTATCATTATAGGTGCAGCAGCTATATTTGGCTTAATACCATTGGCAGATCGTCCAACACCTCATTTAACGAACTTAGCACCCACAGGGTTATTTCCAGCAGGGATTGCTATTATATTTGTAACGATGATGAACGTTATTTTCTCTTATCAAGGCTCGGAGCTAGTAGGAATTGCGGCTGGAGAAACTGAAAATCCAGAAAAGAATATCCCAAGGGCAATACGGACCATTCTTTTTAGAATTATTGTATTTTATATCGCCTCCATTATTGTATTATCTGCAATCTTCCCAGCATCTGAACTTGGACTACTTGAAAGTCCTTTCGTGACATTGATGAAAATAGCAGGTGTTCCTTATGCAGCTGGCATTATGAACTTTGTCATTTTGACAGCAATTCTATCAGTTGGTAACTCATGTCTCTATGCTTCTACTCGTTTACTCTGGTCGATGTCAAAAGAGGGAATGGCTCCAAAACTATTTGGACGTCTGACAAACAATAAAGTACCATTAAATGCGCTTATTTTCACGATGCTGTTCTCCCTTTTATCGTTATTAACGAGTGTGATGGAAGCAGATACAGTATTTGTTTTACTCATGTCAATTGCGGGAATTGCTGTTACAATTTCATGGATGGGCATTGCCACATCGCAATTAATGTTCCGTCATCGTTATGTGAAAGCAGGAGGAAAGGTGGAAGACTTGAAATTTAAAACACCCTTTTATCCACTAATTCCTTTGTTTTGTATTAGCTTTTGTGTACTAATTCTTATATTTTTAGCATTCGATCCAACCCAACGAATTGGTTTGCTTTATGGCATTGGCTTTTTTATAGCTTGTATGCTTTTCTATAAATTTAAATTGAGTAAAACGAATACAGTTTCTTCTAATAAGAACATAAAAAATGAGGAACCACTTGATTTACATTAAAAAGGGTTGCCCACACAAGGATAAAGGAGAATTATGATGAACAACTACGTATGGAATACACCTGAAAAACTACGTGCCTTATTATGCGAAATTGTAAGTTGGGAAAGTAGAACATTAACAGCAGGTGAAAATGAATTTGCCTATAAATTAAAAACGATGTTGCAAACGCTTTCTTATTTTAGAGAAAATCCAAATCAAATTATGTTACATGATGCAGGTCTTGGAAGAAATGCTGTAACTGCATTGTACAAACATCCGACAGCAACAGAAACGGTTGTTTTGATTAGCCATTTCGACACTGTTCATACGGAAGAGTATGGTGAACTAGAGCCCTTTGCTTTTTATCCTGAAGAGTTGACAAAAAAGCTAATGGAACCAAAATATAAAAAAGACTTACCGGAAGAGGCGAGAATCGACTTAGAATCGGGAAATTATTTATTTGGTCGTGGGACGATGGATATGAAGATGGGACTGGCTCTACATATGCAACTACTTGAAAAAGCAAGCATTGAGCAGTGGCCAATTAACCTGATATTAACAGCGGTACCGGATGAGGAAGTGAACTCTGCTGGTATGCGTGCAGCAGTTGTTGAGCTTGTAAAGTTACGAAAGCAGCATGGTCTAACCTACAAATTATTTTTAAATAGTGAACCTTCTTTTTCACAAGGTCCATCGGATATAAATGAATATATTTATTCAGGAACAATTGGTAAAATTATGCCAGCTGCTTTATTCTATGGAAAAGAGACACATGTAGGCGAACCTTTAAAAGGAATGACGGCGAATTATATTGCCTCATATATGACACAGTATATGGAATGGAACCCTATTTTCCGTGAAACAGATCTTGGCGAAAGTACGCCACTCCCAGTCTCTTTACAGTTAAAGGATTTGAAAATGGAATATTCCACACAAACACCTTATCGAGCAGCCGCTCTGTACAATGTTTTTTTAATGAAGCGTACAGCGTCTGAGGTGATGGAAATCTTTGAACACGTAGCAAAAGAAGCGATGGCTACTTGTAATATGCATTACAAAGAAATTTGTGAACGTGAGCGGGTAAAGGGTGTTGGAAAAGTGCGAGTGCTTCGTTATGAGACATTATTAGAGCATGCAATAAATAAAATAGGTGTGGAAGAGGTTCAGTGTATAAAACAGAAAGTGCTTGAAAATAATGCTTGGGATGATCGTGAGAAATCCATCCGCATTGTAGATCAGCTTATGATTCGATGCCAAGAGCTAACACCTGCAACTGTTCTGTTGTATGCACCACCTTACTATCCTGCTATCAATTCATCTGATAATGCGCTTGTTATTAAATCTATCGAATTAATGAAAGAAACAGCAAAAACGTTTCATATTGAAATAGAACAGATTCATTATTTTAATGGAATTTGTGATTTGAGCTATGTCAACTATGCAGATGATGCCAATGGTTGGGTAGCATTTGAGCGAAATACGCCTGTTTGGGGTGATACGTACAGCATTCCATTTGAAGCGATGACAGCGTTAAAAGGGCCTGTTTTGAATGTTGGTCCTTTTGGAAAAGATGCACATCAGAAAACAGAACGGCTACATGTTGACAGTGCATTTAAGGAGATGCCTGTTATGATTGACACGCTTATAAAGAGTCTATTTTAAAAAGTCATATAATAGATGAAAAAAAGCTGGTGCTAAAAGTACCAGCTTTTTTGTACCCTTTTTCATATCTTTACATTTATTGAAATTAGCAAGATAATTTATTGGGAGTATTCAGTAATAGGGAGAGGGACATGAAAAACAAATATTTACCTATCGTTCATTTGCGGAATTAAATGTTAGAGCGTTCACCAATAGCTGATGTCGACACAGTCAGTATAGGGATGTGGTGCCAAAGTTTTAAATTTACAACATATTCAAACGACGATGAAGCAAAACAACCGCAACCATTTACCATGTAAAAACAGTAGTTTTCGAAGGAGAACAAATTTTACCTGTATATTTTTTCCTTTTGTGAGCTTGAAACGTTGATACAGTGCGCTTTCAGGGCTTCTTAGGTTGCTTAATGTATATCCAAAGTGGTACAATATAATTTAGTCAAAAAGAGCCAAGGGGGCATTTCTATGTCAATTGAATTAAATAACGAATTCGGCCAAATTGATATTTCGACGGATGTACTTGCACAAATTGCTGGTGGCGCTGCTATAGAATGCTACGGTATTGTTGGCATGGCATCTAAACATCAAATTCGTGATGGTCTAACTGATATTTTACGCAAAGAGAACTTTGCTAAAGGTGTTGTTATTCGACAACAAGACGAAGATTTACATATTGATATGTACATTATTGTTAGTTACGGGACGAAAATTTCGGAAGTTGCTTATCAAGTACAATCGAAAGTGAAATATACAGTTGATAAAACATTGGGTATGAGCGTGAAATCTGTCAATATCTTTGTGCAGGGCGTTCGTGTAGCGAATGTGTAAGAGGAGGAACTAAATCGAATGCAGTCATTAGACGGATTAAAATTTGCAGAGATGGTGCAAATGGGAGCACATCATCTATTCCAAAATGCAAATTATGTAGATTCATTAAATGTATTCCCAGTACCAGATGGTGATACAGGAACAAACATGAACTTATCGATGACATCTGGAGCGAAAGAAACAGAACTTCAAGCATCAGAACATATCGGGAAAACAGCACAAGCTTTATCAAAAGGCTTACTTATGGGTGCGCGTGGGAATTCTGGGGTTATCTTATCTCAACTTTTCCGTGGCTTTGGTAAATTTATTGAAAAAGAAGCTACAATTGATGCTAAGGGCTTTGCAGATGCCTTCCAAGCAGGTGTTGATACAGCCTATAAAGCGGTTATGAAGCCAGTTGAAGGAACGATTTTGACTGTTGCGCGTGAAGCTGCGAAAAAAGGTGTCGAGGTAGCAGAAACTGAAAACGATATCATTGCTGTAATGGAGGCTTTCACTGCGGAAGCAAAGGCTTCATTAGGACGCACGCCAGATTTACTTCCAGTACTGAAGGAAGTAGGCGTTGTGGATAGTGGTGGGCAAGGTTTACTATTTGTTTACGAAGGTTTCTTAGCTTCGTTGAAAGGTGAGCCACTACCTAAGAAAAACGATGCTACACTAGATGATTTAATCAATGCCGAACATCATAGAGCGCAAGATTTCATGAATACAGCGGATATTGAGTTCGGTTATTGTACAGAAATTATGGTGCGTTTTGAAGAAGGTAAAGAGCCGTTTAGTGAGGAACAATTCCGTAACGAATTGAATCCCCTAGGTGATTCATTACTTGTTATATCAGATGAGGAAATTGCGAAAGTGCATATTCATTCTGAACAACCAGGTGCTGTTTTAGCTATGGGCCAAAAATACGGTAGTTTAATGAAAATTAAGGTCGACAATATGCGTGAACAACATTCTGCCATTGTTGGAGAAGACCATAAAGCACCTACCTCAACAAAAAAAGCTGAAAAACATCCATATGCAATTGTGACGATTGCAATGGGTGAAGGCGTTGCTGAATTACTTCGTTCGATTGGAGCTTCTTATGTCATTGAAGGTGGGCAAACTATGAACCCTTCAACTGAGGATATCGTAAAGGCTGTACAAGAAATTGGTGCAGAAAAAGTATTGATTTTACCAAACAATAAAAATATTGTGATGGCAGCGGAACAAGCTGTAGAGCTTCTTGATATTGAAGCGGCAGTAGTACCGACAAAAACTATCCCTCAAGGGATGGCTGCAATCTTATCATTTAATCCGGAAGCGACTGTAGACGTGAACCGAGCAACAATGACAGACGCAATAGCTAACGTGAAAACAGGACAGGTAACCTATGCGGTTCGTGATACGTCAATTGATGGTGTAGAAATCCATAAGGATGATTTCATGGCACTTGCAGAAGGGAAAATTGTGCTATCGACACCAGCATTAAAAGATGCTGCTGAGAAAGTTATTACTGATTTAGTTGATGAAGAAGCTGAAATTGTGACAATCATTTATGGTGAGGATACAACTGAAGAAAACGCAACTACTTTAGTGAAATTTATCGAAGAAAGCTACCCGGATGTAGAAGTCGAGCTATTTAATGGTAAACAAGGATTATATCCATATATTATTTCGGTAGAATAATTAACAATACCCTTGAAATGTATCAGGCGAAGCAGTGCACAAGTTGTGTACTGCTTTTGTTTATGCTAACGGGATATTATGTATAAGTATATAACTAGATTAGCGGGAAATAGTTCGTTGAATGTACGCGTCCAGAGGATGAGGTATTTACAAATACTGGTTTATTGGCTTTGAGAAATGAGTGTATTAGGGAGAAAGACAAAAATAATAACGGGTTTACAAAAGGAAGTTATAGTAGTGTTAATTTTCTGAAAGTTGATAAAGTATTGCTTTACTTTTATAGTAACTATCAAGCATGATATAAATAAAAATAAATATTATTATATGAATAGAATAGAGGGGTGCTTGTATGAAGTTTACATCAGTATTTGATATTATTGGACCAGTGATGATTGGGCCTTCTTCCTCTCATACGGCAGGTGCAGCGCGTATAGGAAGAGTTGCACGAGATTTATTTGGACGACAGCCAAAATGGGCGAAGATTCATTTGTATGGTTCTTTTGCTGAAACGTATAGAGGGCATGGAACAGATGTTGCGCTTATTGGTGGCTTATTAAATTATGATACATTTGATGAGCGTATTAAAACAGCGTTTGCAGATGCAGAAAAAGCGGGATTAGCTTTTGAATTCATTCCTGAAACAGCAAATACTGAACATCCGAATACTGCACGGCTTGTCATAGGAGATGACGAGGGGGAGATGTCGGTAGTTGGAATTTCTATCGGCGGTGGTAAAATTGAAGTAAGTGAGGTTAACGGCTTCAAATTACGATTGACTGGAGGAATGCCAGCCATCCTTGTGGTACATGACGATCGCGCCGGCTGTATTGCCAATGTTGCAAACTGTTTGGCTATGCATGATGTTAATATCGGTCATATGGAGGTTTCACGTATTGAACGTGGTTTAACTGCACTAATGGTGATTGAGGTCGATCAAAACATTGAAGATAAAATATTACAGCAGATTTCGTTAATACCATATATTACAAAAGTGTCGAAAATTAATAACTAAGGAGGCGTGACAATATGGACGTATTGTTTCACAATGTACGCGAGCTTGTTGCGCGTGCAGAACAAGAAGGTAAATTAATTTCAGAACTGATGATAGAGCAAGAAATGTTAATAAGTGGGCGGACACGTGAAGAAATCATGCAGCAAATGGACCGTAATTTAACGGTTATGGAAGAAGCTGTTGAACGTGGTTTAAATGGTGTACGGTCTGTGACAGGTTTGACAGGCGGAGATGCCGTACTGCTTCAAAATTATATTGCACAAGGGAATTCACTTTCTGGGGATTTATTATTAGATGCTGTTAGTAAAGCGGTTGCAACAAATGAAGTAAATGCGGCAATGGGTACAATTTGTGCAACACCGACAGCTGGCTCAGCGGGTGTTGTACCAGGTACATTATTTGCAGTGAAAAATAAGCTGAATCCAACACGTGAACAAATGATTCGTTATTTGTTTACATCGGGTGCTTTTGGTTTTGTTGTAGCCAATAATGCTTCTATTTCGGGTGCTGAGGGTGGTTGTCAGGCTGAGGTTGGTTCAGCGGCAGGTATGGCAGCAGCTGCTATTGTGGAGATGGCAGGTGGTACACCACAGCAATGTGCTGAAGGATTTGCGATTACCCTTAAAAATATGCTAGGGCTCGTTTGTGATCCGGTAGCAGGATTAGTAGAAGTGCCTTGTGTAAAGCGTAATGCGATGGGTGCTGCTAACTCACTTGTTGCTGCAGATATGGCACTTGCGGGTGTCACTAGTCGTATCCCTTGTGATGAAGTAATAGGAGCAATGTATCGTATCGGCTTGTCGATGAGTCCAAATTTAAAAGAAACGGCGCGTGGTGGCCTAGCGGCAACACCAACAGGGAAGGCACTTGCGGCGAAGATATTTGGAGGAGCTGTCGTGCAAGGTGACTGAATTAACTAATCCCGTCTCCGATTTAAAGGGGGTCGGGAAAGAAACAGCAGCACATCTAGAAGCACTAGGCATCGAGACAATATCAGATTTATTGTGGACATTCCCACATCGACATGAGGATTTTCGTTTAAAAGATTTAGCGCAGACGCCACATAATGAACGTGTCACTGTTGAATGTAAAGTGGAACGTGAGCCCACAGTGCTGTTCTTAGGACGAAATAAATCCCGTTTACAAGTGACAGTGCTTGCAGGGCGTCATTTAGTGAAAATTGTATTTTTTAATCAAAACTATTTAAAGCAAAAGCTTGTACCTGGTTCTATTATTACGGTAACAGGTAAATGGGATCGGGGTAGACAGGTTATTAATGGTACGACTGTAACTTTTGGGCCGAAAACTGATCAAGTTGATTTTGAACCTGTGTATAGCCTCAAAGGTTTGATTCCACAAAAGCGTTTTCGTAAATATATGCGACAGGTGCTTGATGAATTTGGCGCAGAACTACCAGATGCAATTCCTGAACATTTACAAGCTTCGTATAAACTTGTATCCATGCGTGACGGGCTTGAAGGTATTCATTTTCCACTGGACGCTCAACATGCAAAGCAAGCAAGAAGACGCTTCGCTTATGAGGAATTATTAAATTTTCAGTTACGTATCCAAACATTACGTAAAATACGTAAGGATAATGAGCATGGTACGATGGTCCAATTTGATTTGCAAAAGCTACGTGAATTTATTGAATCATTGCCTTATGAATTAACGGGAGCGCAAAAGCGAGTCGTAAATGAAATTTGCAAAGATTTAAAAGAGCCGCATCGAATGAACCGTTTGTTACAAGGTGATGTTGGCTCAGGAAAAACAGTTGTTGCAGCTATATGTTTATATGCAGCTGTCACGGCTGGTTTTCAAGGGGCGTTAATGGCACCGACGGAAATTTTAGCTGAGCAACATGCTGAAAATTTAATGGCGTGGTTTGAGCCATTTGGGGTGCGTGTAGCCTTGTTATCGGGCTCGACAAAAACGAAAGCGCGCCGCTTACTTTTAGAAGCGCTGGTAAATGGTGAAATCGATATTTTAATTGGTACACATGCGCTTATTCAGCCAGATGTAGTTTTTCACAAATTAGGCTTTGTGATAACAGATGAACAGCATCGTTTTGGAGTTGAGCAGCGTAGGATTTTACGTGATAAAGGAGAAAATCCTGATGTGCTTTTTATGACAGCTACTCCAATCCCACGAACACTAGCGATTACCGCGTTTGGTGAAATGGATGTGTCGATGATTGATGAAATGCCTGCGGGGCGAAAGCAAATCGAAACACATTGGATGAAAAAAGAACAACTTAGTTCAGTATTATCGAAATTGGAGTTAGAACTAACGGCTGGGAGACAAGCATACGCCATTTGTCCACTTATTGAGGAGTCCGACAAACTGGACGTACAAAATGCAGTGGACATTTATGAACAACTTGCATCGTATTATAATGGACGTTATAAAGTTGGTCTGATGCACGGTCGTTTGCCCGCAGATGAAAAAGATGCGGTTATGCGCTCCTTTAGTGAAGGTGATATTCAAGTGCTTGTTTCTACTACGGTGGTTGAAGTCGGTGTTAATGTACCAAATGCAACCTTTATGGTTGTTTATGACGCTGAGCGTTTCGGTTTAGCTCAATTACATCAACTCCGTGGTCGCGTTGGTCGTGGGGAGCATCAGTCATATTGTGTATTGATTGCCGATCCAAAATCAGATGAAGGTAAAGAGCGAATGCAATCGATGACAGAAACAAATGATGGCTTTCGACTAGCTGAGAAAGATTTAGAGCTTCGAGGGCCAGGGGATTTCTTTGGTCGTAAGCAAAGTGGCTTACCTGATTTTAAAGTAGCAGATTTAGTGCACGACTATAGAACCCTTGAAACTGCTCGGAAAGATGCAACTGAAATGATTGAAGGCGATGCATTTTGGCAGGATGAGGCGTATAAATATTTACGTCTCATGTTAGAAGAATCAGGTGTATTACAAGGAGATCGTTTCGATTAAGAGGGATGCAAGTACTTGTTTTTGAAAACAGGTCTTGCATTCTTTTTTTATACTCTATATACTGATATTAGTACCAAGTGCTAATAACAACTAAAAAGGTGGCGAATGACGTTGAGACGAACGAAGAAAGAGCGGCAGCAACTACTATCTGAAACGATTGCGGAAAATCCATTCGTCACAGATGAACAGCTAGCATCAGAGTTTCAGGTAAGTGTTCAAACAATTCGTTTGGATCGTATGGAATTAGCAATTCCAGAATTGCGTGAACGAATTAAAGATGTGGCTTCGAAAACCTATGAAAATGAAGTGAAATCTTTGCCGATAGATGAAGTAATCGGTGAAATTATTGATATTGAATTAGATAATCGTGCATTATCTATTTTTGACGTAAAAGAAGAACATGTTTTTCAGCGCAATGGCATCGCGCGTGGACATCATTTATTTGCACAGGCAAACTCATTAGCAGTAGCGGTTATCGATGATGAACTAGCCTTAACAGTGCATTCTAATATAACATTTGTGAAACCTGTGAAAGCTGGAGATCGTGTTATTACGAAGGCTGTAGTTGTTGGACGAGATGACGAACATCATCGTACGAAAGTAGAGGTAATCTCTACTGTTAACGGTGAAACAGTCTTTGTTGGCGAATTTGATATGTACCGCACGAAAGGTAAAGGTGAACAACAATGAAATTAGCGCTTGATGGAATGGGTGGCGACAACGCACCAAAATCGGTTGTGGAAGGTGCTTTATTAGCATTAAATCAAATTCCAAATTTGGAAATTCAATTATATGGACAGCAAGACAAGCTTGAGCCGTTTTTAAAAATGCATGACCGACTAACAGTTGTCCATTGTGGAGAAGTGGTAGAAGGTACAGACGACCCTGCGCGTGCTGTTCGACGTAAAAAGGACTCCTCAATGGCACGAATGATGGATGCTGTGGAGGAAGGGAAGGCTGATGCTTGTCTATCGGCCGGTAATACAGGGGCTTTAATGGCAGGTGGCTTATTTAAAGTCGGGCGTATTGAAGGGATTGCACGACCTGCTTTAGCAACGACATTACCAACGCTTGATGGCAAAGGGTTTTTAATGCTTGATTTAGGAGCAAATGCAGATGCACGACCTGAACATTTATTGCAATATGCAATAATGGGCGATATTTATGCTAAGAAGGTTGGAGGGCTACAAAAGCCGCGTATTGGCCTTTTAAATATCGGTACAGAAGAAAAAAAAGGCAATGATTTAACAAAAGCTGCTTTTGAATTGCTGAAGGAAGCAGATTTGAATTTTGTCGGTAACGTAGAAGCTCGTGATTTACTTGAAGGGGTTGCGGATGTTGTTGTGACAGACGGTTTTACGGGTAATATGGTGTTGAAATCGATAGAAGGAACAGCGGGTGCATTATTTACGATGTTAAAAGAGGCTTTTATGTCTTCTACAAAAACAAAAATTTCAGCAGCCCTTATGAAAAATAATTTACGTGACTTGAAAAATAAAATGGATTACACAGAGTATGGTGGAGCAGGGTTATTTGGCTTGCAAGCACCTGTTATTAAAGCGCATGGCTCATCGAATGGGAAAGCAATCTTTAGTGCGATTCGCCAAGCCAATACAATGGTAGAGCATACTGTCATACCAACGATTACGGACACAGTGCGTCGCTTAGAAATTGACTAACAAAGGGGATTAATGAGAAATGACGAAAATTGCATTTATTTTTCCAGGCCAAGGCTCTCAAACGGTTGGAATGGGTCAAGAATTTGTAGAGAACACGGCAGAGAGCAAGGCGTTTTATGAAAGTGCGGACAAGGCTCTAGGATTTGAACTTTCAAAATTAATGCTGGAAGGACCTGCAGAGGAATTGACGTTGACATATCATGCACAGCCAGCACTTTTAACGACAGGTGTGATGGTGGCAGAGAAAATACGCACAGCTGGAATTACACCACACTATGTAGCTGGTCACTCGCTTGGCGAATATGGTGCATTAGTTATTGCTGGAGTACTATCATTCGAAGATGCGGTATCAGTAGTGCATAAACGTGGTTTATATATGAACGAGGCAGTGCCGGCGGGGCAAGGTGCAATGGCAGCTATTCTTGGCATGGAGCTCAATGATTTACATGCTGTAACTGAAAAAGTAACTACGGCAGGAGATGCTGTACAGGTAGCAAATGTTAACTGTCCAGGCCAAATTGTCATTTCTGGTACAAAGGAAGGCGTTGAAAAGGCATCTGTAGCAGCGAAAGAAGCAGGTGCGAAACGTGCGATTCCTTTAGTCGTAAGTGGTCCATTCCATTCAGAATTAATGCGACCATCATCTGAAAAATTACGTGCAACATTAGATGGTATTACACTATCAGCGCCACAAATTCCGGTAATTGGCAATGTTATGGCCAATGAATTACAGGATGTATCTGCTATTCAGCAAGAATTAGTAGAACAAGTATACAGCGCTGTGCAGTGGGAAGCATCTGTGCGTGAAATGATCGCTAATGGTGTGGATGTATTTATCGAATGTGGACCCGGCAAAGTTTTAAGCGGTTTAGTTAAAAAGATAGATCGAACAGTAGCAACGTATTGTGTATATGATGAAGCATCATTAGAAGCATTAATAGAAGCGTCGAAGGAGTGGACAATCAATGCATAAATTACAAGGTAAGGTAGCGGTTGTAACGGGTGCTTCGCGAGGAATTGGACGTGCGATTGCATTGAAACTTGCTGAAGAGGGAGCTAAAATTGTCGTCAATTATAGTGGCTCACAGGCAAAAGCAGAGGAAGTTGTTGCGAGCATTCAAGCGAACGGTGGTGAGGCCATTGCAATACAAGCAAGCGTCTCGATAGCGGAAGAAGTAACTTCATTAATGGATGCGGCAGTAAAAACATTTGGTTCGCTCGATATTTTAGTTAATAATGCGGGCATTACACGTGATAATTTATTGATGCGTATGAAAGAAGACGAATGGGACGATGTTTTAGACACGAATCTAAAGGGTGTTTTCCTTTGTACAAAAGCAGTAACGCGTCAAATGATGAAACAACGTGCAGGACGAATTATTAATATTTCGTCTATCGTAGGTGTAGCAGGTAATGCTGGCCAGGCTAATTATGTAGCTGCCAAAGCAGGCGTTATAGGTTTGACAAAAACAACAGCTAAAGAGTTGGCATCTCGCAATATTTTAGTAAATGCTATTGCACCAGGCTTTATTGAAACAGAGATGACTGATCAACTACCAGAAGAGTTAAAACAAGGCATGCTTACACAAATTCCTTTAGCAAAGCTTGGTCAGCCGGAAGATATTGCAAAGGCAGTTGTTTTTCTAGCTTCAGACGATGCTAACTATATGACTGGTCAAACGTTACATATAGACGGCGGCATGGTGATGTAATAATATGTAATGGGCATAGATTTTGCTTTTTTGTATAATCATGTGAGGGGAGGTGAAAGATTTGACTACTGTATTAGAACGAGTAACAAAAGTAATCGTGGACCGTTTAGGTGTTGAAGAAAGCGAAGTAACACTTGAAGCTTCTTTCCGTGATGATTTAGGTGCTGACTCATTAGACGTAGTTGAGCTTGTTATGGAGCTTGAAGATGAATTCGATATGGAAATTTCTGATGAAGATGCTGAAAAAATCTCTACGGTTGGTTCTGCTATTTCATACATCGAAAGTAAAGTTAGCTAATTTTCGTTTTAACTTTATTCAGCGGTAGTCTCTCGCCTCAATAGGTGTTAAAATGAGTGTAGATTCATTTTTTAATCAATCAACAGTCAGGTTAGCTGAATAAAGTTAAAGCCTCTGGCGATGTCACAAAATTTGAATGTGTTGCACAGGTCAAATTCTAGACGCAATGTTTTTCTGCACTGACAGTTTAGTGATCGGTGCAAATACGCCAAGGCGAATGTGAAAGGGTACGTAATGGTTCGTTTATCGAGCTCAGGACGTGCCTTTTTTCAATTTTGCAAACGATTTGCAAAAAAAATTCCAAAACATTGCATTTTGGTGGAAATACTTTTGCATAAACGCCTTGAAAAAGGTACACTAAGACGGTAGAAACTATTAGGAAGGCAGATTGTTCAATGGCTATGAAAAGAAAAGGAACTATGCAGAAATCAGGCGTACTTCCTGAGAAAGTACGCAATCAATTCGAGCTATTACAGCATGAATTGAACATCACATTTTTAAATAAAAATTTATTGTATCAAGCATTCACGCATTCATCTTATGTGAATGAGCATCGCCGTAAGTTGTTTACGGATAATGAGCGTCTTGAATTTTTAGGTGACGCTGTACTTGAACTATCTGTTTCTAAATACCTTTTTGAGAAATACCCACATATGAGCGAAGGTGAATTAACGAAGCTTCGTGCGTCGATTGTTTGTGAGCCCTCACTTGTAATCTTTGCAAATGAGTTAGGCTTTGGTCGCTTTGTGTTACTGGGAAAAGGTGAGGAATTAACAGGTGGTCGGGAACGTCCAGCGCTACTTGCAGATGTATTTGAATCATTTGTAGGTGCCCTTTATTTAGATCAGGACTTACAAACGGTCGTGACATTTTTAGAACGAATCGTGTTCCCAAAAGTAGAAATCGGTGCTTTTTCGCATGTGATGGATTTCAAGAGTCAGTTACAAGAAATGGTGCAACAAACGAATAACGGTCTTCTTCATTACGAAATTGTCGATGAGAAGGGGCCTGCGCATAATCGTACATTTGTATCGAGCGTGTTATTAAATGGACAAGAGCTTGGTATTGGTAGAGGGAAGTCAAAAAAAGAAGCCGAGCAGCAGGCGGCACAATGTGCTATGCATGCTATGCGTGCGCAGACTGCTAAAGAGGAGGCTTAATAGATGTTCCTAAAACGACTAGAAGTGATTGGCTTTAAATCTTTTGCGGAGCGCATTGGTATTGATTTTGTACCAGGTGTTACTGCTGTTGTTGGACCAAATGGCAGTGGAAAAAGTAATGTGACCGATGCTATTCGTTGGGTACTCGGGGAGCAATCGGCAAAGTCGTTACGTGGAGCAAAAATGGAAGATGTTATTTTTGCTGGGAGTGACTCTCGAAAGCCATTAAACTTTGCAGAGGTAACATTGATTTTAGATAATACTGATGAGCAAATTGCTTTTCCCTATACAGAAGTAAGCGTAACAAGACGCGTATACCGTTCAGGTGATAGTGAATATTTACTCAATAACCAGCAGTGTCGCCTGAAGGATATTACGGACTTGTTTATGGACTCGGGACTTGGTAAAGAAGCTTTTTCGATTATTTCACAAGGCCGTGTCGATGAAATTTTAAATAGTAGACCTGATGATCGCCGATCTATTTTTGAAGAGGCGGCAGGCGTATTAAAGTATAAATTACGAAAGAAAAAAGCGGAGCATAAACTTGTTGAAACAGATGAAAATTTATACCGCGTATTAGATATTTTGCATGAGTTAGATGGTCGTCTAGAACCTTTAGCGGTTCAGGCTTCTAGCGCTAAAGATTATGTACAAATGTCAACAGAGTTAAAGGATTTTGATATTGCGATGCTTGTGCACGATTTAAAAAATTGTGCACAATCTTTGCATGCACTGAAAGAAGAATATACACAGCTATCTGAAACTGAACAAACTCAAGCAAGTAATATTTTAGCGTTGGAGACAAAGTCAACTGAGATTCGGAAGTATTTGAAAGAATTAGATCACTTATTAGACGGCTCTCAATCCGATCTTGTTGATGCAACAATGGAAGTGGAGCGGTGGGATGGCCGTAAAGCCTTGATGGCAGAAAAGCGACAAAACACTTCAAATCAACTACAACAGTTAAATACATCTTTACAAGAAGCGAAGGATGAAGTAGAGACTCTAATTGTTCAAGAACGTGAGAAGAAAGAATTATTCACTGAAAAACAGCAAGAAGTATCAACGCTGAAGCACATTATTAAACAATTAGAGCAATCGTTAAATCGTTCCGTTACAGAAATAGAGCAAGAAATTGAAGAACAAAAAAATCGTTATATTGATTCGTTAAACGAAGAGGCAACTGTCAAAAACGAATTGAAAAATATTGACCAACAATTAGCACAGCAAAAAGCAATGGCTGCACGTATGACAGACCAAACAGATGAATTCGGCCAGGAACTTGCACAAATTGTAACCGAAAAACAGGCACTTACTGTTGCACATCTAGCTACAACAAACGAGTTACAACATAAGCTAGAGAGATTTGAAACCCTACAGATACAACTAAAAAAAGTAAATACATCCTTTAATGACAAACAAGAAATGCTTTATAAAGCGTACCAACATCAACAACAATTGAAGGCTAGAAAAGATACGCTAGCCGAGCTAGAATCCGATTTCTCAGGATTCTTCCACGGAGTTAAGGAAGTATTGTTAGCGCGCGATAAGGGTGAGTTACAAGGTATTGAAGGGGCTGTTGCTGAATTAGTCCAGGTCAATAGTAAGTATTCACAGGCCATTGAAACGGCATTAGGTGCTGCTTCTCAGCATATTGTGACAACGAATGAACAACATGCTCAACAGGCTATTCATTGGTTAAAGCAAAAAAGAGCGGGACGTGCGACATTCTTACCAAAAACAGTTATGAAGTCACGGAAAATCAATCTGTCCGCTATACAGCTCGCTACTGAACATCCAGCTTTTGTGCAAATGGCCGATGCGCTCGTTACATTCGATGAAGAAAATCGTTCAATTGTCGAAAACCTGCTAGGTAACGTACTTGTCGCAGCGAATTTAGAAGGAGCTAGCCAAATTGCCCGTTTATGTGGTTTTCGATATCGTGTAGTAACTCTAGACGGAGATATTGTCAATGCGGGCGGTTCGTTAACAGGTGGTGCGGCGAAGCAACAATCTTCGCTCTTTACTAGAAAAGCGGAATTAGACGGCTTAATTGAAAAATTAGCAGCGTTAGAAACATCAATTCATAGTGCGGAACAGGCTGTAGCAGCTGAAAAAGAGAATCTTGCGACATTGCGTGACACAGTTGAGAAAATGAAACTAGACGGCGAGCAATTACGTAAAGATGAAATGCAACAGGCTAGTCGTATTCGTGAGTTAGAGGTTGTTGAAAAAAGCTTATCTGCACGCGTTTCCTTTGCATCTAATGAAACGCAGGATGTTAAAACACGAGAAGAAGCACTTCTAGCTCAAAAGGAAGTTGCAACAGCACGTTTAGCCACGCTTGCAACAGAACTAATAGCAATCAATGAAACTGTTGAACAGCTAGGCAAGGTGAAGTTGCAGGGTGAAACTGAAAAAGATGTTCTTCGTGAGCAATCGGCAGAAAAACGCTCACAATTAGCAGTTATACAGGAGCAAATGTCTCAAGTACAAGTTGCGACTGCAGAGCTTGCTTTACAATTAAACAAAGCTCGTCAAAAAGTCGACAATATTTCTCAGGAAATAATCTGGCTACAGTCTGATGAATCGACAAAACTATTAAGTGATGAAGAAGTGGATGAGCAGGTTACTACTTGGAAAGCAAGACGTGAATCGCTACAGCTTACGATTGCACAGAAAAAAGAAGAAAAAGCAGCGCATCAACAAGAACTGACAACATTGGAAGAGCAGCTGAAGGAAAAGCAACGTATACATAAAGGCTTCCTGGAAGCAATACGTGCGAATGAATTAAAACGTAATCGCGTAGAATTTGAAATGAATAATTTCAATGAACAGCTCGAAGAAAATTATCAGCTAACATTTGAGCAAGCGATGCATGAAGCTCTTAAGATTGAAGATGAGGAGCATATGCGTCGTCGCGTTAAGCTGTTGAAAAAATCAATTGAAGAACTTGGGCCTGTTAACCTAAGTTCTATTGAAGAATATGACCGTGTACTAGAACGACATTCATTTTTAACTGAGCAACGTGAGGATTTACTTGCAGCACAGGAAACGTTACATGAAGCCATTAAGGAAATGGATGAGGAAATGACACTGCGCTTTAGTGACACATTTTATGCAATTCGTGAGCAATTCAAACTGGTATTCCGTGAACTATTTGGTGGCGGGCAAGCAGATTTAGTGTTACTTGAGCCAGACAATATGTTGGAAACGGGCATTGAAATTGTTGCACAACCACCTGGGAAAAAATTGCAAAATTTAAGCCTTCTTTCTGGTGGTGAACGTGCACTAACAGCGATTGCCTTATTGTTCTCGATTTTAAATATTCGCCCAGTGCCATTCTGTATTCTAGATGAAGTAGAAGCTGCTTTAGATGAGGCCAATGTTGTTCGATATAGCGAATACTTGAAGAAATTTAGCCTTGATACACAATTCATTGTTATTACCCATCGTAAAGGTACAATGGAGGGGGCTGATGTCCTGTATGGTATTACAATGCAGGAATCAGGGGTATCGAAACTCGTTTCAGTCAAATTAGAAGATGAACCCGTACTTGCGGAGCAAAGGAGCGAACAAGCATGAGTTTTTTTAAACGAATGAAAGATAAGTTGTTGGGAAATCCCGCTGAAGAAGAAAAGGTTGTAGATATCAATGAGGAAGAATCTACCGGACAGCAAATACAACTAGCAGACCCTGCACAATTAGAAACGACTGTAGAAGAAGTAGTTGAAGCACAGATAGAGGACGCGCCAGTAAGTGAGAACTCTTCCGTTGTGGAGACACCGGTTGTAATTGAAGAGCTAAAAGAAGAAACACAGGACAGTGCTCTTGTAGACGAGCAACCTGCCGAAGAAACCGATATAGAGAAAAAACCATCTGCTTGGTCCATTACACAAAAATTTAAGGCTGGACTTGAAAAAACGCGTAATTCATTTACTTCAAAAGTGAATGATTTAGTTGCGCGTTACAGAAAAGTGGATGAGGATTTCTTTGAGGAATTAGAGGATTTGTTATTACAAGCGGATGTCGGCTTTGAAACGGTCATGGAGCTTATGGACAAACTGCGCTTTGAAGTACAACGAAAAAATATTAAAGATACAAATGGCATTCAAACAATCATTTCTGAAAAGCTTGTAGAAATTTATGAGCAAGGGGAAGAAGATTTAATTGACCTTAATATGCAGCCTAAAGGTGAATTAACAGTTATTTTATTTGTTGGCGTGAACGGCGTAGGAAAAACAACAACGATTGGTAAACTTGCACATCGCCTAAAATCACAAGGTAAAAATGTAGTATTAGCTGCTGGAGATACTTTCCGTGCTGGCGCGATTGATCAATTACAAGTCTGGGGAGACCGTGTTGGTTGTGAAGTTATTAAGCAATCTGAAGGCTCGGATCCTGCAGCGGTTATGTACGATGCAATTCGTGCAGCAAAAAATCGCAATGCAGACGTGTTAATTTGTGATACAGCAGGTCGTTTGCAAAATAAAGTCAATTTAATGAATGAACTTGAAAAAGTACATCGCGTTATTGCGCGTGAAGTACCTAATGCACCACATGAAGTATTACTAGCACTTGATGCGACAACTGGTCAAAATGCGCTTGTTCAGGCACAAACATTTAAAGAAGCCACAAATGTGACAGGTATTGTCTTAACGAAGTTGGATGGTACTGCTAAGGGTGGTATCGTACTAGCCATTCGTAACAAATTACACATTCCAGTAAAATTTGTTGGATTGGGTGAAAAGATGGATGATTTACAGCCATTTGATGCAGAACGCTATGTATATGGTTTATTTGCAGATGGATTGGATCAGGAATTACAAAATAACGAAGATTAATATTGAGGCGACAGTGCAAAAGTTTAGGCGTAAAATACAGCAAGTTTAACTGCTGCATGAGCTGTCTTTGGAAACCAGACGCATTACGCAGAGGTGTAATTGATTGATGATACGCGCTCAACTGTGAAAAGGCGAATCACATTGTTTAAAAGGGAAATACTAGCTAAAGGTGGAAAACGCCTAACAACGGCTATATAAGGCTTTTAGACAAGGAGATTACCTTGACACAGATGGGCGCTTTTCGTTATGATACAAATGACTAATAACGGGGGGAGAAATATTATGCTACTTGAAAAAACAACACGCATGAACTTTCTCTTCGACTTTTATCAAGCATTATTAACAGATAAGCAAAGAAGTTATATGGAACTATATTATTTAGACGATCACTCGCTTGGGGAAATCGCTGAATCATATGGAGTTTCACGCCAAGCTGTTTATGATAATATTCGTCGAACAGAAGCGATGCTTGAAGAATATGAAGAAAAACTATGTTTACTTGAAAAATTTCAGCAACGCACGCAAATGCTAGCGCAGTTAACAGCAGGAATTACCGAAAAAAGTATGACAGCTGAGGAACAGTTAACGCTTATTGAACAATTGAAAGAATGGGATTAGGAGGCGAAAGCAGTGGCTTTTGAAGGATTAGCGGAACGACTCCAAGGGACGATCCAAAAGATTAAGGGTAAAGGAAAAGTATCGGAGCAAGACGTTAAAGAAATGATGCGTGAAGTCCGATTTGCTTTAATCGAGGCGGATGTTAACTTAAAAGTAGTAAAAGAATTTGTTAAAAAAGTAAGTGAACGTGCTGTCGGCGTGGATGTAATGCAAAGCTTAACTCCAGGTCAACAGGTAATCAAAATTGTTCAAGA
This sequence comes from Lysinibacillus parviboronicapiens, assembly GCF_003049605.2. Taxonomy (NCBI): domain Bacteria; kingdom Bacillati; phylum Bacillota; class Bacilli; order Caryophanales; family Bacillaceae; genus Lysinibacillus; species Lysinibacillus parviboronicapiens. Next base: position 1,176,127 of record NZ_CP073713.1, read on the forward strand.
CGAATTAACACAACTAATGGGTGGCGAACAAAGCCCAATTAAATTTAATACCAAACCACCAACTGTTATTATGATGGTCGGCTTACAGGGTGCAGGTAAAACGACGACTTCTGGGAAATTAGCGAATGTTTTACGTAAAAAATATAATCGTAAACCATTATTAGTTGCGGCTGACGTTTATCGTCCTGCTGCGGTGCAACAATTACAAACATTAGGCAAGCAGTTATCGCTTCCTGTTTTTGCGCTAGGCACTGATGTATCTCCTGTAGAAATCGCGCGTCAAGCATTAGAACTGGCAAAAGAAGAGCATCATGATGTTGTTATTATTGATACAGCTGGTCGTTTGCATATCGACGAAGATTTAATGCAAGAACTAAAGGATATTCGTGCATTAAAAGAACCTGACGAAGTGTTCCTTGTTGTAGATGCTATGACTGGTCAAGATGCAGTAAATGTTGCGGAAAGCTTTAATGAGGCTGTGGGCATTACAGGCGTTGTCTTAACAAAGCTTGATGGTGATACTCGTGGTGGTGCGGCATTATCGATTCGTTCTGTGACACAGAAACCGATTAAATTCGTCGGTATGGGTGAGAAGATGGACGCGCTTGAGCCGTTCCATCCAGAGCGTATGGCATCTCGTATTTTAGGTATGGGTGACGTTTTATCGCTTATTGAAAAAGCGCAAGCAAACGTTGATGAAGCAAAAGCGAAAGAATTAGAGGAAAAGTTCAAAACGCAAAGCTTCACATTAGACGATTTTGTCGAGCAATTGCAACAAGTGAAGAAAATGGGACCGATTGATGAAATTTTAAAAATGTTACCAGGCGCGAACAAAATCAAAGGCTTAGATAATGTCAAAGTTGACGATAAGCAAATGGGGCATGTTGAGGCAATTATTTACTCGATGACGCCTGCTGAAAAAACGAACCCAGAAATCATTAACGGTAGTCGAAAAAAACGAATTGCTCAAGGGTCTGGTACGTCGATTCAGGAAGTCAATCGACTGTTGAAACAGTTCGATGAAATGAAAAAAATGATGAAACAAATGACGGGTATGGCAACAGGTAAAGGTAAGAAAAAAATGAAATTACCAGGCTTTGACTCATTATTTAAATAATATTTTTTAGGTGTTAAGAAAAAACACTTTACAAACATCGCAAACATTGATAATATACTATCTTGTGTGAAACTTATTCGGAGGTGCTATTAAAATGGCAGTTAAAATTCGCTTAAAACGTATGGGAGCTAAAAAATCTCCTTTCTATCGTATCGTAGTTGCAGATGCTCGTTCACCACGTGACGGTCGTCAAATCGAAACAGTTGGTACTTACAACCCACTAACTCAACCAGCTACTGTAAACATCGATGAAGAGAAAGCTCTTAAATGGTTAACTGACGGTGCAAAACCATCAGATACAGTACGTAACCTGTTCTCAGAACAAGGTATCATGGAGAAATTCCATAACCAAAAATTCAGTAAATAATCGGGGGAGACGTCTTTGAAGCAGCTGATTGAAGCAATCGTTTTACCGTTAGTCGATTATCCAGAAGAAGTCCGTATTGAGACGGACGAAAATGCAAATCGAATTGTTTATAAACTTTTTGTTCATCCAGAGGATCGAGGGAAAGTCATAGGCAAACAGGGGCGGGTTGCCAAAGCGATTCGTACAATTGTTTATTCAGCGGCAGGTAGTCACCATCAAAAGAAGACTTACGTCGATATATTGGATTGAATAGAAAAGATTTTCACACTCGTATACACGCGGGGGATAACAGCTTCGCAACCATGCGATATTATTCCAATGTCCGACTTCGTGTCGACCTCAAGCTTAGAGAAACCTGACGAACATGCATTCATGTGTTGAAAGGAATCAAAGTGACTTTGAGCGTGGAGTATGAAAATCTGAACAAAGGAGGAGGGAGCTTGCTGGTTCCTTCCTTTTTTATATAGTACGGATAGCAAAAAGATTGTATAGAGGTGAATTGCATGGAATGGTTTAATGTAGGCCGTATCGTCAATACGCACGGTATTCGCGGTGAGGTACGTATATTATCGACAACAGATTTTGAAGAGGAACGCTTTGCAGTAGGTAATAAACTTGCTGCGTTCAAAAAAGACGATAAAAAGCCAACGTGGGTAACAATTCAATCAGTACGCCGCCATAAAAATTTTATCTTGCTAACATTTGAAGGCATGAACAACATTAACTTGGTGGAGCCATTTAAAGAAGGTATGTTGAAAATTACAAAAGATCAAATGGCAGATGACTTATTAACAGAAAATGAATATTACTTCCACGAAATAATTGGCTGTGCAGTTGTATCTGAAGATGGTGAGACAATTGGAGAAATAAAAGATATTCTCCAAACTGGCGCGAATGATGTATGGGTTGTAAAAGCTGCTAAAAAAGAGCATTACATTCCATATATCGAAGACATCGTAAAAGAAATTGATGTGAAAGAAAAGAAGATTGTTATCCACGTGATGGAAGGCTTGCTATGATGAATATACAAGTGTTAAGCCTATTTCCAGATATGTTTACGGGTGTGTTTGGGGCATCGATTTTAAAAAAGGCACAGGAAAAAGGTGCTGTTCAGTTGGAAGTAACAGATATCCGTATGTTTTCGGGCAATAAGCATAATCAGGTGGACGATTATCCTTATGGTGGTGGCGCGGGGATGGTGTTAAAGCCAGAGCCAATGTTCAGCGCTGTAGAGGCCATTACAGCGGGGAAAAAGCCACGTATTATTTTGATGTGTCCGCAGGGAGAACGCTTTACACAAAAAAAAGCAGAAGAGCTAGCTCAAGAAGAAGAATTAGTTTTTTTATGTGGACATTATGAAGGCTATGATGAACGTATACGTCAATATCTTGTCACAGATGAAATTTCAATTGGCGATTTTGTGTTAACGGGTGGAGAATTAGGCGCCATGACAGTTATTGATAGCGTTGTACGTCTTTTACCCGGGGTTTTAGGACAAGAAGATTCACATATACAAGATTCTTTCTCAACGGGTCTACTTGAACATCCGCACTATACACGCCCAGCAGAGTTTCGTGGCATGAAGGTACCTGATATTTTACTGTCAGGCAATCATGCAAAAATTGATCAATGGCGTGAAGAACAGTCCTTAAAAAGAACTTTCGAGCGTCGCCCAGATTTACTCGAACATTATCCATTAACGGACAAGCAGAAGCTATATCTCGAAAAACTAAAAAATGAACAATAATGATGCTTGCTTGCATGAAGTATTTGTGATAACATCTATTTTGTACTTCTATGTGAAGTGCTGAATTACGGTGTTCCGCTGTGGCATAGATTGCGTGCAAGAGCATCTGTCTAAGGAGAGAAAACAATGTCAAACATTATTACAGAAATTACTAAAGCTCAGCTTCGTACTGACCTACCAACTTTCCGTCCTGGTGATACTGTTAAGGTACACGTGAAAGTAGTAGAGGGTACTCGTGAACGTATCCAAGTATACGAAGGTGTAGTTATCAAACGTCGTGGTGGCGGTATTAGCGAAACTTTCACAGTTCGTAAAATTTCTTACGGTGTAGGTGTTGAACGTACATTCCCTGTACACACACCAAAAATCGCTAACTTAGAAGTTGTACGTCGTGGTAAAGTACGTCGTGCTAAACTTTACTACCTACGTAACCTACGTGGTAAAGCTGCTCGTATTAAAGAAATTCGATAATTATGACTTAAAAGTGAGGGGCTTGTGTAACAAGCCCCTTTTCTTTTTGCTTGTCAACTTAAATAGCTATCATCTAAAATGAGGGTAGACAAGGGGGCAATTCTCAATGGAAAAACAAGTGAAAGAAAAGAATGAATTATGGGAATGGACAAAGGCGCTTCTAATTGCATTTGCGATTGCAGCAGTTATTCGTTATTTTTTATTTACACCAATTGCAGTAGATGGTGAGTCCATGATGCCAACCCTTGAAGATGGCGACCGTATGATTGTTAACAAAATTGGATATAAAATTGGTGAACCTAAACGCTTTGATATCGTTGTATTTCATGCACCAGAACAAAAAAATTACATAAAGCGTGTAATTGGTTTACCAGGCGACACATTGGAGTATAGAGATGATCAATTATATATTAATGGTGAAGCGATAGACGAGCCTTATTTAGATGCCTATAAAGCAGAAATAACAGAGGGTACGTTAACAGAAGATTTTACGTTAAAGGATATCGATGTTTCGCTTGATGTAATTCCAGAAGGCTATGTTTTTGTTATGGGGGATAATCGCCGCTATAGTAAGGATAGCCGTCATATTGGCATCGTTGAACAAAAAGAAATTATAGGTAATACGAGCCTTATTTTCTGGCCGTTTAGTGATATTAAAATTGTAAAGTAAGTATTAAAGGGAGAGGCTAACACTCCCTTTTTCTTAACGTATAAAGAGGTATTAATTTGTTACCTACTTGTATTCGCGCCCGCACGTTCGAGAAGCCTTTGACTCCTCGGGGGAAAAAGCGGTCATGCTCTTGCTAGGGGCTTTTCCATGCTAATTGCGTGCAAATGGGCAGGGATACATTTTTCTTATTTAGGAGGTATTGCAATGACCATACAATGGTTTCCAGGGCATATGGCAAAGGCCCGCCGCGAAGTAACAGAAAAATTAAAGCTAGTAGATATAATATTTGAATTAATCGATGCGCGTTTACCACTTTCCTCACGTAACCCAATGATTGATGAAGTAATTCATCAAAAATCACGTCTGCTTATATTAAATAAGTCAGATATGGCGGACGAACAAGAAACGCGAAAATGGGTAGAGTACTTTGCGCAACGGGGACACAAAGCAGTTGCCATTAACTCTCTTGAAGGTAAAGGTTTACAGCTTGTCACAAAAGCGGCTCAAGAAATTTTAAAAGAAAAGTTTGACCGCATGAAGGCGCGTGGTATGAAACCAAGAGCCATTCGTGCAATGATTGTCGGAATTCCAAACGTTGGGAAATCAACACTTATTAATCGATTAGCGAAAAAAAACCTTGCGAAGACGGGTAATACACCTGGTGTCACAAAATCTCAGCAATGGATAAAAGTCGGTAAGGAGCTGGAATTACTCGATACGCCCGGAATTTTATGGCCAAAATTTGAAGATCAAGAAGTAGGCTATAAGCTGGCGTTAACAGGTGCTATCAAAGATACCATTACTAATATGGAGGATTTGGCAGTCTACGGTCTACGCTTCCTAGCAGTTCATTATCCAACACGTATGGAAGAGCGATATGGTTTCCGTTTTATTCATGAAGATTTAGTCGAAACTTTCGATCATATTGGTAAACTTCGCCGTGTATTTAGCACGGGTGGGGAAATCGATTATGATCAAGTAGCACAACTTGTCGTGCGTGATATTCGTGGACTACAATTAGGGAAACTAACATTTGACTTTGTGGACGAACAGCTTGAAAAGGAAGCACAGCAGCAATAATACTGGCATAAAACTGTCATACTCACACAATAAATTGTGAGCATGGCAGTTTTTCTTTTAGGAATGGCACTTGTTGCCGATAAATGATATAGAGTGATAAAAGGGAGTAACGTATGAAAACCATTAAAGAAATTACGACAGCATTGAAAATGGCCGAGGACTGGCGCGAATGGATGGAAGAGATAGCAACCGATGAGCGAGCAGGTGTGCAAAAAGCTTGGCTCAGTTGGCAAAAGCGTCAGGACAAAAAACATCAGCTACTACTGGAACATCAAGCAAAAGTGGACTTCGATCAGAGTTATGGCGAGGTAGGGACTTTGATTGCAGGTGTGGATGAAGCAGGGCGTGGGCCGCTTGCGGGGCCGGTTGTAACAGCAGCAGTTATTTTGCCAAATGACTGCGAAGCACTTGTTGGTCTAAACGATTCAAAACAGTTATCGAAGGAGAAGCGCAATACCTTTGCAACGCTTGTGAAAAAGCATGCTATAAGTTATTTCGTTCATTTTCAGCCAGCTGATGAGATTGATGCACTAAATATTTATGAAGCAACAAAACAATCTATGAAGACGAGTGTGGAATCATTGCCGATAAAGCCTAGTTATGTACTTGTCGATGCGATGACATTACCAATAACGATACCACAAGAGGCCATTATTAAAGGAGACGCAAAAAGTCTGGCGATTGCAGCAGCCTCTATTTTAGCGAAAACTGCACGAGATGAGTATATGGAACAATTGGATAAAGAATTTCCTATGTATGGTTTTGCACAGCATGCGGGTTATGGCACGAAGCAACATTTAGAGGCACTTGAAACATACGGACCAACGATACATCATCGCAAGTCTTTTGAACCTATAAAATCAATGTAAGAAAGGAGTATCTATATGACAGCTACATCATTTAATTCAATACAAATGCAACAGACTGCTTTGACGTCAGCAACCCAGCCACTTGCATTAAAGCAAGGACAGGTATTTCACGGGACCGTTAAACAACTATTTCCTGATCAAATGGCTGAAATACAGGTTGGCAATCAAAAACTAATTGCCAAACTTGAGGTACCTCTCAAAGCTGGTGACGCTCATTTTTTTCAAGTGACAGGTGCAAATCCTCAAACTGAGCTAAAGGTTGTCACAGGTCCTATGGCACAAACAACCTCACCAACACAACAGTTGAATCAACTGCTAGAATCGATGAATCTACCTAAAACAACGGAAATGCAGCAAGTGTTAGCACATTTTATGAAAGCACAAATACCAATTTCTAAGGAACAACTCCTACAAGCAGAAATGTGGTTAAAAGCATTGCCCGAAGGTATCTCTAAAGCAGATGCATTGCTAGCCCTGCAAAAAATGGTAGAACTTAAAATGCCCATGACAAATGACGTATTCCAAGCACTTGTCAGCGGACAAAAAACTGCTGGAATGTCTGCTACCATGGATGCCTTTGCCCAATTGTTAGCGAAGGATACAGTCATAGCAGCAAGTTTAAAGCAAAATTTAATGCAACAAGTACAAACGATAGCAAAGCCTTTTGATGTGGAAACGGGTAGTTTAATGCTTGCAAAATCGATTCAACTATTAACTAATAATGCCAGCTCAATAAGTGAGCGTTTACAAGCATTGAATATATTGAAGGATGCTAGTGTGCTTCCACAGCAAGCAACATTACAAAATTGGTCAACTCTTATAGCAAATAATACAAAACCTCTACAATCTAATGCAGGACATCAGGCAGGACAGATAATTCAAGCGATTTTAACAGCAAAGCCAGAAAATACCACACAGCTCATTGAACAACTAAAATCATGGACAGCAGGTCAAAACTTATTGACGAATGAGCAAAAACAACAACTAAACCAAATAATAGATAGATTTAGTCAATTGCCACCAAGTAAGCAAGCACTTGAAGTTTTTGCGAAACAGATGCAGGAGCAGCTTATCAAGGCATTTGCCCAAAATACACCAGAACGCTTATTTACGCAAGATTCAAATGGTTTGTCAACAAAAGACCAATTATTGTCGCTATTCAGGCATGAATTAGCCAGACCTGTACAAAATGAAGCGTTGATGCGTAATCTCGTGAAGGTTGGGATTGAATCGCCTCAACCAATGATTCAACAAATGCTTACACAGGCAGATGCACATGTACAAAGCTCGATGGATAGTAAGGCAATGGAACATGCGCTTAAAACGGTTTTAAAAAGTCTAGGGATTAGCTATGAGGCCACACTTGCTAATAAGTCTGCTGATTTACAGACGATTGCTCATCAATTAAAGCCACAGCTCCATACATTGTTGCAGGAGGCGCAGATTACACCACAGCTGAAGGAAGCAGCAGAAATGTTAATGACACGTATGAATGGTATGCAGCTTGCATCAGGTGAAAGTGGTCATCAGCATCAGCTTATTATGCAGGTACCACTCGAATTTTTCGGCAAAAAAATGGATGCAACCTTACAATGGAATGGGCGCATGAAGGATGATGGTAAAATTGATGCCAATTTTGCACGAATCTTATTTTATTTACAAATGGAATCAATGAAAGAGACAGTTATTGATATGCAAGTTCAAAATCGTGTTGTGACAGTGACGGTATTTAATGAGAATTTTGATATCATTCCACTAGCAGAACCATTAAAAGCAGCGTTAAAAATCGGCTTGGCAGAAAAAGAATATCAACTATCTGGTGTTTTTATTAAGCAATTTGAAAAGGCTAAACCTGAAAAAATAAGCACTGTAGTAGAACAGCGAGAGGGACATAGTGGGGTGGATTACCGTATATGAGTGAGGAAAAAATTACTCGAAAAGAAGCAATTGCCCTTACGTATAAGCAAGGAAAATTTGATAGTCCAATGGTAATCGCAAAAGGAAAAGGGAAGGTCGCCGAAAATATTTTAGCCCGTGCAAATGAGCATGATGTCCCGATTTATGAAGATCCAAACCTCGTACAATTGCTTGGACAGTTAGATTTAAATGAGTCGATTCCTGAAGAATTATATCAAGCGGTGGCCGAAGTTTTTGCATTTATTTATCGTTTAGATCAACAACATGGACAAAATAATAGAAAAGATAAAGTATTCTGATTTTTAGAATTCTCTGTTTTAGTACACGAAGTAGAAGAAAATGTCATAATAAACAATAAAATTCGAACAAAAGACAAAGTGTAGACTTTATCAGAATCTTTAGTTAGAATAGATATGTTAGTAAAACAATTTTGCAAATGTTTGATGGGAGGATGTATTATGAATATCCATGAATATCAAGGGAAAGAGATTCTTAGAAAATATGGTGTAGCTGTACCAAACGGAAAAGTTGCTTTTTCCCCTGATGAAGCAGTGAAGGTAGCGAAAGAACTTGGCTCAAATGTCACGGTTGTCAAGGCGCAAATTCATGCGGGTGGACGCGGTAAAGCAGGTGGAGTTAAAATCGCTAAAAACCTTGATGAGGTGCGAACTTACGCAAAAGAATTATTAGGGAAAATTTTAGTAACACATCAAACAGGTCCTGAAGGAAAAGAAGTAAAACGCTTATACATTGAAGAGGGTTCAGATATTCAAAAAGAGTATTACTTAAGTTTAGTATTAGACCGCGCTACATCTCGTGTAACGGTGATGGGTTCTGAAGAGGGCGGCATGGATATTGAAGAAGTAGCGGAAACACACCCAGAAAAAATCTTCAAAGAAGTTGTTGATCCTGTAATCGGCTTAACAAGCTTCCAAGCACGTCGCATGGCGTTTAATATGAATATTCCAGCAAACCTAGTAGGGAAAGCTGTTAAATTAATGTTAGGCTTGTACCAAGCATTTATCGACAAGGATGCATCTATTGTAGAAATTAATCCACTTGTTGTCACTGGACAAGGAGAAGTCGTAGCGTTAGATGCTAAATTTAACTTTGATGCAAATGCATTGTATCGCCATAAAGATATTGTCGAGTTACGCGATTTTGATGAAGAAGATGCAAAAGAAATCGAGGCTTCTAAATATGACCTTAGCTATATTTCACTAGATGGCAATATTGGCTGTATGGTAAATGGTGCAGGTCTTGCTATGGCGACAATGGATACAATAAGCTATTACGGCGGAAGTCCCGCTAACTTCCTTGATGTAGGGGGCGGTGCTACAGCTGAAAAAGTAACAGAAGCATTCAAAATTATCCTTTCTGATTCACATGTAAAAGGCATTTTTGTCAATATATTTGGTGGAATTATGAAATGTAACATTATCGCTGAAGGTGTCGTAACAGCAGCGAAAGAAATTGGTTTAGCTGTACCGTTAGTAGTTCGTTTAGAAGGTACGAATGTAGAACTTGGGAAAGAGATCTTAAACGCATCTGGTTTAAACATCGTAGCAGCGGATTCAATGGCTGACGGCGCACAAAAAATTGTGGAACTAGTAGGCTAAGGAAGGCAGGGAGAACAATGGCTGTATTTATTAATAAAGATACAAAGGTAATTGTACAAGGAATTACAGGCGAAACAGCGCTATTCCATACAAAGCAGATGCTTGACTACGGTACAAAAATCGTAGCAGGCGTAACACCTGGTAAAGGTGGTCTTGAAATCGAAGGTGTACCTGTATTTAATACAGTAACAGAAGCTGTAGCAGCAACTGGTGCAACAGCATCGGTTATTTATGTACCTGCGCCATTTGCAGCAGATGCAATTTTAGAAGCTGTGGATGCTGAGCTAGAACTAACAATTTGCATTACAGAGCATATTCCTGTCCTTGATATGGTAAAAGTTAAACGCTATATGGAAGGCAAAAAAACACGCTTAGTAGGTCCAAACTGCCCAGGTGTTATTACAGCTGATGAATGTAAGATCGGCATTATGCCAGGATATATTCATACTAAAGGCCATGTAGGGGTTGTTTCTCGTTCTGGAACATTAACATACGAGGCGGTTCACCAATTAACACAAGCAGGTATTGGTCAAACAACAGCTGTTGGGATTGGCGGAGATCCTGTTAATGGGACAAACTTTATTGATGCCCTAGAAGCATTCAACAATGACCCTGAGACATACGCGGTTGTCATGATTGGGGAAATTGGTGGTACAGCTGAGGAGGAAGCAGCCGAATGGATTCAAGCTAATATGACGAAACCTGTCGTTGGCTTTATCGGTGGACAAACAGCTCCTCCAGGAAAACGAATGGGCCATGCGGGTGCCATTATTTCAGGTGGTAAAGGAACAGCAGCTGAAAAAATTAAAGCTATGAATGCAGCAGGCATTGAAGTAGCAGAAACACCATCAGTGATTGGTGAAACACTTATTAAAGTAATAAAAGAAAAAGGGCTATACGAAAAGTGTAAAACCCATTAAAATGGAAGATGTAGCACATAGTGGCTACATCTTTTTCTCTGTCTAAGTATTTGCCCAGTTTGTTTAAGTTCGCTTCGATTGCCAAATTATAGTGGTGGAGCTTATACTTTTGCTTCGGTATTTCCATCGTTTGAGGCTTCTGTGATATCGGTGAGGTCAAGGACGTTAGCGATTTTTACAAACCTTTATGCGGCGAAGGCAAATACGCTTTTCTATTTTTTGTGGTGAAATGAAAAATGCGGTCATTTAATTTCTTCTATTAAAAAGGAGGTTTTTAAATGATTTATTCAGTAGACCTACAAAGATTGCTAGCTTTGCATTATATATATCCATTACCACTCCAAAAACTTCAACAGTTATTGTCCCCGGTGGATGTATTAAGCTATTTTGAAAAAGCGCACCCTAATGACATAGCGAAAGCATTACAAATTCCATTGTCAAAAGCGAAGCAAATTTCTCAAAGCTTTCAGCGCGTAATTAGCTTGTCGTTTGAAGAAGCCTATGCACAGGCTAATATTTTCCCCATACCCTTTCATCACCCTTATTACCCGGCGCAATTATTTGAAATACCAAGTCCACCTACTGTATTGTATGTGAAAGGTCAATATTCTCTGTTAACAAGTGATAAACAAGTAGCTATTATAGGCTCTCGAAAGGCTACAGCTTATACAAAGACAGCATTGGACTTAATTGTCCCGCCACTTGTTGAACACGAATACACGGTCGTGAGTGGGCTTGCACGCGGCGCAGATACAATGGCTCACGAGGCAACAATTACCATGGGTGGCAAAACTATTGCTGTGCTTGGACATGGTTTTCATCATGTATACCCAAAAGAAAATCAGACCCTTGCTGAAAGAATGGCTGAGAATCAGTTACTTGTCACAGAATATCCACCTTATATAAAACCGGAAAAATGGCACTTTCCCATGCGTAATCGCATAATTAGTGGGCTTTCACAAGCATTAGTAGTGACAGAGGCGGCACTGAAAAGTGGCACTCTTATTACAACTGAATGCGCATTAGAGCAAGGAAAAGATGTATTTGTTGTACCAGGACCAATTGATGCTGAGCAGTCAAAAGGGACAAATAAGTTAATTTTAGAAGGAGCTATTCCTGTGTGTAACGGCTATCAAATCGTTGAAGCACTAGCGCTCTTTTCTAGCAAAAATTGAAAAAAAGTTGCATTATCTTAAAATCTGTTATACATTTTGCAACAGGTAACATAAAAAAATTAGCATTAGACCTCGCTAAGGGGGAGACATAGATGGCGGATTATTTAGTGATTGTAGAATCACCAGCAAAAGCAAAAACAATTGAGCGTTATTTAGGAAAAAAATACAAAGTAAAAGCGTCGGTCGGGCATGTTCGTGACCTACCACGTAGCCAAATGGGCATTGATACTGAAAATAACTACGAACCAAAATATATTACAATTCGCGGTAAAGGACCTGTTTTACAGGAACTAAAGTCTGCGGCTAAAAAAGTAAAGAAAGTATATCTAGCAGCCGATCCAGACCGCGAGGGAGAAGCAATTGCCTGGCACCTTGCGACTGCGCTAAATATAGATATCCATTCGGATTGCCGTGTCGTTTTCAATGAAATTACAAAAGACGCAATTCTAGACTCGTTTAAGAATCCTCGTTCTATTAATATGGATTTAGTGGATGCACAGCAAGCACGACGAATGTTAGACCGACTTGTTGGTTATAACATTAGTCCGATTCTTTGGAAAAAAGTAAAAAAAGGTTTATCTGCAGGGCGTGTACAATCTGTAGCACTACGCATGATCATTGATCGTGAAAATGAAATTAAAAACTTTCAACCAGAAGAGTACTGGACAATTGAAGGCTCCTTTGAAAAGGGCAAGAAAACTTTTGACGCCCTATACTATGGGAATGGCAAAGACAAAATAAAGTTAACAAATGAAGCGCAAGTGAAATCCATTTTAAAAAACGTCAAGGGTACAGCGTTTGAAGTTGTCAATGTAACGAAAAAAGAACGTAAAAGAAATGCAGCACCTGCTTTTACGACATCTTCTTTACAACAAGAGGCAGCTCGAAAGCTAAACTTCCGTGCGAAGAAAACGATGATGCTTGCACAACAATTGTATGAAGGTATTGATATCGGTAAAAAAGAAGGAACGGTCGGCTTGATTACGTATATGCGTACGGATTCAACACGTATTTCCGAAACTGCAAAAACAGAAGCCATTTCATATATCGAATCAAAGTATGGTAAAGAATTTATTGCGACAGAGATCAAACAGACAAAAAAAGCGTCAAATGCACAGGACGCCCATGAAGCAATTCGTCCAACAAGCACAATGCGAACACCAGATGAATTAAAAACAGTACTTAGCCGTGACCAATTACGTTTATATCGTTTAATTTGGGAGCGCTTTATCGCCAGTCAAATGGCACCAGCTGTACTAGATACAGTTGCAGTTGACTTGCAAAATGGTGATGTATTATTCCGTGCGAACGGCTCACAAGTGAAATTTGCCGGCTTTATGAAACTTTATATAGAAGGTACTGATGACCAAACGGAAGAAACTACAAAGCTTCTACCTGAAATGGAAATCGGTAATCAAGTGAAATCTCTTGAAATCGAGCCGAAGCAACATTTTACACAGCCACCACCACGTTATTCAGAGGCGCGTCTTGTGAAAACAATGGAAGAGATAGGTATAGGGCGCCCGTCCACATATGCACCGACCCTCGATACATTACAGCGCCGTGGCTATGTCGTGTTAGATGCAAAACGATTCATGCCAACAGAGCTGGGTGAAATCGTACACCAACTTGTCCTAGAATTTTTCCCAGATATCATAAATATTGAATTCACTGCGAAAATGGAACAAGATCTTGATGATGTTGAAGAAGGTAGCCGTCAATGGGTAGAAGTAATCGATGAGTTTTATAAAGACTTCGAGGTGCATGTGAAGCATGCAGATGCCGAAATGGAAAAAGTTGTGATTAAAGATGAACCTGCTGGTGAGGATTGTGAAAAATGCGGCTCACCAATGGTCTATAAATTAGGTCGATATGGCAAATTTATGGCGTGCTCAAATTTCCCGGATTGTCGTAATACAAAAGCAATCATGAAGCCAATTGGTGTAAAATGTCCATCTTGTGAAACGGGTGAGATTGTAGAACGTAAAAGTAAAACAAAACGATTATTCTATGGTTGCAATCAGTACCCTGAGTGCGAGTTTGTATCATGGGACAAGCCGATTAGTAGACCATGTCCAAAATGCAGTGCATTATTAGTAGAGAAAAAACTGAAAAAAGGTGTGCAAATTCAATGTACAAAATGTGACTACGAAGAAACACCTACTCAATGATAGAAAGATGGTAAGAACAATGACTGAACAAGTAGTAAATGTAATAGGCGCGGGTCTTGCGGGTAGTGAGGCAGCTTGGCAAATTGCTAAACGCGGTGTAAAAGTTAGACTTTATGAAATGCGTCCAGTAAAGCAAACACCAGCTCACCATACTGATAAATTTGCAGAGCTTGTATGCTCAAACTCATTACGTGCAAACACATTGACAAATGCTGTTGGTGTTATTAAAGAAGAAATGCGTTTGTTAGATTCGGTAATTCTAAAAGCGGCTGATGCATGCTCGGTACCAGCAGGTGGGGCACTTGCAGTAGACCGTCATGAATTTGCTGGCTATGTCACGGATGCGGTAAAAAATCATCCGCTTGTAGAAGTTATTCACGAAGAAGTGACTACTATTCCTGAAGGTATTACTGTTATTGCAACAGGTCCATTAACATCTAAGGCTTTAGCAGAACAAATCCAAGGTTTAACAGGGCTTGATTATCTGTATTTCTATGATGCAGCGGCACCAATTATCGAAAAAGATAGCATTGATATGGATAAGGTCTATTTGAAATCTCGTTATGATAAGGGCGAAGCGGCTTATTTAAACTGTCCTATGACAAAAGAGGAATTTGACCGTTTCCGTCAAGCATTAATCGATGCAGAAGTGGTGCCATTAAAAGAATTTGAAAAAGAAATTTACTTTGAAGGATGCATGCCTATCGAAGTTATGGCAGCACGTGGCGAAAAAACAATGCTTTTTGGCCCGATGAAGCCAGTAGGACTTGAAGATCCGAAAACAGGTAAACGTCCATATGCTGTCGTACAATTACGTCAAGATGACGCGGCGGGCACACTGTATAATATCGTAGGCTTCCAAACGCATTTAAAATGGGGGCCACAAAAAGAAGTACTACAACTAATTCCAGGTTTAGAAAATGTAGAAATTGTTCGTTATGGTGTGATGCACCGAAATACGTTCATTAACTCGCCGAAAGTATTGGAGAAAACGTATCAGTTACGCGAGCATAAAAACATTTTCTTTGCTGGTCAAATGACCGGTGTTGAAGGATACGTAGAGTCTGCTGGGAGTGGACTAATTGCTGGCATTAATGCAGCACGTTTAGCTTTAGGACAAGAACCGCTGATTTTCCCATTTGAAACTGCGATGGGAAGCATGGCGCGTTATATAACAGAAGCGCAGTCTAAAAATTTCCAACCAATGAACGTCAACTTTGGCATATTCCCGGAATTGCCACCAGGTCGTCGCTCAAAGCCTGAGCGTGCTGAAATGCATGCAACACGCGCTTTAGAGACGATTCGAAATTTTGTGAATTCGCAAACAATTTAATTGCTAAAAGCCTCTGAAAGTTGATATACTTTTAGAGGCTTTTTCTTTTTAGTAAACAAATGCTTATTTACACGCATTTTAATTGTTTATATTGAGATTTTCTCAAAATGTAACCTTTTTCACTTGCTATATTGCGAAGATAGGTATAGTGTCAATATGTATGTTTTTTGAAGATTACTAATTCGATTAGCAACAATGGGCGATGACAATGTTTTTCGCTTGTGAATTTGTTGATATTAGTAATGAGAAGGTTACGAATAATTCGTTGGTGGTGAATCTTTTTATGATAGTTTCGTCCCAAGAAGCACTTGAACAGTTCATGCTTTATATCCAAGTAGAAAAAAACTTCTCTGTTCATACGGTGCGAGAATATGAATCAGACCTCCTAGATTTTTTAACGTTTTTACAGGCAGAGGACGTTCATGATTTAGCGAGTGTTGAGTATATACATGCACGTCTTTATGTTACGAAGTTGTACGATGAAAAAAAAGCAAGATCATCTGTATCAAGAAAAATTTCTTCCATTCGCTCCTTTTTTCGCTTCCTAAATAGACAGCACGGACTGGATGATGGTGCATTTCGTTCACTTTATCATCCGAAAAAAGAATCGCGTTTGCCAAGCTTTTTCTACGAAGAAGAATTGATGCAGCTTTTTGATGCAAATGTAGGAGAAGATTTGAAATCGTTGCGAAATTTGGCTATTTTAGAGTTGTTATATGCAACAGGCATTCGTGTGAGCGAGCTTACATCCATTATGATAGAAGATATAGATTTTCATTATTCAATCGTTCGGGTAATGGGTAAAGGACGAAAAGAACGCATTATTCCATTTGGCCAATTTGCAAGTGTAGCTTTGAGAGACTACATAGAGTTGGCTCGTCCGCGCTTGATGAAAAAAACAGTTCATCAGCAAGTGTTTGTCAACATGCGCGGTGGGGAACTTACACCACGAGGGGTACGTCATATTTTAAATGAAATGATTGACAAGGCCTCACTTCATACAAAAATATACCCACATATGCTTCGCCATACATTTGCTACACATTTACTGAATAATGGCGCAGATTTACGTACGGTACAAGAGTTGCTAGGGCACTCACATTTATCTTCTACACAAGTTTACACGCATGTAACAAATGAGCATCTTCGTCAAACATATATGAATGCTCATCCGCGGGCATAATAGAGGCTAAGGAGGAAGGCAAATGGGACAAATTCATGCGACAACGATATTTGCAGTTCATCATAATGGAGGGTGCGCTATGGCTGGCGACGGTCAAGTGACGCTTGGCAATGCAGTTGTGATGAAAGGTACTGCAAGGAAGGTCAGACGTCTGTTTAATGGGCAGGTGCTTGCAGGTTTTGCAGGCTCGGTAGCCGATGCTTTTACACTTTTTGAAATGTTTGAAGCCAAATTAAATGAATACAATGGTAATTTACAACGTGCAGCGGTAGAAGTTGCAAAGCAATGGCGTGGTGATAAAATGTTGCGTCAATTAGAGGCGATGTTACTTGTAATGGATAAAACTACGTTATTGCTTGTTTCGGGTACAGGAGAAGTCATTGAACCAGATGATGGTATTTTGGCGATTGGTTCAGGTGGCAACTATGCATTATCAGCAGGTCGTGCCCTTAAAAAATATGCAGGTGAAACAATGTCTGCCCGAGAGATTGCAGAGGCAGCATTAGAAACAGCAGCTGAAATATGTGTATTTACAAACCATAATATTATCGTGGAGGCGCTTAACTAATGACACAACACAATTTAACGCCAAGACAGATTTCTGAGCATTTGGATCGTTATATCGTTGGACAAAATGAAGCGAAACGAGCAGTAGCCATCGCACTGCGTAATCGTTATCGTCGTTCTCTGTTATCTGATGACATGAAGGCTGAAGTCATTCCAAAAAATATTTTGATGATTGGACCTACAGGTGTTGGTAAAACAGAAATTGCCAGAAGAATTGCCAAGTTAACAAATGCTCCGTTTATTAAAGTAGAAGCAACTAAATTTACTGAAGTGGGCTACGTTGGACGTGACGTGGAATCGATGGTACGTGATGTTGTGGAGGCTTCCCATCGTCTTGTAAAGGAAGAAATGATGGAGTCCGTACAAGAACAAGCTGAAGAACTAGCAAATGAGGCAATTGTTAAACTACTTGTTCCTTCCTTACGTAAAAAGCAAGCTATGCAAAACCCGTTTGAAATGTTATTTGGTGGCAAGGAGCAACAGTCACAAGAAGATACATCTTCGGAAGAAACTGAAGTGCGTTCAAAACGTGCGCAAATCGCTATTGATTTACGTAACGGTAAATTAGAAAATGAGTGGGTGACTGTTGAAGTAACAGAGCAAAATCCTTCTATTTTTGACGCATTACAGGGGACGGGAATGGATATGTCTGCAAATAGCGGTATGCAAGATATGCTATCCAGCTTAATGCCTAAAAAACAGAAGAAGCGCCGTTTACAAGTTAAGGATGCTCGACGTGTTTTAACAATTGAAGAAGCAAATAAGCTGATAGATGCAGACGAAGTAGCGCAAGAAGCTGTGTCTAGAGCAGAACAATCGGGCATTATTTTTATCGATGAAATTGATAAAATTGCAAGTAAAGAAAATAACTCTTCTGCAAGTGTTTCACGTGAAGGTGTACAGCGTGATATTCTGCCAATCGTAGAAGGTTCTACAGTGACGACGAAATATGGTGCTGTCAAAACTGACTATATGTTGTTCATCGCAGCTGGCGCTTTCCATATGTCTAAGCCTTCGGATTTAATTCCAGAATTACAAGGGCGCTTCCCTATTCGTGTTGAGCTTGAAAAGTTAACGAAGCAAGACTTTGTGCGAATTTTGCAAGAACCAGATCAATCACTTATCTTGCAATATAAAGCATTATTAGAAACGGAAGGCGTAGAAATTAGCTTTGCGGATGATGCTATTAATCGTATAGCAGAAATCGCAACCGAGGTTAATCAAGAAACAGATAATATCGGAGCGCGTCGATTACACACTATTTTAGAACGATTGCTAGAAGAATTATCATTTGAAGCATCTGAGATTGCACCAGCGAATATTGCGATTACAGCAGCTTATGTGGATCAAAAATTGGCGGGCATTGTAAAAAACAAAGATTTGTCACAGTTTATATTGTAAGATAAGGCTGAATAGTATCATTCAGTTGTAAAAACCTTTAGAATATTAAGTAAATACTCTTCGGATTATTTATAGGAGGAACATATAATGAATTTATTAGAAAAAACGCGTAAAATTAACTCAATGCTCCAGGCATCTGCTGGTAAGCCAGTAAACTTTAAGGAAATGGCAGATACATTAGGTGATATTATTGATAGCAATGTATATATTGTTAGTCGAAAAGGGAAACTTTTAGGCATATCAATCCACCAACAAATCGAAAATGAACGTATGAAAAAGATGTTCGAAGAGCGTCAATTCCCTGAAGAATACACACATAGCTTATTTACAATTTCTGAGACGTCATCGAATTTAGATATTAATAATGAACATACGGCATTCCCAGTCGAAAACAAAGAATTGTTCCAAAATGCATTAACAACAATTGTGCCAATTGTTGGTGGTGGTGAACGTTTAGGTACTTTAATTCTTGCTCGTTTATCTGCTCAATTCGAGGACGATGATTTAATTCTTGCTGAGTATGGTGCAACAGTAGTAGGAATGGAAATTTTACGTGAAAAATCTGAGGAAATCGAAGAAGAAGCTCGTAGCAAAGCTGTTGTGCAAATGGCCATTAACTCACTATCATACAGTGAATTAGAAGCAATTGAGCATATTTTTGAGGAACTTGATGGTAATGAAGGTTTATTAGTAGCTTCAAAAATTGCGGACCGAGTGGGAATTACACGTTCAGTTATTGTAAACGCATTACGTAAACTAGAATCTGCAGGTGTAATTGAATCTCGTTCTCTTGGTATGAAGGGTACGTACATTAAAGTATTGAACGATAAATTTTTAAACGCGTTAGCTGAAATTAAAATGAAATAAAATGAGTAAACGACAGGCTCTCTCAAATTTTTTTGGGAGAGCTTTTTTTTTACGTGTATTTGGACTTGATAAGTGGTAGAATTGGTTGTTATTTCATTAGTGATGTTTTATTAGGAAAATGTGTCGAAATTGGTAAAGGTAAAAAAAGGGAAATCCTTATTACTAATACAGTAAACACTGTCGAAATAGTGTTAAATAACTAGAAAAAGAAAGAAAATGCGTGAAAACTAGTCCTATAAAGGGTCGAGATAGTTTTGTCCTGGGTCCTGAAGTTAAAAAATAGGGCGTATATACTATTAAAAAGTGACAAAAGACAATAGACACTACGTAGCATCTTAATTACAATTGTATTATTGGATAAATAAAGAAGTAATAGAAGAGGTGAATGGTTTTGAATTTATTTGGAGGAACTATTAGTAGCCTGGAAAATGGACTTTCCTATGCAACTTTGAATCATAAAACAATCGCGAATAACATAGCGAATGTCGATACGCCAAATTATAAGGCGAAAAATGTAAGTTTTAAGGATATGTTGGAAACAGAGAAGGAAATATCTATTTCGGCATATCGTACGGATAATAGACATTATGATTTCTCGATTAGACAATCTACGCCAGGTGTAAATAACATGGATGGCTTACGCTATCGAAATAACGGTAATGGTGTAGATATGGATGCTGAACAAGCGAAATTAGCAGAAAATCAAATCTACTACAATGCTTTAATTGATCGTGTAAACGGTAAGTTAAATACATTAAATACTGTTATTAAAGGAGGTAAGTAATTAATGTCTATCTTTCATGGGATGAACACCACTGCCTCTGCTTTAACGGCACAACGATTACGAATGGATGTCATTTCTTCTAATATGGCAAATACTGATACGACTCGTGCTAGACAGGTAAATGGTGAATGGGAGCCTTATCGACGCAAGTCTGTCACTCTTACTGCTCAAGAAAATCAGTTCTCAAAATTCTTTAATGTTGCACTTGGTAAAAATGCGAAGAGCGGTGTTGGGAATGGCGTAAAGGTTTCACAGATTAAAGAAGATAGAGAAACACCTTTCAAATTGGTGTATGATCCAACACATCCAGATGCCAATGCAGATGGTTATGTCAATATGCCGAATGTGGATCCGTTAAAAGAAATGGTGGATTTAATGTCAGCCACTCGTTCTTACGAGGCAAACATAACAGTTTTCAATGCGAATAAATCTATGCTTACAAAAGCATTAGAGATTGGTAAATAATATATAGAAAGGATGATACATAATGACAATTTCGTCCGTTTCACTAATGACACCTACTCAGGTTGTAAACGAAACAAATAAATTGAATACGACACCTTATGAAGCACAACAGAGCTTTGCGAATTCGTTAAAAGAAGCTATTTCAAAAGTAAATGATCAGCAAATAACATCTGATAATTTTACTAAAAAGCTAATAACTGGTGGAGACGTAGAGTTGCACGAAGTGATGATTGCATCACAAAAGGCAAGCGTTACATTAAATGCAACAATTGAAGTTCGCAATAAGGTGATTGAAGCTTACCAAGAAATAATGCGAATGAGTGTCTAACTTTATTAAATAGGTGTTAAAATGCACCATTAAATAAAGACAAGTTTCCCATAGTTGTCATAGGAATTTTGCTGTTACAGGTGAAAAAATTGAAAACTATGGGGTACCACTGTTATCGCGAATTATTAATTGCTAGGTTATTCACTATAACCGGAGGATTCATAATGAATGAACGATTGACGAAAATAAAAAACGACACCAGCCAATTTTGGACAAGTCGTAGTAAAAAACAAAAAGGTGTAATGATTGGTTCTGTAGTAGGTGTGATAGTACTTGCAGCTGTTATTACATTTTTCGCTACAAAAACTACATATGTACCACTCTATAAAGATTTGTCAACGAGAGAAATTGGTCAAGTGAAGGAGGCGTTGGATACCCAAGGTGTAAAATATGAAATTGCACCTGGCGGAACTTCCATACTCGTACCTGAACAACAAGCTGATGCTTTATTAGTGCAACTAGCATCAGAAGGATATCCTCAAACCGGCACGATTGATTACTCGTTTGCTAATAGTTCTGGCTTTGGTATGACAGATAATGAATTTAACTTATTGAAAAAAGCAGCAACAGAAACAGAAATCGGCAAACTGATTAAAAATCTAGAGGGTGTAAAAGATGCAAAAGTTATGATTACTTTACCTGAAGAGGGTGTTTTCGTAACGGATGTAAAAGAAGATGCAAGTGCTTCTATTGTTTTAAATACCGATCCTGGCTATAAGTTTACGGAACAACAAATTGCTACTATGTACAACTTAGTAGCAAAAAGCATTCCAAATTTAAGCACAGATAATATCGTTATTTCCAACCAGTTTTCGGAGTACTTTGATTTAAATGCTGCAACTGCTGATGCTTCATCAACAACTACAGCTGAAGGTCAATTACAGATGAAAAAAATGGTGGAACGTGACTTGCAGCGTCAAGTACAGAATATGCTTGGTACATTAATGGGGCAAGATAAAGTAATTGCATCAGTTACAACAGATATCGATTTTAAAAAAGAAAATCGTGAAGAAAATATAGTGACACCAGTTGATGAAGAGAATATGGAGGGCATTGCTATTAGCGCCCAACGTATTACTGAATCCTATTCGGGTTCAGGTGCGGCAGCGACGGGTACACCTGAGGCAGAAACAACTACAGATAACTTCACAACCTATAATGAAGGTGCAATGGGTGACGGAGATTACGAACGTACGGAAGAAACTATCAATAATGATGTCAACCGTATTCGTAAAGATATTCAAGAGGCACCTTATAAAGTCCAAGATATCGGTATACAAGTAATCGTTGAGCCACCGACAGCAACAGACGCAGCATCGCTACCAGATGGTGTGCTAGAAGATATTGAGAAAATTTTAAGTACTATTGTACGTACAACAATTTCAAAAGATGTAGCAGCTGAACTTACGCAAGAGCAAATTGATGAAAAAGTGGCTGTTTCAGTACAATCCTTAAATGGTAAAGCAACAGATGTAGGTAGTGAAAATCCAGTTATTCCATGGTGGGTTTGGGTCATTGGAGGCATTTTACTAGCTGTCATTCTATTACTAGCATTCTTCATCATTCGTTCTCGTAAACGTGCGAAGGAAGAAGAAGAACTTAGTATCCTAGAAGAACAAGAAGAACTAATGATTGATGATATTAATGAAGAAATTGAAACGGAAGCTACAATGCGTCGTAAGCAACTTGAGAAAATGGCTAAAGAGAAGCCAGACGATTTTGCGAAGTTACTGCGTAGTTGGATTGCGGAAGACTAACTAGGAGGTTCGGCTGTGTCCAAGAAAGATAAGGAATTAACCGGAAAACAAAAGGCCGCACTCTTGTTAATTTCACTAGGGCCTGAGGTTTCAGCTTCTGTCTATAAACATTTAACTGAAGAAGAAATTGAACGTTTAACGTTAGAAATTTCAAGTGTTAAAAAAGTAGAAGCGAACGTGAAAGAAGAAATAATAGAAGAATTCCATAATATTGCCCTTGCGCAAGATTATATTACACAAGGTGGTATTGGTTACGCGAAAACAGTACTTGAGAAAGCACTTGGCATGGAACAAGCCCAAACGATTATTAATCGTTTAACATCCTCTTTACAAGTGCGACCTTTCGACTTTGCACGTAGAGCTGACCCATCGCAAATTTTTAACTTTATTCAAAATGAACACCCGCAAACGATTGCCCTTATTCTGTCTTATTTAGAAGCAGGCCAAGCAGGTGTTATCTTATCTTCACTTCCGCAAGAGGTGCAGGCAGATATCGCCAAACGTATTGCCATGATGGAGTCGACTTCACCAGAAGTAATTAGTGAAATTGAGTCTGTATTGGAACGTAAATTATCATCTACGGTCACACAGGATTATACAGAAACAGGCGGCATCGATGCTGTCGTTGAAGTATTAAATGGAGTAGATAGACAAACCGAAAAAACCATTCTGGACGCACTCGAAATTCAAGATCCTGAACTTGCTGAAGAAATCAAAAAACGCATGTTTGTATTCGAAGATATCGTGACGCTCGACAACCGCTCTATTCAGCGTGTTATTCGTGATTGTGAAAATGAAGATTTACTGCTTTCAATGAAAGTGTCAAGTGAAGAAGTAAAAGACATTATTTTCCGCAATATGTCACAACGAATGGCTGAAACGTTTAAAGAAGAAATGGAGATTATGGGACCTGTACGTTTACGTGACGTAGAGGAAGCACAATCTCGCATTGTAGCTGTTATTCGTCGCTTAGAGGATGCTGGTGAGATTATTATTGCACGTGGTGGAGGAGATGACGTCATTGTCTAGAATCATCCGTTCCGTATATACACAATCCAATGGCGAAAATGTGAAAGAGATACAAATTCGTGACATGTTTGAAATACCCGAAATTGAAACAGATGAAACATCCCACAGCCAAATTACTATGGAAGACGTACTTATAGAACGTGATCAGTTGCTTGCTGAGGCAAGAGCTGCACTACAAAATGAGCGTGAGGCTTTTGAGCAAGAAAAACAATTGTACTTCCAAGAAATTGAGCACATGAAACAAAGTTGGGAAGAAGAACGACCGAATCGCGTACAAGAAGCTTACGATGAAGGCTTTGGTCAAGGCTATGAGGATGGTACAAACAAAGCCAATGAAGCAATGGCACAATCCTTACACACTGCCAATGAAGTTATTGTACAAGCAGGAGAAAATGCGCAGAAATATATTCAAGACCAAGAGGCTATCATTTTGGAACTTGGATTGACAGCGGCAGAACGAATTATAGGTGCTTCACTAGAACGAGATGATGAAATGTTTGTGTCAATCGTCAGAAGAGGGCTAAAAGAAGCGAGAGAAATGAAAGAAATAAAAATCTACGTTTCGCCGACCTATTACGGGTTAATTACTGCAAATCGTGATGAACTTGCTGAAATGTTCCCAACAGATGTACCATTTATGATTTTTGTTAATGAAGATTTAGAAAACGAAACAGATTGTTTTATCGAAACAAATCATGGCCGTATCGTTGTAAGTATAGATGAGCAGTTAAATGAATTGAGATTAAAACTACATGAAATATTAGAAAGTAAGGAATGATCTAGATGAAAACGGCTCAATTAATCGAACAAATTCCTAATATACCAACCTTTAAAAAGTTTGGTAGAGTGACGAGAGTTGTCGGCTTGATGATTGAGTCGCAAGGTCCGGATAGTTCCATCGGTGATGTATGTAAAATACATGTTGAAACATCGAAAAACGGCCATCAAATCATTTTGGCAGAGGTCGTTGGTTTTAAAGACGAAATCGTAGTCCTTATGCCCTTTACCTCGCTGCGTGAAATTTCGATTGGTTGCTTAGTTGAAGGTACTGGAGCACCACTCGAAGTAAGGGTTGGGCCAGAGTTAATTGGAAAAGTACTTGATTCTATGGGGAATCCTATTGATGGTACATTATTACCAAAGGGTCTAATGACTGTACCAACAGAGCAAGACCCGCCGAATCCGCTGACACGTCCACCTATCGATGAGAGACTTGAGGTTGGCGTAAAAGCGATTGACGGTATGTTAACAGTAGGGAATGGACAACGGGTCGGGATTTTCGCTGGTTCGGGGGTCGGAAAAAGTACATTGCTCGGTATGATTGCGCGTAATACGCAAGCTGATTTAAATGTAATTGCATTGGTTGGAGAGCGTGGTCGTGAGGTTCGTGAATTTATTGAGCGTGATTTAGGACAAGAGGGATTGAGTCGCTCGATTGTTGTAGCGGCAACATCTGATCAGCCAGCACTTATGCGTATTAAAGGTGCTTTTACAGCGACAGCTATTGCGGAGTATTTTAGAAATCGTGGTTTAAATGTCATGTTAATGATGGACTCTGTGACACGTGTTGCAATGGCACAACGTGAAATCGGGCTTGCTACTGGTGAACCACCTGCTCAAAAAGGTTATACGCCATCTGTATTTGCGATATTACCTAAATTATTAGAGCGTACTGGCACAAATGAAAAGGGTTCTATCACGGCCTTTTATACTGTCCTAGTAGATGGGGATGATATGAATGAGCCGATTGCTGATACTGTTCGAGGGATTTTAGATGGACATATTGTACTTGATCGAAATCTTGCTAACAAAGGACAATATCCGGCGATTAATGTGTTGAAAAGCGTTAGTCGCTTGATGAATCATGTGGCAGAGCCTGAACATAAAAAGGCAGCAGAACGTTTGCGAGAGCTCTATTATACATATGACAAGTCAGAGGATCTAATTAATATCGGCGCTTATAAACGGGGAACGTCACAAGAAATTGATGAAGCGATTCACTATGAACCGCTTATAACTGCTTATTTAAAGCAAGGATATTTAGATAAGGTGACACTTGAAGAAAGTATGAATGAGTTAATTACATTATCGAACGGTGGGGGCAAATAGATGGTCAGTTATATATATCGTTTTGAAAAAGTGTTAACCATTCGTGAGCAAGAAAAGAATGAAACCGAAATCGCCTATAAAGAATCTGTACGTTCTTTTGAAGAAATCGCAACAAAGCTATATGATTTGCTGAAAAAGAAAGAAAATTTACTAGAATTTCAGCAACAACGTTTAGCTATAGGTTCGTCGATAGAGGAAATTCATCATTATGCCCGCTTTATAGACAGCCTTGAAAAAACAATCGCAGATGTGCAGCAAAAGGTTGTCCAAGCGCGTGCAAAGATGAACTGGCATGAAGAAAAATTATTAGAAAAAAACTTGGAAGTACGTAAATTCGAAAAAATGCGCGAAAAAGATTTTAAAGTGTTCCAACAAGAACAAGATCGTATTGAAGGTATTTTTTTAGATGAAATTTCATCACTTACGTACAACAAGAAAGAAATCAGGTGATTTCATGGCAAAAAACAATCGAATTGTAAAAGAGTTAGAGGAACAGCAACCAACGCGGAAATCTGGTGGTTTTCAAAAGTTTTTCATGTGGATACTGCTACCGATAATGTTTGTTGTAGCTGTTCTACTTATAGTCGCTACATTGATGAATACCAATGTCTTTGATTTAGGTAAAAAAGCTCTAGGAAACTTACCTTTTGTTGAATCAGAGGAACAGCAAGCGAAAGATGCTGTTGTTAATAACGATTCAAAGGTAGTCAACTTACAGGCTGAAATCCAAGAAAAAGAAGCTGAAATTACACAATTGCAAAAGAAATTGGATTCAACATTGACTGAAAAAGAACAGCTAATGACAGAGAAAGAACAATTGCTTTTTGAAATTGAGAAATTAAAAAGAGAGCAAGACGACGTTAAACGAGATTTTAATGATATTTTGACAACCTTTGATAAAATGTCTGCTAAAGCAGCTGCACCTGTACTCATTAAAATGAGTGATGCAGAAGCTCTTCGCATTTTATCGAACTTAAAACCAGATAAATTAGCAGCAATCCTTGAGAAGATGGATCCACAAGATGCGGCCAAATATACAGAAATGATGTCGAAACAATAAGATCTGAAAGGGGGTGAAAAAATGAATATTGCAATGATGCAAATGATGACTTCTAAAGTGGCTACAGCTAAAAATGTAACAACAACTAAGGCAGACGTTCAAACAAATGCAGTAACGCCAAAAAATCATTTATCTACATTTGGATCTGTCTTTGGACAAGTAATGTCCTCAACAAACCAAGCTCAGCAGACAACACAATCTTCGGGTGCTAAGGAGGAAGCAGGGCTGGCTGAATTAGCGGCTGTATTGGATGCAGAATCAATGGAGGAACTTTTGAATTTATTGGATATTCCACATGATGACGGCTTGTTAATGCTCCAAGTTGGAGAAGATGGCAAAGCAGTTGCAATCGATGAAATGCTAAATCTGGACGATCTAATGGCTGCATTAAATATTGATGCAGAGCAATTGCAAAAATTAGTGCAACAACTATTAGGCGAAGAACAGCAAGCAGGCGATGTATGGGAGCTACTAGCATTAGTTGATGCGCAAGCACCATTGCTTCAAACACAGATAGTATCCGCTTTACAAGGTGAAGGAGAAGTAACACCAAAAGAAGCAACACAGTTACTTCAGGTCTTAAAGCTGGCTGAATTAGTAGGACAGAAAACTGATTTAACAGCGACACAAGAAAACCTGCTAGCGAATAGTAAAAACTTTTTATCAACGATGCAAACACAGATTGAAACTATTCAAACTGCCTTACAAGTAATGACAAAAACAACTGCTACATTGCCATTACAGGGCTTCCAACAAGTTGTCCAGCAAGTACAAGTAACGAAACAGACTGATACAAGTGCTAACGAAATGGTCACATCAAATACAGTACAAACAAAGGCAGACACATATCAAGTCACACTGCCAGCAGCAAAACCAGCCCAATCTGAGGCATTACTGAAAGAGATGCAAGCCATTATCAACAAAGCTCAACTCTCTAATGCACAGGGCATTACCCGTTTAACATTAAAATTGTATCCAGAAAATCTGGGGACAATTCGTATCGAGCTAGTACAAAATGATGGCGTCTTGACGGCACGTCTTCTTGCTTCTACTGCGCATGGCCGTGAACTACTTGATAGCCAAGCACATCAATTAAAGCAAGCCTTTGTCCAGCAGAACATCCAAGTCGACAGGCTTGATATTGCGCAGTCATTGCAGGATGCAGATCGCCAACAACGTGATCAAAGCTTCTTTAATAACTTCTTTAAGCAACAGCAAGAAGAAGAGCAAGAGCAAAAAAATGACGATGACGATGATAGCAAGTCCTTTAGTGACTATCTAATAAATGAGGAGGTGTAAGCATGGCAGAAGTTAAAACAACAAATACAACGATAACGGATAGTCTTTACTATTCAAACTACAAGAAACCAGTTAAAGAAACAGGTAATAGCGAACTTGGTAAAGATGCTTTTTTACAATTATTAATAACGCAATTAGCAAACCAAGATCCAACAAATCCAATGGATGACCGTGAATTTATCGCCCAGATGGCCCAATTCTCTTCTCTTGAGCAAATGCAAAATATGACTAAAGGGTTGGAGGCCTTATTAGCCTCTCAGCAGCAAACACAACTTATGAACTACTCATCTTTTGTGGGTAAGGAAGTAAAATGGCATGAATTAACAGAGGAAAAAGATGATAAGGGTAAACCGATTATAAATGAAGGTACAGGCGTTATTGAATCGGTAAAATTCGTGGAAGGTACTGTAGTGTTTATATTAGCTGATGGTAAAGAAATATCCCCTGGTAATATCTCAGCTATTACAGGCGGTAATAACTCGTCAACTGAATCACCACTTGTACAAGCAAGCAAGCTAATAGGTAAAAATGTTACTTATCAGGATGGCGAGCAAGAGCTCCAAGGACGTATTGTCTCGGTGACAAGTAAAGATAATGTTATTTACTATGTATTAGATAATGACAAAAAACTAACAGGTAAAGAATTCACAGTAATCAGCGAATAGAGGTGGGGATTAGGATGGATAAGTTTTCAATTCATCGTGTACCATTGCATCCAACTATTCGCCAAACGCAACATACGCCCGTTAGGTCTCAGCAATCATTTAGTGCTCATTTACAGGAGGCCACTCAGCAACAGGAGCTGAAAGTAAGTAAGCATGCCCATGAACGCATTGTCGAGCGTAATATTGCGATTACTGAACAAGAATGGCAGGTTGTTTCTGACAAGGTATTTGAGGCACACTCAAAAGGTGTCAAACAACCATTAGTCTTGATGGAACAAGCAGCTCTAATTGTCAGCGCAAAAAATGCAACTGTCATTACAGCGATGGATCGCACGGAAGCAAAACAACAACTGTTTACCAATATTGATGGCACTATTGTGCTTTAAGGCTGGACCTTCTGATGTAAGGAAGCCTTATGTGTAGCTGACTGACTGAAGCACACAATTCAAAAACGAAGGGAGAACGACAACAATGTTACGTTCTATGTATTCAGGTATTTCCGGTTTAAAAAACTTCCAGACGAAGCTTGATGTTATTGGTAATAACATCGCTAACGTTAACACGCATGGCTTTAAAAAAGGTCGTGTTCTCTTTAAAGATTTAATTTCTCAAACGCAAGCTGGTGCTTCTGGAGCAACTTCTACTCGCGGAGGGGTAAATCCTCAACAAATAGGTTTAGGTTCACAATTAGCTGCTATTGATACAATTCATGGTGGAGGTTCATTACAAGGTACCGGCCGTGCACTTGATTTAGGTATTGAAGGTGATGGTTTCTTTATGGTTGCAGATGCAAATAGTGCACCTGATGACACAGGTGCAGTTACAGAAGAAGGCTTCAATAATACGCTATTCACGCGAAATGGTGTATTTTATATGGACAAGAATGGTTACTTGGTGAATGCAGATGGTAAATATTTAGTTGGTGTAACTGCTGGGGATGAACTTGTGGTTGAAGCCGATGACACAGGTATCCTTCCTGAAGACGCACCGAACGCATCAGGCGATGATGGTGCAAACTTGTTTGATGATGATGGTGTATTAACTCCTGAAGAAGGTACATTAGGACCAATCCGTATTCCTACAACTGCGAAGGAATTGTCGATTGGACAGGATGGTACTGTCACATATGTTGATTTAAACGGTGATCTTCAGTGGGCAGGTCAGCTGATTATGGCTAAATTCCCGAATGCTGGTGGTCTTGCGAAAGTGGGAAGTAATTATTATCAACAAACAGCAAACTCTGGTGCAGCATATGGACAAATTGGTACTGTAGCTGGTATGGGGAAAATTCAATCTGGTGCTTTAGAAATGTCAAACGTAGACCTTTCTGAGGAATTTACAGAGATGATTGTTGCACAACGTGGTTTCCAAGCAAATACGCGTATTATCACAACTTCAGATGAAATTCTTCAAGAGCTTGTTAATTTAAAACGCTAGTGTTAAGTAATTGAAGAAGTTCAATTAGCTTTGAATGCCAAACCATGAGGTCGCTTTAATCCCTCAGGTGAAATCGAGAAAAAACTTTGACATTAGTACTCTGGTGTGTATGATTGTGCTAGTGTTGCATCAGCCACAGGACGTGCTTGTTAGGTGTAAACGGCGTTCTGCACTATAGAAACATAAATTCAATATGAGGGAGGGTCGGGCCGGCTCTCGTGTTAGACCCGGCCCTATTTCAATGATTGAACTATCACGTCTAAATGGCAAAGCATTTACTTTAAATGCTTTATACATAGAAACAGTCGAATCTTTTCCAGATACGACCATTACTTTGACGACTGGAACAAAAGTCATTGTTTTACAGAGTGAAGATGAGGTGCGACAAAAGGTAACAACCTTTTATAAAAATATACAAATACTATCAAACCCGCATCTACGAGGTGAAGAAGATGAAGAATAATAAAATGTTAACGATGCTCATCATTGTATTAGTGGCCATCATACTAATTGGGGTTATCGCTTTTGTATTGCTAACTCAATTCAATAAGCCCGCAGCGTCACTTGAGCCAACGATTGATGAGGTAGTAGAAACTCTTGTGGATGTGCCAGAGATTACAACAAATCTTGCAGATAAGCGCGTTGTACGAATGACGCTAAAAATTCAAACAACAAGTAAAGATGCTGCTGCTGAATTAACAAAACGCCAGTTCCAAACGAATAACATCATTATTGAGGAACTTTCCGAAATGACGTTAGATAGTTTGGAAGGTAAACAAGGTAAGCAAATGTTCCAAAAGGCACTAAAAACACAATTAAATGAACTGATGCAAGAGGGAGAAATTCAACAAGTGTATATTACCTCCTTCATCACTACTTAAAAAAACAGAAACTGCTTGAAATGGAGGTGGGCAAATGGCAGGAGATGTGTTATCCCAATCTGAGATAGATGCGCTTCTTTCGGCAATATCAACCGGAGAAATGTCAGCGGATGATATAAAAAAAGAAGACGAGGTGCGCAAGGTTAAAGTATATGACTTTAAACGAGCGCTACGCTTCTCAAAAGATCAAATCCGAAGTTTGACCCGAATACATGAAAACTTTGCACGACTATTGACTACTTTCTTTTCTGCACAGCTCAGAAGCTATGTACAAATTACCGTAGCATCAGTAGACCAAATACCATTTGAAGAGTTTGTTCGTTCGATTCCGAATATGACACTCATAAATGTGTTTGAAGTGCCACCACTTGATGGTAATATATTGATGGAAATAAATCCGAATATTGCCTACTCAATGCTAGATCGTCTAATGGGCGGTAGTGGGGCGAGTCATAGTAATGTTGATAATCTAACAGAAATTGAAACAAAAATTATGACAAACCTTTTTGAACGTTCATTCGATAATTTACGGGAGGCATGGGAAAATGTCGCTGAAATCGATCCGATTTTAGTAGAACTGGAAGTGAATCCTCAATTTTTACAAATGATTTCACCCAATGAAACGGTTGTCGTTATTTCATTAAATACGATTATCGGAGAGACAAGCGGTATGATTAATATATGTATTCCGCATGTTGTATTGGAACCAATTGTACCTAATTTATCGGTACGCTACTGGATGCAGACAAATACAAAAGAGATGTCTCCAGAGCAAACAAAAATGCTTGAAACACGTGTAAAACAAGCACAGTTACCACTTTCTGTAGAGTTAGGGATTACAGACATTACTATTGAAGATTTCCTAATGATGCAAACGGGTGATGTTATTCAGTTAGAACAAAAAATTGAAGAGCCTCTAATACTTAAAGTAGGAACATTACCTAAATTCACGGTACAGCCCGGAAAACAAGGTAAAAAATTAGCAATCCAGATTATCGACCCTTTGAAAGGAGGAGACGAAGATGAGTGATGAAATGCTCTCCCAAGAAGAAATTGAAGCGTTATTAAGGGGCGAGACGTTGGAAGATAAAAACAGCGACACCGAAGCTTCTGCAAATGATGAAATGAATGAAATACGAGTAGAGGACTACCTAGATTCGTTTGCTCAAGATGCATTAGGTGAAGTAGGAAATATATCTTTTGGTAGCTCTGCTACAGCACTTTCAGCGTTATTAGGTCAAAAAGTAGATATTACTACCCCAAGTATTTCAATGATTAATCGCAATAAATTAGAAGAGGAGTTTCCTCATCCTTATGTAGCAGTACAAGTTGAGTATACGATTGGTTTAACAGGTATGAATTTACTTGTAATTAAACAATCAGATGCTGCTATTATTGCAGATTTAATGTTAGGCGGGGATGGATTAAATCCAAAGCCTGACTTAGGCGAAATTCAGCTAAGTGCAGTACAAGAAGCAATGAACCAAATGATGGGTTCGGCTGCAACGTCTATGTCGACAGTATTTAACAAAAAGGTGGACATTTCACCACCAACTATAGATTTAATGAATATTTCTCAAAATGAAGGTCGAGATAATATTCCGGAAGACGATTTACTTGTGAAAGTATCATTCCGACTCCGAATTGGTAATTTAATTGATTCGAATTTAATGCAATTACTACCACTGAGATTTAGTCAAAACATTGTAAAGTCTCTATTAGGAGAAACAGAGCCCGTTGAAGAGCCTGTGGCTGCAACAATTGCACCAGAAGCGCCGCCAGTAGCTCCGCCACCTGTGCAACAAGCGCCGCCGCAACAACAACCTGCAGCGCCTGTCCAACAGCCAATGCACCAACAACCTGCACAGCAACCAATGTATCAAGAACAACAGCTTCATACATCAGCAAGACCTGTACAACCTGTCAATGTTCAACAAGCACAGTTTGCTAGCTTTGATCCAAATGTAATCTCGCAATCTGAAGCTAGAAATTTAAATATGCTACTTGATATTCCATTGCAAGTTACTGTAGAGTTAGGACGTACGAAACGTTCTGTTAAAGAGATTTTAGAGCTAGCTAGTGGATCGATTATTGAGCTAGATAAATTAGCTGGGGAACCAGTCGATATTCTAGTAAATAGCCGTTTAATCGCTAAAGGCGAAGTTGTTGTTATTGATGAAAACTTCGGTGTTCGCATTACAGATGTTTTAAGTCAAGCAGAGCGTTTAAATAATTTAAG
Source organism: Lysinibacillus parviboronicapiens (assembly GCF_003049605.2). Classification (NCBI taxonomy): domain Bacteria; kingdom Bacillati; phylum Bacillota; class Bacilli; order Caryophanales; family Bacillaceae; genus Lysinibacillus; species Lysinibacillus parviboronicapiens. The sequence continues at coordinate 1,209,654 of NZ_CP073713.1, forward strand.
ATAGTTTCAATTGGAGGAGTTAACCATGTCTAAAAGAATTTTGATTGTAGACGATGCTGCATTCATGCGCATGATGATCAAGGATATTTTATCGAAAAATGGATTTGAAGTTGTAGGGGAAGCAGCTGATGGTTTACAAGCTGTAGAAAAATACAACGAATTAAAACCAGATTTAGTAACAATGGATATTACGATGCCTGAAATGGATGGCATTGCTGCTCTTAAAGCCATTAAGGGGACAGATCCAAGCGCTACTGTAATCATGTGTTCAGCAATGGGACAACAAGCAATGGTAATCGATGCAATTCAAGCGGGTGCAAAAGACTTTATCGTTAAGCCTTTCCAAGCAGATCGAGTAATTGAAGCGATTCAAAAAGCTCTAGGATGATTGCATGCAAATGTTAAAATCATTTCGTCTTACGATGATTTTTGCATTTCTTGTACCCTTCCTGTTTTTGTACCCAACATCAGCTTCTGTTTACGCTGACTCCGATACAAATAGTATTGAGTACTGTATGAAAAATCCAGAAGCTTGTAAAGATGACTCAGAACCAGCTGCTAAAGAAGATGCAGTTGTCTCCGCAGCTGGCGATGTGTCTACATGGGAATACATAAAAATGGTTTTGGCGCTTATTTTTGTTGTAGCTTTATTTTACGGGTTAATGAAATTCTTAAATAAAAGAAATTTAACCTTTCAACGGAATCAAATGGTACAAAATTTAGGCGGTTTATCGTTAGGTGCACAAAAATCTGTGCAACTTCTACAAGTTGGAAAATCACTATATTTGATTGGTGTCGGTGAGGACGTACAACTGTTACGTGAAATTACAGACCCTCAGGAAGTAGAAGCACTACTAGCACTCTATAACGAACGACAAGAATATGCAGCAACATCACCTTATATAGCTGAATTGTTTTCGAAGTTTAAGAAAAAAAATACACATAGTTCAACAACACAACAAAATCAGGACTCGTTTGGAGAACTATTTGAAAAAAAGATATCTGAAATTAAACAGGAGCGTAGTGAGGAACTAGAGAAATGGAAACAAAAGGAGAATGATGAAAAATGAATGATGTAGTCGATATCCTTTCTGGTAGTGATCCGGCCAATGTTTCCACCTCTGTTAAACTACTATTATTATTAACGGTATTATCACTGGCACCAAGTATTTTAATTTTAATGACTTCATTTGCAAGAATCGTAATTGTGTTGTCGTTTGTGCGTACAGCACTGGCAACCCAACAAATGCCTCCTAATCAGGTCATTGTCGGTCTAGCTTTATTTTTAACATTTTTCATTATGGCTCCAACTTTCCAAGAGGTGAATAAAGAGGCCTTACAGCCATTATTTGCCGAGGAAATAGACCTAGAAGAAGCATACGATCGCGCAAGTGAGCCTTTCAAGGAATTTATGAGTAAGCATACAAGGCAAAAGGATCTAGATTTATTTTTAAAGTATAATCAAGCAGAAAAACCGGCATCGGTGGAAGAAATTCCATTAACAATGCTCGTACCTGCTTTTGCCTTGAGCGAAATAAAAACAGCATTTCAAATTGGTTTTATGATTTTTATTCCATTCCTTGTTATCGATATGATTGTTGCTAGTACGTTAATGTCGATGGGGATGATGATGTTACCACCGGTTATGATTTCATTGCCGTTTAAGATTTTATTATTTGTACTTGTCGATGGCTGGTACCTCGTAATGAAATCCTTACTACAAAGTTTTTAGGGGATGATACAGTATGACAGGTGAAATGGTCATTTCAATTGCAGAGCGTGCCATTATGATTATCCTTCTAACAAGCGGACCGCTATTATTAGTTGCTTTAATCTCTGGTTTAGCGGTAAGTATTTTTCAAGCAACAACTTCAATTCAAGAGCAGACATTAGCATTCGTTCCAAAAATCGTCGCGGTATTAGTGGCCATTGTATTCTTTGGTCCATGGATGTTATCACAAGTAACGAGTTATGCGAGAGACATTTTTGAGAATTTAACGCGTTACATAGGGTGAGTGCATGAATGAATTAATCCCTCAAATAACCGTTTTCTTATTAGTACTTGTACGTGTAACAGCTTTTTTTGTCACTGTACCTTTTTTTTCGTACAGAACAATTCCGCAGCAAGTACGAATTACTCTCGCATTCGTTTTAGCTTGGATGATGTATTATACAATCGACGTAGAGCCGTTTCTTTTTAATGGTGATTACATACTTTTAGTGATGAAGGAAGCACTTATTGGGCTGTTACTTGGTCTAATAGGCTACATCGTCATGTCGGCGATTCAAATCGCCGGTAGCTTTATTGATTTCCAAATGGGGTTTGCTATTGCTAATATTATTGATCCGCAGACGGGGGCACAAAGCCCATTAATTGGACAATTCTTCAATACGCTAGCACTACTATTACTAATAGCGATTGATGGACATCATATGATTCTAGATGGCATTTACTATAGTTATCAATTTTTACCGATGGATCAAGGGTTCCCTAATTTTGCGAATGAAGAGTATATCCAGTTTATCATGACAACATTTACCGCCGTCTTTGCTATTGCTTTCCAAATGGCTGCACCGGTTGTAGCAACATTGTTTTTAGTCGATTTGGCGCTAGGAATAACCGCAAAAACTGTCCCGCAATTGAACATTTTCGTTGTTGGTTTCCCAATTAAAATTGGTGTCAGTTTTTTAGTGCTTTTCACAATGATGGGCGTTATGATACAAGTCATTCAAAAGCTTATTACAATTATGATCTACGCTATGCGAGATTTAATGGCAATTTTAGGTGGTGGATAAAATGTTGCTACTACTGGATTTAGACTTACAATTTTTTGCAGGTGAAAAAACAGAGAAGGCGACACCTAAAAAACGGCAAGATGCACGTAAAAAAGGTCAAGTCGTCAAGAGTCAGGATATATCAAGCGCTATTGTTATGCTCATGGTATTTATCTTTCTCTTCTTCTTTGCGGGCTCACTAATAGACGAAATTTTAGCTTTTTTTAGACAAACCTTTATTCATAACATACGTGTAGAAACACTAACCATTGATAGTGTTATGCGCTTATTTACAGAAACATTAACGGAAATGGCGTATATTATCGTGCCAATTATGGCCATTGCCTTTGTAGGGGCATTAGCAGGGAACTTTCTACAGTTTGGTTTCTTATTTACATTAGAACCGATGAAATTTGATTTAAAAAAAATGGACCCCATTAAAGGGTTAAAAAAAATATTTTCTGTTAAAGCAATTGTTGAACTATTAAAATCAGTATTGAAAATTTCCTTTATTGGTGGGGTTACAACAATTATTATTTGGTCAAATTTACCTGAAGTATTAGCCTTATCCTTTAAAAGTCCGTGGATGACCCTTATTACAGTTGGGAAACTCGTCGGTATTATGGGTATTGCAGCTTCGCTTGTCTTACTTTGTGTATCCTTATTGGACTGGATGTACCAAAAACATGATTATGAAAAAAATCTTAAAATGTCCAAGCAAGACATTAAAGATGAATATAAAAATAGTGAGGGTGACCCACTTATCAAATCAAAAATCAAACAACGTCAGCGCGAAATGGCGATGCGTCGGATGATGTCAGAGATTCCAAGTGCAGATGTGGTTATAACAAACCCAACTCACTATGCGATTGCTCTAAAATATGATGAGGAAAGTATGGATGCCCCTCGGGTGGTCGCAAAGGGCACAGACTTTGTTGCCCAAAAGATTAAACTGATTGCGAAAGAACATGATGTCATTATGGTTGAAAATAGACCATTAGCACGTGCGATGTATGATCAGGTAGAAATTGGCGATCAGGTACCGGATGAATTTTTCAAAGCAGTAGCAGAAGTACTCGCTTATGTTTATCGTATTAAGCGTAAAATTTAAAGCTTTTATGTAGGAGGGACACAAATGAAGGTTCGCGATATAGGGGTTTTAGGTGCGGTTATTTTAATCGTAGCGATGCTCATCATCCCTCTTCCTCCTTGGATGTTAAGTTTCTTAATCGTCATTAATATTACTTTAGGATTAATAGTACTATTAACAGCAATGAGTATGAAGGAAGCGTTAGACTTTTCGATTTTCCCTTCAGTTATTTTACTGTTAACCTTGTTTCGACTTGGACTGAGTGTATCCACAACGCGTGCGATTTTAGCAACCGGGGATGCAGGTTCTGTAGTTGAAACATTCGGGGATTTCGTAGTCGGCGGGAATGTTCTCGTTGGTCTAGTCGTATTCTTAATTCTTGTGTTAATTCAGTTTATCGTTATTACAAAAGGGGCGGAACGTGTAGCAGAAGTAGCAGCACGTTTTACGTTAGATGCGATGCCTGGTAAACAAATGAGTATTGACGCTGACTTAAACGCAGGGGTTATTTCAGAGCGCGAAGCGCGAGAACGTCGTGATAAAGTAGCGGGTGAAGCGGATTTCTATGGGGCGATGGATGGTGCCACGAAATTCGTTAAAGGGGATGCCATTGCCTCTATGGTCATGGTTATTATCAACTTATTATTTGGTATCATCATCGGTGTTGTGCAAATGGGTTTACCATTCGCGGAAGCCGCAACCCATTTCTCCAAGCTGACAGTGGGCGATGGTATCGTTTCACAAATTCCAGCATTACTCATCTCTACAGCGACAGGGATTGTTGTAACACGTGCATCTTCTAAAGGCAGTCTTGGCGAAGATATTATGGGCCAGCTATTTGCTCAAGCAAAGTTACTTTATGTTGCCGGAGGTACAATTATCCTACTTGGCCTATTCACACCAATTCCTGACTGGATTACACTACCAATTGGTATTGCGTTAATTGCGGGTGCCTACATGATGGAACGTAAGAAGCCTGAGGATGAAGAAGAATTACTTGAAATTGAGGAAGAAGTGGCAACAGACGGCATGAAGAGCCCTGAAAATGTTGTGAATTTATTAAATGTGGACCCGATTGAGTTTGAATTTGGATATGGTTTAATACCTTTAGTAGATGCTGCACAAGGTGGAGACTTGTTAGACCGTGTCATCATGATACGCCGCCAGCTAGCGTTGGAACTAGGTATTGTCATTCCAGTTGTTCGTATTCGTGATAATATTCAGTTACAGCCAAATGAATACCGCATTAAAATAAAAGGAAATGAGATGGCAAGAGGCGAACTGTTACTTGATCACTATTTAGCCATGAGTCCAGGAGATGATGATTCAATTGAAGGTATTGAGACAGTTGAACCGTCATTTGGTCTACCGGCAAAATGGATTACAGAGCAAGTTAAAGAGGATGCTGAAATGTTTGGTTATACAGTCGTGGATCCACCGAGTGTTGTGTCCACACATTTAACTGAAATGATTCGCGCAAATGCGCATGAATTATTAGGTCGTCAAGAAACAAAGCAATTAATAGATCATTTACGCGAAACACATCCAATTTTAGTCGAAGAATTAACACCTGCTCCGCTATCGACTGGAGAGATTCAAAAAGTACTGGGCAAGCTTCTTCGAGAAAATGTATCGGTGCGTAACTTGCCAATTATTTTCGAAACGCTTGCAGACTATGCAAAATTAACGAGTGATACCGATATATTAACTGAATACGTACGTCAGTCATTAGCGCGCCAAATTACATCGCAATATGTAGGGGACAGTGCGTCATTGAAAGTCATTACTGTATCAGGTAAAGTAGAGAAAATGATTGCTGATAGTATTCAGCAAACAGATCATGGGAATTATTTAGCAATGGATCCACAAGATTCTCAAATTGTGTTAGAGTCCATAGCAGCTGAGGTAGAACGTGTTTCCTTTATGGAACAATCGGCTATTATTTTATGTTCACCAGCAGTTCGTATGTATTTACGTCAGCTGACGGAACGTTATTTCCCGCAGATTCCAGTTCTTTCTTATAATGAACTTGATGCTACGGTTGAAATTCAAAGTGTTGGGGTGGTGAATGTTGAGTGAAAATGAAAAAATATTACGCATCTTCCATACCAGAAGCAATGAAACTTGTACGTGCTGATTTAGGCGAAGACGCTGTCATTTTGAATTCAAAAGTAGTGGTAACTAAAAAGTTTTTTGGACTCGTAAAAAAGAAGAGTTTTGAGGTAGTAGCAGGGATTGATAAAATGGAGCCAAGCAATATGGCACCAGCACCTACTGCTACTCTTGCAACACCTCAATCAAGTAAAGAAAATGCAAGTTTACAAGAGATTACTAATGCTGTGCAAGCAAAGATTCATCCAGTACAACCAAAGCAGGACACGACCTTGCAAGAGGAGACAGGTATTCCTGAAGAATTGAGGAAGGAAATTGCAGATTTAAAATCTTTAATGCAATCGATGCATAAGAAGACGACCCAAGCTCAATATCCCGATGAACTCTTACCCTTCATTGAATACTTAAGACAGCAAGAGCTAAATGAGGAGCTCATCACAATGATTGGTGATGAGCTTTTTATGCATTTTAAAGAAGCAGCCGAAATCAACTTTTCACAATGCAAATTGATTACGAAAAACTTATTGCGCAAAAAACTTGAAGGTCTACCAATAGGCGGTTTAACCTATGAAAGAAAGTATATTAATGTTCTAGGCCCAACAGGTGTAGGAAAGACAACAACCATTGCTAAGATGGCAGCCAGAGCGGTTTTAGAGAAAAAGAAAAAAATAGGCTTTATTACTACGGATACTTACAGAATTGCTGCTATAGAGCAGTTAAAAACGTATGCGGGTCTTTTACAAGCGCCTGTTGAAATTGCCTATAATGCAACAGATTTTGAACAAGCTATCCAACGATTGTCCCATTTGGATTTAGTCTTTATTGATACAGCAGGTCGAAACTATAAAGAAGTAAAGTATGTTGATGATTTACAGCGACTTATAAAGTTTGACGATCAAGCTGAATCCTTTTTAGTGCTTGCTATGACAGCAAAAGAAAAAGATATGACGGACATTATTGACCAGTTTAAGCAGTTGCCAATTGAAAAAATAATTTTTACAAAGATTGATGAAACAAATTCTATTGGCACAATGATTAATTTAATGATTAAATATAATAAAGGACTTGCTTACTATACGAATGGTCAAGAAGTACCAGAAGATATTGAAGAAGCTGAAATAGAAGAAGTTCTTAATTTGTTTTTCCAAGGTGAAGAAAAATGAGAGACCAAGCTGAAACATTGCGCTTGAAAATGCTAAGACAGCAAGGTGAATTAGGTAGAGCAATCGCTGTTGTAAGTGGAAAAGGTGGAGTTGGAAAAAGTAACTTTTCAATGAATTTTGCAGCTACATTAGCGAGTAAAGGGAGAAAAGTTGTAATCGTAGATATGGATATTGGCATGGGCAATATCAATATACTAATTGGAAAAAATGCTTCTTATAGTTTTAAAGACTACTTAGAAGGAAACAAGCTACTAGATGAGGTAATGTTTGAAGGTCCTTATGGTTTGCGATATATCTCTGGGGGATCGGGTATGGCGAGTGTGCTGGAATGGTCAGATGGAATGTTTGAACAATTGATTCATGCTTTTGAAAAATTGCAAAAAAACTTCGACTATATTGTGTTTGATATGGGAGCAGGTGCAACTAACTGGTCACTCGATTTGCTAACATCAATAGATGAAATCATTGTGATTTCGACAGCCGAACCAACCTCCATTACAGATGCTTATTCAATGATGAAATATATTCATGGACGAGATATGGATAAGCAAATTTATATTCTTTGCAATCGTGCTTTTTCTAAAGAAGAAGGAATTGAAACAAATGAACGTTTAAAACTTACTATGAAACGTTTTTTAGACAAAGAGGTCACGGTGTTAGGCTCGTTACCTGAGGACACCGTTGTGCGGAAAGCTGTGCGCGAGCAAGTGCCATTTTCGATTGCATACCCAGATGCCCTTATTTCAAAGACACTTCAACTTATAGTGGCTCGTTTTATGGAACACCGTGTAGAGGAAGTGCATGGACATGAACAGTCTGGGAGTAAATTTTTATCTAAACTTAGAAATATTTTTTCGAAAGGGCGTGATTAATTGGACTTTTTACATAAAAGCAAGTTATTAGTAGTAGATGATTCTGCTTTTATGCGAAAGCTAATTAGTGACTTTTTTGTTGGGAATTCGAAGGTTGAGGTAGTTGGAACAGCACGAAACGGCAAAGATGCGATTAAAAAAATCCAAACATTAAAGCCGACAGTTGTGACAATGGACATTGAAATGCCTGAAATGAATGGACTTGAGGCGTTAAATGAAATTATGGCCATTTGTCCTGTACCTGTGGTCATGCTTTCAAGTACAACTCAACGAGGGGCTGAAAATGCATTAACAGCAATTGAATATGGAGCGGTTGATTTTGTCGCAAAGCCTAGCGGAACAATATCTCTTGATTTACATAAAATCCAAAATGAACTTGTCCACAAGGTTGAACAAGCATCATTGGTACCTATCTCCAAATTGAAAAAGCCTGCCGGTAGCAAAAAACAACAAGTACCAACGTTAACAGCGAGTACCATAAAAAAAGAAATACTAAACGAACGAAAAGTGGCTCATTCAGTCCCTATTTCGACACTAGTACCTGAGGTAAAAAAGCCACATATGGAATGGAGTAGAGTAAGTAAGAAAATTGTGCTTATTGGGACATCTACAGGTGGACCGCGCGCTCTACAGGAAGTGATTACAAAAATTCCTAAAACGATACAAGCGCCAATTTTAATTGTCCAACATATGCCGGCTGGTTTTACAAAATCATTGGCTTCCCGCTTAAATCAATTAAGTGAGATTACTGTAAAGGAAGCAGAGCAAGGTGATATTTTACAAAATGGAGTGGCCTATATCGCACCCGGTGGGTATCATTTGAAACTAAGAAAAGTAGGCACCTCTTTTGGTGTCGTCCTTGATAATAATGAACCACCACGTTCCGGACATCGCCCATCAGTAGATGTCATGTTCGAAGACGTTAGCCAAATTAAAGATTTTGATAAGGTAGCAGTCATTATGACGGGTATGGGCCATGATGGCTCAAAAGGATTAAAAGCATTAAAAAGTACTGGGAATGTGATTGCTATCTCAGAGTCAGCTGATACTTGCATAGTGTATGGTATGCCGAAAGCTGCGGTGGAAACGCAGCTTGTCGATGAAGTTGCTGATGTTGATGATATTGCACAAATAATTATGAAATATTTGCCTTAAAAGGGGTGTCCTCTTATGGAAGTCAATCAATATTTAGAGATGTTTATCGAAGAAAGTAAAGAGCATTTACAAGCTTGTAGTGAACATTTATTAGAATTAGAAAAAAACCCAGATGATTTGGCCATTGTTGGAGAAATTTTCCGTTCCGCTCATACATTAAAAGGTATGTCAGCGACGATGGGCTACGAAGATTTAGCAGATTTAACGCATAAAATGGAAAATGTATTAGATGCCATTCGAAATGAAAAAATCCATGTATCACCAGAAATTTTAGATGTAGTTTTTGAATCTGTAGACCATTTAGAGGAAATGGTTATGGATATTGCAAACGGTGGGGACGGCAAACGAGATGTTTCTTCAACCGTAGCACAATTAAAGCGTATTGAGTCAGGAGAAGAAGCAGTTACTGAAGTTGTTGCAACAACAATTGACACGCCATCTGTAGCAAGCGTCTTAGAATATGATAGTTTTGAACAAACAGTCATTACGCAATCTGCTGAACAAGGATTTAATGCTTTTGAAATTTCAGTACGCCTTCGTGAAGATTGTCTATTAAAGGCAGCACGAGTATTTATGGTATTTGAGATTTTAGAAAAGGACGGAGATGTCATTAAATCTTCGCCAACAGTAGAGAAGCTAGAAGATGAACAATTCGATCAACAATTTTATGTGGCCTTTGTAACAAAGGAATCCGCAGAGGATATGCAGAAAAAATTAATGAAGGTTTCTGAGGTTGATGAAGTTATTGTTGCAAACATCAATCAAGAGAAATTCAGCGAAAAAGAGTATGAGGCTCACAAAGAAGTAGCAGCGACAGCAACGCTAGAAGAGGTAGCTACACCAGCGCCTACACCTGTACCTGCAAAGTCTGCTACACCTGTTAAAGCAGAAAAAAGTCATGCTCCTGTTGGAAATAAGACAATTCGTGTGAATATTGAACGTCTTGATATATTAATGAACTTATTTGAAGAACTTGTCATCGATCGTGGACGTTTACAGTCAATTGCTACTGAAGTAAATCATGGTGAGCTAAATGAAACGGTTGAGCGTATGAGCCGTGTAATGGGTGATTTACAAACAATTATTTTAACGATGCGAATGGTTCCAGTTGAAACAGTGTTCAATCGTTTCCCAAAAATGATTCGTCAGCTATCGCGTGACTTAAACAAAAAAATTAATCTTGACATTATTGGGGCAGAAACCGAACTGGACCGTACCGTAATTGATGAAATCGGAGATCCACTTGTTCACTTAATCCGTAACTCTGTCGATCATGGCATTGAAAATCCAACAGCACGCCGTGCGAAGGGTAAGCCAGAGGAAGGAACAGTTGTATTACGTGCTTACCATAGCGGTAACTATGTCTTCATCGAGATAGAGGATGATGGCGCAGGCATTAATCGCGATAAAGTACTAGCAAAAGCGATTTCAAAAGGTATTGTCACACAAGAACAATCCTTCTCGATGTCTGATAAACAAATCAATGAACTAATTCTCGCTTCAGGCTTCTCTACAGCAGATGTTATTTCTGACGTATCAGGTCGTGGCGTTGGTTTAGACGTAGTAAAAACTACCATTGAATCATTAGGTGGTAATATTTCGATTGAATCTACTCAAGACGTAGGCTCTATTTTCTCTATTCAATTGCCTTTAACATTATCAATTATTTCAGTCATGTTAGTGGAAATCGAAAAAGAGATTTATGCAATTCCGTTATCATCGATTATTGAAACATCTATTATCCGTTCATCAGATATTATGAATGCGCATAACCAAAAAGTAATCGACTTCCGCGGCAAAGTTGTACCACTTGTATTCTTAGAGGAAATCTTTGAGGTGCCTCGTAAAGAGCTGCAAGATGACGAATTCCATTCAGTAGTTATTGTTCGTAAAGGTGAAAAACTTGCTGGTTTAGTTGTAGATTCATTCATTGGCCAACAAGAAATTGTACTGAAATCATTAGGAAATTACTTAACAAATATCTTTGCAATTTCTGGCGCGACAATTTTAGGTAATGGTAAAGTGGCCCTAATTGTAGATTGCAACGCACTTATTAAATAAGGTGAATGAATAAGAGAGGTGTTAACAATGACAAACGCAGTTGAACAAGAAAGTATTAAAGTAATCGTCTTCCAATTAGCAGATAAGGAATATGCGATTCCAGTATCACACGTTCAAGGAATCGAGAAGTTAATGCATATTACGCGAGTACCTAAAACAGCGAAATATGTGAAAGGTGTTATTAATCTACGTGGTGTTGTAACACCAATTGTGGATTTACGTGAACGTTTTGAGTTACCTATCTCTGAACATGAAGAAACAACTCGTATTATCATTATTTCATTGGAAGATATGGAAGTAGGTTTCGTAGTAGATTCAGCAAATGATGTTTTAGATATTCCCTCAAATTCCATTGAACCACAGCCAGAAGTAGTTGGCTCGCTTGAAGAAGAATTTATTTCAGGTGTGGCAAAAATAGACAAGCGATTATTAATCTTGTTGCATTTAGAGAAAGTATTAAATCCACTAAAGTAGGGATCGATGATGACATTTAATCAAAAGATTACATCACTACATTTAGATGTCTTAAAGGAAATTGGAAATATTGGTGCTGCGCATGCTGCGACAGCACTTTCCAGTTTACTTGGTAAAAAAATCGACATGCGTGTACCAAAAGTTGAAATGGTATCGTTTAATGACATGATGGAACTCGCTGGAGGATCTGAAAACGTCGTTGTTGGGATCTTTTTACGCATCGAAGGTGATGCTGAAGGAAGTATGTTTTTTATCCTTCCTATCGAACAGGCTAATCGCTTTATCCGACGTCTAATATATGATGAATCGTTCGACTTTAAAAAACCACCTGTTTCAGAATTAGGGTTATCGGCCATGCAGGAAATGGGTAATATTTTATCAGGTTCATATTTATCGGCATTGTCAGATTTTACAAATTTAAAAATTTATCCAACTGTACCAGGACTTAGTGTCGACATGTTTGGTGCTATCATCAGTATTGGCTTAATTGAATTATCACATGTCAGTGATAATGTTATCGTAATAAATACATCCATTTATGAAGACGGGGTTGAGGATCATGAAACGGTAAGAGGACATTTCTTCTTACTACCAGATCCAGATTCATTTGATGCTATTTTTAAGGCATTGGGAGTATCATAGATTATGTTAAATAGTAGTGGACAAGTAATAAAAGTTGGAATTGCACAAATGGATGTAGCAAAACTACCAAATACCATAAGAACTTCAGGTCTTGGTTCTTGTGTAGGTGTTATTTTATACGATGAGTCAAAAAAAATTGCTGGTTTAATACATGTGATGCTACCAGATTCTAGCCTTGCTAGATCAGAGTCGATTAATGTGGCGAAATTTGCGGATACAGGAATTTTGGGCATGATTGACTTATTGAAACTAGAAGGTGTTCAAAAGTTCAAGCTAAAGGCGAAAATCGCGGGCGGTGCGCAGATGTTTCAATTCTCTTCGGACAAAGATTCAATGCGCATCGGTCCACGTAATGTAGAGGCTGTAAAGAGTGAATTGAAGCGTCAAGGAATTCCTTTAATTGCTGAAGATACTGGTGGAAATAGTGGTAGAACAATTGAATTTAATCCTGCGACGTCGACATTACATATCCGAACGGTTAACCAAGGAGTGAGCGAAATATAATGTTTGGTTCTATTTTTTACAACCTATGGGGAGCATTAATTGCCTTTTCTATTTATTTCTTTATGACATTTCAAAAACCTTTAACGCCATTGCGTATTATCATCGGCTCATTTGTAGCTGCACTTATTGTCTTTTTCGTTATGTATCTTGTACGATTGCTAATCACGTATATTTTATTTACACCGGAAACAGACAAAGTGCAAACAGAGAGTGAACTTGACGAAAATGTGTCTGATGAACAAAATGACGAAAATCAGAAAAAACACAACACAAGCTCAACTGTTGAGTTTCAAGATGAAAGTACCGAAGATATTGCACAGGTTGTACGTACGATGATGAGTCGTGAAGATGACCAACAAGTAAATGCATAAACCAGGCAACTTCGAACTGCATGCAATGTTAGTGTCCAAGCTAACAATTGTTTGCAGTTTTTGTTATGCCAAAAGAGGGAAAAGGAAGGAATCATATAATAGTGTTAGAGAAACATATGAAATTATGGCGAATCTTGTTATAATATAGTAAAGAACGGCATCGGTTTTACCATGTCTACACTATCGTGTCGCACGCTTGAAATCCTTCAATTTCACGTGCGAAAGTTGTAGAACATACTTTTGCTTCGAGCTCGCAAGTAGCTTTTTTGTGTGAACGGGCTCGAATGCGCTTTTCTTAAAGAGAGGTGGATTTCATGACACAACCAAATCTGAACGAAGAAAAAAAGCTGTGGAGTCGCTGGATCAATGAACGTGATCCTGATGCGGGTGATTTACTGATAAAAAAATATATATCTCTTGTTTCTTACCATGTACAGCGAATTGGAGCAGGCTTACCGAAGAGCGTATCACGAGATGATTTAACAAGCTTAGGCATGTTAGGTCTTTTTGATGCATTAAATAAATTCGATATTAATCGAGACTTAAAATTTGATACATATGCTTCTTTTAGAGTAAGAGGGGCGATTATTGATGGCTTACGTAAGGAAGATTGGTTGCCGCGTTCTGCACGAGAAAAGGCGAAAAAATTGGATGCTCAAATTGAACAATTAGAACAAAGATATATGCGTCATGTAACACCTGAGGAGCTCGCAAATCATATGGAACTACCAGTAGAGGAAGTGTACCAAACTGTACAAGAGCATTTCTTTTCAAATGTATTATCTATTAATGAGCAACAAGACCAGGAAGAAACAGAAGGAAAGGCGTTTATCATCCGTGATGATACGTCGAAAACGCCAGAGCAGGTTGTTATAAAAACAGAATTACTTGGCGACTTAGCCTTAAATATACAAAAGCTAAATGACAAAGAACAGCTTGTGCTTAGTTTATTTTATACCGAGGAATTAACATTGACAGAGATTGGTGAAATGTTGGAATTGTCAACATCTCGTATTTCACAGATTCACTCGAAGGCACTTTTAAAGCTAAGAAAATTGCTGTCAAATGAGATGTTAAATGTGTAATAAGCGAATAGGCACATAACTTTGAAGGAGGGAGTCTTATGAGTTTAAAAGGTGTCGAATTACAAATAGCTATTCCGAAGACATTTGAAGCGGGTAAAATGGCAGATCAGGCACAACAACAAACTTTGGCTCAGCAAGCACATGCAAATGAAGCGCTAAAAAAGGAATTAGAGCGTAAGCAGAAAGTTGTCAATACTTCAGAGGGTATGGTTGAGATTAGTGAAGAGGAAGAAGCGGGAGGAGAGTACATAAAAGGTACTCGTAAAAAGAAAAAGAATAGTAACGAAAAACCAGAAAAACAGGCACAACACCCGTTTAAAGGAAATTTCGTGGACTTTAGTGGATAGGAGTTTACTATGACAACCATACTAATAGCTGTTCTATTTGTTTTACAGCTACTTTCATTTTACTTCATTATTATACTTAACACGAAACTAGCAAAATTCAAAGATTTAGAAAATAAGCAAGAACGCTTAATGCGAGAAATGGATGATACCATTAGTCTCTACTTAGCAGAAATGAAGGATGAAAATAATCGCTTAATTCAAGAGTTGCAAGCGGTACCTAAACCTGAACCTGAACCTGAAGTTAAAACAACATATGCTGTCCAGCAGGTGAAGAAACAGCAAAAAGAGCAAGATTACCAGTTTTCTCAGACAGAACAAGAGAAAACTGTATTGGCGCCTACTAGTCATGATAGTGAACCGCGTATATTAGTCTCTAAAAATATTGCTGCGAACGCTTACTCACGTCAACAGCAAGCTGGAGTGACAGTATCAAGTACTTCCCAAACAAAGGATGTCATGCTGCAAAAGGAAGAGCCGAAGCCAGAAACTGTAGAACAGCAAATCGTGCAACTAGCGAAGCAAGGTAAAACTGCGGAGGAAATTGCCAAACAGCTTCAAAAAGGTAAGACAGAAATCGAGCTTTTATTGAAATTCCATAGCTAAAACAGTTGCTAATATGGATAAGCTGTGATATAGTAGCAAATGGTGTTATTATTACACACGCATTTTGATGTAGTAAGTGGTGCTCTAAGATTAGGGTAGCTTGTTGCAGGTGATAAATGCGGAGGAAAAAAACCAAACATTCTAGGAGGAAATTCACATGTCAGTAATTTCTATGAAACAATTACTTGAAGCTGGTGTACATTTCGGTCACCAAACTCGTCGTTGGAACCCAAAAATGAAGAAATATATCTTCGTTGAACGTAACGGGATCTACATCATCGACTTACAAAAAACTGTTAAAAAATTAGAGGAAGCTTATGACTTCATGCGTCAAGTTGGTCAAGACGGTGGTAAAGTTCTTTTCGTTGGTACGAAAAAACAAGCACAAGAAGCGATCAAAGACGAAGCTGAACGTTCAGGCAACTACTTCATCAACCAACGTTGGTTAGGTGGTACTCTTACTAACTTCGGTACAATTCAAAAACGTGTTGCACGTATGAAAGCTATCGAAAAAATGGAAGAAGAAGGAACTTTTGAAGTTCTTCCTAAAAAAGAAGTAATCCAACTTAAAAAAGAACACGAACGTCTAGTAAAATTCTTAGGCGGTATCCGTGATATGCACAATCTTCCAGATGTTATGTTCGTGGTTGACCCACGTAAAGAGCGTATCGCTGTTGCTGAAGCTCGTAAACTAAACATCCCTCTAGTAGGTATTGTTGATACAAACTGTGATCCAGATGAAATCGACTACGTAATCCCTGCTAATGATGATGCTATTCGCGCTGTTAAACTTTTAACTGCTAAAATGGCTGACGCTTTAATCGAGTCAAAACAAGGTGAAGAAGAAGCTCCAGCTGTAGAAGCTGCTGCTGAGTAATTCACGTTTACAAAAAGGTGATAAGTGGCTCAGACCCCCTTATCACCTTTTTTAGAACCTTATCACTATAATCTCTACCAATTCGAGGAGGAAACACTAAATGGCAAACATTACTGCACAATTAGTAAAAGAATTACGTGAAAAAACTGGCGCTGGTATGATGGACTGTAAAAAAGCGTTAGTACAAACTGAGGGTAACTTAGAAGCTGCAATCGACTTCTTACGTGAAAAAGGTCTTTCATCAGCTGCTAAAAAATCTGATCGTATCGCTGCTGAAGGTACAACTTACATTTTAGCTCAAGGTAACGAAGCGATCTTAATTGAAGTAAACGCTGAAACTGACTTCGTAGCTAAAAACGATAAATTTGTAGTATTAGTTGAACAACTTGCTGCACAATTATTAGCGGCTAAACCAGAATCTGTTGAAGCTGCTCTTGAGCTTGAAAACGCTGAAGGCGTAAAAATCGCTGACCAAATCTCAACAGCTGTTGCAACAATCGGTGAAAAAATTAACCTACGTCGTTTTGAAATTAAAACAAAAACTGATGCAGATGCATTCGGTTCTTACCTACACATGGGTGGACGTATTGGTGTATTAGTAACTTTAGAAGGCTCTACTGATGAAGCAGCTGCAAAAGATGTAGCTATGCATATCGCGGCTATTAACCCAACTTACGTTTCTCGTGAAGAAGTTTCTGCTGAAGAAGTTGAACGTGAACGTAAAGTGTTAACTGAACAAGCTCTTAACGAAGGTAAACCAGAAAACATCGTTGCGAAAATGGTTGAAGGTCGTCTTGGTAAATACTTCGAAGACGTTTGCTTACTTGACCAATCATTCGTTAAAAACTCTGATCAAAAAGTACGTGACTTCGTTGCATCAACTGGTGGTAATGTAACTGGCTTCGTACGTTACGCTGTAGGTGAAGGTATCGAGAAACGTGAAGATAACTTTGCAGAAGAAGTAATGAACCAAGTTAAAGGTAACTAATTTTTTGTGAAACTAGTTCATGGATGGACTGGCTTACATTTGATCCTAACCAAATAATATCTAGATTTTTTCTAGACAAAAATGGGGAACACAACATAACGTGTTCCCTATTTTTCCGAAATGAGCGAAAAACTATAGAATTTTCTATTCTCCATTTACACAACTAGTATTTATTGTTAGATATACTATAATGGAAAAGGAATAGAAATGTTTTAAATAAATGTCTGACGGAGGTTTACAATGAGTGTGCCACAATATAAACGAGTAGTCATTAAATTAAGTGGTGAAGCGTTAGCGGGAGAAGCTGGCTTCGGTTTATCACCAAAAATTATCAAGTCTGTTGCAGAAGAAGTAAAAGAAGTAGTAGATCTTGATGTAGAAGTTGCTGTTGTTGTAGGTGGCGGTAATATATGGCGTGGAAAAATCGGTAGCGAAATGGGAATGGATCGTGCAGCAGCTGATTATATGGGCATGTTAGCAACGGTTATGAACTCATTAGCATTACAAGATGCTCTTGAAAAATTAGGCATTGAAACGCGTGTGCAATCTTCTATCGTGATGACACAAGTAGCAGAACCGTATATTCGTCGTAAAGCAGTTCGTCATTTAGAGAAAAAACGAGTAGTTATTTTCGCCGCAGGTACGGGTAACCCGTTCTTCTCTACAGATACAACTGCAGCTTTACGAGCAGCGGAAATTGACGCAGATGCAATTTTAATGGCAAAAAATAATGTCGATGGTGTTTATTCAGCAGATCCAAAAGTAGACACGACTGCCGTTAAATATGAAACACTCACATACTTAGACGTTATTCAACAAGGTTTACAAGTAATGGACTCAACAGCTTCTACTTTATGTATGGATAACGATATTCCGTTAATTGTCTTCTCAATTACGGAGCCAGGTAACATAAAACGTGCCGTGCTAGGCGAGAAAATTGGAACAGTTGTTAGGAGGAATGCATAATGGCTAAACAAGTTTTAGAACAAGCTAAAGACAAAATGAACAAAACTATCGCTGCTTTCTCACGTGAATTGGCATCAATTCGTGCAGGACGAGCAAACGCATCATTACTAGATCGTATTACTGTAGATTACTACGGAGCGCCAACACCGATTAATCAACTTGCGGGTGTAGCTGTGCCAGAAGCACGTCTATTAGTCATTACACCTTACGATAAAACAGTGTTAGGTGAGATTGAAAAAGCAATTATGAAATCTGATATTGGTATTACACCAACAAATGATGGGACAGTTATTCGTTTAATGATCCCTGCTTTAACGGAAGAACGCCGTAAAGACCTTGTAAAGCAAGTAAAAAAAGAAGCAGAAGATGCAAAAATTGCAGTTCGAAATGTACGTCGTGACGCTAATGACGATTTGAAAAAACTCGAAAAAGCTGGCGAAATCACAGAAGATGATCTACGCGGCTACGGTGAGGACATTCAAAAATTAACGGATGATTACATCGTAAAAGTAGATCAAGTAACGAAAGAAAAAGAAAAAGAAATTCTAGAAGTGTAAGCAGACAGACACTTTACACTCTTTGATGGAACTTTTTGATGAGATGAAGGCGTCCTATACATAACAGGACGTCTTTTCTTTTTTAACTTTATTCAGTTGAAGTATCCCATTTCGATAAGAACTAATTTTTAATTGCTTATCAGCGGGCACGTACTGCAGAATGTTTATGCCTCGAGCACAAGGTATAGCTTAAGAATGGAAAACAATAAAAAAAGTTAACCTCAAGTCTGCGTAACCATTTGATGTTGGCTCACTTACTGTATTGTTAAAACACCAATACCAGTGGCTATACCGAAATGACAGGCTTTGAGTTAGCTTAGTCATTTAAAAACTTAGCCTAAGTGTAATTAATGAGGTGTATTTGTTCTAAAATAAGCTAGTTCATACATAGTCAATTTAGAGGGAAAAAAAAGACAAAAAGTACTTTTGTTTGTTATGATAGGTGAGTATACGTCCGATTAGTTGTAGTGGGGGAGTTAGCATGTTTAAGAAGCTATTAGGTAAACAAGTAAATATAAATACACTATCATTGGAGGAACGAGTTGCCCTGTCTAAAAGCGAGCCAATTCCTGCCCATGTAGCGATTATTATGGACGGAAATGGACGTTGGGCAAAGAAACGTGCAATGCCACGTGTTGCTGGGCACCATGAAGGTATGAAGACGGTACGGAAAGTAACGAGATTTGCGTCAGATCTTGGTATTCAAGTATTAACGGTCTATGCGTTTTCTACAGAGAATTGGAAACGACCAAAACCAGAGGTCGATTTTCTCATGCGTCTACCTGTGGAATTTTTAGGTTCTTTTTTACCGGAAATGATGGAACGCAATGTACGAGTTGAAATGATTGGTGACCCTTCTCTATTGCCTGCTCATACACAAAAAGCACTGTATGAGGCGATGGAGGAGACAAAGCATAATACGGGACTAATTTTAAACTTTGCCTTGAATTATGGGAGTCGTTCAGAAATGGTCAGCGCTATGAAAACGATGCTTCAAAAGGTGCAGGACGGTCATTTAACGATGCAGGACATTAATGAGGAATGTATGACATCTCATTTAATGACAGCCCATTTACCAGAGCCAGACTTATTAATACGTACAAGTGGTGAAGTACGATTAAGTAACTTTATGTTATGGCAACTCGCCTATACGGAATTTTGGTTTACAGATACATTGTGGCCAGATTTTAGTGAGGAAAACTTACTCGAAGCGGTGGAAAACTATCAGAAACGTAATCGTCGTTACGGTGGGTTGAAGGGAGAAGAAACAACTTGAAACAACGAATCATCACAGCAATAATTGCAGCTGCACTATTTATTCCATTTGTTATTTATGGAAAGGTGCCATTTACACTACTTGTGCTTGCAATGGCTGTTGTCGGCTTTTATGAAATACTAAAGATGAAAGGTATTTCAATTTTTTCAGTACCTGGTTTTATGGGACTACTAACACTTATTATGCTGGTTATACCAAAGGACTGGGGAAGTGAGGTAGTACAAGCAATTGGTTATTCATCCGTTTTAATGGTTGTTTACGGACTGATGATGTTATTGCTTATTTATGTGGTGCTTGTAAAAAATAAAATTACATTTGATGAAATTGGCTTTATTTTATTGGGTGCATTTTATGTTGGACTAGGTTTCCATTATTTAATTGAGACACGTAATTCTGGACTACAGTATGTTGTTTATTGTTTACTGGTTGTTTGGACGACAGACTCAGGTGCCTATTTTGTTGGAAGAAAATTGGGCAAAAATAAGCTTTGGCCTGAAATATCACCAAAGAAAACAGTGGAAGGCTTTGTCGGCGGGATTGTTATTGCTGTCATCTTCGCTGTTGGCATGCAAGCGATTTATCCAATTGTAGATAGTTATGTGTCGTTGATTTTTATCACAATTTTCGCTTCCATTATTGGTCAAATGGGCGATTTAGTGGAATCTGCAATAAAGCGTCATTTTGACGTGAAAGATTCAGGAACTATTTTACCTGGGCATGGCGGCATTTTAGACCGCTTTGATAGTCTGTTATTCGTCGTGCCTTTACTACATTTTTTATATCTTATCGGTAATTAGAAAACCGTGATTTTTATGCTAAAGATTTCACCTCCTCTAAAAAGTGGTAGGCGAAAATCGATTGTAGCTTTTCTTTATTTGCTTAGATAGAAAAAGGGGACGTTTTGTCGTGAAAAAAATTAGTTTATTGGGTGCTACTGGCTCTATCGGTTGGCAAACCTACGATATTTTAAAAGAACAACGTGATGCATTTCATCTTGTAGCTTTTTCTTCAGGGAAAAATATAGAGAAAACCCGTGAGATGATTGAAACGTTGCAGCCTGAGCTTGTATCTGTGCAGCTTGAAGAAGATGCACTGGCGCTCGCAAAAGCTTATCCACAGGTGCACTTTACATTTGGTGCCAAAGGGCTTGTAGAGGTTGCTACACATCCTGATTCAACAGTTCTAGTCAATGCAGTGCTTGGTAGTGTTGGTTTAGAATCGACGCTTGCTGCAATTCGCATGGGTAAAACGATCGCTATCGCAAACAAGGAAACGCTTGTAACAGCAGGACACTTAGTGATGGCAGAGGCGAAGAAATACAACGCAACAATCTTGCCAGTGGATAGTGAGCATTCAGCCATTTTCCAATCTATGAATGGCGAAAATTCAAAAAATATTGAGCGTTTAATTATTACAGCGTCTGGTGGTAGTTTCCGTGACAAAACACGTGATGAATTAAAACATGTAACGGTAGCTGATGCACTAAATCACCCGAATTGGTCCATGGGGGCGAAAATCACGATAGATTCAGCAACCATGATGAATAAAGGGCTGGAAGTCATAGAAGCACATGTCTTATTTGATATGCCGTATGATAAAATCGATGTACTTTTGCATAGAGAAAGTATTATTCACTCCCTAGTTGAGTATCATGATACTAGTGTCATTGCACAGTTGGGTACACCGGATATGCGTGTACCCATTCAATATGCACTAAGCTACCCTGATCGTATACCACTGCATAATGGTCAACGACTTAATTTAGCGCAAATTGGTCAGTTACATTTTAAAAATATGGACTTTGACCGTTATCCAGCATTGCGACTTGCATATGAGGCGGGTCGTACAGGTGGTACAATTTTAACAGCGATGAATGCAGCGAATGAAGCAGCAGTTGCGGCATTTTTACAAGGAAAAATAACATTCCTTGAAATTGATGACACAATTGAACGGGTTATGCAGGCACATCACAATATTTTAGTGCCAGATTTACAAACGATTTTACATGCGGACAGTGAGACAAGAAAAATAGTATTAGACATGGTAAAATAACGAGGGTAAGACGTCGTTAAACTATTCACTTTTAAAGGTGGGGTATTATGCAAACAGCCATTGCATTTATTTTTATATTTGGATCCCTTGTGTTCTTCCATGAACTTGGTCACTTCCTATTTGCGAAACGCGCAGGAATTATGGTTCGTGAGTTCGCAATTGGTATGGGGCCAAAAATTTACGGGAAGACACATGGTGAAACGATCTATACAATTCGTTTATTGCCGATTGGTGGTTACGTTCGTATGGCAGGCGAGGATATGGACGACTCGGAGTTACAGCCAGGCTACCGTGTAGGGCTCATTGTCAATGAAGATAACATTGTTAAAAAAATAATTTTCAACCAAAATAATAAGCAACTACCAGATTTGTTATTTTTGGAAGTTGAGCGTGCGGACTTAGTGAGAGATTTATTTATCGAAGGCTATGATGAGGAAGAAAAGCTAATTCGCTATAGTGTCTCGCGAGATTGTCTACTTGTCGAAAATGGCAGAGAAACTTTAATTGCACCATATGATCGCCAGTTTAATGCAAAAACAGTTGGTCAACGTGCCATGACGATTTTTGCAGGACCATTGTTTAACTTTATTTTAGCATTTTTCATCTATTTGCTAATTGGTTTATTTACCGGCGTACCTACATATGAGCCGATAATTACAGAAGTAGTAACAAATGATCCAGCTGCACAGGCAGGTATGCTCGCAGGGGATAAGGTAACTTCAGTAGACGGACAAGTAGTAGAGAAATGGCAGGATTTAGCTGCGATTGTTCAAAAACGTCCAGGACAAACAATTGATGTGACAGTTGAGCGTGGTGGGCAGTTAGTTAATTTGAATATGATGGTAAAAGAAATCAAACAGGATGGCCAAAAATATGGTCAAATCGGTGTTCGATATGAGAGCCCACGTGAATTTAATCCACTCAAGGCAGTCGTGTTTGGTGCACAAGAAACGTACAACATGACAAAGAAGATTTTTGAGCTTCTTGGCATGCTTATTACCGGGAAATTCACAATAGATGCCCTATCAGGTCCAGTAGGTATATATAAAGCGACAGAGCAGGTAGCGCAGTACGGTTTCGTGAATTTAATGAATTGGGCGGCAATGTTAAGTATCAACCTAGGTATTATGAATTTACTACCGCTTCCAGCACTAGATGGTGGCCGGTTACTATTCTTCGGGTTTGAGGCACTACGAGGCAAACCAATCGATCGTCAAAAAGAAGGAATCGTTCATTTTGTGGGTATCGTATTATTGATGATATTAATGGTCGTAGTCACATGGAACGACATCCAAAGATTTTTCTTTTAAAGTAAATGGCGTGACCATTCAAATGTTGGCTTCATTTTACTTAAACTTTGGCGTCAGATATTAGAAGATGCAAGATGCCATCGTGAAATTGACTGTGAATTTTAGCTTTGAGCGCAATTGTTTTGGAAACATTGCGTTCAAAGCTAAATTTGATTATGCTAGAGAAGGAACTTATCTCTATAACTTCCTTCAACATTTTCCCCACACTACTTTTGTGGGAAGAATGCGAAGTGAAGTTAACTTCAGTAGGATACGAACCCCTGCTGATTGAAGTTAAGGCCCGACGAATGTCATGGATTAATGAGTGTAGTGTGTTCATCATTTTAAATCTAGACACAATAACGTCGAGGCAAATTGATAAAAAGGTGGAACACTGAATGAAGCAAAGTAAAACATTTATCCCTACGCTACGTGAAGTACCTGCTGATGCAGATGTTAAATCACATAAGCAATTACTACGTGCAGGGTTTATTCGTCAAAATACAAGTGGGGTATACTCGTATTTACCGCTTGCAAAACGTGTGTTAACAAAAATTGAAAGTATTATTCGTGAAGAGATGGAAGCTGTTAATTCTATCGAATTATTAATGCCAGCTTTACAATCTGCAGAGCTTTGGCAGGAATCTGGTCGCTGGGAAAAATACGGCCCAGAATTAATGCGTTTAAAAGACCGTCATGATCGTGATTTTGCATTAGGACCAACGCATGAAGAAGTAATTACAACTTTAGTACGCGATGAAATTAAATCATATAAAAAGTTACCATTAACACTCTATCAAATTCAAACAAAATTCCGTGATGAAAAGCGACCTCGCTTCGGCTTATTACGTGGACGTGAATTTATTATGAAAGATGCTTATTCTTTCCATGCATCTCGTGAAAGCTTAGATGAAACATATGAAGATATGTATCGTGCATATTCAAATATCTTCACCCGTCTGGGCTTAAATTACCGTGCAGTTATTGCAGATGCCGGTTCAATAGGTGGGAAAGGAACGCATGAATTCATGTGCCTTTCTGAAATTGGGGAAGATACAATTGCCTACTCGGATAGTTCTGATTATGCAGCGAATATTGAGATGGCAGAAGTAATTGTTGACTATAAACCTTCCGCAGAAGTATTAAAAGACCTTGAAAAAGTATCAACACCTGATCAAAAAACAATTGAAGAAGTATCGGCTTTCTTAAATGTTGAAGCTTCAAATGTTATTAAATCATTAGTATTTGATGTAGATGGTGAATTAGTTGTTGTGCTTGCTCGTGGCGATCATGAAATTAATGATATAAAACTGAAAAATGCATTAGATGCGGGTACTGTTGAACTTGCAAGTGAAACAGCTATTCGTGAGTTACTTGGCTGTGGCGTTGGCTCTATTGGTCCAGTTAAATTACCAGTCGATGTGAAAGTAGTAGCTGATCAAGCCATTAAATCCATTCGAAATGGTGTAGCTGGTGCAAATGAAGACGGCTTCCACCTAGTGAATGTTAACCCTGAACGCGATTTCGCAGTGAATGACTATTTAGATATTCGTTTTATCCAAGAGGGAGATCCATCGCCTGATGGACAAGGTACTATCCAATTTGCAGAAGGTATTGAAGTAGGTCATATTTTTAAATTAGGTACAACATACTCTGCGAAAATGAATGGCACATTCTTAGACGAGCAAGGGAAGGCACAACCATTTATTATGGGGTGCTATGGCATTGGCGTTTCACGTATTTTAGCAGCTGTAGCTGAGCATTTCCAAGATGACAATGGTTTTACATGGCCAATACAATTGGCACCTTATGATATTCATGTCGTGCCTGTTAACACGAAGGATGAAGCACAGGTTACGTTAGCGGATGAGTTATACGGCTTATTGAAATCATATCGTTATGATGTGCTTTTAGATGATCGTGCTGAACGCGCAGGCGTTAAGTTTGCGGATGCTGATCTGATTGGTCTACCTGTTCGAGTAACAGTGGGGAAAAAGGCATCAGAAGGTGTTGTTGAAGTGAAATTCCGTCAAACAGGCGAAACATTTGAATGGAAAAAAGAAGAGGTCATTGATCGCTTAAACGAATTTTTCCGCAAGAACTAATATCCTTTTGAACGTGTTCTCAAAAGGATGTAGATACTCTTAATGAGAAGCATGTTTTTTAACTTCTTTCAGCAGAAGTCTCCCACCTCTATAGGTGGTGAGATGAATGCTTGATTTAAGTTGCTTTTCAGCGGGTGTACAAACATCCGCTGAAATAAGTTAAAGCCTCCGGCGGATGTCACGGAAATCGGAAAGGAGTTCTTTGTGCAAGCACAAAGCCGATTCCGGACGCAATAATGTCGAGGCATTATTGATATGATAGGATTAAGCCTAAAATTCGCGACAATCCTGCGGGAAAGCGAGTCAAGCAAGTCACCACAGATTTAAAATATCTGTGAGGCTTGCGGATCGCCCGTGGAAGGGAGCGAATTTTTTTGCATCAAATTTTAATAAAATCCGCTACAGGGAAATACAGCAAGAGGCTTTGCAGACTGCCTCTTTTTTCAACTTCTTTCAGCAGAAGTCTCCCACCTCTATAGGTGGTTGAATGCGGATTTAAGTTGCTTTTCAGCGGGTGTACAAACATCCGCTGAAATAAGTTAAAGCCTCCGGCGGATGTCACGGAAATCGGAAAGGAGTTCTTTGTGCAAGCACAAAGCCGATTCCGGACGCAATAATGTCGAGGCATTATTGATTAAAGTAGAAAGTAGGTGTCAACCGATTGGAACAGCAACAAGAGGCAAGATTAAAACTCCAAATGCTCTTGCAGCAATTAGAGTTAACGGATGATGTGTATATGTCCTTTTTTGAAGAAGGGGAATTATCACGTTTAACCGTGCATAAAAAAAATAGGCTCTGGCATTTTACTATTAAATTACGCGGAATTTTGCCGTTTCCGTTATACCAGCTTTTTCACACACACTTAGCTGAAAAATTTGCAGCTATTGCTCAAATTAATACCACCTTCGAAACGCTAGAACAAAATGTAACAGAGGAACTAATTCAAGCGTATTGGTTAACGGTAGTAGAACAAATCGATGATATGGCACCAACATTGAAAAATTGTCTTGTATCGCAAATACCTATGTGGAACGGTCAAAAAATTACCTTATCCTGTATGCAGGAAATGGAATTCATGATGCTGAAAACGAAGTATGCAGAGAAATTATCAGCGAGCTATAGTCAATTTGGATTCCCACCGATAGCGATGGATTTCATGCTCCAAGATGAAACGGAAGAAATGCGAGCAGCACAGGAAGCCTTTATAGAGCAGAAGCGTTTAGAAGAAGCAGCAATGGCGCAACAAGCCGTGCAAGACTTCCAAAAGCGTGAGCAGGACAAGAAGGATAATCCAGCCTTGGCTGCTCTGGGGGATCGACCATTTCAGTTGGGTATGCACATTAAAGACGATGAAACCATGGAAATTAAACGCATTGTTGAGGAAGAACGCCGCGTGATCGTAGAAGGTTTTGTGTTCGATACAGAAATTAAAGAATTAAAAAGTGGCCGTTCGTTGTTGCAAATTAAAATTACCGACTATACGGATTCCATCATTGTGAAAATGTTCTCACGTGATAATGATGATGCAGAACTCATGCAACATTTGAAAAAGGGAATGTGGGTAAAAGTACGTGGCTCGGTACAAACCGATACGTTTATTCGTGATTTAATCATCATGGCAAATGATATTAACGAAATTAAAAAAGAAACACGCCAGGACAAGGCACCACAAAACGAAAAACGTGTGGAGTTACATTTGCATACGCCGATGAGTCAAATGGATGCGGTCACACCAGTAGAGAGATTGGTAGCACAAGCCGCTAAGTGGGGGCATCCTGCGATTGCTATTACTGACCATGCTGTTGTGCAATCTTTCCCAGATGCCTATGGTGCAGGGAAAAAACATGGCATTAAGGTTATTTACGGTTTGGAAGCAAATTTAGTAGATGACGGTGTACAAATTGCTTACGCCCCTGAGCATCGAGCGTTAGAAGATACAACCTATGTCGTCTTTGACGTCGAAACAACGGGTCTATCTACGGCATACGATACAATAATTGAGCTTGCAGCGGTAAAAATCAAAGGTGGACATGTAATTGACAAATACGAAAGCTTTGCGAATCCGCATCATGCACTTTCAGCAACCACTATTGAACTGACAGGTATCACCGATGATATGGTACGTAATGCGCCAGAAGTAGAGCAGGTCATCCGAGAGTTTCATGCATTTATAGGAGACGCAATCGTTGTGGCACATAATGCCTCTTTCGATATGGGCTTTTTATATACTGGATATAAGAAACATGGTCTAGCCGACACAGTTCATCCAGTAATTGATACGCTAGAGCTTGCACGTTTACTCCATCCAACGATGAAAAATCATCGCTTAAATACGCTTTGTAAAAAATTTGGGATTGAATTAACCCAGCATCACCGTGCCATTTATGATACAGAGGCAACAGGTTATTTACTATTGCATCTGTTAAAAGAAGCGGATGAACTAGATATCAAATATCATGATGATTTCAATAAGCATATCGGTGGTGGTGATGCGTATAAAAAAGCACGACCAATGCACTGTACAATATTAGCAGTAGATAATGATGGATTGAAAAATCTGTTTAAGATTGTGACACATGCCCATACAAAAACCTTTTACCGTGTACCACGTGTAACACGCGCAACGCTCGAACAGTATAGAGAGGGGCTTCTAATCGGTTCAGGCTGCAGTAATGGCGAATTATTTGAAACGATGATGAATAAATCGCCAGAGGAAGCCGAACAAGTTGCGAGATTTTACGATTATATTGAAGTGCAACCAAAAGCTGTCTATGCACCATTAATCGAACGTAATGTCGTAAGAGATGAGTGGACAATCGAGGACATTATCCGTAAGCTTGTAAAGCTCGGGAAGAAGCTTGATAAACCAGTTGTGGCAACGGGGAATGTTCATTACTTAGATCCGACAGATGCAATGTTTAGACAAATATTGATTGGTTCTCAAGGTGGCGCCAATATATTAAACAGATCGAAGTTACCAGAAGTACATTTTAGAACGACCGACGAAATGCTCCAAGAATTTGATTTTTTAGGTCCAGATATTGCAAAAGAAATCGTCGTCACAAATTCGCAAAAAATCGCAGCTATGATTGGTGATGTAAAACCGATTAAGGATGATCTATATACACCGAAAATTGAAGGCTCTGATGATGAAGTGACAAATTTAACGTACGAAATGGCTCATCGCATTTACGGTGAAGAGTTACCAGAAATCGTCAAGGCACGAATAGACAAGGAATTAAAGTCGATACTTGGACATGGTTTTGGGGTTATTTATTTAATCTCGGCCAAACTCGTGAAAAAATCATTAGCAGATGGCTACTTAGTAGGGTCACGTGGTTCGGTTGGTTCTTCCCTTGTCGCTACCTTTATGGAAATTACCGAAGTAAATCCGCTTCCACCTCACTACATTTGTCCAAATTGTAAGCATGTGGAGTTCTTTGATGATGGTTCGGTTAGCTCAGGCTATGACTTACCAAATAAGGACTGTACGGAATGTGGTACACCGTATAAAAAAGATGGGCAAGATATTCCATTCGAAACATTCTTAGGTTTCAAAGGGGATAAAGTGCCAGATATAGATTTGAACTTCTCAGGTGAATATCAACCGCAGGCACATAACTATACAAAGGAGTTGTTTGGTGAAGATTATGTCTTCCGGGCCGGTACAATCGGTACAGTTGCGGAGAAAACAGCATATGGCTACGTAAAAGGCTATGCAAATGATCATAATTTACATTTCCGTGGTGCTGAGGTAGATCGTTTAGTTCAAGGATGTACAGGCGTGAAACGTACGACAGGGCAACACCCAGGTGGTATTATCGTAGTACCAGATTATATGGATATTTATGATTTCTCACCAGTTCAGTTCCCTGCCGATGCACAGGATTCAGAGTGGCGTACAACACATTTTGACTTCCATTCCATACACGATAATATTTTAAAACTCGATATTCTTGGACACGATGATCCAACCGTAATTCGGATGTTGCAAGATTTATCGGGTATTGATCCAAAAACTATTCCGACAGATGATCCGATTGTTATGAAGATTTTTAGTTCGCCGGAGTCATTAGGTGTAACGGAAAAGCAAATTGGCTGTAAAACAGGTACACTAGGCATACCTGAGTTTGGAACGCGATTTGTGCGTCAAATGTTAGAAGATACAAAACCCTCTACATTCTCAGAGCTTGTACAAATCTCCGGACTTTCTCATGGCACGGATGTATGGCTTGGTAACGCACAGGAGCTCATCCAAAATGGTACATGTGTCCTTAAAGAAGTAATCGGCTGTCGTGATGACATTATGGTCTATTTAATTTACCAAGGACTTGAACCCTCATTGGCTTTCAAAATTATGGAGTCCGTTCGTAAAGGGAAAGGTTTATCCGACGAATTTGAAGCTGAAATGCTCGCAAATAAGGTACCAGGCTGGTACATCGACTCTTGTAAAAAAATCAAATACATGTTCCCGAAGGCCCATGCGGCTGCATATGTTTTAATGGCGGTACGTATAGCTTGGTTTAAGGTGCATTTTCCGATTCTCTATTATGCAGCGTACTTCACGGTGCGTGCAGATGATTTTGATTTAATTGCGATGACACAAGGTTCACAAATGATTCGTGCGAAAATTGATGAAATCAATATAAAGGGCTTAGATGCTTCAACGAAAGAGAAAAACCTACTAACGGTCATGGAACTCGCACTTGAAATGTGTGAACGCGGCATGAGTTTCAAAAAAGTTGACTTATATCGCTCACAAGCTAGTGAGTTTATTATTGATGGAAATTCCTTGATTCCACCGTTTGATGCGATTCCCGGACTTGGCACGAACGTAGCTAAAACAATTGTAGCTGCTCGTGAAGACGGAGAGTTTTTATCGAAGGAAGATTTACAGCAACGTGGTCGAGTGTCTAAAACGCTCATTGAGTATATGGATCAGTTAGGTTGCTTAGAAGGCATGCCAGACGCCAATCAGCTTTCATTATTTTAACTTCTTTCAGCAGAAGTCTCCCACCTCTATAGGTGGTGAGATGAATGCTTGATTTAAGTTGCTTTTCAGCGGGTGTACAAACATCCGCTGAAATAAGCTAAAGCCTCCGGCGGATGTCACGGAAATCGAAAAGGAGTTCTTTGTGCAAGCACAAAGCCGATTCCGGACGCAATAATGTCGAGGCATTATTGATCGATACGTTATTGTCCTAATTAAGGAAATTTGCAATGTGAAGTGAACTGTGCTATCCTTATGGTAATAATTTGTTGATAGTTTTCCAGCAAAAGAGTGGGTCCTTCCCGCTCTTTTCTGTTGTTATATTGTAGCAAAACAAATTTTTAGACTAACAGCAGGTAAGACCGTCAAATTTCACCAAAGCAAATGGTGGAATTTCTGTTTTATTACGCCAGAAATTGAAAGATGCAGGAGGAAACAATGAGCAAAGTACCATCTGTAATTGAAGAACTTGCCATTCCAATTGTTGAAGAGTTAAATCTTGAGTTAGTAGATATCGAGTTCGTAAAAGAAGGACGTAACTGGTTTTTACGTATTTATGTAGATACACCAGAGGGTGGAATCGACATTGACCAATGTGCTCAAGTTAGTGAACGACTTAGTTTACTGTTGGATGAAAAAGATCCGATTACACAAAACTATTATTTAGAAGTATCTTCACCAGGTGCAGAACGTCCATTGAAAAAAGATGCTGATTTTGAAAAAGCGATTGGTAAATTAATTTATGTAAAAACCTATGAGCCCATCAAGGACATGAAGGAATTCCAAGGCTACTTAACGTCATACGATAATCATACATTAGTGATGGAAGTACGTATTAAAACACGAAAAATTACAGTAACAATTGAACAGGAAAAAATCGCTTTGGCACGACTTGCCATCGATTTCTCAGCATAATGCATATTTAGGAGTGAAAACAAAATGAGTAGTGATTTGTTAGATGCGCTAACAGCGCTAGAAGAACAAAAAGGAATTTCAAGAGATGTGTTAATCGAAGCGATTGAAGCTGCATTAGTAACAGCATACAAGCGCAACTTTAACCAAGCTCAAAATGTCCGTGTAGATTTAAACTTAGATAAGGGCTCAATTCGTGTGTTTTCACGAAAAGATGTTGTCGAAGAAGTTGAGGACGATCGCTTAGAAATTTCATTAGAAGATGCCAAAGTCATCAATCCAGCCTATCAATTAGCGGATATCGTGGAGCAAGAAGTAACGCCTCGTAATTTTGGCCGTATCGCAGCACAAACTGCGAAACAAGTTGTTACACAACGTGTACGTGAGGCAGAGCGTGGCTTAATTTATGAGCAATATGTTGACCGCGAAGATGATATTGTAACTGGTGTTGTTGAACGTCTAGATGCACGTAATATTTATGTTGGTCTAGGTAAAGTCGAAGCAGCGTTACCACAAAACGAACAAATTCAAGGTGAAACGTATCATCCTCATGATCGTATCAAAGTATACATTACGAAAGTGGAACGTACGACGCGTGGCCCACAAGTCATTGTTTCGCGTACACATCCTGGCTTACTACGTCGCTTGTTTGAAATGGAAGTACCAGAAATTTATGAAGGTATTGTCGAAATCAAATCCATTGCACGTGAAGCCGGAGATCGTTCTAAAATCTCTGTCTATGCACATAATGAAGAAGTTGATCCGGTTGGTTCTTGTGTTGGTGCAAAAGGTGCGCGTGTACAAACGATTGTCAATGAATTAAACGGTGAGAAAATTGATATTGTTGAATGGTCAGAAGATCCTGTTGTATTTGTAGCGAATGCACTTAGCCCTTCAAAAGTATTAGATGTGCAAGTGAATGAGGAAGAAAAATCAACAACTGTTGTCGTACCAGACTACCAATTGTCATTAGCAATCGGTAAACGTGGTCAAAATGCTCGCTTAGCTGCAAAACTGACTGGTTGGAAAATTGATATTAAAAGTGAAACAGATGCACGTGAGTTAGGTATTTATCCATCTGCAACAAGTACTTTCGTACCGGCGGATGATGAAGAAAGCGACTACGAAGATGTAGCAGTTGACTTATATCAAGACGACGAAGAATAAGTAAGAAAGCCCGTGTGACTAGTCAACTGACTTAATTCAGTGGGCGGTTGGGCGCCGACTGAATTAAGTCAGAGTCTCCGGCTTGATGACATGGATTTGACATTGTCATGGTACAATGCCAAATCCGAATGCTACGCCGAAGCAGTTTTGATTATGGTTAGTCCACCTCTTACGAAGCTTCAGAGAGGAAGGTGATTCTTATGGCGGTTAATAAAAAAGTGCCTCTTCGAAAGTGTGTAGCCACTGGAGAAATGCTACCAAAAAAAGAAATGATTCGGGTTGTGCGTTCGAAGGAAGGCGAGGTAAGCGTTGATGTTTCGGGTAAAAAGCCTGGACGTGGCGCCTATGTTTCAAAGTCTGAACAGGCGATTGACATCGCACGCAAGAAAAATGTTTTAGGGCACCAACTTGATGTGAAAATTCCTGAAGAAGTCTACGAAGAACTACTAACGATCATTCGTAGGGAGTCAATACTATGACAAATCAAGCAGTGTTTAATTTGCTTGGCATCGCGGCAAGAGCCCGTAAAGTCATTTCAGGAGAAGAGTTAGTAGTAAAGGAAGTCCGCAATGGTAATGCTAAAATAGTACTGCTTGCAAACGATGCTTCTAAAAACTCTAGCAAAAAAATTCAAGATAAATGCACGTATTACAACGTTGAGTATCATGTAGTTGGCGATCGTTATGATCTAGGACATGCTACAGGTAAGGAAGCCCGAGTGGCTCTAGCTATTACCGATAAGGGTTTTGCAAGCAAATTGTCTAGTCTACTCAACGAAAAATAATCGGGGGTGAGCAGATGACCAAAATCAGAGTTCATGAATATGCGAAACAAGTGAATAAATCGAGTAAAGAGGTTATTGAAGCGCTAAATAAATTAAATGTGAGTGTAACCAATCATATGTCTATGTTGGAAAACGACACTGTGACGAAGTTAAACCAATCATTTAAACCAGCATCTGACAAAAAAGAGGCGAAACAACCTACTCAAAATGTATCACAACGATCACAAGCTAATGGGCAACAGAAACCACAACAATCGGTGAAAAAACAAGAGGGACAAAAGCAGCACTCTGCTACTTCTAAGCCGAGAACGAACAATCAGCAACAATCGTACCAAAACCAAAATTCGTCTAACGAAAAATCTAAGAATACTAAAGGTAATCAAAATCGAAATATGACACAAAATAATAATAATAACAATAATAATAATAACCGTAGAGGCGGAGGCTATAACCAACGTCCAAAACCAGGAATTCACGGTGGTAAACGCCGTCATCCAAAAACGCACCAACCTACATTACCAGTGAAACAAAAGGAATTACCAGAAAAAATTACATTTGTTGAATCTCTTTCTGTTGCAGAATTAGCAAAAAAACTACACCGTGAGCCATCTGAAATCATTAAAAAATTATTTATGCTGGGTGTAATGGCGACAATTAACCAAGAATTAGATAAGGATGCTATCGAGTTAATTTGTGCAGACTATGGTGTAGAAGTAGAAGAAGAAATCCGTGTAGATATTACGGATTTAGAAACACACTTCGAACAACCAGAAGAAGTAAATGAAGCAGTATTATCAGAACGTCCGCCTGTAGTAACGATTATGGGACACGTTGACCATGGTAAAACAACGTTACTGGATTCTATCCGTCACACTAAAGTTACAGCCGGAGAAGCGGGTGGTATTACGCAACATATCGGTGCGTACCAAGTAACAGAAGGCGATAAGAAAATTACATTCCTAGATACACCTGGACACGCTGCGTTCACAACAATGCGTGCACGTGGTGCGAAAGTAACGGACTTAACAATTTTAGTAGTAGCAGCGGATGATGGTGTAATGCCTCAAACTGTTGAAGCCATTAACCATGCAAAAGCGGCAGAAGTGCCAATTATTGTAGCGGTTAACAAAATGGATAAACCTTCTGCAAACCCTGATCGCGTTATGCAAGAATTAACGGAACATGGTTTAGTACCTGAAGCTTGGGGTGGCGAAACAATTTTCGTACCAATCTCGGCATTAAAAGGTGAAGGTATCGATACATTATTAGAAATGGTATTACTTGTAGCAGAAGTTGGCGAGTTAAAAGCAAATCCTGACCGTTTAGCACTTGGTACTGTTATTGAAGCACAGCTTGATAAAGGCCGTGGCTCAGTAGCAACACTTTTAGTACAAGATGGCACATTAAAAGTTGGAGATCCTATCGTAGTGGGCCATGCATATGGTCGTGTACGTGCAATGGTCAATGATAAAGGCCGTCGTGTGAAAGAAGCTGGTCCATCGACACCAGTAGAAATTACAGGTTTAAACGATGTGCCACAAGCCGGTGACCGCTTCGTTGTATTTGAAGACGAAAAAACGGCTCGCCAAGTTGGTGAAACACGCGCAATGACAGCGATTCAAGCACAACGTTCTGAAAAACAACGTGTCACACTGGATAACTTATTTGAACAAATGAGCCAAGGCGAAATGAAAGAACTTAACTTAATCGTGAAAGCTGACGTACAGGGTACTGTAGAAGCAATGGCTGCATCACTTATGAAAATTGATGTCGAAGGCGTTAACGTGAAAATTATCCACACTGGTGCTGGCGCTATTACTGAATCAGATATTTCTCTTGCAGCAGCATCAAATGCGATTGTTATCGGCTTCAATGTACGTCCGGATGTCAATGCAAAACGTGCAGCTGAAGAAGAAGGCGTAGATATTCGTCTACACCGTGTAATCTATAAAGTAATCGAAGAAATCGAGCAAGCGATGAAAGGTATGCTTGACCCAGAATTTGAAGAAAAAATTATTGGTCAAGCTGAAGTTCGTCAAACGATTAAAGTGTCAAAAGTTGGTACAATTGCTGGTTCTTACGTAACTGAAGGTAAAGTTACTCGTGATTCTGGCGTTCGTGTCATCCGTGACAATGTCGTGATTTTTGAAGGTGAATTAGATACATTAAAACGTTTCAAAGACGAAGTAAAAGAAGTTGCAAGAGGTTACGAATGTGGTATTACAATTACAAACTTCAATGATATTAAAGAAGGCGACATTATTGAAGCTTACATTATGGAAGAGATTAAACGTCCATAATGATTGTCTATGCAGAGGTTGAATTCATCATTCAAACTGCCCATTCGTTAAAGGAAAAACGCGCTGTCTTACAGCGAATGATTACTCGCACAAAGCAGAAATTTAATGTTTCCATTGCGGAAATTGACCATCAAAATGTGTGGCAACGGACAAAATTAGCGCTTGTTGCTGTTTCTTCCTCGAAAGATGCAGCTGAGCGTGAAATCAATCATGCACTCCACTATTTGCAGTCAAATCCGTCATGGGAGCAGTTAAATGTGTGGCGAGACTATTTATAAGTAGGGAAGGGTATTAGTGCTTGTTTATACATGACAAAGCATATTGCTGTTTTCAGCTATGTCATTTTCCATGTACAACAATTGCTTGAAGGATTCAAACGTGTGACGTTCCACTATGTTTTACAGTCGGTATGTGTCAGCAGGAATCGACCATAAGCAAGTAGTGCAAATATCTGGACATCGAAATTGAGGTGACGAACTATGTCTCTACGCTCAAATCGTGTTGCTGAGCAAATGAAAAAAGAACTTGGTGAAATTCTTGGCCGTAAAATCAAAGATCCACGTGTTGGATTCGTAACTGTTACCGGTGTTGAAGTAACAGGTGATTTACAACAAGCAACAATTTATATAACTTCGCTAGGCAATGATCGAGAACGAGAGGAAACACTAAAAGCATTAGTAAAAGCTTCGGGCTTCATTCGTTCTGAAATCGGTTCACGTATCCGTTTACGACGTACACCTGAGTTAATCTTTGAATTTGATTCATCGATTGAATATGGGAATCGAATTGATTCATTACTACGTGATTTACACAAAGAATAACAAAAGTGTTTAAGTGCCGATTTATCCCAATAAGCATGGAAAGACCGAAGTGAAAGTGCGTATTTATACTTTCATTCAGGATTGAAACGACTTTAAGGGAATGACGCTTAGGCCTAAACAAGAATAGAAAAAAAGTCTGCCACATGCATGTCTATGCAGGCAGGCTTTTTTCTATATGGCAGTACAAATACGCCAAGGTTAATTTTAGGGGGATTTATATGAACGGTATTTTACCGCTTTGGAAGGAACGCGGCATGACGAGCCATGATTGCGTCTTTAAATTACGAAAAATATTGCGTACAAAAAAGGTCGGCCATACAGGTACTCTAGATCCTGGTGTGGAGGGTGTCCTGCCTATTTGCATTGGACAAGCAACTCGTATTGCAGAATATTTAACAGATACGGGCAAGACGTATGAAGCAGTTATTTCCATTGGTCGGACAACTACAACAGAGGATGCAGAAGGCGAAACAGTTGAGGAAGATAGCACAAATAAGTCTTTTACACGTGCTAAAGTGCTTGAAGTATTAGCATCCCTGACAGGCCTTATTACTCAAACACCACCAATGTTTTCGGCAGTTAAAGTGAATGGCAAACGCTTATATGAATATGCACGTAAAGGAGAAACTATCGAAAGACCAAGCCGCCAGGTGACAATTTATGAATTACAGTTACTAGATGATGTCGAGGTTTATGAAGGACAAGAAATTACTTTCCCTATCCGTATAGCATGTAGCAAGGGCACGTATATACGCACATTAGCGGTTCAAATTGGCGAGGCACTTGGATATCCAGCACATATGAAAGAACTGGTCCGTACGGCGTCAGGTACATTTACTCAAGAGCATTGTTATACATTGGCACAAGTTGCGGAGCTAATGGAAGTAGAGCAAGTAAATACATGTATTCTACCAGTTGAGTATGCTTTATCAGATTACCCGTACATTGAGATAACGCCTGCTATTGAAAAAGAAATTTTCAATGGACAAGTGCTTCCGGCAGATGCATTATTAAAGATACATGATAAAATTGTGTTTGGAATTAATGGGAAAGCATTTGCGGTATATCAAGCTCATCCGACGAAGGAAGGGTTTATGAAGCCACATAAAATGTTCCCGACGATAGAGTAGGAGGATTTTTTGTATGGAGGTCATTCATTTAAAATACCCACATCAATTGCAACAACGAGAAAGTATGCAACCGTATTCTTTGGCCATTGGATTCTTTGATGGCGTGCATATAGGACATCAGGCAGTTATTGAAGCAGCAAAGAAAGAAGGGAACAAGCGACAAATTCCAACCGCCGTTATGACATTTGATCCACATCCTTCGTTGGTGCTAGGTGGACGTAATGAAAAGGTATTTTACATTACATTACTGCAACAGAAATTACAGTTATTTAAAGAACAAGGCGTTGATAAAGTTTTCGTCGTGCATTTTACATCTGATTTTGCCAAGCTCTCACCAGCTGATTTTGTCGATACTTTTATCCGTTCATTGAATATTCAGCATGTGACAGCAGGTTTTGATTTTTCATTTGGTGCATTTGGCAAAGGCACTATGGAAGATATGCGCACATTAAGCAATGGCGATTATGGCGTGACAGTTGTTGAGAAGAAGGCAGATGAGCTTGAAAAAATTAGCTCCACTCGTATTCGGAAGCTATTGCAAGAGGGCGATATGGAGGCTGCACGTATGCTATTAGGACGTCCTTTCGAGGTAACAGGTATGGTTGTACACGGAGATAAGCGTGGACGTACAATTGGCTTCCCTACAGCGAATGTCCAAGCATTAGAGGGTGCCTATATTCCAGCAAGTGGTGTATATGCTGTACGCCTCCTTGTACAAAATAAATGGTATGATGGTGTATGCAATGTAGGCTATAAACCAACGTTCAAGGATCCGAATGACAAGCAATTATCTATCGAGGTACATATTTTAAACTTCGAAAAAAATATATATGGTGAAGAAGTACATGTCACTTGGTATAAACGGATTCGAAGCGAGCGAAAATTCGATGGCATAGAAGCGTTGAAAACACAAATCGAAAAAGACAAACAAGAAACGATTCAATATTTTGAGGCTCTGCGTTAATGCTTGCTTGGTCCTTTGTTTTATGGTAACATTCATAATGCATAAAGTGCTTAACCTTAGCTCGGTACATCGATGACTCCAACGTTTACTGTGCTAATGGGGATTAACAATTATTTAGGAGGTCAATAAAAATGGCTATTACACAAGAACGTAAAAACGAAATCATTGCTGAGTACCGTACACACGAAAGTGATACTGGTTCTCCAGAAGTACAAGTTGCAGTTTTAACAGCGGAAATCAACGCTTTAAACACGCACTTACGTACACACAAAAAAGATTTCCACTCTGAGCGTGGTCTTCTTAAAATGGTAGGTCGTCGTCGTCACTTACTTAAATACCTTCGTGAAACTGACGTTCAACGTTACCGTGAACTAATCAATCGTTTAGGCTTACGTCGCTAATTGACAATCGAAAAGCGGGATTATTCCCGCTTTTTCTTTATGTTTTAAAACTTTATAGCAACCTAAAATAAAGCCACTTAAACCAAAAAGAAATAAATCCTAAATAAATTGGCAATAACTAAATTTAAATGTATGATTATTTAATGAAATATTTAGCATAGAACAAGCATTTTTGGTACACTTACTATTAGTACATACAGACGAGTAAGTGTTTTTATAATAGAGAGGGGTTCATTGAATGAACGAAAAGAAAGTCTATTCCTACGAATGGGCTGGCCGTCCACTTATTATTGAAGTAGGACAGTTAGCTAAACAAGCAAATGGAGCTGCATTAGTGCGCTATGGAGATACTTCTGTTTTAGCAACCGCAACAATGTCAAAATCACCAAAACCACTAGATTTCTTCCCATTAACAGTAAACTATGAAGAACGTTTATATGCAGCAGGTAAAATTCCTGGTGGCTTTATTAAACGTGAAGGCCGTCCTTCTGAGAATGCGATTTTAACGAGCCGTTTAATTGACCGTCCAATTCGTCCAATGTTCCCAGATGGTTTCCGTAATGAAGTACAAGTGATTTCAATGGTAATGTCTAATGATCCAGATTGTACGGCAGAAATGGCTGCAATGATTGGTTCATCTTTAGCATTATCGATTTCGGATATTCCGTTTGACGGACCAATCGCAGGCGTTCAAGTTGGTTATATCGACGGTGAATTCATCGTGAACCCAACTGTTGAACAATCGAAATATTCAACTGTACACTTAACAGTGGCAGGTAACAAGGACGCTATCAACATGGTTGAAGCAGGTGCTCTAGAAGTGCCTGAAGAAATTATGCTTGAGGCAATTATGTTTGGTCATGATGAAATTAAAAAAATTATCGCCTTCCAAGAGCAAATCGTAGCTGAGGTTGGTAAAGAGAAAAAAGAAATTACTTTATTCGAAATAGACGAAGCGATTCAAGCAGATATTAAAGCAGCTTGTGAAACTGAGATGCATAATGCCATTCAAACTGCTGAAAAGCATGCGCGAGATGAAGCGATTCAAGCAGTGAAAGAACGTATTGTTGCTTCATATGAAGAGCAAGAAGCAGATGACACAACAATGAAACAAGTGTATACAATTTTAGATAAAATGGTGAAAGACGAAGTACGTCGCCAAATTACTGAAGATAAAATCCGTCCTGATGGTCGTAAGCTAGATGAGATTCGTCCACTTTCTTCTGAAACAGGTTTACTACAGCGTACACACGGTTCAGCATTATTTACACGTGGACAAACACAAGCCCTTTCTATTTGTACACTAGGTGCACTGGGTGATGTGCAAATTATCGACGGTTTAGGCGTTGAAGAGTCAAAACGTTTTATGCATCATTATAACTTCCCACAATTCTCAGTTGGGGAAACTGGCCCAATTCGTGGACCAGGCCGTCGTGAAATTGGTCATGGTGCGTTAGGTGAACGTGCACTGGATGCAGTAATTCCTGATGAAGCTGCCTTCCCATACACAATCCGTTGTGTATCTGAGGTTCTTGAATCAAACGGTTCAACATCTCAAGCATCTATTTGTGCTTCAACATTAGCGATGATGGATGCTGGTGTACCATTAAAAGCACCAGTTGCTGGTATTGCAATGGGTCTAATTAAAAAAGACGAGCATTATTCAATCCTAACAGACATTCAAGGGATGGAAGATCATCTTGGAGACATGGACTTTAAAGTAGCAGGTACTGCAAAAGGTGTAACAGCTCTTCAAATGGATATTAAAATTGATGGCTTATCACGTAACATTTTGGAAGAAGCATTAACACAGGCTAAAATCGGTCGTATGCACATTCTAGAATCAATGCTTGCAACACTTGCAGAGCCACGTGAAAAGTTATCTACGTACGCACCAAAAATCGTCATTGTGAAAATCAATCCTGATAAAATCCGTGATGTTATCGGGCCTGGTGGTAAACAAATCAATAAAATCATTGAAGAAACTGGCGTGAAAATTGATACAGAACAAGATGGTACAATTTACATCTCTTCTGCGGATGAAGACATGAATGCGCGTGCAAAACAAATTATCGAAGACATCGTACGTGAAGCAAAAGTAGGCGAGTACTACTTATCTACAGTAAAACGTATCGAAAAATTCGGGGCAT
Organism: Lysinibacillus parviboronicapiens; assembly: GCF_003049605.2. Classification (NCBI taxonomy): domain Bacteria; kingdom Bacillati; phylum Bacillota; class Bacilli; order Caryophanales; family Bacillaceae; genus Lysinibacillus; species Lysinibacillus parviboronicapiens. The sequence goes on from NZ_CP073713.1 coordinate 1,250,637, forward strand.
TCTGTGAAATCTTCTCTGGTAAAGATGGCTTATTACACATCTCAGAGATTCAAGAAGAACGCACAAAACAAGTAGAAGACGTCCTCAAACTTGGCGATCAATTACTTGTAAAAGTAATTGAAATCGACAAGCAAGGTCGTGTGAACTTATCTCGTAAAGTGGTTGTACAAGAAGAAAAAGAACGCGCTGAACAAGATAAATAAAAAAGTTAAAGGCTGCGTGTGATGCGCAGCCTTTTTTGAGATAAAGAAACAGGGTAACATCAACATATTGCTAATGGAGGAGATTATTTGGTACAAGTACATACATGTCAAAATGGTGTTCGTATTGTATCGGAGCAAATTGACCATGTGCGCTCAGTCGCACTTGGAATATTTGTAGATGCTGGCTCACGCTATGAGTTGCCAGAGGAGAACGGTATTACACATTTTATCGAGCATATGTTATTTAAAGGAACAAAAACGCGTTCAGCACGTCAAATTGCGGAAGAGTTTGATCGTATCGGTGGAGAGTTAAATGCCTTCACATCCAAGGAAAATACATGCTACTATGCAAAAGTGTTGGATCACCATGCGGAACTTGCCATGACAATATTAGCGGATATGTTCTTTAATTCTACATTTACAAAGGAAGAATTAGAGAAGGAACGTCAGGTGGTTCTAGAAGAAATTTTAATGAGTGAAGATGCTCCTGATGACGATGTCCATGAAAAGCTATGGCAAGTCATGTATCCAAATGATGCCCTTGGTCGCTCTATTTTAGGGACTGCAGCAACATTACAAACATTTACAGCTGAGATGATTCGCAACTATATGGCTAAACATTATGGACCGGAATCTGTCGTTATTTCACTTGCAGGAAATATCTCAGCGGAACTTTTGACAACTATTGAGAATTTATTTGGGCATTATCAGGCATCCTCTCTAGCTATAGCACCAACTCTGACAAAGCCTCAGTTTCAAGCTGGCGAAATTGTAAAAGCACGTGATACGGAGCAGGCACATTTAGCGCTGTCTTATCCAGCGATTGGTGTAAAAGATCCAGATATGTATAGCTTTATTGCACTCAATAACATTATTGGTGGTAATATGAGTTCACGCCTTTTTCAAGAGGTGCGTGAAGAACGTGGCTTGGCTTATACAATTTTCTCTTATCAATCCTGTTATGCAGACGTTGGAGCATTTACGATTTACGGTAGTACAAGTCGCCAGCAATTGCCCCAGCTTCAACATACGATAGATGCCACAATGCTTGATATCCTAGCAGGTGGTGTAACAGAGGAAGAACTAGATAATGCAAAAGAACAGCTAAAAGGTAGTTTTGTATTAGGTCTAGAAGGGACTGGGGCACGTATGAACCGCAACGGTACAAGTGAACTAGTACATCGAAGACATCGTTCAGTAGATGAGGTTTTAGCTTCTATTGATGCAGTATCAATGGCATCAGTAGATCGCTTAATAGCAAAAATATTAAAAGCAGAGCCTGCGATTTCCATAATTGGCCCTGATTTATAACTAAAAAAGAATCATTCACGAAAGTGAATGATTCTTTTTTAGTACCTATGAAAAACACATTCTCAATTAACTATTGATATTCTCAATAAACTTTGATAGCATAAATGATATTGAAAATCATTATCATTTAATAGGAGGATATTTATAAATGAAGAAGTTTGTTTGTGTAAGTTTGATAGCGCTATCATTAGCACTTTTTGGGTGTGCAGAACAACAACAAAAAGTAAAGAGGGAAGATTCAGTTGAAGTAGAGACACAGGAACAAAAAGCTGGTACATCAGCTGTAAAAGCGGATGTATTTGAAGATGGTGTCGATGAAGGGAAGTTCCAACAATTATTAGCGTCGTTCCCAGCAACGGTACCAGATAAAATGGCAACGACGTCTGTTCCTTTAACAGAGATGCTTCACTTATTGGATATTGTTCCTGTAGGAGTGCCTACTTCTACGAATCCAATTCCAGCGGATTTCGATGCGGTGACACGTATCGGTTCACCAATGGCCCCAGACTTAGAGGTCATTTCGAGTTTGCAAACAAAATTAATTATTGGTGCATCCTCGTTACAAGATTCACTGGATAAAGCACTACAAGGCATGAATTTACAAGCTGCATATTTACCGACAGATTCGTTTGAAGATTTAAAGCTGAGCTTCAAGGTGTTAGGTACATATTTTGGCAAAGAAGAAAAAATGAATGAAGTACTAAAAAATATTATAGAAAAGGAACAAGAATTAGCGAAGCTAGCACAAGGCAAAGAACTGCCATCGGTTATGTTAGTGATTGGAACATCAGATGACTTTATGGTGATGAACGATAAATCATATTTAGGAAGTTTAGTTCAACAGCTAGGTGCAAATAATATTGCGAAATCAGTTTTAAAAACGGAATCCACATACTCTGCCATTAACCTTGAAGAAATTGTTGTCGCTGATCCAGATATGATTTTCGTATTGGCCTCAGGAGATCATGGAGCAAATGAAGATAAGTTCAAACAGGAAGTTGCCAAAAATAGTGCATGGACACAATTATCAGCCTATAAAAACGATAAAATTTATATGCTAGATTACAGTATTTTCGGTGTAACATCAATTACAAATGTTGATACAGCATTAACAACAATTGCTGATTATTTCCTTGAATAGCGTGAGGTGCTTCACATGATTCGAACAACGAGAAGTCGCACAATTGTTATTTTAACATTTGCACTGACACTCATTGCTGCAATTGTGGCAATAGGGCTAGGCAGTGTGCATATTGCCGTTCCAGATATTTTAAAGACGATTTTTAATGGACGTGAAGAAGGAGTCTTTACGACTATTATTTGGGATATTCGTCTGCCACGAGTTTTATTGGCGCTAATTATTGGCGCTAATATTGCCATTTCAGGTGCTTTACTACAAGCAGTGATGGGCAATCCGCTTGCAGATCCTGGATTGACAGGTGTAACCAGTGGTGCAGCAGCATTTGTGTTGCTCATTATGTTGGCGAACCCTGAATACACGCATCTAATACCCATTGCTGCATTTGTCGGGGGATTACTTGCTGCAACAATTGTCTATGCACTTGCTTGGCGGCGGACTGGCATAACGCCGATAACGATTATTTTATCGGGGGTTGCCGTCAATGCCCTATGCGGAGGGGTAATTGGTTTCCTTTCTATTTTATATAGTGATCGTTTACCATCAGCAGTGCAATGGCTGAATGGTAGTTTAGCTGCCAAAGGTCACGCATCATTGCAAATGATTTATGTGTACGCTATCATTGGCTGGATATTATCGATATTCGCAATCCGTAAGGCAAATATTATTCGTTTAGGCGATCAAGTCGCTGTAAATTTAGGTGAGAATGTCACACGTATTCGAATTCTGTTATCCATTTTAGCAGTTTTTTTAGCAGCCATTTCAGTGGCAGCAATTGGCATGATTGGTTTTGTCGGTTTAATTGTCCCGCATATGGCACGATTACTTGTCGGTTCGGACTATAAATATATGTTGCCGATGAGTATGGCAATGGGGGCTATTGTATTACTGCTTGCTGATACGGGTGGTCGGACGCTATTTGCGCCACTGGATATTCCGGCGGGTATTTTAATGGCGGTTATCGGTGGTCCCTACTTTCTATACTTAATGCGAAAGAGGGCGTTTTAATGTTAAAAATTGAGCAGCTTGCAGTTTGCTATGAGCACAAAGAAGTTATCCATGATTTTTCATTTAATGTCAAAAAGGGAGAGGTGTTATCCATCATCGGGCCAAATGGCTCCGGAAAGTCTACGATTTTAAAAGCAGTGTCGCGAATGTTACCCTATAGTGCAGGGACGATTACGTTTGACGGAGAAAATATGCGCCAATTGTCATCAAAGGAAATTGCCAAGAAAATGTGTGTATTAAGTCAGCGTAACCAAGCCCCTGCGGATATAACAGTACGTAATTTAGTATGTTATGGACGTTATCCACATAAAAAATGGTTTGAACGCTTAGATGATGAAGACTATGCGATTGTAGATTGGGCACTGGAGAAAACACAGCTCACCCATTACAAAGCTCAATCCATTGCCGCATTATCAGGCGGGGAATCACAACGTGCGTGGATTGCAATGGCACTGGCACAAAGACCACAAATTTTATTATTAGATGAGCCGACAACCTATTTAGATATTGCCCATCAGCATGAGGTGCTCGAGCTAGTACGTGAGTTGAACCGAGATATGGGGATGACTGTCGTTATGGTACTCCATGATTTGAATCAGGCTTCGAGCTATAGTGACCGAATCGTTGTTGTAAAAGATGGCTATCGTGCCCAAATGGGTACACCTGACGATGTCATGACAGAACAAATGATTCAGACCATTTATAAAATGGAGGCAGAAATTCAACATGTTGAATGGGATTCAGCCCCACGTATTCAATTAAAAAATACAATTAAATGTTAGGGGAGGCTATATCATGAAAAAAACAATAGATATTGAAAAAATTAAACAAGACTATGAAGTGTTTATTCAAGGGAAAAAAAGTTGTGTATTAAGTCTGATAAACGCTGAAGGAAAGCCATTTAGTAGCACGACACCTTTTGTTCGTGTAAATCGTAAGTTTTATATTTATATTAGTCGAATTGCAGAGCATTTCCAGCTGCTAGAGCAAGCACAATTTGTTGATGTATTATGTGTAGCAGATGAAGCAATAACATCTAATAGCTTTGCTGCCGAGCGCGCACGCTGGCAATGTACGCCTAAGCATTTAGGCAGTGATGGGCATGAGGAAGTGTTTGCTATATTTGATAAGGTACATAGCGCACCCATGATGAAGCTGCTACGTACTCTTGATTTTTCTTTGTTTGAACTTACACCAATAGAAGGCCGTTATGTTATAGGTTTTGGTAAAGCATTTGATATCGATATAGTTAATGATACCTTAATACATGTAGTTGTTGATAAGTAAGCATTTGTCAGTTTCATCTTTTTGGTTAACTGATGACAACAGGTTTCGGGAATGCCACCATTCTCGAAACCTTTCTGTAGTTCTTCATGCAAAACGAACGTTAATTTATAGAAACCGTATATTATCGCAAATAAATAAAAATAGTAAAGTAGTCGTTTTTATCAAAAAATCTCCTTTGCTACAAATAGAGTGAGACATTTACGAAAAACAAAAATGCTAATCATAGTGCTGATAATGGTTGGAACAAGGAGCACTAATAAATTTCCTGCCACTAATGATAAATAATAATGGATAGGATAGTTAATTAGAAAAATAAGAAAAATGGCCGTAAACATCCTTAAATTTTTCATGCTCTTTGTATCTTGCACGTGTTGTATGTAAAATTGTATACAGATAAGTAAAATCGCACAACTAATATTTGCGAAATACAAAGCGAAATGCTCTGAAAAACTACTGTATTCATCCGTACGCATAAAATAAAAAGGTGCAGAAACGATGAAAAGACATAAAATTTGACAATAGCAAAATAGAAAATCAGTTGTTAACTGTGTTTTCCTTGCTAATGGTAGGCTATTGACGAATAGCTCCCAGTTTGCCCTCTTGTCTTGCTCATAAAAACTACTGACAATATTAACTGAAAAAATAACGATGAAAAACAACATTGAAAAACTATCAAAATACCGTATACTGATGAAGTTAAAAACAATACAAACAATCAATACGCTAACTATCGAGAATTTTTGCATCGAAATTCTATGCCAAAGTAAAGCTTTCATTCTTGTATAACCTCCTAAAAATCCTTACGTTTATAAATACCAGTTGATATTAGAGAAGACAGCCATAAGATAAAAAGCCCAACGAAAGGTGCAAAGTAGCTGAAATCTTGTAATTTTGATAATGTCACTAAAAAATTAGAAACATATTGATCTAATACACCTATTAAAAAACTCGGTATGAAGCATAGAGCAATAAGCACGATTCTTCCTTTGATAGAGCCGAATTTAATATATATAGGTAGCAACATTGCCAACATACAGAAGGCGGCAGTCACGATTAGGCAGAAAGTCAGAAAAAAATTAGTAGTTTCTATGTGATTTGTGAAGCGATTTATAAGTAAGACAAAAGGTAACGCAAACCCAAGACCAATGATTATTAACATGATACTTAGTATATATTTACTGAGCACTATATCGCTCTTTGAAATTGGAAGAGTATTTGCATATTTATCCCAGTTGCATAGTTCATCATACGTGAGAGCAGTTATTGCTTGAATGGTGACGATAAATACAATAAAGAAAAGAAGTATTGTGCTCTGTTGCATGAAAACCGACATTATCACAATGATGATGAGAAAAATAGCCTGTGATTTCAATTGACGCTGAATGGTCATAAAGTCTTTCATGATAAGAGCAGTCATCACACAACATTACCTTTCACGTAAAATAGCATTATTTCCTCAATAGTTGGCTTTTCTAGAGGAAATACCTCATTTATATTGTTTCTACGGACAAGCACCTCAACACCAAAAATGCCATAGCGCTTCCCAATAATAGCGTGCTCAGGCAATTCGCTTACTTCCTCTTTACTCCCTTTGAAAATGCCATATTCATAAAGCATCACATCCTTACTTTCACTAAATAAAATTTCCCCATTATGAATACATGTAATATAATCCGCAATCTTTTCTAAATCACTCGTAATATGTGAAGAAAATAAAATACTATGTCTTTCATCCTGCATAAACGCTAAAAATAAGTCGAGAATTTCGTCACGAATAATAGGATCAAGCCCACTTGTTGGTTCATCCAAAATCAACAACTTTGGATGATGGGAAAGTGCTAGTGTAATTGACAGCTTCATCCTCATTCCTCGGGATAGCTCTTTTACTCTTTTTTGCACGGGTACTTTAAATTGTGCCAGCCGCTCAAAATAATAGTGTGAATCCCACGATATAAATACCTTCTTCATAAATTTGTCGAGTTGCGTCGCATTTAGCGTCTCAGGTACATGCAAATCGTCAAAAACGACACCGATGTCGTTTTTTATCGCAATTTCATGTTCGACAGCATCCTTACCAAATAGCAAAATTTCGCCATATTCTTTTTTCAGTAAATTTAATATGCATTTAATTGTTGTTGACTTGCCTGCACCATTTTCTCCAACAAAGCCCATGACTGTTCCTTGGGGTACTGAAAAACTCACATCCTTTAGTGAAAAGCCAACAAAACTTTTATGTAAATCATGAATTTCAATGGCATTCATTTAATTGTCCTCCTCTAAGATTAGCGATAATAGCTCTTGTAATTCCTCTTTTGTAAGTCCGGCTGTCTTTGCTGTCTTTACTGCCTTGTGTAAATGTTCTTCGATTTGACGAAGTAACTCCTCGCGTAGAAAATCCTGATTACGCTCCGTAACAAAGCTACCTTTTCCGGCGACCGTTTCAATAAAACCATCTCGCTCTAAATCAGCATAAGCCCGCTTCGTAGTCATGACGCTAATTTTTAACTCCTTGGCAAGCATACGAATAGAAGGTAATGCATCACCGGCCTGCAATTTATTGGCCAAAATTGCTTCTTTTAATTGCATCGTAATTTGCTCGTAAATGGGTTTGTCGCTCGCATTACTTAAATGAATATGCACTTTTTTCACCTCACAGATTGAAATGGCCTAGGTGTAATAATGGTTTGCCATTGTGCTTTGGTAATAAAATAATAACTGTATATACACACCATATACAGTTAGGGCGAAAAATGCAACCCAGAAGTACTCTTAATGATGGGCACGAATTGCAAAAACTCGGCATATATTGGGATAACGGCTCAAGGAGGGAGATGAGGCATGCTACTATCAGAAATGGTGGATAAAGAGTTAATTCAGGTTGAAGGTGGGGTACATTTTGGCATACTAGCACATACAGAATGCCTATTAGATGTACAAACTGGAAAGATTCATGGCTTTGAGATTATTAAAGATAAGATGCCATTCCAAAAAAAGAAAGTAAAAGTTAGTGAAATGATTCCATGGCATGAAATTATACTAATAGGCGAAGATCGTATTTTATTTAACAAAACAACGACAGTACAGTCAGAATTTTTACAGTGAGGTGAGCTTTTGGAAAATGAAAAATGGCTCGTGATTGGGGAAGACTCAAGATTAAAGGAATTAGCAACAATGTTGAGGAGTCCATCGCGTACAGTATTTTATAAAAGAACAACCGTCTGGAATGAAGAGTTAAATAAATTGGTTTTAGAGTTCCAACCCAATAAGATTGTGCTACCCATTCTGCCATTAAAGATTGAAGTTGAACAATTATATGGCACATCTCAAGTTAAGTTTTATACGGGGCGCCTGACGATGCATTGGAAGCAATTGCTTGAAAAAAATGAAACGAATTGCTATTTGCAGCAAGAGTCTTTTATTTGGCAAAATGCTCGTTTAACAGCGGAGGGATTTATCGCCACGTTTTACGGTCTAGAGCAAAAATGTATTTACGGACAAAACTTTACTATCGCAGGTTTTGGTCGCATAGCCAAAATGCTCGCGTCTTTACTCGTTAAGATGGGGGCTAATGTGCACATAGTTGCAAGGTCGGTAGTGCAAGTCAGTGAAGCCAAGGCATATGGTTATAAAGCGACAAATTTAGATGATCGTAAATGGTCGATCCATGATGGCATTTTCATTAATACAATTCCAGCCAAGTGGATTACAGAGTCATTCCAAGATTATGTACCGGCAGTGTTATATGATTTAGCTTCTGAACCAGGATGCTTAGATATAGATGCTGACCAGTTACAAACGTATGTACTATTGCCATCATTACCTGGGAAATACTTTGCACATGATGCGGCAGAAATATTGTGCAAGGCAATAGAGGAGGAAGAAAATTGCTAACGGGGAAACGAATTGGTTTAGGTATTACGGCTTCACATTGTACGTATGAAGATGTTGTGCCTAAAATTCAAAACTTTATCGATGTAGGGGCAACGGTGATTCCTATTATTACCCACTCCGTTTTACATGCAGCTACACGCTTTGGCACTGGGGAGGAATGGATTGCAAAAATCGAGGATTTGACAGGAGAAAAAGTTATTTCTTCTATTAAAGAAGCGGAACCGTTTGGACCGTCAAATCCATTGGATGCAATGGTTATAGCTCCAATGACAGGTAATAGTATTAGTAAATTTGCAAATGCAGCCACAGACAGCCCAGTGTTGATGGCAGCAAAAGCAACTTTGCGCAATGGTTCACCTGTTGTACTAGGCATCTCGACTAATGATGCCCTTGGTTTAAATGGCATGAATATTATGAAACTACTCAATGCTAAAAATATATACTTTATTCCATTTGGTCAGGATTCTCCACATGGCAAACCGAACTCATTAATTGCTGATTTTGATCAAATGGTTGACACCGTACATGCAGCAATTACGCAGAAAATGCAATTACAACCATTGTTGATACAATATTTCAAATAAATCAATAATTACACACAAAATTCAGTATTTTTGTGATACAATAGCACACATTATGGAACTTGTATTCAAGGAGAGATGACAGATGACAAAGCAGTTAACAGTTGCGGTAGTAGGTGCAACAGGAGCAGTAGGTTCGAAAATGATGGAGCAGTTAATAAAACGAAATTTTCCTATTGGGGACATTAAGTTTTTAGCTTCTGCACGTTCAGCAGGAAAATCAATCGAATTCAATGGAAAGACATATACAATTGAAGAAGCGACACCTGAAGCTTTCGAAGGCGTCAATGTCGCTTTATTCTCAGCGGGTGGTTCGGTATCAGCGGCGCTTGCGCCAGAAGCGGCAAAACGTGGTGCAGTTGTCATTGATAATACGAGCCATTTCCGTATGGATCCAGAGGTACCGCTTGTTGTACCGGAAGTAAATCGCGGCGATCTTGCTAAGCATAAAGGAATTATCGCAAATCCAAACTGCTCTACAATTCAAATGGTAGCAGCACTTGAACCAATCCGTGCAGCATTTGGTTTAACGAAAGTATTAGTATCGACATACCAAGCAGTTTCAGGTGCAGGTATTTCAGCGCTTCAAGAATTAAAAACACAAAGCGCAAACTGGGATGCAGGTAAGGAAGTAGAAGCAAATATTTTACCTTCTGGTAGCGACAAACGTCATTTCCCAATTGCTCGTAATGTCATTCCACAAATCGATAAATTTACTGACAATGGCTTTACATACGAAGAAATGAAAATGATTAATGAAACGAAAAAAATCATGCATGCACCAGAACTAAAAGTAGCTGCAACTTGCGTACGTGTGCCAGTCGTTTCTGGACACTCTGAATCTGTTTATATTGAAGTAGAAAAAGAGACAACAGTTCAAGCAATTTTCGAAGTATTACGTAATGCACCTGGAATTGAATTACAAGATGATATTGCAACACAAACTTACCCAATGCCAATTTATGCAGAAGGGGAAGATGCTACTTTTGTAGGACGTATCCGTCAAGACTTAGACAATAAAAAAGGATTCCATCTATGGATCGTATCAGACAATCTATTAAAAGGCGCCGCATTAAACTCTATCCAAATTGCAGAAGCAATGCTTGAGGATAACTTACTATAAGAGGGGTGTAAGGATGAATATAGGTCGAATTGGAACGGCGATGATTACGCCGTTTAAGGAAGATGGCACGATTAATTATCCAGAACTAGAACGAATTATTAATCATTTAATAGAAAACGGTACTGATTGTATTGTTGCTTGTGGCACAACCTCTGAAAATCCAACGATGACCACTGAAGAAAAAATTGAAGTTGTACGATTTACAGTAGAGAAAGTGGCAGGTCGTGTACCAGTTATTGCAGGTACAGGGGATAACGAAACAGCCTACTCTATTGCAATGACGCATAAAGCTGAAGAAAACGGTGCAGACGGTATTATGTTAGTAGCACCGTACTACAATAAACCAAACCAACGTGGTATTTTTGCGCACTTTGAAACCATTGCTAAAGAAACGAAGCTCCCAGTGATGCTTTATAATGTACCAGGTCGCACCGGCATTAACGTTGCATATGAAACATCTGTTGCTTTAAGTAAAATTCCGAATATCGCATGGATTAAAGAAGCGAGCGGAAATTTAGATCAAATGGGCGATATTATTGAGAATGTTGACGCTGCAGATGATTTCTTTGTGTATAGTGGGGATGATGGTTTAACACTGCCGTTACTTGCAATTGGTGGGGCTGGTATTATTTCAGTTGCCTCACACGTTGTTGGTAATGATATGCAACAAATGATTAAAGCGTTTGAAGAAGGAAATCATCAGCTAGCTGCCAAAATTCACCGAGCATTATTACCACTAGTGCGTGCTTTGTTTGCACAGCCGAATCCATCACCTGTAAAATATGCAATGACAAAATTAGGCTTTGATACATTAAATGTTCGTCTACCTATGGTGGAGATGACAGCAGATGAAAAAGCAAGCTTTGACCAAGTTTGGGAAACCTATCAAGAAAAAGCTAAGAATTTTAGATAAAGAGTGTGGCGTGGCTGAATGAACAGCCACGCTTTTTTTGAGCCGAAAGCTGTATATTTGAATTTAGGAGTTGTGATGGGTGTTTCCCCACGCGTATAGCACTTGATTATCCGAGCGTCCATGGGACTACATGAGCGATTCTTCTCTGTACCTGAGGGGTCCTTCCCTTTATCTGAGCGGTACATTGGGCTATCTAAGCGATGTACGTCACTACCTGAGCGAAGGTATGTAGACTACATGCACATGGTGCTGAGACAATTCGAACAGCCAGCTTCGCTTACTAAAAGAGAAGCTAACCATACACATCCTAATTTTGCAATCATCTTTGCCCCTTGGTTCCTATTATTAATAGGAAAGTCTAGCTAAAATTAAATATAGTAGAAATAAAATGCATGTTTCCAACACGAAACATGTATTTTTAATTTGTGCAAAAGCTTTGCAAACCGTATAATGAAAATTAAGTGGTTGCTGTTCGGGATATCTTTTAGGAGGAAATAAATTGACAAAAAAGAAAAATGAATTAATTCGCATCATTCCACTTGGTGGCGTGGGCGAAATTGGAAAAGCAATGTACGTAGTAGAAATCGACGAAGAGCTATTTGTAGTTGACAGTGGTTTAATGTTCCCAGAAGACGAGATGCTGGGCATTGATATCGTCATTCCTGATATTACGTATTTAGAAGAAAACAAAGAGCGTGTGAAAGGGATTTTCTTAACGCACGGACATGAAGATGCAATTGGTTCAATTGCGTATATCTTACAAAAAGTAAAAGCACCTGTGTACGGGTCTAAACTGACAATTGCACTCGCGAAAGAGCATTTGAAGGAATTACCTGCACCACATCAGGTGAAATTCTTTGAAGTAACAAATCGTAGCCGTATGAATTTCAACTCAACGTATGTGACATTTTTCCATACAACACATAGTATTCCCGATTCGTTAGGGGTAGTGTTCCATACTTCTGAAGGAGCAATCGTTCATACAGGAGAGTTTAAATTCGATCAATCTGCGACTGGCAAATTCAAGCCGGATTTGGCGAAGATGGCACAGTTAGGGGAAGAAGGCGTATTTATTCTGCTTTCGGAATCTTGTGAAGCAGAACGACCAGGTTATACGACATCTGAAATTGTGATTGAAGAGCAATTATCAAAAACATTCCATTCAGCACCAGGGCGTATTTTAGTCGCTGTGTATGCTTCAAACTTTATTCGTATTCAACAAGTATTCGCGCAAGCTCAAAAATCGTTCCGTAAAGTGGCGATTGTAGGGAAACCTTTAGAAAAAGCTGTGGATTTAGGTGTACAATTAGGTTATTTAACACTTGAAGAAGATACAATTATTCCAATCTCGGATATGCAAAAATATCAAGATGATGAAATTATTATTATTGCAACGGGCAATAGAGGCGAACCGCTAGATGCATTAGAAAAAATTGTTCGTAAACATCACAGAGACATCAAGATTAAAAAAGATGACACAGTGCTGATTACGTTCACACCATCTCCTGGCATGGAAGTACAAATGGCGAATGCCATGAACTCGATTGCAAAAGCAGGAGCCGAAATTCTAACATCTAGTAAAAATGTGCATGTTTCAGGTCATGGTAGCCAAGAGGATTTAAAATTAATGCTCAACTTAATGCAACCGAAATATTTTATCCCTGTACAAGGTGAATATCGTATGCTTATTGCACACTCTAAGCTTGCACAACAATTAGGTATGCAAAAATCACAAATTTTCATCGCCGATAAAGGGGATATTGTAGAATACAAAAACGGTAAAATGCGAATGAGCGGCCGTGTACAAGCAGGGAATGTCCTCATTGATGGTATTGGGGTTGGCGATGTGGGCAATATAGTCCTGCGTGACCGTAAATTACTATCTCAGGATGGTATATTCATTGTTGTTGTGACATTAAATCGTGCGCAAAAGAAAATTGCGTCGGGTCCAGAAATTTTATCGCGTGGTTTTGTCTATGTTCGTGAATCGGAAGCATTGATGGTGGAAGCATCGGAAATTGCCAAAAATGTAATCGAAAAATATGTTGGTAAAGAAACATTTGAATGGACAAATATTAAACAAGAAATTCGTGATACATTAAATACTTATTTATTCCAAAAAACAAAGCGCCGCCCAATGATTATCCCAATCATTATGGAGTATTAAAACAAAGTAAAATTTATAAACGGAAGAGGATTTTTCATTCTTCCATCTGATATATATGTACTTGTGCTTAACGCCGAAGTAACCAACAATATGTTGGCATGATCAATCCCGTATTATGGGTTTAACATTTATCGTGAATGCTTTTGGTAGGTAGCAAATGAAAAAGGATTTTCTAGCCGGCATAACGGTGGAAAATCCTTTTTTTTGAAATAATTGAGTTCTACATGATATCATTCGCTACATATATAGAATGGATTGCAAAGAAGGTGAAAAAATGGCTACTAGTAAAAGAAGAAAAGCAACTAAGGGGAAACCATCGGCAGAAAATAAAGAAATGCACCCGCTTATGTATGAAATTTTAGGGCTCATCCTAATTGCGCTTGCGGTCATTATGATTTTTGAATATGGCATGATTGGGCGTATACTCCAAACAATTGCAATGTTTTTAATAGGGAATTTACATTTTGCTGTACCGTTTATGCTGATATTTATTGCATTAATACTAATGATAGGACGCAAAAAAATAAGCATGAAGGATCGACTGATTTTCGGAATGTTCCTGATTATTATGAGCTTAACAATTTTTAGTCATAGTATTCTTTTTGAGCAATTATCCAAATCGAGTGGCTTATTATCAGACTCTGTATTGCGTGAGTCTTGGCGTATATTAATTAATACGGATGGTGTGGTGCATCGTAGTAATTCGCTTGGTGGTGGTATGGTAGGTGCCTTGCTTTTTAGTGGGCTACATGTGCTATTTGAGTCAACTGGTGCGAAGGTCGTCGCATGGGTTATTTTCTTTATTGGATTGATTTTAGTGACTGGAAAAGCACTTGTGCCGTATTTAGCGGAAAAAATGCCTGCTCTTTTTGGGAAATGGCAAAAAAAACAGCAAGAAAAGAAGAAAAGTGCACCGAAGAAAAAACAAACGAATCGTCGCACAAGATCAGAAAGTATGGATGAAATTGCTGCTGTAGATTATAGTCAACCAGTACAAGAAGAAGATGAAATTGCGCATGAGCCAATTATCTCAGCCTTTACACAAAATGTTTCGCATGAGCGACAGGAGACGTTTGTTCCCGCTCAGAACGCGGAAATAGAAGAAGGGGAGTTGGTAGATGATGTTCATATTGAAGACACAGCTGCTATTGAAAATGCAGATTACCAGCTTCCTTCGTTTAACCTGTTAAAAATGCCTCCACAACATGACCAAAGTGGCGAATATTCAGTGATACAGGCGAATGCAAAAAAACTTGAGCAAACATTACAAAGCTTTGGCGTAAAAGCAAAGGTGACACAGGTCCATCTAGGACCGGCTGTGACAAAATATGAAATTTTACCAGATATTGGCGTTAAGGTCAGCAAAATTGTGAACTTACAAGATGACCTTGCCTTAGCACTTGCAGCTAAAGATATTCGTATGGAAGCACCGATTCCTGGGAAATCTGCCATTGGCATTGAAGTACCTAATAGTGAGGTAGCGATTGTTACATTGAGAGAAGTACTGGAATCTAAAGATGGTGCCAAGCCGGATGCATTACTTCAAGTGGCGTTAGGTCGTGATATTACGGGACAGGCTGTGTTAGCTGAGCTAAATAAAATGCCACATTTACTAGTCGCTGGTTCAACTGGTAGTGGGAAAAGTGTGTGTATAAATGGCATTGTCGTATCCATACTAATGCGAACAAAACCACATGAAGTAAAACTGATGATGATTGATCCAAAAATGGTCGAGTTAAATGTCTATAATGGCATTCCGCATTTATTAGCGCCTGTTGTGACAGATGCACGTAAAGCATCTCAGGCACTAAAAAAAGTGGTATCCGAGATGGAACGACGCTATGATTTATTTTCACATACAGGCACCCGTAATATTGAAGGATATAATGGTCATGTACAAAAAGTAAATGAACAAACTGCTGAAAAACACCCTAAACTACCATATATTGTGGTAATTGTGGATGAGTTAGCAGATTTAATGATGGTGGCGTCCAATGATGTAGAGGATTCTATTACAAGGTTAGCTCAAATGGCTCGTGCAGCGGGTATTCATTTAATACTGGCAACACAAAGACCAAGTGTCGATGTATTGACTGGTGTTATAAAGGCGAATATCCCTTCTCGTATTGCTTTTGCCGTGTCTTCAGCGATTGATTCGAGAACCATTTTAGATATGGGTGGTGCAGAGAGATTGCTTGGTCGAGGGGACATGCTATTTTTACCAGCTGGTGCTTCTAAACCTAAGCGTGTGCAAGGTGCATTTTTATCAGATCAAGAGGTAGAAGAAGTCGTAGAATTTGTTATAGAACAGCAAAAAGCACAGTATCAAGAAGAGATGATTCCAACAGAAGAGGAAACTGTTTTAGAAGAAACGGATGAATTATTTGATGAGGCTGTGCAATTAGTAGTCGGTATGCAAACGGCTTCGGTCTCAATGCTACAACGTCGTTTCCGCATTGGCTATTCCCGTGCCGCTCGTATCGTCGATCAGATGGAACAACGCGGTATTGTCGGGCCTTCAGAGGGAAGTAAACCTCGTCAAGTGCTCATTCATCAGTACGATAATTAACGATGTAGGCGAGACCAAATTTTAGGTGATATCTATATTTTTGTCCATTTGTTAGCAATAAATGTCGTGATAGGGCGATTTCTATTACAGATTTTTCTCAAAACAGTTTATTTCATTCTGCAAAAATGTTATATTTATGAACGATTAGTAGGAATGTTGTACATCAGATGTCTGATCTCTGATTTTGGTGGTGATATATGTGACTATTAAAGCAGATCATCGTCATCTCTATCTTCAAGTAATTGATCGTTTAAAATCTGATATTGAGACTGGCGTTTTTAAAGAAAATGAAAAACTGCCTTCAGAGTTTGAATTATCGAAATCACTAGGAGTCAGTCGAGCAACACTTAGAGAAGCGCTTCGACTGTTGGAAGAGGAAAATGTGATTGTGCGTCGACATGGGGTTGGTACATTTGTTAATCCTAAGCCGTTGTTTACATCTGGCATCGAGCATTTATCCAGTATTTCTTCTATGATCGAAACGGCAGGGATGGAACCAGGATCGCGTTTTTTAAAAGCAACTGAAACCGTCCCTTCTGATGAAGATTTAAAACGCTTCCAATGTGATGGCGAAGATAAAATACTCACGATTGAACGTGTCAGAACAGCGGATGGTGAACCAGTAGTTTATTGTATAGATAAATTACCAGCTAGCTTCCTGCCTACTGACTTTGTAGACAAAAAAGAAGTTTCACTTTTTTCTGCACTTGAACAATCGGGTAAAATTCATGTTGCCTACGCTGTGACTTACATTGATCCAGTTGGCTATCATGAACAAGCATCGCCGATTTTAAATTGTGGTCGTGAAACGGCACTTTTAGTATTGAAGCAGCTGCATTACGATGACCATGATCAAGTAGTGCTGTATTCAAAAAATTATTTCCGAGCTGATAAATTCAGCTTCCATGTAGTAAGAAAAAGGGTGTAGAACATTTCTAAATATTTTCCTGCTAATTACAATACCTTTGGGGGGTTAACACAATGAAAAAACGTAAATTTGGTTTAGTATTATCTTCAGTATTAGCTGCAAGTGCAATTCTAGGTGCATGTGGTGCAAAAGACGACAAAGACAAAGAAAATGACAATGCTTCAACAGGAGATAAAAATACAGAAGAAGCGTTCTCAATTGCAATGGTTACTGACGTAGGTGGCGTTGATGATAAATCATTCAACCAATCTGCATGGGAAGGTGTTCAAGCTTACGGTAAAGAACACGGCCTATCAAAAGGTGATGGTGGTTTCGACTATTTACAATCAAAAACAGACGCAGACTATGATACAAATTTAAACCTATTATTACGTCGTGACTTTAACTTAGTATTCGGTATCGGCTTCATGATGGCTGATGCAATTGAAGCCATTGCTTCAGAAAACCCAGACAATCATTTCGCATTAATCGATGCTGAAGTAGAAGCAGACAATGTAGTAAATGTTCTTTTCAAAGAGCAAGAGGGTGCGTTTTTAGCTGGTGTTGCTGCAGCGAAAATGTCTAAGTCAGGTAAAATTGGCTTTGTTGGTGGCGTAGATATTCCAGTTATCAATCGTTTCCATGCTGGTTTCGTTGAAGGGGCTAAAGCTGTTAACCCAGATATTGAAATTCAGGTAAAATATACAGGCGCATTCGATAAAGCAGACTTAGGTAAAATTACTGCCAACAGCATGTATTCTTCAGGCGTAGATATTATTTTCCACGCTGCTGGTGCAACTGGTAATGGTGTATTCTCTGAGGCAAAAGAACGTAAAGCCAAAGAACCTAACGCAAACGTATGGGTAATCGGTGTAGATGCTGACCAATACGAAGAAGGTAAAATTGACGACAAAACAAACGTTACTTTAACTTCCATGTTAAAAGGTGTTAATGCAGCAGTAGTAGATATTTCAAATAAAGCGAAAAACGGTGACTTCCCAGGTGGCACAACGCTTACTTACGGTTTAGCTGAAGACGGTGTGAAACTTGCTGACTCTCGTGGTGCTATTCCAGAAGATGTACAAGCAGTTATTGACGAATATAAAGAAAAAATTGCTAGCGGTGAAATCGTAGTTCCAGAAAAAGTGGAAAAATAATTCATCTCTTAATCATCATAAGGGCTTTTTGAAGGCCCTTATGATGATTTTTCAATCTATCGTTATATTTCGACTATTTTTAATATTCTATATGGATAAATTTATATTTCTACATGATTTCCCAAATAGGGGTAGAATTTTTATATGAGATTATCGTAAGCTTAAGATAATGATGGTAGCAAGTTAATAGAAGAAAGGTTTCTAACGATGACCTTTCCTGTATTAATTTATCTTCATTCAGCAGATATTTTATGTACCGAAAGTGTAGCGTCAGTCAGTTATAGCAGGCGCCTACCTAGGTGAGAGATGCATGCGAGTGGATTTTTTGTTCTTTGGGTATTGAAACCCCGCTGAACGAAGATAAGCCTCTGGCGGGTGGCACAGATTTTGAAAAAATGACAAAAGGGAAGTAGCCTAATAGCTTAGCGTTCATGCGCTACAGGTGAACTGACCTGCCTTGTGCAGGCCTAATCACAATTCAAAATTTGGACTCAAATATGCCAAGGCGAATTTTATATTACAAAAGTGCCTAATAAGGGAGTGACTATATTGGAATATGTGATTGAAATGCTTGGAATCCGTAAAGAATTTGGTGATTTCGTAGCAAATAATAATATCACCCTCCAACTAGAAAAAGGCGAAATCCATGCGTTACTAGGTGAAAATGGTGCCGGGAAATCGACTTTAATGAACGTCCTTTTTGGTTTGTATCAACCAGAAGGAGGCGAAATTCGTGTTCGTGGGAATGCTGTAAAAATTACAAACCCGAATGTTGCTAATGACTTAGGAATTGGCATGGTGCATCAGCACTTTATGTTGGTGGAAAATTTTACAGTGACAGAAAATATTATTTTAGGTAATGAACCTACTAAACTAGGGATTGTTAATATTAAGGATGCTGCGAAGAAAGTGCAAGCGCTTTCTGAGAAATATGGCCTTGATGTAGATCCATATGCAAAAATCGAAGACATTACTGTTGGGATGCAGCAACGTGTTGAGATTTTAAAAACCTTATATCGTGGTGCAGAAATTTTAATTTTTGATGAACCTACTGCATCATTAACGCCGCAAGAAATTACAGAACTTATTCAAATTATGCGTCGCTTAATCGCTGAGGGAAAATCGATTATTTTAATTACACATAAGCTAAAAGAAATTATGGAAGTTTCTGACCGCGTGACGATTATCCGTAAAGGCGAAGGGATTGGCACAGTTGTTACGGCTGAAACAAACCCAAATCAATTAGCAGAATTAATGGTTGGTCGCCAAGTAGAGTTTAAAACGGAAAAAACGGATGCACATCCAACTGAGGAAGTACTGTCGATTGAAAATTTAGTCGTTACAGACTATCGAAATATCGATAAAGTAAAAGGTTTAAACTTAACAGTTCGTAAAGGTGAAATCGTAGGGATCGCAGGTATCGACGGCAACGGTCAGTCAGAGTTAATCGAGGCAATTACCGGCTTACGTAAGGTGAAAAATGGTACCGTTAAACTGAATGGCAAAGATGTGACAAACATGAAACCTCGTAAAATTACTGAAGAGGGTGTGGGTCATATTCCACAAGACCGTCATAAACATGGTTTAGTACTAGATTTCCCTATTGGTCATAATATTGCACTCCAAACTTATTACCAATCACCAATCGCTAAAGGGTTAGTAATGGATTACAAGAAAGTATCTGAGAAAGCACGTCACATCATTAAAGAATACGATGTACGTACAGGGAATGGTGAAATGACCCCAGCCCGCGCGCTCTCAGGTGGTAACCAGCAAAAGGCCATTATTGGTCGTGAGATTGACCGTAACCCAGATTTATTGATTGCTGCATTACCAACACGTGGACTTGACGTTGGGGCTATTGAATTTATTCACTCACGTCTAATCGAGCAACGCGATAAAGGAAAAGCAGTTCTTTTAATCTCTTTCGAATTAGATGAAGTGATGAATGTATCTGACCGTATTGCAGTTATCTATGATGGTCAAATTGTGGACGAGCTAAATCCAAAAGAAACAACAGAGCAAGAACTTGGTCTATTAATGGCAGGACAAAGCAGTAAAAAGAGCACGAGTAAGGAGGGGAACGACTAATGTCAAATCGTGTCATTAATATACTCGTTCCTATCATCTCTATTATTATCGGTTTAATTGTTGGGGCTATTGTGATGGTAGTCAGCGGCTATGACCCAGTACAAGGTTATATTGCACTTTGGACAGGTATATTTGGAGATTCATATTCAATCGGGAACACTATCCGTCAGATTACACCGTATTTATTGGCAGGTCTTGCAGTAGCTTTTGCCTTCCGTACAGGACTATTCAATATCGGGGTTGAAGGACAGCTTATTTTAGGTTGGCTAGCAGCTGCCTGGGTAGGCTATGCATTTGAGCTACCTAAAATTATTCACTTACCTTTAGCGTTACTTGCCGCAGCAGCAGCAGGAGCATTTTGGGCCTTTATTGCAGGTTTCTTAAAAGCGAAATTTAAAGTCCATGAAGTAATTGCGACAATTATGTTAAACTACACAGCCCTTTATATTGCCAACGCTGTTATTAAAAAATTGTCCGATGGTAGCTTTAAAACAGAACGTATTCATGAAACAGCTTCTTTACGTTCTCCGTTTTTAAGAGAGCTTACAGACAACTCAAGTCTTCACTATGGGATCATTGTTGCAATAATAATGGTAGTTGTTATGTGGTTCATCTTGGAAAAAACAACACGAGGTTATGAACTTAAAGCAGTGGGGCTTAATCAGCATGCTGCTGAATACTCAGGTATGAGTGTTAATAAAAACATTATTTTAGCGATGACAATTTCAGGTATGTTTGCAGGTCTTGGTGGTGCAATGGAAGCATTAGGGACATTCCAAAATGCTTCGATTAAAGCTGGCTTCACAGGTATTGGTTTCGATGGTATCGCCGTTGCCTTACTTGGTGCAAACACGCCGCTTGGGGTTGTGTTTGGTGCATCATTATTCGGTTCGCTTAAATACGGAGCACTCAACATGCCAAACGCTGCAGGTATTCCAGAGGAAATCGTCTCAATTATTATTGCATTGATCATCTTCTTTGTAGCATCCGGTTATATTATTCGCGTCGGTTTACAAAAGTTAAAAAAGAAAAAGGAGGGACAATAACATGAGCTTTTTAGAAATGTTATACTTCATCATCCCTTCTGCGATTCTTTATGCAACGCCGTTAATTTTCACAGCAATTGGTGGAGTATTCTCTGAACGTTCAGGTGTTGTTAACATCGGGCTAGAAGGTTTAATGATTATTGGTGCATTTGTTGGGATTTATGTGAACTTAGAGTTTGCAGCTACATTTGGGTCTGCGACAATTTGGGTAGCTATGCTTGCGGCTATAATCGTCGGGGGAATTTTCTCACTTTTACATGCTGTGGCATCAATCTCATTCCGTGCCGATCAAACAGTATCAGGGGTAGCCATTAACTTATTAGGGTTAGCCGTATCGGTATTTTTAGTAAAACTGATTTATGATAAAGGCCAAACAGACATGATTAGCCAACCAATAAGTCGTTTTAGTATTCCTTATTTACAGGATATTCCTTTCTTTGGGCCATTATTGTTCCGAGATGTCTATAGTTCATCGATTTTAGCTTTTGCTGTGGCAATCGGCGCATGGTTTATCATTTATAAAACACCGTTTGGTTTACGTCTTCGTGCGGTTGGTGAACATCCAATGGCTGCGGATACAATGGGCGTAAAAGTCAATAAAATGCGTTATATCGCAGTTGTTATTTCAGGTGCACTAGGTGGTCTTGGTGGTGCGGTTTATGCACAAACAATTACACATGATTTCTCACATGCAACGATTGCAGGTCAAGGTTTCATGGCACTTGCGGCAATGATTTTCGGGAAATGGCATCCAATTGGAGCTCTTGGTGCAGCGTTATTCTTTGGTTTAGCGCAAACACTAAGTATTGCAGGTGGTCAAATTCCATACGTGCAAGAAGTTCCAGCTGTCTTCCTACAAATTCTCCCTTACGTCTTAACAATTCTGGCGTTAGCAGGATTTATTGGAAAAGCAAATGCACCAAAAGCGAGTGGACAGCCTTACATTAAAGGTAAACGCTAAAAAATATAAGACTGGGCGATCAAAAGCTCAGTCTTTTTCCTTATTCTATTTGTTACGCAATAATTTTTTGCACTTTTCATATACATACTTTGGATTCTTTTTGCAATTATAGACAATAGACATGTATAGTATTTGTAGTACATTGTTATATTAAGAAAGATAGGAGGGTTTCATATGTTTAAAACAATACCTTTTGCAAAAGGTGTCAATTTGCATATCCGACAAACGACCCAATTTAAAACCGTAAATTTTTCAATTAAATGGAGAAGACCTTTAACGGCCGAAAGTGCATCAGAACGTACGGTGTTAACAAATGTATTGCAGCACAGCAATGCAAAATATACAACAACAGCCGCATTTCGTAGCTTTTTAGATGACTTATATGGGACTGTGTTGTATTTTGACACGTCTAAGCGTGGTAACGAGCATACGGTATTAATGAATGTAGAAGCCGTGAATGATCAGTATTTGGCTAATACGAGTGTTTTAAATGAAGTGCTTGGATTACTGCACACGGCAATATTCGAGCCGAATTTAGAAAACGGCGTATTTAAAGAATCCATTGTAGCACGAGAGAAGAAAATGGTCATTCAACGAATTGAATCCATCTTTGATGACAAATCGCGTTTTGCACAACAGCGCCTTCAACAAATGTTACGTCCAAACGAGCCTGCTTCTATTTCTGCCAATGGTACAGTAGAAGCAATCGACAACATTACAGTGGCATCATTATTTGCTGCTTATGAATCAATGCTAGCCAACGATAAAATTGACATCTATGTGGCAGGCGATATTGATGAAGATGAAATCGTTGCGAAACTAAAGCAGGCTCTACCATTTAAAGATCGTACACCTGATGAAATTCCCGCTATACTGCCGCAAAAACATCCACAACAAGATTATGTACGTGAGCAACATGACATGAAACAAGGAAAGCTGCATATTGGTTTCAGTACACCTGTACGATTTGGTGATGCAGACTTTGCAAAAATGCAAATTTTTAATGGTGTGTTCGGTGGTTATCCACATGCTAAATTATTTATGAATGTGCGTGAAAAAGAAAGTTTAGCGTACTATGCATCTAGTTCGTACGCGTCGCATTATGGTTTGCTATTTGTTGTGTCAGGGATTGAAGCTAAAAATGAAGAAAAGGCCTTATCACTTATAAAAGAGCAGCTCGCTGTCATGCAAGCAGGCGATATTTCAGCTTTAGAGCTGGAACAAACAAAGGCAATGCTGACAAATCAGCTAAAAGAATCCCTTGATTCTGCGCGAGGACAAATTGAAATTTATGACCAATATAAAGATTTACCCGAGGAATTTTCTGTTGAAACCTGGGCAAATAAATGGAAGGCTGTTACGAAGGACGATGTTATTGAAATGGCAAAACAAGTGCAGCTAGAAGCGGTCTATTTCTTATGTGGAAAGGAGCAAGCCGCCCAATGAAAACAATTGAATTTAAACAATTAGATGAAACACTTTACTATGAAAAGCTAGAAAATGGTTTAGACGTTTATATTTTGCCTAAAAAGGGCTTCTCAAAAACATTCGTGACGTTCACGACAAAATACGGTTCTGTTGACCGTACATTTGTGCCAATTGGTGAAACAGAAAGTGTTACTGTGCCGGATGGCATTGCACACTTTTTAGAGCACAAAATGTTCGAGAAAGAAGACGGTGATGTCTTCCAAAAATTTAGTGAATATGGCGCTTCAGCAAATGCCTTTACATCCTTTACACGAACTGCGTATTTATTTTCTTCCACAGATAATATTTATAAAAGTACAGAAACGTTATTAAATTTTGTGCAAGAGCCATACTTTACAGAAGCAACGGTCAATAAGGAAAAAGGTATTATTGGTCAGGAAATCACGATGTATGATGATCAGCCAGATTGGCGATTATATTTCGGTACAATAGAAAACATGTATCACAGTCACCCTGTGAAAATTGACATTGCCGGTACAATTGATTCGATTGATGGTATTACCGCAGACCATTTATATACGTGTTATCATACTTTTTACCATCCTTCAAACATGCTGTTATTTGCCATAGGTGCAGTTGATCCAGAAGAAATGATGGCATTCATTCGCGAAAACCAAGGCAAAAAAGAATTCCCTGAGCCGACGCCAATTCAGCGTTTCTTTGACGAAGAACCGACAGAGGTTGCCGTGAAAGAACGTACATTGCATATGGATGTTCAAAAACCAAAATTATATATTGGCTTAAAGGCAAAACAGACGGGGCTTTCTGGTCGCGACATGTTAAAACATGAGCTTTCAGTACAAATTGCTTTAGAACTTATTTTCGGACGTACATCTAATTTTTATGAGCGTATTTATGATGAAGGGCTTATTGATGAGTCGTATGCATTTGACTTTACATTAGAAAATGGCTTTGGTTTTGCTATGATTGGGTCTGATACAACAGAACCAGTGGCATTAGAACAGGCAATTAAAGCGGAATTAGCGAAGTATGAGGGAAATGCACAATTTGCAAGCAACGATTTAGAACGCATTAAACGTAAAAAAATCGGATTCTTCTTACGAGCGCTAAATTCTATTGAATTTATTGCCAATCAATTCACACGTTACTCGTTCAACGACATGAATCTATTTGACGTGTTACCAGTGCTAGAAGAATTAACGATTGAAGACTTAACTACCGCATTTGCAACGGTACAAGGTGAGTCGCAACAAACAGTATTCAAAGTTCTACCAACAGAGAAGGGCGAACAGTGAAGAAATTTGCGCTTGTACTAGGTGCTTCAGGAGAGATTGGTCGTGCCATTTGTCAGATTCTGGCAGAAGACGGCTGGTCACTCTATGTGCATTATTCGAATAATAAGGAAGCGGCACAAACTTTATTTTGTGCGCTTTCGGAAAATTTTCCTACGCAGGAATTTATGCTTGTGCAGGGGGATTTTTCAAAAATTACAGCAGCACAAACGATTGCCTCACATATTTTTAGTGTGCAGGCGATCGTTTTTGCGAGTGGACAAGCCCACTATGCACTGCTCGAAGATACTACAGTAGAGGACATGGACGCATTATGGCGTGTCCATGTGCAAAACCCTATGCGCTTGACAGCGTTACTATCATCAAAGTTACGGGCTCATGATATTAGCTATGTGCTCTTTATCGGCTCGATATGGGGCGAGGCAGGTTCAGCGGGGGAAACACTATATGCGACGGTAAAAGGTGCTCAACATGCTTTTGTGAAGTCCTATGCGCAAGAAGTAGCATTGTCGCATATTCGTGTGAATGCTATTGCTCCAGGTTTTATCCAGACTTCTATGAACAGTCATTTAAATGATGAAGAGCTAGAGAGTATTTTAGAAGAAATTCCACTTGGTACTGTTGGTAAAACAACTGATGTAGCTGAAATGGTACGCTTTTATCTTTCAGGGAAGGCTGATTATGTAACAGGGCAAATACTTAGATTAAATGGTGGCTGGTACATATAAGATTTTTTTTTGCACATACTACCTGTGTAAAGGAGGAGGAATCTTATGACCATTTTAGAAAACTGGCAAAAATGGACATCTTTTTTAGGACAAAACGTAATGCAGGCTGAATCAAGTGGTATGCCGAAAAAAATGATTCAACAAGCAGCTATGCAAATCGGCGATTATTTGGCGACAAATGTCGATCCTAAAAACGAACAAGAGCGAGTGCTGTCGGATTTATGGGGCGTTGCTTCTGAAGATGAGAAACAGGCATTGGCGAATTGTGTCGTAAAACTTGTTCAAAATAAAACTTTACAATAAGAAAGAGGAGAGTTTATCTCCTCTTTTTTTTATATCAAAATGTAATATTCGTTAGGAAAAGGGAACGTATGTAAGCCTATTTGCAATACGCTAAAAAAAAATAGACAGTTTTTAAAAATAACGCTGTAATTCCATATATTCTAACTTTCCATTACATAAAAAATCAGCTATGATGGAACTTATAAAAGATTTTTTACGTTAACTAATAGGAAGGGAACGAGTGAGTTTGAGCGATTGGTACTTTGAATATGAGATTCAGGTGAATCGCCCTGGATTATTAGGAGATATTGCTTCACTTTTAGGGATGCTTCGTGTCAATATTATATCAATAAATGGTGTCGATGAGGGTCGTCGTGGTATGCTAGTACATACAGACAATGATGAGGCGATTGAGCGTTTTCGTACGATTGTTTCGACAATGGAACATATCCACGTGACTAAATTTCGACAACCTAAACTCCGTGATCGCTTAGCCATTAGGCACGGTCATTATATTCCTCGAGATGCAGATGAAAAAAACACCTTTCGCTTCGTGCGAGATGAACTTGGTATTTTAGTGGATTTTATGGCAGAGTTATTTAAGAAGGAAGGTCATAAACTCATTGGAATACGTGGCATGCCTCGTGTTGGTAAGACAGAGTCTATTGTCGCGGCAAGTGTGTGCGCCAATAAAAAATGGATTTTTTTATCTTCTACAATGATTAAGCAAACCGTTCGTAATAAGTTAGCTGGCGATGAATTCAGTGACAATAATATTTTTATATTAGACGGCATTGTAACACGGCGTTCAACAGATGAGCGACATTTGCAACTAGTGCGTGAGATGATGAATATGCCATCCATCAAAGTTGTAGAGCATCCAGATATGTTTGTTCAGCATTCAGAATATAAGATAGAGGATTTTGATTATATCATTGAACTACGTCATCATCCAGATGAAGAAATTACTTATGAAATAATGGAAAAAAATCATATGATGTCCGAATCCGATTCATTTGGAGGATTTAATTTTTAATTTGATATTAAAGTAGGTGTTATGAGTGGCAGAATTAGGGACTCGACTGAAAGAGGCGAGACTGTCTAAAGGCTACAGCTTAGACGATTTACAAGAGATAACGAAAATTCAAAAGCGTTATTTAGTAGGTATTGAAGAGGGCAATTATTCGATTATGCCTGGTTCGTTTTATGTGCGTGCTTTTATTAAGCAGTATGCTGAGGCTGTTGGTTTGAATGCAGAAGAAATTTTAGAAACCTATAAGGGTGAATTACCAGGAACGAAAAACGATCAAGTCAGCCAATCGATGACACAAAGTCCAAGTAGAAGAAAAGTTCCATCTAATAAAATGATGGAGGCCATGCCGAAAATAATCGTCGGGTTATTTATTATTGTAATTATTGTTGCAATATGGGTGTTATGGCAATCAAAAAATAATGCAGGGACACCGGTTATTGATGATACACCACCAGAGATGGAGTACGATAAAAAAGTAAAACCAATTGATAGTGAAAAAGATAAAGAGGAAAAAGACAAAAAAGAACAAGAGAATGCCAATAAAGACGATGAAAAAGAAGAAACACCAGATGAAAATAACGTTGAAGAGGTTAAGCAAACGATTTCAGCGGGTACAGTAGAAGCAGATGGTGCGACAACTTCTTATACATTGACAGGTTCAGATACATTTAAAATACGCATTGAGGTTTCCGGTCCTACATTTATTGGTATTCGTGACCAACAGCAGCAAGAATTACTGTCAGACACACGTGTGTATAATGCAGGTGAAGTCGTGGAATTTGACGCAACGGCACAAAACTACGCTCGTATCCGTCTTGGTAATTCATCACAAGCTAAGGTATATATTAATGACGAACTTTTAACGTACGCGCAGCAAATCGTAACGCAAAACATCGTCATCAATTTCAATAAAGAACAGTAGTCGTCTTGTGATGACTACTTTCTTTCTTCATGAAAGGTGTTAGAAAAATGAACATTCCAAATAAAATTACCATCTCTCGTATCTTACTTATTCCGTTCTTTGTTATTGTTATGATGTTTGATTTTGGTTGGGGAAC
The DNA here is from genome assembly GCF_003049605.2 of Lysinibacillus parviboronicapiens. Lineage (NCBI taxonomy): Bacteria > Bacillati > Bacillota > Bacilli > Caryophanales > Bacillaceae > Lysinibacillus > Lysinibacillus parviboronicapiens. The sequence continues at coordinate 1,278,832 of NZ_CP073713.1, forward strand.
AATGACGCTTTTTGGGGCAGAGATGCCAGTCCATCATTTTGTGGGAGCGCTTATTTTTATCTTTGCTTCGACGACTGATTGGGTAGATGGTTATTATGCACGTAAGTACAATCTTGTGACAACGTTTGGGAAATTTTTAGACCCGTTAGCAGACAAATTACTTGTATCAGCGGCGTTTATATTAATGGTAGAGCTTGATATGGCATCGGCTTGGTTGATCATAATAATTATCAGCCGTGAGTTTGCGGTAACTGGTCTGCGTTTAATTTTAGCAGGTGGCGGAGAGGTCGTAGCGGCGAATCAGCTTGGTAAAATTAAAACTTGGGCGCAAATTGTGGCCATTGCTGCAGCACTTCTACACAATACGATCTTTACACTTTTCGGTATCCCGTTCGATACAATCATGTTATATATTGCATTGTTCTTTACACTGTGGTCAGGATGGGATTATTTCTATCTAAATCGCCGTGTATTACTGGAGTCTAAATAAGAAAGGTCTTGTGAATCATGAACGCAGAAATTCTTGCAGTTGGCTCAGAGTTATTGCTTGGACAAATCACAAATACAAATGCGCAGTTTATCTCAAGCCAGTTATCGGAGCTAGGGATTAACGTGTTTTATCACACTGTTGTTGGAGACAATTCAACAAGATTAGAAGAGGCAATCACGGTAGCAGAATCTCGTGCAGATTTAATTATTTTCTCAGGCGGCCTTGGTCCTACGAAGGATGATTTAACAAAGGAAACAATCGCGCGTCATTTAGGTATCGATTTAGCATTTGATGAAGTAGCTCTTACCTATATCGAACAGTTTTTTGCAAAACGAGGGCGGCCAATGACGGAAAATAACCGTAAACAGGCACTGGTATTAACCGGTAGTGAAGTGCTAGCAAACCATCATGGTATGGCCCCTGGCATGATACTGACGAAGGATGGACGTACGTACATTCTACTTCCTGGTCCTCCTAAAGAGCTGGAACCCATGTTCCAATTTGAAGCAAAGCCAAAGCTTGGTGCGATGCTCAATGATGGTGGCGTGATTGTGTCTCATGTGATGCGCTTTTATGGTATTGGAGAAGCAGAGCTAGAGGTATGTGTGCAGGATATTCTAGATACACAGACAAATCCAACAGTTGCCCCGCTTGCATCTGACGGTGAAGTCACATTGCGTGTAACGGCGAAGGCAGAGACTGAGGGGGAAGCCCGACAATTGATTGCAGCGAAAGTGGCTGAAATTCAGGCAATTGTTGGAGACTATCAATATGGTATTGATGATGATTCACTTGCCTCTAAAACGGTAGAAATGCTGTTAGATAATCAATTAACAATTTCAGCGGCTGAAAGCTTAACAGCCGGTTTATTTCAGTCAGAACTGGCTGAGATTCCAGGAGTAGGTACAGCGCTCATTGGTGGTGTTGTCACATATACAGAACAGGCGAAGGTAAAGCAACTTGGTATCTCACAAGAAATATTAGATTCACATGGCATTGTAAGTAGTGAATGCGCTGGGGCAATGGCTAGTGCTGTACGTGAAAAGTTCGGTACAGATATTGGCATCGGCCTAACTGGTGCTGCTGGCCCTACAGCACATGACCACCAACCAGTAGGAACGGTTTGGATTGGCATTGCTATTGGGGATGAAGAGCCGATAACATATTTACTTCATTTATCGGGTATGCGCAACACGAATCGTTTGCGTGCTGTAAAGTTTACATGTCATTACTTAATGCAACAATTGGAAGAACGAGGCTTTATGAAACGTTATTAAAATAGAACGTGAAAATAGAAATTTGGGTGGAGAAAACTTACCCAAATTTTTATTTTGGAGAAAAATCGAATAAATGTTCGCTTTTTTCTTGCGTGTTTTCTCAAAAACAAGTATAGTAGAGATAGACAAAAACAGTGAACAGTTTCGAAGGAGGAAAAACAATGAGTGATCGTAAAGCGGCCTTAGAACAGGCTTTAAAGCAAATTGAAAAGAATTTTGGGAAAGGTTCTATCATGAAGCTTGGTGAAAAAACAGATTTAGAAATTGCAACATCTTCAAGTGGTTCGCTAGCACTTGATGCGGCATTAGGTGTCGGTGGTTATCCTCGTGGCCGTATTGTTGAAGTATATGGTCCGGAATCATCAGGTAAAACAACAGTTGCCTTACATGCCATTGCAGAAGTACAAGCAACGGGTGGGCAAGCGGCATTTATCGATGCTGAGCATGCATTAGATCCAATCTATGCACAAAAATTAGGCGTTAACATTGATGAGTTATTATTATCGCAACCAGATACAGGAGAACAAGCGCTTGAAATTGCAGAAGCATTAGTGCGCAGTGGTGCTATCGATATCATTGTTATTGACTCAGTAGCAGCATTAGTTCCGAAAGCAGAAATCGAAGGAGATATGGGTGATTCGCACGTTGGTTTACAAGCACGTTTAATGTCTCAAGCTTTACGTAAGCTTTCTGGTGCAATCAACAAATCAAAAACGATTGCCATTTTCATTAACCAAATTCGTGAAAAAATCGGTGTCATGTTCGGGAATCCAGAAACAACACCTGGTGGACGTGCGCTTAAATTCTATAGCTCTGTGCGTTTAGAAGTACGTCGTGCAGAAGCTATTAAACAAGGCAATGACATTATGGGTAACCGTACGAAAATTAAAATTGTGAAAAACAAAGTAGCTCCACCATTCCGTACAGCGGAAGTTGATATTATGTATGGTGAAGGGATTTCAAAAGAGGGCGAAACAGTCGATTTAGGTGTTGAGTTAGATATCGTGCAAAAAAGCGGCTCTTGGTATGCCTACGGTGATGAGCGTCTAGGACAAGGCCGAGAAAATGCAAAACAATACTTGAAGGAAAACCCTGCTGTCTTAGACGATATTGCCAATAAAATCCGTGCTTCCTACGGTATTGCTTCATCCGCATATACAATTGCGGCACATGATGAAGACGAGGAAATGGATGAAGAATTAATGCTTCTTCTTGAAGACGAAAAATAAAAAAAACATCGTTCTTGCTCGACAGAGTGAGAACGATGTTTTTTTTTGCTTAACAGTTCATGTATATGTCATTATATGTAGAAATTTGCGATATTTTTTTTGCTATTCTCTCTTTACCTTGTCATAAAAGTAAGTTTAATGACTAGCATAAAGTGGTTACGTTTCATGACACGCCATTTGGACATAGAAAATTGAAACCTTTGAACTGTAAATCCATTTTATTAAATAATAACTAGATGCAGTACTAGCACAAAAGTATCAGGTAATAAATCCTCTTAATGGATATCGCTTACTTTTTTTCTTGTTCGGGGCGAACAGGTGACCGTCTATCCTTGACAGAGCTAAAAGCTAGATATACAATTAAATATGTATAATTTCTGAATTATGACTTTGAAATAGGCAGTACATTTTATCATCATTCAGCGTAAGACTCCCACCTCAGAAGGTGGTGAGATGAATGCGGTTGTGGTTCCTTTTAGTGGGTTCAAACACCTACTGAAATAGAGGAACTCAGTCTAAGAACGCCACGTCCTGTGGCAACGACTGAGTGACCAACATTATGTTGGCCCAAAGCCTCCGGCGGATGTCACGGATTTTGAAAAGAATGAATAGAAGGATGTTAGTCTAAAATCTTCGCATCCTGCGAAAACGACTAACTGATCTGCATCGTGCAGACCACATGAGCACAATTCAAAATCTGGACGCAATTAAGCCAAGGCGAAATGGATGTATGCGCCGACTTGAAACTGTATTACCCAAATAGCAAGAGGAGGTGTTCATATGGATGGAATTACTATCATCTCCGCTTTGCTTGGACTCATCGTTGGTGCCGCTGTTAGCTATATCTACATGAAAAAAGTGAATGACTCAAAAATCACTGGTGCTAAACATGTTGCTGAAACAATCGTTGAAGAAGGAAAACGAGAAGCGGAGGCATTAAAGAAAGAAGCACTACTTGAAGCCAAAGATGAAACTCACAAATTTCGCACTGAAGCCGAAAATGACATTCGTGATCGTCGTTTAGAACTTCAAAAACAAGAGAACCGTTTATTGCAAAGAGAAGAGAATCTTGATCGCAAGGATGATGCTCTGAATAAGAGAGAAGCTGGCTTAGAGCGTAAAGAACAAGCTCTTGCCGAAAGACAACAGCATATTGAACAGATGGAAAGCAAAGTGGACGAGCTCGTTGTCGCGCAAAAAACAGAGTTAGAGCGTATATCTGCATTAACAAGAGATGAGGCAAAAGCTGTCATCTTAGGTGAGGTAGAAAAAGAGCTCGCAACTGATATTGCTGTGATGACGAAAGAATCTGAAACGCGTGCAAAAGAAGAATCTGATAAAAAAGCACGTGAGATTTTATCACTGGCACTGCAGCGTTTTGCAGCTGACCACGTAGCAGAAACAACAGTCTCTGTTGTGACTTTGCCAAATGATGAAATGAAAGGGCGTATTATCGGTCGCGAAGGCCGTAATATCCGTACGCTAGAAACGTTGACAGGCATAGATTTAATCATCGATGATACACCAGAAGCGGTTATTTTATCTGGTTTTGATCCAATTCGTCGTGAAACGGCTCGACTTGCACTAGAAAAACTAGTACAAGATGGGCGTATACACCCTGCACGTATCGAAGAAATGGTTGAAAAATCTCGTCGTGAGGTGGATGAACAAATCCGCGAAACAGGGGAACAAACGACATTTGAAATTGGCATTCATAATCTACATCCAGACTTAATGAAGATTTTAGGGCGCATGAAGTACCGTACAAGCTATGGTCAAAACGTGCTAAAACATTCAGTAGAAGTTGCACATTTAGCTGGTTTACTTGCAGCTGAACTTGGTGAAGATGTAGCACTGGCTCGTCGCGCAGGCTTATTACATGATATTGGTAAGGCGATTGACCATGAAGTAGAGGGCAGCCACGTCGAAATAGGTGTAGAGCTTGCCAAAAAATACAAAGAACATCCGGTCGTTATTAACAGTATCGCTTCTCACCATGGTGATACAGAAGCAACTTCTGTTATTGCAGTATTAGTGGCTGCAGCTGACGCACTATCAGCGGCGCGCCCAGGTGCTCGTAGCGAGACACTTGAAAACTATATCCGCAGACTTGAAAAATTAGAAGAGATTTCGGAAAGTTATGATGGTGTCGAAAAATCATTTGCTATCCAAGCAGGTCGTGAAATTCGTATTATCGTACAACCTGAAAAAATAGACGATTTAGCGTCACACCGTCTAGCACGCGATATTCGTAAACGAATTGAGGACGAGCTTGATTATCCAGGACATATTAAAGTAACAGTGATTCGTGAAACACGAGCTGTGGAGTATGCGAAATAATAAATAATTAGAGGCTTCTCTTGACTTAGGTCAAGGGAAGCCTCTTTGTATGTAAACAGTACATAGTAGATAACAGAAACCATCAACTAAATTGTCAAAAGTCTAGGTGTCCATTCTTCGAATAAATAAAAGCCGGCAACAATATACTGGCAAATAAAAGCTTAGCTGAACGACCCTTATAAAATTTTAGAATCATACAGTAGTTTTGTAGTGTGACATAGTCTATCTGGCATATGTTGTGACAAGGGGTGAAGGACGTGAAAGAGACCATTACATTACAAGAGGTAATGAAAATAGTACGAAAACAAGTGCTTTTTATCATGAGCTTTACGCTCTTTGTGGCATTAGTTACAGCCTTTATTAGTTATTTTATATTACAGCCCATATATGAAGCAGAGACACAACTTTTAGTGAATCAAAAAAATATAGACCAACCCTATATAGGGGTACAACAGGTTGAGACAGATTTACGATTAATTAATACGTATAATATCATCATTAAAAGTCCAGCTATTTTATCTAAAGTCATCAATCAGTTAGATTTGAATGTGTCGCCGGAAATATTAATGGAACAAATTACTGTAACCAGTGCCAATAACTCTCAAGTCGTGAATATTAACGTCGAAGATAAGCAGGCGGACCTAGCTGTCGACATTGCTAATACGGTAGCAGAGGTTTTTCAAGAGGAAATTCAAGTTTTAATGACAGTCGATAATGTTAATATTTTGTCCGTAGCAAAGTTAGATGAAGAGCCTGAGCCAGTTGCACCAAACAAAACCCTCTATATTGTGGCGGCTTCATTAATCGGCTTCATCTTGAGTGCTGGTTTTGCAATCGTAGTAGCGAGCCTGGATACGACGATAAAGACAGAGCAAGATATTGAAGAAATAATCGGGCTACCGATTATTGGACTGATTAGTCATATTAGTGATGGCAATAATCGAAGAACGAGGAGGGAGTAGCTTGTATCAACAAAAAAAAGCGAAAAAGAAAAAGAAAAAGCGTATAAAAATGGCTCGAAAGCTTGTAACAGTTGCAAATAGTAATTCGGTTGTCTCTGAACAATTTCGAACAATCCGCACAAATATTACTTTTTCAATGCCTGATAAAGAGATAAAAACCATTTTAGTGACCTCTGCGACACCCGGTGAAGGAAAGTCAACAAATGTTGCTAATATAGGCGTGGTGTTTGCGCAGGAAGGGAAAAAGATAGTCATTGTGGATGCAGATTTACGTAAACCAACTATGCATTATACGTTTTTATTGCAAAATGCTAGAGGTCTTTCTAATTTACTAACAAGGCAATTGACGATGTTAGAAGTCGTCAATCGTACAGATATTCCTAATCTTTTTGTTTTGACGAGTGGACCAATACCACCGAACCCAGCTGAGTTACTTGCTTCTAAAACATTGGATAGTGTAATGGAAGAGTTAAAAAAGGAGTTTGATATCATAATTTTCGATGCACCACCGATTTTATCAGTGACGGATGCCCAAATTTTATCTAATAAATGTGATGGCACACTGTTGATTGTGAATAGTGGTGCGGTGGAAAATTCTAGCGTTATCAAAGCAAAGGCGAGCCTTGAATCTTCAAAAGCGACTATTTTAGGAGTCGTTTTAAATAACTATAAATTGCCGCGTAGCCAATACTACGAAGAATATTATAGGTAGCTCTAAGGGTAGATAGGAAGTGAAACACAGTGATTGATATGCACAGTCATATTCTATTTAATGTTGATGATGGGCCAAATAATTTGGAAGAAACACTTAGTATATGTGAACAAGCTGTTGCACAGGGGATTACAGGGATGATTTCAACCTCACATGTTTTACATCCATTATATAATGTCAGTTTTGAGGTGGTGAAGGAACAGATAAAACAATTACAGCACGAAGTCGATAAGCATAATTTGCCATTAACACTTTACCCAGGCCATGAGGTACGTTTGTCAGGAAATATTTTAGAGCTTTGTGAAAAAAAGCAACTGCATACATTAGCGCATTCAAGTTATTTACTTTTAGAGCTTCCGTCTAATTACATACCGAAGTATACAAAAGATATCATCTACGGTTTATTAACAGCAGGTATCACGCCCATCATTGCTCATCCAGAGCGAAATAGTGTTATTGCGCAAAATCCAGGTCATTTAGAGCAACTTATACGCGAGGGTGCACTCGCCCAAATAACCGCTGGAAGCTTAGCGGGTTTGTTTGGGAAGACCATTCAAAAACTTTCTTTGAAATTGGTACGTTCGAACCTTGTTCATAGTTATGGTTCGGATGTGCATAACTTAAAAACACGTCCCTTATTATTTGACAAGGGGCTTAGATTTCTAGAAAAACACAAAGAATTCGATGCAGTGGATTGTTTCCTTGAAAATAATGCAAGAATCATCAACAACGAGCCATTGCTATGTTATGAGCCAAAAGATACTTTCACAAAAAAATGGTGGAAGTTTTTTTGAAGGAAGAAAGTTCGTACGGATATTAGGATAGACAAACTTATCAAAAAAACGAACTTGTTAGAGAGGTAACTAAACATGTAAGGGGATTGTATAGGTGCGAGTGGTCTTAATGAGAAGTAATCCTGTTTCTCCAGATCCAAGGGTTGAAAAGGAAGCGCTTAGCCTTGTGAGCAATAACTGGCGGGTACAAATTTTAGCGTGGGATCGAGATGCCAAGTATAGAGCGAACGAGCAGTTACTAGAACATACACACACCATTAATATAACAAGATTTGGGGTGCCGGCTACATATGGGGGAGGTTTTAAAAAAAATTTCTTTCCATTGTTGAAATTTCAACTAAAACTATTGCAATGGCTGCTTCGACATAAAAATACGTATGATACTATCCATGCATGTGATTTTGATACGGCATTAGTAGGTACAATATGCGGAAAATTACTTCATAAAAAGGTAATTTACGATGTGTTCGATTCGGTTACAGCACCTTTTAACGGACCAGAGACTCTAGGGAAAATCGTAGAAAAAATAGATATTATGCTAATGAACAGCGTGGATGCAGTAATTATTTGTACAGAAAAACGAAAGGAACAGATTGCTAAATCATCACCAAAAAAATTAGAAGTTATTTATAATACCCCGCATTATGTAAAGCTAGAACATGACTTAAAGTTGAATGCAGACAAAGTGAAAATAGTTTATGTAGGCATACTGGCTAGGGAAAGGCTTATTAGGGAATTAGTGGAAGTAGTGATGGATACCCCAAACTACGAATTGCATATTGGTGGGTTTGGAGAATTTGCGGATGAACTAGCGCAGATGGCCAAAGAGCATGATAACATCGTATTTTACGGTAAGTTACCTTATGAAAAGACGTTAGCGTTAGAAAATAATTGCGACATTATGACAGCTATTTACGATCCTAAACTTACTAATCATTTTTATGCTGCGCCAAATAAATTTTATGAGGCATTAATGCTTGGTAAGCCCTTGATAATGGCAAAAAATACAGGTATGTCTGAAGTCGTAGCTGAAAACAACCTAGGAGAACTAATTGATTTTAATAGAGAGAGTCTACGACAAGCCATTGACAGCTTGGTAAAGCGAAAACAAGAATGGCCAGAAATTGCGCGTAAAATGAAAGAACTGTATGAAGAACGTTATAGTTGGAGTCAAATGGAGAAGAGGTTAACGGACCTTTACAGTAGTTTATGAAAGGTCTATGGGGAACAGCGATAGGAAAATTGACAATAATATTGGATTAGGGGGGCTTTATGAAGATATTATTTGTGGCACAAAATTTTCAGATGGGCGGTATTCAAAAGGCTTTAATTAATACGCTTAAAGAAGTAAGTCTCTATAAGCACTATGAAATAGATGTTTTTACATTTGCTGAAGGAGTATTAATGAAGGACATTCCCCCTAATGTAAATGTATATACTGGAAACTTGCTGTTAAAACTAATCGCTACTCCTTTTGCCGAAGTAAAAAAAAGAAAGAATGTGTGGCATATCATGCTGCGTATTTTTTGTATGATTGTCGTTCGCTTGATTGGGTCTAACAATTTATATGCAATATTATTAAAAACACATAGCAATAATAGACTTTATGATATTGCGATTTCTTATTTTAATGATGTGCCACATAGTTATTTCAATCAAGGCACTAATTTATTTGTAGATAAATTTGTTAAGGCAAATAGGAAGTTCGCGTGGATACATACGGATCCCCTTAAAGCTAACTTTAATTATGATGTATGTGTCATAACCTATAAAAATTATGATCGATTGTTTTGTGTGTCTGAAGCATGTAAGCAAAATTTAATGCACTTTCTCCCACAATATAAAACTAAAATTCAAGTCATCTATAATTTTTTCCCAATTGAAGAAATAAAGGAGTTAGCCTGGCAATATACAGCATTTGAAAAAGGCACGATGGATTTATTATCTATTGGGAGGATTGAAAATGCCACCAAGAGGTTCGAGTTAATTTTGCATCTATGTAAGTTACTAAAGGAAGCTTCCATTAGTAATTTTCGTTGGAGAATTTTAGGTAACGGGCCAGATTTACTACAAAATAAAAGATTAGCTTTTGAATTAGGCGTAGATGATGTGGTTGAATTTATCGGTGAATGTCACAATCCGTATCCTTTTATAAGACAAAGTGATGTACTCATTTTAACATCTGCCTATGAGGGTTATCCAATGGTGGTAGGAGAGGCGTTGATATTAGAAACGCCGGTCATTACCACGAGTTTTGCAGCCGCTAGGGAACAAATCAGTGATGGCCAAAATGGCTTGATTACAAGCGGCAATGTAGAGGATCTCTATCCAGTCATTGCCAGTGTAATCGAAAACGCTGACAGGCTCCAAACAATGAAAAAGTTTATTGAAGAAAATCAATATACAAATCAAAAAGCGCAAGAGCAACTAGTATTGGAGTTTGATGCTAAATGATATTGAAAAATAACTATTTCAGTATTTTTATGTGTATTATTTCCAGTATATTTGTTGTGTTAAAAATGTACACAGGTAGCAATTTATTTCTTTGGATTTTTTTTCTTCTAACGTCTATGGCTATGCTTTGTGATAAGCAACAGCATAGAATTGACTATTTGTTATTTTTTATTTCGTGGGTGTATGTCATTAAGTTCGATTTAACGAGCTATTCACTTTTTGTAGTCCTAAGCGTTTTCTATATTGTGTTAAGTATTATAACGATTATTTTACAAAACGAGGGTATTTCAACAAGACTAGTGTTAACCTATTTTCTCTTTGTATTTTATGCTGTTGCTGTAACGCTACTTAGCGGCGGTAATCTTATTGAAGTGTTGGGCTTTGTATTGAACTATAGTGTCATCTTTTTTGCTGTCGAAGCCATTCATGATAAAGAATACTTTAGAAGGTACACGTATATCTATGTGCTCGGTTTACTTGCAGCTGCAGTAGTTCGTATAGTCAGCTTTTCCGTCCCAGCAATTGATAGTTTTATTCAATCTATGACAGTTGTGAATACGGTAAGGACATTAAGTATGATCAGTACTAGGTTTACTGGTTTAGATTTAGACCCTAATTATTTTAGTCTGCAAATTTTAATAGCTATGTCTTGTTTATTAGTACTGTTCAATGTCAATGGGAAAAAGGAGAAAAAGTCGATTGTTTTGATTATTATCCTAGCGGGCTTTGGCATACTGACTTATTCTAAAATGTTTATCATCACATTAATGGCCTTAATTTTGATGACGTTTATTGTGTTCTTTAAAAATAATGTAAAAACAGCTATAAAGTTTTCTTCTTTCATAGTGGTAATATGTGGAACAGTACTGTTTTTTTTTTACGAGAAGTTATTCGAGATTTATTGGATTCGCTTTTTTGGAGCAGGAATTTCCACCGATGCTATTACGACTGGGCGTGTGAGTAGTTGGGGGATGTTTGCCAGTGAAATCTTACAAAGTACGAAAATATTCATATTAGGAGCAGGCTTTGGCACAACTTTCTCGAAAGTGAAGATGGCCCATACAATGTACTTATCGACGCCCTATTATTTAGGTTTATGTGGAGTAGTACTCGCTTTACTATACCTTTTAAGTTTGTATAAAGTGCTGAACAACAATGTTGGCATTATAGAAAAGACGAGCTTTCCATTACTATCGGTCAACGCCATTCCCCTTTATATCATGTTAATAGCGAATATTGGACTTGATTCATTTGTAATGGATTATTTTCCGTATCATATTTTATTACTCATGTTTGCATTAACGATGCATAAAAGTCAGGAAATCCGTATGAATGGGAGATGAGGCGGTGCCGTTTTTAAGTATTATTGTGCCTATTTATAATGTGGAGCCTTACTTAAGAAAGTGCATTGAGAGCATATTAAAACAGCAATTCGTAGATTTTGAATTAATTCTAGTAAATGATGGCTCGACCGATAGCTGTCCAATAATTTGCGAGGAATATGCGGAGCGTGATGCGAGAATTATTGTAATTCATCAAGAAAATGGTGGACTTGTCAGCGCAAGGAAAGCGGGATTGACAATTGCCTGTGGGCAATATATTGGCTATGTGGATAGCGATGATTGGATTGAAGCTGATATGTACAGTGCATTATGTGATGCCGCACGTAAATTTGACGTAGATATTGTAATTTGTGATATTGTTGAAAATTATTCAGAGCAAGAGGTGAAACGAACGCAATTTGTTGCGCCGGGCCTTTACAGGAAAGATAGGATGAAGCAAGAGGTTTATCCAGTAATGCTCTATTCAGGCGAATATTTTCGTTTCGGATTATTTCCTTCGGTCTCCAATAAATTATTTAAAAGAGAGCTGTTAGAAAAATTTCAATTTGAAGTAGATGAGAGAATTCGTCTAGGGGAAGATGTTGCTTGTACGTATCCCTGTTTACTTGAGGCAAACAGGATATTTATATTACAAGATAAGTATCTTTATCATTATCGCCAAACCCCTTCTTCCATGACAGCGCATTATGATGACAAGTTCTTTGAAAAAATACTTGTGTTGTGTGAACAATTGAATGACTGTAAACGAAAAACAGAAGATGTGGTTCCTAATTTTACCGAACAATTACAGTATTATTTTACGTATTTAGCGATTGCAGCGGTTCAAAATGAATTTAGTCGGTACAATCATAAGAGATTCCATAAGAAAAAATCCTTTATCAAAAAAATATTAGCTCATGAGGATATCCATAAGGCACTACATGCTGTTCAGCTAAAGGAAATGCCGCTTAAATCAAAGGTTTACATTAGGTTATTAAAGAAACAACAGATTCAATTACTCTATGTATTGGTTTTGGTGAATCGGTTCAGCAGTGACATGAGGGATTTTAATCCTGTTGTTACGAAAGGATAAGGGGTTTGCCAACATGAGAACAAAAAAAGTGATAATGAATTTAATGTCGAATATCATGCTTCAAATTGTTACGGCAGCCATTAATTTTATTTTACCTCGATTATTTATGACGACGTATGGTTCCGCTTCAAATGGGCTTATTTCATCCATTAAGCAATTTTTAAGCTATTTAAAAATTATCGAAGCGGGGGTAGGAAATGCGTCAATCGCGGCGCTTTATAAGCCCTTGTCCTTGAGGGATAAAGAGCAGATAAATGGTATTCTGTCAGCTACAAATCATTTTTATAGACGGTCAGGCATTATTTTCACTATGTTAGTCGCATTGTTAGCTATCTTCTATCCGTTAGTGGTGGGCGACGAGGTGAATCCACGTACGGCCTTATATCTAGTCCTTATTCTTGGGATAAGCGGTATGTGGGAGTATTTTTTTATAGGGAAATATTTAGTCCTTTTGACAGCGGATCAAAAAAGTTATGTTATTTTTCGGATTCAAGTAATCTTAGTTATTGCAAGTACAATCCTGGCAATAACTTTTATAACTCTGGGTTTCTCCATCGTTGTTGTTATTGCTTGGTCAAGTGTTTTGTTATTACTGGATATTGTGTTTTTAAGACGTTATGTCAAAATAAAATATTGCTATTTTAATATAAGTGTAAAGCCAGATACACAAGCAATTAAAGCGAAATGGGATGCTTTAATTCATCAAATCGCTTCGTTAGTTGTCTTTAACACTCCGTTTATTTTAATTACAGTTTTTCTGGGGCTTGCTGAGGTAAGTGTATTTACGGTGTACAATATGGTGTTTAATGCTGTCACTTTATTTGTTTCAGCTTTTTCAGGGGCGATGTTAGCAGCATTTGGGGACATTCTTGTAAAAGAGGATAGGGACGAACTTCATAAATATTTTCAACAATTTGAGACCGTTTTTTATGCAGCTGTTGCTTTCTGTTATACATGTACTGCCATTTTAATTTTACCGTTTATGACTATTTATACAGCGGGTGTTGAGGATGTCAATTATATACGACCGTGGTTAGCGATGCTATTTGTTATTGTAGGTGTTGCGAATACGATTCGCATTCCTTCTAATACCTTAATAAACGCTGCTGGCCATTTTAGAGAGACGAAAAACCGTGCCATTATTGAAGCAGTCATTAACCTTGTGTCATCCATTATTTTTGTACAGTTTTTGGGCGTAGAGGGGGTATTAATAGGTGGGCTGTGTTCATATGCCTATCGAACTTGTGATTTAATTCTGTATACGTCAAAAGAAATTTTAAAAAATTCAGCGTTGCATACTGTTAAAAAAATAACGCGCAATATGATTTTAGCATTCATCGCAGCCTCGCCATTTGCATTTTTCATTGAACTCCATATTACAGGTGCCGGTACTTGGTTGATAGCAGCTATATGTGTTTCCTTATGGACCATTACGATCGTTCTTTTAGGGAACTTTTTTCTTGAACCTAAAATGATGCGAGCTATTTGGGACCATGTGAAACGTACAATTACCAACACCTAAAAAGTTTTTCCTATATGTGTAAGTATGATCTTTAAGCTAAAAGCGATTGCTTAGAAATGGCAGGTGGGAAAAATGAAGCCAGTTGTGAAAGAAATATTTTTACTAAGATTTATTGCCTGCTTGGGAATTGTGTTAATGCACGGAGTTACTTTAGCGTTAGATATGTATGACATAGTGGAAAATCCATTATTAGCAGTGCTGACGTCTATTCAATTAGCGTTAATGTTTGGAACACCACTCTTTATTTTTATCTCAGAGTTCGTGATTGCCTATTCCTATCCAAATCAATTGCCCAAAAAATTTTATGTGAAACGTTTTAAGTATATTTTTATCCCATTTCTATTTATAGGTGTGCTAGATGCAGCTCTTCATTCGATTGGCACGAATAGCGGTGAATTTGAAAAAAAGGTTATATTAAATTTATTCGAAGGTAATTTTCATGGCTATTTTATCATCATCATTTTTCAGTTTTATTTTTTACATCCCCTGTTCGTAAAATATATTGCACCGAAATATCCCGCCTATCAAGTCATCATTACCGCATTTATTATTAATTTCGGTTATTTAGCCTTTTTTAATTTTTTTGATCCATACGAGTATTTTTATTACCTGCCATATGTAGAACTGGAATGGAGCGTTTTAAATAAGATGCCTTTTCCTGCATGGATAGCTTATTTTGTAACAGCCTACTATTGCGGAAGGAATTATGAGATTTTTCTATCTTTGTTACACCGTTTTCGTTATCAACTATTTGTTGTATTTCTTTTCACATTAAGTGGTTTACTAGCGATCCAAGTTTTGGGCTTAATTACTGAAATTCACTCAAAGAGAATAGATGTCGTCCTGTATACATTGAGCGTTGCATTCTTATTATTTTATATTGCGAGCAAAATACAGAGAATGCCAAGTTTTATCATTTTCATTAGTCGCTATTCCTTTGGAATCTATTTGTTACACCCACTATTCAATATTATGGTGAAAAACTTTTTAGTGAACTACGAAGAAAAATTGAGTATTTTTTTTGTCGTATTCTTATCATTTTTTGTTAGTACAATCTGCGCTATTTATGTGACATCTATATTGAACAAATGGAAATTCGGTGCTTACTTGGTAGGGCAGGTACATCTTCATGAAAAACAAAGTGCAAACAACGTAACACATTCGGTCATCGGTCATGATACAACTGTTGAATGATTGTTAAAGGTGGATTGCTCGAACGATAGCTATCGTCAGACTAGTAAAGCGTAAACGGACATGGTTTACGTTTTATTTTGCGATTGGCAAAGAAAAAATGGTAAACTAAAGATTGTTATTTATAGAAAGAGTGGTTTTGCAAAATGAAAGTACTATTTATTGGAGACATTGTCGGCTCAATTGGTCGTGATGCAGTAGAAAAATATTTGCCACGTTTAAAGAAAAAATTTAATCTAGACGTTATCATTGCGAATGGCGAAAATGCAGCAGCAGGTCGCGGGATTACACGTAATATTTATAATGACCTTTTACAGATGGGTGTAGATGTCATTACAATGGGTAACCATACTTGGGACAACAAGGATATTTTTGATTTTATTGATGACGCGGATTATTTAATTCGTCCAGCGAATTTTTCAAGTGAGGCACCAGGTAAGGGAATGGTGCAAATTTCAAAAAATGGTGTCACATTATCGGTTATTAATTTACATGGTCGAGTATTTTTACCGCCACATGAGGATCCATTTGCCATGGCGGATGACTTGATTGAAGAAGCACGTAAGACGTCACCGCTTGTTTTTGTGGATTTCCATGCGGAAGCGACAAGTGAAAAAATTGCACTTGGTTGGCATTTAGATGGTAAGGCGTCAGCGGTCGTTGGCACACATACACATGTACAGACTGCAGATGCACGCATTTATCCAAATGGGACAGCCTATATTACTGACGTCGGGATGACTGGACCCTATGATGAAATTCTAGGGATGACGAAGGACAGTGTTATTTACAAATTCCAGACAAATATGCCATCTCGCTTTGAAGTGCCGAAAAAAGGGCGTGATGTATTAAGTGGCTTTTATGTTGAAATTGATGACAAAACAGGAAAAGCTGTGCACTGCGAAAGAATTTATATAAATGAAGATTATCCGTTCCAAGGATAATGTGCACAACTACTGGTGAAGAACAAGATAGATTGTAGACAAACTCAAAAAAATGAGTTTGTTTACAATCTTTTTTCTTTGAAATTTGCAGTATCCATATGAAACCATTAATGTCCGCTACGGCAGGTGCTTTTCGCGGGCATGGCTTCAGTCTTCTCGTCGCTCCGCTTCTGCGGGGCCTTGCGCTCAAACTATTTTTCGCAGAACTCGCCGCCTGTGCTCCAATCAACTAATGTATCCTGTTCAACGCAACGGAAGAAGGTAGAAGACAGTGTAAATCCACTACACTCCATGCGCAATTTGTCCGTTAATCGCTCAATATACGACAACTAAGAGTCATCGGAAAAGGCAATAATGCCTTAAATAAACGCTTGGTAGAAGTAAGGGGAAATGCACTTTTACATCATAGGAATTTTAGGATGAGCATGATAAAATTTCATGTATTTGAGTGGTTTGCAATATATCGGAATTGAAAATAGTCTATTTTCGTTATTGCGAGCATAAAATGACCTACGGACAATAACTTGAGGACCGAAAAGGGGGACATGAGTTGTTGAGCGTAAACACTATTCGCGAAACGGGGAGGAATAATTGTGGATTCATTAAAAGTATCGTCACGCTCTAATCCAAATTCAGTTGCAGGTGCATTAGTCGCGGTAATAAGAGAAAAAGGGCAAGCAGAAATGCAGGCAGTTGGGGCGGGGGCACTTAACCAAGCCGTGAAAGCAGTGGCCATTGCACGCGGATTTGTAGCGCCAAGTGGCACAGATTTAATTTGCGCGCCGGCGTTTGCCGATATTTTAATTGCTGGTGAGGAACGTACAGCTTTAAAATTGCTAGTAGAAAAACGTGTTCGATAATAAAGTGAACCTTTAATCGGTGGGGGATTTTTATTCCCCACCGATTATTTAGGAATTTATGACAAGAACGCCACTTCCTATGGCAATTTATTTGTGCGTCAACGCAGCAACAGCAATAATTACAGAGCATAAGTAATGAACTTCCTGTTGACTTGAACCGATCAGGCACTAACGCTGTTTGTTCTCTCAAAGAAAGTGGGAGATGAAGCCTTCGCTAGTTCCCGATAAAAAACAACCGAAATGCCTTGCACTTAGTTATAGTGTGAGGCATTTTTTGTTGTGGCGTGCATTCAATTATATGCTGTGTCTCATATCGTTTGAATCGTAGTGCTCAGGTCAGCAGTAGAAGCGCTCGGGTAAGTGAGAGCAACGCTCAAGTCAACCAAAAAAAACCCGCAAGCCAAACTTGATAGTACAAAGAAAGCGCAACTTTTATACATAACTTTGCTAACAAATGAGGATTCTATACTTGATTGCATTTTAGTAAGTTATTTTTTTATATTCAATGGGTCTGAAAATTACAACTTTTTGAACGGCATTTTCGGTCAAAGGTCTGAATTTCGGTTAAATCGTGGAATAACAATAGTGCAGACCGTGTCTTCGTGTTAAACTTATGAAGGAAAAAATAATAGTACACAATGGATTTAAGGAGTTGTTGACATGTTACATCAGCTTTCATGGAAAGTCGGTGGGCAACAAGGTGAAGGGATTGAGAGTACAGGCGAAATTTTCTCAATGGCAATGAATCGTTTAGGGTATTTCCTATACGGTTATCGTCACTTCTCTTCTCGAATAAAAGGTGGCCATACGAATAATAAAATTACAGTTCGTCCAACAGAAGTACGTTCAATTGCGGATGATTTAGATATACTAGTGGCATTTGACCAAGAAACAATCGACGTCAATTATAAAGAGTTAACAGAAAAAGGTGTAATTTTAGCTGATGCTAAATTTGAACCTGTAAAGCCGGAAGACTCAAAGGCGCCATTATTTGCCGTACCTTTCACAGAAGTGGCGGCAGAACTAGGTACAACGTTAATGAAAAACATGGTAGCCATCGGAGCTACAGCTTCACTTCTTAACTTAGAGGATGCTGTTTTCCAAAATGTTGTGGATGATATTTTTGGCAAAAAAGGTGAAGAAGTTGTGCAAAAAAACATGGAAGCTATTGCACGCGGCCATGAAATGATGAATGAGCTAATAGGGGATCGCGTTGGTGAGTGGGCATTAACCCCTGCTGATGGCAAACGCCGTATGTTCATGATTGGGAATGATGCAGTAGCTCTAGGTGCACTTGCAGCTGGGACACGCTTTATGGCGGCATACCCAATTACACCAGCTTCAGAAATTATGGAATACCTCATAAAAAAATTACCGAAATTCGGTGGTGCGGTTATCCAAACGGAGGATGAAATCGCAGCAGCTACGATGGCCATTGGTTCAAACTTTGGTGGTGTTCGAGCATTCACTGCATCGGCAGGTCCTGGTCTTTCACTTATGATGGAAGCCATTGGTCTTTCTGGTATGACGGAACAACCACTTGTTATTATCGATACTCAACGTGGTGGTCCATCGACAGGTCTACCTACAAAACAAGAGCAATCAGATTTAATGGCTATGCTTTATGGTACACATGGTGAGATTCCGAAAGTAGTTATTGCCCCTTCTACAATGCAGGAGGCTTTCTTTGACACAATACAAGCATTCAATATTGCGGAAGAATTACAATTACCAGTTATTTTAATGACAGACTTACAGTTATCACTTGGTAAACAAACTGCGGAACCATTTGATTACAATAAAATTGAAATTCGTCGCGGTAAAATCATTACGGAAGACCTTGAAGAAGCAGTAGATAAAGCCTACTTTAAACGTTACGAAAATACAGAAGATGGTATATCACCGCGTGTTTTACCTGGTCAGTTAAATGGTATTCACCATGTAACAGGTGTTGAGCATGATGAAACAGGTAAGCCTTCTGAGGCAACGGGTAACCGTCGTACACAAATGGATAAACGTTTCCGTAAGCTTGCGGCACTGAACTTTGATACACCTGTTTATAAAAATGCTCCACACGAAGAAGCAGACATACTACTGGTTGGCTTTAACTCAACGCGTGGTGCTATTGAAGAAGTACAAGAGCGTCTCAATGCACAAGGCATAAAAGTGAACCATGCACATATTCGCTTAGTTCATCCATTCCCATCTACTGATATGGGACCTCTTGTGGCACAAGCGAAAAAAGTGATTGTTGTAGAAAATAACTACACGGGTCAATTAGCGAATATCATGAAAATGAATATTGGCGGCCACGATAAAATTGAGACAATCACAAAATATGACGGTACACCATTCTTGCCAGGTGAATTAGAAAATAAAGTGAAGGAGCTGACTCGCTAATGGCAACATTTAAGGATTTTCGTAATACAGTAAAACCAAACTGGTGCCCTGGCTGTGGTGACTTCTCGGTACAAGCCGCAATCCAGCGTGCAGCTGCCAATGTGGGTATTGAGCCAAACGAACTGGCTGTAATTTCTGGGATTGGCTGTTCAGGTCGTATTTCAGGTTATATAAATTCATATGGTTTCCACGGCATCCATGGACGTGCACTACCGATTGCCCAAGGCTTAAAAATGGCTAATCGTGACTTAAACGTTATCGCATCTGGTGGTGATGGAGACGGCTTTGCCATCGGGATGGGTCATACAATTCATGCCATCCGTCGTAACATTGACATCACATACGTTGTTATGGATAACCAAATTTACGGTTTAACAAAAGGGCAAACATCGCCACGTTCTGCTGCTGGATTTATCACAAAATCTACACCAGGTGGTGCGATTGAGCCTTCATTAAAACCATTAGAGGTAGCTTTAACAAGTGGTGCAACATTTGTGGCACAAGGATTCTCTACAGATATTAAAGAATTGACAGCTCTAATTGAAGCAGGAATTAACCATAAAGGTTTTTCATTCATCAACGTATTCTCACCCTGTGTAACATACAACAAAGTGAACACTTACGACTGGTTCAAAGAGAACTTAACAAAGCTTGCAGATATTGAAGGCTATGACAATTCAGATCGCGGTATGGCAATGCGTACAGTAATGGAAAATGAAGGGCTTGTGACAGGTATTATCTATCAAGATACAACGACGGCTTCTTACCAAGAGAAAGTCCCTGGCTACTCTGAATTACCGCTTACAGATATTGATATTAAAATGAGCGAAGATCAATTTAATGTATTAGTCAATGAATTTATGTAACTAAAAGATGAATTAAAAGCTTATTGAATCGCGCTGTAGGTAAACTTGTGAAAATCGAGTTTACCTACATTTTTTTTATGCGTTCCCCCAAAAATTACTTCCCTTTCCGCGTTTCTACCTCAAAGGAAAGAAACGCTTCTAGCGATGGATGCAGGCTACTTTTTCCAGTGAAGTGGAGGCTGGGCGACTCATTTTGCTCATTTCAAGTTGCACGTGCTTATTAAAAGTTAAATCCTTATAAAATCCTTATAATCATTTTTTACAATGAAGTCATCGAAAGGATGATGACTTACTATGGAAGCTATTATTTTACAAACAGAAAATCTTTGTAAAAGCTTTAAAGGACAGAAGATTGTAGAAAATTTATCGTTGACCATTCCGCGAAACTCCGTTTATGGATTGCTAGGGCCGAATGGAGCGGGGAAATCTACAACGTTAAAAATGATTTCAGGCATGCTACGTCCAAACGCAGGGAACATACTATTTAATGGACATAACTGGCATCGAACAGATTTAACCGAAATTGGTGTATTGATTGAAACACCACCGTTATATGACAATTTAACTGCAAGAGAGAATCTCAAGGTCCGAACAATTGCCCTTGGATTGCCCCAAAGCCGTATAGATGAAGTTCTTAAGATAGTTGACTTAACCAATACAGGTAAAAAACGTGCCGGTCAGTTTTCGTTAGGGATGAAACAGCGTTTAGGCATAGCCATCGCACTGCTGAATTATCCAAAGCTCCTAATTCTTGATGAGCCAACAAATGGCCTTGACCCCATCGGAATTCAAGAACTACGGAAATTGATCCGTTCTTTTCCTGAGCAGGGTATTACCGTCATCTTGTCGAGCCATATCTTGTCCGAAGTAGAACAGGTTGTCGATGAAATCGGCATTATTGCTGGAGGAGTATTAGGATATCAGGGGATTGCACCACAAGGTCAAGAATTAGAAGCACTATTTATGCAGGTTGTCGCCGCGAACAGAAAGGCGGGACAATAAAATGTTACCTCACGTTATGAAAGCGGAAAGATTGAAATGGAAACGGACTTTTATTCCAACATTAGTTTGGCTTACTCCAATTGTTACGTTGCTTCTAAGTGCAGTCTTAATGGGAGGTAGTTTTTTTCAAACAGGGGCTTATAATTGGTGGTATACAATGCTCCTACCAGGCGCACTGACGATATGTTGTGCATTGATAGTGGAAAAAGATTCAAAATTGAAATATCATAGTATTCTCGCTATGCCGATTGATATAAAAACGATTTGGTTAGGCAAAATTTTTGCATGTAGTGCATGGCTGTTACTAATAACAGTTGTTTTCTTCATTGGTATAACGGCTGGAGGAATGATACTTTTTGGTAATCGTATATCCATTGAAAGTAGTCTAACAGGAAGTTTTTTAATTTTTGTGACGTTATTATGGCAAATTCCCTTATGTCTGTTCCTAGCAGCGAAATTTGGCACGTATATGGCAATTTTAGTAAATTTAGTTGGCAATATTGTTGGGGTTGCCGCATTTGCAGATGGAGGGCTTTGGTTTACCTTTCCTTATGCAATTACAGCGCGATTATTGTGTCCAACACTTCATATTATGCCTAATGGACTACCCGTACAGGATGGCAGTGAACTATTGAGCACGGGCGTTATCGTACCAGGTGTAATAATTGCTTTAATATGGTTTGTATGTTTGACCTTCCTTACTGCAAGATGGTTTCAGCGAAGGGAGGCGAAATAGCAGCATGGTCATTTTTCGATTACTGAGCGCGGAGTTTGTTAAATCAAAAAGGACGCCATTTTTGCTCACACATCTACTTGTCCCGATCATTATTTCGGCGCTGTTTTTAGCATACTATTCCTATTCTCCTTGGGATTTTAATGGGAAGGTAAATGCTTATTATCAAGGGTTGGCGTGTGGTTTCCCTATTATTATTGGATTAGTTTGTGCGATGTCTGCAGAACAGGAAGCAGCAGCCGGTCATTTTCAGCTAATGTTAACGGCGACAAGCATAAAAATATTGGCATTTGTAAGCAAATTACTGCACTTACTATTATTCGGCTTTGCTGCAATACTGTTCTCTATTTTAGTTTTTAGTTTTGGCTTTATTGAAATCTTACATGAAGACCAATTTGATGTTCAGTTTTATGTGATAGGTGCATGTATTATATTCGGAAGTACTATATTTTTATATATTTTACATCTTGTTGTGAGCCTTCGTTTTGGCAAAGGTGCTTCGATTGGTCTAGGTATCGTGGAAGCACTTTTGGTCGCTTTACTGCTGACAGGTCTAGGGGATGGCATTTGGTCCTTTATTCCTTATGGTTGGGGAGGACATTTCAATTCTCTTTGGGCACTATACGAGAGTGGTGTGGAGCTTTCTGTCGTGCATACGGGACTACAAGTTGGTATGATTACGTGTATTAGTGCAACATTGCTGGCATTTATAGGGGCTTGTTTATGGTTTTGGCGTTGGGAAGGAAGAAAGTCTGAGGGGTAGAATAAAGAAAGAATGTTGAGGTAAGGTCTATGGCAAAAGTGTTAGCAGTGGATGATGAACAAGCTATATTAGTGTTGATAAAAAATGCCTTAATAAAAGATAATCACCTTGTGACTGTTGTATCGGATGCAACAGAAGTATGCAAAATGGATCTTGGCAATTTTGATTTAATATTACTAGATGTGATGATGCCGGCCATAGACGGATTCACCTTGTGTAGGCAAATTCGTCCTGCTGTAGATTGCCCTATCCTATTTCTAACAGCTAAAACGTTAGAGGAAGATCTTATGTATGGTCTAGGACTAGGAGCAGATGATTATATTGTAAAACCTTTTGGTATCGGAGAGCTACGTGCAAGAGTGCATGCCCATTTGAGACGCGAAAAACGAGGTAGACGTAGCATTTTATATACGGATGAGGTTCACTTCAATTTATCAGGCAAAGAGTTATATGTAAGTGAGGACAAAGTAGCTCTAACAAAGAGCGAATATGAGATTTGCGAGTTTCTCGCACGTAATCGTGGGCAGGTTTTTACAAAGGAAAAAATCTATGAAACTATTTTTGGTTTTGACGGGAAAAGTGACAGCATGGCTATTACCGAGCATATAAAAAATATTCGCGCAAAGCTGCATGCTTTTGACATTGATGTCATTGACACGGTTTGGGGGATTGGCTATAAATGGAGACAATAAGGCCTAGTAAAGGAACACGCCTACATACATTTTTTCTTCGATATCTCCTTTTTCTCAGTATCGGTACAATATTATTAGTGGCTATACTGCTTGGTCTATTTCTATTTGCCTTTTCTACAAACATTATTTTGCCTGCAAATTATGCCGAAACACAGATTTCTTTAACTAAAAATCACATTGCTTCAAGTAATACTGTAACTGCTGAAAGTATACCTGATCTTGTAGACTACGCGGTCTATTCAAAGCAAGGTACATTTATTTCAGGTAATCTTTCAGCAAAGGAAGCTAACGATGCTTGGGATTTAATGCAAAAGGGGGAAAACAACAGTGGCTCTCACTTTTATACGTTTATACAACGTGAAAATGAGGAGGTGTGCATATTGCGCTATTATTTAGTACCGCAGTATCGCTCCGCCATATTAAGAGAGTACTTGCCAAATCCCCAACTATTGATGTTCCTAATATTTATAGTAGGCATATTTGCTCAAGCGACAGTGCTTGCTATCCACTTTGGCAGACGTTTAAAGAAGAAAATGATGGGGTTACAAGATGCCATTAAAGAAATTCAACAGCAGAATCTAAATTTCTCGATTGCTCCGTCCGGAATACGTGAAATCGATGAAATCGCTTCGTCATTTGAGCACATGAAGGATGCACTGAAAATTTCTTTAAAGCAGCAATGGGAGTTAGAGCAATCCCGTAGAGAACAGATTACGGCTCTTGCTCATGACATCAAAACACCATTAACGATTATTCGCGGGAATGCTGAGCTATTACAAGACACACAGCTTGATGCTACACAACAAGCATATAATGACTATATTTTGAAAAATACCATTGTGATTGAACAATTCACAAAAGAACTCATGGATTTATCTAAAATGGAGAAAATTACCGAACATGAAAAAACATCCATTACAACAGAGGCTTTTCTTGCGGAAGTGGAAAATCAAATGAAGGCTCTTTCTTGTGAGAAAAGTCTTCAGGTGTGTATGCACAAAGAAAAGCTTCCAGCGTATATCGCTTTAAATAAAGAATCCTTTTATCGGGCTATGTTAAACGTCATTGACAATGCGGTGGAGTATACCCCTTTTAATGGGAAAGTTACTCTATCTGTTCAAGGCACCTCTGATGATGTTCGATTTATCGTTACAGATAATGGCAATGGTTTCTCCCCAAAAGATGTGAAAGAGGCGACAAAGCAATTTTATCGGGGCGATTCTAGCAGGAATACCGGTAATCATCATGGTATGGGACTTTACATTGCTCAATCAATTGTAGAAAACCATGGGGGTACTTTGCGAATTGATAATGATAGGGCAACTGGTGGAGGAAAGGTAACAATCACTATTCCCGTTCGTAATAATGAAAAAAGACAATAGAAAGTAAGTAAACAGAAGATGATTTTGCTACATAGTTAGCAATCATCTTTTTTATTGTCTAAGTAAGAGAGGGGATAGCAGGGCAATAATAGTAAAAAATGCTACAATAAAAAGAAAAAAGAAGAGGCGATGTACGTGGATAACGTCATTGATTTTATTGCAAAGAAAAAGGAACGAGAAGAGAGGCAGCGTGCACAAGATTTAGAGCACTACGTTGCCTACCATTGTAAGCTTCATCAGCCTGAAAATATCGATGCATTGGTGGAAAGAAAAGTCCTGGAAGTGAAGGATCATACATTATTTTTAGGTTTTCTATCCATTTTAAAGGATGAAGACATCGAACCACTTGAGATTTTTCAGGATGTTTTTACATTTGAGCCTGCCCGTTTTGAAATGAACTACAATATGAAATGGTGGTCGATTGTGCAGTTAGCCTTTACATTTTTATCTATTTTAAAGGAAAATGAACCGCATACATATGCAGATTTCCTTGGTTTGTCTGAATAATATCTAGGGTATGTGCACGTTTGAAGCACTGTACAAACGTGCGCATACAAAACTAGATTCCACTGATTACCCCTATCAGAAGAAAATAGGCTCATCACCATAACGTGGAGTTGATTTCCGTTCCGACTGGGCGCTTTCCTGGGGGCGTCCGCTGAGCCGCTTCACTGCTCCAGGGTCTCATCTGTGACGCTGATCCCCAAGGAGTCGCCCAGCCTCCACTCCAATCAACAAATATAAAGTGAAACTTCAATCAGTGGAGGTTTTCTTCATCCCCCACAATAAATAGAGGAACACAAGCTAAAACCTTCACATCCTGTGAAAAAGCTTGTGTGACCAACATCCTGCTGCCCCGAACCAATCGGACTTTTACGGACAGTTGATCGCCCAGCTAGTTGACTCTCACTCATCTTTCCACTTGAGGTGGGCGTCTTGTACCTGACGCTTCGCTTTCGGAACAGATAAATTACTGACCGTTAATGCGGGATAAATGGTATACATTTTAACAAATGTCATCCCCAACTTTTGGTGATGAGCCAGAAAATAATAATCTTTACAATTCCCCTAATTATTAAACATGCTTCATAGAGTTTATAATTCCTCAATAATTTTTACCGAATATTTTTAAGCGCTCCACACTTGCTTAATGTTTGTTTTATAAGATTACTGTTGTAAGCAAATAAAAATAAACATAAACAAATGGAGGGTCCATCTCATGGCAATTCAAAAGTTGTGGAAGAAAAGTCTAGTTGGAGTGTTAGCTATTTCAATGTTGGCTGCTTGTACTGACAGTTCATCTAGTTCTAGTGAAGTAAACAGTGATTTGACGTTGGCCGAAATTACTAAAAAGGCGCAAGATGAAGGTGTTGTAAACTCAGTCGGCATGCCTGATACTTGGGCGAACTGGGTGGAGACATGGCAAGAACTAGGGACCGAATATAATTTGAAGCACAAAGATACGGATATGTCGAGTGCAGAAGAGCTAGCTAAGTTTGAAGCTGAAAAAGAAGATGCAACAGCTGATATTGGCGACGTAGGGATTGCTTTTGGACCAATTGCCAAGGACAAGGGCTTAACATTACCATATAAAACATCTTATTGGGATGATATTCCCGAGTGGGCTAAAGATGATGAAGGACATTGGATCGTTGGCTATACGGGAACAATTTCATTTTTAACAGATACTAATAATGTGAAAGATGCACCAACATCTTGGGAAGACATTAAAAATGGAGATTATACGGTCAGTATTGGTGATGCCTTAACAGCAAACCAAGCCCAATTTGCGATTTTGGCAGCTGCAATGGCTTTCGGTGGTGATGAATCGAACATTCAGCCTGGTATCGATTTCTTTGCAGATTTAGCTAAACAAGGACGTTTACAAGGAGATCCATCTGTAGCCAATTTAGAAAAAGGTGAAATTGATGTAGCCATCTTATGGGATTTTAATGCGCTAGGCTACCGCCATCAAATTGATGAACACCGATTTAATGTAGTTGTCCCATCCGAAGGTTCAGTGACATCTGGCTATGCAACCGTTATTAATAAGTATGCCAAAAATCCACATGCGGCCATGTTAACACGTGAATACATTTTATCGGATGCAGGACAGGAAAACTTAGCGAAGGGGTATGCACGACCAATTCGTGACAATGTTGAACTATCTCAAGATGTGAAGGCCTTATTACTGCCGGCAGAAATGTATAAAAAGGCACAGCCAGTGAAAGATCAAAAGCAATGGGAAGAAACAACGAAGCAAATTCCACAAATTTATCAAGAGCAGGTTTTAATTCATGCGAAATAATAAAGTTGCTCTTATTGTCGTAGATGCTCTTCGATTTGATACGGCTTGTTCACATATGGGATTTATGCAACATTTAATAGAACGTAAAATGGCGGCAAGATATGAGGTGTGTTCGGAGGTACCATCTTTATCGAGACCATTATATGAAACTATTTTAACGGGTACACCGCCGATTGTACACGGCGTAACAAGCAATATGACCGTGCGTTTATCCGTGCAAAATAGCTTATTTCATTTGGCAAAGTCGAACGGCTTAACGACAGCGGCTGCTGCTTATTATTGGGTAAGTGAGTTATATAATCGCGCTCCATTTATGCATATGGAAGATAGATTGCAGTTCGATACGCAGCTACCGATTGAAAATGGCTTGTTCTATTTTGAAGATCATTATCCTGATAGTCATCTTTTTGCGGATGCAGTGTGGTTAATGGATCAAAAGCAACCTGATTTCTTATATATACATCCAATGAATGTGGATGATGATGGGCATAAATTTACCTCAGATTCACTACAGTACCGTAATCGTGTGTTAGCTGTTGATGCACTGTTATCCATGTTTATTCCCAAATGTATGGCACAGGGTTATGAAATCATTGTAACAGCAGATCATGGCATGACACGTGATGGTAATCATGGTGGTACAACTGCGGAGGATCGTCATGTACCACTGTTTGTCATCTCAAATTATGTGAAAGCTGGTATTAAAAATGGCATTGTGTCGCAGTTACAGATCGCACCACTATGCTGTCATCTATTAAATATTGAGCCCTCAGAGGAGATGGTTCCACTCTTATTAGAGGGAGTGCATGCACTAAAAAAGGCTTAGTATATGCCTCTTTTCTACGTTACTAACAGAAAGAAGTGGTTGTTGTGATATCGAAAAGGCAATCATTTGCCTGGCTCGTCCCGTTTCTATTACTTGTGCTGTTATTCTTTTTAGTACCATTACTATATATGGTAATCACAAGCTTTAGTAATAGTGAAGGTTTTACGTTTGAACATTATCAATCTGTCCTAACTAACGAATATATTTTACAAGGTTTTAAAAATAGCATTACATTATCAGCGATTTCCGCGATGATAGCCCTAATTGTTACATTATTTGCAGTCTATGCCGTCATGCGCTTGTCGGAGCCAATACGCGAAAAGATACTAATTTTGACTAACTTGACATCCAATTTTTCTGGCATACCATTAGCCTTTGCATTCATTGTCTTGCTTGGTAACAGTGGGTTATTTACGTTGCTTTTTGAAAAATGGAACCTTGGTGCATTATCGTCATTTTCTCTCTATAGCTGGAGCGGTTTATTGCTCATTTACATTTATTTTCAGTTGCCATTAGCATTGATGCTGTTGTATCCAATTTATGATGGGATTCAACAACAATGGAAGGAAGCGGCGGCCCTGCTTGGCGCCTCTACGGGGCAATTTTGGTTGAAAATTGGCATCCCTGTCATGCTACCAGGTATTGTTGGGACATTTAGTGTGTTGTTTGCCAATGCGATGGGCGCCTACGCGTCGGCCTATGCATTAACCAGCAGTAATTACAATTTAGTCGCAATTCGAATCGGTGCGCTAATTAAGGGAGATATTTTTGCCCAGCCAGAACTAGCTAGTGCGATTGCCGTGTTGCTAGCGGTAACGATGGTGATGGCGATACTATTAAGTGAGTGGAGCATTAAAAAGACAAGGGGGAAATTATAATGAAAAAGAGAGGCTTTGCTGATTTCTTTTTCCTCCTTTTCGTTTTGTATTTAGTGTTGCCGTTAGTTGCAACGATACTATATGCCTTTGCTGCTAAATGGAATAGAACAATTTTACCAGAGGGGCTGACGTTTAAGTGGCTTGCCACATTATTTCAGGATGCAGAGTTTATCCAAGCGTTTGGACGCTCTGTTTTATTATCAGGTGGAGCGGTCGGAGTAGCAATGTTCGTGATTGTCCCTGCGATATTTGTCATTGTTTTGTATTTTCCACAGTATGAAAAATGGATTCAAGTGGCAGTTGTCATGGTGTATTCCTTCCCAGGGGTTATTTTAGCAGTAGGATTAATTCGTGTGTATACGACAGTAGGTGTGCCGATGATTTTAGTGGTGCTAGGCGCTTATGTTATTGGTATTTTGCCATACATTTATCAAGGCACACGCAATAGTCTACGAAATGTTGATGCAAGGCAACTTTTAGATGCAGCACAATTACTGGGCGCCTCTAAAAGGCAGGCATTTATGACAATACTTTTACCGACTGTCTATCCAGGCCTATTTGCGGGTGCATTGTTATCATTTTCAGTGTTGTTTGGTGAGTTTGTACTTATTAATTTAGTCGTAGGCTCTCGCTTTGAAACCGTGCAAATTTATTTAATGAAAAAACTAAGTTCAAGTGGACATATTGCAAGTGCTGTTGTCTTTATTTATCTCGTTCTTATGGGTCTATTAACGTTCGTTATCGCACTGCTAACAAAAAGATCGAAAGGTGTTACAAATATATGAGCTATATTGTCATAGAAGGGCTTCATAAAAAGTATGGGCATTCAACTGTGTTGTCCAATGTCGATATGAGGATTGAACAAGGGGAGTTTATTACTCTTTTAGGACCAAGTGGCTGTGGAAAAAGTACAATTTTACGCATTGTCGCAGGTTTAACAGATGCCACTGCAGGTTGTATACAAATTGAAGGAAAAGATATGCATGGTATTCAACCAAAAGATCGTCAAGTCGGAATGGTATTTCAATCTTATGCGCTATTTCCGAATATGACCGTCAAAGAAAATGTAGCGTTCGGCTTGCAAATGCAAAAAGTGAATAATGCTGAAATTGAACAACGTGTGCAAGAGATACTTGGCATTGTGCATTTAACAGAAAAAGCGTACGCTTATCCAAAGGAACTGTCTGGTGGTCAGCAGCAACGTGTTGCTTTAGCACGTGCATTAATTGTACGTCCAAAGGTATTGCTTTTAGATGAACCACTTAGTGCACTGGATGCACAAATTCGAAAAAAATTGCAGGAAGATTTACGAGCGATTCAACGACAGCTCAATATGACAATGATATTAGTAACACATGATCAGGAAGAGGCAATGGCTGTTTCTGATAAAATATTTGTCATGAGCAATGGAGAAATTGCGCAAAGTGGAACGCCGACTGCCATTTATACAAATCCACAAAGTGAATTTATTGCTAATTTTATCGGGCATTATAATGTCTTGCCACGGCAAGTACTGGAGAAAATGATCGGTGGAGTATTGTCAGGAGATGGCTTGAAATTTGCTATTCGACCAGAGGCCATTCATGCACAGGCAATGGAAGGGGATATTTGTTTTTCGGGTGTAGCGAAGCAGTCATTGATGACTGGTAATGTCATTCGTACTACCTTTGAGGGTGAGTGTATGTTTACAATGGAACAATTACATCAACGAGGACAATTGTTTGAAATAGGCAAAAAATATGAGTGCTATGTGGCTAAGGAAGATGTGATTGCTTTATCATGACTTATGCAAAAATTGAACGTTTTGATTATATTTTAAAGCAACTAGAAGTACATGGGAAAATAATTGTCGCAATCATTGCAGATGCACTTCAAGTAGCACCAGAAACTATCCGGCGGGATTTAGATGAACTAGAGGAACAGCATTTATTAACGCGCGTCCATGGTGGAGCAGTACAGTATACGAATGTCAGAACAGAACCAGCGTTTTTGCGTAAGCTTCAAATGCAAAAAGAGGCAAAGTGTAACATAGCTCGGCTAGCTGCGGAGCGTATATGTGATGGGGATACGATTGCTGTTGATACAGGAACAACAACGGTACATATTGCTGATTACTTAATGGCGGTCGAAGATATTACTATCGTCACAAATTCCATAGCTGCAGCGGCACAGTTTAATTTAGCCATTGAAGAGAGACGTATGACAGGCAAGGTGATTTTGCTCGGTGGGACGACCAATCCAAGACAGTCCTCTGTCGCAGGTGCCATGACATTGGAATGGTTGGGCAATATGAATTTTGACAAAGCATTTTTATCGTGTGGGGGCATAAAGGACGGTATTGTCTATGATTATGATTTAGATGAATCGCTGATTTCTCAAAAAATGCTTGAAAACAGCAAAATGACAATTTTACTAACCGATTCTTCCAAAATCAATAGCAAATCATTTTATCGAATTTGCCACTTGGTAGATTGCTCGGAAATAATTTGTGATGCGACATGCCCCGAAGAATGGCAAGCATACGAAGAAATGTGGACGATAGGTAGTGGAGG
Source organism: Lysinibacillus parviboronicapiens (assembly GCF_003049605.2). Lineage (NCBI taxonomy): Bacteria > Bacillati > Bacillota > Bacilli > Caryophanales > Bacillaceae > Lysinibacillus > Lysinibacillus parviboronicapiens. Next base: position 1,310,424 of record NZ_CP073713.1, read on the forward strand.
GAAAAGCTGATGACAATTGATTATCATGTGCATTTAGAGGAGGGACCCTACTCATTCCGTTGGTTAGAACGCACTTCGCAGGCCATGGCATTTTTTGATGAAGTTGAAGTTATGTCGAAGGGCTCAAAAGAGCTTATCGAGAGGCAAATACAGGTTTTAGCACAACGATTGCTTAAGGGTTGTTACAGTGAAGAGTGGCTTGATTTATATTTGCAACAAGCAAAGCGACTAGGGTTACGAGAGGTTGGCATTGTTGATCATTTGTATCGATTTAAGGAGACACGTGCTTATTTTGAACGCTATATGCAGTTGGATGAAAGGTCAGAGGTCGGTAAATTGCAATGTTACTGGCTAGATAGTGTTATGACAGAACAGATGGCTACGTTTGTATCAGCCATTACAAACGCAAAGGAAAAATGGCATCGCCACGGTATTGCATTAAAGCTTGGTATAGAAGCGGATTATTTTGTGGGTGGTGAAGAAGAGCTAGCGTCACTGTTACAAGACTATCCATGGGATTATGTCATTGGTTCTGTGCATTTTGTGGATGGCTGGGGCTTTGACAATCCACAAACGCAGAATATATTTGAGCACATGGACGCAGCGACATTGCGGGAGCAGTATGGACAATTTTTTGCGACTGTGGAGAGCATGATACACGCAAAGATGTTTGATTTTGTGGCGCATTTGGATAATTTTAAAGTCTTTAACTATCAGCTTAAAGATGAAACTTTTCTACATGCTTGGTATGTGCGAATTGCTGAGGCACTTGTTACAACACAAACAGCTACGGAAATCAATGCAGGGTTATATTATCGCTATCCCGTAAAGGAAATGTGCCCGGGTTCTCATTTCTTGCAAGTGTTAGTTGAACAGGGCGTAGAGTTTACAGTTTCCTCAGATGCGCATTTCCCTGATGATGTAGGGAAGTATACCTTTGCCAATACGGATGTGCTAAAAGGACTTGGTGTTCAATCGATACTAGGATTTGATGAGCGTAAAAAGAAATATATCGAGTTATAATTTGAAGGTAAGGTCACCGGTGATACAGGTCATCGGTGGCTTTTTAGCGTTAACGGAGTAAGGCGGATAGAACCGGCAAGTGACGGATAGAACCGGCAAAGTGACGGATAGAACCGGCAAAGTGACGGATAGAACCGGCAAAGTGACGGATAGAACCGGCAAAGTGACGGATAGAACCAGCAAAGTGACGGATAGAATCATCAAGCAGAAAGAAAGTGTATTTAAGTCGAAACCACGACATTTAGTACGCAAACCTTGTAGGAAGTAGTAATCATTCAGTATAATAGTAAAATGGGAATTCGAATGCACGGATTTCGTTTGAAAGGAGTTACCTGATTGCGATGAATGAGGAACAACGATTAGCCAGTCAACAAGTCAATCAACCTAAAAAAGAAGACAAGCCTGAAAAGGATTATAGTAAATATTTTGAGAAGGTCTTTACAGCACCTTCATTAAAAGATGCTAAAAAACGTGGGAAAGAAGAAATTAAGTACCATAAGGATTTTAATATTGCAGAAGAGTTTGCAGGCATGGGCGAGGGACGTACGTTTTATATTCGTACATATGGCTGCCAAATGAATGAGCACGATACTGAAGTGATGGCTGGGATATTTATGCAACTAGGCTATACCGCTACAGAGATAATTGAGGAAGCGGATGTTGTGTTACTGAATACATGTGCAATTCGTGAAAATGCAGAGAACAAAGTATTCGGCGAACTTGGCTTCCTGTTAAAATATAAACGTAAAAATCCAGAAATGCTCATCGGTGTATGTGGCTGTATGTCACAAGAAGAATCCGTTGTAAACAAAATATTAAAAACTTACCCTCACGTCGATATGGTATTCGGCACGCATAATATTCACCGACTGCCAAATATTTTAAAAGAAGCTTATATGTCGAAAGAATTGGTCATCGAAGTTTGGTCAAAAGAGGGCGACGTTATCGAAAATCTACCCAAAAAACGACTTGGTTCTATTAAAGCTTGGGTGAATATTATGTACGGCTGTGATAAGTTCTGTACTTACTGTATCGTACCGTATACGCGTGGTAAGGAACGTAGTCGCCGTCCGGAGGAAATTATTGCCGAAGTTCGAGAGCTCGCGGCTGCAGGCTATAAAGAAATCATGTTGCTTGGACAAAATGTCAATGCTTACGGAAAAGATTTTGAGGACATGGAGTACCGACTTGGAGATTTGATGGATGAGTTAAGAAAAATCGATATCCCACGTATTCGTTTTACAACGAGCCATCCACGCGACTTTGATGATCACTTAATCGAGGTACTTGCAAAGGGTGGTAACCTAGTGGAGCATATTCATTTGCCAGTGCAATCAGGTTCAAATGAAGTGTTAAAAATAATGGCGCGCAAATATACACGGGAGCATTTCCTTGGCTTAGTCGATAGAATTAAAGCGGCTATCCCGGGGGTCACATTAACAACTGATATTATTGTTGGTTATCCAAACGAAACGGAGGAGCAATTCGAAGAGACGCTGTCTTTGTATCGTGAAGTTGGCTTCGATATGGCATTTACGTATATTTATTCTCCACGTGAGGGTACGCCAGCAGCGAAGATGATTGACAATGTGCCAGAAGATGTGAAAAAACAACGACTTCATCGTTTAAATGCCGTTGTACAAGAGTATTCCCGAAAAGCATTGGCAGGTTTGGAAGGCGAGATTGTAGAGGTGTTAGTTGAGGGAACAAGTAAACGTCGTGAGGATGTCCTTGCAGGTTACACACGTAAAAATCGCCTCGTGAATGTTAAAGCGCCAGCAGAGCTTATTGGTCAGTTAGTGAAAGTTAAAATAATCGAAGCTACTTCCTATTCATTACGTGGTGAATTTGTGGAAGTAGTAAAAAATGAAAAGGTGGAAGCGTAAATGACAGAAGTAATGTATACAAAAGAAGATTTAATTAAGAAATCACATGAAATTGCACATATGATTGCCAATACACCAGAGGTTGAGTTTTTCAAAAAGGCAGAAGCACAAATTAACGAAAATCAACTTGTACGTGAACGTATTGCTAGTCTGAAGAGCTTGCAAAAACAAGCTGTAAACTTCCAACACTTAGGCAAAGAAAAAGCGCTGAAAATGATTGAAGATAAAATTGCGAAAATCGAAGAAGAAATTAACGCAATCCCAGTCGTTCAACAATTTAAAGAATCACAAGTTGATGTGAATGATTTATTACAATTAGTGTCCAACACAATCGCTAACAATGTCACAAATGAAATTATCCGTTCAACAGGTGGCGATTTACTACGTGGTGAAACGGGGTCATACGTAGCGAATACACAACCAGGTAGCTGCTCATAAATAATAGAAGTAATGGCTCGAATGATTGCATTCGGGCTATTTTTTTATCATGGTATTAAGGATAGTAATGCTTAGGAAAAGCTGCCTGGACTAAGCGAATATGTACTGCTACAGTAGCTTTAGTATGCTCAAAAAGTTTTTTGCGTGATGTACCAACGGTGCCCGTAATCTGAAAAAGATATAAAGTGATTCGACTGGATTCTATGAAATATGTTCACCCAATGGGCGCTACCTGCATATGATGGAGTGAAAAGAGTCGAAGGAGGAATTGCGCTGAAACGTTTACGACAAATCGTGACGAAAGCAGTAGTTGCCAAGGGGAAGAAAAGAACGGAAGATCGTGTAACATTATGCCCAACAAATAAACCGACGAGTATTCTTGGTTGCTGGGTAATCAATCATACTTGCTCAGCAAAAAAAGTCGGTAAATTTGTAGAAGTATCAGGGAAATTTGATGTCAATGTTTGGTATGCCTATAGTAACCATTCGAAAACAGCAGTGTTTTCAGAAACGGTTCACTATAAAGACAAAGTGAAGCTTCATTTCAGAGATGGTGAAGTGAGCGTTGGCGATGATGTACGTGTTCGTGTAATCCAAGAACCAAATTGCATGGAAGCGGTAATTTCTCCATGTGGAACGAAATTTGAAATAGTAGTAGAACGAGAAATTGTCGTAGAAGTGATGGGTGAAATGACAATTTGTATTAGTGTACATCCACTAGATTTCGAAGAGGAATGGAGTTTTAATGATGAAAGCTCATCCTCATCATCTTCTTCATCTTCATCTAGCTCCAGTTCAAGTTCAAGTTCAAGTTCGAGCAGTGAAGGAAGGTATGTTTTAGAGTCCTCATCGTTTCCTGATGAGCGCCCAAGATAAACTACAAGCTGAAACATTTTTAATACATGCGAAATGCTAGCATCTTTACAAAGGTGAAATGGGCGTTTCGCATGTATCTTTTGTTATAATGAAATTATCTATATGGCAAGAGCGAGGGAAAGATGATATGACAACATATACACCAATGATGCAACAATATTTGCAAGTAAAAGAAGATTACAAGGATGCCTTTTTATTTTTTAGATTAGGTGACTTTTACGAGATGTTTTTTGAGGACGCAGTTAATGCCTCACAAATTTTAGAAATCACATTAACAAGCCGAGATGCAGGCGCGAAGGACCGTATTCCAATGTGCGGTGTGCCGCATCATTCGGCTAAAAATTATATTGAAACATTAGTACAAAAGGGTTATAAGGTCGCAATTTGTGAGCAAACGGAAGATCCGAAACAAGCAAAAGGCGTAGTTAGACGTGAAGTGGTACAACTTATAACACCAGGCACAATTATGGAAGGAAAGGCGCTTGATGGTAAATCGAATCATTTTATTGGTGCAGCTGAGCAGTTAGATGCTACAACTTTTGGCTATGCCTATTTAGACTTATCTACAGGCGAGGCGACTGCTTCATCGATTGAAGGTGATGCCAAAGCACTGCTAATGCAAATGCAGGCATATGGTATTCGTGAGCTTGTCGTAACAGAGAGTCTACAGCTTTTATTGGCAGAGCATGCCGTGAATTTGGGGATTGTGCTGTCTATTGAAGTAGATGAAATGGCATTGGACAAGGTTGTGAATTATGTAGCAGCAGTACCAGCACAATTACAAGTGGCTTGCCTACGTCTACTGGCCTATATTGACAAAACGCAAATGCGCTCGTTATCGCATATTCAAACGTTCACATTTAATGAAATGAAAAATTATTTACGTATCGATTCTAGCTCGAAACGTAATTTAGAGCTGATCCAATCGATTCGAGGTGGCGATCAAAAGGGTACATTGCTTTGGCTGTTAGATGACACGGTTACAGCCATGGGTGGTCGTAAGTTAAAACAATGGATACATCAACCTCTTGCTACGCGTTCTGCCATTGAGTCAAGACTTGAGATTGTCACTGATTTATTAGAAGAATATTTTGTAAGAACAGAGTTACAAACTTCTCTTAAACAAGTATATGATTTAGAGCGTTTGGCGGGACGTGTGGCATTTGGCAATGTGGGAGGCCGTGATTTAGCACAACTGCGAGATTCTTTGCGTCAAGTGCCTGTGATTGTACAACAGCTTTTGGAATCAAGCAAAGAAACACTGCAGAATTTGGGTAGCACCCTTGATATATGTGCAGACGTCGAGACATTATTGGCACGTGCGATTACAGATAATCCTCCAATTACCATTAAAGAAGGCGATGTCATCCGGGATGGATACAATGATCGCTTAGATGAGCTGCGTTACGCATCTCGCAATGGCAAGGACTGGATTGCCCAGCTGGAACAACAAGAACGTGTTAAAACGGGTATAAAAAATTTGAAAATCGGTTATAATCGTATTTTTGGTTACTATATCGAAATAACAAAATCGAATATTCATTTAGCAGATTTAACGCGCTATGAACGGAAACAAACGCTAGCCAACGCTGAGCGCTATATTACGCAAGAGCTGAAGGAAAAAGAGGCACTCATATTAAATGCCGAGGAAGAAAGTTTATTGCTTGAATATAATTTATTCGTGGAAATCCGTGAAGAATTAAAGGCTTTTATTCCACGTGTACAGGCTCTAGCGGCAAGTATTAGTGAGTTAGATGTCCTCCTTGGCTTTGCAAGCGTGTCAGAGAAATATCGTTTTACGAAACCAGCATTTCATACAGGGCGTTCACTAGAGATTCTTGAAGGACGTCACCCCGTTGTTGAAAAAATGCTGAATAAGCAAATGTATGTACCAAATGACTGTGTACTTGAAGAACATCACAATATGATGCTAATTACAGGGCCGAATATGTCTGGTAAAAGTACGTATATGCGTCAGGTGGCACTCATTGTCGTTATGGCACAAATGGGTTGTTATGTGCCAGCCGAAAAAGCTAGATTGCCAATCACCGATCAAATCTTCACACGTATTGGTGCAGCGGATGATTTAGCAGCAGGGCAATCTACATTTATGGTGGAAATGTTAGAATCACAACACGCTATCTTGCATGCGACTAAAAATAGCCTAATGTTGTTTGATGAAATCGGTCGTGGGACTTCAACATATGATGGCATGAGCCTTGCGCAATCGATGATGGAGTATATTCACGATAAAATCGGGGCGAATACACTATTTTCAACACACTATCATGAGTTAACAGCACTTGAGAAAGAGCTTCCTCGTCTGCAAAATGTTCATGTATCTGCTACTGAAAAAAATGGTACGGTGGTCTTTTTACATAAGGTAAAAAAAGGAGCTGCCGATAAATCATACGGGATACACGTGGCACAACTTGCGCAATTGCCAGAAGAGATTTTATCTAGAGCACGTGTACTGCTCGAAAATTTCGAGGCAGGTAAAGAGGTGACGGCACCACAAGTAGTTGCAGATCAGCCCGTACAAATGTCGCTATTTGCAGAGGGAGAACCCGTTTCACCAGCTGAAACAGAGGTTTTAAAAAGTCTGGAGAAGGTTAATATTTTAGGAACTTCACCGATGCAGGCGATGAATATTTTATATGAATTACAACAGCAATTGGTCAACGCGAAAAAATAAGGAGTGATGTGCTATGGGTAAAATACAAATAATGGATGAATGGCTGTCCAATAAAATCGCGGCAGGGGAAGTGGTCGAAAGGCCAGCATCTGTTGTGAAAGAGCTTGTGGAAAATGCCATCGATGCAGGAAGTACGTCCATTGATGTTTTTTTACTAGAAGCAGGGCTCACTTCCATTCAAGTGATTGATAATGGCATAGGCATGGACGAGGATGATGCACTCATCTCTTTTTCACGCCATGCCACAAGTAAAATCCACCAGGAACATGATTTATTTCGTATCCGTACATTAGGTTTTCGTGGTGAAGCATTGGCGTCCATTGCATCTGTATCAAAAATGACGCTTATTACATCAAATGGTGAATCTGGTACATATGTTGAGTTAGAAGGCGGACATGTTACTACGCATAAGCCCGGTCCGTTACGGAAAGGCACGGATATTACGGTAGCGCAGTTGTTTTTTAATACACCTGCTCGTTTAAAATATATGAAGACCATTCAAACCGAGCTTGGCCATACCATCGACTTGATGAATCGTCTAGCGCTAGGAAATCCTCAAATTGCCTTCCGATTGCTCCATAATGGTCAGCAACTGTTACAGACGAATGGTCGTGGTGACGAACAGCAAGTATTAGCTGCTATCTATGGTGTGCATAATGCAAAAAAAATGGTGTCATTTCAAGGTGAGTCACATGATTATAAGGTATCGGGCTTTGTATCATTACCTGAAGTGACGCGTGCTTCGAAAAATTATATGTCACTGTTTGTGAACGGCCGCTGGGTAAAGCATTATTTGGTACAAAAAGCCATTGTGGATGCGTATCATACGTATTTGCCCATCGAACGTTTCCCGATTGTTGCGCTCTATATAGAAGGGGATCCCTATTTAACGGATGTAAATGTTCATCCAGCAAAGCATCAAATCCGCTTGAGTAAAGAGCCTGAATTATTGAAGCTTATCGAGGAAACGATTCGTGAGACGATTCGTGGTGTTATCCGCGTGCCGCAGATGGTGAAGAAAGAAAAAGTAGCCATCCCAGCAACCGAGCAACTTAATATATGGAAACCTACACCGAAGCTGGATGTGGAGAAAATGAACGCCATTGTGGAAAAGCTTTATGACGTGCAGACGGTCCAGGAATCGAGCTTACCTCCTATTGAAAAACCACAGGTGACTGTCACTGAGGAAAGCTGGCAGCCCTCATTGCTGACTGCATCGAATCCTGTAGAAAATGTTCAGAAAGAGCTAGAGCAAGTCCCTGAGCAAGAGACAATAAAAGAGCCATTTCCTGCACTTGAAGTAGTTGGACAAATACATGGTACTTATATTGTTGCACAAATGGAGGATGGATTTTATTTAATTGACCAGCATGCAGCACAGGAACGTATTAAATATGAATTTTTCCGTGAAAAAGTTGGACAAGTGAATCCGAATGAACGTCAGGCCTTATTGCTGCCGCTAACCTTCCATTATGCAGCGGACGAGGCACTAATCTTACGTGAAAATAGACTGGAACTTGAAGCTGTCGGTGTATTTTTAGAGGAGTTTGGACAGTCATCTTTTGTTGTGCGAGAGCATCCAAGCTGGTTTCCAAAGGGTGAGGAGCAGGAGATTATTGAAGACTTAATCGAGCAAGTACTGACGACAAAAAAGGCAGATGTAAAAAAATTGCGTGAAGCCGCGGCCATCATGATGAGCTGTAAAAAATCGATTAAGGCGAATCATTATTTGACGAAGGAACAAATGGATGTCTTACTGCAGGATTTACGTCAGGCTGATAATCCCTTTACTTGCCCACATGGACGTCCAGTCCTCATACATTTTACAACGTATGAAGTAGAGAAAATGTTTAAACGAGTGATGTGATTTTTAAGTGTATTTTACGCACAATGCCACAGAGGGGTTATCGCTGTCGCTTTGAATTCACAATGTGGAAGTTGGCAACCCGAGGACTTTAAGAGCTAATGCCAATTGCGTACATGGCTAAACGGGAAAAAGGGGGAGAATGGATGGGTGAATTTATTTTAGCAATCGACCAGGGAACAACGAGCTCGCGGGCCATTTTATTCAATAATAAGGGTGAGGTTGCCCATGTGGCGCAAAAGGAATTTCAGCAGTATTTTCCAAAAGCCGGCTGGGTGGAGCATAATGCTAATGAAATTTGGGGCTCAATCCTAGCAGTTATTGCGGCTGTTTTAACGGAAAGTGGACATGAAGCAAGTGAAGTTCACGCTATAGGGATTACCAATCAGCGGGAAACAACCGTTGTTTGGGACAAACATACGGGGCAGCCAGTCTACAATGCAATCGTCTGGCAATCACGCCAAACGCAGGACATTGTCCATGATTTGAAGGAACAAGGCCTAGAGGATGTTTTCCAGCAAAAAACAGGGCTGCGTCTTGATGCCTATTTCTCAGCAACGAAGATTAAATGGATTTTAGATAATGTTGAAGGCGCGCGTGACAAAGCAGAAAATGGCGATTTATTATTCGGTACGATTGATTCATGGATTGTTTGGCGATTATCAAAGGGAAAGGCACATATTACGGATTATTCAAATGCCGCACGTACATTACTTTACAATATTCATGAGCTTAAATGGGACGATGAGCTATGTGACCTTTTAGATATTCCGATGACGATGTTGCCAGACGTGAAAAATTCATCAGAGGTCTATACGATGACTGCACCGAGTATCTTTTTTGGCGAAAAAATTCCGATTGCTGGAATTGCAGGTGATCAGCAAGCTGCACTTTTTGGGCAAACTTGCTTTGACAAAGGAATGGCTAAAAATACGTATGGTACAGGTTGTTTTATGCTATTAAATACGGGAGAGCAAGCAGTACGTTCTGAAAATGGTTTACTCACAACGATTGCTTGGGGTATAGATGGTAAGGTGACATATGCCTTAGAAGGTAGTGTTTTTGTAGCTGGCTCAGCAATCCAATGGTTACGAGACGGCCTTCGGATGATTCGTACTGCGGCAGATTCTGAGAAGTATGCCAAAAAGGTAGAAGATACAGATGGTGTATATATTGTACCAGCATTTGTTGGCTTGGGTACACCGTACTGGGATACGGATGCGCGCGGGGCGATTTTTGGATTAACACGTGGTACATCGAAAGAACATTTTATCCGTGCAACACTTGAATCTTTGGCGTATCAAACAAAGGATGTGCTGGATGCAATGGAGGAGGCGGCTGGTACACCGATTGAGGTCCTTCGTGTGGATGGTGGAGCAGTTAGTAACAGTCTGTTGATGCAGTTCCAAAGTGATATTTTGCAGTTAGAAGTGGAGCTGGCCAAACTCAATGAGTCAACAGCATTGGGTGCGGCCTATTTAGCGGGACTTGCAACTAATTTTTGGCCGGATAAAGAGACCTTATCTGCACTGTGGGTTACTGGCAAAAACTATCAACCAAAGATGGAAGCGGAGCAGGCACAGGCTTTATATGCAGGTTGGCAAAAAGCAGTAGCAGCTACACGTATATTTAAATCATAGCTAATGGGGGAGAAGAGTATGTTTTCATTTGAGCATCGACCTAAAATCATGCATTATTTAGAGCAGTATAGCTTTGACGTCTTGGTAATTGGAGGAGGCATTACGGGTGCAGGGATTGCGCTTGATGCTGCCTCAAGAGGATTGTCTGTCGCACTGATTGAGATGCAGGACTTTGCCGCGGGTACGTCAAGTCGTTCGACAAAACTTATTCATGGTGGCCTTCGTTATTTAAAACAGTTTGACGTAGGTGTTGTGGCAGAGGTCGGACGTGAACGTGAAATAGTCTATGACAATGCTGTTCATGTCACGATGCCTGAAAAAATGTTGTTGCCTTTATATAAGAAGGGCTCGCTTGGTCCATTGACAACATCATTAGCATTGAAAGTCTATGATCGACTGGCAGGTGTGAAAAAGCATGAACGTCGTACGATGCTGAGCGCACAAGAAACTGCCGCGCTTGAGCCTCTTTTAAATAATGAAGAGCTTGTCGGTGGAGGCTATTATGTGGAATATCGTACAGATGATGCACGCCTTACAATTGAAGTGCTGAAAAAAGCAGTGGAATACGGGGCGCTTTGTTTAAATTATGCCGAAATGACTGGATTTTTATATAACAAGAAAAAGCTAGTTGGAGCAAAAGTTAAGAATCATGTTACGGGAGAAACGGTGGAAGTACATGCAGCACAAATTGTCAACGCGGCAGGTCCATGGGTGGATGAGGTTCGTCAAAAGGATAAAACGACAGACAAGAAACAATTACGCCTAACAAAAGGTGTACATATTGTCCTTGACCAAAAGCATTTTCCATTACAACAAGCTGTGTATTTTGATATTCCAGATGGTCGTATGGCCTTTGCGATACCACGTGATGGTAAGGCTTATATTGGTACAACCGATACAGTATATGAAGGTGATCCTGTCCATCCGGTGGCAACCCAAGCAGACGTTGATTATTTAATAGCTGCTGCAAAAAATATATTTCCAACAGCCAATATTGCTCGTGAGACAGTTGAGTCATCGTGGGCTGGTGTACGTCCCCTTATTTTCGAAAAAGGCAAGGACCCTTCAGAAATTTCACGTAAAGATGAAATTTGGACAGCATCAAGTGGGTTGATGACAATTGCGGGTGGCAAGTTAACAGGTTATCGTCAAATGGCTGAAACCGTTGTCGATAAAATTGTTAAAATGCATAAATTTAAGCATGCTAGTCCATGTATTACGCGTGAACTTTCGCTTTCTGGGGCGAAGGGCATTAATGCTATTAATTTCCCAGATTACACAGCTTATAAAGCAAGAGAAGGCGTTCAGTATGGTTTGAATTATGATGAAGCAAAACATCTTGTGCAAAAATACGGCACGAATGTCGATGCTTTATTTGAACAGGTGAAATATTTGCATGAACATGGGAGTACAATGCCGCTAGCTTTACACGCAATGCTACTATACGGCATCAAGGCGGAGATGGTATACACACCAAGTGATTTCTTTATCCGTCGTACGGGCTTATTATACTTTGATATCCATGCTGTTAAACGCTATAAACAGCAAGTCATTCAAGTGATGCAACAGCGCTTTCACTATACAGAGGCACAAAAAAACACATATGTTGCTCAGCTAGAACAGTCAATCTTAGATGCGACAAATTTTGCTGAGGAAGGGGTATAAAAATGGAACGCTATATTCAAATGTCAGATGGACATTTTGTCTTTACGCGAACATTAACACCAACTATTTCATGTATTGGTCATATTCATATTTTGCATGGTATGGCGGAGCATAGCGGACGTTATGTGGAGTTTGCAGATCAGCTATGTGCTGTGGGCTACGCGGTCACGATGCATGATCACCGAGGACATGGAGAAACAGCGGCATATAACGGCAAGCTTGGTTTTTTTGCCGAGCACAGTGGCTTTGATCGGGTCGTGGAAGATGTACATGAAATTGTCATGACTATGCACAATCAAGTTGCAGATGTGCCGTTTATATTATTTGGTCATAGTATGGGGTCATTTATTACGAGAAGATATATTCAATTATATAGTGATAGTGTGGATAATGTGATTTTATGTGGGACCGGAAGTGTATCAACATTGCATATGGCAGGGCATGTCTTTGCCCGTACATTGGCCATGCAACGCGGTAAAGATACGGAGAGTCCACTGTTAAATAAGCTGAGCTTTGGAAGCTTTAATAAACAGTTTCAAAATCCGAAAACGGCTTATGATTGGTTATGTTCCGCTGAACATGAAGTACAGAAATATATAGATGATCCATATTGTGGTTTTATGCCAACAAATCAATTTTTTGTTGATTTAACGGCTGGTTTTATGATGCTAAATCGAAAAAAAGAGATTGAAAAAATAAAGAAAAACTTACCGATCTTATTGATAAGTGGTAGCAAGGATCCAGTTGGTGATCAAGGACAAGGTGTATACACAGTCGCTGAGCAGTTTGCAGCTGCGGGAGTAGAAGATGTAACGGTCTACTTATTTGAAGATAAGCGACATGAGATCTTGAACGAGGACAATAAAGAAGCGGTTTATCAAGTTTTATTACGGTGGTTGGGAAAATATGATACAAGATAAATTACAGCAGGCTGAGGTCGTAGCAATTGTGGGACCAACGGCTTCCGGCAAAACGGCACTAAGTATAGAAATAGCCAAAAAATATAATGGCGAAATCATTAACGGCGATGCCATGCAAGTCTATAAAGGTTTAGATATTGGCACAGCGAAAATTACGGAGCAAGAGATGGAGGGTGTGCCACACCATTTACTGAGCTTCAAAGAGCCAACCGACTCATTTTCGGTTGCGGACTATCAGAAATTAGTGCGAGCTAAAATTGCGGATATTCAAGAACGTGGAAAGCTTCCCATTTTAGTAGGGGGCTCGGGATTATATGTGCAAGCAGTACTCTATGATTTTCAATTTACAGAGGAGCAGGTAGACGTGGCAGCAAGAGAAGCCTATTATGCTGAGCTTGCAAAATTAGGTCCAGAGGCTATGCATGCAAAGCTAGCTGCGCTTGACCCAAAAACAGCTCAGACAATCCATCCAAATAATACGCGCCGTGTTATTCGAGCATTAGAGATGATAGAGCTTAGTGGAATCTCCAAGGCCTCAGAAGCACAAAATCGAGGGCAAGCGCCCCTTTATCATCATTTAATCTTAGGACTTGGTCAAAATATGTCTCGTGAAGAACTCTACAACCGCATTAATCTTCGGGTAGATTTAATGATGGAAAAAGGTCTATTAGCAGAAGTGAAAGGCTTATGGCAACAAAATATACGAGATGTACAGTCGATTCAGGCAATCGGTTACAAGGAATTATATGATTATTTAGATGGTAAATGCTCACTTGAAATGGCGCTTGAAAATTTAAAGCAAAATTCACGACGCTATGCAAAAAGGCAGCTAACCTATTTCCGAAATAAAATGGATGTGCAATTCGTGGACAAAGACTGGAATATCCAATAATTTGTAAAAATTACTAATTGCTTAATTGGGATAACATGCTACTATAGGAATGAAGAGGTAGAAAGAGATTAGGGGAGGCGCATTCGATGAAATCAATTAATTTGCAAGATACGTTCTTAAATCATCTACGTAAAAACAGTGTTTTTGTAACTGTGTTTCTTTTAAATGGATTCCAGTTAAAAGGGACTGTGAAATCCTATGATAATTTTACGGTGTTATTAGTAGATGCTGACAATAAACAGCATCTTATTTACAAACACGCAATTTCTACATTCGTTCCAGCTAAGCAAGTTGAGTTTTCAGAGACAGAATAATAAAGGGATATATGAACAGTTAGTGTGTGACACTAGCTGTTTTTTTTTGTTCAAGCTATAATAGTACAAGAGTTTGACATATTGGAGGATTAGACACATGAAAACAATCGAAACAACTGAAATATTAGATTTACTGGATGCAAACGAAGATTTATACATTATTGACGTTCGTGAAGATGATGAAGTCGCACAAGGTATGATTCCAGGCGCACAGCACATCGCACTTGGCACTATTCCAGATCGACTAGATGAATTGGATGCGTCAAAACCTTATATCGTGGTTTGTAAAGCTGGTGGACGCTCTGCAAATGCTTGTGCATTCTTAGAAGATCGAGGCTTTGACGTAACAAACCTTGAAGGCGGAATGCTTGCTTACGATGGTGAGTTAGAATTTAAATAATGATTCATTAAAACCTTCGCTTAAGCGAGGGTTTTGTTTTTTTTATGTGGTGTTATATAAATCAGTCTGTGTAAATTTTGCGCATCTAGTTTTCTTTGCTCTCCTAGAGAGGCTAAGCTTAGTTTAAACTTCTTGTTGAGATTCATCCCGAACGCTTGCGCACTTTTTATCGTATCGATTTGCTTATAGTTAGCTCTCTTAAAAGGACTTCATTATATTTTCATCCATTCATTAAATATATTGACACTAAAAATACTTTGACGTAGATTTAAAGTAGTTGCATAAAAAGTATTAGGTGCCCATTGCGGGAGAATAGGGAATAAAGTGAAATGCTTGAGCGGTCCCACCACTGTAAAATGGAGTTTCATAGAGAATGCCACTAGAATAGTCTGGGAAGGTTCTATGAAATGTTGAAATTGAGCCAGGAGACCTGCCTAATTGACTTCGTATGATATAGACGATGGAAAAGTCTGTAGTTTATTTGTTATGAATAAACTACAGGCTTTTTGTTTTTTCTTTATTCAAAAACCAAGGGGATAGTTACTGATACTTCATAGTAACAGGCAAACAAAAAAGGAGAAATTGTCATGCAATTATTACAACAAACGATACAAAACATTCAGCCAGTTGACAACAATATGATGGAGAAAGCGAGGGAACGAATAGATATCCTTAGTAAACCACCTGGAAGCTTAGGTAAACTTGAGTCTCTTGCCGTGCAGCTATCTGGTATCACGGGACAATTATTTCCGAAGATTGATCGTAAAGCCATCATTGTCTGTGCGGCAGACCACGGTGTTTGTGACGAAGGGGTGACGTCAAACCCGCAAAATGTGACGCTCTTTCAAACATTAAATTTTCCAAAAGGCTTAACAGGTGTTTGTGCTGTCGCAAAAATAACCAATGCAAAAATTGTCACAGTAGACGTTGGCGTAAAAGAGGATATTCCACTCGATGCAGGTGTCATGATTAAAAAAATTAAATACGGCACGGATAATATGGCAAAGGGTCCTGCTATGTCAAGGGAACAAGCGATTCAATCTATTGAAGTAGGAATTGAAGTAGCGATGGGGGAAATTAGAAGTGGAGCGGATTTACTCGGGACAGGTGAAATGGGCATTGGCAATACAACACCAAGTGCTGCGATTTTATCGGTTCTTCATGGATGTAATCCGTGTGAAGTGACTGGATTCGGTGCAGGTGTTGGAACAGGAGGGCTTGCGCATAAAGTAGAGGTCATTCAAAAAGCCATTGCCTTAAACAATCCAAAACGCGATGACGTTATTGATATTCTTGCAAAAGTCGGTGGTTTAGAAATAGGCGCTATGGCTGGAGTCGTACTGGCAGCTGCTGCCAATCGCAAACCGGTTGTCATCGATGGCTTTATTTCTACGATTGCGGCACTAATTGCCTATGAGCTTGAACCACAAGTGAAAGACTATATCATTCCTTCTCATGCCTCTGAAGAACCAGGTGCTAAAATTGCTGCTGAAATGCTGGGAGTTGAACCGATGCTACATATGAATATGCGATTAGGAGAGGGATCGGGTGCAGCTTTAGCATTCCCTATTTTGGATGCAGCTTGCTCCATGATGAATAACATGGCTACATTAGAGGAATCTATGATGATGTTAGAAAAGTAACCTATATTTTAAAGTTTTTAATGAAGGAAATAAAATGAGTTCATAAAACGTAGTGCCACTATATTGACTAGAATCACTATAAAAGGATAACAGGGAAACAGTATTCGGTAAGCGTAGCGTTGATCTTTTATAAGAAATACAGGAAAACAAGTCCAAATAACCGTACTAGCTATTTGGGCTTGTTATTAATACAGGGCTTAGTTATGCTCGATTTAACTTCCGTAAAGGCAAACGCCATTTTTTCATATAAGAAAGAATGCGTAATGCCGTTATGACACCAAATAATACATATAAAAAGATATCTCCTGATAATAATTCAAGGCCTACGAAAAGCCCTGCTAATGCTGCCCAGACGCCATAGATTTCATCGCGTAGTACGAGTGGTTTGCGTCTAGCTAATACATCACGAACAATCCCACCGCCTGAACCTGTTAAAACAGCGGCAACTATCACCGCACTAATTGGCATGTCGAGTTTGACAGCATATAATGCGCCTTGAATCGCAAATGCCGACAATCCAATAGCATCTGTGAAATTACCCCAGCGATGCCAATGCTGAATAAGATGGTGTGGAAATATAAAAAATATGGTAATCGCCGCTAAGGCGATTTGAAACATCATATCCTGTCCCCACAGTGTTGTCACAGGCAAACCAATAAGTAAATTTCGGATGGCACCGCCACCAAATGCCGTAACAATACCAAGTATATAGACACCGAATAAATCGTATTCTTCCTCCATCGCAATTATTGCCCCGGAAATAGCGAAGGCAATTGTCCCAATAATGCTAAAAAACTCCCAAGCCATCCCTTTCACCCCTTCTAACAAATAATTAACTTTAGCAATAAAGTTAAAGACTTTTGCTGAATGTAACAGAATCTATGAATTTTGTAGCTAAATTCAGCATTTGAATACTTTTTTTGGAATAAGTCCGCACATTAGCTTAGCGCATCTTACCTCTAGAAACAATAGGCAAGTTTTGCAGGTAGGCTTACAAATTGTTAAGATAGGACTGGGATTAAGCAAAACTCCAATGAGTGGGGGATTCTCTCTACTGAATACTAGTAAACAGTTCGAGTATTTAATGGTCAGTTAGTAATCGTTCATCAAACTTATTTTTTCACTTTTCTATGGGTGTTGAACGAATGACGGACCTTTTACGGAGGACAAATGTGAAACGGAGACGAAAACAATGACTTTTACAAGCAATTTAACAGAAAACACGCTAGCTTTCGCGGCTATAATAGAGGAAAAGGTCCGTCCTTATCATGCAAAGGTAGAGGAAATGGCGTTTTTCAATCAGCAAAAGGTGCTTGCGGCATTTAGAAAGCATCAGGTAAGTGATTATCATCTGCATCCTTCTAATGGCTATGGCTACGATGATGAAGGTCGTGACAATCTTGAGCGCGTATATGCAGAGGTGTTTGGAGCACAAGCGGCCATAGTGCGTCCACAAATTATCTCGGGTACGCATGCCATTACGCTTAGTTTATTCGGTGTGTTACGTCCAGGTGATGAGTTGCTGTATATTTCTGGTCAACCATATGATACTTTACAATCCATTGTTGATGGTGGGGAGAAGGATACTGGATCACTGAAGGATTATAACATCGGCTATCGCCATGTGGACCTAGTCGATAACCAAACAATTGATTGGCAAGGTGTGGCAGCAGCCATTACACCAAACACCAAAATGATTGCTATTCAACGATCAAAGGGCTATGCAACAAGACCGTCATTTACGATTGCACAAATAGCAGAAATGTGTGCTAAGGTCCGCCAACTTGCCCCAGAAGCAGTTATATTTGTGGATAATTGCTACGGTGAATTTGTCGAGGCACTTGAGCCGACAGAGGTAGGTGCGGATTTAATGGCAGGCTCGCTTATTAAAAACCCAGGTGGTGGCTTAGCCAAAATAGGTGGTTATATTGCTGGCCGTGCTGATTTAGTAGAGAAATGTGCCTACCGTATGACGTCACCAGGCATTGGTGCGGAGGCCGGTGCAACATTAAATACGTTAGGTGATTTCTATCAAGGCTTTTTCCTTGCCCCTCATGTAGTAGCCCAAGCATTAAAAGGAGCCATTTTCACAGCAGGAATGTTGGAAGAAGCAGGTATGGTGACATCACCTAGTTATGATGCTGTACGTACGGATTTAATTCAATCGGTTTCTTTCCAAACAGCGGAGCAGATGATTGCTTTTTGTCGAGAAATTCAAGCGAATTCCCCGATAAATGCGCATTATGCCCCAGAACCAGCGTATATGCCAGGATATGAAGATGATGTCATTATGGCGGCAGGCACATTTATTCAAGGTTCGAGTATTGAACTCACAGCGGATGGTCCAATTCGTCCGCCTTATACGGCATTTATACAGGGGGGCCTAACGTACGAACATGTGAAATTTGCCATTTGCAGCGCCGTGCAATCTATTCCAAAAGAGGCAGACAATAGATAATCCATGCACGAATTTTCATCGGTTTTTACAAATTTTCATCCGTTTAAAAAAAATCTAAAAAACGATGTTAGGAAACCTTACATCTTTATTGACAGTGAAAAATTTTCGTTATATGATTAGCGGGTATTGGAGGGGACTTAAATGAGTCGTGAAATTAGACGAACTATGCCGTTATTATCTATGAGTATCGTGATGCAATTGACCGAGCTTTCGGCACGCCAAATTCGTTATTATGAAGAACACCATTTAATCGAGCCACACCGAACAGAAGGCAATCGTCGTATGTTTTCATTAAATGATGTCGACACACTGCTAGAAGTAAAAGATTACTTGGAGCAGGGCATGAATATGGCGAAGATTAAAAAATTATTCGCTAAAAAACTTGATCCTGTTGCAACAGAAGAACCAGATTTAAGCGACACAGAATTGCGTCGAATAATGCGTGAAGAAATGCGTCAAGCACAGCGCATGCAAAAATCATCCATCAGACGTGGGGATTTATCTCGATTCTATTAAAATTGAGCAACAGGTTGCTTTTTAAGCGGACGGTTTATTGTTCTATTAATAGGGTAGAGTAATGATATAAGCTAGACAATTTATAGGAGTGTGGAAAACTGTGGGTAAATACACAAAAGAGGACATTAAGCGTCTAATCGAAGAAAAAAATGTAAGCTTTATTCGTTTGCAATTTACGGATATTCTTGGCACAATCAAAAACGTTGAAATTCCTGTTAGCCAACTAGACAAAGCACTAGAAAACAAAATGATGTTCGATGGCTCATCCATTGAAGGCTTCGTACGTATCGAAGAATCAGATATGTACTTATATCCTGATTTAGATTCTTTCGTAGTGTTCCCTTGGACTTCTGAAAAAGGGAAAGTAGCACGTTTCATCTGTGACGTGTACACTGCAAAAGGCGACCCATTTGCTGGTGACCCACGTAACAACTTAAAACGAATCCTGAAAAAAATGGAAGACTTAGGCTTCACAAGCTTCAACTTAGGGCCTGAGCCAGAATTCTTCTTATTCAAATTAGATGCAAAAGGCGAGCCAACATTAGAAGTTAATGACCACGGTGGTTACTTCGACTTAGCACCAACAGATTTAGGTGAAAATTGCCGTCGTGACATCGTATTAGAGCTTGAAGAAATGGGCTTTGAAATCGAAGCTTCTCACCATGAGGTAGCGCCTGGACAACATGAAATCGACTTCAAATATGCTGATGCCATCACTGCTTGTGACAACATCCAAACATTTAAATTAGTTGTTAAAACAATTGCACGCAAACATGGCCTACATGCTACATTCATGCCAAAACCATTATTCGGTGAAGCGGGTTCTGGTATGCACTTCAACGTATCTTTATTTAAAGGTAAAGAAAATGCATTCTTCGATGAATCAACAGAACTTGGTCTTTCTGAAACAGCAATGCAATTCATGGCAGGGGTGCTTAAGCATGTTCAAGGCTTCACGGCAGTAACAAACCCAACAGTTAACTCTTATAAACGACTTGTACCTGGTTATGAAGCGCCATGTTACGTAGCATGGTCAGCACAAAATCGTTCACCACTGATTCGTATTCCATCTGCACGTGGACTTTCAACTCGTGTAGAAGTTCGTTCAGTAGACCCTGCAGCAAATCCTTATTTAGCAATGGCTGTTATTTTAGAAGCGGGCCTTGAAGGAATTCGCCAACAATTAACACCACCAGCTGCGATTAACCGTAACATCTATGTAATGAGTGAAGAAGAGCGTAAGGCCAATGGTATTGAAAATCTACCACCAGCACTTGATGACGCTTTAGCATTACTTGCGAAAGACAAAATTGCGCAAGAAGCACTAGGTGAGCACATTTATGCAAACTTCAAAGAAGCAAAAGAAATCGAGTTCGACATGTACCGCACAACCGTACACCAATGGGAACGCGATCAATATTTAAAAATGTACTAATTAAAAGCTCCAACGCTTCTTTATTTTTATGCCCACACTGACACAGGAACAGTTAAATGAGGTTCTAAAACTAGAATCTTTTTGTTGCTTTTAACGATAATAATGAATATTAGGAGTAAAATATAAAGGGTCACCAGGCTGGGAGTGACCCTTTGATCATATCAGAAGTGTATACGGCTGATAGATTAGCCATACACCACTATGATGATAGTTTGTAGAAGGGGTTATGGGGATTATTGATAGTTGCAAATAATGAAGGTACTAGCCTTCTTTTCATTTTTTACACTTAAAAATAAATATTAATAATCTTTTTGCATGAAAGTTGCGCCAACAATAATTAGAAGTATAAATAGAACAACGATTAACACGAATGTTGAACTATTATCCTTACCATAGTCCATGCAATAACCCTTGCCATAGTCATTACCATAGTAGCCGCCGCAACAACTATTATAATTACCTATATTTCCAAAATATCCCATCAGGACCACTCCTTTCTAAAGTTTATTTTATGTATTGTCATTGAAAGGAGAAGGGTATTCGTCTAATCAATCGCTCTATTGCAAGAAAATTTAAGAAATAAACAAAAAAGATTACTCTAACAAAAGTGATATCTGAAATTCAATTAAGAAAATTAAGGTAGGTACTGCTTATGCGTACGTTATCCCATAGTGATATACAGACAATTGATAAATTGTGCTATAAAGAGAAAGAAAAAAGGTAATGAAACCTCATTTTTCCTTAATCTTTCTTACGTTTAAATATTAATTCAAAAAAAGAAGGCGTGCCGTGACCTTTTATTCCCGGTGCAAAAGAAAAAGCGATGAGCAAAAAAGCCCATCGCTTTGTTTTATTAATAGCCCATACGTCTATGATGATGTGGCATATGGCAGTGCTGTGGCATATGGCAAGGGTTAGGTGGCATTTCACAAAGTGTGTGATTTTCACAGCACTCATTTACTACGGATTCTGTACAAGGGAAATAGTATTGATGATCGAAGATATGTTTGTTGACAGTTGTGATATGTGCAGGTTGAACGTGTGGTACGACAGTATGGATATAGTTAGTGCGAACATATTGTTCAGCTGGTAAAAACTGCGGCGGATCAAATTGTGTAGGCATTGTTTGTGGCGGACAGCAGTGTGGACCTTTACCATGACGGCGATTGCGATTAAACATGTTAAAACCTCCTGTTTTGATAAGTTGTCGTTCATAATTAACATATGAGATGTAAGACTAAATGGTCTATTTGTATGCCTATTAAGCGCTGGTTAAATCTCTTAGGCAATAACAATAGAAATGATATGTGTTACGACCTACTAATGAAAGAAAGAAAGCCGTATACAAGTTAAGTGAAAATGTAAAAACCTCAGGAGCTTCCTTTTGTTAGAAGGAATGCCTTGCTAAGGGATATAATATTTTCCATTCCTTAAAAAGGGCGCGGCTAATAGTAGAGAAAGGCCATAATACGAGGCAAGATTGCTATTGACAAATGCCATAATAGTGAAATGATTGCCATTATTTCAATTGTATAAAAATTCACTTTTATGTTAGGTTGAACCGAATGCATTATAGGATTTACAATAGTTTGATAATACAGAAATATTATAAAAATATGAATAATATGAGTATTATTTTAAATTTCATCGAATGCTTCAATGTCTTTATAACTTGTGATATTATGAGCGAAAACAGTATCTACATTTATTTTTGTAGCGGACAAGGGACAAATGATATGGCACTGAGCGTTCACCATATCGGAGGATGATACGAGGGGAAGTTGAAAATATATGGGGGGAGATGTTTGAAAGATTTCTTGTGTGATAAATGGTTAATTTTACTTTTAACACAGAAATTTATTTTACAAATCTAAATGTGCACTTTACACGATATAAATCGACTTAATGTATGACAAGATGTTAGGAATTTTGAAGGGCATAGTTTGATGTTTGCCTAGAGCATCAAGTTGAAGTCCGGTTTAATATTAAGAAATTGTAAATGCCTATGTTAATGATAAAAAAGTAGAGCTGGTCATTCCTTGATACTTTTTAGAGGAATGTTTTTTTATGTGTTCAAGTTTCATTCAGATGAAACGGTACTTACATATATTGATATTTTAACAGTGCATAATGAGCAAGCTTATATGGAACTTCAATCAAAATAGAGAAATGAGGTTTATTGAAAAATATGAAAAAATATCCTACTTCCACTTATTTTTACTTTATTATTCCATCTCTTATTGGTGTCCTATTATTCATGACACCAGTTTTAACAGATGCAGGTTGGAAAGTACCGATTGCCATTTTAGCAAATTTGCTAGCGGGAATTTTGGCACCCGTCATTAGCTATTTTACTGTATCGATGTTTGCGATATCGGCTATCGGCGCACTTATTGCTAAATTTATTCCTCGAAAAAATACTAAAGAACCTAGTATTTTAGATTCATTATTTTATGTAAATTGGTTTTGGACAATCATTCGTCTTATCGGTTTAGTGTTTGCATCGATGGTTGTCTTTAATTTCGGACCAGCTGCCATTAGCAATGAAAATACTGGCGGATTATTGATGGATCCAAATGATGGTTTAGTAACATTTTTATTTACAATTTTCTTATTTGCTGGATTGTTATTACCATTTTTAACAAACTTCGGCTTACTTGAGTTTTTCGGTACAATGATGGTGAAAATCATGCGTCCACTTTTTAAAAGCCCTGGACGCTCCTCTGTTGACGCACTTACTTCGTGGGTTGGTGATGGGACGATTGGTGTTTTAATGACGAGTAAACAATATGAGATGGGGAATTACACGAAAAAAGAGTCAGCTATTATTGCAACCAGCTTCTCTGTTGTGTCTATTACTTTCTGTATCGTCGTGTTAGAAACAGTTCACTTGGAGCGCTATTTTATTCCATATTATTTAACGGTTGTACTTTGTGGGATTGTGCTAGCTATCGTGATGCCTCGCATTTATCCACTTGCGAAAAAGGAAGATACTTATATTGACGGTACACCAGTAGATTTATCACGTGAGCAATTACCAGAAGGCTATAACTCTGTGACACATGGCTTGGAAAATGCGTTAACAGTCGCACATGCAAATCGTAGTCCTGGCCAATTTTTAAAAGATGGGTTTAGAAATGTCTTGGATTTATGGATTGGCGTCGCACCCATTGTTATGGCATTTGGTACAACTGCTTTAATGCTTGCTGAATTCACGAATATCTTTACAGTGTTAGGGATGCCATTCGAACCTATTTTAGAAGTGCTCGGCTTACCAGAAGCGTCTGAGGCAGCACAAACAATGGTTGTTGGCTTTGCCGATATGTTCCTGCCTTCCATTTTGGGCGCAGGTATTGAAGCTGAAACGACACGCTTTGTAATTGCTGTTGTTTCTGTTTCACAGTTGATCTATATGTCTGAAGTAGGTGGGCTGATCTTAGGTACAAAAATTCCACTGAAATTTTTTGATTTAATTGTCCTATTTTTATTACGAACAATCATTTCACTACCAATTGCAGCATTAGTTGCACATATACTCTTCTAGTCTTAACGGCAATTGTTTACATCTTATGAATGTAAGCAGTTGCTTTTTTAGTGGTTACACCAATAAAAACAGCCAAGTGCTAAATTGAGCTGACTTGGCTGTTTTCATTTCATTAGTGTTTAGGTACTTTTTTCTTTACGCGCTTCCATAGGAATATCATATAGACAACTAGTACAGAAATAATGATATATGCCGTCAGCATTGAACCTTCTTCATTACCCATAAAGTTGAAGAAATTATTGAGGCCATGAAATAGAATCGTCAGTATAATAGATTGACCATCTAGTATGAGTAAAGAGAGAACAAGACCTACCAGTAATGCGTATATAATCTGTATGATAGTATCTTCAACTGATTGTCCGGCTATTAGCTGTAAGGCATGTGTTACAGCAAAAAGTATGCTAGAGATCCATACAGCGGTAAAAGTACCCTTAGCTAATAATATTCGAAGCATGATTCCTCTGAAAACTGTTTCTTCAATAAATGCAACGACGAACATTTGCATGATAAACATTAACAGTAAATCGCTAAAGGATTCGAAATTTAAGCCCTTCGTACTGATGAAAATAATACATAAAACGAGCAAAAGTGGACTACATATGAAAATATAATCTTTGTTGATAGGGGCAAAGAAATAATTACGCCACATTTTTTTCGAAGCAATATATAGTAGGAGTCCAAGTGCTAATGGTATCAACAGGGCAAATTGTAAAAACGGGCTAGAAGGTTGCTGAATGGATACATAAGCACCGTTGAAAACATAGAAAAATATTAACAGTAATTCCAAACCTATAAGTTTAAAGGTAATCTTTTTGTTCATTTCATGGATTCCTTTCGATGCTGAATTTCTTATATCCGTACATCTTATGATAATATAATTAGATTTAGGCTGGATTCGCTGATGCCTTATACATAGCACTTGTAATTACTGTATAGAGCAGAATACTAATACCTAGTAAACTACTTAATAGGACATAAACAGAAGCCTCTGATAGCAGATTATACAGTGGGAGGTACCATTCGAAAATCACCATGACAATCGGAATCAATGCCAGCAATCCTATAAAACTATAGCCACCTAGTGTGCCTAAACGATAAAAGACAACATTTAATAAAAGTCCAGAAAGAAGGAAAAATAATAGTAACACTGTGTCTAAAGTAATCGTTAGTAAAAATGACTGGGCATTTTCAAAGAATTGAATAGGATGAATAATGATCGTATCTTTAATATGCAATAGGTCAGAAAAGTAGGTAATCATTGTATGGGTGCAAGTAATAATGAGCGCTCCTGCAATGCTCCACACGATGAAAAAAAGTCCAACATTGCATAGATATTGCCAACGACTTAAACCAAGCTTTAAAAAATATGGCATGGTTCTATTTAATATTTTAGCGCCCATCGTACTATAAAAAATATAGACAGGTATAGAAATCGTGATGACAAAGGAAATATACTTACCAAAAAAGGTGTCTAAGAAAAATGACAGTAAAACAATGGAAAATAAAATACTCCAGAATATAATATTTTTCTTTTTATAGCTTTGAAATAATACATAAAAGCTCCCCTTTACTGTATTCATACAATTACCCTCGCTTTCTGCTGTTTACTTAAATACACCAACATGTCTTGTAGAGAAACACTTTCACGTGTAATATTGTTGCCTTCGATCGTGCGGCCATTGGCGTAGACTACGGCGGTCATTTCCTGCATGAACGAATGCTGGTAAATAACCTCTAAACCAGCAGTTGCCTGCTCGACATCAAGAGCGCCACCTTTCACAGCGACAATATGCTGATGCCATTCATCCGCCGTTTTTTGAAGTAGTAATTGTCCTTCGTGAAGGATAAGGATTTCCTCAAACAACGCACTTGCTTCATCAATTAAATGCGTTGACAAGATAAATAATCTTGGATTATCAGACTGCTTTTCAATTAATAAATCATAAAATGTATTACGTCCGGCTACATCTAGCCCGATATAAGGTTCATCAAAAATCGTGATGGCGGCATTGCTTGCAAACCCTGTAATAATACCCAGTGCCGAGACCATTCCCTTCGACAGACTGCGCACTTTGTCTTTTGGATTAAGCGCAAATACCTGTAGTAGCTCTAAAGCAAGATTTTCATCCCATTTTGGATAAAAGAAGCTATTGGCTTTTAAGCTTTGAGCAATCGTCATTTCCTCTTGAAAATTACCACTCTCTGCAACAAAGCAAATGTCACGTAAAATAGATGGGGCATTAAAGACATTTTCTCCATTCACACAAACACTTCCGTTAGATGGAACAATGAGTCCTGCTAACAGATTTAAGAAGGTCGTTTTTCCAGCACCGTTATGACCTAAGAAACCAATGATTTTCGGACCTTCAATCGTAAACGAGACATTTTTTAACGCCTGCTTGTGCTTATACGATTTACTTACATTACTTACTTTAATCATCATAAGTTATCCCCTTTGTAACATATTTTGTAATTCTTCATGTGAGATGCCTAATCTTGTGGCTTCTTTTTTCAGTGGTTCAATATGCTGGGCAAAAAAACTTTCTTTCCGCTCAGCAATTAATATCTTTCGCGCATCAGTACTAACAAACATACCGACGCCACGTTTTTTATAAATCACACCCTTATCCACTAATTCGTTCACGCCCTTTCCTGCTGTAGCAGGGTTGATTTGATATTCTTTGGCAAATTCATTTGTTGATGGAATGCGATCTTCAGGCTGTAACAGTTCATCGAGAATAGAATCCTCAATGCGTTCACGAATTTGTTGGAAAATAGGCTTTTCATTGCTTAACGAATAGCTCACAATACACCTCCTAGTTCGTTGGTTAGTTAGTTGTGTAACTAACTATATAACGTGATGTGAAAATTGTCAATCCATTTGATGGAAAAATTTTCACTTGATGTAACGCACACATAAAGTTTGAATCTGTAAATGATTTTCCAGCTTATTTTCAATTAACATAAAAAGTTGTTGTCGATTAAAATAAAAATTTATAACAACAATGTCGGCAACTAAACATTATTGATTATAATTAAAGGCTGTTTTTTAAAGATTGCTATAAGTGGTGCTGGAATTGCCTTAATAAATCGTGGGAATGTATACACAAATAGGAGGGGAATTACTACGAAAATATAGGTCATTGTAGAAATCCGATAAAATGGGGTACTTATGCTAAAAAATTTAAAGTAGCTAATGAGTTAATCTAATCATCACAGCATTTTGAATAAATTTCATTACCTTAGCTAACTTGAACAACATGAAATTAATGGAGCGAACGGCCTTTGTCATCGAAGTGGAGCAGGACGAAAAATATCAGCTAGAGGCAAAGGTGATTGTTGAAGTGGTGGAATGATAAACTGTCTAGATTGAGCGAAATTGGTCATCATCAACGGTCAAAAGTGCTTGGACGAACGAGCAAAACGTGGGGCTATCCAGTCAAAACCAGCAGACCCAAGTAACCCCATCGTGTAAACCACAACAAAATTAAAAGGATGAGCAGATGCCTCATCCTTTCAATTCATCCTCGATTATATGAAGTGCTACGACTTACAAAATCTGTTTTACTTTTTCACTATTACTTGCACAACATAGCGTGTTGCTTCACCTATAAAGAAATGCACCATGGGAATAGCTGTGCCCATGCTAATACATCGTGTCCATGTAAAGCCATTCTACATCTTTGAGACCACCTGTATCGTAAGCGAGCTATTGGTCTTCATATAATAGTAGAGCCCGTTGGAAAACGGTCAGACTGTTCTCATATAAATTTATTTGCTTCTAATCCGTATACATATTCCTATTGTTTAAAGCGTTGATCCCACATAGTCATTTTTTATCACAACGTATTTGTTGCATATACATCGTATAAAAAAGGCCGTGCTGTGTAAGCAATTGATCAAATGTCCCACTTTCTGCTAGTGTGCCATTATTCATCACGAAGATGCGGTCCATTTTTGCTAAATCTATTAGCTTATGTGTAATTAGGACAATTGTTTTATCTTTTCCTTTCGTGAGTAAAGTATTAAATAAATGCACCTCGGTTTGAGCATCTACACTCGTGAATGGTTCATCTAACAGCCAAAGGTCACTATTTTTTAATAGGACACGTGCAAAGGCCAGGCGTTGTTTTTCGCCTCCTGATAAATTGCCGCCTTTTTCATATACAATAGCAGTTAATGATTTCGTAATAAATACTTGGTCGAGCACTTGCTGTAATTCTTCATCTGTCGCGTTTGGTTTTGCCAGTAGTAAATTTTCTCGAAGGGTGCCAGAGAAAAAGTGATTATGCTGTAATTGAATACTCATTTGTGCCCAAAGTTCCTGCTCATCGATAGAGCGCATCGGCTGCTCATTTATAAAAATCTCGCCACTAATCGGCTTGAACTCATGAATAAGCAGTTGAAATAATGTGGATTTGCCAGAGCCACTTGGACCGACAATCGCTACTTTTTCACCTGCGGCGATTGTACAATTGACATGTAAAACAGCAGAATGCAATGTGTTTTGATACGTATAAGATACATTTTCACATGTAATGTGCAATGGCTTATTGCTTACTAATGGCATACGCTCAGTAGGAGAAGTGGGTGGTGCAATCGCATCTAATCGCGCGGTCGCTTCTTGAGCATTTTTATAATGACTAGGTAGCATCGCAAGTGGGATAGCCGATTCAAACACTGTTAATGCCACTAATACTAGCATCGCAAGGTATAAACCATCTAAAGTACCGATGGAAACGAAATAGGCTCCTACACTGACGATGAAAAACGCCGTTAATAAAGAAATGAACTGATTCCAAAAATGTATGCTTTGTTCACGATTTAGCACTTGTTTTTTTAGTCGTGAATAATCTGTACTTATGATTTGTAACGACTGTTCCTTCGTTGCTAATTGGTAATGTAGCTGTAAATCACGGTAACCGTATAAATATTCCGCTGCTTCATTTGTAAATGCATTTTTGACTGGCACAGTTGTATTCGATTTTTGAAAAATCAAAATTGCAGGGACGACTGTACTTGTGAATATAAAGCCCATCATCAAAATCAGTGCTAGCCACGGTGAAAACCACAGTGTAAAAAGAATCGTTGCGAAAAAAACAAATAGCGCAATAAACGGTGGATAGATGACCCTTAAGAAAAAATGTTGCAATAGATCCACGTCACTCGTAATCCGATTTAATAAATCGCCACTTTTGTATGAATATAATAAGTTTGTTTGCGGTACTAGCTTTTTAAAAAAGCGCATGCGTACAGCACTTATAAAGCGAAAGGTAACACGGTGTGAAATATAGCGTTCGGCATATTTACTAGCGGATTTGGCGACACCAAAAAGCTTTAAAAATGCCGTTAAAATCAAAATGATATAGAAAGGAGGCATGAGAGCAGCTTTTGAAATGAGAAAGCCACTCTGTGCAAATAATGCGACTGCTGTAAGACCGCTAATTGTACCAGCAGTCATCGCAAGTAGCACATCTTTTTTATCATGTAAAATCATCTGAATAAGTGCTTTCATGATACGTACCTCTTTTCTTCATATATTCGTAAAACGGGTGAGATGCTAATTGTGCATGTGTGCCGCTCACGCTAACTTGACCATTTTCAATAATATATAATATATCAGCATGCTGAATGCTCTCGAATCGATGTGCGACCGTAATGACGGTTGCATGTTGACGGAATGTATACATCGCTTGTGTGAGCAGTTGCTCTGTTAACACATCCAGTCCGGCAGTTGGTTCATCGAAAAATAAAATTGCTGGGTTCTTTAAAAAAGCACGAGCAATAGCGACGCGTTGTTTTTCGCCACCAGATAATCCACGTCCACCTTCACCGATGTTTGTGTCTAATTGTTCAGACAATGTGTCCAGCCAAGATGTGAGTTGTGCTTTATGCAATGCTTCATAAATCTCCTCATCAGTAGCTGAAAGCCCCATTCGAATATTATCTCGAAGCGTACCAGCAAATACATATGGATGTTGCGAAATATAGCTCATTTGACGATACCAATCTTGCTCTGACAGTTGTGTGCGCGGTTTACCATCGATTATAACCGCACCGTTAGATAATTCCACCATACTTGACAGCATATTTAAAATCGTTGTTTTACCGTGACCAGTTGGACCGATTAAAGCAACCATTTCCCCAGGTTTTACATCAAGAGAAATTGGGCCAATGAGCGGTCCATTTTCATATTGGTATGTTGCGTTTTGTAAGGAAAGCTGTGGTTTATCGTCAATCGACTCTTTGCCCCAATGCACGGGTGTTGCGGTTGTTTGCATAGCCTCTTCAATAATGGAAACCGCGCCTAAACTTCCCCGACCTGTATGAAAGGCTGCGCCGAGTTCTTTTAAGGAATTGTAGTACTCAGGTGCTAATGTTAAAACAAAAAATGCAGGTGCAAAAGTGAGCGACTGAAAGACAATCATTTGAAAACCAATCTCGAGCGCGACCAATCCGACCCCTAATGTTGTTATTAATTCAATAAATAATGTGGAAGCAAAGGCAATTTTTAAAACGGACAATGTACGTTCCATAAATCCTTTATTGTTTTGTGCTAGCACAGCCTCTTGCTTATCACTTTGTCCAAAGAGGCGAATTGATTGAAGTCCTTGCAGTAAATCAAGGAATTTTCCAGAAAATCGATTCATCGCCACTAATTGTTCTTCGGTTTTTGCTTTTGTTTGCATGCCGACGATGATATACGTTAACGGAATAAACGGGGCTGTAATCAGCATAATCCAGCCACTTGCCGCATGTGTCATAAAGACAGTGATTAACACCATGAGTGGAACGACGGTTGTTTTGATGACCTGTGGTATATATTCCCGGTAGTAACTTTCTAATTGGTCTACTGTATCAATTAACAATGTCACCTTTTCACCTGTTTGTGTGGTCATTTGCGCTTCCATTGCATTTTGTGTCCAATGCTGAAGCAATGCTTGGCGAATCGAATTTTTGACACGCTCAGCCAATGTCCCACCTATTCTATTTAGCCAAAACTGTGTAAATAAGCGTAACAAAATAGCAAGAAATAATAAAAGTAAAAAACGAAGTGTAGATGAAAAAGGGCTTTGTTCTATAAATACAAGGTTGACAATTTGCACAATGCTATAGCCTTGTAGAACGATACTGCCACCTAAAAATACAGATAAAACAAAGAGGATAAGCAGCTTCCCTTTATGTGCCGCTGCCCATGTTTGTAAAGAATGCATTTGTATCAGCTCCTTTCTTCTTATATTAATATAGATAAATATAAATAAAATTAGGGGTTTTCCACTAAAAACAAGTCATTGTTTAGGGGGAAACCCCTATGTTTTTGAAATATAGATTTCACTATGATGAGAGTGTAAGTTTCACAACACAAAAATGCAGAAAGAAGGAAGAAGCATGAAAAATTCTTTCAACGTCGTCATTGTTGGTGGGGGAACAGCTGGTATTTCTGTTGCCGCTCGCTTAATAAGAAAATCGCAAAGCCTCTTCCATGAAGTGGCGATTATAGATCCAGCATCTAAGCATTATTATCAGCCGCTATGGACGCTAGTTGGTGGAGGCGCTGCTAAAAAAGAAGACTCTGAACGTTCAATGGAATCTATTATCCCCGAAGGTGCAGTATGGATGCAACAACCTGTGCTTGAATTTAAACCTGAACGAAACGAAGTCATCCTAGGAGATCAAACAACTGTTACGTACGATTACTTAGTTGTAGCAGGCGGTATTGAAATTAACTGGGGTGCCATTAAAGGGTTAAAAGAAGCGCTTGGTACAAAATCTGTTTGCAGTAACTATTCATTTGAACATGTAGATTATACATGGGAAACTATTCGCAATTTAAAATCGGGTACAGCCTTATTTACACACCCGAATTCACCAGTAAAATGCGGTGGTGCACCACAAAAAATTATGCATATAGCTGAAGATTACTTCCGTAAAGTGGGGGTTCGTCAAAATATGAACGTTGTATTCGGTTCAGCAAATTCAGCCATTTTCGATGTACTTAAATACCGTGAGGCGCTAGAAAAAGTAGTGGAACGAAAACAAATCGATGCACGATTCCGCCGTAACTTAATCGAAATTAAAACGGATGAAAAAATCGCTATCTTCGAAAATCTAGATACCGGTGCAATAGTGCAAGTGAAGTATGACATGATTCACGTCACACCTTATATGAATGCACCAAAATTTATCGCGAATAGCCCATTAGCTGATCAAAATGGTTGGGTAGATGTGGATATGTATACATTGCAGCATAAAAAATATGCAAACGTATTCGGTATTGGAGACTGTGCAAACTTGCCAACATCTAAAACAGGAGCAGCCATTCGCAAGCAAGCGCCCGTCGTAGCCGAAAATGTACTAGCCTGTATGCGCAATCAAATAATGGATAAAACGTATAACGGTTATTCATCTTGCCCAATTGTAACAGGTTACAACAAGTTAATTTTAGCAGAGTTTGACTATACAAAAGAGCCTGCTGAATCTATGCCATTTAACCAAGCAGTTGAACGTACGAGCATGTATATTATGAAAAAACATTTATTACCG
Source organism: Lysinibacillus parviboronicapiens (assembly GCF_003049605.2). NCBI lineage: Bacteria > Bacillati > Bacillota > Bacilli > Caryophanales > Bacillaceae > Lysinibacillus > Lysinibacillus parviboronicapiens. Next base: position 1,343,177 of record NZ_CP073713.1, read on the forward strand.
ATCATGTACTGGGACGGCATGCTAAAAGGAACGATGTAGGAAGGAGGCATGTGTGATGGATACGAATCCGTTACTAGAGCAACTAACACAGCCGGAAGTTCAAACTGCTCTCGTATCATTACTACAGCAATTGCCGACATATGAAAAAAACTTACAAGCAATCGGCAATATAGTAAGTTTTGGACAAGCGGTATTACAAGATCAGCAAGCCATTCAAAAATACGACGAACTTGTACGAAGCTATAACTTAAATCTTGAAACAGTGGAAGCATTAGTTGGTTTATTAGCAAAATTGCCGAAGCTTTTACAAACGATTAATCAGTTAGAGGACATGCTCGATTTTGCAACAGCTGTGTTAGGGAATAAACAAACAATCGATTATGCAACAGCAAGTATCCACTCCTACACAGAACCTGTTGTAGAAAAAGGAAAACAAGGCTTATCGCTAGTAAAAGAAATTCAACAACAAGTAGAAGCAACAGCAGAACCAGTAAAACTCTTTACCATTATGAAATGGTTAAAAGACCCGAGTGTTCAAAAGTCACTGAAATATGTACAAGCAACACTACAGGTTTTAAATAAACAATCAAATTAAAAGGAGAGGATTTTATGTTATTACGTTATTTCTATGATGAAAAATTAGCACACGCTTCTTACCTGGTAGGTTGTCAACGAAAAGGCGAGGCAGTGATTGTTGACCCAATGCGCAACATTGAGCCATACATCCAAGTGGCTGAAAAAGAAAATATGAAAATCGTTGGGGCGTTAGAAACGCACATCCATGCCGATTTTGTAGCAGGTTCTCGTGAGTTAGCCGATCGTTTTGGTGCAACAATGTATATTTCAGATGAAGGCGATGAAAACTGGAAATACCAAAATTTAGAAGGCATTAACCATGTGTTATTAAAAGATGGTGACAAATTTGAACTTGGTAAGCTGACTTTTGAAGTAATGTATACACCAGGTCATACGCCAGAATCAATTTCATTCTTGTTAACAGATGGAGCAGCGGCAGACAAACCAATTGGCATCTTTACAGGTGACTTTGTATTTGCTGGGGATATTGGTCGACCAGACTTACTTGAAAAAGCAGCAGGTATTCAAGGTACAGCTGAAGCAGGAGCAAAAGTGATGTATACATCTGTAGAGCGCTTTAAGCAATTACCAGACTATTTACAAGTATGGCCAGCTCATGGAGCAGGTAGTGCGTGTGGGAAAGCGCTTGGTGCAGTACCTTCTACAACCGTTGGCTATGAAAAACAATTCAACTGGGCAATGCAATTTAACAACGAGCCAGACTTTGTGAAAGCATTATTAGACGGTCAACCAGAACCACCTTATTATTTTGCAGTGATGAAATCAGTCAATAAAATTGGTCTTGCGTTAATTAAAAATTTACCAGAGCCACAAGCTATTACTTCTGTTGAAGAAATTGAAGGATTGATTGCAGCAGGGCAGCAAGTAGTAGATACACGTGATGCACAAAGCTTCTCACAAGGACATATTAAGGGAACGAAGAACGTGCCATTTAATAACGCATTCACAAACTGGATGGGCTGGATTGTTAACTACAAGGAACCTTTATATTTACTAGTTGATCCTGCTCAGATGAATGACATGCTGATCGCACTTCGATCAATCGGTATTGACCAAGTACTAGGTTATGCACATGTAGAGGCGATGATTGAGCAAGCGAATGTACTAGATTCATATGAAAATGTTACACCTTCAGAGGCAAAAGTTATGATGGACGCAGAAGATGTAGTTGTATTAGATGTGCGTAATCTAACAGAATATAACGAAGGGCATATTGAAGGTGCACAGCACATTATGGTGGGTACATTAAAAAATCGTTTAGATGAAGTACAACATAAAAAACTCATTGTTCAATGTCAAGCAGGTGGTCGTTCTGCTATTGCAGCCAGCATATTAAAAGCAAACGGCTTCCACAATTTAGTCAATATGACTGGCGGTTACGGTCAATGGGTGAAAGAAGTAAAATAATTAATCAATATCAAGAGTGCCTTCTAATGTGAGGCACTCTTTGGAGGTTTCATATGAAAGTTTTACTAATCGGTGTAGTAGGCATTGTCTTAGCGCGTATTTTTTATATCCGTCTTGTCCCCGTCAAACAGGTGAAAGTCATTCCGTATCGCCAAGTAGATGAGGCACATCAAATATTTGATGTGCGTGATTACAATACAGCAGGCTGTTTAGTTTATGATAGTAAGCATATTCCATATGGCTATCTGCCACGTTTTTATACAGAAATCGAAAATCGCCCCATCCATCTGCTTGTAGAAAGTCAAATGGATTTAAATATGGCTAGCCGTTTTTTACGAAAAAAAGGGTATAGTGTAAATAGTTATACGATGATGAAAAAAACCGTGTAAAGTAAAAGCGATGATTTATAAGGAGGCGTAAAATATGCAATCCCGCCTACAAAATGAGTATTTACAGCAAATTTATGAGCATATTCAAGATGGTATTATCATTATGAAGGAAAGCAGGGAAATCATTATGATGAACCCAGCTGCACAACGCTTGACGGGTTGGCAGATTGGTGATTTTGTGCCGTATTGCTCCTATTGTATGACCCGAAAAAAGGAGCACAGCGAATCAACGTGCTATCTAATTGCGAACAATGAGGTGCCTTCATTTTTATCGGAAATGCCCACATATCACGGGAGAAAGATTGATGTCGAAATGAGCACAGCCGCAATTTATGCTAATGAAAATACAGGGGAAACAGAATATCTGCTTGTATTACGTGATCAGGAAACATTTAAAAAAGCACAAGAGGCGGCCATCAATAAAAAGATGATTCGAGCATTAATTGAAGCAAAAGAATCAGAACATAAACGGTTAGCGCAAGAACTACATGATGGTGTCGGACAATCATTATTTTCGGTATCTGTTGCGCTGCAAGCAATTGAATCATTTGTTCAGGATAATGCCCAGTTGAATGAGTATATTTCCGAGGTACGTGCGGAACTGCAAAGGGTAATGAATGACATTAACGCGTACTCTCATCAATTACGACCGCACAGTTTAGACCAATTAGGGTTAGAGCCAACCATTCAGGCGACAATTGATGCGATTAAAATACCGGATTTGGCTATTCAATTAACGACACGTGGTCTTGACCGATGTGACCCAGCAGTCGAGATTAATTTGTATCGCATCACACAAGAAGCGCTGCATAATATTATTAAATATGCAAAAGCAACACAAGTGCATATCCATATTAAAAAGGACAACACGCATATTTATATGACAATTCAAGATAACGGGATTGGCTTTGAACGAGAGAAGATTCAAAATGCGGGGCTTGGTCTAAAGCATATGGAAGAACGAGTCGATCAGCTGGGCGGCACTTGTACAATCATGTCAAAATTAGGACAAGGTACATGTATTGATATTGTCATTCCGAGATGGAGGCCGCAACATGATTAAAATATTGCTCGTCGATGACCATGTTTTAATACGAAAGGGCATTGCACTTCTTTTAGGGAATTATCCAGATATTACAGTTGTAGGAGAGGCAAGTGACGGGGAAGAGGCGATTCAGCTTGCCTACCAAACAGAGCCGAATGTGATTTTAATGGATATTTCGATCCCAAATGGTTTGGACGGTTTTACTGCTACGAAGGAAATTAAAAAGAATTTACCTGAAATGAAAGTCATTATGCTGACAATGCATAACGAAATAGCCTATATTCAACAGGCGATGGAAGTTGGGGCAGATGGCTATATTTTAAAAAATAGTCAAGGTGGCGAAATGTATGAAGCGATTCAAAGTGTCTATACAGGACGCCGCTACTATGAAGTCGGATTGCCACGAGAACAAATCGAAAAATTATTTAAGAAAAAAAGAAAAAACAACCCAGATATTTTATCAACGCGTGAACAAGAAATTGTTCGATTAACTATTTTAGGATTTACGAATATGCAAATTGCAGAAAAGCTATTTATTAGTGCCAAAACGGTAGAAAACCATAAAGCAAACATTATGCAAAAGCTACATTTAAATAACAAGGCAGAGCTCATTCAATATGGCATTACGAATAAGTACATTACGTAGTATGCGAGGGCTGTCCAATAAAATCTGCTCATCCTTAAAATAGGTGGGCAGATTTTTTGATATTTTTATATTTGTTAGTGGTTGAAGTTGAAAAGAATTTCTAAGACCGTCTTTTTGTATAGATTAACCTCTTCACCGTACTAAGAGTAAATTTTCGGGCAATATCTGCACGGGATTTTCCATTTTCATAAAACTTCACTAATTTGCAATTTAAATTCAGATGTAAAAGTGCGACGTTGCCGTGACATAGTAGCACGCTCCTTAGTTGGTAGTCTGAATGTACTAGCCCTTATTTTTATGTCCAACTTCGTGTAGACAATACAGGCCAACATTCTGTAACGAAGAACAGTTTATCATCCGTTTTTACCCTTGTCTTGAGCGATAAAGCAATCGGCTTTATCGCTTTTTACATGCTAGATGCTGAGGGGAAGAATAGAAACTTGTTCATCCTCCTCCTCCCAATAGTTTCCCTCATGTCATTGATTTTCCGAACACACAAATCCGCCTTTTTCTCCGGAAGTATAGGGGCTTCCCCCTATACTTTAGAAACAGCGCACTCTCTATACTTAAAGTAAATAAGGTAGAAGGAAGGTGTGTACGATGGATTTTACATTCATCGTCGTCATATTTTTAATTGGTTTTATTGGATCATTCGTATCGGGGATGGTAGGTGTTGGGGGATCCATCATTAAATACCCAATGCTCTTGTATATTCCTCCGTTATTTGGATTAGCTGCCTTCACCGCACATGAAGTATCCGGTATTAGTGCCATTCAAGTATTATTTGCATCGATTGCAGGTGTATGGGCATATCGAAAAAGCGGCTATTTAAACAAAACGCTTATTCTTTATATGGGTATAGCTATTTTAGCAGGCAGCTTCATCGGTAGCTTTGGTTCCAGCATGTTATCAGAAGCGGCAGTGAATATTGTATATGGTGTTTTAGCCTTGATTGCAGCTATGATGATGTTTATTCCGAAAAAGCAAATTGACGATAAGCCGTTAGATCAAATTACATTTAGTAAACCACTCGCAGCGAGCCTGGCGTTTATTGTTGGGGTTGGTTCGGGGATTGTTGGAGCAGCAGGTGGCTTTTTATTAGTACCAATTTTACTGGTTGTATTGAAAATTCCAACACGTATGACGATTGCAACGAGCTTAGCAATTACGTTTATTTCATCGATTGGTGGAACGGTCGGCAAAATTATGACTGGGCAAATCGACTATGGACCAGCAGCGGTAATGATTGTGGCAAGTATACTTGCGGCTCCACTTGGCGCAAAGATCGGCGGCAAGCTCAATACAAAAGCACTACAAGCTATTTTAGCACTATTAATTTTAGGTACGGCCATTAAAACATGGTTAGATATTTTATAAGAGGTGATTGGTTATGGAAAAATCGAAAGGATTTATGATTACGAGCTTCACCATTTCAGCTGTTTTTTTAGTAGCGGTGATTACAACAATATTTGGAGTTTAGGAGTGAATCTAGATGGAACAGGCAACTGTCTTTTGGAGTAGGGCATTAACCGAATTAACGTTATCTTTCCATATTATTTTTGCAACACTAGGTGTGGGTGTACCGTTAATGATTTTAATTGCTCAATATGTAGGCTATAAGAAAAATGATATGCACTACACGATGATGGCAAGACGTTGGGCGCGTGGCTTTACAATTACAGTCGCAGTTGGGGTCGTAACAGGTACAGTCATCGGCTTACAGCTATCGTTACTGTGGCCAGACTTTATGGAATTAGCAGGGCAGGTCATTGCACTACCGCTATTCATGGAAACATTCGCTTTCTTCTTTGAGGCGATTTTCTTAGGAATCTATTTATACACATGGGATCGATTTAAGAATCCAAAAAATCATATATTATTGCTTATTCCTGTAGCAATAGGGGCATCAATGTCAGCCGTTTTTATTACGATTGTCAATGCCTTTATGAATGCACCGCAAGGGTTTGATATCGTCGATGGTGAGCTCATTAATATTCAGCCAATTTTAGCGATGTTTACACCGGCCATGCCGACAAAAATCGGGCATGTACTCGTAACAAGTTATATGACGGTAGCTTTTATTTTAGCGGCGATTGCAGCGTATAAGCTATTGCGCGGCGAAGACCATATGTATCACAAAAAATCATTATTTATGATGATGAAATTAGGTGTTATTTTCTCTATTGCTTCTGCATTAGTTGGTGACTTTTCAGCAAAATACTTAGCCGAATATCAGCCTGAAAAGCTAGCCGCAGCGGAGTGGCATTTCGAAACAGAAGAAGGGACAGATTTAATCCTCTTTGGTGTACTAGATGAAGGAGAAATCAAGTATGAAATCCGCATTCCTAAAATGTTAAGCTTTTTAGCTAGTAATGATTTCAATGCAGAAGTGATTGGGTTAGATCAATATCCAGAAGACGAACATCCACCACTCATGACCCACTATTTCTTTGATATCATGGTAGCGATCGGTATGATGATGATTGTCCTTTCAGTAGCTTATTTAGTAGGAAAATGGAGAAAGTGGCAGTGGGTTGAATCAATAGGGTTCCGAGTGCTGATTGTTTTAAGTGGTCCATTATCACTTGTAGCGATTGAAGCAGGTTGGTGGTTAGCGGAATTAGGACGACAACCATGGATATTATATGGCATTATGCGCACAGAAGACGGCGCGACAAATGCTACCGGCGTAGAATATTTATTTATCGCCTTTGCGATTGTTTACTTTGTGTTGGCAATCGGCAGTTTAGTCGTATTATGTCGCATGTTTAAAAACAACCCGGTTGAAAAAGAATTAGCAGCACGACAAGGCGGTGAATCTGTATGGCATTAGAAATACTAGGTATTTCGGTACTTTGGCTCTTCTTATTAGGCTATGTGATTGTCGCATCGATTGATTTTGGCGCAGGATTTTTTAATGCCTATAGTTTAATGCGCGGCAATGACCATATTGTGTCAAACATTATTAAGCGGTATTTATCTCCGGTATGGGAAATTACCAACGTCTTTTTAGTCTTTTTCTTTGTTGGGATTGTTGGATTCTTTCCGCAAAGCGCATATTACTACGGTACCATCTTATTAGTACCGGCTTCCGTTGCGCTTATTTTGCTAGCAATTCGCGGTAGTTACTATGCCTTTGAATCTTATAGCGGTATGAGCGGACATAAAGGCTATGCACTCGCTTATGGGGTGTCAGGTCTTTTTATCCCAGCTGCATTTTCGGTCATTCTAACGATTTCTGAAGGTGGTTTTGTGACGATGCAAGGCGACCAGCCAGTTTTAGACTACAAAGCATTGCTGACAAGCCCATTATCATGGTCCATCGTTGTATTAAGTATCATTGCAGTACTGTATATCTCAGCTGTCTTTTTAACATGGTACGCACAAAAAGCAGGGGATCATAAAGCATGTGAATTGATGCGTAAATACGCTCTTATTTGGGCGGTGCCACTTATTGTTAGTGCACTGGGCATCATTATCGAGATAAAGTCGCTTGGGAATTGGCATTATGTCCAAATGGTTGATTTATCTTGGTTGTTTGCGCTATCTGGCATTGTCTTTTTAGCGACAGTTTGGCTATTATGGGCGAAAGTAAAATATGGGTTAGCCGTCATTTTATTAATCTTCCAGTTTGCGATCGCATTCTTCGCCTATGGGATTTCACACTATCCATATCTACTTTATCCGTACTTAACGATTCACGATAGTTTTACGAATGAAGCGATGGCCATTGCACTCGTTGTGGCATTTGTCGCAGGCTTAGTATTGCTTGTACCTTCTTTATATTTAGTATTTAAGCTATTTGTCTTTAACAAAGACTATGTATCTGGTAAAGAAGAAACACATGTATAAGGAGTGTAAGAAAATGCATGATTTTTTAATTTTTTATGCACCGATTCTAGTAGTCATTGTATCGATTGGAGTAGCAATTATGGCTGCACTGAATACGAAGTTTTTGTAATAAAGCTGTGATTTCAAAATATTTTTGACGTATTCCTTTGTTTTAGGTATGATGTCAAACGAATAATACCGACATTTAAACGGGAGAGGTTCATAGCTGAAACCCTCTATAAAACTATGGAAGTCTGCTTATTACGCCTGTCTATGGGACTACCCCCAAACGTATAGAAAAATAAAAAAGCATCTTCGATTGAATTTGGGGTTTACTGGTATGCTCCCCATTAAGTAGACAGATTAAAAAATAAAATCTGTTTATCAAATGGGGAGATTTTTTTATGAGAACGTGTAGTTTTTCAAAAGAAGAAAAATTAGAGATTTTAAAATTTTATCATACTGGCCAATTTACTCTTAATGAAGTTGCCGAATTATATAAAGTGCATCGTGATACGATTAAAGATTGGCAAAATGATTATCGTTATTTTGGAGAAGAGGGTCTTGAACGATTAAACCAGCAGAATCGTTATGCTAAGGAATTAAAATTAGCGGCTGTCCGAGACTATCTTTCAGGCGAATTTTCATTAAGAGAGGTTGTAAGAAAGTATAGACTTTCTAGTAGATCGGTTTTAAGGAATTGGATAAAAAAGTATACTAGTCATAGTGAATTAAAAGATTCGGGTAAAGGAATGAGCCAAACTATGACTAAAGGTAGAAAAACAACAGTACAAGAGCGCATTGAAATAGCACAAGTTTGTATTGCCAACGATAAGAATTATCAAGTAACAGCTGAACAATATGCGGTTTCTTACCAACAAGTATATCAATGGGTAAAAAAATTCGAAAAATACGGGGAATTAGGCTTGCATGATCGCCGTGGGCGTACAAAGTTAGAAGAAGAGTTAAGCACTGAAGACAAGTTTCGTTTAGAAATCCAGCGTATGGAACGTGAAAATGAACGATTACGTGCAGAAAATCTCTTCTTAAAAAAGTTAGAGGAAATCGAAAGGAGGCGTCGTTAAGTAAAAGCCGTATACATAGCCGTTATATTGCCATTCAAGAATTAGCAGCGAAGGAAGCACTGCCAATCATTTTATTATGTGAAATTGCCGATGTTACACGTGCTGCTTATTATAAGTGGTTGAACCGTCAGTCATCAGCACGAGAAATCGAGAATGAACAGCTTCTAGAATCAATTCAGTACCTTTATACACAAGTAGATGGGATTTATGGATATCGTCGCATCACACTTACAATCAATCGTCATCGTGAAAAAGTAGATTTACCGAAGGTAAATAAAAAACGTATTTATCGTTTGATGAAAATGTGTCGATTAAAATCGGTGATTCGTCGAAAACGAAAAAAATATCGTAAATCGAATCCAGATTATGTAGCAGAAAACATACTCAGTCGCAAGTTCAAAGCAGATAAACCGAATCAAAAATGGTGTACAGATGTCACGGAATTTAAATATGAGAATGGTAAAAAGGCTTATTTAAGCGCCATTATTGATTTATACGATAATTCGATTGTGAGTTATGTATTAGGGCACTCGAATAACAATAAACTTGTTTTTCAAACGATGACACTAGCCATACAAAAATTAAAAGAGGATGAGCATCCACTTATTCATAGCGATCGTGGTTATCAATATACTTCAAAACTTTTCAAACGTATGATAGATGATGCCGAGATGGTACATAGTATGTCTAGAGTGGGACGTTGTATCGATAACGGACCAATCGAGGCTTTTTGGGGTACGCTCAAATGCGAAAAATACTATTTAAATAAATATGATACATATGAAGCGCTAAAAAAAGCAATTTTAGGATACATTTCGTTTTATAATTCAGAGCGCTATCAAGAAAAATTAAACAGCTTGAGCCCCTTGGAATTCAGGTCTCAAGCCGCGTAAAGCATTTTTATTATTTCCACTGTCTACTTGACAGGGAGCAGTTCATACATACTTAAACTTCAATTAGGAGGTGTTTTTTCTATGGGAACAGGAGTGAGTTATCCATACGAAGTAAACATGAAGGCTATTGAGAAGCGATTGGCTGGTACATCAACGAGAAAATTGGCGTAAACATCATGTGGATGTTTTTTGCATATGTCACAACAATGAATGGAAAATTAAATCCAAATAAATCGAATCTGAGGTATTCAACTAACGTCACAGGATAGTTGGATAAGGTATTAAAAACGACATCAATGGAGGCTTTTTTTCATACTATATATTTGGGGTGGAAAAATGCCAAGAGTAAAATACCGTGAAGCAGACATTGATTTAATGGCAAGGATGATGAGAGCGGAAGCCGAGGGTGAAGGAAAACAAGGGATGTTATATGTTGGCAATGTAATTGTTAATCGTGCTGTAGCAAATTGTTTAGACTTTCAAGATGTAAGAACAATTGAAGATGTCATTTATCAGGTACAAGGAGGAAATTATTCTTTTGAAGCTGTTCAAAAAGGGAATTTATTTTATCAAAGAGCGAGATCGACTGAAAAAAGATTAGCAAAACAGAATCTGGATTATTGGAGACAACATCCAGCGAAATTCGCCCTTTGGTATTTTAATCCATATGCTCCCTGTCCTCCTACATGGTACGGTCAACCTTTTACTGGTCAATTTAAAAATCATTGTTTTTATGAACCAGCAGCTGAAACATGTGAAAGTGTCTATTACGGTTAGATTGTCTGGAGGATTTTTAATAATTTTGGCGTTTTGATTTGGTGTACTTTTATCTTAAGAAATAAAAGGGAACTTCCTGGTTAGCGGGTGTTCCCTTTTTTAGATATCAAACATTTAGTTTTACAGTTACAATACAGTCGTTAAAAAACAAATAAAGATGTTTGAATAGGTAGACTGAAATTGGTTATCATTCCAACTTTAATTGTTTCTTCGTAATCGCTGAAAGAAGTGAGGAAATCGCTGATAGGACCGCGGAAATCGCCGGTAGCCTCGCGAAAAAAACAGCTGCCAGACGATGAAAAAAAGCTGATAGCCAGAACTGTAATCAAAGCTTTTGAAATCACTGTTGAAAGCTCCATTTTTGCATATGTACCACGGAACTCTAAGCATATACTGTGGTGAGGGAGGGGGGAGGTGAGCATTTATGAGAGTTAACTGGAGAATACGGTTAATGCATACACCATTTTTATTGGCGTTGTTTTCCTTACTGCTATTACTCGCACAGCAAGTGGCAGCTATTTTTGGCTATGAATTAACAAGTGCGATGAGCGATCAGCTAACGTCCATCATTAATACAGTGTTATCGATTCTCGTTTTAATGGGGGTTATTGTTGACCCTACTACACGAGGCACCCGAGATAGTGAACGTGCACTCATGTATCGAAAACCGAGATAAAAAAATTATTAAATACACCAAAAGTGTAATTTTACAATAAAGTTGACTATGGTATAATGTAATAAAATTGGAATAGTAAGGAGGATGATTGAATGTCGCTAGAATTGGAGCAGCGAATCGCCAAACTAGAAAAAGAGGTTGTGGATTTGCGGCAAGAAGTGGATGCGTTGAAGCAGTCACCTGCTGTTGACAAGACAAGTACGCTGAATGCCAGAAAATCCATGCTCGAACAAACTTCTCCAACGCCAACACCCAATCCTAGACCAATGCCTGTTCATGAAAAAACGGTGCAACCACAGCGTTCATTAGAGGAGCGCATTATGTGGGCATTACCGAAAGTATTTATGGTTATTTTAGTGCTAGGAGTGCTGTGGGGCTTAAAACTCGTGAGTGATTACGGCTACTTGTCGAACGAGGTAAAAATCATCCTCGCCTATATTTTATCTATTAGCTTAGCTGTCATAGCTTATGTGATAGAGGTTAAAAAGTTTGGGTCATCAGCCATCATGATTTCCTTATACGGTGGCGCATTTATTATTGGGATTTTAACCACAGCGGCTGGTGCTATTTTATACGAAGTACTTGGTTTAACAATGGCACTTATCATTGCTGTTATATTCATTGGTTATGGCATTGCCATTAGTTATTTCAAGAAAAATGAGGTCCTTACACTATTTGTGGCCTTTACCTCATTATTACTACCATATTTATTAGAATATATGGATTTTAGCTCTGTCATTATATTAATCTTTGTCATCGTTCTATTTTCCATGTTGCAATTTGTCATTCTTCAACATAAACAGAAAATTGCTCTATATGTTGCGACCTTTTTCACTGTACTAGCTGTTAGCGTTGTAGCGTTTATGAACAGTGACAACCAAGTTGTGTTTGCGATAGGTATGCTCATTGTACTTGCTCTCTATTTCATGAGTTGGTGTCGTTTATACAATCCCGAATCCACATGGAAACATCTACATGTTGGAATGCAATTTAGCCTTGGGACTTTTAGTTTATTACTCATGAATTTAATCATAAGAAATGTCGACTATAATGAGTTATTGCTGATCGTGTTACTTAGCTTATTTGTAGCTGTAGCGAGTTATGGCTATAAGCAAAAATGGCAGGAGGCATTTGATAGTGCCGTAACACTCGCTTTTATCACACTATGTAATACGTTACTTGTTATGAGTTTGCCAGAGAAAGTGGATCATTTGTTATTCCCGTTCATTGTATTTGCAGGTGTTATGATGGGTTTACGTTTGCGAGCAAGCTTGATGAAAGTCGTCGGCTCATTGTTATTTGCGATTACTCTCACATTAAGCTTTATTATCCATGAGCCGACACCATTTTTCAGCATAGATCATGCTAGCTTGTTGATGCCTGGAATATATCTCTTGATTATATATGTATATGCAAGACGTCCAAAAGAGACGCTGACTACATTTGAAAAGTTGATGAAGGATCTATATGTACTCGACTTGTTAGCTGTTATCACGACTGGCTATATCCTAGCGTATGTTGGCAAGCTCGATACCGCCTATTTTGCAGGTGTTAGCGAAATACCGCATAGCATGTTTATCCTTTTGGCGCTAATATTTGTCCTATCGCTTTTACTACCTGTAAAGTGGAAGGGACGCGCATTAACACCAGTACTAGGTGTGTTTTTCCTGTTCTTTACACTGCTGCTGACGGTCCTTCCATACAATATGCAAGGTATTGAATGGATAAATCTAGCAACAAGGCTTGTTTACATGGCTGTTATTGTGGCAATTGTTATTGATTTGCTAATGAAGGGACGCATCTATCAACTATATGAAGAACGCATGGCAAAATTCTTGGATACTACTGTAAGTGCAGGGGTTGTGCTTGTCATGCTAGCTATTTGGGGCTTTGTGTACCAGCTTGCCTATAACAGTCTACTCGATTGGAAGCTAAGTATTGCCTTATCGACAATGACACTGTTCCTTACAGCAAGTATCTCACTTTGGCTGAGTTCAGTACATCATTTGCGAAAACTACGACTTACTGGCTTTGCAGTATTAGCCATTGCTTTTATAAAACTCATATTCTTGGATTTATCAGCACTAGATTTACTAATAAGAGCCATACTATTTATCACGATTGGTGGCATTGGCATGCTGTTGTCGGGGCGATTGTTGAGGAAATAGTAATGCGAGAAATAGAGACTGTTGTTCATAAAAGAAGCATTGCGCTCTGTTGCACATTATCGGTAACATAAGTGGCTTGTAGCGCAACAGCAAAAAACAAAGGCAGATGGAAAAAACGAGTTGTTTTCTCCATGTGCCATATTTGTGAGGGCAACCCTTGTTGTCATTAGATTTCCATTAAATCTTCTTCGGTAATTAAATGTTCTGGATCACTATAATCTGGTGTTGAACTAGGAGGGAAAGGGGGTGGGACGATACCTGGTGCGTAAGTAACTGTTCCATAGCCATTTCCCAGATAGGATTGAGCTATAATTACACCTTTGAAATCTCCACCAAGAGAAACTTTAGCGTTTGGGGCCAGAATATATTGTCCAGTTGGTTTTCTTCCGCCTCCAATTGTTACATTCGAGCCGCCGCTAACGATATTACCGCTAATTCCACCGCCACCACTTAAAGCTAAGTCCGATTTTTCTGCATATAAAGATGCAGCGATTAAGCTTCCGCCGTCATCTATCTTAGGTATCTTAGTTCCTGCATAGTATACATTTATATTATTTGGGTCTCTATTCGTTGTACCTAGTGTGCCAGTGATGGTAAGTGAATTTTTCACATAAATATTTAATTTACCATTGCCCTTTATATTAACAGTAGCATTACTTCCGATGCTGAAGGTATTTTCTACTAATAAATTCACTGTTTTATCACCAATATCAATGGTAATTCTTTTACCGTCTGGCACAGAGAAATTATTTAGCTTCGCATCTTCAGTCAATGTTAATAATTCTCTAGAGTGTGGTGGATCCGAACCAGCGGCGTAGTTCCCGTTTGTTAGCGGGAAATCTTTCGGATAACTTGATGAGGCCAAAGTATTAAAAATACTGTTCGGGAATTCTGGTAATGATATTTCAGGTACCTTTGTATCAACAAGTCGGTCATTAAGCTTTTCTCTATTGATTAACCAATCTGGTGCATCTAACGGTTGACTAGTTCCCACAGCCCCAGTAATATTGGCAGACCCTTCTAAATAAATTGAGCCGGAATTCGAAACTGCACTGCCATCGATTTTAGCAGACCCTTCTAATCGAATGTTTCCAGTCGTTTGTACTGCAAGATTTGGAAGGTTAGGACCATTTCCACCTCCATTTTCACCATCAATATCCGTTAATAATTTCAAATTTAAATCTACATCAATGATTTGTTCAACCGTACGATTATGTTTAACGATGTTATTAGGGCAACTTGCTGTAGGAGAAGAGTCTAAAAGATAGCCGGTTGATTCAATATTTATTTTCAACGGTGATTCACTTTCTATAGTCACTTTGATGCAAGCTTCGGGTTGCTGATTAAACTGGGGTTCGAAGTTGCTGTAAGAAACAGGTTGACTTGGTATGTCATCCTTGATTTTGTCGATAAACATTTTGACAAAATCAATTTTATCTCGATCTTCTTTTTTCGTTTTTTTGTGTTTTTCTCTTGTCCAGTCGTATGCGTTATAGACTATAGTATAAACTTCTTGTTTTTTTACATTTAGTGCAGCTTCAGCAATATAAAAAATAGATTGGTCGTTTCGTTCATGCTTCGTAGTATTTAAGGTGTTTGAAGTGACGGACATTAATCCAAGCCCTAATACTGCTATCAAAACAATAACAAAGAGGGCAATAACAAAAGTGTAACCATGTTCATTTTTACATAAATATTTCTGACTCACTTTGCTCCCGCCTTTCTTAAATATAATTCAGTAGTACTTGTTTTACCTTGCACATTTGTAATTTTTATTGTAATGGCTTGCCCGTTCATACTAGCTTGAAAATCTTGAATACCTGTAGAAAGAATTACGCCATTTCTATTCAACATTTGTTTTTTGTCATCAAAAACAAAACGAATTTCTTTATCGGAAATATCTTTGTTAATCGTTAATTGTGTTGAAGAATCAATTGATACAGACTTAGGATTTTTACGTATTTCTTTTGTGATGACCTTTAATGCATATGCAGCATCATTAATATCTTTATTAGTGTTGCTTTGTTTTACATAGGTGTTTGAACTTTGACTGATAATGGAGTATACAGCTAGCAAAATAATGCTTGCAATGACAGTAACGGCTAGTGTTTCTACAAGTGTTAAACCACATTCTTTCTGGTGTTTCATTACCTAGCCCTCCATTCATAAATGTTTTCCATTTGAGCTTTTGCCGTATTGCTCCCACATGATTTCTCTTTGTCACACACGTAGATCGTAAAGCGCGTTAACGTTTTATCTATGTCAATAATTTTCAGTTTATAATTAAAAACATTATTTTTTTCTATTGTCACATCTCCTTCCTTCTTAAAATAACCACTGTTATTTTCATCTGGTTCATAACCTTTGGTAACAATCGCTTGTTTGATTTGTTGTTCTTTATTCTCATCTTTATGAATGACAGTCGTTTGGGTTAGATTGTAAAATCCCTCCATCTCTTTCTGAGCATAGTAAGTGGCATCAAAAATATGATTGGCTGTTTTGGTCGTTTTGGCGGTGTTCATAAAGAATGAGAAAAAGCTCACTAGAATAATAGTGATGATAACGAGCGAGGCAACAACTTCAACAAGTGTAATGCCCGATTCGTTGTTTTTTACAAACATCATGTTCACTTCCTTTAAACGCTGAGAATATAGATATGTACTTTAAAATACTGTTTGAGTTTAGATCGAAATCATAATAACTGATTTTTCTTAGACTTTAACTGCCTGAAATTAGTATTTCATTTAAACGTAGTGAAAATGGTGCAATCCCTATTGCCTAGTATAAAAGATGTGTGTATCGATAATATATCATTTATTTAACTATAAAGTAGGCTGTTTTTCGAAGTTTTTATGGACAAAAGAAAAAATTTTAGAAAAAAATGGGTTGATAGTAGTGCCATTAATGTTATTTTGTAGTATCCTTGAAAATGTAATGAGTATATAGTATTAAAACTAGTTGAAACATATATAATTTAGTAGCAAATTAGGGGGGCAGGCTATGAAAAGATACTTACAAATAGCAATGATGTTGATAGGGGCAGTGCTAATAGTAGCGGTCTGTCTGCCGAATATTGTGTTAAATGGCACAGTTTTTGCCAAGGAGGATACCAAGGAATCAACGATTGGTGGTATTGAAATCGAAGGAATAAAAGACGCAGCGTTAGAATCAACCCTACAGGCAGCAATAACTCAATGGCAAGCGACAGCAATCGTAATTAGTGGTGGAAATACTTCCATAACGCTAGACGCTAAGCAACTCTCTTTTGATACTTCAGCAGCAATCACACAATATGAATCGCTGACAAAAAAACCATGGTATGCATTTTGGCAAGAGGATAAAGTGGTGCATGTTCCAATTCCCGTCACAATAAATGAAGAGAGTATTCAGCAAATTGAGGCAGTAGACATTTGGCAATCAGAAAAAACACTTCTTAATATTTCTTCGCAGGCAAGTCTTTTGCGCAATCATGAAATTGAAGCAGTTGTAAATGATGCCTTTATGCAAACAGAGGAAAGAATCGGCTTCCAAGTAGTGGATATACCTGCCGAGGCCATTGGGATTCCTAAAATCATTCCCTCTTTACAAGAATTAAATTTAGTGCCGAATAAACCAGTGTCCTTGCTGTCTTTGTTAGGTGAACAAACAAGCGCTGTAAGTGAAGCAGGACTAAACTTTCTTGCTTCAACGATATACAGTGTTGTGCTTCAAGCAGACTATGAAATAATTGAACGTCACGCACAACAGGTATTGCCTAGTTATATGCAAAAGGGCATCGAGGCTAATGTAAATGTAGCGTTACATAAGGACTTACAATTTATCAACCGCTCTACACTTACTGGAAAGTTGAAAACAACTCTTGAGGGCAATCAATTAAAAATAGAAATTTTTGCACCGACAAAGGACAAAGAAATTACTGTTCGTGTTACTAAAGATAAAATTGTAAAACCTCGTATTATTTATCGGTATTCTGATGATTTAAAAGTTGGGCAAGAGAGAGTGGAACAAGAAGGTCAAGAGGGGTTTCGTGTGGAGGTTTATCGTTCCATTGTTGAGCATGGTACAACGGATGAACAGCTTATAAGTAAAGACTATTATGCGCCTGAAAATCGGATAGTTACACGCTCCACGAAAGAGCCTGCCCCTGTGACTGCGCCAACACAAAATGCAAGTGCAGCTACAGCAGACCCAGATTTACAAATCGATCTAGATGGTAATGGTTTGTCTGATACAGACAGTTTGGCAAAGACAAATAACGATACGCAAGTAGACGATCCAGAAATTGTCTATGGTTATTACGATAAAGGTGGCAATTTTGTGCAAACGAGTCCGTGATAAAAAGGGAGGTAAGCAAATGGCTGTAGGACGTAAACGTTTAGGCGATTTACTTGTAGAATCAGCTGTTATTACAGCGCAACAGCTAGATTATGCGTTAACGACGAAAATGAAAGAGGAAAAGCTAGGGGATTTTCTTATTAAAGAAAATTACTTAACGGAACAGCAACTCATCGAAGTACTGGAGTTTCAGCTGGGCATTCCGCATATTAGCTTAAACCAATTTTCAATAAGCCCAGAGTTACTACAGTTAATTCCAGCTGAACTAGCGAAGCGGACGAATATTATGCCTATTCGTAAGGAGAAAAACAAATTATTTATCGCTATGGCAGACCCGATGGATTATTTTGCAATTGAAGAAGTTCGCATGACGACAGGCTGTCAAATAGAGACAAGTATTGCGGCTAAGGATGATTTGTACCGTACGATAACGAAATACTATGATTTACAAGAATCGATGGATGCAGCACTACAAGATTTAGGTGCTTTGGGAACAGACACGCAAGAAGAAATCGAAAACGAAGATTCGCCGATTATGCGTTTAGTGAATCAAATAATAGCGAACGGTGTGGCGCAGCGAGCGAGTGATATCCATTTTGATCCTCAGGAAACTGAACTGCGTGTGCGCTATCGAGTGGATGGGGTGTTACGTACCGAGCGTTCATTGCCCAAACATATGCAAAATGTTGTTCTAGCACGTATTAAGATTATGGGCAATTTAAATATTACTGAAAATCGTATTCCGCAGGATGGGCGCATTAAAACGAATGTTAATTTCAGACCAGTTGATATCCGACTATCAACGTTACCCACTATTTACGGGGAAAAAGTTGTCATGCGTATTTTAGATTTAACGAATGCGGCAAATGACATAGACAAATTAGGTTTTAGTGAAAGCAATGAAGCACTTTTCCGCAAAATGATTGCCCATCCAAATGGCATTATGCTAATTACAGGACCAACAGGCTCAGGAAAATCTTCCACTTTATATGCTGCACTTAGTTATTTAAATCAAGAGGGCGTCAATATTATTACGGTGGAAGACCCAGTTGAATACCAGCTAGATGGCATCAATCAAATTCAGGTTAAAGAAGAGGTCGGTTTAACGTTTGCGACTGGTTTACGCTCCATTTTACGTCAAGATCCAGATATCGTTATGGTTGGTGAAATTCGTGACCTTGAAACAGCAAAGATTTCTATCCGTGCGTCACTGACAGGCCATTTAGTGTTAAGCACATTGCATACAAATAGCGCAGTGGAATCTATTTCACGCTTACATGATATGGGGATTGAACCATTTCTTCTATCCTCTTCACTTGTCGGAATTATGGCTCAACGCTTAGTACGAAAAGTGTGTCGAGATTGTCCAGAAACATATGCATTTACTTCACGTGAACTCGAAATTCTAGAAGAAAACGGGATCGAAGGTGTAACACATGGCAAGAAAGGTCGTGGCTGTCCAGCTTGCAATCAGACTGGTTACCGTGGACGTATGGCAATTCATGAAATTTTGCCAGTTGACCGCACAGTAAAAGACATGATTTTAAGTCGTATGGGTGATAGCGTCATAAGGGATTACATGAAGCAAAAAGGCTATCATACGCTTTTAGTGGACGGGCTATTAAAGGTCGTTGCTGGCCAAACGACCACATCAGAAATATTACGCGTAGCAAGCGCAGACTAGGATGTGACATAAATGACAGCATATTCAATTGTTGAACTATTAACCCGTTCATTTGAGGAAAAAGCATCTGATCTACATTTAACGAAAGGCATTCCCCCTGTGTATCGTATCCATGGCAAGCTAGAGCCATATGGAGAAACACCATTAGAGACAGAAGATTTACAGGAAATGGTGAAGGTTATTTTACCAGCACATAAACTACAGGAATTTGAAGAGAAAGGCGAGACGGACTTTAATTTTTCCTTGCCTGGAAAATGCCGATTCCGTGTCAATGCCTACCATCAACGCAATGAAGTAACAATTGCGGCACGTTTAATAGAGGCGCAAATACCGTCCATTGAATCACTCAATATGCCAGAAGTACTGTATCAATTGGCAGAAAAACCCCAGGGGCTTATTTTAGTAACGGGGCCAACTGGTTCAGGAAAATCCACGACCTTAGCGGCAATGATTGATTACATAAATGAAACGCGTGCCAAGCACATTATCACACTAGAAGATCCGATTGAGTATTTACATGCTCATAAAAAATCAGTCATTAACCAACGGGAAGTAGGCGTCGATACGAAGAGCTTTGCCAATGGTTTACGGGCTTCATTACGGCAGGACCCCGATATTATTTTAGTTGGTGAGATGCGCGATTATGAAACAATTTCGACGGCAATTACTGCTGCTGAAACAGGGCACTTAGTCATGGCAACCTTGCATACTAGCAGTGCACCAACCACAATCGACCGCATTATTGATGTGTTTCCACCACATCAGCAAAGTCAAATCCGTGTGCAACTTGCCAATGTACTGCAAGGAATTATTTCACAGCGTTTATTTGTACGCAAAGATGTAAAGGGACGTATTGCAGCAACTGAAATTTTGGTACAAGCACCTTCCATTGCCAACTTAATTCGCAATGAGAAAATTCACCAAATTCCAAGTGTGATGCAGACAAGTAAGGCTCTGGGGATGCACACACTGGAATCATCCATGCAGCACTTAATCGCTACAGGAAAAATTTTATTAGAGGATGCACGACCATTTATGAACGCTGGTGATTATAGTTGACAGTATTTCGCTATAGTGGTCGCACGAAA
Organism: Lysinibacillus parviboronicapiens; assembly: GCF_003049605.2. Classification (NCBI taxonomy): domain Bacteria; kingdom Bacillati; phylum Bacillota; class Bacilli; order Caryophanales; family Bacillaceae; genus Lysinibacillus; species Lysinibacillus parviboronicapiens. Next base: position 1,363,798 of record NZ_CP073713.1, read on the forward strand.
ACAGGGGCACAAAAAAAGGGCACTATTGATGCGCCAAATAAAAAAGTGGCAATTGATAAGCTACGTGCACAGGGCATCAATGCACGAGATATTCAAGAGTCCAATAGTATTTTACACAAGGACATCGCCTTTGGTACCAAGGTCAAACATCAGGATTTCGTCATTTACTGTAGGCAATATGCCACGCTCATTCGTGCGGGCGTATCTGTAGTGGAAGCCACTCATATTTTAGGGGAACAAACAAGGAGTAAGCCATTAAAGCGTGCCTTGATGCAAGTTGAGGAAGACATTCGAAGCGGTTCGTCGTTTTCAGATGCCTCTGCCAAACATCCTAAAGTATTTCCTGTGCTCTTCATTAACATGATGCGGGCCGGTGAAGCAACTGGAAACATCGATGATACGCTTGAGCGATTAGCAGGCACACTAGAAAAACAGTATAACATTAAAAAGAAAATTCAATCCGCTATGACTTATCCAGCAGTATTATCAGTTCTAACATTAGTCGTTGGGATGTTTTTAATGGTCTTTATCGTGCCGACCTTTATGGATGCCTTTAAAGATATGGATTTAGAGATGCCCTTAATTACCATTATTGTCGTGGGCATCAGTGATTGGCTAATTGAATTTTGGTATATCGTTATTTTGGCACTACTTATTGTAGTAGTCGGATTTAACTTTTTTTATAAAAATAACAAGGATTTTCACTATACAGTCAATGTTGTGCTTTTGCGTATGCCTGTCTTCGGGCAGCTCTTACAAAAAGATGTGATTGCACGAATGACGAGAACACTGGCTACTCTTTTTAGTAGCTCTGTACCCATTTTACAGGCGCTGACGATTGTTGAAAAAGTAGCGGGGAATCCCGTTATTGGCAAGGTGGTACTAGAAGCCCGCGATAATTTAGAAAAGGGTGGCACTTTATCGGAGCCATTAGAAAAAACCTGGCTATTTCCACCGCTCGTCACACAGATGACGTCAATTGGCGAACGTACAGGCTCGTTGGATTACATGCTTGAAAAAGTAGCTGATTTTTATGAGGACGAGGTTGATCGCGCTGTTGATACATTGAAGTCATTAATCGAGCCTCTGATGATTGTTGTGCTTGCATTAGTGGTTGGTGTGATTGTCGCAGCGATATTTTTACCGATGTTCCAGCTATATGAGAATATGTAAAATTGGTTGTTCATTAAATTTGTTTTGTTTGGCGTAATCAGAGTACCTTAACTAGCTATTCATATAAAAGTTATTCACATAAAAAATTCAAGGAAGTCCGTGTACACACACTTCATATAATAAAATTTCAAGGAGGAACCTACTATGTTCAAAAAATTACTAAACAAGAAACACGTGAAAAATGAAAAAGGTTTAACTTTAATAGAGTTACTAGCAGTTATCGTTATCCTAGCGATTATCTCAGCTATTGCAATTCCAGCCATTGGTAACATCATCGAAAACTCACGCTATAACGCCGTGAAAGCAGATGCGATTAATGTCTTAAACGCGGGTCAACTTTATTACACAGAGAATCCAGCGGGTGATACAAATGCTACAGGAGGTTCAACTGTAAAATCAATTACAGTGGATCAATTAAAATCTGCTAAATACTTGGATACTGCGGGTAAAATTCCTCTAACTGCAATAGTGGAAAATGCTAATCCTAAAACATTAAGTGATGCTGTAGTAACTTATAGCGGGTCTAAAACAGTAACTTTTGATGGCGCAACAATTGAAGGTATTAATGAAGATGATAAAAAAGGGAGCGGTGAAGGTGGACATACTATAAAAGGTGCAAAGGAATCAACACAGTAACCTCCAACTGGAAGCTGACATAGCTTCAAAATGATCAGTCCTCCCAACTCAGCCAGAAATGAAGAATTCCTAGCGTTTCTGGCTGGGAAATGGATGACTAATTGAGGGAATCGTTTATACTGAAATGGAAAAGGGGGTCTTTTCACATGTTTAAGAGAAAGCGAAAGTCGCATGTTTCAATAGAATTAAAGGATTATGTGTTACGTGCGATTGTGGCGAAAGGACCGGAGCCTAGTCAGTGGCAGGGCTATGAGTATCCTTTAACACCGGGCATTGTTGAAAATGCGACCATTGTTGAAGAAGTAGAATTATTTGAAATTATAAAAGAGCAGGTAGTGAAATGGACCGGGAAAAAACAAGCTGTGCGTATGTTTGTGCCGGATACTACGGTGCTTTTAAAGAGTTTTGATTATCCGAAAGATGTTAAGCTTCACGAACTAAGGGGTTATGCAGAAATGGAGCTTGGGCATTCCATTCATTTACCATTCCAAGATCCGTTGATTGATGTGTATGATCCTGAGCCAGACGATGGGAAGGCTATGTTATTTGCGGCTCCATCGGAAGAGATAAATAAAATGGTCGGTATGTTCCTTGATGTTTCTTTAGAGCCGGAAGCTGCGGATATTCGTGCGTTGTGCAATATTCGATTGCTAGAAAATTTGCATGTTTTAGTTAGTGATAAAACATATCTAATTGCTGATTGGTCTATCAATGAACTGTCCATTAGTATTTTTTCGCAAGGTCAGATAGAGTTTTTACGTTATCAATCGATCGAAACGGATTTAACACAATGGCAGAATAAAGAAGAGGATGATTTTAGCTATCGATTTAGCTATAGCAGCGAAATCGATGATTACCGCATGGTCGTGATGGATCAGGTGCTTGAAATTGACCGTATGATGAATTTCTTTAAATTTTCTTTACATAAAGGTGAAAAATCAGTCGATGAAATTATCGTACTCGGTGATAACCCACTACTAAAAACAATTGGCCATTTATTGGAGTCTAATTTAGGCGTACCATTAACAGTTGTAAATGAAGAAATGGTGAAGCAGTATTTCCCAGCCTTTAAAAGAGAGTTTTCGACGTTACTTGGCTTGGCTTTAAAGGAGGTAAATTAATGGTTCCAAACATTAACCTCTTACCACAGCTCGAAAAAAAGACAACATCGCCAAAGCTTTTATATGGCATACTTATTATAGCGGTGGGCATTATCATCGCCTATGTATTCATGATGTTTTTCACTGCTAAAAGTGAGATAAAGGCTTTAACAAACGAAGAACAAGCGTTAATGGAACAAAGCGAGCAATTACAGCAGGAGCTAGATATGCGACAAAGTGTCAATGAGGGGTCATTGGAGCAGTCCGTACAATTTGTGCAAAGTGTTTCTTATCCGGTGACACCACTGATAGATGAAACACGTAATTTGTTGCCAGTCCATTCCTATTTACGTAGTTACGAATTTGGTGCGGATACTATCAATATCATAGTAGATTTTGAATCAATGACAGCTATATCTACATATGTTGAACGGCTTCTTGCAAGTAATTATTTCAAAGATACACAAATCAGTTCGATATCAAACTTTAATGTTGAGCTTGGGGAGCACATAGAGCAAACACCGGAGCAAAAGTTTAAGGAAGTTCCTCGTTATGCAGTGACAATTACAGCGACTATAGATTATATGTATTTAGCTGGAGGTCGACGCTCATGAATAAGTTAACAAGTAGTAAAAATTCATCAATCTTGTTACTAGTAGCTTTAACTGTAGCACTATTATTTGCACTCTATTACTATTTACTACTGCCAAAGCTCGATGAAGTCGAAGCAAAAGTCAGCAATGTTAACCAACTTCAACAACAAATTACAGAGATCGAAGGACAACTTACGAAGCTAGATGAAGTGCAAGGTGAACTGGTAAATATATTAACGTTGCGTCAAAAAGTGCCTGAAACAAGGGCCATTGAAAAAATCATTTTAGATATGGCTGAAATAGAAGAAGTGTCTGGTACGCGATTAGAGTCATTGAATTTTAATAATTATGATACGGCTGTGGCACAATCAGAGGTCACAGAGCCTAACATGGTTGAAAAAGCACAGGCAGAGGTAAACGGGGAGCAGACCGAAGCGGATGAAAATTTGCCAGTTTCTTCAATTGCAAAGGAAACGTTGCCTGCTGAGCTGAAGCTAGTGACATTTAGTGTAGAAGTCGCCGCTTTAGATTTTACTGCACTTGACAGCTTTTTGAAGGAAATAGAAAAACTAGAGCGTGTCATGAAAACAGATACGATTAGCTTTAGCTTACCAGGGGAACAAGATCAGCTTGATGAAGATGCAGATTTAACCCTACAGGCAACCGTTCAAGTGACAACGTTCTATTATGAAGGACAACAATGATACATAGGCGCACATACTTCAAATGTATGGGCGCCTATTCGTTTAGGAGGTCATAAAAATGGAAATGGCTTATACAGTGACAGTTTTCCTCTTTGGGCTCGTACTTGGCTCGTTTTTTAATGTAGTGGGGCTACGTGTTCCACTGAAAGAGTCGATTGTCAGCCCACCTTCACACTGTACGAATTGCAAGAGACAACTAACTGCACTGGATTTAGTGCCAGTGTTGTCATATGTCTGTTTAGGTGGCAAATGTCGTAGCTGTGGGCAAAAAATCTCATGGATTTATCCGTTAATGGAGCTTATCACCGCACTTTTATTTGCATTTGCGTATTGGCGATTAGGTTTTAGCGTAGAATTTGTAGTGGCGATGTTATTGATATCATTATTAGTGATACTCGTTGTTTCTGACTTGGCGTATATGCTTATACCTGATAAAGTACTGATATTCTTTTTACCATTGTTGTTAGTTGGGCGTGTCATGTCACCACTGACACCATGGTGGGATAGTCTAGTGGGCGCAGTAGTTGGTTTTGGCATATTATATCTGATTGCAGTGCTGTCACGTGGCGGCATGGGTGGTGGTGATATTAAATTATTCTTTTTACTTGGCCTTGTACTTGGCACGTTGAATACACTACTTACACTATTTGTAGCCGCAAGCATTGGGATGGTAGTGGGCATCGTGGTGCTACGACTGCGTCAGCAAGGCAGAAAAACACCTATACCGTTTGGTCCGTCGATAGCACTTGCAGCGATTCTTGTATATTTCTTTGGGGACGCCATGATTAATTGGTATGTAGGATTATGGTAGACTTTAAACCTTTTAGATAGGGGAGGCGATTGTGTGAAACCTATTATTGGGATAACAGCATTTGCAGAGGATGATTTATCGTCAAGATTAAATGTAGCATATTGTAAAAGTATTATCGAAGCGGGTGGCATTCCATTTATTATCCCTCTTGGGGTAGAGAATGATGTGGCGCAAATTTTATCATTGACTGATGGTTTATTACTTTCTGGTGGTTATGACGTGCATCCATTTCACTTTGGCGCAGAACCGACGCCAGGATTAGGGCAGATTCAACCAGAAAGGGATACGCTAGAACTCGCTTTGATTCAGGCAGCTTTAATAAGACAAATGCCGATTTTTGGGATTTGTCGTGGTATCCAACTATTAAATATTGCTCTTGGTGGCACGCTTTATCAGGATATTGATAGTGAATATCACAGTAGTAAGCTGTTAAAGCATAGACAGCAAGCAGCTCGGGGTGTTGCTACACACTATGTCAACGTTGTTCCTGATAATTTATTAAACACGATTGTGGAAGAAGATAAGATTGCTGTGAATTCAATGCATCATCAAGCTATTAATGTGCTAGCGGAAAAATTAAATGTCGTAGCAAAGTCGAGCGATGGTATCGTAGAAGCGGTGGTCCATGACTCATTGGCATTTTGTCTCGCAGTCCAGTGGCATCCTGAAGAACAAGCAATTGTAGGTGATGAAGTGGCGAAGAAGCTGTTTACAGCTTTTATCAAAGCGAGTTTAAAATACAAAAGAGAAGCATAGTTGCATGCTTCTCTTTTTTGATGGAGCAATATTGTGAGTCCATTAATGCACGCGGCGGTATAAGCCAACAACTTGTCCTAAAATCGTCACTTGGTCAACAATGATTGGCTCCATTGTCGCATTTTCTGGTTGAAGTCGGAAATGTGTTTTTTCCTTGAAGAAACGTTTAACTGTCGCTTCATCCTCTTCTGTCATGGCAACGACAATATCACCATTATCGGCAGTAGCCTTTTGTTTAACGATGACTAAATCTCCGTCAAAAATGCCTGCTTCAATCATCGATTCACCCATGATTTCTAACATAAATAGCTGATCTTCGCTTGTGCCATAAGTATCTGGTAAAGGGAAATATTCATCGATATTTTCGATTGCTGTAATTGGTGATCCAGCTGTTACTTTTCCTACAAGTGGTACATGAATGACGCTTTGTTTTTGAATGGAATCCTCGGGCTCTAAAATTTCAATGGCACGTGGTTTTGTTGGATCTCGACGGATGAAGCCTTTTTGCTCTAAACGAGCTAAATGGCCATGAACTGTTGAGCTAGAAGCTAGCCCAACCGCTTCACCGATTTCTCGTACTGATGGTGGATAACCTTTTGCGCGCACTTCTTCCTTGATAAATGCTAATATGTCCTCTTGTCTTTTAGAAACTTTTTTCATGATTGCTCACCTCTTTTTATCTTTTGTTCTTCTTACTAGATAGTATAGCAGAATGCGAACACTTATGCAAACATAGGTTCGAAAAGTGTTTGACAAAAACGTTTGTTCGTTTTAAAATCAGAACATACATTCCGAACAAACATTCTAAAAAGGGGTTATAATTCATGAACTGGATAAAGAAAAATACACATATTTCAATTTTAATCGGCGCTTGTTTACTATTTGCGGGGTACCTTTTTGTAACTGACCCTGGGGATATTACATATACAGAAATTCATATAGAACATGGCGATAGCTTATGGTCGTTAGCAGAACAATACCGTGGTAAAATGGAAACAGATGACTGGATAAAGATTGTGAAAGTGGAAAATGAATTGAAAAACGTCAATATTGTTGCAGGAAAATCATTGGTCATACCATTAGTGGGGGAAAACGCCAGGCCCACAAATTCAATTGAAATTGCGAGAAGTGGAAAATGATGAATAATCACCAATCGGCTGTCGTCTATTGCCGTGTAAGTACAGAAAAAGAGACGCAAAGTTCGTCACTTGAGCGACAAGAAGAAGAATTAGTGCACTATGCTCAACAGCAAGGCTATGAAGTAAAGTGTGTTTTTATGGATAAACATAGCGGCTATGATGTCGAGCGTGAGGGACTGCTAGAAATGCTAGATTTCATAAAAGAACAAGAGATTCAAGCATTATTTGTGCAGGATGAAACACGTTTAGGACGTGGTAATGCTCGAATGGCAGTGCTACATTTATTGCAAAAAACTGAAACAGATGTTTTTTCTATGCGTGATGCCGGACCAGTACAGCTGAATGAAATGGACACGATGCTGCTCGAAATTTTAGCGATTGTCGAGGAGTACCAACGTAAAATTCATAATGCGAAAATTCGTAGGGGAATGCGTCGTGCGGTAGAAAACGGCTATCGTCCTGAAAAAAATCTGTCCAATCGTGGGAATCCAGCTGGTCAGGAACGCAAAGAAGTGCCTATAGAAGAAATTGTGCGACTTCGTCATCGCGGTCTCACTTTTGAGGAAATTGCGATGTCACTTAGAGGGCTCGGTTTTGAAGTGAGTAAGGCAACTGTACATCGACGATATCAAGAACATCAAAAAAGATTAGCGGGCAAATAATTTGCGCCCCTAATCTTTTTTTGTCGTTTTACGATGGTTTTACGTCCACTCTTGCGCTAAAACAGCGTAATAATATTCATCCCACCACTCATCTCCGTGCGGTATACACTTTTTGAAATAACCTTCTTTTCTCATGCCGATTTTTTCCATCACTTTGTATGAGGCTATATTTTGTGGTTGGCAAGTGGCTATAATTCTATGTAACTGCATGTCCTTAAAGCCATAATTCAATAGAGCTTGTGCTGCTTCTGAGGCGTAGCCTTTATTATAATAGTCAGGGTTAAACACCCAACCAATTTCATACGTATGTTCTCCAAAATATTGATGAAAAACCATATGCCCTATCAGGATATTTTCTTCTACTAAAATTACTGGGAAATTTTTAGCTTCCTCCATGTTCTCACTGACAAAGTTTTTTGCATCTTTCTCACTGAAAACACCTTCAGGAATATATTTCATCACATTCATATCGGAAGTGTACGCATAGACAGCTTGCCAATCATCAGGCTCAAATTCCCGTATTACTAATCTTGGTGATTTTATAAACATTTTTTTACCTCCCATTTATTCATTTCATCACAACCATAAGTTTTAGTCATGATTGCATTATTTACATTTTATTGGTAAACAATGAAGAAGTACAGAATATTGTTATCATTACTTGTAAATTTCAAACTGTATAGATAAAATTAGAACAAATGTTCCTTAGGAGACATCGTTCAGGTGCAATTTCCTACATGGTGCCACCAATATAAGTATGATGTTAGGTTTCACGGAACTGGGGAGGGAGAAAACAAATGACTACATATAACAAAAATACGTTAGCGCTAGTAGAATTTGATGAAAATGATATCTCGGGGTTAATTACATTGTCAGCGTCAGTTGAGTGGGATTATGATGAATTTGAAATTGCCACGGTTTTGTCATCTGGTAAAATATTTGGTCACAAAGATGCAGCAGGTACAATTGTTTCAAGTGCGGCCATCATTAAGTATGATACGCATATAGCTTCCATTGGCATGGTGATTGTCCATCAAGATTTCCGAGGATTGGGCTTAGGAAAAGATGCTACCCAAAAATGTTTAGACAGTGCTGCTGGAGATACCGCTATAATGCTTATTGCGACAAAAGAAGGCGAACCCTTATATGAAAAAATGGGTTTTAAAACTGTCGATTATGTACAAAAGTATCTAGCGGATAATTATAGAGTGAACCATGGGTTATCGACCAATAATATGACCATTGAAAATTATCATGAAAATGATTTAAATCAAATATTAACATTAGACGAAGCAGCATTTGGCGATAAAAGAAGTACATTTCTTCACAATAGAATAAAACAAGCCAAACAATGTTTAGTCGTTAAAGATCAACATGCAAAAATTATTGGATTCGGTATCTCGATTTTAGGGCCAATTAATTTATTGCTAGGACCAATTGTAGCACCTGATTGTCAAACGGCCTCCTTAATACTAAATAATTTGGCTTTAAACCATCAAGGCAAATTGCGAATAGATGTGCCAGTGGGGAACGAAGAGTTTGTCGCATTGTTGACACAAAGTGGCTTTAAGGAGGTTAGTAACCCGCCAGTTATGATCATTAATTCTGTAGAAATGCCACCTCGAAACAATACACTATTTGCTCTTGCTGCTCAAATTTTTGGGTGAAAAAAGACAGTTAGGTTTAGGGTCAGCCATATCAAAAAACAGAAATTGTAGGATACTTAAAGGATCAAGCTACACACTTTTTTTCTGCTTTACTTCTTGCATTATTTTACAACACAACTAAATCGCTTAAAAGGCTGATATAACTGCATTTTGAAGCAATTCATGCTATACTTTGCGTACCATATTCATTAAGATAGGTACTGAAAGGTGTGGAATTATGTTATCAAAAGAAAAAATCAATCGAATTAATGAATTATCAGCTAAAGCTAAAACAGGTAATCTTACTGAAGAAGAAGCAAAAGAACGTACTGCACTGCGTAAAGAGTATTTGGATACGTTTAGAGCATCTATGCGCGATACAATTGAAAACGTCAAAGTTGTAGATGCAGAGGGCAATGATGTTACGCCGGAGAAGGTAAAGCAAGCGAAAAAAAATAAATTTTTAAATTAATGTGACACAATTCTATTAAGTATGTCATAAATCTCAAATAGTATAACAAAACCATTGTTTTCTAAGACAATGTTGACTAAACTGTAAAAGAACAATATATAGGACGAGAAAGGATGTCACAACATAATGACTCAACATGCGGATCAACTAGCGATTAATGCTATCCGAACATTGTCAATCGATGCGATTGAAAAAGCAAATTCAGGTCACCCAGGATTACCAATGGGGGCAGCGCCAATGGCTTATACGCTATGGACAAAACAACTTCGCCACAATCCGGCAAATCCACAATGGTATAACCGCGATCGTTTCGTACTTTCTGCAGGTCATGGCTCAATGCTTTTATACAGCCTACTGCACCTTGGCGGCTACGGCTTACCAATGGAAGAAATTCAAAACTTCCGTCAATGGGATTCATTAACACCAGGACATCCAGAATATGGTCATACAGTTGGGGTAGAGGCAACAACAGGTCCTCTAGGTCAAGGTATTGCCATGACAGTTGGTATGGCAATGGCTGAGCGCCATTTAGCAGCTACTTACAACAAGCCAGGTCATAATATCGTCGATCACTACACATTCGCACTTTGCGGCGACGGCGACTTAATGGAAGGTGTTGCAGCTGAAGCTATTTCTTTAGCTGGCCACTTACAGCTTGAAAAATTAATCGTGCTTTACGATTCAAATGATATTTCATTAGACGGTGATTTAGAAAAATCATTCTCAGAAAACGTGCAAAAACGCTTCGAATCATATGGCTGGAACTACTTGAAAGTTGCAGATGGTACAGATGTAACTGAGATTAACACAGCTATTGAAGAAGCGAAAAAATCAACTGGCAAACCAACACTTATTGAAGTAAAAACAGTTATCGGTTTCGGCTCACCAAATAAATCTGGTAAATCAGATTCACACGGTGCACCACTTGGAACGGATGAAGTTGTGTTAACGAAGGCAGCATATGAGTGGGCACATGAACCATTCCAAATCCCTGCTGAAGTATACGACACATTTAATGCAGCGGCAGTAGAGCAAGGTGCTCAACCTGAAGCAGCATGGAACGAAAAATTTGCAGCATATAAAGCTGAATTCCCAACATTAGCGACACAATTTGAAAATGCCATGAATGGTAAATTACCTGAAGATTTCGCAGCAGAATTACCTGTATATGAAGTAGGTAAATCTGTCGCAACTCGTTCTTCTTCAGGTGATGCTATCAATGCGATCGCTAAGAAGACACCTTCTTTCTTCGGTGGTTCAGCAGACCTTGCTGGCTCAAACAAAACGACTATGAAAGGCGCGGGCGATTTCTCAGCAGATAACTACGCTGGCCGTAATATTTGGTTTGGTGTACGTGAGTTCGCTATGGGTGCAGCGATGAACGGTATGGCACTCCATGGTGGTGTTAATGTCTTCGGTGGTACGTTCTTCGTATTCTCTGACTATGTTCGTCCAGCTATGCGACTTTCTGCATTAATGGGACTTCCTGTGACATATGTATTCACACATGATTCCATCGCTGTAGGGGAAGATGGTCCGACACATGAACCTATTGAACACTTAGCATCATTACGCGCAATGCCAAATCTATCTGTTGTTCGTCCAGCTGATGCGAACGAATCTGCTGTTGCTTGGGAGCTTGCAGTAGCATCTGAAAAAACACCAACTGTTTTAGTGTTATCTCGTCAAAACTTACCAGTGCTTGACGCGTCTATCGATACAGTTCGTGAAGGTGTGACGAAAGGTGCTTACACAGTATCTCCTGCTTCTAAAGAAGTAGCAGATGCCATTCTAATTGCAACAGGTTCAGAAGTTTCTCTTGCAGTTGAAGCACAAAAAGCGTTAAAAGCTGAAGGTTTGGATGTAGCAGTTGTTTCCATGCCGTCAATGGATCGCTTCGAAAAACAAGACGCAGCTTACAAAGAGGCCGTTCTGCCAAAAGCAGTAACAAAACGTCTTGCTATCGAAATGGGTGCATCATTCGGCTGGCACAAATATACTGGCTTCGAGGGTGATGTACTTGCAATCGACAAGTTTGGCGCTTCTGCTCCAGGTGAATTAGTGATGGAGAAATACGGATTTACAGTCGAAAATGTTGTAGCTAAAGTCAAAGCGCTATAATCTCTCGTATAGATGTAAAATACCGCAATGCTCAGTGAGGGTTAACTCTCTGCCGAGCGCTGCGGTATTTTTACGTTTTTTGAAGTTTTATGCAGGCTAATCAAGACCACTGCACATTGTAGTACGACCGTGGCAATAAAGCAAAAGAAGTCTTTCGAATTTCCACCAAGCCCCAGTTCATCAACAATTATGCCACTAAAGAATAATAATTGACCAGAAATAACGACAGTAAGGCTTGCGAAGAGCACAGAAAACCAAATCGGCACTTTTTTTATGATGACAATCATAAGCATGATGACAGAGAAAAGTACAATGGCTTCAAAAATTGGCTCAAGCAAAGTAAATGAATTGTCGCTAACGAAGTTATCGTATGTAAAACGAGTGTCCAAATAATCTCCTCCTATTAACAAATAACAACGATGTTCGAAACTAAAGGTTTCTGAATGTATACTAGATGTAATTTTCTATTACGAATAAATAGCTAGTATTACTTTCCAAATTATGTATAATAAAGTTATATTAAGGATTCGAACAACTAAAGCCTACATATTGTTTGCTAGCTCAGCCTCTACAACTATTACGATTTTCTAGTTAAGGTTTGGGATGGATAAAGGAGTATTGCATGCATACACAAAATATAATCATACAAGTACAGAAAACTTTCTCAGCGTTAGATTGTACGGGTGGCGGAGTTATTATTAAAAAACGTGGTCAAACTATTCTAGAAGAGTACTTTGGTGTATATGGACAACAAAAAAAGGCGAAAAAGGTAGGTCCACATACACTCTTCCATCTAGCCTCAGTTCGTAAAACATATGTTGGTTTCGCTGTAGCCTATGCAATTTATCACAACTATATTGCTTCAATAGATGATAGATTAAGTGATTATTTAGGACATACTAGCATTTTTGGGAGCGTAACGATAAGACATTTAGTTACACATACTCACGGTTTACGTTGGCAAAATGAAAAAATTATGAAGGAATTCATAGCAGGGTCTAATTGGGCATATCGAGATGTCAATGTAGATATACTTGCTCAAATTATTTTTAACACTACAGGAAAAACCATTGCTGAAATCGTCAATGAAGAAGTTTTTCAGGCTTTGTCTTTTACTGAGACAAATTGGTTCGGTGAAAAAATTGAAAACCTAATAGAAGTGGACCATAAAAATCATCCATTTTGGTATGAAAGTGAAGTATGCGATGGTAGTAAGATGAATATGTATAGCTCATTAAGTGAGTTAGCTAGCTGGGGGCAAGTGCTTCTTGATAAGGGGCAAGTAAACGGAAAGCAAGTCATACCTATAGAGATCATCCAATTATTAACGACCATTCAATCCCCAAACAGTAAACCGAAGCACTTACCCACTAACGGTGTTTTCTGGTTTGTTCAGCCACAAGTGATAGAGGGGGTGACAGAGCTAAGTCCCTTATTACCAGAAGGAAGTTTTCAACTTCTTGGCTACACAAGTGTAGCGTTATTGGTGATTCCAACAGAGAATATTCTAGCAGTTAGAGGTTTTAATAGCTTTGGTTCACCCCAAGGGTTTGACTACATTCAAGATATTCACGAGTTTGGTTCAATGGTTTATCAATCGGATAGGACATATATGGATTTTCTTAGAACTAGTAAATTTGAATAAAAGGAGCGAGCCATATGAAATTTGATTTAGATGGAATGTTATCTAATCCTAAAATAGGGCTAACAAAGTCTGGTCTTTTTATGTTAATCGCTTGTAGTAGTACTAAATCAACAAAAGGGGTCAACATTGCGTAGGCATTTTGTGAAAAGATCCATGCTTGCCATGGACCTTTTTTAGTGTAGCTTTAAATAGTAAAACCGCTGATAACACCATGGAAATCGCCGACAATGTACCGAAAACTGCTGATAACATCACATACAACGCTGAAAACTAGCAGGAATCACTAAAATTTACGTTGCTAAACCATTTTGAAAGGCATAGACAACGGCTTGTGTGCGGTCCTGAACATCTAGTTTAGCTAAAATATTGCTCACATGTGTTTTTACGGTTTTTAAAGCAATATATAAATCATCAGCAATTTCCTGGTTTGCCTTGCCTTTTGCCATCAGCAGTAATACTTCCATTTCACGGTCGGTTAGCTGCTCATAGAGTGGGGTACTCGTACCGTGACGCATACGATGCATCATTTTAGAGGTTACTTCTGGCTCCAAAACCGTTTCGCCACCGATTGTTTTACGGATGGCGTCAGCAATTTGCTTGGCGTTAGATGTTTTTAAAATATAGCTAACAGCGCCAGCCTCTAGAGCCGGATAGACTTTGTCATCATCTAAAAAGCTCGTAACCATCATAATTTTTGCCTCGGGCCAAGCCTCTAAAATTTTCACAGTCGCCTCGGCACCCGTCATAACAGGCATGACATTGTCCATTAGAATAATGTCAGGGCGTAGGGCAAGTGCTCGTTCAACAGCCTCGGCACCATTCTCAGCTTCACCAACAACGGTAATGTCAGGCTGTGCTGATAGATAGGCAGACACGCCTATGCGAACCATCTCGTGGTCATCCACTATTAATACTTGAATCAACTTCAACAACCTCCTTGTGCTGTGGCACTTTTACTTCCACAATCGTACCTTCTCCAGGCACAGAAACAATTTTGTACGTACAACCAATTTCAACAGCACGTTCTGCAATATTTTGTAAGCCATATGAAGTAGACTTATCAGTTTCAACATCAAAGCCCAGACCATTATCTTGAATACGTAAAATGGCTAGTTCATCTCGGGCTATAAGTAGTAATTCAACCTCTGTGGCCTTTGAATGGCGCAATGTATTTGATAAAGCTTCTTGCGCAATGCGGAACAAATGATCTTCCTCTGCTTTAGTTAATGCCATTTCCTCTAGCTCATATTCGATATGGAAATAGACCTTTTGCTGTAGCTCTATAATGAGTTCCTCTAAGCCTTGCGCGAGGGTTTTATTATGCAGAGCAACAGGCCGTAAATGCAATAATAATGCGCGCATTTCAAGCTGTGCCTGCTGAACAATTTTCTCGACCTGTTTTAAGCTTTTGGCATTTTCATCACTTTCCGTTAGGGCTGAGAGTAACATGGAAGCAGCGAATAATTGTTGAGATACAGAATCATGGAGCTCACGAGCAAGACGTTGGCGTTCGGCAATAATACGTTCTTGAATAATTTTGTCATTGGCTTCAGCGCGTTCATTTGATAGGCGCTGTAAGCTTTTCCGCTGTGTATCGATTAGCTCGCTTGTTTGCGCGAGCGCCTTTTTCAGTGGCTTCGGGAGTGCCTGTTTTTTCGGTAGCATAAAATCAGGTTCCACTAATTCTTTCACAAAGCGGGTTGCTTGCGCCTCTCTTGCCCTAGCCGTCATACTAATCCAGCTAGCAAATAGTAGACTAAGTGCAAATAGACTCAGTAAAATAACGCCACCTAACGGAATATTATCGTAATTTTGTTGCCAGAGTGGTTGCCAAACCTTCTCGTTTGGTTCTCCCCACACAGCAAAAAGGAGGCCGAATGTAGCACCAATCAAAATAAAAAACAAGGTAAATACTCTTGAAAGAAAGGCAATCATTTTCGCAACACCTCCAGATCCCCTAGCCATGTAGCAACATGAATAACGAGTGTACGCTTCGCATCCTCAGGATTTCCATCTGAGAACACTACACTCTCATTAAGGAGCCGCTGCGGACCAGTATGCAAGCAAGTTAACTCACCAAATAACGTCGTAAAATGTAAACGGAATGGAATCTCATAAGGGATATAAACTTGTACTTTGCCGATCCCTTGGCGAATTGTAATCAGGCTGCTGCCAGCTGGTAAAATTGTCTGCGTCGTATCAATTGTAATGTCACCTGCAAGTCTTTGTATTTGTACATCCTGCCATTTATAGGCTTCTACAGGTGCAGGCATTGTGCCAAATAGTTCATTTTTGTCTGCTGGAAGCTTTTCAAATTCTAATGTTACGACTTTAGGTTCGTTTTCTTTTTGCAAATAATGATACAGCATGTATAAGAGCAGTAAGACGATAAAAAGGCGCAAACTCCACATCGTAAAGAGTGCAATCGCAATAAAGAAAATTCCTGTCCATTTAAAAAATCGTATATTTTTTGAAAAGCTTAAATACAGAAGTATAGCCCCAATCAATAAACAAAAAGCACCGCCATTATTAAAGATTGTAAGCTCCACAAAAACGAGTAAAAAGAAGCACAGTACCCAAAATGTGAGTTTATTTGTTGTGAAATTTTGCAAGAGGGACACCCTTCTTTCTACTTAATAGTATGAGAGAGGGAGATAATATCCCTCTAATACAAAACGTGAAAGAATGCGCCGCTTAATGTGGCGCATTTCTTTCCATTATAACATGTTATTTGTTTTCAATTAGTAGTGGTGAGCTAGCATCAGTTGCATTTTTTTCTAGTGCTGCAAGGCGTGCTTCAAAAGTAGTGACTTCATGATCTTTATCAATTTGGAATGCCAGCTTATCGATGTATGATTCTAAATCCTCGAAGTTCGTCTTATTGTTTTTGGCAAGCATACCGTCCATTTGATGATGCGCTCTTGTCACATTTTCTTTGCCCATCAGTTGTAACTGACGAACTTTCATATCTTTAATTTTGTGCTTCATTGTTTCAAATTTACGTTCAAGCTCAAAGTACTCGCGTGTACTTGCCTCAATGCTTGTTTGTAATGTATTTTTGCGTGCTGTGTATGCTGCTACTTCATCTGTAGCGAATTCAATTAAATCTTGCTCGCCACTTGTGTTTGCTAATTGCAGCTGAGACTCACGTTTTGCTAGTAACGCTGAGTTGTCCTTGAATTCCACTTCTAGCTTTTCTTTAAGCTGCCCCTGACGTTCTAACAATTTGCCAGTTTGTTCTGTTTGTTTCTCAGCTTCACGAATATATTGATTTAACATCGCGATTGGATTTTTTTGTTCCTTCTTATCAAATACTTGATGTAAATCTGCCTCAATTGTATATCTAAAACGTTGGAATAAGTTCATATTAATTGGCTCCTTTTATTTTGTTAAATTTGACCATTCTTTTTCGAAGTTCGTAAATGGATCTTCTTCTCTCGCTTCAATTGTTGGGATTTTTACATTTTCGCCATTCCATTTTTTATAGATGACATAGATAGTGGCAATAGCTGCTAGACCTATCATTGCTGGGATGTTAGATACTGCTGATAGGACACCAATTAGACCAACTGTTGCCCAAATAATTTTGGCGAATGTCGATTTGCTTCCGATGTAGAAGTGCATGCCAAGTGCTACCAATAAACCTGAGAATAGTAAACCTGCTAATGGGCCAATTAAGGCAAGTGCGACACATGCTGCGATTATGCCACCTGTTAGTAAAAGAAATTTTTTCATATGGGTGAGCTCCTTTCGTTTGTACCTTTATAGTACCTGTTTGAAAGCTCTTCTAAAACGGACTGGAAATGGATTTTCTTCTAGGTCTCGAGGCTGAGAGAATTTTAAGAAGCCGAAACTAGAAGCTTTTCGACAAAAATAGAAGATGTATGCCACCTTCTTTTGACAAATTAACGAGTTTGTTTAGGCTATACTTACGGTAAAGAAACTGAGCGAAGGGGGATTTCTGGTGAGAACCTATTCCATATATAAAATAAAAGAAGAGCATTTAACGTTTATTTTCGGCAGAGAGCGTAAGTTGTTAGAAATGATGCAGGGCTGTGAAGATGCCAATGAGAAATCCTTAAAGGAACTCGCATATATATGTGAAACAATTCGCTTCGATGAAATTGCTGCTATGTTAGAAGCGCAGCTAGATTCAAAGTATGCGCATTTAGAAAAAGCTCGCAATGCCCTATTTTTAGAACACCCGATAAAAGGGAAAATGGCTATTTATTTGGTGGAACGCAAAATTTGTGTCTATTGTGAGGGATCACGCATGTTAGATTTAGATCTATTTCAGATGTTGGCAAAAATGAGTGAACGCTTTATTGCTTTTAATAAACAAGAGAATGAGTGCGGTTGGCTAAAGCCGATGAAGTATACAATGCACTAGTAATTTTCACGACAATATATAGTAACACGCTACTATTTCGTGTATAATGGAGCGTGGAGAGTTTTTTCTCGGTATATTGTTAGTGGAGGAGGTTGGCAAGATGGCAACTTGGATTTGGATTATTATCGTAATTATTGCTTTAGCAGCAGGGGCAGCACTTGGTTTCTATTTCGCTCGTCAAGCTATGATGAAATATTTAAAAGAAAACCCACCAATTAACGAACAAATGATTCGTATGATGATGGCGCAAATGGGTCGTACTCCGTCTGAAAAGCAAGTACGTCAAATGATGGCACAAATGAATAAATTCCAAAAATAATTAGGAATTTTTAAGGAGCAACTAGTCTAAGCCAGACTAATTGCTTTTTTTGTTTGCCCGAAATGGTAGAGAAGTCATACTTTTATAAAATTCATAAAAATCATACAATTCTATCGGAAAACTTGTTATAATAGAAATAATAGTCAAAAAGGAGTTGTTAGCAGTGGAACGCGAAAAAACAAATGTAGAGAGTTTCGATCTTGATCATACGAAAGTAACCGCACCATATGTTCGCTTGGCGGGAGTAAAAGCAGGTAGAAATGGCGATGAAGTATACAAATACGATATTCGTTTGAAACAGCCCAACAAGGAACATATGGACATGCCAGCTTTACATTCTTTAGAGCATTTATCGGCAGATATTATCCGAAACTATTCAGATAATATCGTTGATTTCAGTCCGATGGGATGTCAAACAGGTTTCTATGTGTCATTAATAAATCATAATGATTATGATGACTTATTAACTATTTTGGAAAAAACATTTACAGATGTTACAAAAGCAACGGCAGTACCTGCTTGCAATGAAGTGCAGTGTGGCTGGGCAGCAAGCCATAGCCTTGAAGGTGCTCAAACATTAGCACAAGAATTTTTAGCTAAACGCGATGAATGGCCTATCGTTTTCGCCGAATAAAACAATAAAAGCGGTTGGGTCAAAAGAGAAAAAGTGTTAGATTGACTGATGTCGATCTAACACTTTTTTGCTGTAAACGTTGATGTCCACTACGGCGGACGCTTTCCAGGGGCGTGGCCTTCGATACCATCAACTAGTGCTCTCTTCTAAATTTTATTTATGCCAAAAGGAAGAACGTCTAAATTTTTCTTCATTTTAGATAGGGAAAATTTAATAATACCTTTGCTGCTCTTTCTTAAAATTTAAAGTTTTGTCCCAGCCTCTTACTTATCGTCCGATTTCAGCCATTAAAAGTGAAAGGGAATGACATTGGACGAAGAAGATTCATGCAAAATTTTTTGATAGATAAAACTTTCTAAAAAATCATGTATCAGTTCCTCATATTCAGCCATATTTTCATTAAAGGATTGCGCATGAGCCCCTGTATCAAAAAGTTTTAATTTTCTAGGTCCTACTTTCTTATTGTATAAATCCAGTGACATCGAAGCCGGAATAAACGTGTCCGGAATACTATGGATAAAGAGTACGGGCTTCTCAATATGTGTAACAGCTTCGGCCGGAGTGACGTTTTTAAACGAATAGCCATCACGTAGGCGGACAAAAAAATCTGCAAAACCGATTGGAATAATTGAGCCATACTTAAATTCTTTTTTGGCTATTTGTTTAAGCAACATTGAAAAGTCTGAAAATGCACAGTCAGAAATGTAAAAATCGGCACCGTCCTCAACAGTCCCTGCATACAGCAACATTGTTGCAGCACCCATTGATTCTCCATGAATACCTAGAATGGCATTTTCCCCAATCATAGCTTTAACGGTTTTAACAACTGCATCAAGGTCGTTTTTTTCATAATAGCCATAGCTCGTAGTTTTACCACCTGACTCCCCATGTCTACGATGGTCAAAAATAACGGAATTATAGCCAAGACGTTCAAATAGGCGTGCATATTTGACGGAATTAATTTTATTTTCGGTTACACCATGGCAGATGATGATAGTATTATTCGTTTGCAGTGGCTGAAACATAATCCCTCGAATGGAATAGCCATTGGGTGAGTCGATATTTAATTCGCATTTAAAGTTTTGATTGTACCAGACCTCATCGAAACGTTTGGCAGTTGTTTCACGTTCACGAATAAATTCTGGATCTTTTTGCTGAATATACATTAATTTATTGGAAAGCGCAAAGCCGAACAGACCTGTTACTGCAGCGGCAAGCGTCGTTGTAATACCTGAAAATAACAGCATTTTCTTCTTCATCTTCAACACCTCCACATCCTGTTTCTTTTGTTGTTCAGACATTGGCACTACACGGAAAAGGTTCCCTCAGCCGCGAAAGCACTTTCTTACTTGTAATGTTCCCAACTAAGATTGTTTAAAACACGACAACATTTTACAATAACTTTTGAAAAAGTGCGATTATTTCTGTTATCGAAAATCGTCAAAACATTTGTTAAAATATACATATCTGCTAGTAGCATATGCATGCAGTGTTGATTTTTGAACGGGGAAAAGGGGAGAATGATTATGACAAACGAGGTAGTAATTGTAAGTGCTGTGCGCACTGCGATTGGTTCATTCCAGGGAACATTAAAGGATGTACCAGCAACAACTCTGGGTAGTATCGTTATTAAAGAAGCATTAGCACGTGCAGGCGTAACAGGTGAACAGGTCGATGAAGTCATTATGGGGAATGTTTTATCGGCAGGGCTTGGTCAAAATCCAGCACGTCAAGCAGCAATGGCAGCGGGCTTACCACAAGAAGTGCCAGCGTTAACAATCAATAAAGTATGTGGCTCAGGATTAAAAGCAGTCCATTTAGCAGCACAGGCAATTTTAGCGGGTGATGCTGATATCATCGTCGCAGGTGGCTTTGAAAATATGAGTCAAGCTCCTTATGTCCTAAAAAATGCACGTGAGGGCTTCCGCATGGGTGATCAGAAAGTAGTGGATACGATGATTCATGATGGTTTATGGTGTGCCTTCCATGACTATCATATGGGAATCACAGCCGAAAATTTATGTGACGCTTATGAAATTTCTCGTGAGGAGCAGGATACTTTTGCTGCACGTTCACAACAACGCGCAGAAGCCGCGATGGCAGCAGGGAAATTTGACGACGAAATCGTAGCCGTAGAAATTCCCCAACGCAAGGGAGAACCTATTATTTTTGACAAAGACGAATTCCCGCGTGCAGGTGTTACAGCTGAAGCATTATCGAAACTACGTCCAGCCTTTAAGAAGGACGGCTCTGTGACAGCAGCAAATGCTTCGGGCATAAATGATGGTGCTGCAGCAGTTGTCGTGATGTCGAAAGAAAAGGCATTAGCACTTGGTATTCAACCAATAGCACAAATTTCGGCAAATGCAAGTGCAGGTGTTGACCCTTCGATTATGGGAACTGGACCTGTAACTGCGGTGAAGAAAGCATTGGCAAAAGCGAATGTATCATTAACAGATGTAGATTTAATTGAAGCAAATGAAGCGTTTGCGGCACAATCGATTGCTGTGGATCGCGAACTAGGCTTCAATCATGATAAACTAAATGTGAACGGGGGAGCAATTGCTCTTGGTCACCCGATTGGTGCAAGTGGTGCACGTATTTTAGTGACGCTTTTACATGAGATGGAAAAGCGTGATGCCAAAACCGGTCTTGCAACACTATGTATCGGTGGTGGACAAGGCGTAGCAACAGTTGTACAACGCCCTTAATCGAAATTTTACTTAGTTGTCGTTTAAGAAATACTAGCCTCTAGCGAATGTCACAGATGTTTGTTAAAACTGAATGAAACAATGCTGAGGTGTAACTGATATCTAGAAGGTGAAAGAAATGGGAAAAAAAAGAAAACAGCAACAACGAGTAGACGATAGTGTAACTGCAGGTTTACCAAAGCAGCAGGCAGTAACATTAGCTGATCAGCTTGGAGGCGACGTGCTTGCTAAGTTAAAAGCCGCCAAGCAAGATTTAACTGCGAAAGAGCAGGCAGCAGAAGAAGAGCGTCAAGCTAAGCTAGCTTTCGAGCGCAAGCAACGTGAGAAAAATAAATCGTTTGAGGAACTACTCAACGAATACGGTGACAAAGGCTCGAAGTTCTAAGAAAAAACAGTGAATCCACATGTGGGTTCACTGTTTTTTATCTTGCTAGAAGAGTGAAAGGTGTCTTTAGTATGTTTCAAATCAATTATTTTTGTAATGCCAGTATTCATTTCAATTGTGACTTGATCTACTCCGAAAGAATTGTGTGGTCCAAAATAATTATTTATTTCTAATGTAATTTCATACGCTGCTCTGATCCCGTATAATTGTTTAATTATTACTATTTTTGTATCCTAGGCAGCCCATTGTGATAAACTTGAGAGATTTTTATAAAGCTCACCAATGCTTTATCGTACTTGGCAGGAGCATAAAAAATGATAAGAGCACACATAAGATAATATATCTTATCAAAGTTATTCACCGCTATAAAGGTAGTATTCCATTCGATCGGTCGTTAACTCTATATAAAATAAAAAAGGCGAGTTCTTAAAGCTCTCACCTTTTGTTTTTCTCGTAAATTATTGTTTTTTGTTGGTTTGTTGATTTGTGTCGTAATTGGTTAGATTAATTTTATTTTTTACTTTTGCGTCCCATTCAGCAGAAAATTCTTCATTTAGAGTTTCGTCGGGCTTACTGTCATTAGTAGTATTATTGTATTTAAAAACATCAGAGGGGTTGTGCTTGTTTTCGCTCATCTTCTTATTGTTATTTTTACGCATGGTTTTTCACCTCCTCGCATTTAATGTGCGCACTATAGGTGGTTTTATGCTCAATAGCAGGCATTTGAAATTACGTAGATAGTAAACTTTAAAGCGCTGTAAGGATAGATGGTTGTGCAGTAATAAAGGTTATTAGGCGTATTTGTAGAATCCATAACTAAACGAAAACTTCGTGGATACTGAATTGTTAAAAATTACATAAGGAGAGATGAAATGTTTCCTACATTAGAAACACAAAGACTAGTATTAAGGGAAATTAAACAAGAGGATGCACAGGGGATTTTTAATTGTTTCTCCAATCGTGATGTCACACGATATTATGGGCAAGATACATTCGAAAGTGTTGAACAAGCTGCGAAGTTCGTTGAATTTTTCTCGAATCTCTATACGGAAAAACGAGGTATTCGTTGGGGAATTGAAATAAAGGGTAGCAGTGGAATAATTGGAACAATTGGATTTAATGCATGGCTTCCCAAACATAAACGCGCAGAAATTGGCTATGAAATACATCCTGACTATTGGCGCAATGGTTACACTACGGAAGCTGTAACAAGCGTGTTATCGTATGGTTTTGAAGAACTAGATTTAACGCGCATTGGTGCTGTTGTTTTTATAGAAAATGAAGCTTCCAACAAGTTACTAACGAAAATAGGCTTTCAACAAGAGGGCATATTGAGAGACTATATGTATCAAGATGGGCAAGCCCATGACACGTTTGTTTATTCACTGTTAAGAAGTTGATAGGTCTGAGATAATGATTTTTGGGAATATTTACAATTTAACGTATAAATGATAAAATAAATAAACTTCAAATAGGGGATTACAGATGTGTACCAATTCTTTATCCCTTCATTTATTATGGAAGAAAAAAATAATGGGGGACGCTGCCAATAACGTATAACTCTTTATAGATTAGTTTGAGTCTTTTGAGAAGACCTACAAATTATGATTGGAGAGCAAAATGATTGCATTAAACACTGAAAGATTAACGTTAATCCCATTAAACGCTGACAATCTGAAATTACTAATTGATCATCAAAATGGATTGGCAGCAGCGTTATCATTAAGTAATTCAGAGGTATTTCTTGATGAAGAGCTTAGACATGCTTTGAAATTCAGACTTTCAAAATTATTAGCAGATGAGCACAATTATTTATGGCACACGAATTGGTTAATCGTATCGAAAGAAAAAAACTGTACAGTTGGTGGCATTATGATGAAGGGACTTCCCAATGACAAAGGAGAAGTGGTAATCGGTTACTACACCTTTGTACCTTATCAAGGAAACGGTTATATGACGGAGACGATTAATACAATGAAAAATTGGTTATTAAGCCAGCCTGATGTTATGTTTGTGATTGCAGATACCGAAAAAGACAATCTTGCCTCACACAAGGTATTAGAAAAAGCAGGCGCACAACTATTTAAAGAAACGGAAGAATTATATTTTTGGAGATTTTTTTGAAATATGTTGTCGCAAAGATAGATAACGATCTCATTGTGGTTGCTTTTAGCACCTAAAATAGATTTGTGAATAAGACAAAATGGGACAGTCCTGCATCGCGCGGACTGTCCTTCTACTGTTAAAATAAGCCGTTATTTAACGGTGTGTTCACATTATACCTTTATACCTTGCGTACTTTCCTCACTAGCACGACAATACCAACAAAAACAATCGCACCAGCTGTGTCAACAACTACATCTTGAGCGCTCATCATACGTCCAGGTGTAAAGCTTTGGCGAAATTCATCGAGCAACGCAATAAGCATTGTGCCAAAGATAGCAACAAACGCAGCATAACGGCGTTTACCCCATGTAAAATAAAGTCCAAGTGCTATACAGCCAAACCCCACAAAATGAGTGAGTTTACGAATTAAAAATTCGACAAACTTAAAGTAGCCACGTTCTTCAATAGAAACAACGGTGTCCCAATAAGGAATATGTAAGCGAGACAATTGTTGTTCAAAAGGCTTATTTGCCAAAACTTCCTCCAACTCAGGAATAATAGATTGCTGTTCATAGGTCATGCTTGAAGATATTACAAGTATGACTAAAAAGGCGAGTAAGATAAGCCATTTTTTCATCGGTGATCTTGATATTGCTCGGCTTTTGTTAATTGCTTGGCCGTTGCGAAATCCGATAGCCCTAAAGAATTTTCGTAGGCGGTTAAGGTTTGGGCAAGTTGCTCCTGTGAACTAGCACCAACGACGGTTGAAGCGATTACTGTTTCTTTCAGATTAAAGGCTAATGCGAGCGCGTGTAAATCGTCATAATGTTTTGCTAAACTTGCTAATGTCGGCGCTAACTCCGCTGCCGTATAAGCGTTATAGCTATGTTCGCGTTGTAAGCGTTCTTTCCAAGTATTAGTCAATAAACCTTTTGCAACAGTACCTCGTGTAACGACTGAAGCGCCTTCATTCCCGATGAAATCAAACCACTCTTCTGGGCGGCGATCGAGCATACTATACTGCATCATGACAATTTTCGCCGAACTTGCTGGCAAAAATCGTTGGAGTACGTTTGGTCGAATAGAAGAAATACCGTATGCACGAATCAGTCCATCTTTTTTCAAATCTTCAAAGGTATGAATAATACCATCCCAATCGTCCTCTATTGTTCCTCCATGAAGCTGATAGACATCAATATAATCTGTGCCTAGCCGTTGTAAGCTCGCATGTACCGCCTCTTTTATATAAGAAGGGGAAGCATCCCAGTGCCAACCGTCCACACCCTCTGTCCAACGATTGCCAACCTTTGTTGCTAAAATTATATCCTGTCGGCGTTTTCCTAACGTTTCCCCAATAATTGCCTCATTAACACCAAAATCATATAAATCGGCTGTATCGAAATAATTAATTCCTGCATCTAGTGCCATATCGACAATGCTAGCTGCCTGCTCCTTATCTGTCGAAAGAGACATACCTCCTAAACTAATTTCTGATATGAATAAATCACTTGAACCTAGTTGTCTTTTTTTCAAGTCAATTACCTCCTTCGAATCTTCTACTTAATGGTACAATGAAAAGTATCTGAAGAACAAGCGAGGTTGGAGCTATGAAAAAGTTTGAAGAAAAAACGACACAGACAACAGCTATATTTGACGGAAAAATTGTGAAACTACAGGTCGATGAAGTGATATTACCGAATGGCAATATGGCCAAACGTGAAATTATTAAGCATCCAGGCGCAGTAGCAGTCATTGCCATTACGCATGAAGGCAAGCTTGTGATGGTTGAGCAGTATCGGAAAGCGCTAGAACGTTCAATTATCGAAATTCCTGCAGGTAAGCTTGAGCCAGGTGAAGAGCCAATTGTCACAGCACGTCGAGAATTAGAAGAAGAAACGGGCTATGGTGCAAAGGAATTTATATTTTTACAAACATTTGCAACGTCACCAGGCTTTGCGGATGAGGTCATTCATCTGTTTGTAGCAAAGGATTTATACCACATTGAAAACAAAGCAGCTTTAGATGAAGATGAGTTTGTCGAATTACTAGAAGTTTCGTTGGAAGAGGCACAAGCAATGGTGTCAGATGAGCGTATCTATGACGCCAAGACTGCGTTTGCAGTACTTTGGCTAGCATTACAGGAAGTCAAATAATCTTTAGCATAATAGAAGCGGACGAGCATAAGCTGTACAAACCTTGATAGAAAAGGAGCATGCTTATGTCTCGTACGGTTTCTATATTTTATCACGCATCGATTGTTGCAGTGAGCTTCGTTTGTGGCGTCATCTGCTTTCATATTATTGGTGGGGCGAATGCGGAGCCTTTTATTTTATTTATAGAACCACGTTTAGCAGATGGGGACAGGCAGTCCATTTTTCGTTTAATATTGCCTGTTGCTGTTTCCGTTGCTATTGTGTTATTGCTTGCAACACATAGCGTGTTGAAAGTTTTAGTGCGTGTCACGGTCGCAATGCGCGCAACTTTCTTTGGCTTTAGTTCGGTATTTTTACTCCAAAAACTAGAAGCATTTTGGCTTTATACGATTTGGTGGTTCCCATTTCAACTCATCTATTGTATATTGTTGCTAGTCCTTTGCAATTTACTTGTTCCCGCGTGGTCAAAGCGAAAGATCGGGAAAAAGATGAATGGGCGGACAATTTTGTTGAATTTTATCGCTTTTTTCATCATAATAGTTGCTGAGTTTATCGTAATATCTTATGTATTAAAATGATTCATAAATTTGTAAAAATGTAGCCACAGGTAAAAATATGTAATGTCATATTTGAAATCTAATCACTATCTTGTAATAGGATTTACTCCTTTGGTATAATGGAATGAGTTTAGGGGGGCGTCACATGGAGAGCCGAATTGATCGTATAAAAAAACAGTTGCACAGTGCTAGTTACAAGCTGACGCCGCAGCGAGAAGCAACAGTTGCTGTATTGCTTGAGCACGAAGAGGACCATTTAAGTGCGGAAGATGTTTATCTTTTAGTAAAAGATAAAGCGCCTGAAATTGGTCTAGCTACTGTCTATAGAACGTTAGAGTTACTAACAGAGCTCAAAATTGTCGACAAAATCAACTTTGGCGATGGCGTATCGCGCTATGATTTACGCCAAGAGGGAGCTGCGCATTTCCATCATCATCTTGTTTGTATCGAATGTGGTGCTGTTGATGAAATCCAAGAAGACTTACTTGAAGATGTGGAAGCCGTTGTTGAAAAGCGTTGGAACTTTATTATAAAAGACCACCGTCTAACTTTCCACGGTATTTGCTGGCGCTGTCATGATAAAAACGACGAAAAAGATGAAGAACAATAACGAGAAGCTGTCTGATGAAGATCTAGAAATGGATTGAATCAGACAGTTTTTTGTTGTGTCAAAAGCTTGCCATGCGTTAGAGTCGACAGGCAGACATCATGTTGAGATAGAACTTGTCGTCGACGGCAATAAAGCAGGGCTGTAGCACTATTATCGAGCGCAGTAAAAGGCGTTTTTAGCACTTTTTTTAGTTTGCGTGCTAAAATAGAGAATAATTGACAGTAAGGGGGGCGTTGTGATGAGTGACTTTCATTATGCAATAGAGGATTATATCCATTTTATCCAAGTTGAGCGGCAATTATCGATTAATACATTAGCATCCTATCGCCGAGATTTAGAAAATTATGTGCAGTTCTTACAGGAAGCTGAGGGCATGTCTAGTTTCCATAAAGTGGAACGGACGACGATTTTACGCCATCTAGAGCAGCTACGTATGCAAGGCAAGACGAGTCGTACAGTTGCGCGCCATATTTCTTCTATTCGGAGTTTCCATCAATTTCTGCTTCGCGAAAAACGTACGGAAACAGATCCAACTGTGCATTTAGAGATGCCAACAATTGAACAAAAGCTGCCGAATATCCTTTCTATTGAAGAAATCGAATCCTTACTAATAGCTCCGAATCGCAGTAAGCCTCAGGGAGTTCGTGATGTCGCTATGCTTGAGCTATTATATGGCTCAGGAATGCGTATTAGCGAACTGATTGCACTTGATTTAGCTGATATCCACCTGACAATGGGTTTTGTCCGTGTTTTTGGCAAGGGCGGCAAAGAGCGTATTATACCGCTCGGGAAAAGTGCCCTGTCAGCATTAAGTGCTTATTTAGATGGCGCACGAGGTCAATTGCAAGGGAAATACCCAAAAACAGATGCGTTTTTTATTAATCAAAGAGGGAAACGTTTAACAAGGCAAGGTTGTTGGAAATTAATGAAGGAGCATGCTTTAAAGGCAGGCATCCAACATGAGCTAACACCGCATACATTGCGACATTCCTTTGCGACACATTTAGTGGAAAATGGGGCGGATTTACGGGCGGTACAGGAAATGTTGGGACATGCTGATATATCCACAACACAAATCTATACACATATTAGTAAAACACGACTATCCGAGGTATATAAGCAATTCCATCCACGCGCGTAATTTTTTTACCTTAGTCGGATGTCTGACCTTTATTTTTCACTGGTTTTTGGTAAAATAGAGTCGTGAGATTAGGAGGCAATAATTATGAATAAAACATTTAAAAAAATCCACGTAGTGGTTATGGACTCAGTTGGTATTGGTGAAGCACCAGACGCTGCAAACTTTGGAGATGTGGGCTCTCATACATTAGGACACATCGCTGAACAAATGAATGGGCTTACAATGCCGAATATGGAAGCGTTTGGCTTAGCGAACATTGAGCCGCTACAAGGTATGCAAGCAGCAAACGCACCGCAAGCGTACTACGGTAAAATGCAGGAAGCCTCAGTAGGTAAAGATACGATGACTGGACACTGGGAAATTATGGGGTTGCATATTGATAAACCATTCAAAGTGTACCCAGAAGGTTTCCCAGCAGAGCTTATTGCGGAGCTTGAAAAACGTACTGGCCGTAAAGTGCTGTGCAATAAACCTGCAAGTGGCACACAAGTTATTGAGGATTTTGGCCAAGAGCACATGGAGACAGGGGCATTGATTGTTTATACATCTGCTGATCCTGTACTACAAATCGCGGCACACGAAGAGATAATTCCACTAGAGGAATTATATAAAATTTGTGAAATTGCCCGCGAATTAACATTGCAACCTGAGTATTTAGTTGGGCGTGTTATTGCTCGTCCGTTCATTGGTACACCTGGAAACTTTACACGTACGTCAAATCGTCATGACTATGCATTAAAACCATTCGGTCGCACAACGATGAATGCATTGCAAGATGCAAATCTAGACGTTATTGCAATTGGGAAGATATCTGATATTTTCAATGGCGAAGGTGTAACAGATGCCATTCGTACAAAAAATAATATGGATGGTATGGATAAATTTGCAGAGGTTGCACGTCGTGATTTTCGCGGTATAAGCTTTTTAAATTTAGTAGACTTTGATGCAAATTTCGGGCATCGTCGTGATTCACTTGGCTATGGCAATGCGTTACAAGAATTTGACGCGCGTCTTCCGGAAATTTTACAGGCAATGACTGAGGACGATTTATTGATTATTACGGCAGACCACGGAAATGATCCAACATTCCCGGGGACAGACCATACACGTGAATATGTGCCACTAATTGTCTATTCACCTCGTTTTAAAGGTGGTAGTGAGCTTACGTTACGTGAAACTTTTGCAGATATTGCAGCAACTGTCGCAGAAAACTTTGACGTTGAAGCACCAGAATTTGGTAAAAGTTTCTTGCATGATTTAAAATAAGGGGGATTTTCTTATGAATATGGCACAGCTGTTTGAAAAGAAAAAGCAAGGCCAAGAGCTAACACAGGCTGAAATAAATTACTTTGTAGAAGGCTACACAACAGGATCTATTCCTGATTATCAAGCGAGCTCCCTTCTAATGGCTATCCGTTTACTAGGCATGACTGATGAAGAAACATTCTTTTTAACGAAGGCAATGATTGAATCAGGTGATGTAATTGATCTAACATCTATTGATGGCTTTAAAATTGACAAGCACTCTACTGGCGGTGTAGGTGATAAAGTAACGCTTATCGTGACACCTATTATTGCTGCACTGGGTATTCCTGTTGCAAAGTTTAGCGGCAAGGGCTTAGGTATAACTGGTGGTACAATCGATAAATTAGAATCTATTCGAGGCTTTAAAACAGAGCTTTCGTCACAGGAGTTTATCGATAATGTCAATAAACATAAAATTGCAGTAGCAGGTCAAACAGGTAATCTCGTACCTGCCGACAAAAAACTTTATGCATTACGAGATGTGACGGGTACTGTCGATTCAATTCCTTTAATTGCTGCATCAATTATGAGCAAAAAAATTGCAAGTGGCGCAGATGGTATTGTGCTAGATGTGAAATGTGGCTCAGGTGCATTTATGAAGACGCAAGAAGAAGCGAAGAAATTAGCGGATGCGATGACAGCGATTGGTGAAAAGTTAGGGCGAAAAGTCATCGCACATATTAGCGATATGGATAATCCGTTAGGGAAAATGATCGGTAATAAGCTCGAGGTTGTGGAGGCACATTCTTTACTTAGCGGTCGCCAGGACGAAACGCATGAAGATTTACTTGAGGAATGTATTATTATTTCTTCTCTTATGTATCAAGTTGCTGCTGGTGAGGATGAAGCGACGGCAACGGCTGCTGTCAAACGTGTGTTAGAAGATGGCTCTGCAGTTGCAAAATTCGAGGAATTTATCGTGGCGCAAGGCGGCGATTTAGCAGATATCGTGCAAAATGATACAGCAAATAAGGTGGCTGTGAAAGCTGCCTCAAACGGTGTTGTGGGAACGATTAATGCTTTGTTAATCGGTGAAGCAAGCGTGGAACTTGGTGCAGGTCGTTTAACGAAGGAATCTGCACTCGATTACGATGCAGGTATTCAACTTGTAGCCAAAAAAGGCGATGCTGTGAAGACAGGCGAAACAATTGCTTATTTATATTCAAATCGTGAAATTGCTGATGAAACAATCAATAAAGTACAAAAAGCCTACACTATGGCATAAATAATATTGAGCGAGAACTCTCCTTACCTTAGGAGGGTTCTTTTTTTGGTTTGGCGGGTCCAAGCTTGTGTTTCATGTCTATGTTCAAACAGCACGGTTTAAATACAGCACGCTGCAAGTTGTTTTCAATGTTTGAAATCTATCCTTATATGCCATAGTGATTAACCTCTAATACAACGAAATCTAACCGTAAAACCAGTATTCCTGCAAAAAGTGTGGCCTACGTTTAAAATATCTTCATTTGTCCCATACTGCATTTAACCTAAAAAGCCATAAGTATGTCGATTTGACACTATTTCGGAAGACTTTGCACTAGTTCTGTCAGGTGCAAGGATTCACCGCATAGAACGTAGAATTGCACGAGGAGGAGGCGATGTTCATGCATTTTCAAATTGAAATGGTAACAAGAGAGACAGTAGTTATACGTTTATATGGGGAGCTCGATCATCATGCAGTAGAACAAATTCGAGCAAAAATTTCATCAGCAATTTTTCAAGGTGCTGTATCGACTATCATTTGGAACTTACAAGGACTGTCCTTTATGGATAGTTCGGGAGTCGGCTTAGTGCTGGGTCGAATGCGTGAGTTAGAGGCTGTCGCAGGACGAACGATATTATTGAATCCATCGCCGACAATGCGAAAAGTATTCCAGTTTTCTGGCTTAGGTCCGTGGATGATGGATGCAACCGAAGAAGAGGCAATTGAGCGAGTTAGGGGGATTGTAAATGGATAACGAAATGACATTAACTTTTTTAGCAATTAGTGAAAACGAAGGCTTGGCACGCGTGGCTGTGACAGGCTTTATCGCACAATTAGATCCGACGATTGATGAGCTATCGGAATTTAAAACGGTTGTCTCGGAGGCTGTTTCTAATGCCATAATTCACGGTTATGAAGAGGATGGTAGAGGCGTTGTTACAGTTCATGCAAAACGTGAGGATGATATTGTAACCGTGTCTGTTATGGATAATGGAATGGGCATCGAGGATGTAAGTCGTGCGATGGAGCCGTTGTTTACAACGAAAAGCGCGATGGAGCGTTCAGGTATGGGCTTTACAATTATGGATAGTTTTTCGGATCAATTGACAGTAATGTCTAAGTGGCAAGAGGGCACAACTGTAACGTTTACGAAGAAATTTTACTCGGTTCGCACAGCGGTCATGTGAGGATGCTAACATGAAGCCACTAGAACAGTCGTCCGATAAGCTATTGTCACAGGAAGAAATGCGTGAGTTAATTGCGCTTTCACAGCAGGGCGATCATGAGGCTCGTAAACGCATGATTGAAGGGAATACGAGGCTTGTGTGGTCCATTGTTCAACGCTTTACTACAAGGGGCGTAGAGCTCGAGGATTTATTTCAAATTGGCTGCATAGGGCTCATGAAGTCGGTGGATAAATTCGATTTATCGTATGATGTGAAGTTTTCAACATATGCGGTACCGATGATCATCGGGGAAATTCAGCGTTTTCTAAGGGATGATGGCATGGTAAAGGTTAGCCGTTCTATACGGGAACTCAACTTTAAAATTCGCCATGCAACCGATGAATTTATCAAAAACAATGAACATCCACCGACCATTCAGGAATTGGCACAGGTGCTTGATGTCACAGCGGAAGAAATTGTGACAGCGTCTGATGCCCTAAGGGATCCCGCTTCCTTACATGAGCAATTGTATGAGAGTGAAGGGGATTCCATCACCCTAATGGACCAAATGAAAGATGAAAAATCTGAGCAGCCGTTTGACTATATACCACTAAAAGAGGTGCTCACACGACTTGATCCAAGAGAGCAATCCATCATTTATTTGCGATATTTTTCCGATTGTACACAAACGGAAATAGCAAACAGGCTAGGCATTTCGCAAGTGCAAGTATCACGTTTAGAGAAAAAGATACTAGCCCAATTAAAGAGCTGGATGGCCACAAGTGCGACAGTCGAGGAGCAGGTAGTAAAAAAAGACATCTAAGAAAATGGTGACAGCATGACAAATAAACTATTTAACAGCTTAGAAGAAGCCGAAAATTTTCTTAAAGATCAGTTTGGGGACGGTGAATCTTTTGACGTAGGCATCAAGCATTTATTTGTCAAGGATTTACCGGTCCTTTGTGCCTATATAAGTGGTCTTGTGGACGGAGAGGCCTTAACGCAATTACTCTCGAGTATGTTGCCCGATGAAGAGGTAGATATTGAAGATGAGCAGGAATATTTTGAAGCTTACTTCAATTTTCATGGCCGTTCGGAGGAAACAGAGCGCAAAGCTTACTTACTGGCCATTTTAAGTGGGCAAGTAACATTTATAACGAAAAGTGGTTATTGTTATGTTGCTGAACTGCGTAATTATCCGGGGCGTTCACCAGAGGAACCTGATAATGAAAAGGTTATACGTGGTTCAAGGGATGGCTTTACTGAAGGGATTTCACAAAATACTGCTTTGATTCGTCGACGAATCCGTAATAGTAATTTACGTTTCGAGCTACATAAAATATCCAAGATTGGTCAAACCGATGTTGCACTGGCGTTTATGAAGGATATTGCGAATGATGAGATGCTCGATAAATTACGACAGCGCCTCGGACAAATTAATCATGATGGACTCACAATGGCTGATAAATCATTAGAGGAGTGGCTATTTAAGCAAAAGTTCCATCCTGTGCCATTTGTCCGTTATACGGAACGTCCTGACATTGCAGCAGCCCACTTACTTGAAGGACATGTGGCTATTTTAGTGGATACCTCACCTTCTGTTATTTTAGTGCCTGCAACAGTTTTTCATTTATTACAGCATGCTGAGGAATATAGGCAGGCGCCTGCCGTTGGGACATTTGTTCGGTTTATGCGTTATTTCGGGACGATAATGGGATTATTATTATTGCCCTTATGGTATTTATTTGCAACTAATGAATCTTTATTGCCTGAAACGCTATCATTTTTAGGTGCTCAGGAAAAGTCTCATGTTCCAATTTTACTGCAAGTACTTATTGCGGATATTGGGATTGAATTCTTGAGGATGGCCGCCATTCACACCCCGTCTCCGTTATCCACTGCGATGGGTTTGGTTGCGGGTGTAATTATTGGACAAATTGCGATTGATGTAGGACTTTTTTCTGCGGAAGTTGTGTTGTATACAGCAGTAGCCGCAATTCTTACGTTTATAATACCGTCATACGAGCTAAGTATTTCCATCAAGCTCTTTAGGCTAGTGTTATTAATAATGACAGGTATTTGGGGTGCAGATGGTCTCTTTATTGGATTATTTATTTTATTTACGTATTTATGTTCACTGCGTCCATTACAAGCGCCGTATTTATGGCCACTAATCCCGTTCTTCCCAAATGCAATGCTTCGGGTTCTTGTCCGTTTCCCGATGACAGCCGATGCACTAAGGCCTTATGTAGTTGCTTCCAAACAGCGAAAAAGGTCATAGGAGCCGTTGCGCTCGTTTTTTCCATGTGATAAAGTTCACATATAGTATTTTGTGATTTTTGCAAAAATTATCTTTTTTCAATAGATGTTTTTTGCGTGCGCAGGCGAAGTTTCAGCATATATTATGTATTGTGCAAGCACAGTTCGTAATGTGGAGGCAATGACGCTAAGGCCGTAGATCACAGGATGGAACGATGTGAAAAGGGAGAGATGCACATGCATTTATATGGAACACAAGCGATTTCTGAAGACGGTCATTTAACAATCGGACAGGTAGACACACTAGAGCTTGCGAAACAATACGGTACACCACTATTTGTGTACGATACAGCGCTTATTCGTAAGCGTGCTCGCGGCTTTATAGATACGTTTAAAAAACTAGGCGTAAAAGCAGAAGTAGCTTATGCTTCAAAAGCATTTGCATGTGTGGCTGTGTATCAGTTAGCGGCACAGGAGAATCTGTCATTGGATGTTGTCTCAGGAGGGGAATTATTTACTGCTTTAAAAGCTGGATTCCCAGCTGAGCGCATACATTTCCACGGTAATAATAAAAGCATTGCCGAATTAGAACTTGCCTTTGACGCAAACATTGGTTGTATCGTAGTAGATAACTTCTACGAAATCGAGCTTTTAAAAGAAATTTCAGAGCGCCGTCAGCAAAAAATACGTATTTTATTGCGTGTTACTCCAGGTGTTGAGGCGCATACTCATGATTTCATTACAACAGGACAGGCGGATTCTAAATTTGGGTTTGACTTAAATAATGGTCAAGCAGATGATGCATTCCAGCAAACATTTAACCATGAATACTTAGAGCTGCTGGGCTTACACTGCCATATAGGCTCTCAAATTTTCGATACAGCTGGCTTTGGCTTAGCAGGTGAAAAATTAATCGATAAAATTTCTGATTGGCACAAGACTCACGATTTTACTTGTACTGTGTTAAACTTAGGTGGGGGCTTTGGTATTCGTTACACAGAAGAAGATGCACCGCTTGAGCCACAAGTATATGTAGAGGATATGATTACAGTTGTTAAAAACAAAGCAACTGTACTTGGTCTTACCATGCCAGAAATTTGGATTGAGCCAGGTCGTTCCCTTGTTGGCGATGCAGGGACATCACTTTATACAATCGGTTCACAAAAAACAGTACCAGATGTGCGCAAATATATTGCGGTCGATGGTGGGATGAGTGACAATATTCGTCCAGCACTATATGATGCGAAATATGAAGCGGTCATTGCCGGTAAGGCAAATGCACCGAAGAGTGAGACGTACACAGTTGCTGGGAAGCTATGTGAGTCAGGTGATAAATTGATTATCGATGCTAAACTGCAAGAGGCAGCTTCAGGTGATGTACTAGCAATCTTCTGTACAGGCGCGTATGGGTACTCAATGGCGAGTAACTACAATCGTGTTCCACGTCCAGCGGTGGTGTTTGCTGAAGATGGCGAGCATCAATTAGCCATCAAACGTGAAAGTTATGAAGATATTGTACAAAACGACCTCCCGCTAACGTTAAAAAAGGGTGAGTAGAATTTGAGAAAAAATAAATGGGTATTACTTGCATCCATTTCAACTTTTATTTTGTTATGGGGCGTTGTTTATTGGGTGTTAGCTTCAAAAGGTATTCTCGGACCTGGTTCGTAAGACAGAAATTGACTTGCGGTAAAAGTACAAATCGTGTAGGATAGTCAAAGATTATGTACAGCTAGAAAAAGAGGGAATAGACAAATATGTTAATTCGATATAAAAAAGCTTTCGAGAAAATAGCGATGGGGCTACTCTCGTTTATGCCTAACGAAAAAGACATAAAAAAGCTCACAGAGACAATCCAATCATATGAAAATGATGATCATTGGGTGTTATATTTGTGGAAAAAGAATGATGAGTATGTTGGTATCGTTGGTCTTGTAATAGACGAAGATACTGCAACAATTCAGCATGTTTCCGTAATCCCTTCTTACAGAGGAGAGGGTGTGGCGAAGGAAATGCTACAAGAAGTGGCAGACCTTGGCCAATACGAAAATGTGCGCGCAACTGATGAAACACGTGAATTTGTTCAAAAATGTATACAATGTATCGATGAAAAAGCAGACGAGTGTTAACGTCTGCTCAGATTGACGACAAAAGGTATTCGGGAATGATCACATTCCGAATACCTTTTGATATTTTATCAGAAATATTCGTACCAAATAGCCCCTATTAACAAGAGTAGTATGCTACAACTATTTTTCGCCATTTTTGGACTTTGCCATGTCCAATTAGCTAGCTTCTTCAAATCCATGGTAGCGGAAGTAAGCATCAGCTGCATGGACAATTTTTTAAATCCCTCAAAAGGTTGTCCAACGTATATACATAGTAGCCACTCTCAGGGCCAGTCGTACTCACCTTGATTTCTTTCATTTCTTCTT
The DNA here is from genome assembly GCF_003049605.2 of Lysinibacillus parviboronicapiens. Lineage (NCBI taxonomy): Bacteria > Bacillati > Bacillota > Bacilli > Caryophanales > Bacillaceae > Lysinibacillus > Lysinibacillus parviboronicapiens. The sequence goes on from NZ_CP073713.1 coordinate 1,400,631, forward strand.
TTTCAAACTACTCTGGTGAAAAAGGTTTCTTTCCATGGTGCACCCGGTCTTGATTCAGCTCTTCTTAACATTGTGCCTCTGGAGCGCAGGCGGCGACTTCTGCGGGAAAAGCATGAGCTGAAGGCCCCGCAGGAGCGTAGCGACGAGGAGACTGAAGCCGTGCCCGCGAAAAGCGTCCGCCGTAGCGGAAAGCAACGGTTTCCTTTAGATACTTCTATTTTAAAAGAAAAAAATGCAGACGAGTGTTAACGTCTGCTTTTTCTTTGTTTACTTTCTTGTCGCTCCGCAAGAATATGTGAGCGATCACGAAGCATATGTTTATGAAGAAGATAGTCGTAACTACTTGTTGGTAAAAATTGTATTCGGACGGCCGTTAGTTCTTGCAATGCTGGTGTCATCGGTAGTTGAAAAGCTTGAAAGGACTTGCCTATTTGAATAGCACATATCGTATCCTTTAGAAGTGTGAGTAGTTTTTCGTAGTCCATTTCTGTTAAAAAGGCATGGTCCACATTGTATTGAAAATTAGCGAGTGCTTTTTGCAAGATACGAACTGCGCCTGTAAAATTACCACGTCTCCAATGATAGAGGCCTGTTGCGAGCTGTACATAACCAACAAGTGGATGGTTTTTATCACCCGGAGCAATGTCTTTCCAGTACTCCTCTAACACTTCATGGCACTCGAAATAATCCGCATTGCCATTGAAATAGGCACAGTAGTCGATAAATAAAGTATGATGCTGTGGATGCATTTTGAACTCCTTTCCACTATACTAAAACGTGAACTTAACTTTATGCAGTTGGTTTTTAGCCACATATTGCATAAAATTGAAGCTTCCAACTAATGTCGAAGTAATTTTTGCACAGAAAGCGACGACAACTACTTGAAAGCGTAATTGATAGAATGTCAGGGTGGTAAACAATGTCTTATGAAGTAAAATTAGAAGCCTTTTCGGGGCCTCTTGATTTATTATTGCATTTAATTCACAGATTGGAAATTGATATCTATGATATTCCAATGGCTGAAATTACACAACAATATATCGACCATATACATGCTATGCAGGTACTGGAATTAAATGAGGCGAGTGAATACTTAGTGATGGCTGCGACACTTTTGGCCATTAAAAGCCGTATGTTGTTACCAATTCATGAAGGAGAGCTAGAGGATGCCGAACTAGAAGTTGACGGACCTGACCCTCGTGAAGAACTAGTACAGCGATTAATAGAATATAAGAAATATAAAGAGGCAGCAAGCAACTTGCAAGAACTTGAGTCAGATCGGGCACAAGTGTTTACGCGACCACCAGCAGACTTATCTGGCTTAGCTTCAGATGAGCAAATGGCATTATTTGATTTGAACGTCAATATTTATGATATGCTTGGGGCTTTTCAAAAGCTGATGCGAAGAAAAAAATTAAAAAAGCCACTGAAGACAACAGTTGCTAGACAAGAGCGTTCAGTCAGGGATCAAATGCGTTCTGTTGTTCATTCATTACGTTCGACGGGTGGACGTGCATCATTTTTCGAACTTTTCCCCTATGAGGATAAGCCAACGCTTATTTTGACGTTTTTATCACTTCTTGAGCTGATGAAACGCCAAGTGGTAATCGTACAGCAAGACGGTAATTTTGAAGAACTAACGGTTACATTACAGAAGGAGGAATGGGATGATGACGAAAACAATAATGCTACAAAATAGAATTGAAGCTTTATTATTTGTCGTGGGAGATGATGGTTTAACCATAAAGCAATTAGCGCACTTATTGAGTGAAGCGGAAGAACTTGTCGCACAAACAATGGAATCATTGTGTACAACATATGACGAAGATTTGACGAGAGGCATTACGATAAAAGAAATTGCCGGGGTATATCAGTTAACGACAAAACATGAGCTCGCAGATACCATTCAAAGATTAGTAGAGAATCCAACAGCGCAATCATTGTCCCAAGCTTCACTTGAGGTATTGGCGATTGTGGCATATAAGCAGCCGATTACACGTGTGGCCATTGAGGATTTACGCGGTGTAAAATGTGAAAGACCACTACAAACACTTGCTTCAAGAGGGCTTGTCAAAGAAGTTGGCCGCTCAGAAGGAACAGGGCGTGCAATTTTATATGGCACAACAAAAGAGTTCTTAAATTACTTTGGATTAAATAGTATTGAAGAAATGCCTCCACTCCCAGAGGAGGAACAAGGTGAAACAGAGCAAGAAACCGATTTATTTATGACAAAATTCCAAGAAACATTTAGTGGCGTAAAGTAACGTAAGAAAAATGTGAAAAAGACCAGTAACAATCCCCAATCAATGTTGACTGCAAAAAATGTTCCAGATGTGAAGATTTTTCTGAGCGCATGAAGTGAGAGCGAATTTTCGGCTTTCAAGCGTAAATTTTTTACGACCCCGGGTGGTGTTTTGGTCTAAACAATATAATAAGAAACAATACTTTCAAATCATTTAATAAGGAGTGGCTTGTTGCTTCGGTTAGTACGTTTAATGGTGTTGATGTTGTTATTGGGATTCTTGATTTTTCCGGAAAACGGCTTGGCAAGAGGTGGTAGCGGACATGTCGTCTTGGATGGTGATACTGGTCGTGTTTTAAATGGTGTAAATAGTGATGCACGACTTCCCATTGCGAGCTTAACGAAAATTTGGACAGCACTTGTCGCTATAGAAAATAGTGACCTTCAAGAAGAGGTAGTAATATCACCGAATGCTGCAATGGCTGAGGGTTCCTCCATCTACTTGCAAGCAGGTGAAACAGTTACGGTAGAAACACTGTTATATGGCTTAATGCTACGCTCAGGCAATGATGCGGCAACCGCATTAGCTGAGCATGTAGGTGGATCTGTTGAAGGTTTTGTGCGTTTAATGAACGAGCGAGCTATGATTGCAGGTCTCACGAATACAGTTTTTATGAATCCGTCGGGCTTACATCATGATCAACACTTATCATCTGCGAGGGATACAGCTGAAATGCTACGAGTGGCACTTCAAAATAAATCGTTTGAAAAAATTGCATCAACAGTCTTATATCGAGCAAATACAGTCAATGGCATGCTGTGGGAAAATAAGCATCGTTTATTACGAGAAGGCTCAGGGGTCGCTTCAGAAATAAATGACGAGGCAGAGCAGCCTGTAAGTTCACTGAAATCTGCAACAGGTACAGCGTTCGCTGGCAAGACCGGTTTTACAAAGGTAGCTGGTCGCACACTTGCAACCGCCTTTCAAAAGGACGGGCAAACCTGTATTGTTGTGACATTGAATGAGTCAGATGATTGGAATGTACACCGTGGTTTAGCCAATTCGGTGTGGCAAAATTACAACATCGAGACCGTAGTAAAAAAGGGCAAATATAATGTGAACGATAAACTGGCCATTCGTTTAGAGCAACCGATTCGTTTGCAGTTAAAGAAAGAGGAAAAAGAGGCGGTAAGGCAAGTACTACAAGTTTCTAGAAAAAGAAAGGAAGCTGTACTTTCCATTTTTATCGGTGAAGAACGCATCTATGCAACACCCGTAATTGTAGAATCGGCGGATCGTTAAAAGCGATCTGCTTTTTTGTTTATTTGAGGGTTGAAAAAAGGGTGTAACCGTACTAGATAAACTGATCTTCCCATTAGCGCTCCAATTGAGCATGTGTTGACAGTGAATTTAACGAGAGCAAGACAATCTAGTAATAGTGCATTGAGTAAAGATGGACTAACCATTGAAAATAAGTTTAATGAAAATGAATAATGTTAAAAAGCTGCAGAAGTGGTGGGTTTTTTATGTGGGTGGATAACCTAGAATAAAGGAATGTCCTGTTTTTCTAATGCTATTTATTTGTTAACCCCTTTTTTACCAACAAAAAAACAAGCATATTGTGAATGCGATTTACTAGCTTCAAAATAGTGTATATTAGAAATAAATGAAGAATAATGAAGTGAATATGGATAAAGAACAAGTCTAAATCATAGGGACAACAGCAAATAAAAAACTATTTCGAATACTCGTATTACTTGTGTATAATTAGTTTTCCTTTAATAATGAACAAAAGTATGACATAATTTTCACAGATTAACGGGAAAAATAACCTTGTTCTTTACATGTATTAAAGTTAAGGTTTTTGGCGGATGCCAAGGTGAATTCAAACTAGAGGTGAAACAATGGAAAGATTACAAAAAGTCATTGCTTATGCAGGTGTTGCATCAAGGCGTAAGGCAGAGCAATTGATAGTAGAAGGTAAAGTTAAGGTCAACGGTGTTGTGGTACGTGAGCTTGGCACAAAGGTGGCTAACTCAGATACAATTGAGGTTGAAGGCGTAAAACTTGAAAAAGAGGATAAAGTATATTATTTACTATATAAGCCACGTGGTACGATTTCTGCTGTGACGGATGATAAAGGACGCAAAACTGTCACAGATTTATTTAAGCATATGCCGCAACGTATCTTCCCAGTAGGACGTCTTGATTATGATACATCAGGGTTATTGCTATTAACAAATGATGGCGAATTTTCCTATATGCTGACACATCCTAAGTTTAAAATTGACAAAACGTATATTGCACGTGTCAAAGGTGTGCCAACAGTTGAAGGCTTAAAAAAGCTACAGCGTGGTATTAAGTTAGAGGATGGCAAAACAGCACCGGCTAAAGTGAGTATGACCTCTTTTGACGAGCAAGCAGGTAAAGCAATTTGTGAAATTACCATTCATGAAGGGCGTAATCGACAAGTACGTCGCATGTTCGAGGCAATCGGCACACCTGTTGTCAAGCTGAAACGTGAGCGCTTTGCCTTTTTAGATCTTTATGGCCTAACACCAGGAGAATATCGTGAATTGTCCAAGCATGAAGTGAAGCAACTGCGCGTGTTAGCTGAAACTGGGCAAATCGGCTAAATGAACATTTGATGCAGAAAGTGAACATACCGCTATACGTATAGTGTGTTTTTCACTTTCTTTGTGGTGTAAACGTTCATAAATCATTCATAATTAATAGCTAAGCGAATTTGTATCATTTTGCTATAATAGGTGAGAATAGTACACCTTATTTAATTTCGTTCAGTGGTAGCGCTGAATAAATTAAAGCCTCGCAAATGTCACAGATGTTTGTTTCGGCATAAAATTGTGACAGCAGTAATTGCTTTCAGTACCGAAAGCAATGCGGCAGGTAAGGATTAATCATCTGGACGCAGGCTTTTCAGTGCAAAAGCAAAAGCGTCATCAAGAATTACTCCGAGGGGTAATGAAGAGGGAGGTTTATTAGCTTGGAGAAAAAGAAGAAACGTCTCGTAACACGAACAATTATTTTAGTAATTTTAGCGCTAGCGATTGGTTACACAGTATACGGAACGGCAACAAAGGAGAAAGTAGAGTTAGTAGCAGTAGGCTCTGAAGCACCAGACTTCACGTTAGTAGATTTAAACGGTGAGAAACATAAACTGTCTGATTATAGAGGACAAGGGGTATTTTTAAACTTCTGGGGAACTTGGTGTAAACCTTGTGAAAAAGAAATGCCTGCAATGGATAACCAATACCAAATCTATAAAGACCAAGGTGTACAAACATTAGCTGTGAACATTGCACAAACAGATTTCGAAGTGCAGAACTTTGTTGATAAGTACGAATTATCATTTCCAGTAGTTATTGACAAAACGAAGAGCGTTATGACTGCTTATAACGTCGGAAATTTACCAGCTACCGTTATGATTGACCCGGAAGGTAAGGTAGCGAAAATTATTACCGGTGAAATGACGGAGGCGAATATCGCTTCTTACATGGAATTAGTAAAGCCAGAATAAGGAGTAAATGACGATGGAAAATATCACTTGTGCTTGTGGTCATAGTAACCCGTACGGCACGAAGCTCTGTGAGAAATGTGGTCGTCCTTTAACAGAAGAAGAAAAGCAAAATAAAGTTGTCGATATGCGCTATGATGGTACCGCTATTCGCTCTAAAACTTACAACAAATCGATTATTGATAAGATTTGGAATTTCTTCTCAAGTGTTAAAGTTGGGATATCGTTAATTATTATCACATTGATTGCTGCTTCAATCGGAACATTACTACCGCAAGAGTTTTACGTAAGTGCCTCGGATGTTAACAAAGAAGCTTATTACGAGGACGTATATGGGACATTCGGTAAAGTCTATTATGCATTAGGGCTTTCAGATTTATATAGTTCTTGGTGGTTCCAAATTTTGGTAGGTATGCTTGGTGTATCCATCATTATTGCCAGTCTAGACCGTGGTTTACCACTTTATAAGTCATTAAAGAATCAACGTGTCAAACGCCATGAAAGTTTCATGAAGCGTCAGCGTATTGTTGCAGAGGGACAAGTAACAGCTAGTCCTGAAGAGGCGCTGGAAAAGGTTGAAAAGAAAATGACTGAGATGAAATATAATGTTCGGCGAGATGGCAGTGCGCTACTTGCAGAAAAAGGTCGTTTCTCTCGTTACGGTCCGTACATAAACCATGTCGGCCTAATTGTCTTTTTAGGTGGGGTTATGCTACGTTTAGTCCCTGGTTTCTATGTCGATGAATCGATATGGGTTCGTGAAGGTGAAACACGTGCAGTTACTGGCATGGACGGTTATTTTATTGAAAACCGGGATTTTATTTTAGAAACACATGATAATACACCACAAGGTGAACAGGTCAAGCAAGGGGTTAACGTAGTAGCGAAAAACTTCCAAACAGATATTACGTTATACAAACAACATGAAAATGCTATTGCTGGAGATACCGAAAATCTTGAAAAAGTAAAAGATTATTCGATTCGTGTCAATCATCCATTAAAAGAAGAAGGATTTGCTCTCTATCAAATGGATTATCGTCTAAACGAATTGAAGCAAATGAATTTCCAATTAGTGAATAAAGCCACTGAGCAATCTCTTGGTAAAGTAGAAATTGATTTAACTAATCCTGAAAAAGAGTACGATTTAGGAAATGGTGCATCTGTAAAACTACTACTTTACACACCAGACTTCTCTGGTTTTGAAGATGGTGTACCGCAAACAGCGACATCTGTTCCAAATAACCCAGCATTTTTGTTTAAGATGACGACACCGGAAACACCAGAGGGCGAAACAAGCTTTGTTGCGATTAAAAATACAATTGAACCGCTCGGTGACAACCAATATAAAATGAAATTTGAAGGTGTGGAAACACGCGATATGTCTGGTTTCACTGTTCGAAAAGACCGCACAATTCCTATTTTATTTATTGGTGGTATTATTTTCATGATTGGTGTAGCTATTGGGTCTTATTGGAATCACCGTCGTCTATGGTTACAGGTGGAACCAGATGGTCGCGTGATTATGGCTGCCCACGTTAATAAAAATATGTTTAGCATGAAAAAAGATTTAGATGCCGTGACTGCCTTTGCTGGTCTACCACAATATAAAGATCAGTTAGAGAAGACAGAAGAAGAAGGCCAAGAGTCCACGGATAGTGGCATTAAAGAAAAGGAAGGTGACAACACCTTATGAGTTTGATTGACTTAAGTGGAAACCTATTATTTGTTGCATTTATTGCCTACCTCGTAGCAACATTACTGTTCGGTGGTGCGATTAAACAATCGAATGCTACAGGCAATAACACTGATAAATGGGGCAAGCTCGCGATTGTCGTAACAATAATTGGATTCCTTTCACAGCTTAGCTATTTTATTACCCGTTGGATTCATACAGGGCATGCGCCTGTTAGTAATATGTTTGAATTTACGACTGCCTTTGGGATGTTCATCGTGGCAGCATTCATATTAATTTACTTTATTTATCGTATGACGGCTCTTGGTTTGGTGGCATTACCTGTGGCATTGTTAATCATTGCCTATGCCGCGATGTTCCCGAATGAAGTAAGTCCATTAGTACCATCATTGCAAAGTCACTGGCTCACAATTCACGTGATTACAGCTGCGTTAGGACAATCGATTTTAGCAATCAGTGCAGTTGCAGGGCTTATTTATTTATTAAAAGTGGTTGATGTGAAAAAAGCTTCAAAGCAACGCTTCTGGCTAGAAGCAGTTATGTATTGCATTATCATTGTTGTTGGCTTTGTCCTTGTGACATCAACATTCAGTGCAATGGATTACGAGTCAACATATACGTATGTCGATAAAGAAGGAAAAGACCGTCAAATTATTTACAATATGCCGCCTATTTTCGGCATGAATGATTATAAGGCAGTAGAAGAACATGGTATGTCACCATTAGTAGAAATGCCTGGCATTATCAATGCTAAAAAATTAACAACGGTTGTATGGTCATTGTTAGTAGGTTCTATACTATACTTACTAATTCGTTTAATTGCACGTCGACGAATTAGTGCGATATTCCAACCGCTCGTAAAACGAGTAAACTTACAATTACTAGATGAAATAGGTTACCGCTCGGTGTTAATTGGTTTCCCAGTATTCACGTTAGGGGCACTAATCTTTGCGATGATTTGGGCGCAAATTGCATGGAGTCGCTTCTGGGGCTGGGACCCGAAAGAAGTATGGGCGCTTATTACATGGTTATTCTATGCAGCATTCCTACACCTACGTCTATCAAAAGGCTGGGAAGGTGAAAGATCTGCCTGGTTGGCATTAATTGGTTTCGGTATTATTTTATTTAACCTAATTGCCGTTAACTTAATTCTTGCCGGTTTACACTCCTACGCGTAAATGTGAAACGAAAAGCCTTTTCGCCGCAGCGAAAGGGCTTTCTTTTCTTTTCAAGACGTAAAGTACCATGTACAATAGAGGGTAGAGAAAGATTGGAAGAGAGGGATCGTGACAGTGTCAGAAAATATTTCAGTATTAGTAGTAGACGATGAGGATCGTATTCGCCGCTTATTAAAAATGTATTTAGAGCGTGAAGGATACCTAGTTGACGAAGCAGAGAATGGTGAAGAAGCGATCGAGAAATCTTTAGAAAAAGAGTATCACTGTATTTTACTTGATATTATGATGCCTGAAAAAGACGGGCTTGAAGTGTGTGCTGAAATCCGCGAGCGTGCTGCAACACCAATTATTTTATTAACTGCAAAGGGCGAGGAAGCGAATCGCGTACAAGGTTTCGAGCTTGGTGCAGATGATTATATTGTAAAACCATTTAGTCCTCGTGAGGTTGTTCTGCGTGTGAAGGCTATTTTACGCCGATCACAAGCATTCTCACCTACAACGAGTACATCTACTTCAAAAGATTTGGTTGTATTCCAACACTTAATGATCGATCATGATGCACACCGTGTAACGGCAGAGGGCATTGAAGTGAATTTAACACCGAAAGAGTATGAATTACTGTATTTCCTAGCAAAATCTCCAGACAAAGTATTTGACCGTGAACAATTGCTAAAAGAGGTTTGGCACTATGATTTCTTTGGGGACCTACGTACAGTCGATACACACGTAAAACGTTTACGTGAAAAGCTCAATCGTGTATCAGAAAACGCTGCAAAAATGATTGTCACGGTTTGGGGCGTGGGCTACAAATTTGAGGTTGTCAATGAATAGAATATGGAATAGTGTTGTCGGGAAGCTATGGGTAACCATATTGCTTCTCGTTTCATTTGTATTATTTGTTTTCACGGTTTTAATGCTCGAATTTCTTCAAAATTATCATATGCAGCAGGCAGAAATCTCGCTGCGTCAAACAGCTGCAACAGTTGCAAGTATTGTAGATGATAATGAAACGGCAGAAACCACTTCGGAATTATTAACAGATATTTTACCAGATAGTACGAACGCACTTATTGCAACTAGCCATGTAGAAGTGTCATTTGCGATGCAAGAAGGCGTCAATAAAAAAGAAATCCAAGATACGATTTTGGCCAATAAAACGTTCCATGAAATTTTTCAATCAGATGAACCTGTCATTAAGGAAATGATGATGCCGTCCTCAACAGACAAAGATAAAATGGAATCGTATGTCGTACTCGGCTTCCCTTTAAACGTGGAAAATGAAGTACATGGTGCGGTCTTTATTTATCAAAGTCCAGATGCACTACATAAAACATCGAAAGAGACGACGAAAATTGTCTTTTTAGCGGCTTTTATAGCCTTTGTGTTAACGACATTCTTTGCATTTTTCCTATCTTCACGTATTACTTCGCCATTGCGTAAAATGCGTGAATTAGCCTTTGAAATTTCCAAAGGAAACTTCGAAGCGAAAATGCCTACCACACAAAATGATGAAATCGGTCAGCTTGCAGTTGCCTTTAACCAAATGGGGCGGCAGCTGAAACACAATTTAGAGGTTATCAATCAAGAAAACGAGCAGTTGTCGAATATACTGACTTCGATGACTGATGCTGTTATTACATTTAATCGTGATCGTACAATATTACTGAGCAATCCACCAGCTGAGCGTTTAATGCAAAAATGGTTTGTCAATAAGGGTTCACAAAGTACAAAGCCTATTCCACCAGAACTGTATCATATGCTTGATCATGTACTGATGTTTGAAGATAAGCTTGAAGAGGAAATTGAAATGGATGGAAATTATTACACGTTCACGATTAGCCCGCTCTATAGTGGGGAATTGATACGTGGAGCGGTGGCTGTTATTCGGGATATGACAGAGCAGCATCGTCTAGAAAAGCTCCGATCTGATTTTATTGCCAATGTGTCGCATGAGTTACGCACGCCAATTGCGATGCTCCAAGGCTACTCTGAAGCCTTGATGGATGATTTCATTCAAGATCAAGAAGAACGCAATGAAATTACTAAAATCATTTACGATGAATCCAAGCGGATGGGACGCCTAGTTACGGACTTATTGGATCTTGCCCGTATGGAATCTGGACATATGACGCTCTACAAAGATGAGTTACCGATTAACTCTACATTCGAGCGTATTACACAAAAATTCGCGCAAGTCGCAAAGGAAAAGCATGTGCAACTAATTTTCGATAGTGAATTTAATGATGATGCGATAATAAGCATAGATGAAGACCGTATTGAGCAAGTGTTAACCAACTTAGTTGATAATGCACTGCGTCATACGGATGAAGGATCAGTGATCGTGACAGTGGAGAAGGAACCAACCTTTGCCAAGATTTCTGTACAGGATACAGGACATGGCATTCCTCAGGATGATTTGCCATATGTCTTTGAACGCTTCTATAAAGCAGATAAAGCACGTACGCGATCGAAAGGTGGCACAGGTCTTGGGCTTGCTATTGCCCGAAATATCGTCAAGGCACATTCCGGAAATATTATGGTCGATAGTGTCTTAAAAAAAGGTACGACGTTCACGTTTTATTTACCATTCGATTAACTTTTTTACGCTACATGACAACGTAGGCGATCACACATAGTCGTGTATGTGTAACGACGACTAATGATTTATTATAGTGAAACAGTAAAATTGCGATGTAAAGATAGATAAAGTGTAACTTCTTTGAAGGTTAGACGACAAATACTATAAGAACGGGGGTGGAGTGCTTTGAATGACTCCGTGTTCCATCGACTATACGATGCATACCATCAAGACGTGTTCCAGTTCCTAATTTATTTAGTGAAAAACCGTACACTTGCTGAGGATTTAGCGCATGAAGTGTATGTTCGTGTGCTGCGCTCATATGATAACTTTGCAGGGAATAGCAGTGAGAAGACATGGTTATTTGCTATTGCAAAAAACGTAGCCATCGACCATTTTAGAAAGCAGGCAGTACGCCAAAAACATTCACTTGATTTTTTTGACTGGGAAACGGAACAATTACATTCAACCACGCCATCACCGGAAGAATTACTACAGGCCAGTGATGAATTTTTACAGGTAGAATCAGCGCTTGAAAACTGTACAGGCGACCAAAAAATGGTCATTATTATGCGTTACTTCCAAGACTTATCAATTGCTGAAACAGCGCAAATATTAGATTGGACAGAAGCAAAAGTAAAAACGACGCAGCATCGAGCCATTAAATTTTTAAGACAACAGTTACAACCGGTTAGTGAACAGGAGGCGAAACGGCAATGACTCATAAACAGTTTGACGAAGACCAACTTGAACAGGTATTGAACAACGCCCCTAAGCTATCTGACCACCGTTCGAAAGACGAAGTGTTGCAACGTTTGTTGGCAGATGCGCGTTTGCAGGACAATAGCCATCTTCAAGCGGCTGTGCAAGGACCAATTGAAAGCCAACTAACAACGCATGAGGTTAACGAGAAACAAGATTTTATACAAGCAGAGAATAAAGATTTACCGATAACGAAACGTAAATATAAAAAAATACCCCTATTTATGAGTGTTGCTGCTGTTTTTGTGCTGACTTTAATAGCAGGGTCCATGTTTGTTAACAATAATGATTCGCCTAAAGATCAAGCAACTCCTGATAGTGCAACGTTTTCTAGCATGCCGGAAAATAGGGCTACAAAGGAAATTGAAAGTAGTGACAATGTAATGGATTCCAGTATCGTTGCCGAACATACTCGGATGATGTCGCTCCGAACATCTGTATACGAAGAAGACTTAACAGATGCCGTCGTGTTCCGCATTGGTTTAGCCGGAGGAAAAGCAGCGGAGAGTGTACCCATGACGTATATTATTCCGAATGAGCGCGTTGTAGCTGATTTTGGCAAGGAAAAGCCTACATCTTTGCAAATGTATGAAAAATACGCTCCTCAAATAGATGAAGAAGCAATGGGCTTTACAAACTACCATCCATATAAGGGTGAGTTGGAAGAAAAAGGCGAAACACTTGTGCATGTATTACCTAAAAAAAATGCCTATGATATAGCTTCTGCCTCGGTAAGTAAGTATCTAGGGTCGTTAAAGGACACTTTCTCAGACTCTGATTATAAGGAAATTGCCTTTGAAAATGCAGATGGCACGGCTTATGAGTTTTCGCAAGTGGGTGAACCAAGTGAGCCAATGGCGTTGATACCAAGAGAACATTATAATTTTTATGTATATACTGAAACAAATGGCACAGAGTATTTATCGCCAGATTTCCGTAAAACGTTTTCAACCGTAACAGAGGCACTTACAGACATGCGCCATAAAAACGATGATGTATATGTTTCAGCAATACCAGAAAATGTGAATTATACGGTGAAGGAAGAAGCGGATGGTGTCGTTGTAACTTTTGATGTGGAACTTGATCTAATGACAATGGATGCAGTTCGTGCAACACAGCTAATCGAGGCAATGATGCTAACGGCTGCGAGCTTCGATAAGAAATTGCGCTTAGATAATGTTGTACAGGACAGTTGGGAGGGCTTTGATTTAACAAAGTACTTACCAATGCCAGTAGGGGCAAATAAGCAATATATGCCGGAATGACGGAACAGCTATCCTTTAAAGGGTAGCTGTTTTTTTATGTAAGAATAAAACATTGGAAGTAATGGGATATAGGCATATTAACAACGTGTTGCATTAATACTGACAAACTTAATCGGATTTTTTAAGCAGAAGTATTTACTTTTTGTTAATAATTCATTATAGTAAAGCTGTAAGATAAAATAATATTGATTCATCTTCGGGGCAGGGTGAAAATCCCGACCGGCGGTAATAGAATCGTAAATCGCTATTGTAGCATACATACAATAGCTCGAAAGATTTACTACAAGATTCTTCAGCCCGCGACCTGTGCAAATCTTTTTTTGCATGGCTGACTTGGTGCAATTCCAAGGCCGACAGTTATAGTCTGGATGGGAGAAGATGGAGGTACGATCGTCATTCGATGTTGCGAATTTTAGCTATAATCGAGCGTTTTTTCAGTGTGGATTTTGCACAGTAAACGCAAAAAAATAGCTAATAATGGCGTTTTTTAACCTTGCCTATTCTCCCTTATGCTAGTTGTGCATAGGGGTTTTTTCGTGAACTGGAATTGATAGTATCGTTGCCTTTCTTCTTGCGAGATTGAATCAGCAAAGAGGAGAGAGCTTTACAATGAAAAAAAATGTCAAACTTCAGTCGTTTATTACGATTGGTATGCTAAGTAGTATTTCGTTTTTACTAATGCTTTTTAATTTCCCAATTCCGCCATTTCCAGCGTTTCTAGAGGTGGATTTCAGTGACATGCCTGCACTTATCGCGGCGATCACGATGGGGCCAGTAGCAGGTATTTTAGTAGAATTATTTAAAAATGTCCTAGACTGGATTTTCTCAGGCACACCAACAGGCGTACCAGTTGGTCACCTTGCAAACTTTGCAACAGGCATTCTATTTATATTACCAGTAACGTTTATCTTTAATCGTTTTAAAACAGTTGCAGGTCTTGTCGGAGGGTTAGTTGCTGGAACGATTGTGATGGCAGTAGGTATGAGCCTTTTAAACTATGCGATATTTTTACCAATGTACACTTACTTCTTAGGCATGGAGCCAGTCGTTGGAGATTCTTTATATACAATGATTGTAGCGGGTATTTTACCGTTCAACATTGTAAAAGGTATTTTATTAACGGCCATCATGGCATTACTATTCACTACAATGCGTAAATGGATTGAACGTCAACGTCAAATGTATAGCACAAAATAATAGATCGAACCTCGAGTGTGTAGATGCTCGAGGTTTTTTTATGAGATTTTGGGAGCGCTGGATGCAAGCTTAGAATGACGGATAGAAAGCCGAAAGTGAAGGATAGAAAGCTCGAAAATACGGATAACAGCACGAGACAGTAGATATTCTGCTGGTCAACTAGAGATTGTCTAGTCGGAAATCTTAATTTCATGTACAATAAGTGTGAGTTTAGAATGTTGAGGAGTATGAAGAGATGAGTCAAAAGAACGGACAGTGGTCCAGTAAATTGGGATTTATTTTAGCATCGGCAGGAGCGGCAATTGGGCTAGGCGCAATATGGAAGCTGCCATATGTCACGGGTCAAAGTGGTGGTGGTGCATTTTTCCTTATTTTTGTGTTATTTACATTGTTGATTGGTTTGCCGATGCTATTATCAGAATATATTTTAGGACGTGGTACACAGTCAGAGGCTGTAACAGCGTATAAAAAAGTTGTACCTACGAAACAGGGCTGGGCATGGGTTGGCCGTATGGGTGTGCTTGGTTGTTTTCTGCTATTAACTTTTTACAGTGTAGTAGGAGGCTGGATTTTTGTTTATAGCGGCCTTGGTGTGACGGGAGCGGTGATTGATCCCGCAGTGAACCCTAGTGATCTATTTGCTAACATTATAGGGACGCCTTGGATTACACTGCTTGGCTTGGGATTGTTTACGCTGGCAAATGTACTTGTTATCTCACTTGGTGTGCAAAATGGAATTGAAAAAGCAAATAAGTGGATGATGCCATTATTATTTTTAATGTTCGTTGTACTTGTAGTGCGTGCGTTAACGTTAGATGGAGCCATGGAGGGGGTTAAGTTCTTCTTGTGGCCCGACTTTACACATATTACAGGAAAGGCGTTGTTAGAGGCTTTAGGACAATCATTCTTTGGCTTGGCCGTCGGATTTTCATGCCTTGTGACGTATAGCTCGTATTTGAAAAAAGATGTTAGCTTACCGAATTCGGCAGGATCAGTGGTGATACTAACTGTGCTTGTGTCATTTTTTGCTGGTCTAGCAATTTTTCCTGTTGTCTTTGCCTTTGATTTAGAGCCTGCATCTGGACCAGGGTTATTATTTATGGTGCTGCCAACAGCTTTTAGTCAAATGCCATTTGGTGAAATATTTTTAGCGATGTTTTTATTGCTGTTTTTATTTGCTACACTGACATCGTCCTTTAGTTTATATGAAATAATAGTAGCGGCATTTATTGAAAAATGTCAGATGTCACGTTCTGCATTGACATTGTTACTCGGTGTGGTTGTATTTATCGCTGCCATTCCATCAGCTTTATCATCAAGTCTATTAGCAGATGTATCGATTTTTGGAAAAACAGTTTTTGATGCAACAGATTTTTTAGTGTCAAATTTAATGTTGCCATTAGGTAATTTATTGATTGCCATTTTTATTGCTTATGTGGTTGATAAGGAATTTGTCAAAAAAGAATTACTGATAGGCAGTCAAATGGGGCAAGGGTATTTTAGGACATACCGCTTGTTAATGTTAATTGTAGTGCCGATTGTCATTAGTGTTGTCATGTTAAATATGCTGCTAAAATTTTAAATTAAAAAGGGCGTACTCATTCATTTGAATACGCCCTTTGTGTATATTAATATTCACTTAGCGATAACTCGCCAGACCAGCCTTCTTTGATGATTTGCTTCGCTTCATCCTCGCTTTTCGCAATTGGGAATATTTTATCACATTGGGAAATAGCAAATAAGTTAAGGATGAAGTCATCAACGACAATAATGGCAATTCTTTTTTCATTAACAGAAACTTTCTTGGCAAAATTGACAATCATACCAAAGCCTGTACTATCAATATTCGTTACTTTTTGCATATCGATAATGTAGCCGTGCTTAGTTTCTAATTTCAAAGCTTGAAGATCCTTTTTAATATCCTCGATTACCCCATATTCCAAATCACCAGTAAAGGTAATGACAATATAATTAGCCTTTGTGCTAATATCCATTGCAATTTTTTTCTGAGCCATACTATAACGCCTCCATGTTTCTTTTCGTGTTTGGTGTTCTTTTATTACAGATTAAAACTTAAATTTATTTACTTCATGCTGTAATTTATGGGCGATTGCTGCTAAATCGTCTGAACTTTGTGTGATTTCTGCCACTGTTGCATATTGTTCTTCTGAGGTTGCTGCAATTTCTTCGGTAGCAGCAGCTGAATCCTCAATAATTCTTGAAATATCTTGAATGGCTTGTTGGACACCGAGAGAATTGTCGTTGACATGAGCGAAGGCAGCTTTCATCTGTTTAACGCCTACTTCGGTTTCTACCACCTTTTCAACAATTTCTTTTAAGGCACTCCCTCCTTTATTAATGATTGTCACTTGTTCTTCTACAGCTAATAAGTTACTTTCCATTGTACGAACTGTCACGGATGTTTCTGCTTGAATATCATTGATTAAATTCGTTATTTGTCCTGAAGCTAAACTAGATTGCTCTGCTAACTGACGAACCTCTGAAGCTACCACTGCAAAGCCTTTTCCTTGGTCGCCTGCACGAGCTGCTTCAATAGCCGCATTGAGCGCAAGTAAATTTGTTTGCTCAGCAATACCTGTAATGACTGTAATAATTCCACCAATTTCTTCAGAGCGCTTACCAAGCTTTTGAATAGAATCAGTAGCATAAGAGACTGTTTTTGTTACCGCGCTTAAGTGTTTAATGGCTTCATTGATTGCCTCGTCACCTTTACGTGCAATATGTGTTGAAGCTATTGCGTTATTTAAAGTTTCTTCGGCCTTTTGTAAACTATGAGTTACTTCATCAATCGTTTTTTGCATCATATTCACAATTCTTTCAGATTGATCTGATTGTGTCGTAGTCCCGACAGCTATTTCGTTCATTGTTAACGCAATTTGGCTGGCTGCTTCACTTGTGAGATGTGATGATTCTGCTAAAGAATTAGAAGAGCTTGCAATTTGGTTGGCACTGCCGGCCACAATGGTCATTGTTTCGCCTAAGCGATTTTTCATATCACTAAAGGCTTGGGCTAAATCTGCAATCTCATCTTTTCCTTTTGGTTGTAATAATTTGACGTTTAAATTTAAGTTGGCAAGTTCTCGGGCATTTGTACTAAGTATATTGATAGGTGTAATAATTTGACGTTGTAAAAACCAGCTAATACAACCAATAATCAAAATGGCTATACCTAAGGAAATCAAAATATTTTCTAGTGCAGATTTTGTTGCAATTTTTATATAGGGTGCCGTTGGGACAGCTGTTGCCCACACACCAATGACCTCTCCATTGCTGTCTAAAATAGGGTCATAGGCAGCTTGATGCATGCTCCCTAAAACATTGGCAGAGCCAAGAAAACGCTTTTTTTGCTCGAGTACAACGCTAGCTACTTCATCGGAGACTTTTGTATTAAGAGCGCGTTCACCAGATTCCACGATATTTGTACTAATTCGTGTATCATTTTGAAAGATGGAGACTGCGTTCCCGTTTGTGAGCTCACCAACTATATCAGCGACTTCAAAATTTTCTACCATGCTGACATCGCCTTTATATAATTGGTTGTTTACGATTTTCCATTCTCCAGGGATTTTAGCATCTAAAAATTGATAGCTTAACTGAATGTCTGATAAAAGCTTTGTATTGGCACTTTCTAATAAATTCTTTTTCGCTCCATAATAGTTAATACCAGCTAGCAGTGAAGTGAGTAGTAAAATACAAGTAAATGTGAGCAAGGTCATTTTTTTCCGAATTGTCAATTTCATTAGAATTCCTCCTATGTATATATTACGCTTGAAATTTTTTTGAAATACCAACTAAAAATTTTGTTTCTGATATATTTTCAAACCAAATACTATCAACCATATTTTTTATGAATAATAACCCTCGCCCCCGATCGGAAGAAGTGAGATTATGTAAATCAAATTCAAAGACCTTTTGCCAATCACTCACAGCAATTCCTTTTGCGTCATCAATGACCGTTACCCGTATCTCATCATCCTTTTGGATAACATGTACTTGAATTTTTTCCTGCGAATCTGTGTTTTTTTTTTCCATGGCCTCGACAGCATTAATTACTAATTCATGCACCACAAATCGTAATTCTTTTTGATAAGGAAGATTATAGACAGTCATATAATTTTCCATTACTTGATCGACAAAGTTAATAGCCTGCATGTTAGGTTTTACATTGAGCGTGAACTCCATCAGCAATCACCTACCTTGTAATGTTATCGTTACTGAAACTACTGTAATATCATCGCTATATTCGTTTTCGAATAAGTCGTATTTTTGCGAAAATTTTTGCAGGGCATAGGTGTTATCTTGAGATGCATAGGAATGAAAGAAATCTAAATCGATTACTTGTTCTTCATTTAGTGTAAGTAAACCATCGGTATAAAGTATGATGCGATGCCAACCGGATAAAGGTATCGTTTTTTTGTTGATTTGAATAGTCGGAAAAAGACCTAAGATAGGTGTATTCGCTGGCAGGAACACCGTTTCTCCATATTTGCCGTATAAAAATCCAGATGGGTGAGCTGCATTGACATAATGTAAGGTGCCATTTTTCGTATCAATTAGAATATAAATAGCAGTCATTAAAAAACGATCCATATCCTCATCTGAAAACAACTCATATATTTGATGGTTGAGTTCGTGAATAACGGCCACAGGGTCTATTAATCTAGTAATAATTCCTCTTAGTAACGATTTTATGGACATAGTGACAAGTGAGGCAGCTATGCCATGGCCCATCGCATCATAGAGTAGAACTGCGGTTAAATCATCGTTGATTTTAAACCAGCTGTACATGTCACCACCTAATGTGTTGGAAGTAACATATAGTCCATCAATTTGAATATGTTTGAGATTTAACGCTGGTGATAATGCGTTCTTTTGGAATTTTTTAGCAATAAATAAATCCTTCTGAATACTACTTTCTTGCTGCTTGCGAAGTTTAGCTTCTCCTCGATATTTTAAGGCAACTTGAATGCGTGTTTTGAAATGGGTGAAATCAAATGGCTTTAATATAAAATCGAATATGCCTGCCTCGAAAACTCTGTCGATGGTAATCGATTTTTCATAAGTAGTGGAGAGTAGAATGGGGGCATCTATCCAGCTCTGTAATTCAGCAATTTGTTGACAAATTTCCTCACAATTTTTTAGTGTTAATTTCGCATCTAAAATGACTAAATCGAGATCCTCTTTTAAATCGTCTAATAAATAATTCATCGCCGCTTCTGCTGTGGTAAAGCAATGAACACTTTTGATGTCAATGCGATGAAAATATTTTTGCAGTCGCAATACATCATTGCTGACACTACCAATAATTAAAACTGACATGCTTTTTACCATTCACCGCCTTAGGTATCGTTAGAACTATTTGCTCATCTAAATATATTGTTTTAATTCGCAATTCTTTAAATGCTTGAGCAATTTTGGGAATTCTAATTTGCTATAAATTTACCAATAAAAAAGACATTATACAAGACTATTGTGATATAAAATCAGAAATTTTCAATGGTGTTTATGTTATATGAACGCTTGCATGTTTTACGACTTATTTCTTATGTTAATAGGCTTGCAAAACTCATATAAGTCATGACTAAGTCGTTAATGAAAATACAACCAAGTGACCAAATTACAATCGACAGATTAAAAGTCGAGTTAGCATGTTTTTTTCTTAAAAATACCAGCACTCTATACATCTACAAAAAAGATGAAATTATTCTAAAAAATCTATGTAAGAAAACATAACATATATATTGCTTTTTCATCTTCGGTTAGTGTATTTTAATATCAGTTATAAATATCGCGTAAGGAAAAATGACAATTGGAGTGGTGAAGAATGAAACATTATACAAAAGAAGATATTGTCCGCCTGGTGAAAGAAGAAAATGTGAAATTTATTCGCCTACAATTTACTGATATATTGGGAACAGTTAAGAACGTTGAAATACCTCTTAGCCAATTAGAGAAGGCGTTAAACAATAAGGTTATGTTCGATGGCTCCTCTATTGAAGGTTTTGTGCGCATAGAGGAATCGGATATGTATTTACGTCCGGATTTAGATACTTTCGTGATTTTTCCATGGACTGCTGAAAAGGGCAAGGTAGCACGTTTCGTCTGTGACATTGCACGACCAGATGGTACACCATTTGAGGGGGATCCACGCTCCAATCTTAAGCGTGTATTAAAGGAAATGGAGGAATTAGGTTTTACTTCATTTAATCTAGGGCCAGAGCCAGAGTTTTTCTTATTTAAGCTTGATGAAAAAGGGCATCCCACTCTTGAGTTAAATGATAGTGGGGGATATTTTGATTTAGCACCGACCGATTTAGGTGAGAATTGCCGCCGTGATATTGTGCTGGAATTAGAGGGGATGGGTTTCGAAATTGAAGCATCTCACCATGAGGTTGCACCTGGTCAGCACGAAATTGACTTTAAGTATGCAAATGCCATCGAAGCCTGTGACAATATTCAAACCTTTAAGCTGGTCGTGAAAACGGTGGCAGCACAGCATGGACTACATGCAACTTTTATGCCAAAACCATTATTCGGCGTCAACGGTTCAGGTATGCACTTTAACCTCTCACTTTTTGAGGGCGACAAAAATGCTTTCTTCGATGAAAATGCAGAGTTGCAATTAAGTCAAACAGCACGCAGCTTTATGGCGGGAATTATGAAGCATGTGCATGGCTTCACAGCAGTGACAAATCCATTAGTAAATTCCTTTAAGCGTTTAGTGCCTGGCTATGAAGCACCATGCTATGTGGCATGGTCAGCTCAAAACCGCTCACCACTTATTCGAATACCAGCAGCGCGAGGCCTCTCAACACGTATTGAGTTACGTTCTGTGGATCCAGCAGCAAACCCTTACTTAGCGATGGCTGTAATTTTAGCCGCTGGACTCGATGGCATTCGGAAGGACTTAACACCTCCGGACGCAGTGGACCGTAATATTTACAAGATGACTCGTGTAGATCGCGAAATGAATGGCATAGATAGCTTGCCGTCCTCACTGGAATATGCACTTATTGAACTAGAGATGGATCATATCGTACGTGAAGCATTAGG
The DNA here is from genome assembly GCF_003049605.2 of Lysinibacillus parviboronicapiens. Classification (NCBI taxonomy): domain Bacteria; kingdom Bacillati; phylum Bacillota; class Bacilli; order Caryophanales; family Bacillaceae; genus Lysinibacillus; species Lysinibacillus parviboronicapiens. The sequence continues at coordinate 1,422,156 of NZ_CP073713.1, forward strand.
AGACCATATTTTTGAGAAGTTCACAGCTGCAAAAGAAATTGAATGGAACAAATACCGCACACGCGTCCACGACTGGGAACGTGATGAATATATGAAGATGTACTAGAAAAGAAGTGTTGGGGCTGTAGGGCGCCGACACTTCTTTATTTTTTGCCCACATGGGTATATGTTGCTGTCTATAAATCGCCGATAACGCATATGTTATTTTTTTTGCTCTGTATATTTGTCAAAACTATAAATAGGCAAGGTAGCTTGCGAGTTTAACGAGCCACGCTAGTTAATCATTTGGTACAGATGATAAAAGTGCGTTTTGACTAGCACTAGTCAATTCATCTTGTCCAAGAAGTGTAACTTATCTCATGACCTTTTTTATTTTTTTTAATTCATTTATTAAATAGTCTATCTGCTTTTGCAGATCATCTACTTCTTTAGATTGATCTTTATTTTGATTTTGGGTATTCTGGTTATTCGATTTTTCTAACGCATTTAACGCGAGACCTGCTGCAACAGCAGACAGTCCATCGCCTAATGTTGAAATGGAAGCTCCGATATATGCAAGTCTGGCTATTTGAATTTCTGTTGTATCCAAAGATTGTTGTGGATTTTTATTATAATCATTCATTAAATAACCCCTTTGCTTTCATATTGATCTCATATCTCAACTGTATCCTATGATGTAAAGGAAAGAAAAGTGACAAATAATTATGTTGCAGCTTGAATGGTTGTTGTACTGAACAATAGGAAGTTAGTGACAGCCGTATTATTCAGCCTTATATTCTAGGTACTTTAACTATGGCGTTTGCTTAATTTAAGAATATTATGCAAGAGGGATAGGAGGTGAAATAATTGAGGTTTAATTACAATCGAAATAATGATAATTTCAAATGTGACGCAAAATGTAATTATCCAATGAAATTCAAATGCAATGAATTTGGTTGTAACGGATATCCTTATGGCGCATATGAAATTCAAGACCCTGTAGGTGCTACAGGGGCAACGGGGGCTACCGGTTCTACAGGAGCAACAGGCCCCCAAGGACCAGCAGGAGTAGCTGGGGCAACAGGTCCCCAAGGATTAGCGGGAGTAGCCGGAGCAACAGGCCCCCGAGGACTAGGAGGAGCAACAGGGGCAACAGGTCCCCAAGGATTAGCGGGAGCAACAGGAGCAACAGGCCCCCAAGGATTAGCGGGAGTAGCCGGAGCAACAGGAGCGACAGGTCCCCAAGGATTAGCGGGAGTAGCTGGAGCAACAGGTCCCCAAGGATTAGCAGGAGTAGCCGGAGCAACAGGTCCCCAAGGATTAGCAGGAGTAGCCGGAGCAACAGGCCCCCAAGGATTAGCGGGAGTAGCCGGAGCAACAGGTCCCCAAGGATTAGCGGGAGTAGCTGGAGCAACAGGTCCCCAAGGATTAGCGGGAGTAGCTGGGGCAACAGGTCCCCAAGGACTAGCAGGAGTAACCGGAGCAGCAGGCCCCCGAGGATTAGCAGGGATAGCAGGAGCAACAGGTCTACAAGGACTAGCCGGAGCAACAGGAGCAACAGGTCTACAAGGACTAGCAGGAGTAACAGGAGCGACAGGTCCACAGGGAGTAGCAGGAGCAACGGGAGCGACAGGTCTACAAGGAATAGCAGGAGTAACGGGAGCGACAGGTCTACAAGGACTAGCCGGAGTAACAGGTCCCCAAGGATTAGCGGGAGTAGCCGGAGCGACAGGTCTACAGGGAGTAGCAGGAGTAACGGGAGCGACAGGTCTACAAGGAATAGCAGGAGTAACGGGAGCGACAGGTCTACAGGGAGTAGCAGGAGTAACGGGAGCGACAGGTTTACAAGGAATAGCAGGAGTAACGGGAGCGACAGGTCTACAGGGAGTAGCAGGAATAACCGGAGCAACAGGTCCGCAAGGAATAGCAGGAATAACGGGAGTGACAGGTCCGCAAGGGTTAGTAGGAGTAATAGGAGCAACGGGAGCGACAGGTTTACAAGGAATAATAGGAGTAACCGGAGCAACAGGATCCCGAGGAGTAACGGGAGCGACAGGCACACAAGGAGTAACGGGGCCAAGTGGCTCAGGATTAATGGAAGTTTTTTTATCTACAGATCAGTCAGTAGGAAACAATGACTTTCTTGGAACAGGCAATTCATCTGCCTCATTTGTCAGAAGTTCAATAGTCATACCAGAAAATGCTACTATTAAAAGTCTAACTTTAAATATCCGAGACCATTTACTAAGTGCAGGACAAACAGCTTCAGCTCAAATATTTATAAGCACCAATTGCGGATTTACAGCTCCGTTAGCAACTGGAATTATTGCTACAGTTACAGGTCCAAATTCATCTACCTCTCCAAATTGTTGCGCCAAAACAACCTCAAATTTTCCGGTTAATAGTTGTACGCTTCTCTCTTTGCAAGTTACCACAACTGGAGGTGCTTTTTCGAATGGTGTTTCAGCAACTATCCTTTTTAATACTGTATGAAATAGGCGCTGAACAATGGCAGAGACTAATAAAAAATCCCCAGTTTTTATACTGGGGAGAGGGTTTGAACAGGGAACGTGATGAATATATGAAAAGAAAAAAGAAGTGTTGGGGCTGTTGGGCTCTGATACTTCTTAAATTTTGTCCTTCATACTAAATCTATAGGCTGTCTGAATGTGACGATCTACCATTCATTCATGATCGATGTAATGTTTTGACAGGAAAGTCTCACTCTCAATCGTGTAGTTTAGTAATCCTTTGAAATCATGCAACGATGAATCAAGATTGTGATATGTAAATTCATAACGCATTCCGAGCTTCTCAATAATACGGATAGACGCCAAGTTTTCTGGATGAACAACCGCAATTATTCGGGGGAGACTGATGACTTTAAATGCATAGTCCATTAAAGCATACGTTGCTTCAGACGTAATGCCTCGCCCTCTATAGGCTTCCGAAATACCATAATAAATTTCAACCTCTGTTTGCGATACATCATCTGGGCCAAGTCCACAAAAGCCAATTACAGTTTGGCTTTCTTTATCAACAAGGGCTAAATTAAGTTTATGAATGTAGGTTGGTGTATTTTTTTGATTACAATCCATGGACCATTCAATTATTCGTTGTACATCTTCTCGACTGGGTCTATCCTCTGGAATGAATTGATAAAAGTTTGGCTCAGAAACGACTGCATATAACGCATCCACATCTGTTAATGCATAAGGACGAATCACGATTCTTTCTGTTTCAATATGTAAGTTTAAAAACATGGTAAAACCCCTTTTGTATGGTAATTGTTGTAAAATATACATTATCATAGGTGGGTTAACAAAACTAGCATTTTTAGAAAATTAAGGTTCACTTAATTATTATTTGCACTTAAGTAGTCTATTGGCGATTCTTCATACTTCCAGTGATGCTGTATTTCTAGCCCCAGGAAGTAAAGGAGAAAATAAATTTGATTTTTGCAGTACCTTGCCATTTAACTATTTGCAAAACGCCACAAAAAGAAAAGAGATGTAATAACTGAAGGTACTACAACTAAATGATCTTATTAATAATAGAAATATAGGCCACAATCAACAGCAGAAACTTTTTTCAATTTTACCCGTCCAAAGTTAGCATAAAATGACAGGATAATAAAATCCGGATACTTTAATCTATAAACAAGGAGTGAGGGCATGAGTTGGATAGAGTCGATTCAGAAAGCAATTAATTATATGGAAGAAAATTTATTAAATGATTTAACAATGGATCAAATTGCACAAGAGGTAAATTCTTCAGTCTTTCATTTTCAACGGATATTTTCTATTTTAACGGACATGTCGATTGCAGATTATATTAGACGCAGAAGATTGACTTTAGCTGCACAAGAGTTAATGAATACAGAACACAAAATTATCGACCTCGCCTACAAATATGGCTATGACTCTCCTGAGGCTTTTACAAAAGCGTTTCGCAAGCAGCATAACGTAACGCCGAGTGAAGCAAGAAAACTGCAAGGACCATTACAATCATACAACCGCCTGATCATTCAGGTGAGCTTGAAGGGAGCAGAACCAATGAAGTATAAAATTGTAGAAAAAGAAAAGTTTCAAGTTGTAGGGGTAAAAAGAACGTATAATTGCCAAAATGGGGAGAATACGCAAGGTATTCCGCTATTCTGGGATGAAATGAACAACAAAGGTATGGACGATGCATTACTTAAATTGAATAATGGGGAAATAAAAGGGGTGCTCGGTGTTTGTGTACCAGATAAGAATTATAAGGAAAACAGTTTAATGGATTATTGGATTGCGACTGAGCATGTGGGAGAGGTACCAGACAATCTGTTAACAATGGAGGTACCAGCAGCAAAATGGGTAGTTTTTGAAGTACATGGCCCAATGCCAGATGCTATGCAAAATACCTGGAAGCAAATTTACTCTGAATGGTTCCCATCTAATCCTTATGAGCCTGCAGGTTCTGCAGAGCTTGAAGTTTATTCAGATGAAGATCCATTTAGTCCAGATTTATATTCAGAAATTTGGATTTCAATTAAATAAAAAATAAGTAAAGGCTCATCAAAAGTGAAAGGACTTTTGATGAGCCTGTTATGGTATTGTAACTATTTTTTAATTATTGAATCCATCACTTCTTAATAATGAATAGCTATTGATGTCCTTAAAAACTTCGTTCGATTTTTCGTACTGTCTGAGAGTTCCTTCGAATGTGAAATGAAGCTTTTCTAAAACTTTGATAGAATTCACATTTCCTGGCTCTACTTTTGCTTCAATCCGATTGAAAGCTAATGTCGTGAAAGCGTAATTTACTAATGCCATAATTCCCTCAGGGGCGTAACCTTTTCCCCAATAAGCTTTGGCAATATCATAGCCAATTTCTGCTCTAGCGTTTTCAAAGTCAATGGCATTAAATCCGCAAGAACCAATGATTTCATTTGAAGCGATTTCAATAATAGTGAAGCGAATTGCTTTGTGATCCAGTGCTAATTCATTTAGTAATTCAATCATCTCTTGTGCCTGATCCTCATGTGTAAAGGTAGAAATGTTCATGAATTTCGTAACATCTGGATCTGACCAAATTTTAAATAAATGATGTGCATCCGATTCTTTCATTGTTCTTAACAGCAATCTTTTGGTAGAGAGTTGTTCTATCAATACTTTTACCTCCAAATTTTTTTTTGAGTTGGATGAAAAAATATTGCTATCTGCGCATAATTCAGTCCCTTCCAGTTTGTATGTATTTATTATACAAAAAAATAATAAACAATGTACACAATTCCTTAGTGTGTGTACCAGCAAATTGTAGCCTCTGATAAAATACGAAAATTTGCAAATAATGAATGTTTCTTAATTCTTTAAAGTACTGTAATTTAAAGGATGGGGGTGATCAAATGAAAGTAAGATTAACTGCGTATACAGCGAGATGGCAAATGTTGTTCGAGTTGGAGGTACAATTTTTAAAGACTATTTTTGGTGATAACATTCAGTCATTTGAGCATTTTGGTAGTACTTCAATTCCGGGAATGAAGGCAAAACCTGTAATTGACATGGTGTGTATTGTAGATGACATTGAAAAAGTGGATACATATAACGAACAAATGGCATCATTGGGATATGATGTAGGTGGTGATTGGGGCATTGAGGGAAGAAGATTGTTTCGTAAAGGTAGGGACAATAGAACACATCATATTCATTTTTATCAATTTGACAATCCGCACATTGAACGATATTTAGCATTTCGAGAGTATCTGCTTGCAAACCCTGATGAAGCGGCAAGATATAGTGAGTTTAAAGAAGAGTTGGCGAATCAGTATGATTCTACTCGCGATTATAGCCCTGCTAAAAAAGCATTTGTTTCACAAATGGAGAAAAAAGCACTTGAATGGTGCCAAGAATATGACATTGAATTATGAAATGGGTTCACTAACAAAGTGTAAATAGTACAATGGAATCCTGTTTACCTGAAAACAGGATTCCCTATAAAAATTAATAAAGCTTGTTACGTATTTCGAAAATATTGTAGAACAATCGAGCATCTCTGCCCATTTTGTTATGAGGGTTAATTTTTGGCAATAAACAACTTTGAAATAATTGATCACAATACTTGGTTCTACCATATCGCGAATAACATTCATCATGAAACTTGCAGCAGGCATCGACTGGATTCGTTGGTTCGCCAGGGCCAGAACATCCAGGTCCGCAGTATCTATAGCCCGGATAACAAAAACCTAGTTTGCTACGTCTGTTCTTCATTTTTTTCCTCTTTTCTAAAATGTTCTCGTTACTATAAAATATGTAGTTATGGCTTTTGAAAAGGGATTAAAAACTAGTATAAGCTTAAAAAACTGCAGCATAAGACGAAACTATATGTCAACAGTTGTCCATGCCCTGATAGTGATAAAACTCCTTTCTTTAAAAAGGAGTCTCTGCTAAAGAACGCAAACAGAAGCGTTCTTTTACTACATGCGTGAATGAACAATCTGTGGAAAGGTTTTGTAAGTCAAATTAAAAAGCCTAAGTCCAGTACATTACCGAACTCAGACACAACAAGTTGACAAAGGAAATAACGTTGCCCATTTTAAAGTGGACTTTATTTTATTGGCATAGAATGTTTTCTACACAGTTTTCACCAAATGTTTTCGTATCAATTGTGAAGTTTAGTAAACGATTAAGAGTTCATTTACCATCCTGAGTGGTTCGTAAATGAGTAGATGCTAGATTTTGTGAAGAATAATCCGAAATAAACCAATGAAGGTATGACAGTTATTGAGACACTAATCTAAAGTAAATAGCCGTGTTTATTATACTTTTGCCTGATTAAAAATATGACTAACATACTCTGGTGCACTTTGTTCAACTTCTTGATCAGATAATTCACTCTCTGCTCCATAAACAGCAAAAGTGGGAAGAAAGGTCGCTCCAGTATATAGGGCTGTGGCTTTAAATGGTACTGTTATTTCTTCTAATGTAAATTTATATTTTCCTTCTTCGTGGAAATCACGCTTTCTTATTCCTGCTGAAATAGCTAAGCCGATGTTCCTTTCAACTAGTGCTTTTCCTGTGGAACCATAAGCCCAGTCATAGGATAGTACATCGTCAAGCCATTTCTTTAACAAAGGAGGCGTGCTAAACCATTGTAAAGGGAACTGAAAAATTATGGAGCTATGTTCTTCCACTAACGCTTGTTCTCTTGCAACATTTATATTTCCATCTGGATATTCTTTGTAAATATCATGAACTGTAATTTCCTTATTGTATTTATTTAATTCTTCCACCCATCTTTTATTGATTCGCGAATTTAATAAATCTGGATGGCTAACTATTACAAGTGTTTTCATGAATAAAAAACCCCTTTCAAATTAAAAAAGCATGTGGAATGCTTCGATTAATTATGATGGTATACTATACTTTTATGGTTGTTTAGTACCCACTTTAAAGTAACCTAGTTACTATTAAGTAACAATTTATGAAAGCCTTAGATTAGGAGGATTAAAAATGAAAAAATATAATTTCTCGATAGAAGCCACTTTGGATATAATTGGTGGTAAATGGAAAATTGTGATTCTATGTATTCTGATGATGGATCAAAGAAAAAGAACGAGTGAATTGAAAAGAATGATTCCAAATATCACACAAAAAATGCTCATTCAACAGCTTCGTGAACTCGAAAAAGATAATATTATACTTAGAAAAGTATACAATCAAAGTCCTCCAAAAGTTGAATATTCATTAACAGAATATGGTGAAAGTCTAACGCACGTTATTGATCTAATGTGTGATTGGGGTGCAGTTAATATAAAAAAAAGAATAGAAGAGGGAGAAGAAATACAATTATCATTAGAGGAACATGATGGAATCAGAAATTAAATAACTATAAAGAGCCTTGCTACATGTTTATTGTAGCTAGGCTCTTATATTTTTAATGCAGAATTAAATTTCCATCCATATAAATTCGAGATAACTTTCACTTTTCAATGCTACTCGTCACAGATACGTAGGAATTTTCGTATACGCTATTATTGTACTTTAACTGTATATGTCCCGTTTTCATTCGCGAATTTATAAATACATAAATAATACTTTCCAGGTTCCGCTTTGTAGTTAGCTTTTATAATATTTCCATCTTCCTGTCCATAGGATGCGTAATTTTGCATATCAGACTCATGGAAAAGGACCCATGTCATGCCAATTTGATTTTCATTTACGACAGAAATATCTAGGTCTTTTGGAGACGTAACCTCGAATGTATATACATCCGTTTCATCACCATCAAACAAACTACCTTTTAGGAGCAGATTAAATGGAATGATATTCGCTTCTTCTGGACGATTATTTGGTTCTATCTCTGTTTGTGCTCCATTCTGTACATTTACTGTATATGTTCCGTTTTCATGATCAAATTTATAAATATATAAATAATACTTTCCAGGTTCCGCTTTATAGTTCGCTTTAATAATATTTCCATCTTCCTGTCCATAGGATGCGTAATTTTGCATATCAGACTCATGGTAAAGCACCCATGTCATGCCAATTTGATTTTCATTTACGACAGAAATATCTATTTCTTCTGGAGACGTAACCTCGAATTGATATACATCTGTATCATCATCAATCAAACTACCTTTTAGGGGCATATTAAATGGAAGTATCTTCGCTTCTTCTGGATGAGGAGCTCCCTTTTGTACAGTGACAATTGCTTGATCTTTACCTTCTATTCCCTTATCATTTTTCACTGTTAATGTCACATTGTATGTTCCTTCTTTTTCGTATACATGAGTAGGGTTTGCCTCTTCACTTGTTTTTCCATCCCCAAAATCCCAAAGGTAAGAAACGATTTCCCCATCCTCATCTTTTGAACCATCGCTCTTGAACTGGATTTTTTCATTTTCGATTCCAGCATATGGACCATTTATATTGACAAGAGGTGCTTGATTTTCTCCCTTATCCGTTGCAATGCCGTGGAAAACAAGATCATATTCAAACTGGTTTGCAGCATTCACACGATAGTTTACAAAATACGCTGTCACTGTTTTATAGCCGCTCCACTCATTTTGCGACAGTTGCTCCAGTACTTGGTTCACTTGTTTACTCATTGTTTTCCAATCATTAGATTCACCTTTTGTTTCACTACCTACATACGTACTTTCGACTGTAAATGTATTAAAAAATTGAGACGTATGTTTTATGATTTTTGCATCTTTTACGTTAGCAACATCGGCAATTTCTTGCTTCACTTCGCTTAACGCTTTAGGTTCATGCTCCACTAAATAATCTTCTGATACTTGTGGCACCTCGTATTTTTCTTGATTATCAATCAATTGCTGCATATAGGCTTGGTATTCGGTATTGAGTTGTGGATCTTTACTTAAGGTGTTACGATAGGCATCGTAATTTTTCACATCGTTCGCACGAATTAAATCTTGAATCCTATCAAATGTATCAAATTGATGATGATACATATAAGATTGCAGTGCAAATGAATAGTTATAAAAATCCCATGATGCTCCATATTTTGCAAACATAGTTTGTTCCGCTGTATAGCGTTGTGATGGATCATCAGATAATCCACTAATAATACTCTTACGTGGAACAACATCATTTGTACGAGTGGATCCTGCAAAGAATTCTGCATTTCCTTCCTGGAACCATGTTAGTCGTTCATCTTGATACATAGCTCCTGTTCCGAATAAACCAGGAACCTCGTATCTGCCCTGTAAATAATGTGTGAATTCATGGCGGAATAACTCTTCTAAACTATAAATACTTTGCTCCGGTGTACGTTCATATGTAAAGAATGTTCCTTTTTCCTCAATATAAATACCACCATTATTTGTTTCATAGCCATACAATTGACGGTTTAATTGATATTGATCTGGAGAGTCATAAATTACAACTGTTAATACATCGTCAGCATTGCCTTGTTCTAATGCTTTATCATTCCCAATTACACGATGATATTGGGCTTTTACTTCTTTTGCAGCCCAGTACAATCTTTGAATTTTGTCTTCAGTTACTTTATCCCCCGTCTTAAATACAATTGACCCATCATCAAATGTATATGTTTTCGGTAAATATTGCTTCTTACCTTCATCCCGTATTTTCTGTAAATCTACTGTATTTCCACTATAGTCTTTTCCCCCATAATTTGTTGAAATTTGCTCAACAGCTACAAAATAAGCCTCACTTAAATAAGGATACATTTGCATCGCTTGTGTAACAACTTCTAAACCTTTATCTGGATTACTATGGAATCCTCCTAAACGACCTGCATAATAAATGCCATTATTGATTAACCAACTGTTGTCATCTGTTACATTTTTGATAAGCGCAATTTTATTCACTTCATTTATAAAGCTATCAATCTTTCCGTACCACATCGTCGTATTCGCTTCTTTTAGTGTCTCCTGCAAATACGACTGCAAGTCATAATCAATCCCTTGCATTAAATCATATATAGCTGCTCCTTTTAAAGGGTCGCTTTCATATGTAGAGAGATTTTCGTTATACTGCTTTAAAATCTTCGCAGCATACTGAACGGTTTCCGCATCACTAGAAGCATTACCTATTAATTTTCCATAGGCAGATACCACTTTATCTTGCTCATCTGTACCAAGTTTGAAGTTTGGATTATTAGCCATTTCCTTTAATGCCGTTAAACACTTATCATGGAAACTTCTGTCGTTTAAATAACTTAGTTCGTTATTATAAAATGCTACATAAAAAGCAGAACGTAGTAGCTCAACAAATGTTTCAATACCCTTAGAATCTTCTTGCGTAAAAGACCTTCCTCGTTTCCCTAATTCATCGATGATGACTTGCATGCGTTCTTTATTTTGATAAAAAACTTTTGTTTCCTCACTGAATTGGAATAAGTCTGTAATTTGATGCCAGCGAATATTTCCTAGCGTATCAATTAGTTCACTATCGCTCATTCTATTAAGCTCTGCCATCGAGTACTGTTGCTGCAATTGCTTCGTTTCAGCAAGTTTTATAGTTGGAGCTGGGTGTTGCGAAAAATCTCCAATTCTCAAGCGTTTTTCAAATGATAATGTTTCATCAGCCTTTGTAGAGAGAACAATGTCATCTTTTGGAGTTTCTATGCCAGCAGGTTTTATTTGTAATACATTATAAGGCGTTTTTTCTGCGGCTGATGCTTCTGCTTGTAACCCACCTAACGACAGTGCTATTGTACTGACCCCAATTAACACTTGATTGAATTTTAATTTCTTTTTCATAAAAAGTCCTCCTTTAGTACTGTATTGACTATTAGGTAATATATTGATTATTTAGCACTATATTACTTATTTAAAAATAACACACTATGTGAATATAGCAATATAAATTGTTATATTTAGTAATATTTCCCTGTATAATTTGAACGTTAAGACACAATTAGAGCATTAATTTTATGTATGGGTAGGAGTGTGAGGAAGCTAAACTTTTCGTTCACATAAAAAAGAACCCGAAATTCGGCTTCTATTTTTAGTGCTAAAGGGAACTTTTATAGTAGTTAATGAAAGCTTTTAAATGAATAACTTGAGGATTATAACAAAGGAAGGTTCGAGGGACTGAATTAAAGGATTCCGGCACAATACCGAAGTCATTTATTGTAGCTTTGATGAAACTGTCCATTTTTAAGGGGGTAGTTCAATTCGAGAGGTTCAAGAATTTCTATTGTTTAAATATATTTATTCATCCATTTGTATGCACATATCCAGAAAAATTCGGTGCTCCAGGTACCCCAAACCTAATATCGCTTGAAAAATAACGATAGTAAATTCAAAGAAAGTAGTGGAGTTGAAAAACCTTTACCTATTTACGACCTTAAAACATCAACATACATGTAAATAATGCAAATCCTTAAGGTTTTTGTAAGCTTTAAATTAAACAGCTGTAAGGCTGGAAAGTTAAGATAATCCTAGAGAAATTAAGTATTGAAGATAAGGAGTTTTAAAAATATGAATCCATCTGTTACACAAAAAGAAAGAATCGTTTCCTTAGATATTATTCGAGGATTAGCGCTATTCGGCATATTGTTTATAAATGTCACTGCGTATCAAGTCATAATAGAAGGCGGACCCATGCCTGATTTTAGTGGAATAAATGGTATTATTGATAAATTAATCAATATTTTTGTCGAGAAAAAATTCTTTTCCATTTTTTCATTTTTATTTGGAGTAGGGTTCTATATTTTCGCTTCACGTGCTGAAAGTCGTGGTGACAAGCCAAGATGGCGTTTTGCAAGACGTTTATTCGCGCTGTTAGTTATTGGTATCGTTCACGTTTTTGTTTTCTGGGGCTCCATTCTTGCCATTTATGCAGTGATTGGTTTCTTCCTTTTACCGTTCTATCATGCAAAAGTTTCAACTATAAGTAAATGGTTGTTTAGCCTGATAACTGTTCACGTCATTGCGATAGTTATGCAAATTTTTGTGCCGATCACAGGCGTAGTATCAACTGTTTGTGGTCTTCTAGGAAATGATGCAGTTGCCATTTTTATTATGTTTTTATCCGGCTTTTTAGTAGCGAAGGCAGATTGGGTTAGCCATGTACGTGAATTTTCTAAACAAATTAAATGGATACAAATCACTACGTTCCCATTATTCATAGGTTTCTCCATTTGGATCTGGTTTGCTGCACAAGGAAATGACCAAAATCTTCAATCTATTTTGGGATTAGGGGTAATACCGACGACTTATTTTTATTTATGTACTTTGTTTGTATTGTTAGAAAATAACTGGATTGCAAAACTTCTTCAGCCAATCGGTCGTGTTGGCCAAATGGCCTTTACAAATTATTGGGCGCAAAGTTTTATCGGTCTAGGTCTTATTTCATTAATGGGACTAGAAGTTGTTTCACCTCATCATGTCGTTATCATTGCAACCCTAACTTTCTTAATTCAAATCATCTATAGTGTTATTTGGTTTAAGTTCTTTAAAATGGGTCCATTAGAGAAATTATGGAGATTTATGACTTATGGAAGAACAGTAACGACAAAATAAGTATTTCCAATCCCTAACAGCTTGTATATCAGGCTATTAGGGATTTTAGCTATCATTGATTTATTTAAACATAGCCACAGTAATGCATTAATAGTTCAGACATAAGTCTGATGGCAGGAAATGACGATAGAATGTATATTTTATTTATTAGAAAAAATTCTAAACAACCATTTCGTATAATTTAAAAACTACTACGAATACGTTCAATTACATTCATTTGTAAAATACTATACGTGATGTGTTTGTAATGTGGACACGATACAGTTATCAACGATTTTAGGTTTACAGCATCTTGTACACTGTGCGTACGATGCTGTTTTTTTGATGCCATTTTACCGAAGAGTAAGCGATGTAATTCATCAGACAGCTATTTTTCGTCAAGTGAAACCTAATCTTATTCAAGAAATCCAATTCGATGTGGAGATGATTTCATGAAAGAAAAATTACATTTTACTATTTTAAGCAACGATTCAAGTGATGGCGACGGCGGCTACGGCGTAGGCACCCTTGATTTGAATAATGTCACGCCGCTTATTATAGATTGTGAAAACCAACACGTATATATCGATTTAGAGGCCTTACATGGGCGAAGTATTATCGAAAAAAAAGTTCGATTTTCCGCTGATTTAACCCATGCTAGCGATGATTATCATCGTTATTGGATTGTTTGGGTAGCTATTCAAATTGCTCAAAATGGACCTTTTTATGCGGGATGTACTGCAAGTGAAGTGCGCGTGTCAAAAGAAGAACGTCGCATAAAACTAGGCTACAAATCGTTGCCAGAGCAAGTGAATTATTTAGACAAAGCACTTAAAGGTAAAGTTATTTTGAATCACCTCGATGCAAATTCAAAAAGATTACTTCATCAGTTTTTGGCTAATTTTAACGAGCAGTACTGGCAACACTCACCTGAGGAAATCAAACAACAACTTTCTATAATGGGGGATTTATAATGGCTTTTGTAATTACAGAATTATGTAAAGATGAAAAAGCGGCCATCTGTTTAGATGCCTGTCCCGTGAATTGTATTGATTTAACAGATACACAATATGTCATTAACCCTGACTTATGTATTGATTGTGGTGCTTGTGAAGTGGTTTGTCCGGTAGAGGCAATTTTTCACGAGGATGATTTACCCGCTGAATATCATTCAGCAACCTTACTAGCACTTAATCATTATCGAAACTAAAATGATCTGGTTATTGTTGCGATTAACTATGTATGCTAGTTTCAATAGTATTTTTAATACTGAGTTTTTGATGATAGTAGCTATCAGGTATATCCTGCAAATATAAATGATAGGTGGAAAATAAATTGAACTATCGAGTGTTACTGTATTACCATTATACAACTATTCAATCACCTGATGACTTCGCAGAGGAGCATTTACAATTATGTAAAAAGATGAACTTAAAAGGTCGCATTTTAGTGGCTTCTGAGGGCATCAACGGTACAGTTTCTGGAACAATTGAAGAAACAAATGCTTATATAGAATGGATGGAAAATAATTCGTTATTTAAAGGCATTGTCTTTAAAATTGATGAGGTAGAGGGTCATGCCTTCAAGAAAATGCATGTGCGTCCAAAACCTGAGCTGGTAAATTTAAACTTAGCGCATGATATTGACCCGCTCGAAATGACAGGTCGTTACGTTGCACCTGCGGATTTTTATGAGCAAATGCAACAAGATGATACTGTTGTTATTGATGTTCGAAACACATATGAATTTGATGTAGGTCATTTTGAAGGTGCGATTCGACCGGAGATTGAAACATTTCGTGAATTACCCAAATGGATTAAAGATAATAAGGAATTATTAGAAGGAAAACGTATTTTAACATACTGTACAGGTGGTGTGCGATGCGAAAAATTTTCTGGCTGGCTAATAAGTGAAGGTTATGATGATGTAGGTCAACTACATGGTGGAATTGTAACGTATGGTAAAGATCCAGTTGCACAAGGCAAGCTTTGGAATGGGCAATGTTACGTCTTTGATGAACGTCTAGTTGTCCCGATAAATCAAGTAAGCCCAACTATTGTTGGCAAAGATCATTTTGATGGCACACCTTGTGAACGTTACATTAATTGTGCCAATCCTGAATGTAATAAACAGATTTTAAGCTCCCAAGAGAATGAGGCAAAACACTTAGGTGGCTGTACAATTGAATGTACAAAGCATAAACGCAACCGCTATATACACATTCATGGTATTTCAAAAGAAGTGGCTGCTGAACGAATTGCTATATTGGAGCAATCATTGCGTTAACATAACTAAAAAAGATAACGATCTACTGCGCAACTTAATGGAAAACACTACTTATTAAAATAAAGTGATTTTCTGGCTAATAACCTGTCTTTCTTCATGAAACAATTCATCTTCGTGATAAATTGCCTCTACCGGGCAAACAGAAAACACAAGCAGAAGTTTCGCGTTATTTTATTGACTAAATGGATTAATGTTTTTTTAAAACAAAACACCGAATTGGCAATACTCAAAAAGAAATACCAAGATATACAAGGTTACTGAAGAAAGAACAAGTGGGAGTATTGAGGTTACTATTTGACCATTTGAGCTCTATAAAACGCGAAAGATGAAAAAGCCTTCCACAACAATTGTGGAGGGCTTTTATTATGCAAAAAAAGACGTATGGAAATGGAAAGATGGTACACAAGAAAGTACAGCAAATTCCAGGCAGTTATAATGACCCAAAGACTAGAGGCTAATTAAAAACCTATGTCTCCTTTAAAAATCTCTTTTATAAAATTAAAAGAACTAGTAAAACGTCCATACATAGAGTTGGTCGCTACATATTCTAGCTATATAGAGAACATCTCTAATACTAAAAATGAAATGAGGGAATTTTTTTGAGTGATCAATTAGATAATCAGATGCAACCTTTTCTTCCTTGTCCAGTAACATCAACTGAACAAACGCCATTATCTAGTGCGAATACGCCAGTAGTCGCTACACCGCTTTCGATGCCCATTATAAAAATACCGGTTGTACTTTCAGAACCAACACTTCAAATCGTTGTGGAGTCGGATATTACGCTTAGTCCTGCAGCAACTGAAATCAAAAGAGTGAAAAAAAATGTATTCCTAAATCAAGTGAAGCTGGTACCAGTTAAGTTTACACGTATTGCGGGCACTGACTTTTTTAGGGTAACACGGGCTAAATTATTTGTAGCAGGACATATTCGTAAAAATATCGAATATGCTTCATCAGCATGTAATGGGGCGCTTCGAGATAGAATTGCCGATGTTCCGTTTTCTGGTTTTGCAGACCTTACTTTCCCACAAGAACCTGGAGGTCCTACACCGATTTTAGGAATTTCCGAGTTTGCTGAAGCGAACTTCCTTAATGATCATACCCAATTGGATGCTCGACTGGATAAGTTTTTCTTCCAAAATCTTGTAAAATACAATGAACAACCTTTTGGCGAGTTAGTAGCTGCAAACTTCTTTGAACTTGATTTCTCACCAACTATGGCAAGACCTGAAGGAACTTTTAGCAAATTGCGTGAAAAAATCGTACTGGACCTTACTGTAAAAGTATTGCAAGTCCAACAAATCCGCTTAGGTGCGGGTAGTGTAGTAACGCCTGTTCTTTCAGGACTTACGCCTCCAGTTAGTCCTGCTATTGAACCTCCTACTGATTATTGTTAATCTCTAGTTTTAGAGGAGCAAAACAAATGAGTTGGCAGTTGAAAGTTCGGTTGAATCGAACTTTCAACTGCTTTTTCGTTATATATTAACGATTGTAAATGCATTAATAGGTGTTATTTGTAGATTTTACGTTATACAGAGTTGAAAACAAAATAATATATAGATAACGATCGGAATGTCACCTATTTATCTAAAGGTATCCTGATTATTTTATTCTTTCGCGTCAATTGCGGTCACTTCAGTTTATTTATGTTAATGTTGTTAACATAAATTTACCTTCAGAAACTCCTCTTTATAAATTCTCACCTTTGTCTAATCAATTTTTGAAATTTTTGAGGTAACACATAGATCAATTCCTAAACCAACGTCTCCCAAACATTTGTATCTCAATTGCTACTGAGATTTGGAAAGCGCTTTGTGGCAAAAGTAAAAATAAAGCATAAAATGGATTGTGAAACATTTAGTCAAAATAACAGTAGCTCATTAATGATGTCTTATAAAATGTTTCTCTTTTGAACAATGGAAATCCTTATGAGCCATCAATCGTATCTTCGAGCAAATATAGAAGAGAAAGAGTGTAGCTGTGATCAGCCGTTAGAAAAAGAAATGACATCACTTTTTACAGATTCATTTTCTGATGGCAACGTGGCGTGGTAGTAATAAGACTGAAAACAGGTTACTTAGTGAGTTTTTCAAGTTGAAAATGAATTTTGATTATGTCTCCCCAGAAGAACTCATAAAGCCTAACATTAAAAGATAAATCGACTAAGAAAATGTCTTGGCCGGAAAAAAGTGCAGGAGTTTTTTCGGAGCAAATGTTGCACTTAATTTGACTAAACATCATTTGGGAGTGAATGAATGAAAACTCCATGGATTAACTATAAAAAGATGAAGGAAGTAAGTTCCAAGCAAATCGATTACACCGAGTGGATGAATCAAATTAAACTTTCAAATAACATAGATCACGCATCTCAACTAAATTCTACTGATTCCGAAAAAAAAGATAAAACCTGCTTTGCAGCCCATTTAGATTCCAATCGTGAACTACTCATACCTTCAGTAAATAATGATGAGGAAGAAATCGTTCATCACCTTGATCCGGAAGAGACAGATGAAACAAATACTGGGGAAGAACAGGATTTTGCAGCCCAATTAAACTCTGATTGTAAAATTGTTAGTCCTTCTGAATCCGATGTGGGGAATAAAGTGAGGCGTCCTATTGATATAGAAGAGATGGCGCAAAACAGTTCTACAGATAGTGGTCATGCATCTTCTGGGACAGTATGTTCCATAACTCAAAAAACCCCATTTTCTACTCACGTGACAATTGATGATTTTCTTCATGCTCCGATCTGTGGTGAGATGGTTCGAAATACATTTGAATTTCTTGACCTAAACAATCACCTTACGCCTCAATTTGAAACCAAACTATTTAATACTACAACGGATTATCCTGAACAGCCTAATTGTCGTTTGGTTCGCTCAAAAATTAATGAAATTATATGTTTAATGCAAACGGATACTAATGATAAAAATAGTCAGAAGAATAATCCTTCTAAATCAGTTGTAGTTCCCTTACATAGCGCACCATCAATTAAAAAAGGTGAAACCAATAATCACGCATACTCTTCCGATGATTTTATGCATATCAGAGTTCCAGTTGTAGTAGGGGAATACAAAATTGAAATAGGTCTAGAAGAAAATATTTTATTTGAAAAAGGAATTGTGGCATTTAAAGAAATCTCGAATGAGGTAATACTAACAGATTGTAGATTCGTACCTCATCAGTTTTCTCAAGCATTAGGAAATGGGACGTGTACAGCATCAAAGGCTAATTTATTTATTGAAGGATATATACATCAGAATATTGAGTATACTTCATCTTATACTCGGAATGCAGTACCTGCACAAAATGAGTCATTAAATGATGCAAATCAATTGTACCAAAACATAGTTTTAGAATTAATCATTCATATACTACAAGTACAGCAAATTCGAGTCAGTTATGATAGCCAAGGGACTAGAGGCTAATTGAAATTTATCTCTCATCTCAAAAATCCCTTTTATTAAAATGAGTAAAAGCATTAGTAAAACGTCCATGCACCGATTTGGTTGCTACATATTCTAACAATATAGAGAGCTCTCTAATACTAAAAATGAAATGAGGGAATTTTTTGAGTGATCAATTAGATAATCAGATCCAACCTTGTCTTCCTTGTCCAGTTACATCAACTGAACAAACACCATTATCGAGTGCGAATACGCCAGTAGTCACTACACCGCTTTCGACGCCCATTATAAAAATACCGGTTGTACTTTCGGAACCAACACTTCAAATTGTTGTGGAGTCGGATATTACGCTTAGTCCTGCAGCAACTGAAATCAAAAGAGTGAAAAAAAATGTATTCCTAAATCAAGTGAAACTGGTACCGGTTAGATTTACACGTATTGCGGGCACTGACTTTTTTAGGGTAACAAGAGCTAAATTATTCGTAGCGGGCCATATTCGTAAAAATATCGAATATGCTTCATCAGCATGTAATGGGGCACTTCAAGATAGAATTGCCGATGTTCCGTTTTCTGGTTTTGCAGACCTTACTTTCCCACAAGAAGCTGGAGGCCCTACGCCAATCCTAGGGATTTCCGAGTTTGCCGAAGTGAACTTCCTTAATGATCATACCCAATTGGATGCTCGATTGGATAAGGCTTTCTTCCAAAACCTCGTAAAATACAATGAACAACCTTTTGGCGAATTAGTAGCTGCAAACTTCTTTGAACTTGACTTTTCACCAACTATGGCAAGACCTGAAGGAACTTTTAGCAAATTGCGTGAAAAAATTGTACTGGAGCTTACTGTAAAAGTACTACAAGTTCAACAAATTCGCCTAGGTGCGGGTAGTGTAGTAACGCCTGTGCTTTCAGGACTTACGCCTCCTGTTAGCCCTGCTACTGAATCTCCTACTAATCACTGGCAATAATCACTATTTTTTAGAGGAGCAAAACAAAGAATAAGGGTTGTACAACGCAAAAATAAACAGCCCTAGAATTTTTAAGAGGCACTGATAAAATCCAAAATATGAGTTGCAGTTGAAAGTTCGGTTGAATCGAACTTTCAACTGCCTTTTGTAATAAAAACGAAATTAATTTTGAACTTTGGCTTTTTTTATTTGTATATTAAGTAAATAAAAGTAAATTCTTATTAAAGAATGTTTAACATTTACATATAGGATTGATGTGATGATTAATTGCTATCAATGAGAGGGCAGATGGAAAATGGTTTATTCATCAAAATATGCTCATAGCAAATGACTCACCATATTTTACAGGGGGGGAATATTTTTACTTACTCTTATCTTGTTAGGACGATAAGCACATTAGTATTTATAAGAATTCAATTTCAGTGATTGCAACAGATTCGGGCCTTCTTACATTTCTTTTCTTATCAACGCTCATGTCACTCACAAACATTGCAATAAGTTTTTTCTTTACGTCTCTTTCGAATAGTATCCGATTATACTCTTTTTCATTCTGAGTAAATTTTATATCTGTTCTTAGTAGGAGTCTTCTTTATATTTCTGGCTTTTGGAATGGTCATCACTGATTAAATTATTTAGCCAAGCACATTGCCATTTTTAGCGTCTATTAACTACGCCTCACCACTAGCAATACATAATTTTTAGCGCTATTATCTGCTGATGAAAAAGCTACGAGACGAATGAGCCAGTTGGTTTTTCACGGGAAAGCGAGTAAAAAGAACAACAAGCTTGATGCCGCTTGTTGTTCTTTTTCATTAATCGTTCCAGCCTTTACAGACGTCGATCCATTCCTTATAGGGTGTATATGTTTCTAATTCAGCAATAGTCAACTCGATAGCGGAGTTACTGCTACCACAAGCAGGAAATACGGTCGTAAAACGTTTGAGCGATTCATCTAAGTAAACTGCAACTCCCTCATTAATGCCGAATGGACAAACGCCACCGATATCATGTCCTATGCGTTCAAGGACCTCTTCTTTTGCCACCATTTTCGCTTTTGTGCCAAAGAGGGATTTGTATTTCGCGTTGTCAATTTTAGCATCACCTGCGGCAACGATTAGAATTGCACCGTCATTGACAAGAAACGATAACGTTTTTGCAATCCGCTCAGGCTCACAGCCAAGCGCTTGTGCGGCCAATTCAACCGTTGCTGAGCTCTCGCTAAGCTCTTGTATTTTGTGTTGTAAATGCCACTGAGCAAAATGTTCGCGTACTTTTTCAATTGCCATATGTACATACCTCCTATCAGTACTAAATTTTATTTTAACATAATTTTCAGAAAATGCAGTTGCCTTTTTACCTGAAATCATTTATCTTAAATAGAGTAGTGTAAATTTACACTATTGTATAAAGGAGGAAAGTAAATGAAAATTATACAAACTTTATTTGTGTTTATTTGTTTACTGTTTTTCACGGGAATTGTCGCTTTAATCACATTATTAAATGGTTTGATGCATTATAAGGGCCTTCTCCTTGTTGTTCCAATTAGCCTGTTTTTACTGTTTACTTGTCTGATATTTGAATGGTTTACGACAAAGCAGCGCAAGGCATGGTTTGCTGGAATAATGGGGGTAGCGCTTGTCAGTGCTTCGATTGCTCCCATCCAATATCATTATAAAATGAATATACCAACGGTCGATGCCGAAATCGATGTCTTTGCCTATGAACCCTTTGCAGCACAAAATAAGGTTGTGAAGTCCAAGGCCTCATTACAATTACAGGAGCCTCTGCCTCGTATAGATGGGGCTACGGCAATGTATCCACTGTATGCTGCTTTTGTGGAAGCAACATATCCGAAAAAAAGTTATCTGTCCGATGAAAGTGAAGTAATGGTAAACCGTACACCCGTGGCCTACCATAATTTAATTTATGAAGATGTTGACTTAATTTTTGCAGCAGCTCCGTCAGCGTCACAGCAAAAAAGAGCAGACATGAGAGGGCAGACATTGAATCTGACGCCTATTGGACGCGAGGCATTTGTCTTTTTTGTCCATCATAAAAATAGTGTCGATAATCTAACGCTTGCACAAGTAAAACAAATGTATGCCGGTGAAATTACGAATTGGCGTGAGGTTGGAGGGGCTGATGATACTATTCGTGCGTTTCAGCGTCCAGCAAATAGTGGAAGTCAAACGTCACTCGAAAAGATTATGGAGGATATGCCTATTATGGAGGCCCCTGCGGAGGATGTGGCGACAGGAATGGGGGGCATCATACATGAAGTTTCAAAATATCGCAATTATAAAAACGCTATTGGCTACACATTCAGATATTATTCGACCGAGATGGTGGGGAGTAAGGAAATAAAATTGCTGTCTATCGATGGTGTTGCACCCACAAAGGAAAATATTCGCAATGGTACATACCCACTAACGTCCGAATTTTATGCGGTGACAGCGGGAACTGACAATCCGAATGTCACAAGATTTGTCGATTGGATTGTATCTGAAGAAGGACAGACATTAGTCGACAAAGTTGGCTACGTTCCAGTGGAAAATTTCTAAGTTATTTGCTATACTAAACTGACAATCAGATATGAAAGTTTTCTAGGGTTCCGTAGCATAAGCTAGCCTGGTCCGAGAGAAAACCACAAAATTATTTTTGTGACACGGAAGGATAAAAGCCTGGGAGATACTGTTTTTAACAGTGTTTCCGCAGGCTTTTTTTGTTTGGCTAAAATGTGGCTATGTTGCCAACGCTAGAGATGAATATTTCGTGGTCTGGTTATTTATAGATTGGATAGGATAGTAGGGGGTTCGCTCAGGTAGAGGGGTTAATCGCTCGGGTAGAGGACGTTATCGCTCAGGTCCAGGTGAGTTCCGCTCGGATAGAGTGGTTTATCGCTCAGGTGCAGGTGAGTTCTGATCAGGTAGAGGGGCTTATCGCTCGGGTCCAAGTGAGTATCGCTCTTGTGCAAGGGACAAACGCTCAGGTAAAGGCCATCACGCTCTGGCGCGAATATTTATTGTGCAATGTTAACTATGATTACAAATGAATGGAGAGATACGAAATGAATAAACAATGGTTTAGTGTTATTGTAGCAGCTGTTTTTGAGGTCGGTTGGGTAATTGGCCTAAAGCATGCAGGAAGTGTGTGGGAATGGATTGGTACAGCTATTGCTATATTTATTAGCTTTTATTTATTAATTAAGGCGGGCGAAACTTTACCAGTTGGCACGGTATATGCGGTGTTCGTGGGTTTAGGAACCGCAGGGACGGTGTGTGCAGATAGCTTGCTATTTGGGGAACCGTGGAAGTTGGCAAAAATCTTATGTATCGTCGTTTTACTAGCAGGAGTCGTAGGCTTAAAGCTTTTAACGGGAGAACCACAAGATAAAGAGGTGAAGGCATAATGGCGTGGCTTGCATTAGTTGTCGCAGGGCTTTGTGAAATGATGGGTGTTTATATGATTAGTAAATATAATGACAGCAAGAGCATGAAAAATTTAACGCTCCTTATTGTTGCGTTCACGCTTAGCTTTGCTGGACTCGCTTATGCGATGGAAACGTTACAGATGGGTACAGCCTACGCAATTTGGACGGGAATTGGGGCAGCTGGTGGCGCACTGTTGGGCATGTTGTTTTTCAATGAATCGAAAGATTGGCGTCGGATTGTCTGTATTGTTTTAGTTTTAGGTGCCGCAATTTCTTTAAAATTGATATCTTAAATAGTGCACAATCGCATTAAAATAGCACTGCCGTTAGCTCATAACGGCAGTGCTGTTTTTACTGTTTATTTTTCAATATCCTTCGTCCATTCAGCAACTTTGTCTGCGTTGTTTGTAACCCAGTCTTTAGCAGCTTCTTTTGGATCTTTACCATCCATAATTTCTAGCATAATACTTTCTAAATCCTCTGATGTCCAGTGGAAGTTATCCAATACTTTATAGACATCAGGTTGATCTTCTTTTAAACCTTTACGTACGAATGTGTTAATCGTTTCTTCTCCGCCAAAGACGCCTTTTGGATCCTCTAGATATTTCAAGTCATATGAAGCGAATTTCCAGTGTGGAGACCAACCTGTCACGATAATTTCTTCTTTATTATCAATCGCTTTAGAAAGAGCCGTTGTCATCGCACCAGAAGAAGAAGTTAATAGGTTCCAATCTGCTAGATTATCATACTCTTCTAATGCTTTTTCAGTTGCAGCTGTAATACCAGCACCTGGTTCAATACCTGTAATCGTGTGGTCTGCTTCATTTTTTAAATCTTCAATGGAGTTGACATTCATATAGCTCGGTACTACTAGTCCGATTTTAGCACCTGCAAGGTTTTCGCCAAGCTCATCTAGATTGTCTTTATATTTTTCATATTGAGAACCATGTGTATGTGGTAGCCAAGCAGCCACCATACCATCCGCTTCTCCTTTTGAAACAGCTTCCCACATAATCGCGTTATCCAGTGGTGTTAACGTAACATCATAGCCTAAGTCCTCCAGAACCTGACCTACGACATGTGTCGAAGCGATTTCTGTATCCCATTCAACATAAGCTAAATTTACTTCTTTTGAATCTCCACTCTTACTAGAATCATCCCCACTGCAGGCAGCAAGCATGAGGCCAAGCCCTAATGCCATTCCTAATTTAGATAAAGTTTTCAGTTTCATCGAATCTTCCTTTCTTCTTTCATGATTTTGCAGTCAACCCACACACTCAAACGGCAATTCTATTCTCTCAGGCGAAAGATGCTTGTTGCACTATCTGCGCCTTGGATTCATAAGCTCATTGGTATGGGTGGGTGTGAATGCACGTCTTACAGTTCTTTCTTTTTATTAAAGCTTTGAGTTAAGCGATCGATAATAATCGCGAAAATCACGAGTCCTAAACCTGCAACGAAACCATTCCCAACCTGTGTACGTTGCAATGCTGTTAATACTTCACGGCCGAGGCCAGGTGCACCAATCATTGAGGCGATAACGACCATCGAAAGTGATAGCATGACAGTTTGGTTAATACCTGCCATAATAGTTGATTTGGCAAGGGGAATTTCTACTTTAAATAGTTTTTGACTAGACGTACTACCATAGGAATCAGCTGCTTCGGCTAATTCTTTCGGTACTTGGCGAATGCCTAAATTCGTCATACGTACCGTTGGTGGTAAGGCAAAAATAACAGATGCAAATACACCAGGCACGATACCTATACCGAAAAACGCAACAGCAGGGATTAAATAAACGAAACCAGGCATGGTTTGCATGAAATCGAGTATCGGTTTAATAATGCTTTCCGCCACACTCGATTTGGACATGAGGATACCTAATGGAATCCCGATTACAATCGAAATGACACTTGAAAACAGCACGAGTGTAGTTGTTTCCATAAGATGTGTCCATAAGCCTTGATTATAAATAAATAACAGACCTATTAAAGAAAACGCAGCAAGCCCGTACTTTTTGCCAGTTACGAAAAACGCAAAAATGACAACAAGTAATATTAGAATAATGGCAGGAATGCCAATTAATAAATCAGTGACCTGACTCATGAGTAGTTTTCCGGTTTTTTGAATCGCACTAAAGAATACAGAAAAATTACTCGTCAACCAGTCCATAGCTGATTCTACCCAAGGGGCAAGTGGTAATGTTGGTAAATTGTCTAAAAAATTATTCATGTACTTCGGCCTCCTCATTGAACGAAGAAAGTGCTTCAATGACTACGCCTCGGATGAGAACACCGAGTAAACGTTCATCTTTAACTACTGCAATTGGAGTAGGGGAATTATAAATCATTCCTAATATATCCTGTAAAAGCATGTCAGGGGGAACTGTTAAAATTTCTGATTGTACAATAGAATGTACGGTTTGCTCATGTCTTTTAGCAGCGGCTAGTGCATCGTCAGCGGTAATGTAACCCTTTAACTTCCGATTTTTATCTACAGCCATTAGTATACTTACAGTCTCTTCACGCATTCTTTTAAGTGCTACTGTAGGTCCGTCAAGGTCGACATTGACATATACAGGTCGAACCATAGCGTTTTCAGCTGTTAGTACTTTCGAGCGATCGACATCTTCTACGAATGTTCGAACATAGTCATTTGCTGGATTCGTTAGAATTTCTTCACCCGTACCAATTTGAATAATGGAGCCGTCCTTCATAATGGCGATGCGGTCACCAATCCGAAGTGCCTCATTCAAGTCATGGGTGATAAACAAGATTGTTTTTTTCAATGATTGTTGAAGATCGAGTAACTCATCTTGCATTTCTTTTCGAATAAGAGGGTCAAGTGCCGAGAATGCCTCATCCATTAATAATATTTCAGGATCATTTGCAAGTGCGCGGGCTAAACCAACACGTTGTTGCATTCCCCCAGATAATTGATTTGGATACTGGTCTTTATAGGCGAGTAAGCCTGCATTCGCAAGAGCCTGTTCCGCTTTTGTTTTACGTTCTTCTTTTGAGATGCCTCTAATTTCAAGACCGTATTCGGTATTTTGTAGTAGTGTACGGTGAGGAAATAAACCGAAGTTTTGGAATACCATGCTCATTTTATTACGCCGAACGGTTCGTAAAGCGTCTTTGCCCATCTTGGAAATGTTTTCTCCATCGATAAAAATATTTCCGTTTGTCGGTTCAATAAGACGATTGAGTAGTCGAATGAGTGTTGATTTCCCACTGCCAGATAAACCCATGATGACGAAAATTTCACCTTCATTTACGGTGAAGCTAGCATCATAAACACCCACGGTTGCACCTGTTTCTTTTAAAATATCGGTTTTACTTTTCTGTTGCTTGACGAGTTCTAATGCTTGTGGAATATGTTTTCCAAAGACCTTGGAAACATGTTCTACTTTTATTTTTTCCATCGAACCATTCCTTTCATAAATTTATCTCACATTAACAAGCAGTAAGACGCTCGCCTTTTGAAGTAAAGAAGGTAGGCGGTTATCTTCTGCTAATAAGTATGATAAAACGACACCACATGTATACGTGACCTTCATTCTGCCGCTTTTGCCTATACATCGTGAGATAAGAGAAAAATCCTTCCTAAAGGAAGTTTTAATTTATACTATTTGAGGATAATGATATCCAAAAATGAACAAGTAACAACTTAACGTTAACAAAAGGTTGTTACTTTTGTCAAATCGACAAATAAGAAAAAACCCGCTTAAACGCTGTTATATCAGCGCTTAAGCGGATTTTCATTTGGATATAAAAAGCTCTGCACGCGAGCTAAACTTTCGTCATTACCGATAAAATAAATAATGTCTCCATCTTCGAATGAAAGATAGGGTCCAGGTGATAGTAATAATTCGTTCCCGCGTCGTATACCAACAATTGTGCCAGAGGTATTTTGCCAAAAATTTAATTCTTGCAGTGTTTGGTGAATGCATGGACTTTCTGCTGTCATTTCAATTTGATAAGGAATAAATGGATTGACGGAGCGGAAATGTTCAGTTCGACTTATAAGCTGCTTTGTTTTTTCCTGTAAATTCAACAGTTCATTTTGTTGCTTATGAATACTCGTTATAAGCTCATTTTGAAGCTCATGAACGGATTGGACATCATGGAATTGCCGGACAAATCGTGCTGCCTTTTCATATGATTTAATGAAGACACCACTTCCTTTGGATGCTTCGACGATTTCTAAATCTTGTAACACTGCAATCGCTCTTCTAGCGGTTTCAGCAGATACATTATACTGGCTGGCAAGCGAAGATCTTGCATATATTTTATCGCCTATTTG
The DNA here is from genome assembly GCF_003049605.2 of Lysinibacillus parviboronicapiens. Classification (NCBI taxonomy): domain Bacteria; kingdom Bacillati; phylum Bacillota; class Bacilli; order Caryophanales; family Bacillaceae; genus Lysinibacillus; species Lysinibacillus parviboronicapiens. Next base: position 1,449,510 of record NZ_CP073713.1, read on the forward strand.
ATATTTTTTTTCCACAATTTTTGAGGCAAGATCCACCGCGATTTGCTGGTACTTTGGTTGCTTCACCTGGACATTTTTTTCTAAGTTCATTCTAAACTTCCTTTCGTCATAACAACTTACCTCGCTTATTATAGACTAGCCTGCACAGAAAAAATAGCACCTCCATAAGCTATTAGTATATGATTGAAACGTCTTCAAACAGTTTTCGGTTCATAGAAAATTTTTTCTTAGAATAGAAGCAGTTATTTGACAGTTTGTAGTTATTATTATAAACTTAGTTACGTTATGTAAGTGACGTGTAAATACAAGCGCTCAGTTAGCAAAATTGGCTAGCTGTTTAGAATAGAAAGTTGGAGAAAAATATGACAATTACTACTAAAGTTATGGATATAGTGAAGGACAAAATGACAATCATAAAGCAATCTGAAACAGAAAATATTTGTCTAATTGGTCCGGTGAAATTACCAATCAAGCAAGGCGACTTTTCAGCAACATTTCAATGGTATAACTGGTTGAAAATTGAAGCAAATCTCTCGAAAGAAGAAGTAATTGATGGTCTAGTAACGGCTAATTTAGCATTTTTGCAGCAATCATCAGTGCTTGTCTTTGGTGATTTTACGAATGCAGAGAATGCTTTAATCCGCATGCACAGCATCTGCCATACAGGTGATATTTTTGGTAGTCAGCGTTGTGATTGTGGCTATCAATTACATGAATCGATGAAAATGATTGTAGAGCATGGCTGCGGTGCGATTTTCTATTTAGCAGATCATGAAGGGCGTGGTATCGGTCTATTCTCAAAATCACTTGCTTATCTATTACAAGAAGAAGGATTAGATACAGTTGAAGCAAACCATGCACTTGGCTTTGCTGATGACACTCGCTCTTATGAGGATGCCATTTCTGTGTTAGCTACACTTCGTACAAAGCCTGTAACGCTTATTACCAATAATCCGAAAAAGCTGGCAGCATTACAGGAGCGTGGTTTAGCTGCTGAAGGACATGTCCCTTTATGGGGTGGTTTAACAGAGACGAATAGCTTTTATTTAAAGACAAAAGTAGAAAAATCAGGCCATATGCGTGAAACAAAGTAAGTGGAGGTTGCGAAGATGACGGCAGATGAAAAATATATGCAATTAGCACTTGATTTAGCAGCGAGTGCGAGAGGAAATACAAATCCGAACCCACTTGTAGGGGCTGTCATTGTGAAAGACGGCGTCATTGTGGGAACTGGTTTACATCGAAAAGCGGGCGAGCCACATGCGGAAGTGCATGCTTTCCGCATGGCCGGCGAACACGCACAAGGAGCAACAGTCTATGTAACGCTTGAGCCATGCTCACACTACGGTAAAACACCACCGTGTGCGAATTTAGTGAAAGACTCAGGAGTGAGTCGGGTTGTGGTGGCGATGCAAGATCCTAATCCATCTGTAGCAGGTCGTGGCATACAATTGCTACGGGATGCAGGTATAGTAGTAGAGGTTGGCGTCCTAGAAGAACAATCTCGTCGTTTAAACGAACGTTTTATTCATAATATGCTGACAAAACGCCCATTTGTACTTGCTAAATATGCGATGACCTTGGACGGGAAAATTGCTGCACATACAGGGCATTCCAAATGGGTGACAGGTGAGGTTGCAAGGGAAGATGTCCACCATATTCGTCATGAAGTAGATGGAATCTTAGTGGGTGTTGGCACAGTTATAGCAGATAATCCTTCCTTAACAACGAGACTAAAACAAGGATACGGCAAAAATCCAGTGCGGATTATTATGGATAGTTTGCTTCGAATACCACCACATGCCCATGTATTAAATATAGAACAAGCTAAAACGATAATTGTATGTAGTAAAGGCGTGGAGCAGGAGAAAATCACAGCACTAGAAAAGAAAGGTGTAACCGTTTTACCTGTAAGTCGTGAACGGGAAGGTCTTGTTATTGATGAAATGCTTGAAAAGCTCTATCAGCTAGGCATTACAGACATTTTAGTCGAGGGTGGTAGCGCTGTGAATGCCTCATTTTTACAAAATGGTGCTATCAATAAATATGTCATTTATGTTGCGCCAAAGGTTTTAGGTGGTCGTCTTTCACTTACACCAATTGCTGGTCATAGCCCGACCTCTCTGGAGGAAGCGTGGGATGTTGAATTTGATTCATTTGACAAAGTAGGTCAAGATTTACGCATTATTGCTTACCCGAAGAAAGGTGAGAAAAAGTGAACTATCAAGCGGATGTTTGTATCGTTGGGGCTGGACCAAGTGGTGCACTACTTTCGCATTTATTAGCGAAAAAGGGTCTTTCTGTCATACTACTGGAACAAAACGCAGCGCTTGGGCAGGCATTTCGTGGGGAGCATTTAAACGAAGAGGGCGAGGCCGTGTTAACAAGTCATCATCTTTTGCAAGCCGTCGAAGCGCTTGGCATATTACGGATGAAAAAGTTAGAGTATTATGCAAAAGGTAGAGCATTTAAAACGATTCTTCCAGATACAGCAATTGGTCATTTAGGTATACATGTACCACAAGCACATTTACTAAAAGGGATATTGCAGGAAACACAACAATTTTCACACTTCACTTGCTTATTAAATACAAAAGTGACAAAACTCATTACAGATCGATCGGGGCGTTATGTCGGTGTTGTTGCAACACGAGAGGGAGAAACAATTGAAATCGTCAGTCAGCTTATCATTGGAGCGGATGGACGTTACTCTACAATTCGTAAGCAAGCACACATTGACACGCAGAAGCACAAACATGGCTTTGATTTACTATGGGCAAAAATTCCGGCACCACAAGGGTGGGAGCCCTCCATTAAAATGGCATTAGTCGAGGATAAACAATTATCACTGTTCACGCAGGCAGGAGGCTTTATTCAAATTGGCTGGAATATTGAGCAAGGTAGTTTTCCACAGCTCAGAAAACAAGCGTTTACACCGTTTATTAAACAGCTTACAGATACATTTCCTGAATTAGCTGAAACAGTGACTCACCATATTCAGTCGTGGCAAGATTTTGTATTGCTTGATGTCTTTAGTAGTCATTGTGACTGCTGGGGAACAGACGGACTTGTATTATTAGGAGATGCCGTCCACACGATGACACCTACAGGAGCATTTGGACTAAACAGTGCCTTAAAGGATGCAGATTGTCTTGCGTCGATGCTAGCGAAGGCAACGATTGCCCAATTTAACGTACAAGAGTTTCAACAGATACGAGAGCAGGCCATTGAAAAAGTGGTGGCACAGCAAATTGAAAAAGAACAAAGCTTTGCATCCAATTTTGAAGACTGGGCCTCTTGAAAGGAAGAAGATAGATGAAATTTGGTTTTGATATAGATGATACACTAATTGATTTACGCGCACATGCTTTCTCGCTTTATAATAAAAAACTAGAGAAAAACATACCTATTGAAACCTTTCAAGCATTGCAAAGAGTTGAAATACATGAGCCTTTTGGGTTAACGGATTCACAAGGTTCAGCGATGTGGAATAGTTCTTTAGAAGAAATTTATTTTACGGATTGCCCAATTTTTGAGCAAGCACTTGAAACACTGCAAGGCTTGAATCAGCAGGGACATGACATTTATTATATTACTTCACGTCCAAAACACTATTGTGCGCAAACACAAGAGTGGATGAGCGCACTAGGTTTCCCAATTAAAGAGGGGCACTTTTTCTGCGGTATGCAAGATGCAGAGAAAGTAGCTATTATAAAAAACCTAGCTTTAGATGTTTATGTTGATGATAAACCTGCTGTGCTTGAAACACTGCATGACATAGAGACGAAAGTGATTCTAAAAAATCAATCCTACAATGAACATGTGCGATTGCCGCGTTTGCATCATTGGCACGAATTTGACAATATTATTAAAGCATAAAGAGGCTGGAACAAAAGAGAAAAAGTGTTAGATCGACATCAGTCAATCTAACACTTTTTTGCTGTGAACGTTGATGTCCACTACGGCGGACGTTCCTGAGGCGTGGCCTGAGCCTGTAGTCTCAGGCGTCACGCTAATCCCCCCAGGAGTCGCCGCCTTCGCTACCATCAACTAGTGCTCTCTTCTAAATGTTCCTTCATTTTAGATAGCGAAAATTTAATAATACCTTTGCTTCTTTCTTAAAATTTAAAGTTTTGTCCCAGCCTCGTTTTTAATACAGTTGCTTTTCAATTTCCACTGCGACGTGTTGAATGGTTTCAATTAATTGATATTCATCATAATCACTGTATCGTACTTCTGGAATGACAAGCGTCACCGAAGCGATGATTTGATGTGAAGCATTTAAAATCGGTGCTGACACAGAGCATGCTCCGCGCACACGCTCGCTACTACTTTTTGCAAAACGCTGAGATCGGATTTGCTGTAATTCCTCCAACAGCAGGTCTTTTGAAAGAATTGTCCTATCCGTGATGGGTTCAAGAGACATATGTTCTACATATTCTTCAACATTTGGCATAAATGCGAGCAATGTTTTAGATGATGCACCAGCATAAAGAGGCGAGGTATCTCCAACATACATTTTCGTTGATAGCGGATATGTTGAATCATAGTTTAAAATACAGCGTCTTTCCAATCCATCGATAATATTCATGGAAACACTTTCACCCATGTCTTCGTTTAACTTTTTTAAAATGGGTTCTGCAACAATAATTAGACTAGATTCCTGTTTAACTAAGTTTCCTAAGTACAGCAGTGAGTGACCTAATTGGTAGCGTTTCGTACGCTCGTCTTTATGAAGAAATCCCTCGTACACAAAGGTAGAAACAAAACGTTGCAAACTGGAAATACTTATTCCAGTCTTTTTACTTAACTCTGTTAAAGAAAGATTTGGCTCTTCTTTCGTAAAAGCTTTTAACACTTTAATCGCTTTATGGAGCGACGACATTGTATAGTTTTTTTCGAATGTCTCCTGATTCATTTCATCACCTACTTATATAAAAATTACTTTTATTATAGCGTAATTTTATTTTGGTAGAGAGGACTTTTGGAATTCATTTGTATGTTCTCCAAGTGTCGGAGGCGCTAATTTATACTGAATGTTTAAACTTGAGAACTTTAACGGGTTTTTGACGAACTTCATTTTACCGTATTGTTCGTGCTCTATTTCACCAATCATGTCGCGTGCCATAAATTGCGGTTGTTCTAATGCTTCAGCAACCGTATTTACACGGCCACCTGGAATTTTGTATTGATGTAATAATACAATCCATTCATCGCGTGTTTTGGTCATGGTCATGTTAGTAATCATTTTAACAAGTTCAGCTTCATTTTGCTTCCGCATCGTATTTGTCATAAAGCGTGCATCTTTTGCCCATTCCTCGTGTTCCATCATAAGGCAAAATTTTTGAAACTGTCCATCTGTGCCAACACAAATCATGAGAGGACCATCCGCACAGTTAAATACTTGATAGGGCGCTACATTATTATGACGGTTACCTAGACGCTCCGAAGCAAAGCCTGTATTTAAAAAAGCACTTGCCACATTTGCTAAGCTACTCATTTGCACATCTAATAAAGCTAAATCAATAAATTGTCCTTCATTCGTTTGATCTCGCATCCGCAGAGCAGCTAAAATACCAATGACAACATACTGAGAAGTTAAAATATCCGCAATAGGGACACCAACTCTTGTTGCTTCACCTTCAGTTGAACCTGTCACATGCATTAACCCGCTCATTGCTTGAATAACCGGATCAAAGCCTGGTTCGTAAGCGAGGGGGCCTGTTTGGCCGAAGCCAGTTACCGCACAATGTATTATCCTCGGATTCACTTTTTTAAGCTCCTCATAGCTTAGCCCCATTCGAGTCATATCTCCCGTTTTAAAATTTTCGAGTATGATATCTGCATCTTTGACAAGCTCTTTAAATTTCTTCCTGCCTTCATTTGTTTTTAAATCCAATGTAATCGATTTTTTATTACGATTGGCACATAAATAATACGTGCTTTGATCATTCAAAAATGGGCCCCAGTCACGCATGCTATCTGAGCCGTTGGGATGTTCTACGCGAATTACTTCTGCTCCTAAATCTGCCAGCATCATCGAGCCTGCAGGAGCAGCATAGACACGTGACAGATCTAACACTCGAATATTTTCAAGAGGTTGCATCATTTTTCCTCCTATAACCATCATTGATCCCGTACTAACGGGCACTAAGACTCCTATTTCAAAACAAAGAGTAAGCAGGAAGTTTTATGTGAGAGATTAAGCATTCGTGAGTATCAGATAAAAGAACACATTTAAATTTCACCACATCATTCGTGCCTTAACTATTAATCAGTGGGGGATGGAGGACACTAAGAACGTTACGTCCTGTCATAAATGTCTGCACTAGCACGATTTGTGCGTCGCCCCTCACTGAATAAGTTCAATTATAAATAGGCTTGCGTTTTTCTACGACTGCACTTACACCTTCTTTAAAGTCATCGAGCTCTGTTACAATGGCCATTTGTGATGAAATGTAGTCAAGAGAAGTACGCAAATCCATCTTTTGACTTTGATATACTGCGCGTTTAATGAATTGTAAGGTAGTGGTTGGGCGACTCGCTAATTCTTTAGCATAATTTAATGTGTATTCCTCGAGCTCATGGTCTTCCACAACAAATGTGACAACTCCTTTGTCTTTTGCTTCATCAGCGGTTAATATGCGAGCTGTCCAGAACATGTCCAATGCTTGGTCGAGGCCTATTAGTTTCGGTAAATAATAAGCGCCACCGTCGCCTGGTACAATTGCTACGTTTATATAGCTTTCTGAAATCTTTGTTGATTTCGCGGTAATACGAATATCACACATTAAAGCCATATCCAGGCCTGCACCCATTGCGAAGCCATGAACTTGTGCAATGACGGGCTTATCAATTTCTTCAAGCAGAAGGGGAATCCGTTGAATCTTTTTCCAAAGCGAATTTTTGCGTGCTAAACCTGTAGAAGAGAGGTCTTCTTCACTTTGGAAAAATCCTGCCCCTGCTTGCATCGCTTTAATATCGCCTCCTGCACAAAATGATTTTCCGTTGCCTTTCACGATTACGACACGAATATCATCCGAATCACGGACCGTTTCAAGTGCTTTAATCCACTCCGTAATCATTTCTTCGCTGAAGGCGTTATATGCTTCAGGTCGATTTAACGTAATCGTTGCAATATGATTGTTCACTTCAAATAGTAAATCAGCCATTAAAAATCACTCCTTCTATAGTCGTGGGTATTTTTGTTTCAGTTAAGTACGCCCATAGGCTATTACCACTATTTTCCAGCAGTTGTGTAGCAACAAAATCAGTCCAATACGAGATGTTAGTTCCTTCATCACGCCATGACCAAAGTCTACGCGTATATTGGTGCAGGCTATGTTCATGTGTCGTACCAATGGCAGCGTGCACTTGATGGGAAGTGGTCGCTACGGTTTGAATGATTTCTTCAAAACGAATGCGTGCATAAGCCGTCTCATTATTTTGACAATGCGCAAGAAGGGCATCTGTTACATTATTAAATGCCGCTAAAGCGACAACGGTTTCACCTGCTAATTGTACGATATGCTGCTGAACGAGCTGGAAGCGGTGAATTGGGCGTCCAAATTGCTCACGCTCTTTCGTATATTGAACCGTTAAGTCGTTAATTTTGTCGATAGCACCCGTCATCCGTGCTAATTGAAAGGCTGTTTCAAGTGTTTTCATAGTACCAATATGATCAGGGGATAACACAACAGATACTTGTGAAATATCTAGGTTATTAAATTTCACTGTATCACGCGGTTCACTTGCTAAATTTGTTCCTGGTGTAATTTCAGCTTGCTTTAATTCTACTTCTACTAGATGAATACCTTCTACGCTTTCCGCAAGTGTCACCAAGTATTTTGAATGACGCGCCCAAGGAATCTGACTGGCTTCACCTGTTAGTTTTCCGTTCACTAGCGTGTAGGCTTGATCAGCAGAGAGCATATACGTCGCCAAATCATCTTTCACCTGTAAGTTTGTCAATTCCAATAAATAATTTGCTAAAGTTGTTTCAGTAAATGGAATCGGAGCAGCATATTTCCCTGTTAATCGAACGATATTTAGTAGATCCTCTAAATCGCCCCCTGCACCGCCATTGTCTTCCGTAATGGCAACCGCTGTTATCTCGTTTTCTTTAAACATATTCCATACTTCAGGTGCCCATCTACCTTGTTCTACGGTATCGACCAAATCTTTATCTACATTTTCTTTTAACATGCGTTCTACAACATCTACAATCATGTCTTTCATGTCACTCATTGTGCTACAACCCCTTTCGCCACCACACCATATAGTACTTCTGAAGTTCCTCCGCGAATTGTAAAGCCTGGCGCATGTAAAATCGATTCCGCCATTAAGCGATCAATTTTACGTTGGGCGTCAAGTGTTGGATAGGTTTGCACTAATAAGCGTGTAATTTCAGGAATACTTTGTTCGAACTTCGTCCCAAGAGCTTTTACAAGGGCAGCAGGGATCGACACGTCATCACCTTCACCGGATTCTAATAGCTGTGCCACACCTATTGAAAGGTTACGCAAGCTCCATAGACGTGCCACAACTTTAGATGCTTGTTTTAATCCTTCTCTATTGTTTTGACATTTCAGTTCTTGAATAAGTTCATCAAGGAGTGGGAAAGTGCTTAAAATACGTTCAGGGCCACTGCGCTCAAAAGCGAGCTCTGCTAATCCCTGAGCCCAGCCATTACCGATTGCCCCTACAACCATATTGTCAGGTACAAAGACATTTTCAAAGAACACTTCATTGTAATGATGTTCCCCTGTCAAAAACTTAATCGGTACAACGGTTATACCATCTGCCTGTAAATCGACAATAAGTTGGCTCATTCCCGCATGTTTATTTTTTCCATCAAATGGACTCGTTCGCACTAAAGTGACCATATAATGACAAAGATGAGCGTTACTCGTCCAAATTTTTTGGCCATTTACAATCCAACCACCTTCTACTTTTTCAGCGCGTGTACTTACAGATGCTAAGTCAGAGCCACTATTTGGTTCGCTTAAACCAATCCCAAAGTAGCATTCCCCATTCACAATTTGTGGTAAGAAAAATTGACGTTGTTCTTCAGTCCCATAACGTAAAAGCAAGGGACCAGTTTGACGATCGGCGAACCAATGCGCTGCAACAGGTGCACCGATAGCTAAAAACTCCTCGGTTAAAATGTAGCGATCGATTGTACTGCGTTCTTGACCGCCATATTTTTTTGGCCAAGTTATACCAATCCATCCTTTTTTCCCGATTAATTTTGAAAACTTAGGGTCATCACCGCTTAACCATGAGTCACACTTTGGTGTGAAGGTGCCATTTGCTAGTTTTTGCTGTAAAAACGCGCGAACTTCTAAACGAAATTGTTCTTGCTCTTCTGTAAATTGCACAGTTGGTAAATGAAACATTTTACGACTCCTCCTTTTACCGTATTATAATAACTATTACATTATATGTGTATTTTATGGGGTATTATGAGAATAAGTCAATTGTTTTTTAGAATAATTAGAAAATTCTATAATTATATTTTATTTATTTCGAAGAATATGATTTTTAGTGGAGGGGAAACAGTAACTGTTATTATGCAAGGGTAGAATTCTGAAGTTGAAATAAAATCCCTTTCAAAAACAACAGTGAAAAATATTCAATTTATGAAAAAATGGAAAATAACAGAATAAACATGTTACGATGTAGAAAATTCTGTTTTGGGGGTGTGTGGTATGCAAATGACTATCAAAACTTCGCAAAAAGTCACACAAGTATTATCTGCACAACTTGTGCAACATTTAGAAATACTGCAATATTCGGCTAATGAGCTAGAGCAATACATTTATGAAAAAGCCAATGAAAATCCACTGATAGTTGTAACTGACGCAGAAGCAAAAAGACAATATGAGGAAATCATGCAGTTAGCAAGCTGTTCCTTTAACACCTTTTCTTTGCCATATGATGTATCAAGAAATGACCAATTTAACATCATTGAGATGAAGCTTGCTGAAAAAGAAAGCTATGAGCAGTTTTTGCTCGAACAAGTGCCTATGCACAAAAACCTATCGTCTGTTGACTTGAGAATTTTAAAGTTTTTAATTCAATCCTTAGATGACCGTTTATTTTTAGATGTAGAGTTAGAGATTGTAGCTCAAAAATATAAAACAACCTTATCGCATGTAGAAGCAATATTGGATTTACTTCAAACTTTTGAGCCAGTTGGAGTAGGCGCACGAAGTTATAAAGAATACTTACTCATTCAATTGGACAACGACCAGTTTGCCCCTATAATAGCTTCACAATTTATAAGTTCTGATCTAGAGTTAGTAGCAGCGCAGGCGTTTAAACAGTTAAGCAAAAAATACAATATACCTCTGCAAGAAGTGAAAAAAGCCGTTCACTATATAAAAAAATTAAAGCCGATAATTGTAGGCGATAAATTGGAAACGATTCCATACGTCAATCCAGATATAGAAGTAAAGAAAATAGAGGAAGAATGGATTATCAAATTGAATCGGCACTATTTACCTTCCGTTTCGATTGATGAAAGCTACGTAACTTTACTCAAAAATGATCTGAATTATAAAACCTACTACCGGGATTCAATAAAAGACGCACTCGCGTTACTACAAGGAATTGAACAGCGAGATAAAACACTTTACGAATTAGCAAGATGGTTTGTTCAACTACAGGAGGATTTTTTTATAGACGGTCTAGAAGCAATAAAGCCTATGCGTTTAAAAGATGTAGCAGGAGTATTAGGTGTTCATGAGTCGACGATTAGTCGAGCTATTCGTGGGAAGTATATACAAGTACCTCATGGCATTTATGCATTACAATCCTTTTTTACAAAAGGTCTCATGAATACTTCCGGGAAAATGGATTCTATTATGTATATTAAGAAACGGCTAAAACAACTTATTGAGAGAGAAGACAAACAAAACCCATTAGCTGATCAACAAATTACAAATATATTATGTACAGAAGGTATACAAATTTCCAGACGTACAGTGGCGAAGTATAGAGAGGAAATGAATATTATGAGCTCATTTAATCGAGCTTATGGATAATATGATGTAAATAAAATATCAATGATGCGATTTCACATCAAAAATTTGGATTTACCATAGAATGTATCATCAAATTATCCTAATTTACTATTTTTACATCAAACACTCTAGAGATGTAGAATCGTTTCCTCATTTTTTATCTTCATTCAGCAAATGTTTTTTGTATCGATAGCGTAGCGGTAGATACAGAAGACGCCACCTCTGAAGGTGGTGAGATGAAAGCTGATGTGGTTCCTTTTCAGTAACACCTACTGAAATAGAGGAACTCAGTCTAAGAACGCCACGTCCTGTGGCAATTTATCTGTGCGAGAGCGAAGCGACAGCAACACGGTTTTTATATCTGTGCGAAAGCGAAGCGACAGCAACAACAACACACGACTGAGTGACCAACATCATGTTGCTGCCGCTACGTTAGCACTACACTTTCGCACAAAAAACATCTGTTGGCCTAAAGCCAGCCTACGGTGGATGTTACGGATTTTGAAAGGAGGCCTGCACGAGGGCCGACACGATATCAGTCATTTCGGTAATGCCATAGGACGTGGCGTTTTTACCGATGCAGGTCAGTTAACCGTTGTCACAGGAAGTGACGGTTTTAGGTGTACTTCCTACAAAGAGCACAATTCAAAATCCGGACGCAATTATGCCAAGGCGAAATTGATGAATTTATTTAGCTTATTTTTTGTGATAAGTAGATTTTGGCATCAAAATTGCTCATTAAACAGAAGACATTGGATTAGAGAGAAGGTGCTAGTAAATGTCTACATAAAAACACTAAGGGGTGGTTTAATGGGAACTTTGCAAAAATCACTAAGGACGCGGCATATTACGATGATTTCTATCGGTGGGGTAATTGGCACAGGGTTATTCGTTGGTACTGGAAAAAATATTTTAAGCACAGGTCCTGCAGCAGTTGTCTCTTACGCGATTGCATGTTTACTCATTGTCTTAGTCATGCAGATGGTTGGTGAAATGGCAGCTGGAGAAATAGTATTAGGAAAGAAATCTGGTGGTTCGGTAGAGTTAGGTTCATTTGCTTCATATGCAGGGAAGTATATTGGTCCATGGGCAGGTTTTACAGTTGGTTGGCTATATTGGGCAAGCTGGGTATTTATTGTAGGATTAGAAGCTGCGTTAATTGGAGGCATGTTGCATAACTGGTTTCCAGTTATACCGATTTGGGTGGGTAGTGTAGGTGTCACATTATTAATGACAATCATTAATATATATTCCGTAAAATCATTTGGGGAGTTTGAATACTGGTTATCATTCATTAAAGTTACGGCTATAATCGTATTCTTAGTTGTTGGAACAGCGATGATATTCGGCATATGGCCCAATTATGAGCCAAAGGGACTTGGCATTTTAACTGGTTACGGCGGCTTTGCACCAAATGGTATTGTACCGATTCTAACGGCGATCGTATTCGTGATTTTCTCCATATGTGGTGCTGAGGTTGCAGCTATCGCAGCGGCAGAGTCTGATAATCCTGCGAAAAATATAGTTCGTGCCATTCGAAATGTCGTATTCCGTTTAGGTTTATTTTTCGTGGGTTCAGTAGCAATTATGATTATGATTTTACCATGGAATGATTCAAAATTGTTGGCAGCGCCTTATGCAAATATTTTAACAATAGCTGGGCTTCCAATTGCTGCTCAAATTATTCAAGTGGTTATTTTCATTTCATTAATCTCTGTATTAAATTCAGCACTTTATACGAGTTCACGTATGTTACTTGAAATGGCGCGCCAAGGCAATGCGCCGAAAATTTTTTCGTACATTAAAAATCGTCGCGGCGCACCTGTACCAGCTATTATCGGTAGTACAGTTGTAGCGTATATTTGTGCGATGCTATACTTCATTTCTCCTGAAGTCATCTTCTATTTTTTAGGTAACTGCGTTGGGGGATTAATGATTGTTGTGTATATTTTCATAGCGATTTCGCAAATTCGATTTCGGCGTTATTATGATAATGTTTCAGGCGAGCGATTATCCATTAAAATGTGGTTATTTCCATATCTATCATATGTCACAATCGGTATTTTAACAGTTGTCTATTTATGCCAAATGATCATTGAATCTTTACGCCCTCAGTTCTACTTAAGCACATTAGTGTTGATTGGTTCTATTGTGCTGTTCTTTATTATGCGGAAAGTCTCTTCAAGACGACCAGTGGAACAAATAGAGGAAAAATTAATTTCAGAGTAGAATATTATCTTGAAGATGAAGAGGCTGGGACATAACTTTTAATTTTAAGAAAGAGGAGCAAAGGTGTTATTAAATTTTTGCTATCTAAAAATGAAGAAAAATTTAGACGTTCTTCCTTTTGGCATAAATAAAATTCAGAAGTGAGGTAGCGAGGCGGCGACTCCTGGGGGATTAGTGTGACGCCTGAGACTACAGGCTCAGGCCACGCCCCCCGGAAAGCGTCCACCGTAGCGGACATCAACACTTTTTCTCTTTTGTCCTAGCCTCTTCAAGTTTGGGAGGATGTGGTCTATATGTCGATAACAGAACTTCATAATGCAGAACATTTTTTTATTATGAAAAACCATGAAGTGATTGTAAAAAGTGATATCCAGATAGAGCTCCTTGAAAAAATACTAAAAGAATATTGTAAAGGAAAAGTAACATTTGAGGCAGAAGGTCATTTTGTTCATGTATTAGAAACATCGAATGGCAACTTATTTAATGTAAGGTCATTGAAGCAATTTAGCGATATTGATTTTATGAATCCTCTTTCACATAAAGTATTAAATTCCATTTCAGATGGCATTACGATTTGTGACTGCAACGGCAAAATATTATTTCAAAATGATATTGATATTGAAATTGTCGGCATGAATCTAATGGGAAGATACGCAAAAGACGTAATAGACGAAGGGTTAATGAGTGATTCCATATCGATGAAAGTAATCGAATCAAAAGAAAAAGTAACCATTTTGCAAACGTTCATTAACGGAAAATGCTTTTTAGTTTCTGGTAAGCCAATTTTTGATGAAGACGGCGAGTTGCAATACGTTGTAGCAATTACACGTGATATGACACAGCTAAAATTGTTAGAACAAGAAGTAGAAAAATTAGAAGTTCAAAATGAAACTTTTAAAAATAAACTACAAGCCTTACATAATAAAGAATCAAGAAAAAGTAGTTTAATTACAGTGTCTCCCGCCATGATGCAAGTTGTAAAGCGTGTTATGAGGGTTGCAGAAGTAGATTCTACCGTGTTAATCGGAGGTGAATCGGGTGTTGGTAAAGAAGAAATCACAAAGCTCATTCACGCTTATAGTAGACGTAGCCATAAGCAAATATTAACGATTAACTGTAGTGCCATACCTGAAACATTACTAGAATCGGAGCTTTTTGGCTATGAGGCAGGGTCATTTACAGGGGCAGTCAAAGGAGGGAAAGCTGGATTATTTGAAATTGCATCAGGGGGCACAGTTTTTTTAGATGAAATTGGTGAAATGCCTTTGCTGCTACAGGCGAAATTATTGCGCGTGCTACAAGAATCTGAAGTTCAGCGTATTGGCAGTGGAAAGCCTATTCCTATTGATGTACGCATAATTGCAGCGACAAATCGAAAATTACAGGAAATGGTTAGGGAAGGTGGTTTCCGTGAGGATTTATATTATCGTTTAAACATCATCCCGATTGAAATTCCTCCTTTAAGGCAACGTCGCAAAGATATAATTCCGCTGGTCAATCATTTTTTAGCCTTAATTGGAGAAAAGTATGGTATCCATCGGACGATTGAGTCATCAGCTATGAAAATATTAGAGGGGTATGATTGGCCAGGGAATGTCCGGCAGCTCAAAAATATGGTGGAACGAATTTGTTTATTAGCAACCCAGCCGGAAATAACGGCAAACACTGTACAACAAGAGTTAGATAGTAACCTCATTATTGTGCGAGATACAGAAAATACAGCACAACAGCAAAATAGTCAAGGGAATGTTGCAACTACACCGTTTGCTGGCACATTAAAGGAGCAAGTAGCTGCGTTTGAAAAGCAAATGATTAAGCAAGCATTGTCTGAACATCCAAGCATACGACAAGCAGCAAAAGCACTCGGCTGCGATCAATCGACATTAGTACGGAAAATACAAAAATTTCAATTAACTCGTCATGTTTCCTATAAAGATTAACGATGCGTTTTTACATCAAATTTGTATTTATGCATAAAAGGTTGCAATACAACAACGATTTCTCATGTTGTATTGCAACGGTCATGAAAAAAACAACAATGATTTGCAATAAAATATAAAATCATCTATTGAAACATTTAGGGTGACAGAAGGGGCATTTTCAAAAAGAAAATTGCCTCTTTTTTTAGAGGTTGGCATGGGAATTGCTGTTATATAAGTGTATGAAAAAATAAGGGAAAAGAGGTTGGGATTTATGACAATTCAACTAAAAGAAGAGTTAAAGGCATTAGATCAGAAGCATTTCCTTCATCCAACTACGTCCATCGAACAACAACAAGCACAAGGACCTGCTGCCATTTTCACAGAAGGGAAAGGTATTTATTTGAAAGACATGGAAGGCAATACCTACATTGATGGGATGTCTTCTTTATGGAATGTAAATGTCGGGCATGGTCGTGAAGAAATTGCTGAAGTTGCGAAGGAACAAATGGCTACATTAGCATTTAGTTCTTGCTTTGCTACATTTAGTAATGAACCAGCCATTCGTTTAGCTTCTAAAATTGCTTCATTAGCGCCTGGGAATTTAAATACGGTATTTTTCACTTCAGGTGGTTCGGAATCGAACGATACAGCGATTAAATTAGCGCGCCATTACTGGTTATTAAAGGGGCAGCCAGAACGTCAAAAAATTATTTCACGTACCCTGTCGTACCATGGTGTCGCAATGGGTGCTACAAATGCGACAGGTTTACAAGCTTTCCGCGATTTTACGAACTCACATGCGCCTGATTTTCACTATGTATACAATCAGTCCGTGCGTCATTTACGCGAAATGATTGAAGCACTAGGGCCCGAAACTGTTGCCGCATTTATTTCTGAGCCTGTACAAGGTGCCGGAGGCGTCAATATTCCACAAAAAGATTACTTTAAAGAAGTGCGAAAAATTTGTGATGAGTACGGTATTTTATTCATTGCAGATGAAGTCATTACGGGCTTCGGTCGTACGGGTAAACTTTTTGGTATGGAGCATTACGGCGTAGTACCGGATATGATGTCATTTGCTAAAGGTGTTTCTAGCGGTTATGCGCAGCTTGGAGGTGTGGTGATTTCCGAAAAAATCCATCAAGATTATTGTGAACTTTCCAAAGGCACATTAATGCACGGTTATACGTACAGCGGCCATGCACTCGCTTGTCAAGTTGGGCTTAAAAATATTGAAATACTTGAACGTGAAAAGCTTGTAGAAAACGCAGCACACATGGGTGAAGCGATGTTAGAAGGCTTCAAAGCACTTCAAGAAAAATACAGCTTTATCGGACGCGTTCGTACTATTGGATTACTTGGAGCAATTGAATTAGTAAAAAGCCGTGAGACCGGCGAGCTTTTCCAGTCTTATTTGAGCCCGATTTTCGTACAAGAAACAATGAAACGGGGATTAATCTTACGAACGGTTACGTACGATCAAGATACAGTTGTCTTCTCGCCACCCTTGATTTTATCGAAAGCAGAATTAGACGAAATGTTACGTATTTTAGATGAGACATTTGAATATGTACGTAAAACGATCGTTGAGAAAGAAGGGTAAGCGATGATTATTGGGATTCCAAAAGAAAAAAAATAATGAAAATCGTGTAGGGATGACTCCAGGGGGAGTTTTTGATCTGCAAAAAAACGGTCATTTAGTAAAAGTAGAAAAGAGTGCCGGATTAGGCAGTGGATTTACAGACGAGGCGTATACAGAGGTAGGTGCGGAGATTGTCCTACGGAGAAAGAAGCATGGGATGTAGACATGGTCATCAAAGTGAAAGAACCATTACCTCAAGAATATGAATATTTTAAGAAAGATTTATTTACATTTAGCAGCTGAACCTACTTTAACGAAACAGCTAGTTGAAAAAGAAGTCTTAGCGATTGTTTATGAGACGGTTCAGCTACAAAATGGTGCACAACCATTATTAACGCCAATGAGTGAAGTTGCAGGACGTATGGCTGTTCAGCTTGGCGCACATTTTCTAGAAAAGCATGAAGGTGGAAAAGGTGTGTTACTTGGAGGTGTTCCAGGTGTTTCACCTGCCAAAGCAGTGATTATTGGTGGTGGAATTGTCGGTACAAATGCAGCAAAAATGGCTGTTGGTGCCGGAGCGGATGTCACTATTTTAGATACGAATGTCGACAGATTACGCCAATTAGATGACCAATTTGCCGGACGTTTAAAAACAAGCTTGTCCACCGCATTTAATATTTCAGCTGATTTATTGATAGGAGCTGTCTTAATTTCTGGGGCACGTGCACCACGATTAGTTACCGAAAGCATGGTGCAAGAAATGCCAAAAGGTTCTGTTATTGTCGATGTTGCAGTCAATCAAGGTGGTTCAATTGAAACGATTGATCGCATTACGACACATAGCGAACCAGTATATGAAAAGCATGGGGTATTACATTATGCGGTAGCAAATATCCCAGGAGCGGTAGCAAGAACATCAAAGATTGCGCTAACAAATGTGACAATTACCGTATGCATTACAAATGGCTAATAAAGGTTATGAAAAGGCCGTGATTGAAAACACAGCATTAGCGAAAGGTGTGAATTCAATAAACGGTAGAATAACTTACGAAGCTGTAGCGAATGCCCATAACATTTTGTATACACCGTTAAACGATGTGTTACAAACAGTCGTAATTTAAGGAGGGAATTTATGACAACCATCATTCGAGAAATGCGAGAACAATTTAATCCAGCAAAACCGTCTGAATGCATTGGTCAAATTGAGCTTTTCACACTGGATGAAACGAAGGCAGTTGTTGCTGGGGCTCAGAAAGCATTTGAAGGTTGGAAAAATACATCATCAATCGCACGTGGTGAAATTTTACGCCTGACGGCAGACTTACTTGAGCAAAATAGCGAGAAAGTGGCAGAAATGGCTTCTCGTGAAATGGGTAAAACGAAAGGTGAAATGCTTGGTGAAGTGAAACGTGGTGCTTCTATTTTGCGGTATTTTGCACAAGAAGGAATGCGTGCAACAGGTGAAGTATTACCTTCTACCAGTGAAGCGAAAGTATTGTACACAAAACGTGTGCCGCTTGGTGTTGTGGCGGCTATTACACCGTGGAATTTCCCTGTGGCCATCCCTTTGTGGAAAATTGCCCCAGCATTAGTGTATGGTAATACAGTCGTTTGGAAGCCTTCTATTGAAGCGGCTTTAACAGGGAAGTTAATTGGAGAACTATTTGAACAGGCAGGTATGCCAAAAAACGTTTTAAATGTTGTGCAAGGGCGAGGTTCAAAAGTAGGGCAAATTTTACTGGAAGTACCTGAAGTCAGAGCGATTACGTTCACGGGTTCGAATGGCGTGGGGCAAAGCATTTTAAACACAGCTGGTCCTACCAATAAAAAAATTCAACTAGAGCTTGGAGGGAAAAACGCTGCCATTATTTTAGCAGACGCCAATATTAATAGAGCAGCTAGATTGACGATCGAGGGTGCGATGAAACAAACAGGTCAACGTTGTACGGCAACTAGTCGAGTATATGTCGAGGAAGCTGTTTATGAAGAGATTTTAGAACATCTAATCATAGAAGCAAAAAAAATAGAAGTTGGTGTTACGATGGGTCCTGTTTCATCAAAAGGGCAATATGATGCTATTTTATCAGCGATTGAACAAGCAAAATCTGATGGGGCTGAACTTGTATTAGGTGGTTGTCCGACAAAAGACAAATCTGAAGGGTACTATATTGATCCAACGATTTTTACAAATGTAACACATAATATGGCGATTGCCCGCGAAGAAATTTTTGGTCCTGTTCTGGCAGTAATGAAGGTAAAAGATTATGAAGAAGCGATTCGCTTATCGAACGATTCTGAGTTTGGATTGAGTGCTTCTATTTATACAAATAATATTCAAAAAGCATTTGATTTTATTGAGCGTAGTGAGGTTGGGCTTGTTCAAGTAAATGATGAAACTGGGGGAGCAGAGCCTCAAGCGCCATTCGGAGGAATGAAAAACTCAAGTACAGGCGCCCGTGAGCAAGGGCAAGCTGCGAAAGAGTTTTTTACAGTATTTAAGACAATTACTATAGGTACACAAAGTATATAAAGAGCTTAAAGATTTGCGTAAATATTACTGTATAGCATGCATGTGAAAATGTAAGGGCTATCACTTAAAGAAACTTAAGGTTGCTACGGAAGTTAGTAGCCTTAAATACGATATTTCTGATAATTTAATAGATTGTCATGCGTCATTTAATTACTTCTCGGTGTCATTAACGTCCGGATTTTGAATTGTGCTCTTTGTAGGAAGTACACCTAAAATCGTCACTTCCTGTGACAACGGTTAACTGACCTGCATCGGTAAAAACGCCACGTCCTATGGCATTACCTAAATGACCGACAACGTGCCGGCCTCCTTTCAAAATCCGTGACATCCGCCGGAAGCTTAACTTTATTCAGCAGGAGTTGATATTATCCACTGAAAAAAACTTTAGCATTCATCCCAACCTTGAGAAGAATGGGATTTCTGTACCTGCCACTGTCGCTGTGCTTTCGCGCAAAAAAACATCTGCTGAATGAAGTTAAAACTATAAAATGAAAGAAGGTATTCTATGGCACAAACTCGCTTAGCAATTGATGTCGGTGGTACGTTTACTGACGTATTTGTCTTTAATGAAGAAACAGGAGAAGTATTTGTTACGAAAACATCGTCTACACCATCGAACCCAGAGCAGGGAATATTACATGGGGTTGAGAAGGCGAAACTGAATGGAAAAGATATTAAGATTTTTTCTCATGGGACAACGGTTGGAACAAATGCATTAATTGAACGGAAATTGCCCAAAACAGCACTCATCACGTCAAAAGGCTTCCGAGATGTAACCGAAATTCGTCGAGGTACGAAGGAAGATATTTGGGATACGTATAAAGATACTGCAAAACCTTATATTCAGCGGCGTGATCGATTTGAAGTAGCAGAACGTATCGATTATGAAGGAAATATTATTGAAGCTATTCAAGAAGAAGAAATTCGCGCACTAGCAAAGAAATTAAAACGTCGTGGGACAGAATCTATTGCCGTTTGTTTCCTCAATTCGTATGTAAATGGCGAAAATGAAGCAATAGTCAAAGGGATTTTGAAAGAGGAGCTACCAGATATATATGTATGTATTTCAAGCGAGGTGCTGCCAGAAATTTTCGAGCATGAACGAATGAGTACAACGATTATTAATGCAGTTCTTGGTCCAATTATGAGTAATTATATTAGCAAATTGAGCGATGAAATGCATAAAAAAGGCTATGAAGAGGAAATTTTAGTTTTACATTCTGGTGGGGGCGTCATGACTTCTAGTACAGTCCCTCGCTATGCTGCCAGGTTAGCGAGTTCGGGAATAGCTGCTGGAGCAATTGCTAGTAAACATATTGCTAAATTATGTGGATTTGAAAATGCAATTGGCTTGGATATGGGCGGTACGAGTACCGATATTTCACTCATGTATGAAGGGGATATTCGTATAACGAAGGATTGGTCGATTGAATATGGTTATCCAATCGGATTCCCAAGTATAGAAATTTTAACGATTGGTGCAGGTGGTGGCAGCTTAGCTTGGAAAGATGAAGGTGGCTCCTTACGTAATGGTCCGCAAAGTGCAGGTGCCTTACCAGGTCCAGCGTGTTATGGTCAGGGTGGCACAGAGCCAACAAACTCGGATGCTAATTTAGTTTTAGGGCGACTAGGTGAAAATTTGTTAGATGGTACGATGCAATTAGATAAAGATGCAGCAGTACAGGCTATAAGAAAAGTTGCAGATGCATTTGATCAGTCCATTGAAGAAGCTGCAAGTGCCATAATAGAAGTTGCCAATGCCAATATGAGTGATGCAGTTCGGTTAATTTCTGTGCGTCGAGGCTACGATCCGCGTGATTTCGCTCTTGTAGCCTTTGGTGGTGCAGGGCCTTTACATGGTGCATATTTAGCCAAAGATTTGAACATCCCTAAAGTCATTATTCCTACTCATCCAGGAGTAGCAGCTGCAATGGGATGTTTACTTGTTGATGTACGACATGATATTGCCAAAACTTATGTGAAAAAAGTTAACGATGTATCTGCTGAGGAACTGACAAGTCAATTTGTTGAGCTACGGAAAAAGGCGGAAATACTCTTAGAAGAAGAAGGGATTTCAGATGATACATCTACATTGATGAATTACGTGGATCTTCGTTATAAGGGACAGTGGCGATCATTAGCTGTTGCAATTCCAGATCAAATAACATCGCTGGAAGATGTATTAGCAGCTTTCCATCGGGAGCATGAACGGGAATTTGCTTTTTCTGATAAGGAACAGGCTGTAGAAATTTATGGATTGCGTGTGACAGCAATTGGAACAGTGCCTAAGCCTAATTTCCCGCAATATGTACCTAAAGGTTCGCTGGAAGATGCTTATAAAGAAACACGCCCTGTTTATTTTGGTGGTCAATATGTTGAAACGATAGTATATAATCGTGACAAGATTCCGGTTCACACACAATTAATTGGTCCGGCAATTGTTGACCAATTAGATACGACAACGGTTATTCCACCAGGGTTTACAGCTAAGGTAGATGCTTATAAAAATATCATTATTACGGTGAACTAATACATGATAAGGGGGAAGCGATCTATGAGTACAACGAAGTTAGTAGTCAATAGAAATGTACAAAATCTAGATCCTGTAACATTTGAAGTTTTAAAAAACGGCTTTGTGAATTTGGTCGATCAAATGGCCGAGCAAATGTTACGTACATGTTATTCGTTTGTTATTTATAACCGAGATTTTAGCTGTGCGTTATGTGATGCGGAGGGAAATACTGTCATGCAAGGAACGCAAGATATTTCCGTTCATGTTGGGACATTGCATTTAACTGCGAAAGCTGTGTTAGAGGATTTTGCAGATGATATTCATCCAGGCGATGTATTTTTAATAAACGATCCATATCGTGGTGGGACACATTTTAGTGACATTCGCGTTATTCTTCCTGTATTCCATGAAGAGAAGCTAATTGCGCTTATGCAAACAAATGGACACTGGGCGGATGTCGGCGGTTCTAACCCAGGATCCTTTGATATTACGGCAAAAGAACATTACGGGGAAGGGTTGCGTATTCCACCTGTACGTATTTATAGTAAAGGTCAATATTTAGCAGATGTCGTGAATATCATTGTGATGAATATGCGTATTTCACAAGAACGTATTGGGGACTTACGTTCACAAGTAGAAGCAGCCAAAGTTGGTGAAAAGCAACTAATAGAGATGATTGAGAAGTATGGTATGGATACAGTGTTATTAGCTTTCGACGAAGTACAAAATTACGTAGAACGTTTAACGAGAGCGAAAATTAAGACATTGCCGCAGGGACAATGGGAAACAGTAGATTATATTGACATGGATCCGCAAATAGGCGATGGTTTGATTCCAATTCGTGTGAAAATGACCATTACAGAGGATGAAATCTTATATGATTTAAGTGGTTCTCATCCTGCTATTAGTTGTTTTTTAAATGCCGGATTCGGTTCAGCACTTTCGGGAACTTATGCAGGGACAAAAACTTTCTTTCCAGAAATCCCATTGAACTCAGGATTCTATCGTGTCGTGAAAATTTATCTTCCAGAAAACTCTGTTGTCAATGCCCCTAGTCCAGTAGCTGTATCGGGCTATTGCTCAGGCTCTTTTGAAAAGATTATGAATGCATGCTTTGAGTTATGGTCGAACATTATGCCTGAGCGTGCCATTGCATGTTCGTTTAACTTAGAGTACTTACTAATTGGGGGCTACGATCAACGACAAAATAGCAGTGGGTACTTTATGTGGTATGACTGGATGGCAGGGGGGCACGGCGGTCGTATTGATCGTGATGGTGCGAACGCTACTTCACCGGTGTTCGGGGTAGGATTGAGTGTCCAGCCATGTGAAGGTCAAGAACGTTTGTCGCCAGTCATTACGACGAAGCATGAAATCATTACAGATTCTGCAGGTCCTGGTAAATATCGTGGTGGCTGTGGTGTTGAAAAGGGAGGCCTTTTAACAGACGTAGACCAGACAGTTATGTCCTATTGCTGTGATCGCTCTCGTTCCATTACTTGGGGAATCATGGGCGGGTTACCCTCTATTGCACAAGGAGCTATCTTGAATCCAAATCAAGAGGGAGAGAAGTTTTTAGGCACGATTTTCTCAAATATTGAAGTGAAAAAGGGAGATTCCTTTACACGTCCTTCAGCAGGAGGGGGCGGTTTAGGCGATCCATTAGAGCGTGATATATACGCTGTTTTAGAGGATGTAATAGATGAATATGTTTCGCTTGAACGTGCGAAGCTTGATTATGGCGTAGTTATCCATGAAATCGATCGCGATATCGATGCATTTGAAATTGATGTTGCTGCTACAGTAAGCGAACGTGATTATATTCGCAAAAATCGTTATCAATGGTTAGAAACAGATCTATTGGAAGTGGAGCAACTGTACAATACAGGCGAAATTAATCAAATGGATGTTGTGCGCCGCTATGGTGTTATCATGGATTACAAAACGAATAAAGCATTGCCAATCTCAACGAAGCAATACAGAGAATCGATGAGAAAGCGCTCTTTAGCTTATTGGTCTTAGTCAGAGAAACAAGCATGGAAAAAGTGTCCATCTGTCAAGAGATGAACACTTTTTTAGATTCAATAAATTGAGCTTAAAACAGCAAGGTTCATCAATTACCATAGCTAAAAAATGATTTTTTAAAAAAAGATGTAAGTATTATTGCCACTCCATTATTAAAAATAATAGTATGTAACAAAAATAATTTGTTCGTCAATATGGAAGTCATTTTGTTGGTTAATTAGCTAAATCGACTGAGCTGAAAGAGTGATAAATCTTGTTTGCTTTCTCCATGAAGGGTAAGGTCCGCTAATACTTCACCAACCGCGCTACTAAATTTAAAGCCATGTCCTGAAAAACCCGCTGCAATCACAATATTTTGATGTTTAGGTAAAAAATCAATAATGAAATCCTCATCAGGTGTCATGGAATATTTGCATGTTTTTCCGAATTTAAGTGCACCATGCTTGGGCATAAAGCGATTGATGAAATTTTGTAAATCCACGGTATCCTGTTCGTCGTATGGACGAAGCGGTTCGTTTAGATTGACAGGCTCACCACCATCATGTCGGCCAAGCTTTAAGCCAGCACCGTTAATGCTTGGGAAGCCATAGTAAGCAGAATCTGCAAATTCAAAACAGTAAGCAGGGAATACATCATCACCATAAAGGGTTTCATCAGCTTCAAACCAAGCAAATGTTTTTCGTGTTGGCGTAACAGGTAAGGAGATATCCATTGTTTGAAGTAACTCTGTTGCCCAAGCACCTGCTGTTACAATCAGCTGCTTGGCCTCATATATGCCTTTTTTCGTATGTACACGCACAATCTCACCGGCATCAATCGACTGTACTTTTTCGTTCGGATGGTATGATGCACCAGCTGCTAAAGCTAACTTTTTATAGGCGTTAATACAAGCTTCCACACGAAGTACACCAGCAGTAGGCTCAAAGCAAGCCACGAAGTTTTCCGGTAATGTTAAGCCAGGCCATTTTTCCATTGCTTCAATAGCTGAATATTGTTGTAATGGTAAATCGTAAAGATCGGCACTTGTTAGGACATTTTGAATAAAAGAATGGCTCACTTCACCGACATTCATAACTCCTGTTTGGTAAAATAATGATGCATTCGTTTGTGCTTCTAGTTCACGCCATAGCTCGCCAGCCCGTTTAACAAGAGGTACATAGCTAGCACCTTCGCCGTAAGCAAAACGAATAATTCTTGTTTCACCATGATGGCTACCTTCTTCATGTGGGGGATCAAAGGTATCAATCATTAATACGTTTTTTCCAGCCTTCGCTAAATAATAGCCCGTTGCCATTCCCATCGAACCAGCACCGATTATAATACAATCATAAGTCATCTAAATCCCTACCTTTTTGCTCAAGTATAACAAAGAATTATAAAACAAAACAGAAATTTTGGAAAAATACATTATTTTATTTGATAAGGAATGTGTGAAAAAAATACAAACTTAGTTCAGTTTGTAGAAAAATTCAAAAGCTTGCGTTTGGTGATAGTCTTTTGTCTTTTATAATGGAAATAGCTGTATAAACCGTTGATTTCCGCTATGGCGGATGCTTTTCGCGGGTATGGCTTCAGACTCCTCATGCATGATCTTCAGCGTCTGCTATTCCCCAGGAAGCTTTGTTTTGTAGCGAAAGGCGAATGCTGTCAGCGACACTCGTTGCCTGCGCCCCAATCGGCTAGTGTCTGTTTAAATAAGAATTATAAAAATATTAAACATGTATTTTGCGGATACGAAAGAAAGGCAATTTTATGAGGGATTAAAAAATTGTCCATACAGAGCTAATTAAATATGGAAAAATCCAGGGTATATATGTAACTAATATTTCTGTTAAAATTTCAAAAGGTATTCTTGAATGTAATCATTCAGAATACCTTTTGTCTACACAAATTTAGATAAAACGAGCAATATCTTCTAATGGCAAACGTGATGAGCCATATGCTGGTGCTGCAGCTTTACCGATAGCGATTAAGACAACAGGGAAGAGATGGTCTGGTAATTCGAATCTTTCAGCAAATTTCACTTTATCAAATCCACCCATTGTCACTGTATCATAACCTTTTTCTTTGGCAATCAGCATGAGTTGCATGGAAATTAAACCTGCATCAAATGTTGCAATGTTTTTTCTAACCTCTAATGGAGCTGCTGGATACGTAGAAAGTGTATTTTGAATCATCAAATTCTTTTGCGCTTCATCCATATGCCCTTCCGCCACATTTTGCGTATAAATTTGCTCAACTTGTTTATACATTTCTGCATTACCTAGAACTGCAATTATTGCAGATGCAGTTTCAACTTGTGCTTGATTGTTAGCAATGGCACGAAGCTCTGTTTTCGTTGCATCATCTTGAATGACAAGAAATCTCCATGCTTGAAGATTGCTAGAAGAAGGTGCAGTTGTGGCTTCTTTTAGGATTTCTTCAAGCTCCACTTGAGGAATTTTGAATGTAGGATCGTATACACGAACAGACTTTCTTTCATGCATAATTGTATATAGTTGAGATTGTGTATGAGTCGTTGACATAATTTCCTCCTTAAAACTTACTAATTGTAAGTTGATGTTTTAAATCTTACCATTAGTAAGTTTATACGTCAAATAAAAAATAATTTTATGTTACAATAGAAGAAAATAAATTCTCAGGCGGGAGGTTATGATATGACTCAACCGAATTGTTCACATATTTGTAGTAGCTATCATCAGGCAATTGAATTTATAGGGAAACGTTGGATGGGTATGATTATTTATACCTTGTTAGCAGGGCCGAAAAGGTATTATGAAATTCATGCTGCTATCCCTGGAATTTCCGATCGTTTGTTAACAGAGCGTTTAAATGAGCTTGTAGATGCTGGACTCATCAATAAAAAATTCATTGATTCCTCCATAAAAAAAGTAGAATATGAGCTGACACCCAATGGCTTAGCGTTCCAAGAAGTTATTCAGTCCATTCAAAAATGGATTGATTTATGTGATTTTGAACAGATAACGAAGAAATAATACGAATAAAACTGGTTAGAATGTCTAACCAGTTTTTATTTTGGAAATGTAAATTATTCACCAGGGAACCTTTCGATTGTTTATAAACGAGAGTGCTTTTTCTATTCTTGTCTATATTTATCTATCTAACGATTTTTGTTAGCTTAATGCATATTGATTCTTTACACATTTGGTTTGAAAATTTGGATTTTTACTATGATTAGTAAGAAGGCAAGCAGTGAAAATATAATCCCAATCCAAATTAAATTATGTATGCCAAAATAAGAGATAAACCAACCACTGACAGCGGCTCCAATGGCAATACCAAGATTGGAAAATGACACAAACAAGCTATTTCCGAATTCTGGTGCTTCACTTGCCTCAGTTGTTAACCATACCTGACTGACAATAAGTCCCCCAGAATGCACAGCACCCCAAATAAATACGATAACAATCATCGGGATGAAATACGAACCCAGATAATAAATAAATAAGTACACGAGTGCAAATAGTAGAGGAAACATGATAACGGTCTTTGTTACACTTTTGTGTAACAAACCTCCAAATAAAAAGTTTCCGAAAATCATGATTGTACCAAAAGCCATCAACATGACACTAATCCATGACCCATTCATATTAGTCACTTGACTTAGATATTCAGCAAAGTAACTGTACACAGAAAACATTGCCGCAAAAATAAAAATAACGGTCAGGATATTTAGCCACAATTGTGGTTTACGTAATATTCCAAGCTGTTTACCATAAGATAATTTTTCAGTAACAGGCAAAGAGGGCAGCCAAGCGAGTATGCCTAAAAAGGCTATTGCACTAACAATAGCTCCAAACAGAAAACCTGCTTCTAATGAAATCTTTTCAGCCAGATACGAAGTCACTGGGACGCCAAAAGCAAATCCTACTGTTATACCGGAGAAAACTTTCGTTACTGCCTTGCTACTCTTTTCCGGAGAGACAAGTTTAGCCGCTGTCACGAGGGCAACTGAAAAAAAGACAGGATGAAAAATAGCAGGGATGATACGGAAAACTAACATTACGTCAAACTTAGTTGTATAGGCATAAACAATATTTGAAATCCCAAAAATAAGAACAGCCGTTAATAGAATGACTTTACGGTTAATACCAGAAGCGAGCAATGTCAGGAATGGACCTGAAATGGCGACGACTAAAGAAAATATACTTACTAGCAATCCGGCCTGTGAAGTTGTTATATTAAATTTTTCAGTAACCTGTGGTAGAACACCTATAATACCCATTTCTGTGGTAATAATGCCGAATACGCCTAGCGCTAAAATACTGATAAGTAACGGGTTAATTTTTTTCATGTTAAATTTTCCTCCAATCATATATACATATCTATAATTGTAGATATGTTAAAACAAAAAAAGCCTCCCTTCCTTTTATCCCGCATTAATGGTCAGTAAGACGCCCATTTCAAGTTGAAAGATTGAAAGATGACAACGAGTCAGCTCGGTGGGTGATAAACTGACCATAAAAGCCCGATTGGTTCAACTAACACTCAGTGGGGATGAAGAAAACCCCTCTGAGTGAAGTTTCACTTTATCCCGCATTAATGGTCAGTAAGACGCCCATTTCAAGTTGAAAGATTGAAAGATGACAACAGTCAGCTCGGTGGGTGATAAACTGACCATAAAAGCCCGATTGGTTCAACTAACACTCAGTGGGGATGAAGAAAACCCCTCTGAGTGAAGTTTCACTTTATCCCGCATTAATGGTCAGTAATGTAAGACGCCCATTTCAAGTTGAAAGATTGAAAGATGACAACAGTCAGCTCGGTGGGTGATAAACTGACCATAAAAGCCCGATTGGTTCAACTAACACTCAGTGGGGATGAAGAAAACCCCTCTGAGTGAAGTTTCACTTTATCCCGCATTAATGGTCAGTAATGTAAGACGCCCATTTCAAGTTGAAAGATTGAAAGATGACAACAGTCAGCTCGGTGGGTGATAAACTGACCATAAAAGCCCGATTGGTTCAACTAACACTCAGTGGGGATGAAGAAAACCCCTCTGAGTGAAGTTTCACTTTATCCCGCATTAATGGTCAGTAATGTAAGACGCCCATTTCAAGTTGAAAGATGACAACGATCAGCTCGGTGGGGCGATAAACTGACCATAAAAGCCCGATTGGTTCAACTAACACTCAGTGGGGATGAAGAAAACCCCTCTGAGTGAAGTTTCACTTTATCCCGCATTAATGGTCAGTAATGTAAGACGCCCATTTCAAGTTGAAAGATGACAACGATCAGCTCGGTGGGGCGATAAACTGACCATAAAAGCCCGATTGGTTCAACTAACACTCAGTGGGGATGAAGAAAATCCCCCTGAGTGAAGTTTCACTTTATAGTTTCTTTTTGATGTACTCAGAAAATTCTTGTATGGTCTTTTCATTTCGACGATAGTATGTCCACTTACCAATTCGTTCAGATTCCAATAAACCAGCTTTTTGCATCGTCAACAAATAACCGGAAATAACAGACTGGGCAAGTCCTGCTTTCGCTTGAATATCGCCTACGCATACACCAATTTTAAAATTGAGGTTTTGTTCTAAATACGGTTTTTCATCGAAGTATTCACTAGGATTCTTTAACCATGACATGATTTGACTTCGAGTTTCGTTTGACAATGCTTTATAAATCAATAAAGGTTCCATGTGCATATTATATCTAATTTTCTAGATTTGTAAATATAAAAAAAGAAAATGGAAGAAAGCTCTGAGGGGGAGGCTAGATGGCTCGTCCGTGGAAAGAAAGAAGCATTTTCCTGACTTGCAAGTTGTTCATGTAATAAAAAATTGATAGCTACAGTATAAAACCACTGCAAAATTTTATTGTAAGCAGAGGTTTTATACGTTCTTTTTATCGTATTAAAGATTTTGTATTATTTAACACTTGGTAATACTTTATTTAATAATATGGCGACTATAGCAGCCGTTGCCACTGGTGAGCCGAATAAATATTGCACAGTTGTTGGTAAAGAATATAAGAAATCATCAGGAAGTAATGTTAAGGCTAGAGTTAAAATCATAGGCACAGCAATGACGTACATTTCCTTTTCACCAATTTTCTCATTTTTCATGACTTGTAAACCACTGATCGCAATGATGCCGCAAACGATGACAAATACACCGCCGATTACTGCTGATGGAATGGCTGAAATTAAAGCAGCTAATTTCCCAGAAAATCCGAATAAAATAAACCAAGCACCCGCAGCAATAAAGACACGGCGGCTGGCAATACCTGTGATAGAAATAACACCTGCATTTGTTGAGTAACCCGTTACAGGAGTTGAACCTAATAACGAAGCGATGAAACAGCCGATGCCTTCTCCAATAACGCCACGGTTAATTTGTTTATCTGTTAATGGTTTGTCGATGACATTACTCACTGCAAACCAAGTACCAGTTGTTTCAGCCATTAACACAATATAAATTATAACCATTGTAATAATTGCAGAAAGATTAAACGAGAAACCGAAGTCTGCAAAAGGAAGTTGTGGCATGCTAAACCATTTTGCTTGTGAAACAGGTGATAAATCTAAAACGCCCATAAAGTTTGCCGAAATACTGCCTACGATTAAAGCAAGAATGACAGAGGTGATACGGAATACACGACCTTTTTTACGGAAGACCGAACCAAGCATCACACAGATAATTAACACAGTTGCTGAAATAAGCGCTAAGTAGATGTTTTGTTTAATCGTAGCACTAGCACCGTTATAAATATTAGAACTTAAGCCAACGGGCATGAGCGAAAGGCCAACGACGAAGATAATTGTCCCGCCGACAACTGGTGGGATGAAGGTCTTCACAATTTTATTGAAAACACCAGTATAGCCTAGAATAATTACTAAAATAGCACCGATTAAGCTGGCGCCTAATACTGAGCTCCAACCAAGTTCCCCACTCCCGCTAGCGGCGTAGATGCCTACAATGGCACCTAGAGGTACATAAGAAGGACCTTGTGCTATCGGAAGTTTCATGCAGAAATGAGTTTGCACGATTGTCGCAATGCCTGCTGCAATAAAGGTTGACTGAATCAAAGCGGTCGATTGCTCTGATTGTAGACCTATTAGCATTGCAATTAGGAATGGTACGACATAGACATCCATAGCCATGACATGTTGTAAACCGAGTAGGGCTGATTGACCAAATGGTACTTTTTCATCGGGTAAAACGGTTAAATGATGCGTATTATTTTTATCGTTACTTTGCTTGTTAATTTGCGTTTCCACTAAGATGCACACCTCGAAATGTTAAGTTATTAATCAAAGATTTCATTGTTCCATATAAATTCATGGTCAATCGTTTATTTAGCTCTTTCATGAACTTTACTACCTTGAACCCAGACTTCACGAATGTTTTCTGGGCGAACAAGATACATGATTTTTTGGAAGATATCGCTTAAATCTTCATGATCATTAAAAATTGGTAGTTTGGCAGATGATAATTTCGTATCGATAATTTGTACATCCCATGTGAAGTTTTCTTGTAAACGTCCAATGGGCAGGCTTAAACTTTCGCCACCACCAGCTGTAGCTAAATAAAATGCTTCATTGATAGTAATTCGAGCATTTGGTACGCCTCGTTTTTCTGCCGGGAGGGTGGCATCCACACCGTCCTCTAGCATTCTAGATGACATGACAGCTTGTCTTACATTATCGAAAAGGCTAGGAGAAAAACCACCAGAAACATCTGATCCTAGACCGATATCCACGCCCTTTGAATGGAACTGCGCAATTGGAATAACACTGTTGGCAAAATAAGCATTGGAGATTGGACAATGGCCAATGGCAGTGCCTGTCTCAGCAAATAAATTTGCATCTTCATCGTTTAAAAAATTACAATGTGCCATCACGGTTTTATCGCCTAACAGACCGAAATCATGTAACGCAAAGGCATCATTTTTCTTGAATCGCTGTTGTACGTAACCATGCTCCCAATCACTTTCACTGCAATGAGACTGGATATGCGTATCGTACTTAGCAGCTAATTCTCCTAAACCTTGCAAAGCGCCATTCGTACAGCTTGGTATAAAACGTGGCGTGACTACCGGATAGACCCCTTGTTTAGTCGATTTCGCTAATGCTTTTACAGCTAAGATAAATTCCTCTGTATCAGCTAACGCAGTTTGGGTATCGGCATCACGGTAAAATGCTGGGTTTTGTTCAGGGTCATCCATCACAACTTTACCAACTAGGCCGCGTTGTCCTTTTTCAGCACATATTTTCGCTAGCAATAAGCTTGCCTCTTTATGAACAGTCGCAAAATAGAGAGAGGTAGTTGTGCCATTTGCAAGTAGCGTGCTAACTAAATCTTCATAGACCTCTTGGGCAAACTGTAAATCAGAGAATTTGGCTTCAATTGGGAAGGTGTATGTGTTCAGCCAGTCATAAAGTGGAATGTCTAATGCAGTTCCGGCTTGTGCCCATTGTGGTGCATGGACATGTAGATCGACAAAGCCAGGTAAAAAATATTGTCCATCTGCTAAATGGTGAAAGTTTTCTTTTCCTTGATATGTATGTAGTAATTTTCGATAATCAGTATGGTCTGGTGCTACAGTTTTTGCGATCATACCGTCAGCGTTGATACAGAATAAATAATCTTTTAAGATTTGTACTTCTTGTGATGACTTACTTGAAAAAGCAGTTCCTTTAAATATTTGCGTATATTCAGACATGGAATTCACCTTAATGTTCGTATTTTGATAATTTCATGGATTATTATAGGGCATTTTAACTGTTAAGTCTATAAAAAACGAATATATATATGGGGGCTATATGTTGGTCAGCGACATGAAAGGTCCATTACACAGCGCAAAAATACGATATACACTATCCTAAAAACTTCGTGAAATATCAGCAAATTTCCCTTTGTACTCGCTTGGTCATCTAGAAATAGAGATATTATAGGACAGACCGCTGTCTAGCGAGAGGAATTTAATGAAAGACAATTTCTCACTCAATTACTGCTAGATGACACATGAAAAAAACTACATTTTTCTTTGTTACGAAAATTTTCATGGTGGCAAATTCATCGTAAAATTAAATCCAAATGTAGTGTGAAAATATTTTATGAAATTGATTGATTGATAAATTCAATAAAGGTATTGAAAGTTGAAGGTGTATTATGTTCATTTTTTCTTGTGCATAGATAAATAGGGCGTTGAATATTCAAATCTTTTACATGCACACGAGCAATCTGTTGTCGTTCCATAAAACTTGAGGCGGCTATAGAAGGTGCAAGCATTGCGCCATAACCAGCTGCAATGGCATGAATGGATTCATTGATGCCATCTAGTTGCAGACCTACTTTTGGTGGAGGTGTCTTATGAACTTTACATAAAGCATTTAAAAATTCTTTCGTGGAACTGCCATCCTCCCTTGAAACAAATGGCTCCTGCATTAATTCGGCTAATGATACTTTTTGTTTAGCAAATGGATGTCCATAAGGCACGATAAACCAATAATCTAAATTCATTAGAAATTTGTAATCGATATCCGGATGGTGGCCATCTTCTTTAACGATAAAAGCCATATCCACTTGATAATGGAGCAACTCTTCAATAACTTGTTGTGAATTGGCAGTTTTTAAATGGATATTTGTAGCAGGGTTTGCCTGCTTATAGGTCGCTAACCATTTAGGTAATAAAAAATGGGATGGAACATGTGTTGAAGCAATTTGTAATTCCTCAATACCCATACATTTTAATTGCTCTAGCTTACTTTCAATATTTGTTTCTAAATCAAATAATCGCTGTGCCTGCGTAAATAAAAATTCTCCATTTTGGGTTAAGGTAATTCCTCTTCCTTTCGATTCAAGCAGTATCATACCTACTTCTTTTTCTAAATTTCTGATTTGGATTGTGACAGCTGGCTGACTAATTCTAAGTATTTGTGCAGCTTTTGACACGCTTTTAAGCTCGGCAACTTTTGTGAATAGTCGGAGTGCATGTAAATTCAAAATATCCCTCCTCATATAAAAAAAATTTATAGATTTATATAAATTATATATTAGATTTATTAATTTACACTAAGTATCCTTTTAGTAACATCAAAATAGAAGGGGGGGGCTAAGATGAATCGTCAGCACATAGGAATTTTATTTGGCGGAGTACTACTACTAGTTGTAGCGATGGGGATAAGTCGTTTTGCTTTCACACCGATACTCCCGTTTATGCGCCATGATGCAGGTTTTTCGTTGGAAGTGGCAGGGTTTTTAGCATCCAGTAATTATATTGGCTATTTTATAGGAGCCTTATGGGCTGGATTCATTTATCGATATAGAAAGAATATTTTACTGCTGAGTGTCGTCTTGAATGTGCTGTCAGTTGTGCTAATGGGAATGATTGAAATATACATGGTGTGGCTTGTTCTGCGTTTAATTGCAGGCATCACAGGGGGACTTATCTTTGTGTTAACATCGAGCATTATTATGGATTATTTGGCGAAGCAATCGTTAACACGCTGGTCTGGCTATTTATTTAGCGGTATCGGGCTGGGCATTGCTATTTCAGGTTTACTAGTGCCTTACTTTGAAGCGCGTTTTGCTTGGCAAGGTACTTGGATAGGTTTAGGTATTTTATCGGCACTATTTTTCATCATTACGTTCGTGCTATGGAGAAACTTACACGTTCATGATGGCATGAAGGTCAAGAAATCCTATGAAACAAAAATGTCACGAGGTTTTATGCCATGGCTCATTGCTGCATATTGCTTCGAGGGGCTAGGCTATATCATCACAGGTACTTTTTTAGTGGATATTATTCATAATATTCCCTCATTACAAGCCTACTCTTCCTACAGTTGGGTCATCGTCGGTGTAGCAGCAATCCCTTCAGCACCTGTGTGGACCGTATTATTAGAGAAGTTTTCGGCCATCAAAATGTTGTATGTGGCGTATATATTCCAAGTAGTTGGTATCCTGTTACCCGTATTTTCACAAACAGTGTGGAGCGTATTATTGTCGTCCTTTTTATTTGGTCTAACATTTGTTGGCATCGTGACGGTAACAACTGCTTATGCACGGCAGCTATTTCCAACTCAAAGTGGAGCCGTTGTTTCCTTACTAACAACGTTCTATGCATTTGGACAAATTATCGGACCAATTATCGCAGGCAAGCTAGTTACAGTTTACAGTAGCTACAAAGCAGCCCTCATATTTGCAGGAGCCATTATCTTGGTTGCATTGATGGTTATGCTATGTGGTAGATGGATAACTGGTAAGCGTCTGGCAACACTAGAAAAAACAATTGCTATTGACACACAATCTAGTCCTTAGTTGGCTAGAGAGCCATTATAGTTAGACCAATTTGAAAAGCCAGAAATCCGATTATGGATTTCTGGCTTGATTTTTTCTTAAAGATGGCGTGCCTCTATCTACATGATATAAAAAAATAAATTATAAGTCTAGTTCTTTTTTTTTGAATATGAAAAAATAAGGGTGTGCACAAGAAACGTAACGTTACGATTAAGTAGAAAAGAGGGCGTACTATGGAAAAAAAAATGACAACTGACGAGGCCATTAAGCGTTGGAATCGCCATGCAGAATGTTTCACAGCAAGCTATGATGAGCATGGTGGCATTCACCGTGAGGTACTGTTAAATCCAGCGATTTTTTCATTGCTAGACAATGTACAAGGAAAAAAGCTCTTAGATGCAGGATGTGGAGAGGGCTATCTAAGCAGAATACTTGCTAAACAAGGAGCTATGATGACTGCCGTTGATTATGCCGAAAAGATGATAGAAATTGCCAAAGAAAGGACGACGAGTAAGGAGGCTATTGTCTATAAACAGGGGAATTGTGAGAAGCTCGATTTTTTAACGGATGCACAATTCGATATGATTGTCTCGAATATGGTACTGCAAGATTTGGAAAATTACGAGGCAGCATTAAGCGAGATGTACCGTCTTTTAAAACAAGGAGGTTCTTTTATTTTTTCAATTCTTCATCCATGTTTTATCACACCTAATAGTGGATGGGAGCGAAATGAGCAAGTGAATAAACAATATTGGAAGGTCCAGCGTTATTTCTATGAAGGCGTATATGATCAAAGATTCCCAATAGATTCAGATGAAAAGATTGTATTTTATCATCGAACATTAACGAGTTATATAAAAGCCATTATCAAAATAGGGTTTACGTTGGAAGACGTTATTGAGCCTATGCCTTCTAAGGAAATGCTAGGTAAGTATCCTCAATTCGAAGAGGATCTACACTGTGCGGATTTCATCGTGTTCAAACTAAGAAAATAGAGGTAAGAATATATAGTTCAAGGGGGTAAGCCATGTGCGGATTTTCCATGTAAGTGAAGAAAGTGATATACAAGTGTTTCAGCCCCGAGTGCCTACTCGAACGGATTTAGATTTTACGAAAGGACTTGTATGGGCTATAGATGATAATTGTTTACCTAATTTTTTAACACCTAGAAATTGTCCTCGTGTTTGCTTTCATAGTGGTGCAAACACTACTGAAATAGATAAACGAACATATCTAACGTCAACATCCTATACACATGTAGTCGTTATAGAAAACAAATGGTTTACTAGAATGAGAAATACTAAATTATTTTTGTATGAATTTGATATCAAGCAATTCACACTACAGGATGAAAATGCAGGCTACTATGTAAGTGAAACAACACAAACACCTATCGCCAAATTTGAAGTGGTTGATCTCTTGCAAGAACAAATTAAACGAAATGTTGAATTACGTTGCGTCGATAACTTGTGGGGTATTTATGATGATATTCAAAAAACAACGTTCAATTGGTCTATGTGTAGAATGCATTTTGCCCAGCCAAGGATATAAAATCTGGGAATTTTTTAGCTACCGCAAGTATTACAAATCAAAAGGCTGTTCCAAAAAGGAAATGCTTTGAAGTAATCTATTATGTCTTGCTGTAAAGGTAAAAATCCGCAATAGTCTTCTGCGAATCATATCGCTGAAAACGAAGCGGATTTTTACCATTTATGAAGAAGGGCGTAATTGTAGAAGCCTTGCTGTTTTTCTGAACGAAATAGTCAAAGCTGTTGTAATGGAGCGGTTGTAAACCCTAACAATGTATAGGTAAACTTGTATTCGTAGTTGATGGATCCATTCAGCATATTGGTAAATAATATTTAACATCGGCTATGCCTAAATTGTTGGGATAGTGTATCCATGATATATCCTTCCAATCAAGAATTCCTTCATCAACTTTAATCCGTAGAGTCAACTATGTTTTTTTCCAGCTTTTCATGTTATGTAGTTAAACTGAAGAAGTATCCATAGCCTAGTGGATGTAAGCTTTACTTAGTTCGAAGGAGTAATACTTTATTTTGATTTTGTTAGCATTAATTATAACAAAATAGTAGAACAAGCCGATAAACGGGTTGTGCTATTAATATAGTTTATCATTTGAATAAGCCTGTAAATTTCTATTGCACCTTACAAAAATATTTCTACAATTAATGGTTGAAGTATCCCAATCGTTAATAAAAGAGTTGGGGAAGGAAGCATTCAGATCAATATGAAAGTTTGTGTCACAAGCTGTTGACGGATTTTTAGTTAAAGTAGATGAAACGTACTACATAACTAGAGTGATAAGGAAATGAGGTGCATGTATGATTTTAATAAGTGCTTGTTTAGCAGGGTTAAAGGTTCGGTATAATGGGACAGATAGTTTAGACGAAAAAATCAAACGGCTTGTGAGAGAAAATGCGGCTGTGACGGTGTGTCCCGAATTAATGGGCGGCTTTTCTACACCACGAGAACCAGCTGAAATTGTTGGAGGAGACGGCGAAGACGTCCTAAACGGTAAAGCGTTTGTGTTAGAAAAATCTGGTCGGGATGTAACAGAACTGTACGTAAAAGGTGCCTACGCGACATTACAGAAAGCAAAAGAAGTAGGCGCTACTACAGTCATATTAAAAGAGTATAGTCCTTCATGTGGGAGTGCTGTGATTTATAATGGTGATTTTAGTAGCACAAAATTAGTTGGAGTAGGTGTTACGACTGCCTTACTTAGAAGAAATAATATAACAGTGCTGTCAGAAGAAAATTATAGTGATTTTTAATTGGATAAATGAATGAAAAATCAATTGCAACTTCTAATTTGCGAACTAATTGTTCTTGGGAACCACTTGATCAATCGGCGTCATTTTAAGTTGTTCGTTCATTTTGTAAGTTTTTCGAAATCATCGCACAACACGTCTTAATTCCTTAGAGAGCAAAAAGCAAGAAGACTCCTGCGGCAAGCGAGTGGCTTTTTCTGGACTTGATTTATCTTACTTTCTACAGTCTGAATTGACTATAATTATGTCTTTTTTCACATCGTCCTTTAAGGGAATAATTACACATTCTAAAATGTATAGGTCTATTTATTAATTTTTGTGACATTTTAATATTCAAACGAATTTGCCGATAAGAATTATGCGTATTTATCTCACACTAGTGCTACATTTATACCCTGAATTAACAAATACAGAATAATAAACGATATTATTTTTGGCATTTTTGTTTAATTTAGTGAAGATTCGCATTTGAAAATAATACTATGTATGATTGTAACAAAGGAAAAGCAAAATGATTTCCCAGAAAGGAGGAACAAAATGAGAAATTTTTTCGAAGACCAGTACATAAATAGTGAGCAACAACTTATAAACTTAGTTAGTGAAATTAGTGAATATAAAGGAAAGTTGACCGCTTACCAAGAGCAAAGACCTGATATATTCACAAGGCTTGAAAAAGCTATACCCCTACACTACATAAAAAACTATATTTCAGTTTATGAGGATATAAAAGTTTCAAATAAGCGATTAAAAGAACTTATTTTAGATGATATGATACCCCAATCAATTTCGGAAGATGCGATATTTTGTTATTATGAAACCCTGACGCTTGTACATAAAAAATCTTGTACTTTTTCTATTTGTCCAGATACTATACAAGAATTGCATTTTCAATTAATTCATTTTAATACCTCTGACAGTGCAAAATGGCGCCAAAAGCCATTTTCTATCCCAGGAATTCCTGAAAAAGGGATGCACACGATTTTTTATCGTCCTCTTCCACCTGAAAATATTCCAATGGCTGTAGAACAATTATGCAACCAGTACAATTTATTAAACTGTAAAAAAGAGATACCTACACTTCTATTAATAGCTCGTTTTATATTGAATCTTTATTGTATTATCCCTTTTAGTCAAGGTAATGGTAGATTAACACTTATGTTAATGCAATTACTATTAGTCAAAAGCGGACATACATTTGTAAAATATGTTTGTTTAGATGAATATATAAAGAATAGAGAGTCAGAATACTATGAAGCCATCTATAAATCATCGGTTAATTGGTACTGTAATGGGCATAATACTAGCTTCTGGTTAAAAAATTTCTTAACTATTATTTTAGAGGCTTATAAAAATCTACATAACAGAGTACTGGATTCTATATGTAGGCATACGAAAATAGAGCGAATTCAGAATTTTATTCATAATCAAAAACAACCTTTTACAAAAGAATGCATTCGTAGCATTTATCCAGATATAGCCGAAAGTACAATTAGTAAAGCTTTATCTGATTTGCAATTAGTAGGTGAAATTAAACTTATTTCAAAAGGGAGAAATGCGCGCTGGATGAAAGTCCAATCTTGAAGTGAAAGGACCGCACAATTCATTTGAGCATAGCCTTTGCATGCATTCTTTGAAACACACAAAATTTAAGAGGATCTACTCGGTTACATAGAGAGAGTATAGTAGGGACGGATTAGTTTACACGTCAGTCCCTTTAATATACATAACTTAAAAATCACTTCATGTAGAAGTTAAAAATAACGCTAATTTAAAAAGCCGGAAAATCATTTGTATGGGCGATTCCGTACATGGATATCAAGCATATGCAGACATGATGTACAAAAATTTGTTACAGATTTAGTGATTGAACATGCGAATAAACGAAAGAGATTAAAGATGGTGGTATGTTTTAATCAGATAAAGGGGGCATGTATGATGGGGACGACTAATTTCAATGGCAGAGGATCAGGGAGAATGCTATGGCTGGGTTAATTTCCCGAAATGAACCGTCCATACGGTAGCTAATCAGCGTCTACTAAACACCTAAAATCTAAGAACCAATTGCCAATCAATAATCGGCAATTGGTTCTTTATTTTTCTTTGTTTCTAGTGATTCTCGAGGCTTTGGAACTGAAAAAACTACTTAGATTTTTTGAAATGTACTTGGCTAAGTTATGAACGTTGTTTTTTTAAATCAATTATTTCCTGTTGAATCAACAGCTCTAAATTACCAACTTACCTGTAACTTTCACATATGTTGTCAACTCTTTACAAACAGTTCCTTTGTTAGAAAGTTATAACTTGGCTCCTCTGCTCCATACTGATGGATCCAACACATAACTGATATATGACTCAAGGGAAGTTGTATTGTAGGTACCTCTTACAGTTAATTTAATCATATCAGGTAGATAATATTTTTATTTGTTATCCAAACCAAATACGTCCTGTCTAGAGTAATTACTAGCAGTAACGCTAAATTCATTTCAGTTTCCCTAGTTTTTACACTAGAACTAAAAATATGTCATTTTTCTAGCTTCTATCTCATAATTTTCCACAAATTATGACATATTTAATTTGATTTTGTTCATATTAATCTATTTTAAAATCAAAATAACAGTGAAAATAATCTATTTTGTACATAAAATAGATTATTTTCACTGTTGTTTGCCAAAAAATGTGAATATATCTAAAATTTACATCATAGGAAAACGTTATTCCAAGCAAAGCTTTTCCTAAAACTATCAGTATATTGGGGTGCTAAAAATGTGTAAGAAATCGACTAAATTTTTATGATAAAAATTATACAGGGGAGGTAAACACAATGAAAAAGAAAATAATTACAGGATTGATGGTTACATCCATAGTTGCTTCGGGAGTTCTTCCTATTCATACTTTTGCAACGCCTATAGTGCAAGCAGAGATTCAAGAAGAGAACATAGCTCTTTCCTCATCATTAAGAAAATTAGGTGCACAATCTAAATTGATTCAAATGTATATAGACCAAGCTTTAATGAAACCTAATGTTCAGTTAGCGGAAGTACCAGCTTTAAATACAGCGCAATTCCTCATCAAACAAGATATGAAAGAATGGTCATCGGAACTTTATCCAAAATTAATACTCCTAAAT
The DNA here is from genome assembly GCF_003049605.2 of Lysinibacillus parviboronicapiens. NCBI lineage: Bacteria > Bacillati > Bacillota > Bacilli > Caryophanales > Bacillaceae > Lysinibacillus > Lysinibacillus parviboronicapiens. The sequence continues at coordinate 1,490,526 of NZ_CP073713.1, forward strand.
TCAAAAAGTAAAGGATTTGTCACAAAATTTCATAGCTATTATCCAACATTAAAAGGATTTGTAGACAATCAGGAAGATAAAGAAGGTTTCCTGGATAGGCTGGAAGTCCTTGAAGAAATGATGATGACAAACCAAGACAACGCGCAACTCCAAATCAATGAGTTAACAGATCTAAAATTACAGCTCGATAAAAAGCTTAAAGAGCTCGATACTGATGTGACAAAAGCACAGGGGATACTAAGTGCAGAGGGAACAGGGAAAATAGACAAGCTTAAAGATGAATTACTAGCTACTCAAAAATCTATTCAACATAATTTACAGCAAATAGCATTGGTACCAGGAGCCTTAAATGAACAAGGCCTTAAAATATTCCAAGAAATTTATAGTCTTTCAAAAGATATTCTTGAACCAGCTGCTCAAACAGCGGCAGCAGCGTATAACAAAGGAAAAGAAATTAACAATGCTATTTTAGAAGCAGAGAAAAAAGCAGAGCAAGAAGCAAAAGACAAGGGTATGTCTGCTCTAGAGATTGAAGCTGCCAAAAAAGAAGCGCGTGAAGCAATTGAGAAAAACAAACAAGGTGAAATTGCTGCAGCTGCAGCTACAAAAACGAAAGAGTACGACCTGATGAAAGCAATTGACCCAGAAAAAATCAAAAAAACATTTAGTACCTTTGCTGAAGTAAATAAACTAATGGCGGAACAGCGAGCATATTTAGATGATTTAGAGAAGCAAAACCAAAAATTATATGACCTAACAACGAAACTAACAATAGCAGATTTACAACAATCTATGCTTCTTCTTGTGCAACATGATTTGCATACATTTGCTAACCAAGTGGAGGTAGAACTTGACCTAATGAAACGCTATAAAGAAGATTTGAATCTTATGAAAAATAGTATCTCAACGTTATATAAGGATGTTGATACTACTAGCAATCAGTCTCAAAAAGATACATTAAGACGATTAAAAAATGTCATAAGTCAACTTGAGGAACAGGTGAATAAATTTTAATCGTTAGCATTTGAGAAAATTATATTGACCTATCGAAAAATTGGGAGGAAAAAGTATGAAAAAATTTCCATATAAAGTGTTGACCGTGGTCACTCTGGCAACGGTTATAACTGCCACTAACAGTAATTCTATTCATGCTCTTGCACAAGAACAGAACGTTCAAGTACAGATTGCTCAAGAACAAAAAAACGGGAATTATGAACTAGGACCTGAAGGATTGAAGAAAGCGTTGGCTGAAACAGGATCTCATATTCTTGTGATGGATTTGTACGCGAAAACAATGATTAAACAACCGAATGTAAATCTATCTAATATTGATTTAGGTTTAGAAGGGGGAGATTTAATTAAAAATATTCACCTAAATCAGGAACTATCTCGAATTAATGCAAATTATTGGTTAGATACAGCGAAACCAAAGATTCAAAAGACAGCGCGTAATATTGTCAATTACGATGAACAATTTCAGAATTATTACGACACATTAGTAGATTTTGCACAAAAGAAAGATAAGGAAGGCCTAAAAGAAGGCATAAGTGATTTAGTCAGTACAATTGATATAAATTCAAAAGAAGTGACAGAAGTCATTAAGATGTTAGAAGCTTTCAAAACAAAATTGTATACAAATACTATAGATTTTAAAAATAATGTGGGTGGTCCAGATGGCAAGGGTGGGTTAACCGCAATATTGGCGGGAAAACAAGCTCTGGTTCCACAACTGCAAGCTGAAATTGAGCAACTACGTGCTACTCAGCAAGCACATTTTGACAATGTATTAGCATGGTCAATTGGTGGTGGATTGGGAGCAGCTATTTTAGTTATTGGCACTATTGCGGGAGGGGTCGTAATTGTTGTGACTGGTGGTACTGCGACACCAGTTGTTGTGGGTGGCCTTACAGCTCTCGGTGCAGCAGGCATTGGTTTAGGTACAGCAGCTGGTGTTGTGGCGTCTAGTCACATGAACGCCTATAACGAAATTTCACATAGAATCGGAGAATTAAGCATGAAAGCCGATCTTGCTAATCAAGCGGTTATTTCACTTACTAACACAAAAGACACTCTGACATATCTGTATCAGACAGTAGATCAAGCGATAATGTCTCTAACAAATATTCAACTTCAATGGCATACAATGGGGGCAAATTATAAAGATTTATATGATAATATCGATCAAATGCAAGACCATAAGCTCTCTTTAATACCTGATGATTTAAAAGCAGCCAAACAAAGCTGGAATGATATCCATAAAGATGCAGAGTTTATTGCAAAAGACATTGCTTTTACACAAGAACTAACGAATTAAAAATAGATAGGAGGAATTTACAATGAATAATAAACTTCTTTACAAACTACTCGCTGTATCTGCGGCTTTAACCTTGACAACATCTTCTGTAGTCTCTCCAGTAGCAGCTTTTGCAGTTACAAGCAAAATTGAGCAAACTAACAATGATGATACGTCTCTTTCTGCAAATGAAGTGAAGATGAAAGAAACCTTGCAAAAGGCAGGACTTTTTGCGAAATCTATGAATGCCTATTCTTATATGTTAATTAAGAATCCAGATGTGAACTTTGAAGGTATTAATATTAATGGATATCCAGATTTACCTGGTAATATTGTACAAGATCAAAAGGATGCAAGAGCACACGCTCTTACATGGGATACAAAAGTAAAAAAACAGCTGATAGATACATTGACAGGTATTATTGAATACGATACAAAATTTGAAAATTATTATGACATAATTGTAGAGGCCATTAATACAGCAGATGGAGAGACGTTAATAGAAGGAATTTCTGATTTACAAGGTGAAATTCAACTAAATCAAAAATATGCACAACAATTAATAGCCGAATTAATTAAATTAAGGGACGCTATTGGCCAAGATGTTAGAGCATTTGGAAATAATAAAGATCTCTTACAGACGATTTTAAAAAACCAAGGGGCTGCGGTTGAGGATGATCAAAAGCGCCTAAATGAAGTTTTAGAATCAGTAAACTATTATAAAAAATTAGAATCTGATGGCATCATAACAATAGCTGTACCTACTATTCCTACATTGATTGCCGGAGGTATTATGCTGGGGATAGCAAAAGAGAATTTAAGTCAATTAGAACCTTTATTAAAACAATTACAACAGACAGTTGATTACAAAATAACATTAAACCGTGTAGTTGGAGTTGCGCATAATAGTATTAGTGAGATGTATAATGCACTCGATGATGCGATTAATGCTCTTACTTATATGTCTGCGCAATGGAATGACTTAGACTCTCAATATACGGGCGTGCTGAGACATATTGAGAATGCAGCTGAAAAAGCCGATCAAAATAAATTCAAATTTTTACTGCCTAATTTGAATGCAGCTAAAGACAGCTGGAGAACATTAAAAGTAGATGCAGACACATTGAAAGAAGGGATAAAAGAATTAAAAATGTAACCTGTTGCCACACATAGAAAGAGGCTTACGGATTGACGTAAAAAAATCTAGAATCCTATAAAATCAAATTATTAAGTCATAATAGATATACATTACCTATATGTAAATCGGCCTATACGTTATAAATGCCCCATCATTCAACAATGAGGGCATTTTTTTTACTCTACAATTATCTACTACATGGTCTGCTAAAGTTTCATTTTGTAAATTAATCATCTTGATTTCGGAGGATGAGTAGTCTGCATGATACGTCGGCAGCTGTAATTCTACAGAGTTAGACATATTGGCTGTGCACACGCAGATAATCTTTAACTATCTTGGCAATATCATCTTCATCTTCAACAATTAACACTTTGGATTTCTAAAGCATGGTTCGTTGAATCCTTTATTGTCAAATTTACACGATTACCATTTTCGTTTGTGACGCAAGAAGAAAAAGAATAATCCGATCCATAACATGCTATAAATAAAAATCCAAGCAAATTGCCAGTAAAAAACGGTGGGTATATATTTCAAACTGTCGTCTGAGCTCATCATTTCTAAAACTAGATGAACAGGGGGGAGCAGCCAAATAAGACCTTTCACTTGTAGGATTGCATTTTTTAACGTGGCAATTACAACAGCTATAATGAGGATACTAAGAACGCCCCACCAAGTATTTTGCCTGTCTCTTATGAGTTCTCTTGTAAATATTGCCGATAGTGCTATAGCTAGGACAGACAGACTAAAGTGAGATAGAAAACCCATTAGTAGATGTAATACGCTTGGCGGTTCACTAAACGCTCCAATCAGAGTAGGGTAAATCACTGACACCGTGCTTAGACAAAAAGCGATAGCTACACAAACAATAAAAAGTGACCTGTTATACGCACTTTGCCCTTTAGAATGGAGTATGGTAATGACTTTTTGCCCTTCTTCCTCAGCGTGAAATACGGTGATTGTAAACCAACCCATCAGAAAGAACAGCATGATAGATGTAAAGGAATAACTATCTAATATAGGATTAGGCACAAACGTATAATTCACCACAATAAACAAAATGAAAATTGAAAAAGGTGGAATATAGTTTTTAGTTCTTAAATAATTGATACAGTGATAGCACAATAAATTTTTCATCTCGGTTTATAGTTCCCCTTTATTTAGAAATGGGTATAGAATTCTTCCTTCTTCCGATTTGTAGGCAGTAGTTGTTTAATGGAGGCATTTTGATGAAGCAATGCCAATAAGAGTGTGTTTGTATCCTCTTGTTTAACAGTTACTACTAGTTCCTTTATGTCATTATTTAAGGAACGCTGTTGTTGAATTTCAATAAAAGGCAATAGTTCTTCCAGTGACTTTTGACTGGAAATCTCAAAAATTACTCTATTTTGGTGATTTTCTGTATCATGTAATGGATTCGTTTGACTAACTTGCCCATTTTGAATGACTAAAACCCGATCTACGAGATTTTCTAGTAATTTTGTTTCGTGGCAAGTTAACAAGATACTTAAGCCATTGTCTTTTAGAGAGGCTAGTGTATCTTCTAAATCACTTTGTGCCTTAGCATCAAGACCTGATAATGGTTCGTCCAAAATAAGGAGATTTCTTTCTTCAAGCATGGCCTGCATAATCATGATTTTTTGTTTCATGCCTTTAGAAAAATGGACAATCCGCGTATGGCGAGCCTCTTGCATATTAAAAATAGTCAGTAAATAATCGATTCGTTGCTGTAATTGCTTCCTAGACATGCCACTAATTGTGCCCATATGATACAGATACTCTTGTGGGGTAAATAGAATTTGAGAAGGGGTTACCTCTGGCACGTACCCGATGTTTAGAGATGGTAGATGCTTGTCAATTACACCGGTGTCTGGATGCGCTAAGCCTCCTATAATTTTCAGTAGCGTGCTCTTGCCTGACCCATTCTTTCCTACAAGTGCCACAATCTGATGCGCATAAACGGACAATGAAATGTTCTCTAAAACTTTCTTGCCTTTATATTGTTTAGAGATGTTTTGCAATTCTATAATAGTATTCATGTTTACACCCCTTTTTTTATGAATGACCCCTGGTGCGGACATGACCCGCTACAAAAATTCGAAGGGTTGTTTTTCGATTAACTTGTAAGATTATTATAAATTAATCTGTAGTCAATTGCTTTTGAAAAGTGGTACAATTTTCTATTTTTGTTTATGAATACTTTGAAATGACAATAAAAAGGTCCTGCTCAGTGCGAACTGGCAGAACCTGTGGAGATTTATTATAATGAACGATATTTTTTTAGGCTAATAATATTTAATAGGATAAATAGGAGAGCAAAGCCTGCAAGTACCAATAAATCAACTAGAATTTCACTAAAAGTAAATCCTTTGTACATCACGCCATTTAAGGCATTTGCTGCATAGTAAAGAGGCATGATACGACCAATATTTTGTAACCACTCAACCATACTATCGAGCGGGAAGATGCCAGAAAAGAATACTTGCGGCACAATGACAAGCGGGATAAACTGCATCATCTGAAACTCTGAGGCAGCAAAGCTTGATAGCAGCGCCCCTAATGATAATGACACTAAGGCTACTAAACTATTGATAAGAAGCACGAGCCAGATGGAGCCCACATGAACAATATCGAGTACATAGATGCCAAAAAGTACAATAATAATTGTCTGAACCAAGGCAAACAGACCATATCCCACCAAATAACCGGCAACAATTTCAGAACGTTTAATGGGGGTCGCTAGTAATCGCTCTAATGTTCCAGAAGTCCGTTCTTTTAACAACGCAATGCCTGTAATTAAAAAGACGAAAAAGAATACAAAGAAGCCAATGAGCATAGGGCTAAAAATATCAAAAATGGCTGTATCTTCGTCACCGTATACATAGTCAGTGACGAATGTCATCGACGAAGCCAGCTCGGGCTGTAGTGCTTGTGCAAGCTTCATTTGCAAAGCTTTAGCAGCGGAAGGATCATCATTTAATAATGTCAACTTTGTTTGTTTTTGCTGGATATCTAGCCATGCATCATATTGATTGTCTTTTAATTGAGTAATTGTCACATTATCATCTTCGATAACATGAAAATCCGCAGCTTCAAGTTTTTCAATTAGTTGTGCAGGACCATGTGATACGATAAGCGTTACCTCTGACTCATCGCTATTAAAAATAAAGTACATTAAGGATAGCACAAGAAGCGGTGCACAAAACAACAGTGCAAGTGTACGTTTATCGCGCATCATCTGCTGAATAATTCTTGTCACAATGGCGCCAATTCTCATACGATAGCACCTCCAGCCTTTAAAAACACTTCGTCAAAATATTGTGCCTGATAGTGTGCTTTTAACTCTTGCGGTGTGCCCTGTGCCAATATCTGTCCACTTCTTAGCATGGCTAATCGATCACAGCGTTCTGCCTCGTCCATCGCATGCGTCGTCACTAAAATGGTTTTATGCTCTTTTTCTTTCAGGCGAATAAGCTCCTGCCAAATTTCTTTTTTCAATACTGGATCGATGCCAACTGTTGGTTCATCTAAGATTAACAGCTTAGGATTTTGTATTAAGGCAATCGCTAGTGACAGTCTTCGCTTCATACCACCGGAATAATTCACTACCTTATTATTTAAATCCTCTGTTAAACGAACAAGATTTGCAGCGTACGCTACACGTTCCACGCGCTCTTTTTTCGATAAGCGGTATAGCTTGGCAAAAAAATGAAGATTTTCAGCACCTGTTAAATCGATATAAAGCGCATCCGATTGTGCCATATAGCCAATGTCTATGAGAAGCTGTTTATGAGGTACTACATAGTCTAATACTTGGATACGCCCATTATCGGGTTTTATCATCCCCATGATCATTTTGATTAACGTCGTTTTCCCACAGCCAGAAGGACCAAGCAGACCGATTAGTTGCCCTGTTGGAACTTCTAAGGAAAGGGGGGCAATGACTTCTTTCTGATGAAAACGTTTTTCGATGGCGCTTAACGTAATCGCATTTTCTCCCATATCCAACTCTCCTTTACTGAACACAGTGTTGATACAATTAAAATTTTACGTTAGCATATACGCAAATACAATAAACACAATGACAAAAAGTGTTAAGTGAATTGTGTGGAAATTGTTTGCGTGCCAGGCACCAAAGGAGGGAGTTCTTCATGTCAGTGCATGAAACAATGAACTATGAAACGAAGCAAGCCATCAAAAAGGCATTACTGATACAAATGGAAGAAGTAGGTTTCCAACGAGTAACCGTAAAAACTCTCGCATTGACAGCCAATATCAACCGCGGAACCTTTTATATCCATTATCAAGATAAATTTGAAGTAATGGAGGATTTACAGCAGGAGCTATTGAGTGGACTGGAGAGCTATGTAAAAAAGGTTCAACCACTAGAAGCCTTTCACACCTTACAGAACGGACAACTTTACCAACCATTTGTCGTTGTCATTCACTTTATTAAAGAGCATGCAACAGCTTTTCGCGTAATACTTGGGGAGCAGGGGAGTCCGGATTTTAGTAAGAGGATGAAGAAAGTCTTTAGTGATAACTTATTAGAAAAACTCTCTTTAATTCAGGCTGAAGTGTTAGATCCGGTCTTTAGGCAGTATTTTCAAGCCTTTCTAACATCAGCGATACTAGGTGTGATACAGGAATGGTTAGAAAGTGATGACAAGGATTTTAATGTTGAAGAACTAGCGACTATCCACTTTCGCATATTACGCTTTTTCCGTCATTTGACTAGTTTATAGCAATCTAAGAGCCAGTTGGTTGGGTGCCAGGCAATCAGGAAGTGATCAAATTGTGTGGGAATTGTTTGGGTGCCTGGCACCAATAACCGGTTTATGTTTCATAGTAAGCACTTAAAGCTTTCTCTAATCGTTCTTCTAAATGTTGCGAAATATAGCCTACAACAAATTTTTCTTTTTCCATGTCGATTTGAGAAGAACGGAAAACTTTAGCGAAAAACCCTGCCTTATTGTGCGTTGAAAATTGCTGTAAAGCTTCTGTCCGTAATGTCGATACAATTTCATTTTCTATATGACGCTCACGAATTTTTTTGACAATATCCTTCACACTACCCTCTTGTAGTTCTAGTATTTGCTTTTGCAGATTTTCGTTTTCATCTTTTAGGTCTGCTGTTTCTTTTTGAATTTCAATAATTTGATGATTTGACTCGGTGGAAAGAGATTGCATATTTTGTGCGAGAAAATCTTGGTTAATCGAAATTTGAAAAATACCTTGCTTATCACTTGTTTGCATATCAAAAAGTCCTGTTTGCATCATTTGCTGCAACACATTCCCTAACACATCGACTTTATTGGCCAGTTCGTCCGTAGAAGCGAGTGTTGTTGCAGTTATTTGATGTTTGAGGAGCTGTCCATCTTCATCAATACCTAAAAGCTGTTTTAAACCTTTCACCCGGTATTCGTCCTTCAACAGCAGAATCATGCGTAGCCTTAATATGGCAGAGAGATTTAAACGTATATTAGTGATCGGATTAATCGTGGTGTTATCAAAAATATATTGCTCAAATGGTTTGATGTAATAACGGAGCATCGCATCAGTAATTTCAAACCAATTGGCAACCTCCGAGATGGAGTAATGCTCTTTGTCATGAATATGTGTTAAATAGACATCACTATAAAGTTGTTCTTCTAATGGCGTATGTTGTATAACGATAAAAAGGGGATCATGTTGCACAATTTCAAGTACCATCTCTTTTGCATTACTTATTTCAAGCATTCTTTTACACCCCACTTTATTATTCTTTAGCTAGATTTACATTTCTCTCTATATAGGTTTCTATTCAAGTGAATGCAATTGTATGCCTATTTTAAGAGGGAAATAATTTCTAGCTGCTTATAAAAAAGAGATAATTCACTTACATAAAGTGTATAGATAAAATGACCTGTTTATGATTACAAAAAATTGTTATTTTTGGCACTTAAGAAAAACTTAAGAAATACCCATGCAATTTATTAAGAAATGCTCCCTATAGTAAGAGTTATCTTACAAGACATAATACAGGGAGTTAGTAGATGCAATTTATAACATTCTTTACCGAATTTATTAAACATCCAAAAAATACAGGCGCGATTTCACCGAGTTCGAAATTATTAGCGAAAAAAATGGTGGAATCCATTAGTTGTCATGAAGCACAATGTATTGTTGAATTAGGACCTGGCACAGGTTCTTTTACAAAAGAGATTGTCAAACGAAAAGGACAGCAAACGAAACTCGTGCTAATCGAAAATAATGAAGTGTTTTCTACTGCATTAAAGAAAAAATATCAAGATGATTCAAGTGTCATTGTCATACATGGATCTGCTGAAAATCTACGTACGTATGTGACGTCATTACATATTAAAAAAATAGACTATATATTATCAGGCTTACCTTTTACCTCTTTGGAACCGGCAGTATCGTCTCGAATTTTAAATAGTGTACATGACACATTGGAAGAGAATGGTGAATTTATTACTTTTCAATATTCACTCATTAGAAAATCCTTTATCCAAAAATTTTTTGACGACATTTCATTGAAAAAGGTTTGGGTGAATCTTCCACCTGCCTATGTGTTAAGTTGCAAAAAAAGGAAGTCAGAGGATAAGTAAGTAATGGAACTACAAGATTTAATGGCATTTATTGAACATTATGGTTATTTTGCGTTATTTTTTAGCCTTTGGCTTGGCATCGTCGGCATGCCCATTCCTGATGAGATGATTGTCATGAGTGGTGGGTTTTTGTCATCTTTAGAAAAAATGGGTGTTATTCCGGCTTTTATTTTAACTTACCTAGGTGTTGTATCAGGGCTTTCGTTAGGGTATGTCCTTGGAAAAGTGTTTGGTCTTAAAGTTCTTGATAAATTGGTGAAAAAGAACAAAGCTAAATACCTTATAAAATCAAAGGACATGATCAGCAAGTACGGGCATTTTGCTTTAGTGATAAGTTATTTTATTCCAGTAGTTAGGCACATTATTCCTTATTTAGTTGGCATGAATAACATGTCATTTAAAATTTATGCATTGTATTCTTACACAGCGGGCTTTGTATGGACAATGATATATTTTACACTTGGCTTTTTCTTTGGAAAACAAATGGAACTGATTGGCAGGCTTGCTACGCAATATGGTGTATATTTTGGCATAATCGTTATGTTCGGGTGGATTATTTATTATTGTTATAAACGAAAATTATCGAAAATGTTAAAAGTAAAGAGAAATAATGGTTAACTATAAATTATTAATCTAGAAATTGGTGGGATAGTATGACGAAAGAAACGATACTGGTAGTGGATGATGAAAAAGAAATTAGGGATCTAATCACCATTTATTTAAAAAATGAGGGCTATGAAGTTTTACAAGCAAGTGATGGAGAGGAAGGTCTATTGCTGTTAAAACAACACAAGGTACACTTAATTGTTTTAGATGTCATGATGCCGCATGTGGATGGTATCCAGATGTGTAGAAAAGTAAGAGAAATAGCTGAGATGCCGATTATTATGCTATCGGCAAAAACGCAAGATATGGATAAAATTGTTGGTTTAACAATGGGGGCCGAGGATTATGTGACAAAACCTTTTAACCCGTTGGAGTTAATTGCTCGTATAAAATCGCAGCTTCGAAGGTATTTGAAAATGAGTAGTGCGGAAATACAGGATGCACATGAAATAGAGATTGGCGATATGCGAATCAACATAGCGACACATGAAATAGCCGTCGCTGGGCAGAAGGTGAAGTTAACACCTCGTGAATTTTCCATTTTGGAATTACTCGCACACAATCAAGGTATTGTAATGAGTGCACAACAAATTTATGAAAGAGTATGGCAAGAGGAAGCATTTCAATCAGATAACACAGTGATGGTACATATAAGGAAAATAAGGGAGCGAATAGAGAGTAATCCGAGAAATCCTCAGTATATCAAAACCGTTTGGGGAGTAGGTTATAAAATTGAAAAAGATCATTAAGCTAAGCCCTTACTTATTCAACAAACTAAAAAAGTTCATTGTAAATGCTCTAAAAAAAATTCGACAAAGCATTAGAATTCAACTATTAACGACATTTATTCTTTGTGCTTTTTTGGGTTTACTTGCAGCTAAAGCATCAATTCCGTTTATTTTGAATATAAAACAAACAGCTACCATTGACTATAGTCAAGGAATGCAACAGATAAATCTTCAAGCGCAGCGTGCGGCAGATTTAGCTATTGATGAAAATAGTGTAGAAACTTTACAGCAAATGATTGAATCAGAAAATGTAAAGCTTGAAATGAAACAGCGTGCATTGAAAGTGTTTGTAACCGATGAGAGCGGCAAGGTTTTATACAAAACAAAACAAATGGAAGAGCAACAAATCAATGTGCATAATAAAATTCGTAATGTAATGGATTTTGCGACAAACCATCCGCTCTATGTTTATGAGATACCAGCAATCGAGCACTCCGCGCAAGAATTTATTGCATTTTATCCATTAATCATAGAAGGTGAAAACTTATATTTGTTTGTCAGTGGTATTCCGGAGGGGATGGTAATCGCAAGTTCGACAGAGGGTCTTATCCCTTTATTTATTGCAATTGCTGTTTTTACCTTTTCCTTCTTCTATATAACGAAACGAAAAATGAATCAAATTGAGGAGTTGGCGAAGGGAGTTAGGGAAATTGCGAAAGGGGATTTATCCTATCGAATAAAGAAAAAAGGGATGGATGAAATAGCATTATTAACAGAGAATGTAAATCATATGGCTGAAGCAATTATGATAAATATTGAAAAGGAACGAAGAATTGAAAAACAAAAAAATGAATTAATTACCAATGTATCACATGATTTGCGGACCCCCTTAACGTCTATTATGGGGTATTTACGTTTATTAAGAGAGGGGAGATATGACAATAGAGAGCAATATGAGGAGTATATAAAGATTGCTTTTTCAAAGTCAGAGCAGTTAAAAAATCTAATAGATGATTTATTTGAGTACACGAAACTTACGAACGACAATATCATATTAAACCAGCACAAGGTATGTATCAATGAGTTACTAGATCAACTGATAGAAGAATTGGTTCCACAGGCGGAGGAACGTAATCTGGAATTTGAAAAAAATTTTCTGGAAGAGCGCCTATATGCTTCGGTCGATTCAGAAAAGATAGTGCGAGTGTTTGATAATTTATTAATGAATGCCATCAAATATAGTACGAGTGGAAGAGAAATTAAAGTATCTGTAAAAAAACAACAAAATAGCCTGCAAATTTGCGTCTCTAATTATAGTGAACCGTTTACGAACGAAGAATTAGGGAACTTATTTGAACGATTTTATAAAAAAGATCAATCGAGAACAAGTGTCTCTGAGGGCTCAGGGCTTGGGCTTGCCATCGCGAAAAGTATTGTTGAACTACATGCGGGGGAAATTCGAGCAAATTATCAAGAGGGGATATTACAGTTTTTAATCTTGTTGCCAATTTCCACAGAGTAGTCTGTAAAGAGCTAAACAAATCTTCTAAATAGTAGTCCATGGAGAGCCGTTGTATAAATCTACAGTAAATACTAACACCTGCTGAAGAACGAGTCAGCTAGACCTCGCAAGTAGGATGCAGGCTGATTTGCCTTGTCCGTGGAACAAGCTATGCCCGTAACTAGGTTGAGCAATCGGGGAATATTGTGCAGGTGATATCAAAAACTGGCTGAATGCACATGCTTAACAAAGTGCGCAAGTTGATGTCATACATTTTTCCATAGTTCTCAAATCAAAAGGTCTCGGAATTCTAAGCAACCCAAGACCTTTTATCTTTTTCTACCAATCTGCGTAAGTAGTTTTCACTATTAATGTAGGACAATACACGCTTTTCATGACCTTATGGCTAACACTGCCCAATACCATTTTCTGTAGCGGGTTTAATCCACGACTACCAATGACAACTAATTCCACCTTCGATTCATTTGCGTAACGGATAATTTCGGGACCTGGCAAACCTTTCAGGATAGTTGTTGTGTAGGAAATGTTAGTGGCTTGGAGCATTTGCTCTATGGGCGCTAATTTATGACGACGTTCTAACGCTAAGCCTTCAGCCGAGCTAACATGGAGAAAATCACTTTTTGCTTTATCAAAATCTGCTAAAGGCGTTTGCTATGTATAAAAGCAAGCAGTATACACTGCTCGAAATTAAGAATCAGGCGGGAATTAGTAAGTCAACGCTGTATCGTTATATAGACGAAGTCAGCAATGATAGATGATGCAATGGTGATGTACCGACTCCTACTATAGTCTTTCAATTTTTAGAAGGTGATTTGGATTTGATGGCATCTTTTGAGGAAGAGTTTCTAACATTTCTATTAATATATTTGTGTCCTTGATTAATATTTGAATTTCTGTTTGTTTGTATTGTCGTTGAAATTCTTGAATATATTCATTGATTATTTGTAAGTTGAGGCTGTTTTTAATTTCTACCTCTACAAAAAATGGTAAAGTTAATTGAGGTAAATAGCAACAACCGCGACGAATCCAAATCGCTTCATTAACATAATAACGGATGGGCAGTTGACGATCACTAGCAATAAATAAGTCCATTTCATTCTCCTCTTTTTTAAAAATATAGATTTATAAAAGGTGATTATATGGCACTAGTCATTTGCAAAATAAATTTGAAAGCTCAAATTAGGTAAGTATCAAATAACTAAGTCTGTGATGCTTTATATGTTTTAGTTAGTATTCAATATTAGCATATTCGTAACAAAAGAGCCTATGGTAATCCCTTTCCTTTGAGAAATTTAGCGAAATAAACTGGCTATATTTTACAATTCTTGTTAGTTCGACGAGCAAGAAAAAGTTTGCATATAAATCTGATCAGCAGGAATGTGAAGGGGAAAGGATGGAGAGAAAATTTTTAGCACTTGTTGTTTAGACAGGCCATCAATATTTCTTACAGCGATATTGATTTATAGTTTGGTTTAAAAAAACATGGGAAGACTATAGAATGTTTTTTGTTTCTTTTTTATTAGTAGGATTAATTATTTTATAGCGATATGTCGTTTCTTTGGATTAATTGTAAAATGTATGTAAACATTTGTTTATGCATTGTAAACGATATTTACAAACAACACGAAACTATTAATAATAAAGTCTGACATTAAGTGAAAGGGCTGAGATTATTTGGATATCAACGTACAAGAAATGATTTTCCAATTTCCCGGAGGTTTGCCAGTCAATAGCCATCAAATTTAGGTTTTCTAACTACGGGTTATGCCTGAGGACAGAAGCTCGGTCCTTCACTAGCAGGAATATTGGCTAGTGCAACAGGCAGCTATCCGTACGCTTTAATCGGTGCAACGGTAGTGTTTTAATGGGCGCTTGCTGACGGATTAGCGGAATGAAATATGAAAAAATACAGTTGAAAATTATACGTGAATAATAAAATACCCATGGTGTCAGCCTAGCTAATGAGCAACTTAACGTTTAATTCCCATCGATGCTTAAAATGATGTAGTGAAACCAAAAAACAAGTGAGTAGGTTATTGAGGACCTGCTCACTTGTTGTACTAATGAATATCGCGTTTTTTAAAGTTACCGCCGCGAACCTCTGAAACGTCTGAAATGACGACAAAAGCCCCTTCATCGATATCTTTAATAATCGATACAAGTTTATTTTCTTCCATACGGTTAATGACACAGTTTAAAATTTCTGTAGACTCGTTCGAAAAACCGCCTCGTCCTTGTGTATAGGTAACGCCGCGTCCTAAGCGGGATTGAATAGCGTCTCCAATTTCCTCTGATTTTGAACTTACAACACGAACAGATTTCGATTTTTCTAAACCAACTTGAATAATATCAATCACATTTTTTGCAATGTAGTACGTTAAAGCTGAGTATAAGGCACTTTCAAGTCCGAAAATAAAACTAGCGCCAATAAAAATAAAGGCATTAATAAATAAAATAATATCGCCGACTGAAAATGGAATTTTACGCGATAGTAAAACGGCTAAAACCTCAGAGCCATCTAAAGCCCCGCCATTCCGTAAAACAATTCCAATCCCGACACCAAGCAAAATACCACCAGCTAATACGATTAATAAGGAATCATCAGGCCCTAAAATCGTCTTCACATCATGTAAAAGTACTGTTGAAATGGATAACGCCGCAATGCCGACAATACTCATTAGGGCAAATGTTTTCCCGACCTGTTTATAGCCTAAATATACAAAGGGAATATTCAAGACAAAGAGTAATACGCCTAACGGTATCCCAAATAGATGCGCGCCCATAATACTAAGCCCTGTGACACCACCGTCGATGACATTATTGGGGATTAACACGGCCTCTAGCCCGTAAGCTGCAATGACTGCACCAATGACAATCATAATAATTTTACGAATGTTTTGTACTAACTTTCTTTTTTTCATAAATCTTCTCCATTTCTTTTCCCGATAAGTTATTTCTCTAAAAAGTACTTTACTATTGTAATATTTTTTTTAGGTCAATTGAAAGCTATGGCTTCGGAATAATGTTGAAAGCAATGGTTTTTGTTTCTGTCTGCTCATTTAACGTGCCCATTTTATAATATTTAGTCATTAAATTATTGAGGTCTTGTTGAAAAAGCATAAATTGCTCGCTTGATAAAGTTAAATCTACAAATGAAAATGTCGCGGTATCTTCAACATGTTGTGTTTCCGCAATTGAGGTTAAATAATGTTGGTATTGCGTTAGTAAGACTAATTGATAGTAGGAAATATAGTTTAGCTTTTGTTCTTGGGATAGATGCTGCCAGTCCTCCGGATTTAGTCGTGCTGCATCCTCATTTAATGCATAAAATTTCTCAACGACTGAACGCACTTTTCGTTCCTTGACAATCTTAATAATACTTTCATCTGTTAAAATCTGAATATGTCGGTATAAGGTCGCCTGTGGAACATCTTTAATCACTTTATTCATCTCTAATGTACTTAAGCCATCTTCTTTGTTTTGCATAAGTGCCTGTAAGATTTTCATTCTCACAGGATGCATTAAAACTTCTGCTTTATTCCGCATATTTAACTCCTCCATTAAGCTTGAACGCTGTGTAAATAAGAAAAAAACAACTTAATTATATAAGTTGCGAATGTTATCAAAAAATATAATATAAATTAATTCAAATGTATAGTGTAAAAAAGTAATGCAATTCGTAAGGTCTTTTGTTATCATTATTGATAATGATAATGAATGAGGTGAACAGCTATGAAGTTACACTATGGTTTCGATGAATTAAGTCATATTGATTGGGCAAGTATTCTACCCATCTTGATTCCGTTTTTACTTGTTGGATTTTTATTGATTTTGATTGCTCTAATTGATTTATATCGTTATCGAAAAGTAAGAGAAAACGTACTTATGTGGACGATTGTGATTGTGTTATTTAATACAATTGGACCGATTTTATATTTTACGATTGGCAGAAAGGATGTAAACGAACGTGCGCTTAGAAATCAATAATGTAACAAAAAAGTTTAAGCATAAAACGGCTGTCAATCATTTTTCGATGGTCATTGAAGAGAATGAGTGTGTAGGATTAATCGGACCAAATGGGGCAGGGAAGTCGACGTTAATTCAAATTATTGCAGATATTCTCTATGCGGATGAGGGGAGTATTGTTCTTGATGGACAAAATATATCTAAGAAGAAAAATCAAATTGGCTATTTGCCTCAATACCCCAATTTCTACTCTTGGATGACAGCCTATGACACATTACTATTTATGGGAACGCTGTCCGGTATTTCGAAAAAACAATTGCACAAAGATATTCCGCTAATCTTATCAAAGGTGGGGCTATCGAAAGAAGCACAGTCAAAAGTTGGTGCATTTTCAGGTGGCATGAAGCAGCGTTTAGGTATTGCACAAGCGTTGCTCCATAAGCCTACCTTGATTATCATGGATGAACCCGTATCTGCCTTAGATCCAATAGGACGAAGAGAAGTGTTGAATTTACTCAAGGAGATAAAAAGTGAAACGACGATTTTGTTGTCTACACATATCTTGGGAGATGCTGAAGAAATCTGTGAACGTTTTGTTGTCATCAAAGATGGACAGAAAATTGAAGACGCTACAAAAGAGCAGTTGCTTCATCGAAATCAAGAATCAGCTATTTATCTAGTACTACAAAAAGATGATGTCGACTGGCTCGAAAAAGTGGCGCAATTACCTTATGTAAAGAAAGTTGAAAACTACGAAGAGGGCTTTAAAATTCATGTCGAGCAAGTGCAAGTGGATGCCTATCGATTATTACAAAATGCTATAGATCAAAAAATAGCTTTTACAAAGTTTGAAATAGGCGTTAAAGAGAGTTTAGAAGATACATTTTTAACATTGGTGGTGGATGTATGAATACTTTTGCAGTATTAAGTAAAAAAGAGTTCAGTCAAATGGTGAAAGAATATAAAATACTGTGGTTACCTATTGTTTTTATGTTACTAGGTCTTACGCAACCAATCATGATGTATTATCTGCCGATGATTTTAAAGTCACTTGGTGGAGTGGAAGGGATTATGATTGATCCAACAATGGCAAAACCCGAGGGTCAAGAAGTACTAGCTTCGACATTAAATTCACAGTTTGACCAGTTGGGCATTATTATCATTATCGTTGCAGCTATGAGTGTTATTCAAGCAGAAAAAGCCAATGGCATGTTGGCATTTATTTTGACAAGACCTGTGTCTATTTCAAGTTATCTAGGCAGTAAAATAGCAACACATTATTTGTTGGCGGTTTTTAGTTTGGCCATTGGCTATATAGCATCATATGGCTATACAGTGTTTTTATTTTCTCCTGTACCCATTTCTCAGGTAATTTTAGCATTTGCACTGTACTGTCTATGGTTGTTATTTATCATTACATTCGTAACGATGTTAAGTACATTCTTTAATAGCCCTGCTGTTATTGCATTAGTAAGTATTGTCATGTTATTACTTTGTCGTTTGATTGCTGGGCTACATCCCGTCTTGGATATATTTAATCCAGCTGGTTTTAGTTTGCGTGCATCGAGTGTTCTAATTACAGGCAGTGTTGGTGCTTGGTGGGAACTTAATTTACTAGTTACATTTCTTGTTATTTTAGGCATGACATTGACGATGCATTATTGGATAGCGAAAAAGAAATTTTGATAGATAGTAGGTGTGAGCGTGTTAACTATACGTAATCTAAAGAAAAAGTATGGACAACATGAAGTGCTAAAAGGCGTAGAATTACAGCTTCAACAAGGTGAAGTTTTAGGGTTTGTTGGAGCAAATGGGGCAGGTAAAACAACAACACTACATTGTATTACCGGTTTAGAAAGATATGACGATGGAGCTATAGTTATTAATGATATTCCTAAATCTCATGATGTTAAATATAAAAAACAGTTTTATTTTATCCCAGATACTATTCAAGTGTTTAACAATATTTCTGCATATGACTGGATAAAGTATGTTTTAACATTATATGAAGTAGAGGACAAAGGAAAGCTAGATAACTTGATAAAGGCATTTGGTATGGAGAATAGTATCTATAAACCAATGGGGACGTATTCTTATGGAATGCTTCATAAAATGGCGCTCATTACGGCTTATACGATTAGTCCGCCAGTACTCATTATGGATGAGCCCTTGAACGGTTTAGATCCGCTTGCTGTAGTAGCATTTAAAAATTGTATGAAAGAATACATAGAAGGTGGAGGAACCGTACTTTTCTCTACACATTTATTAGATGTTGCCGAAAAAATCTGCAAATCGATCGCCCTGTTAAAAGATGGCGAAATTGTATTGCATGAGTCTCTAGAGAAGCTATTGCAAGAAGGAAACTTAGAAATGGTTTTCATGGAGAAGCAAGCCTATGAAGCTTAATTTTCAGCTCGTAAAAATCTTTTTGACATCTGCATATACAAGGCCACAGCAACCGATGCTTCAAGTAATGTTAGTTCTTGCTATATGTTATTTAGCAGTACAGTATTTAGGGCTTAATGTCATGATTTATTTTTTGGGAACTGCAGAGGAGTACTTATTTTATCATGTTGTGCTATCTAACGTGGTTCTCTATATATTAACAGCATATTTTGCAATTTCGATTGTATATAGCCAGCGTGACTTTATGATACTAGCAAGTCTACCACTATCACCTAAAGAAATCGTCAGAGCTAAACTAATAAGTGGTCTAGCATTACCGTTGATAGTAGGGAGTATTCTTCACATTCCAACTATTATAATAGTACTGATAAATTTTAAATGGACTGTAGCCGTTACTTTTTTAACGTTTTTACCTTTGCTGAATATCTTTGTAGCGCTATCCCTGTTGTTTGTACTATCCATCCTAAGTCGTTTGCAACGCAAATTTTCTCATGCAGTAATATATTTA
Source organism: Lysinibacillus parviboronicapiens (assembly GCF_003049605.2). NCBI lineage: Bacteria > Bacillati > Bacillota > Bacilli > Caryophanales > Bacillaceae > Lysinibacillus > Lysinibacillus parviboronicapiens. The sequence continues at coordinate 1,510,301 of NZ_CP073713.1, forward strand.
TCTATAAGGCTTAGCATTGTGTTACTAATTGGCTTAGCTCCCTTCGTGTACTTTATAAGCGATAAGTATGAGGAGATGACAATGTTAATTAAGAACTTAAATATTTCAACACTGTCAACGCTAGCCACTTCATTTGTAGATTTCTTGGACATAGGGTATAGCTTTGCCACACAACAGTTATTCTTCAAGATGATAATAATGCCTTATACAATGGAAAATAGCGTTAGTTATTACTTGCTCTTACTAAGTATTTGTATTCTTTTATTTATAGCCAGTGTAAAGAATTTAACGAGCAGTTACCATAATAATGCTTTCCTCGTAAACAGTGTGGAACATAAAGCTAAAGCGAGGTTGTTTCATGCAAAAACAAGTTGGGGTTTTTATTTGCAACGTGAATATTGGGTTATTCAATCAGAACCATATTTTATGATGCAAGTAGTGCTAGGCTTGCTATTATCCCCCATCTTTACAGGTATATATCTAATTCTTATTCAATTTAATTGGAGTGGGGTGCCACTAAACCTAAGTAATGATATTCCCATCTTTGCTTACATGATTGTATGTGTAAGCTGTGTAAATAATATAAGTGGAACGCCCTATTCAAGAGAAGGGGTACATTTTACAACGTGTATTGCGCTACCGTTAGATCGAAGAAAAGTATTTTTCGCCAAAGTCACAATCTCTTCATTCATTAGTGCTCTAGCGGTGCTATGTAGTTATGGCATTTATCTATTATTTCGTGGCATCAATACTTTAGACATTTTTTATCTGAGCATAACTTTGTTGTTCATTATCAATTACAATTTATTAACGCCAATTTATGATATGCGACATCCGTTACTAAATTGGAAAAATCCATCCGAGGCTGTGAAAACAAATCCTAACGTTCTAATTAGTCTACTTTATGGCTTTCCGTTGCTGTTATTTATTTTAATCATCCATTTTACGCTACTTTCTATAGGTGCTTCACAGTGGGTGGCCACAAGTACAATGGGCATTTTAGCAATAGGAAGCATGGTGATTTTACTGTCTAGTGTAGGAAAATATCATAGTTATTTGACAAAACGTGAGGAAGTGTGAAATATAAAAGAGATATCCCTGCATACAAATAGTCCAGTTCCTCTTTATAAACAGTTAGTTCAGCAACTGATTGTAGAAATCGCTAAAGGTAATTTGAAGTATGGTGAGGCAATGCCTTCTATCCGTGCTATGGCGTTGCAAACAAAGCTCAATCTCCATACTGTGCATAAAAGCTATAAAGAACTACAATTGAAGGGGCTAATAATAAGAAAGCCTCACTCAAAAGTGTTCATTATCAATCCGCATTCATCACCTTTAAACGACAGTGATTTACAACAAATTTCAATCGAACTTGAGCAAGTAATAGTAGAAGCCTATGTTTTGGGGCTGGAGCAACATCAATTACAACAAATATTTAGTGATATCTCACAAAGGTATTCATTTTCCTAATCGTCAAAGCCAATTTGAACGAAAGCTATTCCGTGCTTTAAATACCTAAAAACCCATCTATAAAAAAGGATGGGTTTTTTCCATGGTTAAATCAAAAACATCGCCACAATCGTCGTGACAACAAGTCCTATAAGTACAGGAAGCAGATTGCGCCGTGCAAGTTCGAATGGGCTGACATTACAAATAGCAGCAGCTGGAATTAATGCCCAAGGGATTAGTGTACCTCTGCCATTGAAAGACATATTATTTAGCCGAAACGATAATAATCTCTCTTGCTTGTTTACTGTTCTGATAGTCGTCTTTTGTATCGATTACTAATTGTTCAAAAATCGAGGTCATTAATTGCTTACGTTCATATTCATTTGCCTTGAACCACAATTGATCTATGTTTAGCAGTAATGATTTTAATGCTACATTATTACCATTATCATTTTGCTCTATAGTTGTTATTTCACGCTGAAGTTCTTGTTCTTTTTTACGAAGTTTCTCGGTCTCTTGCATTAATTCATCAATGTCAATTACATCGTTTTCATACATGACTTTTTTCTTTCGCATTAATTTTTGCACAAACGTTAAAGTCGTTTTTAGTGACTGAAGATGTTCTGTTGGAAATTCTGTTACGCCTTCACTACTTGAAAAATCTCCAACCGAATCATCCCATTGTGCAAAAACTGTTTGAACGAGATTGTCTTCAAATATCATATGACTATTGCAGGTTCTTCCTGTTTTTTTACCTGTGCATCGATAGTTCTTTTTCTTACCAACTCTGTGTCCTGACATGGAATGACCACATCTTGCACACGTTAAAAGCGTTGATCATTCTTTGGAAATGCGGCCTTTTAACCTTCATCAATATACACATCTCCAGCCATTGTCCACCCTTGGGAAATGCAATATGCTTCTAACTTCTCAAGTTGAGCTACAATAGAGTAACCATGCTTTACTTGTTCTTCAGTCGACACCCTCACATAAAGAGCGCAGCGCATTCACATCCACCTTTCTATTGTCGTTGTTATTGTATATTCATGGACGCAAAAGAATTATGTAAATGGTGTATTCAAAAGTTATGCCACCAGCATTTTATTCATTAAAGGTTTATGGCATGTCGTTCCAAGACGTCAAGAGCAACACCTCGTTAATTTGCTAACCTAGTGTCATTTTATTTTCATGCCATCATGCTTTATTTTTTCACCCATAGTCCTCCTTAGCTGTAGTTTCCATGAAATAACTTAGACAATTTTGAAAAAGAGTACTTAATTAGTTAAATTAGACAAGCTCATTCGACATATTCTGATAAAAAAGGGGTGTGATTATGCAAAAGTTCAATATGACAGAAGAAAAAGTTCGTAAGCTGTTGCCAGTTGTGGAAAGTATTTTGTCTAGGGAGTATGGTAGGACAATTAGACTGAAGGATTTAACAGTAGGTGGAATTACCGTCAAGAGAGGAGAGTGCGCACAGTAGCGCGGTCTAGAATTTTTTGTACAAGCATTAAGGCTTACATGAAGGCATTGAAATTGAATAAATTGCTTAGTACATATAAAAACACAAGACAGTTGCTGAGGTATCTTGCCTTTGTTACAGGGAAAGTATAAATCAAGCTAAATAGGATAATTTATAAATTGGAGGTGATAATTTTGACAAAAGAAAAGCGCAATAAAAGTGAATTAGATCAAGAAGAATATGGGGCAGATTTAAGTCCTGACGATTTAGATGTGCGTGAAGAAAATGATTTGACGAAAGAACAAAGAAATAATTCAAATAACGAAAAACAACGCAACGAAAGCAATTCTTCAACACGCAAATAATAAAAAAATCCCCAGTTTATACTGGGGAACCGGTTTGTCAGGTTTACTAATTATTATTTTTCAGGGTAATCTACATGCAATGGTGGGGGAACAAGCCAGCCTTTAGTTTTATTTAGACGTAAGAGCTTGGCACCTAGCTGTGCTTTACTTGTATGGAATTGACCATACATTAAGGCAACATCTTCTCTAGTGCACATGCCCATCGCTTGACTACATGCAACTAAACCAGCAGCAAGATCTACTGAGAGCGCAGCACTAATTTCTGGATCGTTAAATTTAGCACCAGCAGGAATATCTTCAAGTCTTGCAACAGGTCGTTCGGGTGGTGCAGGTGGTAAGCCAACACCGTTAGCTTTTAGAATTTTTTCTAGTGGTTTTACTTCGTCTCTTAGAACATCGATAATATCTTCAATCATTTTTTTTAGATCTTCATCGCCAGCATGATTATAAAATGTTTGATATCCAGCAATTAAGCCATAGTTTGTCGATAGACCTGTCCAAACAGTAAACACTTCACCATAATGTAATGGTTCATCTTTCGGATTTCCACCAAGTATGCCCATATTTACACTTCCTTTGCTTTTTTCGTTATTTTTAAACAAGGATAGTATGTGGACAGAAAGAAATATAATACCACTTTTTATAAAAAAATATGAAAAGGGTCACCCGGATGAAAGTGACCCTAGAACAAAAAAATAGGAGGGACCAAGCTTTTATTTGATGATCTTAGCTGGCCCACAAAAATGATGTTGTTAATATAAGAAACTAGCGCCCACAATAATGAGAAGGATAAATAGTACCACGATTAAAACAAATGATGAACCACCGTAGTTACTGCCACCGTCATAGCCACAGCTATATCCCATAGAAATTCACCTCCTTTCGATAATTGCTAATATGAAAAGGTGAAAAAATAAAAAGTAGTTAAAAAGAGTCACATTGAAAGTGACTCTTAACAATTGGGAGGCGTAAGGCTAAATTAGCTTTACACTACTATAGTTATGATGTGATGGCTATGTTGGTCTAGCCATTTGTCTGTGAAATAGATTTTTTAAAGTTCGATCTAGGTGTAAGCCATTAAGAACATGGAGATATGTGCTGTACCAAGGTTGGATTATGTAAGCTCGGGAACAAATCGCTTACCTTGTAGATCATCTAAGTATGACTACACATAAATAAAAGCATTAGGGAAAATCTGTGTAATTGGAGCTGTTATTTTGGGGGTAGCTAGAGGATTTCAAAATGGTACACTACAACAGTTCACAAAAAATATTTCGAATAAATTAAATCTACAGAATGCTCAACAAATGATGCAGCCAATACAACAAATGGCACAACCATTGCAGCAAATGTCTCAGCCTTTACAACAGATGAACCAATCGTCACAACAAATGAATCAATCAATACAAAATACAGCCATTAATCAATCAACAGGTAATTCATCAAAATAAAAATGTAAATGAATGATCGCTATGAACGAGAGGAATCTGATGGAAAAAATTTATTCTTCAGAATATATTCATTGCAATTGATTCTACATCTCTAGATTTGAATACATCGTAGTAGAAAGAATGCAAGATGAACTGTATGACGTGCAGAAATTATGATGGAAGAAAACAGATTAGGGATATACAATTAGTTATTACCACTAAAGTCACATCTAATAGGTGTGGCTTATTATTATTTTATGAATAAAAATAAAATTGTTAAATAAATTAAAAAATTTATAATAGTCTAATTAAATCCAATTTATGATATGGTTTCATGTCTTAAGATGTTTATCAATATCTTATGTCAAAGACCACACTGTGACGGTCAACCAACGCCACAGCCTATATAAGTGGGTGCGAGATACACTCAATAGGATTGGTGCAGCTTTATTTAACTCATTGAGAAATTCTGGTGTTCGTGAATGTATTCCTCAAAATTTCATTAACTAAATGTTATGCCCTTTTATGTAAGGGTACAAAAACAAGCGACCAATTACTCGGCTGCTTGTTTTTTAATTTGAAGGTATTAATGTATTTTTAACACTTCAAAATCAAAGATATCATATCATATCAAATCAAAAGACTAATACTGTCCAAATTTTACGGCTGTAATCATTAGATAATTTTTCGAAATAAAGCTGGATAATAAATTAACATCATACCTATAAACGAGCAAACTATATAAAAAATAGCCTCAATGGTGCAGTTTAGTTGAAGAAAAGAGTATTTTTAGGTGCATATTGAAGTTAATTTTAAAATAGAAATTGTTTTCAAAATAGTGGATTTGATGGTTTTATTTCAACAGGAGGTAAGTAAACAAAATAGTTAAGATAGCTTCATATTTTAAGTAAGTAATTTAAGAAAAACTTAAGATTCATCCTACATTTTTCTTAATTAGTTTTACTTATAATCTATTAAGTAAAGAAGAATAAGGGAGAAGTTAAGAATGAAAAAGTGGGGCTTCTTATTAATTTTTGTAATATGCGGTGTGACAGCCTTTAAGATAGTACCGTTCTTTCAAGGTGAAAAAGGTGTAATATTAAATGCCTATAATGAGAATGGTGTAGTGGAGGGGAAGTTGTCTTTTGGAAATATAAAAAAAGTAGATATTCCAGTAGAACAAATTTATCAAGGAAATTTACTTTTGGTCAACAGTAAGCACCCAGTTCACAATGAAAGTATAAAATCAGATGTCATCAATTTAAATGCTCGCAAAGAATTGGTAAAAGGATACCGGTTGTTTAATAGCGAAACATATTTATCAGAAGATATAGCAAGTAAATTTTCGGATATGGTACTTGATACGAAAGAAGATGCAGTTTCTAGTTTTTTAATAACGAGTGGTTTTCGAGGATTTGGTGAGCAATCTAAACTTTATGAAGAAATGGGTTCTAATCGTGCCTTGCCAGCAGGTTACAGCGAACACAATTTAGGCCTATCGCTTGATGTGGGAAGTACCCAAGGGAAGATGGAGGTAGCTCCTGAGGGACAGTGGATTGCAGAGAACGCTTGGAAATACGGATTTACTCTACGTTACCCAAAGGATAAAACCGACATAACGGGAATTATGAATGAACCGTGGCATATCCGCTATGTCGGTTTACCACATAGTGCAATTATGAAAGAAAAGAATTTTGTTTTAGAGGAATATTTAGACTATCTAAAAGAAGAAAAACATATTTCTGCTACTGTAAATGGTGAAAAACATGAGGTCTTTTATTATTCTGTTACTGAAAATACTACTATTACTGTGCCAACCAATCTTCATTATGAGGTATCGGGCAATAATACGGACGGTGTGATTGTGACAGTATTTCCTGATAACGTGTAGAAACTTAGGTGAGGGTGCGGAATAAACTGAACGAAATTGATGAACGGTAACGGTATTATAAATCATGCTGTAACACTACTTAAAGAGATACCAAATACAGGTACAACATCAAAAGAGTGAAGGAGAGCCAAAAGGCGACTATCTCCAATTGAAAATCCAACAGATTCTTCAGTTGTCCGGATCAAGCCATAGGTATAAAATCTCATTTAGAAAGGTCAAGGTGAACCATATCACAAGTAAATGTGGCCTTTTTTAGATTCAAAGTAATTAATAGAAGTGGAATAAAAAAAGGTTGCAGAAAAGACAAACCGTACCACATAGCGCAAATAGGGGTTTAATTAAGTAAAATATAATGTTTACAGGTTTAATAATGTAGGCAGATATCTTTTAAGAAAATAAATTAGAATTTGGAGAATACTCTATGAAGCTTAAGGAAAGTAAAAAAACAGAACAAAACTATATTTTGTTAATTATAGGATTAGTATTTTATCTTTTTATTTTATGTGCATTTTTATTTTTTAAAACGAATTCATTTCAATCTGTAAATCTTATACCGTTTTATACTATAACAGATTACTTATCTAATGGTGGTATTATTTCATTAATTAATGTTCTGGGTAATATTGTTTTATTTATACCATTAGGTATCTATTTGATTTTGTTTAATCACAATAAAAGGATATTCATTAACACTTTTTGGAGCGTCATTATTAGTATGGCAGTTGAGATCTTGCAATACTTATTTAAAGTAGGTGCTACTGATATTGATGATATAATCTTGAATGGATTAGGTGGATTCCTTGGCATTGTTATTTATAAAATTCTATGCAAAATTTTTAAAGATAAAGTCAAATATGCTATTGGATTCATTTCAATTATAGCGGGAATCATTTTCTTGATTTTGAGTATTTGTTTTTCATCAGGTGTTTTCGGTATAAAAATTCGCATTCTTTAATATTCTTATACTCTTGCTTGATAGACCTTGCTCTGCAATCTTATTTGCACATTTGTGAATGAATACACTTAAATTAACTTGGTGCTTTCCATGAAGATCATTGAGTTGCATAGGTAGCTCTTTTTTCTTATTGTACTAACGGTGCAGGTTAGTTGAATAGAGAATAAGGTTTGATTTTTCAGATAATAGCTATCTGAATTGCATTTTTAATACAATGCACTATACTATAAGTTCAAATACTCTTATAAAAGGATGTAACATTGTAAATTCATTTTAAAGTAAGAAAAGAAAGGATCAACAAATGCAAAAAAGAAAAGGTAAAAGGACATATATCATTTTTGGGGTATTAACCCTTTTGGTTGTTATGGTTTGGATGAATAATACGAGTCTATTTTATTCGAAAGATACAAATTATAAGATTCTAGCTCATAGAGGGTTGGCTCAAACCTTTGATATTTCAAAGGTAGAGTATGATACGAATACAGCTGAAATCATTTATCCACCTGAGCACCCCTATTTAGAAAATACAATGCCTTCTATGAAAGCAGCTTTTGATAATGGTGCTGACGTAGTGGAATTAGATATTAAGTTAACGAAGGATCATCAATTAGCTGTTTTTCATGATTTCGCTTTAGAGTATAGAACAAATGGTAAAGGTGAAGTCAAAGATTATTTGATGAACGAATTGAAGAAACTAGATGTCGGCTATAGATATACGGCTGATAATGGAGAGAGCTTTCCGTTTCGTGGCAAAGGCATCGGTATGATGCCAAGCTTAGATGAGGTGTTTGCAGCTTTTCCTAATAAAGAGTTTTTAATTCATGACAAAGATGGAGATATGGAAACAACAAAAGTATTGTGGGATTCATATTTAAGTAAAATGTCTAAGAAACAATTAGATAAAATAACAGTTTATGGTGATGGAGACAGCGAAGGATTTGATTATTTACGTTCAAAACATGCAGAGTTGAAATTGTTAACGAAAACAATGATGATAAATGCACTATTAAAATATGAATTATTAGGTTGGACGGGATATATTCCGAAAGAATTGCATAATATGGAGCTACATTTACCTTTAAAATATGCGAAGTACTTATGGGGTTGGCCAAATAAATTTATTGATAGAATGGAGTCTGTCAACACGCGAGTCGTGATCGTAGAGGGAAATGGTAAATGGTCAGAAGGATTTGATACAAAAGAAAGCCTTGAAAAAATTCCAGAAGGATATCAGGGGTATATATGGACAAATAGGGTTGATAAGGTTACTAAATGATTTAACCCATCAAAATAGTTGATTCTTCACTATGAGGAATCGTACTTCTTATGTTATAAAACGGCAACAATCCTGTAGTAAATAGAGTGATTTCAACTAAGTTTGTGAATTTGTATACTTAAGCTAACGGGGCTTTACTTCAATAAGGAGTAGGGCCTTTTTCTCCTTCAACTAAAGGGGCGGTTTGGTTAAAGAGTAAATGTTATAATATGGATATGCTGAAAAGTAGATTTGATAATGAAAGGTGTATTTGTGTGTTTTCATTTATTATTATAGCTTACTGTATATTTGCGGTAATCAATCTCATACGCAAAAATAGAGACTCAATAAGACGATTAACGGCTAAACAATCAATTCTCGCTTCTTTTTCCTATCTTTCCACCGTGCTATTGGGGATTATTTGTATTTATTATGGAGGTAATTGGATTGTTGGACAATTTTCAAATCGTTTTCTGCAATTAGTTGTTTTCATTTTGATAATAGTCATCACAATATCTTTATGCCAATGGCCATTTAGAAAAATATTAAATAGAGTTACATCAGGTATTTTTCCAAAGAATTGAAAAGTAAAAATTTTTCTAGCGATTGTATCATAAACACAGTCGCTTCTTATGCTAACGGAGCATTTTAGTTGAGGAATGTTATTTAACTTGTTGTTCAACAATCGGGCCATTTAGTAGAATAAGAAGGCATGTAAATAAAGTCAGCAGAATATTAATGAATTTAAGAAGGGGGAGTATCATATGAGGTTTGAAAATAAGGTAGCTTTAATTACTGGCGGGACTTCAGGAATCGGATTAGCCCCACTATGCTCCACTCCTTTGGCTAAAATAAAAAGAGGATAACAAAAGAATGTAGCGTCTGCTACAATAAAAAGTTGTCCTCCGGTATTTTTCGTAAAGATTTCTATTTAACTCCAAAATCTGAATGCGCATTTTTTTACATTGAGAGATAATATTACTTTTTAAATCTCCCATTCTTTGGATGATGTATGTAAATTTATATTTTTTATTTTATTCCCTTTGTAAGCAATATAGGGTTTTAATATAAAATCATTACTTATTTTATACTCAATATTACTATCTAAGTAAACTGTAACTTTAATTTGAGAAGTTTTATATATAATATTCTCTGATAACAACAATTGAATATCTAAACCTGCTACAGCAAATCTAGAAGCATCTTCTTTCCCGATTAAAGGTAGTTGATAAATGCCGATTATTTCTTGTTTACTATCATCAATTGTCCATTCTATATTAATGTATGTATCCTCTTCTATTTTACTTAACTCAATTAAAGCACAAACATGTGCATCTTTTGGTGTAAATATTTTTTTTTCGTTAACGGATTTAAATTCTTCAGTTATATTTTCACAAATAGTAATCGAGTTAATCAAGTTAGCACCCCTGAAAAATGGTAAACTGGATGCTCATTTATGTAATTCTGCATCCAGTTTTAATTTTTATTACTTACTTTGTCAGTCCAAAATATTTTGCTGTAGAACCAGCTGCGTATTTCACTGAACCAGTAACAGCACCCTTAATAGCACCCACATTGGCACCTAGAGTTGCTCCAGCAGCTCCGCCTGCTGTAACACTACCTTTAGATGTAAAGCCACGAGAAGAAAAAGTTGCTGTTACCGTTGTACCAGCAACAGCACCAATTGCTGCTCCCTGAGCAGATGACGATGCAATATTATTTTTAATTGTACTTGTATTACTCCAACTATTTAATGTTGATTTTGCATATGAAATAACTCCCATTTTATTTCACCTCCTAAACCATTAAACTATAACGCTATAATAAAATTATTCAACTAATTTTTTACTAATGTAGCATTTATATTCAAAATTACCATAAATAGTATTATAATTTAGAAAAAAATAAAATTACAAAAAAGAAACCTGAAATAACTAGTAAAAACCCTATACCCAATAACCAACCAATGATGTTACTAAGATTTATGAAACTAAAAATTTCAATAGTATAAACAAATATTCTTTTATATATTGGCTTATCACTATAATCCCCTAATTCATCTTTTAATTGAACAAAGCCAATAGGAATTATAAAAAATCCTATTATGATAAGTACTATACCTAAAAATAAACCTAACATTTTAAAAAAACACTCCTTTTAGAATAAATCCTTTTTTTTAATATAAAATTTTTATTCTCTTAAAAAATATTATTTATACCATAACATAATACTGCTAAAAAAAGGATATTTAAATAACTTTTTCTTTATCATCAAAAATATGTATCAATTTATTTTCCAATAAATTAGACTAAAATTCTTTTACAGTGAACATGGTAATAAGGAAAAATGATTATCGATTTACTTGCTCAAAACAGAGATGATGTAACTGCCTATTATTCTAGATTCAAAAGAACATCCATAGGTTTATTTAATAAAATTTAATCTAATACTCAACACTTCTTTGTCGCCGTGTACTGTGAAGGAATCTACTTAAAGGAACGGGGGCTTCTGCTTAATAATATATGGCAACGATTTTGAACAATCGGGCGCGATTGTTGAGCGACATAGACAGGAAATGATCAATCTTTTTATAAAAGAATGAATCAATTGCAAATATTAAGAGCGTGTTTTGATTAATCTTTTTTTCAAAACACGCTCTTTTCTATGATCGATTATCAAGGTTATTAGTATAACTTGATCAAACTTTATTTTAACGCAACAGCTTCACTCCCAAGTTTCATAAAAGGACAACAATCTCGGCAAAGTTCGCTCACATTTATTCAGGTTAGTGTATCTCTATATCGCAGCACCTAGCTTGGCAAAATTAAAGAAGGTACTTTTGTGTGTCCGGAATCTTGACTTAGATCTACCTAGTACTTTTTCCTCTAATAAAATTAAGTTCATATTTGATTTGCCACACCCCATTTGCACATTTCCTCTAATATTGGCATTAAACTCTGTCCTTTTGGTGATAAGGAGTATTCCACTTTTGGAGGGATTTGTGGGTATTCTTTTCTGTGAACAATTCCAGAGTTCTCTAGTTCTCTTAACTGAGAACTTAACATTTTGTGAGTGATAGCTGGAATTTTCCGCTTTAACTCTCCATAACGTAAAATCGTATCGGAAGATAATTCATACATTATTTTCATCTTCCACTTGCCACCGATTAACGATAATGTGAAGTCAAAGGGTCTTTGTTTGTTGTGTCTCATCAAATTATTACTTAATTCTGACAATAACTTCACTCTCCTTTAAGTAGGTACCTAACAAAAAAGTGCATACTAGTTTTATTTGTATTCGAGTTTATAATTTGGGATGGAATTATAAGTATTTCAGAAGTCTATAATAATTCTATTATAGAATCGACATATTACTTAATCAAATATAGTTGAAGGAGAATGAATAGATGTCTAAAGAACAGAAACTCATATTTAATTCAATTGATTTGAGCGAGCATGAGATGTATAAATTGTTAATTGGCTCTGTAATACCAAGACCGATTGCGTGGGTTTCATCAAAAAGTAAGGATGGCATTTTAAATTTAGCGCCATTCAGCTTTTTTACTGTAGCTTCTCGAAATCCACCAACACTTTTGATCTCAATAGGACCGGGCGTTCATGAACGAATGGGAAGCATTAAGGATACGTTAACGAACATTCGTGAAGTAAAGGAATATATAATTAATATGGTAACTGAGCAACTTGGGGAAGCGATGTATCGTTCATCGGCTAGTGTAGAGCCAGAAAAAAATGAGTTTGAGCTTGCAGGAGTGACTGTCCAGAATGGTAAAGTTTTGAATGTGCCAGCAATACTAGAAGCGCCAATCTCAATCGAACTTAAGTTAGACCAAATTATTCCTGTCGGGGGAGATTATCTAGTGCTTGGAAAAGTTGAATGTGTTCAAATAGATGAAGCAATCTATGCAGGAAACTATAAAATAGCTGTCGATAAATGGAAGCCACTTGCTAGTTTGGCAGGAGACTTTGCCGGACTGATGCCTGCATTTTCATATGGACAAAAAGGTACGTAAATCATTTTGTTAGCTGAGATGGTTCTATTTTGTATTATTAAACCTTAGATGTGAGATTTATGATCTATAAGCAATTTGGATTTATAGATGTCGGAGAAATGGTTGTATTGTTTTCTTATTAAGCTAAAGGGCACTTTGGATTGAGTTAGAAAATTATTCTTTACACTTTTTTTATACTTTTCTAGTCTAATTATTTATATTTGCTATTTATACTAAGTTCAAAGACGTTGAAAGGATGATTTTTGTGTCAGAAGTGATTCTAAAGGCAAAGAATATTTCAAAAATATATGGTGAACACAAAGCACTTGATAAAGTATCTATCGAAATTAAACGAGGTATGATTTACGGTTTAATCGGAGAGAATGGCTCAGGAAAATCGACCTTTATGCGTATCATCATGGGGTTAATCACAATCGATGAAGGCAACATTGAACTGTTTACTGAAACTAGTATGAAGGGATTACAACAGTCACGAAGAAGAATGGGGCAATCAATTGAGACGCCAGCACTTTATCCTGATCTAACCGCTGTCGAGAATCTTCGAGTGCAAGCAGCAAACGGGGGAGTAAGCGAACGAGAGATTGGAGATTTACTTCACTTAATGAACCTTGACAATACAGGTAAAAAGAAAGTTAAGAATTTTTCTTTAGGAATGCGTCAACGTTTAGCAATTGCCTCCACACTTATTACTAACCCTGAGTTTTTAATTTTAGACGAACCAACAAATGGTCTTGATCCATCAGGAATCGTTGAAATGCGAGAAATCATTCAACGCTTGGTGACAGATTGTGGTATCACTGTCTTACTATCCAGTCATTTGTTGGATGAACTTTCACAAGTTGCAACACATTATGGTATTTTGCATAATGGAAAACTCATCGGCCAATTTTCTAAGGAAGAATTAGCGCGTGAAACTCGTCAATACATCGAATTAGAAACAACTGAAGTTCAAAAAGCAGTCCCTGTACTAGATGAATTAGGGATCAAGGACTATGAAGTAATAAATGGAACTGAAATTAACATCTATGAACGCTTAGACGACGTTGGAATAATCAACCGTTCATTAGTCTTAGCCGGGGTGAACGTTTCAAGAATTGGAGCTACTAGACAAAAACTTGAGGATTATTTCTTGCAAATAACAGGAGGAAAAAACCATGTTTAATCTTTTGACAGCTGAAAGAGTAAAATTGTCTCGAAGTAAAAAACTAATGATTGTCGTAGCCATTTTGTCCTTGCTTCCAATTTACCAAGTCATTAATAATAAAGTGCTCGTGCATCATGGTTCAACTCTCGTCCAAGTAAAAGATACTGTTATCAATGGATCAACAGGTATCTTGATGATTGAGAAAAATGGATTAACCATTTTACTCGTAATTAGTGCCTTTATTAGTTTCTTTATTGGTGAAGAATTTCAGAATGGAACAATTCGGAATGCATTGTCTTTAGGTCGGAGTCGCACGCATTATTATCTTTCAAAGTTTACTATTGCTACCCTTGTCTCTTTCGTTGGAGTAATGTTAACCACCATAATTGGCATGATAGGTTATTCATTAGCATTTGGCTTTGGTGAAGTTGCCGAGATTAACAATTATTATATCTATGCTATAAAAACTTTTAGCACTCTCTATATATTAATATTAGCAAATGTATCAGTCTACGTGATGATTAGTTTTCTATCAAAAAATAGTGCTGTTTCACTTATTTGGAGTTTTCTTTATACAATTGCGACGTGGGTTGTTCCTGGGACTTTCCAACAAACCAAACACTTTAAACCGCTTACTAACTGGTTTACGGAAATGTACTTATTCAATTATGATTTCGCAAAGCCTATGGATATTGCAAAATACCCTGATATGATATTGGTCAGTCTAATCACAATCGTGCTATCATCAACTTTAGGAATTATTATCTTTAAACGAACAGACATAAAGTAGGTAGATAAATATGGCAGAGATATTAATCATTGAAGACGATGTTGCAATTCATTCCTTAATAAAAGAAACATTAGATTTACATGGTTATAATACAATAAGTGCATACTCTGGAACGGAAGGGAAAATGTTAATTGCACAAAACAATGTAGATTTAGTTCTATTAGATTTAATGCTACCAGGGATGAATGGAAAAGAATTTCTACAAGAAATTCGATCTTACTCTACAATTCCTGTGATTGTGATCACGGCAATTAATGACCAAAACTGGATTGTGGAACTTTTAACGAATGGGGCAGATGATTACATCACAAAACCATTTAATGTGAAGGAACTTCTTGCACGAATTAGCATTCAATTACGACATGCCTCAAAGTCTTCCGTCGGCAATAGTGCCGAAATTCAGTACAAGGATATAAGAGTAAATTTAGACACACGTGAAGTTATAATAAACGATCAAACGCTTTCTCTCACTGGACGAGAATACGCAATACTTCTACTGTTTCTTGAAAATCCACAAAAAGTCTTCAGTCGTGCCAATATTTATGAAAGTGTTTGGAATGAACCATTTTTTGATAACAATAAAACGATTAATATGCATATCAGTAATTTACGGAGTAAACTGAACTTAGCTAATACAGCCTATATTAAAACTGTATGGGGCATAGGCTTCAAATTTGATTAACAATAGGAGTGTGAATGTTATGTGGGGATGGATATTTATCTTTCTAGGATTCGCGCTTCTATTTTATATTTATTTCTTAAAGCGAGAACTTCGGAAATTGAAATATGAGGTCAAGCTGCTACCGGATCGCTCCAGTTTTGGCTACAGGTTATCTCTTGATTTTCGTGAGCGAACATTGTTGGATTTGGTCGATGAATTGAATAAAATGATCGATGCTTTTGAAGAAAAGAATCGCCAAGCAAGACAGATGGAAGAGACTGTGAAGCTATCAATTGCTGGGCTCTCACATGATCTACGGACACCACTCACATCAATAGACGGCTATGTTCAACTTTTACTTACTGCCAAAGATGGAGGCAGAAGGAAGCACTATCTAACTATTATCGAACAATCTGTTAAACGTCTGATTGAGATGACAGACCAGTTTTATGACTTGGCACGTATTGAAACGAACCAAAAAGAAATAGAATTCTCTTCTATTTTGCTTTATAACCTAGTTGAAGAAATTTTCTTGTCCTACTATGAACAATTTGAGGAAAAGAGAATTGAAATCCGATTTCCCGAATATGAAAATAACAGACCAATTCTTGCTGATCGTTTAATGCTAATACGCGTTATACAGAATATAGTTCAAAATGTAATCCGTTATGCCAAAAGTCAAGCTGTTATAAGTTATGGGGATGAAGAAAACTATCTTGTTTTTAGCGTAAAAAATGACATCAAACCAGATAGTAAAGTTGTTGTAGAAAAAGTATTTATGCGTTTTTACACAGAATACACCAGTAGAACGAATACCGAATCAAGCGGCTTAGGACTTTATCTGACAAAAAAACTAGTCGAAAAAATGAATGGGAAAATAGATGCGGAGTTGGATGATAATTGGTTTATTCTTAAAATCCATCTCCCCATCAATAGAATTCCAATTTAAACATTAGAAGCTAATAAGAATGTTTCTGAAACAGAAAACGTAACAATTAGCAAAGAAAATATAAAAATAGTACAGTCGCTCTATAAGATTGTGAAAAAAAGTACTTAAGCTAAACCAGCTAATAGATTGTCAATAAAAATCTTTTAAATTAAAAAACACTTCATGCTATACTAAAAAGCGCAACCCAAATAACCCTCCGAATTCGATTTGGAAGGTTTTTGTTGTATTTGAAAATGCTGTCACTACATGGTTTCTTGGAATGGTGTTTTCGTTTTTAAAATCGCATAAATCCAATGTAAAAGCTTATTTGCACAAGCAATAATGGCTACTTTATATGGCTTTCCTTCCTCACGTTTTAAATCGTAGAAGGCTCGTAATCGCTTATTTCGTGCGATAGTTTCAGGTGTTGTTTTCTTTTTCCGACTATCTCGAATAGAACAACGAACAGCTGTATAAAGCATGTGGCGAAGCATAGCCGAGCCGCGTTTAGTAATGTGATTTTTCGTGCCTTTAAAGCGACCTGATTCAAACACACTGGGATCTAGTCCTGCAAAGGCTACTAACTTTTTCGGATGATTAAACCGATCAATTTCTCCGATTTCTGAAATAATCGTTGCAGCGATTTTTTCACCAATACCGGGAATTGATTGGAGTAATTCATATTCTTCAAGTTGTGCCGCTAACTCATCAATCTCACGCTCCAACGTAGAAAGTTGTTGGTGGTACACTTGAAGTAAATCAATATACATATTCAAACTGACTAGAAGACTTTGATAAAGAGTTGATTGAAATGGATTGCGTTCTGCAGCTCCGATTAATTTTTCCGATCTTTCAAGCGCCCAATTAAACGAACGTGCTTTGCAATGTGTATCAATGAATTGTGCGATCTCTTCTACCCCTGCTTCTTTAACTGATTCAGAAGTAGGGTAAGCTTGTAAAGTTTTTATGGAAATCTCAGCGTATAAATCGCCAAAAACTCCTTTGTACTCAGGGAATATTTGATCTAATACGGCTTGAAATTGAAGCTTTGTTTGAATCATAATTCCCGTCATATTTTCATGTTGCCTTGTTAGATGCCGAAGGTTTAATAACTGTACACCACGCTTTTTCTGAGGCGCTAAATCCTCTTTGTAATACAGTTCGCCTAAGTGATAAGCATCAATGGCATCTGTTTTGGTTTTTCGCAAGCTAGAACTTTTTGCTCGGTAAGATACCAGTGGATTTACGATAATGACAATGTATTCTCTTGCTTCTAAAAACTGTACAACTGGGGCATGATAGTGACCTGTTGATTCCAAAACAACAGGTGGCTTCATTCCTGTTTGACGCTCTAAATCTAATAAATAAGAGTGTAACTCTTCCAATCCATCCACCGTATGATCAACTTTCACGCTGCTTTTATAGGGCATTTTTTTATCCAAGAACATTTGAACCTGACTTTCACCTTTTGCGACATCCAGACCAACTACTGGATTCATAGTTTATCTCCTCCTAAGGTAGTGTATTGACCGGTAACCTCTATCTAGCTTGTTATTCATATCTTCGCTTGTTATACGAGATCGTAATGTCCCAACCAGCCTAATCATGTGTTAACAAGTAGAGGGCGAACAGTTTAGTTGTCGGGATCTAGTCCCACGGGTGCTTCCGTTCGACCCCGGCTACTATCAATCTATAAATTGAATAAAAAATAGTCAACCAGATTACTCTGGCTGACCTTATAATACGAACGAGTGCTTTAGTTGAACAAGAATTAAACAACTTTATTATTGATTTTTTCTACAATCACATTTAAATGGTTAGAAATTAAACAACTTTAAAGAGCCTTACTACAATATGATTTGTAGCGAGGCTCTTATTTTTAGATCAGAATTAAATAACTTTACAATCACTTTACACAAGTTTCTGATTTCAAACATGTCTATTTTAGCTTATTCAAGGAAGAACTACTCAACGGAAGTGGACACTATTTATGTTGGAGAGTGAATACCTTGCCGCAATTGCTGGACAATTAGATAAAGGCATATATGGGGAATATCACGATAATGCTAACCAATACCGGAATCCCTACCATTTTTGTTTGTGATATTCCGATTGACTTATTACCACAATGGCAAATAAATCAAATATCTGAACATTATAATCCACGTAACAGCAATCTTGCGTTATGGATTTCAGAAGTATTAAAACCTGAACATATTGTTACACATGAACATCCATCAAATATATTTAAGCGTACCTGTGCAAAAGTAGCATAGGGTCAAGTTGGGTTGGACACTAAAAGAAGATTGAAAGGCTTAGGAGATATTCCTAAGCCATTTTGATGTCTTCTAATATAGCACTTGTTTTATGTATTTAAAAAGATTCTATTGTTGGCGTTTGGCACGCCAAGTGCTGGCAAACCTGCACGTATAGCAACGGGCAACAGCACGGCCCCTAATAACGCGACAGCAGGAGAATGCCAGAAAAACCAAGAGATAAACATCATTAAAATTCCAATCGTCCAATAAGCTAGCGTCGGTGTTTTAATGATTTTTGTAAATGGCGCAACCATGACCTCGTTAATACCAGATGCCATTAATACGCGACTCATCGCAACAATAATGGAAATAATGAGGATGGTCGACAAAAGCTCAGTAATCGCATAGATAAAACTGTTAAACACACCACTTATAGAAGAAGTTAAATCGCCGGTAGCAACAATGGCTAGCATGAAAATGCCAAGTATACAAATGAGGGTGGTATCGCGACGCTTAACCATAAAACCTATAATTAAAACAATGAAAACAACATAAATCCAATGGAGAGCAGTGAGTTCAATTTGTGAAAGAAGAATTAGTAGCAAGGATAGAAGTTGTTTTAAGAAGGGGGGAAGGTATCCAGACAAACGAGACTAATTTCTTTCGGTTTAAAGATATCTTCGTGGATGCATCCCGCAATATTGTGACAAAAGATGGAGAGAATTTCCTGCTTACTAAGCGTGAGTATGACCTACTTGTATTTTTAATTAAGAATAAAAATACAATATTGAGCCGTGAAATGCTTTTGAACCAGGTTTGGGGATATGACGTAGCAGTAAATCCAAATGTAGTGGATTTATATATTGGATATTTAAGAAAAAAGCTAAAGTGCGAAAAGAAAGACAGATATATTCAAACAATACATGGCAGGGGTTATTCAATGATTGAATGGTAAAAGTAATATACTAGGTAAAGTATAGTTTGTCACAGTAATCAATATTAAACATAATTGAAAAAACACGAGTAAAAACACGAGTAAAAACAGTTTCAACCAGTTTTGCTCGTTTTTTTGTTCTATTAAATGTGATAACCAAGCAGTTTCTGGAAGATATTGAAGAGAAGGAAACTATAAAAAGAATACTTCACGCATTACTTTCTTGTATCCAATACTTAATGTGAAAAATTAACTTTATTTATCATCTTACATTTTTCACAAAATTTTCACAGTATTAAAGACTATACTGATTCACAGAACGGTTAAATGAAAATGATTATCAATAGTGATTAGGATGGCTAGCAATTACTATCCATTTCAATCTATAGACTTCATCATTTTCGAAATAAATTACATAATAAGGTCTGCTTATAATGGAACAGATAAAGTGATGAGTGTTATCGTTGGTGGTGGGGATATTGGTTTTTCAGCTCCTCATTCTGGACGTGTTTGGGGACCAATGTATGAAATTTTCGGTTGGGCACCAGCATTAGAAGTTGCCGACTCTACTTCAGATCATAAAGGTGATGAAGTTTCTGTTGAAGCTATTGCGCAAAGTAATCCTGATTGGCTTTTCGTATTAGATCGTGATGCTGCAATCTCTGGTGAAGAAAATGCAGTTCCTGCTCAGGATGTTATTGCTAACGCACCTGCTCTTCAAAAAACAACTGCTGTTTCTAAAAAACAAATTATTTATGCACCTGCAGATACTTACACAAATGAATCAATTCAGACTTATATAGAGTTGTTTGAAAACCTTGCAAATACTTTAGTTAAGTAGTGAAGGAGCATAAAATAGTGCTGAAAAATGTAACTTCTAGGGTTGAGAATCCTTCTCAACCCCAGTTTTATAACCACAATAAAAAAGAAGCATATCAAAAAATGAGTATGCCAAAAAAACTAATAGAAAATTAAATTATTTACTGTATCTTCCACAGATCACAACAGCTACTCTAGTTGAAGTTGCTTCCTGTATTTTACAGGCGGCAGCTTTTTTAAATGCCATTGCCTAAATGAAAAGAAGTAAAAAAGCATTCAGTTAGATTTCTTCTTTTTTATTTTTGATGAGATTGATTTAAGTATGTCCCCAAGATTCTTTTTTTGTATGGAATTGGGTAGGTAGTATATTATTTTATTTAATTGAGCATGGGCATTTTTTTACAAACAAGAACGTTAGTTTTGTAATTTATGCAAAATAAATGTTCTTGTTAAGGAATATCGAATGATTTAAGTGCAACTGATTATGGGAGAAGACATTTGTGCTTGTTGTATTACCTTGAACCCTAAAGTCTTCAAATAGTTTTAATGCAACTTCTTTGTCATCAAGATTTATATAGACAACAGCTAATTCTACTAATATATTTTCGTAAGATTGGGGTTGCAAAACTGTTCCAAGTTATAAAACAGATACCAAAAATAAAAAGACTACCTTTAATTACGCTTGACTTTCAGCTGTATCCACATAAATTGTTCCTTCTATGAAGAAAAGTTTACTAAACAGAATAAATCAAAATGCCCTCCTAAAAGTCACTATTTAAAAGTAAACCTATTTGGAGGGCGTATTTGATTAATGAAATTTACCAACCAAAATCAAATTCATATGTGCTAATTGTCCCTGTACCTCGTCTATATTTAAACTCACCTAAAACTTTTGACCCTCCAATAATATCACTGTTAAGAGCTGTATATTTCGAAAAGTTCGTAGTGACAGTATTACTCGAATTATAAACAATAGTTGTAACTGGAATAAGGTTTGTTGTTTCAGTAGCAACATACATTGTCCCGTCTGATTTCCATCCAGTTCCATAATTTCCTGCCTTATGTTCGAAATAAGTCATGTGCCATTGTGAATCGAATTGAAGAGGTGTTACTGTATATTTAGTCAATTTACGTGTATTATATCCTCCCAAATTCATCGAGTCATAGTTTAAAATTATTTTCATTGCAACAGTTGAGCCAGTTGGCCCTTGCGTGTCAGTCGTATCTAATGGTGTGATAGCGGCTGATTCAGTTTGTTCATTTGTTGCCTTCTCTGGATCAATAACGAATATTGATAATTCTGATGAATTTTTAGTAATTACATCTCCGTTTGAAAGTGTTTCTTCAGTAAGAATTTTATCAATCAAAACCTTTTTTACATGTTGTTCTATATCATCAGTAACAATTACTTGTGTATGCTCATTGTTGACTAACTCGCCTTTCAATGCTTTTTCAAGTATTACATCATTTGATAATTGAATCATTTCAAAATTTTTCACAAAAGATTTCTTTGCAATTTCAGTAGCCAGAGCATTATTGCTTAAACTGCCAATTACTAAAATAAAGATGGTGCTAAGTAACATAACCAGGATTTTTGAACCTTTCATACACTTACACTCCTTTTATTTTAATTTGGATATCATGATTTCAGTTATCAATAATCAAAAAAGTATGAATACAAAATATGTATCTATACTAACTATTTTTGTAATATTTATAATAACTATCAACTATATCCAGTTATAATTATAATACCTATTGTAAATAATGTAAATATTTATAATATTCAATCTCTTTTTGCGGAATCTAATCGAATATTCAAACTAGTAATCTATCTAAATACCTAAAAAATTGTTTTTACAAAGGTCATTAAAATACTACTAAATTCGTAGTATTTTAATGACCAATTATTTAGTATATACTTTTATTAACTATTTTGGTTATTTAGTGATAACCTAAAACTAATACATTTAGAAAGGGTGTAAAAGATGAAGTTTAAAATTTTTACCATTTTATTTTGTATTATGTTCTTATCTGGTTGTATGCCTAAAGTCATGACTTTTTCAGGGGAAAATGAGAACTGGGAAGTACAGTTTGTGGTATCTTACGACAAAATTAAAAATGATAAATGTGGTGCTACGAGTGGTTATATTCGATATATAGGTGATAAACCTATTCCTAAACAAATTGAATATACTATTGTTCACGATTTAGAAACTTCTGGATCGGATTCGTTAGATAAAAATGGCGTTTTTACAATGGCCAAAGGATGTTCAAATGCAGTTGAAGGTACAGAGGTTGAGATAAAAATAAAATGGGATAACCAATCAGAAACGATACCTTTAAAAGTGAAATAAACAGATGATTCTAAACAATATATGTTCAACGTTTAGTTCGATTTTCTGTCTGTGGAAAAACAAAAGTTGAAAACGAAATGGGCTTTTATTAATGGTAGTGAATCTTTTGAAAAATATGGCTATTAACAGAGAAAGACAGTAAAGAAAACAGAGTGGCTTGGCCAAACAAGAAAAAGGAGAAATCGATGTCGTTCGATTTCTCCTTTTCTATCTTATTGACTAGTTATGTCGCAGCCTCGTTCTAATTTGTAATCTCTTATAAGTATCCATTACAGAAGTTTTTATTTATCTTTAATTAAAATTAAAAACACCGCAACAATCGTTGTCACAACAAGCGCATTAAAAATCCAGAAGTTTTTGGATTAGATTTTTATGTTTGTTCCTTCTTATATAGCAATTATCTCATCAGCAATAATAGTTGCAACTATTGAAGTGTTCCTTTTTTATTAACCATTTTAGGGTATACGGCTTAGCCATTCCTGTTTCAATTGGCTCTATTGTTGGCTCGTTCTTAGGTTTAAAGATAATACCTTATATCAAAACAAAGTGGATTCAAGTTCTATTACCAATCATATTTTTCTTGCTGATTGTTCAGGTCGTATCAGATTTATTGACATAAATCACTCTATCTGTTCCTCACTAATTGGATCCCCAATTAACAATGCCCGTAAAGTAGTAAAAAAGAAAGGCACCTGTACAACTTGAAAACGTAATAATTCTTGTTAACTCAACTGCTTTTATATAGATATATTGATTTTTTAGGTAATAGGTTATATTCATAAGAGCTGAGCCTGGTCCAAAACAACCATCATATATTGAAATCACAAACGGAATGAGTTTATTTATTGGTTGTTCCTGTCTTTTATGTCTTTTACCATAAATTTATTACTGCCAAGTACAATAAAAAATACAAAAATTAAGCATACACAAGCTACAATATTCATGACTCGTTCCGATGCGGAAGCAGGGTACGGTAACTTTAGCACCGTCCTATAGTGTGACAGAAGGTATAACAAATGGGAAACTAGCGCGGGTGTATGTTGAACAGGCACATATTCAGCAAAGTTTATGTATTTGTACACGCAAATCAGATATTGAAGAGCATCCATTTATTCAGTATTTAAAAGATCATTCGCTATAAATTAACCAATCTAAAAGTAATAGAATCAAAATCGGGAACAAGCATTAGACATGCTTATTCTCGATTTTTTCATATAAATTTATTCTTCACATGTAGCTTCAACTTATTAATAAACATGTTGTGAAAATCTCAAAAAAGTAGTGACTTTTTTGCAGTAATGACTCTTTAGACTCTTCTATAAACCTTCAATCCAAAAACATATGAAATCAATAACACCATCCAACCGATTGACAACCACAGATCATTTCCAACAGCCTGCGAGTCTAATAGATTTCTAATGGTTTGAATAATATATGTCATCGGTTGATTTTCTGCAAATATTCGAACTACACGATATTTCCGTTATTTGACTTTCATTCTCTATAAAACATTTAAAAAACTTATTCCAGAAAAAATTTTGTCAAATGAATGTAACATTCTTGTTTTAAGATACAAGAAATTAAACCATTTGAAACGAGGTTCAACAATGAGCAAAATTAATTTTAAAAAAACATCAATAATTTTACTAGTAGTCATTTTAGGTATATTATCTGTCCTTTGTTTGGGGAGATTTTTATTCAAAGATAGTAGAGAAGAACTTCATTTTATAGATGAAATTGCAACAGTAGCTGTGGAATTAAACCAACAAACAGGTGGCATGTTACCCAGTGTAACGATAGCTCAGGCTATTTTAGAATCGGGTTTTGGCAAAAGTGAATTGGCTGTAAACGCAAATAACCTTTTTGGCATAAAAGGACGGTATCAAGGAAAGTCTGTAAAAATGCCTACGATTGAATATAAGAATAATAAAAGTTATACAATAGAAGCTGAATTTAGAGCTTATCCAGATTGGAAAAATGCGTTAATTGACCATAGCAAATTAATTTTAGAGGGAACGAGTTGGAATGAACAACAATATTATGAGGTACTTGCTGCAACAAATTATCAAGAGGCAGCCTATGCATTGAAAAAAAGCCACTATTCCACAGATCCTTTGTATCCCGAAAAATTAATTGCTATTATCGAACAGTATAATTTAGGGAAATATGACAAGTAGGAGTTAGATAAAATGAATATCCTTATTGCAGATGATGAACTAGACATGTTAAAGATTTTGCAGAGCTATTTTCAAAGGGAAGGATTTACGGTATTTACTGCTACAAATGGAGCAGAGGCCCTTGATATTTTCTATCATGAAAAAATTGATTTGGCCATTTTGGATTGGATGATGCCAGAAAAAGATGGCATTACAGTTTGTCGCGAGATGAAGGAGACACAAAAAATTAAAGTATTAATTCTAACGGCTAGAGACACAGGAGAAGATGAATACCTTGCTCTATCTGATGGTGCAGATGATTATGTAAATAAACCATTTTATCCACAGGTGTTAATTATGAGAGTGAAAAAATTACTGCAAATGGAATCCGTTCAACGACTAAATGATGTTTCATTCGATATCTCAAGCCAACGCGTTTGGCGAGAGGGAAAAGAATTAGATTTAACAAAAACTGAATTCCAACTTTTACGTGTATTTAGTCAAAATAGAAGACAAATATTAACTAGAGATCAACTGCTAGATTTGATCTGGGGTATGGATTATATGGGTGATCCACGAACGGTAGACACACATATTCGGCGCCTGCGGGAAAAAATTGGAGAGGATATTATCCAAACGCATCGAGGTGTTGGATATAGTACAAGCGAATGAAACATAAAATTGGAACAAAATTGACTATTTATATCACGCTTGTTGTAATCATCACTTTTAGCATTTCTCTTGTGGTGAGCCAGTTTTTTCTACCAAAATTTTATCTCTATCAATTGAACCAAAAAGTAACGAATGCTTTGGTCGCTTATCAGAATTATGATGATGAAAGCTTGGTGGAGCGTCAATTTGATGTGACGATACTTTCAGTATCGCTTGATGATAATATAAATGACCTTAATGAAAACTTAAAACAACAACTGTCAAAAGAACATATTGCCCTTAATAAATTTTGGGTTTCTGATGAAGTATTACAAAAAGTGGCTGAAGATAAAATTGTGGGCAAGCTTTATGATCAAGGGAAACAAAAGTCTAGTTTTATTGTGCATTATGCAAAAGAAGGTAACCAGCTAATGATGATTGGGTCCTCTATGGCTAAATTTACTGACATTGCTTATTTTATTAATCGATTTAACCTAATTCTTTTAGCCATTAGTATATTCGTGATTATGGTAGTTACAGCCATTCTATCTCGAAAACTAACAAGTCCGCTAAATGAACTTAAAAAAGTGGCAAAAGAAATTGGGGAGTTGGATTTTAAGCAGGCTGAAATTCGAACAGGTGATGAAATCGAGGAACTTGCGAGAAGTATCAATAAAATGAGTAAGGCACTTGAATCAGCGCAACAGATATTAACAAAACGCAACATTGATTTAAAGCAATTTATGATAGGTTTAACACATGAGCTTAAAACGCCTCTTGCCCTGATAAAGGTGTATTCGAGTGGAATAAAAGACGGTTTAGATGATGGGACTTATCTAACAGTTATTAATAAGCAAGTTGATAGAATGGAAAAAATAATTACAGATATGCTTTATTTTGCTAAAACGGAAGAAAACGATTCTAAAAAAACCAGTTTTGATTTAATTGAGTTAATACAAGAGATAGTGAATAGTTATCAACCGATACAAGGGGATAAAATAATTCAACTTAAAACGGATGCTACTGAATTCATACTGAAGACAGAGCAGGAAAAAGTCCATTTTATTTTAGAGAATATGATTAGTAATGCAGTAAAATACACTTCAGGAGATGATATAGATATTTCCCTTGAAGAAAATGGCGTGTTTGAAATTAGTAATGCTACAACTCTTATAGATATTTCTAGAATATGGCTGCCTTTTTATGTCGGAGAAAGTTCTCGTGACAAGCATTTTTCAGGTACTGGGCTTGGACTTGCAACAGTTAAAAGTCTTGCAGAGCAATTAGGCTATTCTGCTGAAGCTACACTCGCAAACGGAAAAATAACTTTTAAAATAGGATTTATCAAATGATATGAGTATTGATTTAACGAGGGTTTTCGTTAATCAGTCTAAGCTCATTTCAGATTGATGACAAAAGGTATTCGAAATAATCACATTGCGAATACCTTTTGAAACAATTTTTGTATCCCTCGTAAGGTTTTTCAACATATACCATGCCTTCTTTGGCATCCGCAAAGACAGGTTCATTCTAGCCATCACCGCAATTATTTATAGACATTACACTAGTTGATTGGAGCGCAGGCGGCGACTTCTGCAAAGAATAGCATGGAATGAAGGCCCCACAGAAGCGAAGTGACGAGGAGACTGAAGCCATGCCTGCGAAAAGCGTCCGCCGTAGTAGAAAGCAACGGGCTCATATAGATGCTTCTATGTTGAAAAGAAAAGTGACTGTGACTGTAAACATTAAGTATTTTCGAGACCTGATATGCTACTAATGGATAGATAAAATTAAGATCAATAGCAGCTTACAATTTGCGTACGAAATGGTCTTCAGGCACTATTTGGTCCATTGTCAGCACTTCTAATTGTTGTCGTTCATTATTTATATTTCTTCTTCCTAGATATGTTAAATCGATTTACTAGTTTGTTACATTGAACACACTTTTTGTTTTTGCTATAGTGTTTGAAAACTAGAAAAAGGGGACGTATAGGTCATGAAAGAAATTTTAGACTTAAACCACTTAACCGGTTTATCAAATGAACAGTGTGAAATTATTTTAGTTGCGGCTCAGAACCTGCAGATAATAGCTGACCTTTCTCAAGCAGATATATTTATTAATTGTCTGTTGAAAAAAGACAATGCATCTTTAGTTGTAGCTGAAGCAAAACCTACTACGACGCCTACTTTGTATAAAAAAAGTATGTTAGGGCATATAGCATTTGAAGAAACGGAACCAGGTGTATTATTTAGTTTAAAAACTGGCAAACCAATTTTTAAATCAAGAGGGATAACGGAGGAGCGTGGAATCATGCAACAAGACATTATTCCTATAAAAGATCTGGGTGGGGAGACCATTGCCGTGTTAATTAAAGAAAGGGATATCTCCCAAGAAGTACAGAACGAAAAAAATATGGAGCAACTTATAAATGCGACCAATAGTGAGGAAAAGCAAAGTGTATATCAAGCCATTGTTGTTCAGGAAATCCATCACCGCGTCAAAAACAATTTGCAAGTTATTTCTAGTTTACTGCGATTACAAATGCAACGGTGTCATTCGGTGGAAGTAACGGAGGTATTTCATGACAGTATATCGCGTATATCCAGTATGGCTTTGGTTCATGATTATTTGGCACAGCGCGGCATTGAGGAAGCAGATATTAAATTTTTAATACAACAAATTTCTACATTGCTAGTCTCTTCATCCATTATTCCAGGTCAAGATATTGCTGTGTCTGTTGAAGGGGAATCGGTATTCTGTTCTCCCGACAAAGCAACAGCTGTTGCACTGATTGTCAATGAGTTGGTTCAAAATAGCATAAAACATGCTTTTCCTGCGTTGAATCGCGGGAATATTGAAATAATTTTAAGGCAACGAAAACAAATGGCCACTATTATCGTAATGGACGATGGATGTGGGATAGGAGATTCTTTTTCCACAGGCGATATGTCTTCTTTAGGATTACATCTTGTGAATATGTTAGTGGAAGAGAGGTTGCAAGGGGTTCTGTCATTCCCACTGTCCGACAAAGGCACAAAAGTTTCGATAACCTTTCCGATTTAATAGCTATCAACGTTAGTTAATACTATCAGTTAAAATAAATTAGTAGTAGCTACTAGTGAAACTAATTCATTGTAGCGTAGAGAATTCAAAGCAAGTCACCCCAAAGAAATTTAGTTGTACAAGATTTCGAGGAAGCTTTTGTCTTGTCCGTAGCGAGCAATTCGAGCGGAAATGAGCAGAAAAGGATTGAGCTCTAATCTAACAGGTATTTATTTTCGAAAAGAGGAAGCTCTCTTTACAAAATCCTTACGAATAGTGTAAAATGAACCAAAATAATATTTGAGGCAAAGGCGCCTTTCACGCCTGAAGAAAATTTCTTCAGGGAATTGTGAAAGCGCTTTTTTTTCGTTAATTGCAATCTTTAACATAAAAAGGGGTGTTAAATGATGAAATTGTCCTGTGTTGTAAAAGGAACTCACTATACGTTTTCGTCGGTAAGGGAGGTACTTGCAAAAGCAAGTGAAATGAAATCTGGGGACGTGATGGCGCGTATAGCAGCACAATCATCCCTAGAGCGTATGGCAGCAAAAGTAGTACTTAGTGAGATGCAGCTGAAAGAGATTTATGAGAATCCGGTTATTCCATATGAGTTAGATGAAGTAACACGCTTGATTTATGATGATATTAGCGACACGATCTACAAAGATATTCAAAATTGGACAGTTGGAGAACTGCGAAATTATATCTTGTCATCTGATACAGGTGCGTATCAATTATTAAGGCTTTCGAGGGGATTGACGAGTGAAATGATATCAGCTGTTGCCAAGCTTATGTCAAGCATTGATCTTGTTCTTGCATCCCAGAAAATGAAATATCAAGCACATTGTAATACTACAATAGGGGAGCCTGGCCGCTTGGCATTTCGTTGTCAGCCAAATCATCCAAATGATGTTCCAGAAGGAATTTTGTATTCAATTAAAGAAGGGTTATCCTACGGAGCAGGTGATGCGGTTATTGGTATTAATCCGAATGTAGATACGGTTGAATCCGTGAAAAGTCTTTTGACAATCTCACATGAATTTATTGAGAAATGGCAAATCCCAACGCAAAATTGTGTTTTGGCCCATATCACAACACAAATGGAAGCACTAAAACAGGGGGCACCTATCGCACTTATGTTTCAAAGTTTAGCAGGCACACAAAAAGGCAACGAAGCATTCGGTATATCGAAAAAAATTCTTGATGAGGGATATGAGATGATGGCTCGTTATGGTACATCAACAGGCCCGAACTTTATGTATTTTGAAACAGGCCAAGGTTCGGAGGTATCTTTAAATGCCGACTATGGTGTAGATATGCAAACGCTTGAATCAAGAAGCTACGGCTATGCACGCCACTGGAAACCTTTCATGGTCAATACTGTTTCCGGCTTTATAGGACCGGAGACACTGTATGATGGTCGCCAATTAATTAGAGCGGATTTGGAAGATGGGTTTATGGGGAAATTGCATGGCTTGCCAATGGGAATTGCGCCCACTTACACAAATCATATGAATGCCGATCAAAATGATCAGGAAGTGGCTGGCATAATAACAGCAGTTGCAGGCGCGAATTTTTATATGGGCGTACCAGGTGGGGATGATGTTATGCTTAATTATCAAGATACAAGCTATCACGATGATGCTAGCTTACGCGAGATTCTAGGACTCCGACCACTTCGAGAATTTGAAAAATGGCTGGAAAAAATGGACCTGATGGAAAATGGCAAGCTAACAAAACGTGCGGGAGACTTATCAATTTTTGATTAAGGGAAGGGGGATACAATGAATATTCAAAAAATTGTTCAAAGAGTAGTAGAAGAAGTACAGAAAAACTTGAATTCGCCAAATGCCAATAGCGATCAAAGAACGGAAGAGATAATAGATTTTCCAGAAAAACGGATAAATGGCGTTGTAGAACCGCATAATGCTGCATCTATTGAGCGAGCACAAAGTATTACACCTGCCCGTATTGGTATTGGTCGAACTGGCACCCGCATGTTGACAACAAGCTATTTACAATTTTTAATTGATCATGCAGCTGCACAGGATGCTGTATCAAGAGGTGTAAGTGATGATTTTCTTCGGGAGATAGGGTTGCATAAGCTGGAGACAAATGCTCGTGATATGCAATCTTACTTAATGGATTTAGATTCTGGTCGAAAGCTGTCAGATGAATCGGTTAAGTTTCTTGATGAAAACGGAGATAAACGAAAAGATGTGCAAATTATTGTTTGTGATGGCTTGAGTTCTTCGGCTGTGGAAGCCAATGTAGGTAATTTATTGCCTGCTTTAATACAAGGGTTAAAATTAAAAAATATCAGCGTCGCTAAGCCATTTTTTATTAAGCGAGGACGTGTATGGGTGCAAGACCAAGTAGCTGCTATTGTTGATTGTGACCTAGTGATTTCATTGATTGGTGAAAGGCCAGGTCTAAATACAGATGAAAGCTTGAGTGCATATATGATATACCGACCTACTGAAAAAACGGTTGAAGCCGATCGGACGGTAATTTCAAATATTCATAAAGATGGACTGACACCACTTGAAGCGGGTGCCTATTTATCTGAGTTGATTGAACAAATGCTTCTTGCTAAGTGTACAGGCGTTTCTTTTGCTCAGCAAAGAAATTTCAACAAGTAAAGATAACAGGTATCCTGTTTTTGAGTGATTACATGTAAATCTTGGACGTCGAGTAACTATCTGTTGCGCTTTAATAATGGCAGTAACGTAACAAAAGATAGTGATTTACTTAAAGTCTGTTGAATAGGGCCGTTTAATGCAAGAAAAACAATGTTTATGACATGAATTATACGATAATCCTTTTTTCTGTTCAGAAAGGTTGTGATGTTTTATGAAAAAACGGATACTGATTGCTGAAGACGAACCAATTATCAGACTGGACTTGAAAGTAATGCTTTGGAATCACGGTTATGAGGTAGTCGGAGAAGCAGGAGATGGGGATCGAGCGATTGAACTTGCTTATAAATTAAAACCAGATCTTGTGTTAATGGATATAGACATGCCAAAACTAAATGGTTTAAAAGCAAGTGAGGTTATTGGTCGTCAACTGGATATACCAGTGTTGTTGATTACTGCATATAGTCAAAAACAATTTGTAGAAAAGTCTAAGCAAGATAATGTTATGGGTTATCTAGTGAAACCAGTTTCTGAAGTTAGCTTAATTTCAGCAGTCATCATTGCACTTCAACAAGCTGAGAAGACACAGAAGCTAAAGCTAACTTTACAACTCACACAAGAACAGATTCAAAAGCGAAAAATGATTGAGCGCGCCAAAGGGCAACTTGATGGAAAGTAATCAGCTATCGGGCGACTTGCGGGACCAAAATAGAAACAATGCTGCAATTGAAGTTTTTAAATTGCAGCATTGTTTTTTTGCCTCATCGAACCTGCAATCCATTTGTTGGACACTGAAGTGATACCAAATAAAATTAAAGGTTTAAATTTTGAAACGACTTATAGATGAAAATAATAAAGCTAAAGTTGTAGTAATAACTTTGAATCCATATGAAAGTATTGTAGCTGCTGTACTGGTTAACGTAGAAACAAAGATACAAGAATGACAAATATAAAGTGAAACTCCAATCCGTGGGGATCTTCTTCACTGTAGCCGTTTTGATTTTTCCACATGGAGCAGGCATCTTGATTGTTAAGTTGGGATCAAGATTATCTTAAGAAGTACTTAAGAATTTCAAAATAAGTATGAAGATTTATGAATTAACTTAAAAATTTTCAAATTATTTGGTTTAATGGATGTGGAAAGAGGATAGGGGGTATTCATTTTTTAACTGGATAATTACAAAAAAATGGATGAATCTAGGATGTTGCTTTCGGCAAGCCATAAGAAGAAAGTGATTAAATGACAAGTATATTGAAAGCAGTGATATACTTCGATGTTTATGATAATATGTCACGGGAGATGAATAGAAATAATAAGGTCAGCACCTACTTATATTAGAGTGAATTCTTGGTTTAAACTATTTTAAGGAGAACAACATAGTGAGTATAAATATTTTAGTAATTGATGATGAGAAGGAAATTGCCGATTTAATAGAGGTTTACTTAAAAAATGAAAATTACAACGTCTTTAAATTTTAT
Source organism: Lysinibacillus parviboronicapiens (assembly GCF_003049605.2). Classification (NCBI taxonomy): domain Bacteria; kingdom Bacillati; phylum Bacillota; class Bacilli; order Caryophanales; family Bacillaceae; genus Lysinibacillus; species Lysinibacillus parviboronicapiens. The sequence goes on from NZ_CP073713.1 coordinate 1,542,997, forward strand.
ACAGCAAAAGAAGCCCTTCATTGTATTGACACAGTAAAGTTGGATCTTGCCATTCTTGATATCATGATTCCTGATATTGATGGTTTTACTATTTTGCGAAAAATTAGAGAAAAATTTAATTTTCCGGTGATCATGCTAACTGCGAAGGAAGAGGAAATTGATAAAATAAATGGTTTTTCGTTAGGAGCAGATGATTATATAACAAAACCTTTTCGCCCATTAGAATTAATTGCTCGTGTAAAAGCTCAAATTCGGAGATTTACTAAGTATAATCAGGATACAAAACAAAATGAAGACATTATTGACTTTGCAGGTCTAGTCTTGAATCACAATACACGGCAAGTTTTCCTAAATGAGAGACAATTAGCTCTTACGCCTACAGAGTTTTCTATCCTTTGGTTTTTAAGCTTAAATCAAGGTAGAGTCATTAGCTCAGAAGAATTATTCAAAGAAGTTTGGAAAGAAAAATATTTTAATAGTAATAACACGGTGATGGTTCATATTCGACATTTACGAGAAAAAATGAATGATTCTGCTGAAAAACCAAAATTTATTAAAACCGTGTGGGGAGTGGGCTATACAATTGAAAAATGAGTTTGGAATGTTAAAAAGGAAAATTATTCTACAAATTATCTTCATATTAGTACTGACCATGATTATTGGTTATATTATCAACTACACTTTAATTGATGGTATGTTACAAGCACCTTTTGCGGACTGGTTTATAAGATTTTGTGAGGATGTACTTCAGTTAGACTATTACGCAGCACAAAATGCGTACAGAATATTATTTCAGCAGAATAAACATTTATGGTTAGCTATCGGACTCATTATTTTACTTCTGGTCATTTTTTATGTAGCTCTTTCTCGTTTTACCCGTTATTTTATTTTGATTAGTACAGGTGTAACGATGCTTTCTGATGAATCAGATAAAGAGATACGACTCCCTTCAGAGCTTGAATTCATGGAAAAGAAGCTAAATACTGTGAAAAGTAAATTAGAAAAACGGGCAAAGGATGCGCAAGAAGCTGAACAACGAAAAAATGATCTTGTTGTTTATTTAGCGCATGATATCAAAACACCTCTGACATCCATTATTGGATACTTGAGTCTGTTGGATGAAGCGAAGGATATGCCTGTCGAGCAAAAAGAAAAATATGCAAAGATTACATTAGATAAATCATATAGACTTGAGCAATTAATCAATGAATTTTTTGAAATTACAAGATTTAACCTGCAGTCCATTATTTTAGATAAGGAAGCCATTAATTTAAACTATATGTTACTGCAATTGGCAGATGAATTTTATCCTTTGTTAGCGCCAAAAGGACAGCAAGCCGTTGTGAATATTCAAGGGGATATTCAGATTTTTGCTGATGCCAATAAGTTAGCAAGGGTATTTAATAATATTTTTAAAAATGCCATAGCATACAGTGATGATAACAGTACCATTGATATTAGTGCTGAAAATGTCATGGACCAAACAATCATTACATTTACAAATAGGGGAAAGGCAATTCCTCCTCAAAAGTTAGAGATGATTTTTGAAAAATTTTATCGCTTAGATTCTTCCCGGTCTACACAGACAGGTGGTGCGGGGCTGGGACTGGCGATTGCCAATGAAATTATTGTCGCCCATGGCGGAAGTATATCTGCAACGAGTAACGATGACAACACAGTGTTTACAGTACAAATTCCACATTCTTAAGAAAACTTAAGATTTCTATAATGGATTATTAAAAAAGGACTCCTTTTTCTATGTTTCAATAGAGACAATGAGAAAAGGAGTTGTTTTTATGTTAAAGAAAAAGAGTTTATTTAGTCTCTTGTTAAGCATAGTCATTATTTTAATGTTTATTTTATTTGTAAAAGAAAATTCGAAGAATCCAATGGAAGACATTTTGGACTCGCCTCAGATGGAGATGCCAACGAAAAGTGATGAAAGTTTGGATATTGATTTACACAGTTCAAATGCTGTATTAGTCAATTTGGATGAAAATAAAATCTTACTGGACAAGAATAGTGAGGAAGTCATTTATCCGGCTTCTTTAACAAAAATAATGACTGTACTTGTAGCAATTGAAAATATACCGGAATTAAATGAAAAGGTTTTTCTTCCTCAAAGTATATTTGCAGATTTATATAAAAAAAATGCTTCAATGGCAGGCTTCCTTGCAAATGAAGAGGTAACCGCTAAGGATTTACTTTATGGTTCGATGTTGCCATCTGGAGCAGAAGCATCTATTGGTTTAGCAAATTTTGTAGCAGGGTCAGAGAGAAAATTTGTCAAACTCATGAATGACAAAGCACAACAGTTAGGGATGAAAGACACGCATTTTACGAATGCAACTGGCCTCCATCACCATGACCATTATACAAGTGTTAAAGATATTTCAATACTTCTACAATATGCATTAACAAACAACACATTTCGTGATGTGTACACAGCACAAAGGTACTCTACATCCCCGACCAATCTGCATCCAGAAGGCATAACATTTACAAATCGCATGTTCAAAAATATTAGTTCAAGTGACTTACCTAAAGGAAAGATTATCGGCGGCAAAACAGGCTATACAGAAAAAGCTGGCTTATGTCTAGCAAGTCTAGCTGTCATAAATGAGCAAGAATATATCCTCGTTACAGTAGGAGCTGAGGGTGACCATCATACCGAACAATTTAATATTACGGATGCATTTTCGGTGTATAGTGGCTTATAAAAGCATTAACTATATTGGATACATGTGAATGTGAATTATGGAAACAAGCATTTGAGAATGACAATGGAGGGTCTCTTTTTTCCCACATTAACGATCAGTAGGACGCCTACCTCAAGCAGAAATAAGTAAGTTTCGAGTCAAAGTGACAATAATGTTAGAGTAAACTATTTAATGTCATCAGAATCGATGGTTCCTTGATATCTTTTTTCTTAATATAGCTGTATAAAGCTTAAAGGAGAGAGTATCATGAATATTTCGGAAATAAATAATCAGTTATTTAGAACGGTTAATAGCTTAGGGAAAGAATATCAACACCTTAATTTACCAATGATTATCATTGCTGAATATACAGTTTTTTTCTTAGCTATTTTCGTTATACTGTTGTGGTTTACTAAAAATAAAGAACATAAAATAATGCTTATTTGCGGAAGTATAGCGTTTATTTTGGCTGAAATTGTAGGGAAACTTGCAGGATTATTGCATTTTAATCATCAACCATTTGCGGTGCTGTCAAATACCAATCAGTTGATAGAAAAAGCAGTCGATAATTCTTTTCCTAGCGATCATACTATTTTATTTTTTTCATTTTGTATGACCTTTTGGTTGTTTAAAAAAGGGACATGGTTTGGCTGGATTTTGTTAGCTATATTAGTGGGCGTTTCACGTATTTGGGTAGGCGTGCATTATCCATTAGATGTTTTTGTCGGTGCTGTTATTGGGATTACTTGTGCAAGTATCATTTACTTTACAGTGCCAAAATTAACAGTTCTAACAACTACCATCACGAAATACGAAGCCATTGAAAAAGTAATTATTGCAAATTTCATCAAGCTAAAAAAACTAAAATTTAAATGAGATGTTTAACAATATGAATCCTTTATGTAATCTGGGTCAGTTTTATTTATAAATATTTGGCTAATAAATTCTAAACAAGTCTTTAGATTTTACGATTTTTGAAAACCAAGCAAAAAAGGGGCTTTTAAGGCCCCTTTGGCTATTTTTACGAGTAAATGTTGGGTTCCCTCAGCGCATCTACACGGCTCCAAATAATTTCAGAATATTAATAATGAGGATACCTACTACTCCGAAGTCTGAATCACCGAAAGTTGTACCTTCGTAACCGATATCCCCCATAAATATCAGAAGGATGGCTGGTATAAAACTGATTATCAAGCCATTGGCAAAGGCGCCTGCCATGGCACCCATTCGTCCACCCGTTGCATTTCCGAAAACCCCAGCAGCTGCCCCTGTGAAGAAATGGGGGACGAGACCAGGTACAATGACTTTTAACCCAATGAGTGGGAGCGCAAACATGGACAGTAATCCTGCAAAGAAGCTAAATAAAAAGCCGATAATTACTGCATTTGGCGCGAATGGAAAAATCGTTGGGCAGTCCAATGCAGGTTTTGCTTTCGGAACGAGCTTATCCGCAATCCCTTTAAATGCAGGAATAATTTCTGCAATGAGCATACGCACACCTGCTAAAATAATATATACCCCTGCTGCGAAAGTAATGGCTTGAATAATGGCGAAGACGATGAAGTTAGAGCCACCTGATAATTCTTTTTCAATATAAGATTGACCAGCAAACATTGCGACAATGATAAAAAATATGCTCATTGTTAAGGAAACTGCAACAGATGTATCTTTTAAAAAACCTAGCGATTTAGGTACTTGAATAGCTTCTGTTGAATGTGCTTTATTTCCAAAAAGCTTGCCAATTTTAGCGGAAACATAATAGCCAATGCTACCAAAGTGACCGACAGCAAAATCATCGCTACCTGTAATTTGGCGAACAGTTGGTTGTAAAATAGCAGGGAATACAACCATACATATACCTAATAAAATAGAACCAACAATAATAAGCGGGGCACCACTCATCCCACCAACAGAAAGGGAAGCTGCGATTAAACACGCCATAAATAATGTATGATGACCAGTTAAAAATATATATTTTAAAGGCGTAAATCGCGCTAACAATAAGTTCATGACCATACCGAACACCATAATCATTGCAGTGGATGTACCAAAATTCGTTTGAGCTGCTGCAACAATGGCTTCGTTATTTGGAATAACCCCTTGCACATTGAAGGCAACATCGAACATTTTACTAAAATGAGTTAAAGAGCCAATTAAAACGGCGGCTCCAGCGCCAAGAATCACAAAGCCCATAATTGTTTTTAACGTACCTGAAAGAACGGTTGAAGCGGATTTCTTTTGGATTAGTAAGCCGACAAATGCGAAAAGGCCGACTAGTATTGCTGGTGTACCTAAAATGTCATTCATCATAACATCTAACATACCAACACCTCATCCTATCCAAATTATTTTTTACATCCCGTACTAACTGTGCTCAGCCACCTATTTCAACATGAATAAAGGAGAAAAAAAGGGGAGGCGATTTCATTATAGAAGTAAAAATCATGCATTATAACAACGGTTCAAGCTTTGATTTAATTTCAGGAATACTCATCATATTGACGACACGGACAATTTTTCTAAAACCATCATCTAGTTGATCCACAATGTCTCCTGCACCGATATACATATCAGCTTGCTCAGCCGTTGCAGTTGTTAAATCTGTATGCGTTACATCGGCTTCTTGCCCGAGTTCAGCCAGTGCTTTTTTTACAGTGAGTGCCATCATGAAACTACTACCTAAGCCATTGCCACACACGACTAAAATCTTCATTATATTTGCTCCTTTGTAGCGTAGTGTTTTATTTTTTCAACAATGCTTTCTGGATGCTGGCAGGCGATAATATTGTCGATTTGAGTGGGGTCCTGTAAAACGAGCGTTAAATCGACCAATGCCTGTAAATGAGAGGCATCATCTATAGCCGCTAAGACAATGATTAAGTAAACGGGTTTATCTAGTGCGAAATGTACAGGATTTTGTAAGCATAATAGGCTCATGGCGAATTCGTTCACCCCTTTAGTTGGCCGAGCATGGGGAATCGCCACTTTAGGGGTTAGCACTATATAGGGACCGTGTTCTTCAATGGCCTGAATCATCGCTTCAATATAGCGCTGTTCTATTTTATGTTGCTGTAATAATGGGGAGGAAGCTAAGCGAATCGCATCCTGCCAAGTGTCTACCTTGTTAGCAATTTGAATCGTCTCCTTAGTCAGTAACTCGGAAAGCAAATTGTCATACCTCCTTTCAATGGGCATTTAAAAGACTTCTCTTTATGTTATTAATGCAAGTTAGGTAATTATGTCAGGAAGGGAAAATTTTTTAGTGAAATTGTTGAATGCTGACGGATGTGGATTTTTAATAATCGAGAGATGTCAAATGGCTGCCAATGACCATTTTTAAGTAGGAGCGTATAGTGGCCGCTCCAGCGGGAAAAGCAAGCGAACTGCGACCCTAGACTGAGCTTTTATGGGAACGAAGGCTAAAAGCATCACGTCCTGTGACAACGCCTTCGTGACCATGCCCCCTTGCCCGCGGAAAGCGTTCGCCTGTAGCGGAATTACTGATGTGATAGGAACAATTACTTTATTTTCTTTTATAATATTCGCCTTTATTGATATGAAAGTGAACTATGAAATTGATTCCGCTAAATCGTAGATAGATTTTTTTACAAATGCATCGATGTTATTGTCTAGTCTGGATTTAGGATAGACGAGCTGAATTTTTCGTGTCAGTGTTATGTCATGTAAATCTTTTTTCATTAATAGACCTGATTTTAGTTCTTCCTCAATAAGAGCCACTGATAGAAAAGCAATGGTTTTGCCAAAGGTAAGCATCTTTTTAATGGTACTGACAGAATCGAGTTCAATCGTATAGAAGGATGGCTGGAAAGGATCCATCCATTTTTCGATAAAGTGATTAGTGGAACTGGATGAAGTGTGCAATAATACTTTGTTTTTAAGGACATCTGACTTAGAGATGTCTTTTTTTGTTGCAAGTTCATGGTTAGGGCTTAAAGCTAATACAAGCGAATCTTCGCCAATCGTTTCATAGACGAGGGATGGATGTTGTTGTTTTGTCTCCATGATTAAACCAAAATCGAGTTCTTGGAGGGCCACCATATTTTCGATTTCAGGTGCCGTCTTTACCTCTAGGGAAATTCGTATGTCTGGATAAGCCGTTGAAATTTGATGGATAATATCAGGCATAAAAATATGTGCTGGTAGTCCACTTGCACCTAGTCGGATGGAGCCGATATGGCCGGCCAATAGATTTTCAAAGAAGCGATTTATGTCCTGTTGTAATTGCACAATTTGGCGGGCATAGTGATAGAGCCCTTGTCCGGCTTCTGTTAATCGATAGCCTCCTGCGTTTGTACGAAATAATCGCACACCATATTCCTCTTCAATCGAGCGAATGTGGAAGGATACAGTGGGTGGTGTAATCCCTAGCTCTTTTGCGACAGGAGCTAGTTTTTTTAAATCTACGAGTAAGCAAAATGCCTGTAATTTTAGCTGATTCATTTTATCCTCCTAAAGTAAATTAGATAAAGTATTGCATTTGCTTTAGTTTATTAGATTTTTTTTAACGACATATTAATAGTAGGTTAATATTTTCTAAATATCTGGAATTTATAGTAGAGATAGACGAGGAGGATACGATGAAAATCTCAATGACAAATATAGAGAAAAAATATGGACAGTCTCAAGCGCTGTGGCCAATTAACATGGTATTAGATAGTAAGTTCATCACAATATTAGGGCAATCAGGCTGTGGAAAGACGACATTATTAAAAATATTAGCAGGTCTTGAAAAACCAACAAATGGTGAAATTATGTTTGATGACACGATTATTTATTCTTCTAAGTTGCACAAAAATGTCAAGCCAAATAAGCGCAATATAGCTATGGTCTTTCAGGATTTCGCGCTGTGGCCACATATGACCATTTTTCAAAATATTGCATTTGGCTTAAAGGGCATTGTGCCAAAGACAGAAATTCCTGCTCGGGTAGCGTACGTCATGCGATTGGTGAACATGGAAGGTTTTGAAAAACGAAAACCCGGCGAATTATCAGGTGGACAGCAGCAGCGGGTAGCACTAGCTCGGGCATTGGCCACCAATCCCAAACTAATTTTATTTGATGAGCCATTATCCGCTTTAGATGCAGTGCTAAGAGAAAAAATGCAAGATGAAATTATGCATATTATTCATGAACTAGATTGTCAGGCCATTTTTGTAACCCATGATCAAACAGAGGCAATGACGATGTCAGATCAAATTATTGTCATGGAGTCAGGCAGAATCGCACAGATTGGCTCTCCTGAAGAAATTTATCATGCACCGGCAACACCGTATGTTGCGGATTTTATTGGCAAAGTAAATTGGCTGGATAAAGATAGCTGTATCGTGCGACCAGAAGGTGTATCGAGGCGTCCACAGCCAGGAACCATTGCCAAGCAAGCAATGATTGTGAAAAGTACTTTTGTGGGAGATCGGTATTTAGTACAGGCACAAGTAGAAGGCAAGCAATGGAGCTTTTATGAAGCAATGCCGCTCGAACATGGCAAGCAACTGGAAGTTTTTGTAGATGAAAAACAAATCTATCAATTGGAGGGTTTACAGTGAAAAAACGTTTCAAATTACTGGCAATAGCAGGGGTTCTTTTAGCTTTGACATTAGCAGGTTGCGGAAATAAGCAATCAGCGGAAAGTGTCAGTAAAGATGCGGCGAATGCAAAACCACCAGAAGTTCAAACGTTAACAGTTTATTCTGCTGGTCCGGATGGTTTGGCGGCAAATATTCAGCAAGCTTTTGAAGAAAAAACAGGCATGAAAGTAGAAATGTTTCAAGGGACGACAGGGAAAATCTTATCTCGCTTAGAGGCAGAAAAAAATAACCCTGTGGCAGACGTTGTTGTCTTAGCTTCTGTTGCATCCATAGACGGACTAAAGGGTTCAGATCAGCTACAAAGCTATAAAGACGCTGAAAATGCCACTAAAATTAACAGTGATTGGTCGGATGCAGATGGCTATTACTATGGCTATAGTGCATCGGCATTAGGAATTGCCTACAATACGAAAAATACGAAAGAAGCTCCGACAGAATGGACAGATTTAGCAAAAACGGAGTGGCAAGATAAGATTAATATCCCTGATCCAAGTTTGTCAGGTTCTGCGGTAGATTTCCTATACGGCTATGCGGAGGCAGAAAAAACAGCTTGGGATACAATCCAATCATGGAAAAAGAATGGACTGCAAGTGAATGGGGCAAATAAGGAAGCTCTTGATGCTGTGATTACAGGGGACAAAAATGCAACTATTTCAGGTGTAGATTATATGGCCTATAAAGCTAAAGCGAGTGGTGAGCCAGTTGAGATTGTTTATCCGAAGAGTGGGACAGTTGTCAGTCCCCGAGCTGTGGGCATTATGAAAGAGGCTAAGAATGTTGAAGGTGCTAAAGCTTACGTGAATTTCTTACTGTCAGATGAAGGCCAAAAACTTGTCACAGATGCTTATTTACTACCCGGCAATAAAGAAATTCCTGTGAAGGATCGTGCAACATTGGATGAAATTCCACAGTTCAATGTGGACTGGAAAGGTGCAGAAGCAAAGCAACTGGATATTTTAACTAAATTTAATGATATTTTTCGCTAAGCGACAAATGTAAAAGTTTAAAATTCTCAGTGCTTTCGAGTAGGCCTTAAAAATTTCTATAGAAAAAATATTCATTTTCAGCGGGGCATGGCGAGCCTGCACGATACAACCACATCTGTGGGATCTTGCCTGCTTGTTGTCACGCCCATCAAGCCTACTTCTGTAGGCTAAGCTCCACCCATGTTTACATAGGAAGGAATGAAGTAACAATGATAATGGAAGGCAGACGCACTTTTGGATTATTACTGACGATTGTCGCAACGTTTGCTATCGCGCCATTAATAGCTATTGTCTATTATACTTTTTTTAATGATGGGCATTTAGATGTTTCGCAGATGAATAGAATGTTTGCTAATGATAGACTGTGGCAAACACTGGGCAACTCCTTATTATTAGGTTTATTAGTTATTTTGGGCACAACGATATTAGCCTTGCCCATGGCATTGATTCGCACAAAAACCAGTTTACATAAATTTGATTGGTTAGATATTATCCTCACCATACCTTTTATGACACCACCTTATATTGGCTCGATGGGATGGATACTGTTTATGCAGAATAATGGCTTTTTACAGCAGTTAATGCCGAGTGCAACATGGATGTCCAATACCTTTTTCTCCTTATTTGGAATGGTCATGATTATGAGTCTACATTTGTTTCCTTTTTTATATTTAATGTTGAAAAATACATTACTAAGAATCAATGGGTCATTTTTAGATGCTGCACTCATTTTTGGACGTAGCTCTTGGCGCAATTGGACAAAAGTTGTTTTGCCTTTATTGGTTTCAAGTTATGTTCTAGGTATATTGCTGATTTTTATCAAAACATTAGCAGAATTTGGGACCCCTGCAACCTTTGGAAGTCGCATTGGTTTTCAAGTTTTTACGACAGAAATTCACTCTTATCTTGCAAGATGGCCGGTAGATATTAGTATGGCGACATCCCTTTCATTGTTTTTACTCTCCGTGTGTCTAGTCATCTGGTATTTCCAAAATTTCATCGGACGTAAATATACATACAGTGTGCTTTCTGGTAAAACCCCTGCTGTTCGGGAGATTAAAGATACATGGTATATCAAGCTCGGCTCCTGGTTATTTGTAGGAATGGTGTTGCTGTTTTCGATAGCTATTCCGTACTTTTCAATTATTGTCACATCGTTGCAAAAAGTACGAGGAAATGGTTTGAGTGCTGGTAATTTCAGTTTAGCATCTTATCAGGCTGTATTTACAAGTGGAAGCGCTGGTTTATCAGCATTTCTAAATAGTATAGTTTTCTCGATAATTACAGCTGTCGTAACAGCGATTATCGGATTATTTATTGCACTGTATATTAAAAAAGGCGAACGCAAAAAGCAACAAGTGTTAGATTTCTTTAGTCTCATGCCGAATATTATTCCAGGAATTGTTTTTGTCGTCGGTTTAATCATGTTCTGGAATGCACCTTGGTTGCCAGCGACTATTTATAACACGAAGGCAATGGTAGTTGTGACTTATTGTGTGCTGTTCTTACCCTATTCTGTGCAGTATACCAAATCATCTTTATCACAATTGGATCAATCGATTTTTCAATCAGCCGCTATTTTTGGCCGTAGTAGTTGGGACATGTACCGCTCTATTTTTATTCCACTATTAATGCAAGGAATCCTCGCTGGCATGATGATGACATTTATTATTTCGATGCGTGAGCTCGTAGCAGGATTGCTTATTTTGCCACCATCAGTTGAGACGGGTGCAACATTTATCTACAGCCAATTTGAGCAAGGAAACGTTGGCGTAGGGATGGCTGTTGCGGTTATTACAGTCGCTATGACAGTTATTTTCATGTTCGTATTAGATTGGCTTCAAAAACGGGGAGGACATGCAAGTGCTTAATGTGGAAATTTTAGGGGGAGTTGGTGAGTATGGTCGTAATTGTTTTTATGTCGAAACTGAAGGGCGGGCCATTCTTCTGGATTGTGGCGTGATGAATAATCATGAGAAAACGTCCCCAGATTTAACCGAAGCCCATGTGGCCAAGCTAGATGCTGTCTTTATTTCTCATTCGCATATTGACCATGTGGGTGCTCTCCCTTTACTTGAGCAGTGGGGCTACAACGGGCAGCTATTTATGAGTAAGATGACAGCGCAACAACTCAAGCAAACTTATGAAAATATAACAATATTTCAGCCAGAGTCGATGGGCAACTGGTTAACTATTAGCGATAATCTGTCCTTTCAATGGGGCTTTAGTGGCCATGTAATTGGCAGTGTGTGGTACAAAATTCGATTTTTAGAGGAGGTGATATTTTTCTCGGGAGATTATGTTGTAGATTCCTATCTATTAAAGGCTACTCTCCCGACAGAGGATGATAGGGGGTATGATTTAGCATTTATTGATAGCGGCCATATTGAGAAGCGCATCAAAAATGTAGAAGTGTTGCAGCAAATCACGAAATTTATCAATGCCAAGCAAAATTGCCCGATTATTTTTCCATCTTCTTTTTCGGGAAAAACCGCTGATATAGCGACTTACCTTTTTCAGCATACGGCAAGAGAACTAATGGTAGACAATGAATTGTTGGCCTTTTTTGAAGATTATGTCGAGGCGCCAGAAAATCTAATGTCTTCAACGTTTAACACAGTGTTAACAGCATTAAAAAGCAACCACTTGCAGGATAAGACAGAGGGGGATAACGCAATCTATTTTGTCCCAGAGCGTGACGAATCGACAATTTCGAAGCTGTTGTCCGAATTTCCGACAGCCATTGTTATTTTTACTGGGTACTGTAAGAATGGCAGCAACTTGAAACATGTAGTGCAAAATCGAGCGAAGCAATTTTTTTACAAAACACACCCTGATTATCATGACATCATAGAGCTATCCCAAAAAATAAACGCTCAAAAAATCATCTATTTTCACAGTCAGTTAACAACTAAAGAAACAACACTTTTAAAAATTATAGGAAATGAGGATGACATATATGATGAACCATGTTAAGAAAATGGCACTGCAACTAACTCTAATGGGTGTTGTATTACTTTGTATTGGCGTAATGGGTGTCACACAGGCGAAAGCAGCAATCGAACCTGGTCATGAGATTAAATATAATATTAAATCGGAGCTATTCAATGAAGCTAACATCTTAAGTACTTTCAGTGCTACTAAAAAAGATGAAGTGAAAATTTATTACTTCGATACACCAAGTAAGAACTTTCAAACTGCAGACTATAACAACCGCTTACGTGTCTATAAAGGTAGCAATAAAATCGATATTACGTATAAAAAAAGATTTCTAAATACACCGCTTGAAGAGGCACTAGCTATCACAGAGAGTCATGGTTTCACTGGCTCTGAATCCAATTATAAATTTGAGTTGGACATTAAGGGCGGTAATCGTACGTTCACAATCAGTCGAAAAGAGTCATTAAAGGCAACATCTAAAGTTTCCTACGATACAGTAGATACGAGTGCTGCAAAGAAATTAATTTTAGACAACGTTCCGAAGAAAATTTTAAATTGGGATTCGGCAGCATGGTATAACGACACATTAGCACAGGCTGTCGTTTACGGCCCTGCAACGGCGACAACGTATAAAGGGAGCTATGCTGGTTATGAAGCAGATATTGAAGTTTGGAACTATCAAGGAGAAATCATGGTAGAACTTTCAACGAAAGAAAGCGATGCTGCCAAAGCGGCTAGCATTGAACAACAATGGCAAGATCATTTACTAACGGCTGGCTATTTAAGTGCAGATCAACGTGGCAAAACGGCCTTTGTTATGGACAAGTAATACAAGGAAACCCTTCTCAATGGGCGTCTGTAAATGCGCTGAACAAAATGATTTTTTATGCATTATAAAAGCTCCCCTGACTGTAGACACTCAAAGAAATTTGAGTTTGCCTACAGTCTTTTTTTTAGCATAAATAGCAAGAAACCGTTGATTTTCGTTGCAGGCGCTCCCTTTTGGCCGGCACAGCGTTAACTAATTTTGCGGTGGGTCACCACAACTTGGATTTTCCACATGTGCTGTTCCTGCAAACGCGCCGCGCCTTTTACGCCACTCAGCTTGTATCGCCTATTGTGCTCCTAACCTGCAAAAATTCTTGAGGGATAACCATTCGATGCCGTTGGTTTTAGGTCTCAGTAAGAGACTGCTATCATTGAACATATTTTTAGCACTTAAAAATAGATTATAAACCGTGGTCTATTATTTCCAATCTGCCAGAAGCTATTTATGTAAAACTATTACTTGAGCATAATAGATGTGATGTCGTAAAGAGAAACATTGCTAGTAATAAAATTGTGGCATGGTTATGAGATGAAATAAAAACACCGAAAAATTTGTTCTAACTTTTTTGATTTAGCTTACACTTACTATAGGACGAACTTAGCATGGAGCAAGGAGGAAATGACATAGCGAAAAAAATGGGAATTGTCGCGCTATTATTATTTGGAGTGTATGTTCTTTGCATGTATTGGTATATTTTTCATGGTGGTGGTGGCACAATACCACAAGCATTAAAAGGAACAGTTGCGGACCCAGCGATGTTTATGTCTGAACGAGAACTATACTTAAGTGGTGAATATTCAAAAATACGAAATTTCCTATTTTTTGTGGCTACACCTTTTGAATGGCTTGTCTACCTAGTTATATTGCTGATGGGATTATCACGCTATTTTGAAAAGGTTTCAACGGCACAAACTAAATGGAAACTTGTGCAAAATGCCGCTTATTTGTTTTTATTATCGATTGTGCTGTATGTAGTATTATACCCAATCGAATATTATCGTTTTTATCTAAGTAAAAGCTATGGCATAAGTACACAAGGTTTTTCTTCGTGGATGCGAGACGGTGTCATTGATTTTTGGGTGAATTTTGGCATGACTTTCCTCATTGTATCTGTACTGTATTGGCTCATCAGGAAGAGTACTAAGAGATGGTGGTTGTTTGCATGGCTTTTAACCATCCCCTTTACGATTTTTGTCATGTTTATCCAACCGGTTGTCATTGATCCGTTATACAATGATTTTTATCCGCTGAAAAATAAAGAGCTAGAGACAAAAATCTTAACGCTTGCTGAACAAGCCCAAATACCGGCGGAGCATGTATATGAAGTCAATATGGCGGAAAAGACTAATGCTTTAAACGCATATGTGACGGGTGTAGGTAGCAATTCGAGAATTGTGTTATGGGATACGACCTTAAACCGACTGTCAGACAATGAAATTTTGTTCATCATGGCACATGAGATGGGCCATTATGTAGAGAAGCATATTTATTTTGGTATCGCTGGTTATCTTTTATTGACATTAATAGGACTGTGGCTGACATCGAAATGTATGAAATGGCTGATTACACGTTATGGACACATATTAAAAATTAATAAAATTAGCGACATTCATTCATTACCATTGTTTTTACTCATTACCTCTATTCTTTTGTTTGCATCGAGTCCACTCTCTAACTATATTTCAAGATATCAGGAAACAAGAGCAGATCAGTATGCTATTTCCTTAATGGGCGATCAGGCGTCCGCGGTGACCGCATTTCAAAAGTTAACAAAGTCTGGCTTAAGTGAAGTTAATCCACAGCTGCTCGTAAAATGGTTCCGCTATACTCATCCGCCTATGCTGGAACGTATTTATAAGGTAGCTGAAAAAGAGGGACAAAAAAAGGAAGCGCCGATTAAGGAAGAACAAAAGAAATAGGGATTCTAGATAAGGGCACTAGATGCCACGAAAACGATGGATGTAGGTTTTTCAGGCGAATAAGTTGGGTATTCTAAGGGAAAGATGAATCAAAATTTGTTCGTTATAGAATGGTGGGGGATTATTTATGCGCAATATTGTCATCATTACGCTGGCATCCATAATAGTAGGCTTTGCTTATAATTTTTTGTTAATTCCCCATGAAATTTTGAGTGGCGGATTAAGTGGGATAGCCATCATGCTTGGTATTGTCACACCCTTAAATACAGGGGTTTTGAACCTTTTATTAAATTTACCATTGCTAATTTTAGGTGTTATGAAATTGGGGAAGCGCTTTATAGGATATACCATTCTATCGGTAGTCGTATTGTCGGTAAGCTTATATGTTATCCCTATTTATAAAGCAACACAAGAGCCAATTCTGGCATCTTTATTTGGCGGTGTCATTGTAGGTATTGGCTCTGGCATTATTTTTCGTGCCTCAGGTTCTTCTGGAGGTTTTGATATTGTAGCAATGTTGTTAAGTCGCAAACGGGATTTTCCGCTCGGTGTGTTACTTTCTGGAATGAATGCAGTCGTTGTAGCCATCTCAGGATTTGTCTTTAGCTGGGACGCTGCTTTACTAACCCTTGTATCCATCTATGCCACAGGGAAGGTTGTAGACACAATTCATACAAGTCATATTAAATTAACGCTAATGATTATCACTAGTAAAGGTGAAGAAGTAAGGCAACAGCTTTTAGCGAAGCTTCCTCGCGGTGTAACAATTATTGATGCCAAAGGGGCTTACTCTGGAGAGGGGCGCAAAGTATTAATTACCGTCATTACGCGCTACCAGCTTGCAGAAGTAAAAAGTATGATTAAAGAAACAGATGGAAAAGCGTTTGTCAATATTCTACAAACGACCGAAGTCATCGGTATGTTCGATCGTAGCTTAAAGTGAGGGATTGTTTTGTTTTTGTTGGTAAAAAATTAATCTACTATGATTGTGTTTTGTCACGACAGGGATTCCAAACGTTCCTTACAAAGAGTCACAATTACAATTGCTTAGGCACACGTTACTGGTTATAATGTTTATAACCGAACGTGTGTTTTTTTATACTAATAATGTTGAAATGGAGCGAATCATATGGACAAGGACAAGATACATGATTATTGTTTGAAGCTTGCAGGCACAACACATGATTATAAAGAAGAGTGGGAAGCTGAGCGTTATCAAATTGGTGATAAGCTGTATGCCATGATTGGCGGAAATGCCACTGGGAAGCCAGTTCTTACCTTAAAATGTGAACCTAATCGTGCTGAGGACCTTAGAGAAACATATGAAGATATTATCCCAGGATATTACATGAATAAAACACATTGGAACTCTATTTACATGAATTCAGATATCTCGATGGATGTAGTTGAACAGCTCATTCAGCATTCCTATGATTTAGTTTTCGCAAAGTTGACAAAAAAAGTTCAACAACAAATAACAGCACAATAGAAACATTATTTTAACGCAGCATAATCGCTCTAACTCAGACCGTAGACAAAACTCAAAATTGAGTTTGGTGACAGTCTTTTTTTCTTTTAAAAGAGAAGTATCTATATTAACCCGTTGATTTCTGCTACGGCGGACGTCTTTCGCGGGCATGGCTTCAGTGTCCTCGGCGGGGCCTTCAGCACATGCTTTTCCCGCAGAAAGCTTTGCTCTGTAGCGAAAGGCGAATGCCGTCAGCTACACTCGCCACCTGTGCTCCGATTAACTAGTGTAGATTTATAAATGATTGAGATAATGTATTGTTGATAAAAATTCAAAAGGTATTCGCAATGTGATTATGGCGAATACCTTTTGTCATCAGTCTGCTAACTTTTTTGTGGAATCCCAAGTATTACTTGTTCTTGGGAGAATTATAACCTTGTACGCCAAAGGGCTGTAGTTCGTCGAGCCATTTTTGCTCAAGCTTTTCGAGTTCTTTCTTGGCATCGAAATAGCCTTCTTGTTTTTTCTTTAAATACGCGACAACCTCGATATCGAATGCCTCCATGCCGAATGTATTGTAGTCAGCCTGTAATGCTTTATTATTATGTGTATTTGTTTTTAACATAAACTTGAAACCATTTAAACGTTTTAAATTATTAAAGCTACTGACAAACACTTTACCATTTTGTTTATTGGTCATCGTGAAAACACCAGCTTCAATTTCAATTTCTTTATAGGACTCTTTCAATTCTTTTTTATGATCCACTTTAAACCCTACTTTCTTATTTTTTTACCCAATAGGCACTGCCATCATCTTTACGATTCATAAAACCATACTCGATTAAATAGCGACGTATTTGCACATAGTCCTCATAGATAGGTTGAATAATCGCAGTTAATTCTTTTTCTGTATAGTGTTTTGAGTCATCCAGAAGCTTTGTGATTGCTCGAAGTACAACAATTTTATGCTTTTCACGTTTTGGGAAGCGGACAAGCTCTTTGCCGATACCACTCGGGAAGAATTTTTCAAGTAACTGTTGTTCTTCCGTAAGTGTAATATTGTAGCGATCATCTACCATCGTTGCCGTTTTGTGAATAGGCACAAAAGTATCGACTTTTTCATCATGCTCTTTTAATAACTCCATCATTGCAAGAAATGTTTTTGCCTGACGCTCTTTTTCTTTTAATGCAAAACGATGGTGACGGATAGTTGTGGCACTGCCTATTTCCAATTCTTCTTTGATCTCTTGATCGGTTTTACCTTCATAAAATAAGCGCAAAATATGACTTTGATGATCCGTTAAGCCTGTCATTTTTTTATTTAATCCATTAAGGTAATGAAAAACAGATTGGTGTGTTGCCGTTATGTGAAGCTGCATAAATTTTTCAGCCTCATACAATACACCCTCGTGTGGATATATAATTCCTTTTTCGATTGTCTCGCCACAAAGCAAACAAGTGAAGTGTGTCCGTTCTTCTGTATAGCCTTGCTTAATATCATCAATTGAAGCTTGCCAAAATAATTGATTTACATCCATTGCGGAACCTCCTGGAAACAAACTTTTATTTATATTGTTTGTTTATTTATAAATAATTTATCAAATTGTTTGTTAAAAATCAATAATAAACACATCGTTTCTATAAACGATGTGTATTATATATGGCATATATTCAGATTTTTTGTAATAAGCCCATATTGTTATTGCTTTCTCTTTTGTAGTTCTTGATTGATTTTTTCAATATCATTTATTTGTAGCACGTATAAAATGCACCAGACGATGGAGTAAATGATTACCTCAGAGACAAACACATAGAACATGCCCGAATGTTCAAACCAACGGCCAAAATAGCCTGCTATGAAAACGCAAAGTGTTACAGCAAGAAAGTGCAGTGCAAGCTGAATAGTAAATAATAAACGCTCTAATTCAAAAATTAGGGAGAGTAGGCCAATGACCATGCCGAGTATGGCGGCGATTATAATTTGCTCTAGTAATTCTGGTCCTGTTACCACAGCATTATTAGACACGATACTAATCGTCACGAGGACGTAGGAAGAGCTAAGTGAAAAGAGTAGTCCGATAATCATCATGCTTAAAATTCTCATGTTATGAATCCCTCCCGATACCTAACTGGCGCTTTAATTCTTTTATATACTTACGGCTAACATGAATGGATACATCATTATCGAGAAGTAATTCTGTGGTCCCAATTGTGCCCATCTGAATCGAAGCAATTTTGTTCATATTGACGAGTGTCGATTTACTAACACGGGCAAAGTCTTTTGCTAACTGTGTTTCTAGTTCATATAGTTTGCGCTTGGTTTCGAATTCCTGCTCTTCCGTCTGTAAAAATACTTTCGCACCCTCTGCATAAATTGAATAAATATCGGTGATTTTTACTAGATGGATTTCCTGCTGCAAATAGCCGTCAAGCATTGTTGTTTGAGCTGCTTGCAATTGTTTCATTAGTTTTTCAATTTGCTCGTTGTACTCCTTTGCGTGAATATGAATCTCGGTTTCTTCTAGCGCATTATTAATCGTTAAATGAATTTTCATTGGTGGCCCCCTTACAATCAATTACATCTAAACGTAACTGTTCCTGCACTCTTGCGGATGGCGTCCATCAACCGAATCAGGATAATATAAATGTAGCATAGAAATTTTTGGATAGGGTAGATTCTTTGATAAGAGGTTGCAATTAATTCATAACAGGTTCTTTTATACGCATATAGGGACTAGAAAGGTAGTGGAGTGGTAAATTGACTTCGTTCACTGCATAATAGAGCTATTCATTCGTAAGGGGGTGCTTGGTCTGTATGAATTTTTGAAGCCAATATTGATTACGTTATGTATTGGGTATATTGGAGCGCTGTTATTTCAATTTTTACATATTCCGATGCCTTGGTTACTTGGGGCCATTACTGCAGTGCTTTGTGTCCAACTGTTTACAAACGTTCAATTGAAATGGCATAAATATTTTCGCAATTTTGGTTTAGTCGTTGCAGGCTATTCCATTGGCTTTGCTTTTACGCCGGAAGCGGTTCAGGATATTAAACAATTTTTAGGCAGTATGATTGTGCTGAATGTAATCTTTATCGTGTTGTTTCTTGCCATAAGTTTTTTAGTAGCAAGACGTACAGATTTAGATTTCTCGACGGCCTTGGCATGCTGCGTACCTGGGGGAATGGCACAAGTCGTGGCTTTCGCTGAGGAGCAAGGGGATATGGATATTGCCGTTATTACATTTTATCAGGTTTTGCGTGTGCTACTGATTGTTGGCTTTGTGCCCTTAATGGTGGCAGGCTCCGGTGGGAATGTCATGCCTGTAGATGGCGGCTGGACATGGGAACTAGCAGGCTTGCTTGCTATTTGTGGACTAGCAGGCTTGCTTGCACAAAGGGGGAGAATCCCGACAGGCTATATGCTTGGGCCAGTATTTTTATTAATGGGCTTGAATTTAGTTGGGCTAGATGTCCCAAAAATGCCATTGTTTCTTCTTCATATGGCACAGCTATGTATTGGTATTTATATTGGGCTTTTATTGAAAAAAGAGGATTTACATTTATCGAAGAAGCATGTGTTTTATGCATTTGTATCAGCAGGAATTTTTATCGGTACTGCCTATGGTTTAACTTTTATCTTGAAGAGATTATACGAGCTTGATTTTCAAACAGGTTTTTTAAGTATCGTACCGGGTGGACTTGACCAAATGGGGATTATTGCCGCTTCGGTTCATGCGAATGTCACCATTGTCACTGCATTTCAGTTATTCAGGTTACTGATTGTCTCCATTTTCCTTGTTCCTTTCGTGAAGGTGTTCGTGAAAAAAGTGAGAACCTAAAAAGGGCTGGATGCCTACTTTAGAGATATAGCCTAACAAGGATGTGGACTACGTAAAAAAGATTGCTCATTATCAAATGTCTTGATAATGAACAATCTTTTGCTGAATTAGTATTTTACATGAATCCCAGTGAATCGTTGTTAGAACGACATGTCGCACTGATAGAATTGCATTTATCGCTGAAACAACCATGACTTGCGCTGATAAGATACCGCGTTCACGGAAGTTAGTATTTAAACTGATGGATTAAATCTTGCAGTGTTTCTGCGTTTTTTGTGAGCTGGGTTGCCGCGTTGTTTATGTCTTCCATGGAATAGAGGTTGGCTTCCGCAATCTGTGTGACTTCTTTTGACTGCTCACGTGCATCGACTGCGATTTCAGCCATAATCTGTGTCGAGGCATTCGCTTGTTCGATGCGTGCATATAATTCCTCGGCGATACTAGATACCTCTTGGATTTTATTTGTAACAAGTGAAACTTTTGTCGTAATGTCTTCAAAGGCTACGCTTGTTGTATGAACAACCTTCACAGTTGAAGTGGCTTCCTTTTCACTTTGTTGCATATGTTCGCTTGCTTCTTTGGATAGTTGCTGCATGGTATGGATAGTATCAGTAATTTGAGCAGCAGATGTTTTAGATTGTTCAGCTAATTTTCGAACTTCTTCTGCGACGATGGCAAAGCCCTTGCCATGTTCTCCAGCACGCGCCGCTTCTATTGAGGCGTTTAGAGCAAGTAGGTTCGTTTGGTCAGCTATGGCATGAATGACCTCTACAATTTCGCCTATTTTATTGGCATGTGTGTCAAGTGCCGCAATAGAATTGGCACTCTCTTGGACCGCTGTTGTCATGACATGCATTTGCATCTGCATTGCCTGAGCAGATTCTTCACCATGCTTCGCAGTGTCAAAGGCATCCGATGCATAGGTTGAGACTTCACTATTTGTTTCTGTTACAAGTTGAATACCACCTGCAATGTCCTGCATGGCTTCGACATTTTCGTTAGCACTGTGTTTTTGTGTGCTTGCACCACTCGCTAATTCCGCCATGTTGGATGTTAATTGTTTAGTTGTACTTGTCGTAGAACCGGCTGTAGCAGATAACTCAGCGGATGAAGCGGAAACTTGATTGGCTGTATCATCGACATGTCGCATCATATTTCGCAGTGTTTCCAGCATGGCATTGAATGAATGGGCAAGATCACCGATTTCGTCTTTCGCATTAACGACTAATTGTTGCGTCAAATCACCTTTGCCAGCAGAAATTGTTTCAAGTTGGTCGTTTAAACGTTTTAAAGGCTTAACGATACCACGCACAAATAATATGCCGGCAATGACAGCAATAACAGCAGCTATAAAGGCGATGACCCCCATTTTTAACAGCATTTTTTGGGCCACGGCATCTATTTCAGAAGTAGGGACACCTGCAAATATCATACCAATTATTTCACCATTTGCATTTTTTATCGGTTCATATTGTGTTAAATAGGGTTTGCCGACCACTTCTGCTGTTCCACTGTATACGTCTCCTTGTGTTAACACGGCATCCGCAACTTTTGAATCGGCAGTTGTACCTACAGCGCGTTGACCATCTACCATAATGTTTGTATTTATACGTGTATCTTTAGCGAAAATAGTAATCGCTGCTTGCGATAACTCTCCTAATTTATCAACTAAAGCTGTCTCGTTGGCAATTTTTGCTTCCCCCTTGTAAAGCTCCCCATCTTTTAATTGCCATTCACCAGGTAGTGTTTGATCTAAATTATATACGCTTAAATCAAAAATTTCGCCAAGACGAGCCTTGTATTCCGTTTCTAATGTGGTTTTCATTTCGCTTGTATTAACGAGCCCTACTGCAATAAGGACAAATAAGGTGATCCCCACTAATAACAAGCTCATTTTGTTTTGCATACTCAATTTTTTCATAGAAGTCCCTCCAAGTTCTTCCTTACACAAAAAGACAGTAAGTTAACACTAAAGTAACTTACTACCAAATAATCATAATATTATCTAATTATTACAATCAATAAGGAAAACATTGCTATTCCACATTAGTATATAACTACTAGAGATGTTTGTATATTTCAAAAATAAAAGTTATTGCATTTTTTTCTGTTTCCAATTTCTATGGAGTGTGGTAATATAAAACCAATTATGATGAACGGAGGTGAAAAGGAATGAATCAAAACGCTACGAGAACAGGTGTAAATGCAGATAAAGCGATGTATTTTGCACGTGTACTTACTTTCGATTTTGCAAACAACGGGATAGGTCTGTCCATTTTTAAGCAAAATCAAATACAAAACGTAGCGGATTAACCATTCTTTTTCACAAATAACGAGGGAAAAGACTGCTTGTTAATGGAGCAGTCTTTTTTTGTTGTCTTAAGATGTTTTCCGCACGTTTCATGGAGGAAAAAACGATGCAAATTAAAGCTGAACATATACAAAAAGTTATGGGTGGTAATGTCTTATTTGAAGGACTTCAACTGGAAGTCAATACAGGAGAACATGTGGCGATTGTTGGTGTAAATGGCTGTGGAAAAACGACGTTATTACAGTTGTTAGCAGGTGCCGATACACCAGATGCAGGACGTATTATTAAAAGTAAGGATGCGACAATTGGGTATTTACATCAAATCCCAAGCTATCCTTTACTTACAGCAAAAGAGGTACTTGAGGAGGCATTTGCCAATATCTATGCTGTAAAAGCAAAAATGACAAAGCTGGAGTTGGAGATGCAAACTGAGGTTACTGACAAAGTATTGCAGCAATATGGTCATATACAGGAACTCTATATGCAACAGGGGGGCTACGAGGTAGACGCACAATTAGCAATGATTGCAAATGGGCTCGGTATTACAGCATTGCTCTCACAGCCCTTTGCAAACTTAAGCGGTGGCGAAAAAACAAAAGTCATGTTAGGGCAAATCCTTTTAAGTAATCCCTCCATTCTATTATTAGACGAACCGACCAATCATTTGGATATGCAGGCCATTGAATGGCTAGAAAGTTATGTGCAAAACTTTACTGGAATGATTATCGCAGTATCGCATGATCGCCGGTTTATGAATCAAATAGCGCAAAAAATTATAGAAATTGAAGATGGCGAGGCATTTACGTATCAGGGGAATTATGACGCTTTTGTGGCACAAAAAGAGGCGAAAATTGAACAGCAATTTGCCGAGTTTGAAGAACAACAAAAGAAAATTAAAAAAATGCAGGAAACCATTAAACGTTTAAAACAGTGGGCAAATGAAGCGAATCCACCTAATGCCTCCTTACATCGTCGTGCCAAAAGCATGGAAAAGGCACTGGCACGTATAGAACGTGTAAAAAAGCCAATGACCAAAAAGAAAATGAACTTGGCCTTAACGATGGCTGAACGTAGTGGTAAGGAAGTTGTACAGATACAAGACGTTAGTCATGCATTTGAAAAGCCATTATTGAAGGATAGTAATTTGTCTGTTTATTTTGGGGAACGAGTGGCGATTGTCGGGGACAATGGCAGTGGCAAAACAACACTGCTCAAAATGATATTAGGTGAGATTGTGCCAAATAAGGGCAATTGTAAGGTAGGAAGTAGTGTGAAAATTGGTTACTTATCGCAACAATTTGAGCATGACAATCCAGCAATTCGACTAATTGATGCCTTTCGTGAGCGTGTGTCTGTTTCGGAAGCCGATGCCCGTCATCTACTTGCACAGTTCTTATTTTATGGCTATGACGTATTTAAGAAAGTAAAGGATTTAAGTGGCGGTGAAAAAATGCGACTGCGTTTAGCTCAGTTAATGCATGAGGATATCAATTTACTTGTGCTGGATGAACCAACCAACCATTTAGACATTGAAGCTCGGGAAGTGTTGGAGGATACCCTTGAATCTTTCGAAGGTACAATTGTTGGTGTATCCCATGACCGATATTTCTTACAAAAAATCTTTACAAAAATGGCATGGATTGAATACGAGCATATCCAGGTATATGAGGGTGATTATGAATGGGCGCGTACGAAGCGCCTGTCCGTAGTGAACGTACCGATAAACGAAAAAGCACAAGCGAAAATCCATAATAAAAAAGAACTATCTATTGAAGAGCAAATCGAGAAGCTAGAATTGAAATTAAAAGAACCGAAACTTGCCAAAGAACAACGCCTTAAATTAGAGCAACAGCTAGAGGTTTTATATGACCAATGGTTAGAAGGAGATATTGAGCATGCGTAATCTGGAAAAAATTATACAGTTGGATATTGATTATATAAAAAGTTTTAGTGACATGGAGAAGTATGCAGCAGGAATATTGTTTTATAATCAGGAAATGCCAACATACTATGACGCCAATCATGCGCATATATGGCAGAAGATTGAGCAGGTAGATTGTTTTTTAATGGACATAAAGAAATTTTATGTTTCAAAAGGACTTATACCAAGAATGTATTTATACAATGTAGAGGAAAATCAACAATGCATAGAGAAATTACATGTGCATGGCTTTCAATATGAGACCTTTACAGATGACATACAATGCTGGAATGGCGAGTTTGTGCAGCTTCCGATAAATCCAGCGATTGATATTGAGCGTGTAACAGATAGTAATGTACAAGAAGCATTGGCTGTAGAAATGAGTATATCCACATTCGGTGAGCCCGCTTTAATAAAAGAAGCTTTCTATAAAACGTATCAATCACCGCACTTTACGTATTATTTATTAAGAGTTAACGGGGTAGCTTGTTGCACTGCCAATATTTTTGTAGCAGGAAATCAAGGTAGAGTGGAGAGTGTCGCGACTATTGAAAGCTTCCGTGGACGTGGATTGATTGGCTATTTGTTGCGGCATATTCAACAACAATCGATGAAAGCAGGAATAGAGAATCTTTGGATTATGCCAATTAGTGCGCCTGTTGCAAGGGTCTATGCCAAGTTGAATTTCAAGTCAGTTGGTTCAGTGACATCTATTCATGCGTTTACAGAAGGAAAGAGCATTAAAGAACTACGTCAGGGTTAATAAACAGGCTGTCCAATCGTGATGACAAGCACAGTTTGTGAGGTAGTCTATACATGAGTAAATCTTAACGTGGAAAGACGTGGAAGAAAATAATATTGCGCAATTTTTTGGATTTGGCGCATGATAGACTACCTCCGAAAAAAGATTTTACAACTTTGAAAGTTTTTTACTTGAAAAAAAGCCGTATTCGATTTATTGTCTTTAGAGATACTTGTTAATTGGACTTGGAGGATATGGAATGCACGGAATTTATATACGCTACAATGTCTCAGAAGAAACCCCTAAAGCACAATGGCCCAAAAAATTGGATGCATTTGCCTATGTTCAACGAGGGAAACCACAACAAGAAAATGACAACACGCTTTCGTTGGAAGAGTTAAGAAGTCATGCAATCCGCTATATTAAAAGCTTAAAAGAAAATGCGAGTGTCCATTTGGTAGAACAACGCAATGGTGAAATTGAGCATTTCGATCGTCGCTATATGGAATCGTTAAAGTTAAAGGAAAATATCGATGCGCAACTCATTAATCTCGAGGAAATTCGCTTACTTTTGCAACTAATGAATGTCCTGAATTTGTCGCATGGTTTTGGAGAAAATGCTGGGAAACTACTCCGCCAAATTACCCCATATGCAAAAGAGGTGGAGCATCCAACATTCCAAACAACACGAGTAGAACGTCATTTTTATACGGAATTGATTGAACATATTGAAACAGTGTATACACGCATCATGCGCCAACACAATCCGTCTACAAATGAAATGCAGCAGTCGGAAAAGCTCTGGACAACAGTTTGTGAGCAGACAATTGAAAAGGTTGAGTCACGCATAGAACGTTTGTCTTCGATAAAATTAAAGCATGAGAAAAATTTGTTAGAGTTTAGTCAATTAAAGCAGCAAAATGTCGAAGCGAAGGAACGCTTAGATCATGCTGTTAATGAGCTGGATGTCATACTAGGTGCATTAGAATCGTAATCATCTAACGATTGACGGAGACTCCGAATAAAAATAAAAGCATGTTGCCGATTGAGCTCAAAAGTGTAGCTCTGCTCGGCAACATGCTTTTTATTGTGGTTTTGCTTTCTTTTCTGTTTCTTCATTTTTTGACTGGCGATAGACCCGTAATAAATCAAACGCCAGTAACAATACAATAATATAAAAAATGGGGCTGTTCAAAGATAGTCCGAATTGTGACTTCCCACCAAGTAATGATAAGATAATCCAAAGTCCGACTGTGTAGAGGGTTACACCCACATATGCCTTTTTAGATAGCCTCTTATATGTATCCTTTGTTGTCGATATTTGAATAATGACGAGGACGATTAATATAACAAGGATAACCTTCTTCGATAAAACCTCTGCTAAAGTAGTGGTAGGAAAAAAATCATTGACGAATAGTAGCGTGAAAAATACAAGAATACAAAAATTTAAAATGCTTGAAAGCTTCATGTAATGTCTCCTTTGATGCCAAATGTTCCTTTCTATTGTAACATGGTTCTTTGTGTTAAGAATATAAAGCCACATTTAAAATGATGAAAATTTATTTGTTTGTGATTCCTCAAATAGAAGGAGAAGCAAAAAAATTCCCTCTCCACCATTCGCTATAACGAACAGTGAGAGGGAAAAGTATGTTTCTATTTTTTATTGATTTGTCGATACAGGACAGTTGCAAATTGCTCGCGAGTAAGTGGCTTTTGTGGATCTAACCCATTCAGTAGGCCTTGTTTTTTAGCCCATTGCCAGCCCGCTTCATGGGAATCACTAACAGGTCGTTCCACCAATCCTAACGATTTTTTAATGAAATCTAATTGTTGTTTTATAGCATGGTTCTCCGCTTTTAATTCTTCAAATTGTGACACTGTAAAACCTCCCTTATTGTCCGTCAGTAGATTCAGTTCCTTCTGTACTCTATGTAAGAAGGAAGACCATCTTCCTTCATCAAGAATACGATGGGGGCAGTATTTTCCATTCCAATCCTGATGCTTTCTCACTCGATCCATTGTCCAGCCACGTTCATGCAATAGCTGTGCTGTAAGTTGAACCGCTAATTCTTCAGCCCTTGCATAGCGTTCACCACCTGATTTCGAGTAACAAATCTCAATACCGATGGATTTCATGTTGCCGTTGCTTTTTCCATCTCCACAATGCCATCCAGTACGATGTAAAGGTAATCCTTGGATAACTTCTTGATCATCCACAGCAAAATGGTAGGACACCTGATTGTGATTACTAATCATATAACGAATTTCGTTTGAAGCTGCCGCATCATTGGCTGTATTATGTATAGTTATAAATTGTGCATCCATGTGATAAGGACATTTGATACCGTATTTTGAGGGCGATACTAAATTCTGTTTAATGTTTATAGTCAATAAAATCATCTCGTTTCGGTTTCACATAAGCCATGGCTCTTTTTGAATCACTAACATTGGCCGTGGTCGGGTCTAAAATTGCGTTATATGTACTGACTGCCATTAAAGCTAATATGTAAGGGTTAGCAAGCGCATTGACAATTAAGGTCCAGACACTTTCCCAGGTAGTCAAATCAGCGCCAGTGATGCCGTAGTAGGCAAATAGGGGGGTAATAATCGATAATCCTAGGGTCACCCAGAATTGTGGGTTACAAATGCGAACTTTCCAGTTAATTTTCATATGTATCCATTCCTTTCTTTATAAACCTAGCCATTTTAGTAGGAGTGCCCCTACAATTGTTGTCGGAATGAAAATCCACCAATGTAAATATTGTTTGATCGTGTCACTAATAGAGAGGCTATCTTTAGCGGATTCCAGTTTTAAATCCTCTTCAATACTGTCCACTCGTTTTCCAATGCCCTTTACATCATCTTGTAGTTCAACTTGCGACATGTTTAATTTGGTGAGGTTAATATTTATGTTATTGAAGGTTTTATCCATTCTATTTAATTGAATTTGTTGGTGTTTATTCATTTCTTGTTGTTGTTCTGACACGACTGTTAAGCGATACAATAATTCATGATTACCTTCCAGTTTTGAAATACGGCTATCCTGATTCTTGATTTCCACTTCAACACTAGCTAATCGTTCACCTAGCTTGTCATTTTGCAATTTAATCACCGACTTTATATAAATAATAAAAGGATAGGGAGGACGATAAGATCCACACCTATCCTGAATTGACTGCTCATTTCATCTAGTTTTCAAGTAATGTAATATCCTCAAAAATTTCACAGAATCTATCAAATAGAGTTGCTTTCTTACCTGTGAATTCTAAATCACAATTTAAGACAATCTCCTGTAAAATATGTAACATGTCAATTTTTTCTGCCGTTTCTTCAATAATAAAATCTTCATGTAGTAACGTCAAAATTTGTTGTTGCACTTCTTTTTCTGCTTCTTCAGTGAAAATAGGAAGCTCAATCTCTTTTTCATCTACAATTTCTGTATTATATAAAATTTCTCCATTTTCATCTTTTTCCGCATATTCATCAACCAATTGTTGTCTTTCTTGATTTACTTGATTCAATTGCTGTTCTAACAATTTGATAAAGCGAGTTCTCATTCGTGATTCTTTCCCTTTTAAAATGAGGTTAAAAAGAAAAGCTTGTAATTCACCGATTTCGTAATTTTTTATAATCATCTCTATTTCTCCTTTTGTTCACTAATTTACATAATAAACGCATAGCCAGTAACGCCGCCATTCACCACAATGACTGTGTCAGTGTTATGAACCATTAGGACACGGGGTTCGATCGTCGTGACAATATCAGAATCATCCCAAGTCGGAATAGTAATTTCAACAAGGATCTTTGGCTTCGATACAGATAAATCAGTGTTGATTTGACTGACTGCTTTACTAGTAATCTCAGTATTAATTTGACTTACTTTACGTGCGATAATTTCAGTGTTTATTTCACTTACGTAGGCTACAAAAATTTCAGCATCCGAATCAGCATCTTCATATACTCTAGCAGTAACTAAAGCTTCAACAGTAGGCTTAGATACAACAAGTTCGATTAGTATATCACTCTTAATATTCGGTTCAATTTCGACCCAAATATCGTTGCGATATTTTACTTCAATTTCAATGTAAATTTTTGGTTTAGAAACAGCTATTTCAGTATATAAGTTATTATTTTTAATAACTCGTGGAGTAATTTCCGTTGGGATAGTTTCCTTGCTCACTATAATCTCAGTGTCAACAACACTTGCATAAATAGTGTTAATATCAATTTCAGTGTCAATAACGCTATTCCCATAAGTAGGAATAGTAATTTCAACATGTGTGCAAGGTTTAGAAACGACTAATTCGGTGTCAATTTCGTCCTCTTTTCTTCTTGAAGCTGATATTTCAATAGGAATAGTAGGTTTGTTTACAATTATTTCAATCAAAATGCGACTATTTCTAGGATTTCTAACACTAATCTCTGTTGTAATATCGTGATCTTTCGGAATAGCTACTATTAGCTTGGTAGGCACATAAGGCTTATTTGCTGTGATTTCAACACATATATCTTCATCTAAAGGCACTTCTGATCGGTGCACGTAAAGATATGTTTGTTGATCAGAAGATTCAAATGTTGAATCAACAGTTATTTCAGTATTTTTACCTGAATTTAGCCGCTTATATACGAAGATTTCAGTAATATGCTGACTTCTACCAAAACTAAATATCCTGGAGTCATAGTATTCTACTACTAACGCTGGAGGGAGTTTGGATTCCCTGGTTTTAAATGTAACTTGTCCATCCGTTATTTCATTAGACACACGAATGATAAAGCCGTTATTTATTTGAGTAAGTGCTACCCAATTTTTTACAATATCGAATACATTAAATTCAACATAACCTGCTTGTTTGTTGACAGTAAATTGATTGGTAATTAGCTTAATCGGAGTGGGTCTATTTAAGTGCGTAATACCATATTCAGACCATGAATTATTAGCATTTAAAACCTCTAGAGTAATATTTTGAGGGATACTGTTACTGTAGTACAATCTTAAATTTGCATCCGTAAGTACATAAGATGGATTAATGGAAGATAAGTCAAATTGTACAAATGAACGCCAAATATCCTCGTGACTACGACCAACTACCATAGAAGAATAGCCACCGTAGTTAATTGTTTGATAGTCTATTTTTTCACGCGTGAAAGCGTCTTGAGTAGGGTTGAAAATGTCTGTAATAATGGGCGGTTGTTGAATTTCATAGAGCGTTGACATTCGATTATGAGGAGGTATTTCTATTTCAGCTTCTAGGTTGTTGTATCCAATCGGTTGAATTTCAGTTAGAATTTCTGAATTACCACGATACATAATGTTTATGTAAATCTCTTTTGAAGTCTCATCATAGGCCCGAGGGATAATATATGTATTAATATCAGCGTTTTCAGCAGGTCTCGCAATAATTTCTGTAAATACGTCATTGTTTCCAACAGCGATTAAAGAATATTTGGCTTTAAAGCTGTTGTGAGGGGGTGAATCAGTGTGGAAGGATGCTATTACTATTTCACCCGTATTCTGTTGTAGCAGGGGATCCGTAACTCCTTCATTAAAATTATTTTCCTCCATAATTTCACTTCCTTATCACATTGTATTGTGATTAGGCTTTGTCTGCTCTTACGATAATGTCAAAAGAACCGTTAGCGTCAGGCGTTGCGCCTAATTCAGATTTTAGTCGAATGAAGAATGACATTTCTTCGTTGTTTTGTAGTACACTACCTAATCTTAAATCAGGTTGTGGGTCAAAAGGAGATGAACTTGTACTAAACTCACAAGTCATACCTGTAGGGAAATTAGATGTATTAGCATACAAGTGAATGTTCTTAACGTCATAGCCATATTGGTTTTTAAGAATAACCTCATGCTCAATTGTAGTTTGACCTGCAATGATAACACCGAAGTCAAGATACTGTAGAACTTCACCAATCTCACTAGAGAAGTATTGACCATACACATCCTTGAACATAAGACCTGAATATGAGCCAATAAAGCTTGCTTGCCAATAATCAGTAGTACCAAAGAAGTCTTGAAACTCTATTTTAAGTGTGTTCCAATCATCAATTCTAATATCTTTACTACCGATTACTAACTCAATGTTCTGAGGTGACTCACCTAGTTTAGTAAAGCTTCCATCAGTAGGGTAGTAGTAACCATTGTTGAGTAATACACGATATTGAACACGAGTTAAATCATCATCACTTAAAATACCTTTAAGAATATTAGCGTCAAATGAAATGTCGATTTTAGCAGTAGTGTTTAAGATGTATAAGCTTGTGTCTGAAATAGTTGTAGTGTCACGAGGAAGATAATCTTCATATGAAACACTCTCCACAACAGAAACAATTGTGTCACGAGGGTTGTCTTTCAAGAACACACCAATGTTCAAGTATTTTTCTTTCCATGTACGCCACTGAGCATCGGTGATGTTATTTAGGTCTGTATGTTTCATACCATTAGCTGATATTGCTTGCTCCGTAGAAGCATCAGAGACAACAAACTTTTCTAGTTTTTTATCCCATACATACCATTTATCAGGTGTTTCTCCTGCGATAAAGTAGCGAGCTTCATCACGATATGATTGAGATATGTCATTGACGATAACATCATCTAAAGCACCATAGACACGTTTAGGGTTGACTAGTTTAATAAACTGAGGTTTTGGTATAGCAGTCATTTCAAGCACTCTCTGAGCAGTCTCAGGGGCTTCATCTGTCCATGTGACAACTTCAAAATCACCTTCTAGTTCATCTATAGGCGACCAATTAGCTTCAAGAATTAAATCAGCTTCATTTACATCTTCATCATCTGTGTAATAAAGAACCTCAACACTGTCGCCAAATTCATCATAAATATCAAATGGCTCAGTAGTTGTGGACACGACAATATCGTCTGTTGTTTCTGTGTACACTAGAACCTCAGGAAGTTCACCAATGTAATCATAGACTGAATAAGGTTCAACACCTGTTTCAAATGACACTTGCGAAGTATCTGAATCAGTGTAGTAAATTACTTGAGCTGTATCACCTAAGAGGTCTTGCGCCTTGAAAGTCTCTTTGTTCAATACTACAGAAGCAAATTGCTTGTCTTCAAAATCAGACCACATAATCATTGATTTGTTCCCTGATAGCTCATTCCATTGTGCTTCTGTAATATGGTCTAGATTATTCATTCCATATTTAATGAAGTTTTCTTCTGTAGCTGTAGTTGTTTGCCAAGAAGTGCCATTGTGGTATTTGTGTTGTGAGTTGTGTTGTACTAGGTATTTATCAGGAATAGGGGAGATTACGCTGTCATAAATTTCGATTTGGTCTAGTTGACCATTGAAAAATGAATAGTTTCCTGCTCCTGCCCACTTCCCAAGTGTTAAATTATTGACATAAGAAGTCTCTAGGTTTTTGGCTTGACTTAGAGCGATAGGGTTAGTCATATCATCTATAAATAGTTTTACAGAATTAGGGTTTAATGTCCCATCCCATGTAAACAAAATATCATGCCACATATTATCAGCTAAGTTTAAAGTTGTTCTAGGAACTTGAACTATAAAAGAATGGGTTACATTTGTCCAAGATGTTGAATCTCCATTAGCAGAAGCAATTCCAAAATTGTCGCCAAATAGTTCGATAATAAAGCCTTTTTGATTAGGTTCTCCTAATGTATTTATTATGTTTTGCGACACTCCATTTGCAGGATAGCCACCTGTTATTTTTAGTTTTAGCCTTATACTCTTAGCTCCAATAGGAATAACCTTACTATTATATTGGACATATTGGTTAGTACCATTAAAATCCATAGCATACCCTTTACCATCCCAACCTGTTACACGAGTAGGGGTGTTGTATATAGTTCCTGTATATCCACCAATAGAATCTATAGTATTTCCACTAGTTTCATCAAAACCAATAAAGGCTTTACCATATTTATTTAAATTATCTTTGCTATTAGCCATTGTATTGACCTCCAATATTTTTCCATATTAAAAGGACAACCAAATTAATAATTGTCCTCAATCATTGCTGTTTTAAAATCACTACCAATAGGAATAGTAAACATTCTGCCTTTTCCTAATGATGTTCTGTTATTAGTTACAATCTCATATTCAGTTGTAGATTTAGTAAAATCAATTGATGGTCTATCGACTGCTGAATCAATCTCTTTAATTACTCCACCTTGAGACAATAGTGTGCTTTCTTCTGTGTTAGGAATCTCTTTTACACGAGTTGAAGTAGGAGATAAAACAAGATTTTTATTGTCTGTTGTTTGGATTACCAAGCGTTTTTGCTCAAAATCAGAAGGGGATAGAGCCTTATTGTAGATTTGTAAATCATCTATTTGACCATTGAAATAACTAAGTGCGCCACCAGTGTTACCATCATTGTCGAAGCCTAGTCTAAGATTATAAGTTGAATCCTGTAAAAGTGGGAAATTCATTTTTTTACGGTTCTCTAATTTTTCATCAACATACATTTTCATAATTGATAAAGAATCAACTTGGCTGTCGACAACAATCATAATATTGTGCCACTTATTATCGTTTAAATTTTGAGAGTAGAACGAGTTTTCTTTTCCACTACCTTGAAGCATAGAAAAACCTAATCTTCCACCCATATTGGCAATCCATATACCATAGTTTCCTCCTGCAAAGCCACATGTATCAAATATTAAAGTTGATGGTGAAGTAGCTAGTGGAAACTTTACTTTAAATTTAATGGTCTTTTCATTTATTGGAATAAACTTATTAGTAAATTGCACATAGTTATTTGAACCATTAAAACTCATTGCCTTACCTTCACCATTCCACCCCTCAACTCTTGTTGCACCTGTAACTGTGCCAACATACCCATTGCCTAATTTATCATAAACATTTCCACTAGTTTCATCAAAACCAAACCATGCGACACCATATTGCGCCATTAATTGCTCTGTTGTTGCCAAATCAATTCACCTCTCTTTTATTGCAGAATCTAATTTCACCAATCTTGCTAAAAATGTGACCATTATTTTCTTTTATATCTATTCTCCAATACCTGTATTTCTTTAATGGATTAATTAAATACTGTCTCATTTCATCAGGTTTCCAATTTCCTTCTCCTGTAATACTGCGTACTGTATCGTAATTTACCCTATCGTTAGAACCATCTATATTAAAATCTTTAGGAGATGCAACACTAGCGTTTGTAACAGGAGAAGATACTAGCGCAACCATGTTAAAGCTTACCTCTCTGCCAAAATCTAACTGAATCCATCCTGCTTTAGCTCCATTTGCCGTAAGCCATCCGTCGCTATCGTTTATATTAGTCCCATTAAAAGCTTTCCAAGCAGGATAATTAGTGTTGTAAACGCTACTAGCACTAGCAACTAATGGAGAAGGGGAAGTGTCAGATGTCATGTTTGTTTCATACCAAGTGTATAAACGCTCAAAATCTACAAATGGCTCTTTGATATTCAAAGTATTGATTTTTCCAATATCTTGTGTAAAAACTTTTCCCTTTGTAGTTGCAACAGGTGAATCATTTGGGTAGAGATTTTTATCAAATGGTACATCTAATTGAATCTCTTTACCTTGCTCAATACCATGTAAAATCATGTTTTTAGTTGAGTTGTCAGGAAGGTGAATAAGAGTGTTGTCTGATAGGGAATAGTGTTCATTTGTTGTTGGATTTTTAATAGCTAGTTTATCATCTGAGAATAAAGGTATATAGTCATAACCAACAACACCAATAACAGTTTCAAGCGTGCTTTCAGGTTTTAGTTGGTATCCTAATCTCAAATCTGCCTTAATTACTTTTCTTGAATTTTTGTTTATTTCACTAATGTCTAAAATATCTTTCCAAACTCGCACAAGTGCAATAGACCCTTTAAATTGAGCGCCAAAGTTTGCTGACCAATCTCCTATTGAAAGCGTATTTACTGTTGAAGTTGAACTTCCATAGGCGACTGCTGTAGCAACTAAATTAAAGTTTCTATAAAATTTTAAATCTTTTCCATTGACAGTTAATGCAACATGAGTCCATTCGCCAATAGGGTAATTGGCGCTATTAAAATCCTCAAGTATAACACCTTGACCATTTGGCTCACCACTTCTAAAACAAATTTTATTTCCATAAATATGCAATCCATTTGCTGTGCCTGCATTACCTCTCATTATGAAAGATGAAAAGTCTGCTTGCGTGTTTGTGGAAGGTTTTATCCAAAGCTCAATAGTGAATCTTTCTCCGTAAGCTACGCTATAAGGTGAAAATGTTATAGAGCCTGTGCCTTTGAAATTATAGGCTTGTCTATTAATAAGCATCTATACTATCTCATTCCTTTCTATCTATTAATGTTATCTATTTTATATCTCAAAATAAAAACTCAGCACTATTCAAAACTAATGCTGAGTGGTTTTCTATCTAATTGTGTTGTCCATAATTCATCTGAATTTTCTGAAACTTCATCCTGTAAAATGTAGTCTTTACTTTTGAAGATTGAACTTAGATTTTCCAGAGGCGGACTCACGCCATATTCACTAAAATTTTTTTGAGATATTTTTGATATTTGGACTAAGGTGTCTTTAAAGTATCCAAACAGAATTTCTCCAATAACTATATATACAGTGTTATTAGCTTCGGCAACATCAATTCTAAAATACCTAGCCTCCACTTCTTTGAAGTGAAATTCTCTTGTTTCAGAAGTAGACCAATTAGTTTCACCCTTTAGCGACAAAGCTTTTTCAAAGTTAATTCCATCATTAGAATATAAAATATCAAAATCTTTGGGGCTTGACGCCGCATAGTTTACGTAATTTGAAGATGTGAGAACAAGTCTATTTACCACTAGTTTTTTCCCATAATCTATTTGAATCCATCCTTTTAATGCTCCATTTGCAGAAATCCAAGTGTCTAGAGTGCCAACGTCAGTTCCGTTAAAAGCTTTCCAAGCAGGAAAAGTGCCTGAACTATGAACACTACTAGCACTTGCTACTAAAGGAGAAGGTGCGGTATTAGATGTCATATTTGTTTCATACCAAGTGTCGATTGATTCTAGTGAAAATGTCTTGCTGTTGGATTGAAGAAGAGTTTTTTTAATGCTGTCCAATGGTTTGTATCCATTTGGGATTCCATGCTTGAATGGCGTTGCTCCAAAATTGGCAGTATAAGTAGTTGGGTAAGCTGAACCTCCATTTGAAACAGCAGGGAATATTTCCCCCATGGTTTTAATATCAGTATGAGAAATACCTTGTGACACTCCATTTTTATAAAATTCTAATGTACCATCATCTAAATTCAAAGCTATTCCAATTATATCGCCTACTGTGTAACTAGCTCCATATGCTACACTCTCTGGCATCTTTCTGCCGTCAGTATAGTAAAACCTTGCATTTTGAGATGTGAAAATATTAGCCGTCAGAGAGGCTGATTTATTTACTATCCCTATCGTCATTGCAGGGGTAGTTGACATTGAGTTAACTGTCACTTCCCAATACCACTTACCACTCACTTGTCCTTTGGTAGCTCTAACAGTGTTATTTACATTTGGAACTAAGGCAGTTAGATTACCATTAGACAACACCACTCCTGAGCCTTTGTTATTGAAATCCCATGTTATTTCTGACATATTATTTCACCTCTACTTTTATACTTCTAATATCAATATATTTCTTCAAATCAATAGTCTTACTAAATACTTTGCCAACTTCACCCTCATTTAAAATCTCACTTTTATTTGTCATTGGTAAAGATTCTAATTCTGTAACTGTACGGTCAAGTAGGGAAGAAAGATTATCCATACCTTCTGATTGGAATTTAGTTGAAGTAGGTAGGGTAGTAGACACTGTTGACCAATAGGCAGGAATATCAGGAGTATCCATTTCATACATTTCAAATGAACTTACTAATGCATAATAACTAAAATGGCTTAATCCAAATTGTAGTTTATAGAATGAATACTCATTACTATTGTTAAAATCATAGATTACTTTGGCACTACTGTTAGGATGGTTATTAACAGATAGGAGGTTGTCATAATTTAAACCATCACGACTACCCAACAAAGAAAATTCTTTTAGTCCATAGGTGCTACCTGAAATTGACTGGGATGCCAATATAATTTTATTTACCATTTTCGGAGAATCAAATTGGTATTGAAGCCATGATGGAGCGCCTGCGTTTGAGCCATTATCATACCAATATGTTGAGTCATTTTTATCAAACGCTTGCCATGCAGGATTATAAGCGCCCCTTGCTGTTACCTTCCCTGTTGGACTAGTGTTACTTGTCATATGGGGTACTACATTAGTAGTTGAGTCTTTACCTATTAGTTTAGGGGTGAATTTCTTATATTCACCATCATGTAAAATAAGAGTTTTATTAGTAGAATTAATCATTCTTGAGCCATCATATGACAAAGTTTTGTATTTAATATCGGTAGGGGGATATTTAAATGGTGTTGCACCGAAGTTAAATGTTGCAGTACTACCACCAGTTGATGACCCAGATGTTATGGCAGGGAATAAAGTTCCTAAAGTTTTTAAATCAGTAAATGCTACACCTTGATTTGCACCATTGACATAGAATGTCAATACACCACCATCTAGATTCAAGTTTACACCAACTGTATCTCCTGCTTTAAAAGCTGTGCCATACGGTAATGATATAGATTGTGCTCCACTCCATTTTGTTCCAGTCGAGCTATAATACCCTCTAGATGTAGTTAAATTATACGTTGTCCCTACAGACGCACTAGTTATAACATTAACCATCGCATTATTAAGGCTTTCGAATGTTATCTCATAATACCACTTTCCACTACTTCTACCGATAGATGCTCTAGCAGTACCAAACGCATCGACAATTACAGCGGTCATATTATCGTTCTTTAAAGTCACATTACTACCTTTATTGATTGGGTCTAAAGTTATTACCATATTACTTCACCTCCAATCTATCAATTCTTACCCAATCATCACGAGTGATTTTCTTTCTGTGTAAGCTACCTATGTCTGACCAAGTTGAATCTAATTCCTTGTCATAAGTATAGTCACGTTTGAGACTTAAAGATGTTGTACCTTCTTCATAGAAATCTAATTCTCCTAAGCCTGCGTATGAAGCATGTCCATTGTTTTCAGAAAATTTAAGTCTATATGCTTTATAAGTATCATTGTTTAAAATAGAGTATTCTTTGTCTTGATAACTTGCTGTCCATGATTGCTTAGTTTGAGTATCTAAGTCTACCCAAGTTCCATTAGTACCATTTGTAGTGTCTAAGCTTCCTTGAAGAACCCATGACTTAACCATACCTGATAGCTGACCACTAGTACCACCTGCGCTTCTTACCTTATATTTGCTAACTCTAACAGGATTGTTAAAATAGAATCCTACAAAACCTGTTAGAAAACCATTTCTAGAAAGATAACCTTCTGCTTTGTCTGCTTTATCAAAAGCATACCAAGCTGAATAACTACTACTATACTCTGTTTCTGCAAAAGCAAAACCTTCTGAGGAAGATGTATTTGATGTTAATCTAGGTACAACATAACTACCTGCTTTAACTTCTTTTTCTTCAATAAATTCATTAGTATTGAAATCACTGTTCGCTATAGTAAAAACATCCGTAACAAACCCTGCAAATAAATCTATTCTTACTTGAATGTACTGCTTAGTGTCAGACTGAATTGCCCCATCTTCCGCAATCGCAATCCAATCAGACCAATCTCTACCATTGTCTGAAACTCTTGTTAATACTGCGAATGAGCTTGCGCCATTGTTTGTATTAGTTGTGAATATTTTTTCGAAGTCCTGAAAAACATCTCCTAAATCAATCACATCAGAAGTCCATGAACCTTCTTCTGTGTAAATAGGGTTTCCTTGACCATCAATATCAACTTCCACTAGTTGAAGAAATCCTGTTGTCTTGTTAATTTCAGTATTGTCATGAGTTCCTGAGACACCAATAGGCAAGCCTATCTCTTTCTTCTCTGTATTACCGCCTAGAATAGCCATATGAGCATTTCCCTTTCTTAGTTAATTATTTGATAGTCCAATTCATCTGACCTGCTCTATTGGCTTCTAAAGGGGCGTAGAAGCGTTCTACTTCAATTCCTCTTGACTTAAATACCAAATGACCATTCATTGGTTTGTTTGAAGTTAATTTAACTTCAATAAAAGCACTCTCATTGAAAGGAAGTGAAACAACAGGCTGAAAGAATAATCGAACATCATCTTTCTTGTAAGTTGTTTTGTAGCCAAAATTAATTGACTTTAAGTTTGATTGCTGAATACCTTGCACATTACTGAAATCAGTAAAGGCTTCTTTATATGTGATAAGGTCTTTGTTTTCAAAATTTGTTGTTAAATGATAAGTTTTTCCATCTTCATCAATATAGTCAATCTCAATTCGTCTACCTCTTAAATTGAAAGAACCATCCGACATTTCGAAGAAAAATTTCATCCCTTGACCAAACAAACCAAAACGAACAACCTGATTTCTCTGAATTAAATAAAAATCATTTTTCTTATGCGTAAGTAGGTCGTACTCAGCATAGTTTTTACCATTTACATAATCAGCGTTCCAGTTAAAAGGAATTTCGATTGCTTGATTATTACCTGCGTTTGCGAATAACATTTTTATCAGTCTCCTTCATTGCATTGAAGTATTTTGTCTTATAAACTCCATAAAAAATAGGGTAGGGGAGAAATCCCCTTGCCCTGTAAAAATCACTGTTTTATTTCTTAAATATCATTATGTTACTTTTACACGTAACGGTAAGAAACACGTTGTACTAACAGGTTTTTCCCTGCTGACGCTGTGATAGGCACATCTGCATACACAGAAATCTTAACAAAGTTACCACCTGCTAAGTCTGCATTAGTTCCGTTAACGTCTGTTTTGTTTGCGAAACCTAAAATCTCTTTAGCGTTTGGTGTTTTGTCAATTTTTATTGCCACCAACTCTGCTGTACCATCAAATACAGGGTTTCCTTCGACAGTTGCCCATGATGGTTCTGTAGCGTCTGTAGTACCTGCTTTAGTTACTTTGTAAATGAAGTCATTACCTGCTGTTGGTTGAATATAAGTGTCTAATGTCAAAATTTGATTAGCAGACCAAACTTGAGCAGTAGAAGCGTTCATATTTGTTGTAGTACCTGTAGTTCCTAAATCTTTCGTACCACTAGGGTTAGGTGTTCCTACACCGCCTTTACCAACAGGAACGAATGAACCTTCATTTAAGCTGTCTACACGAACGTTGAACCAATTGTCTTTAACTGCTTCAACAATGTTCCCCCCTGAGCTACCGTCACCACCATTACGGTCACGAGTAGTGAATACTACTTCTTCCATTTTAGAGCAATCGTCAACACCTGCTCTGTTGTTCCAAATATAGAAAACTTTAGTTGCTGATTGTGAGTCTGCGTCCACTGTATCGTAGTTTACTGTTTTTTTTACTTCGTCAGCTTTTTTATTTGTACCTTCATACCATGATACTTGAGGTGCGTTTGTCATTATAAAATTCCTTCTTTCTAGTTAATTTAATTTTTTATAATAAAAAACTCTCCGAATCAATGAAGATTTAGAGAGTCGTTTAACACTATTTTTACATTGACCGATAAGTTTTGTGCATCGACAGAAAAAGAGGGGATAGTTAATCTGAAAATATCACCTTTTTTCACATTACGTTCTGTTAAAGCGTGTGTTTTATCATCAAGATAGTGGTTTTCGCCAATCACAACTGGGTTATCCGTGATATCATGCCAATCCGTAAAATTGGCAGATTTTTGAATTTTAACGGGAGTTGGTTGAGCGCCTTTTGATGTGACAGAGGCTTTTACTTCTACAATTTCACCTTCGTAATCAAAGACAACATGAGGATCTTGAACGCCTTCTAAGATATCTTTTGGAATGATGAATACAATTGTTTTCTCATTAACAAATTCAGTAATACCTTTAAGTTTCATATAATGCTCTTTGCTCATTAATCCGTTTAAAAGCTCACTTGCTAGAGGAATGTTGCCCCCTAATGCATCGATAGGAATCCAGTCTTTTCCGTTCCATCTATAGCGGATGCCTGTATCAAAAACCTGAGTAGTCCATCCAACTTCAGGGTAAGGGAACTTTTTCGCAATATCGTTATATGTATTGACAAAAGGCTGATAAATTAGAACGGTTGTTTCATACGCGTCTTTCACTAATTCGGTAGCATCTTTTGCTTGCTGTGTTGCAATTAAAGCCTGGTCTGTGGCGTTATTGGAATTGTTAATAGCGATGACAAGACGTTTTAAGTACTCTTCATAAGTGTCTGTTCGATCTATTAATTCTTGTACTTGCGCTTTACTTTTTTCAATGATTTCATGCAATGATTCAGTAGCGGTTGTTCCATCATAATGAATGATACGAGTAGAAGGGTAGAGGATAAGGCCTCTTCCTTTATATATAATGGAAAGGGTCTCCGCTTCTTTTGATTCATGGACATAAACAAAGCCGTTCGTATAGTCAACATAAAATTCATTTTTATCGAGGTTGTGTTTTATAAAGGCTTCGTAGTTTATCTCAAACATGCCTGCAATACGTACTTTAAACATCTCGTCAGGAATTTCTAATAAGAATACCCGTTGATTTACTACTCGTGCAATATCAAGTCTATCGATAAAAGGATCGTTGGGCGTACCTTTTCTCCAAACGATATGGATAGGATTATTAAATTCTAAATAGTTAATAGGTAATGACAATTACTCACCTTCTTTCTTCATTTTTTTCAACCTGAGAATACGTTGCTGGAACCTTCACTTAGTGTTGGTGTAGTGCCTCCATGAGTAGTCACTTTGTCGCTTTTTCTGGCTAATGACTTGCCATTAACGAACACAGTCGAACTTCCTCCAGTAACAGAACCAGTGGCATTTGTATGAGAACCACTGTCATAAGACCAACCACTCGGAACTGAGTAGGTGTCTTTTTCTGACGTTTTTGCTCCTGAATATACCACTTCTTTTCCATTGACGAATACATTGGAACTACCTTCGTTTATTTCCCCTTCAATCGTTGCACTAATGTGATCGTATGAGTGAGAGGAGGAGGGGGGAGTTAGAACACCATAGCACACGCCACCTGACCAATATCCTGGATAATATTCACCGTTCATATAACCGGCTTCACAAGTATATTCATTTGGTTTTTTTACCTTGATATGCCCCGTTGCTGTGCTATTTTGAATTTTATTTCCTTTCACTGAAACTTCAGGCATGTTACTTCCTCCTTAGTTGAGGTCGATTCGAGACCCATTTACCTTAACTCCCGAAGTGCTGATGACAATTTTATTTTCTCCTACCGCTAAAGTAATGGCATTGGAAGCTTTGAAATTAATATTTTTGCCATCGAAGCTCATGGAGTGAGGTGTTTTCATTAGAATGGATTCATCGCCATTTTTAAGAGCAATTTCTCGTTTTTGGCCATCCGTGCCCACATAGTCAAAATAGAAGCCATCACTTTTTTTGTATTGGTATCCGACATTGTTTCCTGCGCCCGCATCTCCGCCTGCCCCCCACGTCATGTGAGGGTAAGCAGCATCTCCAGTTTCTTTCACTGTGATCGTGAGCTTATCTTTTTCAGAACCGCCATAATTTGTTTTAATCTTAAAGAAATTATCCTTAACATGAATAAAGTCTTGTGGTTGGTTGGAATTCAGTGTCTTTAATTTATTGACCGTTAAATCGGAAATATAACTTCCATCCACATCTTTTATCATTTCATCACTATCATTACCCATTATAAGAAGTTTTTTAGCGTAGATAAGGCCATCTTTACCAATCCAAATGCGCTTTTCACCTTTAACATCAATGGCGATGCCTTCATTGGCATTTAAGCGTATTTCTTCGCCGTTATTGCCGTTAATCGTAATACCTTTATTGTGGTCGAAAGTTATTTTCTCTCCTAAAAAACCGTCAACAATTTTTAAATTATGGGTCGTAATATCTTTGGCATAAAGCCTACCATCTGTGTCAACGTAGAATTTTCTATTGCCGTTAACATAAATTGAAATGGCTTCGTTTGCGTTTAGCCTTATCTCTTCGCCATTTCTACCAAAGATAGTGATGCCACGTTCCCAATCAAGAATAATGGCGTCGCCTAAGTTGCCATCTACAATGCGTAAGTTTTTTGTGACTAAACCTTCAGCATACAGTGTGCCATCTTCCCATTTGTCGTCATTTAATGTAGCAAATAATTTACTGACCCATTTATCATTCTCCCACTTTTGCAGAGCAAGACCATTAGTAGCATTCAGAAAAGCTCGGTATTTTCCATCACTGCGCACAGCTATAAAACCAAACTCATTCATAATTAAATTATTATTATACGCACCCATGTGAATACCTGAATAGAACAAGGAGTCTTCAATAGCTTGTCGAAGGCGAGTAGCTTCATCATAGTAATTTTTAAATTTTTGCACAAAAATACCACGATTCTCAATCGGACTCGTGGATTCAGTCAGTGGGTCAGTCATATCAATATTTAAATTTTGTGCATCTAAAAAGCCATTATTAAGAATCCTAATATAGCTTGAAATATAATTCATGAGTGCTAAATAAGCATCTTTTAAAGCACTTGTAGAGTACCTATCAGTTATAGAATAGACAGTAGGGAACGTTTGAGTATCTGTATTAAATTCGGCATTCACATCTGTTTTATTATCTCGTTCACTTCTAATATACTTTTGCGCTTGTTGGAGAAGCAGCTTGTAGTCTGAGTGTATTTTATATAATTCTTTAATAAGCTCTAATTTTTCAAGCGTAGTCAATTTTCCGTCTGCCACAATCTTGTCAAATAAGCCAATATCAAAGTAATTATTTTCTGCATCTAAAATTACTTGGTCTAGGTTATTTACGATTTTAATATTTTCGGCCACCATATTTCGAGAATACAACGTACCATCTGTATTAGCCCATAGTACTTTTTTCCAATCATCGCCGTCTTTTTTGCTGACTGAAAAACCTTCACAAGTTGTCAACGCTACTTTTGTTATCGTATTCCATGAAACAAGACCAAAACATTCAGATTCTTGAGGAATTAAATTTCCGTCCTTATCTTTTTCATTGTCTGATACAAGCCCTAACCGCATGACTTCATCACCGTTACGATTATAAATAGTGGTCCGTGAGCCTTGTGTCAGCCAAACACCTGATTCGTCTTCAATGATTAAATTCACACCAGAAATTATTTTACCGAAAATTCTCTCGCCAAAAATGCCATCTTTCGAAATGGCGTGCTTCCATGAGTTGCCGTTATCGTTTGTGATAGCTAAAAATCCATTTTGAATCACTAGCCAGCTTAAAGGGTCGGTTAAATCTTTTACTGTAATGCCGCGCTCATTGATCTCAATTTGCTGGTTATATCCAGCCATTACAGCATTTTTCAATGAGTCCCATTTATTGTTAATGATGTCGTTAATGGCCCC
Organism: Lysinibacillus parviboronicapiens; assembly: GCF_003049605.2. NCBI lineage: Bacteria > Bacillati > Bacillota > Bacilli > Caryophanales > Bacillaceae > Lysinibacillus > Lysinibacillus parviboronicapiens. The sequence goes on from NZ_CP073713.1 coordinate 1,587,672, forward strand.
ATTGTTTTTTTCGGAAAGATTCCATTTCCATTTTTCCATTTGGACGAGAGTAGAGGTATTGCCAGCCTTACTAAGCTGCTCTAACCAGGTGTTTTTTTCATCAATTTCGTTGGTGATAATAACTGAAATACTTTCTCTTTCAAAATCATAGGTAATTTCCGTTATTTTAGCTTTAATATCTACCTGCAATCGGTCATAACGAACGCTGACGATATCACCTAAATTGAGTTTATCCCAATCATTTTGACATTCCACGACTGCTAAAAAATCAATCATATTCATGTCTAATTTAATTTTAGGTTGTAAGTATTGTTTGAAAATTTCTTGTGCTTCTTCTAACAAATCTTGATCATCGACAATCGAGTCATTTGTATATTCTTTGTCGATTTCAAAATTGGATAATTCAGCTAACTGTTCTTTTGAGAAATTATTCTCTCTAAGTAATTTACTTCTTAATCGTTCTAACTCATCTTGATAATTGCTTAATTGATAGTTTAAGTCCCGAATAAAGGCTTCTTGATTGGCAATCTCAGCTCTTTTTGCTTCTAGTCGGTTAATGATATCCAGGTGAGAAGGGGAGTTCGATTGAAAATTAGCATTGGATAAATCTAATTCATCTTCTATGATAATTCTTTGTGTTTGTAGACTGCTAAGACGCTGTTCTTCAGTTTGAATAATGGAATTCTGCGTAGTGATAGAACTCGTTAAGTGAGTGAATTTTTCTGCTAATGACTCTACTAATGCATGATAATTTTCTAATGCAATACATAAGTCATCACTTAAGTACTCCGAATGGCTAATGACGACCCCGTTTTCACGTTTAAAGGGGTAGAGGTAGAATCTAAAATCTTCTAAATAAGCCTGACCTGTGGGGTTTAACCGATGTATTGTCAGTCCATCTTGACCATAAACCTTTAATCGAGTGATTGTATCAATCGTGTTAGTAGACAAATTAAAGCTTTCTAAATATTTGCCATCTCGGATATAAAACCCTTTATTGTTGCCAATATTATCAGGTCTATAGTAGTTTATTTCACATTTAAGTGTGTCCCAAACAATTAGAGCATTCCATAGGTTTGCTAAATCATAAATAATTTCTAGAATATTATTTGAGGATACTTCATAGCTGCGATAGGTTTCGAAAAAGCTATCGACATAACCAATTTTCCAATTAGTATTTGCTGAGGATAATATTTCGTTTGTAATTTGTGCGAGCGTTTTACTGACTACTTCAAAATCTCTAATATTTTTATCGCTCAGTTGCACACCCAACGATAGGGCAGAGTATTGAATATATTCATCATCGCTATAAGATTTGGTGGATTCATTCAATAAGAAGTATTCCGTTACAGGACCGAACTTCAGTTTAAATAAATATCGATTTTTAATCGTTTGGATATTCGGATTGTCCGTGGGAACACCATCTTGCAAAATAACTGTCGGTATCTTGAAAGATAATTCATTTAATACATTTAACTTCGTATTATAGCTAATATCATAAGCTTCACTAAGAAGTGCGATTGTTTTTTTATCGGGTCTACAGAGGAAAATTCTCGGTTGTGCAGCTTTTATATCATAATTAATGTCACCTAATTTCACTTTATCACCCCCTTTCATTGAAAATTATTGTTGAATAAATACATGTTGGTATCTAACATGCATATCGAAATCTCCATCTGCTTGAATGTAGTTGTTCCCAATCGTTAGTTCCAAAAATTCATCATTGTGATCATCATAGCGATAGACGCCTAAATATTGTCGATTTGACACTATTTCTTCTTTCTGACAATGAATAAAAACTTCTTCGTTATCAATTAAATTATGTAATTGCATCTTTTGATTTGTCATAGTATTCGTTATTGCTACGTTTCCATTGCCGTTCTTTTTTCTAATCCATACTTTAGGTTTTACCGTAAAATCACCTAAGTTTTCTAAAACAGCACATGGATCAAAACTAATTGAGAATGTTTGGATATAAGGTTTTTCATGCTCTTTAGTAGCACTCATGACGATTTTATATCTAAAGGACATTCCTTTGAGGCTATATTGATCTAAAAGACCAGTATCATTGAAATTTATTGGCTGCCATGCGGTCCACTTAAGCGTATCGTAGGATACTGAATAATAGAATTCGACTTGTTTAGCATATACATTTACAATATTAGCTGCCATCGTTGTCAAATATTTTTGGGCATTAGTAGAAATAGAATGTATGTTGGAGATATACGAGCCTTTTACCGTTGAAATGGAACCCCAATTTGTCATGCAAGCACCTCTATTCTATTTTGCCAAATGGCCTAAATTCACAGCTGTTTCCAATACGTTTCCATTTAATGGTCTTCGCTTTTCGCCAAACGACAGAGTTATCAATGGATGCAGTTTCATTTTGAATGGAAGACCATACGGGTTCATTTACTGAAGACAATCCTGCTGTTTCACAAATGTAGTAGTATTGTTTGCTACCATTAGTAGGATAAACAATATCCCCAACTTCATAGTTATAGTCCTTGCGCCAATTACTACCATTAACATCATAAAACTCTTGATGTAATCCTGTAAGGAAGGTAGGGGAGCTAGTTGAACTTTTGCCATCCACTACACATTCATATAAACCACCATTATCAGGCACAGCCTTTATTAAATCTCCTACAACATAATTCTTGTTAGGTTTCCAGGTTTTAGCATGGATGCCTTCTCTCGTTGCAACCCAACCAATATGGGCGCTAATGGCGGGTGCTTTGTTCCATACAATATAACCAATCGGATAAAACGTGTTATCATGTAATTCTTCAATAGATTGAGCAGACGATTTTAAGTATTTTTCAAGTTTATTAAAGTTTTCACCATAGTTGACAATGGTTTCCTTGATATCATCCTGCTCAAATGTGGTTTCTGTTACAATTTTTAAGCCTAGTTTATTTGTAGTTTCCATTTCAATTGTCACCCCAATTCGTAGTGTTGGCATACAATATGCCCCATGTGTTATTCATTGCATCAATTGTCAATCCATTTGAAGTAATTTTCATATTATGGCATTCTCCTTCCGCAAATGTAGTCATATCATCCTTTAATAAGTAACTTTTATTCGATTCTCGAAACTCTATCTTATCTAGTATATGTTCATGCGAATAGGTATAAGGTGAATCGCATCGAATCTTTAGTTCTACATAACCTTGTTTGAGCCCATTATGTATGAGCGTTGAATCACCTTCTACAAGTGCATACATGACTCTATTAGGATTATGATCAAATACTAGTGGTTTATAATAGGGTTGGAAGAGCCAGCGTGCAATTTTTCTTAAATCACTTTCGTTTACCCAATCATCTAGATAAAAGGACAATTTAAAAGAGAGTGGTTCATGCTCCACTCTCTGAAAGTAAGGTGTTTCATTATTTGCGATTTTCTTTTCGATAATTCGCCGTGACGGTAAAAAATTCTCTTCAAATAAATTACCTGAAGACCATCCTATCGTAACGCCCATATCCTTTGATGAGATATTATCATACATAAAATGAATAGATTCTAACACTAATTTCTCATCCCTTTCTTACGTAATAAGTCATCGTTAATCATTTTGCTAAATTTATTGAGATCATTCATATCACCATTCATTTTATCGATGTTAAATTCGATGTTGATGTCTCCGTATGTTGAAGCAGAAGCGGCTTGAACTGTACGGAAGGTATTGCTAAATTGCGGGATTCTATCTAATATTGGTCGGAAGAATAAGCTAGCTCTATCCATTATATTGGCCATTGAAAGTAAGTTTTTAGTGTCGATAGGGGAATGAATTAATTCATTTGGATGGACAATCATCGCTTTCCCACCTAAACCGTCAATACCTTGACTGGAAAAATTTGTAATTCCTCCTTGTAAGGCAGAAGCAGAGTTATTAAAACTGTACTGAGTCCCGGCTATTCTTAAGGCATTTGCTTTTTCTATGATAAGATCCTGAAGTTGGGGAGTTATGACTACATGCTTCGCTTGTTCCATAAAAAAGTTACTTAATTTAAGTAGATCATCATCAGATAGTTTTGTTGTTATGTAATTATTAAAATCGATATCTGTGGGAATCTCAGAATTATTTTTTCTGCCTTCTTGGGCCAGATTGTGAGCCTTTTCTCTAATACTTGCTTTACGTACAGAGTTTGGTTCATTTTCAGCAAGAACATCGGTCATAAACTTTCCTAACAGTACTTGCATATCACCTTCAATCAGTGAAGATTTGTTTTTATTATTGCTAATATCATTCGAAGAACCATACTCACCATTTTCTATTTGTGATGATTTCTCAACCTGATTCATTAAATCTAATGCTTTTTCTAATTTCTCAATAATATTTTGCCTGATAGAGGTTCCAACATTTTCGAAGGTTCCTGTTAGTGTCAGCTCTAAATCGGGCATGCTTTTGTCTAACCAAGTTTTAAAATCGCCAAATTCCTGTTTTAATGAAGCGAATTCTCCATCTCGAATTTTCTTTCTAATTTCTTCGAATTTACGTTCATCATTTAGTCTATCAGTATAGAACTGTTCCCAATATTTCTTTTTCTCATCTATTAAGTTTAATTCTTTTTCGTGATATTCATTTTCCAGCTCTTCCTTTTGACTCATTTCAGTTTCTTTTGCTTCTAATTGCTCATTTAATGATTCTTTCCGTAATTCTATTTCACGGTCATGGCGTTTCTCTGAAATTTCCTCGTCAATTTGAGCAAGTTGCTCTTGTAAATTTTTTCGTTTAGATTTAGCCTCGTGAGAATTATCTAGCAGCAATAAATTGTATTGTCCTTGGATATCATTGCGCTCTTTTTCAAGTTTAGCAATATCCTGATCATAATCACGCTGGGATTCTTGCTGGTCAATTAGTTTCAATTTATCTTGGATATTTTTTCTAAATAAATCCATTTCATCTTTATAATTGTCCATGACAGTGTCGTGACGGTCATTTTCCCGCTGTATCTCGTCATCGATACTCTTTATATGTGCATCCCGTTTTTCTTGTATGTATTCTTTATAGGCATCAATTAATTTATTTGCTAATTCTTCTTGTTTTTTCTTTTCGTCTGTTGCAAGCTCCGCTCTTAAACTAGCCTTTTTAAGAGCCAAAGCTTTAAGGTCTGCCTCTGCTTTTTTTAAATCCTCAGGAAGCAAACTGAGTTGTAATATATTATTTTTGGTGGTGTTTATTTGGTTTTTAATACTTTCTATTAAATTTTTTTGCTGTTCTTTTTGGAATTTACTTTCACGAATATATTCATCGGAGCCTTCATCAAACATGGACTGGATAATTTTACTTCGCTCGATTGAAAACTCAATATTATCATTTTTCTCATCATATTGAGTCTTAATATTAATCAATATTTCGTAATTCTTTTCTCGAATTTCAATATCTAGCAATTTTATTTCAGTTGTAAGCTGTGCATATCGCTCTTTAAGCTGCTCTAAAACTTCGCCTGAATGCTTGCCACCTGCAATCTGCTGTTGTAAATATTGTAACTCGCTTCGATTGACCTTTTGTTTTTGATTCATGTAAATGGTCATCAGTTGCAGTGTCTTGGCATATCTAGCGGAATTGGTATCTAATTCTTGTATTTTAGCATTCTCATATTCTAGCTGTGATTCTGGCATGCTGCGTTGATAGTCAAACGTTTCGAGTTTGTTCAAAGCCAATTGTGAAATGGCATTATTGGTGTCTAACATTTCGGTTTTCAATTCCAATAATCTACTTTTCATTTCATCTAGCGTGATAGCTGAAAGAGAGCCATTTTTAATTAATCCTTCTAAATAGACGAGTTCCTGATTATTTACGGTTTGCTTTTGCTCTAAATATTTCGTTTGTAGATCGATTGTTTTTGTATATCGACTCGAACTTTTATCAACCAATTTTAGCTTGGAATCCTCATAATCTAAATTAGATTGTATATTTCCTCGCTTCCAATCAAAATGAGATAACTGAGAGTCTATAATGTCTTTTTCAATTTTAGCAATTAGCTCTTTTTGATTAAGAATGTCACTTTGTATTTTGAGCAACTCGGATTTTGCTTGGTCGATTGCTTGTTGCGTTGTTTCTACAGCAGTCGAGCTGCTAGAGCTAATAATTCCTGATTTTGCATTGTTCAAGTAGTCAGTAGGATTAATAGTTTTATCGTTCTTTCTGACTTCGTAATGTAAATGAGAGCCATCACTTGAACCTTTATAAACATTCCCCGAATTACCAATTGTTCCAATTTTGGTTCCTGCTGTAATATTGTCTCCGATTTTTACGAGAGTTTCATTCATATGAGCGAATAGGTGTTTTATGCCATTGTCATCCTGAATCATGACAATATTTCCATATGATTCATGCTCTCCGTTTTTAGCTGCGTCACCACTTTTAATAACTTTTCCATTGATAGGGGAGTCTAGTCGTTGCCCCATGGAGCCATCGATATCTACGCCTAGATGAAAATCCTTTTTTCCATTTAGTGTACGATTGCCATAATTGCTTGTAATTGGACCATTCCAACCATTTAATTTAGAAGAGGTCGCGGAAGTTGTTGCATTATTACCTGAAACAGTCCCTGTTTTATTAATCTTTCCTGCAGCAATCTGAGATTTTATGGATTTTTCTTGATCCTCAATTAAAGTAAGCTTTCTCTTTTCGAGTTCGATTTGTGCTTGAAGTGACTTTCGATACTCTTCGGAATGTTTTGGTAGGGTGGATTGAACTTTAACCTGTTTTTCAATCTCAAGATTTAAATTATCTAGTGTTTGTTTGTATTTGTCTGTAATATAGATTGAATCTTTGGTTGTTTTATTGGCACTTTTTTCAGCTTTATTTACAGAGGAAACAGTATTACCGACTTTACTTAGTTGTTCTCCGTAGTTAATTTTTAGCTTAGTCAAGTCTACTAATGCAGCTTTTCTAATTTTTATTTCTGGATCATATTTTGCTGCAGCTCTGTGGTAAACCATTTCATCTTGTAGATTTGCAAGGTCAGATGAAGAAGTTGGGTCATCTATTTTTTTTGCATAGGCTGCTAATATATTTTCTAATGCAGCAATTTCGGAATTGATGATGTTAATACGTTTATTTGTTTCTAGTGCGAGATCTAAAGTGGCCTGTTGTTCTTCAGTTAGTTTATTTTCACGAGACAACTTATAGGCCTTTAACAATGCATCATTTGCGTTGTTTTCAGCAATCATTGTTTTTATCTTTTCTGAAGAAAGGCCTATAAATTTAGAATCATTGTTCAATAGTTCAGGATAGACCGAAGCCAAATCTTGCATGATTTCGTATCGACTTTCTAAAAGATCTTTTATATTTTGTTCTTGAGCAGTTAAATGTTCTTTATTAAATATATCTACTAAAGTCTGTTGAGAATAACCAGCTAATTGATTTGTTAATGCTTCGTAACTAAACAAAGAATCATCTAACGCATCTACATAAGAGCTTGAAATACCTAACGTTTTTTCAGTAACATCTTTATAGTGTTTCATTTTGGATGCAAGATTATCAAGTTCATTACCTGAAGTTGTAGCACCTGAAGTAAAGTTGTGAAGTGACAATCCTGTTGCATCCATTGCGTCTTTATATTGATTGTAGTCTGTTGCTATACTTCCAAGATGTTGTTTCAAGCCTTTTTGAATACTAGCTAGTTTAGAATCATCAATATCGGGATATGCAGATTTTACATTTTTTATATAATCTGAAACTTCTTTTTGAGTTTCTTTAAATTTTTCTGGAGAGGCATATTCTAGTTTGCTAAATTGAGAACTAATATCATTTATAAACTCTGAAGCATTTTTATCTTGAAATAAAGTTTCCAATGCTGAATTTAAATTTTGAACTTCATCTGCATTAGATGAAGAAATTAAATCAGCACTTAGTGTTTGTGCTAACTCTTCAGTACTACCTTTTAAAGCTTCATTCTTACTTATAATAGTTTCTAGGTTATCTATATAACTCATTTTCATAACAGGTAAAAGATCACTTATTTCTTTTGTAGGACCCTGTATTAATTTTAAAGTATGTTCAGTGCTATTTATTAAAGAGTTTAGATATTCAATATCTTTATCAGTTCCTGAAGTTTTTGCTTCGGCAAGTTTAGTTTGAAGTTCTGATAATAGCTCATGTATTTTTTTTTCAGAGTCAAAAATAGGTTTATCATTTTTTTTTAACTCAATTTCGAAATCAGAACTAATTTTCTTCTCAAATAATCCACCCACTGGGCCGTTTGCTTTATGTTGATTAAGATTATAAAAACCTTTTATATTACTATCAACTTGTGATTGTAATTTATTTAGTTTTGTTTCATTTTCTGTAATATTTGTTTTTCTAGCTTTATCTTCCTCAGTTTTAGCATTTTCTTTTTCTATTGCTAATTGTTCTTTTAATAATGCTGTCTTTATTTTAACGGCTTCAACTGAGCCTACCATTTTCTTACCGTATTCTTCCTCACCTGAAGCCAAAGAGGGGAGAAGTGTTGCTAGTTCATTTTGTATATCACGATACTCAGCAAGTACACTATTATCAGCATTTCCATTATTAACGATTTCGCTTAATCTTTCATATTGAGGAATTAAACTATCAATTGTAGATGAATTTTGTTCAAAAGTATTTAGCATTGCTTTTTGAGCAGCTTCAAATTCGGCTATTTTTTGTTTTGCTTTCTCACTGCTTTCAATTATTTTTCCAAACACAAAATCGATACCTGCTAGAGCTAAGCCAGGTCCAAATGTTGAAAGTAGACCTTTCCCAATTGCTGCTATACCTGTCCCGGCACCTCTAATATCTCCATATGCATCCTTCGCTGTTTTAGATAACTCATACAAGTTCACCCCCAAATCAAGTAGAGACGTTGAACTTTGTGAGGCTTCTTTAGTATTCTTGCTAAACTCCACAATAGCTTGATTAATGCTTTCTAGTTGGCTTGGGATTTCGGAGATGCCTGCAATATGTATACCTTCCCCAAATTGAATATTGTTGATTTGAGTATTCAAATCTGAAATTTGGTAGGTTAATTGTTCGAAATCGGTGTTGTTTGCGTAGGCTTTATTTAACTCGTAAATATTATATAAATTTGCTTCGAGCGCTTGCAGGTTTTGTTGTGTTTCTTGAATGCCGTTTAGTTTAAATTGGTTGAAATTGATTGTTTCTACTTCTGTTTTCAGTTGTGTCAATAGCTGCTCTAGTGATTGTAAGTCGCCGCTAGGAATGCTTGCTAAACGCTTGTAAAATGATTTTACATTTAGATTTGCATCACCGATTGCTTCATTTAGCTGGTCTATTGATTTTACTGAAGTGGTCACTTGCTGTTTGAAATCATCGAATAGTGACAGGGGAGGGGATGATCCAGTTCCAACATTCTGCAATTTTTGGTTTAACGCGTCTAAATGTTGTTGGAGTGCATGAATTTGCTTTTCGTATTCCAGAAATAGTTGCGTATTGTGACCTTTTACATCTAAGTTTATCGTTAGAGCATCTATGTTTTTTAATCTCTTTATATATGTATGTATATTTTTTCTTGAAACTTCGTCATTGACTCCTAGAGCGACTAATAAGTCCATTGGTTTTTTTGTTTGTCCACCACCAGTACTCAATCGATTTTCCCTCCTAATTTATAGATAAACATAAAAAATACAGCGACTTTGAAAGTAGCTGTAATCATCAGTTTATCGTTTTATTTTTTCGAATATATTTGAATATCCTAAAATGTTCAAGTACCCACCTAAAAAGGTAGGGGAGTAGTTCAAAATTTTAACGAGTGCTAAGTGAAGGCTCTTTTACGAGTTTGTCTTTTTCAGTAGACTTGATTTTATGGATTAGTTCTTTTTCCAACTCTAAAAACTGCATACTTAAATTGAGTCGCTTACTAATTTCCTCTAGCACATTTGAGATTTCCTGCATCGTAAACATTTCCGTTAAGAATAGGTCGTACCAACCAATCTCTACTAGATTATTCATAGTAGCAAAATGACTTTCAATAGATTTATCTTTAAGTTCAGTTTTTAAATCAGTAAAATGCTTGATCACTAAAAAGAGGACATAGTGTTGTAATTCGTGGTCATTCTTAAAAAAATCTAAGTTATTTTGTTGTATATAGTCGATGGTGCTTGCTAAGTCATTTATTAATATCGTTACTTTGCGCTTACTGAATTTTGGATAGTAATAAATGAATTTACCCTGGTCTTTATCAATGTGAAATTTTTGTTTTTTATTGAGCTCATCCGCATTTTGTTGAATATCTGCTAATGTTAGTTTCGTTTCACGTTTAGCCATTTTTAAACTCCTTTTTTTAATTAAAGATGGGCTGTCCTAAAAGTAAGTAAAAACAATAAGCTTAGAGATATTCTTCCTGATATAAAGGTAAGAATCCGCGTAGACTCCTGTGGGAAAAGCAAGAGCATGAGACCCAGCAGGGAGCTTTAGCGAGCGATGCGGCTCATGCCTTGCCCGCGGAAAGCGAAGCGGATTTTTACCATATAGGAAGACAGGCGTTATTGTTTGAAGAACTTTTTAGACAGCCTCATTTTAAATTAATTCATTTAAATTACATCAACAACAATTGTTTCAAGGTATGTACCATCAGTTACTTCAATGATTGTTTGGTCATTTGCTGCTGCAGAGGCACCTAAAGTAATGACACCATTTGCATCAACACTTGCGATTGTTGTGTTCTTGGAAGTCCACGTTAAATCACTATTTTGTAAAAGGACATTGCTGTAACCTGCGCCTCGGATACCTAGTACTGCGATGCGTTGAGCATCTCCTGCAACAGCAGAATCAAGCACTAGACGAGAAGGATTCGAAGCTAATGCTGTAACTTGTACTTTTTCATCAGCTAGATTACGAAGTTTAATGTAGGCATAGTTTCCTTTTTTGTCTGCTAGTGAGCTACCTGCAAGAGAAGAAGAAGCTACACCTTCATGTGTCATAGAAATTTCCACTGCACCATTTGGTTTAAAGTTAGGCACCTCGATAATCACTTCGCCAGTTTTTCCGTTATTAGAGCGAATATCTACATTTAATTCCATACGCACAGCTTTCGGGAATGAATCAGCAGAGATTTCAATTGTATCCATCATTTCCTGAACAGCATAGACAACTTGTACTTCTTTGCCCGCTAATGCTGGAACAGAAATTTCTTTGCCAGTAGGAGCGTATTGCGAGAATGTACCATTAACTTGTTCCACATGCACTTTGCCAATAGGCGTGTCAGCTAATGTGCCTTTACCACTCGCATCAAGTAAAATAATTTCATCCGTATAGAATTCAGCTAATTGGTGATTGATTTCTGTACCATTTTGTAAGGCAATATAAGCTGTATCGAATGCAGCATCTTCAATTGAGAACGTTAATTCTTTTTGGTAGTTAAGTTCGTATACTTTTTTCGAGCCTTTACCTGCATGAATAGCCTGTGTTTGAATTGCTTGTGTCATCGATGAATTCAATAAAGTTTTACCGTTAAGAATTAATTCATCCGTTAAACGATCAAATAAACGTACGTTTGCTACTGAAGTTAAAAATTGATTTTGTTGTGTCATAATAAATTACCATCCTTTTAAGTTATTGTTTTTTATTTGAACTAGAATCAAGTCCTAGCTGTTTCATTTGTTTGTCAAATGCTGACTTTGTCATAATGACATCCTCATTTTTCTTCGGCTCGTCAATATGGCCTAGCCAATGGGGAAGGTCTTGATCATTTTTAAATTCAACCATTCCAGAGTAACGTGCATTCAGAATGGCATCACTGCTGACCATATAATCCATACGAATTAAACCTTTATGAAATTGATAAAGCGTTAAATTTTCAATCTCATGGTAGGGAAGACCAGATTTGCAATGATAAGCGACGATTTGCTGTTCTAAATCTGCCTGTTTCGTTCTTCTTTTTGCCATAAATGCTCGTGCTTCTTGAATGGCCTTTTTAGTGCCTGGATCGATAAATTCATCATCTAAATCGATGAGGTTTTGCTCACTGATGATGGTTTTAATTTTATCGAAATCACGTTCATGCAATGAAATACCGTCGACAATTATAAATGCCATACCTTTTTCATTGATTGTGAATTGAATGTCTTCAGTTTTAAAAATTAAACGATATAAAGCGATTAATTTTGCTAATAAATCAGGGCCATCTTTGTTTTGAGAGAGGGCAAGCAAAAACATGAAATAAGACATTCTAATGACTTCTGGTTCTTGAAAATCACTTTTCGGCAATAATAAGCATTGCACGTAATCATAAAATTCATCGGCATCAACCATGCGAACAGGATAAATACTTAATCCTTTATATGTAGTAGACTTGCCAAATGCTTTTTTAGTTGAAAAGCTCATGATTGAAAACCTCTTGCCCCTTGACCAGAAGGAATAATATAAATCCAGCGATACCCTACAAATCCTTCAGGTGTATTTACAATGGGGATCCCACTGTGAAATCTCATATCTCCAAATTCTTCAATATCCTCTTGAAATAGCACTTCATTTAACATTTCACCTAGCCAATCGAGTCGAAAATCTATATTATTGATAGCAACTGGCGTATAGATATCAAAAATATATTGTTGTGTGCTAGAGTAGGGATGATCAGTAAATTGATTTGTGCTTTTAAGATAATGCTTTTGAGGCGTTCGTGGACCAGTATATAAACAAATGCGAGAAAAATGTGAATCAATTAAATCGCTTGTTTTTTCTCCAACTACTAATAGGTTGTTTATAATAAGATCTTTTTCAGGTAACTGTGAAATATCCATTTTCGACTCATCCAAAGGATCATCTAAATGATTTTTTGGCATGTAGTACAGTAATCGAAGTAACTTCTCATGTTCTTTCAATGCTGTATAAAACTTAGATAAATAATTTACAATTTTCATTCTCCTTTGTCCTCACTTCCTAAAGAAGGTTGATTTTGAAGGTTTTGCTTTCATGATTAAAAAAGAGTATTTTATAACATTTTTACATTAATTCATTTATTAATTTACTTACTTCAACTAACAATTGGTGGGGATGAGAAAGCCTCCATTGATTGAGTTTCACTTAATACATACAATTGTCATCACCTACTTAATTTCGATTTGAGAAACAGGTACTTACAGTTTACGATTTAGTATTGATTCTGTTCTCATGTTATGTATTCCATTTATAAACCTCTTTTGAAGTACATGAAACCTTCATGATGTATCCATGCCTTCGCATAGATACATTTGAAAATTTCATTCAAATTAATAGTATGTATTTTAAATTAATTCGTTTATTAACCATGTTCTTCTTCGACTTCTTCAATTCCAAAGGCAATTGCTTCTAAGTAAGAAGTATTGGAAAATGTGTTATGTCTGATTGAACCTTTTTTGATTTCTTTTTGTTTATGATGAGATAATACATAGTTATCTTGCAATTGATGCTGGGCACTTTGATTTCTAAGTAATTTTGTAATCTCTCGCCGTCTGAGATTGCGCCTTTTGGTTTCTTTAATAAATTTTAAATTCTCTTCTTCTAATAACAATTCGGCTTTAGTAAAATATCCTTTTGTAATATAATAACCAATCATATCTAATAAAATTAACGTCTGATGGGTATGTGAGGTTATACTGAAATATAATTCTAACGGTATCTCTTCACCTTGATAAATCACTTTTTCATTTTCTAGCATAAATCTTATAGTTTGCACTCTTTCCTCCATTGGGAGGTCTAAATTCAATTCTACCATTCTGTGAGGTAATTGTAGTTTCATATTATTGCTCCTTCTACTTATTAAGGTGACTGGTGTATCTAAAAAGCTACTATTTCCGCCCAAGTAATTTTTTGAAGCTACTTTTTGCATTTCTTACACTGTGAATGATATAAATCTTTACTGCTGCTATTTAAACTGTAAAACTCGTCGGTTGCAGGAAGTCGCTCTTTACATTTGCTACAACTTTTAGTTCGTAGTTTTAAATTCTTTGTATATACTACCTTTCTCCATTGTCTATCATTTTCTTGTTTTATTTGGTGACAAATTGTATTAAACCTTCGTCCCACCGTTTTTAGTGGAATCCCTAAAAGCTGTCCAATTTTATAATTAGTGTAGTCTTTAGCAATGTATTCAAGTAATTCCACTTGCTCTTCATTTAAACATTTTTTTATTAATTCATCTAAATCGGCAAATAAACTAATTACATCCGTGTTCATTTTTAAAGTGTTTGATGCACACACGCCCTGACTGCCATTTAACATCGTATCATCTATTGAACCTCTAAACGTCAATAATTCTTTAATTACAGTTTCGTCTGATAAAACTAAATGTTGATATTTTGTATCTTTAGCTGTTTGATAGGCCATTAACTGTCATCTCCTTTAATGTAAGTATTCGATTACACTTATCCATATTATAATTGCTATATTTTATAAATCAATATATTTTTATATTAATTCATTCATTAATTCTCATTCATTTACCATTTTTCGTTGTTTCTTCCTATTTAATAAGCAATTTAATAATCTTCCTAAAAAGAAATGGTGTATATCATTAATTCATTTATAATAGTTACATTTTAATTTAGCATATGGTACTATTAAAATAATCATATTTTTAATGGAAAAACAAGGGAGTGGAACTTTGAAAATTGGTAAAACCCGAGAATTATTAATCGAAGATATTAAAGCTAAAATCCCATTGTTAGTTCAACATGATTTAATTTTAGATGAGATATCTATTCAACTTAATCGATATAACATTAATATAGGCAATATTTTAGAAATGATTAATGATGAAAATGTGCTAAGAGAAACAAATTTAAGCGAATTATTACTATTAGGTGAGCAACTTAATTTAAAATTTGATGACAGTAATCCTGGGTGGATGAATGAATGGTTAAATCCTTCTGAAATCAAAGAATTAAGATTCTATAAAAGAGAATCGCCGTATGAAGACATCATAACGTTACCATATACTTTTGAACATGTTATAAGAACAGGTCATCATGAGTTTGCAGCAGTGCTTCCCAATACAATTATCGGCAAGCTTTGGATGAGTGGTATTTCTATGTATAACCCAAATATACAGCGACAAGCCAAAAAGAAAAAACTAAAAAATGAAATTATCGAAGTGATGAATTTAAATCCAAAATCATTGCGTGAGATTGAAAAGCAAACATTAAATGGAGATTTAATTACATCTACTTTACGATACAATGCAAAAGTTGGTACGGGTAATGACGGTTTAGAATTATATTATGATGAAAAAGAACAATCCCTTACTGTATTAGAAGGAACTACACTCGATGTTTTAGATGGGGCACATCGTACTTTCTCTATTTATAATGCATACATGAAAAAAAGTGATCTGCAAGGTAATATGATTGTTATTTTTTCAAATATGACAGAGGCTCAATGTAAACGCGTGCAAGTAGATATGGCAAAAGCTAACCCTATCCCAAAACCAAGACTGCAGGAATTAGCAAAAGATAAATTGTCTGATGAGGTAGTTATTGAGTTAAAAGTTGATGGGGAATTAAAGGGAAAAATTACTTCTAGTTCAAATGTTAAATATTCATTTGGGGAAGTGGTTACTTTTTCTGAATTATCCAATGCCATCGATAACAGTTTTAAAATAGAAAGTCGTTTACAGGTAGGTAAAGTTGTAACAGTAATTAACGAATATATGATGTATCTTTTTGCTTATTACAAGGATAATTTAACTGATAAAAATTCATTAATGTTTAAAAATAGAATGTTTGTTGGCCATATTGAATTGGCTGCAAGGATGCATGAAGAAAATATCCCTTTTGAAATTTTAAATAATTATTTAGATCAGATTGACTTCTCAATTCATAATTCATTATGGGAGGAGCTTGGTATTTTACAGTATGGCGGACTAAGCACACGAAATAGAAAAAAACTTCAAAAAGTATTTGAGGTTTTAATTAAATAATGAGGTGTACAATTGATGCTTAAAGATAATGTATTTAATAAAGATATAAAAGAGTGGTATTTAAAATCTTTAGATGTAAAAGATAATAGTTTAACTACCTATTTATCGCTCTTTAATAAAGCAACGCTGATAGAAAATCAAAAAAATAAGGATATTTTTGATATGAATAAAGTGGAATTGGAAGAATTGTTTTATAGTTTAAAATCACCTAGTCCACAACCTATAAGTGCCTCCATTGGTTTTATCTCAAGGTATATAGATTGGGCAATTATGAATGGTTATACGGAAAATCGTTCACAAAGGTTACCGAGTATAATCGATATTGAATATTGTAGTAGATTTATTTATAAAGCGTCAATCGTCAGGTATACAAGAGAGCAATTGAAAACTTATATGCGTTTATTTGATGATCAACGGCATGCAGTATTTTTATTATGTTTATTTGAGGGAATCAAAGGTGAAGGCTATAGCGAAATTTTAAATTTAAAAATGGCTGATTTGAGTAATGACAATGGGGTTTGCTTTGCTAGATTGACGAATAATAAGGGGTATAGAAGAAAAATTGAAATAACCGAAGATCTTTATTGGAAGCTTGAAAAATTAGACAAAATATCCTCTACTAGTTTGACACCAAAACAAGGACAAAAATACTTTACGGACAATACTTATATATTTAAGAAAGCAAATTCAAAAAGTAGTGATATTCAACTGAGAGCTTCTTTCGGGAATAGAGCACTGGATTTAGCGAAAACAATATTTGACAATAGTAATTTAATAGCTAGTACGATACAGATTTCAGGTATGATGTGGTATTTGTGGGAAATGGTAAAAGATAATGAAGTGAAAACCCTAGACAAAGAGCTATTAGAAAAAGTTGCAAATAAATATGATACCGGTTATGCGAACAAAGATAATAAGTATGTAAGTTATTCTATACTCAAACATAAATTAGATTTTGATTTTATGAAAACAAATTATGGAGATTTTAATATAGAGCTATAGAACTGGTGAATACCAGTTTTTTTGTTGTCCTGCATTAACGGTCAGTAAGACGCCCACCTCAGGTTGAAAGACGAGGTGGGCGTTTTACTGACTGTAGCAGCCCGATTGGTTTGACGACCATCAGTGAGAGAAAATCCCCACTGATGGTCGTTTTACTTTATAAATAAAATAATAAGATAAAACGACATGGGTATTGGGTAAATTGTAAATATTCTCTAAAAATAAACTTGAAAACGAACGTCTGTTCGTGATAAGATAAGAACAAATCAATGCTGAGGAGAATAGCTAGAAAAAGTTATATTAGGAATCATTGTAATACTAGGGGGTTTTTAAGTGGATGAGATACAAACAACAGCTATTTTAGAGTTAGTTATTTATAAGGATAGCAATATTTCAAATGAGTTAATGAAAGATTTTAATGGAAGTATTACAAATGTTATTCTGAGAGATGAAGGAGGTAATATGCTTGAATGTGCATGTATGGACAGTTCGGTTTCTAGTTTAATACTAATGGATTCATTGCATGAAGAGGAAATAGAATTAATGAATGAACTGACTGATACAAAATTCATCTATCAAAATGCACAAGATATTCAATATGATAGTTTAATTCAATTAGATGACAGTCAGGACAATATATACTGTGTTGTAGAGCTTAAAAATATAATTTATTTATATAATGGCTTTTTAAGAAAAACCATTAATGATGATAGTATTACGTCTTTAAAAAGCTTAAAAGATTATTTAAATATCCACTATCCAGCACATAAAATATTGGAAAGAATATGTTAAAGGTTTGGAAAATGAGTAGTTACGGAAAAAGTGAAAGGATGATAAAGGTGATGTTGTACTATTATTGAAAGGTGGTGAACAGAAATGGAAAAAATTTTAGTGAAAGAATTTGCTTCTGAACTAATTGGACAATCAAAAGGAAGGATCAGCAAAATCGACGCTGAAGCAATAGCAATAATTTACATATCTAAGGTCAAAAATTTTAATTTGTTAAAGACTAATGGTACTAGAAATGTTGTACAGAGCATCATTGGGGATAAACAAATTGTCGACTTAATGAAGGGGGGAAGCACATATAATTTTTCATTTAAATGAAATAATACTAAAAAGGTGAGGTGCGAATAGAAATTTATACGAAAATTTCTAAGTCTATCATTCAAGAAAGTCAGTACAGCTTTATTTGGATGAAATAATTTAAAATATTATAAAATTATAAAAACAAAATGCTATAAACAATTAGAACTATCGTAAAAAATATTGAAAGTAGGGGCTACTATGGATAATAAATTATTAAAAGAATTGACGTTAGATTTTAGCTATATTTTTGGCGCAATCAATCAGGGGAAAGTTTTTGACAATGAAACCAACATGAAAGAATTTTTGCTAAAAAGTAAAGAGTTTCAGAAGAAGCTTGTGGATTTAACAGAGCAAGTAGCATCAACGTTTTTGGATATAGAATATAAACGTGAAAAAGCTCTATTAACATCACATATCCAATCAGAGAACGAGATAACACTGAAAAAGCTTAGTGCACTCATGGCAGAGATTGATAAACAAGTCTATTTGAAAAGAACATTTAAATTGTAGCTAAAGTAATTTTTGAAGGGAAGGGGATTCAATGAAAGCTTTCAAAGATGGGAATTCAAATAGAAGTACTATTGATCGTTATGCGATGGCATTAGCTTATCAAGAAATGGGAAATATAAATTTAATCATTTCTAAGGAAATGCAGCATTTAGAAATTGAGGCGGCAAAGTCAGTAGAGACATTCTTAAAAAATATGAACTTTTATAAATGTTAATCATCAATATTAATCTGTACATCAATTTTTTATACCTATAATACATAATAAGAACAATCTATTAAATAAATTAATATAAAAAGGTTCGATTCTACACTTTAATAAATATGCCTTGATGCAAATCATGTGCCAGTATTAATGTAGAGTTTAAGGTATTTTTATGAAAGCAATAACAGTAATTTCAATAATATGGGTTATTCTTTTTTTAATAATCTTTGTCCTATTATACGAAGATGACAATAACATTGAAAATAATAACTATAATTTAACAGTTGTCATGCAAAATTCGGCACAGAGCAAGTATGAGAACTCGGTTACAAAAATCAACAGTCAAGCACTACGATTAAAAGCTGAAAGGCTACAAAGACAACAAGAAATGCAAAGGTTAAAGAATAAGGAAAAGCTACAAATAGAGCAGCTTAGATTAAAAAAAGACCATCAAAATCGTGCTAGCTATTCAAAAAAGAATACAAAAATAATTGTGCATCATGACAAGGTAGCAAGCAATCAAGCTGAGTGGCAGCAATTTAATGCTTCGTATTACGGTTCCGATTGTACAGGCTGTAGTGGTATAACCGCAACAGGCATTAATGTTCGTGAAACAATTTACTATCATGGTTTAAGAATCGTGGCGGTAGACCCTACAGTAATCCCGTTAGGAACAATTGTCGAAATTAAAACGCCCTATGAGTCGTTTAGGGCAATTTCTGCTGATAAAGGTGGTGCCATTAAAGGCCACAAATTAGATATTCTGGTTGAATCAGAAAGAATTGCTGCACGCTATGGTCGGCATCATGTACAGTTGCGAATCGTTCAATATCCAGAAAAGTAAATAAAAAATTAATACATAGAATAATGAAAAAAGATAGTTGCGCCAATGACTTATACGTTGTAAAGTTATTCGTTTTTTTGAAAAATGTAAAATATTATGAAACTTATAGGGGCGTGTATCCGTATAGTAGGTAATACGATGAAAAGGGGTGAACAACTTGACGCTATTTGGCTATTCACTTGAACAGATTTATTTGGTGGTGTTAATTTTTGCTGGCCTTGCTACAATATTGTTCATGTTTTTTGGAGATGCTGTGGAAGGTATTGGCGATGGACTACCCATTCTAAATCCAAGTGTGATTTTATCATTCATCACGATGATGTCAGCAACAGGTTTTATATTAGAGAAGCTAGCCTTATTTTCAAGCGCATGGAATATCGTTGCTGCTATTATCATCGGAAGTATTTTAAGTGCACTATTTTATTTATTTATTCTTGTTCCGCTGAGATCCGCTGATGTCTCGTTAGCTTATACGGAAGAATCCCTTGGTGGTCAATTAGGGAGGGTAATCGTACCAATACCAACAGACGGCTTTGGGGAAGTTGTGATAGAGACGGCGAGTGGCATGATTTCCAAGCGAGCAGCAGGTTTTGACAATGAGGTTATCGATTATGATACAACGGTGCTTATTGTGGAAGTGAAAGAAGGTACTCTACTGGTGAGAGCCTATGAAAAGAAATTTATCTAAAGGGGAGACAGTAATATGACGAGTATTTTGATTGTTGTAGGGGTTGTAGCATTTATATTAATCGCCATTGTAGGATTGTATGTGACGAAGTATCGTACGGCTGGTCCTGACGAAGCACTGATTGTGACAGGAAGCTACCTTGGCTCAAAAAATGTACATAAGGATGAGTCAGGAAATCGCATCAAAATTATACGTGGGGGCGGTACATTCGTTTTCCCAATTTTCCAACAAGCACAGCCACTCAGTCTATTATCAAGTAAACTAGAGGTAACAACACCGGAAGTGTATACGGAGCAAGGAGTTCCCGTAATGGCAGATGGTACAGCTATCATCAAAATTGGCGGCTCTATTACAGAAATCGCCACAGCGGCTGAACAGTTTTTAGGGAAGCAAAAATCAGAGCGTGAAGGTGAGGCGCGTGAGGTATTAGAAGGTCACTTACGCTCTATTTTAGGCTCAATGACTGTTGAGGAAATTTACAAAAATCGTGATAAATTCTCGCAGGAGGTTCAGCGTGTAGCCTCTCAGGATTTAGCGAAGATGGGCCTTGTGATTGTATCCTTTACGATTAAAGATGTACGTGATAAAAACGGCTATTTAGATTCGCTTGGTAAACCGAGAATCGCACAGGTGAAACGTGACGCAGATATTGCGACAGCAGATGCAGAAAAGGAAACACGCATTAAACGTGCAGAAGCATCTAAAGAGGCACAGAAAGCAGAAATAGAGCGTGCCACAGAAATTGCAGAAGCGGAAAAAGAAAACCAATTAAAGGTAGCGGAATTCCGTCGCGAGCAGGATATTGCCAAAGCTCGAGCGGACCAAGCATATGAACTAGAAACAGCCCGTGCCAAACAGGAAGTTACCGAGCAAGAGATGCAAATTCGCATTATTGAGCGCCAAAAGCAAATTGAACTAGAAGAAAAAGAGATTTTACGTCGCGAGAAGCAATATGATTCAGAAGTAAAGAAAAAGGCAGACGCCGATCGTTATGCAGTGGAGCAAAATGCAGCAGCGGAAAAAAGTCGTGAGCTCGCGCAAGCTGATGCTGAAAAATATCGTATTGAATCGTTAGCGAAAGCAGAAGCGGAGAAAATTCGATTAGACGGTATGGCAAAAGCCGATGCTGAGCGTGCCCAAGGGGAGACAGATGCAGATATTATCCGTCTGCGTGGTCTAGCTGAAGCCGAGGCGAAACGCAAAATTGCCGAAGCCTTTGAATATTACGGCCAAGCAGCTGTTCTGGATATGGTTGTACGCATGATGCCTGAATATGCGAAAGAACTGGCTAGCCCGTTAGGCAACATCGACAAAATTACAGTAGTGGATACTGGTGGTGGAGAAGGCGGTGGCGGTGCCAATAAGGTGACGTCGTACGCAACAAACTTGATGTCAACACTCCAGGAATCATTGAAAGAAACCTCAGGGATTGATGTTAAGGAATTGATTGAAAGCTATGCAGGTAAGCATACATTGCGTCCCGAGCTTGAGCAAATTGCGGTAGGTTTAGGGAAACAACAAGCGCCTGAGCTAACAAAGGAAATAAAAGAACCAGTTGAACAATAAAGACAATAGCTACCTGACACTTCGGTGTCAGGTAGCTATTTTTTAGGACACTCCTGTAAATATGTGGACAGCAAGCGGTGAAGTAGCATGTATAAGCGGCGATATATGCCGATTAACGCATAATATTGGTGCTAACTCTTATAGCAATGCCTGCCATTCCTTTGCGAGCATGCCATATACCACATGGTCCACATAACGATCGTACAGCCAT
Organism: Lysinibacillus parviboronicapiens; assembly: GCF_003049605.2. Taxonomy (NCBI): domain Bacteria; kingdom Bacillati; phylum Bacillota; class Bacilli; order Caryophanales; family Bacillaceae; genus Lysinibacillus; species Lysinibacillus parviboronicapiens. Next base: position 1,609,672 of record NZ_CP073713.1, read on the forward strand.
TCAGCGTCACGAATCGTACCTTCTATTGTAAAGTTTAATCTCTCAGGAATAGCACGACTTTTCACATTACCTACAGCTGCACGAATTTCTACTTTATTGAGCTGTAGCTCCTCAAAAGCATAGTGCATTAGAGCTTTTACGGTTTTTGTCATGATGCCATGTCCTTGTGCGTCTTTACTCAGCCAATAACCTACCGTGGCAGTTTTATTCGAAGGGTTGATGGCATTAAAGCCAGCAATACCTACAATTTCATGTCGGAAAATAATAACAAGAGAGAGACTACTCTGTGCTTCGAAGCCAGAGATACAGCTTTCTATATAAGCCTTTGAGTCGGCTACCTCTTTTGTAAAATCAAGCCATGGCAACCATTCGCGTAAGTATTCTCGAGAGGCATCCGTTAGGGCAAAAACTGCTTGCGCGTCTTCTACGGCAACAGTGCGTAAAGCTAATTCATTATCAATGGTAATTTTCATGCCATTCACTCCAATTCTTTAGGTTTTCCGGCTTTAACGGTCAGTAAAAGCTATGGTCGCTCAACTGACCGTAAAGCCCGATTGGTTCCACTAGCAATCAGTAGGGGAAGTAAGATCCCCACTTATGGAAGTATAACTGTATCCCGCATTAACGGTCAGTAAATCGAACAACTGACCGTAGAAGCCCGATTGGTTCAACTAGCAATCAGTGGGAGGAGTAAGATCCCCACTATGCACCTATCCTTGATTATAGTAACATCTTTTTTAGTCTCGCTAAATTTCCTTTAAGAAATAATAAAGCATTTTTTTCAATTCCACGGCGTTTATACCACCCGATACGATTAAAAGCATCTGTAAATCATAATTACCTGTTAAAGGATATCTAAAATAGCTTTTACCCGTTATTTATTTTGGTGCAATTATTTTTTTACCACCCATGTATGGTCTTAAAACTTCTGGAATAACTACGCTTCCATCTGCTTGTTGGTAGTTTTCTAATATAGCAGCAACTGTACGACCAATGGCAAGACCTGAACCGTTTAATGTATGAACATATTCTGGTTTTGCATTTGGCTCACGACGGAAGCGAATATTCGCTCGTCGTGCTTGGAAATCCTCAAAGTTAGAGCAAGAAGAAATTTCACGGTACATGTTTTGTGCAGGAATCCAAACTTCTAAATCATATTTCTTCGCTGCAGTAAAACCTAAATCAGCAGTACACATTTTTAGTTTACGATACGGTAAGCCTAGTAATTGCAGTATTTTTTCAGCATGACCTGTTAACAACTCTAGCTGTTCATAAGATTCCTCTGGTTTTACAAAGCGTACTAATTCCACTTTGTTAAATTGGTGCTGACGGATTAAACCACGTGTATCACGGCCTGCAGAGCCTGCCTCTGAACGGAAGCACGCACTATAGGAAGCAAAGCCTTGTGGTAAAGCCTCAGCCAGTAAAATTTCATCACGATAGAAGTTTGTTACAGATACCTCTGCTGTTGGAATCATGAAATAATCTGTTTCCTCTAATTTAAATAAATCTTCTTCAAATTTAGGAAGATTTCCAGTACCCGTCAAGCTATCACGATTAACAATGACAGGTGGTAGCATTTCTTCATAGCCATGCTCTTCTGCATGTAAATCCATCATAAAGCTCATTAATGCACGTTCCAAGCGAGCGCCAAGTCCACGATAGAATAAGAATCGGCTACCCGTTACTTTTGCGCCGCGTTCAAAGTCTACAATTTGAAGATCTGTAGCAATGTCCCAGTGTGCTTTAATTTCAAAATCAAAAGTTGGTACTTCGCCCCATTTTAATACTTCAACATTGTCATCTTCTGTTGTCCCTACAGGCACAGATTCGTGCGGAACATTTGGTAAGCGCATCATCATATCTTTGAAGCGATCTTCTACATCATTTAACTGTATGTCTAGCTCTTTAATTTCGTCGCCTACCTGACGCATACGTGCAATTACTGCATCTGCATTTTCTTTGTTACGCTTCATCACAGAAATTTGCTCAGATACTTTATTACGTTCAGCTTTAAGTTCTTCTGTTTTAGCGATTAACTCACGACGTTTCGCGTCTAAGCCATCAAAGTCGTCTAAATTTCCTAAATCTTCATTACGTGTTAACAACATTTCTTTAATTTCCGCGAAATTGTCGCGGACGCGTTTAATATCTAACATAGTTCATACCTCCAGTAGATTAATAATGATGGGAGTAGGTTTTATAAATGAACACAAAAAAGCCCTCATCCCATGAAAGGGACGAGAGCTACCCGCGTTGCCACCCTAATTGATTAGACATTCGCCTAATCCACTTATCTCATAACGGCATTTCAACCGGCAACAGCCTACTTTACTCACTTCGACTGCGCAACTCCAGGACGGATTCACAAGTGCTTTTATCAGCTTCCACCACCCGCTGACTCTCTAAAAAAAACGTGCTTGCTACTACTTCCCATCATCGTGTTCAGTTATTTAAATTTTAACAATACTGTACTATATGAAAACAGATTTTGCAAGCTATACCATAGGATACAAAATATTCTAGAATTCTTGAATCTCCGGTTAATTCCGGATGAAATACACAACCCAATAAAATGACCATTTCGCGCTAATCCTTTCGAATCCTTAATACCTTTACAAGTTACTCCACAATATGGGTTTGTTGAATAGCATGGCTAATATTTTTAAATAACTTTATTATATTTCATATGACCTTATTAAAAATTAAACAACTTTATTATCTGTATACATTGACACTCTTTTCGATACACTTACTATATTAAACTTCTCTTTTTTTTCAATTTTGAATTCCATGGATATTCCTCCTCTTATATTATAAAGAATTAGTTAAAATTAATGTTCAGGATGTTAGGCGTTACTTCATACTTAAATAAAAAAAGCTGCAGTGGAAATCACTGTAGCCTTGAGGTAGTGTGAGAACACTATAGACACTCTTATTTTGTCCAGATTTTAGTTTATGTATACATTAAATAGTGTGTAACAATAAAACGTAAGGGCCATTGGAATTAAATGATCATTTTGATGACTAGGAAGTGCTCGATAATGAATTTAATTACTTAACAGTTTGAGGAAAGACACTATTAAAGGGCCACTGGGATAAAAGTGACCCTAAGCACCAAAATAGAAAAAGAAAGGCTTTACGTTTGTGTTACTAATTCTACAGCTTCTACTACTAATGGAGTTCCGGCAGAAATTGTGCCAGTAACACCGTTAAAAGTTAATTCTGTTGCAGAAATTGTATACGAATCACCTTCTTGCATTACGCCGTTGACATAGAAATTATAGTAGCCGTTCGTTACTATTGGGAAAGCAGTTGCAGCAGTTCCACTATCATCTAGAAAGGCAGTTGCAGGTACTGTAGTACCATCAGCAACCGTTAAATCTGCTGCTAACACATCAAAAAATCTTGTGGATGTACCATTAACATTTACATGAATATTAATAATTGAAAGTGCCATTTTTTTCACCTCCTTTCAAGGGATAAAACACTTTTAGAAGTTTTGGTTTCACAATTGTTGGAACCCCAATGATTCTATAATTATTGGGGTTCCAGCAAAAATAGTTGCATTAAATGGGTTAAGAGTTAACGAATCTGGGGTTATTTTATAGGCACCACCCTCTTGCATCACAGCATTGATGTAAAGATTGACATATCCATTGGGATTAAAAAGTTTGAATTCTGTTATGGGATCGCCATTATCATCTGTAAATAAATTAGCAGGAAGGGTTGTTCCGTTTGTTAAATCGATATCTTCTGCAACAATATAGAAATATCTATTTATTATTGGAATAATAGTTCCTTCAGGGATAACAACTGGAGGAGGTTGAATAGAACCTACATCAATAGCTTTAATACGCCAAAAAACTTGATTATTTTCACAACAACTGTCGCCAATCAATTTTTGTGGGTCCGATTTTTTCACCTCCCTTTTTCATATGTGATTGACCCAGAAAGTTATAGGTATTGGTTACTTCAAAATAATATATCTTGTTTTTATTTTATGAATTAAGATTGGAAGGTGATTGGCAATTTGACTATTTAAGAGAATTACATAAATTTTATTAATGAAAAGATAGGTTTTTGAATACCTAAAGTAATTTTTAGAATCTAAAAGTGATAGAATTACTGTTAAAAGAAAAAGTAAAAAAATGAATAAGAACTAGCAAAAATAGGAATAGAATTTAGTCTATTACTACCACTAAAGTCACATCTAACAGGTGTGGATTAATACTTTATTTCATTAATTAATGTCCTGGGTAATATGGTTTTATTTATACCATTAGGTATCTATTTGATTTTGTTCAATCACAATAAAAGGATATTCATTAACACTTTATGGAGCGTCATTATTAGTGTGGCAGTTGAAATCTTGCAGTACTTATTTAAAGTAGGTGCTACTGATATTGATGATATAATCTTGAATGGATTAGGTGGATTCCTTGGCATTGTTATTTATAAAATCCTATGCAAAATTTTTAAAGATAAAGTCAAATATGCTATTGGATTCATTTCAATTATAGCGGGAATCATTTTCTTGATTTTGAGTATTTGTTTTTCATCAGGTGTTTTCGGTATAAAAATTCGCATTCTTTAATATTCTTATACTCTTGCTTGATAGACCTTGCTCTGTAATCTTATTTGCACATTTGTGAATGAATACACTTAAATTAACTTGGTGCTTTCAATGAGGATCATTGAGTTGCATAGGTAGCTCTTTTTTCTTATTGTACAAACGGTGCAGTTTAGTTTAATAAGCACTTAGAAAATGAGACAGTACCGGTTTATTTTGGGTACTGTCTATTTTTCTTGTTACGTTTACTTTTTCAAACCATTTACATTGTAAGGACTATTAATGGTCTTTAGATACCAGCCACTTACTATAAAGAGAGACCGTATGTAAATCTGGTCTTTATTCGTTTTCTTTTGGGTTTAAAATGTGGAACGATTTGTGCAACGCTAGAGGGCGCATATCATGAACCGAAAATTCTGGGTGGGGGTTGTATCGGAGGAACATGTTAGAATAGGTGAACAAGGTGGATTTGCACAACTTTGTCATGGGAAATATGCTTGAGGAAATTAATAAATAGGGTAATCCATAACGGTGGCGTACTTAAAGATCATTGAGCAGCTGCTTAGGCAGCTCTTTTTTCTAATTGTGCTAACGGTGCAGTTTAGTTGAATAGAGGATTGATGTAAAGGAGGATAAAATGAATATATATTGTAAGAGTGCATTACATCAAATTAAAGTCGCTGTAACGACAATTGTTGAAATGATAGAAAAGTTAACAGAAAATGACTTGCAAAAAAGGCCTACGCCTAATAAGCAGTCCATAGGAGAGCTGTTAGAACATATTGCTATTATTTGTGAAGCGGATTCGCTTATTTCGGACGGGGCATCTCAAGACAAGATGAACAAATTTTATCCAAGTGTTTCATATAAAAGTCTAAATGAGATTAAAGAAGCATTGATAAAAAATCATCAATTTTTAGAAGATAAATTGATGAATTTCACAGAAGTCGAACTTCAAGAGGAAGTTACTTCTTATTGGGGTGTTACATACTCACGATATGAATGGTTGTTAGAGATTGTAGCTCACATTTATCATCACAGAGGGCAATTACACGCTATGCTTATTCATTGTTATGGAATAGACCCAAAAGTTCCATTGTTTGAATAGAACTTTACAATTGAACTAGCGATGCAGGTTAGTTGAAGAAGCAGGTATTTTTAGAATGGTGTTGAAGTAGTATTATGGTAAAAAAACAATTAAGGAGAAAGTTAAAATGAGATTAGAGAGTGAGAGAATTTATTTAAGACCTCTTTGCGAGTTAGATGCACCTATTATATTAGAAAATACAATGGATAAAGAAATACGTTATATGACTGGAACGAATTCTAATTTTTCACTGGTTCAAATTAAGACACATATTGAAAATATTAATAATGATTCAAGTCGCTATGATTTCGCTATTTGTTTAAAAGGCACTGACGAAATGATCGGGGAGTTATCGATTTTCGATATAGATGAGGCGAACAAAAAAGCAGGATTCAGAATATCGATGGCTTCTATTTCATTAACAGGAAAAGGATATGGTACTGAAGCTACAAAAATTGTTCTAAGATTTGTTTTTGAACAACTCCAATTAAATCGTTTACAGTTAGAAGTATTTAGCCATAATTTGCGTGGAATAAGAGCGTATGAAAAGGTTGGGTTTGTAAAAGAAGGAGTCTTACGTCAATCCTTATATTATAACGATGCGTACTCAGATGAAATTATTATGGCATTACTTAAATGTGATTTTAAAAGTATGCTATTGTAATAATCCAAAATGATACAAGTGTAACGTTGATAGCTTTGAATCATTCAATTAGCAGATTGTGAAGTAATATACTTAAACTAACTACTTTAGCAAATTATTACTGAGTTGCATAAATGGTCCTTTTTTTATATTGTAGAAATAATAATGTAAAGTTTATAATTTAATTAGGTGATTAAAAGTGACGATACAACATAAAAAGATAATCAATTTCTATGATAGGCGTATACTGTTCAATAAATATCGTAAAAATACACCCAGCGTAATCTTTATTGCAGGGTTAGGCGATAGCCATGAAACATGGAAAAAGGTCCAAGACCGAATATCGGATGAAACGTCAACCTTGTCCTATGACAGGGCGGGTATTTGCAGGAGTCAAGACGTAGCTGTCCCGAGAACTTGCTGTGATCTTGTTGAGGAGCTCTTCGAATTGGTGCAAGCGCTTGACGTGGAGAAGCCTTATATATTAGTAGGCCATTCCTTTGGTGGATTGGTCGCCAGATTGTATACCAGTCTTTATCCGCTGGACATCTGTGGTATGGTTTTGGTTGACGCTGCACCGGAATATAAAGAACTTGCCTATGAAAAGGTTCTACCAGAAAATCTACTTGCAGGAAATAGGGAATATTTCGAGAATCCTATGTTGAATAGTGAGAAAATTGATAAAATACAGAGTTATAAGCAAATTGTTGATTATTCAAAACAAAGTGACATCCCTCTCTCAATTATTACAAGAGGTTTACCCGATAATAATGAAGATGGATGGCCCTCTCAAGAAATATTAGAAATTGAACAAAGTCTACAAGCAGAATTCCAATGGCTGTCAACGTCAAGTAAGTTCCAGATTGCTAGTCGTAGTGGACATTATATACATCATGATGAGCCTGATATTGTAATAGAAGAGATTTTATTAATGTTAAAGGGGATGGGAAAGTGAGCGATATAAGGTTGAAACTTATGGAGGATTTGCAAAGAATTGAGGAGAATGATTATCAGTTAGGCGAAGGTGAGCAGCATCAAGATTTCTTACCTTTGTTACTTCAATATATTGGCGATCCTCAGCCAGAATTGCGGGATAACTTGATTTATCCGATGTTTTATATGTGGATTAAGGAAGAGAATAGGTTCAGTAATGAGGAGTTGCGTAGTCTTTTAACTGTTCTGACGGATGAGAACCATTTGTTCTATAATATTGGCAGCGAGGATGATCAGTCAGTTTTTACAAGGTCGTTTTCTGCCTTGCCTATCGCTTTGATTATACAACGCCACAGACAGAATCCATTTTTAAATCAAGAAGAAATTGAGCAATTAATGCAAGCAATGCTCCGTTATTACAAAGAGGAGAAGGATCTGCGGGGTTACCTTTCAGTAGGAGGCTGGGCTCACAGCGCGTCTCACGGTGCAGATGTTTTTGTTGAGTTGGTGCAGTGCGAGGAGAGCAGCGTTGCAATGCTGCGTGAGGTTCTTGTCGCTATTTCTGGCTTGCTACATAATGGAATACATATTTTTAGTGATGAGGATGATGAGCGGTTGGTCAATATCGTGGATACGATGATTGACAAAGAGTTACTTCCACATCAAGAAATCGCTGATTGGATTAGCTGCTTAGCGCAATGCTGCAATTTGCCGAGAAGTCGCAGTCAGGTGATTGCTCGCGTGAACAGCAAGAATTTTTTACGCAGTCTCTATTTCAGAAGGGGACAAGATAGCCGAGGGAATGAGCTTAATACTGCCATACTTGGCACTGAGGCAAAATTAAACAGGTTTTCTATCAGTTAAAGGATTAAGGGGTTGTCCCAATCCATGAAATTGGATGAGGGATTTACTGGTTTATTCCGCCATTAAATCGCTTTTTAATGGAGGGAAAATTATAGAAATGATCAAACTTTTTTATAAAAGAATGATTCCATAAAAAATATAATGAGCATGTTTTGATTAATCTTTTTTAAAACATGCTCTTTCTTTTTGCCTGTTTATCAACGCTATTAGGTATTAATTTGAACAATCTTTATTATAAAGCAACCACGTGGTCGTTTAGTACAAGAAGAGTTAAATAAAATATTAGCAATGACATTTGGTAAAAAATAGTCTATTGTGGAATTTAAATACAGCAGAGGTAATACGTCAAGTACCTTTTTATTGTCATCGTGCATAGTGTCAAGCTCTAATACCTTCAGAGACATTTTCTGAAACAAAAGAGTACAATTCTATGCTGTTGTTTTGTAATTCAGTTACAAGTTGTTCCACTTAATCGACCATGCGCTCATTAAAGGTGAGTATCTGGTCTTTTTATGTTTATTCATCATATAGTCTAAACTTTTTTAATTTGGTTTAGCTTGCAATATGAGAGTTATACACAATAAATAAGTGCATGACTCAATCTTATCTTCTATAAATCATGCCATTACTTATTGTGTATTTATATGTTCATTTTAAAGAACGGGAAAAGCGGGACAGTCGAGCTGAGCGTAGCGAGGGAAGTGGCTCGGCCCTGCCCACTGAAAAGCGTTCGGCCGTAGTGAAAATCAGCAGTTGAGTCAAATCCCTTATAGTCTTTGTACACTAATCATGTCGATAAATCCCTTAACTATGAAGCAACACGTTCTATTTCAGGATAAATGATTCATAGGAAAACAGTAAGTAATTATGCTTGTAATGGACCTTTTTAAAAAAATGTCAACTAAAAATATTGCGAAAAACAGATAAATGAAGATATATTTGTCTATTTTTCGACAATCTACCGTGTTTTTTGCAGAACGTTGTATTAGAATAATAGATAGAAATGGATTGTGAATAGGGAGAGAGAGAAATGGATTATATACAAAAGGGGACAAAGGCATTTAATAAAGCAAACTGGGCCCTATTTTTAGCGGGTTTTATTACCTTTGCAAACTTATACGTATCACAGCCATTGTTACCGACATTTGCAGAGGAATTTCATGTATCACCCGCAGTAGCTAGTCTTTCTTTATCTGTAACGACATTTGCATTGTCTATCAGTATGATTATTGTCGGTTCCTTGTCGGAGGCTTGGGGGAGAAAGTCCTTAATGACGATTTCTATTTTTGCGGCATCTATCCTGACGCTAGCGCTTGCTTTTTCTCCGAACTTTGAAACAATTTTGGTTTTGCGAGTGATACAGGGGGTTGTTTTTGCAGGTTTACCTGCCATTGCCATGGCTTATTTAGGAGAGGAAATGGACCCTCGTAGTCTCGGCGTTGCTATGGGCCTCTATATAAGTGGTAATTCAGTCGGGGGACTGAGTGGACGTGTTATTATTGGCACATTAACTGACCTTTATAATTGGCAAGTGGGTATGATTGTGCTCGGTATGTTAAGCCTCATTATAAGTGTCCTGTTTGTATGGATGTTACCGAATTCTAGGCATTTTTCGCCACGTCCATTGCAAATAAAAGCATTAACGACATCACTCATTCAACATGTCAAAGACCCATCGATGCTTTGTCTTTTTGGCATTAGTTTTGTGTTAATGGGGAGCTTTGTTACTCTTTACAACTATATCGGCTTTAAATTAATGGCACCGCCATATAGTTTAAGTGCCACAATTGTTGGTTGGATTTTTGTTATTTATTTGGTCGGTACGTTTAGCTCGGCTTGGTTTGGGAGTTTAGCAGATAAATATGGACGACAAAAAATGTTGTTACTGTCCATTGCAATTATGTTTGCGGGCGCACTTCTGACATTAAGTGGTCTACTCAGCTTGAAAATTATTGGCATTACGGTCTTTACCTTTGGCTTTTTTGCTGCGCATTCCATTGCCAGTGGTTGGGTGAGTAGACGGGCCACACATGATAAAGCACAAGCATCTTCTCTGTATTTATTTTTCTATTATTTTGGCTCCAGTGTAGGAGGGACAGCAGGGGGCATATTTTGGATGCACGATGGTTGGGGAGGTGTTATTGCAATGATTACTGTCTTTTTAGTCGTAGCTTGTTTACTTTCATTTTTATTAAAGGGCATCATTGCTAAGCAAAGCATGGTGACAAGGCCATAAAATGATATTTTTAATTGTGAGGTGCTAGTTTGATAGAACTTCTGTTATTCTTTTTGCTTATCTTGTTAGCATCCGTTTTGCAAACAAGTTCGGGGTTTGGTTTTTCTATTATGGCCACTCCTTTTTTACTTATGCTATTCTCACCGCAAGAGGCAATGCAAATAAATATCCTCTTGTCGCTTGTCATTTCTTTAGCACTGCTTTGGAAGATTAAAAGTGATGTTGATTTTGGTTTGTTAAAAAAGATACTCTTAGGCAGTATCGTCGGAGCGCCTTTTGGTAGTTTCATCTTTGCAATTGTAGATTTAACCACCTTTAAATTAATAATCGCACTCATACTCATTGGGGTAACGATATTATTAATGAGAAATTTTTCAATTCAGCCAACCAAAAATAGAGAATATGGTGTAGGGTTTTTATCGGGATTATTAACAACAAGTATCGGCATGGCTGGACCGCCATTATTACTCTATTTTGCAGGTACACAGAAAAATAAAGAAAATACGAGAGCAACCTCAATCGCCTATTTTATTTTTATCTACGCTATTAGCTTACTGTTTCAATTAACGGTTGAAGGCACAAATAAAACGGTTTGGGTTAATAGTTTGTATGCACTGCCACTTGTCCTTATTGGTCTAGTGTTAGGGCAAATTTTATTTAAGAAGCTTAATCAAGCACTATTTACAAAGATGATTTATATGCTATTACTCATTGCAGGTGTATTCTTACTGGGACAAAGTTTATTATCGCTGTTTTGATTCTATTTAAGATTAAAGTTAAATGAATCAAAAACAAAAGAAGCATGTGAGATCAATGACGATCTTACATGCTTACTGTTGTTTAACCCATAATATTGTAGCCAGCGTCGATGTAGATTGTTTCTCCTGTCACACCACGTGATAGGTGAGATAGCATCACAATCGTCATATCTGCGACTTCATCTTGTTGGACATTTCGTTTTAATGGTGCAGTTTCTTCGATTTTGTGTAAAATCGTGTTGAATGAAGGAACACCTTTTGCTGCAAGTGTACGAATCGCCCCTGCAGAAATGGCATTGACACGAATATTGTCTTGACCTATATCAGCAGCTAGGTAGCGCATAGATGCTTCTAATGCAGCTTTAGCGACACCCATTACGTTGTAGCCGTCTAGCACACGTTCTGCACCTAGATAACTCATTGTTACAATAGAACCGCCTTCTGTCATGTATGGATGTGCGGCTTTTGCTGTTGAAATAAGAGAGTACGCACTTGTGTCTTGCGCAAATGCATAGCCGTCACGAGTTGTCTCTAAAAAGCGATTGTGTAAGTCTTCTGCATTGGCAAATGCTACAGAGTGTACAATGCCGTGGATAACGCCGACTTTAGCGCCAATCTCATCGAAGGCTGCTTTTGTGCTGTCGTCACTGTTGACGTCACATTGGACAATAAGGGCTTCAGGTTGACCATAATTTTCAAGTTGCTTTTGTAATTTCTTTAATGAACGTTCTTGACGATACGTGAAAATCACATTGGCGCCTACATCAAATAGACGTTTTGCGATTCCCCAAGCAATACTACGATCATTCGCTACGCCCATTACGACGATATTTTTATCTTTTAATTGTAATAAATTCTCCATCATCTATAAGAACCCCTTTGCAATATAATATCTGTTATTAGTACCAACTACTAAAATTTTATCACACATAAATTATGGTTGCAATAACAATCTGAAAAGAGTATTTAACTTTAGATAAGCGTAATTTCAAAGTTCGATTTATATAGACTCTAGTACATTTTATGAGTGTGTAATACATCTCCATCATTTGTGGCAAGACAAAATTGATCGAAGATACTCAAATAATTTCCATTTCTGCCTTTAGCGACATTACATTAGATGAATTAGATTTGGGTATTCCGGAAATTGCGCCTTTATGGAATGGGGAAATAAAAGATTCAACAGGTAGTGTACGAGCTTATGCTACATTAAATATTGAAGCTAAAACAGTAAACGATTTTGCTATGTTACGCCTTTTAGGTGCTTCGGGTGGTTGGTCTATTATTGACAGTCGCGTAAAATCAATTACAAACCGCGCTGTGTCATATGCAAATGTTGGTGCAAATTCTTCAAATGGCGCTGTTAATTTAGTTTTATGGACCTTACTCTATAACAGCAAATACTTGTAACAACTCAACTCAATTCCAAAGTTCTACTACTCTCATCCATAAAGATACTGCTGGTATTTCTGCAACTACAAAAGCTACATTATCAAGTTCATTAACTTCTTGGGATATGCAGATGGTACTATGTAATCAACTAGAGGCTACTGCAAACTAGTGAACGATATAAAATACTTAAAAACGGTAAAAGAATGAAGTTTATCGTTCCTTTATTCAAGCAATTGAGTCCAATAACATTCGAATTCATGGAACACTAGGCTATTTAACACCATTGGAATTCAAGCAACAGACCTTATAATTTTTGTCCAGTTTAGTTGTTGACATACCAAACATACCATCCCTTAATCATTGGATAAGAAACTTTATATAAATCTTGAATTCCCAAATAACTATGTTTCCCCTCAAGGTAAAGACGAGCAATAAATATTTTCTCTTCGGCAGTGAAATTATCCATAAAAAACACCCCTAAATTGTTAGATTTGGTGTCTAACAATTTAGGGGCAGTTCAGTTTGTCTACAGTCCAAGGCATCCAATTATGGATGCCTTGTTGTTGTAATGGTGCTTAATAAAACTATTCGAATTTTAGTGAATCGCCATCAAATGTTTCATCCGCTACTTTGATAGAATCAGTTGGGCAACCTTCGAAAGCGTCTTGCATGTCTTCTAGTAGATCTTCTGGAACTTCAGCAGTTCCCATGTTATCATCTAAAATGACGAAGGCAATACCTTCATCATCGTAATCATAAATATCAGGTGCTGCGGCTCCGCATGCGCCACAAGCGATGCATGTATCTTTATCAACAATTGTGTATTTAGCCATTTCTTTCTCTCCTTTTACAATGTTCCTACAAAGCTTCATACTCATTTTAAAGATGTTTATCTTACATTTCAACATAATACTATTAAATTGGAGGAATTTGCTACAATGTTTCATCAAATTTTATTGCAAATTTTTCACAAGCTCAATAACGAACGAACCGTTTCAGCAGCCTATCATGTCTTAAGAGGGAAACGTTCTGGCCAGACGATTCAAGACATTGGCCTCTTTCAGCTACATAACTATTTTGGATTATTGCCAAAGTTACCTCGGGCAACATTTGATGAGGCCGTTTCCACATTTTCGCAATATAGTTGGTTAAATATGCAGGAATCTGGTCACTATTCCATGAAAAAGCTAGGTTTACAGCGTGCAGAGCAGACAGCCACTTTTTTGTTTGATGGTTGGCATTACCGCGGAAATGAGCATGCGTTTTTTGCTCGATTATCCCTGATTGTCCAAAGTTTATCGTATCACCGAGCGGACATGCATTCATTTTCTCCGATTAGCAAAGATCCACAAGTACAGGCGTGGGTGCGTGCTTTCTTAGTCAACCATAACTATCAGTTAGGTCATTTGCAGCAGCAGTTATTCGAGGAATGTCAACAAGTACTGACTGCTTTGCCGTTAGCTGATCGACAGAAACAGCTAGTTCTCTATCGATTGAGTGGACATAGCTCACCAGGTTGGACATGGCAACAGCTTGCAAGTGAGCGCAAGGAAAGCGTTTTGGATAGTCAATTAGCATTTATTGAATTGCTACATACACTATTGAATGAAGTGCACCAGAACAGCACTTATGCATTGCTTGGTCAAATAGCAGATGGATTACGTATTAAAGCTTTGCTGACTGATTCTGCGCAACAAACTGCCCAGTTATATGAGCAAGGCTATTCATTGGAACAAATTGTTCAACTGCGAAATTTAAAACAAAGTACGATTGAGGATCATTTAGTTGAAATAGCTATGAATGAACCGAACTTTTCCATCGGTCCCTTCGTCTCTTATGAAGAAGCGGAAAAGGTTTGGCATGCATCGAAGCACTATCAAACTAAAAAGTTAAAGGCATTGCATGAAGTGGTGGAAGGTATGAGCTATTTCCAACTCAGACTTGTCCTGGCGAAGGGGGAAGTATAAATGGAACTAGAACAAACATTAGCGAAATATTTTGGTTACACGACTTTTCGCCCTGGCCAAAGGGAAGTGATTGAAGCCATTCTTGCAGGAAAAGATAGCATTGCATTATTACCAACAGGCATGGGTAAATCACTATGCTATCAATTACCGGGATATATTTTGCAGAAGCCTGTTTTAATTGTGTCACCATTACTATCCTTAATGCAAGATCAGGTCGAGCAATTAAAACGCATTGGGGAAAAAAGAGTGGTAGCTTTAAATTCCTTTTTATCACTCACCGAAAAACGGTATGCACTGCACTTTCTTGAGCAATATCGTTTTATTTTTACATCGCCAGAAATGCTATTGCAACAGCAGGTACAAGAAAAACTCGCGAAAATGGAGTTAAGTCTTATTGTGGTCGATGAAGCACACTGTATTTCACAGTGGGGTTTTGATTTCCGTCCAGATTATTTACGGATTGGTGAATGGTTTTCACAAGAAAAACGTCCACCCGTGTTAGCATTGTCGGCGACTGCAACACAAAAAGTTGTCAATGATATTCGAACAACATTATCACTACATGCGCCATTTGAATTTATGTATAATGTGGACCGACCAACGATATCTTTAGGGCGTGTAGTATTCGCGGATAGGGCAGATAAAGCAAAGTGGATACTGCAGCATATCAAAGAAACAGCCGGACCAGGAATTTTATATATGTCTTCACGAAAGCGTGCGGAGCAATATAGTGAAGCATTTACGCAGGCGGGGTTACGAGTGGCTGCTTATCATGCAGGCTATGGGGCTGAGGATCGTCAGTTTATTCAGCAGCAGTTTATAGATGGAGAGCTGGACTGGATTGTGGCTACCAATGCTTTTGGGATGGGGATTAATAAGTCCGATATTCGACAAGTCATTCATGAAACGATGCCAGCGAATGTTGCCAATTATATGCAAGAAATCGGGCGAGCAGGTCGTGATGGTGAGCCAGCGCTTACGATTTTACTGTATTGTGATGGGGACGAAGAACTTGCGAAATTTGTTGTAACAGGTGATTTGCCGTCAGCTAGTCATGTAGATCGTTACCAAGAGCTTGTGAGGCAACAAGTGCAGCCGTCAAACATGCTGAAAAATGGGGAACTGAGTGAGACGGCCTTTCGGGTACTCGCATACTGGTCCCAAAAGGAATCTGTGGAGCAAGTAAAGGCACGTCTAAATCAATTGGTACTAGAAAAATATCAAGCTGTTGATGAAATGCTTAAAATTACTCAGACAAAAGACTGTATTCGCACGCAATTAGTCGGGTATTTTGGGCAAAAATTGCAGGAAAAGCCCGAAAACTGTTGTGAAAATTGTGGAATCCATTATGATGAAATCAATACAGAACGCTTAAAGGAAGAGAAAAAAGTAGAAATGATACCATGGGAAAGTCGATTAAAACAACTCTTAATAGGCTTTTAGACTAAAATTGACGGTCATTTACTTTTTTCGCAAAATTCGTCATAATAGAATGATAGAAAGCGTAGTAAGGTTGGGGGTACGAAACGAATGAGCAAAGAAGACTATCGAGATAAAATCGAAGAACATCGTCAATCATTTGAAGAAGAACAACAAGAGCAGCAAAATTTATCCAGAGTTTCAAGAATGACCAAAAATGGAAGCACGAACAAAAAGCCAAAAAGTACAAAACGTAAAACGCCGTTAATGACCATTCTTTTAGTAATTTTCATACTAATCCCATTAACGATATTAATCTATTTGGTGAAATTCTATGAACCTGGTAAAACAATTGAGGAAGCCGAAAAGGATTCCATGGATTCTATTGTTGAGATTGACAAGTCGGGCGATGAAGCAAAAGCTTCTGCGGCATCAGATTCAAAGGATAAAGAAAATAAAGATGATAAAGCAAATGCCGAAGCACAAGAACAAGCAAAGAAAGACGCTGAGAAACTAGCAGCTCAAGAAAAGGCTACTGAGGCGAAAAAAGCACAAGAAGCCAAAAAAGCAGAAGAGGCTAAGTTAGCACAGCAACAGGCTGAGGCAGCAAGAAAAGCAGAAGAAGCGAAGAAAGCCGAGCAGGCTCGCAAAGCAGAAGAGGCAAAACAAGCTGCAGCAAAAGCAAGTACACATACAGTCAAAGAAAATGAAAATCTATATCGCATTGCATTGAATCACTACGGTAATGGTAGTGAAGCAACGCTAGCAAAAATCCGTGCAGCGAACGGTATGACTTCCAACACAGTAATGGTTGGCCAAGTTATTAAACTACCATAAGAAAAACAAGTGTCATTCATTGGCAATGATGTTTTTCTAGTATAAAATAATGGACAAACGTCAACACCAAATAAGGTTAAGGCGTACGTCTGATTTAGTGAAAAGGCGATTCTTCATAAAAACGAATCGTCTTTTTGCTTTCGTTAGGAGGAGTGAGGGAATGATTTATATTGGTGTATTTCTTTTCGTAGTCATCGCCTTCCTACTCTATATGTGGAAGGTTGCATTTGAAAACAATGTCTTACATCATCAACTGATATTAAAAGGAAAACGAGAAAACATTCGATTATTTTTTATATCTGATACGCATTTACGGAAAATTAGCCGTCACATGATTGAGCAGTTGGAAGGCTCATTTGATGCGGTCATAATAGGTGGAGATTTTGCAGATAGTCGTACACCCATTTCACGTATCCATGAGAACCTCGATTTATTGACACCGCTAGGACCGACCTTTTTTGTTTGGGGAAATAATGACCGAGAAGTGGGCGAAGAGCAACTTCGTCGTATTTTACAGGACCACGGCGTAACCATCATAGCCAATGATGCAATTTTACTTCCCCAGGAAAATCGTTTTTGGTTAAGTGCCATTGAAGATACATCCACAATGAAATATAGCTTTGATGCAGCATTTGAAAAAATTGATGAGCAGGATTTAGTTGTTTTTATTTCGCATAATCCAGGTGTCTTTGCTCGTATACGGGCAAAATTTAGAGCAGATTTAATGATTGGTGGACATTTACACGGTGGTCAAATTAGACTTGGTCCGTATGGAGTTCATCCAAATGGGTCTTATCGTGAGCGTGAGGGTGTGATGACACTTGTGAGTAACGGCTATGGCACAACATTATTGCCCCTACGCTTTGGTGCAAAACCACAATGCCATATAATTGACATTGAAATTTCGGGTCAATAAACAACCAAAAATGTTTGGAAGGCGTATAATGAAAGCAATAGGTCTTTTTACATTCAGCGGACGGCTATCTTTAATGTGGGCAATTAACCGTTTTGTCTACGAAGTTAGAAGGTCCTGTAGAACGGCTAACGAACCACTATGGGCAACAGCATTACGCCAGTTTTAGCGAAATGACCTACTTTATGTCGTTCCCTGTGCAAGATTAAGTCCAATACAAATCACACTGTGGACGTAACGATGCCTAAATTGAAGTAATCACATTAATTAAACCCGCAGATGTCTATGTGCTCTGCGCGCAATGAAAGCTTCAGTGATAACTATGCTGATGCAAATTTGATAGGAGTGTCACACAATGCAACAAGTAGATGCAATTATTGTTGGAGGAGGCCCTTGTGGCTTAGCAGCAGCAATATCTTTGCAAAATATTGGTTTACAACCAATTGTGATTGAAAAAGGAAATATCGTAAACGCGATTTACAATTATCCAACACATCAAACTTTTTTTAGCACGAGTGAACGTTTAGCAATTGGTGATGTGCCGTTTATAATTGAAGGACGGAAACCAAAACGCAATCAAGCGCTTGTTTATTACCGTGAGGTGGTGCGTTTGAAAAATATTCAAGTAAACCGTTTTGAAACAGTCGCAAGTGTTGTGAAAAATAAAGAGCTGTTTACGGTAACGACAGATAAAGATGTCTATGAGACACCTTATGTCGTGATTGCAACAGGTTACTATGATCATCCAAACTTTTTGGATATTCCGGGTGAAGATTACCCGAAAGTGTTTCACTATTTTAAAGAGGGACACGAATTTTTTGATACAGATGTCCTTGTAATCGGTGGCAAAAATTCAGCAGTAGATGCTGCGTTAGAGTTGAACAAGGCTGGTGCTCGTGTAACGGTGGTCTATCGTGGTAGCGAGTATTCATCTAGTATTAAACCTTGGGTGTTACCGGAGTTCGAAGGTATTGTACGTAACGGCGAAGTGTCGATGCGTTTTAATACAACTGTTAAGGAAATCCGTCCAAATGAGGTTGTACTGGAAGTCGATGGGCATGAAGAGATTTTACACAATGATTTCGTTTTTGCCATGACAGGTTATCACCCAGATCATTCTTTCATTAGAGCGATGGGGGTAACAATTGACGAGGAGTCCGGCCGTCCGTTCTGTCATCTTGAAACAATGGAGACAAATGTAGCGGGCTTGTTCATTGCTGGCGTTATTGCAGCGGGGAATAATGCCAATGAAATCTTTATAGAAAATGGTCGTTTCCATGGTGATTGTATTGCCAAGGCAATTGCAAAACGACAGTCATAACAAGAAGCTGTATAGGCAGAAACTGCTTATACAGCTTTCTTTAACTAAAATGATGGATAGAACGGGCGAAGTGACGGATAGAACGGACGAAATGATGGTTAGAACAAGGGTAATGACGGATAGCGCTAGCCTAATAATAAATAGCGCAATGTGCCGCATGTCGAAAAGGGGGGGACAAGAGTGATTGGGCTATATTGGCTGTTAAGTTACGGGATTGGCAACTTTATGACAGCTTATGTCGTTGGAAAAGGATATGGTGTTAATTTACAGGTAGAAAGAAGCAAAAATTTAGGGGCTCGTAATGCGGGCAGTGTCATAGGAAAGGCTGCTTTTCTATGGACGCTACTGGGTGATTTGCTAAAAGGTGTCGTTGTTGTGGGGGTAGGACGTTTATGGCACTTTGAAGAGTGGGTAGTTGTTGTAGGGGCGGGCCTTGTGATTATCGGTCATTTGTATCCGCTTTGGCTGAAATTTAATGGTGGCAAAGGAGTAGCGACCTTTATTGGTGTGGGACTTGCATTATCTCCAAATTTATTTGCAATGATGATTGTCGGGACTGCTCTGGTGCTAGCTGTAACAAGAAGCCTGACGTTAGGTATGGTAGGTGGTTTTATCTTCTATGTAGGCACAATTGTTTGGACAGGTCATTCACTAGTATACATACCGATGATAATTGCTATAATCTGTATGCTTATTAAGCATTCATCGAATATTAAAGAGTCTTTAGAACGAGGGAAGTGAGTGTATGTATTGGTGTAAAGTAGCGCAAACAGAAGCGGAGTTTGATGCTATTGCGCAGTTGAATTATGAAACTTTTGTGGAGGAAATTCCCCAACATGAGCCGAATGCGTTGAGAAGAAAGATTGATCGTTTTCATCATCAAAATACGTATTTAGTTGTTTATAAAGAAATAGAGCTTATCGGTATGCTGGCTTTTCGAGATCAACGTCCATTTTCAATTGATGAGAAAATAGGCGAGGTAGAGCAATATTTACCACAGGAAATTTGTAGTAAGCTATGTGAAATTCGCTTGCTTGCTGTGAAGAAGAAGTATCGTACTGGCCGAGTTCTACTTAAATTAACACAAGCGTTGAATGCCTTTGCCTATGAAAAAGGCTATTCAGCTGCAGTTATTTCTGGTACGACACGACAGGAGAAGCTATATAAGCAAATGGGCTTTACCCAATTTGCACCAGCAGTGGGTTCACAGGAGGCGATGTTTTTACCAATGGTATTAACAAGGCAGCAATTTGAAGAATCATTACAGCAGAGGCTCGCAAAGGAAAACTATACATTTTATCCTGGACCAGTGAAACAGAACGGAACAATTTTGTATTCGGAGCTATCACATCGTTCACAGGCTTTTGAAGCGTTGTATGAACGCATGACAAACAGACTTGTGCAATTATCGGGGGCCCCGTATGTTGCCACGCTCGTTGGTTCAGGTACATTGGCAAATGAAGTTATGCTCGGACAATTAAAGGAACAGCAATTGGGGCGAGGGCTCATTTTAACGAACGGGGAATTTGGAGAGCGTCTTCACAAGCAAGCACAGCGCTGGTCATTGGATTTTGATGTGATGGAGCAGGACTGGGGAATGGAGTTTGACAAACAACAACTAGATTCCTTCTTCCAAACAAATAGCTACAGCTGGTTACTTGCGGTGCATGGGGAAACATCTACAGGGACATGTAATGATTTAGAGACACTCGTTCAGCTTACAAAGCGTTATAACGTAAAGTTATGTGTAGACTGCATTAGTTCTTTTGGAGCCATGTCGTTTTCATTAAAAGAATGCTATCTAGCAACAGCTGTGAGTGGTAAAGCGCTTGGAGCACTCAGCGGATTAGCCTTTGTTTTTTCGCAGGCACTCGCGAAGCCGTCCACGACTTTACCCGCTTACATAGACTTGGCCAATTATCAGCGCGGCACCGTCCCATTTACAATGCCAGCAGTACTTGTTGGTAATGTAGAAGCGGCATTACAACTCTATCCCGCGCGTTACGGTTTGCTACAACAACGTTTTGATCGATTGCTGCAGCTTCCGTTTATGCACAATCAGTTAGCGACGTCACATTATCCAATGATACTAACGTTACGTTGCCCAGAGGCACTTGCAAACTTCACAACTGATTTAAAATTGAATGGCTTGTTTGTTCATGGTGATAGTAAATATTTGCGGCAACGAAATTTAATGCAACTTTCGGTAATCCAACCTGATTTTGAGGAAGCGATAATACGATTGCATGAGATTTTGCACTTTTATGAGCAAATAGTTGTTGCATAAGCTTACGTAAACCTTGAATACATTGAATTTATAGGAAAAATTCTTTTAGATTCAGTGGGGCTCCTACTTTGTTAAGACCGATTAATAATTTTAGTCTTGCTTTTTGACCGTTAATGCCTGTTGCAAACAGTGCACCTAAGTCTTCTAACATTTTACCGCCGCCATCGTAGCCATATACACCTTCTGCAATGCCGTTAAAGCAACGGGATACGAGCACGACTGGTATACCACGTTCTAATAGACTTTCGATGCCTTTTACAACTGCTGGTGGGACATTGCCTTGCCCGAGTCCTTCTAAAACGACACCATCATATTGACAGGCCAATACAACATCGAGTAAATCAACTTCCATTCCTGCATAGACCTTTAGCATGGCCACTCGTTTTGATAACGACAGTACGTCTACATAATGACGACGAATTGGGGCATGATGGAACAAAATGCGTTTCTTAGTAATGAGTCCAATAGGTCCGTACTGTGGTGACTGGAAAGTATTTACAGAACTTGTGCTCGTTTTCGTCGTGTTTACGGCAAGGTGCACTTCGTCATTCATCACAACTAACACACCTTTATCGCATGCTTCGTCATCCACAGCAACACGAACAGCTTCAACTAAATTGTAGATACCATCTGCACCTATTTCGTTGGAGGAACGCATGGCACCTGTTAAAACGATAGGAATGTGTAAATTCGTCGTTAACTCTAAAAAATAGGCCGTTTCTTCTAACGTATCTGTCCCATGTGTAATGACTACGCCATCGATTTGCGTAGCAGAAACTTTTTCCATAATTAAGTTGCGTAAACGAAGCATTTCGTTTGGCGTGATGTGTGGTGATGGGAGGTTGAAGGCCTCCATTTCTATAATGTTTGCAAGGTCATTTAGCTTATTACTCTCTTTCATAAGCGGATTTTCTTTGTTTGGCATGACGGCTCCTTCAGCACTCATTGCCATGGATATTGTGCCACCTGTATGAATTAATAAAATCGTTTTTCTCATAAAATAAATCTCCTTTTTAAAATCTTTTTTGTCATTACATGGTATAATAATTACAGTCTATCTTCCTACAGCTGATGTATTTCGTGACGAAAGCGCAATGTCCGCCACAGAAGACTGGATGAACATAAAGCCTCCGGCGGATGTCATAGATTTTGCTAGGCTTGAAGAGAGGACGTTAGGCGAAATTCTTCGCATTCATGCGATACCGGCCAACTGACCTGTTTCTCTGTTCTTGTCCATTCTTAAATCGTACACAATTAGGCCGAGGCGAAATTGATTGTTGAAAGGGGCCGGCATCATGATCATTCTCTTATCAGCTGCCATTGCTCCCGGTCTAGCGCTTTTTAGCTACTTTTATTTGCGCAATCAAATGGCAACGGAGCCAAGAAAAACTTTACTTCAAACGTTTTTATATGGTGCATTTTTAACGTTCCCGATTCTGTTTTTACAGTATGTGCTGACAGAGGAAGGGGTTTTTCGATATGTTTACTTACAAGATGTTCTTTTTTCCAGTGTCGTTGAAGAGTTTTTTAAATGGTTCATTCTCTTAATAGCAATTTACAATCATGTGGAATTTGATGATCCTTATGATGGTATTTTGTATGGTGCAAGTGTATCTCTTGGTTTTGCAACGATTGAAAATGTATTATATTTATTATCGTTCGGTCTTGATACAGCATTTATGCGCGCATTATTACCTGTTTCAAGTCATGCATTATTCGGCGTGGTAATGGGTTATTACTATGGACGTGCCAAGTTCTTGAAGCTTGCAAAGACAAAAGAAATGATTGCTATGGCGCTATGTGCACCGGTAGTTTTACACATTTTATACAATACAATATTATCATTTAAAGGACACTGGGTATATTTAATGATACCGTTTATGCTATTTTTATGGTGGTTTGGTCTCCGTAAAGTAAAGCTTGCGCACTATCACCTTGTCCAACATCTTCATATGCATAAAAAAATATAAAAGCGTAGAAATTGAAATAGATTTCTGCGCTTTTATATTTTTTTAGTATAAAATACGACGATTGCTTCAAGCTATGAAAAAAGGAGTGATGATTGTGCGTTTATTAAGCATACTTTTTTGTTTGATGTTAGCGGTTAGTATAGTTTCCATCCCGCATAATGATGCCGTTGCGTTTAGCGACCAACAGATTACTCGTGGCGCTTACGGTGATGATGTAATTGAATTACAGTCTAGGCTACAATACTTAGGATTTTACACAAGTAAAATTGACGGTAAGTTCGGCTATAACACATACTGGGCTTTACGAAATTTCCAAGAGAAATATGGTTTACCGGTAGATGGCATAGCTGGTACAAAGACGAAAAAAGCATTAGCAGGGCATTCAGATTATGATGAAAAATGGGTGAAGGCACAGCTAAAAGCAGGGAATCAATTTACCTATTATGGTGGAAAACCACTTGATCAGCAAGTGAAAAAAAATAATACCGGTGGAGGCGGAGGCGCTACAGCTAGTGGGAACAATAGCGGTAGTAGCAATAAAAGTGGAACCGATACGCAAATTCCACCGAAATATACAGAACGGGAATTACAACTTTTAGCGAATGCCGTTTACGGAGAAGCTAGAGGAGAGCCTTATGAAGGACAAGTCGCCGTAGCCGCTGTTATTTTAAACCGACTGGAGAGTCCAGAATTCCCAAATACAATTTCAGGGATAATTTTCCAACCTCTAGCGTTTACAGCTGTTGCTGACGGTCAGATTTGGCTTGAACCGAACCAACGTGCAAAAGAGGCTGTTATTGATGCTATGAACGGCTGGGATCCATCGGAAAATGCGCTTTATTATTTCAATCCGAAAACAGCAACAAGTAAATGGATTTGGTCACGACCACAAATAAAACAAATTGGTGAGCATATTTTCTGTTCATAGATAGGAGGAAAACAGATGAGAACATTGCTCGTTATCTTAACTGTCGCAGTTATCGGTTTAGGTGCATACAGCATAAATTTGCATTCTGATAAGGAAAGTCTACAACGTACCGTTCATGCGCAGTACACAGAAAAATTAACAGATGCCTCAGAAAAATTATCGTACTTACAAAGAGCTGTTTCACAGTCCTTATTATTTAAAGACGAACAAGCAATCCATAGTGAGTTGGATTCAATTTGGCGACTAAGTTCTGAGGTCCGATCATCGATTTCTAATATTCCGATTGGACAAGAGCTTTCGAACGAGTGGTTAGGTTATTTAGGTAAACTTGGTGAAGAGGCGAGGAAAACTGCCAAAACAGGAGATTATGAAGCGTGGAGAGAAAAAATGCCGCAAATCTCTACAAATTTACAATCACTCTCCGACGAGTGGACGACTGCCACGGTCGATTATTATAAACAGGATGGCAATATGGATGTTTGGTTGCGACAAGTAGACAACAAAAATCCAAATACATCGTTTGATAATGTGAAAAATACGTTAAAAGATTATGGCGAAAAAGATTTCCCGCTTACATTAAGTGAATCGGACTGGCAGAAAAAAATAGAGCTAAAAGCGTTACAAGATTCAGTTATTACAGAAAAAGAAGCGTTAGAAAAAGTGAAATATTTATTCCCATTAATTAAAGATGCTACGTTTACGGTAACAAAAAGTAGTGATACTGCACCGTATCCGTTCTATCATATCCAATTCCATCAGGGTATTCGTCTTGGCTATGTTGATTTAACAGAAAAAGGTGGGCATTTACTGTCTTATTTAGTAGAGCGACCTGTCGGTGAAGCGAAACTTTCACAAGAACAAATTACTAAAAAGGCAGAAGAGCATTTACAGAGACTTGGGATGAAAGATGTTGCCTTTGTGGAATCGCGAGAGAATCATTTGGCATGGCATGTTACGTTTGCACGTGTTAACCCAAGTGACAAAGCGTTAATTTATGCGGATGGCGTACAATTAAAAATTGCAAAGGACACAGGTGAATTATTAGGTGCCAATGCAATGGAATATATTCAAGAAGAAACCATTAAACCGCAAACGGCAAAACCGATTGATTGGAAAACTTTCTTCGATGAAGACGTACAAGTAGAAGAAGTGAAAAATATTTACACGGATAATGGTCAATTCGAACAACGTCTTTGTTATGAAGTGATTGCCGTTCGAAATGGCAAGACGCAGGAAACATTCCGCGTTGTCATTGATGCTGAAAATCATAATGTTTTAAAAGTAGAATATTTAACGTAAAGTCAAGAAAATGCTTCCAGTTCATATAGCAAAATTTTGCATCTCGTGCGATAATGAAGGTATATTTTTTGTGCCGGGGAGATGCTCATGGAAATAAAAATTGGTACACAGTTACAACTTGAACCTACGTACACAGAGCACGTAGAAAAATTCCGCTGTAAAGTTGTAGAACAACAAGACAATATTATTTATATCGATTATCCCACGAATGTAGTGACAAAGAAAACTGCTTTTTTGATAGATGGTTCAGAATTTAGAGCAACCTTCCGTACAGAGGACAAACATTCCTTTGCTTTCAATACGGAAGTGATAGGGCGAAAAGCTGGCAATATCCCAATGATTATGTTGCACTGCCCAAAAGCAGAAGAGTTTATCAAAATTCAACGTCGTGAATATGTCCGTGTGGAAACACCTGTAGATGTTGCGGTTCAATTTAAGGATTATAAATATCAACTCGTAACAGTGGATATTAGCGCAGGTGGTTTAGCGCTTATCTTAAAAGGAAATTTAGCCTTTAAAGATGGTGATGATGTAAAGTTAACGATTGTCCTCCCGTTTGCAAATGGGGAAGTGAACTATGTAACGACAGATGCTTCGGTTGTTCGTATTTTCGAAAAAGATAACTTGAAGATTGCAACGATTCAGCTAACGGATACGGATGATGTCGATCAACAGCATATAGTACGTTTTTGCTTTGAGCGACAACTAGTCAATCGTCGTAAAGAATTGAATCCATTTGAAGTCTAATTTTTCATGAAAGCCCTCTTCTCAAAGAGGGCTTTTTTTCGTTATTATGATACAATATGGTGGATAGAAAGTAGGGAAGCACAGATGAAAAAAAACATTCAAATTGCGATTGATGGACCTGCAGGCGCTGGTAAAAGTACAATTGCAAAAATTGTTGCAGAATCACTAGGGTTCACTTATATCGATACAGGTGCAATGTATCGTGCAGTTACGTATAAAGCGATGCAACAAAACATACATTTAGATGATGAAGCAAAATTAGCAGAAATGTTAGCAGCTAGCACGATTGATTTAAAGCCTTCACCGCAAGGACAACTTGTCTTTTTAGATGGGGACAATGTGTCAGCTGAAATCCGTTCTAACGAGGTGACATCGTCTGTTTCGCAGGTGGCTGCACATGCCAAAGTACGTGAATTATTAGTGGCACAGCAGCAAAAACTTGCAGCAAATGGTGGCGTTGTAATGGATGGACGTGATATTGCTACTCATGTGTTAAAGAATGCAGAACTAAAAATCTATATGTCTGCAACTGTAGAGGAACGGGCAAGACGTCGTTTTATCGATAATGAGAAACGAGGTATTGAGTCGTCCATTGAAAAGCTGCAAGAGGAAATCGCTTTGCGCGATAAAATGGATAGTGAGCGTGAAGCGTCACCACTAATCCAAGCTGAGGATGCGATATTTTTAGACACGACAGAGCTATCAATTGATGCTGCGGCGCAAGCCATTTTAAAATTAGCGCAAGCAAAAATGGCATAAAGCCTAAAATTTCAGACATTTTTTGATTTTAAAGGATTTATTTTTGTCTTTGTCATCAATATCGAATAAAATAGTAAGGGAAGATGCGAAGGAGGGTTACATATGTCTGAAGAAATGAACTATGCAGAACAAACGTTTAACGAAG
This sequence comes from Lysinibacillus parviboronicapiens, assembly GCF_003049605.2. Classification (NCBI taxonomy): domain Bacteria; kingdom Bacillati; phylum Bacillota; class Bacilli; order Caryophanales; family Bacillaceae; genus Lysinibacillus; species Lysinibacillus parviboronicapiens. The sequence continues at coordinate 1,636,750 of NZ_CP073713.1, forward strand.
GTGATATCGTCAAAGGTATTGCAGAGCAGGTTGATGAAAAAGCAGTAACTGTTTCAATTCCAGGTGCACCGTTTGACGGAATCGTACCAATCAGTGAATTATCGAGCTTACACATTGAAAGAGCGTCTGACGCTATCTCTATTGGGGATGAGTTAGAGTTGATGATTACAAAAGTTGAAGATGAAAACTATGTATTATCAAAACGTAAAGTAGATGCCTTAAAAGCGTGGGACACACTTGAACAACAATTTGCTTCAGAAGAAGTATTTGAAGCGGAAGTTAAGGATATTGTAAAAGGTGGTCTTGTCGTAGATTTAGGAGTACGTGGCTTCGTTCCGGCATCCCTTGTAGAAGATTATTTTGTTGATGATTTTGAAGGCTATAAAGGTCAATCTTTAAGCTTTAAAATTGTTGAGCTAGATAAAGAAAAAAATCGTTTAATTTTATCTCACCGTGCAGTCGTAGAATCAGAAAAAGCTTCTCAGAAGAAACATGTCATTAACCAAATTAAAGCTGGTGATGTGTTAGATGGTAAAGTTCAACGCATAGCCTCATTTGGTGCATTTATTGATCTAGGTGGTATCGATGGGCTTGTGCATATTTCACAAGTATCTCATGAGCATGTGAGTGATGTGAGCGAGGTTTTAACAGAAGGACAAGAAGTACAGGTTAAAGTGCTTTCTGTAGACCCTGAAAATGAACGTATTTCGTTATCGATTAAAGATACGATTCCTGGACCTTGGTCGAATATCGAAGAACGTGCTGCTAAAGGCACTGTGCTTGATGGCAGAGTGAAACGCCTTACTTCATTCGGTGCATTCGTGGAAGTTTTACCAGGCGTAGAGGGCTTAGTGCATATTTCACAAATTGCACATAAGCATATTAATACGCCACATGAAGCATTAAAAGAAGGACAAGAGGTACAGGTCAAGGTACTTGACGTTAATGCAGATGAAGGTCGTCTTGCCTTAAGCATCAAGGACTTATTAGAAAATCCAGATGCTGAAGAAGTCATCGACTATGAATTACCTGAAGAAAACACAGGATTCTCGTTCGGGGATGTCATTGGCGATCAACTGAAAAACTTTAAATAAGTAGTACTAGCGAGGATACGTAATTGTATCCTCGCTTTTTTTTTGATAGAAGTGCAGAAGTGACGGATAGAAATGCAGAAGTGATGGATAGAATCGTCGAAGTGACGGATAGAATAACTATAGTGGCAACGAAATGACGGATAAAAGTGCCTAATAGATGGCTAGAACCGTAAAAAGCGGTCCCTTTGATGGATATGATATGATATAATGGCATTTTTCGTGTATAATAGCGAAAGACAAGAAGTTGGAAGGATGAAGTACAGATGACGAAACCAGTAGTAGCCATCGTAGGTCGTCCGAACGTAGGTAAGTCGACGATTTTTAATCGTATCGTTGGAGAACGTGTATCGATTGTGGAAGATATTCCAGGCGTAACACGTGATCGTATTTATAGTTCGGCAGAGTGGTTAACACATGACTTTAATATTATTGATACAGGTGGTATTGAGATTGGAGACGAGCCGTTTTTAGAACAAATTCGTCAACAAGCTGAGATTGCCATTGAAGAAGCAGATGTTATTATTTTTATGACAAATGGTCGTGAAGGGGTAACGGCGGCAGATGAGCAAGTCGCTAAAATTTTATACAAAACGAAAAAGCCAGTCGTATTAGCCGTAAATAAAATTGATAATCCTGACATGCGCGAAATGATTTATGATTTCTACGCACTTGGCTTTGGCGAACCTTGGCCAATTTCAGGCTCTCACGGTTTGGGCTTAGGGGATCTATTAGATGAGTGCGCGAAGCATTTCCCACAAGAAGATGAAGAACAATATGGAGACGACGTAATTAAATTCTCTTTAATTGGACGACCAAATGTTGGGAAATCTTCATTAGTAAATGCATTCTTAGGTCAAGATCGCGTGATTGTAAGTGACATTGCTGGGACAACTCGAGATGCCATTGATACGCCTTATGAATATGACGGACAGGAATATGTCATTATTGATACAGCAGGGATGCGTAAAAAAGGTAAAGTGTATGAAACAACTGAGAAATATTCAGTGTTACGTGCATTGCGCGCAATTGAACGCTCTGATGTTGTGTTAGTTGTGCTGAATGCAGAAGAAGGCATTCAAGAACAGGACAAAAAAATCGCGGGCTATGCACATGAAGCAGGTAAAGCTGTTATTATCGTTGTCAATAAATGGGATGCCATTGAAAAAGACGACAAAACGATGAATGTTCATACACACCAAATCCGTGAGCATTTCTTATTCTTGGACTATGCGCCAATTATTTTCGTGTCAGCGAATACGAAACAACGAGTTCACCAAATTTTACCGATAATCCAACGTGTAAGTGAAAATCACGCGATGCGTATTCAATCATCTATCCTGAATGAGGTGATTGAGGATGCTGTGGCACGTAACCCAGCGCCAACTGATAAAGGGCGTCGTTTACGACTTTATTATACAACGCAAGTGGCGATTAAACCGCCAACATTCGTGGTCTTTGTGAACGAAACGGAACTAATGCACTTCTCTTATGAACGTTTCTTAGAAAACCGTATTCGTGAAACATTTGATTTTGAAGGAACGCCAATCCGTTTAATCACGCGAGCGCGTGCTTAACGAATATTCATACACACAGTACGCCAACCCTACATTTGTGTAGGGTGGCGTCTTTTTACAAAGGGGGAATTTTGGATGGAACGAGTTTGTGTGTTAGGTGCAGGCTCATGGGGGTCAGCACTTGCAATGGTACTGGCTGAAAATGGACATGATACGCTTGTATGGACGCATAGAGCCGACCAGGCAGAAGAAATTAATGAACAGCATACGAATAGAAGATATTTACCTGAAACGGAGCTACCAACGAATCTACATGCTACGAGCGATATTGCACAGGCGGTAGCGCATTCCACTACAATCATTGTGGCTGTGCCAACAAAGGCTATTCGTGAAGTATGTGAAAAGATGCTAGCAACCCTTGATAAAAAGGTGTTGTTTGTTCATGTATCGAAAGGAATTGAGCCTGATTCCTTAAAACGTATTTCAGAAATTTTAGCGGAGAGCTTACCAGCTGATTTTGTGGAAGAGATTGTAGTGCTTTCTGGGCCAAGTCATGCAGAGGAAGTTGTATTGCACCACCCAACAACGATTACAGCTGCTTGTGCCAACATCGAGGCTGCGGAAAAGGTACAGGATTTATTTATGAATCAATTTTTCCGTGTCTATACAAATGAAGATGTGATTGGCGTGGAAATGGGCGGCGCATTGAAAAACGTGATAGCATTGGCTGCTGGTATTACAGATGGCCTAAATTATGGTGATAATGCAAAGGCAGCACTTATTACACGTGGTCTTGCTGAAATTACGCGTCTTGGTGTGAAAATGGGCGGCAACCCATTTACCTTTGCAGGACTTACGGGCATGGGTGATTTAATTGTGACATGTACAAGTGTGCATTCTCGGAATTGGCGCGCCGGTAATATGTTGGGTAAAGGCATGAAACTACCACAAGTACTGGAGCAAATGGGCATGGTGGTTGAAGGTGTACGAACAACGAAAGCAGCCTATCAATTGGCCGAAAAATATGATGTGGCGATGCCGATTTCTTCTGAGCTTTATGGCGTGCTTTTCAATGATGTCGAGCCGAAAGTGGCAGTCGATGCATTAATGATGCGTGTCAAAAAGCGGGAAATTGATGAAATGATGCAATGATTACAATATTATTATAAAAATGCACGTAATTTTGCGAACTTCATGGTTACCGTCTTAAAATGGACACAAATAAGGTGTCTCAGAAATACTTCTGAGACGCCTTTATGCTGTACTAAAAGCGAATTTCCTTGATTTATGGCTACTTTAACAATAATAAAAAGGTTGTCCATTTAATGATACTTAAGGGACAGCTATTTCATTTTTACAGAAGCACATAGTATAATATACGTTGATTGTCTCGTGACATTGATGAAAGGTGGTTGTCTTGAATGGGTCCGTTAGCACATATGCCTGCACTCGATATAATGTGGGTATCATTTTATTGTATCGGCTTTATGATTGTGTCAGTCGGTTTGATTTATTTAGGTCGGAATAAGATTTCAAATGGTTTTTTACGGATAATCGTAAATTTAATCGCATACATACTGTTTGGACTGGGTACATTTTTAATGGTACTTATTGTTGCCACATGGCCAGCTTAAAAATAAGGAGGAGTAAATGACATGAAGAAACTAAGTGCCTTTCTTTTGATGGCGGTAGCAGCGGTACTATTAGTTGGCTGTGCTTTTCCAGAAGATCAAAAAGTCGCTAATAAAGTGCCAGATGTTGACCAACTGGCAGCGGTACAACGAGCAGTCAATGAGTATCGTGAAGCAACTGGTGGCCTTGTTCCTATTAAAAATCGTGATATGGACACAGATATTTATATAAAATATCTCATTGATTTTGAAAAGCTAATACCAAAATATATTGCCCAAACACCAGCCAATGCTTATGAAAAAGGTGGCATCTATCAATATATAATTTGGGATCCTGAGAATACAGCTGAAGTTAAATTAGTAGATTTAAACTCCGCAGAGCGTATGCGTGAGTTGAATATTCGTAAAATCGGTTTGAAATATATGCCGATAAAGGACTCAATTTCCGATAATGTGTATCAAATTAACTTTGAAAAATTAGGCTATGAATCAGAAGTAACCGTGAAAAGTCCTTATTCAGGTGCTGAATTACCAATTTTTATGACTGGTGATGGCGAAATGCATGTTGACTATTCAATCGATTTAAATCAATTATTACAAGAAGACAAGCCTGAAGTGAAACCAGGTGATGATATTCGTCAGCTTCTTGTCGAGAAATATCCGGTAGTGCCTGCCTATTCGGTGCCATATACAGTAGATGAAAATGGTGAGCCAACATTTATGATGGAAGCTTATAAAGCAGACATGCAAAAAGCACAGGAAGATACAAAGGCGACACAAGAAACAGAAACAGAAACAGATTAATTTACAGCTCCTTACACAAATTGTAGGGAGCTTTTTCATATTTATTTGCCTGCTCGCATATAGTGAAAAAGCGTAGATAAAGGAGGCAGAAACCTTGAGTGAAGCAGTATTTAAAGAAATTGCAGAGCGCACAAATGGCGATGTTTATATTGGTGTTGTCGGTCCAGTACGTGTAGGTAAATCAACATTTGTAAAAAAAGTAATGGAAGCGGTAGTGTTACCGAATATTGTGGATAATACAGAAAGAATGCGAGCACAGGACGAGCTGCCACAAAGCTCGCCGGGCCCAGTCATCATGACTGCTGAGCCGAAGTTTGTGCCTGCCCAAGCAACACGGATTGCAGTCGGCGAAGATGAAATGTCATTCCAAATTCGTTTAGCAGACTGTGTCGGTTATGTTATTGATGGTACAAAGGGCTATGAGGATGAGAACGGTCCGAAATTTGTGCATACACCTTGGCATACAGAGCCAATCCCTTTCCAGGAAGCGGCGAAAATTGGAACTGATAAAGTAATTCGCGATCATGCCAATATCGGTATTGTCGTGACAACAGACGGCACGGTAAATGGTATTCAGCGCCATGCCGCAGAAAAGGCTGAAGAGGAAATTGTCAATCAGTTAAAGGAAATTGGTAAACCATTTGTCATCTTGTTAAATTGCCAAATGCCAGCACGGGAAGAAACTGTACAGCTTCGTAACGAATTATTTGAACGCTATAATGTGCCCGTGATTGCGATTTCAATCGATCAAATGCGTGCATCAGATATTCAATATATTTTGCAAGAGGCACTTTTCGAATTTCCAATCCGGACGATTGAGGTTGAGAAACCAGATTGGTTGGATGTCTTAGATGCAACTCACCCTTTAAATGTGGCGCTCATCGATTCGATGGAAGAAGTGCTGTCATCTGTGATGAAAATTCGAGATGTGCAACAGGCCTCTGATGCCTTTAAAGCCATTGATTTTATCGATCAAAGTGAAGTGGTACACGTGGATTCTGGAATAGGTACAGCGGTTATTCGGGTATCGTTGCAAGGAGAACTGTATAAAGCAGTTTGCAATGAATGGCTAGATGAGCCGATTGAGACGAAGCGAGATTGGCTGCTATTCATAAAAGAAGCGGCAGAGGCAAAAGAAGCTCAAAAACGCTTTAAAGAAGCCATTAACGAAGCAGATTCGAGCGGTTATGGTGTGACATTGCCGATGATGCAGGAATTTGAGCCAACCGCACCAGAATTGATTAAACAAAATAATTTTTACGGTGTGCGTATGAAGGCAAAAGCACCATCCTATCATATTATTCGCGTTGATATGGAATCGGAATTTGCACCGCTTATTGGTTCAGAGTTCCATAGTCAACAGTTACTTAAGGATTTAAATCATGCTTATTTACATGATCGTGATGCCCTATGGCAAACACAACTTTTTGGTACACCATTGCATGAAGTGTTAAAAGAAGGAATTCGCTATAAAATGAATGCTGTGCCACCAACAGCTAAAAAACGTATGCGTCAAACAATTGAACGTATGGTAAATGAAGGTGAAAGAGGTTTAGTGACATTTATTTTATAGTGAAAAAAAGGAAAATAAAGCGCAAAAAAATATCTTAGGGCTTTTCGTTTTTATGCGAAAAGTCCTTTTATTTTCGTTTTTTGGGTGAAAAAATGATTTTTTGGTTATAATCAGGGATGAATACAGTTGCGTAGCGGTTTTCTATGTGTTACTCTTTTTACAGAATTGATTCATGACCCTTTGAGAGGAGGTGAATGGTGTGAATAAAACAGAATTAGTAAACTCTGTTGCTGAAGCTGCAGGTCTTTCAAAAAAAGACGCTTCTAAAGCAGTTGAAGCTGTATTTGATACAATTCAAGATGCTCTTGCAAAGGGTGACAAAGTACAATTAATCGGTTTTGGTAACTTTGAAGTACGTGAACGTGCGGCTCGTAAAGGTCGTAACCCACAAACAGGTAAAGAAATCGAAATCGCTGCTAGCAAGGTACCTGCTTTCAAACCAGGTAAAGCGCTTAAAGATGCTGTAAAATAATACACGTCTAGTAGTTACATAGAGCAGTCTTCATGTAAACGAACATGAAGACTGCTCTTTTTGATGAGTAGATGTATACATAATGTGCTACACGCAAACTTTAACTTCTGTCAGCAAATATTTTTTGTACCGAAAGCGTAACGACAGGTACAGCAGTCTCCCACCTCTATAGGTGGTGATATGAATGTGGGTTGTAAGTTACTTTTCAGCCGTGTCCTGCTAAAAGAAATTAAAGCTTCTGGTGGATGTTACGGAATCGGAAAGGAGTTCTTTGTGCAAGCAAAAGCCGAATCCCGACGCAATGATGCCGGGGCATCATTGAATGAGAGATGTTGTTTTTGCTGTGAATGAAGTAAGTCATTTTGCGCTTACCTTTTGGATATGCTACGATGCAATGAGAAATGTGTAATGTTTTGATATGCAGGAGGGTTTTTACGGATGTCGAATGTTGATTTATTGAAAATAGAAGAAGCAGTTAAGATGATTTTAGAAGCGGTTGGTGAAGATGTAAACCGTGAAGGGCTACTAGATACACCAAAGCGTGTTGCAAAAATGTACGCAGAAATGTTTAGTGGCTTACATGAAGATGCAAAGGATTATTTTAAAACAGTTTTCCATGAGGATCATGAGGAACTAGTACTTGTAAAGGACATTCCGTTTTATTCAATGTGCGAACATCATCTGGTGCCGTTTTATGGGAAAGCACATGTAGCTTACATACCAAACGATGGCATTGTTGCGGGGCTTAGTAAGTTAGGTCGTGCAGTGGAAACGATTGCTCGTCGTCCACAGTTACAAGAGCGTATTACGTCATCAGTAGCTGATACGATTATGGAAATGCTATCACCAAAGGGTGTTTATGTGGTCATTGAAGCAGAACATATGTGTATGACTATGCGAGGACTTAAAAAACCAGGTTCGAAAACAGTGACTTCTGTGGCACGCGGCATTTATCAAGAAGATGAAGTAAAACGTAGAGAAGTCTTGTCATTTATTCAAATGTCTTAAATTGCATGTCTAATTGTGTTATGATGTACTAAGAATTTGTCGGATTTAAGGAGTGTACAGACGATGGCGCAAGATTATATAGTGATACAAGCAGAAGAAGATGGCGTGCATGTGATTGGCTTAACACGTGGGACGGATACAAAATTCCATCATTCTGAAAAATTAGATGCAGGTGAGGTAATGATTGCTCAATTTACTGATCATACATCTGCGATGAAAATTCGGGGTAAAGCACAAATCCATACAGCACATGGTGTCATCCATAGTGAAGGGAAAAAGTAACGTCGCATTGAAGAATACCTGACACCCATGGATTCAAACGCACAATGTGAATGGTAATATTGCAAACGTGCAAGGTTTTCAATGGCTGATTAGGTGGGGCCCACAGATTTTGTGGTCACACATACTAACCAACAAGGAAAAACAAAACGAGTATGTGTCTTTAATCCGGCATTGCGGGCAGTTGGATTTCCTACCATTCTTTCTCAGCATCTCTGTGGTGGGCGTCCTACTGCCCGTTAATGTTGGTAAGCGAAAACTTTTTATTCCGAATCGTTGCTTATGCTATAATGACTCAGTAAGCAAGCGTTATATCATGAAAATGATTGACGTATTCGAAAGTGAAATGGAGTAAGGTCTATGAATGCAACATACATTCAAAATTCAATTGCACAGTTAAAAACAGAGATTTTCATGGATGTTCGTCATAGAACTTTGCAAAAATACACAGGGGTGCCTGTGCTCGATGAAAATCAATTGTTTTACTTGTTAGTTCCCTTTTTGAATGGTGAAGAGTGGCAACAGGAACAAAGAGAAGCTGCAATTACTGTTGGAATTGTGTACGCAGCCCTAGCGGCTCACGATCATATAAAAGAATTAGATGCCACTTCAAAAGAACAGCAGTTAACCGTATTAGCTGGAGACTTTTATAGTGGTCGTTATTATGAAATTTTGGCGATGTCGGGAAATGTCGCATTAATACGAAATTTGTCACAAGGCATTGTGTCACGTTGTGAGCATCAAATTAAAGTATATGAGGCAGAAAAACGTACGGTCGAACAGTGGTTTTCTTCAATAAGCACTATTGAATCAGGTTTAATTGCGCAGTTTTTTGACCTCTATGCATTTGATGCGTATGTACCGATTATAGAAAAGAGCTTATTAATTTTACGCTTGGAAAGAGAATGGCTTTCTTACCAACGTGGACAAATATCATTAATGAGTAAAGCGCTTGAACAAAGTGCGAAACAGGCAGGCGCGACCTACAACAGCGTTATACAAGATAAAATTGTGCGCTTAAAAACAGAGTTGTTGCAGTTTTTAGACCAAGCATCATTTTTACAAAATGATGTGAAACAAGCTCTACAAGCGCGCGTAGAGGCATCTATTGCCTCTACTAACGGATAAGAGGGGTTTTAAAAATGGCTAAATCGAAAGAAGAGCACGTACACGAAGTATTTGAAAGCATTTCGGAAAGCTATGACAAAATGAACGGTGTTATCAGTTTCCAGATGCATATCGGCTGGCGCAATGATACGATGAAGCGCATGGCCGTGAAGCCTGGATCGAAAGCTTTGGATGTTTGTTGTGGTACGGCAGATTGGACCATCGCCTTAGCAGAGGCTGTTGGTGAACAAGGTGAAGTAAAGGGCTTAGATTTCAGTAAAAACATGCTGAAAGTCGGAGAACAAAAAGTAATACCCTATCCGCAAATTGAGCTAATACAAGGGAATGCAATGGAATTACCGTTTCCTGACGACACATTTGATTATGTGACGATTGGTTTTGGGCTTCGTAATGTACCGGATTATTTACAAGTGTTAAAAGAAATGCATCGTGTCGTCAAACCAGGTGGAATGGTTGTGTGTTTAGAAACTTCACAATCTGAGATTCCAGGTTATCGACAACTATTTCGATTTTATTTTAAATATATTATGCCGTTATTCGGTAAGATGTTTGCGAAAAGCTTTAAAGAATATTCATGGTTACAGGAATCCGCAAATGATTTCCCAGGCATGAAGAAGTTAGCGACAATGTTTGGACAGGCAGGTTTAGAAAAAGTAACGTACAAAGCATATAGTGGTGGTGCAGCGGCAATGCATATGGGCTTTAAAAAAGTACGTTAATGGGGGAAGGTTTTCACGCGTGGAAAAGATGAAGTTAAAACTACTCTATTCCGATTTGAAATCAGATATAGATATCATCGAAAAAGAATTAGAAACAGCGGTGAACTCGTCTTCACATTTGATTAATGATGCTTCTCTCCATTTATTACAAGCTGGTGGCAAACGGATACGACCAATTTTTGTGTTGCTTGGCGCGAAATTTGGCGATTATAATATCGAAAAGATGAAAGATGTGGCTGTGCCTCTTGAGCTCATTCACATGGCGTCACTAGTGCATGATGATGTGATTGATGATTCCGATATGCGAAGAGGGCGTCCAACTGTCAAATCGCAGTGGAATAACAGAGTAGCGATGTACACGGGCGATTTTATTTTTGCTCGTGCACTTGAATATATTACGAAGCTCGAAGACCCACTTGTGCATCAAATTTTGGCACGTACGATGGTGGAAATTTGTAACGGTGAAGTCATTCAAATTGAAGATAAATTTAGATTGGATCAGGGCTTAAAGGATTATTTCAGACGGATAAAACGAAAAACGGCTTTGCTGATTTCTTCTAGTTGTGAGCTTGGTGCGGTGGCAGCAGGCGTTGATACAAAAACGGTGGGCCATTTAAAACGCTTTGGATATTTTGTTGGCATGAGCTTCCAAATTATTGATGACGTCTTAGATATTATGGCAACAGATAAAGAATTAGGGAAGCCTGCTGGTAGTGATTTATTGCAAGGTAACATTACATTACCCATTTTATTGTTAAAAGATGACCCACAGATGCAACCTTATTTAGCGAAAGTGTTTGCAGGTACGTTAACGGAGCCTGAGCGTCAAAAAATGTTGCAGTATGTGCGTAAATCTGATGCAATTGCGCAAGCTAATAAAATGAGCGATAAATATTTAAAAAAAGCATTACAAGAAATAGATGCATTACCCAAACATCCCGTAAAGAAAAAATTACGTGACATCGCTTTATTTATGGGCAAGCGTAAATTCTAGCTTTTTGTTGTACAAAAGCTCATTTTTTGTTAATATTTATCGGTAGGTGTAAAACCTGTTAGACGAATTTAAGGAGTGTTTTAAACATGGCAATCGAACAAACTTTTTTAATGGTTAAGCCAGATGGCGTAAACCGTCAAGTAGTAGGTGACATCGTTGATCGTTTTGAACGTCGCGGTTTTGTAATGAAAGGCGCTAAATTAATGGTAATTCCACAAGAATTAGCAGAAAAACACTATGCAGAGCATTCTGAACGTCCATTCTTCGGTGAATTAGTAGAATTCATCACTTCTGGCCCAGTATTCGCTATGGTATGGGAAGGCGAAAACGTTATCAAACTTGCTCGTACAATGATGGGAGCAACTAAACCAGAAGAATCTAACCCAGGTACAATCCGTGGTGACTATGCAACAACTGTTTCTCACAACATTATCCACGGTTCTGACTCTCTTGCTTCTGCAGAGCGTGAAATCGGTTTATTCTTCGGTGAAGATTTAGTTTAATTAGCTTATAGATCAAGCAATCTCAATTTTTATTGAGATTGCTTTTTTTTGTAAAAATGGCGAAGTGGCGGATAGCCCCCATCAAATGACCGATAGACTCCAATCAAATCACGGTTAGACCCTATTGAAAGTCGTGCTATTTATCTTTTTCTAAATACATATATTTTTGTTAAAAACTTCTTACTCTTGTGAAATAAATGCTATAATATTCAGATAATTGAACATTATTAATTAGTTTAATAATGGGGAATATATTTTCTTATATGCAAATACACTTTAACGTATTGAATGAAAGCAAAGTGTGGTTTGAGAGAATCGTTATAGCAAAGGGGTAGTTCTTTATGAGAGAAGTAGTGATTGTAGCAGCTGTTCGGACAGCTATAGGGCGAAGCAAAGGGGCGTTAAAAAATGTACGTGCAGACGATTTAGCAGCAGATGTCTTGCAGGAGGTTGTGCAGCGTGCGGGTATCGATAAAGGGCAGGTAGAGGATGTCATCTTTGGCTGTGTTACGCAAACTGCTGAACAAGGAGCCAATATTGCACGTACCGCTTTATTAATGGCAGGCTTTCCTGAGACAGTGCCCGGTGTAACAATCGATCGGCAGTGTGGCTCTAGTCAGCAAGCAATGCATTTTGCGGCACAGGCTATATTAGCGGGAGATATGGATATCGTCATTGCTGGTGGTGTAGAGAGTATGTCAAGAGTACCGATGTTTTCAAATATGATGGATGCGCACAAAGGTAACCGCTTACAGGAGAACTATACAATTATACATCAGGGGCTATCCGCTGAGAAAATGGCGCAGCAATGGCAACTTTCACAAGAGCAGCTAAATGCTTATGCTTACGATAGTCATAGACGAGCGCTTGCAGCTATAGAAGCGGGACATTTTAAACAGGAAATCATGCCTGTAAAGGTAACACAAGAAGACGGTTCAGTAGCATTATTTGCAGAAGATGAAGGACCGCGTGCTGAAACAACGGTCGACATATTAAATGGCCTAAAAAAGGTCTTTCAAGAGGATGGCGTTATCACAGCTGGCAATGCGAGCCAAATGAGTGATGGAGCTTCCGCTGTTGTGGTGATGTCCTTAGACAAGGCACAAGAGCTCGGCATACGCCCACTTGCTAAAATTGTTACAAGGGTCGTGGTAGGCTCTGACCCAACACTTATGCTGACAGGTCCGATCGAAGCAACAAGACGAGCACTCGAGCGCTCAGGACTGACAATTGAGGATATCGATACGTATGAGGTGAATGAAGCCTTTGCACTAGTACCGTTAGCTTGGTTGCATGAAATTGGCGCAGATCCAGCAAAGTTGAATCCTGATGGTGGCGCTATTGCTTTGGGACATCCACTCGGTGCAACTGGCACGAAGTTATTAACAACGATGCTGTATCGGATGGAACGGGAGAACTTGAATTTTGGTCTACTCGCAATTTGCGAAGGTATGGGCATGGCAAATGCCACAATTATTGAAAAATTGTAAAGGGGCTGGGTCACTTGAAAAGTCATGAGGTAGTAGCAGTTGTCACAGGTGGTGCGTCAGGTTTAGGGGAAGCGACAGTGCGCAAAATTGTAGGACAAGGGGGCAATGCTGTTATTTTTGATGTCAACGATGAGCGAGGACAGGCAATTGTAGCGGAACTAGGTGAACATGTCCAATATGCACGTGTGGATGTTACGAAAGAGGTTGAGGTAGCAGCGGGACTGGAGCAGGCTCTAGCGGCATATAGCACTATTAATGTCGCTGTAAACTGTGCTGGAATAGCAGATGCCAGTAAAGTACTGTCAAAACGTGGTGTACATGCACTTGCCTTATTTGAAAAGGTAATAGCAGTCAATTTAATCGGTACATTTAATGTGATTCGCCTTGTAGCCGAAAAAATGCAGTATAACCAAGCAAATGACGATGGTCAACGAGGCGTAATAATAAATACTGCGTCCGTAGCTGCCTTTGACGGACAAATTGGACAGGCAGCCTACAGTGCCTCGAAGGGTGGTGTTGCAGCGATGACTTTACCGATTGCCCGAGAACTTGCAGATATTGGCGTACGCGTGATGACCATAGCGCCAGGCTTAATCGAGACACCGATGTTTGGATCGTTACCAGAACAAGCCAGAACGGCGCTTGCCTCAATGACACCGTTTCCGAAGCGACTGGGCAGACCATCAGAATATGCAATGCTTGTGGAAAGTATTATTCACAATGGCTTGTTAAATGGTGAAGTAATTCGTCTTGATGGCGCTATTCGCATGCAACCGAAATAAGGCAACAACAGGATTGCTCAGCAGTGGTGATGAAACGTAGAAAGTTCTTAAATCATAAAGAGCTAAAATAATGGTTAGTTGTAGCAATCAGCCTTGGTCGTTTTAAAGTGTATAAACGAAAGGGAGCGATAATATGCATATGATGGACACACCTTTATTATTAACGAGCTTTTTGAACCGAGCAGAACGTTTTTTTCATGCTAAGAAGATTTATTCTCGTACAAGCCCTACAACGACAATGCAAGAGTTTACCTACAAAGAATATGTAAAACGTACACGTAAATTAGCGGCTGCCCTCACAAAACTTGGGATGGCACGTGGCATGAAAGTTGGCACTTTTGCCTGGAACCATCATCGTCATTTAGAGGCTTATTTTGCCGTACCATGTGCTGGGGCAGTTTTGCATATGATTAATATTCGATTGACACCTGAGCATATTGCATATGTCATTAATCATGCAGAAGATGAAATTTTATTAATTGATGATAATTTAGTGCCACTACTGGCGCCGATTGCTGCAAAACTAACAACAGTAAAGCATTTTATAGTAATGGGGGATCATGTAGCGTTAGACAGTGTGCCATTACCGAATGCATTTTCTTATGAGGAATTACTAGCCGAAGCTAGTGATGACTATTCTTTTCCAGAGGATTTAGATGAAAATACACCTGCTGGTATGTGCTATACAAGTGCCACAACTGGAATGCCAAAAGGAGTAGTTTATACACATAGAAGCATTGTGCTCCATAGTATGGCTGCTGGGCTTTCTGATAGCATTGCGATTTGCGAAAATGATGTCGTACTACCTGTTGTGCCAATGTTTCATGCGAATGCATGGGGCTTACCTTTCGCCAGTGTCCTGTTCGGATCGACTCAAGTATTGCCAGGACCAATGTTTACACCGCAGCTTTTACTTGATTTGTTTGAACGGTATAAAGTGACATTAACAGCAGGTGTGCCGACAATTTGGCTAGGTGTATTACAGGAGCAACGTAGTCATCCACGTGATTTAACATCATTGCGCTCGATTGTCTGTGGTGGCTCTGCCTCGCCAATGGGACTCGTGCGTGGCTTTGAGGAGGAGCAGGGGATTCCGTACTATACAGGCTATGGTATGACGGAGACATCACCGCTTGTAAGCTTATCTATTTATTTATCACATATGCAAGACTATTCAAGCGATGAAAAAATGCATGTTCGTGTGACGCAGGGGATTACAGTGCCTCTTATTGAAACGCGAGTTGTTAACGAAAATGGTGAAGTGCCTTGGGACGGTAAAACAATGGGAGAAATTACGATAAGAGGTCCGTGGATAGCGGCGCAATACTATAAGGATGAGCGCACACAAGAAGCCTTTAAGGACGGCTGGCTTTACACCGGTGATATTGCAATAGTAACGCCTGATGGCTATATAAAAATTACCGATCGTACGAAAGACTTAATAAAGAGTGGTGGCGAATGGATTTCATCAGTTGAGCTTGAAAATGCATTGATGTCACATGACAAGGTATTTGAAGCGGCGGTTATCGCCATTCCACATGAAAAATGGCTTGAACGTCCGTTAGCATGTGTTGTGCCGAAGCCGGAGTTCAAAGATACGATTACCAAAGAGGAGCTTCTTGCAAGCTTATGTCAGCACTTCCATAAAACATGGATTCCTGATGATGTTGTCTTTTTAGATGAGGTACCGAAAACATCGGTTGGAAAGTTCATGAAGGTCAAGCTACGTGAGGATTTAAAAGATTTTCGCGTAGAAGTTTAACTTGATTTACGAGTTCTCTAACACTCCAGTAAGCGAGAGAAGGTGGTCGCAACGTCTTGCATCCTTAGGGCTAACGAGTCTGCCTATGCACATATCAGCAATATTCAAATATGGACGCTTTGATGCAATGGTGAAATTGAAGCTGTCCTAAAAGAAAGAATAGTATGCTAGGGGTACACTGGCATGCTATTTTTTGCTATAAGGTGGAGTGCTGAAATGCCAGCCACCGGGGAAGAACTACACGAAAATTAGTAGTGTGCGTGATGTGGAACACAGGCTAACCTCTTCATGTCCTAAGTCAATTCATTTGTGCAACAGGAAAGGTTCACGAAGTGGCAGTAACGCATGTTTTTGTGATTGGCCCGATGCGGCCCGCGCCTTGTCCACGCAAAGCACAGTGGATTTTTACCTCGTATAGGGAAATGGCTATTATTGTATGCAGTACTTGTTAGACAGCCCCTTTTTAGTTTGATATGAAAAATGAAACTATTTATAGTATTTGTCGTATAATTTAGTAGTAGATGGGAGGAAGTGGATGAAATGAGTATAGCTATGGTTGCTATTTTGGGCGGCGTATTGATTGCTTTAGCAGGGATATTTACCGATGCACGAACAAAAGGACAAAAAATTAAATTAAAAACTATTGAAAAAGAAGTGGAGTTAGAAAAGCTAAGATTGGAATCGTATACGCAAGAAACTGAAAAAATGAAACTAGAATTAGAACAATCAAAAGTGTTACTATTAGAAGCAAAGCAAAATTTAACGAAGTAACCTTAATTCAGCGTGAAAGACACTATTTCGATAATGACCATTTTCCGCTATAATGGGAGTACGACGCTAGAGGGGAAGATGACCGGATGTCAGATTATGAACAATTTGTAGAGGGTATAAAGCGCAAAACAGGAATAGATTTAGCGTTATACAAAGAAGCCCAAATGAAAAGACGTTTAACTTCGCTCTATGAGAAAAAGGGTTACCGTAATTTCTTTGATTTTCTTAAAGCACTAGAGCAAGACCGTGATTTAATGAATGAATTTTTAGACCGTATGACGATTAATGTGTCGGAATTTTATCGTAATGGTAAGCGCTGGGAAGTTTTGCAGAAAAAAATATTCCCAAAATTATTACAATCAAATAAACGTTTGAAAATTTGGAGTGCGGCGTGTTCGACTGGAGAGGAACCTTATTCATTGGCAATGGTATTGTCTCAATTAGTGCCATTATCCCAAGTACAAATAATTGCGACTGATTTAGACGAGAACGTCATTCAAAAGGCCAAGCTAGGGGTTTACCCAGAGCGTTCTTTAGCAGAAGTGCCCAAAGATATTCAAGCAAAGTATTTTGAACAAGAAGGAAACTTCTACCGAGTGAAAGATGACATTAAACGTTGCGTAACATTTAAAAAACATAATCTACTCAAAGATAATTACGATTCGCATTATGATTTAATCGTTTGTCGCAATGTGATGATTTACTTTACAGAAGAAGCGAAAGATCAAATTTACGCAAATTTTAGTAAAGCACTGCGTAAGGATGGCATCTTATTCGTAGGCTCAACAGAGCAAATTTTTAATCCATCCCGTTATGAATTTGAAGTAGAGGATACATTCTTCTATCGAAAAAAATAGTAAATAATATGAAAAGCATTCGTACAGTAGACAAGAAGGCGCGTCATGTACATAAATTGCCAAGCATTAGACATAGATGATCGTACGCTTTTCGCTTGTCCTAAGCAAAGAGCGTACGATTTTTATTCTTCGCTACAAAACAACCTTTTTTTAAGCAAATCGTTCAGAATATTCGCATTTAATATAGTGCTATCATATATTTAAAAGATGTGAATATTGTACGCGTCGTAGAAAATCTGAATGGGCTTATGCAGGCTATTTGATTGGTCAGAGATTTGTAAAAGGACTGTTTTTTTAGAGAATATATGTTATAGTGAAAAATACATACTTTAGCGAGTTGAAGGGAGAAAGCGTTTATGCGTTATTTAACAGCAGGAGAATCACACGGACCCCAATTAACAACTATTATTGAGGGCTTACCGTCACTCTTACCAATTACAGCAGAAAAAATTAATCATGATTTAAAACGTCGCCAAGGAGGACATGGCCGCGGTCGTCGTATGCAAATTGAAACAGATACAGTGGAAATTGCAGGTGGCGTTCGTCATGGACAAACACTTGGTTCTCCTGTCGCACTTGTTGTTACAAATGATGATTGGAAGCACTGGACGAAGATTATGGGAGCAGAACCGCTAGCAGAGGATGTCAATCCAGATGATGTGAAACGTCAAATTTCACGTCCACGTCCAGGGCATGCTGATTTAGTCGGGGGCATGAAATACGGCCATCGGGATTTACGAAATATTTTAGAGCGCTCTTCAGCTCGAGAAACAACTGTCCGTGTGGCAGTGGGCGCTGTTGCAAAAGCATTATTAAACGAGCTAGGCATTTCTATCGTGTCACATGTAACAGAAATCGTTGGCATTAAGGCGGATACATCTTTAGTTGAAGGGAAATCGGTAGATGAAATCCGTGCCATTGTTGAAGCAGATCCATGTTACTGCGTTGACCCGGTAGCTTCTGCACAGATGGTAGAGGCAATCGACGAAGCGAAAAAAGCTGGCGATTCCATTGGTGGTATTGTAGAAGTGATTGTAGAAGGCATGCCAGCGGGTGTCGGTTCTTATGTTCATTATGACCGTAAGCTTGATGCAAAATTAGCAGCGGCTATGCTGTCTATTAATGCGTTTAAAGGTGTTGAGTTTGGCATTGGCTTTGAAATGGCACGTCGTAAAGGTTCAGAAGTACATGATGAAATTATCTGGTCAGAGGAAGAAGGCTATCGTCGAGCGACGAATCGTCTTGGAGGCTTAGAGGGCGGTATGTCGACAGGGATGCCAATCGTCGTGCGTGGTGTTATGAAACCAATTCCTACATTATATAAACCATTACAAAGTGTAGATATCGAAACAAAAGAACCATTTAAAGCAAGTGTAGAGCGTTCGGATAGCTGTGCAGTACCAGCAGCATCCGTTGTTGCGGAACATGTTATTGCCTGGGAAATAGCGAATGCGATTATGGACCAATTCCATGGCGATCAATTACCACAATTAAAAGCTCAAATCGACGAGCATCGCCGTTATACAAAGGAGTTTTAATATATGCGTGTACCAGTAGCGACAAAATCGCATCATTATGATGTTGTACTTGGACATGATTTTTTAGCGGAAGCGGTCAAATCATTTGATGATAAACTGCAAAAAGCTGATAAGCTCTTTGTTTTTACGGATGCTAATGTGTGGTCAGCACAGGGGGCATATTTCAAGGCAAATTTCCCATACGACTTTGAAGTTTTTGTACTACCAGCTGGTGAGGCATGTAAAACCTTTGAACAATATTATGCAGCGCAAACTTTCTTATTGGAACAGAAATGTTCACGTAAATCATTTATTTTTGCTTTAGGTGGAGGCGCTGTTGGCGATTTGACAGGCTTTGTTGCTGCGACATTTATGCGTGGTGTGCCATTCATTCAAATTCCAACGACCATTTTAGCCCATGACTCTGCAGTTGGGGGCAAAACGGCGATTAACCACCCGCTCGGCAAAAATATGATTGGTGCTTTTTATCAACCAGAGGGCGTTATTTACGATACAGTTTTTACGGAGACTTTGCCTGAGCGTGAAATCCGTTCAGGAACGGCAGAGGTCATTAAGCACGCAATGATTTCAAATGCAAAATGGCTAGAGGAATTAATGACTGCAGATACAGTTATTCATTTCAGCACAGACGATTTAGCGAAGCAGCTAAAGGCTGGAATAGAAGTAAAGGCGAAAATTGTCTCAGAAGATGAAACCGAGCAATCCGTACGCAAATACTTAAACTTAGGTCATACTTACGGTCATGCTATTGAAGCTGCAGCGGGTTATGGCAAAGTAGCGCATGGCGAAGCCGTAATGATTGGTCTTGTGTACTGCTTATTATTAAGTGAACGCTATGGACAATTAAATCGTGACTTCACAACTTCATTTTTACACTTTGCGTTGAAAAATGGCTATCCATTTGAAGCGGTGAATCACTATTCATTCGAGCAATTAACAGAGTATTTATTAAAAGATAAAAAAGCGGAGTATGGAGTGTTACAATTTGTGCTACTGTCAAAAATTGGAGAACCGTTCGTGCAACCAATTGACCTAACGGAGTGCAAAGAAGTAGATACCGAATTCCGACAGCTATTAGCGGAGGTGCTTGTATGATTCGTGGACTAAGAGGTGCGATTACAATTGAGTCGGACAAGCCAGAACTTGTATGGGATGAGACAGCAAGATTAGTGCGGGAAGTCGTCACAGCAAATAATGTTGAGGTAGATGATATTGCTTCCATTGTCATTTCCACAACGCTTGATATTACATCAGCGTTCCCAGCACGTGCCGTACGATTAATGGAGGGCTGGCAGTATGTTCCCGTGATGTGTACGCATGAAATGGACGTGCCAGGCGCACTCCCATTATGTATTCGTGTATTAATACACGCCAATGTGGAAGTGGCGCAAAAAGATGTACAGCACTTGTATTTAAATGATGCAGTGAAATTAAGACCAGATTTAGCCCAAGCTAAATAATTAGAGGAGATGTTTGAGATGAAATGGAAACAACAATTGGACGGTATGCAAGCGTATAAGCCAGGTAAACCAATTGAAGAAGTACAGCGTGAATTCGGCTTACAAGAAGTCGTAAAATTAGCATCAAATGAAAACCCATTTGGTTGCTCACCAAAGGTAACAGCGTATTTACAAGATAATGCAGTAAATCATGCAATCTACCCAGATGGCTATGCACAAAACTTACGTACAGCTGTAGCAAATTATCTAGGTGTCAAAGAAACACAGCTTCTTTTTGGAAACGGCTCTGATGACATTATTACGATTCTTACTCGTGCTTTGTTGTATCCTGGTGTGAACACAATCATGGCTGATCCATCCTTCTCGCAATACTGGCATAACGCTGACATCGAAGGGGCAGAAGTACGCAAAATTCCGTGTATCAACGGTGCACATGATTTAAATGCTATGGCAGCAGCAATTGATGATAAAACATCTATCGTGTGGGTGTGTAGCCCCAATAATCCAACAGGTGTTGTGATTGCAGATAATGATTTACGTGCGTTTTTAGCCAAAGTTCCAAGTGACGTACTGGTTGTGTTAGATGAAGCCTATATCGAATATGTGACACATCCAGAGCACAAAAACACACTTCCTTTAATCGAAGAGTATCCAAATGTGCTGTTAATGCGTACATTCTCAAAAGCCTATGGTCTTGCTTCCTTCCGAGTGGGCTATGCAATTGGGCAACCTGAAGTAATTGCGAAGCTTGATCCAGTGCGTGCGCCATTTAACAATACCATTTTAAGCCAAGCGGTAGCAGCGATTGCACTGAGCGATCAAGACTATCTTCAAGCTTGCTGTGAGGCAAATGAAAAAGGCAAAAAGCAATACGTTGAATTTTGTGAAAAGCATAATTTAACTTACTACCCATCTGATACGAACTTTATTTTCTTGAATACGAATGCTGATAGCGATATTGTGTTCCATGAGCTTATGAAGCGTGGCTTTATTATCCGTAGTGGAAATGCACTGGGGACGCCAGGTTTTATCCGAGTAACAATCGGTACAGAAGCGCAGAACGAAGCATTACTAAGACATCTTGAAACGGTGTTAAAAGAGCAAGGGGTTTTTGCATGACACGCAAAGTGCTCGTTATTGGGCTAGGCTTAATTGGGGGCTCGATTGCCCTTGCTCTACAAAAAGCGCCAGAAACCAAAATTCTCGGCTATGATATGGATGCTCAAACACGTGAGCATGCCAAGACATTAAAGATTGTCCATGACATTGTAACAGATCCGAAAGATGTCGCAGCAGACGTAGATGTCATCATTTTTGGGACACCCGTCAATGCTACACTGGAGTGGATGGAGCAACTAAAATCATGGCCATTAAAAAATAAAGTAATCGTTACAGATACAGGTAGTACGAAAAAAATGATTATGCAAAAAGCAGGAGAATTACGGGCTCAAGGGATTACGTTTATCGGCGGACACCCAATGGCAGGCTCTCATAAAAGTGGTGTATTAGCTGCGAAGGCGCATCTTTTCGAAAATGCTTATTACATGTTGACGCCACTTGCAGGGGAAGAAATTATTCATATGGCTCAGCTTGAAAGCCTGTTAAAATTTACACATGCCAAAGTCGTCAGTGTATCGGCACGTGAGCACGATCATATGACAGCTGTCGTAAGTCATTTTCCACATGTCATCGCAGCATCTCTCGTACATCAGCTCGGAGAGGAAAATGGAGAGTACCCGATGACACGTTCACTTGCTGCAGGGGGCTTCCGAGATGTGACGCGTATTGCCTCATCTAATCCAGTATTGTGGCGTGATATTACACTACAAAATCGTGATGAGCTAATCGCCCAGTTAGAGGGCTGGCAATCAGAAATGAATCGTGTCAAAGAACTATTGTTAAACGGTAATTCAGACGACATCGAAAACTATTTTGCTGTTGCCAAAGACTTACGGGATGAACTCCCTATTAGCGCTGGTGCCATGTTTACATCGTTTGATTTGTATGTGGATGTTCCTGACTATCCAGGGGTTATTTCTGAGGTGACAGGCATACTAGCTGATGAAGCCATCAGTATTACAAACCTGCGTATCGTTGAATCTCGTGAAGATGTCTTCGGGATACTTGTCATTAGCTTACAAAGTGAAAGTGACCGTGAACGTGCTGCAGCTTGTATTCAAAAACGTGCAAATTTTGAAACATATATTTCATAGATAAAGAAAATCGCGTTGCTGTCATAGCGCCGAATGTCTAGCAAAAGAGAAAGCGTCGATGTATCGGCGCTTTCTATCTTCATATGGAGGGGAGAAATTACTATGAGTGAAAAAGTATTACAATATCATAAACCATCCTTACAAGGGATACTAACGATTCCTGGAGATAAATCCGTGTCACACCGTTCTGTGATGTTTGGCTCAATCGCAACTGGAAAAACGACGGTTGATGGTTTTTTACTTGGAGAGGATTGTTTAAGTACAATTGATTGCTTCCGCAAGCTTGGCGTGAAGATTGATGTAGATGGGACAAATGTGACGATTGACAGTGCTGGTATGGACGCATGGCAGGAGTCGACAGAGGTATTATATACAGGAAACTCTGGGACAACAACACGTTTGATGCTTGGTATTCTAGCTGGCTCCAATGTACATACAGTGATGACAGGAGACGCATCGATTGGCAAACGCCCTATGCGTCGTGTTATTGACCCACTACGTCAAATGGGGGCGCATATTACTGGCCGTGCAAATGGACAATTTACACCACTAGCGATTCAAGGAACGAAGTTGCAAGCAATTGACTATCAAATGCCTGTTGCTAGTGCGCAGGTGAAATCGGCTATTTTACTAGCAGGGTTACGAGCAGAAGGTACAACCATTGTGCGTGAATCGGAAGTGTCACGTGACCACACCGAGCGTATGTTACGTCAATTTGGCGCACAGGTAGATGTGGCGGATGGTGTTGTGTCGTTTAAGGGAGGGCAAACTCTGACAGGTACACATGTTTCTGTACCAGGTGATATATCTTCTGCGGCCTTTTTCTTAGTAGCCGGTGCTATTTGTAAAGGTAGTCGTATCGTGTTAGAAAATGTCGGCGTCAATCCGACCCGCGACGGCATCATTGAGGTTCTACAAAATATGGGAGCTTCCATGACGCTAGCGCATAATGATGATGGTCAAGCAGAGCCGACAGCAACGATTACGATTGCAACGTCTACTTTGAAGGGGACGACGATTGAGGGGGACATTATTCCACGTCTCATCGATGAAATTCCTATACTGGCGTTATTAGCGACACAGGCACATGGCAAAACGATTATAAAAGATGCCGAGGAGTTAAAAGTAAAGGAAACAGATCGTATTACCGCGGTAGTAGATGAGTTGAAAAAATTAGGGGCTACAATTGAGGCAACAGCAGACGGCATGGTGATCGAGGGTCCTACGCCATTACGAGGGGCAAGCCTAAAAACCTATGGTGACCACCGTATTGGTATGATGGGGGCTGTCGCAGCGCTAATGACCGATGGAGCCGTGACATTAGATGATGCACAATGTATTGCAGTTTCTTATCCGACGTTTTTCGAGCATGTTGAGACAGTGACACAGTGAACAACACAAGGCTCTCCAATTCTTTTGGGGAGTTTTTTCTTGTTTCGGAAGAGAATGTTTTGTAGCATAAAGGTATAAACGAAAGAATAGGTGAATGACTGTGAACAATGCGATGACTGAAATACTGCAAGCACTTGAGCAAGGGGATTTAGCTTTAATCGATCAGCTGCTTGAAACATTTTTAACAAAGGAACTGCCAGAAGAAACTTACGCACTTGCGGAAGTATTTATGCAATACGGCTACATGAAAGAAGCAGACCGTGTACTAGAGCATTTACAATTTTTATTCCCAGAAGAAGCACAGTTAAAAATTGATCGTGCAAATGTCTTAATGGAGCTTGGTGATGAGGACGCCGCATTAGATTTATTATTAGAAGTAGAAGATACGTCTCCAGAATACCCACAGGCATTATTAGTATTAGCGGATTACTATCAAATGCAGGGGTTGTTTGAAGTGGCTGAAAAGCGCATTAATGAAGCACTAGCCATATTACCTGATGAGCCACTTTTACAATTTGCTAAAGCAGAGCTATTGTTTGAAACAGGTCGTTTTCTCGAGGCAGCACGCCTTTACGAGGAGTTGCACGAGCTACAAGAGGAGTTTGCTGGTGTAAGTCTTGTTGAGCGACTGGCTGAGGTATATCGTGCAGGGGCTGCCTATGAAACTGCTTTAGATTATTATTTAGCTGCTCTTGAGCATGAAGTAAAGCCAGATGTATTATTTGGTGCAGCCTATTCAGCGTTCCAATCGCAAAAATATGAAATGGCTATTAAGCAATTAGAGGAGTTAAAAGAATTAGATCCAGATTATTTCTCAGCCTATTTATTACTGGCAGAAAGCTATGCCATGTCAGAGGATAATACAAAGGCCTATGCGGCCATTAAAGAAGGATTAAAGCGTGACGAGTACGATAAATCACTGTTCTTATTTGCTGGTAAAATGGCATTGAAAAATGGTCTTTCAGATGAAGCCGAAAATTATTTACGTGAGGCGATTGCATTAGATCCTGAATACATGGAGGCAGTGCTAGCGCTGATTTCTGTTTTCACACAGCAAGAACGGAATGAGGATGTTATTGAGTTATTTGAAACATTACAACAAAATGATTTTGAATGGTCAACATTATACCCATTCGCAGCGGATGCATATGCAAATTTAGAATTGTACGACCGTGCATACGAATTTTATCGTTTGGCATATACTGATTTTAAGGAAGACGCAGCATTTTTAGAAAAATATGTTTATTTCTTATTAGAAGAAGGCAAGCGTTCGGAAGCAAAAGAGGTACTTAGTCAATTAATAAGCGTTCAACCTAGCGAACCAGAGTGGCAAGAGAAGTTAGAAAGCTTAGAATTTGAGTAAAGGAGGGAGTGGGTATGACTGCTTCTGTATCAGTTGTCGATAAAAAAGCATTTGTTCGATGGTTTTTAAAAAATTATCAATTGAAACGGCGTGAGTGTGTATGGATTTTAAACTACTTATTAAGTAATGATGAGTTGTTAAAGCGAATACGATTTGTCGAAGAAGCGCACTATTGTCCGAGGGCGATGGTGATGTCTACAGTTGATTCAACTGGGGTGCCATTTCGTTTTTACAAAGGCAATGTGATGACAGCAGATGCTGAGAAATCTTTCCATGATTTACGCTTACATGAACATGATGATATGTATATACAATTGAATTTTCCAAATATACCACCGAGTGCACAATACTTAGCAGTTCTTGAAGAAAACCCTTATATGCCAGAAACACTGATTGTTAATGAAAAAGATCGTTTACTGGCGGAAGAGCTGCTTTCAAACAGCTTACTCGTATTCCAAGAAGAAAAATTACTCGCACAAATTGATGAAGCCCTAGACCAAGGCGACGAAGAACGCTTTTATGAATTGTCAAATTTGTTACAAGTTTTAAAAGAAACGGCTAATCAACGCTAATCATTTGTTTTTAGGGAAAAATTGAATGTCCTTTATCTACTTCTATATGGTAACATGACTAGTGAATGATTGTTTTCACTTTTTATTGGTTATCCTATTCATGGAGTGGAGAAGGACATTTTTTTATGTTGATTTAGTAACCAGGCACTTACTTTAGTAAATGGGTGACAGGAGAGCGGTAATAGCCTTTTGTTTGGGAGTGTGTAAAACGTTTACTGAATGAATAAAGTCACCGACGCATTTACGGATTTTAAAGGAAACACAATCGGGGTTAGTCTAGTGTTGTATTCATACGACTACGATTCACTGACCTCCATTGGTAAAAATGCCACGTCCTGTGGCTGTAATGAATTGACCGACGCCATGTCGGCCCTCATGCAAGCCTAAGCATTATTCAAAATCTGGACGTAATTATGCCGAGGCGTAAGTGGTGTAGCAAAATGAGGAGGGTTTTTGGGATGTATTTTAATGCAAACGATGTGACATCGTTTATGGCGCAGAAGGAATTTATTGATACAGCGATTATACCGCTCGTAGCCATTGATTTAACGAATGAAAAAATGAAACAAAGTGGTGCCGAGGCGGATTTTTTATTATCGCTCACTGCTTTTATCGAGCAACAATTTAAAGGCCGTTTGCTTGTCATGCCACCATTTTCGTATAGTACTACGTTGAAAGATGAGGCAATGCCAGCGCAATTAGCGGCACAATTACATAATGCTGGTTTTAAGCATGTGTTCTTCATTACTTGTGACCATTTCTGGACAAATAGTGGAGATGAAGTAAATGTCATTTGGCTACCAGCCATTCCGCTAGAATCAATGGATAAAGGCGTGAAAAACTCCATTCTCGAAGATCAATTACGACAAGTAATCCCGGTATTTTCGACTAAATGGGCACAGATTTAACAATTTGTTTCAATAAATGTTCACATTCTCCAGCTTTCCACAGAATGCTATATTGACCAAGCTATGGACTTGATATATCATAGATATGTCCTAGTATTACTATTTGTAAAAAGTATGTCCGTTGGACTGACCTTTAAAGTTAGAGGGGGGAAAAGGATGAGTAACAATCGAGTTTCACGTCGTCAATTTCTTAGTTATACACTTACAGGTGTAGGCGGATTTATGGCGGCAGGTATGCTGATGCCGATGGTTCGTTTTGCGTTAGACCCAGTGTTACAAAAACACGCAGGTGGGGATTTCGTCTTAACAGAACAAAAAATCGCTGACATCACTGAAGAGCCTATTAAAGTTGACTTCACATTTGAACAAGTTGACGCATGGTACAAATCTGATGTTACAAACGCTGCATGGGTTTATAAAAGCGGTGACGAAATAATTGCTTTATCACCAGTTTGTAAGCATTTAGGTTGTACAGTAAACTGGGCGGGCGATACAGCACACCCAGATCAATTCTTCTGTCCTTGTCACGCTGGGCGTTACGAGAAAAACGGAAAGAACATTGCAGGTACACCACCTCTAGGTCCGTTGGATGAATTTGAAGTACAAGAAAAAGATGGTTATTTAATGATTGGTCCATCAAGAGCAAATACTCTAGTTTAATTTGTAAGGGGGTACGAAATCAGTGCTAAACAAAATTTATGATTGGGTCGATGAACGATTAGATATTACACCGATTTGGCGTGATATTGCCGACCACGAAGTGCCAGAGCACGTTAACCCTGCACACCATTTCTCAGCATTCGTTTACTGCTTTGGTGGATTAACATTCTTCATCACAGTAATTCAAATTCTTTCTGGTATGTTCTTAACAATGTATTATGTACCAGATATCGAAAATGCTTGGAAATCAGTTTACTATCTACAAAACGAAGTAGCATTCGGTGAAATCGTACGCGGTATGCACCACTGGGGAGCTTCATTAGTTATCGTAATGATGTTCTTACACACACTTCGTGTATTCTTCACAGGTTCATATAAGAAACCTCGTGAGTTAAACTGGATGGTTGGTGTAGGTATTTTTGGTGTAATGATTGGTCTTGGTTTCACAGGCTACTTATTACCATGGGATATGAAAGCATTATTCGCTACTAAAGTAGGTATCGAAATTGCCGCATCTGTACCGTTTATCGGTCAAATGATTAAAGTATTATTAGCGGGTGACGCAACGATTATCGGTGCACAAACGTTAACACGATTCTTTGCGATTCATGTATTCTTCTTACCTGCAGTATTGTTTGGGTTACTTGCAGCACACTTTATCATGATTCGTCGTCAAGGAATTTCTGGACCGTTGTGATTTACACTTGACGGTTCGATGACTTTTTAAAGGAGGGGACACTATGCATCGCGGAAAAGGAATGAAATTTGTCGGCGATTCTCGTATTAAAGCGAATCACAGAATGCCGAACGTTCCAAAAGATTATTCCGAATACCCAGGTAAAACAGAAGCTTTCTGGCCAAACTTCTTGCTTAAAGAGTGGATGGTCGGTGCTGTTTTCTTAATTGGTTATTTATTGTTAACTGTCGCTCACCCGTCTCCACTTGAGGGACAGGCTGACCCGACAAATACAGCTTATATTCCATTACCGGACTGGTACTTCTTATTCGTGTACCAATTATTAAAATACACATATGCTTCTGGTCCATACAATGTAATCGGAGCAATTGTTATGCCGGGTATTGCGTTCATGGCGCTTTTATTAATGCCGTTTTTAGATACGACTCCAGAACGTCGTCCATCTAAACGTCCATTACCAACAGCGTTTATGTTATTAACACTAGCTTCAATGTTCTATTTAACTTGGGAATCAGTAGTGAACCATGACTGGGAAGCTTCTAAAAAACAAGGTGAAATTAAAGAAGAAGTTGAAGTTGTTATTGATGAATCACTGCCAGGTTTTGCAATCTGGAATGGTGATACTGGTGAACAGGCTAAATCTTGTATTGCTTGTCATGCTGCTGACTTAAAAGGAGGTCCAGCTGCGCCAGCGTTAGCTGGTAACCAATTAACTGCTGAAGAAGTAGAAGATATTATCCATAATGGTCGTGGCGCAATGCCTGCTGGTCAATTTGCAGGTACTGATGAAGAGGCTAAACAATTAGCTGAATTTATTGCAAGCTTAAAACCTGCAGAATAACATTAGTTTGAAAGAGTCAGGAAACTGGCTCTTTTTTTCTAGCTTTTTCGCAGGTTTTAACTGTAATCATGATTGCAAGTGAAGAACTGTTTGAATTTGACGTGATTTAGGAGAAGGTGTCGAAAAACGTATTTATTACCTTTTTGTCAACAAAGAGACATAGCGCAAGTAACTCACTCCAATGAATACATAATTATAAGGAAAAAAGACATCTTAGTTAAAGACGGACAGTAAAGGAGTTTTATTTATGCAAATTACACGTGCAAACATCTGGTATCTCCTTACGCATAAATCATTTTTAATATTATTACTAGTCATTAATCTATTAGGAACAATTTACGGCTATTATTGGTATGGCTGGCAACTTGCCATCACGGAGCCTATTTTTTGTATTTTTGTACCGGACAGTCCGACTGCCAGTTTGTTTTTTTGCTTTGTCTTAGCTGCGTGGATTGTAGGCAAAAGTTGGCCACTCATGGAAGTATTAGCGCTTGTAACATTGGTGAAATACGGTTTATGGGCAGATGTTATGAACATTTGGACATTGGTTGAAACAGGCTCTATTGGCTGGCAGGGCTGGATGCTTGTCGGTTCACATTTTGCGATGGCCGTACAGGCCGTGCTTTACATTGGCAAGTATGTATTTACATATTGGCATATCGCTGTAGCCGCTGTATGGACTTTGCATAATGATGTGATTGACTATGTTTTTGGACAAATGCCGATGTATCGAGATTTAGCAGACTATACAAACTATATTGGCTATTTTACATTTTGGTTATCCATCGCTTGTATTTTTCTTGCCTTTTTCTCAATGAGGTGGCGCAAATATTTGCCGAATTAGGTAAATGTCTATAGAATTATAGTATCGAGTTAGAAAGGGGTTAAAAAAATTGTCAACAACTATGTATATTGTTTATTTTGCGATTATACTAATACTGCCACTGTACGCACAGATGAAAGTAAAAGGTACGTATAAAAAGTTCGCAAAGGAACGTACAATGAAGGGACAAACGGGTGCAGAGGTAGCGCGTGCGATTTTAGATGCGAACGGCTTATATGATGTGCGCGTTGTGCCAACACAAGGTGTATTATCTGATCACTATAATCCGGCAACAAAAACAGTTGCGTTATCGGAAAGTAACTTTTATGAAGCGAGTGTTGCGGGAGCGGCAGTTGCTGCCCACGAGGTAGGCCACGCTATCCAACATAAAGAAGCATATTCAATGCTTACATTGCGTAGTAAGCTTGTACCAGTAGCAAACATTTCTTCAAATGCTTCTTGGATTTTTGTGATGATTGGTATTTTTGCAAGTAGTTCGAATATGTTGCTTTTAGGGATTGTATTATTAGCAGCTGGGGTAGTATTCCAATTAGTGACATTGCCAGTTGAGTTCGATGCGTCGAAGCGGGCACTTGTGCAAATGAATTCACTAGGAATTATTACAAACGAAGAAGAACGCCCAGCACGTAAAGTGTTAAGTGCCGCAGCATTAACATATGTTGCCGCAGCAGCAGTAGCTGTATTAGAATTATTACGTTTGATTTTAATCTTTACTGGTATGCGAAGCGATGACTAATTAAAAAGCTTGCTATAGTGGATATTGCCACTATAGCGAGTTTTTTTCTTTCACAAATAGGTGCAACTAAATAATCCTCCGGGCTATGAAAAAATACCCGCTGATGGTTAAGCGGATAGTGGATATTGTGATTAGTGGATGGGTTGTTTTTGGTCGTCCAGTGTAAAGCCTTCGCCAGTTACATCTCGCACTTCCGAAATAGATACAAAGGCGTGAGGATCCAATTCGTGAATAATAGATTTCAAGCGTACAACCTCATTGCGCCCGACAACACAATACAGCACTTCTTTTGGCTGCTTTGTAAAGTGACCATGACCTTCTAAGACCGTGACGCCACGTTCCATACGAAGTGCAATCAAATCTGCTATAGCACTAGACTTTTCAGAAATTATTAATGCGCCGCGCGCTGCATATGCCCCGTCCTGTACAAAATCGATGACGCGTGCACCGACAAATACGGCAACTAGTGTATACATCATAGAGCGTGCATCTAAAAATGTTAGCCATGACAGTAAAATCACGATAGCATCGAACATAAACATTGTTTTACCCATGCTCCAACCAAAATATTTATGGGCGAGTCGTGCTAAAATATCTACACCACCAGTTGTACCGCCAAAGCGGAATACGATACCGAGACCGAGTCCGACAAAGACCCCAGCAAAAAGAGCAACAAGGAATAAATCATCCTCTAAGTGAATGGTGTATTGGTATTTTTGAAAAATTTTCAGGAACATAGATACAGAAATTGTTCCGATCATGGTATAAATAAATGCTTTTTTTCCGAGTAGTCGCCAGCCGAGAATAAACATGGGAATATTCAACAGTAAATTCAGTAATGCAGGATCCCAACCTACTGTAAAATAAAGCACAAGGGTAATCCCACTAAAACCTCCTTCACCTAGCTGATTTTGCATATTAAAGTGTACAAAGCCAAAGCTAAAAATTGCAGCTCCGAGCATTATTGCGATGATATTGCGTATTTTGATCTGTTTAAGCATAAGACCTCCTGGCGTTCAAACAAATGAAGTAGTGGATTCTATTATCTGTCATTTTATTGTTTTTGACAACAATGGTGTAAATTTTATACGATGGAGGTAGGAGTGTGATTATCGATGACAGAGCAAGTTACAATGCAAGCTTTACAAAAACGTGTGGATGATTATATTGGACAGTTTAAAGAAGGCTATTTCCCACCATTTGAATTACTGGCACGTTTAACGGAAGAGCTTGGTGAATTGTCACGTGAAGTACAGGATGTTTATGGACAAAAGAAGAAAAAGAGCACCGAAGAGGTGAATAGCATAGAGGAAGAATTAGGCGACTTTTTCTTTGTTTTAGTATGCTTTGCCAATGCACAGGGCATTAATTTGGATGAAGCGCTTCTACGTGTCATACATAAATTTGAAACGAGAGATAAGGGTCGCTGGACAAGAAAGGATGAAGAATAATGTCGATTCGTGTAGCAATTGCAGGACCAAGAGGAAAAATGGGAGCTGAAGCTGTACATACAGTCA
This sequence comes from Lysinibacillus parviboronicapiens, assembly GCF_003049605.2. Classification (NCBI taxonomy): domain Bacteria; kingdom Bacillati; phylum Bacillota; class Bacilli; order Caryophanales; family Bacillaceae; genus Lysinibacillus; species Lysinibacillus parviboronicapiens. Next base: position 1,668,872 of record NZ_CP073713.1, read on the forward strand.
TGAAACATGACAAAATGGAATTAGTAGCTGTACTAGATTATAAAGAAGTAGGCGCAACATTAGCAGAATTAGATATGTTCCCAGCGAGTTATACAGCACCAATATTTACAGATATGCATGAACTTGTAGAAGTGACTGCTCCAGATGTACTAGTGGACTTAACGAATCCACATGCAGTATATCAACATACAAAAGAGGCATTGAATTTAAGTGTACGTCCTGTTATCGGAACAACAGGCTTTACAGATGCGCAACTAGAGGAATTATCAGCACTTGCCAAAGAAAAGGAGTTAGGCTGTATTATTGCACCTAACTTTGCGATTGGTGCCATCCTGATGATGAAATTTGCCAAGGAAGCGGCAAAATACTTACCTGATGTAGAAATTATTGAAATGCATCATGATCAAAAACTAGATGCCCCGTCTGGTACTGCTGTTAAAACGGCCCAAATGATTCAAGAGGTGCGAAGTCAAAAAGCGCAAGGTCATCCAGAGGAGAAAGAAACACTTGAAGGTGCAAGAGGCGCTGATTTTGATGGCATGCGTATCCACTCTGTTCGTTTACCAGGCTTAGTGGCACATCAGCAGGTATTATTTGGTGGTGACGGTCAACTACTAACAATTCGTCATGACTCACTAAATCGCAATTCCTTCATGTCAGGCGTCGCATTTTGTGTAGAAGAGGTCATGAAAATGGATCAGCTTGTTTATGGTTTAGAAAACATCATCTAAAGATTGGATGGAAAAATTATGAAAATCGCACTAATCGCACACGATCGTAAGAAAGATAATTTAGTACAGTTTGCTATTGCTTACAAAGATATTTTACTGGAGCACACGCTATATGCTACAGGTACTACAGGGCAACGTGTCATTGAAGCCACAGGTTTAGAGATCGCACGTTTTCGCTCAGGTCCACTTGGTGGGGACCAACAAATTGGCGCAATGATTGCCAATAATGATATGGACATGGTTATTTTCTTCCGTGATCCATTAACAGCACAACCACATGAGCCAGATGTTTCTGCACTTATTCGTCTTTGTGATGTTTACCAAGTGCCACTGGCAACAAATATGGGTACTGCGGAAATATTACTAAAAGGCCTGCAAGAGGGTTTTGTGGATTGGAGACTGATTCAAGAAAGACGAGACTAAAAGACGTGATTCAGAAAGGATGATAATCGAATGAGAAAGCTTAAAATTGGCATTACCTGTTATCCAACAGTTGGAGGCTCTGGTGTTATCGCAACAGAATTAGGAAAAATGCTTGCAGAGAGAGGACACGAAATTCATTTCATCACCTCGAGCGTACCATTTCGATTGAATAAAATTTATCCAACCGTCTTTTTCCATGAAGTAGAAGTGAACAATTATTCCGTTTTTCAGTATTCACCCTATGACATTGCCTTAGCGAGTAAAATGGCAGACGTAATTAAAGATGAAGGGCTAGATGTGCTACATGTGCATTATGCAATACCACATGCAGTTTGTGCGGTGCTAGCGCGTGAAATGAGTGGGCAAAATATTGGTATCGTGACAACATTGCACGGCACAGATATTTCGGTGCTTGGCCAGGATTCAACACTTTCTCAGGCGATCCGATACGGTATTGATAAGTCAGATGTAGTAACAGCAGTATCAGAGGCATTAAAAGAACAAACTTATGATCTCATTGATACTGTGAAGCCAATTGACACAATTTATAACTTCGTTGATGAGCGTGAATATCGTCCACTTGACCCAGGAAATTTAAAAGCACAGTTTGGTATTCAGGCTGATGAAAAAGTCATTATTCACGTTTCTAACTTCCGCAAAATTAAAAACCTCCCGCATGTTGTGGATGCCTTTATGAAAATCCGCGCGAACATGAAAGCAAAGCTATTATTAGTAGGGGATGGCCCAGAAAAGCATCGTGTTATGGATCAAGTGAAGGGAAGTCCGTATGTCAAAGACGTCCTGTTTTTAGGCAAGCAAGAAAACTTAGCTGAATTGTATTCTATTAGTGACCTTAAACTATTACTTTCACAGCAAGAGTCGTTTGGTCTGGTACTACTAGAAGCAATGGCTTGTGGTGTGCCATGTATCGGTTCAGCCGTTGGTGGAATTCCAGAAGTCATTGATCATGGTGTGGATGGTTATTTAGTGGAACAAGGCGATACAGATGCCGTAGCAGAGTATGCCGTCAATTTATTGAATGATGAACAACAATTACAAAATTTCCGTGAAGCGGCTATGCGTGCTGTTAATGAAAAATTCCACTCATCCAAGATTGTCGAGCAGTATGAAAAATTGTACGAGAAGGTTGCGGAAAAAAATCATGCAAAACAATAAAGAATGGCAGGCAGCCTTCTTTGTCATTGAACAATTAGAGGAGGCTGGGTTTGAAGCAGTTGTCGTTGGGGGTGCAGTACGAGATGCATTACTGGATCGACCTGTACATGATGTTGACGTAGCGACAAATGCCTTGCCAGAAGAAGTGAAGGCTGTTTTTAAACGAACAGTGGATATTGGTATTCAGCATGGTACAGTGCTTGTCATCGTGCCAGCTGCTCCTGTTGAAGTAACGACATATCGAACCGATGGTGAATATACTGATCATCGCAGACCTGAGGCCGTGCATTTTGTACGTTCTCTGAAAGAAGATTTACAGCGCCGAGACTTTACGATGAATGCCATTGCCATGCGTCGTGATGGATCTCTGGTCGATTATTACGGTGGGCAACAGGATATTGAAGCGCGTGTAATCCGGGCAGTAGGTGAGGCGCAGGTGCGCTTTGCAGAAGATGCTCTACGAATGCTACGGGCTGTGCGTTTTTCTGCACAGCTTGGCTTTTCAATTGAAGAAACGACTTTACAGGCGATGCAGGCCAAGGCGGCTGATATTGCTTTTATAGCCAAAGAACGTCTCAAGGCCGAACTCGATAAACTTTGGGTTGGAAAAGATGTTTATAATGGTATAAAGAAGCTTCAGGAAAGTGATTTGGCTGTATTTTTAACTGGAGACTTTCACGCAGAAAATTGGCGTGGCTTTTGTGTTCAAAATAAGCTATTTGGTTGGGCGTATTTTGCCCTTTCGCAAGGTGAAAAATGGCCAGACGTGTTGCGTAGCTATCGTTTATCAAATAAAGAAATGGCGTTTGTAAAGTCGGCTTTAGCGGCTTTTCATGCGTTCGAAAGCGGTTGGACCAATCTGGACTATTTTACGTTTAGGGAAGAAGAGCTTGAGGCAGCCCGTTACTTTGCTGAGTTTAGGCAGCTTGACGTTCCTATGCCACAAGAAAGTATTCAGGAGGCGCAGGCAAAGTTGCCTATCCGACAACGACAAGAGATTGTGGTAAATGGCATGGATTTGTTAAAATGGTCTGGACAAAAACGTGGCCCATGGGTAAAAGAGGCTTTGCAGTCCATGCTTGAAGCGGTTGTCAGCGGTGAGCTCCAAAATGAGCGACAGCAGATAAAACATTGGATTGAACAGACATATATCCATAAAGGGGAAAACCCTAATAACTAATTGTAGCAGGTGATCCAATTAACATGCGTTAGTAGCAGCATGGCAATGGTCACTTGCTTTTTTTATGGAGTAAAGCCGAAACTGCATAGTCTGATTATGCATCGCTTATAGCTAGTTATTGTGCTTGAAAGTGATTTTTGAAGACGTTATGTGGTCAATTGTCGCAATTTACAGTATGATAAATACTAATAAAGCGATGTTTTCACAGCAACTAAACGATTCGTACATTATACTAAAGGATTGATTTGCGCATGAGTATGTCCATGAAAGATGAAATTTTAAAAAGATTATTAGCTGCGAACGGTGAGGCCGTTTCGGGTCAAGAGTTAGCGGATACACTAGGTGTATCACGTACAGCTATTTGGAAGCATATGCAGACATTGCAAGAGGAAGGTTACATATTTGAAACGGTAAAGAAAAAGGGCTATGTGTTAACGGGTGTGCCAAATAGTTTAAGCCCTACACAAATTGAACTTTTTCTAAATACAAAGCGCTTTGGTCGAGAAATTCACCATTTTGATGTGGTCGATTCTACGCAGACTATTGCTCATAAGCTTGCACAGGAAGGCGCTCCGGATGGCACAATTGTTATCGGAGAAGAGCAAACAGCCGGGCGTGGCCGTATGGCAAGACCATGGGAATCTGCACATGGTACAGGCATTTGGATGACTATTATTGTGCGACCCGATGTTTCACCACAGCAAGCATCCTCATTTACACTTGTGGTGGCGGTTGCCGTCACAATGGCCATTAAAACATTGTATAAAAACGTAGAGCCCGCTATTAAATGGCCGAATGATTTACTCATTAATGGTAAAAAATGTACCGGTATTTTAACGGAGATGCAAGCAGAAGCGGACCTTGTTCAAGCATTACTCGTGGGAGTCGGTATTAATGCCAATCAAGTAGAAACGGATTTCTCTGCAGACATTTCAGACATTGCGACATCGTTACGATTGGAAGCGGGCGAAGAAATTAACCGCGCTGCACTTGTTGCTACAATTCTACAGTACTTAGAGCAATTCACAGATTTGTTTGTCCACGAAGGTTTTGCTAGCATTAAAAGGCTATGGGAAGAATTGTCGTGCACCATTGGGCAACGCATCGAAGTGACGACTATCCGGGAACGCTTTGAGGGTGTTGCTAGTGGCATTACTGAAGATGGTGTGTTAGAGCTAACACTAAACGATGGCACAGTTCGAACAATTTATTCTGGAGATATAAAAATTTTATCATAGTAAAAGCTGCGAGGGCGACTTACGCCCCGCAGCTTTTGTTTTTGATGATTAACATGTCTGGCTAACAGCGACATTGCAGAATCGACTGACAATAAAGGCAGTTTTATCGGCGATAATGCAAGTTCAATCAGCGATTTAGCAGGATTTATTAGCGATAATGCAGGTTCTACCGGCGGTTTTTATTGTAGTGTTAATTCTAGGTCCCCGTGGGAAAGCGAGACACTTAGCTGATGATCACCTTCATATCGCTGTGTAACTTTACTGTCTTGTGACTGATGATTGACCGTAACATCTCCAAAGGCTGTGTTTAATTCATAGCCTAAGTCGTTTTTTTTGTTTTGTAAGTTTATTGTTGTATCACCAAAGCTAGATGTTATCGTTGTTTGACCGTTTAAAGTACCGTCAATGTTAATATCACCATGCTCGCTTTCAACAACGAATCCGTTACTTGTAAATTGTGCTAGCGTCATATCACCAAAAGACTGGGTAATTTCTGTGTTCATGCCATCCATATCTTTGAACAGAATATCTCCGTAATTACTGATTACATTGAGTTGCTGATATTGCAAGCCACGAAGCGTTGTATCTCCAAAATTACTGTCGAGCACTACTTTATTCAACGCCACTTTTTCAGGAACATAAATTTTAATGGATGGTGTTGTATTCATACTAAAGCCAAAGGAAATTCGATTTTTTTTATTACTTTCAGTTTCAACAGTCAGCGTACCGTTTTTAACACTATAGGTAACATCGGCATCTTCAAACGCATGGACTTCTAAAGCATAACTATCGCCAGAAAGGATTTCGACATCTCCATAGTCATTGATAACATCAATGTTCGTGAATGCTTCAAGTGTATAAGAATTATTGACAAGTGACTGTTTAGTAGGCACATGCAAACCGGTGTCATCTTTAAAAATCGACCATTTACCACCTGAGGCATAGCCGATAACGGCTAGCAAAAGGCCTAAAGTAATCATGGATACAGCAAAAAGTTTATGACGAGAAATCATTTACAAGCCCCCCTTGCGCTTTTTGGTGATTTTATGGAATAAGCCTGCCAATACCTCAACGCAGACAAGGCCAATTTTTTTGACAATGCGAATGATGATAGGGAAGAGCAGGACACCTAATCCTGTAACGATTAATCCTACACCGATAAAGAGTAACGCAGTGGGCCAATGTTCAGTAAGTACAAAGAAACCGGAGATAAGCGCCACAAGGCCACCCAAAAAGATACCTAATATCGTTGCTACAATGGCGATTACAAAACTGAATACGACTGCGCCCAATGAAATAATAAGTGCTACTGCAGTAGCAAGAATTGGTAATGAAAGTGGCGCTGATAATATTGCGAGAATAATGAGCCAAATAGTTGTCATATTCTTTTTAGTAGAAGCTGGCGTTGTATCAAAATCCTTTAAAGCAAAATCAGCCATTATTTGTGATGCAACTTTGGAAGGGGAGCCGAGCTGTTGTATGACTTGCTGTTCGTTTTCCTCTCCTGCTTCATCAAAATATTCTTCATAATAGGCAAGCGCAGCATCTAACTCTTGCGCAGGAAGGCGATGTAATTTGCCTCGTAGCTTTTTCAAATAGCTTGCTCTATCCATTTAATTCCCCTCCTAAAAGTACACAGTCAATATTATGTTTATACATTTGCCATTCCTGTAACAATCCCATTAATCGTATGCGACCTTGCTCGGTAATTTGATAATAGCGCCTATTTCTGCCTTGGTAGGGCTGGTCATAGGTTGTTAAATAGTCCGCTTTTTGCAAGCGTCGTAATACGGGGTACAGTGTTGATTCGGATATATCCATCACAGATTGAACTTGCTGTGTTAATGAGTAACCGTACGCATCCTCTTTGTCCACAATCGCTAATACACAGGCATCAAGTAAAGCTGAACCAAGCTGAAATGTCATCTTTCCACCTCACATTCAATTACCTATACAAGATTTTATATTATATGATGTATAGTATGTGGATAGTATATGACGTATAACATGGTTTGTCAATTTATGTGAAAAATTATTCTCGCTATTTCTAAGCAGCGCCAAACCTTTACTAAGTATCAGATTCTAGTTCTTAATTGATGTATCGCAAAGCTAAAGCCTGCGAATTGAGCATGTTTTTACTAGGGAATTATGGATGATTTATTTATGTGATTTTTCCATATCAGAAATTTTAAATACAATTATTTACAAGTGAAAGTAAAATGCTTTAATTTTATCGACAGACAGTCGGTCTATAAGGAGGGGCAAACATGAGAAAAGAAGCAGAGGAACGCAGGAACAATCGGAATTGTTTTTGGCACACTTCTAGCAAACACGCTCGGAGAGATACTTGCGGGGGCGGTTATTTCCAAGTTTGGAGCGTCGACGTTTAAGTTTGCAGTCAATCCGTTTTCGGCGTATCTGTTTAGTCCGCTTATGATGATGTGCCCGGTACTTATCGCAACAATGATCGGCACAGCGAGCGCAGGACAAATAAAAATTTCCGAAAATATAAAGGAGTAGGCATATGAAGAAGATTATTATTGCTGATGATATAGTAAAAACTTTCGGCGAGGGCGATGAACAGCGCAATGTTCTCGACCGAATGTCTGTTGAAATAACTGAAAGTGAGTTCGTTGCAGTTATGGGACCCTCTGGGTCGGGAAAATCGACGCTGATGTTTGCACTAAGCGGAATGGATGGGGTTAATAGCGGAAAGGTCGTGTTTGACGGCAAGGATTTATCGGCGATTGGGGACAATGAACTTTCAGATCTACGAAGAACAGAAATGGGGTTTGTGTTTCAGCAGCCGACTATGCTGAAAAATCTGAACATCCTTGATAACATTATTCTTCCGTCAATGCGCGGCAATAGCAAAAACGCCACAAAAATTTCGGAGAAGGCAAGAGCGTTTATGAAAAGGGTTGGCATTGCAGAGCTTGAAAAACGTGACATTACACAAGTTTCGGGAGGTCAGCTTCAGCGTGCGGGAATATGCCGAGCACTTATGAATAGCCCAAAAATACTCTTCGGCGACGAGCCAACTGGTTCGCTCAACTCAAAATCTGCACAGGACATTATGGACATATTTTCCGAAATCAACGCGGACGGTACTGCAGTTATGCTTGTAACTCACGACGCAGTGGTTGCAGCAAGGACGGAACGTATACTGTTTATGCGTGACGGAAGAATCGTAAGCGAGCTGAAGCTTCCGAAGTTTGACGGTACGCACATGGATGATAGGATTGGGAAAATCACCGTGAAAATGCTGGAAATAGGAATATAATTGGTTTTTTCATAGTGACAATTTTTATGTATGCTAAATTCAGTTCTCAAAGGTAGGAGTATCCCTGGTGCTTTCCTACGAGATGACGGGTCTATCACATGTAAGATGTCAAGATCCGACAATTCTCTGTGGGTTGAATAGATCGCCTTGCCCTGCACAACATCGAAAGAGGCTGGGACAAAACTTTAAATTTTAGGAAAGAGAAGTAAAGGTATTATTAAATTTTCGCTATCTAAAATGAAGAAAAATTTAGACGTTCTTCCTTTTGGCATCAATAAAATTTAGAAGAGAGCACTAGTTGATGGTAGCGAAGGTGGCGACTCCTGGGGGATTAGCGTGACGCCTGAGACTACAGGCTCAGGCCACGCCCCCGGAAAGCGTTCACCATAGCGGACATCAACGTTCACAGCAAAAAAGTGTTAGATCGACATCAGTCAATCTAACACTTTTTCTCTTTTGTCCCAGCTTGTTTTCAATGATTTAAAAGCTCAATATTAACACTCGTTTCAAATGTAAATATTTTTGATTTTCTTTAGCGAATCGATGAGAAGGAATAATTGCTAGAAAATTATATTTGAAGATAACATGGTTTATCTGTTATAGTATGTCCTGAAGGGCAGTATCCTTTTGTGAACGGCACCTTCCAACACGTAAAACCAAACTACAACAAATATCTGCCTTGATCTTTTTATAGACAGGGACGGAAGAAAACGATGCGTTCAACATAGTAATTACGTTTAGGCGTAATTAATTTAGGACGAACACACTACCCTTCTGCCCATTTTTAGGAACAGAAGGGTTTTTCTGTTTTCTTCCCTTAAAAAAGGAGGACTACATGATGAAAACAACATCAGATTTTTTGAAAATGAAGGCGGCAGGTGAAAAAATCGTTATGCTAACGGCATATGATTTCCCAGCTGCAACATTTGCGGAGCAAGCCGGCGTCGATATGATTCTAGTGGGTGATTCACTAGGAATGGTTGTGCTTGGCTATGAATCTACGATGCCAGTTACAGTGGCAGATATGGTACACCATGCAAAAGCTGTACGTCGCGGGGCAAAGGATACGTTTGTGGTCGTTGATATGCCGTTTGGCTCGTATCATGGGGATAGCAATGATGCCTTGAAAACCGCTGTGTCCATGATGCAGGAAACGGGCGCAGATGCACTAAAGGTTGAAGGCGCTGACGATGTGCTGGCTGTTATTGCGAAACTGACAGCTGCCGGAATTCCAGTGGTTGCTCATTTAGGCTTGTTACCACAGTCAGCGGGGGTAATAGGTGGCTATAAGGTGCAAGGAAAAACAGCTGAACAAGCAGCGAAACTGTTAGAGGATGCAAAAAAATGTGAAGCGGCTGGTGCCTGTGCGGTTGTATTAGAGTGTATTCCGCATCAGGTGACAGAAATGGTCTCTGCCAGTCTAATTATTCCAACAATCGGAATTGGTGCTGGTGTAGAGGCAGATGGGCAAGTATTAGTGTTCCATGACATGCTGGGCTATGGCTCACATCATGTGCCGAAATTTGTAGAACGTTTTGCTGACATGGGCAGTGAGGCAAGTCGAGGAATTACTGGCTATGTAGACGCAGTGAAGGCAGGGACATTCCCAGCAGCGAGGCATTTCTTTACGATGAAAGAAGAGGCACTGGATCAGCTATATGGAGGCGTTAAGTAAATGAAAGTCGTCACAACTATCACAGCGCTTACAACAGAAATTCAAGCAGCCAAACAAGCACAAAAAACAATTGGTCTAGTGCCAACGATGGGCTATTTACATGAAGGCCATTTAACATTAGCCCAAACAGCACGAGCAGAAAATGACTTGGTAGTTATGAGTATTTTCGTGAATCCGACTCAGTTTGGTCCAAATGAAGACTTTGAAAGCTATCCGCGTGATTTACCACGTGATACTGCTTTGGCAGCGACTGTAGGGGTAGACATTGTATTTGCGCCAAGTGTAGAAGAAATGTATCCACATGACGGCGGTATTCGCATCTGTGCAGGTGAGCAGGCAACAATTCTTTGCGGGGCTAGTCGCCCAGGCCATTTTGACGGTGTGCTACAGGTCGTCGCAAAGTTATTCCATTTGGCACAACCGACCCGTGCTTATTTTGGACAAAAGGATGCCCAGCAAGTGGCAATTATCGCTACAATGGTGCGGGACTATAACTTCCCGCTAGAGATGCGTGTCGTGCCGATTGTGCGCGAAGAGGACGGTTTAGCAAAATCTTCTCGTAACGTTTATTTAAGCGAGCAAGACCGTCAAGAAGCTCCCGCAATTAATGAAGCATTACAGCTGGCACGTGACAGCTTTGTAGCAAACAGAGATGCGAGTAGTGCCCTAGCAAAAGCAAACTGTCACCTTACTGCACGAACGCATGGCCAAATCGACTATATTGAATTATTAGCGTATCCCGACTTAACACCAGTGACAGCCGACACCGAACAAGTACTGTTGGCGGCGGCGGTGTACATCGGTAACACCCGTTTAATCGATAACTGTATTTTCAATATGAAAGAAGGATTATAATATGTTACGAATGATGATGAATAGCAAAATCCACCGTGCCACTGTGACGGAAGCGGATTTGAATTATGTAGGCTCCATTACAATCGATGCAGATATTTTAGATGCAGTCGGTATGCTCGCAAACGAAAAAGTCCATGTCGTGAATAACAACAATGGCGCACGCTTTGAAACGTATATTATTGCGGGCCAACGTGGATCGGGTGTGATTTGCGTAAATGGGGCAGCAGCACGACTTGTACAACGGGGCGACATTGTGATTATCATTTCTTATGTCTATGTAGACAATGCTGAGGCGAAGGACCATAAGCCAACAGTAGCCATTATGGGCGAAGGCAATACCATTAAAGAAATGATTGCCTATGAGCCAGAAGCTACGGTGTTGTAATTAATTTCTTTATAAAAATTAATAAATAAAAACGGCTTGTGATTATTGTAGTCATCATCAAGCCGTTTTTTATTTAACTTTTATGAGAAATGATCAATTTTTGACTCATCACCAAAAGATGTGGTTGACATTTTAAAATGTAATATAACTTGGCTGGAGCGCCGCCAGTGTGACTCCTAGGGGATTAAGCGTCCGAGATGAGACCCTGGAGCGAGCAACATAGAGGAACGAAGGCTAAAAGCATCACGTCCTGTGATAACGCCTTCGTGACCAACATCCTATTGCCCCAAGCGGCTCATCGGGCGCCCACAGGAAAGCACACTGGCAGAGCAGAAGACAACCACAAGTTATGGTGAAGAGCTCAATTTTTCACAATACTTGATTGTTCGTTTATTCGATCAATTCACTTTCTTTCAGTAAATCATAGATTATTGTTTCTTTTGTTTTATGAATGCCTAACTTCCCGATTTGTTTTAAGATAAATGGAGCATCTATATCAGTTAATTTTTTACCGTCCAGTAAGCGAGAAGTTGAAGCTAATAAAGTACGAATATCAAATGCAGAAGCAAATACTTCTGGCACGCCTCGATCAATATTTAATAATTGATAAACAGCTTCCATCGCAGTTCTTACTGAATATTCAGTTGTGAATACGGTATCTCTTGCTGTTTCACTAAAATTCCCAATGAAGGCTAAGTTAACAGAACCATTAGGGACAACTAAAGGACGATCACCCAATGCTCTAGGCATGAAGTAAGATGTTATAAAAGGCATATAACATGGAATTGTATTACATGAATTCTGTGCTAAATCCGGTATTTCATCTACAGGTACGCCCATATGGTACAACCATTCTTGTGCTATCTCAATTCCACTACATTCAGTGATACTTTTTTTAATAAAATTACCTGGTTTATTAGAAAGTAAACCATAAATCCAAACGACTAATTGATCTTTTGGCTGATTTTTAAAATGAGGTTGTCGGTTCAACGTATAGCTTAGCATCCAATTGGAATCTTTAGCAGATACGATACCACCAGTAACTACCTTCCCAGCATATGGATCTCTTTTGCTGATTTTTTCAATATACGGAGCAACTCGAGCATCCAATGTAGTAAGTGTTGCTGAAACAAACCAACTTTCTTTAGGGAGATTATCACAGAATTTTTCTGGTCTACCAAATTCAGCATCTTGTGAAGCTATATTTTTCCAAAGGGACCAACTACCGCCCAAATCAGAACTTATAGGGGCTGGTGTATGATTGTCACCATAAGTTGTACTCTCTGTGATACTACCATTTGTCACAAATACCAGTTCATTTTCTGTTAGCTCTATATTTTTTTTCTCACCATTTTGTCTCAGCACCAAAGTTTGAGCTACTTTTTTGTCTCCAACTCTATCAACTAAAACATTCTCTACAACAGTATTGTACTGAAAATCAACATTATGTTTTTCTAAATAGTTAATCATAGGAAGAACTAAAGATTCATATTGGTTATACTTTGTAAATTTCAAAGCAGATAAATCAGGTAATCCACCTATATGATGAATAAAACGCACAATGTAACGACGCATTTCCATTGCAGAATGCCATTTTTCAAAAGCAAACATCGTGGACCAATATAACCAAAAATTCGATTCAAAAAATTCATCAGAAAAAACATCTGTAATTTTTTTATCCTCTAATTTCTCTTCAGGCGTAAAAAATAATTTAATCATTTCTTCAGATGATTTATCAGATAATGTAAATTTCCCATCATCCTCAAGTCTCTGACCTCTTTTTTCAATCAATCTACATTTAGAATAATTAGGATCTTCTTTATTTAACCAATAAAATTCATCTAAAACAGAAGCATTTTCAAGTTCTAAAGATGGGATTGAACGAAATAAATCCCATAAGCATTCAAAATGATCTTCCATTTCTCGACCACCACGAATAATAAAACCCCTTGTCGGATTTAGAATACCGTCAAGACTACCTCCTGAGATATCTAACTCTTCGAGAATATGAATATTCTCTCCTTTCATTTGGCCATCACGAATTAAAAAACATGCAGCTGAAAGTGAGGCTAGTCCTGAACCAATAAGATACGCTGATTTCTCATCAACACCCTCAGGTTTTTTAGGACGTGCGAAAGCTTCATAATTACCATTACTGTAATACATAATACCGCCTCCATAAATTATTATTCCAGTATAGTATAACATTAATTTACAGGATAATGGTAAAATGAGAGAATAATTAACAAATTATTCAATTTTGAAGTTGAACAGGTAATATACCTACCCCTCTAATTTGACATAACAATGCATTGCATTTTTATAAATTATTTCTCGATATGAATTATGCAATATTTGAAAATAAGATTGCCCTTGTAGCACTTGATCTGTACCAAACTAAAGCACTTGCATTAAGTACAAGTCATAGCAATATCAAAATTTACATTTGAATAAAGATGTATAACAAAATCCTATATTTCTTGATAAAGAGGGCAGTTTTCTTTAAGAAGGCCAATTCGATGTTATAATGGGCGCTACGAAAAGTGCAGGAGAAACTAGGAAAATGAAAATTAGCAAGAGGTTGATGGAATGTTTTTTGTAAACCGCTATTAACAACTTAGTATATCAATAATAGTTGAAAACCTTATAACTACAGTTAAAAAGCCACTGATTTGAACTGCACACCAAAGTTAGACCAAAAAATCTCACTATTGGGGTTCACTACAAATGTGAGTGACTTTTTTCTATCCTCTTAGTTTGAAAAAGAGTTTTTAAGTGGACTTGCAGTTGTTTTAAAATGTGCAAATAAATAACATCCTAAAATAACAACCAATCCTCCAATTCCTTGCGTCCACGTGATGCTCTCTCCTATAAATAAAAATGCTAGAAGTGCAGTGAAAATCGGATTGAAGTTAAGGAAAATGCCGGATGTTGTAGTCCCTAATTTTTGAATACCAATGTTCCAAAGTACCATACAAACTACTGTGGAGATGATTCCTGTATATAAAAGAGATAGAATAAAAGAATGATTAACATTATTCAAAGTAAAATCCCTAAGATTAAACGGCAATAGTATAAGAAGTCCAAATATGCCTGCATACAAAGTAGACATTAGTGGTGAGGTAGTTTTCATTGCCAATTTACTACAAACCGAATAAATTCCCCATACACATACAGCTGTCATCATCCATAAATCACCCAAATTAACGTGAAACGACAATAACAAGTTGATATTCCCCTTTGAAAGTACGAGAAGAACACCAAATAACGAAAGTAGCATTGAAAGCGCTTGAAGAATACTAATCTTTTCTCTTAGAAATACAAATGAAAAAACGGAAATTGAAATTGTATTTAATGTTGAAATAAGGCCAACATTCGTCGATGTTGTTCTTTCCAACGCTAATAATTGAAAGATATTGAAGAAAACCACACCCGTAATACCCATTAAAAATAAAGGGAGAATGGCATCCCGAGGGGGAAGCAATCTTTTTTCTTTCCACCATACAATTGGAAGTAGTAGAGCAACGGCAATGATCCATCGTAAGCTCGTCAATGTTAAGGGCGAGGCATGATCGACAAGGGATTTTGTAACAACAAAATTGCCCCCCCAAAGCAAACTGACTAAAAGCATTAAGAAAACATAGATATTCTTCAAAACAATATCTCTCCTTTGATTCCCGTATTAACAATAAAAAAGATGCTCTATGTACAATTGAGTTTTTATGTTATCTAAAATAATCATAACATTTTTGCTTTTTAGACAGTATAATATTTTGTGTAGTGAATAAAAAATGAAATAATAAAAAGAATAATGGAGTTTTACGGAATTTAATTAATTATAATTGGCAAATACGGCTGAATTTTCGAATTAAAAAAGGAGCGAATAGCATGAGGGATTTTGAAAGAAGATTATTAGATAGTGTTGATCTTCAAATACTAGATATTTTGCAGAGAGAAGTTCAGATAAGTAATGCAAAAATAGCGGGACGAGTGAATTTGTCTCCACCGGCGACACATACGAGAATAAAACGATTAGAAAGTGAAGGATTTATTGACAGACAAGTTGCCATTTTAAATCAGGAGAAATTGGGATTCGATTTACTTTGTTATGTTTTCATGAGTACAAATATTCATCAAGAAAAAGAATTAGAAGCTTTGGAAAGTTCCTTAACAACTATGTCAGAAATATTAGAATGTCATTGTTTAACAGGCGAGTATGATTATCTGTTAAAGGTAGTTATTAGAGATCGACAGGAATTAGATAGCTTCATAAGAAAATTAAATAGGTTAGGCATTTCCCGAATTCAAACGAACTTATCTTTAAGAGAAGTAAAATATTCTACAGTCTTACCGATATCAGAAGATGCACAGTGAAAGAATTAGCCAGCACTGTCAGAAACGTACTATGTAAAAAAGTGTCCCAAGAAAGAATTTGAGACACTATTTTTAATAACTCTCGAAGAAAACAGTGAAGGAGGCGCTTTATCGGATATTTATGCTAGTATCACGATGAAGATTGTGAAGTCATGTACTAAACTAACGGGACAGTGAATGGTATTTTTTCTTCACCACGAAGTGATGAAAACCGTTGAATAAAAAGTTATGATGTTTTTCCTAAGGTAAAAGGGACTTGAACAGATAGGGTATTTTCATCAAGAAGTATGGAGTTTTGAAGGTAGAGAAGCATTTGGCAGAAAGGATGTATCTACCCCGTGGGATGGAAAAGGTACACAATGGGTAGAACACCATCTTTATGTATGTCACAAAGATAGTAAAGAACTTAGAAGTTACCCCTAATGACTATCAAGTCCGCCTTCGCATACTCCCCGGAAAAACTAACTTTTTCAATCACAACATCAATATCTTTTTCTATTTTAAAGTGTTCAATAGTTGCTTGATTTACTTTTTCCTCTGTCTTTGGCCAGTTTTCTTTACTCAACTCGTCAGGTGAGCCAACATCCATAATTGTATAAATCCATGTAGCTAGAGCGAGTAATACACACACTAATACTAACGTTAGAGGATTAAATAAATTTTTCTTCATAAAAATTTCCTTTCTCCTTTTCGTGATTTTTGCCTATACGTTGAAATTAAGGTTCTTTAATAAAGTCATTGTAAGGTAGCCGTATTCCGCACCTTATCAATTTTGAGTGATATTTATCTGACCTTAATTACTTTCCACACGCTACATAGGAAGGGGCTAGTTGAACGATAGAAAAATTATTGTTACAATGAATAAGAACATATATTCTATCGGTTTTTAATCCTTATTCAACGGGGCAGAAGAAACAATATCTGAATAAATAAAAGGAGAAAGAGTTATGACAAATAACGTAAAACAGAGAAGAATAATTTTAGATTTAGCAGTTACTTTAGATGGTTTTATTGAAGGGAAAAACGGTGAAGTTGATTGGTGCATTATGGACCCTGATATGGGGTTTGCTAGTTTCTTGAATCAAATTGATACGATTTTATATGGTAGAAAAAGCTATGATTTATGGGGAAATTATATTCCAAAAACTAACGACTCTGATTCCGAAAAAGAAATTTGGGAATTGGTTCATAGTAAGGAAAAATACGTGTTTTCCAGAACGCATTTAGAGACTAATAATCAAGCAATATTTATAAATGAAAATATCCTTGAAGAAGTAAATAAATTGAAGAATAAGCCCGGGAAAGACATCTGGCTATATGGCGGAGCAAGTCTCATTACAACTTTTATAAATTTAGGGCTTATTGATGAGTTTAGATTATCTATCCACCCTGTTATTTTAGGGGAAGGAAAACCGATGTTTATGGATATAAATCAGAGGTTGAATTTAAAAATGGTTAATACAAGAACGTTCTCTTCTGGTGTTGTGCAACTCATTTATCATTATGATGATACATTGTTATGAATGTCAGAAGGGAATACTCGATAGTAGCTGACAATTATTCTATAAATGGATAGAGTTATGACAATAAGAAAGAGTCTGGGACAAAAGAGAAAAAGTGTTAGATTGACTGTTGGGACTGACCCCTGTATATAAGACAGAGATCAAAAAAGCATTTACCCAACCAGTTGTCGATATTGTACCGGCGACTGGTTGTTTAGTTTCGCTTGTATTCGGATATAGTTATAATACTTTACATAGTCTTTGACAGTTTGTTCTACGATTGCCGTCGTAGTACGCCTTAAATTGTCTAAGTAAAATGTTTCAGACTTTAATGCAGAATGAAATGATTCAATTGGGGCATTGTCAGCGGGCGTACCTTTACGGGACATGCTCATGATAATGCCTTTCCCTTTTACGGCCTGTTGATATCGATAAGACGTGTACACCGAACCTTGGTCACTGTGTAGTGTACACCCATCGGGTAAAGTACCTAGTTGGGATAAGGTATTCAACACAAAATCAGTATCTTGGCAATCACCAATCGAGTAGGCGATAATCTCGCCATTATATAAATCTTGAATACTTGAAAGATACAATTGTTTCTGACCAAATGGCAAGTAAGTAATATCGGTAACGAGCTTTTGTAAAGGTGCAGTTGCCTCAAAATTACGGTTCAATAAATTATCTGCGATATAGTAGGGTTGTCCAGTTTGTTTCCGTTTTTTTACTTTTACTCGACACTGCCAACCATATTTTTGCATGATACGTTGCACGACTTTATGATTCACGCGTATTTCTTGGCGTAAGAGTGCAGTAATTTTCCGATAACCATATCGGAATTTATGCGCACGACAGAGTTCTCCAATATGTCGTTCAATCGCCTGACGAGACCTTGCATCCGCAGATGCCTGTTTCCAACGATAGTAGGTAGATCGTGCAATTCCTAAATGTGCACATATATCCTTCACGCACAACGTTTCTTTTAGCGTCTCTACTAACTGTACAGCTACTTCTCCAACCACTTCCTCTCCAACTCTGCGTACTTTTTTAAAACCTCAATTTGTTGCTTTAAATAACGGTTCTCCATTACTAATTTTGTTTGTTCATTCTCATATTCAGGACCTTTACCAAAGGTATATTGTTTACCTACAGGTTGTTCAAATCGGTGTATTTCTCCGTTTCTATACCAACGCATCCATGTTTCCACTTGTGTTTTATGCCTTATATTTAATTCAATTAAAACCTGCTTCGTTGGTATACCAGCCAATCGCATCTCAATAGCCTTCATTTTTACTTCGTATGGATAACTCACTCTTGTTCCCATAGAAAAAACACCTCCTAATTGAAGTTTAGGTATCTAAACCCGAATTCAATCGAAGATGCTTTTTTTATTTGTCTATACTTTTGGGGTCAGTTCCGTTGTCGATCTAGCACTTTTTCGCTGTGAACGTTGATGTCCACTATGGCGGACGCTTTGCGTGGGCGTGGCCTGAGCCTGTAGTCTCAGGCGTCACGCTAATCCCCCAGGAGTCGCCGCCTTAATGACAATAGGCATTGACATTAACGAAGTGAACAAA
The DNA here is from genome assembly GCF_003049605.2 of Lysinibacillus parviboronicapiens. Classification (NCBI taxonomy): domain Bacteria; kingdom Bacillati; phylum Bacillota; class Bacilli; order Caryophanales; family Bacillaceae; genus Lysinibacillus; species Lysinibacillus parviboronicapiens. The sequence continues at coordinate 1,687,271 of NZ_CP073713.1, forward strand.
GATATTCTTACATTCTTAAATAATTTAACTTGGTAGTTTTAATGACACTTCAACCAACACTAGCTTCTTTACGATAATGGGTACAATTCAGCAAAGACGTGGTAAATATTAGTGATAACAGTTATCTTCGGTCTTGCATAATATAAGAGCATGTATGCAAAAAGAGGAGGATATATTTATGGTAATGCCTTCATATAGTCAAAGAATTACTCCACAACAAGCAATGCAGATTGCCGTGCAAAGAGTACCTGGTCAAATCATACATTATGGCATGGATATGGAAAATGGTACATTAGTGTATGAAATATTCATTATGACTTCTCAAAATAAGATTTATGAAGTAGAAGTAAACGCAAAGACAGGTGTAATTCGAAAAATTGAAGAAGAAAATGATTTTGATTAAATCATCTTTATTAACAAAAAGCCCAGGATTCAATTAATGAACTGAACCCCGAATAGCGTCACTTTTTAAAGTGTCTACTATTCGGGGTTCAGTCCTGTGATGGGGGGCTTCTTCATTTTCTTATTTATGTGCCTATAATTTTCTATAATTGGTTAGAGGAAAGGGATATTTATTTTAAACAATATTAATTCCTGCACTTGCAGTACCTCTAATAATTTGGTTTGAAATTCCTGTTTTTAAGTTAATATAGAATACCATTAGTTCACGGCGATTCAAATTTATAATAAAATTGCCAGGCTACATAGAAGTGTTAGCCTGGCAAATTATATAGGTTTATTAGTAATAAATTAATGCAATATTTATTCCTTTATAATGGCTGCTTGAATTATTCAGCGCGTCTAATAGCGTCAATTTTTTGGCAATCAATGACAACTGGTGTAGCTGCAGCTGCAGCAGCACTTCCACCTGTACAATCTAGATCAAGGAAGTATGCACAACAACTTTTTGGATCCAAGTTGATGAAAGTAAGATTTAAGAAACTGCCTCCACCTGATAGGAAAACGTCTACTAAAGTACCTGGTTCTAAGCGTTTTAAGAAGTCACAAGCGCAACCTTTGCAGCGGTGTTTGTCAGATTTCTCTTCTTTATAAGAGTACTTTTCATCTTCATAGTAAGAATCGTCTTCATAGTAGTAATCGTCTTTGTGGCCATAATCTTTCTCTTTTTTCTTACAACGTTTTTTAACTTCCACGTCAACATCTACTTCTACTTCTACATCTACATCAATAAATACTTTTTCATGTTTGCGATGATGGCATTTTTTCTCTTCGTGTTTCTTGTGGTCACACTTGCATTTATCATGTTTCTCTTCGTGTTTCTTGTGGTCACACTTACATTTATCATGTTTCTCTTCGTGTTTTTCACATTCACACCAACATTTGAATTTTTCATCTTTATCCATCTTTTTGTTATAATTCCAATTCATATGTTTTACGTATCTATTGTCTTGCATCATTTAATCTCCCTTTTTGTAAGTTTTTTTGTAATGCTAGCGCTAAGCCTTACACTTCTAATCTATGAATTTAAATGAAGGGGACGTGGTAATTTGACCCTATAAAAGAGTAAAAATAATTTATTTCTAGAAATGTTGAAAAATAAATGAATACCTAGATTAAAAGAAAGCTAGTGAATAATAATTTTAAATGGAAAGGATAGATAGACTTTTGCCTGAATACAATAAAACTCTTGGTTCTTTAAGTCTGAAGATTTCTTTTGTAGCGAAAGCGAATTACAAGAACCATTGAGAGATTATATGAGAGAAATAATATAAAGTGTCGTTATTTCACTTTGCTTTCTTACTCATAAATAATGAATATGCCTTCAAACAATCCATTCAAAATGTCCCCGATAGCAGTTATGTAGATGGAGTTAGTGAAAAATTACAAAATTTTATACAAAAAGGGCATATAGCACTACGAGCGGCAGGCTATTCTTAAAGTAAAAACGATACATCGTCAGATTGAAAAGTTTGGAAGTTAAATCAAAAAGCCACTCTAGATTTTTGGATGGAACGATAGTAGAAAAATGACAATGCTTATTGAATAACAAGACATCGGTCAATGAGGTTTGTGAAAACTTGTATTTAAACTAACTCGTTAGTTTAAATACAAGTTATTGTTTTAGACTCCTTTGTTATCGGACGCGATTGTTCAATAAGACAAGTCGCTTCTTGTGCTAATGACGCAGTTTTGTTAAGAAGATATATACTGAAAAAAGTCCCTTCAGATAGTTTGAAGGGACTTTCCGATATAATTAGTGTATAACTCTAAATCCAAAATGATTATTTGTATTTTTTGGCTAGAGATTCGCTACCAATTGCTCCAATGATAGTCATAAAAAACGGTCCAATTTGAAATAACAGTGAATCTTGTAAGAACACAATATTTAAATCAAATAACTTATTACCTATTACAATGAATATCTTAGCTAGTATGATTAAAAATCCAATTATTAGAAGAATATCAAAAAACAATTTCCACCTTGGATAGACTAATTTTTGGCTATCTTTTATGAGTTTCTCTTTCAAAGAATTATCCTCATTTACTAATTCATCAAGAGTAATATCAAATATGTCACTTAACTTAATTAACAATTCAATACTAGGATAACTTTCTCCACGTTCCCATTTGGAAATAGATTGTCTACTAATATTAAGTTTTTCTCCAAGCTGTTGTTGTGACATATTATGCTTTTGACGTTCTTCCTTTATTTTTGAAGAAAAATACATTTGATCAACTCCTATCCACAGTATATTTATTTGCACTAAAAAAATAAAGAACCGTATAGTTGCGAGGGTGTAAACTATTAGTTTCCCCTTGGAAACAGCATTTATTTTTGTTTGTAGCCCTTCATTTACCTGTTTATTTGTACAAAAAATAGGATTTAACAGAATTTCTGTAAATTGTTAAAGTAGCAGTTTAGTCAGTGTCTTTTATGGGGTTCCTTGTTCATTATTTCCTTATAAATGTTTTTTCATTTAAGAAAAGGGCTGCTAGGACACCGTTTTTCTTGTAATTCAACTAATCGGGGCACAATAGTTCAACAAAAGTACACTGTAAGTGTTGGTAGGGGAGTATGGTCTAATGTGTCATATTTACTAATGAATTGCTCTATAGCGAATCAAATATGCAACTAAACTGCTATATTTAAACCGGATATTTCTATGGTATAATTTCCTAAAAAAGGAGTGGTTTTTTTGAGGAATCCAAATTATTTTAAAGTAATAAAATTTCTAGTATGTTTATCTGTTAGTTTATGCATTATAACTTATCCGATTATTTCCTTTGCTGAACCACTTGATACTAATTTGCCTAGTGAAACAAGCAAATCTAATGACATTGATACTGGTATAGCAAACTTGAACTACAATAGTAGCGAAGTTTTAGCAGTGAATGGTGATAAAATTGATAGTTTTGTTCCAAAAGAAGGAATAAACTCAAATAATAAATTTATAGTGGTTGAACGTAACAAAAGATCACTTACAACTTCACCGGTGGATATTTCTATTATCGATTCTATTGCGAATCGTGCCTATCCAGGAGCATTACAACTGGCAAACAAAGCTTTTGCAGACAATCAACCTAGTTTATTGGTGGCTAAAAGAAAACCGCTAAATATTAGCATAGATTTACCTGGCATGAAAAGAGAAAATACTCTGACTGTGGATAATCCAACATATGGTAATGTGTCTGGGGCAGTAGATGAGTTAATATCTACTTGGAGTGAAAAATATTCAACAAGCCATACTTTACCTGCAAGACTACAATATTCAGAATCTATGGTTTATAGTAAATCTCAAATAGCAAGCACTCTGAATGTTAACGCCAAAGTTCTTGACAATTCACTGGGAATTGATTTTAATGCGATTGAAAATGGAGAGAAAAAAGTGATGGTTGCGGCATATAAACAAATATTTTATACCGTAAGTGCAGAACTACCGAACAATCCATCAGACCTTTTTGATGATAGTGTTCTTTTTGAAGAGTTAACCCGTAAAGGGGTAAGTAATGAAGCTCCTCCAGTTATGGTGTCAAATGTAGCTTATGGCAGAACCATTTATGTGAAATTAGAAACAAGCTCTAAGAGTAAGGATGTACAAGCAGCTTTTAAAGCCTTACTAAATGATGTCAATACCAATGTAGAGTCTAGTGCACAGTACAAAGATATTTTTGAAGAAAGTTCCTTTACTGCTGTAGTATTAGGCGGAGATTCACAAGCACATAATCAGGTTGTCTCAAAAGACTTTAATGATATTAGAAAAATAATTAAAGATAATGCAGAATTTAGTCTTAAAAATCCAGCATACCCAATTTCATATAGTAGTGTTTTCTTAAAGGATAATTCAATTGCTGCTGTTCATAACAGTACAGATTATATCGAGACGACAACTACAGAATATTCGAAAGGTAGCATCATCCTTGATCATTATGGCGCATATGTTGCGCAATTTGAAGTAGCCTGGGATGAATTTTCATATGATGAAAACGGGGTAGAAGTACTAACCCATAAAACTTGGGAAGGAAACTGGAAAGACAAAACAGCTCATTTCTCTACAGTAATACCACTTCCGCCTAATTCGAAAAATATAAGAATTTATGCAAGAGAATGTACAGGTCTTGCATGGGATTGGTGGAGAACAATTATTGATGAATACAATGTTCCATTATCTAATGAAATAAAAGTTTCAATTGGGGGAACAACATTATACCCAACAGGTACGATTAATTAGGTATTCGTCATGAGCGGTACTTGTAACGTCCATCCAAACTTGAGCTATACAAAAAGTACTTCATTCTTTGAGTTAGAAATGAATAAAACATAGAATAAACACCTTACGCTGATCTGGTATTCAATTTCAACGTAAGGTGTTTTTATTTGTCTCATTTTTAGGCAGTGCGATGCCCTATAATGTGCTGATTTTTATGCTAAGTTTTCATTATCTTTAAAGTAATTTTTCATTTTATCTGTATCGAAACGGCCTTCCCATTTCGCCATTACTAATGACGCAAGAGAGTTACCAATTACGTTAACGACTGTACGTCCCATATCAAGAATACGGTCAATACCCGCAATAAATGCTAAGCCTTCAAGTGGAATGCCGACAGTACCTAACGTTGCTAAAAGGACAACGAATGATACGCCTGGGACACCTGCAATCCCTTTAGATGTAACCATTAATACAAGCATTAACGTAATTTGTTCACCAATGCTTAGGTGAATGCCGTACATTTGAGCAATAAATAAGGCAGCAATCGCTTGGTACAGTGTGGAACCATCTAAGTTAAAGGAGTAACCAGTTGGAATAACAAAGGATACGATATCCTTTGGAGCACCTAATTTCTCCATTTTTAACATAATCCGAGGTAATACAGCCTCAGAACTTGCTGTTGAGAACGCTAAAATCAGCTCATCTTTTAATACTTTAATTAAGAAGAAGATGCTGACTCCTGCGAATTTTGCCACAAGCGCTAGAATGACAAAGATAAAGAATAGCATGGTTGCATATACAAGAATAGCGAGTTTCGCAAGCGGTATTAATGAAGCGAATCCATATTTGGAAACGGTTACACCGATTAAACCAAATACCCCTAGTGGCGCGAATTTCATAACAAGGTTCGTTACCCAGAACATAGCATCAGCGACCCCTTGGAAGAAGTCTAACACTGGTTTACCTCGTTCACCAATGGCAGCAACCCCTAAACCAAAAATAACAGAGAAAAAGATGATCGCAAGCATATCGCCTTCAGCCATAGATTGGATAATATTTGTTGGTACAATACCTACAATAATCTCGAACGGACCTTCATGTTGTACTGCCTCTGTTGTCGAAACGTATTTCGAAATATCGCCTTGAGAAAGCTCGTTCATATTCACACCAGCACCTGGCTGGAAAAGATTCGCCGAAAGTAAACCGACCACAATTGCGACCGTTGTAATAATTTCAAAGTAAATAATTGATTTTCCGCCTAATCGTCCTAGCTGTTTCATGTCGCCAGTTCCAGCAACACCTACGATTAATGTCGAAATAATAATCGGTACCACAATCATCTTAATTAGATGAAGAAAAATATCCCCTAGTGGTTGTAAATATGTTTCAATTTTGGGGTTTCCATAAAAGATGCCGCCAACGATAATACCTAAAATCAAACCAACTAAGATTTGAGTGGCTAAACTGATTTTAAATTTCTTTTTCAAACCTCGTACCTCCGAATATTAAATTTATCAGACATGTCTGCCATTTATAATACGAAGGACTTACGAAATCCGACAAAATCCGATGAAAATTAATTTATTTTTGAGAAATATCTGAATATAATATTTTGATCTAAATTTCTTAATAGATAACTTTGCTGAACCACAAAGTAGGAGGAAATGACAAAGGGCGCCTGTTCTTCTTCTATTTATAATTTAGAACTATTTATGCTTCGTGGTATAATTACAAATATTTACTAATTTAAGTAGGGGGAAATATGAAAATTTATAAATTAGCTTGTATATGTACTTTGATTGTACTCCTATCAGGGTGTAATGCATTTTCATCAAAAACAGAAGAACCATCTACAAAAGTAGCGTCAGAAGTTATAAAAAATGAACCTGTTGTCTTAGATACTACTCATAAGGAGGAAAACGAAGAAACACTGGAAGGCTTTCATCCTCTTGAGATTGATGCAGAGATAATATCACCTATAGGTGAAAATATATCTTATTTTACTTATGCGGGTCGTGTGCCCTTTAAAATATCCTTATTAAATACTGGTACTGAAAGCTTTTTATACAAAATTCGAAATGTAGATACAGAAACATATGTAGCAAATGGTGTCTTAAAAAGGAAAGAAAGTTTTGAACAAGTATTTGACGGATTACCCAAAGGAAATTATGTCATATATGCTGTTGTAGAAGAGGAAGAGCCTCCTATAGATATAAAATTAAAGATAAAGGTTGAGTTACTTCAATAACTAGATCAATATTCGTATCGAAAACATCGTGAATAGTATCTTCTTACAAAGACAGCGTTTTGCTGTCTTTTTCGTTCAGTAATTTTCGAGTTTGAAATCACCATCATAGAAATAATTCACAAATTTAAAGAGATGGTGAGAAATTGAATTGTCTTTCCATCTTTCATTTTTTTATAATTTTGACTATCCCGTTTGTAAACGATGGGCTAGATGCTTCGTTATATACATTGCAATACATTACTGTTTTCCAATTCCGTTTGGAAGGAACGAAAAACTTTTGCGACAACCCTGTCCTTTTCTGTATAGAAAATGCTTCAAGCGCTTCATTCTATCAATAAAACAAATTGAAACCATTAATTTCACAGGGGGAGAAGTGAATAAAAGGATTAAACAGCTCAACAGGAAGAATTAAAGTAGCCCAGTTTTGTATGAAAACCGCCCAACTTTTCTGACTAAACGCTCTATCCACTCAGCCGAAGCAAATGAAAACGACAGAAGCATGACCCGATACATGGTTTTATGATAAAATTCATCTATCAAATGTGAACTGTGAGTTGAGATGTATGATGGAAAGTCAAAAGTATGCAATTGTAGATTTGGAGACAACTGGTCATTCGCCAGCAAATGGTGACCGAATGATTCAAATTGCCATTGTGATTATGAAGGATTGGAAAATTGAGCGTACGTATACGAAGTTTATTCATCCAGGAAAAGCCATTCCGTCCTTTATTCAAGATTTAACGCAAATTACGGATGAGGATGTAAAGGATGCCTTGCCGTTTGAAGCGCATGCGGACTACATATATGAACTAATTACCGATTGTGTGTTTGTCGCGCATAATACGGATTTTGACTTATCCTTTTTACAAGCAGAATTTAAACGAGCGGGTTTACCAAAATGGCATGGCAAGAAGATGGATACGGTTGAACTAGCAAAAATTGTCTTCCCTATGTCATTAAGCTTTAAGCTCGGTGATTTAGCAGCAGATTTAAATATCGAGTTAGCCAATGCACATCGGGCGGACGATGATGCTCGTGCGACAGCTGAACTTTTCAAACAATGTTGGAACGAGCTCCTCAGCCTACCTCAACTAACACTCGAACAAATGCATAAGCGTTCGTTCCGCTTAAAATCAAATTTAGCACAGTTGTTCTTTGAGGCACTGCAAATTAAACGCCAACACCTCGCAAATCATGATAATGTATCCTATTACCGCAATTTTGCTATTTGTGATGGACGAAAAACACATACCAACAAGTTGGAGCTACCATCTTACCCACAAACAGCAACGGACAAAGAAAACATTATGGCGAAGACTATGCCGAATTTTGAGCAACGCCCAGCACAATTTACGATGATGGACACAATTTGGCAGGCACTTAACGATAAAGAAGAATGTGTCATTGAGGCATCGACAGGCATCGGCAAAACGGTCGGATATTTGTTACCTGCCATTTTATATGCCCGTACACATGATAAAAAAATTGCCATCAGTACGTATACAGCACACTTACAGGAACAACTTGTTGAAGAGGAGCTACCGAAAATCGAAAGAATCCTCGGCACAAAGGTGAATATTGCTGTACTCAAAGGCATGCAACATTATATCGACCTCACACGCTTTGAGCAGTACATGGCTTATGCGGACGAATCCTATGATGATACTTTTACCATTTTACAGCTACTTGTGTGGCTTACGAAAACTGAAACCGGTGTATTAAGTGAGCTCAATGTTTCAGGTGGAGGACAGCTATTTTTAGAAAAAATTCGGAAAATGCCTGATGAAAAACCATCAAAGGGCTTCGATTTCTATGAACAGGCGTTAAAAAATAGTGAGACAGCGGATTGTATTGTGACCAATCATTCAATGGTACTCAGTGATTTAGTGCGTCAAACGCCTATTTTTACACAAATTGATGGCTGGATTATCGATGAGGCCCATCAATTTATTCAATCTGCTATGCAACAAGATGAAACAGTTTTATCCTATACACAGTGGAAATACGTGTTTGGACAAATTGGCACAATGGAGGACACAGCGCTCTTTCAGCAGTTTAGTCAAGCTGCCAAGAAGAAACAACGTGTGCCTATGCAGAACTTACAGCAACTCGATAAACAATTTATCCGCCTACAGCGCGTCTTTGATGAAACCATTTCTCGTGCGGTACAAAGAATGCAGCAACAAGTAAAGGGCAAGCAAATAGGCAGCAAGTGTACATTGTTTTTAGAGGATGTCGCTTTAGCGAAAGAGCCGCTTTTGCACGTGAGCAAGCTTCTACAGCAGTGGCTAGATCTAGCAACGGAAGCGGGTCAAGCTTTTGACAACGATATCGAACAGCTCGACAACAATGAAATTTTCATTCTATCAGAGTGGCATTATTGGATTCGCGAAATGAAGCTGAAAATCGTTGAATGGGAAGAAATTTTCCTGTCTCCACAGGAGGATAATTCTGTATGGCTTGAGTTTGATTTACGCAGTGTACCAGGCAGTCTATGCGTCTATAAAAAGCCCATTAATGTGACACCTATTATTGAAAAAGTACTTGCACCACTTCGACGACAAGCAAGTATCGTGTGGACCTCAGGTACGTTAACTGTGCCAGGGAATGAACGCTTTGTTACACGTCAGCTAGGCATTTCCGATAGTGTGCAAGTGGTACAGCTACAGGCACCATCAGCGTATTATGCGGGTGCCAAGGCCTATATTGTGACAGATATGCCTGATATTCAACATGTTACACAGGATGAATATATTGAAGCGGTGGCACATGCCATCACACGCACGGTGCGTATGACAGAAGGGCGCTGTTTCGTGCTATTTACAGCGCAGGACATGCTGCGAAAAACGGTTGAGCTCATCCAAGACAGTGAACTACTCGACGACTATATGCTCTTTGCACAAGGAGTCACGGGTGGGAGTCGTATGCGTATCCTAAAATCATTCCAAAAATTTAGTCATGCCGTGCTATTTGGGACAAATAGCTTCTGGGAAGGTGTAGACGTACCAGGCGACGCACTTGCCTCTGTTATTGTCGTGCGCCTACCATTCTCGTCACCAGAAGAACCCGTCTTTAAAGCACGAGCAAAACATCTCGTAGCACAAGGGCACAACTCTTTCAATGAACTATCATTACCAGAAGCCATCATGCGCTTTAAGCAAGGCTTTGGTCGCTTGATTCGTTCGTCTCAAGATAAAGGAGCATTTATTGTCTTGGATCGCCGCATTAGCACAAAGTCATACGGTAAGGAATTTATTAAGGCCTTGCCACCAATTGATGTCAAGAAATTGCAGTTACCAGAGTTGCTGAAGGAATTAAGCAATTGGCAAAAATAAATGAAAATCCCCCTAAATTAACACCTAGGGGATTTTTGCCAAACTTTCGTGTTCAACATGAGTACACATATAATGTAGTGTTATATTTTCATAGAATGCACATTTGTCTTTTAGGTAAATATTTGTAACTGATTATATAGAGGAGTTGACAAGAATATGTCCATGCGAAATAAACTATTTAGTTTTGTCTTTAGTCTGATGGCAGTCGCTTTTGTATTAACGGGTTGTGGAACATCGGCAGAAAAAGAGAACACAGCGAAGGAATCAGGCGAAAAAACAGATTATTCATCAGCTGTGAAAGAAAATCCGATTGTGACGATTACCATGAGCAATGATGAAAAAATTGTCATTGAATTAGAGCCTTCTACAGCTCCCAATTCGGTTGCTAATTTTATTTCTTTAGTTGAAGAAGGGTACTATGATGGTCTGATTTTCCATCGAGTTATCCCTGGTTTTATGATTCAAGGTGGAGATCCTTCAGGCAATGGGACAGGTGGACCAGGCTATACCATTGAAGGTGAATTTTCTTCAAATGGTTTTGAAAATAATCTAAAACACGAACGCGGTGTGATTTCAATGGCGCGGATGGAGGATCTGAATACTGCAGGTTCTCAATTTTTTATAATGGTAGAAGAATCACCACAACTTGACGGTAAATATGCTTCTTTTGGGAAAGTAATCGAGGGAATGGAAACAGTTGATGCTATTGTTGCTGCTGACCGAGATAGTGCAAATAAGCCGTTAGAAGATCAGCAAATGAAAAAGGTCGAAGTGGATACGAAGGGTTTTGACTACCCAGCTCCAGTAGTACAAAAATAGGGTCGTATGACGATCCGAAACTTGGTGTATTTAACGTAGTATCATTTGATAAAATTGTAAGTAATAGTGCTGCAAAAAACTTCAATCTTACTTTTGATGAAATGTGGTATAAAATCATAGCTTGAATTGGCAATCCCTCAGCTGGTAAAACTTAACATTTGCCTATACATTAAAAAAGAGATTGGTGGAACATTTTGGTGAGAGTTTAACTTTTGAAGGCGAGACGTATTGGCTGTTTCCTTCATGTGAAAAAGTAGCGACCATTTCGGTCGCTACATTAAGGGACTTACAATTTACTGTAAGAAAGTGTGAATACATCATTGATATTGCAAAACTCATGGCTGGTGGTGCCTTAACAACAGAAAAATTACTTCAGAAAGAAAACGATCAAGACATCAAAAAAGCATTAATGTCTATTAGAGGTGTTGGTGCATGGACCGCAGATTATGTCATGATGAAATCCTTGCGGTGTCCAACTGCTTTACCGATGGCGGATGTGGGTCTACATAATGCGGTAAAAATTCAATTAGGCCTTGAGCATAAACCAACAATAGCGGAAATTACACAAATTGCAACACAGTGGAAGGGTTGGCAAGCATATGCTACCTTTTATTTATGGAGGTCCTTATATGACTAAACGATACAAATTAGATTACGAATCCCCGATTGGAATAGTAGAAATAGTTGGTTCAGCTGAAGGCATTCGTTCCATTATGTTTTCAGCACAAGACAAAATTGTGCATGTTAAGCAAGTTGATACTCCCCAAGTGCTAGTGGATTGTATGGAGCAGCTTCATGAATATTTTCAGGGTGAGCGCTTTTCATTTGCTATTCCTTATAATTTTGAGGGCACCGACTTTCAAAAAGCGGTTTGGCATGCGTTAACAACTATTGCTTACGCTGAAACAGGGACTTATAAACAGATTGCAATAGCCATTGGAAAAGACAAAGCAGTCAGAGCCGTAGGAAGTGCCAACGGTAAAAATCAATTAAGTATCGTCATCCCTTGTCATCGAATTATCGGTTCAAATGGTACATTAACCGGCTATGAAGGTGGTTTGTGGCGAAAAGAGTGGCTGCTTCAACATGAAAAAGCTAACTTTAGCCATGAACTAAAATGATGGGCAAATATCCTCCACATAAAGGCACTAATTTGCGTTAAAAGGTACGGACTAAGAAAGATGGAGGATTACCGAATGCAGGCAGAGATTTATGGCATACTAACAAATTATTGTGCAGGATATGATTCAATTGCTTGTAAAAAAAGGATTTGATGACTTTAAGAATATGATGATTTCTGATGCGCAAGAAATTGATGTATGCCAGCCTTTTGTGTTCACACAACAAAGTAAAACAGATTTTAGTTTTCAATATAGTATCCCAATTAAGGAGGCGTATTATGAATTTAAATAGTAATATAATAATGCGTTCCATGTCGTCCACCGTACATATGAAAACATCCATAAATTAATGAATATTGTCGAATAATTGCAGCAGAAAAAACAAACTATGTAAGTGTCGTTAACAAGTTTTTACGTTATAAATCAGATAATGCTTATTCAGGTTGGTATATCAATTTATTTCAACACCAGGAACATGAGTCCTTTGATAATGGTTGGTATAACAGTCCAATCTAAGTGATGGAAATCGAATTATATAATAAGGATTTATCGTTAGAACAATGTCAGCATTTACCGTGTATTCATTTATCGAAATTTGATTATGAGGACATAGAAGCCTGGTCGGAAGGGTGCTCTCCAACTCATCACTGGAGATTTTATTATCCAATCCGTAATAAGGACGTCATGAATATTACAATAGACGAACATGATTAACGGCGACAGTGAAACAAAGCGATAGCCGACAAAGATTATTGGGGCATAAAATCCGTAAAAAGTAAAAAACTAGTCTTAGCAGATATTACGGCTAGTAATGTCCTGGAAAAAATCTTTCAGACGTTTGATACTCTTTAAAAAAGACCGTTAAAATACAGTTATTGTTGTTAATTCGATATTTCTACATTAGCGCCAAATAATACACACTGGGAATAGTTGTGTATTTTTGGCGCTTACTTTTTAATACCGTCATGATGGTCAGTCTTTTTGGCATATTTCCTTGCTCCGTATGCATGTGCCGTTCATATTTTATCGCCGATTGGACTCGTATAAAAAAACGGTTACTGCAAAAAATACGAATGCGTCATAACAAGTGTTCTTTTGTGATGTTTGTCAATAATTCAGGTCTTTATGAGCTGTAAGGATGACAAGCGTTGAAAATGACTTACTTGAACTGACGTGTTTTAATCTTACTTTGTTGCGAGTAAGGGCGGCGTGGCTTTTCATGAGCGACGTATTTAAAAAGATGAAGGAGGTGTTACACGATGGGCGTTTTATATAGGATTGCCTTAGTTTTAGTAATTATAGGTGCGATAAACTGGGGACTTATCGGATTTTTCAGATTTGATTTAGTCGCTTATTTATTTGGTGGGCAAACTGCGGTATTGTCGAGATGGATTTATGCTCTTGTTGGGATAGCCGGACTGATCTCTATACCGATTCTTATGAAACGATTAGATGAAGAGGATGACGTGATTACAGATACAAATACGCGTAATTACAGTAATCCAAATTACAGCATGGAAGCTGGAGAAGAAGCGGATTTCACGGATGTGCCAAAAACGGAGAAAAAAAATGGTGCTTCTAAGAAGAAATAATTGAGCTAAATAGAAGCCCCAATCTTCGGCGGCTCTATCCGCCATTTCGACAGTGCTCTAAGTTCATCCGTTTTACTTTATACAAAAGTAGCCGTCTCGCGTAACTGAGACGGCTTTAATGCTTGTTAGTGTATTGTGTGCTTAGTCTTGATTACTTGGAAAAGCAAATGAGGATGTGGAGGTACTATGTTCTTCAAACCATTTCTCTGAGATTGTTTTGGTTTTCGTGAAGAAGCGGACTTGGTCAGGACCAAACATATGGCCTTCGCCAAATTTTGAACGCTTCCAACCACCAAAGTTATGATAACCGACTGGAATCGGAATCGGCACATTTACACCGACCATCCCGACCTCGATTTCGGTTGTGAATTTACGTGCTGCAGCACCGTTATTCGTGAAAATCGTGACACCATTTCCTAATTCATGTTCGTTGATTAATTGAATGGCTTCTTCTAATGTTTCTACACGCACCACATTGCGAGCTGGACCAAAGACCTCTTGTTCGTAAATTTCCATACCTGGTTTCACGTTGTCTAATAAGGTAGGCCCTAAATAGAAACCTTTTGAATTTTCCGCGATCTCTGGATGTCGACCATCGCAAACTAATGTAGCCCCTTCGTCTAGGCTACGGTCGATAAAACCAATAATGGCGTCCTTAGATTGTTGTGTGATAACTGGTCCAAAATCAACCTCGGCATCTGTGTAGGGTCCGACTTTTAATTTGGCGATTTTAGTGGCTAATATTTTCACAAGCTGGTTCGCTGTGTCTTCGCCAACCGGTATAACCGTTGAAATAGCCATACAACGTTGAGAAGCTGCTCCATAGGCTGCGCCTAAAAATGCGTTTGCTGCTTGTTCTAAATCAGCGTCAGGCATCACAATCATATTGTTTTTACCACCACCTAATGCCGTGACCCGTTTGCCGTACTTTGAACCAGTTGCATAGATATGGTCTGCCACTGGTGTTGAGCCGACAAACGAAATCGCTTCAATGGAAGGGTTTGTTAACAGCTCATTGACTGTGTCTTTATCGCCATTAATCACAGTCCAAATGCCATCTGGTAAACCAGCTTCTTGCCAAAGTTCTGATAAAAATAGAGCGGAACAAGGAACGCGTTCAGATGGTTTTAAAATAACAGCATTTCCGACCGCAACCGCCATACTTGTAATAGCAAGTGGCACCATAACAGGGAAGTTGAATGGCGAAATCGCTGCTACAACGCCAAGTGGTACTTTCGTAGAGTAAGCATTGATATGGCCGCCAACGTTTACCGAATATTCTCCTTTTAATAGATGTGGGGCATTGATTGCCAAGTCCACAGATTCTAAGCCTCGTGTGATTTCGCCCTTAGCATCCTCCTTGGTTTTACCACTTTCTGTACATATCAGTTCAATCAATTCATCCATACGTTCGGTAAGTAGTTGACGGAATTTCAAGACAATTTCAGCTCGTTTGCCAACAGACAGTGCACGCCAAGCTGGAAATGCTTTTTTCGCCGTTTCGATGGCAAGCTGTACCTCTTGTTTTGTAGCAAGTGGTACACGGGCAATGACGGAGCCTGCACTTGGATTAAAGACATCTGAGAATTTGCCACTCTTTCCTGGAACGACCTTGCCATTAATAAAATGACCCAATTCTTTTACTTCTGTATTCGTTACCATAAATTTATTCCTCCTTATTTCTACTATTTTCAAAAATATTAGGACTGTTGTTGAAGGGCTTTTAAGGCATTTGTGAATTTTTCTATAATGAAATCTTTCTCATCCAATTTGATGATCAGCGGTGGCGACAGTGTCAAAATATTATTAAAACCGGCTACGGTAACGCCATTTTTTCCGATAAGTAATCCTTGGTCTTTACATAAGCCAATCACTTTATTAACCTCAGCTATGTCGAGTGGGGCCTTAGTGTTTTTGTCGCTTACAAGCTCTACGCCAATAAGTAGACCTTTTCCACGAATATCACCAACATTTGGGTGATTTTTTAAGTGCTCTTGCAATTCAGAGAGTAGCACAGTACCGAGCTCTTCAGAGCGAGCAAATAAATTTTCCCGCTCCATAATTTCGATATTTTTTAAGGCAACCGCACAGGCTGCTGGCGAACCACCAAATGTGTTGACGTGGCGGAAGAAATCATATTCTTCGCTACCCGCAAATGCCTCGTAAATTTCTCGGCGCACAGCTGTTGCAGAGAGTGGCATATAGGCACTCGTTAAACCTTTTGCCATTGTGACAATATCGGGCTGTATGCCATAGTTTTGGAAACCAAATGCTTTGCCTGTACGACCAAAGCCACAAATTACTTCATCAACGATTAGAAGAGCCCCATGTTTTTCACATACAGTTTTAACTCCTTGTAAGTAATTTTCATGTGGCATAATCACACCGCCACCAGTAATAATTGGTTCCATAATAACCGCTGCAATGGTATCGGACATTTCCCAGGTCATTACATGATCGATGGCCTGTACAGATGGCAGAGCCACAGGATCTTCAATATGATCTTCATTGGCACGATAGGTATCCGGCGGTGTGACATGGATGAACCCAGGTGCCAATGGTTCGTATTTGTATTTACGCTGTGCTTGTCCCGTTGCGGCTAATGCGCCCATTGAGCTACCATGATAGGCACGATAGCGAGATATAAATTTTGTGCGATTTACATTGCCTTGTTGTTGGTGATATTGACGGGCAATCTTAAATGCAGCCTCATTTGCTTCGGAGCCACTATTGGAAAAAAATACGACATAATCATCCCCTAAAAGCTCGCTAATTTTTTCGCTTAATTGGACGGCAGGGATGTGACCGACAGATAATGGTGTATAGGTATTCTCAAGTAATTGCTCGTAAGCAACCTTGGCGATTTCCTCTCGTCCATAGCCAACATTGACACACCATAATCCAGACATCGCGTCTAGGTATCGCTTGCCTGTTGTGTCCGTAATCCAAGCACCCTTTGATTTTTGGACAATCATAGTTGCATTGGGATTGTAGGGTTTCATCGAGTGCCAAACATACTGTTCATCTTTTACTTGCCAATTTTGACTTGTTAAATTCGTCATTGTCGATCATCTCTCCTTTTAACTGAAGCAACTTAGGCAAGCAATCTATTACGACTGTTGAGTACTAGATTGTCCTGAGTAGGCTGCTTTACTTTTGGTATAGATAGAGGTATCTCAAATATTACTTCTAAAGACAACTCCATTGGTACTTTATATGAATACAGGAGGAGCTTTAGAAGAGATATCTATTGACCGAAGATTCTGATATATTAAATTGTGCAAATGCACATATCGACAAGTTTCAGTTATTTATGCGCTAAAACATCTTCTATTAAAAAGGCAATATAGAGATTTGTTTTTGTAAATGGATTACTTAAATCCATATCTAACAGCGTTTCAATTTTTTTAATTTTATAAAGAACTGTGTTGCGATGAATAAATTGTCGTTCACTAATTTTACTCGTGCTGCCATTTTCCTCAAGGAAAATGCGTAGAAACGGTACATAATCTGTATTGTGTAGATCATCGTATTGGTAAAGTTGCCCAAGTATATCTTGGCTAAATGATTTGATTAACGTCTGATTTTGTACAGCCATAATAATTTTATAGGCGCCAATTTCTTTATATTTGTATAAGAAGCGATTGTTGTGCAGCTGTGCTAATTGGATAACCGTTAAAGATTCTTCATAGCTTTTACGAACATTTTCAAGTTCTTTATAATAATTTCCTTTGCCAATGATGATATCTAAATCACCATTTTTCTGTGAAATTTTGTCGTATATTTCTTCAACAATTTTTGAGAAGGGGATAATTGGTGTATTGATTTGTGCTCGATCGATTAAAAAAATGAGGTGATTTTTATACTTCAGTTTCAAGAAACGCTTATATCTATGTTGAAATGCGAACTGTATCATGACCTCATATCGGTCAATGCTAGATTGTCCGCCAACGGTTGTACAAGTAATGATGGCTAGCTCTCGACCTTGTAGAAATCCGAGTTGGAGTAGATTTTCTTTCATAGCATTTGAGTGCTGTTTGTAGTGAAAAAGTAAGTTATAAAGAATTTTTTCTTCAACAGAATGCTCTTGCTGATGCGTGGCGATAAATTGAAAGGTTGTTTTTAATAGATCGGCTACACGACAATTCCATGGCATTTGAAAAAGTGGGAAATCATGCTCGTTAGCAAAAGTAATAACCGATGCAGGAATGTCCGGAATATAAGGACCTGTGTTCACAATAAAGCCCGCTACTTTTTTAGCGAAGGCGAGTTTAACAAGTTGTTCCAAGGCGTCGTCCTGTTGTGATAGGTTGATACCTGTCGTTACGACTAATTCATTTGGTCGGCAAAACATGATTAAATCAATGCTCTCTACTACGTTAATACCTGTAACTCTACGATACAAACCACTATGACCAGCTACTAATGTTAGCATAGGGAATTGAACTCCCTCCACAATTTTGCGAATCGTCCCCATATTACCCCCCCTTAATATGAACATAACTTACCATATATAATGTGCAGATGCACATATTTTTTTAGGTTTATAGCTATAGCTCACCGTTTTTTTCTATCTTAGAATTTACATAAATGAACCTTCAATTACTAATGTGAAAGAGAGGACTTGCATATGTATAAATGTAATAGTAGACGATTGCAAGAGTCAATTGAACAATTTAGTCAATTTGGAGCAACGCCAAATGGGGGCGTTACGCGTTTGTCTCTTTCAAACGAGGACCTTTTAGCGAGAGACTATTTTTGTAAGTGTTGCGAGGAATTGGGTATGGAAATTACGATAGATGATATGGCAAATATCTATGCCATTCTACCAGGGAAAAAGGATGTTCCGCCAATTGTTATGGGATCCCATTTAGATTCGGTTGAAAAAGGCGGAAAATTTGATGGTGTTTTAGGTGTTTTAACAGCATTAGAAGCAATTAGAACGTTGAAGGAAAATGATATAGAACTAGATGTGCCATTAATGATTGTTAATTTTACGAATGAAGAAGGCGCAAGATTTGACCCAGCGATGATGAGTTCAGGTGTGATTGCTAGCAAATTTGACAAGGACACAATGCTACAGTCTGTCGATAAAAACGGCATGACGTTTAAACAGGCACTGCAAGAAAGTGGTTATGAGGGGGAAAAAGAAAACCGTTTGCATGAAGCACTTGCTTATATAGAACTGCATATTGAGCAAGGGCCCGTATTAGCTGCACAGCAACTGGAGATTGGTGTGGTGGAAGGCGTTTTAGGCATGGTTTGTTATGAAATAACAATTACTGGAGAATCAAATCATGCTGGGACAACACCGATGTCGATGCGTAAAGATCCCATGATTGTAGCATCCACAATCATTACCTATTTACATGAACAGCTTGGTAAAATCGATGAAACACTGGTGTACACGTTTGGGCGAATGCATGTATCACCTAATATTCATACCGTTATACCGAATAAAGTAACGTTTACGATAGATTCACGTCATCAGAGTCCAGAGGTGATGCAGAAAGTAGAACAAGTACTAAAGGGTCTCCCGAGCGAACAACAAGGTTGCCATGTTCAGCCAGCTAAACGATGGGGGAGAGATACTGTGTTTTTTGATGCATTGATTTGCGCTGAAGTGGAAAAATCATGTCAGGGCTTCGGCTATAGTTCTCAGCGAATGTTTAGTGGGGCTGGCCATGATGCCCAGTATATGGCTAGTATCATTCCTTCAGCAATGATTTTCGTACCGAGTATTAATGGGAAAAGCCATTGTGAAGAAGAAGAGACGCCATTTGAGGACTGTGCGAAGGGTGCTGATGTCTTATTGGAGACAGTTTTGACACTGCAAACAAAGTTCAGCATGGATGAGACTTACACATTACATTAATATGCCGTTAGTTATGGAAAGCCCATTCATGATAGCGCAACACCAACGGGCCATGAGCGTTGATAGATGCTCTATCAGTGCTTTCCGATTATCGGTGGAAGTAGCCGTGCAATCAACGCAATTCACACTTCTAGCAGTAAAGGTTTCATGACAATGCGACGCTTTTTCACGTTGGCATTTAAAGAAACACGAACATTCTTGATAGGCGTGTAAGACTGCGACTCGAGCGGGAAAGCAAGCAAACCGAGACGCTGGACCGAACGTAATTTAAGAAAGTAGCTCGGTGCTTGCCCACAGAAAGCCTCCAGCTGTAGCGCACTATAACTGTGTGAGAGGAATAATTACTTGATTTTCTTTAATAATATTCGCGTTTATTGACATGAAGGGACTTATAAAATGGATTCATATAGCTATTAATTTGAGATGAAGGGTGTGGGGGAGTATGAAAAAAATTATTAAAGGTGGACTAATTGCAACTGCTACAGATGTATATGAGGCAGATATTTTCATTGAGAACGGGAAAATTGTGCAAATTGGTAAAGATTTAACGGTTTTAGATGCAGAGATAGTGGATGCTACTGGCAAGTATGTAATGCCTGGAGGTATTGATCCCCATACACATTTAGATATGCCATTTAACAATACAGTGACGGATGATGATTGGAAGTCTGGTACGATTGCCGCCGCATTCGGCGGCACCACAACTATTTTGGATTTTTGTTTAACTGCCGGTGAAGAAAAGCTTTCGACAGCTGTAGAAAAGTGGCATGCAAAAGCAAAGGGCAAATCGGCAATCGACTATGGTTTCCATTTAATGATTGGGGATTTAACACCTGAGACAGAAGCAGAATTACCGGTATTACTAGAACAGCAAGGCATTACGTCTGTGAAGGTGTTCATGGCCTATGCAAAAGAATTCCAAGCGACTGATCGTACGCTATTTAAAGCATTTAAAATCGCTAAAGATGTAGGTGCTGTCGTGATGGTGCACTGTGAAAATGGCTCTGTCATCGATGAACTTGTCGAAGAAGCGAAACGAGCAGGTCATACAGAGCCAATCTATCATGCACTTACCCGCCCAGTGGAATTGGAAGGCGAAGCGACGAAACGGGCAATTGAACTAGCTCATATCGCAGGTGCCAAGCTGTACGTAGTGCATGTTACTTGTAAAGAGGCAGTAGATGAAATTATTGCAGCACGTGAAAAAGGATATGACGTGTATGGCGAAACATGTCCGCCTTATTTAACACTAGATCAATCTGCGTTAGCACAGCCAGGTTTTGAAGGGGCAAAATATGTTTGGTCACCACCACTTCGTCCGAAATACCACCAAGAGCATTTATGGAACGCACTAAAAGCAAAACAATTACAAACAATTGGTTCGGATCAGTGTTCATTTAGTTTCAATGGCAAGAAACAATTGGGCTTAAATGATTTCTCTAAAATTCCAAATGGCGGTCCGTTTATCGAAGATCGATTCAGCATTTTATATTCAGAAGGCGTGACGACTGGAAAAATTTCAATCAATGAATTTGTCGATATGGTTTCTACAAGTGCTGCAAAAATTTTCGGCTTATACCCACAAAAAGGCACGATTGCCATCGATTCTGACGCCGATATTGTTATTTTTGATCCACAGGTAAAACGTGAAATTTCAGCTAAGACACATCATATGAATGTGGACTATAACCCGTATGAAGGCTGGGAAGTTACTGGAGAACCTATCAGTGTACTTGTACGCGGGGAGTATGTCATTAAGGATAAAGAATTCGTAGGGGTATTAGGTAGTGGCCAATATTTAAAACGGGGTTTAAAACCGGCTACTGCAGAAACGATAAAAATTTAACTTCTTTCAGCAAATATTAATTGTACCAAAAGCGTGACGCAATTATACCGAGGCATCATTCATCTTTTATTCGTGGATGTCCGATTGTTTCTGTCTGGAGAGCACAAACAATCGTGTTAGGAAAAGTGAACACATGAGGGGGATGTGGAAATGGTTTCAATGACTTCACAGCTTGACCGAAATTTTGTTGAATTGACAAGCAGGATGACAAAAAATGAAGCGATAGAAGAGGCAAACCGCTGCTTATATTGCTACGATGCACCATGTATTACAGCTTGCCCGACTAGCATTCAAATCCCAAATTTCATTAAGAAAATTGCTTCAGGCAATATGAAAGGTTCGGCCACAACGATTCTTGAGGCAAATCCGATTGGTGCAAGCTGTGCGCGAGTATGTCCGACAGAAGAGTTATGTGAAGGGGCATGTGTGTTAAATTCCTCGACAAAACCAATAAAAATCGGCCACTTACAGCGCTATGCAACCGACTGGGCGATGGAGTCGAATGTTGAGCTATTTACAAAAGGACAAAGCAATGGACAAAAGGTAGCCATTATTGGCGCGGGGCCTGCTGGGTTAACTGCTGCGCGCGAGCTTAGCCGATTTGGTTATGATGTCACAGTTTATGAAGCCGAGTCGAAAGCGGGTGGTTTAGGGAATTATGGCATCGTGTCGTTCCGCCTGCCAAACGAGGTTGTAGATTGGGAAGTCGAGCAAATTGTTAAGCTTGGCGTGGACATTAAAACGAATACAACAGTAGGTGTAGATATCTCGGCGGATGAAATTTTACAACAATATGACAGTGTTATTTTGGCGATTGGTATGGGCGCTGTGCCGAAAGTTGGTATTGAAGGTGAAGATTTAGTGGGTGTCCATGATGCCATTGAGTTTGTAAGGCAAACAAAAATCGGCCCGCTTTCAACCGATTTTGTAGGCAAACGAGTAGCGGTCATTGGCGCGGGAAATACGGCAATTGATGGCGCGACATGTGCTGTTCGTTTAGGTGCGGATAATGTGAAAATTCTTTACAGAAGAACACGAAATGAAATGACAGCTTACCACTTCGAATTTGAATTTGCCAAACAGGATGGTGTGGAGTTTAAGTGGCTGACAGCACCCAAAAAAATTATTGGTAATGATGCTGGTGAAGTAGTAGCGATTGAATGCATCAAGATGAAATTAGGTGAGGCAGGTGCTGATGGTCGTCAAAGACCAGAAGAAATTGAAGGTTCCAATTTTATAATTGAAGTGGATGCGGTCATTAAAGCTATTGGTCAGACCCGCTTTGTATCATTGATTGAAGCCTTTAAGTTAAAGCATACCAATGGTGTAGTCGATATTGATGAAACGACAATGCAAACATCCCATAGCAAAGTGTTTGCATGTGGAGATGTCGTCTTCGGAAATGGACAAGGCGAGGCGATGGTTGTTACAGCTGTTCAGCAAGGAAAAGATGCAGCCTACAGGATACATGAGCGTTTGCGAAAACCTAGCGAGATTGCATAACTGCATGTAGCAGAAGGTTTACACTTCTATACGTGATAAGAGAACAATCGTTTCGAGTTTTGCACAGCGGATGTAGAATGTTCGCTGAATGTAGTGATAGTGTCCGGCGGATTTTGGTCAAGAGTGTAGCGTGTTCACTCGATCCAAAGTCTGGATGCCAAATTCGCTGGGGCGATTTTGATAGGGGGGAAGCGACATGGCAGATTTGCGCATTGACTTAGCGGGCATAAAATCACCAAACCCATTTTGGCTCGCTTCAGCACCGCCAACGAATTCAGGCTATCAAGTGCAACGTGCATTTGAAGCGGGATGGGGCGGCGCTGTATGGAAGACATTGGGTGAACCGATTTTGAATGTTTCATCACGTTTTGCCGCAGTTAGCTATAACGGACAAAGAGTAGCGGGTTTTAATAATATTGAACTGATTACAGATCGGCCGTTAGAAGTTAATTTAAAAGAAATTTATGACACGAAAAAAAGGTTTCCTAATCATGCGATTATTGCGTCATTAATGGTAGAGCCAAAGCAAGAAAAGTGGCATGAAATCGTAAAACGAGTAGAAGATGTGGGGGTTGATGGTCTTGAGCTTAACTTTGGTTGTCCACATGGGATGGCAGAACGAGGAATGGGCTCTGCCTCTGGTCAAGTCCCTGAATTGGTTGAAAAGCAAACGCATTGGGTGAAAGAGGTTGCACGTACGCCAGTCATTGTAAAGCTAACACCGAATATCACAGATATTACGGTCACAGCTGAAGCGGCGACTAGAGGCGGAGCCGATGCTATCAGTATGATTAATACAATTAATAGCTTAGCCGGCGTTGATTTAGATACGTGGAACACAGTGCCTCATGTTGCCGGAAAGGGAGCACATGGCGGTTATTGCGGCCCTGCTGTTAAACCGATTGCGCTCAACATGGTGGCCGAATGTGCTAGAAATCCATTAATCGATGTGCCTATATCTGGCATCGGGGGTATTTCCAACTGGCAAGATGCTGCAGAGTTTATGCTGATGGGTGCAACTGGAGTTCAAGTGTGTACAGCGGCGATGCACCACGGATTTAGTATTGTAGAGGACATGATTGATGGTCTCAATAATTATTTAGATGATAAAGGGATTGCCGCGGCGATGGATCTAGTGGGTCGCTCTGTCCTGCGTTATTCTGACTGGGGCAACTTAGACTTAAATTACAAAATCGTTGCTGAAATTAATAATGATGTATGCATTAACTGTAATAAGTGCCATATCGCTTGTGAAGATACGTCGCATCAATGTATTGACTTGTATTCAGAGAGTGGTCGTCCGATGCTAAAGGTGCGTGAAGAGGATTGTGTTGGCTGTAATTTATGCTCCATTGTGTGCCCTGTAGATGGCGCCATTACAATGGTGGAAAGAAAATCTGCTATTGCGCCAATGACTTGGAATGAACGCCAGTCGCTTATCGGTAGTCTCTCTCGATAAAGAAATCCCGTTGTTTAGGTATGTACTGAAAGGCCACTTTCATTTTGCCAATGGCTTAACATTAGCTAAAAGAAAGAAATACCGCATGTAGCTGTCACGAAAAATATCTTTATTCGGTAGAAGCGTCCTCTTTTTGTAACAGTTACAAGGCAGTGGATAATCAGCCGACGCCTGAATAAAGAACATGCCTCCGGCGGATGTCACGGATTTTGAAGGAAATCAATTGAGGATGTTAGCGTAACTTCGGCGTAGCCATGCCTTAGCGGCTAACTAGATTCTACATCGAAAAACGCCATGTTTCTGTGGCTATAAAAAATGACCGACTGCAAAATCGGCCCGCATGTAGACTCTAGCTCAATCAAAATTCGGACTCAATTACGCCGAGACGTAATTGATTAAAAAGGAGCGAAATGTATGGAGAATGACGGGCATTATTTGAAATCCCCAGATTTACTTCCAGTGACACATCAACAAAGAAATATTGGCGCATTTGGTTTTGCGGTAATTTGGGTAGGGATGGCGATAGTCTTAGCGGCCTTTGCGATTGGTGGATCGGCTATTATGAGTTTACCAATGCCAATGGTTATTTTAGCGACATTAATAGGTTCGTGTTTAATTGGCGTATTTATGACGTTAATTGGTGATATTGGTATCGAACATGGCTTATCATTTCCCGTATATATGCGCGCGCCATTCGGTACATTTGGCACGCATATACCGTCACTTGTTCGTGGCGTGACAGCAGCATGTTGGTTTGGTATCAACACATATTTTGGTGCAATGGCGATTAATGGTATTTTGAATTTGCTTTTTGGCTATGACAATTGGTTTATATGTTTCCTTGTCTTTGCGGCGTTACAGTTATTCAATACATCGCTCGGCATTAAATCGATTGAGCGATTTGCAGATTTAGCAGCACCGATTATTATTTTAATTTCGTGCTGGATGTATATTACGCTGGCAGATAATGCGACTTCCCAAGGCAAAGATGTCTGGACTTGGGTGGAAGCACCAACAACGGGTATGGCAGCCTTTACTGCGTTTATGGTTGTTATCATGGCAAATATGGGCTTCTGGGCAACATTAGCAGCCGATATGCCTACACTATCACGTTTTTTTAAAGCACCAAAAAATGAACGTAATTGGTTCAAACGCAATAAAACACAGTTAATTGGTTCGTTGATTGTGATGCCTATTACCAATACTTTTATGATTGTAATTGGTGCGGTATGTTATATGGCAGTGTCATCAGCGGATCCTATAAACGCATTACAACAAAGTGCTAGTGGGATTGTCTTAGGTATTCTTCTGCTAATGATTGTATTAGCACAATGGTCTACAAATACCTCTGCCAATGTTATTCCGGCAGCCACGATTTTTTCGAATATTGGCGGGCCTAAAGTTCCGTTTTGGGTAGGGGTTGTCATTGCAGGGATTATTGGAATACTAGCACAGCCGTGGAGCCTATTTGATGTTTTGGTCAATGCCCTATTAATTATAGGTGGTATTTTAACAGCCATTGTAGGCATTTTATTTGCTGATTATTACTTAATTCGTAAACGACGCGTAAATGTAAAAGATCTTTACGAGTTAGATGGCCAATTTAAGTATATGAAAGGCTTCAACTTAGCGGGGCTAATTGCTTGGATTATCGGTGGGTCCATCGCAAATATGTTTCCAACTTATTCATCATTAATCGGTTTCTTCGTTGGGGCCATTCTTTATTATCTATTAGCGAAATATTGGTGGTTCAAAAAGTACCCACAAGCAGAACTAGATGATCCAAGTGATGCCAAGTATTTAGGAATTACTGCTGGTCATAATTTGGATGAAATCTTCGGTCAAGAACCAGTACCCATGCCACCTGTCAACACAGATGAAGGGGATGCAGTAGAGTCAATTGATCCAGTACTTGAAATAAAAGGTGCTGAATAAAATAAAAGCAAGTGGATATTCCACGGTAGCGAATTAAGGCCAGTAATGTTGAACAAAGCGAGGTGATTGCATGTCAGATTACTTACAAAGTATGGATGAAATAAATAAAGTGGATCATTTTTTGGACAGTGGCTATAAGATTCAATATGTCTATGAAAACTTAAGTGGGATGTTTGTAGAGTTTGGACGACAGGATGAAGTTGTACATTTACAGATCCTCACAGCAGATGCACGTAAGTATTTCGCAGCAAAACTTCAAGAACAAACATTATTGCAATAAGGCAAATTTTATATGTAGCGATAAAAAATCTATTCCATGACTCTTTTTAGATAATGGAATAGGGTTTTGACCATCATAAAGCCTGATGGTTTATAAAAAAATGTTAATCAAAATGCCATTCATTAGCAGGTAACTTTAAGAAAAAAATCTAGGGTATCCATATAAAGTTTTAAAAAAACCATTGACTTCTAAAAGATATTCTTTTAGAGTGAACTTGTAATTAAATATCCTCGTTAGGTGAGGCTCCTGTGTAGGAGATATGCTACTGCCCAGAAATGTCGAAAGACGCCAATGGGTCAACAGAAACCATCGACATAAGGTGGTTTTTAATGTAGCTGGCTTTGTCCTATGCCACACAGTGCTAAAGCTCTACGAATGGAGGAGCAGATTTGCTACAATTTTTTTGTTGTGCAATCATGTACGTTTATAGTACCGTCTAAACACCTTCATTCGTTATGAAGGTGTTTTATTTTTATGTGAGGTGAGGAAAATGGATAACTATGACTATTCAGAACCAGACTCGAAGTATTATAAAAATGAATTAAATACACAGAATATCCATGAGGAATTTTAATTTATCTTTCTTAACGATTGTTTTATCGTTGGGGGAATATTTTTTGTTCCTCAATGAAGGAGAGGTTGTTAAAATGATTAAAAACATGCCAGAAAACCAAATAACAATTCAGATTATTAAGGCATTAAAAGAAGGAAAACAACAAGAATTCCAAGCAATATTGAAGGAACTCCAACCGTATGATATTGCACGGATTTTTGAGGGGGTACCAGAAAAATATCATACACGTTTCTTATTGTTTCTTACTCCTGAACAAATCGCTGAACTCATTCAAGAGCTTGAAAAAGTACATCAATTAATAGTTCTGAATAAATTAGGGATCGAAGAATCAGGTCAGGTAATGGATTTAATGGATAATGATGATTTAGCTTCATTGTTAGAAAACCTATCACCTGATAAAATTGAAGAACTGCTTTCAGGCATGAAGCAAGAAGAATCGAAAATTGTTAAAAATATTATGAACTATCCTCCTGAAACGGCAGGAAGAATCATGACAAACCGTTTTGTGTGGATTCCTCAACACTATACTATTCGAGAATCAGTTGATAAACTTAAAATATTTGCAGAATTCTCAGAAACGATAAACTATTTATATGTAATTGATGATGATAAAAAATTAGTAGGTGTTGTATCCTATCGAGATTTAATAATAAGTGATGAACTTGAAAAGATTCAGGATATTATGTATAGCAGAGTAATCTCCGTTTCTGCTGAAACGGATCAAGAAGAAGTAGCTCGTGTAATAGAGCGTTATGATTTTTTATCAGTTCCTGTTGTTGAAAAAAATAATGAATTGGTAGGAATTGTAACAGTCGATGATATTATTGACGTCGTTATCAAGGAAGCAAACGAAGATATTGAGAAACTTTCGGCATCTGGTAAAGCCATTGATTTTGACACGAAGGCACATGTGGCTGCATATCGCCGACTGCCTTGGCTAATTTTACTGTTATTTATCGGATTAGTTTCGGGAACCATTATTAGTGGTTTTGAAGAAACATTATCCAAAGTCGTCGCACTGGCCTTCTTTATGCCTATGATTGCTGGGATGACTGGAAATACAGGTACTCAATCATTAGCTGTTGTGGTAAGAGGTCTAATTACTACTGATACTAATAAAGGCGTAGTTATTAAACTTATTATTAGAGAACTGCAAGTAGGGTTGATTATAGGTATTACCTGTGGCATATTAATCTCGATTATAGCCTATATTTGGCAAGGGAATGCGGTTCTAGGTTTAGTTGTTGGAAGTTCATTAGTTGTGACTCTGATTATCGGGACTTTGGCTGGGACTATTATTCCTTTAATCTTATATAAATTTAAAATCGATCCGGCAGTGGCGTCTGGTCCCTTAATTACAACACTAAATGATATCCTATCCTTACTTATTTACTTTGGAATTGCAACAATGTTTATTTCAAAATTGATGTAGAGATTTAAGTTCCTGTAGATTAAACTGTTCCACAATCGGGCACGTTTGTGGAACAACATGAAAATCATCAAATAATATTAAAATCCTAACCGAATGTGCTGAAAAAGAATCCACTTTGATCTGTCAAAATGGATTCTTTTTAATTATAAATGATAATATTCTACATATTAAAAATATTTAGAAATAATATTTTAGCGAGTGCTCTCATACTTTTTTACCGGTTAAATATTACTTAAATGCTGTTTTTCCTAAAAATACAATTGTGTTTTTAGAAAGAATTTATTATTATTAGTAAAGTAATTTAAATGTGAAACAACATGAAGGAAAGAGGCTCATTCAAGTGGCAAATAAAGAATTAACAAGAGGCTTAGAGGCGCGTCATATTCAAATGATTGCTCTTGGCGGTACGATTGGTGTAGGGCTATTTATGGGTTCTGCCAGTGCCATTCAGTGGACAGGACCGTCTGTGCTACTTGCTTATGCTATATCAGGGATTTTTATATTTTTCATCATGCGTGCAATGGGTGAGATGCTTTATATGGAACCAAGCACAGGCTCATTTGCAACATTCGGTTATAAATATATCCATCCATTAGCAGGCTATTTAACGGCGTGGAGTAACTGGTTTCAGTGGATTATCGTTGGGATGTCCGAAATCATTGCCGTAGGAACATACATGCAGTATTGGTATCCAGATTTACCAGCGTGGATTCCAGGTTTTATCGCGATGGTGATTCTAGGTTTAGCGAATTTTATCTCGGTTAAATCGTTTGGTGAATTTGAATTCTGGTTTGCAATGATTAAAATTGTCACGATAATTCTGATGATTATCGCAGGCTTTGGCCTGATTTTCTTTGGTATTGGTAATGGAGGCATTGCGATTGGGTTATCAAATCTTTGGGAACATGGCGGCTTCTTTACTGGTGGCTGGACTGGCTTCTTCTTTGCGTTATCATTGGTTGTAGCAGCTTACCAAGGGGTTGAGCTTATCGGGATAACTGCGGGAGAAGCAAAAAACCCGCAAAAAACAATTACCAATGCGATTCAAAGCATTATTTGGCGTATTTTAATATTCTATATCGGTGCGATTTTTGTCATTATTACGGTTTACCCGTGGGATGAATTAGGAACAATTGGTAGCCCATTTGTGGCAACTTTTGCAAAGGTAGGGATTACTGCAGCAGCAGGGATTATTAACTTCGTTGTCATCACGGCGGCAATGTCAGGTTGTAATAGTGGTATTTATAGCGCAGGACGTATGCTTTATACACTAGCGATGAATGGCCAAGCACCAAAATTCTTTGCAAAGCTTTCTACGAATGGTGTTCCGATATTCGGGACAGCGGGTGTGCTTGTTGGATTAGTCATTGGCGTTGTACTGAGTTATATTGCTCCTGAAAATTTATTTGTCTATGTATATAGTGCAAGTGTACTTCCTGGGATGGTTCCTTGGTTTATTATTTTAATCAGTCAAATTCGATTTAGAAAAGTAAAAGATGGACAACTGGCAAAACATCCGTTTAAAATGCCATTTGCTCCAGTTACAAACTATATAACTATTGCTTTTTTAATAATGGTACTGATCGGTATGTGGTTTAATGAGGATACACGTGTATCGTTAATCGTGGGAATTGTTTTCCTTGTGCTTGTTACAATTAGCTTCTATGCTTTTGGTATTGGAAAGAGACGTCCAGTAGAAATGGATGATAACAACTAAACGCGATATTACTATGATGTATGAGAGTCATCATTTCAGACTGTCGACAAACTCAAAAAATTGAGTTTGTCGACGGTCTTTTTCTTTATTTAAACTCGTTGAATGACATTATGGTGGACGCTTGTCGCATGCATGGTTTCAGTGTCCTCGTTGCTACACTACTGCGGGGCCTTCTGCTTAGATGTATTGCTGATAAAAATTCAAAAGGTATTCGGAGTGATCACAACCCGAATACCTTTTGAGTTTTTGAATGCACTTCAAGCTGTTTACGTGCATTGTTTAATTGTAGGACATCATGTTTATGATTATCTCAAGTATGTTAGCAGCATAGGTGGGTCAGTATTGATTGGCGTGGATGGCGCAACATTCCTGTAGAAACAGCTCGTGCGGAAATTCCATTTTTGTGGGGCCGCTCGAAAAATTAGTTGGTGCTGTGCCTGTGGATGGAACAGTGTATCTACTGCAAATTTAGGAGATACCTCTTTTTTGTTTTGATGTAAAATCAATACTTTGGTTGTTTGCATTTTTACAGAAAATGTTGATTACATAATCGATTAAGAAAAGGACAAACTACATAAAAAATATGAAATGTCTATGGATTGAAAATGTAGTAAATACCTGGCAGCTAGACGCTATAAAGGGGTTGAAATGAAATGAGTGAGACAACACAACAAGTCATTGAATTGCTAAAAAAAGAAATTCATGGAATAGATGATGTCGTCATAAAAAAAGTTTACACAGAAGAAGGCAATGTTACCGTTATATATATATCTTCTCTGGTAGAGAAAATGACAATACAATCGATGATATTCATACCACTCGCTAATCATATTCGTCAAATTCTTCGTGTAGCTGAATCCGTGGATATTAAGAATATAGAGATTGTTTTACAAAAATTGAATGCTGGTCACACGCTGTTATTCTTTCATCAATTAAATCAACTACGAACAATTGACACATATAGTGCTCCCACACGCTCGATAACAAATACTGAAACAGAGTCTACGGTTATTGGCCCACAGGACGCTTTTACAGAATCATTAGAGACCAATATTTCTTTAGTGAAAAGGCGTATCCAAAATCCATTGTTGAAGACCGAAATTCGCACAGTAGGTACAGAGACAAATATTAAAATTTCCATCATGTATATGGATAATATTGTCAATAAGGAAAATCTGGAAAACCTTCGAGAGCGTATAGATAACATAGATTATCCTTATTTTACAGATATATCTGAGTTGAAGCAATTGATTGAAGATAATCCATTATCGCCATTTCCTCAGTATTATATGAGTGTAAGACCAGATAGTGTCAGTCAGTATCTTATTGACGGACGAATTGCCCTATTTATGGACAATAGTCAAGCGGCTGTTGTTTGCCCAACATCGTTTTTTGAAATGTTCATATCAATTGAAGATTATTATAACCGTTGGTCCACTGCCTCTTTGCTTCGGATGCTTCGATTTTTTGGATTTTTCCTGACGATAATGATTACACCAATGTATATATCTGCCTTAACATTTCATCCGGAAATTTTGCCATATGAATTGTTATTAAATCTTCAAGAGTCAAGAAGTAAAGTGCCGTTTCCACCAATCATCGAAGTGCTGTTTATCGAGCTCATCATTGAAGTATTGCGGGAAGCCGGTTCTCGAATGCCTGCAAAAGTCGGGCAAACGATTGGTATCGTAGGTGGTATTGTAATAGGAACAGCGGCTGTAGAAGCAGGACTTTTGAGTAATATACTCATTGTGTTAGTAGCAACTTCAGCATTACTTTCTTTCCTGCCACCCATTTTTTTAATGAGTAATACGAGTCGGTTTGTGCGCTATATTTTTATCTTATCTGCTGGTTTTTTTGGATTGTTCGGGCAAATGTTAGCATTCGCATGGTTAATCAACCATTTACAAAATTTAAAATCTTTAGGTACGCCTTATATGACACCATTTATTCCTCGGAAAGCGACAGATTTATTGGACGGTGTCATCAGATTTCCAACTAAATATTTAATGGCAAAGAAGGGGATTTCAAGAGCACAAAAAAAATAGATGGTTTTATGGAAATAGAGGTGGTTAACGTTGAGTACAAACAATAAAAAGCTTTTAAATGCATATCATGTTGTTTTTTTAACACAAAGTATAATGATTGGTACAGGTATTCTATCACTCCCTCAAAAACTTAGTTCTTTAGGTTATAATCAGACGTTTATGCCACTTCTATTTGGCGTTATCGCAAGTGTGACACTTTGGCCAATGATTTGGATTGGTTCGAAATATCCTGATGCAAATTTATATCGAATCAATGAAATTTTGTTAGGTAAATGGCTAGGAAAAACCATCAACTTTTTTTTCATCCTTCAATTTCTTGTTTTTAGTGCTGGAATTATTAGTAATTACATGCATCTTATTCAGAGTACAGCCCTGCCAGAGCAGACTATTACCTTACCTGTGATTTGTTTTCTATTATTACTTATTTACATTGTAAGTGGTGGCATTAAATCCATTGCTAGATTTTGTATGATGACCTTTTTTATTACGATAGGTATGATGTTTTTCACTAGTTGGGCATTTCAAAAGGGGGAGATGAGCCACTTTCTCCCTTTATTCAATTTTACTGGTGGGGAATTTTATGAAGCCATGAAGAAAGGGTATTTATCGATTCTAGGATATGAATTAATCATGTTTTACTATCCATATATAGTGCAGCAAAAAAAAGCCTATAAGCATACATTAATCGGCATTTGGATTAGCATTTTTGTTTGTTTTATTACCACGGCTATTAGTGTGATGTATTACTCAGAATGGCAATTAAAAAATATAGAATTTTCAGTACTCAACCTATTTAAAGCTGGCGAATTTTCATTTGTTGAAAGAATCGATATTATCGGTATCACACTCTGGGTATTTTTAATATTATCCTCGGTCGCTGCCTATCTATGGTGTGCGAAAAAGGGTGTAGATTCTCTCGTAGTAAAGAATAGTAATGCTTATTTATATATACTAGCTATTATCATTTTTTTTGTTGTGAAGATGCCGTTATCACGTAATTTTCAAGATAAATTATTTACCGCAAGTAATTATGTTGGTTATATGTTTATTATTTGGCCGTTATTATTAGTTATTCTTTATGTACTTCGAAAAAAGAAGCAGGTGCAGTCATGAGTAGAAAATTTCTTTGCCTAACTTCTTTTGTTGTCCTTTTTCTTTTGGCAGGTTGTGCCGACAAAGAACTAAAAGTGCCATTGGAAGATGTAGGTATGGTGGGTATTATGGCTTTTGACTATATTGATGAAGATAAAACGCAATTAACTGTGGCAATTCCACAGTATTCTCCGCAAGCAGAGCAAAATACACAAATTTTCTCTGTTGCGACAGATCTTGTTTCCAATGGGATTGTTGAAATCGAAAAACTGTCAGATAAAAAAATTGTTTTCAACCAATTGCGCGTGGTTCTTGTGAATGAGGAGCTAGCACGAAACGGGGATGTTCTAAAAATCATTCAGCACTTATACAGAAATGCTGAGGTCGGTAACAAGGTGCTTATTGCGGTCGTGAAAGAACGAGGAGAAGAGATGTTAAGATATAAATATCCGGATAAACCGAATATCAATTTTTACTTAAATGACTTGTTGGAACCAAGCATTAACACGGCGTTTAACCCAAATACGAATATTCATGATTTTATGTATGAAATTACAAATCCGGTCTTGGATGCAATTCTCCCGTTTATTGATAAAAATAATGATAAAATTGAGATTAAAGGGGTAGCTGTGTTCAAAGGAAATAATATGTTTGATACGATAAAGCCAGAAGAGGCGTTGTTGATTCAGGCCATTAAAGGTAGAAAAAACTTAGCTCCGTTGGATATCAATATGAATCAAGGGCATGGCAAAGAAAGATTGATGATGGACTTAATAGAAAACAGTGTAAAAATTAAAAGCAATAAGAATATAGATACGCCTAAGCTCACGATTAAGCTAAAGATTAAAGGGACGCTGAGCGAGTACAAAGGAGAACGAGAAAATAAATTAAATACCACGGATAGCTTAGCGGTTTTAGAGGATGATGTAAATAAAGAGCTTGAAGAGGACATTAAAAAGTTTTTTGCTAAGCTGAATGACATGAAAGTGGACCCTAGTGGGTTAAGTGAATATTTCAGAATGTATCACCATGGAAAATGGAAGAAAGAAATGACTAGAGAAATTATAAGCAAATTAGAGGTAGATGTGGAAGTGAATACGTCCATTATTAGTACAGGAACGTTACGATAAGGCAATTAACAAAGTGTCCAGGCGACTGTTTGGTCTGAGTTCGATAGGGATAAGAACGCAGGCCTTTTACATGTCCTTTTCACATTGTCTTATCGTTAAAGCAAGGTTAACCAATATATATGGAGACCGAATACGCCTAAGTAAATGATTAATAACCCAGTTAAACACATGGAGAAGAGATTTTTGAATCGTTCACCGCTCTTTCGATAAACCAAAAAGGAAAGTGCAGTAATGGAATACGACAGCATAATTTTCACTACTAAAAACAATGTGGGGCTAAGAACCCACAATACATCCATGATTGGATTTAATTCTTCAATTTTATTTAGCATTAGCCCATAATGTGTAGCGAAACCATCAAAAATATTTAATATCGCTATGAGCAGGCCAAGGAACAGAATATTGCATTTAAAGATAATAATCACGCCTTTGCAAATGGGAGTAATAGTAGAATAGCCATTTTGGACGTGATTCATAAAAAAGACAGTCGTTTTTTTAAAACATAGAGAAACGGGAAGGCTATACAGCTATAAAATCAACCAACATATTGTAAAGGCAATTTATCATTCTTAGTAGCGTGACAAATTGCCTTTTTTGTGCGATGAGTATGCTTTCAAAGCTTATAGGTGTTACTTTTGGTTTGCTATGTTTTTTGCATAATAAAGCTTAAATGTCTTCCTGCTTGTTTGTCTTGGCGATAGGAAAAGCCATCTGCGTTAACATACGTACAGGTTGGATCAATGGTAATGTGCGCGGTCGGAATCCCCGCTAGTTCACACTGTTTTTTCACCGTTAGTTGATTATCAATGTGGTATTTATTAGTTTGTGCATTGTAATACATAAATTCTTCTGCATAGCCGAGGTTCTTAAATTTCTCATATACATCCACATCCACCTCGAATTTCTGCTGGCTGAGTGCCATGCCAATTTGTACATGAAAATCTTGTGGTAGGCATTGCTCCTGTTGAATTAAGTGCTGAAACAGTTGTAATGTTATTTCCTTGACCGTTCCTTGCCAACCAGAATGAATAACCCCGACAAGGCCCTTCACCTCATTATAGAAAATTACGGGTACACAATCGGCCGTAAAACTGCAAAGTAACAGATTCGGCTCGAATGTATAGAGAGCATCGGTATTGGCTATGGCTGTATCATTTTGTAAAGCTCCTCGCCCTTTATCGATAGCTGTGACCCGCTGGAAATTTGCGCTATGTGTTTGCTCAGTACAGATAAAATCACGCACGTCGCAATGCAATGTCGCTGCTAACTTCATTCGATTCTTAAGCACATCATCTGTACTTTTGCAGACATGTAGTGCCATATTGTTTTGTTCTTGCTGCGTAGCATCCTTCAAGGTAGTTCCTGCTATGAATTTCTCGTTGTCGAAATAAATTTTAGTTGTCATATCTTCACCCCGTCTTACTATATATGATTGAATTGCCAAAGTATAGCTTATGCTATGGACGATTTTTTTTCTTAGGTTTGCATACTATATAGAAAAAAACAGGTGCAACAATTTCTACAATTGGCGCCTACAATTAAAAATGGAACGACTTGAAAAAGACATAATTGATAATTTTCTGGTCATATAGTATCGAAGAAGACATTGTTTTTAAATATGTAACAAGGGAGCGTGTATATGAATCAGCATTACTTTCTATTGATTTGCCAATTAGGCATGGGGCTATTTTGGATTATTACATACATACTCATTATAAAACGTGGCTTTCAAGATAAGAAATATGGCATGCCGATGGTTGCGCTTTGTGCGAATATATCGTGGGAATTCATCTTCACCTTTATTTATCCGCAAAATGATTTACAAAAAATCATTACTTTTCTGTGGTTTTTACTCGACATGGTTATTTTGCTACAGTATTTAAAATATGGTCCTAAGGAATATAAAAAAATCATGTCCCCAAAACTTTTTTATGCGTCTTTCCTGATCACACTGAGTGTAAGCTTTCTAATTATCCTAGTAATGACACAGGAACTAAATGATATAGAAGGGAAATACGCCGCATTTTCGCAAAATCTGATGATGTCTGGGTTGTTTATCTCGTTATTATTTTGGAGAGGGAACACTGACGGTCAATCAATGTTCATTGCTGTTTGTAAAATGATTGGGACCTTGTTTGCTTCTGTGGCGTTCTTTATCTATTTTAGAACGCCATTGATAACCATTATGTCAATCGCTACATTTATCGTTGATTGGCTCTATATTGTTTTGCTCTATAGGGTTTATCGTAGAAAGATAAATTTTAGAAGAGGCTAATTATTTATTTTGGCTGGTGACGGCAGATAATTAATGGCCCATTCGTTGCCGATGAACCAGGAGAACTAACAGTATGAAAATCACGCTTCTATTCATTGAGTGTGATTTTTTTATTTTTCGGTAAACGCCTTACCACCAGTTGGGATGCCAACGAGTCAGCTAAGGGGACTGATCAACTACCGTAAAGTTCGATTAGTTCATCTAACAATCGGTAATATCAATAATTGAAATTAAATGTATTGTTATATTTTCAGCATGAAAACTAGTAGGTTGCTAAAAAGGTTTGTGGTAATTTATTCCTATTACAAATAGATTGCGAAATTATTACTAAGTAAAACAGTCAAAAAAGCGCTATGAAAGGCATCTTGCATCCCAATGTGCGTCTTGTCATACAATTGTAAAAATCCTTCCATATATTTAGTGATGAATAATTCTTTGAAACTATTTACCATGAATATAGAGCAATCAGGAAGGAATGATTTGATGTTTAAAAAAGTAAAAAAAGTGGCAATGGCCTCAGTATTATCAGTATCTTTATTAGTACCAATTAGCGCAATGGCAGCCGATTCATATACAGTAGTATCAGGAGATACTCTTTGGCAAATTGCCGTGAAAAACCAAACAGGTGTACAGGAGCTAATTGATGCGAATCCACAACTGGCAAATCCAGATCAAATTAACCCAGGACAAAAAATTAATATTCCAACAAAAGAGCAAGCAACGGTAGAACAAGAAGTTGTTAAACTTGTCAATGCTGAACGCGAAAAAGCGGGTCTATCACCGATGAAAGAAGATTGGGAGCTTTCAAGAGTAGCGCAATACAAGTCGCAAGATATGCTAGACAAAAAATACTTTGACCACACAAGTCCTACTTATGGTACACCATTTACTATGATGGAAAACTTTGGTGTTACGTATAAATCTGCAGGTGAAAATATTGCCAAAGGTCAACGCTCAGCAGCAGAAGTTGTGACAGCATGGATGAATAGCGAAGGACATCGAGCGAATATTATGAGTAAAAACTTTACACATATTGGTGTAGGGTATGTTGCAGAAGGTAACTACTGGACACAAATGTTTGTGCAAAAATAATAGAACAAGGGCTGTTCCACTGTCAGTATATACTGATAGTGGAACAGCCTTTGTTCATTTTAGAAACGCAATTGAGTGAAAGCTCACAATCCTATCATCGCCAAACAACTGATTTACCGAAACATACCTGTTTGGAATGTACAGAAAACGTATTTCAGCTCTAACTAGATTGCGATAGCTTGAGTATAACGACAACTTTGGTGCACTGTGCTAATAACACGAGGACAGGTTGTAGCATTTACATATAACGAGCGTCATTTTAACGGAGCATCTCTTTGTGAAAGTAGCAACGTCCAAGTACTTTGTTCATGTTTCACTGGATTTTATTTTTCTTTATAAGAATTGCCTTTGCTCTTGAATTGATACCGAGTTTACTATAAATGGTTGATAAGTAAACACGGACTGTCCCCTCTGATAAATTCAGCCTTTGCGCGATTTCACGGTTCGTTTCACCGTCAGCTAATAAATCAAACACTTCTTGTTCATGTGGTGTTGTCAATGGTCTAATTCACTGCTACCTGTGTCCTCGACTTGCAGATGCTGCAAATAATACAGGGAAAGAGGTTGCCATTTGGTCATTCGATTATCTTGTAACATGTTAAAATAGCTGTTTAAAAGAGGCTGAATCTCTTTTTCATCTAAAAAGGTCCGAATATAATAATAGGGTGCTCCTTGTGCCAATGCTTCACGTAAAATATCTAATGCCAAATCGGTGTTGCCAAGTTTAAGATGACATAGTGTCTCAAGAACAGTTGCTTCAATAATAGTGGCAATTTGTGTATCCTGTTGTGCCTTTGTTTTTACTTGAATAACAAATTGTTAAGGCATCTTCATGTTGTTCCTTCAATAATAATAATCGTGCGTAAACGAGCATCCAAAAAGGCTGTTTTGTTTTCGTAGCCTGTAACGCCATATCGGCATTCATGCTATCACCTGCTAATACTCAGCAAGCAGGCATTGTGGACGGGTCAAATGGTGCATTTAATCCAAATGCCAATATAACACGTGCACAGTTGCGAAAATACTAGTACGTGCATTTGGAATAACAACAAATGGAACGAGTACCATCCAAGACGTTCCAATTACGCATTGGAGTAATGATTACATTGCCACACTTGCAGATGTGTCAATAAAGTAAGAAAATAACGAACGTTTAAAATATTGCGATCCCTATACGATTGCGGTTACTTGTTCTTGAAGCAATAGAAAGTGAACAAGCCGAAAAAATGCAATATAGGTAAATATAAATAAAAATCACTGAAAATAAACACACTACTATCAATACATGAATAAGATGTCTCTGTAGAAGTACCGTAGAGGTAGGTGTTTAGAACGTGAAAAGAAAGTGGATAGCTACAATGTGCCTTGTATGTGTCATTGGTTTGGCGGGTTGTCAGGGGAGATCGGAGAAAGAAAAAGAATTACAGCAACAACTCGATGGCTTACAGGAGCCAGTTACTGCCGAGCAAAAGGAAACGCAAGAAACAGCGCCTGTAGTCGTAAATATTGTTGACCCCAATACAATGGATATCATACAAACCTTATCACCGAAAGATTTAGGTTATAAGGAAGATGTTGCAACGTATAAAAAGAAGATTGAACAACTAGCGAAAGAGCTTGCAAGAGGGACTGAGACAGAAGCGGGCTATGATAAGCGAATGGTACTCGATCGAATTGGTGCTAATGGTCACATCATTAAAGGAAATCCACAGGTGCTTTTGAAGGAAAGTGAATTGGTGGAAAAGGTAATGGCTGTATCAGCAAGCGGCGGAAATGTGGAAATGCCGCTATATGTTTCGGAAAGTGGATATTATCTAGCGGATATTCCTTATTTAGAAGATGTAGTTGTTGCATCCTTTACCACGTACTTCAATTCCTCAGATGTAGGTAGGAACAAGAATATTGAACTTTCTGCAAAGGCCATAAATAATGTCATTGTCGGCAGTGGCGATTACTTCTCCTTTAATACGGTGGTCGGTCCAAGAGACGAAGCAAATGGCTATCAACCTGCACCTGAAATCATCAATAAGAAAGTGGTTATGGGTATTGGAGGAGGCATTTGCCAAACATCCTCGACGCTTTTTAATGCGGTTGATCAAATTCCTGTAAAATTTGTAGAACGACATCATCATTCCTTAGATATAGGGTATGTACCAAAAGGAAGAGATGCTACTGTGTCCTATGGAGGATTAGATTTCCGGTTTCAAAACACCAGTGATGTGCCGTTTTTAATCACAACGCTCTATGGGAAAGATTTTCTTACGGTGGAAGTTAGAACCTCGCAGAAATATGAAGAATTTTTGAAAAATCCTTAGTTGCTGGTGGAAGACACTGCTGTCGAAGGTGTCTTTTTTGTTTGACCATGATATAGTTAAATTGAGGTATTTTAGTATAATATAGGTCGATTTTACAGCTGTGAGACTTAACGATTATTTGATTGAATGCGGCGTTTTACAACCACTTTCACGGATAATTGATGCGTACCACACAGTTAGCGATAAAGGGATGAACCCTCCTATGCAAACTGGAATGCTTTAAATAAAAATATCAGATAAAGAGGGATAACGCATGCATTCGA
The DNA here is from genome assembly GCF_003049605.2 of Lysinibacillus parviboronicapiens. NCBI lineage: Bacteria > Bacillati > Bacillota > Bacilli > Caryophanales > Bacillaceae > Lysinibacillus > Lysinibacillus parviboronicapiens. Next base: position 1,727,892 of record NZ_CP073713.1, read on the forward strand.
AATTACAGGCAGCAATCGATGTTATTGATCTTTACCAGGCGACATATCCAGAAGATACTTGTGTTATTGTGGCAGATAAAGAGAAAATCCTAGCATACAAACCAGGGAAACAAGTGGATTTGAAGATTACTGTTGGTGAACGCATAGAGAAGTATCATGGAACGACGACAGAAAAGGCACTTTCTACGGGGAAATATATAAGAGAAGAGCGAGGACCAGAAGGATTTGGTGTAGCATATATTTCTATTGCACAACCCATTTTTGATGACGGAAAAGTAATTGGTGTTGTCAGTGCAGTAATGTCGAATGAAAAAATGGATAATATGCGTTTATTAGCAAGCGAGTTATCAAGTTCTGTGGAAGAGATGACTGCAACAAATGAAGAGTTAACAGCTGCAAGTGTAGACGTGTCCAATCGTTTGGCGGAGCTGTCTAAGTTCTCGGAGTCTATGACTGGTGATATCCAACAAATAAATTCCATCGTCGATTTAGTAAAAGATTTGGCGATGAAATCAAAAATTCTCGGATTAAACGCATCGATCGAAGCTGCTCGTTCGGGTGAGCACGGAAGGGGCTTTGCAGTAGTAGCCTCAGAAATTCAAAAAATGTCACAAAGCAGCACGGAAAGTGCCGATAGTATTACAAATCAGCTAGGAAGCATAAAACAATCTATTGATAAGGTCAATGAATCGGCGAATCAGATTACTGTTTTTACACAGCAATTTTCTGCAAGCATGCACGAATTAAATGCCGCCTATATAGGCATCAATACAGCTGCTGAAAAGCTCATGCATATTAGTGAAGTTAAATAATAATATTGTTTATACAAGGATAATAGAGAATTAGTACTATTCACTATTATCCTTTTGATAGTTTTAGGTGAAATAAAATAGAAACTAACTTTAGACGATATCTAATATTTCAACTGGAGAAAATACTTGGTAATCAGGTTTCTCTGATTGCACTACTTCAATGGAATCATATCCCCAACTAACCCAAATAATTGGAATGCCAACTTTTTTACAAGCGACTATATCACGATGCTCATCCCCAATATATAAAACATCTGATGTTTTTAAATTCGCCTCTTTGATGTATTTTTTTATAATTTTATCTTTGCCAAAGATGCGACTCGAACACAATACATTTGAGATATTATCGATACCGTTCATCTTTAAAAACTCTAAAATATTATCTTTAGAATTAGAGGAGATAATGGCAATTGTATAGCCCTTGTTGACAATTTCCTTTAGCACATTTTTCATACCATCAATAAGTATGACATCCTTTAGTGACTGCCGATAGTAACGGTAAAATTGGGGGAGTATCGTTGGTAGCTTATACATTGGAAAGTTAAATAACTTGCTGCGCTCCGCGATGGACAATTTCTTCAATGATTCTATTTCTTCCAATTGAATTTCTCGGTATTGATATTTTTTTGCGATGATATTCCATGCAGAGGCGAACACAGCAGTAGAGTCTGCTAGCGTGCCATCGAAATCAAATATTATATGTTTCATTTTTTAAAATTTTCTCCTTTGTGATTTAGTTGTAGAGACGTTTTTTAGCTAAATATGTTACGTATTCCGTGAAATAAATGGTCATCCTCTCGTCTAGAATTACATGCTTACTAGTATGATGCAAGCTTTCTTATTTATATGCTTAAAGATTAATTCGGTAAAGGTGTATCCCTATCGCATTTTTACATCTTTACAGACCAATAGCTAAACGGTCGAATAATGGGATGATGTTGAGGAGGGAAAAAGCATTATAAGCAGGCACTGAAAATGCGGTCGTATCAACTAGCCCCTTCGGTTTCTAGTATCTAGTTAGCGGGATTTCCGATGGAGTCACATTGCGTACGATACGGACAAGGCAGTAGTGCGATGCCATTTGAGTAACTTACGGAAACGAACAATTTTGTAGTATATTCGCTAGTGCCCGATAGTACCATACCGACAAACGATAGTTGGTAGATTGTTTTTTTTATAGACATATGTTAGATTAGTAAATACTATTAACGTTCGAAAGGAGGCAAAAGCGATGGAAACTGTATTCAGAAATGGTCTGATGGAAAAAGAAGTAAAATTATGCCTGTATTCAGTGAATTTGCTTGCTAAGGGAGAAGTCTGCCCTTTTTTAAGCAAATTTCATATCGAAAACAGTTACCGAAGCACTTTGCCTTCATGATTTAGCATTTGTAGCATAGACATATGTGAATCAATATTTACACAACAAGGCGCCGGTTCTGTACGGCGCCTTGTTGCGTGCTATTGTAAGTTTACTGCCCATACTTTATATAGTTTAAGCAATTTGAAGGCGCCGATATTCGGCGTCTTTTTGTGTTTTAAAGGAGTGGAAAAGAGATGTGTAACCTTATATGTCCTTTTATTTTTTGAGCTTGAGAGCTTGGAGAAAGAACGGATGAATTTTTATAAGGAAAGAGTGATAAAGATGTTACTGCACTTAAAAGGAATTTGTAAAAGTTACTTGGGCGAAACGATTTTGTCCAATATTTCAATGAAAATAGAACGAGGGGAAAAAATTGGTCTTGTTGGTGTCAATGGAGCGGGTAAATCAACCTTACTAAAAATTATTGCTGGCGATACACCCTCTGATCAAGGGGAAATCAGTATTGGGAAAGCAATGAAAATTGGCTATTTGCGTCAACATAGTGGACTACAAATGGACAATACTATTTGGTGTGAAATGTTAAATGTCTTTGCCGAGTTGCTCGAAGTTGAGAAACAGCTGCGACAGTTGGAAAAGACTATGAGTGATCCTTCTTTGGAGGGTAACGCCGTAAAGTTTGACGACATAATGAATCGCTATGCAACAAAATCACAATGGTTCATGGAACAAGGTGGATATGAAATAGAAGGGAAAATCAGGCGTATGTTAAGTGGCATGGGCTTTCAAAATAGATCCATGAATACCCAGATTCATAAGTTAAGTGGCGGCCAGAAAACGAGACTTGCACTCGCTAAAATTTTGCTGCAGCAACCAGATTTACTGATGCTGGATGAGCCGACTAACCATTTGGATTTTACTACTTTAACTTGGTTAGAAGGCTATTTACGTTCATATCCAGGCGCTATTCTAGTCGTTTCACATGATCGCTACTTTTTAGATACCCTTGTTAACGTGATTTATGAAATTGAACGAACAGAAGCGAGGCGATATACAGGTAATTACTCGAAATATGTGGAGAGTAAAGTGAAAAATCGTGCGATTCACGCAAAAAAATATGACTTACAGCAGCAACAAATTGGAAAAATGGAAGATTACATCCGACGTAATATTACAATGGCAACGTCTTCTAAAAGTGCAAAAAATAAGCGTAAGCAGCTTGAGAGAGTGAAGCGATTAGAGCAACCACTCAAAAACCTAAAACTGCTACAGTTGTCCTTCCCGTTGGAGAAAACATCCCATAAAGATGTGTTACAGGTTCGCGATATCAGCATCTCCTTTAGAGAAAATTATGAGCAAAAGTCGCTCATGCAACATATAAATTTCCAGCTACAGCGGGGTGACAAGGTAGCATTAATAGGTCCAAATGGAATTGGAAAGTCAACACTGTTGAAGACTTTACTAAAGGACTATCAACCAGACAGTGGTGTTATTGAGTGGGGGCATGGTGTATCGATTGGCTATTATGATCAGGAACAAGCCACGTTACATCCAGATAATACGGTCTTAAATGAGGTTTGGAGTAGGTTTCCCCATATCGAAGAAGCCAGTATTCGTTCGGTACTTGGGAATTTCTTGTTTACTAGTGAGGATGTCTTTAAAAAAATAGCATCGCTGAGCGGTGGTGAAAAAGCACGTGTGGCGTTAGCTAAGTTGATGTTGCAAAAAGCGAATGTGCTCATGATGGACGAACCAACAAATCATTTAGATTTGTATAGTAAAGAGGTATTAGAACAAGCACTATTAAATTATGAGGGCACACTATTTTTTATATCACATGATCGTTATTTTCTTAATAAATTGGCCAATAAAATGTTGGAATTACAGGCAACTGGAGTCATTGTATTTAATGGTAATTATGATGACTATGTGAGTGCTAAATCACAAAATGACAAACAGTCGCTATTGCTGAACAATTAACAATATGCTGAATATGCCGAGAGGGCCTCCAAATTCAAAATAGTGGCCATAGTAATATAGATTTAAAAACAAAAACCATATGAAAAGAGGAATATAGATATGTCTAATGAAAATCGAATTGTTGTAATTACTGGAGCAGGTAGTGGAATTGGAAGAGCTACTAGTATTAAATTTGCCGAACATGGCTACAAAGTCGTAGTAGTTGATTTTAACGAAGTGACAGGGGAAGAAACGCTTGCGCTGATTCGTAATCATGGTGGAGAAGGTCTGTTTATCAAAGCGGATGTTTCAAAGGTAGAAGATGTTGAAAATTATGTAAATCAAACTGTGGATACTTATGGTCGTATTGATGTATTTTTCAATAACGCAGGCATTATCCAAAAGTTTGCACCCTTCACCACTGTTGAAATGGAAGAGTATGATCGGATTATGGATATTAATGTGAAAGGAATTTTCCTTGGTATGAAATATGTCATTCCTGTAATGGAAAAGCAAGGAAAAGGAGCAATTATAAATACGGCTTCTTCTGCTGGAATTCGTCCAGAGCACAGTATCGCTGTTTATTCTGCTAGTAAACATGCTGTCATCGGCTTAACGAAGGGGGCAGCGATAGAATTCGCCAATAAGGGTATTCGTATTAATGCCGTATGTCCTGGAGGAATCGTTACACCACTGTTCAAAAGCGTTGGTGAAACACTTGAAAAATCAGGGTATGTGCCAGAAGAAATGTCGCGTGTACGCATGGGGCGTCATGGTGAGCCAGAAGAAGTGGCAGAAGCTGTATTATTCCTAGCTTCTGATAAATCAAGCTTCATGGCTGGGGCCGTGATCACAGTAGATGGCAGTTTAACGGTGTAAAATCCTGTTTTACTTTATAAATCAAGTAACTGAGCTACTCCTCGGTTAGCTAATTGTTAGTCAGTCACATCTTTGGGGAAGGATCGCTTTGCGCTTTCTTTTGACCAGGGATGTGGCTGTTTTTGTCTTCACTTATGACCAAGCCGTTTTAAATGTAATAGCACTGTTAGCTAAAAAATTTTTGGTGAAATGTAGATATTAAAATAAAATAGTGTTATCGTAAGAACTAGCTAAATAAAAATATTCTTCGGGGTAGGGTGAAATTCCCAATCGGCGGTGATGAAGCAATTCAAAGTCCGTGAGCGCAAGCTGATTTGGTGCAAATCCAAAACCGACAGTTATAGTCTGGATGGGAGAAGGGTAAAAGTGTAAGCTTTTTAAATTCGTATGAGTTTATAAGGTCTATTTGCGTACGCTTTTATAAATTCACTTCCCATCATCTTCGTTGGGGAGTTTTTTTGTTCCTACTAACAGGAACGATAGTAGTTAGCTAAAATTAAATAGCGTGAAATGTTCTTCGGGGTCGGGTGAAATTCCCAATCGGCGGTGATGAAGCAATTCAAAGTCCGTGAGCGCAAGCTGATTTGGTGCAAATCCAAAACCGACAGTTATAGTCTGGATGGGAGAAGAACAATGAGATGGCAACCTATTAAAAATTGTGATATTTCTTAGGTTTATTTGTTGACGTCTTATCGTATTAAATCTCCCAAACCCCTTACTTGAAAGGGGTTTTTTGTTTTTTTAGAAGGATTGGCTGATAGGACTATCGAAGTGACGGATAGAACCGCTGAAGTGACGGATAGCAATCGAATCATCGAATTATAGAAGAGAAGGTGGGTGACAAAATGTTTACAGGGATTATAGAGGATGTTGGCGTCATTAAAACCTTGCAAAACAATAAGCAAAGTATGAAAATAACAGTTATTTCTCCAAAGATAGTAGATGATGTGAGGCTTGGTGATAGTATTGCGGTCAATGGTGTCTGTTTAACGGTGACGCAATTTAATGAGCAAGAGCTGACGATGGACGTGATGCCTGAAACGGTGAAAGCTACAAACTTAGTACAGCTCACAGTTGGCGATGCGGTGAATTTAGAGCGGGCCATGCCGGCAGATGGGCGTTTTGGTGGTCATTTTGTGTCTGGGCATGTTGATGGTGTGGGAAAAATTTTATGCAAGCGACCGATGGCAAATGCCGTTTACATTGATATTGCACTCTCGCAGGAATTGTCGAGCTATTGTATACCAAAGGGCTCTATTACAATCGACGGTACGAGTTTGACGCTCTTTCATGTTGAACAGAACAGTGTCACCGTTTCACTAATTCCTCATACGTACAAGGAAACGATTTTAGGTATGAAAAATGTTGGTGCATCCGTCAATATAGAGACCGATTTGGTTGGTAAATACATTATTCATCAGCTACAGCGTGGTCAGGCAACATCCGCAATAACGCGCGAGTATTTAGCGAAACATGGATTTTAGGAGGCGATCAATTGTTACATTCAATTGAAGAAGCATTAGAGGATTTAAAACAAGGCAAAATGATTGTCGTGGTGGATGATGAAGATCGTGAAAATGAAGGGGACCTACTGGCACTTGCGGAGTTTATGACGCCTGAAACCATAAACTTTATGGCGACATATGGTAGAGGGCTCATTTGTACGCCAGTTTCACAGCAAGTCGCTCAAAAATTAGCGTTGCAACCAATGGTGGTCAACAATACTGATAATCATCAAACAGCATTCACCGTTAGCATTGATTACAAGAATACAACAACCGGCATTAGTGCCTATGAACGGGCAATGACCATTCAAAAAATGCTTGAACCTCAAACGCAAGCCGCTGATTTTCGTAGACCGGGGCATGTTTTCCCGCTAATTGCGAAAGACAATGGTGTCTTAGAACGCAGAGGACATACCGAGGCTACTATCGATTTAGCGAGACTGTGCAACAGTATTCAAGTAGGCATTATCTGTGAAATCATGGGGGATAATGGCGAAATGCTGCGTTTTAACGACCTCGTTCACTATGCAAAAAAACATCATTTGAAAATGATTTCAATTGAGGCTTTAGCGACATATCGACGCAAACAAATAAGTGTAGCAAATACAATAACAGTTTAGAAGAGGGGCAACAATGATGGGAAAAACTTTTGAAGCACAATTAATCGGCACAGACTTAAAAATCGCAGTAGTAGTAGGGCGATTCAATGAATTTATTACAAGTAAATTATTAGATGGCGCAATGGATGGGCTAAAACGTCATGGCGTACCTGAAGATTTGATAGATGTTGCATGGGTGCCAGGTGCATTTGAAGTGCCATTTATTGCTAAACAACTAGCAGACACTAAGAAATATGATGCCATCATCGGGTTAGGAACAGTCATTCGTGGCTCTACAACACATTATGACTATGTGTGTAACGAATCTGCCAAAGGTATTGCGAGCGTATCGCTTTCCACAAATGTTCCAGTTATTTTTGGAATTGTGACAACTGAAAATATCGAGCAAGCAATCGAACGTGCTGGTACTAAATCGGGTAATAAAGGTTATGATGCAGCAATGTCCGCTATTGAAATGGCGAATTTGAAAAAAATGATCGGGGGAACCCAATCGTAAATAGTATTACAAATATGTCCTAAACGCCGGAAATCCCATGGATGAATGTTTCGTTTTATTGCATAGTATTAAATTTCATGGGAAAAATATTTGTAAGTGTATAAATGTATACTCTTTTCATTTATGCACTAACTTCTGGCTAAGTAGGAGATGACGAACATCAATGGAACAGGTAATCACTATAAAAACATTGAAAGAACTGTTTCAACGTTCTGCGGATGTACTTTTTGAACAATATAACTTCAATCAACACAAAGTACATTTTATTACATGTGATTCGATGATCGATCAGCAGCTACTGAATAGCGTCATAGTTCAAAGACTCCAATCTCTGTTCGAAGATATATCAGCGGAATTGCAAGAAGACAACATTCTAAAGGATTTACACATTCCTAATCTTCAAAAAGTAAAGACCAAAGAGGATGCCATTACACTTGTGTATACGGGCCATGTTTTACTTTACTTTGAAAAAGAAAACTTTCTGTTTTCAAGTAATATTGCCGATAAACCAAATCGAAAACCTGAAGAAACAAGACTTGAATTAATTGTTAAAGGGCCGAGAGATGATTTCATTGAAGATGTTTTTATTAATATTGCCTTAATACGGAAACGAATACCTACAAATTCATTGAGCGTGGAGACGATGGAAATTGGCAAGCGTTCCAAAACAACAGTTGCTGTTTTATATTTTGAGGATATAGCAAATAAAAATATGCTGGGCATAATAAAAAATCAATTAAACCAAGTGGATATAGATGTTGTGTTTAGTGGAGATTTGTTGATGGAAAGGCTTGAAAAAAACGATAAAGTTTTTCCGAGACATGACTATACGGGTCGCCCTGACTTCGCATTGCAAGCTTTATCGCGAGGGCGGATTGTCATTCTGATTGATGGCGTGTCATATGCCATCATTACGCCTGCCAATATGTTATTACTATTTAAAATAGGTGAAGATAATGATTATCCAATCGTAGTGAGCTCTTTGGAAAGATTGCTACGCATAGTAGCGATTTTAATCAGTATACTGATGCCAGGTTTTTGGCTTGCCCTGTCAACATTTCATCAAGAGCAATTACCGGTGCTACTGTTAGCTACTATTGTTCAATCGAGAACAGGACTGCCATTTCCAACCGTTATAGAGATACTACTTATGTTATTTATGTTTGAATTATTCCGTGAAGCTAACTTACGTCTTCCATCTGTCATCAGTGGAACAATGAGTGTTGTGGGGGGATTAATAATTGGCGATGCTGCTATTAAAGCAGGGGTCACTAGCCCTTCCATGGTTGTAGTAATTGCGATTTCAAGTATTGCAGCCTTTACACTTGTCAATCAATCCTTTGTAACGGCAATGAGTATTTTCCGATTAATTATTGTGATAGCCTCTGCCTTTTTGGGTTTATTTGGTTTCTTTATGTCACTGTTCTTCATTATTCTTTATGCGGCAAATATTCGAGTATTGGGTGTACCATACTTAAATATTGCAGCAGAGTTTAATTGGCAAGATATTAAAAAATCTCTAGTACGTGCAACACCAAAAGGATATAGTAAACGGCCTGAATTTTTAAATCCACAAGATAAGACACGGGCACCAAGTAAGAACTAATACATGGTTTCGTTTTAAGACCAGGATTCGAGTGCCTGGTCTTTTACTTTTTCAACCATTGAACAAGTGCTTCACTTCAATATGATTGGTGCAAATACCTATCAATTTCAGTGATGTGCAGGTTGTTCATTTTTAATTTACTGCTACACTTGTAAAAAAAAATGAAATGGACAACCTACGTATTGAGGAGTATGGATGAGGCAAGGAAAGGCCTTTTCTGTACTTTTCATGACCTATTTCATGAAAGAGGTGGAGAGCTATGCCAAATGTAGAAGTGAACTGTACTGTTTCAAATTGTGTTTTCCATGCCAAGGGAAACATTTGCGGAGCGGAAGCAATTGAAATTGATATGGATTACAAGTTAGACAGCAAACATAACACAGAGTTTGCTTCGGATTTTGATTTACAGTTCAAATCTGAAGAAGCAAACCAATCGTCTGACACGTGCTGTAAAACATTCCGAACAAAAGAATAGTGAATTTGCTCTGTACAACAATGATGATGATTACCACGGTTTGTGATTTACCTTAAATTCAATGATTTGGTCAGGTGGAAAGGGGCTCAAAACAGCTCCTTTCAACATTTTTTGTAGAAATCCGCTGTTTTCTCCGTGGGTAAGGCACGAGCCGCATGGTCGCTAACGCTTCCTGCTAGGTCTCGTGCTTTTCCTTTTTTTATAGGGAAATCCTGCTTTTACATTACATACAAACATACGTTTTTACAATGGTTTGATTGCCATATATGCTACCTTTATATTTTTGTCGTGCTCGTTCACGCTCATGCGTCTCTATTGACCTTCTAGCTACGTGATGGGTTACGCATGGACAGTCTTCGATATTTTTCGAAAATTATAAAACAGTCGTTTATTCCCCTCATAAATTAGAAGTAAACGTGGGAATAGTGATTGTCACGAAAAAAATATATAGAAAATAAAGGGCTCTTTCCTGAAAAGATAGTGGTATTATTTATAAAGAAAGTTAATATTTGATATTTATTGAGAATAATTACACTTTATGTATGAGAGAATGGTATGATAGTTTTGATACTATTCTCTTTTTGGTATGGATTTCTGTGTCTTGAGCATGAATTATTGTCTATTTGATAACAAATTGATTTTGTCACTAGTTTAAAGTAGGATATAAAGGTATGTCTTTAGAAAACAGCAAGTTAATTTGGGATTTATTATAGTATAATATTATTGTTGAGAAGATATTTCTGGCATGTATATTCAGAAATAGTTAGGTAAATCAATAGATGAGGAAGTACCAGTTTGCATGAAAAAACGTAAAATTAAATTAATTATAGTATTATCATTAGTCTTATTATTATTATTTACAAGCTTAAATGTCTTTACTTCTTATTTAAAATTGAAAAAGACGGTGGAAGAGTCTATCGCAAACCAAAGTCTTGAAGCGGCAATCTCCATTGCTTCGTCGATTGATATAGAAGAATATAAGCAATTTCTAGAAGACCCTGTGAAGAACGAACATTATTGGAAACTAAGAAACAGTTTAAATGATGCAAGAGAAAAGCTAGGCGCTTTATTTGTCTATACTTTGGAAATAGATAACCCAACAGTGTCAACAGCAATGGTAGTTGGGCTACCACCGGAGCAAACATATGGTTTTGACATAGGTGAGCTTTGCACTGTACCCGAAAAACAAGTCAGACAAGCTTATGAGGGGCATACATATGTAACAGGTGTCATTGAGGATTCAGTTTATGGTTCTTATCTTTCTGTTGGCGCACCAATAATAGATGAGTATGGAAAGATTATTGCCTACCTTGGTATCGATATTAGTGCGGATACACTGAATGGTATCAAAGGTAAAATTCTGAAAGATAATATTTTTAACTTTATCTTTAATGGTGTCATTATATTAGTCGTAATCGCTTCCTTCTATTTTTTACAGAGATGGTATCAAAAAGAAGTGGCAAAGGAAGTAGAGGTAACGGAGGATACATATCAAACAGAAATTAAGACATTAATCACTTCGGTGTCGTCTTTGAGACATGATTTCACCAATCATATTCAAGTTTTACATGGTTTTCTTCAATTAGGGAAACCCGATCAGGCACAACAATATCTAGCTTCTCTTTCAAAAGAAGTTCAAGCCATAAAGACGCTCAAGTTAAATATAGATAATCCAGGTCTGTCTATCTTATTACAGACAAAAAAGCTAGCTGCACAAAATCATAATATTTATATGGATTTTACGGTTTCTCAGGATGCGTTTAATAAAATTAAGACGACAGATTTAATCAAAATACTATCGAACTTAATTGATAATGCGATTGATGCAACATTAGAATTACCGGAAGGTCAACGTAAAATAACAATTTGTTGTATGGCTGATGAAGCACAGTATGCCTTTAAGGTTAAGAATACAGGACCGACTATCATAGAGTGTGACCATATATTTAGACAAGGGTATTCAACTAAAAAAGCGCAGCAAGGAAAAATAAGAGGACAAGGTTTATTTATTGTGAAAGAGATTGTCAATAAATATCATGGGGGAATTTCAATTGAATCGACAAAAGAATTAGAGACGACAGCCATTGTCAAAATCCCTTTAAAGTAAATAGAGAACACAAGCTTCCTAGACAAGTTTAGGAAGCTTTTTTCAATAAATTTTTCTTTAGAAAAATTCATTATAGACAATAAGGTTCATACATTAGTAGTAGTCTAAATGGTAATATTGGGGAGGGAAGTTGGATTTGGAAAAGTCGTTACTGGCTTTACTGAAAGAGGGCGGATTCATTTTATATGCAAGGCATGGAGAAGCAAAGGTTGGGACTGATCAGCCATATTTTAATTTTCAAAATTGTAATACGCAAAGAAATTTGTCGGAGCTTGGTCGAAGTGAAGCAATCTATTACGGACAAATGTTGCGCTATTTGCAAATACCAATCAGCTCACCAATTGTTGCAAGCCCTTTTTGTAGAACAATCGAAACGGCACAGTTAGCATTTCCCAACATCAATGTTCAAATTGATGCTTTTTGGTATAACATTTTTAAATTAGGTGGAAATATTTCCAACGCTGAACAACATAAAATCTTAACGGATTTGCGGGCAGTGTTGGCATTAAAACCACCTCAGGGGACGAACAAAGTGATTATTGCGCATAGCTTTCCCGCGGGTATAGGGCTTGGCAAAATTTCAAACTTAGGAACCGTGATTGTAAAGCCTCAAGGGCAAGGACATGGCTATGAAATCGTGCAACAGTTGGCATTAGCAGATTTAGCACAGCTAGCGAGCAGTGAGTAACAGAAACTTCAGGAGAATCGAGGGACAACATGGAAATAAAAACCGTATCACAATGTACATTGGAGGACGTTTTAAAAGCTTGGAATAAAGGGTTTGAAGGTTATTTTGTGCAGATTACCATGGACGAAGAGATGTTTTTAAACCGACTCGTAGGAGAAGGCCTGTCTCCGAAGCTTTCCCTTGTTGCGTTTGATGGTAATGAGCCTGTCGGCATTGTCTTGAATGGTGTTAGACATTTAAATGGAAGAAAAACATCATGGAATGGTGGAACAGGTATCTCATCAGACTATCGAGGAACAGGCATTTCACGTGCTTTAATGGAAGAAACATTGGCCGTTTATGCAAGAGAAAGCGTTGAAATAGCAACACTTGAAGCGATAACTGATAATAGTAAGGCAATTGCCCTCTACGAAAAATATGGCTATCGTATAGCGAATCGCTTGCTGTTTCTAAGTGGCGAGTTTAAAACCAAAGTAACGGAACCCATACAGATGCAGATAGAAACATTACACCCAGAGCAGCTTTCAAACCTTTCTTTTTATCAACAAGAAGTACCATGGCAATGTAGTTGGCACAGTAACAAGCAAGGACAGGCTAAAGTATTTTATAACCTAGAAAATGAAGCGGTGGGTTACATGCTGTATCGATCACTATGGGCTAAAGACGGTCAATTAGAGCGTTTAGTATTGTATCAGCTCGAAGTGCTTGGGCAAGGTAGTGTAGACTATATTCCGTACTTCCTAGATAGCATTACTAATCAGCCCGTAAAAATAGCGACTGTAAATTTTCTAGCTAGTAATCCAGTAACAAATTATTTGTTAGAAAACGGGCTGGAAGTGACAACAGAACAAGTGCAAATGAAGAAGATCATGAACGAATAACCAGTGTTTCAGTTTCTAGCTATTAGGACCAAAGCGAACCTGTTAAAAGGCTTGAGTGAGAGGGACATACAGCTATCATTACTTGGAAGTGAAGATTGGAAGAAATACGAGCCGAGCATGACTAAGCAATAGCGATTAATGGGAAGAGGTGAATTTCACCTCTTTTTAAATTTTTTGACAATATAAAATATTCTAATAAAAGTTTATGATTATATGGTAAAATTTACGTTGAGCAAAAATTGGAGGTGAAAGAGATTCAGTAAAATGATTCGTCTTGTAACAGAAATGAACAATTATCTGAAATATGGACAGAGAATTTTATGAATACTGCAATGGACTCATCTGAAAGTTTGCCGAAAAAAGTGAAGTAAAAGATTAAATAGTGAAGGGTGGTGTATATTAAAAACATGGCTTAAATGCTTGTATTTTAATGGAAGAAAAAGATGAGTGTGTTTGTCTTTTATACATAATTTTTTATGCGCTGCACCATATTACAAGAAACGACAAAAATTTGCTCGATGGTAACTTATGAAATGTTGAGAAATACAGGAATGTGCTAGGTCTTGTAGAAAGAATGCTCGATTTCCCCCTAGTTCTAAATAGCTTATAACTATCGTATAGATAGTAGATATTTTAATCTATAATTAAATGTGATATACTGCAATAAGGTTATAATTGATACAGAAAAGTTGTGTTCCTAAGTCGCATCTTGTCTTATTGTGACACCCAAACAGGAGCGTCTACATCCTTTCTGCAAATCTTAATATATAAGGAAGATAAAAATGAGTAGCAAACAAATTAAATCAGACGTCATCTTAATTGGTGCCGGAATCATGAGTGCGACTTTGGGAACAATGCTCAAAGAATTAGCACCAGATTGGAATATTACTGTGTTTGAGAAACTTGCAAACGCCGGAGAAGAAAGCTCGAACGAATGGAATAATGCGGGAACAGGGCATGCAGCATTGTGTGAGCTTAACTACACTTCTGAAAAACCAGATGGCTCTATTGATATTAGCAAAGCCATCAACGTGAATGAACAGTTCCAGGTTTCTATGCAGTTTTGGTCATATCTTGTTAATCGCAAGCTCATCCAAAACCCACAAGATTTTATCATGCCATTACCACATATGAGTATGGTAAGAGGCGAGAAAAATGTCGCGTATTTGAAAAAACGTTTTGAAACAATGGCTAATAATCCGCTGTTCAAAGGGATGGAATTTTCCGATAACCCAGAGAAACTGATGGAATGGATTCCGCTTATTATGGAAGACCGTCCAGCGGATGAAGCGATTGCGGCAACAAAAATTGACACAGGTACAGATGTCAACTTTGGGGCTTTAACGCGCATGTTATTTGACCATTTAAAAACGCAAGATGTTGATATCAACTACAAACATAGTGTCGAAAGCATTAAACGTACGAAAGACGGCTCATGGGAGTTAAAAGTACATGATATCGATGGCTGTAGAATGGAATATCATACGGCGAAATTCGTCTTCCTTGGAGCAGGCGGCGGAAGCTTAGAGTTATTACAAAAATCAGGTATTCCTGAAGGCAAACATATCGGTGGATTCCCAATTAGTGGTTTATTTATGGTATGTAACAATCAAGAGATTGTCGAGCAGCATCATGCCAAAGTATACGGCAAAGCTGCGGTTGGCGCGCCACCAATGTCTGTGCCGCATCTGGACACACGATTCATCGACAACAAAAAATCGTTACTATTTGGTCCGTTCGCGGGCTTCTCACCGAAGTTCTTAAAAACAGGCTCGAATATGGATTTATTTGCTTCTGTAAAACCGCATAATATTACAACATTATTGGCGGCAGGCGTAAAAGAAATGGGCTTAACAAAGTATCTTATCCAACAACTGATGTTATCGAAAGATCAACGTATGGAAGAGTTGCGTGACTTTATCCCGACAGCGAAGAGCGAGGATTGGGATATTGTCGTTGCGGGTCAACGTGTACAAGTTATCAAAGATACTGAAGCTGGTGGTAAAGGAACGCTTCAATTTGGGACAGAAGTAGTTAGTGCAGCAGATGGTTCCATCGCGGCCTTACTAGGTGCTTCGCCAGGTGCGTCAACTGCCGTTCCAGTAATGATTGAAGTCATTAACAAGTGCTTCCCTCAACAAGTAAAAGAGTGGGAACCAAAACTAAAAGAAATGATTCCTTCTTATGGCATCAAATTAGTAGAAAACCCAGAGCTTCTAGAAGAAGTTCATACTTCTACAGCACAAGTGCTTGGTTTAAACAATAACTAATCAAATAAGAATAAAGAACCTTTCATCCTGTTTGGATGGAAGGTTCTATTTTTCATTTGTTGGCAGAAGGGCTACGATGAAACGTAGACACCTGAACAATCTGGTGAGGTACCCGAGCGTTGAATGCTTCTGCTTGAGCGAAAAGCTAATCTACCCGAGCGGAGGATGCTATTACCTGAGCGAAAAGCAGGTCCACCCAAGCGGAGGATGTAGTCACCTGACGAAAGTTGCTACTACCCGAACGTTGACTGCCGCCACCCGAGCGTTAATATACGGGTAATTGTATTTCTGCAGGATTTTTGGGAGTTTACAACACTGCAGTTGTAAACATGGCAAATATCCAGTATACTTTTTTCCGTATCGAAATCTTGCAATGACAGAAAAAAGGATGAGTATAGATGACGTTTGAAGAGGTATTGCCACGTTTAAAGGCGGGCGAGAAAAGTATTCGTGACGGCTGGGGCGGCGCTGAATTGTATGTGAAGCTTGTTGGGCAAAGCAAACATGATGGCGAGAATTTGAATCCCTATTTTTTAATTAATGTACGTGGTGAGGGCTATACAATGTTCACACCAACTGTTTGCGATTTGTTAGCGGAAGATTGGATAATTGTAGAATAGTAGGTACAGAAGCCATCTCAATCGTTATTGGAGATGGCTTCTTTCTGTTACACAAGAAGAGTTGAGTATATAAATTAGGAGTGAAGTGATGAAGTTTGAAGAGTATACGGGCAAAACGGTATTTGTAACAGGTGCTGCGTCAGGTATTGGTCAGGCTCAAGCTATTGCCTTTTTAGAAAATGGGGCCAATGTATTCGGTTTTGATTTGGATGAGCAAGGGTTATTGAATTTGCGTCGACAATATCCTGAACGTTTTACTTATAGGGTGGGCAGTGTAAGCTGTAAGGACGATGTACAACAAGCATATGAAGCAGTGATAGCCACCTATAAGCACGTGGATATTTTGCTAAATACCGCAGGCTTGTTAGATGGCTTCGCAAAAACGCTTGATACAGATGAAATACTTTGGGATAAAATCATGAATACCAATGTAAAGGGTACTTATTTTGTGACGAATACAATATTACCCCATATGGTACAACGTAAAGCAGGTGTCATCGTAAATATGGCATCTATTGCAGGGCTTGTCGCTGGCGGTGGTGGTGCAGCGTATACCGCCTCCAAACATGCGATTGTTGGCTATACAAAACAGGTAGATTTAGATTATTGCCGTGAAGGAATTCGTGCCAATGCCATTGCACCTGGTGCCATTCAAACACCGATGAACAAGGCGGATTTTGAAGGGGATGGCGAAATGGCAAAATGGGTTGCCAATGAAACACCAGCAGGTCGCTGGGCACAACCAAGTGAAGTGGCGAGTTTAACACTCTATTTAGCTAGTCAGGCAGCTAATTATATGCATGGGGCCATCATACCGCTTGATGGTGGTTGGCTTACAAAATAAATTGTTCAATCATAAATTCTTCTGCTATAATACGCAAGTAAGCAAAATTTAGCTTGCACTACGACACTTCAGATAGGGCGAATAGGCTCTCTTCCTTTGGTCGTAGTTATGACTAAAATAGCAGATTAGCTATTTTACAAAGGAGAATAAAATTGAATACATCTATTTTAAAAGACTCATCCCGTACGTCTGTCAGTGAGCTCACTAAGACAGCATTGGTTGCGGCTCTGTATGTGGCTGTAACGGTTGTATTGTCAGTCATTAGTTTTGGGGCTGTTCAGCTACGTCTGTCGGAGATGTTCAACTATCTGGCATTGTACAACAAACGTTATGTAGTAGCAGTGACAATAGGCGTAATCTTGGCAAATTTCATGTCACCAACTTGGATATTGGATGTACCTATTGGTGGGATTGCGACATTTCTTGTATTAATGCTGTGCCGCAAAGTAACAAAAAATATCACAAATGATATATTGAAAATGGTTGTGACCGCATTGATTTTTGCGCTATCAATGTTTACCGTAGCAGGTCAATTAACATTGCTCTATGACCTTCCGTTTTGGGCAACTTGGTTTACGGTGGGGATTGGTGAGTTATTGTCAATGACTGTTGGTGGTGTGACTATTTATTTATTAAATAAAAAAATCGATTTATCGAAATAATATAAAGCACCTTTATTCATGCGAATGTGCTAGACAGTAGACAATCTCGACATGTTACGAGGTTGTCTACTGTTTTTTTCATTTGCTCTGTCAAATGCCGTGCAGTTTTTCAGCACGTATTTATGCCAGGGCTGTGAGTTAAATTTTACAATAAAAGTCTGCAAAAAATCCGCTTCCTGCCTGTGGCTGACGTTTGTACTTTCGTCACAAATTCTATGCCCAGGTGGCGCGGATTTTTTTTTCATTAGACGGTTGATAATTTTTGCGTGTGACTACAGCTGCAATTAAGTACTTATTTGAAAATAGAAACTTTTCTCAGTAAAACACAAACTGGAATGGCTACAAAGATGCCCAACGCATTTTGAATGAGGTCTCCAGGAATGGAGGCCATTGGCGCAAGCCAATTCGCATATAGAATCCCTTCACCTACGTAATAAATGGCTACCATAAATGGAATTGACATGATGGTAGCCAGTAGATTGAACGCAATACTGTTCCCTTTACGTCCGTTCGACCAAGCGATTTTTCCTACTATATATCCTTGCAAGCCACGAGCAATAAAGGTGATTGGCGCCCATAATGTCCAACCAGATATTAAGTCAAATAAGCCCATACCGATAGCACCCGCAAGTGCGCCCTTTTTAGGACCAAAAAGAATCGATGACATAAAGAGCATGGCCGTTCCAAGATGAACCAACCCACCATTTGCTGTGATTGGTAGTTTGATATTTAAAGTGAGAGTTGCAACGAATACGAGTGCAATTAACATTGCGGATAGGATTAAATCAAAAGTGTTTGAGTGTGAATAAGTCGTTGTTTTTTGCATAGTCATAGACCTTTCTTATTTTTCTTTTTAATGGTATCAAGCAATAGTTGTAAGGAATTTCCTTTTCCGTAGAAACCTCTACTATGTACATCAAATCTGCATGCACTGCTAATCATAGCTAACGCTTGGCCTATTTAAAAGTATCAATTTATTGAAAAAAATAGGTGTCAGTTTGCTAGTGGAATCACGTAATATTCGTATTACATCTAGGGCTCTAATCTATGTAATAAACGATAATTGTGAAACCTCGTGCAAATGGAAGGATAAAGTGGCAATATCTAGCCACAGGTAACAATTTTAATAATTTATGTTTCTCCAAAAACACTACATAAATTTATGATTTTTTAGCCAAACTAACAGGAAAGATGCGGGGAAGGTGAAAAAATGCAACAACAGTATAATGCAGGGGATATTGTCTATATTTTTTATCGGAATCCACATATTCAAGATGTAGCGAATATACAGGAAGCAGCTGTCGTGAAAAATCCGGAAAATCCAAATGAATTAGCGCTTTTTCTGTTTGAAACGTACTATCCTCTAACGACTGATTTTGTAGTATTTGCAAGCGAAATGGATGCGGAACAGGCGTATCATCAGTATTTTCATTGATGGAGGGTATACATGAAAAAGCCATTTACACCTCAGCTTGTGTATTTTGAGCCGGATGCATTAGATTATCCGCTCGGTCAAGCGCTGAAAGACAAATTCGAGGACATGGGTGTGGAAATTCGCTATACGACTTCTCATAATCAGGTACGCAATCTGCCGGGTGATAATGATTTGCAAAAGTATCGCATTGCTAAGTCCACACTGGTTGTGGGCATTCGAAAAACGTTGAAATTCGATACCTCCAAACCTTCAGCGGAATATGCCATTCCTTTTGCGACAGGGTGTATGGGGCATTGTCATTATTGTTATTTGCAGACAACGATGGGGAGTAAGCCGTATATCCGCACATATGTCAATGTCGATGAAATTCTGCAAGCGGCTGACCATTATATGGCAGAGCGAGCACCTGAAATTACACGATTTGAAGCATCTTGTACGTCTGATATTGTAGGAATAGATCACTTAACCCATACATTAAAAAGGGCGATTGAACATTTTGGCCAACGTGAGTTGGGTCAATTACGCTTCGTGACGAAATTTCATCATGTCGATCATTTGTTAGATGCCAAGCATAATGGTAAGACCCGATTTCGTTTTAGTGTCAATGCCGATTATGTCATTAAAAATTTTGAGCCGGGCACTTCACCGTTAGACAAGCGAATTGAGGCGGCGGGCAAAGTGGCGAGGGCTGGTTATCCACTTGGTTTTATCGTAGCGCCGATTTATCTTCATGAAGGTTGGGAACAAGGCTATTATCATATGTTTGAGCGGCTGGATGCAGAATTACCTCAAGATGCACGACAGGATATTACGTTTGAATTTATTCAACATCGATTTACGAAGCCTGCTAAAAGGGTGATTGAAAAAAATTACCCGATGACCAAGCTAGAATTGGATGAGACAGTACGAAGGTATAAGTGGGGCAAATATGGGATTGGCAAATATATTTATCAAAAAGAGGAAGAACAAGATATCAAAGAGCATCTGTACGGTTATATGCAAAAATTTTTTCCTCATGCGAAATTAGAATATTTTACTTGAGGGCACATCATCTTTTTGATGTGCTTTTTTGCGACTTCTTGCAACAAGCTCCGTATAATCCTTTTGGCGATGGTAAGCCTAAATAGAAGACGTGAAAAAGGGGAGAATTCACTATGTACTCATTTCAACCGAATTGTTGGTCAGAACACGAGGAACTTGAGGTTGTAATGCTTTGTGCACCCTCTAAATGGGATGTGCCAGATTTAAAAACGGCTGAGAATGTGCAATGGAGCGCAGCTGTTCATCATGCCAGAGCCTTGGAAAATTTTCTAGCATTTAAAGATGTCTTAGAAAATGCAGGGGTTACAGTTATTGATTATGCGCAGGAGCTACCAGCACAGGCACAACAATTAAGTGAACAGCTCCTTCATCGATATTTTGTGCGTGATCTTGCCTGTGTCTTTGGCAAGGTGATATTACCTGGAGCTGCGGGCATTTCGATGAGACGCCCGGAATATGTACAAGCCCATGAACTCCTCGAAAAATGGTTCCCTAAAAGCTATAGACACATCAAAGACCCGCGAACAGCATTGGAGTTTGGGGATGTTCTGATTCTCAATAAAGACGCTGTGCTTATTAATATTGGCGTACGCACAACAATAGAAGGTGTGGAGTGTGTAAAGGAGGACATCTTTAAGGCAGGCTTTTCTGAAATCGCAATTATTGACTTACCTCGGCAATCGGATACCCTTCATTTGGATATGAACTGTAATGTGGCACATAAGGACTTAGTAATGGCCAAGAGCTTTATGCGTTATTTCCCTGTACATGTATTAACGCCACAATCAACGCGTTTTGACATGACAGCCACTTTTCTAAAACGCCACGGCTTTGACGTCTATTGGCTCGATAAATATAATACGATTCCTGATATTAACTTTCTAAACCTGAATCCAGAAACATTGTTAATTAGTAAGAAGGCTACGAAACAACCATTTAAAAATCATCCTCTATTACAAAAGAAGAACATCATCGAAATAGATGTGACAGAACTTGAAAAAGGCGGCGGGGGTATTCGCTGTATGACATTGCCGTTAGTACGGAAAAAGTAATTCATTTTACAGGCATCGGAGTGATTCGAATGACATCGAAAACAAGCAAAGGTCGTATGTCATGGTGGCAACTTTCCCTTCTCGGAGTGGGCTGTACATTAGGGACAGGCTTTTTTCTTGGGACGAGTATGGCTATTGAGAAAAGTGGTCCAGCGGTGTTAATTTCTTTTTTAGTAGCGGCAATAGGTACCTATTTCGTTTATGATGCACTAGTAATGATGTCTGTTGACAATCCAGAGAAGGGCTCATTCCGTACCTATGCCAAACAGGCCTTTGGCAAGTGGGCTGGTTTTAGCAATGGATGGGTCTATTTGATGTCAGAAATGCTGATAATGGGTAGCCAGTTAATGGCATTAGGAATCTTTACACGATTTTGGTTTCCATCACTGCCATTATGGATTGCGACGTCCATTTATGCGGTGCTTGGTTTGTTGGTCATTCTTACGGGGATGAAGGGTTTCGAAAATTTCCAACATATCTTTGGCGTGCTGAAAACCGCTGCCATTGTTATGTTCATTCATCATGCTTGTGTTTAAAGGTCTCAATGGTGAAGCAAGACACACGGATGCTTTTATAGAAAACTATCGGAGTTTTTTTGCTAAAGGAGTGACAGGCATATGGCTAGGCCTATTGTATGCATTTTATGCATTTGGTGGTATTGAAGTAATGGGTTTATTAGTCATTGATTTAAAAGATCCAAAGCAAGCACCTAAAGCTGGAAAAGTAATGATTGTCGTACTTACCACAATTTATGTCATGGCCATTGCCTTGGCACTTATGCTTGTTCCTTGGGGAGATTTTCATGTCGATAAAAGTCCCTTTATTTCTGCGCTTGAAAATTTTCACATCCCATATGTAACGGATATTATTAATGGCATTCTAATTATTGCAGGTTTCTCCACTATGGTTGCGTCCTTGTATGCTGTCTTGACGATCATAACGACTCTTGCAGAAGATCGAGATGCTCCAGCTTGTCTAGCGAAAAAAGGCAAGATGAACGTGCCGTTGCCTGCATTGCTCTTTTTGGCAAGTGGTTTGATCATCACGATTGTAATTGGGTTTTTAATACCGGAAAAGATATTTGAGTATTTGATTACAGCTGCGGGCTTGATGTTAATTTATAATTGGCTCTTTATTTTAGTGACGTATGCAAAGCTTATGGATTTAACGACAGCGCAACACGTGAAAAATGGCATAGGTATGGGTTTGATTGTGTTCACTGTATCTGGCACGTTAGGTGAGAAAACAAGCAGACTCGGCTTTTATGTGAGCCTGCTGTTTATAGTCATAATCGCTATTGCGACACTATTGATGATGAAAAAATGGCGTAAGCATCAGCGTATATGATGACAGCTGTTACTCTTGTGGTGGAAACTTGAGATTCTGATACATCTTGAAAAATGGACATGTAGCTGGACTACGGTCATCATCACTGATAAAATACTGTTTCCATTCGTGGTTGTCCGCTTGCCCATACCATTTTAAATCGGGATGACCTGGAATGGCATCATAGGCATCAATGCGCTTACGTATCAATTTTTTTAAATTGCGACCAAAGACAGTCGCGTCGTTCATGTCCGCAAATACCCAGCGGGGTTGAAATGCCATAAACAGTGTTGGAAAATAACGACTTTTTCGCAAGTGATGTGCTGGTGTAGCGCAGAATACAAAATAAGGCTCCCCATCAAAACAAAATTCCCATTGATAATTGGACGGGTCTGACGGAATATCTACTGGCCAATCCACATCATCATATATCGTTAAATTGTTTAAAACTGACCAAAATAATTGCCGATAATCCTCTACCTCATAGTCGTTAAGCAACTCTTCAGGCGTTTCAAAAAATACCGCCAATGAAGTATATTTCCCCGAGGTTCGAGCACATGAATTGTACGCCTTTAGGCATGCTGCTAGTTCTTTTGCGGAATGAACCTCGCGTGGATCGCCAACAAAACCATATCGCAGTTCATTCGATAAATAGCCCTTTCTGGCTGGGATACAAGGGAACGTATTGGCATCATCTGCAACCATGGCAGAGAAGGCTTTATAAGCGGTCTGTTGCCATAACGGAAGCGTTTCTACATGTTTGTCTAGCCAGTGCTTTTCTAAAACTGCATCCACTTGAGTCTCCTCCTTCTCTACATCCTTAGACTATTAATGAAGCACTAATTGGGTGACGACTCTCACGTAATTATTTGAAATAAATACATATGCTTTTGCTTGTTTAACGAACGATTCAGTGATGTTAAAATAAAACTAAGATGGTATTAAATGATTATTTATCTATTACTTATCGTATCATGAACAGTGTTGTAGAAGAAATAACAGAAGTTTGAAAATATAGGTTAATTTGTGGTTTTAAAAAATAATTGGCAAGATTTTCTGAGGAGTGACATGAAATTGCAGCAATCAATTGTTAAGGTAACAAATCGTATGATCAGCATCATGTCAAACGCAGAAAATGAAGCGGAACTGTCAACATATAAAGTGTTACAGCCGGTTCATTTTCTGATTGCTTGTTTAGCAGAAAAAGGTGGAGCACTTGGAGAAATATCATGGAAGAGCACCTTAGAGGTAGCTTCTTTGAGGGTTTTGGCAGAGGAGCTGTGTACAGATTTAAATCAACATACCGCAACAAGTGAATTTTTCTCTGTTCCAGTAACGGAAGATGTGTTAACCGTCTTGGAAGTGGCTTTTCAATATATGAAAAAATATAAGCAAGTCTACATGAATGAAGGACACTTACTCAAAGCATTATTGACGACTCACATGCTTGACCATTATGTTTCAGATGAAGATAAGAAAATATTATTAAGCCTTGGGACGGCCTCCCGAGATATGATTGCTTACCTTGACCAATATCAATTTCCTCAAGTGCATTCGAACTTCATTCGTAAAGTAAATGCGCACGATGCAAACGACCTTCTTCATTTTGTGGAACATCAATTTTCAAAACAATGGTCAGAAACGATTAGAAGTGCATTTTTGCTAGATGAACCTTCTATCTATATAGCATTTGATAGTAAAGATGAAATAGTAGGATTTGCCGCTTTTGGTGTATATAAAAATAGAAAAGGCTATTTCGGTCCGATGGGCGTCTCACACTCTAATAGAGTGAAAGGAATCGGCTATTCTTTGCTGCATCATTGTTTAAAAGATATGCAGGAAATCGGCTATGAATATGCCATTATTGGAGGGGCAGGTCCGCTAGAATTTTATGAAAGAGCGTGTAAGGCAGTTGTTATTCCTACAGCATATTGAAGATTGATAAAGTGAAACTTCCATCAGTGGGGGTTTGCTTCATCCTCCACTGATGGTTAGTTGAACCAATCGAGCTTTTACGGTCCGTTCATCGCCCACCTAGTTGACTCGTTCTCATCTTTCTACTTGAGGTGGGCGTCTTGTACCTGACGCTTCGCTTTCGGAACAGATAAATTACTGACCGTTAATTTTGGAAAAAGGTGATGATTGTTGATGATGAAAAAAGTTAATGCCGAAACAATTCCTCGGTCCATAAGCAACCTGCTATCTCTTGCGACCTCACATCATAAAGTTGAGCAAGAATATGAAAAATATGTAACTTCATCAAATCGAACATTATATAGTTTTGACATTGCAGGAGAGATAGTGGGATGTATCGGGATTGAACAAATAAGTTTAATTGCGTGCGAAATTAAACACATTGCAGTATTTGCCAATCGAAGAGGATATGGTATTGGCAGCAAAATGATACATTCTATTTCTGATAAATATTCACTGATTTCTGCAGAGACGGATCATGATGCCATAGCATTCTATCGAAACTACGGTTTTACGATAACGAGTCTAGGAGAGAAGTATCCAGGTGTAGAACGATTTCTATGTGAATATAAAAAACCAATCATTATTACCTAGGAGGGTTGAGAATTTGAGAAAGACTGAAATTGTTCCTTGGACAAAAAATTGGGAAGAATCCTACAATCAAGAAGGCGAAAATACTAAAAGAGATATTTCACAATGAATTGCTTGAGATATTTCATATAGGTAGTACAGCAGTTCAATGCATTGGGTACGCAAAACCAATAATAGATATATTAATCGTAGTAAAAAAATTGAAAATGTGGATGAATACACTGATAAAATGCAATCAATAGGGTATGTCGCAAGAGCGGAAAACGGAATAGCTGGTAGAAGATACTTCCCTAAAGGCCTAGATAAAAGGACGCATCATGTACATATTTATCAACAGGGGCATGAGAATATTGAAAAGCATCTAAACTTTAAAGCATACTTATTCAATAACCCTGACATAGCAAAAGAATACGGTAATTTAAAAATTAAACTTGCCAATCAGTATCCGGAAGATACACATCTCTATCAGAAGGGCAAAGAAGATTTTGTCAATCAGCTTGTTGCTCAATCACTTAGATGAAAAAAAAAAGAATTAACTAAAAATAATGTGGTTTTAAGAAATGTAGCAAATAACGGAGGACAAACAATGACGATTAGAAACTCAGCCAAGGCTATTATCATTAGTGGAGAAGGTAAAATATTATTAACAAAAAATCAGGATAATGAGGGGTATTTTTATCTTTTTCCTGGGGGAGGACAAGAACATGGCGAAACCATTCCACAGGCATTAGTAAGAGAATGTGTGGAAGAAATAGGACAGGAAGTAGCAATGGGTGAGCTACTTCATATTCGGGATTATATAGGAAAAAACCACGAGCATGCTTCCTTTGATTTTGATGTGCACCAAGTTGAGTATTATTTTCTGTGCAACCTAATTGATGACAGGGACCATACCAAAATACCAACAAATCCAGATAGCCATCAGGTTGGGGTAGAATGGTTACCTATTCATGATTTACTGCAATATCGGATCTATCCTAAAGAACTGAGAAAGTGCATAATACAGCATGTTAATAATCAAAAGTCTCCGATTTATTTAGGCGATGTAAATTAAGAAGCTGTTTTGTCATCAAGGCATCTGACCGTAAAAGTATTGTGAATTCGATACGATAGATCTGGATGTTTTGTATTGAGTGATATGTACGTAGTCAGTGGTTTGGAACGGAAGGGGCAACGCTTCCGAATCCTATTGGCTACGAAAGCGTGAGTGGAACGTAGCGGGAAGAGCGGGACAGTTGAGTCCTGGACTGAGCAAAAGGATGGAAGCGGCTTGGTTCCGCCCGCAGTGAACATCAATGGTCTTATTCAACGATAACATAAAAGAATCCACTGTGATTTTTCAAAATGGATTCTTTTAATTTTTTTAACGATAATTTTGAGGCATTGTGGTCTATTTTTGACGATTGAATACCTTACTTTGTAGCACATTTAAAGCATGTTGAATTTCTGCTAAATCTTCCTCTGTGACATTTTGCATGAGCTGTTGAAAACGTACTTCAACACAGGCAAAAGCCTCATTCATCATATGTTCTCCATCCTTCGAAAGACAAATAGATTGTTTTCTGCGGTCCTCGGTATCAGTAATTTTTTCGATTAGATTTTTTTCTTGTAGTTTTTTGAGTTCACGGCTTGTATTAGGTAATGATATATGTTGGCAATCACTAATTTCAGTAGGTGTGACAGGCTGGCTCACTTTTATATATTCCAGAATTTTATATTGAACAGGCGTAACGGTGTCGATGTTAACGTTTTGTGTTAAGTCATGTGTTATTTCATGTACGGCTGTTGTAAACGTGACAAATTGATTGAATAATGCACTCTTGTCCATAAATCTCACCTCTATTGACAAGATAACAAATAACTTATCGTAAAACAATTATCATTTGACAACTAAATAAAAGGAGGGTATTATTTACTTATCAAATGATAAGTAATGGAGGCTATTATGAAAACATTAATTATTTACACGTATCCTAATCATAAAAGTTTAAACTTTGCCTTTTTGCAGGAGGTTATGAAAGGTTGTAACGAAAATCCGTACATAAGTGAATTACAAGTCTTGGATTTGTACGAAGAAAACTTTGATCCGATTTTACAATTTAATGAACATAAGCGTCGTCGTGATATGTATCGAGATCCTAAGCTAGCAAAATATAGAGACCAACTTACGTGGGCTGACAAAATTGTCTTTGTGTATCCAATATGGTGGGGAAGACCGCCAGCGATGCTGCTTGGCTATATAGATCAATTATTTGCGGCCAATTTTGCTTACAGAGATAAAAAAGGACTACTACCGGAGGGGCTGCTAAAAGGAAAATCAGTCGTTTGTATATCGACGATGAAGGGCCCTACAAAATATCCACTGTTATGGCTAAATAATGCCCATAAAGTTTTGATGAGAAAGGCTTTATTTAATTTCGTAGGGATTAAGAAAGTGAAGTTCTTTGAATTTGGCAATATGGAGAGTAAAAAGGGAGGGCAACACAAAAAATTAGACAAAATCTATCAGTATTTTAGCAAAGTAGCTTCCTAGTAAGTGATGACAAAAGCAGACGATGCCAAAAGAATGTCGCAACGTCTGCTTTCATGTTCATGTTAACTTTGAAGGGGCAGTGTAATTGTAAAGGTTGTATGTTCAGCAAGCTTACTTTCAACAGTAATGCTCCCGTGATGCATATCGAGTATTTTTTTTACAATGGATAATCCGAGACCACTGCCACCATTTGTAGCAACCCGCGATTGATCTGCTTTATAAAAACGTTCAAAAATATGCTTTTGTTGTTCTTCGGTTAGTCCGATGCCGTTATCAGTAATGACAACGGTCACTGTATCGTGTTGTGAAGTCATCGTAAGCCTAATCTTGCCAGCATGTGGTGTAAATTTAATGCTATTGCTGAGTAAATTCATCCAAACTTGATTCATTAAATCTTCATCCGCGATAAACGAAAGGTGCTTCAATTGAATATCCATGTCAATATTTTTCTCTAACCAATTAGGTTCAAGCGATAATACAACATTCCGTAATTGCTTATCTAGCCGATAAAGCTTCGGTTCGAACGGGTAGTGCTGAGATTCTAAGGAAGTCAGCTTTAGTAAATTATCACTAATTTTCGATAACCGATGACTTTCCATCTCGATGATTTCTAAATAGTGATGCCGTTTGTCCTCCGATAAGTCGATGTTTTTCAAAGCCTTGGCAAAGCCGTTAATAGAGGTGAGGGGTGATTGAATTTCATGCGAAACATTTGAGATAAATTCTTGCCGCATGCGCTCTAATTCACCCAATTCCACCGCCATATTGTTAATACCACTAATGAGTTGACCAAAATGATCGTTATCCTCATCTGATTTGAGATCTAATTGAACACTAAAATCGCCTTTAGCAATGCGCCCAATCGCATCGACAATGGTGTCCCAATAGTTACGTTGTTTTTTTAAACCTAGTAAAAAAATGATGGCGGCTGAGCAGGCGAACAGCACAAATACAGCGATGACTGTATTGAATTGTTGCCAAAATCCATGGGGATGTTTCCCTAACCAACTATAAATCCAAGAAGTGATATGAAAGGCAATAAACGCAAATATTATATTTGCCACTAAAAAGACAGTTAGTACCATGAGTAGTCTGAGGACAAATTTCCCATTTTTCATGCGTGCAATTCCAATCGATAACCTAGACCTCGAATCGTTCGTATAGTGAACCCGCTGTTTTCTTCTGGAAACCGTTCACGCAGTCTTTTAATGTGAACATCCACGGTCCGTTCATCACCTTCATAGTCATAGCCCCAAATTTCTTCTATTAACTGTTCACGCGAGAATGTTTTCCCCGTGTAACTTGCTAATGTAAATAAAAGCTCGAATTCCTTTAAGCGCAGTGTAATATGCTCGCCATCATACACGAGTTCGTACGTATTACGATTCATTTTAACGTTGCCAATTTCCACAGTTTGTGATAAGGAAATATGATAGCGCTTTAGAATGGATTTTACGCGAACGATTAACTCAGCTGGCTCAAATGGCTTCACGAGGTAATCGTCTGTGCCAAGGTTAAAACCTTTCACCTTCTGTGCGGTTTCTCCTTTTGCCGTTAGCATCAGGATGGGTAAGTCATGATGATACTGTCGTATTTCCTTACATAATTCCCAACCGTCCATGTTCGGCATCATAATATCCATGATGACCATATCCACTTTTTCTGTATTAAGTTTGGACAATGCATCTACACCGTCCATTGCTTCAACAACCTCTAAGCCTTCATGCTGTAAAAATACTTTGACTAATTCTCTAATATGATCATCATCATCCACAACTAATAGTTTTGTCATGATCACAAATCCCTTCAACTTTACTCTTTAATACGTAATTGCTGTTTGGCAAACTCTCTGTACATATCGTGTGTTTCAAATAACGTTTCATGGGTGCCACTACCAGTAATATGGCCTTTCTCAACAAATAGTATTTGATCGGCATCCACTACAGTAGAGAGGCGGTGCGCAATAACAACTGTTGTTCTGCCTTGCATTAAATTATCCAACGCTTTTTGAACATAAATTTCTGATTTACTATCAAGACTTGAGGTTGCTTCATCTAACATTAAAATTTGTGGATCACGCAATAATGCGCGTGCGATGGCAATGCGTTGTCGTTGTCCACCAGAAAGCTTTATGCCGCGTTCGCCGACTTCTGTCTCGAATTTATCGGGCAGTTCATTAATAAAGTGATCAGCATAGGCCATTTTTGTCACTTTGTGCAGTTCATCATCTGGCACTTCTCGGCCAATGCCATAGCAAATATTTTCGCGAATTGTTCCAGAAATCAGTGCACTTTCTTGTGCGACATACCCAATAAGGCTTCTCCAAGAATGTAAGGAGAAAGTTTCAATCGGTGTGTCTCCAAGGGTAATGATTCCTTTAGTAGGGCGATAATATCGTTCTAATAGGGAGAAAGTCGTCGTCTTTCCTCCGCCACTAGGCCCAACAATAGCTGTTACTTTACCTGGCGCAATGGTGAAATTGATAGCAGATAATATGGCTTCCTCACCATAAGCAAAGTCTACATTTTTCACATGAATCGGGTCCTTGACTGTCGCTAATTGTTGCCCCTCATAAATATCTTCTTCTTCGTGTTCAAGTAAAGCGCTAATGCGTTCTGTGGCACCCATCGCTTTTTGCAATTGTGTGAAGAACATTGTTAATTGCGTCATTGGCATGATGATTTGAATTAAATATAAAATAAACGCTACCATGTCGCCAGCTGTGAGCTCACCAGAAGAAACACGCACACCACCATAGCCGATGATCGCAACGAGTACAGACATCAGCACAAAGGAAATTAACGGTGAAATGAGTGCATGGATTTTTGCTTCTTTTAAGCCAAAGTTAAATAAATTGGTAATGCCTTTTTTACCACGTTGATATTCAATGGTTTCGGCATTAGATGCCTTCACTAAACGTGTTTCCGGTAAAACTTGATTTAAGACCGCTGTAAATTTCGCCGTTTCGTCTTGCATCCCTTTTGAAATCACAAACATGCGTTTTCCTAATAACATTAAAATAATCATTGCTACCGGCACAGCAATTAGCATGACTACTGTCATTTTCCAATCTAAGAATAATAGAATGATGACGGAACCTATAATGGAAATAACGCCTGTTAAACAGTTCGCAAGATGTTCAGTAATAAGATCCTTAACCACTGCTGTATCATTTGTGACGCGACTTAACGTCTCCCCTGTATCATGATTATCATAGTAAGGGATAGGTAAGTGCAGTAGTTTTCTCCATAATTGATCTCTCAATTTTGCTACAACTTGATGACCAACACGGTTTAAAAAATAGATTGAAAGCCCACTCGCGATGGCCTGGGCGATAAAGGCAACACCTAATGAAATGATTTGCCAATAATCAAGGGATTCCAATGAAAAGCCATCCACCAGTTTTTTTGTAAATAATGGCACGATAAAGCCCACGCCGGTCGTCGCTAAGCTCATACATAAGGCAACGATTAATAGCAGTGTTGGGGGTTCTGCTTGTTTTATAAGTCGTATAAAACGTCGCCAATCTGTCGATTTAGCTTCCTTTTTTATTGCTTTCATTGTTCAAAATCCTCCTCAATTTTCGTAAAGAAATGTTTAGTACTGCTATGTCATTACTATAACACTAGTTTATGAACTGAATATGAAATGAAAAAGGAAAAAGCCACTCGCTTTCCGTGGGGGCAGCTAGCTCGGTCCTCCACAGGAATCTCACAACTTTTCCCTCTCGATACGCAAATCAGGGGTATGTCGTGCAATTATGGTGAAAAACTTACAGAAAAATAGACTAACTCGCATTTGAACAAAAAATCAAAAGGTTTCGGGATTGTCCAGCATTCCCGAAACCTTTTGTCTTCAATTTGAGGCAAAACTAAATAATAATTTTTGCCTTTTATGTTGTAACTAATTGATACTAATTGTTAATAGCCATCATCAAGTAAAAATCCTAGTACGCCAAAGCCGACTATTAAGACTATGTATAAAGCAATCGCGACCAGCGCCCATACTAAAGCTGATTTCGCCGCTTTAGGCTTATTGTCCTTCCATAAAAAATACATAATAAACCCTATAAGTGGGGTACAACAAACGGAAAGGATGTTAATCGCAACATTGGCTTCGTCAACTTCTGGTTGTGTTTTATGTACACGAACACCACATTTTGGACAAATTTCTGCTTGTACTGCAATTTCCTCACCACAGTGTGGACAAAACATAATTATTCCTCCTAAAGATAATTAAAAAAACTGCCATTTTCCTACTAGTTTTCCCTCGTAGTGCTTTTTCCCGACTAAATAAGCATCAATTATTATTAGTAAACCAACGATAACGAGTCCAATTCCAAATGGAATAAAAACTGAAAGTGCAAAAATAATCAAAAGAAGAAATCCTTTTCCTACTTGCTTATTAATGATTTGACCAACCCCAGGTATTAATAATGTAAGTAATGTAGGAATCATGGGATGAAAGTTCTCTGTAGATTTTCTGGTATTTTTTAAAATAATTCCACATGTAGTACACATTTCTTGAATAGCATTAGTGTCACTACCACAGTTATGACAGTGATTATGTACTGTGAAATTTCGAACACCACATGTTGGACAAATTTCTAATTGGTCTGATAGAGTAGTTGCACAGTATGTACAATACATTTTGATTGCTCCTTAACTAAAAAATAATGAACCTATATATTTTCCTATGTTGTAAAAATAAATTGTTAGATCCCAAAATAATAGAACGCCATGTATAAAGATATATACGATGCCTATACCACCGAGTATACCTGTCAAAAGACGCCGAAGATTATTGCTAATCCACTTTCTAAATAATTGTCCTGTCCCATCAATAATCATTGGAATTGTTAAGATAAGGGCATATACAAAAGGGGGAAGGGAGTAGAAACCTACGATGAAAATGCCAATGATATATCCTACACAAATTCCCGTACAGCGAGCACAGATAGGAAATTGAACCCCTTTATAAAAAAAGGAGCGACTAGGAATCCTATGGCAAAAGAACAGATATTGAAAATGTTGTTTCATGCAATCACCTAATTTAATCAATTTATTCAACAAAAGGAAACAAAATATATAATATACCAAAAAAAGAATAAATGGTAGTATTTTCAATGAAGAAGAGGTATTTATATGTATATATTGTTTAGGTTATAGAGATTTATACTTATAAAAAGTACTTGTATAGAATGAGTAAATAATATTTTATTGATAGTTAGATATATTTATTACATTTAATGAAATTAAGGTTCTTATTTTGGAGCGTTCCATATAAAGCCATTTACTAATAAACCTAAATATTTTTGATACCATCCTTTTATTAGCTTATTTAGCAAAAACCATGAGTAGTCATCGGCAAATGAGCCACTGAATTGATGATGAGTGTTGCGGAATTATTTCTTCATGGCATCAGGCGGCAAATTACTAGAATCACCATTTGCCGAGTTCTTATTAACAACCCTGTGATTCTCTTTGGCGATGAACTAACCGGTGCTTTAAATACAAAAGCAACAATTGACGTGATGAATATTTTAACAGATATCAATCAGTTAGGAACGACCATTATGCTGGTGACACAGCCTGCAAAGTTGCTGCTAAAACAGAGGGTAGCCGTATAGCATTAAGCACATCAAAAAACCACCTATATATAGTAGTAGTGAAAGTATCCTACACTAAATATAGGTGGTTGTTATTTGTTTGTAATGAAAAAAATCGTATTTTCTGTTATTAACGTCGTCTTCTGCGCCTTCTATTGGGCCTCGGACGAGGACGGGGCCTGTTGGACGGGAGCATCGGTTGGGTTAGAGGACGAACCTGATCATCTTCTTGAGCATCCGTATCTTGCACGTCATCTTCATGTAGGACATCATCGTCTTGCATTGCAGAATGCACTTCAGCAGAGTGTTGTGTTTGTTTGGTTGAGGACGCGATGTTGTGCGTATTATTTAATAGTGGGGTTGCTTGCTGGGGGGTGTTTGTGACAGTAGTCGTGCTTTGATGTTGTTCCGAAGTATGCTGTGTTTCGGCATGGGGCTGTTGAACAGGGTGAACATCTTTCATGACAAGTATTGGACGCATCATATCATGGTCCTCGTGTTCAAGGAAATGGCAATGCCACATGTAATGCCCGATATGATCTTTCCAGTGCATAATAATTTTTGTTACTTTGCCTGCGTCAGCTTTTACGGTATCTTTCCAACCTTGCTCATAGTCATGAGGCTCTTCAGGAGGTCCTGTAAATTCAAGCTTGCCTTCGCTTTGGTATAGTTCAACATCAAAGGGCCGTCGTTCTAGAATTTTAAATTGAATGAGATGGATATGAATAGGATGGATAAAGGGCGTGGTATTAATAAAATTCCATACTTCAATAGTGTCTCGTGCTGGCTTTTCAGTAGCAGGGTCATGGTACATGCGATTATTTAGTAATAACATTGGCCTGCCAAAATCATCTGTAGTAGCGCTAAGTGGCAGGTTACGCTCGATATGCGCATGATGCGGATGCAAATCCATCGATACAGCCAGCCTCTCGGGTATATCACTGGTATCCTCACATTGCAGTGGGAGATTAACATTAAATTTCATAATCATACTTGTATGCTCATCTATAAAATCTGTATCAGTATTGAGTAATGTAATTTCCTGTCCTGCACAATCTGTAAAATCAATGACGACGTCTGTGCGCTCTGCAGGTAATAACTCGACAAACTGAATTTCACGAGGGGCTGTTAAAAAGCCACCATCCGTACCGAGTTGAATCATTGACTGTTCATTTGAAAGGCTGATGACAAAGCCTCTTCTATTGGCACCGTTAAGTAAACGAAATCTGTATTTCCGAGGCTCGACATTTAAGTAAGGCCAGACCTTACCATTGACAACAATTGTATTACCGACAAATCCTGGTGTAATCGAAGGGTCTACGGGAACAGGGAATGTTGGCGCGTCGGGATAAAACAGAGAGCCGTCTTGATTAAACGTTTTATCTTGGATTAATAGCGGGAATTCATAATCCCCACAAGGTAAGTTGGAGCGTTCTTCTAGTGTATCTCGAAGCAAGTAAAAACCAGCAAGCCCTGCATACACATTTAATCGCGTTAATGCCATCGCATGGTCATGATACCACATCGTTGTTCCGGGTTGATGATTGGTATATTCATGTATTTCTTTCGTAAATTTGGGTCCTGTGTGAATAAAATCTTTCGTGTACCAAGCTTCTGAATGTCCATCACTTTCCCAATCTACATTTGCCCCATGTAAATGAGTAACAGTTCTTACCTCCTGTGAATCATTAGCGGCATGAAGGGTGACATCTACTGGTAAAAAATGTTTGTTCGGTAGTTGGTTTTTATATTTAACATAGATGGTTTTGTCTTTTGAAGCCTCGATGGTTGGCCCAGGATAGAGTCCGTTATATCCCCATATGGTTGACAGTGGAAAACGCTTATGGAAACGATGCTCGGCTGCCATCATCTGTAATTCATAATACTCTCTCCTTGGTTGGCCACTACAGTATTTTGGTTTCGCAATCGCTGGCTTCGGTAGCTCATCTACAAATTTAGGAATAGAAGCTGGATCAGAAGGATTCACTTTTCTGTACAAGTCATCACGTCCCTTATTTTTTTACATAGATAAATACACAATCCATTACATCATATGGGTGAAAATAATAAGAAACTAGGACAAAAATGGAAGTAATTGTGCTAATATATAAAAAAATATCGAAGTGCAAAAATTCTTATAATGGATTGGGAACTATTTGTCGAGAGGGAACGTTTCTTTCGTACTAAGAAGGGGTGGGCAATGAGCAGGCAATTTTTCGTAAATCCGCAAGATGACAATGGAGTGACTTTTCACGTTGGCAATCAGCTTGCTGATGTTATTTTTCATCAAGTACAAAGCTTTGATGCCCTACCACACATATTGCAGAAACTGTACCGAGCTATCATCTGGTGACGGTGAGCGGTAATTTATGGGATGTCTTAGAAAAGAAGGACGAGGATATCGACTTGGCTTATAATTGATAGATAGCTTATTCACTACGCTAAGATGTAGTAGAAATAAAGAAAATTCTAGGCATAGAGAAGTGGTGATTAGTTGGAATTAACATTAGATGAATTAAATAAAACGATCATGGAAATGCGCACGAAAGGACTTTTGTCAGAAGCCTTAGTTCTTGCAAAACAAGGTTTATTGGTTGCTATAGAGAATGGTAATTATGGCCATGGGTTGGATTTATACTATCAAAAAATATTAATTCATCATGCTTTTGGTGACACATTAAGTATGGTGAATCTCATTGATGAGTACGAAGGATGTTGTCAAAAGTATGGCACAGCAAAAGATATCATGCATTTTTACCTCGTGATGTCGTTAATATATGATTTGGTGGGTGTTCACGAGAAGACGGTGGAAATGACCAAAAAATCAATTGAGTATGCTACGGAGCTAAAGGATTTAGTCATGCTTGTACGTTGTCATAATAATCTCTGTTATCTTGAAGTGGAAAAGGGAAGTTACAGCGAGGCGATGCAAGCAGGACTTTTAGCGATTGCATACAATAAAGAATTGGTTAAGGTCGAACCAGAATTGGCGAAATTACAAGAAATTCGCATCAATAATAACATAGCGGACGTTTATATTTGGGAAGGGGATTTTGACACTGCCCAAGCATTGCTA
This sequence comes from Lysinibacillus parviboronicapiens, assembly GCF_003049605.2. Taxonomy (NCBI): domain Bacteria; kingdom Bacillati; phylum Bacillota; class Bacilli; order Caryophanales; family Bacillaceae; genus Lysinibacillus; species Lysinibacillus parviboronicapiens. The sequence goes on from NZ_CP073713.1 coordinate 1,764,270, forward strand.
GATAGTTCGCTGAGTTCCGTGCTTGTTCATAATCATAAACGTGAAAAGGTAGCAGCTTTGTTTGGCTATGGCTTTTTATATGAAAAACAGCACAAACTTGAAGAGGCAGTGGTCTATTATCAGCAAGCGATTGAGCTTGCGCAATCTTATGGCGATAAACCCATATTAAAGAAAGTGATGCGCATGCTTTTACATGTGCTCTATGAATTAGATCGCCGTGATGAAATTTTTGAAGTGCAACGAGCTTATATCGACCTTACGGAAAAAATGAGTGCCGATAATTTGCTTCAACAGGTGATGTATTTAGAGTTTAATCAACAAAAGGAAAAGTTGGAGAAAAAGGCGCTATATGATCCATTAACAGGGGTGCTGAACCGCCACTTTATAGATTCTGATTTACAAGAATGGATACAAGGAGCGCAAAATTGCCAACTCTTTGTAGGGATCATCGTACTCGATATCGACTATTTTAAAACATATAATGATCGGCATGGCCATTTATTTGGCGATATGATTTTACAGCTTCTTGCCTCAGGCTTAAGAGATTTTTTACTGCAGCAGGATGCCGAGATTATTCGCTATGGTGGCGACGAATTCATCATCTGCATCCGCAACAAAGATGGGGCAGCTATAAACAGGCTTGTGATGGATTTGCATGCTTATATTTTGACATTAGCGCTTGATTACGAAAATGAACGTTATCCTATCAAGGTAAGCATGGGCGCTTGTATCAATGATCAAAAAAATTATGACTTTAAAAATCAATTTGAGCTAGCCGATCGAAGCTTGTATAGAGCCAAAAATGATGGACGGGCGACCTATGTTATTAGTGAGCTATGAATGGAATGAGGCTAACGATCGGATCATTGATTTTACATTCCTATTTGCAAAGGTGAATAGGAATTTTTTACGTAACAGGGCTATCTTTTTTCGTAAAAAAGCGGAAAATTAAATTGGTTGCTCGAATCATTTGAAAACGTTGTTCTATCAACGTACAATATATAAAATTAGGAAACACGACAGCGCATAATTGGTGTATAATGTTGTGGTATGAGGAAAGAAAGCAGGTTGACAAAAATGGTAAGCAAAATGAAAGTAAATGCAGTTATAGACACACAAAAACATCATGCATTCTTAGTGAGGAGTATACTAGGTGTGGGACATAAGGTGAATAGATGAAAAACTGGCTGATTTTCATTTCTGTCTTTATGGTTTCCTTGTCACTTGTAATAAGTATTTTAGTACTCTGGAAAGCCGAGGCTCCGTTCCGTTCAATTGAAGAGCAGGCTGAACAGTTGGCGCTCGAAGCCAAAGCCCTCGCAGTTGTTTCGGAGTCCTACACATATAATGGCAAAAATTCGTATGTCACTGTGTTCGGGGTAGACGAAAATGGTGAAAAAAAGGCCGTCTTTGTTCCGACGAATCTAGAAGAGGATTCCATTCAGGAAGTGTTTTTGAAAGATGGCATTACGGAAAAACAAGCATTATCGGTTTTTAAAGATGAAGGAAATGTACAAAAGGTTCTACATATGAAATTAGGTTATGAGGAGCCCGGGGTTGTTTGGGAAATTACGTACGTCAATAACCACGATAAGCTCAACTATGTCTATATTTTGTTTGAGGACGGCGACTGGGTGAAGCGCATTAAGAACTTATAAGAGGAGTAGATTCCGTATGAAAAAACTATTAGCAAACCGTGTAAATACTTTAACACCATCTTCAACTTTAGCAATTACTGCGAAAGCGAAAGAATTAAAAGAACAAGGCATCGACGTAATTGGTTTAGGAGCTGGTGAGCCAGATTTCAACACACCTCGTAATATTTTAGACGCTGCCATTGAGTCAATGGAAAAGGGCCTCACAAAATATACACCAGCTGGCGGTCTACCAGTGCTTAAAAAAGCAATCATTGACAAACTACAACGCGACAACAGCCTTACATACAATCCGAATGAAATCATCGTAGGCGTTGGTGCAAAACATATTTTGTACACGTTATTCCAAGTTATTTTAAACGAAGGCGATGAAGTGATTATCCCAATCCCATATTGGGTTTCTTACCCTGAGCAAGTAAAATTGGCAGGCGGTGTACCAGTTTATGTGGAAGGTACGCGTGAACAACACTATAAAATTACTGCAGCTCAATTACGTGCGGCTATAACAGATAAAACAAAAGCAGTCATCATTAACTCGCCAAGTAATCCTTCTGGTATGATTTATTCTCGTGAAGAGCTAGCAGAATTGGCTGCTGTTGCAGAAGAAAAAGATATTTTAATCGTGTCAGATGAAATTTATGAGAAGCTTGTATACAATGGTATAGAGCATTTTTCAATTGCTGAATTATCTGAAGCAGTGAAAGCACGTACAATCGTAGTAAATGGTGTAGCAAAATCGCATTCGATGACAGGCTGGCGTATTGGGTATGCAGCAGGTAATGCAGACATTATTAAACCAATGACTGACCTTGCTTCACACTCTACATCAAACGCAACGACAACTGCACAATATGCAACAGTGGAAGCTTATAACGGACCTCAAAACACTGTAGAAGAAATGCGTCAAGCATTCGAATCACGTCTTGAGAAAATCTATCCACAGCTAAGTGCAATTCCTGGCTTTAATGTCTTAAAACCACAAGGTGCATTCTACCTATTGCCAGACGTTGCAGAAGCTATGGCTCATACTGGCTATGATTCAGTAGATGCATTTGCTGCGGATATTTTAACACAAGCAAACGTAGCGGTAATTCCGGGTTCTGGTTTTGGTACACCAACTACAATGCGATTATCTTATGCTACATCTTTAGAATTATTAGAAGAGGCAGTCCGTCGAATTGATGCATTTGTAAAATCAAAATGGCAAGACTAATCCTTCTAACCAACTTTGGAGGATATCTATGAAAAAAATTATGATTCAAGATATGCCACAGCATATCGGTCAAACAGTCAAGCTAGGTGCTTGGTTATCTAACAAACGTTCAAGTGGTAAAATTGCCTTCTTACAGTTACGCGATGGCTCAGGCTTTGTGCAGGGTGTAGTTGTTAAGGAAGAGGTAGGCGAAGAAATTTTTGCCATTGCCAAAGGAATGACACAAGAAACTTCTATGTATGTTACTGGCGAGGTGAAAGCAGATGAGCGTTCAAGCTTTGGCTGTGAACTTGCTGTAACAGGTATTGAGGTTTTACATGCGGCAACAGATTTCCCAATCACGCCAAAAGAGCACGGTCCTGAGTTTTTAATGGATAACCGTCACTTATGGTTGCGTTCGCGTAAGCAACACGCGGTTATGAAAATTCGTAATGAAATCATCCGTGCCACATACGAGTTTTTCAACAACAATGGCTTTACAAAAATGGACCCACCAATTTTGACTGGTTCAGCTCCTGAAGGTACTTCTGAGCTCTTTGCGACAAAATATTTCGATGAAGATGCCTACCTATCTCAATCAGGTCAGCTTTACATGGAAGCGGCTGCGATGGCGTTAGGAAAAGTATTCTCATTCGGTCCAACATTCCGTGCTGAAAAGTCTAAAACACGTCGTCACTTAATCGAATTTTGGATGATTGAGCCGGAAATGGCATTTGTGGAGTTTGAAGAAAATTTAGAAGTACAAGAACAATATGTAGAGCATATCGTGCAATCTGTTTTGGCAAACTGCAAATTAGAATTGGAACGACTTGGCCGTGATACATCGACACTCGAAAATATCAAAGCGCCATTCCCTCGTATTTCTTACGATGATGCCATTAAACTATTACACGAACAAGGTTTTGACGATATTGAGTGGGGCGATGACTTCGGTGCACCACATGAAACGGCTATTGCCAATTCTTTTGATAAGCCTGTATTCATCACATGCTACCCAGTAGGCATCAAACCGTTCTATATGCAACCACACCCAGATCGTGACGACGTCGTATTATGTGCAGATTTAATCGCACCTGAAGGCTACGGTGAAATCATCGGTGGTTCAGAGCGTATCCATGATTACGATTTATTGAAATCTCGACTTGAAGAACATAATTTATCATTAGATGCTTATGCTTGGTACTTAGAGCTGCGTAAACAAGGCTCTGTGCCACACTCGGGCTTTGGTCTAGGATTAGAACGTACTGTGGCATGGATTTCAGGTACGGAGCATATCCGTGAAACAATTCCATTCCCACGTTTATTAAACCGTCTATATCCATAACCGGTCGGTAACAAACTTAAAACAATTTAAAAGTCGCGTAGTGAAATGTCTACGCGGCTTTTCTACTTAACTAGAAAGAAGGAGTCATGTCTACATGAGCACAAATAATAATCGACTCCGTACGTGGACTGAGCAGAGAACGATTCAAATTCCTCAGCTATTTTTTCAGTTTTATAAGGAGTTAAACATAGAGGATGAAGAGGCCCTGATTGTCGTGCATTTGCTTGCTTTTCATATCGAGGGCAATGAATTTCCTACACCCAATGATTTGATGAGTCGCCTAACAATGCCTAGTGATGCCATTTCATCACGCCTACAGCGCTTGATGCAAAAGGGCTTCCTCGAAATTACACGTGATGTTGATGCAGGTGGCAAAATATACGAAAAATATTCGGTCTACCCACTGTGGGAGCGTATCATGCAAATCATTGAAATGAGGGAACAAAAAAAATCAGCGACTACCCTTCAACAAGAAGAAGGCGAGTTATTCCGTTTGTTCGAAGAGGAAATGGGGCGTCTTTTATCTCCTTTAGAGCTTGAAAAAATCGGTTCTTGGCTAGATGAAGATAAACACAGTCCAGCACTTATTAAAGAGGCGCTCAAGGAAGCGGTGTTTGCTAGCAAACTGAGTATTCGATATATTGACCGTATTTTATTGGAGTGGAAAAAGAAAAATATTAACACGCCACAAGCGGCACAAAAGCAGGGGGAACAGTTCCGTGAAAAGCAAAGCTTTAACAGACCACCAGCCCGTTCAACACAGCAAGAGATACAGTCGACAAACAAAGTAGCTTTTTATAATTGGTTAGAAGAAAGAGAATAGGGGGCTTCGAGGCATGTTAACGAAAAAACAATGGGAGCATTGTCTAGCAGAGATGGACCGAATGTTTCCCGAGGCACATTGTGAGCTTGTTCATGACAATCCATTTGAGCTAACAATTGCAACCTTATTATCCGCACAGTGTACGGATGTACTTGTCAATAAAGTAACGAAAACCTTGTTTCAAAAATATAAAAAGCCAGAGGACTATTTAGCCGTACCTTTAGAGGAGCTACAACAGGATATTCGCTCGATCGGCTTATATCGCAATAAGGCAAAAAATATTCAAGCACTGTGTGAACGTCTGCTTGTTGAATACGGTGGGGAAATCCCTGCAAGCCGAGAAGCATTAGTGACATTGCCAGGTGTAGGTCGTAAAACTGCCAATGTAGTGTTGTCCGTAGCCTTTGATGTACCTGCACTTGCTGTGGATACTCATGTGGAGCGCGTTTCTAAGCGATTAGGATTGTGCCGCTGGAAGGATTCCGTGCTAGAGGTTGAGGAAACAATTATGAAAAAAACGCCGATGGATAAATGGTCGAAAACCCATCATCAGCTGATTTTCTTCGGACGTTATCATTGTAAGGCACAAAATCCCGGCTGCCATACATGTCCATTATTGGGCGAGTGCCGCGAAGGTCAAAAGCGATTGAAAAAAGGGCTGGTGAAGGAAGCGTGAATGTAGAGGCAATAGCACAAGACAAGGTCGAGGCATGGTTTGCTGAATGGATAGCGCTAGAAGGACAAATCCATGTTGCGCATGATAGGCGCAACGGCACTGCAAAGGGCTTGATGGAGCAGGGCATTGCACTATTTGAACGTTTAATGCAGGAGGCCGGTGAAGAGGTCATGCCAATTAACGGCATGGAGCGCTTAAGCTTTATTCAAGCAAAACCAGGCCAATATGCCTGTTACCGGCAATTAGATGAATTATTTAAAGAAACAAAAAAGCGCACAGCACGCTTACGGCTACAAGCAGCAAAACGTTAGGGTAAACAAATAGCAGTGTCGAAGTGGCGGATAGAAGTGTTGTAGTCGCCACCGTCGAACTGGCGGATAGAAGTGTTGTAGTCGCACCGTCGAACTGGCGGATAGAACGCTCGAAAACGTGGATAGAACCGTCAAACTGACGGATAGAACCAAGCAACACGCAACCGTATAGAACATAAAAAAGCAGAGAAGCTTCGAGCTTCTCTGCTTTTTCCATTTATTCGGTGCTTTCGACTTCACCATCAGGCGTTGTAGGTTCGGTTGGCGGAGTTGGCGTTTGGCCACCGTTGTTATTGCCGGTGTTGTCATTATTGCCATTTCCGTTACCGTTGCCGTTATTGCCATTATTTCCGTTGTTTCCATCGTTGCCGTTGCCATTATGGTTGCCGTTATTGTCACCTTGGTCTGGTGGCGTTGGGTTCTCAATGTCTGGTTCATCTGGATTCTCTGTCTCTAAATCCTCATCAGGCATACTTGTTACTTGGAAGGACGTGGTACCTGGTTCACTGCGCGTTCCATCAAAAATGGCTACTACAGAAATGACGTAATTGCCGTCCGCCAGTGTGTTGGAGACCGTTAAGCCTTTACTATCAGTAGTACCTAGAGAAATGGTTTCTCCACCCTCAAGTGTAGCAGATACTTCAAATGTAGTCGGCAGTGGCTCATTTGTTTCTGGATCTAACAATGCATCATGTTCCCATCCGATGTTGATCGATTGACCACCTAAATCTAAGTTTGCACTTACATTATAAGGCGTAGATAGTTCAGGTGCCTCGTATTCGTTAGAAACCTCAGTAGGTTCTGTACCTCGAACGAATAATTCCGTTTGACGTCGATCGCTCGGTGTAAAATCACTCGCTAATTTCAGTGGGTTTGACCCGACTTCAATGGTAGCTTCTACTACAGAACTTGGTTTCGTGAAACGAGCTGTCTCCACATTTGCGGAAAGGTCTTTCATAATATTTTTAAATAACTCTTGTGGTAATCGACGTTCATCCCATGTCGTAATTGGATCAGAACGTTTTTCATAACCGCTCCAAATAGCGATAGAGTAATTGGTAGTATACCCGGCAAACCAAGAATCGGGCACACTCGTATTTGGTAAATTATATTTGTTAAACTCATCGGTTGAATAGTTTGTTGTACCTGTTTTACCAGCAATATCTAAGCCTGGAACATTGGCAGCTTTACCTGAAGCATCAGGTTTGTTGCCCACAACATCACGTAGCATATCTGTGACCATATAAGCTGTATAGTCACTCATCGCAACATTCGATTCAGGTGTATAGTCTTTTGAAGATTTTCCATCACGGTAAACAATTTTTGTAATTGCGTATGGGTCTGTATACACACCGTTATTGCCAAAGGCTGCATACGAAGCTGCCATTTGGATAGGGGACATGGTAATATCACCACCACCGATTGCATCGGCCTCATAAACATTTTTCGCTTCGACACCTAGGCGACCAATAAATTCTTTCGCCTTATCTGCGCCAACTTCCTGCAATGCTTTTACTGCTGGCACGTTACGAGAAGCATATAAAGCTTTACGTGCTGTCATTGCACCCATGTATTTACCATCCCAGTTTGTGATGGTTTGTTTAGAACCTGTATAATTCATGCGCTCATCGACAAGTGTTTGACCTGTTGACCATTTTAAATATTCGATTGCCGGACCGTAATCAAGTAGTGGTTTCATCGTAGAACCTGGATGATTCATTGTTAAGTCATCCGCATAGTTGAAGCCACGTTCAGCACCGTAATTGCGTCCGCCGCCAACTGCTTGGATTTGACCCGTTTTTGTATCAACGACAGCTATACCTGACTCAATGTTTTCAGTAGGGAAGTTAGCGTCATCATTCATAATGTTTTCTACAATTTTCTGAGCATTCGGGTCAAGTGTTGTATAAACTTTAATGCCCTCTGCCATGGCTGTGCCATCATCATTTTTCTCAAGTTCATTAATGACGATATCTAAGAAAGCATCATATTTAGAGCCTGCAAATGATTGGCGTGTTGCGTCATCAGCTAGACCTGCTGTTACATCCACAGCCTTTGCTTCTTCCATTTCAGCCTTGGAAATTTTACCGTGTTGTAACATTAAACCTAACACGATATTACGACGCTTCTCAGCAAGATCTGGATTTTTCAATGGATTGTAGGCATTTGGTCGTTGCACCATACCTGCCAGTAATGCTTCTTCATCCAGCGATAATTCACTTAGCTCTTTACCGTAGAAATATTGTGATGCTGTACCAAAACCGTAGATTCGACCAGACATCAGCATTTTGTTAAAGTACATTTCAAAAATTTCTTCTTTTGAATATTTACGCTCAAGCTGGAAAGCTAGCCAAGCTTCTTGTGCCTTACGTTTTAATTTTTTCTCGTTTTGTAAAAATGAGTTTTTGACAACTTGCTGTGTTAATGTCGATGCCCCTTGTGCCCCAAAGCCATCACGGAAGTTGGCAAGAATGGCACCACCGAGACGATAAAAATCCATCCCATGATGCTGGAAGAAGCGAACATCTTCTGTGGCAAGGATGGCATTGACCATATCCTCAGGAATATCTTCGTATTTTATATATTTCCGGTTTTCTGCCCCGATTGTCGCAAAAATTTCACCGTTTTTATCGTAGAATTCGGAAGAAACAGGGTCTTTCAATAATTCTTCATTTAGTTCTGGAGCTGTGCTGGCGTAATAGGCAAATAATCCAGCGCCACCTATAAATCCTACAACCCCAATGGCTACCAAGGTTAAGAAAATACGCTTTACCCATGTTTTGACCGATGATGGTGATGTTGATTTTGGTGCTTTCTTTTTATTTTTTTGAGCGCGAGCTTTTTGATGCTCACCGCGTGTTTGACGACGTTCAGTCATTCTACTATCTCCTCACTTTCAAAGCCATGACTTTTTGCAACGATGAGCTGTTGGAGAACGGGTAAATAATCGATACGTGGATAATAGCTTGTTGGAATTTCATAGGCTTCTTTTTCGATTGTCGAAAAGGGTATCGATTTACGTTCACCATGGGCCATCGCTTGCCAGGCCTTTTGTAAAACTTCGTATGGCACTATAAAGTAACGTTCAAAGGCTGAAAAACGAATGATTATAAATGCCACACCATTTTGTTCCGTCACTTGCTGCATATGTGTCATTTGATGTGTGTGTATATTTTTTAACGGAAAACTTGTTTTTGAGGCTGTTTCCTTTGCATCAAAATCAATATAATGCCCATTCCAAACACCATTATAGTCTGTTGTAGAGGGCGTTCGAAAATAAGCTTCCTTAATGACTGCAGCGCTTCGCGATGGGTACTCTACTTTGACGATTTGCACGGGAACAGGTTTCTTATGAATGATGGCAAGCCGCCTTTCTAAATAATAGTCGTTTGCTTCATTAATTTCATCCTCTAACGTTTTACCGCGATTACTAAAGGAGAAATCTTTCGTTTTTCCCTGTTTCTCAGCTTTTGCTACAGATAAGGCAGGGGTATACAATTTCCCATTTGGATAACGAATTGTCATTTAGAATCACCCTCTATAATACTGCTATTATACACAATAGTTTACCATGATTCAGTAGAAGTTCTCCACTTCCATCAGTAGTGAGAAAGATGTGGTTTTCCTATGCCAATTAGTGGTTGACTAGCCATCAATTACATGATGAAAGGTGGGGGCTAAAAATATTAAAACCTAAGGTAAATTGTCTGTGTAGTCGATGCCAGGATAATAGTAAAATCGCCGTTAGAAGTCGAAAATGCGCTTGTAGAGCAGCGAAATTTCGCTATGACATCCGTCAACATCTCCGATAAATCTCCAGTTTCATTACGAGAGGAATAGGCCAGTGTCCCTTGAAATTGGTACTATTTTGAAGCAAAGTTGTTCATTGTCATTGAGCATTAAAAATATTTATCGAAATACTTCTTCTTTCAGCTAACTTACGCTTATTTTGTCACGCATGAAGGTAATTTTATACATGCGAGGAATACATAAGTAAAGTAAAAGGAGGCGTTGTATTGAATAAGATAAAACAATTAGTTGCGCAGCTGGATCTAGTCAATCAATTACTTTTAACGAGAGTGTCATTGGAAGACAATGCACATAGCCTGCAATTTTTTATGCAGCTCAAATCTGTAAGCCAGAAAGTAAGCTTAGCAGAAAAGAACTGGCAAGTAAAGAATGCTTGTTCGCCTATTAGTAGTGAAAAATGATAGACTTTGGTACACTATCCTCATAAGATTAAAAATAAATGAGGTGCGGAATTGTTATTGATACAGCAAACTTCCATATTAATAGATGAATGTGATAAATGTGTTTCACGCTTTTGGCAAATGCGTGAGGAGGATCGTGCGCCAGATTTTTTTGCAGAGGTTAAGCCACATGCTGATGTGATCCATCAATTGTTGAAGGATTGGCAACAGCAGGCAAATACGTGGATACAAAAAAATCGGCCGAAATATATGCATACACAACAAATTGCTTCAGCGGTTGAATCGATGGAGCAATTTGTTGTGCAATCTTTTTATAAAGAAACAAGTAAAAAACGTTTTTTAGATGCCACCCATTCGGCTTCCTATACACTGAAAAATTTTTATCGCTTAGTGAAGGAGGAGCATTCCGATGCTATCGAAAAAACGGACGATTAGTGCGCTCTTGAATGAATGGCGTTACGATGAGGAATTAAAAGAACGCATCATACATTGGCAAACGTTAGAAGGCCGCGATGCAAAGCTTGCTCCGTTCCCAGCAAATTTGCATCCGTCACTTGTCAAAGCATTGCATACACGTGGCATTCACCAATTGTATACCCATCAACGTGAAGCATTTGACTTGGCGACAAGTGGGCAATCGTTTACCGCTGTTACACCAACAGCTTCGGGTAAATCCTATTGCTATCATCTACCTGTTTTACAAAAGATTTTAGAGGATCGAAATGCCCGTGCAATCTATTTATTTCCGACCAAAGCTTTAGCACAGGATCAGAAAAATGATTTAAATGACCTGATTGAGCAGAGTGGAGAGGACATTTTAAGTTATACGTATGATGGGGATACAGCCCCTGGTATTCGCCAGAAGGTGCGTAAGGCAGGCCATATTGTGATGACAAATCCTGATATGCTGCATTCAGGCATTTTGCCACATCATACGAAATGGGTGTCACTCTTTGAAAATTTACAGTTTATCGTCATCGATGAGTTGCATACATATAAGGGTGTATTTGGTTCACATGTTGCGCATGTTATTCGAAGACTCAAACGTATTTGTGAATTTTATGGGAGTAAGCCTGTTTTTATTTGTACGTCGGCGACCATTAAAAATCCACAAGAGCTCGCAGAAAATTTAACGAATGAAAGACATAGCTTAATCGCCGATTCAGGAGCACCTGTAGGCAAGAAAACATTCCTGTTTTACAATCCGCCCATTGTCCATAAAACTTTTGGTGTGCGACGCAGTGCGGTATTGGAAGTAAGTGATGTGGCAAAAAGGCTTTATACAGCAGGCATTCAAACTATCATTTTTGCTAAAAGCCGAGTACGTGTGGAAATGATTGTTACCTATTTAAAGGAACTGACACGTGATAAATTGTTAGATGAATCTGTGCGTGGCTATCGAGGGGGCTATTTACCTTCGGAGCGACGTGTTATTGAACGTGGACTGCGTGATGGAACGATTCAAACAGTAGTCAGTACAAACGCATTAGAACTAGGGGTCGATATAGGTCAATTACAGGCTTGTATCATGACGGGTTACCCGGGGAATATTGCGAGTGCATGGCAACAAGCAGGACGTGCAGGGCGTCGTCAGGATGAGGCGCTTATTATCTACGTGGCGCAATCTACAGCACTTGATCAGTATGTCGTAAATCATCCGTTATTTTTACTTGGCAGTGCTCCTGAGGAGGCGCGCATTTATCCTGAAAATATGTTGATTTTGATGGACCATTTAAAATGTGCGGCCTTTGAACTGCCGTTTACCACACAAGATATGTACGGTGAATATGATATTCAAGAATTGCTCGACTATTTAGCGGAAGAAGGCGTTGTTTTTAAAACAAGTGACAAGTGGCATTGGATGAGTGATCGTTTCCCAGCACACGATATTAGTCTCCGTTCTGCCTCGCAGGAAAATGTCGTCATTATTGATATGACAGTACCTGCTCAGACCAAGGTGATTGGAGAAATGGACCGTCATAGCGCAATGACCTTGCTACATGAGGAAGCCATCTATTTGCATCAAGGGATTCAATTTCAAGTCGAGAAGCTAGACTGGGAAGAAAAGAAGGCGTTTGTGCGTGAGGTCGATGTCGATTACTATACAGATGCTAATCTAGCGGTAGAGATGAAAGTGTTAGAAGAGGATCGTAACCGAACTTACGACGGAGGGGCAATTGGTTTCGGTGATGTCGGCTTAGTAGCCCAAGCTACGATTTTCAAAAAGATTCGTTTTGGCACACACGACAATATTGGCTCAGGTCCTATTCATTTACCACCAGATGAAATGCATACCAGTTCGTCGTGGTTATCGTTTGCAGCGCCCGAAAAGTGGTCAGAGGAAGAGTTAACAGATGCTATGACAGGAGCTGCCTATGCAATGAATGCATTTATCCCCTTATTCATCCAATGTGATAGCAGTGATGTAGCAGTCGTGCCACAAGTAAAGGCAACCCACAACGAGCAACCGACGTTTTTTGTCTATGATAAGTACCCAGGCGGTATCGGTTTAAGTGAGAAGGTCTACGAATTGTGGGAAGAGCTTCTAGTAAAGACACAGCATCATGTGGCAAATTGTCCTTGTGAATCAGGCTGTCCATCCTGTATCGGAGCGCAAGATTCTTTCGGTAATTTAAAACAAAAAGTAGTCAAGCTTCTTCATATTTAACACGAGATACCAAAGAGGGTTTGAGAGGAAAAGTCTAGGGCTAATCCTTCAAGCCCTCTTTTTTGATAAGTGTATATAACATTTTACGGTTAAACCCTGTTAGTTTTTCTAAATCCCGCTCAGAAGCTTCAAGGTGTTTTAGTGTGACTGTGGGCTTGTGAGAGGACACAAAAAAGATAGAGCAGTTCACTCTACCTCTTTAAGACCAAGATAGCTTAATTGCAGTCTTGGTCATTTTCTAATTTAAGATTAAAAATTTACATAACTATCTTCATCTCTGTCTGGGTCATAATATAGAAAATCTCTTATTCCGTGTTTTTCCTGTAAGTATTCTTTTACTATTTCTATATCTTTACCGAAAGTAGGAAATGGAGAGCTTCCGAATCTTATTATATAGGGTCCTTCTTCAGATATAGTAGCGTCTAGTATTTCTTTATCATCGTAGTGAAAATGGAATCTCCATCCACTATAACAAATTAAGTAAGTTCCATCGTCTCTTAGTCCGCATTTGTCTTCATAAGGAACGATATTAACACTACATATTTTGTTATTTATTAAAAATGAATCCATGTTGCCGTACTCCTTAATGAATTATATTTTATTTATACATTGCATTTTAATGGGAATTTATGATTAAGAATAGCATAATTTTAATACATAGATTGAACGGGCGTATACGGAACAATCTTACGGTGGTATGAGAGATCGGCTAGCCCCATACCCATTTTGCGGCGTTGTCTAGAAGTTCCATACCACACTATACAACCTAAGGACATAATAAAGATAGCAGATATAATCATTATCATTGATAATGATGCTTCCTTATAAATGGCTAGCATTGGTATAGCCCCCGTTATAAATATCACTAAAAATATAAGTGTTAAAAGGAAAACGTCCCCTTTTGAATGAAAAACCACTGATGAATCACACCTTCTTTGTAATCTGTGTTTAATGCTTACACTATACCATTTTTTATAAATGTTGGGATGTTTAGGAATCGAAAACTAGGGCAACTTTAGAATTAGTCGTTTGATACGAACCACAAGTTGTGGATGTCAAAGATCATTTGAAATTCCATATTTAATGCTTAGCAGGACTTACCGATTGGTGAGTCCTTCTGTTGTCTTTAGTCCTATTAATGGACATCGAGAAGCACTGCTTCAATGGAAATATGGATTGCCTCATGTTGGTAGTTTTGGACATTTATATTCAAGCCAGTGGTTGATACACTTACACAATACTACATAGAGGAGTGATAACAATGGTTGAAGTACGTTACAAGGTAAGAGAAGTGTTGGACAAGAGCAAAATTGATACATTTTTGCAGCAAGCGCGAATTGGTCATCTTGGCATGGTTGATGGACATTTGCCCTATGTTGTGCCGCTTAATTTCGTGTGGACAAACGGGGTGCTGTATTTTCATGGCGCCACTGGCGGGAGACGAAATCAGGTGATGGATGACAATCCAGAGGTCTGTTTTACCGTGTGTGAAGAGTATGGAACGATTACGAATCCAGTACCAGCGAAGACGGACACCGCCTATATGAGTGTCATGGTTTTTGGCAAGGCACAACCCATCGTCGATCTGGATGAGGCAACACACATGCTGCAAGAAATGATGTACAAGTATGTGCCTGGTTATTATAATCGTCCGTTATCCGAGCAACACGTAAACAAATATCGATCAGCAGTTTTCGGTGGTCCAGTTCAAGTTTACCGCATCGATCCACAACACATTACTGCGAAGGAAAATCCAATCGAAGTAGGGCAAATGTTCAAACCTGAGCTTTCTTAAAAATGTGATACGGCAACAGATATCACACTTTTATGTTTATTGTTAGGAATGTCTGTGTTATTTTACAGCCGAAAAGGAGCAATGGAGCTTTCCGACTATGTGGCACTTGGTGGTGTGTTGCTGAACAAGTAGACGTTCGAGTGTATCAGCATAGAAATACGGTTGAAATCGTCATGAAAAGCAAAAAATCAATGCTCGATTGCAACGTTATTCGGTCCATGGATGCCCTCCATTTCACTAACTTGTGCCGGTGTGCCCTTGGGGGTGGCAGTTGATCAAGCGTTGACAAAGCTATTAATAGAAAGCAAGTCGGGGAGTAATGTATGGATATTTCAAGCATGCAAAAATATGTCAAACAGTTTAGTGAAGAAAAGGGTTCCATGTTACTACAATTCACACGAGAACATTGTATTTAGTGACTGAGGTTGGCGAACTAGCTAAAGAAATTTTAAGTATTTCTTTTCATCCAACAGAGGGAAAAGTGGGTTTAGCAAAGGAAAACATAGGCTTGGAGCTGTGCGATGTGATTTACAATGTATTAGATCTCGCCAATCGATTGGACATTGATTGGAGGAGGCCTATTGGAAAAAATATGGGGAAATAAATATGTGCAGAATTTGGTATGAATAATCAACCAATTCTAGTTAAAAGCCACTAACCTTGGTCACACAGGGACAGTGGCTTTTGTGGATGCTAAAACATGAAAATGTCACCTTTTTAAAGGTCACAACAGCAACGAACAGCAGGGCGAGCGCTTATGCAATGGTGTGAGAAATATAGTTTTCTAGTAAGTGGATTGTCTATAATAACTGTATAAGGTTAATTATGGACTGTTGAAAGTTGTGTTTTTCCTTTGAGGCAGCCCTGTTTTTTGTTAAGCAACGATAAAGTTGGTGAGCGTGATTGGTCTTATAAAAGTATCCCCGCAAGTCGCAAAATGCCTGCTTCAATTGCTGCCTCATCCATTTTAGCAAATCCCAGTACCCATCCTTTACGATGACTGTTCAAACAATAATTGCTCAGCGGATAAACACGGATTCCTTTTTCCAGTGCTAGGTTCGTCATTGCTTCTTCATCAAACGATTCTTCTGCTTCAAGAAGCATATGCAAGCCCGTTTCAATGCCACTTAGTTTGAAACGCTGGGCTAGTCCAGTTGCAATGATAGCCTTCGTCATAGCTTCATGTCTGCGTCGATAGACATTTCTTACTCTCCTCATATGGCGCATAAAATGGCCGTGCTCAATAAAATGGGCAAGCGTTAATTGCTCCATAATCGGAAGATGCCGATAGGTGAGTTCTTGTACTTGAGCAAGTTGGCGGATGGCCTTTTTTGGACCAACGATTGCCGAAATTCGTATGCCGGGCGCAACCATTTTGGAAAAACTCATCATATATAATGTGTTTTGAGGTTGCTGGCTAAACAAGGTTGGAAGCGGACCGCCACGATACCTAAATTCGCCATCATAATCATCTTCTACAATCCAAAATTGATCTTGCGCAGACTTTTGTAGCAATTGTTGCCTGCGTGGTTCAGACATAATGACACCAACTGCACATTGATGCGAAGGAGTAATAAACGTAAGTTTGGATTGTGGAGGAATGCGATCTACTTGTAATCCGTACTCATCAACAGGCACAGGCACAACATGCATGCGCCGATAGTTCATGGTCATCCAGGCAGCGGGAAATCCAGGATCCTCAACAGAAACCGTATCTCCTTCATGTAAAAGTGCTTGAGCAATTAAGTCTATGCTATGCTGTGCACCGGAAGTTAAGATAATTTGGTCAATATCTACATGAATGCCTCTTTCGAATGTTAAGTAACGCTGAATCTGCTCTCGGAGTGGTATGAAACCATAGGCGTTACCATAACCCCAATCGACCAGATCTGCTTCGGCTGATGCCTGTAAAAAAGATTGTCGCCAAAGTTTACGAAAATGCTCGTCTAAATACGGCTCATGGGGGCTAAAATCAAATTCTACGTGTTGCTTTTCTTTGCCTCTAAACCAACTGTTCAACTGGTCAACCGCCGTGTTTAATAAAGGTATCTCTGGCGTGGATGGTCCTTGCGGCGTAATCTGCTCTGACGAGTTGGTTTGATATCCCCATTCACTAACCCTTGTGCCACCACGCCAATTTGTAACGGTGTAACCACGACTGAATAATTCCTCATAAACAATTTGAATTGTTGAACGCGAAACACCGACTAATAAGGCGAGCTCTCGAGAGGGGGGCAGTAACTCGCCTGGAGGCCATTTTCCCGTTGTAATGTTATGTATAGCTTGGTCAAGTAATTGTTGCCATATAGGATTTTTATCGTCTCGGTTAACTTTTAGCATTCCATTCACTTCCAGTTGATATTTTGTTTAAAATTTGGATTGTAAAATTATATAAAAATGGATATTTTAGTACATGCCATAATGGCTATGCTATCATAAAAATAATAGTCTTTGCAATATGACAAGATAAGGTGGAAATCCTTTCTGCCATAAGGATACAAGTGAAAAAGACAAACTCTAGCTCTTTCCAAAACAGATCAAACAAACGCTCAAATCAGACGGAAAAGCGCTCGGGAAGTCGAAGCCACCGCTCAGGTCAGACGGAGAAGCGCTCGGGTAGCTCAAATCACCACTCTGGAAAGGCGAAGTATCGCTATATTTCCATCACTGCTGGTGAGAAGCTTATCATAAAAAGCATGGGACTTTTTGAGACAGGAGAAAAAGGAGGTTTTTCAAATGAATGATCAAAAAATATTCCCATTCCTGTCCTTCACAGGCAATGCGGAGGAAGCACTGAATTTCTATGTCTCTGTTGTGCCTCGCGCAAAAATTACGTCGCTTGTGCGTTATGAAAAGGGACAGCCTTACGGCGATGAGGGCAAGGTATTAAATGGTACTCTTTCCTTGATGGGTAAGCAATTTATGTTTATGGATATGCCATCTGCCAACCCTGCTCCGGATTTTAGTTGGGCGACGTCATTTTTTATGCACTGTCAAAGCGAAGCAGAATTTGATGCTGTTTTTAGCGGGCTTGCCAAGGAAGGCTCTGTTATGATGGGACCTGAGGCTGTGATGCAATTCCGTAAAGTGGCATGGGTCACGGATCAATTCGGAGTGACATGGCAACTCGTCTGGCAATAAGAGTTAATCGAATGAATTAGGTGAATAGCACAGAGAGCTGCAAGTGTTTGGTAAAATCGCTTGCAGTTTTTGTTTGTGTAAAGTTTTAAACATGCATGCGCATTCACGCTTTTCTTTTCCTTGCAAGGAAATAAATCCCATTCATTTGTTCGTCCTTTGCCAAACTTTCGTCATTTTCTGGGGAATGGTTTAACATAAAGGTATTAAAGGTTAGGGGAGGATGGGGTATACTTGTGGTAAAGACAACAGCCTATTCAAAATTGAAGCTATGTAGGTTGTTTAATAACAGTCGATTGGGCACACACGGTAACATGTGTTTAGGTTCCAATTAATACCTACCAGAAGCCATATTTACAAGCAGTTCTTGGTTATTGTTGTCAGCACAGAAACGTATCATAGAGAGGACTGTGCTTGTGGAGTAGGCTGTGTCATCCTTACGAAAGCACAAGATAACCTGCAACACATAACAGGAAGCGTACTACAATAATTTAATGCCAGAAAATGAGTGAAGTCGATGTCTTATGAAAATAAAATCTTACAAATGAAAAAAATGCTCGGTAAAAAAGCGCAAAAACCAGTCAAAGTAGAGGAAAAACCAGCTTTTCAAAAGCCCACCGTCCCTAGCTATACACAGCGCTGGGAAAATGCAGGATTGACGCGTATCGATAATGACTATGGCATAGTATTTAAACGACAGGTGCATTATCCATTCACTTATCAGCATGGTCACTATCAATTGCAGAGCTTTTTCGATGCGTTAGTAAAATGGCAGTCAGCTGAATTTGAGCATCCCTATGCATTAGAGATGGATGAAAAGGTGTTGTTTTTTGATACAGAAACTACGGGTTTAAAAGGTGTGGGTACACAAATTTTCCTCCTAGGCTTTTTAGAAGTAACAGACGAGGATTTTGTCTTAACGCAATATGTTCTTGCAGACCCTGGTCATGAGGTAGCTTTGCTATTTGAGTCCAAGCTCTGGCAAAAAACGGCGACCATGATTACTTACAATGGCAAGAGCTTTGATTGGCCACAACTTGAAGCTCGCTGGACGCTCAATCAAAAACAATTACCGAAATTACGCACTCAACGTCACATTGATTTGCTGCATAGCTCGAAGCGTTTATGGAAAAATGATATGGAACGTATGAAGTTAAAATCTGTAGAAGAAGAGAAGCTTGGTTTTACACGCGTAGGGGACATTCCCGGCTTCTTAGCGCCGATTATTTACTTAGATGCTGTGAAAAGTGGCGTACCAGATGCCCTGATGAAGGTTCTACTGCACAACGAATGGGACTTACTTTCGCTCATTACCTTATATGTACACTCTACTAACTTGTTGTTTGAAGAGGCGAGCGAGGAATCTGCAAAGACCTACACCAATATAGGGAAATGGTATGCAGATTTAAAGGAAAGCACACAAAGTGTGAAGGTTTTAGAAAAGGTAACCACACGGTTCGATGCACTTGATGCGGGAAATGCTCAATTTTACTTAGCTATGCAGCATAAAAAAAATAAAAATTTCAATGAAGCCATTGATGCTTTTGTGGCTTCATTGCATTTTATTGAGCCAAGAAAAAAATTGCAGGCACTCGAACAGTTAGCGATAATCTATGAACATCAATTCAAAGATTACCAGCAGGCCCTTATTTATACACTAGAAGGCATACAACTGATTAATAAGACTGAGGAATGGCGAATAGAACAGAAGGAAAAATGGGAAATTACTTGGGAAAATAGATTGCGAAGATTAGGAAATAAGAAATAATTTCCCGGGTAAGCGCAAGAAACGACAAGTTTAGCCTTACAATTGATGTTTGCAGACGATATAATGTTATGAAATATGCTATAATAAATTCGTGTATGTAGTGTGAGGAAGGGCGATGTGAATGGACATTAAATTAACGTCAAAAATGATTCTTGAAAAGGAATTTAAGAAAAACTTTAAAGGCTACAATGTAGAAGAAGTCGATTCATTTCTTGATGAAATTATTCAAGATTATGAAACGTTTGAAAAAGTAGTGGCCCAACTAAGAGAAGAGAATAAACAACTTAAAGAAGATATTGAAAACACACCAAAAAGACAACCTCAACCTGCAGTTTCAGCGGCAGGTACGACAAACTTTGATATTTTAAAACGTCTTTCGAATTTAGAAAAACATGTATTTGGTAGTAAGTTATACGAATAATTTTTATCAATTACATTGTATTTATCATAAAACTCTAGTATAATCTTTCCTATCATCATGAAATTCGAGTAATCGCTGCGACGCTAGACGTCGTAGAGGAAAGTCCATGCTCACACGGTACTGAGATGTCCGTAGTGTTCGTGCTTACTGAAAAAATAAGGTAAGGCAGCTTAAGGCTGACGGCGGAAGGAAGACCTAAGTCCTTAGGATATGGTTGAAACTTCCTGAAAGTGCCACAGTGACGAAGCTTGCTTGGAAACATGCAAGGTGGAACGAGGTAAACCCCACGAGTGAGAAACCCAAATTATGGTAGGGGCACTCTCTTGAAGGAATTTAACGGATAGAGGGACAGAGTTCGCTCTGTAGATAGATGATTACTGCCCGGTCGTACGAGGCGCAAGCTGTTTGAGTACTCGGGAACAAAACATGGCTTACTGAATTTTTTGATGCTTATCTATGAATAACAAGCGCTCTCCAATTTGGTGGAGAGCTTTTATTTTGAACTAATTAAGAAAGTATAAACTTATATTCACTGTTTAGGTATTTTCCACCACCCGTTCAAGGACAGGCTAACAAGAGTTGGCTATGCCTTTGTCCTTAATTGTTGCACAAAAAAACTTGTGGCCGTTGCTGCTCTTGTTACGCCTTCACGCAGAAGAATGGTTGCCTGGACATTACTTTTTGACAACGAGTGTGTGGAGCAGCAAGTGCGCTTTTCTTATAAAAATGAGGGTAGTATAGAGAGATAGGATGGAGCGGAAACATGAACGAAGTGAACAATTGGAATAGTCTGGAGAAGCTAAATTCGATTTCCAAATATCCTACTGCCTTAATTACGAAAATCTTCGAAAATGTATCTGAAGGCATCATGATTACGGATAAACATAAAAAAATAGAGATGGTGAATCCCGCGTTTGAATTCGTTACAGGCTACAAGCGAGATGAAGTAATCGGGAAAACACCGGCAGTATTACAGTCGGGTGTGCATGAATTACCTTTTTATTTAAATATGTGGGAAAAGATACGACAAGAAGGAATTTGGCAGGGTGAAATATGGAATCGCCGTAAAACTGGAGACGTATATCCTGAATGGTTAACCATTGTTGGTGTCACCAATGATGCGGGAGAGATTTCAAATTACTGTGGCATCTTCACAGATTTGTCTGAAAGAAAAATAGTAGAAAATGAACTAGAAAAACGTTTGTTAACAGACTCCTTAACAGATGTATCAAATCGATTTGCTTATATTGAGAGAATGGATAGTCTGTTAGAATCGACTTCCGCTATTTCTCATTCAGTACAACATGCGGTCTATTTTCTGGATCTGGACAGATTTAAACAAATTAATGATACATTAGGACATGCAGTGGGCGACACTATCCTTATTGAAATAGCAACACGTCTGCAAACATTGCTAAAAAATAAAGATATCATTGCAAGGTACGGCGGGGATGAGTTCATCATTACATTAACGAATGTGAAAAATGTTCGAGAAGCAGCAAAGTTTGCAGAGCAAATTATTCAAGTGATTGAACAGCCGATGGACATCAATGGCCAAAATATTTTTATCTCAACGAGCATTGGTATTAGCATGTACCCGGTTGATGGCGAATCAACTGAACAGCTAACGCACTGCGCGGATAAAGCGATGACATATTCAAAAAAGAATGGACGTAATGGCTATTCGTTTTACTTTGATGAGCTGCAAACAGATTCACAGCGTGTACTATTGTTAGATTCTGAGTTACGGAAAGCCATAGATGAGCGTGAATTTGAGCTGTATTTCCAGCCGAAAATTGAAATGGACAATGAACAAATTCAAGGCTTAGAGGCACTGGTGCGTTGGAATAATGAGAGCCTTGGTTTTGTATCGCCGGCAGAATTTATTCCATATGCAGAGGAAACCGGCTTAATCATTCCATTAAGTGAAATAATCATCGAAAAAGCTTGTGAAGCAGTTATAAAATTGCAGCAATTCGGTCTGAAAATTCCAATTGCGATTAATATATCAAGCATTCATTTCAAACAGTCGAACTTTTTAGAGTCCATTCAAGTAATATTAGAACGTTATAACACGCCAGCTAATAACTTTGAAATTGAGGTTACGGAGCGTACCGTGATGAACAGTGCGACTGAAACGGTCAGTAAGCTCGTACGTCTCAAACAGCTAGGCTTTAAAATCTCAATCGACGATTTTGGTACAGGCTATTCATCATTAAGTTATTTAGTTCGATTCCCACTCGATTGCTTAAAAATTGATCGTAGTTTTATTCAACACATATCCTCACTGGATGAAAAACAAGCAGTCGTGGATGCGATTATTCAAATGTCGCATCGCTTAAAAATGAAAGTTGTCGCTGAAGGTGTAGAACAAGCACAACAAGTGGATATACTACGTAAAATGAACTGTGATATTATTCAGGGCTATTATTACAGTAAACCATTACCACTCGACGAATTACTCGAATTTATTGAGTTTTGGGAAATTGAACATCAAGGAAGGAAATAATGTATGGCAAATTATAAATTAGTAGCAACTTCAGCAATGGGCTTAGAGGCCATTGTGGCACAAGAAGTACAGGCATTAGGATATGAAACGACAGTCGACAATGGCAAGGTTTATTTTGAAGGTGATGAAACGGCCATTGCCCGCACAAACTTATGGTTGCGCGTGGCTGATCGTGTGAAAATCGTTGTGGGACAATTCCCTGCAACATCTTTCGAGCAATTGTTTGAAAGTGTAAAAGCACTACCTTGGGAAAAATATTTACCCGTGGATGCGGCGTTTCCGGTATCCGGGAAATCAGTAAAATCAAAATTATTTAGTGTACCAGATTGTCAAGCTATTACAAAAAAAGCAATTGTTGAACGCATGAAACAGCATTATAAACGTCTTGGATTTTTAGATGAATCTGGTGCGACTTATAAAATTGAAGTTTCAATTTTGAAAGATGTGGCTACACTGACACTTGATACATCTGGCGCTGGCTTACATAAACGTGGCTACCGTCAAGTACAAGGGGAAGCACCGCTGAAAGAAACATTAGCGGCGGCTCTTGTTCAAATTTCAAAATGGAATCCAAATCGTCCTTTTGTTGATCCATTTTGCGGCTCAGGGACAATTACTTTAGAAGCAGCAATGTTCGGACAAAATATTGCACCAGGCTATAACCGTGAATTCATCTCAGAAGACTGGCCATGGATGAAGGCTAAAATTTGGGATGCGGCACGTGATGAGGCAGATAGCCTAGCGAATTATGACCAACCACTTGAAATTATCGGTTCGGACATTGACCATCGCATGGTGAGCATTGCCCAAGAAAATGCACTAGAAGCAGGCTTTGGCGACATTATTACGTTCAAGCAAATGCAAGCACGTGATTTTACTTCCCAGCTAACAGACGGTGTTATGATAGGTAATCCACCATATGGAGAGCGTATTGGTGATGTTGAAGTTGTGGAACAAGTGATTCGCGATTTAGGTCAGGTCATGAAAAATTACCCAACTTGGTCTGTGTACATGTTGTCCTCAATGAAAAACTTTGAAGAATTATATGGTCGCCAATCGACGAAGAAACGTAAATTATTCAATGGCTTTATCGAAACGAATTATTATCAATTCTGGGGACAAAAGTCAAAAAAAGAGTGACTATGTAGCTAACGGAAGGTGAGATTTTTTCTTATCTTCCGTTTCGTCGCGTATAATAGGAGCAGATTGTAAGAGGGGGAACGTCAATTGCGTAAATCTTTACCATTTGTATTAACGAAGGATCGCTCATTTTTCGAGTCACTAGGTGACTGGATGGGAGATGTCCTTTATGATGAACTACCAGAAAAGGGCTTTGAATGCCGTGATGAGCAAATTTTCATGGCCTATCAAATTGAGCAGGCCTTAAAAGAGAAAAGCGTGCTATTTGCTGAAGCCGGCGTAGGGACAGGAAAAACAATCGCTTATTTACTGCCAGCTGTATCGTATGCACGTTATACAGGAAAACCGGCACTGATTGCCTGTGCAGATGAAACATTAATCGACCAGCTTGTTAAAGAGGGCGGCGATATTTATAAATTACAAAAAACACTCGGATTGGATATCGATGTGCGCTTAGCAAAATCTCGTGACCAATATTTGTGTTTAAAACGTTTTGAGGAAGCCGAAAAGGTGGAAACGGACGAATGGATTGATGATATTGCGTTCTCGATTCCTGATGGCGTGTACGCACAAGGCTCGATGATTGCTGTGCAACCATACGGAGATCGCAGTGATTATCCAACGGTTAGTGACGAGGATTGGCAAAAAGTAAATTATAACTCGATTATGCAATGTTCAGTTTGTGATCTGCGAAATCGATGTGGTCAAACGCTTCACCGTGCACATTATCGTAAATCAACAGATCTTATTATTTGCTCACAAGACTTCCTAATGGAACACTTAGCAACAAAGGAATCACGTGAACGTGAAGGGCAGCTAGCTTTACTACCTGAAGTTTCCATGATGGTGCTAGATGAAGGCCATTTATTGGAATATGCTGCTCAAAAAGCTATGACATATAAAGTGCAGGCCACAACAATTGTGCAACTATTGGAGCGCTTAATGGTAGATGGTGTGCGTGAGCGTACATTGTATGCAATGGAAAAATTACAAGACGATCACGAACTATTTTTCGACCAGCTACGTGACGATATCGTAGCATCGGAAGAAGAGCGCAAACGTATCAATAAATCTGCGACACTATTAACATACGGCAAGCAATTAATTGCCGATGTAGAAGTATTACTTGAAGAATTTGTCTTTGAATCAGAAATGTATATGATTCCAGAGTATGAGTTAAATATGGCAGAGGAATATCTAGAGCAATACGAAGCATCCCTGCGCATTTTCACAGCGCAAGGTGATGCAGTTGATTGGCTTGAGGAAACAGATGGGGAAGAAACACTCGTTATTATGCCACGTCTGATTACCGAAGTTTTAGAAGAAAAGCTATTCTCGAAAAAGTTACCAATCGTATTTTCTTCTGCAACATTATCGGTGAATAAAGATTTTTCTTATATTGCCTATAGTTTAGGAATCCGAAATTACCAATCATTCTCTGTTCCTTCACCGTTTGACTATGAAGAAGTGATGAAAATTTACTTGCACGAGCTATCTCAGCAGGAGAAAGCAGAACGCGTGCAAAAGCTTTTAAAAGATGGTGAAAAAACGTTAATTCTCTTTAAATCAAAGCAGGCAATGTTAGATTTTAAGGCACAATTACCAATTATGGAACGAATGTATATAGCTTTTGAAGGGGATCGTGAGCTCTCTGCAATTGTCCGCGATTTCCAAGAAGGTACTGTTAGAACATTATGCTCATATCATTTATGGGAAGGGTTGGACCTACCGGAGGAAGCACTAACACGCGTCATTATTTATGATTTGCCATTCCCACCACATGACCCATTATTTGATGCCAAGCGTACTTTTGCAGAAAACGCTTTTGAAGAGGTCGAATTACCATTTATGCAACTGCGATTACAACAAGGGATGGGGCGTTTAATTCGTACGTCCAATGACCATGGAGATATTCATATTTTGCTGAACGAACAAGAAGCAAAACAACGTCAATCTTTTGAGAATATTTTAGCTGTAAGTCCAGAAATTAAATAACATGGAAAAGTGATTTTGTGAATTTCACAGAATCACTTTTTTTATATTAAAATAATAAAATGTTGCAAAAATATACGGTTCGATTAAAAAAGTGTTGAATATTTCTCTTTTAAGCTATATAGTCCTTAGTAATGCATCTATTTTAGTAAAAGAAATTATTTTTTTTATTGAAAATATTTTTGCAAAAGGTTTATAATAATGACAAGAAAATTTATAATAATCAAATTAAATGTTGGTTATTTTTGTGATAGGGGGTTTTAAACCTGTCGAACATTCAATCATTGTGTAGAAAATATACAAACTTATCAGCAACAGATATAGAGAAGTTAATAGAGATTGAAGCTACACTATCGTACTATGCTGAATTGACAGATTGTTATATGTTCATAGATTGCATGATGGAAAATTTACCGCATGCAATTGTCGTGGCAGAGGCCTACCCCAAGAAACAACATGGTTTATATGAAAAAACCGTTATTGGAAAATTTGTTTTTGAAAGTTTTGAGCCAGCTGTCTTTTCTGCTTTTAAAAATAGAGAAAAATCGTCTATTCCACGAGCTATTACACAGGAAGGCTTAACGGTTGAGCAAAACGTCATCCCAATCTTTAATGAGCTACAGCAAGTGATTGCTGTGTTGATTCAAGAAAAACAAGTGGAAACGCTCACACAACCAGACGATTTTCAAAATATGCCATTTGCATTAATCGAGCATATCGTAGCACCAAATCTACAGCCAATTCCAGTTGTTTCCGATTTGCTAGTGGAATCGATTATTTTAACAAATCATGAAAACAAAGTGATCTATACCAATCCTGCCGGCTATCGTTTTATATCCGAACTTTCAGGATTAGAATCCTTTGAGCAGATTGCATTAGATAAGATTTTACCTTTTTTACAAGAGGTCTATGCTGAAGGTGATGATGTATTTTTTTTAGAAATTACCTTTGACCGTAAATCCTTTATCGTAAAAAAAATACCTATCCGCAATCAAAATGACAAAGTAACACTGCTCATCATTCAAGATCTTACAGAGCTTAAGCTGAAAGAAAATGAACTGACGATGAAAACGTTTGCGATTCGAGAAATTCACCACCGTGTGAAAAATAATTTGCAAACAGTTACGAGTTTATTGCGCTTGCAAATGCGTAATGAATTGTCAGCATCAAATGTCACGGCGTTTCAAGAGGCATTAAATCGAATTTATAGCATTTCATCTGTCTATGAACTTATTTTAGAAAATGAAGATAATGCGGAAGAAAAAGTTGATGTTATCGCATTGTCTAAAAAGATTGGGCATAAAATGGTTGGCACAGCAAGTTCACCATCCATACAATTAGCCTTTCATCACGAAAACATTCAATTATTTTGCCATTCCAAAAAAGCAGTATCGCTTGCGCTCATCATCTGTGAGTTACTACAGAATGCACTAAAATATGCATTTGTTGGTCGTACAGAAGGAATAATCGACATTCAATTTTTTCACAACGAATCCACTATTTCACTCCATATTTCTGACAACGGCGTTGGAATGCAGGAAGTGAAAGCATCGTTTGGAATGGAGATTATCACAAGGCTCGTTGAATATGATTTAGCAGGCACATTTACAATTGTCCCTAGTGAAAGAGGTACGCATACTCAGATTCAGTTTCCTGTAAGTGAGGAGGTATTTATCGTAAATGACTAGGAAAGTTATGATTGTCGAAGATGAATCACTCATTGCGATTGACTTGAAATTTATGCTAGAAGATAATGGCTATGAGGTCGTAGCACAGGCAAATAATGGAGAGTCCGCGATAGAGCTGGCCTTTACTTATAAGCCACATCTAATCTTAATGGACATTAAAATGCCGAAGCTGGATGGATTAAAAGCTAGTAAAATCATTGAACAGCAACTCGGTATACCAGTGCTTTTTATATCAGCCTACAGTGAAAAAGAATTATTACTCTACATGAAACAAGACAATATCCTTGGTTATGTCATGAAACCGTTTTCTGAGAAGAATGTACTTCCGGCGCTGGAGGTTGCTTTTCACCAAATTGAGAAATTCAACCGTTTAAACGGTGAATTGTTGCATATTCAAACCGAAATAGAGAAACGAAAGATCATAGAACGGGCAAAGGGCTTGCTGATGGAGGCAGAAAACCTCAGTGAGGACGAGGCCTATAAGAAAATTCGTAATGAGAGTATGCAAACGCAACAGGAAATGGTACGCATTGCCGAGAGATATATAAATACCCTACAAGTAAATAGTTAAAGCAAAGACGCTTAAAGAGATTTCTTCTTTAATGCGTCTTTTTTATATAGATAAAAAACAAGAGAGGTGGTTAGAAGGATGGCAATGATCGGAACGGTAATCGTTTATATTATTATGATTTGTGCTGTTTTAGGGGCAATCGGTGCAATTCGAGATGCAGAGTATGGAATTGGTAAAGAGTTTATGAATGGCATCCATACCGTTGGCCATATTTTTGTGCCAGCTGCAGGGATAATGGCTGCAATTCCTTACTTAACTTGGTTTATTAGTCATTTTATAAGTCCTATTTTTGAGTTGATTGGGGCAGATCCTGCCATTGCGGCAACAACTATTTTAGCCTCCGATATGGGTGGTTATCAGCTAGCCAATGCCTTGAAAGAATCCTATGAAGGTTGGGTTATGGCCTTGGTTGTCGGATTTATGTCAGGTGCAACCATTGTATTCTCTATTCCGATGGGGCTTGCGATGTTGGACAAGCGTGATCATAAATATATGGCACTAGGCATTATGGCTGGTGTATTAACGATTCCGATTGGTGCATTTATTTCTTCTATCATGATCGTGTTATTTAATACGGAAGTCCGTGAAGTAATTAGTACAACAGAGGCTCCAACCTATGTTTTCGCCATCTCTGTGTTACAAATACTAATCAATTTATTGCCACTGTTTATATTTGTCGTGTTGATTGCACTTGGTCTAAAGCTTATTCCAAACGGTATGATTACAGGTTTCATGTTATTTGGACGTGTGATGGATGCAGCGATTAAATTAGTGTTAGTGTTCTCCATCGTGGAAATTTTCACAGGCATTTTCACTAAGATTTTTGGCGCGTGGGGCTTTGACCCAATCATGGCCGATGAAATCGATCAATTCCGTGCATTAGAAACAGCAGGGTATATCGGTATTATGTTAGCGGGCGCGTTCCCGATGGTGTACTTAATTCGAAAATATGCTTCTGTGCCGCTTGAAGCAGCTGGTAAAAAATTAGGTTTATCTTCTGTAGGCAGTGCTGGTATTTTAGCGACGATTGCCAATATTTTAGCGATGTTCACACTTATTCGAGATATGCCACCGAAAGATAAGGTCATCAATATTGCCTTTGGTGTCTGTGCGGCTTTCCTACTAGGGGATCATTTATCGTTTACGGCGAATTTCCAACCAACGATTATCTTGCCGGTTATTACCGGGAAACTACTAGCAGGTATTATTGCCATTTATCTAGCTTATAAACTATCGGTTCCAACAGCCCTAAGGCTCGAACAAGAGGATCGTCAAGCGGGCATTATTAAAGCAGACGAATACTTAACAGATCGAAAGTCCGAATAGCAAGACAAAAATGATGAAGAGGTGATGATGTGTGAGTGAAGAAAAAAAACGTTTTATTCAGGAGTTCGTTCCAGGTAAACAGCTAACATTAAGTCATCTAATCGCCAATCCTGATCCCGATATGTTTCAAAAACTGGGCATTCAAGAAGCGGGTGCGCTAGGTATTATGACTTGTACACCGAGTGAAACAGTTATTATTGCGGGTGATTTAGCGACAAAGGCGGCAAATGTACGACTAGGATTTTTAGATCGTTTTACTGGCAGTCTGGTTATTGTGGGTAGTGTGTCTGAGGTTGAAATGGCGATGTTAGAGATAAATCGATTTTTATCGGAAAGCTTAGGCTATACGCCATCAAAAATTACGAAGTCTTAGGATGTGCCATATGAAAAATCGAGTAATGATCATAGGCGGCGTTCAGGCGGGGAAATCCACGCTCATGAATGCACTATTAGGGAAAGATGGACTCGCCCATAAAACACAGGCACTTGTTTATGATGACTGGATTGTCGATACACCCGGAGAATATATTGAAAATCCAATGTATTACAGAAATATCATGGCGACATCACTCGAAGTAACACATGTCATCTATTTACAAGATGCCACGTCATCAAGGAGTGTTTTCCCACCGCAATTTAGCTTAGGGATTCCCAAAATACAAATTGGCGTCATTACGAAAATTGACGCACCCCTTGCAGATGTAGAGAGAGCCACCACCTTATTAAAAAAAGTCATGACACATGGCCCTATCATAAAAACCTCTGCATGGCAAAAGCTGGGTATTGAGTATATTGCACCGCTGATTCAGCTCAATTGTGACGAAGACATTCGCCAATTTGTGAACAATAGTGATAGTCCATATCTCATGTATAGCCAATAGGGGATGGAAGGTGAAGTGAGTTGAAGACAGAGAAAATTTATAGTGCAGGCATCGATATTGGAACGAGTACAACGAAGATGGTTGTCAGTAGTTTGTTGCTAAAAAACGTAGCTGGACTGACACATGTGCCACGAATAGAAATTATTGAAAAAACGATTTTACATCAAAGTCCCATTATTAGAACACCCTTTATCAACAAAGAAGTAATTGATATGGAAAAAATAGAACAGTTTATTTTTCAGCAATATGAACTGGCGGGTATTGCACCGGCAGATATTGCAACCGGAGCAATTATTATCACAGGTGAATCCGCAACAAAGCAAAATGCCAGCGAGGTTATACATGCTATCGCGAACACTGCGGGACATTTTTTAGTCGCCACTGCTGGCCCTGATTTAGAAGGAATTATTGCAGCAAAAGGTGCAGGCACGTTACAGCAGTCAAAGAATACAGCGAAAGTCATCGCCAATATTGATATCGGTGGCGGGACGGCAAATATTGCTGTTATGCAATTTGGAGAAGTCATTGGCACATGTACATTACATATCGGTGGACGACTTATCGAATTTCATCATGGAGTTGTCCAATCGATTTCATCACCCATTCGCAAATTAATGGACATATGGCCCGATCCATTAAGCGTTGGTGATGCGGCAGAGGATAAGCGTGTCATTCGATGTATGGAAGAAATGGTAGACACTTTAGCAATGACATTAAGTGGGCAATTAACAGATGAACGGCATCCGTTATTGTTGGGGCATTTGCCCAACTGGGATAAACCGATAGATGCCATTATGTTTTCCGGCGGGGTTGCCGCTTGTCTCTATGAAAATGATTGTAGTGAACGTCAGTATGATGATATTGGCGAAAAACTAGCGAAAATGCTGTTGCAACATGAGCAGCTACAATCATTTTTATGGCTAAAACCGCAGGAAACGTCACGGGCAACGGTGACCGGAGCATGTACACAGACAACCGAAATTAGTGGTGCAACGATTCAAGTGAATGCCGATGTTTTGCCATTAAAAAATGTCCCTGTTATTACTTGCCATATGGATAGCCCATTGGAAGAGGTTGAACATGTGGTGAAAACAGCTGTAGAAAGAGCAGACACCCTTTTTTCAATACAAGAGAACCGCTCACCTTTTGCCCTATATTTTAGTCATTTACCCTATTTAAGTTTTCAAGATGTCCATCGATTATGTGAGGTCATCTTGCAACAATTAGCGGCAAGAAGTTCCAAAGAAATGCCAATTATTATCGTTATGCAATCAGATTATGCAAAGGTCATAGGGCAAACAATACAAGCTCTTCATCGCACTGTCCCAATTATTTGCATCGATCAAATCAAAGTAGAAACAGGTGATTATATCGACATAGGGGAAGTACTACCGTCTGGTGTGGTCCCTGTTGTTGTCAAAACACTTGCATTCCACTCAAAGTAAAGGAGGATGAATGTGAAACTATCGATGATGTTTGGTGGAGAAAAATATAATTTTGATTCATTAAAAGATGTCATGGCCAAGGCCAACGAAGAAAAATCGGGCGATCAGCTAGCTGGGATCGCCGCCGAATCTGTACAACAGCGAATTGCAGCAAAAGCAGTAATAAGTGAACTATTAGTAAAAGACATTAGAGAAAATCCACTAATTCCTCCAGAAAATGATGAAGTTACACGTATCATTGAACAAGACGTCAATGAGCAAGTCTATGGAGAAATTAAAAACTGGAGCATTGAGCAACTTCGAGAATACATTTTGTCGAATGACACAGGTGATCGGGAGTTAAAGCGTTTAAGTAAGGGCATGAATTCGGAAATTATTGCGGCTGTGACAAAGCTCATGTCTAATTTAGATCTCGTTCATGCGGCCAATAAAGTAGAAATATTATCGACCTGTAATAGTACCATCGGACAAAAGGGTACACTGGCCTCCCGCTTACAGCCAAATCACCCGACAGACAATATTGATGGCATCATTGCCTCATTAAAAGAAGGTTTGTCTTATGGCATTGGCGATGCTGTCATCGGTATTAACCCTGTAGATGATTCAGTAGAAAGTGTCAAAAAAGTTTTGCATGCCACGAAAGATTTCATCAATGACTGGTCGATTCCAACGCAAAACTGTGTCTTGGCACATATTACAACACAGATGAAGGCCATTAAGCAGGGGGCACCAGCAGATATGATTTTCCAAAGTATCGCTGGGACAGAAATAGCGAATCGCTCGTTCGGTATTTCTGCTGACATGATAAGAGAAGCACAAGAGCTTGTGAAAAAGCAAGGCACTGGTACGGGGCCAAATTTATTTTACTTTGAAACGGGACAGGGGTCGGAGCTTTCCGCAGAAGCACATATGGGCATTGACCAAGTCACGTTAGAATCACGCAATTATGGCTTTGCCCGACATTTTAATCCGTATATCGTCAACACGGTTGTTGGTTTTATCGGCCCAGAGTATTTATACAACAATAAGCAAGTTATACGTGCTGGTCTGGAAGATCATTTCATGGGCAAAATGCATGGCATCCCAATGGGCGTCGATATTTGTTATACGAATCATATAAAAGCAGACCAAAATGATATTGAGGATTTAAGCGTTTTACTAACGGCGGCTGGTGTGAATTTTATCATTGCCGCGGCAATGGGAGACGATGTCATGCTGAACTACCAGTCAATGAGCTTCCACGATGTAGCCACATTGCTGCAAACGTTTGGCAAAAAGCCAACCCCTGCCTATTTAGCGTGGCTAGAAAAAATGGGGATTTATGAAAATGGTCGTCTTTCAGCGAGGGCAGGCGATTTATCTTTGTTTGAAAGGTAGGTGAATAACGTGAATGAACAATTAGTATCGATGATAACACAACTCGTAATGGAAAAAATGGGTGGGAGTACGAAAGCAGATGCTCCTAAAAATACTGTTACGCCAAGCGAAAAATCAAAAGAAACGCTAAGTAAATTGGATGAGAATGCAGACAATGTTGCCCATGAAATGCCAACTGTAGCACCTAACGATACATTGATTAAACTTTACAACCATGCATCCCATACGCCACAACAGTCGTATGAGCCAAGCTTTGGTGAGCCGGCTGACCGTATAGCCCCTATCACCACATTTCAATTTGAAGATGACAACGTCTCTGAAAGTGTACAGGCCGCAAGAAAGCATACACCAGCAAGGATAGGGGTTGGACGTGCAGGCACTAGACCTAAAACGAAAACATGGCTTAAGTTTCGACTCGATCATGCAGCTGCGGTGGATGCGGTCTATGGAGAAGTGACGGACAATTTATTGAAGCAGTTAAATGTCTTCCAAGTCACAACGAGAGTAACAGACAAAGAGGAGTACATTACAAGACCGGATTTAGGTCGCCGTTTATCGGATGAATCAAAGGCACTGATTCAAGCAAAATGTCAAAATAATCCGCAAGTCCAAATTATTATTTCGAATGGCTTAAGTGCCAGTGCAATTGAAGCCAATATCCAAGATGTTTATTTAGCCTTACAGCAGAGCTTAAGCAATTTAAATATTGACATAGGAACTACCTTTTATATTGATAAAGGGCGAGTGGCACTAATGGATGAGATTGGCGAGCTTTTACAAGCAGAGGTAGTTGTTTATTTAATAGGCGAACGGCCTGGTCTTGTCTCTGCTGAGTCGATGAGTGCCTATCTTTGCTACAAGCCGAGATTTGGCACAGTAGAAGCAGATCGGATGGTTATATCCAACATCCATAAAGGTGGTATCCCGCCATTAGAGGCAGGTGCTTATCTAGGAACGGTTGTTGAAAAAATATTGCAGTACAAGGCAAGTGGTGTTGGTCTTGTGGCAAAAGAAAGTTAGAGGTGATGCGCATTGAATCCTCAAAAAATAATGGCCCAACTATTAGCCATGCAAATAATACCTCGAGTGAATAACGAGTTAGCCGAGCAATTAGCCTTAAAACCGAACCACACGAGCATTGGCATTGTCACGCTGACCATTGATGATGTTGGCTATGTAGCCTTTGACGAAGCAACGAAAAAAGCAGATGTCGAAGTGGTCTATGCGAAAAGCTTTTATGCAGGTGCTGCGCATGCATCTGGTCCGTTATCTGGGGAAGTGATTGGCATTATCGCAGGCAGCTCGCCAGATGAAATACGCAGTGGTTTAGAGGCAATTCAGCAGAAAATACAGTTTGATACGTATTTTGAAGCGATTCTTGGCAATGAACAGCATGCACTTTTTGCGCATACGGTAGCGAGTTGCGGAACGTATCTGGCTGAACAGGCTAATGTCAAAGTGGGCACAGCTCTTGCTTACTTAATCGCACCACCGCTCGAAGCCGTTGTTGGCTTAGATGCCGCATTAAAGGCAGCAGATGTAGAGCTCAAGGTATTCTATGGCCCACCTTCTGAAACCAATTTTGGTGGTGGCTTATTAAGTGGTAGTCAATCGTCGTGCCAAGCGGCAGCAGATGCTTTTAGGGAAGCCATTGACAATTTGGCGAGAAACCCAGTGATTTAGAAAGGAGGTGGCGTTATGGCCACATTAGATAAAGATTTATTAGCTATTCAAGAAATGAGAGATGCTGTAACCCGTGCTAATAGTGCACAGGCTGCCTACCTACAATTTTCACAGCAACAAGTAGATACAATCGTCAAGGCAGTTGCAGACGCAGCCTTTAAAGAGGCAGATCGATTGGCGAAAATGGCTGTGCAAGAGACAGGGATGGGCATACCCAATCATAAGAAAATGAAAAATGAAGTTGCTTCAAGAGATGTTTATGAAGATATAAAAGATTTAAAGACGGTAGGGGTTATTGGTGTCGATCGCCTGAAAAAAGTTACAGAAATTGCTAGCCCATTTGGGGTTATTGCAGGCATTGTGCCAACGACAAATCCGACGTCAACAGCCATCTTTAAAACGATTATTTCGTTGAAAACAAGAAATGGCCTTGTGTTAAGTCCCCACCCATATGCCGTTAAATGTACGAAGGAAGCTTTGGATGTTTGTAGAATCGCTGCTGAAAAGGCAGGAGCACCCGAAGGATTACTGCAATGTTTAACGATGTCGTCGATGGAGGCAACACAGCAATTGTTAAAGCATCCTAATATTCATTTAATATTAGCGACTGGTGGAGGTGCGTTGGTGAAAGCGGCTTATAGCTCAGGCAAGCCCGCTTATGGGGTAGGTCCAGGCAATGTGCCCGCCTATATCGAAAAATCCGCCAATATTGCAAAAGCCGTGCGTCAGCTTGTACAAAGTAAGTCATTTGATAATGGCACCATTTGTGCAACAGAACAGGCCATTATTGTCGATCGCAGCATTGCACAGCAAGTCATGGCGGAGTTAAAGAAAAACCATGCTTATATTTTGAGTGATGAAGAAAAATTGAAGATGGAGAAAATGATTTCACCGGTGCCCGGCAAAGTCAACCCACAAATTGTTGGGAAATCCGCATCCTGCTTAGCAGATTCGGTTGGCATCACGGTGCCAGATGACACCAAAGTACTTGTCGGTGTCGAAACGATGATTGGGAAGAATATTCCATTTTCACTTGAAAAGCTCTCTCCGATATTTGCCTTGTACACAGTAGAAGGAAGTACGGAGGCTAAACAGGTCATGATTGATTTATTGAATATTGGTGGGCGTGGACATTCTTGTGCAATTCATACGGAAAACGAAGCCTTAGCTGAGCAGTTTGCCATTGATTTGCCTGTGTCACGCATTGTTGTCAATACGCTTTCATCCATCGGTGCTGTTGGAGGAACGACTGGCCTTGCTCCATCCTTCACATTAGGCTGTGGGACATTTGGCGGCAATATAACGTCCGATAACATTACAGCTAGACATTTAATGAATATCAAGCGCATGGCATACGGCATTAAGGATGTTGAAGTACCAAAACCAGCGTTCGAAATTACACCACTAGTAGAAAATATCAAGGCACAAGAACCGACTTTGGATAACGCAGTGGTTCAGCAAATCGTAGATGAAGTATTAAAACAAATTGTGTTACAAAAAAATTAATTTACTTGGAGGAATGACAAATGAGTACAGCATTAGGAATGGTAGAAACAAAAGGATTAGTAGGAGCAATTGAAGCGGCAGATGCAATGGTCAAAGCTGCAAGCGTGAATTTAGTAGGAAAAGTCCATGTTGGTGGCGGTATTGTCACAGTACTAGTACGTGGTGATGTTGGGGCAGTGAAAGCAGCTACGGATGCAGGTGCAGCAGCAGCAGGACGTGTAGGAGAATTATTATCTGTCCATGTAATTCCACGTCCTCATAACGAGTTAGAGTTAATCTTACCAAAATCAGAAGCTTAATAAATATGTAGAAGTTTACTAGATATAGAGGTGGCTAGCTTGATAACAGAGGTAAAAACATTCCCTGTAGCCGTTTCAGCTCGTCATATACATGTAAGTGAAGAAGATTTACAGGCACTTTTTGGTCCCGATGCCACATTAACATGGGATTTTGCTCTTTCGCAACCAGGCCAATTTGCAGCAAAAGAACGGGTGTCCATCGTGGGGCCAAAAGGTGTTATTCATAATGTACGTGTATTAGGACCAGTCAGAGCAGCAACACAGGTAGAGGTAAGTCGAACAGATGCTGTGAAATTAGGAGTATCAGCCCCGTTGCGACAATCAGGTGACATTGAAAACTCTGCTAGCATTAACATCATGGTTGCAGATAAGGAAGTGACTATACAGCAAGGTGTCATAATAGCACAGGCGCATATTCATATGAAGCCAGCAGATGCTTTGGCATTAAACGTCGAAAATAATGAATGGGTAGCTGTTGAGGTGGAGAGTGAACGACCTGTTACTTTTCGTGGTGTCGTTGTCCGTGTGTCAGAAGATTTTAGTTTAGAGATGCATATCGATACAGATGAAGCCAATGCCGGTTTTATTGAGCAGCAGGCACAAGGAAAAATTATCAAATCATGGACGTAAGGAGGAGGTCTGATGCAAGAAAATTTAGTGCAACAAATTGTGGAAGAAGTATTACAGCAAGTGTTAAAAAGTCAACCTTCCTTGCAACATGATGGAAAAATCCCGATTGGTGTATCGGCACGTCATGTCCATTTAGCACAAGCAGAGGTGGAACTGTTATTTGGTGAAAACTATCAGTTGACGCCGAAATTCGAGCTTTCACAGCCCGGTCAGTTTGCCGCGGAGGAAACTGTGTTGATTGCAGGTCCGAAGGGCTCTATAGAAAGGGTACGCATTTTAGGCCCAGCTCGTGCCTTATCGCAAGTAGAGATTAGTTGGACAGATGCCATGAAAATAGGCGTCAAACCACCCTTGCGAACTTCAGGAGATATAAAGGGTTCTAGCCCGATTACATTGATTGGACCAAAGGGTAGCGTGTCGCTTGCCGAAGGACTGATTATTGCACAAGCACATATTCATATGTCACCAGAGGATAGTAGTCGACTCCAAGTTGCTGATGGGCAGTCTGTCCAGGTCAAGGTAGAAGGGATAAGACCGATTATTTTATCGAATGTCATTATTCGTGTTTCTGAGCGCTATCGCTTAGAAATGCATATTGATACAGATGAAGCTAATGCGGGTTTAATTCAACAAGGTGCCAAGGCTGAAATCGTCAATGCCCCAGCTATAGAAAGCTTGCAACCGATAGAACGACAAGCAGTCGTGAAGCTAACTGAGGAAAAATCCATCTTCCATTTTGACAAGAAGTTGCTGTCACAAGGAGAAGTACTTGCAATAGATGCGCAAGAAATTATCGTCTCAAAGAAGACAATTGTCACAGCATTAGCCTATGACAAAATACGCGAGTTAAACAAAACATTAACGATTAGCACTGGGTAAGCGAAGAATCGAGCCTAGGGTAAAGAGGGTGAAGGCATGCAGATGGGAAGAGTCATCGGCAGTGTTTGGGCGACGAGGAAGGAAGAAGGGTTAAATGGCTTAAAATTATTAATCATTCAACCTATCGACTCAAATCAACAGCCGATTCGCACTGAGATTGTGGCAGCAGACCGCATTGGGGCTGGTGTTGGAGATGATGTGCTCATTACAAGTGGTGGGTCATCACGCTACATTATGAAAGAGAATCCATTGCCCATTGATGCAGTCGTTATTGGCATTATTGATTCTACGGAAGTTATGCGAGGTGAAGTAAATGAGTAGTGCAATTGGAATGATTGAAACAAAAGGATTAATCGGCTCGTTAGAAGCAGCCGATGCAATGATTAAGTCTTCCGATGTGACCATTGTGAAACAGGAATTTGTCGATGGTGGCATTGTAACAATCGTGGTCAAAGGAGATGTTGGCTCAGTGCAGGCGGCTGTCGAGGCTGGTAAGGCGGCAGCAATGCGTGTTGGTGAATTACTAGGTGCACATGTAATCCCTAGACCAGATGATGATGTTTTTCAGATGATCAATGGACCACAGCCACCAAAGAAAAAACCGTTACCAACCCGCGCTAAAAAAACAGCGGAAACAGTGGCTGATGAAGGCCGAGGTGAAACGGTATGACATTTCAAAAAAGTAAAATTGCGGTTATCGGTGCTGGTCATACCGGAGCAACGTTAAGCTTATTTTTAGCACAAAAAGAGTTAGGCGACGTAGTGCTGTTAGATATTCCTGAAGCAGACAATCCGACCAAGGGAAAAGCGCTTGATTTACTACAAACTGGACCGATTGAAAAGTTTAATGTCTCGGTAACAGGAACAAGTAATTACGAAGATATAGCAGGTGCAAGTATCGTTGTCATAACAGCGGGCATTCCACGTAAACCAGGCATGAGCCGGGATGATTTAGTGACAACGAATGCGAAAATCATCAAACAAGTATCTGCGCAAATAAAAAGATATGCGCCACACAGTATTGTGCTCGTACTGAGCAACCCTGTAGATGCCATGACTTATGTTTGCTATAAAGAGACTGGTTTTCCGAAAAATCGTGTCATCGGCCAATCAGGTGTCTTGGATACAGCCCGATTTAACACATTTGTAGCACAAGAGTTACACATTGCACCAGAGGATGTCTCAGGTTTCGTATTAGGCGGACATGGAGATGAAATGGTGCCGCTCATTCGCTATTCTTATGCAGGAGGCATTCCACTAGAAAAACTGATTCCCCAAGAAAGATTACAGCAAATAGTGGAACGCACCCGAAAAGGTGGCGGAGAAATCGTTGGTTTGCTTGGCAACGGCAGTGCCTACTATGCGCCAGCCGCAGCCTGTGCCCAAATGGTGGAAATCATCATGAAAGATCAACGGAAAATTATTCCTTCTATTGCCCTGTTAGAAGGAGAGTACGGCTATCACCAATTATTTTTAGGTGTACCGACAATTCTCGGCGGAAATGGCATCGAATCGGTTATCGAATTACAGCTAACGAAAGAAGAACAACAAGCCCTGCATCATTCCGCAGAGGCGGTACATCAAGTATTGAACATTTGCCAAAATATATAAGGGCAGAGCAAGGCACTAGCTAGCCTACTTTAGCCAGTAGTATCTATATTTATCCCCAAATATAGATACTACTATAAGATTTTGCTCTACATGTTTGAACTGCAAAACCAATCGAAATTACGCTTGAACGCCATTTGCATATTTTGTTTAGAATTCCCCCAAAAATTAATATAGATCAGAAGCTCTCTTCTAGCGTGAAAGCGTTGAAGGGCGCTTCTTTTTGTCTTCACGCAGAAGCTTGGTCTCACCATAGACGGTCAGTAAAAAACTATACATCGTTATGCATGGGCGTACGCCAAGCCTCCCTTGCTTACGTTTCGTGTGTGGTTTCATTTGTCTCGCATGCTTGCAGGAGTTTCAGATCAGCCGCTCAAACATTTACTGAAAGTGAAAGCTAATGCAAAAATCCATCCTGCAATTTTGCTTCTTATAATAAGGAATACCGTATTTAAAAATTATGTACAAGCCTACGTTAAACAAAATTATTGAAGTTGACTTTGCCCTAAGGGAAAGGTGTATAACTGAATGGAACAAGGTTTTGATAAACATCGGAACATGGAGGTGGCTGCTTGCTATCGATTGGAGAATTCTCAAAAATCTGCGGCGTGTCAACTAAGACACTGCGCTATTATGCTGAAATTGGATTAATTACGCCTGATGACATTAATACTGACAACGGTTATCGGTATTATGCCATCAAGCAACTGAAAAAGATGCTCTTTATTAATCGTTTAAAATCTTATCATTTTTCGTTAGAGGAAATAAAAGCCCTTGTGGAACTGGAAGAACATCAAGCAGAAGAGGAGCTTGCTGCGGCTTTTACTTGCAAAAGACATGCAATGCAGAAGAAGCTAAATGCCTTAGCCTATACCGTCAAACAAATGAGCACAGATATTCTCAATTTAGAGAAGGGTATACCCATTATGTCTTACCTTGACAAAATTGACGTCCAGCTTGTTGAAACGCAGCCAATGACTCTTCTTTATAGCCGTCAACGAATGACGAGTGCTGACTTTGAGACAGGATATGGGACATATTTTAGCAAGCTCTATGAAAAGATTGCTATCGATAAACTTACCTTGCTTGGGAAGCCAATGACTTTTTATCATAGTCCAGAGTTCAATCCTGTCGGCAATGATACAGAGTTTGCAATCCCAATTAAGGAGGCTGTAACAGGAACGAGAGATGTGCCTGGTACCCTTTGTGCGAAATCGGTTTTAAAGGGGGCATATCCAGAATTGACATCAGTATACGCAAACTTGATGGAATGGCTAGCAAATGAGGGCTATGAATTGGTGAAATCACCGTATGAAGTGTATATAACCAACCCTAATGAAGTCACTGTTCCTGAGGAGATCATTACCGAGGTGTATTTTCCTGTAAAGAAAATAGCGACAACATAAAAAATCTATTAAAACCAAAACGTCTTTAGGAGGACTTCTAAATGCAAAAAAATGTTGGGCCAACTACAACATGGCAAGCCGTAGACCCTAAAATGGGGGAAATGGACACTGCAAAGCTTGCAGAGCTTGAACAGAAGATACAATCCGAGTACAGCAATATCAATGGTATGGTTGTAGTAAGAAATGGCAGTATTGCTTATGAAAGATACTATAATGGCTTTGGTCCAGATGACACGTATCATGTGGCATCTGTAACAAAAAGTATACTATCAGCGCTCATCGGTATTGCTATCCATGCAGGATATATTCACAATGTAGATCAGAAAGTGCTAGATTTTTTCCCGGAATATGTGGCTAATGCTGCTGACAAGCAGAAACATCAAATTACTATACGCCACCTTCTGACGATGACTGCGCCCTATCCATTTGATGACTGGCATGAGCCGTTAGATAAGTTGTGTCAACAAGCAGATTGGGTAAAATATACTCTTGATATGTTAGGTGAACAAGGTAAAATCGGTGTGTTTAAATATGCCACATCAGGAGCACATCTACTTTCAGCGATTATCACACGTAGTACAGGCAAGAATGCCCGAGCGTTTGCCAATGAACATCTATTCAGCGCTATTGGCATGAAAGTAATCCCTCAGTATGCCATGACATCATTTGGCTTTGAAGATTTATTTGGACACAATGTAAAAGGCTGGGTGGAAGACCCCAATGGCCATGCCACTGGAGGATGGGGACTTACCCTCAGCGCACGTGATATGGCTCGTTTTGGCACGCTCTATTTGAACGGTGGTCAGTGGGACAGTCAACAAATTATTCCGACATCATGGATTAGTGAATCCACTGCGATGAATCCCAATAATTATGGCTATCTCTGGTGGTTAAGAGAGGAGGACGGTGTTTCTGCCTACTTAGCACTAGGTGATGGTGGCCATGTCATTTGTTGCATCCCAGCAAAAGACTTAGTAGTAGCCATCGCCTCTACCTTCATCATGAATCCCCGTGATAGATGGACACTGATTAAGGAACAGATTCTGCCGGCAGTAATTGATTAAATATATTTTCTCCAAGTTTGGCAAAGAGGAGAGTAGAAAAGTAAAAGGTGCCTGTTTAAAAAGTACTGATTTGAGTTTTAGGATTGCCTAACAGATATTAATTGTAAATGTAAGGACAATACTTTCATGCGGAGTTCGTTATAATGGATACAGTGATTTAGGAAAGGGATGTAAACATGAAGAAAGTCATTGTTATTGGATCAGGAATTCTTGGGGCATCGACAGCATACCAGTTAGCCAAGATGGGTGCGGATGTTCTAATTGTAGATCGCAAAGATAAAGGACAGGCTACAGATGCCGCTGCTGGTATTATTTGCCCTTGGTTATCACAGCGACGCAATCAAGCATGGTACCAGTTGGCTAAGGCCGGCGCACGTTTTTACCCGGGGTTGATTAAAGAGCTCGAAAGGGAGGGTGAAGCAGAAACAGGCTATGCTCAAGTTGGTGCAATTAGTATTCATGACGATTTGGAGAAAATAAAAAGGATGGGAGAGCGGGCACAATTACGAAAAGTGGATGCACCGGAAATCGGTGAAATTACCCAGCTTAATAAAAAAGAAACCCATGAGCGTTTTCCTTTGTTAACAGAAGATTATCATTCTGTTCATATTAGCGGTGCTGCACGGGTAGATGGTCGTGCGCTACGCGATGCATTGCTTCGATCAGCCCAAAGGAACGGGGCTGTCCTGATAAACGGGGATGCAAGGCTTCAATATCAGTCGAACCGAATTACAGGAGTAATTGTCGGTGATACAAGCTTCTCGTCTGACATGGTGGTTGTTTGTGCAGGTGCCTGGGCCAATCAACTGCTGCAGCCATTAGGCATTCACTTTAAAGTTAGCTTTCAAAAAGCACAAATTATGCATCTACAAGTACCTGATAGACAAGACACAGGCACTTGGCCTGTAGTCATGCCGCCATCTGATCAATACCTGCTTTCTTTTGATAACCAGAAGATTGTTATAGGAGCGACTCACGAAAATGAAATGGAAGGCTATGATACAAGAATCACAGCAGGAGGAATACAAGAAATTCTGAATAAAGGGTTAGATATAGCACCTGATTTAGCAAATAGCATTTTTCAGGAGGTAAGAGTTGGTTTTCGTCCTTTTACACCTGGTTTTCTACCGGTGATAGGGGCTATTCCTGGCTGGGATGGTCTAATAACGGCGAACGGACTTGGTGCGTCCGGATTGACGATGGGCCCCTTTATTGGAGGGCAGCTAGCAAAGATGGCACTAGGAATAGCTCTGGATATCAATCTAAATGATTATGATATTCGAAAAGCTCTGGATGAAAATTGAACATTTTCAAATTAATTGAAAAGAGTGATTGAAATACCTCTAGCGCTCGGGTAGGTGGAGGGAGCGCTCAGGTAAGGCGTTCCACCGCTCAGGTAAGTCCCACCACCGCTCGGATAGTGCGAAATCAACTGTGAACAAGCATGGAAATCAACACACAACAATGATATTGCACATATTTTAAATACTTAAAAGTCCATAATATCCAAAATTTTCGAAAATATGATAAAATAATAGCGAGAAAAAGGGGGATGATGGCATGGCCGTTCAACGATTTATAGATTATGTGAAGAAAATGGAACATTATGAAGAAGCGCTCAGTGTAATTTATTGGGATATGCGCACGGGGGCACCTAAGAAGGGACTCGCTCAGCGCTCAGAAGTGATTGGGACGCTATCTGCCT
This sequence comes from Lysinibacillus parviboronicapiens, assembly GCF_003049605.2. Lineage (NCBI taxonomy): Bacteria > Bacillati > Bacillota > Bacilli > Caryophanales > Bacillaceae > Lysinibacillus > Lysinibacillus parviboronicapiens. The sequence goes on from NZ_CP073713.1 coordinate 1,807,982, forward strand.
CACTATTTGACATGCAAACGAGTGAAGTATTAGGGGAGTTACTTACGGTACTTGAAGCGCAGAAGGAAGAGCTGGATTATGTCACACTACGCTTAGTTGAGGAAGTGCGCAAAAACTACGACAATAATAAAAAAATTCCAGCACATGAGTACAAGGAATTTGTAATCTTGCAATCGAAAGCAGAAGCCGTTTGGGAAGAGGCAAAAGCAGAAAATAATTTTGCGCTATTTTTACCATACCTCGAAGAAATCATCGCTTGGCAAAAGAAATTTATCGGTTATTGGGGCATGAAAAATGGCTCGCCATACAACACATTACTGGACCAATATGAGCCAGAAATGACGACGGAAATTTTAGACCGCGTTTTTGGCGAGTTACGTACAACGATTGTGTCACTGGTACAAAAAATTGCTGCATCATCAAATAAACCAGATACCAGCGTTTTATTTAAGCATTTCCCGCGCGAGGAACAACGAGCGCTGTCACTAGAAATTTTAGCGCAACTTGGCTATGATTTTGATGCGGGTCGCTTAGACGAAAGTGTCCATCCATTTATGATCGGTTTAAATCATGGGGATAACCGGATTACTACGAAATATGATGAAGCGGATTTCCGTTCGGCGATATTTGGTACAATTCATGAGTGTGGACATGCCATGTATGAACAAAATATTGACGCCAAGCTTGATGGTTTACCATTAGCACAAGGCACATCAATGGGCATACACGAATCCCAATCATTGTTTTATGAAAACTTTGTCGGTCGAAACGAAAAATTCTGGGAGCATAATTATGAGCGTCTGCAAAAGTATTCGCCCGCACAATTTGGTGAAGTTGCATTAGCCGATTTCTTACGTGCCATTAATATGGTGGAACCGTCACTTATCCGTATTGAAGCAGATGAGCTAACGTATGCGCTGCATATTATGATTCGTTATGAGATTGAGCGCGACTTGTTCAATGGTGATTTACAAGCAAAAGATTTACCGCAAGTATGGAATGCTAAGTACGAGGAATACTTAGGTATTCGACCTGAGACAGATGCACAAGGGGTACTGCAAGATATGCACTGGTCAGGTGGCATGTTTGGTTATTTCCCATCTTATGCTTTAGGTCTGATCTATGCGGCACAGTGGAAGCATGCGATGGACAAGGATATTCCAAACTTTGATGACCTGCTAGCAAATGGCGAGCTACTGCCTATTCGTGAATGGCTAAGCGATAAGGTCCATCAATATGGTGCATTGAAAAAACCTTTCGAGCTGCTCCAAGCGGCGACAGGGGAAGGCTTGAATGGCCACTATCTAGCAAACTATTTACAAGACAAATATACAAAACTGTATCAGCTATAAAAAAGTGATATCTCTATTACGGAGAAATCGCTTCAGTTTGACGATAAAAGGCATTCAGAATGATGATATTCTGAATGCCTTTTCCATTGCGCTTAAAATTCCACGAGCTACTACGAATTCAACTATTATACCATTTCTGGACTTCGCTATATTCAGTTAGCAAGTTTCTCAAAGTCATTGAAGCAAAAGTAAGTATTATCTGCATGACCAGCTTTGAGGGTTATCCCATGCTTCTTTTGCAATGTGTAAAACACAATCTAGCGTTTTCTTAGCGACGCGCTTAAATTTGTTTATTATTTTGACGATGTTCATGATTTAAATTTTCAGTCATCCTATCCATCGCCTTTAATTTATAGCTGACGCCATTCGCCTTTCGCTACAGAGCAAAGTTTCCTGCGGGAATCGCAAGAGCTAAAGGCTCCGAGAGGATATAGCAACGAGGAGACTGAAGCCAGCCTATGAAAAGCGTCCGCCGTAGCGGAAATCAACGGGTTCATCTAGATACTTCTATTTTAAAAGAAAAAGCGATTTCTCATTACAGAGAAATCGCTTTAATAAAGAAGATGCGGGATGCATGAGTTACCAAAGTTTATAGCCTTTTGAGCCAGGAGGTGAGTTGGAAATAATATCAATCAGTGGAACTGTGTAAGCAAATAATATTAATGCGACTAAAATAACAAGCCATAGTTTAAAGTTTTCTAAAATGGCTGGTGTTTTGCCACTGTGCTCATGTACGTCGCTTACTGGGAACTCTTCGTCACCTTTTGGTGCGAACCATGCTAGTTTTACAACGATATACATAATTACTAGGATGGCGATGAACAAAATTGTACCACCAACTGCTTGTGCAATTTGATATGGAATCCAATCATATGCTTGTTGGGCGCCACCGTACTCAGAGTAATCTGAACGACGAGGTGCACCGATAAGACCTGCGATATGCATAGCAGAAGACATGATTGTCATACCAACTGCCCATAAAATCCCTGCGAAGTTACCAAGATTGTTTAATGATTTTGTGAGCGTACGACCTGTTAAATGCGGAATTAACCAGAATGCAGCACCGAAGTAAGTTAACACGACAGCCGTAGCGATTGTTAAATGGAAATGTCCCGTTACCCAAATGGTGTTATGGATTAATTGGTTCATTTGATAAGAAGCATTGACGATCCCGCCAGCACCACCAGGAATGAACGACACCATACCGATGAAAGGTACAAAGAAACGTACATCAGTCCACGGTAATTTTTTGAACCAACCGAAGAGACCTTTTCCACCTAATTCACGTCCACGTAATTCAAACATAGCGAACATGGAGAAGGCTGTCATTAAGGATGGCACAATAACGGCAAATGTTAAAACAACTTGAATGAATTTCCATGTACCATCAATACCTGGTTCAGTTAATTGGTGATGAATCCCAACAGGTACAGAGAATAATAAGAAAAGAATAAATGCCAGTCTAGCTAGAGAATCAGAGAAAATTTTCCCGCCAATAATCTTTGGAATCATCGTATACCAAACCATATAAGCTGGTAATAACCAGAAGTATACAAGGGCATGCCCGAAATACCAGAATAATGTACGAGATAAGGCTACATCAACACGTTCGATGAAACCTAATGACCAAGGCAGTAGCTGGAATAACACAGAAACGGCTACACCTAGCGTGGCAACAAACCACATCAGATTGTTAACAACAACCATAAATGATAGTAGGGGACTCGGTTGCCCACTTGCTTTATTTTCTTTACGCCATTGTGCATAACGTAAAATTTGACCTGCACCGCCAACCCAAGAACCTACAACGACTAATGTTAAGCCTAAGTAGAAAATCCAGTGTGCTTGAAGAGGAGCATAGAACGTATAGAGAACGGTTGCTTTATTGAGTAACACCATAGTTGCTGCCGCAGCTGTACCAATCGTCATTAACCAGAATCCAATCCAGCCAAGACGACGTTGAGCAGCTGAGAACGTGCCAGAAGTACGGCTTACACTGGCTATTTGGAAACCAAAAATAAAGTACGTTGTTAAAATAAGACCGAGTAACACACCGTGTACTGTTAAAACTTGATAATAACCAATACCTGCTGGTAACGTGAATTGTCCAGAGCGTACAAACACTTGTAATAAACCTGCAAGGCCACCTAATAATAATGCGATAAATGCGACATAAATATGCGCCATTGCAAGCTTCGCGTCACGACGATCCACCTTTGTCAAATTATTATTCAGACTCATTTGGATCCACCACCTTTAGCATAGAGTGCATCATCGTATGTCCTGTACCGCAGTACTCGTTACAGACGATTAAAAACTCTCCTACTTTATTTACTACTGTTACATATTCGGAAATATACCCAGGTTCAAGCATCATATTAATATTTGTGCCGGCAACCTCAAAGCCGTGCATTACATCTTCACTTGTACCGATAAACTTCACTTTTGCCCCAAGTGGAACTTCGATTTCAGGGGGATTGTAATAGAACGCAGAAGCTAAAACAACGACTTCATAATCCCAATCCTTGCCCTCTACTTTATGGACACCAGGGTTATCAAATGGTGCAATTTCTTTTGCTTTCTCGTAATCTAGTGTTTTTTTACCGTTGTTCGGATGTGAGCCTTGATGGAATGCACCAATGCCGAGAATAACGAGAAATGCCACTAAAGTAGTGACGCCAAACACTAGCCAATATTTCTCATACTTATGTAAGTGCATATATCTCTGTCCCTTCTTTCTAAAATTAATGACATCTTGCTGAAATGTTCATCCCGCTGCTTGGCATGGGGCTAAACACATAGGTAAATATTTACAGACTTTAACGTGAATTAACTGCTTTTGTCATACTGAACACCGAATGAAAAAGGTAATTTACGGTGATAAGTTAAAAGCGGCCGATGAATAAATTGAAGCAGTATACCCACAGTAAAATAATAATGATGCCGACTCCAAATACTGCATAGAGTGAACCTTTAAGATTATCTTCTGACTTCTTTTTATTTGCCATTGTTGCTCCCTCCTACGCTTTCTTAGTGGACTTTCTTAATGTCATCATATAGAAATTTATGTCGATTTGATGTGAAAAAAATCACACTTTCTCGGTCAAAGTGTGAAAAAAATGTGAAATGTAGAGCGAAAACAAAAGAAGGTATCTTACCAATAGGTAAAAAGACAGTTTAGTAGTCATTCGCTCAAAGGTGTCAATAAAAAAAATAAATAAACGTTCTGAGCATTGAGACCTAATCTTGTAGTTCGACGATTGATAGCTTTGAGATGGATGTGCGTGGTCGTTCAGCAGTAGTTTGCACAAAAATAAGAGGGCAACCCCTAAGTGATGTATGTATCACTAGGGGCTGCCCTCCTATGTAGGCGAATGCCAAATTTTATGCATAAATGTTTGATGCGATGGCATAAGATGTATCGTTTGCAAGATCAGAATCTAGTTAGTTATGCTTCTTCTTCAATGGTTAATAGAACCGTTAGTGCACCAATGTCTGGAATCGTAACAGGGAGGACAAAGGCTTTCTCAAACCCATATAACTTCGTGTTTCCCACCATTACAGTTGGTGGCGTAATATCAATTTCAAGGTTTTGTTGTCCGACAGCCGTACATAAGTTACCTGCAATCATGTTTCCGAATTCACCTGTAAAGGATTCTAACATTTCTCCTTCAAGAGGCATACCAAACATCGTGTTGCCAATGCCACTGAATATTTCAGGAGAGGAATCAATGATAACACGGCCCTTTAAATCTCCAATAAGCCCAATTAATACGCCCATTTGTTGCTGTTGAAAAGGTTCAGAAATAATACTTGGCGATTTCACCTGGATATCCATGGGTAGTATCGATTTTAATGCATGGATTGTCCCGTTTAAAATAGTTTGAAAGTACTTCGAATTACTCATCATTACCGCATCCTTTTTCCGACTTTTCTACATCTTACCATGTTAAAAGGGTAAGATGAAAGTATGTCTTGACGAAATAGGCTGAAATTTATATTATATTAGTGAGAATGATTTTCAAATTCAATAAGATAGTGCAAAAGTTTTCGTTTTTAAGTTGAAGTATCTATAAGAAAAGGAGCGGTCAGCAATGACATTCGTATTCATTGGAGTAACAGTGGCGATCTATATTGGCGTGGGGAAATACGTCATGAAACAAGCGACTGCACATATAAAATAGGAAAGTTTGTATTTTAGCTGTTGCCATATAAAATGATTATTATTTTAATAAAGAGAGTATGACACAAAAGTTCTTTTGAGTCATACTCTTTTTTTGTGCAAAAAAATCAACATTTGTAAAATGATTTATCAACGAAATCCCTTGGTTATATGTAAAGTGGAAATCTGCAAAAGCCTATTTATTCGACAAAAAATAAGAAAAATAGAGAAAAAGTATTTATTTTTATAGAATAATTTTATTAAACTAAATATTTATTTTTTTCTGAAAACTATTGAAATAGGTTATTTTTTTATGTAGAATTTTAAAAAATGGAATCGCTTTTCACATATTGGAACGGAGGTTAAAAATGGCTGTCAACATTTTGGAAGTCAAAGATTTGAAAATAGGATTTGAACAAGACAAAAAAGACATAGCGATTGTCAATGGCGTGTCATTACAACTTGAAAAAGGAAAAACTTTAGGGATTGTTGGCGAATCAGGCTGTGGTAAAAGTATGACGTCGCTATCACTAATGGGATTGTTACCTTCTGGAGTGGATTGGCAAAATGGAGACATTTACATAGACCAAATGCAAATTAACAAAAAATCAAAAAAAGAATGGCGAAACGTTCGAGGGAAAAAAATAGCAATGATTTTCCAGGAACCGATGAGTTCGTTAAATCCAGTTTATAAAGTTGGTTCTCAAATAGTTGAAATGATTCTTAGTCATGAGCATATATCCAAAAAAGAGGCGCTTCAACGTGCTGTTGACATGCTTCAACTTGTTGGAATTCCTCGCCCAGAAAGAGTAGTGAATGAGTATCCTCATCAATTATCAGGTGGGATGCGTCAACGAGTCATGATTGCCATGGCATTAGCATGTGGTCCAGAAATATTAATTGCAGATGAACCTACTACTGCATTAGACGTGACGATTCAGGCGCAAATTCTCGAATTGATGAAAGACCTGCAAGAGAAATTACAGATGTCTATCATTATCATCACGCATGATCTTGGCGTCGTTGCTGAAATTTGCGAACGAGTAATCGTCATGTACGCAGGAGAAATAGTTGAAGAAGCGACTGTTTTAGATCTTTTTAATCATCCTCTCCATCCTTATACACAGGGTCTATTGAATTCATTGCCAGATATTGAGACAGAGCAGGAGTATTTACCTTCAATTGAGGGAGTTGTACCAGCCCCAGCGGATATGCCAGCAGGTTGTAGATTTTTCGATCGATGTGAGTATGCAACAGGAAAATGTAAGAATAAACCAAGTTTGTTTACAACAAATATTGGCAGTACAGTGCGTTGCTGGCTTTATGAGAGCGGAGAATTAAAAGGGGGGATGTAAATGGTCAGTCCATTATTAGAAGTAAAACACTTGAAAAAATATTTCAACTTAAAAGGATCACGGGCAGATTATTTAAAAGCAGTAGATGATATTTCATTTACTGTAAATGAAGGAGAGGTTTTAGGCATAGTTGGTGAATCAGGCTGTGGAAAGTCTACGATGGGAAAAACACTCATTCAATTACTTACACCAACAGAGGGCGAAATTTTATTAAACGGAGAAAATATTGCAAACCTAAGCCCGAAAAAGGTACGTGAAAAACGCCGAGACATGCAAATTATTTTCCAAGATCCTTTTTCTTCCCTTAATCCTCGAATGAAGGTCTATAAAATCATTGAAGAACCATTGGTTAATTTTAAGATTGGTACAAAAGAAGAAAGAAAACAACGAGTTTATGAAGTAGCTAAACAGGTGGGACTGACACAAAAGCAATTAGATCGTTTCCCACATGAATTTTCAGGTGGTCAAAGACAACGAATAGGCATTGCGAGAGCACTTGTTTCAAATCCTAAGCTCATTATAGCGGACGAGCCTGTATCTGCACTTGATGTATCGATTCAATCTCAAGTATTGAACATCATGAAAGACTTAAAGAAGGAAATGAATCTTACCTATATCTTCATTTCACATGATTTAAGTGTCGTCCATCATTTTTGTGATCGTATTGGTGTTATGTACTTAGGGAAATTAGTGGAAGTAGCGGATAAGCATGAATTGTTTAGTAATCCAAAACATCCCTATACAAAAGCGTTACTATCGGCATTACCAAAATCGCATCCTTCGAGAGAAAAAGAGCGGATTGTCCTGAGAGGAGATGTTCCAAATCCTGCAAACCCACCTAGTGGATGTACATTCCATACAAGATGTCCTAATTGTATGGACATATGCACAGTGACGCCTCCTACCCTAAAAAGAATGGGTGAGAAGCATGATGTATCCTGCTTACTTTATGAATAAAAAATGGAGCGATTATGATGAGTAAAACAATAGAAAAAGGCATTAACATTTTGACATTATTTACGGAAGAAAAACCTTCCTGGCGTTTAGATGAACTGGCACATGAAACAGACATTCCAAAGCCTACCTTACTTAGATTTCTGAAGACATTCACAGAATTAGGGGTGTTAAAACGCCCATATATTCAAAGTGGTGGTCAACTAGTGTTGAGTGATCATTATTTTCTTGGACATAAATTAATTGAATTGGGGGCTATTGCTGCTAATTCCATTGAAATTCGTTCACTTGCTATACCACATATGAAAATGTTACAGCAGAAATTTGACTTAGCTGTTCAGTTAATCGTGATGGACGATACAGATGGTCTATACATTGAAAAAATAGAAAGTCTAAAACCGGTATTACTTTATACAAGAGTAGGGAGAAGGGCGCCACTGTACGCAGGTGCTTGTTCACGTATTATCTTATCTTTCCAATCAGAAGAAAAAATACAAGAAGTTTTACAAAAAACACGTAAAAAATATGCCAGTGGAACACCGGTAACAGACGAAGAAATCTATGAATTGATTGAATTTGGAAAAAACAATGGCTATGCCTACAGTGTTTCCGAACTAGAAGAGGGCACCATTTCAATAGCTGTACCAATTTTTAATAGCAATCGTGAAGTAGAATATTCCATCAGTATCGCTGGAATAGATTCACTATTACCTAAAGAAAAAGTAAATGGTTTTTTAGAGGGGCTTTGGGCCACAGCGGCTTCAATATCAGCTGAATTAGGTTATTCGTTGCCATATCCATATGGTGTATAAATAGCAAACAACAAAGGGGATGTCGTATATGAAAAAATACAAATTGTTCACGTTGTTACTTGTATGTATGCTGCTCGTATTAACAGCATGTAGTGGTGACACATCAGAAAGTGGTAATAAAGAAAAAAATAATGGAAAAGTGAAGGGTGAAAATCCAGCAATAGCCCGTGGCAACGAATTAGTCATTCGTGTTCCGGGAGATCCACAAAACTGGGATCCAATTGATACATATCTATTGGCTTGGAGTATGGTTGGAACTTCTGTATTTGAAGGTTTAGTTAGTCGTTCACTTGACTTAGAAATTCAACCCGGCTTAGCAGAGTCTTGGGAATATGTAGATGATAAGACACTCGTATTCCAATTGCGTAATGGCGTTACATTCCACAATGGCGAACCATTTAACGCAGAAGCAGTTAAATTTACATTTGACCGTTTACTTGGTGAAGAGGGGCAAAAGGGGCCTCAATATTCAAACTATACATCGATTGATCGTGTAGAAGTAACTGGCGATTATGAAGTAACAATGTATTTAAAGGCAATTGACCCAGTGTTATTAACGAAATTATCTGGTTACGGTGCAGTCATCGTTCCACCAAAATACATTACTGAACAGAGTGCAGAGAATTTTGATATGAAACCTGTCGGAACAGGTCCATTCAAGATGACGGATTACCAACGTGATAAAGAAGTGGTCGTGGAGCGTTATGCAGATTATTGGAATAAAGACGCAATTAAGCTAGATAAAGTAACGTTTAAAGTCATTCCAGAAACTGCGACAGCATTAGCAGAATTACAAACAGGTAACATTGATATTATGACACGCTTAGAAGTTGCTCAAGCAGCAACCGCAGAAGGTACTGACTTCATCACTTTAATGGATGTACCTACCCCTACAGCATACTCGATACGCTTTGATACAGCGAAAGCACCTGTAGACGATGTACGAGTTCGACAAGCAATCAACTTTGCCATTGATAAGGAAACAATCGTGAAAGAAATCTTAGGTGGTTATGGAAAACTTATCAGCTCATTCCAAAGTGAACTTTCATTTGGCTATAACAAAGATTTACAACCATATCCATATGATCCTGAAAAGGCAAAAAAACTTCTTGCTGAGGCAAATGTTGCTGAAGGAACAACATTAGAATTCTATATTCCGGGTACTGATGGAACATTTAAAGAAATTGCACAAGCAGTCGCTTTCTATTTACAAGAAGTGGGCTTAAAAGTATCTATTAATAGTGTAGAAAATACAACCTTCCAATCAGAATTAATACCAAAAGGCGACGCTGGTCATATGTATAAAAATGGTTGGGGTGGTTGGACTTTAGACTTTGATAATACTGCCTATTTAATGTATCACGAAGGAGAATTTTGGAATCCAACTTATAAAAACGATAAAGTTGAACAATTGTTAACTGCGGAACGTGCGACGAATGATAGTACGGAACGTGAAAAAATCTTTAAAGAACTGACAGACGTATTATATGAAGATGCAGCAGAAGTGAATTTATATTCAGAAGTTGAAATATACGGAGTGAATAAGCGAGTAAAAGATTTCCAACCACCACATGATGGCCGCTTTAGATTTGAAGGGGTTACTGTCGAGTAATTAGTAAGTTATGAGATAGTATGCTTGCATACTATCTCTTTCATTTCAAACTAGGAGGATGGAATTATGCTTTCCTATATACTGAGACGTTTATCGCATACGGTGCTGGTGATTATGGCCGTTTCATTAATCATATTTTTCTCTATCCGTTTAACAGGAGACCCAGTAAGTATTATGTTCGGTGCTGGTGAACCAAGTCAGCAGGCCGTAGAAGAGTTAACTGCTAAATTAGGTTTAGATAAGCCGGTGTGGGAACAATATATCATTTTTATGAAAGATTTATTCATGCTTGATTTTGGTACGTCGTATCGCTCCAATAGCCCCGTTCTGGATATGCTGATAGAACGTGCATGGCCAACGATTGCACTTGCTTTAGGTGGTATGACTGTGGCGTTATTAATCGCTGTTCCTATTGGCATTCTATCAGCTGTGTATAAAGGAAAATCAATTGATATATTTGGTCGTATCTTCTCGCTACTAGGTATCTCATTTCCAAACTTTTGGTTAGCCTTTATGTTAATTTTAATCTTTGCTGTACAGCTAAAATGGCTACCTGTATCAGGTTTTGATGGCTTGAGTTCGTTGATATTGCCATCCATCGCATTAGGACTTATTTTATCAGGTATTTTAGTGCGTTTAATTCGATCATCGATGCTTGAGGTACTTAAAATGCAATATGTCACGACAGCAAGATCTAAAGGAATTAGAGAATGGCTCGTCATTGTAAGGCATGCATTCCGGAATGCGTTATTGCCAACGGTGACATTTGTTGGTTTGCAGTTTGGTGGGCTATTAGGTGGTGCGGTTATAGTAGAGCAAGTATTTTCTTGGCCAGGCATTGGTCGTTTAATTGTTGACTCCATCAATCAACGGGATTATCCAGTTGTACAAGGTGGCATTATTCTTCTGGCATTATTAATGATCATGGTCAATTTGATGGTAGATTTATGCTACTCATTGATTAACCCGAAAATTCGGACAGGAAGAGGTGACAATTAATGACACAGGCGATTGAGACTGAAATAGTAGCGGCTAAAAAGACAAGTAAAATGATGCAGATTTTAAAGTATATCCAAGCGAACTTGACAGGGATGATCGGATTGGTGCTAGTAGTAGCCGCCATATTTTGTGCCATTTTTGCGCCATATATTGCGCCATATGATCCAGGTGCTGCCAGTTTAGGGCAACGCCTAGATATGCCTAAATGGTTGGATGAAACAGGGGAATCACAATATTTACTTGGAGGAGACCAAGTAGGACGTGATTTGTTGAGTAGAATTATTTATGGGGCACGTATTTCTTTATTGGTTGGTATTTGCGGGGTTGCCATTTCTCTTGTGTTAGGTACGGTTTTAGGACTTGTTTCTGGTTATTTTGGGAAATGGTTGGATGATTTAATTATGCGTTTGGCAGAAGTTCAATTAGGGCTGCCTTTTATATTATTAGCGATTGTTATTATGAGTGTATTTGGTACAGGCATTGAGAAAATCATTATTATTTTAGGTCTTACGTATTGGGTAAGTTTTGCCCGATTAATACGCGGAGAAATTTTGGCCTTAAAAGAACAAGAGTATATTCAAGCGGCGAAAGCTATTGGAGGAACTCATTTCAAAATAATCGTTAAGCATATTCTGCCAAATGTTGCGTCTTCTATTTTAGTATTAGCTACTATGTGTATTGCAGAGTTTATTTTATTAGAGGCTTCCCTGACATTTTTAGGATTAGGCGTTGAACCAACTGTACCTTCATGGGGCGGCATGCTAGCCGATAGTCGGAACTATATGACATCGGCATGGTGGATTTCTGTATTCCCAGGTATTGCAATTATGTTAACAGTATTAGGCTTTAACTTATTAGGGGATTGGCTGCGTGACCGCTTAGATCCGAATATGAAAGTTTAGGTGATGAATATGAATACAACTATTTTCACAAGTTTATTTAGTATGCATCAACCGTTAAAAAAACCTTCCTTATATATTGAATTACCGTCTCATCTTGCACCTGTTGGATTAATCGACTTTTGTGTGAGATTGGGCTTGGAAGCAAATGAACTTGATTTTAATTTATTTCAACCAGCCAACCAAACTTTCTCAATGATTTTTCAACACCATGATGCCACATATGTGATGAAAAAAAATTCAACATTTATCTTTTATTATGAGACAGAGGAGTCATTATCGGCATTGTTAAGCGCTGTTGCGTGTGAGGGTATGCCAGATACAAGTGAAACGATTCCTGCTATCTATTATGAAAGTTTAAGTCATCTGTGGTCAGCTTATGGTACTGGTGAAAAAGATGAGGCCCATCCTTTACAACATCTAAGTGTACAAATGCATTTGCAAGAAGCAGTGCAAAGTCATGCACTCTTGAAAGAAGTTTGTTATCTTGGGCTACGACTAGGCTTATATTCAACGACAGCTTCTTTTCCTGTTGTGACGCAAGAAGAACGTAATTTGTCCATTGTCATTAAACTAGGGACCGAAAATATTATGGAACTAGTCGCTCCGAACGCCATTCGTATAATGGGTACGAAAGAAAGTCTACCAACTGTTCTTCATACGATTACAAAAGAAAAGCACGTCACTGAAGGTGGTTTACTTGGTATTTGGGAATTAAACGACAAGCAAGTTAATGAAGCTCAACTGCTATACGAAGAAAAGTGGCAAGATGAATCAGAAGCTACATCGATTATGAATGCATTACAAATGGAAACACAACTAGAAGTAGATGCCGAAATATATATAACGGCATCAAAAGAAAAACGAGATAACTATCGTTTAGATTTAGTTGATAAATTTCCCACTCTAAAGACTATCTATGTGCGCTCGGCATTTAAAACAGGCTTGTACTGGATATTAGAAGAAGTACTGCCGTCAGTTCAAACACCTTTTACACAGGTGAAAATTGTTTGTAAGGATGGCAGCAAGCAAAAAGGTTTAGAATTACGCAATCGATGGATTATGGAACTATATCCGATTGACGAATTGATTGAAGTGCAATATGGGGTTCCGAAGGAGAATGTTCATTTTGAACTATCGTCCACACAACATCACGTTTATCGTGTCTATGTAGATGAACAATTGATAGCGGTATTAAACCCGTTAATTAGTGAATTGAATTATGTAGCTGGAGATAAAAAAGCGTATCCGACTACAGCAGGATACAGATTATTTAAAGAGGAAGATTGTATTCAAGAAAAAGCCATATTGTCTGATCGAGAACGCTTTTATAAATACTATATAGATAGATTTTTACCACATGTCGTGGATCGATTAGTTATTGATAAAAGTAGTAGCAGTCAAGGGGAACTGTATCCGCTTTTTGACCGAATTGAAATAGACTTTACCTCTTCTGGAATTGAAGAGGAACTCTCTATTAAACAAGAAGCAAATTCATCCTTTGAGGCGTTGTATGAGGATATATATTTCAACACGCTGGACTATTTTTATGCATTGGGCGACCGACTAGTGAATCGACCTTACAAGGCGCCAGGAGGTGTTGTACCTTTTATCCATATGCAGGAGGATATCTATGCGCCCATTAATAGCTTGCTAAAGTTGTATCAGTGGCGTGAACAAGCATATATAGCCTCTACAACAAAGCGAATACTATTTGATGATAACGGACGGATGGACCGTGTTGAAATGCTCGTTGGCCAAAAACGTCAAGTTGTTGAAGTAGAACAACCATTAAAACACAAAATAAAAGATGACTTTCAGCTATTAAGTAGATATAACACCATGCCAGAAGTCAAAATCAATACTGCGGATTTGTCGTATAAAGGGAACTTGATACCCTTTATCGAAGTGACAGAACCGATTACTAGTGACTATTTTTCGGGGCTCAAGAAATCTAATGACAAGCATACGATTGTTTTTGAAGCGGGGCATCATCCAAATGAAGTTTCGAGTACACCTGCTATATTAGAACTAGTGGAAGATGTTATTCGTCAGCACCCAGAGATTTTAAAGAAAATCAATATGATTGTGATTCCACTAGCGAACCCGGATGGTTATGAGCTGATGAAGATTTTGACACAAGAGCATCCAAAATGGAAACATCATGCAGCCAGATACAATGCAGTTGGATTAGAATTTGCGCATGTGAAATTCCAAAAAAGTGTATTTGGTGAGGCAAATGTTTTACCAATGATATTAAAAAAATGGGCACCTGATATTGTACTAGATGATCATGGGATTCCTGCGCGTGAATGGGTACAGCCTTTTGCTGGCTATGCTTGCCCACCTATTTTTCCAGTCTCCTATACATTGCCAAGCGCAAAAATATATGGGATTGGTCGTTATGCAGATAGTGGGACAAGGGAGATTCAGGCAAAAAATTTAGAACATGTAGCTGAAAAAGTGAATGCTATTTTTGAAGACACAACCTTTGCTGAAGAAAATACTTATTGGCGTCATCGTTATTATAAGTATGGTACGAAGTGGGAACCTCAAAAATACCCAATTGAAGAAATGGGCAATATTAATTTCCACCGGGGGATGGAAGTGACACCAACATACTCTTCTGTAAGTATTTTACGTTACCCCCAATGGGTGGCACTTGATATAATATCAGAAGTGGCAGACGAAATTGTGTATGATGAGGAATTAAATTCATGTATTCAGGCTCATAAGTTATTCAATCAGGCAATTATCGAGGCAGCTGTCTCGACACCAGTCAATAAACAAAATCAAAATGGGCGGATCATCAAACAACGTCCAATAGAAATCTAGGTGAATAAAATGACAAAAATATTAATAACAGGGTTTGTGCCATTTCTTGACTATACAATGAATCCAACCATGCAAATTGTAGAAGCTTTGGATGGAAAGGTAATGGATGATTATGAGATTGCTGGACGCATATTGTCTGTAGATTTTCAGCAATCTGCCCAGCAGTTGCAACAATATATTGCTGAAGTAGAGCCTAAAATCATCATCTCATTAGGATTAGCTGGAGGACGTTTTAAGATTACACCAGAGCGAATTGCCATTAATGTGAAAGATGGCGAGGTTGATAATAATGGTTATACACCAGTGGATGAAAGCATTCTTGACGGTGGAGTCGATGCCTATCTAACGAATTTGCCTATCCGCAACATGGTGAACCGCTTACACAACGAAGGCTATCCTGCCGAAATTTCAAATACAGCAGGTACCTATTTATGCAATAATATTATGTATGAAGGGCTACGTTACGCACAGCAACATGAAGGAGTTCTCGCTGGATTCATCCATATTCCTGCTTCCTTTGAGTTGGCCATTCAGCATGGCAAAATACCAGGATGGAATAGCCAAGATTTAATCGCCAGTATCGAAATCTGCATCAAAGAGGCAATTTGTGCGGCGAATAATTAATTTCCCTCATACTATGTGGATTAGCCAATACACAGTTCGTTTTGCATTTAATGAAGTAATATCCCAAGAAAATTTTCAAGCTGTACAAAAATTTAATTGGTTTCTGCAAAAAAATCTACAGCACAAGTTAGTTGAAACAGTTGCTAGCTATCACACAGTTACGGCATATATCCATCAAAAAATTGATATAAAGTGTTTACAAAAGCAATGGCTTGCTATGCAAATGTCTACAACAAACGAAGAAATACCAAGTCGCCATTTACAAATTCCAATTTGCTATGATGAAGAATTTGCCTTAGATATGCAACGTGTTATGGATTATACGCGCTTAACGTATGAAGAGGTAAAAGTAATGCACATGTCTAAGGCATACCTTGTGTATTTAATTGGATTTTTACCGGGATTTCCTTATTTGGGTGATTTACATGAACAATTGTTTGTACCACGCTTGAAGAAGCCAAGAAAATCAGTATCAGCAAGCTCAGTTGGCATTGGTGGTGCACAGACAGGGATTTATCCACTCGATTCACCAGGTGGTTGGAATATTATTGGCAAAACACCATTTACTTTATTTGATGTACACGAGAAGAACAGTTTTTTATTTTCTCTAGGGGATCAAGTACAGTTTTATGAAATCACAAAGCAGGAGTATAGTGAAATAAAGAGCAAAGGAGTGTAGCAGTTGAAGCCACTTCTTATAGTGAAAAAGCAAGGTGTATATGGTAGCATGCAAGACCAAGGGAGATACGGCTATCGGGCATACGGTATTCCTCGATCTGGACCTATGGATAAAGTATCATTCCAAGCAGCTCATTATATTTTAAATAACGACAAAAACCAAACTTCATTTGAAGTATTTATTGGTGGGTTTGAATTTGAGGCATTAACTGGAGGTACTTATGTATTGACAGGGGCACAAAGCGAATGTTGCGTGAATGGTGTACCTGTCGAAATGTGGAAGACCTTTCAATTAGCACAGGGAGATCGGTTAACGATAAAAAATGTCAGTTGTGGGTCAATCGTGTATCTAACGCCTAAAGGTGGATTTCAAACAGCGCCAATACTGGCCAGTAATTCGTGTTTTCCCTTAGGGACCATAGGTGATTCGGTAAGGAAAGGTAGCATATTGTATGGGCATGAAACTGAGTCATCTGCGTCCATGCCATTTACAAGGGGTCTATATGCACCATTTCGTCCGACATTTAAAGACGCCATAACAGTAAGCGTTTTTAAAGGCCCTCATTTTGATTTATTTACCGAAGAAAGTCAACAGCAATTATTGCAGCATTCGTTCCAATTGACAGGGGGAAATCGGATGGGCTATTACTTGAAAGGTTCTGTGCTGCAGTTGAAGGAAAAGAAAGATATTCTTTCGGAGGCAACACAATTTGGAACAATTCAAGTGCCACAAAATGGGGAGCCAATCGTATTAATGGCAGATGCACAAACGGTTGGTGGCTATCCAATAATTGCTACAATTCATGAAGAGGACTTACATAAAATTGCCCAAATGCGTGTGTTTAACACTGTGAAATTTGCACTATCGGAGGGATAGCTATGCCATTTGATATAAATTGTGATATGGGTGAAAGCACGGATGCTTTTAGATTAGACAATGATGATGCAATTCTAGATTATGTGACGTCCATTAATATTGCATGTGGCTATCATGCTGGTAATCATACAATAATGCATCGTACTGTAAGAAATGCCATCCGAAAAAATGTCCATATTGGCGCACACCCAGGTTATCCTGATGTCGAAGGATTTGGTCGGCGTAATCGGGATTTTAGTGCACAGGAAATTTACAATATGGTCGTCTATCAAATAGGGGCATTACAAGCTTTTGTTACTGTAGAAAATGGAACACTCCATCATGTCAAGCCGCATGGGGCGCTTTATAATCAAAGTGCAAATGATCTCGAAAAGGCAACAGCGATTGTCAAGGCGGTATATGACGTAAACCCAGCATATATTTTATATTGCTTGTCTGGCAGTAAGATGGCCACTATTGCAAAAGAACAAGGATTACTGGTGTACGAGGAAGCTTTTTCAGATCGTAATTACAATGATGACGGTACATTAGTGAGTAGATTGGAACCAAATGCGCTGATTCACACAGAGGCGGAAATGCTAGTACATGTCAAAGGTATTTTCACAACGAATGAGGTAATGTCTGTGCAACAAAAGAAAATCAAAATTTCCGCCCAAACACTGTGTATACACGGGGACGGCCCACATGCACTCGCCTTTGCCAAAAAAATATATGAGCTGAATCGTTAAGTAAGGTAAGTTTGACAACTTAGAAAGAAAATGACGCCTAAGCTAAGCTGATTGGTGTGGTAATCGAGGAAAATGAATGAACAGCCGACTTTTACTTCGGGCACCATGCCAATTATTCCTTTGATTATTTTTTTAAACGGGCAATAACACCCAGGTGAATGGAAGGCGTTAAAAGGCAGTCCCATTGGTGACTTTGGTTTCAATCGTGTTAGCAGTCACTGTGGTGATGCATGGACTAGTCTTTAAATGCCTTCTCTTTTTTATGTTCATCTATAAATCGTTCCGTTTACTAAAACACGTACCACTTGTTGAGGGGCGAGGGGCTTGTTATATCTATGTATCTATAAAGTAAAATTTGTTTAATAAAGTAGTGATAATGTCCATCAATTTACTTTCTTATATGTAAATGTGTATTCATAATAGCTGATTGCATCCAGTTTTTTTGTGCATTTTGGGATGAAGTTTCCATGATATCAAGAATGCCTTCTGCGACTTTAATTGGTACATAAAGATAGGTCTCTGGCAATTCTGCAATAAAGCATACATACAGCCAAAGTGGGTTATCCCATCAGTCTTTTGAAGGTAATATATCCTTCAGTGCGATGGCTGTTCATCTATAATGTCTCGTAAAGCGCCAGCTAGTGGTGTTACGTTCTTCTCTATCTTTCCACCTACGCCATTCCAAGCCCCATCCATTCAGAAAAATCCCTATATAGCCATACTATTTGGTCACCCTCTTCACAAAAAAACTTGTAAATGCTACCAATTACATTCCTCCTTTTGTTTAGCAAAGCGAAAAAAATCAAGCGCACGAATGTGGTGATTCCAGCCATTAACCGCTCTTTAATGCTCCGCATGAAATGAATCAATGATAAAAACTAACATTTAAATGTTCAAAGTAAACAAAAAGTTATTGACTTAATTATCAGAAAAGTGCATAATTTGTTCAAAGTGAACAAATGATTTTTAGGTACAGAAAGGGAACTACTATGACACCTTTAAAACGAAAGAAAAAAATTATTGATGAAATTCAGAAAAAAGGCAGGGTAGAAATTTTAGAATTAGTTGAGATGCTTGGTGTCTCTGCCATGACAATTCGTCGGGATTTAGATGAACTTGAAAAACATAAAAAGCTTATTCGTACACATGGCGGTGCAACACATGCTCAAACTATTATGACAGAAGTAAGTTACAATCAAAAACTTTCTGAAGCACGTTCACAAAAAATAGAAATTGCAGAAAAAGCAGTGTCACTTGTTAAAGAAGACATGAAAGTTTTTTTAGATTCTGGCACAACCAATTTAGAAATTGCACGCCAGTTAAAATCAAGACAACCCCTAACGATTGTAACGAACGATATTATAATTGCTGCTGAATTGATGGATAGTGAGCACGAATTAGTATTACTCGGTGGCATTGTTCAAAAAAATGTAGGCGCTGTGTTCGGGGTAACAGCTGATGAAATGTTGCGAAATATTCATGTAGATATCGCATTTATAGGTGCACATGCAGTACATGCCAATTTAGGAATCATGTCGACTACCTTTGAAAAGGCTTCTTTGAAAAAGCGTGTTATTGACGCTTCTGAATCAGTTTATCTAGTAGTCGATTCTAGTAAGTTTGAAAAGAAAGCGTTTGCAAAAATTGCTAAAGTAGACAGCGTAACGGGAATAATTACGGATCATCTTTTGCCAGCGGATATCAAAGAGCTTTATAAGGAATATTCAATATTCATAGAAGAGGTGAGTTAATGAAAATCGGCGTAATTGCAGATGACCTAACAGGAGCTAATGCAACGGGCGTGTGTTTATCAAAAAAGGCGTTTCGTAGTGCTACTGTAGTATTCGGTGGAGAAATCCCTAAAAATAGCGCGCTTAATGCGCTATGTTTCGATACAGATAGTCGTTATGTGCAACCACAAATTGCTGCACAGCGCGTCCTCCGTGTTCAAAAGCAGCTAGATATGTGGGGAGCAGATGTTATTGCGAAACGAATTGATAGTACTGTACGTGGAAATTTGGGGAGTGAGATTGATGCATTATTAGAGATCAAAGCAAATCGAATTGCGGTTGTCATCGTGACGTATCCGGACTCTGGTCGTTCCGTAACAGGTGGTTATTTACTAGTAGATGGGGTTCCTGTTGAAAAAACAGATGTTGCAAAAGACCCGATGAATCCAATTACGGATTCCCATGTACCGTCTATTTTACAAAAGCAAAGCCATCATAAAGTTACACATATTACTTTATCATGTGTGTTACAAGGACAACTAGCATTACGTGAACAACTAGTACAACAGATTGAAGAAGGTAGTCGTATTATCGTGATAGATGCTATATCGAATGAAGATATTGATGTCATCGCTGAGGCAATGGTGACTATTAAAGATTTCGATGTAATGCCGGTCGATCCTGGGCCATTAACAGCGGCATACGGCTATGCCAAGACCGCCCAATCTGTCAAAAATAATAAAATTATCGTGACAGTTGGAAGCATTACCTCATTAACAGGTTACCAGTTACAATACGTCATTGATAAACGCAATGCCAACCCAGTTTACGTCAATCCTCAACAACTTGCCTCCGTTTCATCTAGCTGGGACGAGGAAATTGCACGTGCTACAGCGGAAGCATTCGAAAAGCTATTTAGTGAAGATGTATTAATCATCACGACCTATTCACCACGAACAGAAAAATTAGATTTATGGACGCTTGCAAAGGAACAAAATGTCCCAGAAGAAATAGTAGCAAAACGGATTACAGAGGGCTTAGCCATGATAACAAATCAAGTTCTACAACATGCGAAATCTCGTATTAGCGGTTCGTTTTCTAGCGGCGGGGATGTTACAGCGGCTATTTGTGCAATCAGTGGTGCAGAAGCGATTCAACTATATGACGAAGTGCTACCACGGGCAGCATTTGGGCGATTTATCGGTGGTACATTCGATGGGATTCCTGTCGTAACAAAAGGCGGAACAGTGGGTGACAAGCATTCGATTGATGAGTGCATTCAATATTTAATAAATAACAAGGAAGAAGGTCGAGTAACAATATGACAACAACTATTAGAGAAATTATCGCTATTCCAATGGGCGATGCAGCAGGAATTGGGCCAGAAATTACTGTGAAATCTTTAGCAAAGGAAGAGATTTATACAATGTGCAAGCCATTAGTAGTCGGTGATGCAGGCATTGTTCAAAAAGCCATCGATGTAACGGGCGTACAATTATCAGTCAATGTGGTTTCCACACCATTAGATGGTAAATATCAATTCGGTACCATTGACATCATCGATTTAGCCAACGTCGATATGGATGCATTTGAACCGGGTCAAGTATCAGCTCAAAATGGTAGGGCGTCTTTTGAATTTATTAAAAAATCAGTAGAACTAGCAATGAATGGTGAAGTCAAAGCTTTAGCAACTACACCGATTAATAAAGAATCATTAAAAGCTGGGAAAGTGCAGTATATCGGACATACAGAAATGCTGGAAGACTTAGCACAATCCAAAGATCCACTAACAATGTTTCAAGTAAAGGGGATGCGTATTTTCTTCTTAACACGTCATTTATCTGTTGCGGATGCCATTAAACAAATGACAAAAGAACGTGTATACGATTACTTAGTGCGTTGTGACAAAGCATTAGCACGTTTAGGTGTTGAAAGTCGTAAATTTGCAGTAGCGGGCTTAAACCCACATGCTGGTGAAGGGGGGTTATTCGGAATGGAGGAAGTAGAAGAAATCAAACCAGGGATTGAATTAGCAGTCGCTGCTGGTATCGATGCCGTTGGGCCTGTTCCGGCAGACTCTGTTTTTTATCAGGCACTAAATGGTCGCTATGATGCTGTTCTGTCTTTATATCACGACCAAGGACATATCGCTGCAAAAATGACGGACTTCCACCGTACAATTTCAATTACAAATGGCTTACCGTTTTTACGTACATCCGTAGATCACGGAACAGCATTTGATATTGCTTGGAAAAATATAGCTTCGGAAGTAAGTATGTATGAATGCATCAAGCTTGCTGCTGAATATGCACCGAAATTTACAAGACAATCACTTTGATTAAAGAGAAATGAGGGAATATTCCTTTCCTCTTTTTTTCTTATATAAAAATGAAAGGGGTTACAATATGACAACAGAAACAACGCTTTTACTAGGTCTTATTATTGGCGTAATCTTATTAGTATTTCTAGTTGTGAAAACAAAGATTCATGTTTTTTTAGCATTAATTATTTCAGCGGCAACTACAGGAATTATTGGTGGAATGGCACCAAAAGCTGTTTCAGATGCGATAGTTAGTGGATTTGGCAGTACGCTAGGTTCAATAGGTATCGTTATTGGTTTTGGCGTAATGATGGGACGTATTTTAGAAGTATCAGGAGCAGCAGAACGATTAGCTTATGAACTGATTCGTTTTGTTGGTAGAAAAAAAGAAGAATGGGCGATGGCTTTGGCGGGCTACATCGTGGCAATCCCAATCTTCGTAGATTCTACATTTATTATTTTAACACCATTAATTAAATCTGTCGCACGAAACACTGGTAAATCTGTAGTAGCTATCGGCATTCCATTAGCAATTGGTGCAGCGGCAACACACCATGCGGTTCCCCCTACACCTGGTCCATTAGGGGTTGCAGGGATTTTCAATGTTGATGTTGGACAAATGATTATTTATGGATTGATTTTTGCTGTGCCAATAATGCTTGTCGGTATTTTCTATGGGAAATGGCTCGGTAAGCGCATCAATCAAATTCCAAACGAAGATGGGACGGATTGGATTCGACAAGACGAAGAATATACGTATCAAGATTTTGTTAAATTATCAGATGAGCGTAATAAAGAATTACCATCATTGTTCCGTTCAATTTTTCCAATCTTATTACCAATCGTGTTAATTTTCTTAAATACAACGTTATCAGCTTTTAAAATTACCGGTGGCATTTTTGACTATTTAATCTTCTTAGGTCAACCAATTATTGCAGTTGGTTTAGCAGTAATTGCTTCGATTTATACATTAGCTAGTCAATGGGATCGTAAAGAAGTTTTAGGTCGTTTGGAAGAAGGTATGAATAGTGCCGGGGTTATATTATTAATTACTGGTGCGGGAGGAGCGTTTGGTTTCGTATTACGTGAAAGTGGTGCTGGCGATTATATCGGTAATTCAGTAGCCTCTCTTCCATTGCCAGCTGTCTTAATTCCATTCATTATCGCTTCACTTGTTCGATTGATTCAAGGAAGTGGTACTGTTGCTATGATAACAGCCGCTTCAATTTCAGCACCAATTTTAATGGCTATTCCAGATGTTAACATGGTATTAGCTGCACAAGCTGCTGCATTAGGCGCTATGGTGTTCTCATACTTCAGTGATACATTATTCTGGGTAGTCAACCGTTCGCTTGGCATTACAGATACGAAAGAGCAAATTATGGTATGGTCTGTACCAACAACTTTAGCTTGGCTAGTATCATTGATTATGATTTTAGTTACAGATTTTATTGTATAAATAACCGTAACACATCATGCAAAAATATCGTTGCCGTATCAAGTGAAAGTAAAACAAACTGGAACAACCTAACGATATCGTTTAATGAATTACTGAGGTAAGCGAACCTGACAAATGCTAAAAGGCGCTACGCTCAGTTTATATCAAGATATCATATCTCAACTTGTAACTTTAGCTGAAGAATGTACACTGCACAGTAATCAAGGTTCAGTATACACATTCTATTAGTCGTATTCATTATCAAAAAAGGGCATGCTCATAAGCATAATACGTTACCATACGCCACTGATAATGCCCTATCTTGCACTAAAGTCTGAACCATTCTTCTTAGTCGATTTAAGAAATACTACAACAGCAAACGTCTAACTATATTTGAATACAAGTGAAACTAAATAACCAGTTGCCGGTTCAATACCGACAACTGGTTGGATGATTGTTTACCTTTGTCTTATATATCGGGTCAGTCCCTTGGTCACTGACCAGCTTATCCTACATCAATCGCTCGTTCTACTCACACTGTTGTCGCGAAGATGATTCTAGCGGCAGCGATTAATTTCTGTTTATCTATCCGTTTGTAGAAAACCGAGGTCACTTTCTGGACGTCCAAGTTCCGCAGTCGTTTTGTGTGAATCATTTTCTAATAATAATGCGCAGGAATCTTAGTGATTTCATTATATGATGGTTATCAAACAGCATAACGAAACCCTAATAAAGCTTGCCAGTTAAGTTGTTGTCACAAATTCTACAGCCTCAACTACCAATGGCGTGCCAGCAGAAATAGTGCCTGTAACCGCGTTAAAGGTTAACTCGGTTGTAGAAATTGTATACGATTCGCCCTCTTGTAAGACACCATTAACATAGAAGTTATAGTAACCATTCGTTACGACTGGAAAAGCAGTTGCGGCAACCCCACTATCATCTAGGAAGGCAGTAGCAGGGATAGTGGTACCGTCAGCAACTGTTAAAGTTGTAGCTAATATATTAAAAAATCTTGTCGAAGTGCCAGTCACATTGACATTAATATTAATTATGGAAAGTGCCATTTTTTCACCTCCTTTCATGCTAGCGGCAGCCATCATGTCGTTGTGAATCCGAGGGACTCCAAGATAATCGGAGTCCCTGCAAAAATGGTCGTAGCATAAGGATTTAATGTTAAGGAATCTGTCGTGACTGTGTAAATCCCACCTTCTTGCATAACAGCATTGATGTAAAGATTCACATATCCATTTGGACGAAAAAGCATAAATTCAGTTACTGGATTGCCATCATCCCCATAAAATAAATTCGCAGGTATTGTGACGCCATTTGTTAAATCAATATCTTCCTCTGGAATATAAAAGTATCTATTTATGATGGGGATGATATTTCCCTCAGCGTTATTCCCTGGGGGAGGGTTGCTGATGCATGCAGCGTTCACTGCTATGATACGCTGCATGCAAGGCATGCTCTCTTCACATGAATGATCTTCTAAATCCCGCACTCTTTTCATATGCCTTTTTTGTTTTTTCATAGGTTAATCACTTCCTCCCTCTTATTGATAAGCCAACAATGTATAGTTTCCTTGAAGCTTCCTCCAGTAAGGGCGAGAATCAGTCTGTCATACACTAACAAATCTATCGGACAAAAATATTCATTAACTTAGAGTATGATGGAAACTCTTATTATGATTGGTTGTGCATCAAAATTTTAAAGATTTACCTGCCAAATCATACTTTTTTATGCAGTATCTTGTATGAAAGGAAAGACGAATATTGCGTCTAAAACCTTGATATATATGCTTTTTAAAGTAAATTAGTGTTATACTTTGAATGTCGAATAAGGTAGAATACTAAATATGAATAACTAAAGGGTAAAGGAGTTACTGTTTTTATGAAAGAATTTGATCAACAACTTGAGGGGCTTTTAAAGCAAGCTTCATTACAATACATAATATATCAGCATAATGGTGATACAGAGCGCATGGAGAAAACATCGCTTTTTGCACGAAAATTACAGCAGAAAGAATATGTCATTGGCTTTGCCGGCCATTTCTCTGCGGGTAAATCGAGCATGATTAATGCCTTATCTGGCGAAGATTTATTGGCTTCCAGTCCGATTCCGACAAGTGCCAACATCGTAAAGGTCCATAAATCGGATGAAGATTATGCGATTGTTTACATGCATAATGAAAAGCCCGTAAAATTTGAAGCAGGCTATGATTTTAAAACGGTAAAAGAGCTAAGCAAGAATGGTGATTTGGTATCACAGATTGAGATTGGCCATAGCACTTCGACATTACCAAGTGGCGTAACCGTTATGGATACACCAGGTGTTGACTCAACAGATGATGCCCACCGCATGTCTACAGAATCAGCACTTCATATTGCTGATATTGTATTTTATACAATGGACTACAATCACGTTCAATCCGAGTTGAACTTTCAATTTACTAAGCAATTAATGAAATACAATCCCAATGTCTATTTAATCGTCAATATGATTGATAAGCATAAAGAGAATGAATTAAGCTTTGAAGAGTTTAAGGCCACTGTTCATCACTCCTTTTCTGCATGGGGCGTTGAGCCAAAGGGTGTATTTTTCACGTCTTTAAGAGAACCTGAGCATCCAAATAATGATTTTGAAGCCGTCAAGAAAATCGTGATGGATAGTATGAATGATTGGCAAGATCAACTTGTGCAAACAGCAACAAATACGCTACGTTTATTGCAAAGTGAGCATGACAATTATTTAATAGAAGAAAGACAAGATCGTTTAGATTTAGATGAAGACATTTTAAGCGCCGATGATTGGGCAAACCATCAAGATATATTAGAACAATACAATAAGCTGAATCGTCAGGTTGAATTATTCTCCATTGAAGCATGGAATGAAACGTTTGAAGAAGAACGCAAAGAGTTACTTGCGAATGCAGCGATTATGCCGGCAGATTTACGTGATAAATTACGTCTTTATCTAGAAAGTAAGCAGGAAGGCTTTAAGGTCGGAGGCTTATTTTCAGCGAAGAAAAAAACCGAGGAAGAGCGCAATCGCCGTAAAGAGGAAGCGTTTAGTAGCTATCAAACAGTCGTACATGCCCAAATAACTGGTCATTTAAAAGGACTGATGAAAAAGGCGTTAAAGGATGTAGGCGCCTTAAGTGAAGAGCGTGCAGAGGCTATTGATGGCTATGTGTTTGACTTGCCATTTTCGCTGATTGAACAGCAAGTGCAAATCGGTGCGCTATTAACAGGGGATGCCGTGTTGAACTTTGCTAACCGTGTAGCGGAGGCGACTAAACGCTATTATATTCAGGAAACGGATAAGTGGAAAGATACGCAAGCTACAACGTTAGAAGCGGTCGCTACTGAAACTGCCGCACCAGCAAAATTAAAAATGGCTGGCATGCAAGATAAAGTAGATGCCATCAATGCGGTATTAGAAATCGAAGGTTACCAACAATATAGTGCAGGCGTCATGCATCAGGCAAGCAATGAAATTCGTAAGGAAGCGAATAACCAGTTGGCTTTCTGGGAAAAAGCATTTGCACAGGCATTAGCCGAAATCCGCTTATTTGATGAGTCAATGTTAAAACCAAAAGAAGTAGCACTTCAGGAAGAAGAAATACAGCAAGTTGTTAGTGCTACAAGCCTACCAATCGATGGTGTAATTAAACGTGCACTTCATACGGCCAATGCAGTCAAAGAGGTACAGGGCTTTGCTGAGGTAGCAAGTTATCTAGAAAATAAAGTGGAACGCTTACAAAAGAAAGACTTTACCATTGCGTTATTTGGTGCGTTTAGTGCGGGGAAATCATCCTTCTCGAATGCATTAATGGGTGCAAAGGTTTTACCAGTATCACCAAATCCAACGACAGCAGCCATCAATAAAATTCGCCCTGTCACAGCAGAACATCCGCATGAAACAGCAGATGTGCAGTTGAAAACAGCGGCACAAATGTTAGAGGATATTCAAAGCTCATATGCTGCAATCGGCTTATCGGTTGCTTCGCTAGATGAAGCCCTAAATCGTGCAGAGGAAGGCCTTGCGGTACAACTATCAGATGAACGATTAAACGTCCATAAATCATTTATTCGTGCTTATAAGGAAGGCTATCCTACATTTAAAATGGAGCTTGGCAAAGTGTTACGTGTCGAGCGCGAAGAATTTGAGAAATTTGTTGCGCAAGAAAACAAATCTTGCTTTGTAGATAATATCGATTTCTATTATGATAGTCCGTTGACACGCATGGGTGTGACGTTAGTGGATACACCAGGAGCAGATTCCATCAATGCACGTCATACAGGCGTTGCGTTTGAATATATTCGTAATGCAGATGCCATTTTATTTATTACGTACTATAATCATGCCTTTGCCAAAGCTGACCGTGAGTTTTTAATCCAGCTCGGGCGAGTTAAGGATGCTTTTGAGCTAGATAAGATGTTCTTTATTGTCAATGCCATTGATTTGGCGACAACTGAAGAAGAGCAAGAGGATGTCAAAGGCTATGTACGTTCAGAGCTACAACGTTTTGGTATTCGTTTCCCGCGTCTATATGGCGTGTCCAGCTTGATGGCACTGAAGGAAAAGGTAGAGGGTGCTGATTTTGCATCAGGCATGCCACCATTTGAAGAGAATTTCCATACCTTCTTAAATGATGAGCTGAGTGCATTGGCAGTGCAAGCTCTGGCGGAGGAAGTCGACAAAACAGAACAACGTTTAGGGGATTTAATTGCGCAAACGGAAGATAACTTAAAGCGTAAGGATGAGCGATTAGCCGAACTGACAACTCTTGAACAGCACATAAAAACGAAATTTAGTGCACTGAATACAAGCATGATGGAAAGTGAGACAAAGCAGGAATTAGATGAATTACTGTATTACGTCTTACAGCGTGTCTACTATCGCTACCCGGAATTCTTTAAAGAAGGCTACAATCCGTCAACCTTTGCGGCGATGCCAGCACAGCAAGCATTAGAGCATGCCTTAAAAGAAGTACTGCAAAGTCTTCGTTTTGATTTTACACAGGAAATGCGTGTCACGAACTTCCGTTTATCGCAGTTCATTAGCAAGAAGTTGCAAGTACGCTTTAAAGATGAAGTACGTGAGCTGAAAGAATTAAACCGTAGCTTCTCATTTTTAGGCTTTGAATCATCTGAGCCCGATTTACTTAATTTTGAAGGACCTTTTGCAGAAATGGCGAAATATACTGGAGTGAAGTCACACTTCCGCAATCAAAAGGCTTTCTTTGAGAAGAATGAAAAAATGAAGTTAAGTGAAGCGCTGGAAACATTAACGAAGCCAGATGCTCAAAACTATTTAGACGGTCAAAAGGTTTCGCTAATGACATGGGCCATTACCTATATCGGTGAGGAAGCTGAGCGATTACGTCTGCACATTTACCATCAGGCATTAGAACAAATCGCGACAGAGCGACTTGTGCTTCAAGAGGAAAGTCGTTTAGCATCATGGAAATCAATTTACGCACAATTACAATATGCATGAGGTGATTCAAATGGGAAAAGTATTCAAAACAGTTGAGGAAATTCAGCTTGATGGCGTCCGTTTTGTGGATGCACGCTTTGATTTGCAGAACAAAGAAGCAGGCAAATTATTGTTTGAAGAAGGACATGCACCTGGCGCTATTTTTATGGACTTAGAGCAGGATTTATCGGATATGGAAAGTAGCAATGGTCGCCATCCGATGCCCAGTAAGGAAAAGCTAGCGTCTGTTTTTCAAGGACTAGGATTACGTTATGAGGATGAGATTGTTGTCTATGATCAGGGCGCATCACCCTTCGCACCGCGAGCTTGGTGGATGCTAACATATGCGGGCTTCCCGAATGTTGTGATTGTCAACGGTGGCGTGGGCGCTCTAGAGAAGAAAGTAACATTTACGCAGGATATTGTGAAATATGCACCGACGATCATTGATTTTGATTGGCAGGATCACCTGTATGCACCGCGAGAGGCGGTAAAAGCCATCGTGGATGGTGATGTTCAAGCAACATTGCTAGATGCCCGTGCCGCAGCTCGCTATCGCGGGGAAGTGGAGCCACTGGATAAGGTTGCAGGACATATCCCAAGTGCTAAAAACTTTGACTGGGAGCAGTTGAAGGCAGACGGTACATTACAAGCAAATGATGCGCTACGTGCGAAGGTGGCACATGACGAGCACGTGGTCGTATACTGTGGCAGTGGTGTCACAGCCTCTCCGTTGTATGCCGTGTTAGCAGATGAGGGCTATGAACATATTCAACTGTATACAGGCAGCTTTAGTGACTGGATTACCACATATGATGTAGAAAAAGGAACAAACGAATAACAAATTTTTTCTTGAAACGCTCACCTCAGTGAGCGTTTTTTTGCTATGGAAGCGGGGTAAGTCGAAGAGGCGAATAGACCGTGCGAAATGACGGATAGAGCATGCGAAGTGCGGATAGAACCCGCGAAATGACGGATAGAATCAGCGAAATGTTGGATAGGCCGTGCAAAGTGACGGCTAGAGACCGCGAACCTGATGGATAGAGCGTAGAATATCCAAATCGCGCACAAAAATAAACGGTGTTTACTTTGTTGTTTTATAGTGTTAAAATATTTTTAAAATTTAGTAAATGGGGTGTTGTTTTGGTGCGTGTTACAGAAAAAACGTATAGTTTTCGAGAATTTATTGACGAAAGAGATAAATTGAATGATTTGGATAATCCATTTCTACAGCAGGTATTGCAACAATTTTGCCTTGGTACGTGGGATGAAATGCTGCCTCGGCTAGAGCCCTTTGTGCAAAAAGTAACAACGGATTGGCGCACGCTATCGGCTGAAAATGCACGTCCTGAAAATCAACCTAGAGTAAGGCATTATAATGCGTATAATGAACGGATTGATCGCATTATACGGTCCTCTGACATGCAACACATGGAGCAGGAGATTTTTGGTTACGGCATGTTTTCCCACCACCAACTAAAAAATGAAGGTATTATTAAGCGCTATTTTTTGCATGGGAATGGGGAAGCTGGCATCACGTGTCCATTAGCATGTACAGACGGTCTGGTCTCATTAATTGAGCATTTCATGGATGATGCCTCCGCCGAAATACAAAACATTTATCAGCATGTCACGGCAGGAATCGGCGGGGATTTCGGTATTGGCGCACAGTATATGTCTGAAATTCAAGGGGGGTCTAATATTCCTGCCAATATATTAACAGCTCAGCCAGAAGGTGATCATTATCGATTATTTGGCAATAAATTTTTCTGTTCCGCTGTGCATGCTGACTATTCTGTCGTGACTGCGCGCATAGAACATACCGATGATGTGGCAGTTTTCATCGTGCCTACTTGGTTGCAGGGGGATAAGGTAAAAGAGAAACGAAATCATCATGTGATTAATCGGTTGAAATGGAAAATAGGGACAGCAGAATTGCCTTCTGCGGAAATTGATTATCAGGGGGCAATCGCTTATCGCATTGGACCTCAAAATCGTGGAGTGGCTTTAGCTGTAGGTATTGTATTAACACGTTCAAGACTGGATATTGGGTTTGCGAGTGGCGCCTTTTTGATGAGAGTGGCTCGTGAGGCCAAATTATATGCGCGCTTTCGAACGGTATTTGATCGTCAAATCGATGAATTCCCAATGGCTGCCGCTCAACTTGAAGATTTAGAACAGGCAGCAAAACGCATTGTGGGTACAGCATTTTTCATTTATACGGCATTTAATCGAACACAAGAAAATCCTCATACAACAGAGGCTTATGTCGTACGGGAATTGATTTTGCTCCAAAAAATCTTTGCATCAAAAGAAGCGGTTGATAAGCTAAGGTTGGCGATTTCTATTTTTGGTGGGCATGGGGCGATAGAAGACTTTTCGGCCGTGCCAAGGTTGTTTAGAGATAGCCTGGTAAATGAATTGTGGGAGGGGCCACGCAATGTCTTACTTGCGCAAATTTATCGAGATATTATGAAGATGCGCAAGCAAATTTCTGTTGAAGAATTGCTGTCTAATATTTTAACAGCTTGTTCAGCGCAAGAAATTCAGCACTTTGTGGAACAAATTGAACAGTTATTGCAGGTGGATTTAACGGCATTACCGAATGCAGAAAATAGACGTGCTGCGCGAAGATGGGAACAAACTTGGGAAGAAATCTTTACGTTATTCCAAGAGCAAACGATTAAAGAAATACAAGATTACCCGATTTTACCTTAAGAGATTGGGCACACGCGGTATCCAATGATGCATGTATGTTAAATAAAAAATTGTTAAGGGGTGGCAATTATGAACATCAATATTGGGAAGTTATTGCAAAATCGTGCTGTTTTAATGGGGGACAAAGAGGCATTTATTCATCACAGTAAGCGTTGGACTTTTCAACAGATGAATGCTCGAGCAAATGGATTTGCTAATTATTTAACTAAGCTTGGCTATGCAAAAGGGGATCGCATTGCCTTACTATGTAAGAATAACGAAGACTTTATTGCTGTTTTAATGGGGGCAGCTAAAATTGGGGTCATCACAGTTGTCCTGAATTGGCGCTTACAAGTGGCGGAACTACAATATATTGTGGCACACAGTCAAGTGAAAATGATTGTGCATGATGTGGAATTTGAGCCGGTAATTAACGCCCTACAGGAGCAAATAGCGCTTGATTTTACTATTTCCAATGAAACAGTACCTTCTTTACAGGGGATTTTCGACGAAGATGTCAAGGAACCACAGTACAATGCCAGTAATGATGATGTGGCACTTATTATGTATACGTCCGGCACTACGGGTAAACCAAAGGGAGCTATGATTTCTCATCACAATTTATTTGGGGCTGGCATTGGCTTATCCCAAACAATTGATTGGTGGGAGGAGGATCGTTTCTTAATGGTGGCACCATTTTTCCACATTGGGGGGATTGCGCCGCTCATTACGAATGTAATGTGTGGCTGTACAATGGTGCTGATGGAGACTTTTGAACCGATGGCTGCATGGAGGTTGATTGAACAGGAAAAGATTACGACGATGATGACGGTGCCAACCATGCTGGCCTACTTATTAAAAACGTATGAGGGAGCAAGTGTTGATGCCTCTTCTGTGCGCAATATTACGTGTGGCGCTTCTTCGGTACCCGCCCCACTCATTCTCGGTTTTCGCCAGTTAGGCATTCCTGTTCAACAGGTCTACGGCATTACGGAATATACGGGTGCTGTTACGATGTGGAAGGAACAAATGGATAAAGAAAAATTTGATTCAATGGGGAAATCTGTCATGCATGGTGAATTGAAAATTATAGATGTCCAGACAGAGGAAGAATTGCCGGCTGGACAGGTAGGCGAAATTATTTTACGAGGGCCTCAAGTTTTCGTTGGTTACTTTGATAATGCAGAAGCTACGCATAATGTCTTGAAAAATGGCTGGTATGCCACAGGGGATGTGGGGTATATCGATAATGAGGGCTATTTGTACGTCGTCGATCGTATGAAAGATATGATTATTAGTGGTGGTGAAAACATTTATTCCGCTGAACTGGAATTAGTACTCGCTGCACATCCGAGCGTAGCAGATGTAGCTGTCATTGGTGTGCCTGATGAAAAATGGGGTGAGATTCCAAAAGCCTATATCGTCATAAAACCACAGGCTTCCATTACTGAAACAGAAATCATTCATTTCTGTAAGGGAAAATTAGCCTTCTATAAAGTAGTGAAGGAAGTCACTTTTGTCGAGCAGCTTCCTCGCAATGCCGTTGGAAAGTTACTCAAGCATCAGTTGAAACAAGCAGTCGTGCAAGGATGAAAGACCTGCTCTATAGAATGTCGATAAAGTTTTGAGCGTAAAAAATTTCGCTGCCTTTTCTCGGACAAGCCGCAAGCCTCATCGTTAGATTACTATAACTAAGAGTGTCTGGTGGGTCGTTTTGTGCGAAACGGTCGCGAAATTTTTTAACCTAGTGTCAGAAAAAAGTGCCTTTTATTCCGGATAGGCCCTCTTTATAGTTGCTACTAATACCTCTACTAAATGCTCGATATGCTGCCATGTCGCTTCCTGTGAGCGCCCTGGCAAGTTTTTATAAGTAATTAAAATACCATTTAAGGAAGCAAAAAAGAGCTGAGCAGCACTTTTTAATTGTTTTTCAGGTAGATGTTTGCTTAAAGCTTCTCGAAAAATTGCAAATAAGTCATCTGTGATGTCACGCAGTCCTGCCGAAACACTTCCATGATGGTCGTTTTCCAACATAAAATAAGTCATCATTTGATATAAATTATCATGTCTGAACATGTAGTCTATATATTTACGCGCTATTACTGCCAATTGGTCATCTTGTATTTCTATTGTTTGGCGTAATGCATTTAATAAATTCGTACTTTCAATTTTAAAGGCGGTCATAAAAAGATGTTGTTGATCATCGAAATATTGATAGATGAGTCCAGGCGAAACATTGGCGTCTTTGGCAATAGCCCGCATGCTTACCTCAGAAAACGGCTTTGAACTAAATAGTTGGATTGCTGCATTAATGATGTTTTGTCTATTTAATTGTTTTTTCTGTTCACGCTTGGAGAATGTTTGTATTTCTTTTTCTTCCATAATAGGCACCTTCTCATTTTTTCACTTTAATGTTATATAAGATTCTATAAAAAACGGGGCAAATATACAATATGAAGTTTTGCAAAAAAAATGATAGACTTTTTGGAAATCACAATTATTATTTTGAAGCGAAAGCTAAATTTATTATTTGCCAGTCTAATAGATAAAGGGAGGGGACATCGTGCAGGATATACTCGTCCAACGAGCGAAAGAGGGAGATGCAGCATGTACGTTTATTGCTCCATGTATTATCTTTACGAAAATATTAAAAAAAGTCATTTGTTGTCCGTTCACCTGAAAATGACTCACCATTCATTTTGTGCTACACTCTTTTTACAAAGGGTAAAGGGGGAAAAATCGTGTATAAACTAGAGAAAAGCATTGAAATTGGACAGAATCGTGATGTGCACTGTGCACATGGCAAGGTAGCCGTTCAGGGTATTGGTATGAGTGTCTATAGCTTCTTTGTAGACGGCCTACTAATTGATACGGGTTCTAACTCGCTGTCGCAGGAGTTCCAATCGTTTTTTAGCGAGCTGGCGATTGAGCAGGTGGCGCTGACACATGCACATGAGGATCATTCAGGAAATGCAGCATGGATACAGCAACAGCGTAATGTGCCTATCTATATACATCGCGAGTCCGTAGATATTTGTGCACAGGATGGCGATTATCCATTGTATCGAGAGGCTCTGTGGGGCAAAAGGCCCGCGTTTGTGGCGCAGCCATTTGGCGACACACTACAAACGAAGTCGGCTACCTGGGATATTATCTCGACACCCGGACATACCACAGACCATCTATCGTTTTACAATCGGGCAAGCGGTGCCATGTTTACAGGAGATTTATATATACAGACGAAAACGAAGGTTGTGCTGGATGAAGAAAACATCGTACATACCTTGGCGTCGTTAAAGAAACTACTAAACTATGATTTTGAAACAGTTTATTGCTGTCATGCTGGCTTTTTAGCAGATGGTCGAGCAAGAATACAAGAGAAAATTACGTACTTAGAAGAATTAGAGGGCGAGGTCCGAAAACTTTATGACCAAGGGCACACAGTGGATGAAATAACAAAAACTATCTTCCGTCGCGATTATCCCATTACGAAAGCTTCGGGGGAGCAGTGGTCTTCAAAACATATTATCACGGCCTTGACACAACATTTTATGCAAGAGTCCTTACGCTAAGGGCTCTTTTTTTGTGTCGTGGCTGAGGGAGTTGTTCGCTCGGGTGTATGGGAGGACCGCTCAGACTCTGTCTAAAAAAATAAATTTACTTAGACGAAGGAAACAATAATGGTTTCGTTGCAATAATAAAAATGATTGTGAAAAAATATGAAGAAATTGTGACAAAGTCAGGCGTCACAATGGATGCGCTTACATCAGTTTGTGAAATTCTTCTCATTTACTGAAGAAAAATACTATGTGAAAAGTTGAACAGGTTAAAAAGCGTTATACGTACATTTTCACGAAAGGTTTTCGTTGTATTAATTATGTTGAAATAATTGATTGTGAAAGTTATAACAAGACGAAAAAATGACTTTAATGATAAATAAAGGCGTATTTTCAAAGATAAAATATAATTATCAGAATTTTTCGTTGACTATGTTTTCACAAAGTATTATGATTCTGGAATACAAAGAAAACTTAAAGGGAAAAGGATGGGGTCGAATGGATATTATGAAAAAGGCATTAGATATGCATGCGCATTATAGTGGGAAATTAGAGGTTATTTCAAAGGTGCCGGTGCAGGATTCCTATGATCTCAGCCTTGCTTACTCACCAGGTGTAGCTGCTCCATGTGTGGAGATTGAAAAAAATCCATCGTTAGTTTATGACTATACAATGAAGGGGAATATGGTGGCGATTGTGTCGGATGGGACGGCAGTGCTTGGCTTAGGAGATATTGGACCAAAAGCGGCGTTACCTGTTATGGAGGGAAAGGCTATTTTATTAAAGCGTTTTGCCAATGTTGATGCTTTTCCAATTTGTTTAGATACGAAAAGTACGGATGAAATCGTCAGCATTGTGAAGGCGCTTGCCCCAACATTTGGCGCTGTGAATTTAGAAGATATTTCGGCACCACGATGCTTTGAAATAGAAGACCGTCTGCGTCAGGAATGTGATATTCCTGTGTTCCACGATGATCAGCATGGGACGGCTATTGTCGTAGGGGCAGGAATGATGAATGCCAATCGTATCGTGAAAAAAGATGTGGAGACAATGAAGATTGTCATTAATGGTGCGGGGGCTGCGGGCATTGCGATCCTCAGAATTCTTGTGCAAATGGGCTATAAAAACCTTTATATGTGTGATACCAAGGGCCTTATTTATGAAGGGCGTGTAGAAGGCATGAATCCAATTAAAGAGACAGTTGCCCATTTAACAAATCCACAAAAAGTACACGGTACATTGGAGGATGCACTCGTAGGTGCTGATGTCTTTATCGGCGTATCCGTTGCAAATTTACTGACAGAAGCGCATATTGCTTCCATGAATGAAAATCCAGTTGTCTTTGCACTAGCCAATCCACATCCGGAAATTACGTATGGCAATGCAAAAGCTTGGGGCGTCCGTATTATGGGAACAGGACGTTCAGATTATCCAAACCAAATTAATAATGTTCTTGCTTTCCCGGGTATTTTCCGTGGGGCATTGGATGTTCGAGCAACAGATATTAATGAAGCGATGAAGTTAGCGGCAGTGGAAGCCATTGCGTCACTTGTAAGTGATAAAGAATTGAATGAAGAATATATCGTACCGAAATCATTAGATGATAGAGTTGTAGAAATCGTTTCACGTGCTGTTAGCGGCGCGGCTGTTGAATCAGGCGTATCTGAGCTATTCCAGCAAACGACAGTTCTCACAGTATAAATAACTATAAATAACAGAGAGATACCTAGAGGGAGGCCATCAAGCAGATGGTCTCCTTTTTTTGGTAGCTCGAAAGTAGTTGTTTTTTTGTTAGTAATGTCTATATTGTGCTCGAAAAGTGTTGTTTTTTGTCTATTTGTGTACTAAAATGAGTATTGTGTAATAATCAGTGTAATAAATTAGATAGCCATTATAATTATAAAATAAAAAATAACTATCATTATAGTTAAAAAGCATCACAGCTTGCTGAATTAGCACAAAACATGAATGCGCTAATTACTCATTTTAAACTGTAGAAAACTTGGGAAAATCAATCATCGCAAAATAAAAAAATCTCCCGCACTCATCGTTGAGCGGGGAGGTTTTTTTACATTAAGCCGACACCAATTATGCCAATAACGAGAACCATAATCAGGATAAAGAACACGATGCCTAAAATAATGGTAGGAATAAAGATAGTAAAGAATGCCTTCCAATTTGAAACTTGGTGTGCCTCTCCTACAACGCCGACAGTGACAACAACAGACCAAATCGTAACAACCAAAGTTGCTAATAACGTTGGCCAAAAAATCCACGGTATTGATCCGATAAAATTCGCATCCATTAAAGATTCTGGTGAAGTAAATAACCAAATTAAATAAAAAGGAATCAAGGCGATAAATGGAACGGCACTTAAGCTCAGTGCTTTAAATAATCCGGAGAATGTTGCCGTCCCTTTAAATAGTTTCCCGAATATCCAAAAGATAAAAGCGGAGATGGCAGTACCAATAATTCCAACAATCGGTGCTAAAATCACACAAAATAGCGCGATAATCCAAGGGGATAATTCTGGCATAAAATTACTTTCTATAAGGCCAGAAAGCAATGAACCGATATAACCGATTGACAATACAAGAATCGCAAAGCCAGTGGATTTAACATCAATCATAAAACGTGCTGTTTGTTTAGGATGCATCCATACATGCAAAAACGGATTAACATTTTGCCTATCTTGCGGTGTATCCTTATAGTTTTCCATTAAACTACCTCCAAAAATAATAGAATAATTGCATGTTGCGTATAGTTAATATACGACAGGGGTGATGAAAAGTTTCATAAAAAAGGAAAGAAGATGATATAAGGCTTCTGCCAGTCAACATCTTCAGCTACACGACGGCTTAAATGACATATAAAAAGAGCCGCATCACAGCGGCTCCGTTCAGCTTTGTTATTCAGCTAGCATCATTTTTTCAAGTTCTAATGGTTCGATGTATTGTTCGCCTTTGTAAGCACGCATATTTCCACCTGAAATTTCATCAATCAATAAAATTTCATTTGTTTGTGCATCGCGACCAAATTCTAATTTAATATCGTAAAGTGTTAAACCCTTTTTCGCAAGCTCTGCGCCAACGAATGTTGAAATTTCAATCGTGCGTTGCTTTAAGATAGCATATTCTTCATGAGTTAACAGGTTTAACATAGCTAAAGCATCTTCAGAAATAGGAGGATCTAGGCGATCGTCATCTTTGATTGTTACTTCAACGAAAGAATCTAAATCTTGTCCTTCTTGTACGTAAGCACCATAGCGGCGTAAGAAAGAACCAACAGCTTTGAAGCGGCAAATTACTTCTAACCCTTTACCGAAAACTGTTGCAGGTTTTACAGTCATTGTTGCATCGTCGAAGTTTGCATCTACGTAGTGAGTAGGGACACCTTGTTCGTTTAGTTTTGAGTAGAAATAAGAAGTTAAGCGAAGACCAGCAAGACCAGCACCGTCAATTGTTAAACCTACAGTGTTTGCGCCCGGATCGAATACGCCGTTTTCACCAGTTACATCATCTTTGAATTTTAATAAGTAATGACCATCTTCTAGTTTGAACACATTTTTCGTTTTACCTGTATACAATAATTCCACTAAAAACCCTCCAATATTCATAGTACCTTATGATTATAACACGAATGTTTTAAATGTTTAATATAAAAAACGTTCGTTTTAATCAATAATTTCTCTGTTTTTTATCTCGTAATCTACAAAAAAATAAGATGATAACGAATGATCGCTATCATCTTGGTGGAATTAAAAAAATTTAAACTTTTTATGGTAGGCGTGTGCTACCGGAAAGGTCCAATTCCATCAGAGGCTAAATTGAAAAAAGACTGTACTTAATAGACACCTTCAGATAGCATACCATCTGCAACTTTGATGAAACCAGCGATGTTTGCACCCACAACAAGGTTGCCAGGGAAGCCATATTTATCAGCAGCTGCTTTACTATCCGCATAAATGTCTTTCATAATTTGGTGTAGTTTAGCATCTACTTCTTCAAATGACCAGAATACACGGCTAGAATCTTGTGCCATTTCAAGTGCAGATACAGCAACACCGCCAGCATTTGCTGCTTTCGCAGGACCGAATAATACACCAGCATCTAAAAATTCATTAATTGCTTCAAGGTCAGATGGCATGTTTGCACCTTCACCAACTGCTTGCACACCATTTGAAATTAAAGTACGAGCAGCGTCGCCATTAATTTCGTTTTGTGTAGCACATGGTAGTGCGATATCACACGGAATTGACCAGATACCTGTGCAACCTTCTGTGAATGTAGCATTTGGACGATAGTTTAGGTATGTTGAGATACGATCACCTTTTACTTCCTTGATTTCCTTAATGGCATCAAGGTCTAAACCGTCTGGATCGTAAACATAGCCTGAAGAGTCAGAGCAAGCTACTACTTTTGCACCGTATTGCTGCGCTTTTTCGATTGCGTAAGTTGAAACGTTACCTGAACCTGAAACGACAACAGTTTTGCCCTCGAATGAATCATTGGCATCTTGTAGCATTTCTTTTACAAAGTATACTGTACCATAACCAGTAGCTTCTTTACGCGCTAATGAACCACCGTAACCAGGAGTTTTACCAGTTAAAACACCAGATTCGTTTGCTTTTGTTAAACGTTTGTATTGACCCCATAAATAGCCCACTTCACGAGCACCTACACCAATATCACCAGCAGGAACATCGACATCTGGACCGAGATGACGGTATAATTCAGTCATGAATGCTTGACAGAAGCGCATGATTTCTGAGTCTGATTTTCCTTTAGGATTGAAGTTAGAGCCACCTTTACCACCACCGATTGGT
This sequence comes from Lysinibacillus parviboronicapiens, assembly GCF_003049605.2. NCBI lineage: Bacteria > Bacillati > Bacillota > Bacilli > Caryophanales > Bacillaceae > Lysinibacillus > Lysinibacillus parviboronicapiens. The sequence continues at coordinate 1,847,917 of NZ_CP073713.1, forward strand.
TGGCCAGTTAACGCATTTTTGAAAATTTGTTCAAAACCTAAGAATTTAATGATTGATTCGTTTACGGAAGGGTGGAAGCGAAGACCACCTTTATATGGGCCCATTACGTTGCTGTATTGCACACGGTAACCACGGTTTACTTGAACTTGGTTGTGATCATCTTGCCATGCTACGCGGAAGGAAATAATGCGATCTGGTTCCACGATTCGAGATAAGATATTTGCTTTAATATATTCAGGGTGTTGTGCAAATACAGGCACTAATGAGATAAAAATCTCTTCAGCTGCTTGTAAGAACTCCGCTTGATGACTGTTTTGTTGTTTCAATTGCTCGAATACGCCATCTACGTATTGTTTCGCTAATTGCTCGTTGCTTACAGTTGTTGTTGTCATAGTGAAAACCTCCAAATGTTTGATAGGTGTATCGTATATCTATTTTTCACACTATTCAATAAAATACTTTTTCCAAGGACGTAAAGTTTGTGAAAAAATGAGCAAGTAGGGTGTGAAAATTATTATATTAAAATATTTAAAAGATGATTAATTCATCTGATTGTGAGAAGGGAATGATGCCTTATTGTGAAGTTATTAATTGATGCAGATGCCTGTCCAGTCGTGGATTTAGCGCTATCTATATCATCTGAGTATGAGATTGAAACTATCTTGTTTTGCGATACATCCCACCGTATTGAACGTGATAATGTTATAACAATTATGGTACCCAAGGGTCCAGATTCGGTTGATTTCACGCTGGTGAATGCGCTTTCAAAACACGATATTGTCATTACACAGGATTATGGTTTAGCTGCCATGGTTTTGGCGAGGGGTGGCTATCCAATCGATCAAAATGGACGGGAAATGTCAGATGAAAACATCGAACGTTTGCTCGATATGCGCCATGTTGGACAGAAAATCAGGCGTGCAGGTGGACGAACCAAGGGACCAAAAAAACGAACGCAAGAAAACAATATTTCGTTCGAATTGAAATTTCGACAAATTTGTGAACGAGCACTTTTAGCGAAGAAAATGGAGGCGTCAGCAGATGGAAAATGAACGAAAACACGAACTATTTAAGCGACATCCGTTATTAAAAAACATGGCAAATGCCGATGCTGTCTTTTGGGAAAATACAAAATGGCAGAAAAAGGCGAGGACTGAGCTCTTTTCGATGAAGGAGGTAGAGGATGCGGAAGAAACGCTTAAACGCTTTTCTTCTTATTTAATAGTGGCTTTCCCTGAACTTGCGAAAAGTGGGGGACTTATTGAATCAGCTATAAAAGAGATACCGGCTATGAAAGAAGCACTTGAACAAGAATATCACCTATTGATTGCTGGCCGTTTCCTATTGAAATGTGATAATACATTACCGATTTCAGGCTCTATTAAAGCTCGTGGTGGTATTTATGAAGTACTAAAACATGCGGAGCGACTTGCCATAGCTCATGGGAAACTTAAAAAAGAGGATGATTATGCTGTTTTAGCTACGGAAGAACTACGCGCGTTTTTCCAACAGTACACGATTGCAGTAGGTTCTACCGGTAATCTAGGGTTAAGTATCGGCATTATGGGCAAAAAACTCGGCTTTAATGTCGTTGTACATATGTCGAGTGACGCAAAAGAGTGGAAGAAGGCGTTGCTGAAAGAAAAAGGTGCGACTGTTATTGAATATGAAGCAGATTATAGTGTAGCTGTTGAACAAGGACGTCAGGAAGCCGAACAAGATCCACTGTGCCATTTTATTGATGACGAGAACTCAAAAGACTTATTTGCCGGCTATGCAGTGGCCGCAAAGCGTTTAAAGGTGCAATGTGAAAAGACGAACATTATAGTGGATGATGCACATCCATTGTTCGTGTATTTACCTTGTGGTGTTGGTGGTGGACCCGGAGGAGTGGCCTACGGATTACGCGAAATTTTTGGGCAACACGTCCATATTTTCTTTGCTGAACCAGTGGCGTCTCCTTGCATGACAATTGGGCTGATGACAGGCTTACATGACGCCATTAGCGTAGAAGATATCGGTCTGGACAATAAAACAGAAGCAGATGGATTAGCTGTGGGGCGTGCCTCAAAATTTGTGGGAAAAGTGATGGAGACGTATATAAATGGTTGCTATACAGTGAAAGATGAAGAATTATTTACTGCACTTAGATTAGCGCTGGCGTCGGAAGAGTTGTTTTTAGAGCCATCAGCCCATGCAGGAATGTTTGGTCCCATTCAATTGATGAAAAATGGGCAAGCTTATTTAGAGAAGCATGGATTAACGGAGAAAATGGCACAAGCGACGCATCTTGTATGGGCGACTGGCGGTAGTATGGTGCCACAAGAAATGCGCGAAGAGTATTTGAAAAAGGCATAAAGTTGATTTAAAATGTGAAAATTTATTTAAATTGAGATTAGAGGCCCACTGACCGTTCATGCGGGATAAATTTTTCATGATGTAAACCCTCCAAATATACCACCAGTGAAAATGAGCGTGCTAAGCTATTTTGACTGATGGTGTATTAGGGAGGATTGTAATTCAGAATTTTCAAGATGAATGTCAATCTTTAGAGAAGTGACAAAATGCAAGAGTATTTTCTCAAAGACTGTTGCTGTTAAAACACAAGTTAATATTTCGTAAATCGAATCTTCAACTAAAGCCTCGTTAGTTCAAGATATCACTGAATTAAGACATTCCCAACGTATTGAGCAGATCCTTTTTCACTTATAAATTCAACTACTAAAACATATCTTCCTTTGTTAGTTGGGAATAGAAATTCACTAAAATCATTTATTTTGAGTTTGGTTCGTTGTTTATCTTTAAGAAGGGCAACTAATATTTGGGTTTCGGGATCTGTCCAAATATCTCCGCCATTTTCTTCGTTCTCTTCAAATTCTACAGTAGCTTGTTCATTCGCAAAAATCTTTATTTCATCTTGTGATAATCCGAATTTCTGAATATCTTCTATTGTTTGATGGACATCTTCACTTGATGCACCCCAGTTGATATTTGCTTCGGTTAATTGCACAGATGGGGTAAAGCTTTCAACATGTAAATGAGCAGTTGGCACACCAACATCATAATCTTCTCCTATGCATCCTGTCAGTATAAAAACTAAGAACATCCCTGTAAATAATTTCATAAATACTTTCATTTCGACCCTCCTTTGTCGGTTTCTCTAGTCCATCATTAAAGATTATTTATATACTACATCCATGAGTATAGAGCAAAAAAGTGAATGAGGTGAATAATAAGCCATCCAAAATGACACATTACATATAGGAGGTGGAAGAATATTGTCTAGAATAATTGGTGTTGAGCAATCATTATCAAATGTGGAAGAAGCATTAAAAGCACAAGGTTATGAAGTGCTACAGCTTCGCCATGAAGAGGATGCAAAAAAATGTGATGCCTGCGTAATCACAGGACAAGACAAAAATGTAATGGGCATTAGCGACCCTGTCATGGCAGGACCTGTCATTGATGCGAATGGTCTCTCGGCTGACGAAGTTATACAGCGTGTAGACAAATTTTTTAACTAAATGATGAACAAGGTGCTATCTGCGGAGTCTTTTTTGACTGCAATGGGTAGCATCTTTTGCTTTGTACCACAACGTCCTTGAGGGACATAGTAGTAAACCCGTTGCTGTACATAATGTGGACCAAAATTATTTTTGCTATTATGCCAAACCAAGGGCAAAATTTCACAAATAAGAGAAAATAGATTATACTGAACTAATAAACGTATTAAAAGGGGGATTTTCCATGACCGAGAACCATCAATCAGAAGCACCAAAAAAGAAAATCAGTCTGCAAGAAGCAGTGAAGCAGCAGCTTGAAAACAAAAAGAATCAGTCTTCAGCGAATAAAGGCAAACAGAATGCAGACCTTTCAACTAAGAAAATGAAAAGTCAGCAACCGAAAAAAACAAGTAATACTCGTAGAAAAATGGGTGTTTAATGCATGTACAACATCGGGCATCCATCCCCGTGCTTTTTATAGTCAGCTAACAGATGGTCAGGAAACGCACTCTAAATACAAGAAGAGAAAAAGCATTCAAGGGACAGTTTGATTTGTTCCGAGAATGCTTTTTTAGTAGTTCAATTTTTAATTATTTGCGTTGCGCGGTTAAAAATACTTCGTGGGCTGCGCGCACGCCCGCACCCGGCTCAAAATCATAAGAAAAGTCTTGCAATGCTGCTTCCATTAAAGAAACGGCCTGTAACACATCGCTCGGAAAGCAATAGCCCATATGGCCAAATCTGAACATTTGTCCTTGTAAATGACCAAGTCCGCCAGCAAAATCTAAATGGTACTGTTGTTTTAGATGCGTCAAGAAATCACCTAGTGCAATGCCTGCTGGTGCCATGATGGCTGTAATCGTTGGTGATGCGTATTCGTCAGTTGTTAACAAATCGATATTAAGGGCTTTCATAGCACTGCGCACCATATTTTTCATGAGTTCATGACGGGCTACAGTTTTGGCAAAGCCTCCTTCTGCCTCGATGAGTGTGCACACCTCATGTAGCCCATAAATAAGTGTGATGGCAGGGGTATTCGGTGTCATGCCTTTTTCTGCCCAACTACGATAGCTTGCTAAATTTAAGTAATAAGAAGGTGCTTGATTTTCTTCAATCACTTGCCATGCTCTTTCGCTGACACTAACTAGTGAAAGCCCAGGCGGTAGCATCAGCGCTTTTTGTGAGCCAGTAACGAGAATATCCACGCCCCAGGCATCCATTTCAGCGGGGGTGCCGCCAATGCAGCTAACGCCGTCCACAATCAATAACGCGTCACTTTCCTCACGCACAACCTGTGCCAATTCAGCAATTGGGTTTAAAATACCCGTTGACGTTTCGTTGTACGTGATAAAAACAGCTTTAATATGTTGTAATGGCTGTAAAAATTCACGTAATTCCTGTGCTGTGCAGGCTTGTCCCCATTGTTTTTCTAGCTTATGTACGTGAAAGCCATATTGTTCGCAAATCGAAACGAAATAGTCGCCGAATGCACCAACTGTAATGACAACAACCTCTTCTCCAGCAGCAACGGTATTGACTGCTGCAGCTTCCAATGCGGCTGTACCGCCTGAGGGCAGGAGTAAAATTTCTTGCTTTGTCCCAAAAATCGGCTTAACAAGTTCAATGGTTTCGCGGTAAAGCTCAACAAATTCAGTGCTCCGATGGCTGAAGATATCCCGATTCATGGCAAGTTGAACTTTTTTCGGAATAGGCGTTGGCCCTGGATGTCTTAAAATATTTTCATACATAGTCATGGATCCCCTTTGCAGATGAAATTCTGAATTTTCTAACTATAATATAGCATATTTTTCCTTCAATTGACCTATTTTTTTGACATAGGGTAGGAGAGGCAAGGCACTTACCTTAGTTTTGGGGAGGTGAAAAATTATTTTTGCATTTAACACAGTCAAAAAGTAAAAAGGGGGCAACCTTCAGTTTGCGAACTGTCGGCTGTCCCTTTCTATGAAAATAAACGGTATTATCATTGAAGATGCCAAAGAAGGGCGGCAAGACCAGACTGGAACAGGCATTATTTAGGTGAATTTGAGTGCAAAACAACAAAAAATCCTCTTCTTCTTAAGAGAAAAAAGAGGATTTTTTGACTGCACTTTATGTGTGCAAGTAATTAAACCTTGAATGGACGATTCATGCGCATTAAGCCATAAATCATAAAGAATAAACCACCCGTGATAATCGATAAAATAATGTAAAGTATAGCTTTCCCAGATTCACCTGACCAACGATACATTAAACGATAGGAGTAGTAAATCACATAGCCCAGCATGGCAAGTGAAGCGATAATACCCACTAATGGGACAAATGAAACAATAAATAATCCCGCATAAATCAGTGTAGTCTTTTTCGCGGCTGCACGGACTGTAGCATCATCCTCACCATTTGCCGTCAAGAGGAAAAGGCTGTATACGTTAATAATGGGAATCCATGCAATGTAAGCAACATCGCTAAAGCCATTCGTTTTGGACGCCATAAAATAGATCAGTGAACTAATAATATAACCGATAATAGCCAATACAAGGCACACCAAAAGGAAAATTAATAGGAAACCACCAAAGACCGCATCATAATCACTGTAATAAGGATCATAATAATTCATCAAAAAACCTCCTTTTCTTAAAAATGCTTTCTAATCATAACAAATACTAGAATAGTAAAGCTATACCACTTTTTGCGTAATTTTTAGTGAATTTCCCAGTAAATCTCTGGGAATCTTTAGAGAATACTAGACTATCTTATGTAGGTATACTTTCACTGATGAATGTAAAATTTGATAAAAAATACAATTATGTTAGAAGCCGTTGGTATACTTCTCTAAAAGAAACATCGACAAAGGATATGCCAGCTCACAAAAAACTAGAACATTGCATTACGACAGTTGAATAAAGTGGCAGTGTAAGCCATTGACTATCTTACAGGGGACGTGTTTGGTAAGATCTTTATTTTAGCGGGAACGTCAATGATGAAAACGAACGCTCTTTTTTCAGCAATAGGGGCTATTATTAAAGCAACAAAGCCTAATTTCTCGGTATTGTATGCGAGAAATTAGGCTTTTTCTTTGAAAAGCTAGTTAGTGGTCGGTGTAGGCGATCATGCATTATAGCTTAACCTTTACCTCAGTACCGTCCTTAGCTTTGACATCTACTAGCACGATTCCTTTATAATTTTGCAGTTCCTTGACAATAGGTATTAGCGTTTGTTTGTCTATGGGTGGAAAGGTAAAGTCCAGTTTTTTTCTTTCGAAATACTCTTTTGTCCATTTGTTTGCATATTTCTGTAACAATTTTGACGACAAAATGGAAATAATAATGTTCAAAATAGCATATGGAACTGGGATGGTAAACCGAATGTCTTTTGCTTTCACTTTTACATGCATCATAAGTAAATCACTAATCAATGATAACCGAAACGGTATCCCCGTTTGCCGATTTAATATCAACGATTTGGCCATCTAATTCGTTTTCAATTGCTTCCAAAATAAGGCCTATGTCTATATCTTTCACGTATTTTTCCGCTTGAGGGATACTCGCTGCGATACTGTGTCCAGCCATTAGTACTACTTTGACAAGTTTTATCGGCAAATTAACCGTGACGTTATCATTTTCGGCTGAGACAACACGAACTTTTAACATTTTATCTAAATATTTAGTCGGTTTTTCCAAAAGTTTATTTGCTGTTTCTTCTTTTCCTTGTAGTATCTCAATCAGTTCTGATCCCTTATCTGCATCAATCTTGCCTTCTTGAACCATTGTTAACACTCTTGTAATTTCATCTTTCATGATAAGTTCCTCCTTATTCCTCTTTTAAGAGCTTAATGGCTTCCTCTGGTGTAATTTCGCCATTTTCCAACATGGTAACAATCTTTTTCTCGTCTACCTCATTTTTCTTCTTCTTCTGCACATAGCCAAGGGATGAAATGATGTCTGTTAGCTTGCCACGAACTGTTGGATACGAAATCCCGAGTTCTTTTTCAACATCTTTGATATTCCCTCTGCATGTTAAAAATACTTCCACAAAATGAAGCTGATCCTGTGATAAGGAGGCCAGCTTAGATAATTCAAACTCATTTTCAATTGTCGTGTGACAATGAGTGCACTGCAACTTTGTAATTTTCAATGTTTTACTGCAGACAGGACAATTTGTGATTACTTTATAAGCCATAATGAAATTCCTTTCCTTTGGTTGATTCGATTATATAACAAGAAATTTAAAAAATAAATAATAAAATTAAATTTTTTTATATAAAAAATCAATAATATTAATTTGTTGTTTAACTTTATTGATTTTTTGTTTGAGTTCATGTGTTTTATTTACCATAATGGTTAAAATGTAGTCATTCCTGTTAGTGAAAATCGCCAGTTACATCATGAGCACACTTCTGAGATTTAAGTTAATAGGCCATTGTGCGGATTCAGCAGTCATTAGCATTGATGTAGATTATATCGAAAATTAAACAACTACATTTTAACTCTTTCCAAAATTTAGAAATGGGGTTATGCTTGTTTTAGGTTTTAAAATTATATAATTATTTGATCTTTTACAGTTGCCGTTGAGGTGAGAAAAGTGTGTATGAGTTGTTCTGAAAAATCTTAGCGGAAATGTCGCTATTGCTAGGGGGGAGGATTTGATGTTAATCCTGTTGTTACTAGTATGCATTACGGTAACACTAGCCTTTTATTGTAAACAGAGGGGTTATCGAAAAAGTATTTATTATCAACTGACAAAACATAATTTGATGAAGGTCATGTTCGATAAAGGCAGGTATGGTGAGTATTTAACATCACGTATTATCGAAAAGCATGCTTTGAATAGTCATCAGCAATTAGTGAATGTTTATGTACCAAAAAGAAAGTCACAGGATCTGACGGAGCTTGATTTACTATACATTGATCGAACGGGGTTATATGTGATTGAATCGAAAAATTATAGTGGTTGGATTTTTGGTAATGAAGCACATCAACATTGGACACAAACGATGCCCAATAAGAAAAAATTTAAGTTTTATAATCCGATTCGCCAAAATGCAACACATATTCGAGCTGTTCAAGATTTCTTAGCTTTACCAAGTGAAGTGATTCATTCTGTGATTATCTTTAGCGAACGCTGCGAGCTGAAAAAGATTGAGGTGACTTCGCACAATGTTCACGTTATAAAACGCGAAGATTTACAGCACTTTATTGAAACGCGAAAACAAGCTGGCAAACAATATTTTACAAAAGCTGAAATTGAAGCTATCTATAAGAAGCTTTTGCCCCAAATGCAAGTATCGCAAGAAGTAAAAAGCCGACATGTCCAAACGATTCAGCAGAGGTACGGGAAATGATGAGTGTTAATCGTTAAAAAGGAGTGCATAACAATGCCTGTCTATCATAAGTTAGTGCGAGATTTGATTCCTCAAATGATTGAAGCTACTGGTAAAACATGTGTGACGAGTATATTAGAACCTAATGCACATTTAAGGGAAATTAAGACAAAAATGCAAGAGGAAGCACTGGAGCTTCAAGAGGCAACTTCTAAAATAGAGGCAGTCGAGGAACTTGCTGATATCTTAGAGTTAGTACATACAGCTTTAGCTATTTACGGAGTGACGTATGAGCAATTGGAACAAGTACGTGTGCTGAAGAGGGAGCAACGCGGGGGATTTTTGCAAGGGATATATTTAATTGAGGTGGAGGAATAAAGAAGTAGAGATAATTGTTATAGCGAATATGAAGTTTAACTGAATGAATTCATTCGATTTGTTATAGTCACAAAGAGTTTGCGACTAATCATTATTAAAAATGTATAATTAATACTTACAAACTCTTTCATTAAAAAGAAGTAACCACCATTCCGCTAACGCCGTGTAAGCAGGGGGGTAACTCTTTGAGCCAAACATTCTTATTACTGTTTGACTGGGTGTTACTGTACTCAGTCTTTTTTTCATTCTATGTTAATTTTAACAAATGCATACGACTGGCATCTAGACGTTACATACATCTAGATGCCTTTGATGTTCCTACATTCTCACTGTAATGGGTTAGTAGAGCACACGCCATAAATAAAAGGTCGCGTAGGATTGCCAATTGTTCCAGGGAGAGGACAGTTTCAAGATTTCATCTTTTGTAGGCTTGCGGTCCATGTGACAGCTATCTCTTATAGCATTAATGAGTCCGACATCATCGATTGGAAAAGCTGTTGGGAATCGGAGGCAGCGCATGAGCACGTAATTGGCTGTCCAGGGACCGATGCCACGTATCTGAATTAAGTTTTTTTCAGCCTCGTCAAAGCACATGTTCATTAATTTCTCCTTTGACACTTCACCACTTACCATCAACTTTGCGATGCCAATGATATATTCGCTTTTTTTGACGGTCATTTTTATACTGGATAGGTCGGAAGGTGTTAATTGTGCGATGCGTTCATAGGTTGGGAAAATCCAGTATTTTTTACCATCCCATTCAATGCAATCGCCAAATGCCTCCACAAACTGTTTCTTTAATGTGTATGCAAAGGCTAAGTTTATTTGCTGTCCTAAAACACCCCAACATAAAGCCTCGAATAAGTCGGGGATACCAAGAAGACGCAAGCCATAGAAATTTTTAACTGGTGTTTTCAGTAATGAATCTGTCTGTGCCAATTCATAAAATGGCGCAATATCGTTATCAAGATCAAACCATGCACGAATATATTGGACAATCTCTTGTCGTTGCCAATCCTTCGTAGGTCTCGCATCACCTAAAAATCCAACGACCATTTCTTGATTAGCAATTACCCGTAGCTGTACTAAAAACCCAGTGTCTCCAATGACAATGACTCTTGTAAGTAAATCATTGTCGACTTCGTACATGCATTCATTCTTCTCCCTTGTTAAATAGTCAAAGTTTGCTTTCATGTCAAACTCTTTCGGTAATGTAATGACAAGTTCTTCCTGTATGTTATGTGTTATCAATGGTCATTCACCTCTTGTTGATTTATCAAAATGCATATTGACTGTACCCAATCATAATCTTTTATTTGTTTTGTTATCTTGCTATTACATTCTAAAAGCCTTATTTTTTTGATTTCATGGGGTTATAGTGTTAGTTATCCAGATGATAATAGGAGGATGAAACATGGTCAAGGATATAGCATTGCGTATACAAAGCCTCGATTGGGCATCCATTCAAAATGACTTAGATGCAAGCGGATTTGCAAAGCTGCCAGTAATTTTAACGCCACAAGAGTGTGAATTCTTTATGGAGCTGTATAGTGGAGAAGCGTCATACAGAACGACAATCAACATGACAAGATATCGTTTTGGCAATGGACAGTACAAATATTTTTCCTACCCATTACCTGAACTAATCCAAAATTTAAGAGAATCTTTTTATCCGCCATTAGCCAAGACAGCAAATCGATGGTTGCATTATTTAAAAAAACCGCAACCTTTTCCAGAGACTCTTCAAGATTTTTTGAAAATATGCGCACAATATGAACAACTAAGACCGACACCCTTACTATTAAAATATCAACAAGGTGGGTATAATTGCTTGCATCAAGATTTATATGGCGATGTATTTTTTCCTTTTCAAGTAGTATTTGTATTAAATCACCGAGAGAAAGATTATACCGGTGGTGAATCCCTCTTAGTAGAACAAATTCCGCGTGCTCAAAGCAGGGGGCATGTAATTACGTTAGAACAGGGCAGTGCGCTTATTTTTCCTACTCATTATCGCCCTGTCCTTGGTAAAAGAGGGTACTATAAAAATACGGTACGTCATGGCGTAAGTACAGTTACTTCTGGTGAGAGGTATGGTCTAGGCATTATTTTTCATGATGCAAAATAAAGTAACATTTCAGGTAGCAGAGTTGAAGGAATTTTTATGAAAGGAGAGGTGAGTAAATGGAAAGCATTCAAGACAACGACGATTATGGCGTAATGACCGATGAAAAATGGCAAGCCATTATTAGCAATGATGCTTCGTACAATAATATATTTTTCTATGCGGTCAAGACCACGAAAATTTTCTGTAAACCATCTTGCAAATCGCGTGTGCCGAATAAAGAAAATGTCTGTATTTTTCATAATGCGCAGCAAGCCTTAGCCGCAAAATTTCGTCCATGTAAACGGTGCAAGCCAACGAACGAGCGATTGCCTGACAGTGAATGGGTAACGCAAGTCACACAATACATCGATAAAAATTTCACAGAAAAATTAACACTTGAAACATTGGGAGACATCGCGCATGGCAGTCCCTATCATTTACAGCGAACGTTCAAAAAGTTGAACGGCATTACGCCTGTAGAATATATCCAGCATCTTCGATTAAGTGCAGCTAAAGAGTATTTGAGGCAGACGAATAAATCAATTGAAGAAATCGCTACATGTGTGGGAATAACGAATACGCCCTATTTTATAACTTTGTTTAAAAAGAAAATCGGTCATACACCCGCACAATACCGCCAAATGATTAAAGGGGGAGAGATAATTGATGAGAAAGGATAAGCCAACCATTTATTGGTCTCAGTTACAGGTAAAAGAGTGGCGTCTCTATCTTGCTTGCACTTCTAAAGGCCTGGCGTTTGTTGGTTCCCCCAACAAACCCTTTGACGAATTAGCTGAATGGGTGCTGAAACATTATCCAACAAGCCCGCTTGTGGAAGATGAACAACAGCTTAGCCCTTATGCACATGAAATCATGGAGTATCTAGAAGGAACACGACAAATCTTTACAGTTCCATGTGATTACCATGGTACAGCATTCCAACTTGCCGTTTGGCATACACTTTGTGGGATTCCCTATGGACAGACGAAGTCCTATTCGGATATTGCCAATGCCATCAATAAGCCGAAAGCTGTTCGTGCTGTCGGAGCGGCGATTGGCGCTAATCCAGTTTTAATGACTGTTCCATGTCACCGTGTGGTAGGCAAGAATGGCTCATTAACCGGCTATCGAGGTGGATTGGACATGAAGACGCAACTTTTGGATATGGAAAGCCGGGAATCCTAGCAGTAAATGAATTTTTCTACATGGAGGAGGGAGCGATTTGAAAAGTGAATTGTTCTATAAAAATCCGCAAACAATACTTAATAAAGGGACAGGCTTTCTTGCGGGATACACGCATTCTCTCAATCCATATACGGGCTGTTCCTTTGGTTGTTCTTATTGCTATGTACGGCAAATGCCTGTAGCTTTCTTTCGAGAAGGCCAATGGGGGCATTGGGTGGATGTCAAACAGGGAGCAGCTACTCTACTTGCTAAAGAGCTTCGTAGAGCGAAAGAAAAGGGGAAAGTTACTATTTTTATGTCATCAAGTACCGACCCCTATCAACCGATAGAATATCAGGAAAAAGTGACACGCTCTTTATTAGAGGTGATGGCACAAAATCCGCCCGATTTCTTATTAGTACAAACGAGAAGCCCACTTGTCAGTCGCGATATTGATGTATTACAGCGCTTTAAAGATAAAGTTCGAGTAAGCATGACCATTGAAACCGATTCGGAAACCATGCGCAGGCATTTTACACCCGAGGCACCACCTATTCAAGCACGTTTAAAAACCCTGCAAAAATTGGCGGATGCAGGCATAGCTACCCAAGTGGCAATAGCGCCTGTTTTACCAAGTAGCGAATATTTTCCTGATAAATTAAAGCCACTCGTCAATCGAATATGCATTGATGATTATTTTATGGGAGATGGCAGTGGGGGCAAACGCACAAAAAAATTAGGCATTGATAAATTATATGCAGAGCTAGGGTTAGAAGATTGGTATGGAGCGCACGCCTATAAAGAAGTACAGCAGCGATTTTTACGTATTTTTCCGGAAGATCAAATTTATATTAGCCAAGCTGGATTCGAGCCATAGAGAATCCGGCTTTTGCTTTTGCAAGTAAATAATAATGATGACGATAAGAGGTTTTATTGTCAAAATACCTTTGACGGTTACAGGAATTCTCCCAGATTTGACTGCTCCGAAGTGTTTAGCTCCTTTCTCAAGATTTGTACAAAAAGTTACAAAAAATTAAAATAAAATACCTTTCTGCCATGTATACAATAGATGAAAATAGAAGGGGAAATTACTTTTACGGGGTGAAGGGAAATGAGGAAGCTATTAGGAAATCTCAAGCTTATGGCGAAAATCGGTATTCTTATTCCAATTATTGCAGTATTTTTAGGGAGCATGTCCATGATTAGCTATTTCAGCTCATCAAATGAACTGGAAAAATCAATAGAGGAGGAACAAGCCTCTACAATGAATGAAATGGCGTCAGCTTCTGAGCAGTTAGCCAAACTTGCCACAAACCTTCAAGAAGAATCAGGGAAATTTAAGGTGTAAAAAGTAGGTCTTCCATTTCTTTTATGAAAAAATTGAGGCTTTAGTATAACATGGCAGCCAGTCAACGAGGCGGGCAATCAACTGTCTTGGTTTATTTACTAATCAGTGAGAGATGAAGAAAACTTCCACTGATTGGAGTTTCGTTTTGTAGTTAAAATAGAACGTATGTGTGTTATAATTGAAAGATAATAGTTAGGTGACTCAAGGGTGGTTGGCTCACTCCCATGTTGAAAGGGGGTGGTGCCATTGACAGTATTTGAAGCATTGATGTTTGCGCTTACGTTCGCTGCATTGATTGTGTCAATTCTTTCATTTAACCATAAAAAATAACCCATCCTTGAGTTAACGGCTCAGATGGGTTAGCTAACCTATAAGTAGCCAGTCCCTTTGAGGGAACCTGCTATTATATTTGGCTGATTGATGTACCACCATCAATCAGTCTTTTTAATTTATTCAATTCTTATATTTATTATACTTTTGTGAGGTCTTTTTTACAAGTTGAACAACGCCATAAAAAATGATGGTCATGATTAATGCATGCAAAAAGGTCACACTTTCCATTATCTAAATTTAAAGGCTTCATAGTTGAGGTCGACATCACGATTGTGGGATTTGAATTGCTTTGCGTAGCGTTTTACCATTTTTTCAGGGCCACACATGAAGATGCTAGTATGGGCGGGCACACTGTAATCGGCAAAACAGAGCCTGTCCATTTGCGTCGTATCAATCAAATTCACTTTGAAGTGTTCATTGTTTTTTGCATAGTCTTGTAAAAACTCTGTGTGGATGGCGTCGTCCTGACCGCGATAACTGTAAAATAATTCAATATTTTGAGTCGAGGGTGCCGATGTTAGATACGATAAAAAGGGCGTAATGCCTACGCCACCAGCAATCCATAGTTGTTGTTGTTGGCCAGCTTCAAAGTTTAAATATCCATAGGGACCTTCAATCGCTATGGGTGTATTTAATTGAATCATAGTATTCACTTTTTTAGTGAAATCGCCGAGAGCCTTAATGGTGACGACTATTTTTTGCCCATCTCCAGCCGTTATGGAGAAGGGGTGTGGTGCTTCTTCTAACCCCTCTTGAAAAATTTTCAAAAAGATAAATTGACCATGGCGGTAAGGTAGTTTGTTATCGAGTGTCAATTGTAATTCAACAGCGCTTGGAGCAATTTTTCGAATGCCTGTAATTTTACCGGTGTGCTTAAAGCGCATGTCTTGATACATTGTCAGCATGTACAGGGCTGACATAAATCCGATGGTGGCAGTGCTCGCAGTAAAAATGCCTAAAGGCGTTGGCTGTAGTAAATCATAGCGACTTGAAAAATAGACATGATACAGGCCGAATGCATAAGGGATCACTAATAGTCGATGGATGATGCGCCAATGCTCATATTTTAGGAATTTAGCAAAAAGTGGGATTAAAATAAGGGCGATAAAGCCATATTGAGCGATTTCTCCAAAGTTTTTAGCTAATTCAGTGAATGGCGTTTTTTGCACTTTATCCCAGTTTGGTACCATCTTTTGTAATTGTCCATGTAAGATCGCGAACACCAAAGATAAAATAGCCAGATATTTATGGTAAACATAGACATGCTCTAGGCCGTGGAACCAGCGTTCAATGATTTTAATTCTTGTAGATAATAAAAATACAAGAAAGAATCCGGTAATCGCCAAGCCTGCAATCATATGACTGAGTTTGTTAAGTACATGAATGGGTGCTATGGGCTTCGCAAAATACCAAAGGAAAGCACTGCTACACATGATAATGATGATAAATAAAATGCCTTTAAAAGATTTCATAATAACCTCCAGTACTTATTTTTATCTTTTCTCCTACTAGATATACAATAAATTCCTGAATTGTTGTGGATTATGACTTTTGACTGGTCAATTTGTTTAGTATTTTTTGACGCTCTGCCTCAAAATCACTAGGAAGTACATGATTCACAGGGAAATGTCCGTTGTGACGCTTATGAAACCAATGTGGCATGATTTCGCTGTGTTGTTTGTACTGTAACGCTTGTTTTTTGGTGTGAAAGGATTGCTTATAAAATAATGCTTCCGCCACCGTTGTAAGTTGTTGTTGCCGCCAATCCTTTAACACAGATTCAACATAGCTCCATTTCGGGACATTGTTGTCGATAGCTGTTGTCATGGCAAATAGCACTAATTCCTCGGTTAATTCTTTTTTCCAATAAGCTATTTTGTCAGTGACATAAGGATTTAAACGACCAAAGCCGTTGTGACTATAAAAGTGTTCGGCTGTTGGCGCAGATGCATCGTTACGCTGTACATCTAATGAGGAATTCTCTGTTGTATTTTCTGTGTAATCTATTGGTATTGGTGATGTCACATTGCAATCAACCATGTTCTCATTTTGCCGAGATGCAAGCTTTGAAGTTTCATGTGTGGATGCCGTCATTTCGCAGGTTTGCATGTCCTCATCTTGCGTAGGGAAATCAGCACAAAGGTCATCAATCGCCTGTTGATTGACACGATACCATTTGGTACGATCTGTTTTCATGCGATTATAATGGCCGACAACGATTAGCTGTTGTTCCTCCAGTTTTCGAATTGTCCGCTCAAGTGTACTTTTTGACCAAAATGGAAATTCCTTATGCCAGTCCTCTAATGTTTTATACATCCATTTATGACCGTCTCTATAATTTTTAGATAAGCGCAACCAATAATGCATTTGCTGTAAAACAAGGGCTTGATTTAGTCCGATTTTTACCGCGAGTGAGGGCAACAGTTGTAGAGGGGATTCTTTTATAAGTAAGTTCATACTCGTCACATCTCCTTTTAGTCTATTTGTGAGCTGAGAAATGCCAGACGAGGCATTTTTCATTTCACTTAATATATATCGTTGGTGCACTAAAAGAGGGACATGATTTGAAAAATATTGATGTAGAAAATAATACGAGTGTATGTTCGGAATGTGTGTTCTCTTTTTAGGTGAAGTGTGTTAAATTAGGAAAGTAGAATTTTATCCATACATAAGGAGAGGAAGTTAATAATTATGCAAGGGAATACACATATCGTTGGGGGCATCACTGCAAGCCTTGCCTTTGCACAAATTTCCAATGATAATCCATTCGTCTTAGTAGGAGCGGGCATTGTCGGTGCATTACTTCCGGATATATGCCATGGCGGTAGTAAAATCGGGCGCACGTTTCCCATTATTTCAAAAATCGTCAATAAGCTATTTGGTCATCGTTCCTTCACACATAGTTTGCTTTTCTTACTTCTAGTCATGACCATGCTGCATTCCTTTATTCCCTATGACGCCATTACCGCAGGAATCTTAGTCGGAATGGTCAGTCATATCCTGCTCGATATGGGCACAAAACAAGGGGTGAAATTATTTTTCCCCATCAAAATTCCGGTGCGTTTTCCACTCACAACGAAAACGGGTGGCAAAGTAGAGCAAGTCGTGTTAGCACTATTATCAGGACTTTCACTCTATTTTGGCTATGAAATCATTAGTAAATTCATAACTGTCATGTGAAAAGTAAAAAACCCCTGCGCCCAGGGGTTTTTGCATGTTTATGAATTGTCGTGAATTGTTTGAGTGCCAGGCACCTGAATCTCTTCCACTGTTTGCTCCACCTCGGCGCGTGTCATCTTTTCACGGCCATCTTGCATTGCTTTCAACGTTTTATGTGCTAATGCAAGGGGAAGGCGGCAGAACAATAAGACCGTACGTTTATTAATATCCTTCATATACAAGTCAGCCTTCGCCAAGTTTTCCTCCGCATAGGCAAATAAATCATCGCGGGTCCATCCATCTGGCACGAAACTCACGCCGCGTTCGTTCATATCCTCGTGTTGATTGCGTAAAATATTGACGGCTTGTAGCCCACGCCCATAGCCAATTGCCAACTCACGATCTGTTTGAACGTCTGCACCCCACGCCCAAAGCTCTGATAGCATTGTACCAACCAGCCCTGCCACGTAGTATGTATAATCATCCAAATCCTCACGTGTATGCACTTGCCAGTTTGCTTTTGCCCATTTTGCCATCCCAAAGGCCATTTCACTTGTGGACGCTTGGACAATGTTACGTGCGCCTTCTGGGCAAAAAATCAGCCAATCAGCTAAACGTAGTGATACTTCAGGCAATTGCTCAGCATAAGGAGCTAATAATGCAGCATATGCTTCCGCATCGAAGTCTGTATTTAATAATTCACTCGTAGCTGTAAGTAAATCGAATTTTATATCGTTGGATAGCATTTCATGGTCTTCGATTTCATCAATCGCACGCATCGCCAAATAAGCCGCCGCAACGGACATTTTTAAATCATTTTTTAAAAATGTAATCGGTATATAAAATGTGCGACTCGTTTCTTTTAACACGTGCATCGCTTCTTTATAGAGTGTTTTTTGATCTTTCACTTGTATTCCTCCGTTCAATTGGTACCACTTCTATAGTATATCGTATCGCAAAAGTGTGGAAAGATAAAACAGATTGTTCAATTTACGGTCATATTCTTTGTAAACATTCAAAAAAAGTGATAAAGTTTAATAGTAAACTATTTAAGTGTATACATTATATTGATAAACAAAAATGTGAAGCTTAAAGCAATTGGCGGTTGTTATCGAGTGTCAAGTCACCATAGCGATGCCATGCGAATATCAATGAGAGGAAGTTATGAAAATGGGACGATTAGACAATAAAATAGCTATTATTACAGGGGGCGCATCAGGTATGGGTGCCGCAATGGCAGAGTTGTTTTCAAAAGAGGGCGCAACAGTGATTGCCGCTGATATTAACGCAGAAAACCTAGCAAAAATTTCTGAATTAGAAAACGTAGAAGGCATGAAACTAGACGTTTCTTCCGATGAAAACTGGGCACAAGTGACAAAAGCGGTCGTTGATAAATATGGTCGTATTGATATTTTAATTAACAATGCGGGTATTGCCGGCAAAAAAATGCCAGAAGACATTACAGATCAAGATTGGGCATTGATGCACAAAATCAACTCATTTGGTCCATTCTTAGGGATTAAACACGTATCTAAATATATGAAAGAAGCTGGTAAAGGATCCATTGTAAATACGTCATCGTATACAGCAATTATCGGTTCTGGCTTCAACGAATATTCAGCGTCAAAAGGTTCTTTACGTGCAATTGCACGTGCGGCTGCCGCAGAATACGGTCAATTCAATATCCGTGTAAACACAGTTTTCCCTGGTGTTATCGAAACACCAATGACTGCAAACATTGGTCAATTCAAAGAAGCGATGGATATGTTGATTCGGGCAACACCAATGGGTCGTCTTGGACAACCCGATGAAGTTGCAAAAGCCATTCTATTCTTAGCATCTGATGAAGCTTCATACATTACAGGTGGAGAGCTAGTGATTGATGGTGGATACTCAGCACGTTAAGTAGCACAACATAGATCATTTAAAAAGTGGAAATGCATTGAAGTTAGTGCATTTTCACTTTTTTGCATTGTTTGCTAGAATAATGATAAAGTATAACTTTATTTGCTTGAAGTGTTAGCAACCGTAAATTAGGCGAAAGCTACTAAAATGCATCACCTAAATCGTATGAATTATAAAAGAATTTTGATATTTTTCGTGTTTTTTTCATGAAAGTTTGCTAAGTTATTGCACAATCATTTCAACAGGGGTAAAGTTTAGGAGGGGCGAATATTCAATTACGTCTCGGCATAATTGTCGCTCATGCTTTGCTGTTACCTAACGAGCAGATAAACATGGCATTGAGGTTTTGATTTGTGCAAACACAATTACTCGTTTCAAAATCCGTGACATTTGCTGAAGGCATGAACTATATTCAGGACGCTTAAGTATCCATTGAATAAAAGCTAAACTAGTATTCATCTCATCATCTATAGAGATAGGAGATTTCTACTGAATAAAGTTAAAGGAGAATGGTATGCCAAAGGCTATAGGTATTGACGCAGGCGGCACATTGACGAAAGTTGCTTATTTAGACGAGCAAAATGAACTTATTCTATTAACTTTTCCGTCTAATGATTTGCAGGCTGTAAAGGATTGGATTATTAATCAACCAGATATTGAGGATATTGGTGTTACGGGGGGACGTACGGAACAATTACTTGATGTCATTAAAACAATGAAATCGATTCATTATATAGTAGAGTTTGAAGCTACCTTGAAAGGTGTCCGCTTTTTGTTAAATAAAGGAGGATATTTCTTTGAACGTAGTATGATTACCAATATTGGTACAGGAACTTCGATTCATTATATGGAAGGAAACACGCATATTCGTGTAGGTGGGACGGGCGTCGGCGGTGGTACATTGATTGGTTTGTCAGCGCTTACAACAGGAATCACCGATTATAATGAAATCAGAGAAAAGGCTGATAAAGGAAATCGAGAGGGTATAGACTTACTCGTAAAAGATATTTATCAAGGCATGGATACACCAATCGATGGGCATCTGACTGCCAGTAATTTTGGGAAAGTGGGGATTACAGAGTACGTCAAACACCCAGCAGAAGATATTATTGCTACTGTTCAAGGCCTTGTTGGAGAAGTAATTACAACACTTAGTATTCAATATGCTGAGGAAAAAAATGCCCAACATATTGTCTATATCGGTTCAACCCTTAGCAATAACGAACATCTTGCGAATGTTATCGCCAATTACACACGTACAAAAAAACATACACCGATCTTTATTAATGACCACGGCTTCTCAGGTGCTGTCGGTGCATTACTAAACATAACTGAATATACGATTGTCTAAAGGACAAAAAAATGTACATTACTAATAAATAATAAATTGGTGATGTACATTTTTTCTGTGAATATACATAATACCTTTACTATGATGAAAGAGATATGAACAGCATGTAAAATATCAAATGCCATCTCAGGGAATACGACACTGAAAGAGCATTTAGGCTACTTCAAAATGACGCAAGCAAAGTGTAGCAGTTTAAAGAGAAGCTCTAAAAGCTATAGAAAAAACGCTTCGATGCTTTTATTTAAAGGGCTTGGGGCGTTTTTTTTTGCGTAGTCATGTCACTAACAAATGGAGCGAACAAAGGGGTGACATTGATTGCATGCAAACAGTCCCGTTTAAATACTGTTTGGGTCATGCGAAAAAATTTTATGCCGAAGTTAGGAGTAGAAAACTTCTACAAAATGTACAGGTGTCTTCTGTCATTGAAGTTTTCCCCAAAGCATAAATCTTGCTTTCCTGAGCACATTACAAGTAGGAGGTGAGGAGCTATGGGCAATAGAAATAATAAAAACAACAAAAAGACCATGAATGCCAGAACGCACAATCCTTTTGATACCTATAAAAGCAAAGACCTTGATGACAGTAATAGTAATAACAATAACCCAAATGACAACCTAAACGAAGAATTCTCTGCCGAATTTGATGCCAAGGCAAAAAACAAAAATAATAAAACGAACCATGATAAAAATCAACAATCCAATAAAAGAAAATAACTAATCTTAGCTGGAGGTGGAACGGTAATGGCGAAGAAAGGTAAAACAAGTTTTAAAAAGAAAAAGCAAGAACATAAAAAGAAGAACAACAATGATCGTGAAGAATATTCAGCTGAGTTTAATGCAGTGATTCATAATAACGTGCAACAACCAAAACAAAGTAATAAATAAAACGATTACGAATAGTTTTGGCGTATTTATTTTTTACTGATTCCGCACATTTATACCAAATTGATAAAGGTTTGTTGGCATGACTTTTTGAGGCTATGCAGTGCCGATGCCATTTTTTCACGTTCCAACGAATACATGCTATTCAGTAATTAGCGCAATCGATAGTAAAAGGAGGCGTTCGATGATGCGAAAATTATTTATGGCACTTGGCATTTTTTTGATGGTTAATGCTGCTCCTCTTCATATGTCAACGATTGTTCATGCACAACAACAAGCCCCAAGTTATGCAAAATGGGGAAGGCTCGCCATGAAAGAGACACAAGCCAAATATCCCCAAGCGAAAATTATTGACTATCTGCATGAAGGAAAGGAAACTTCGGCAGATGCAACGATTGAAAAATTTAAATTGTGGCTAAAAGAAGGTAACAAGGAATTCGGCGTTTATGTAAAAATCAAGTATACGACCGTAACGGAAAAAGTGGTCAATATTGAGTTTCAAGAAATGGCTAGATAAAAAAGAGGGTGCCTATAGGGTATTAGGCATCCTCTTTTGCATTAAGCTTGTAATTTTTCAATGAATTCCCGCATGACACCAGGTAAATCAGGCCATGCATGACCGCTTACGAGATTGCCATCTGTATGCAAATTGGCCTCAATATAAGTGGCACCGGCTACTTGAACTTCGGGCTTGCAGGCAATATAGGCTGTTAGCTCTCGCCCTTTGAGGACCTCAGGAATAGTCGCGAAAATTTGCGCTGCGTGACAAACTGCGGCAATGGGTTTATTGGCTTCAAAGAAATGGCTGACAATCGCTGGGACATGCTCGTTTAAACGAATGTATTCTGGTGCGCGGCCACCCGGAATGATTAAGCCATCAAATGTCGATGGATCAATATCTGCAAAGGCAGAATGAGCCTCTAAGCCATACGCAGGACGTTCGATGTATGTATCGACGCCTTCCACAAAATCATGTAGTACCGTTTGTAATTTCTTCACAGAAGGTGCAGCAATCGTCACGTTATAGCCAGCCTCTAAGCAACGATAATATGGATAAAAAATTTCCAACGCCTCAACCGCGTCACCAGCAATAATTAAAACGTTTTTCCCCATCTTTCCAACTCCTTTTCTTTGTCAATCTAGTAACTTTATTCGACACTATAGGAAGATTCCCTGCCGAACAGGGTGATTTTCCCAAAAGATAATACGACGATCAGTTAGTGTTCGAAAAAGCGAAATTACTGATAGCGCGTGGAAAATCGCCAGTAACATAGAGAAAATCGCTGCTAACACACAGGGAAATCGCCACTAGATAGTGTCATAGGTCCATAGGTAAGCAACTTTCTTTACAATGAAAAAAATCAAGCGTATAGTATTTATTTAGCTAGGTAAATAATTTAGGCGGTGATAATATGAATCCAATCTTCCATGCTTTATTCCAAAAAAGTCGCTTTTTAACGAATAGTTTAAATGAAGTATTGAAACAGCATAATCTGTATAGTTCGCAATGGACTATTTTATATTGCTTGCAGAAGCACGGTGCTATGTCGTTAACGCAAATTTGGAAGTATTTGAATATCGAAGCACCGAGCATCACTAGAGCCATTTCTCGGCTTGAAGATTTAGGCTGGGTGCAACGCGTCGATGGCGACGATAAGCGTGAAAAAATCGTGACATTATCAGCGATGGCTGAGCAACGCTTACCAGCAATTACGGCAACCATTTTGGCGTTTGAGGCAGAAATGGTCGGTTCACTGACTGCGGAAGAACAGCAGCAATTTCTGACCCTATTGCAAAAAATGAAAGGTTGATAGACATGCAGCAAGAAGGAAGTACACAAATATGGACAAAGCGGTTTATTAGTTTATTTATAACGAATATAACTGTATTTTTTGTTTTTTATGGTTTAGTCACGACATTACCACTTTATGCAATCGGCGAGCTTCATCAAACCGATAAGGAAGCGGGACTTTTATTATCAGGTTTCTTGTTATCCGCTATTATTGTCCGTCCTTTTTCGGGAAAATTATTGGATGTCTTTGGCAAGAAAAAACTATTAGTTATTTCGATCATCGGCTATTTTTTATGTACGGTTTTATATTTATTTATTCATCCATTTGGACTGTTACTCGGTTTACGATTTGTGCAGGGGATATTTTTTAGCATTATCACAACCGCAGCAGGTTCTTTAGCGGCGGATATTGTACCAGTGAGTCGCAAGGGTACAGGGCTAGGGTATTTTACAATGTCTACGAACTTAGCGGTCGTTATTGGACCATTCATTGGCCTACTACTCATTCAATATAGTAGTTTTAATGTGTTATTTATTGTCATGAGTATTTGTGTTTTAGCAGGTGGCCTATTAGCCGTAACGGTGAATACGGATGATTTACCGCAGCCTGCACATCAAGGCAAGTTGACATTTAAGATGAATGATTTATTTGAACGTAAAGCATTGCCAGTAGCTGCCATTGCAAGCTTAGTGGCTTTTTCATATGCCAGTGTATTATCGTTTTTATCGGTCTACGCGCAGCAAAAGGATTTAATGGCCGTGGCCAGTCTATTTTATGCAGTGTTTGCGGCAGCGATGCTGATTACACGTCCGTATACAGGAAAGCTCTATGATACAAAAGGGCCGCAGTTTGTGATTATACCGGGCATAATATCGTTTGCAATCGGTCTGATTATGCTGGCATTTGTTTCAGGACCAGCATTATTTTTGTGTGCAGCTATTTTTGTTGGTTTCGGTTATGGGGCTGTGACCACGAGCTTACAGGCTTTAGCAGTACAATCAACAGCACATACGCGCAGTGGTTATGCAACTGCAACCTACTTTACGATGTTTGACCTCGGCATTGCACTAGGTTCTTATATTCTAGGGATGGTGGCCGTGCAAGCAGGCTATGCTTCTGTTTATTTGACAGCTGCAGGTTTACTAGTCGTTGTCTTTATCATTTATTTACTGCGGTTAGCCAAAATAAAAGCAAAAAATGTAGCTCATATATAGGACAACGGGGCTCTTGTATCCCGATGACCAATGCCTATAAATCGCTTAGTACAATAGCTTTTCGTTCTCAACGGGACTTTTTTCGTTGAGTTTTTTTATGCGTTCATAAGTGTATAAACTCGAAACCTAACACATTGATTTCACAATTCTACAGCAGTTCCCTTTCGCAAGTAAAAGAACAAGACAATAAGCAAATTATTTCGCAATATTTTCCTGAAAATAAGCATTTGTTTATAATAATAGGTAAAAATATCTATTGAATGCGAGTTTTTTGGCTGTCTATTAATATAATAGGCATTTTAATTGATGTATATTTGAAAATGTATTATGTTACGCTGATGCTATCAATGATATAAAAAATTATGAATAATTATGGTAAAAATTTAGGTTTTAGTAAAAGAATGCTTCTATATACATATGCAGTACAGCAATCTATGTAGCCATTCCCTATACTAATCGCCTCTTTGGAACATCGTTTCACGGCTGTTTCCTGTGATTTTATCTGTGAATTTGTTGCGAAATCTAAAAATTTATCGTTTGAAGGGGATGGACATATGCGTAATGCAACGATGTTTAAAAAACTATTTGTCTTAATTGCTACTTTTGTTGTAACGATGGTTTTCTTAGTAGGTAACGGGTACATTGAGATGTCGCGGTTGGCAGGAAATACGAAGGAAATGTACGAGGATAGTTTATTGCCTTCCGTAAGTTTCGGTAAATTCAGGGCAAACAACCGCACAATGGAGAAGATTTTGTTTCAAATAATGCAGCAAACAACGAAAGAAGAAGGGGAGCAACTACTGGCTCAAAAAAAAGAATTAGTCGCCGCTAACCTTCAAATTCTGGAAGAACTGCAGAAGGCTAATCTGTCTTCAGATAAGAAGGAAGCACTAGCCGAGCTGTCTCAGGTTTACCTAAGTTACTTAAATGTCCACAACAATTTGTTAGCTCTTGGAAATGCAAATAAAAATGTTGAGGCATACCAGCAGTATAAGACAAAGGGGATAGAAGCGATTAATGCCCTTTTAGCAATTACGGATCCATTAGAGAAAGCCATACAGGAAGAAGCTGCTCAGCGAAGTCAGGAAAGTAGCGCTGAGGCGAAGCGAGTTACTCTGCTCTCTCTTATCTTCTCAAGTATTATGATCGTGCTATGTATAGTGGTAGGTTGGTACATCACACGCATTATTGTAAAACCACTCGAAACTTTAAATGACAAGATGAAAGAAGCCGAGAAGGACGATTTCACTGGTAAAGTCAATTACGTGTCAAAAGATGCAATCGGACAGTTAACAAATGCCTTTAATAACATGCTGGAAGGACAAAGGCAGCTTCTCAACGAGATTATGCAAACATCGCAGGATGGGGCGGCTTACTCGAAAGAGCTAGCGGCAAGCGCCGGGCAAACCACTATGGCAAGTGAAATCATCGCCCAAACAATTCATGAAATAGACAATCAGGCACAAGCTGTGGAACAAGTTACACATACACTGCAATATATGGGTGATAATATCCATGCCATTGCTTCCAGTGCACAAGATGTATCCAACATAGCGATTGACGCTTCCGAAAAACCGCTACAAGGAAACGAAATCATTATGAAAGCAGAGCAGCAAATGAACTCGATTCATGTTTCCATCAATCAGTTAGGACAAGTAATAGACAATTTACGACAACGCTCAGAAGAAATCGGTGAAATTGTTGGCACTATCACCAAAGTTGCTGGACAAACTAATCTCCTCGCCTTGAATGCAGCCATTGAAGCAGCAAGAGGAGGAGAAAGCGGCAGAGGCTTCGCGGTAGTTGCAGCAGAAGTGCGCAAGTTGGCCGAAGAGTCCTCTCTATCTGCTAGCAAAATAGCTCAAATTATTTCTTCTATTCAAACAGAAACGAATAACGCTGTACTTTCTATGAAATCGGTCACTGATGAAGTATTGAATGGGATTGAATCCGTTAGCATTGCCGGTATGTCCTTCGAGCAAATCCAACAGTCTGTTAACAGCGTGACGGATAAGATTCGCGGGGTCACTTTGGCCGTTCAACAACTGGCTTCAGGATCTGAGCAGTTAGCTCATTCAGTTCATCTCATTAATGAGTTTGCTGAAACATCGGCTACATCTGTGGAAAATGTTACGAGTGCTATTGAAGAACAGTTAGCTTTTGTGCAAGAAATTTCCTCGGCTTCGGATGCATTATCGCAAAAGCAATAGCACTTGATACGCAGATTAATCATTTCAAAATATAAAGCGCATGCACGACTTTGTCGCACACGTTATCGCCATGTAACGCCTTGTAGCAAGTTGCAAAGAATGAGAATTACAGCGTTCAAACATACAGTCGTAGAAATTACCGATGGTAGATTTATAATAAAAAAAGACTGAAGACACTCGATTTCTTTCGAGTTTGTCTTCAGTCTGATAGTTTACGATAAACGACCATACCCTACAAAATACTGCTTCCAATAGGAGCTATTGATGTTAGCGATGGTTACACCACTATTGCTAGCATTTATCATTTGATTATTGCCAATATAAATGCCTGCATGTGAAATACCTGGCTTATATGTATTAGCGAAAAATACTAAGTCCCCAACTTGCGGTGTAGTCACTTTTTTGGCTGAATTATAAAAACCTGCAGCCGTTTTACGAGGTGTTGAAATACCAGCATTATTATAAACAAAAGTGATATAGCCTGAGCAATCAAAGCCTGTGCTCGGTTTTGTACCACCAAACGAGTATTTTACACCTAGTTGTTGCTTAGCGATTTGTACGAGGTTAGTCGTTGGTTTAGGTACAGCAGTTAGCGTAGTATTCAGGTTAAGTTTTTGTCCCACAAAAATGTTTGTAGATGATAAATGATTCCAGTTCATCAATGTTTGATAAGATACGCCGTGTTGACTGGCAATCTTCCATAAAGAATCACCAGACTTTACTGTATATGTTGCGGCTGAGGCTGTGTCAAACGTAGAAAAAAGCACAGACGAGCTTAATGCCAAGGCAGCTAACTTCATGCCCCATTTCATCTTTTTATTCTTTGTCAAAATATGTATCCTCCTAAAGCTTTGAAGCTTAAAACTTGGTATATTAATGATATTAACATTGGAATATTACAGTTACATGTCAACAAAATAACATTAAGGATACATTTCTATTTTAGTGAAATAATAATAATGCCGTTATTTTTATATCTTTAGAGTGGCTATACACTGTGCCCGATGAAAAGCATTGACGAAAGCAAATAAAAAAGCCACTCATGATTTTTTCATCAGATGAGTGACTTTAAATTAGATAAATGTTTTAAGTGTTTATAGCTAGAAAGGTAAAAATCCACGAAGTTTTCTGTCAGTCATAGGAGAGGGAGCAAAGGCGACATAGCAAATGTTGTATGTGGTGACAGCGAAGTATCAACCAGAAAACGCCTTCGTGACCACCATCCTCGTGCCATTGTTGCCCCTGCCTTACCCGCATAAAAGGCACCGCGGATGTTTACCATATAATAAGAGGGTGTAATGGATTCAAAGCTTTGTTAAACAGCCCATCTTATTATTTTAAGTTCTTCTGCAAAAATGCCTTTGTACGTTCGTTTTGTGGATTCGTAAAAAATTCTTCAGGATGATTTGCTTCAATAATGTCGCCACCATCCATAAATACCACCTTGTTTGCGACTTCGCGTGCAAAGCCCATTTCATGTGTTACGACAATCATCGTCATATGCTCCTCGGCTAAATCCTTCATGACTTTTAACACTTCACCTGTCAGCTCGGGATCTAGTGCTGAAGTTGGTTCATCGAATAATAAAATCTGAGGATTCATCATTAGTGCGCGTGCAATGGCTACCCGTTGCTTTTGTCCACCAGAAAGATTAGCAGGGTATGCTTTCGCTTTATCGGCTAGTCCAATTTTTTGTAGTAAATCCTCACTGCGACGTGCGATGGCATCCGGCGCTTCCGTTTTCAGTAAACCCGGTGCAATCTCAAGGTTTTGCTGCACTGTTAAATGGGGAAATAAGTTAAAGTGTTGAAACACCATGCCCATTTTGGCCGTAATTTTTTTTATGTCTTGCGGCTTCGCATAATTACCTTCTTGCACTAAGTAATCCCCATCGACACGAATACTACCACCATTAATCTCTTCTAGATGAACGAGGCTTCGTAGCATTGTGCTCTTACCAGAACCTGATGGTCCGATGACAGCGACGACATCTTTTTTCTCAATGTCAAATGTAATTTGTTTTAGTACTTGCAATTCACCAAATGATTTCTTCAAACTCGATATTTCAATCAGTGCCATACGTGTCACCTCTATTCAAATTTAAAACGTTTTTCAAGCCATTTAAATACTACCGTTAACATTAACGTCATGACTAAGTAAATAGCGCCAGCAATGAAGTACGGTACAATCGTAAAGTCACGATTTACTGCTGTTTGTGCAAAGTGAAGTAGCTCTGGTACTGCTACAGCATATAACAGTGCTGTGTCCTTGATTAATGTTACTGATTCATTTGATAAGGCCGGTAAAGCTACACGAAACATTTGTGGCAAAATAATACGTGTTGTTGTTTGCCATTTCGTCAAGCCTAGTACTTGTGCGGCTTCGTATTGCCCTTTATCAATCGCCAGTAAGCCACCTCTGAAAATTTCCGCAAAGTACGCGGCGTAATTTAAAATAAAGCCCAAACAAGCGGCAACAAAGCGATCTAGCACTAAATACTCGCCAATTACGGGTATCATCGGTAAACCAAAACATATTAATAAAAGCTGTAGCAAGAGTGGCGTCCCACGCATCACATAAATATACGTATGTGCAAGCCACGATAGTGGTTTTATCCGACTTTTTACAGCTAATGTTAGTAAGAAGCCAAATGGAATCGATACGAGAATTGCAATTATGAACAGTAGTACCGTCATTTTTGCTCCTTCAAGCATCGGCAAAATCATTGTTTGCCAGTAGTCCACCATAAATATTTTCCCTCCAAAAAGCTAAGAGTTTCACGAGGAAACTCTTAGCCATAGATATCATTCAATTATCCCGTAATAACGGTAGTTAAGACGCTCATTTGAAAATGAAGGTCAAGCACTCATAAGTACCTGATTGGTTCAACGAATTGAGGAGGACCAAATACAAACCCCATCCAATACACGTTGCCCTTTATTTTAAAACCTTATCTTCACCAAACCATTTTGTAGAGATTTCAGCGGCTGTGCCATCTTCATTCATTTTATCTAAAGCGGCTTGTAGCTTTTCTAATAAGGCTTCATTTCCTGGTTTTACACCAATACCATATTGTTCTGGTGCTAGAGATTCTTCTAATAACTTGAATGTATCAGGTTCTTGCGTCATGTAATATTCTGCGACAACGGCATCGATAATGACTGCATCGACACGACCTGTTTTTAAATCTGTTAAAGCTAAAACGTTATCTCCAAACTCTGTGATTTTTTTAACGTCTTTGTGAATTGGATTGCTGTTTAAAGCATCTGCGGCAGAAGACAGGGCTTGAATACCAACTTCTGTTCCTGCTAAATCGCTAAGTGTTTTGATTGTTGAATCTTTTTTTGTTAACACCACTTGCGAGTTTTCTAGATAGGGCTTTGTAAATAAAACTTTTTCTTTACGCTCATCTGTAATGGTATAACCATTCCAAATTAAGTCGATACGACCACTCATTAATTCGGATTCTTTTGTTTTCCAGTCGATTGGTTGGAATTGTGCTTCCATCCCCATATGTTCAGCCGCTGCACGAGCTAAGTCGATATCAAAACCAACAATTTCATTTTTATCATCACGGAAGCCCATTGGAGCGAACTTATCATCAATACCAATGATGACTTTTTCTGTTGCTTTGTTTGAGTCAGTTGAACTATCTGTTGCATTTGATTTTTCATCAGAAGTGCCACATGCGGCTAAAGCTAGCACGGCAGTAAGCATAATAAGTAATGTGAAAATACGCTTCATTGTCAAAATTCCCCTCACATAATAATTATATTACTAGCAAATAATAGTTTTACGCTTTCTCTTACTAAATTACTAATGTGTCAAAGGTATCACCATGGCATAAAGTTGTCAATATCCCTAGGGAATAATTCAATATATAAATATATTTTTTAAGCGATTTACGGCTATTCGGGGAAAGCATTTCAGTTTTCGAGGAAAAAGTACCATAAATTTACTTGTTGTCACTTTTCTAAACAAGGAATAAAAAAAAGCGCTGGTTTATGTTGTCAGCACTTTAGCTTTTTTCTTGTTGAATGGCCGCACGTGCAAGCGCATCAGCAGCTTTATTTTGTGAATCTGGTACCCATTTAATGAAAAACAACTCGAAGCTACTAGCGAGCGTTAATGCTTGCTCAAGATAAGGTTTAAATTCTTCATTTTTGACATATTCTTTTTCCATAGAGGCCACAACAATTTTAGAATCTGAGCGCACTGAGACAAGGGTTGTACCAAGCTTCTGTGCTTCTTCTAGACCACGCACTAAAGCACTGAATTCGGCAATATGATTATTGGTGTGACCAATGTATTCACTGAATTGCAGATGGTGTCCCTCACCTTTAATGAAAATGCCAATGCCACTTGGACCAGGATTACCTGCGCTTGCGGCATCTATATAAACTTCCAACATAAAATCCCTACTTTTCAATTAGATTCAATGATAATTGTACAGCAAAAATGCTGTTTCTCAATCTACAATACCATCATAACAATTTCTGTTAAATAAGGATGAACAAAATAGTTGCTTGTACAAAATGTTCACTTCATAATAGTAAGAAGCGAAATTTGGACGTGAAAGGGGTTAACGTTCTTGATGGATAAAGTGACAGTTATGAAAGATCTTGATGAACTACATGATATGTATTGCGCTGATTGCTTAGTCATGAAGCAACTGCGAAAAGAACGTGGTAAAACGGGAGCGCATCGCTTCTGTATTGAAGGTTGCACAGTAGGGGAGCGGCTGCAATTTTTAGGGGAAGAGCTACTGAAAGTATATAGTAAATAGTGTCTTCCGCTGTAGTAACTACAATAAAATAAGATTTATTGCTAAAAATAATCATATTTGTCGTATTCCACGCATAAATATTAATATGTTCGGAAATAATAATATTGGTTGGTTACCATAGAAAAAGTTACTTTGTTATCTGCATGCAGATAGTTAGTAGCTTTTTTTATTGTACATCGTTGTGTCGTGCGCTAAAGCACGCTATTCTCCGTTTTCTTGAAATACATAATAAAGCCGCACGCTCTAGGTTTGACCTGAACGTGCGGCACTAATATCTATGTTTTTATTTCGTCGCTACGTAATTACTTAAGTCTTGATAATATTTTGTCAGTGAAGTTGCTGAAATATCAAATGTCGCCGCAATTTCTTTTACTGTCATTGATAATGATTCGAACAGCTCTTTTTCTTGCCCATAGCGAATCGCACCCGCAGCGATAGCCGCTTCTTTACGTGCAGAAGGTTGTCCTTCGATTAAATAATCTTCTAATAGCTCTAACATCGGTTCTGTTTCACGTTCATTTTGCTCAAGGAACTCTTTTACTTGGGCAAGTACACCGTTTTCAAAGCTTGTAAATTCTTCACCTTTGTAGCCATTAGATACAAGGAGCTCCCAGAAAGATAAATGATCCTCTTTTAAGAAAGCCTCCACTTTTTTCCCAGAAGCCTCAAAGTTTTTCTTCAATTGTGTAAATACTTTTTCATGGTCTTGTGGGAAGAAAATAAGTGTTGAAACAGCTAAGTACTGTGCTTCTTTTTTCGTGCCATCAGGTAGGATAAATGCAAATACTTGCATCCCTTCAGGAATTGGCTTGTCGTTTTCACGACGAATATAGATTTCTTGGTTTGACAGCACATGTGTAGCTTTGAAATATTTTTCCTCTACAACAGACACGGTTCCAATAAATAATGTAGGTTGTGACCAACCTTCTAACACTTTTAAAGTGGAAGGTCGAACCGTCTTTTTCTTTGTTTTCTTTAAATAACCTTTCCAAATAGATGGCTCTTGGTGGAAGAAGAAGTCGTCCAATGCGATTGCTTCAATAAGCTCACGCTGTAACACGCTCTCTAATTTAGGCTGCCATGTGCCCACGTGCTCAATATAGGCACGGACATCTTTGCGTTCTGGGTACTCTAAATAGAATGTTTGTAGTACACGCTCTAATTCTTCAATTGCCACAGTTTCTACTGTTACTTGCTGCTTACCTTCACAGCACTTTTTATATTTTTTGCCGCTACCGCATGGGCATGGATCATTACGTTTTACCATAATTAGAAACACTTCCTTTGAAAATTGTTAGTCGATTTTTGCTAAATAAATTGCGTACACTTAATAATAACGGTACTTTTGTACGAAGGAAAATGATTATCTATTTTGAAATATCAAAAAAATGTAGAGGGACGCCCTGATTCTAGTATATGTACGTATATTCTCGCTTAGAACTAAAAAAAGAAAACCATCACGCATGTGAATGGAAAACGTCCAGGGTACAAGGGAAAATCCACTGCCCAAGTGGTTCACAGCACAAAGTGGCTGATAGAACAGGGGAAGTGGCGGATAGAACGCGCGAACCAAGCTAAAAAAGCAGCCTACATCAGTAGGCTGCTTGTCGCGAGGGATAGCTATGTTTATCCTTCAATTTCCTTAGTTAGCCGTTCGAGCTCATCGATTAAATGACCGATATAAGCAATCGTATCCCGAAGTGGCTGATCTGTTGTCACATCCACACCTGCCATTTGGGCAAGCTCTACAGGGGATTTTGTGCCACCCGCTTGGAGAACTGCTAACCATTCATCGACAGCCGAGCTACCTTCTTTTAAAATGCGTTGCGAAACTTGAGTTGAAATCGTTAAACCAGCACTGTATGTGTAAGGGTATAAGCCCATGTAGTAGTGTGGCTGACGCATCCAAGTTAACTCTGCACCTTCCGTAATCTCTACAGTATCGCCCCAGAAATCTTCAAGGACCGTGCGTTTTAATTGATTTAAGACAGTCGCATTGACCGAGTCGCCAGCGTCCACTAATTCATATACTTTGCGTTGATAAGCAGCTTCTAGTAAATGTGTCACGAAGTTATGATAATACGTTTTCGCTACGATATTTGAAATGACCCAACGTTTGAATCGAAGGTCGTCATTATGTGTTAATAAATAATTTGCCAATAGCATTTCATTCATTGTCGATGGTGCCTCGATAAAGTAAAGAGAAGGACGGCTATTGAAATACGATTGATGGCCTTGAGCATTCACAAAATGTCCTGCATGGCCAAGCTCATGTGTGAGTGTAAATACCTCATTCATGCGTTCGTTCCATGACATGAGGATGTATGGATGACTGCCATATGGACTTGAGCAAAATGCGCCGGTCGATTTCCCTTTGTTTGGCGCAAAATCAATCCAACGGTCATTAAATGCGCGTTCTAGCATGTTTTGATAATCCTCACCCATGACCGCTAGGGATTTTTCCACATAATCCTTCGCCTCAGCCATTGTTAACTTTGGATCGTAGCTAGCATCGAGCGCAATTTTTAAATCCGCAAATGTCATTGACTCTAAATCATTCGCTTGCTGAACAAGCTTCGCGTAACGGCGCATATGCGGTGCAAGTTCTTGTGTAATAAGGTCAATTTGACGATGATAGAGCGATTGATCTACGTCTTGATCGAATAATAAATAGTCAATGACAGAGTCAAAACCTCGTAAATCAGCAATCGTTTTTTCTTGTTGAATATGCGTGTTGTATACCTGCGCAGTTGTGTGCTGATAATCACGTAACTTACTAGAAAATGCATCAAATGCTGCACGACGCACATTTGTATCTACTTCAAGTTCCCAGTCATTTTCGAATAATACAAAGCTGAGCGGGTGTTTTTTGCCGTTTGCCTCAAACTCACCGAAATTCATATCGACCAGCTTGGTTGTGTTATAGATTTCATAGGGTGCTTCAAACGTGGAACTTAGTGCCGCCAACGCTTTTTCGACTTCAGGCTGTAACTGATGTGGCTTCTGTTTTAATAATTCCTGTAAATAGTGCTCATAAAGAGGGCTCAATGTAGCAGCTTCCTCTAACACTTTTTCATCTAATGCTAATAGTTCGCTACGCACAAAAGAGAGCGCACTACTAATTTTACCGACTGCTGTACCGAATTTTGCCGCACGCATTTGTGCGACATCGTCTGTGCGATCAGCCTGTAAGTTTAAACTAGCATACGTACCTATTGGCACAAATTGCACTTGCAGTACTTCAAAAGCTGTGAGAACGTCAATTACTTTGGATGCATCTGTAATGGTGCCCTGATACGTACGCTCAAAATTCACAGCTTCCTCCACCAATTGCGCTAAAATAGGTTCAAAATCTGCGTCATTCTCCAGCAAATCTTGTAAATTCCAAGTTTCTTCTAGTGGCACATCCTTGCGTAATGGTAAAACTTCCATGTATAAACACCCCTTTGTTGTAAGTGATTTCATTATAACGAAACTATTTCGGAAAGTGAAATAATTATAGAGAATAGTTTTAATATTGTGCTTAATTTTTATTGTGAACTGTTGAACATAGTGCTAGTCATCAACTCCATGGCTTTGCTATAGCTAAATTGACTGCGTTTATTAAATCACAGTTACGCTAAATACTAGATTGACTTCTATAATATATAGGCAAATCGTTGATATTTAATATTGCTTGCTATACTCACAGAATTTTCAGTTATGTTTTAAATTGTGGTAGTAGGGAAAAAATGAGTGTATAGCCAATACACAATGCAACGCATACTAAAGGCTAGAACAAAGAAATTGGAGGAGACAACATGACACAAAACTTAAATAAGCAATTGAATAAGCTGGTCTCAACATACTCGGTACTGTATACAAAATTGCATAACTATCATTGGTATGTAACGGGGAATGCCTTCTTCACACTCCATGCAAAATTTGAAGAGTTATATAATGAATCCACATTAAATTTAGATGAAATTGCCGAGCGCATTCTGTCCAAAGACGGTAAGCCTGTAGCGACATTAAAAGAACACCTTGAGCTCTCTTATGTTGAGGAAGCAACAGGGAAGGAAACAACGGATGAAATGGTAGAAACAACCATCTCGGATTTCCAAAAGCTAATGAAAGCGTTAAATTCAACAATGGAGCTAGCAGCGGAGGAAGGGGACGACCGCACAGAGGATTTACTCAATGCGATGTACCAATCACTAGAAAAGCATGCATGGATGTTAAAAGCCTTTCTCGGCAACTAAACGATGACCAGTGTGACAAAGTGAAATAGAATATGACAAATATTACAGAATCATAAAAAACAACAAAAAGGCGTTTCTTATCCCACGAGCAGGGTAAAAACATAGTAAGCCATACAAATAGGAGGAATTGAACATGATGAATGAACAAAACCCACAAATTGAGGTGGCACATACAAAAGACGAAATGCTGCACATTTTAGAAAGTATGCGATTAGCTGGATATCGTACAGAAGATATTCATATTATTGCAAAGGATCAAAGCCAATTTGAGGATATCAAATGGGATGTGGATGTTAGAACGCATGAAGCAGGGAATTGGGTAGACCAATTTAAATCATGGTTTACGGGCGAGTCTGCTGTGACAGAAGGGTTAAAGCGATTTGACTTAACAGAAGGACAAACCGCGTATTATGCGCAACTTGTAGAGCAGGGAGCTATCGTATTATTTGCTGAACGCGATGATACAAGTGACCCACTGACAACTGCAACCTATGATGAAGCCAATGGCTATCGCCATAACCCACTTGATCCACGCGTAACAGCGCCAGAACCATTTGATACGGTTGGAAATGTGGAGACATCCGAGCAACGTGAGGAACGCTTAAAAGCGGAAGAACGCATGAACGATGCAGAACAAATTAGAAGATATTTATAAAAGACTTTTCGGTGGGGGATTTATCTCCCACCGATTTTTGTTATTACCCCAGTAAAAATCTCAAAGAGAGTTTCAATAAAAACAAGACAATCACTAGAAACGATAGGGCTTACAGGAAATTACTTGATAATTTTTACCGCTCCACCATCTTTTACAAAAACGTTGACAGTGATTTGATGGATGGAATCATTCGTTAGGTTTTTTATTTCCTCGTTCGTCCAAGTTTTGGATTTGAAACGATAAGCTTTTTCTGAAAGATTGAAAACATCGGCATTAATTTCTAGTCCTTTATTAAATGTTTGTTGGATTTGAGATGCTATGATGGACTCCGTTTGTTGCGCAATTTGTTTTCTAGTAAGATTTTTTGGATTTTCTGTAATGGATGCTTTAACGTCTAATTCGACATCATATTTTGGCGCTTTGCCATCTACTATTTTAATTGTATGCTTTATATCATCGATAGACATTGAAACAGCTTTATCTTTAATGGACAGCTTCATGTTATGAAATTCTTTATTAAACCAATCCAGACCTGAAAGTTCTTCCTCCTGTAACCATCCTTTTAATTGTTGATTGACAAGAAAGTACGCGCCACTAATCGTTAATATTTTTTTTGAGTCGCTATCTTCATCCCAATAATTATCGGTTACATCTATTGTGGGAATCATTAATGAACCAATGGGCTCATAAAATCTTTTTATGATGTTTTGTACGGTGATGGTTGGGAAAAATGTATTAAAAAATAGTTGTTCTTTTGGATCATAAGTAAAAGTTAAGTTTGGCGGTTTATAAAATAACCCGCGAACGTTCATGATTTCCTTAATATCATGGTCATACGCATAAATTAACGTATTATAACGCAAATAATAGTTTCTACTAAAGTAATCTAGAAACCCATCCAGTTGTCCCTCCAAAATATTTTTGGAAATAAAAATAGCTTGTACATGCCCATAATAGAGGGGATTTACTGAATGTTTTTCAATATCATCCATTGCCTCTTGAATGGTTTCGCCTTCTCCATGTCCAATTACAATGGGCGCGGGCTCTTTGGCGATGTCTGGTTCAGAGCCAGTAATATTATTAAAGCCAACAGCTTGGAGATATAAATGATATTTATTGTCCGTATAATCCATACCTAAAGCCGTCACGTAAATTTCACTTTGAATTTCTTTAATTCCTGAACAGCCAGCTAATAGCCAAGATAAATGACAAAAAATGATTACTTGCAGGATCACTTTATAAGGTGCCATGAAATTCACTCCTTTTTACGGCGAGCATCATACATATGGTCTTTCGACTTAAATTTGAACGGCATTTTCAAGAAACCTTTCATCATATCTGGAGCATTCACTTTGTAAAGTGTGGACAGATAAGGGCGTCCAAAGCTTTCCAATGAAGAAATATATGTTAGTAAAAATAATACACAGACAAAAAAGCCATACATCCCAAAAAAAGAAGATATTATTAACGTGACAATTCTCAATAAAAAGACATTGCCCAATATATTTTGATTTATTAATGTATAACTAGAAATAACAGTAAGTGCGCCTACTACTAATGTTGACGGTGAAGTAAAACCAGCTCTTATGGCTGCATCTCCAACGATTAGCCCTCCTAAAACAGCGACAGTTTGACCAACCGTTTTAGGTAAGCGTACCCCAGCCTCCCTAAAAAGGTCGAAAAAGATGAGCATGATAAAAATTTCGATAGAAGAGGACACAGGTAAACCAATTTTAGATGTAGAGATCGATGCTAATAATGGGAAGGGTAGTTGGTTAAGCTGATGAACAGTCAAGGCAATCCAAAAACCTGGTAAAAAGATACTAGTAAATAAAGAAAGCACTCTTAAAATGCGGGAGAAGCTTCCGTAAATGAAACTGGTTTGATCATCTTCAGGCGCCTTTAAAAGAAGTAATAAATTAACCGGCCCAATAAGACAACTTGGGCTACCATCAACAAGTACGGCGAAACGGCCTTGATTGAGTGAGTTGACGACAAAATCGGGTCTTCCGGTATAATCGATTAGTGGGAATAGTGCAGATGTTTTATCATAAAGTAATTCCTCTATATGATAGCTACTGGTAATCACATCTACATCGATCACATCTAACTTGTTTTGTACGTTTTCTAAAATATCCGGTTTTATAAGATTATCTAGATAAAGAAGTAAAACCCTTGTCTTACTAGTAGTCCCAATTAAATAGCTCTTACTGCATAAATGATTACTTTTTAATCGCATCCGTAGCAACGAAAGGTTTGTATCGATATTTTCTACAAAACCATCACGCGGCCCCCTTAATGACACTTCCATATTGGATTCATCAATGGCACGTTCTGGAAGTTTCGCTAATTGGATGGCATATAGCTTATCGGATTGACTGTGATAAATATAGATGAAGCCAGAAAAAATGCCGCTGTTTATGTCCTCCAGTTTTTGCAAATAATCATGTAACTCTTCCACCTCTAAATAGCGATTGATTATTTTGATATCATTCATATGTCCTTGTTCAGCAAGGTGTCTAACACTTGGTAATAATGTATTAAAATAAAGCTCATTATCAATTAACCCTGGGCAGTAAAAGAACACTAGCTCTTGGTTTTCATCATGAAAGTAATAATGTTTTTGGCTAATTCTTATATCCGTTTGCTTCCTTAATGCTTGATATAAAAGTTCCCTATTACGATGTTTGTTCAAATTTTTGCCCCCTTTTAAAGCGCAATAATATATAGGTAACAATCATAAAAACGAATAAAAACATAAATATTGCGGGTAGATAGACCCTATTGATAAATAAAATAAAACTAGAAACAGACCATGGAATTAATAATCCCAATGTTAAGCCTAGATACAGAAGTAAGAGATGACGATTTCGATTTTTTTTGAAAAATGAAGATAGTATATACATAAACAAACTGATGCGAATAAATGAGATTGACAATATGTGAAATACGGATAGTGAATCCAGTCTCGTCAAATATTTGCCGAATGACAACACTTTCCACTGTTCATTCACTGGAAAAGTCATCCTTTGGGCTATAAAAAGCCCAAACTCAGCAATAGTAGATGTAATCGTTATAAAGGTTAATAACAGCAACAATGTTGATAAAGCTATAATCCCTTTAAATTTCACTTTTTCTTGTGCATGACCTAATACTACAAATAAGAGAAAACCGACTTCTAAAATGCCAATACACATGTACATTACACCTATTAGCGTTGAAGAAATACTCGTATGGTTAATAGGTAACAGCAGCTGATATTCATGATTAACTGAATTTCCGATATTAAGAAGGGCAAATAATAGAATGTAGATGCTCCCGATGGTGAATGATTGGATGGCAATCGTCTTAATGCCCTTTTGAGAACCATAAAAACATAAGAGAATAAACAGTAAGACATTGATAAAATAGGGGTATTCAAACGCAAAATTTTCATCAATCCAAATCATCGTAAACTTTAAGGTCATAAAAGTTGAAAAGAGTATATACACGACATATAAAGCAATGACAATTCCATAAAGCGGTTTATTGTAATACCTAGAAATAAACTGAGGTAAAGAACTCGTTTTTAAGGTAGAAGCGATTCTTGAAATAACGATGGCAAAAACAAGAAAAGGCAGTAAGCTTACGATAGCACTTAGCCAAGATGCACGTTCAACTTCAGAAATTATTGTGGGGGTGAGCATGAATTGTGCCAAGAAACTAACAGATAAAAATAATAAGCAATAGATATGTATAGGTTGAATACTTTTGTTCATCACCGATAAATCCTCCTTTCTTTATCCCCGCATTAGTGAGTCATTACACGCCCATGTCAAGTGGATAGATGACAACGAATACATGGGGGCGAACAGCTGACTATAAAACGCGAAGAACATCCTGCTGATTGAAATTTCACTTTATAGTATAGCCTTGTGTAAAAATTTCAATCAACGGGCAAGGGTGGTTTGCACAAATAACCAATGATGTAAGTATGAGAGAAATGAAAAGGGGCTGGGACAAACGAGAAAAAGTGTTAGATTGACTGATGTCGATCTAACACTTTTTTGCTGTGAACGTTGATGTCCACTACGGCGGACGTTCCGGAGGCGTGGCCTGAGCCTGTTGTAGTCTCAGGCGTCACGCTAATCCCCAAGAAGTCACCGCCTTCGCTACCATCAACTAGTGCACTCTTCTAAATTTTATTGATGCCAAAAGGAAGAACGTCTAAATTTTTCTTTATTTTAGATAGCAACAATTTAATAATACCTTTGCTGCTCTTTCTTAAAATTTAAAGTTTTGTCCCAGCCTCTTTCTATTCGCTATGTGTATGTTTTTACTGTATCGCTGTAACGCCGATTTTGTCGCTAGTCCGATACGGTATCATATAACTTTTTCTTGCGCTTGTTTTTTAAAGAAGCGTGACAAGTGCATATGCTCAAATTGTGCCACCAAATTACCGATTAAAATAAAGCTACCACCAATCAGTAGTTTGACAGTCAATCCTTCGCCTAAGAACATCATCGCAAACATGGCAGCAAAGATGGGTTCTAAGGAAAAAATGAGACCTGTATGTGTAGCAGATGTATACTGTTGTGCAACAGTTTGACCGACGAAACAGAAGGCACTACAAATGATGCCGAGCCCGATAATAGCAAGCCATGAAGCGGCTGTATTTGGCAGTGTAGGTGCTTCGAAGAACAGTGTACAAACAAGTGCATAGAGGCCCGCAAAACCAAGCTGATAAACCCCGTAGGAAATCGACTCTACGCTTCGAGTAAACTTGCTGTTTAATAATAAATAGATAGCATAACCTAGCGCTGCAATCGCTACTAAAATATCACCTTTTTGGAATGTAAAAGAGCCTTGCGCTGTTAAAACTGTGATGCCAATCATCGTACAAATAATCGCAAAACTAACCGCTCTTGACGGTAACTTTTTGTCGATAAAGCTACTGATAATAGGCACTAGCACAACTGTTAAGCTTAAAATAAATCCAGCGTTTGAAACGGAAGTCGTTTGTAATCCAAATAAACTTAGTGCGAACACAAGGAATAAGAGAAAGCCTTGGATAGCTGCGTATTTTAATGTTTTGAAATCGACCTTTATCATGCGTTTATAAAAGATTATACCTGCCGCTAAAAATGCGATAACACAGCGTAATGCCACCACATTATAAACAGCCAATGTTTCAAGCCCCATTACCATAAACGTATAGGACAACCCCCAAAACATTGTCACAATTATCATCAATAAATTTGCTTTTCCTTGAATACTCATTATGCTCACCTACAGTCTGTGTACTAAAACAGTTTTATACTAAAATTTACTATATATCTTGTGTTGTGATTAGTAAAACGAATGTTTATAATGATTAATATTAAAAAAATTCATGTATATCGAGGACAAAGCAAATGAGTTTGGTGAAATATGAAATTTTAAATAAGGTGGCAGAGCTTGAAAGCTTTACCAAGGCAGCCGATGCATTAGGTTTAACCCAATCGGCGGTCAGTCATGCTGTCTCTAGTTTAGAAAAGGAATTTGGCTTTGCGCTGATTCACCGGAGCCGAGCTGGTGTGACCTTAACGACTGAAGGGCATACGATGTTGCGTGCCATGCGCCATGTACTGGATGCTGAAGAATTATTGCAGCAGGAAGCAGCGCATATTCATGGGGTAACACGGGGGAAAGTGCGAATCGGAGTTATTTCGAGTATTTCTTCCAATTGGATGCCCGAAATCGTTCGCATTATGGACAATCAATTTCCTGGCATTCAAGTGGAATTGCGCGAAGGAGATTATTATGAAATTGAACAATGGCTACAAAGTGGCGAGGTGGATGCTGGATTTTTAAATGGCCAAAAATCTGAGCAATATCAGTTTATCGAGCTTCAGCAGGACCCTCTGTTATGTATTGTTTCTGACAAAAGTTCACTCTATGACAGAACAGAAATAGATATTGTGGAACTTGAGGATATGCCATTTATCATGACGTCTTATCGTGGTACGAATGATGTAAAGGTGATTTTAGAGCATTATCATGTTAAGCCCAATATTCGCTTTGAATTGTCGGAAGAGGTGGGCATTTTTTCAATGATTTCGCATCATTTAGGCATTAGTATTTTACCGCGATTAGTCATTAATCGTTTACCTTCTACATTAAAAGCCATTCCATTAAAGCAAGGTGGATATCGTACCATAGGACTAGCTATGAAGCACCATGCTTCACCTGTGACCAAGAAATTTGCGGAAATTTTAAGCACTTGGTTAAGCGAACAAAATAAGAAATAGGTTATTTTGTCTTTTTACGTTAAAATAGGACATGTATATGTAGCTTTCAGTTAGTAGCTGCCTAAACAACTACTGACTGATAACACCTCTGGTAGCTGTTTGGAATTGAAATGGCGTCCATTTAAGGCTGTTTGTCGAACTAAGTCGCATCCAGACTGACTGTCATTACATGAGGCTTTGGTGATAGGACGGACATCGAGTTGACCTTTTTGGAGACTTAAGCACCATTCAACATCCAGATGTACATGACGCAAAAGAGGTAATTGATAAGAAAAAGGTGAGTGTATGGGGACATTACAAGGGAAAACCGTACTCATTACAAGTGGGGGAACACTTGAAAAATGGGATCGTGTACGCGGGCATACGAATTTGTCGAAAGGCAGTATGGGATGCTATTTGGCTGAAGCAGCTCTTGCCGCCGGAGCCGATGTATTGTATATGCATGGCTATTTCGCGCAACTTCCTAAAAATCAAGATAAAATGCGTACGCTACAATTTGAAGGAATTGAAGATTTAGGGACTAAGGTTCACCATGCTGTTCAAGAGCAAAAGGTAGACATTGTGATTATGGCGGCGGCCGGCTCCGACTGGGTCATTGACAAGGTTTATGACCAATCAGGCAACTTAATGGAGGAAGCGGGTAAAATGCCTTCGGACGAACCCCCTATCATCCACTTTAAAAAAGCGCCAAAAGTACTCGGGCAAATAAAGAACTGGCAGCCCAATGTCACACTTGTGGGCTTTAAACTAGAAGCAACAAATGATGAAGATTTCTTACTTGCAAGAGCACGCCTACGTATGGACTCAGCACATGCACAGTTTATGGTAGCGAATAGCTCACAGTCCTTATATGGTGGCGACGAACCACACTGGATTGTACCAGCAACAGGACAACCAAT
Source organism: Lysinibacillus parviboronicapiens (assembly GCF_003049605.2). Classification (NCBI taxonomy): domain Bacteria; kingdom Bacillati; phylum Bacillota; class Bacilli; order Caryophanales; family Bacillaceae; genus Lysinibacillus; species Lysinibacillus parviboronicapiens. The sequence goes on from NZ_CP073713.1 coordinate 1,891,430, forward strand.
AAAAGTAATGGGCAAAGAACAAACAGCTAAAGCATTAATGGAATGTTTACAAACAACTTAAAGCCGTAGGATAGCAGAAAGTAATGCTATCGGTCATAATAGCTAAACTGTGCAGACAGCAAGTGAGTCTGCACAGTTTTTTTCTGACGACAGCAGGTGTTTACGAAAAATCCATTTATCATTTAATTGATTTAACATTTGCTTTAGTTTAATATTTACTTACCGGTAGGTAAGTAAATATTTCTGGAGGTATACTATGCGTAATCGCGAAGAAACATTTAAAAAAATTTTAGAAACAGCCTATGTCATGTTTTCTGAAAAAGGCTTTGATAAAACGAGTTTGTCTATGATTGCGGCGGAGGTCGGCATATCTAAACCGGCTATCTACTATTACTTTACATCCAAGGATGAATTAATTGAGTATTTATTTGATGAAATCTGTAGGGACATTTCGCTAAGCAACACGTTTGACTACAGTGATATTTCTAAAACAAATCTCAAACAAAAGTTATTGGAAATTGGTTACCAATCAATTGATGAGCAAGCATCCGATAAGCATTTTAATAAAATCTTTAATCAATACATATTGTTAGCTTCACGGGATGACAAATATATGACGAGGCTGCTGGATGTTCAAGCTGGTTATTTAAAGAGCTATCAGGATTTATTTAGCTATGCGGTAGAAATTGAAGCGATAAGCGCTACAAATATAGAAGCAAAAGCCCATATGCTTGCCATGGTCATCGATAATATAAGCAATTTCATGCTAACGGGTAGCAAGTTAGATTACAAAGGAATATGGCAAGAAGCTGTAGAGAGTGTATTGAGAGAACAAGCGCTATGACGAAGGGGCAAGTTAGCAAACGGATGGAAGGGCTAGATTTTGCTCGAGCTTTAGCGATGTTTGGTATGTTTGTCGTAAACTTTGGTGTTATTACAGGCGCAGATGGGAATGGCCCTACATGGTTGATAGGGGTTCAAAATCTCTTCCAAGGACGCGCTTCCGCCATATTTGTCATATTGGCTGGGCTAGGCATCGCGCTGATGACAGCTAAGGCAAGGGCTACAGAATCCCCTTTCCTTAAACAACAAAATAGAAAAACATTATGGAAAAGAGCTCTTTTTCTATTTGTACTAGGTATGATTTTGTATGCTGTGGGCTGGTCAGGAGACATATTACATTATTATGGCGTATATATGCTCATCGCCTCATTTTTTATCGTATCATCTAGCACAACAATCATGCTATTAACAAGTGCACTATTAGTGACAGCACAAATATTTCAAATAATCTTTAATTATATGGCAGGTTGGGACCCTGACCAATTCTTACTAGAATATCTCGATTTTTGGACAGTAGAAGGGTTTGTGAGAAACTTGTTTTTCAACGGTTATCATCCTGTACTCCCGTGGTTTTGTTTCTTTTTTATCGGGCTAATTTTGGGACGATTAGATTTAACAGATGCTACAGTCAGAAAAAAACTGCTCATTGCTGGCTTTTCGATAACGGTTTTAACAGAAATCCTATCTAAAATATTGATAAATGTAACGACCAAATCCCTATTGGATACGGATAGCGCGTGGTTTCTCTTTGAAACAGGACCAATCCCGCCGAATGTCCTTTACATCGTGTCCAATACTGCAACGGCACTGATTGTCATTGTTGTTTCTCTTTATATTGCCGAAAAATTTGCTGAAAATGGACTGATACGTGCCATTATCCAGACAGGTCAATTGACATTAACGCATTATGTAAGCCACGTCTTCCTTGGGATTGGTATATTAATTGTCTTCCATCGATTGGAGCATCAAACAATAGCTTTTTCCCTTCTTTATGCATGTCTGTTTTTCATGGGCAGTATGCTATTCTCTGTACTATGGAGACGAAAATATAATAGGGGCCCCATCGAGATCATCATGAGAAAAGTCACAAAGTAGAGGAGAAACATTCATTCACGAAAAAACCGAGTTTGATCAATAAGCTTAGTAAGAGAAAGGACAGTAAGAACCTTCCAATAACGTAGACGTCTTGTTATAAAAGGGGGTGGGGTAATGGGTTTTTGGTATTTCTTACTATTATTTTTAGGGCTATTTTTAGTGATGAAAGGGTTATTTATGAAAAAGCCGTCATTGGTCGTTCACAAAATTGGTTTCGTAATAGTAGGGCTTTTCTGTATGTCATTATCATTTTTTATGTTCTCACCAGGAAGTGCGGAAATAATGGCGAAATTACTGCATATGAATTAGAGGGGCGATTGTGAATCATTACCAGTGGAAAATACGCTAGCAAGTGGAGATGGAAAACTGTTTGTACGTTTTATTGTACTTTTTAAATGCAAAAAAACCGAAAAATATGTAAGCCGTGCATAAAGCTTACATATTTTCGGCTGATTTAGGTCATTGTCTCCATTTGTGTATCGTTGACATTTCAACGAAGGTCAAGCTAAGACGAAACTTTCCTGCAAGACGTTTCGCAATAATGGGGTCGGTTTACCTACACTGTAAAGTTGCAAATGATGCATAGCTCTGGTGCAGGCAGTGTAGAATAGTCTGCGCAGGCTGTCATCGCCGTAAACTTGCTCTGACGCGTCATAAATGATGACAGCTTCGAATTCGATGCCTTTAGACAAATAAGACGGTATGACAACAACTCCTTGTTCATACTCAAGTGAGCCGCTCTTCAAGAGCTTAATATCATCAATGTTGGACAAGGCTTCATAAGCATGCTTACTCTCCTCAGCGGATTTACATATTATCGCAATGCTATTATAGCCAAGACTTTGCAAAGCTGTAACTTTGGATGTAATGCAGCGGTGCAGCTCTGCGTGATCGAGCAATTGTGTCAGGGCAGGCAACTCACCATCACGTTCGAAAGGGATAATCCGCTCGCCGTTAGGTACTAGTCTGCGTGTAAATTCGATGATCGGTTTTGTGGAACGGTAGCTGCGCGTCATGTTGATGACTTCCGTTTCATCTTGTCCGTATAAGCTGCTCAGGATGTCAAAATCCACCATTTCACTGGCATGGGCGAATATTGCCTGATTAAAGTCGCCTAGCACAGTCATCCTTGCCGAAGGAAATAAACGTTTTAAAAACTCGAATTGGAATGGTGAATAGTCTTGTGCCTCGTCAACAAGGATGTGCTTTATCGAGCGATTCGTCTGAAAGCCTTGAATCAACTCTTGCAAAAGTAAAAATGGAGTAGCGTCTTCGTAAAATAGTTTGCTGTCGTCTAGCATTTCTAGCGTTGCTTGACAAATATCCGCCCACTCCGCGGGTGTTTCCCCCTCTATCCACTGGTTGATCTGAAGAGGATCAGTAAAAAGCTGCTTATATATCCCGTTAATGTCGATGAAATCATATGCTCGCACACGTTTACGTAACGGCTTCAATTTCTGTTGAACAACCAAGCGGGCAAGTTCTTCCAGCTCGATTTCATAATCGGCAATCGATTCCCCATTGAGGCCACGTTTTTTCGCTAAGTAGGTACGGGCCTTGTGGTACTCCTCATTGCTAAGTAGCTCGATTTTCTCCTGTACCCACGGCATAGTCAGTTCAGCCTTTTGGGTTTCTTTTATTTTGTTCATTAGCCAATCCTTTAACTTTTCAAGCCTATTATGGAAGCGGAGTGAAGTGTCGTTATTATAAAACCATTCTGCTATTTGTTGAGCGGTAACAATCGGCGTACCTCTGAAGAGCACATCTTTGAAACACATGCCAGATACCTCTAATGACTTTCGATATGATTCGATCGCTTCGAAAAAAAGGGGTGATGCTTTGAATCGAATGCTTGCCACCCTTGACTTGTAGGACGGGGTATTGGTAGCTGTTAAAACATATTCCAATTGCTCATAAGGATTTTCAACGTGAAATGCTTTACTTAAGCGATGATCCAAGTATTCCTGAAATGTGACTTGCTGCATATTCTCTTCGCCCAGTTCCGGCAGTACATTGGACACATAACTGTTAAACATGGAGTTAGGTGAAAATAGAATAATTTGATCAGCACTTAGACAATCTCGATATTTGTAGAGCAAATAAGCAATGCGCTGTAGGGCGGCAGATGTCTTGCCACTACCAGCTGCACCGTGCACAATGAGCAGTCGCCCACGATCATGTCGGATGATTCGGTTTTGCTCCTGTTGGATGGTAGCTACGATACTGTGCATATGTTTGTCAGTACCTTGGCCTAGCACCTGCTGTAAAATCTCGTCTCCAATAGTAAGACTCGTATCGAACATAGACTGAAGAACACCGCCGCGGATTAGATATTGCCACTTTTTCTCCAATATGCCTTGGAATACGCCTCCAGGGGTTGCATATTGAGCGGGGCCCGGTTGGTAATCATAGTAGACACTCGAGATGGGTGCTCTCCAGTCGTAGATAAGGAAATCCTCTCCACTGTCATCCATCAGCGAGGAGATGCCAATATAGAATTGTTCCTGTGTTGAATGTCCTTCCTCGATGAAGTCAATTCGTCCGAAGTAGGGAGCCTTTTGCATACGGCTCAACGTGGACAATCTTTTGGCTGCATGTCTATGGGTGCTTTGGCTTACGGAAAGAGCTTGAGCTTCTTGTCTCAATCCGATGATGGTCTCAAGATAATCGTCAAAGGTATCAACATTCACCTTGACTTCATCCCAAAAGTGTTTACGTATATTAACCAGTTCGTTCCGACGACGAGAAGTTTCTTCCTCTAATTTGCAGATTTGCTTTGATATCGTCTCTATTACACTGTCTACTCGTTTTTGCTCTTGCTGAAATTCTGACTCCATAGCAACCACTCCTTAAAAAAATTGGGTTTGACAAACGAAAAACTATGTTATATAATATAAAATAGGGATATAATGCTTGCAGTTATTATTAGGCATATATCTATATAAATTTACCACAGGTGCTCATTTTTATCAATGGTTGAGACATATTTTCTATGCTTGTGGTTTCTAAATGCTTTTTGTGCTAACATCCACCAATTGAATGCAAAGACACACACCCGCTAGATAAGAGGGTGTTTTTTCTGACCTTAATTTTCTAGTCCTAGTGTATAATGATAATAAAGTTATTGAATTTTGATTAATAAAAGCTAAGAGCCTTACTACATTCTACGTAGCAAGGCTCTTTAAAGTTGTTTACTTCTTATTGAACTAACGCATCTGTTCGTTTAAGTGTAACTCTTCACAATTACTAGATATTATATAGGTGAATAGAAAGATAAATTAAAATTTAGTTTAATAGTTGTAAAAGTAGGTTATTTATATTATTCTCTTATAATTTTTCGAAAAGGAGAGTTTATGAAAAAGATTATTGTTTTTGTATTAACGATATTTATATTATTCTCAGGATTCGCAACACAAAGTTATGCGTTGTCAGATTCGAAATCTGCGGCAATACAAGCGTTGCTAGATGATGCCTGTCGTATATCAGGTGTGCCGGGTATGTCAATCTCAATACTTGCTGATGATGAAGTGTTCTACTTTTCTTCAGGGTATGCAGACCGTGAAAAGGGGTTGTCTGCAAGTGAAAATACACTCTATGAGTTAGCCTCGGTCAGTAAAGCTTTTACCGGTATGGGTATTATGCTGTTGGAAGAGCAAGGGCTGCTCTCCATGACTGACCCTGTCCAAAAACATTTACCTTGGTTTACGTTAAAGTATCAAGGGAAACCTGTTGATATGCAAAGCCTTACACTAAATAACTTTCTTCACCATACCAGTGGTCTAACAAATATTAGGCATACTCAAAATATTCCACAGGGCAATACACCGGATATGTTGCAAAAGACTGTAGAAATGCTCGTGGATGCTGAATTGGCGTTCCCTCCCGGTGAACAGTATAACTATGGAACCGTAAATTATGACGTATTGGGTTTGGTTATTGAGATTGTGTCGCGACAAAGTTATGAAGACTTTATGAGGGAACAGGTATTTCAGCCGTTAGGTCTTCACCAGACGTATGTTTATAAAGAAGATGCTCAAGCCACTGGACAGTTGGCACAGGGCTACCGTTCTTCCTTTTTTATGACAACTCCATTTAAAGCTCCGGATTATGCTGGGAATAAACCCGCAGGCTACATCATTTCTAATACAAAAGATATGGCGCGTTGGATGGGCATACAGATGGGTATCGTGCAGGACATACCCGAAATATTTCACACGGTTATCGAAAAATCACATAGGGGTGATATGTCTGTTTCGGCTGTCAACGATATGTATTATGCGGCAGGCTGGTCGGTAAACGCCGACCAAACAATTATAGAACATACTGGGGGCAACCCAAATTTCAGAACCGAAGTAGCCATACTGCTAAATGAACGAACAGCCGTCTGCTTGCTGAGCAACGGTGCAAATACCAATATAAACCTGGTACTAAAAGTTAAAGATATATTAGACGGCAATCTAACTCAGTCATATGAAATAAGTGGCACACAGCTTATGGATATCATTTTGTCGTCTATCACAATTATTCTTTGCCTATTGGCCGTTTTGCTATTTCTCTTAGGATTACGCAGAAGGAAAACGAATGAGCGGCAGCCAATGACAAAAAAGAGAATAATCGTAACAGTTATTTTCCTGATCGCTACGATTGCCCTGGGTATACTGTGCTGTGCTTTCGATTGGTCAACGATACTTATTTGGCAAACATATAGTGTTCTTACAGCCTTGATTTCGACAGCATTATTAACAGCAAGCATTACATGGTTTGTATACACTCACCGATAAAAACCTCGCTCCCAAAATAAGCATAATGTTAAGTAATTAAATTTCAATTTATCGGTATGCTTAATTTGAAAAACATAAGACACTTCGGTGTCTTTTTTAATATCATCGACAATTTTCCCAGTCAAACCTAATTACTATTGCTTCCACTAATCTGCTCCGTTCGTGGAAAAAGATTTTTTAAACAACTATATTATTTTTTAAATGACTTTATTGTAAATTAAACAACTTTATTATTTCTGCACACCTAGACTGAAGTATCTATATAAATCGGTTGATTTCCGCTATGAGGCAGTTCGCTGTTCGAGGGCATGGTTGCAGTCTCCTTGTCGCTATGCTTCTGTGCGGCCTTCAGCTCCCGCTATTCTTCGCAGGAAGCTTTGCTCTGTGGCGAAAGGCAAATGCCGTCTGCTATACTCGCCGCCTGTGCTCAGTTACATCATTTAGAAATGCTGACAATTGACCAAATGGTGCAAAATAAAAAAACATCCTTTCGCTTATGTAACTTTAAGTGTACGGATGTTTTTTTACAAAATGAACCATTTTACTTAATTTCTTAGTATTCATGTAGGTTTTATAATATTTATATTGACAATAGGTTTTCAGAATTATAGAATTATTTCCAAGAAACGTAATACTCTTATCAAGAGAGGTGGAGGGAACTGGCCCAATAAAGCCTCGGCAACCGACTAAAACGGTGCCAAATCCAGCAGAGTTTTCTGAGAGATAAGGGGGTCCATCGAATCATCATGATGCGTTGACCTCTTTTGTACGAAAAAAGTATGAAAAAGAAGGGGTGTATCCAATGTCTCAAACAGCTAAGATTGATGACAAGAAATTACAAGTGATTGCCGATGCAATTGAAAATCTACAATTTGGCGAAGTGCAGATTACCATTCAAGATGGTGTCATTGTGCAAATTAATCGACTTGAGAAGCAAAGATTTCCACAGAAAAAATAAAGAATAAACACAGCTGACTAGAAATCTGGAGGCCACATTATAGGCAGGGATCATCCCTCGGCTTATAGGTGGTCTTTTTTATGTCACATGAACGGTCAGGTGATCGAACAACTCACAAATGCATGGCGGATGAAAACACACGCATTGAAGTTTTATTTTATGGGTGCCAGTTGAAAAGGAGCGAGCACGTTGAAATTAAGATATATCATGAATATAGGCGTACTAAGTAGTATATCCATAGTACTGATGCTATTTAATTTTCCATTACCACCATTTCCAAATTTCCTGCAGGTAGATTTTAGTGATGTGCCCGCCTTATTAGCAGCAATGACGATGGGACCAGTTGCGGGAATTTTAGTAGAACTTTTAAAAAATATGCTGGATTGGTTATTATCAGGAAGCACAACGGGGGTACCAGTCGGGCATATTGCCAATTTTACGACAGGTGTGTTATTTATCATCCCAGTGACTTTTTTCTATTCAAAACTACAGCGTATCAAGGGGTTAATCGTTGGTTTGGTAGCAGGTACAATTGTGATGGCAGTTGGTATGAGCTTACTGAATTATGTGCTGTTCCTACCGATGTACACCTTGTTTTTAGGGATGGAGCCAGTGAAGGGGGACGCCTTAAAAGATATGATTGTTTTAGGGATTTTACCATTCAATCTAGTGAAAGGTGTCATTGTCATGATTGTGACTATGTTAGTATGCCGAAATATTGGTACTTGGATGTCTCATCAACGCACAAAATATAATTGAAGAAAGGGCATCCTTCGAAAAGGGTGCCCTTATTTCTGTTGATTTCACATGAACGGTTAGCTGATTGCTTCCATTACCATCAGTGGGACGAAGAAAGTTCCCACAGATTAAAGTTTCATTTTACATCGACTAGGTTTGTTTCAGTAAGAGCTTCGAATAACTTTTGAGAATCTTCACGATTGAGGTGGACATATTGATAGTCACCTTCTACAACTTCTAATGTGTCTTTGTTTGGACTTAGCCACACGGAGTAGAGAATGGCCTTGGCTTGGATGTTAGAATCGACGAATTGAAAAACGAATTGATAGTCAGCCTCTCTGGCCATATCAACTTTCATCTGTTCCCATTTCGCGCTATGCAGTATGTCTTTAACTGCTTTCACCTTTTTCCTTTTGGTAATTTCCTTCAAGTCCTCATATATACCCGTATCATTATGCTTTTGCACGATAATTTTTTGTTTTTCCATACCGGCGCAACTGGCAGTCATGAAGATCACCAAAACAAGAACGAGCATTTTTTTAATATGGCACATCGTTATTATCACATTCCTTTCTCTGTGTGATATAAATTGCAGCAGATTAAAGCAAATTAAAAGATCGGTCAATAGATGTTGCTATCCTGTTCCTACAGTACACTAATTTGGCATAAGCGTGTTTAGTTCTGTAAGAAATATCCCCATAAGATAGAATTCTCGCTGTGTAAGAAACTTCCTTCTATAGGCATAAAAGGAGCTACCTCAACGTGTAAATTTGAGGCAACTCCTGTTGGTTTATAAACTAAAGTGGCATATACGTTTGTTTTCTGCACGAATGCGAATCATTTGCGTAATATGATTAGTAAAATCACTTATTGTGCTTAGCATTTTACTATCGGAAAGAAATGATTGAATTGGGTCAGAACTACTCGTAAAAACTTGCAGGGATTTGACCTAAATGTCGACGATGATAGAGCAGTGGTTCTTTCTGTGCATTATCAATGGCTAAAACATGCCCAATGAATATCGTATGGTCGCCCGCATCAACTTGCTTGAAAGTTTCACATTGTAATGTGGATAATGTATCATGTAAAATCGGTAAACCGTGCGCGGAAGTAGACCAGATTGTTTGGGCAAAGCGGTCAGCAATTTTACTAGAAAACAATGTACATAAATGCGCTTGGTCACTCGCTAACATATTGACAGCGAATTTCTTGGTTGCTTGAAAATGTGAATGTAGCTGTGATTTTTTATCGAGTGACCATAAGATTAGCAGTGGGTCAATTGAAACAGATGCAAAGGAATTGACGGTTAAGCCAATCGGTTCGTTCGCGTCATTATATGCAGTAACAACTGTGACGCCTGTGGGGTAATTGCCTAAAGCTTGCTTAAATGCTGTTACGTTGTCAGTCATTTCAATCACCTCTTGTTATTTTATGATAAAAACACGCTGGTCCACCGGCACTATTTCTTTGTCGCGTGGTGCGGCAGTAGGCCCACCAAATGGCAGTTGGGCAATGAGCTGCCAGCTTGCTTTTATATGCCAAGCTGTACGCAATTCTTCCGATAATTCAGGGTAATAGTGTTGTAAGCTAGCACCATATCCCTCATGTTCAAGTGCAGTCCAAATAACATATTGAAGCATACCTGCACCTTGATGTGACCAAATAGGGAATTGGTCTTTTAATTTCGGGAATTTCTCTTGGTAACTGTCAATTACCTCATAATCTTCGAAAAATAAGACAGTACCATAGCCTTCCACAAAACCTTGAAAGCAAGCAGTTGTCGATTCAATACGCTCTAGCGTTGCATGTGCAAGCGCATTTTTTAACGCAAGCTGCCAAAATGTTTCATGCTGATCGTTCAGTAGCACGACGATTCGTCCTGTTTGTGAATTAAATGCCGATGGGGCATTTTTTACCGCTAATTCAATTACTTCTTGTAAACGTTCATCTGAAATGGGAGAAGTTTTCGATAAGCCAAAAATGGAACGTCTACCTTGAATGGCTTCGTAAAATGCAGTTGTCATAATGAGAAAAACTCCTTAACTATTCGAAAATTCTTAATATTATTTTAAACCAATAAAACTAACAGGTAAAGTATATAATTAAACAATGAAAAGGGGGAATTATCATGACTTTATATTTCGACCATTTAGTACATCAAGTTCAGTCACCTGAGAATATAAAGGATTTCTTAAATAAGCGCAATATCCACACTGTGAATGGTGGTCAGCACACCATGTGGGGAACGTATAATACGCTTAGTTATTTTGGCTTAACATATATCGAGCAAATTGCAGTTTATGAGCGAGCGCTATTTGAGGAAGCGGCGAATCTACCTTATACATTACATCATACGTTTAAGGGTGACAATGAGCGCTCCGGGTTTTCACGCATTGCTTTACGTACCACAAATATTGATGAAGAGGCGGCTCGTCTACGTGCGTTGGGACTTGAAGTTTACGGACCGGATGCTTGTAGTCGAACACGGCCAGATGGCTCGGTTGTGAAATGGAAGCTATTGCACTTTGGTGAGCCCGGGCAAGCCATTGATTTTCCATTTTTCATCGAATGGGCAGATGGGGATGACGAGCGTTTGGCGCAATTAGAGGCAAGTGGTGCCATCAACATGAAACAGTCTATTACGATGGAGTCTGTGCAATTTTTTGTACAAGATGCGCAGGCTACCGTACAACGTTGGCAGGAAGTATTACAATTATCTGAGCCAGACAGACAACCACCGTGTATCTCCTTACAGTTGCCAAATATGCGCTTAGATTTTTTTGAGGAAGAAGCGGCAACAAAAATGATGCTGGGTCGGAAAAGTGAAGGTCCGTTTGGGGTAACGCTAAAAGATACCGAACGTACGAAGGAAACATTAATCTTCCCAGCCGCATTTTATTGGATTAACCCCTAAGTTGGATAGAGTCAGGGAGGGTGGATAGAACCGCTGAATTGACGGATAGAATAGCTGAAATCGTGGATAGAAGTCTGAAATCGCCGATAGAAAGATGACAACGCCAATAGAAGTCCTTTATTACTTATACTTAGAACACAAAGGAGCTGTTCTTTTATTGAACAGCTCCACTTACGCTTATAATTTCACAACATTTGATGCTTGTGGGCCGCGATTGCCTTCCACTACTTCAAATGAAACCTTTTGACCCTCTTCAAGTGTACGGAAGCCTTCCTCGTGGATCCCCGTAAAATGTACAAATACATCTTCGCCATCATCACATTCAATAAAGCCATAACCCTTTTCATTATTGAACCACTTTACGATTCCTTGTTGCATAAGCATTCGCCTCCAGTGCGCTTGAATGTAAAACTATATCAACTAAGTCTCAGCATAATTGATAGATGAGATAATTGCATTTTCTCTTAGAACATACCTGAATTGCTTGGCGATGTCAATTGATTGTCGAAATGTTGCATAACTAGTTATGTTTTATTTCACAATAAAGTCTATAATGGAGTTGAACAACAGAGAAAGTAGGGTGCCAAATGACAACGAAAAATCAACCATTATCAGATCTAGAAATCGCTAGTCAAGCGGTTATGAAACCTATTACAGAAATTGCGAAAGTTGCAGGGATTCCTGAGGATGCCCTGGAACAATACGGTCGCTACAAAGCGAAAATCGACCCATTAAAAATTACGGCACAGGGTGAAGATGCCAAGGTTGTATTAGTCACGGCAATTAGCCCAACTCCAGCTGGGGAAGGGAAATCAACGGTAACAGTCGGACTTGCAGATGCCCTTCATCAATTAAATAAAAATGTTCTTGTTGCATTACGTGAGCCATCACTTGGTCCTGTGATGGGCGTCAAAGGTGGTGCTACAGGTGGTGGTTACGCACAGGTTGTACCGATGGAAGACATCAATTTGCATTTCACTGGCGACTTGCATGCGATCACAACAGCGAATAATGCTTTAGCTGCATTTATCGATAATCATATTCACCAAGGCAATGTGTTAAACATTGATCCGCGTCGCATCATCTGGAAGCGCGTAATGGACTTAAATGACCGTGCACTACGAAAAGTAGTTGTTGGTCTTGGGGGTCCAGTGCAAGGCATGCCACGTGAGGACGGCTTTGACATTACGGTTGCTTCAGAAATTATGGCAGTATTCTGCTTAGCAACAAGCATAGAAGACTTACGTGAACGACTAGCAAGCATTGTTATCGGCTATACATTCGAGCGTGAGCCAGTATTTGTGCGTGACCTGCAAGTAGAAGGTGCCCTCACACTGCTATTAAAAGATGCCTTTAAACCAAACTTAGTGCAAACATTAGAAGGCACACCGGCCATTATTCATGGTGGGCCATTTGCGAATATCGCACACGGCTGTAACTCGATTATGGCGACTCAAACAGCACGTAAATTAGCCGATATCGTTGTGACGGAAGCGGGCTTCGGTTCAGATTTAGGTGCTGAAAAGTTCATGAACATTAAAGCACGTAAAGCTGGCTTCAAACCAAGTGCCGTGGTACTTGTGGCAACGATTCGTGCATTGAAAATGCATGGCGGTGTAGCGAAAACCGCACTCGTTGGAGAAAACGTTCATGCGCTGTTACAAGGCATCGAAAATTTAGCTAAACACGTCGAGACGATTCGCGCATTTGGTGTTGAACCAATTATCGCATTAAACCGTTTTATTACGGACACAGAAGCGGAGTTAGAAACCGTTCTGAACTGGTGTCAAGAAAATCATGTACGCATTGCCCGTACCAACGTCTGGGAAGAGGGCGGCAAAGGTGGAATTCAGTTAGCGGAGCAAGTGCTTGCTGTCCTACAAGAAGAAAACGACTTCTCACCTTTATATGAGGTAACGGAATCCATTGAAGAAAAAGTACGTACCATCGTGCAAAAAGTATATGGTGGCAAGGACGTCAACTTTACAGATCAAGCGAAAAAACAAATGGCGCAAATCGAAAAATTCGGCTGGGATGTATTGCCGATTTGTATGGCAAAAACGCAATACTCTTTATCTGACCAACCAACTTTACTCGGTCGTCCAGAAGGCTTCACTGTGACAATCCGTGAAGTTATTCCAAAGTTAGGAGCAGGCTTTTTAGTGTGCTTAACTGGCGACATTATGACGATGCCTGGTTTACCAAAACAGCCAGCGGCATTGCGCATGGATGTAGATAGCAACGGACATGCGCTAGGGTTGTTCTAAAATTCGATAGAAAATTAAGCAAAAAAAGCTGCTTCTTTAAATTATAAAGGGCAGCTTTTAATCATTTTAAGACAAGGGCTACAGGAATTATCAGATCATTTCTCTTAGTTTATGAAACAAAGTCATATAAATAATGGCGGATAGAACATGAGATATTTTTAATCAGCATCTGGCCTTTCGTTAGAGAATGCGGCTGTTTGTTTATTTATGTCATTAAAGAACCTTATTTTTTACTGATTTGTGGAGTTCTTTTCCTCCATCAGCAATTCGACAAGTTTGTCTTCCGAAACAGGCCTACTGAAATAGTACTCTTGTACAAAGTCGCAGTTCCATTCTTTGAGCAAATTATACTGTTCTTTTGTCTCCACCCCTTCTGCAACTACATCATGACCTAATTTATGGACAAGGTTGATAATTGATTCGATAATCGTTTTTTCTGCTGTCGCCGATGTCATATTTTGAATAAATGACCTATCAATTTTAAGGGTATGAATCGGCAATACATTCAAATAGTTAAGTGAAGAATAACCGGTGCCAAAATCGTCCTGAGCAATCTTTATTCCTAGGCTTTCTAATTTTCGCAGTATGGAAATTGAGCAAAGGAAGCGAATTTATCTCATGACGACGCTTTCTATGCCTTCGTTTTAGAAGTAGATTAGCTATTCCAATAAAGGGAACTATTGTTTATTAAAACTTAGTTTTTTAAACGACTTTATTGTTATATTTTTAAGTACAGTGAAGTATCTTATATCGAAAATTAAACAACTATATTTTAACCCCGTCTTAAATTTAGAACGGGGTTATGCTTGTTTTAGGTTTTAAAATTACATAACTTTATTGTCTTTTAAACAAAATCCCAGTCTGCTTGTTGGTCTTTGAGCAAAAATAAGCATGGTTTACGAGTTGCCCAGCTTCGATTAATACAGAGCGTGTGAGCCTCAATAAACTTTACTATTTAGTAAAGAAGCCTATTTTTATAAAATGTTAACAGGATCCTTTATCCAATTTATCCATTACACATTACATTTAACAGTGAGACAGGTAGATACTTTCTTGTATTTGTGGTAAGAGATGTACCAATCCAATAGTCTCTGCAGATGCTATTCTTGCCACACGCTCATGGGGTCCCATTGCTTGATCCGATCGCCATATTTCTCGTGCAAAAAAGCTTTCATGCCTTCCAGTTTTGTAGGAACCTCATTCCAATTTGGAAGAGATGGCAACCCCCGTTTGCTTTTTAGGAGGATATCCACCGTAACATACAAACGTTCTGGCTGAATCCAATGAAGGAAGCGAGAAATATCGATTTGCTTGGTCAGAGACAAGGAATCAATCTCGTCATTGTAATGCTTGTTGAACTCACTAATCAGGTTCAAGAGGTAGTCTCTCTGCTCCTTCACGAAGTCCAGGCCGCAGATTGCGCCATGTCCTGGAACAACGATTTCGGGTTTAATGTCATCAATAATGCGATCAAGCACTTTAATCCAGTTAAGGGTCCCCTCTTCACTGTATGCCGTACAACCGTTAAACACAACATCGCCGGCGAACAGCACTTTTTCTTTTGGCATCCACAACAGCAAGTCACTGTCAGAATGGGCCGGAGCTACATTGTAAATCATAATTTCAGTATCGCCAAGACGTATGTTGATATCGTCCTTTATCTCAATATTCGGGTGCACCCATTCTACGCCCTCCAGGTCGAATCCTTCAAATTCCGCTGCAAAAAATTGCTCGCCCTGAGTCGATTCCGGAGAATTCTTCCCTCTTTTGATGATGCTATCCATCCAGGCGATATTTTCGGTAAGACGCTCTCTGGCCGCTTCCTTGTGCATAATAATGCAGGCATCTTCAAATACTTTGTTCCCCCAGGCATGGTCGCTGTTATAGTGCGAGTTCACCACATAGGCGGGAGAGCCGCCATTGCTTACTTCCTTAAAAGCATCTCGCATTTCTCGCGCATGGAACAAATCGAAGAACGTGTCATACACCAGGCCTTCACCTTTGTTGATAAACCCGGCATTGGCCCAACTGATACCACGATACGGCGAAATACCGGCAAAGACGCCATCTGCGACTTCAAAAAATTTAACCCGAGGTTTTTGGATAATACTTCTATACTTCATAACAATTCTCCTTTGCGTATATGTTTTTTGGGGTTAGTCACACTGACTATATCTGTATAATAGAGAATAGAAAATAAAAATGCAAGCGAGTACTTGCATGCATTCGCTCTATGCAATATGATAATAACTGAACAACATCACATTACATGGATGGAGGCGCTACAAACATGAAACTGGTAACCTTTCACACCAAGACTTCGAGAGAACGTTTGTTTGGGATTGTCATTAACGAGAAATTTGTCGTGTCTTTTGCCGCAATCATGAAAAAGCAGGGGACATTCGTTGACAGTCTACAAAGTATGGACAGCTATCTACAACATTTGCCGGCAAGCCATGCTGCCGCTAAGGAGCTGATGCAATATGCTGTTGGTCAGCCGCATCAATTCAATGAAAATGAAATCTGTCCAATTGCCGCGGTAAAACTGCTGCCGCCGATTCTGAACCCGGCTGCGCTTATTGATTTCGGGTTGACGCCAAGACATCTGAGAAATGCTGGCATAAATCTGCTACAAAGAGAATACACAGGGGCGGAAAGAGAAGAGTTTAAACGAAAAATTTCCAAAAAATTCCAGCGGGAACCGAATAAAGTAACTTTCAGTTATTACAAGTGTAACCATAATGCATTGATTGGCGATGGGGCTACAATTCATTGGCCTTCGTACTCTTCTTACCTGGATATCGAACCGGAGCTGGCCTTTGTTACAGGGAAGGGGAACTGCATTGCTGGTTATGTTATTTTTAACGACAGTACTGCTCGCGATGTGCAGTGGCCTGATTTTCAGGCGTTGACCGGACCAACGCGGTGCAAAGATTTTGATTACAGCAAAGGAATAGGACCATTTCTGGTTACGCTGGATGAAATCGATAACCCGCTGGCACTGGATGTGGATGTACGCATCGGAGAGAGACTGCACTGGAAGGGAAGCACATCCGAGTATTCCGCGCACCCTGCAAAAGTGATGGAGGAGGTTCTCAAAGTTTTTACGCCGCTCCCGGGCACGATTATAGGAATGGGGACGATACCGGATTGCTGCGCAATCGAGACCGAACAATGGCTGTTGCCCTCTGACCGAATCCAGATTACGTTCGATAAATTAGGCACGCTCACGCAATTGGTGCCTGATCATGTCAAGATTACGGAAGCAAGTCGCTGGGAAAAAAGAAGTGATTTACCTTAAATAAACGTTTATGAAGATGATGAACCCCGAACCCTATTTGCATTGCATAACTTGTAGTATAATAGGTTTAACATATGCAAAAGGAGTAATACAATGCATACTTCAGACAGAATCATTGAAGCCGCGACACGGCTCATAAAAAAGAATGGCTATCGGGGAGTAAGCACCAAAGCCATTGCAGCGGAAGCTAAAGTCAATGAATCTACGATTTTCCGGCATTTTGGAAGCAAGCAAGGAATACTGGAAGCCATCATTGAAAGACATTCGGATATCCCGCAATTTGAGAAACTGTTAAAAGAGGAGGCGACCGATAATCCGGAAGTCGACCTGCTGAATGTAAGCCGGCAGTACCGCTTGTTTTTCCATAAAAATGTGGACATAATTTTGATTGGCATCCGCGACAAAGGAATTTTCCCCGAATTGGACAGGGTGCTGACCGATCCGCCGGTGAAGCTGCACTCTTTGCTGGTTGAATATTTTGAACGACTGCAGAAGAAAAAAATTATAGCTAGACAGGATGCGCGTCTTGCCGCCATGTCTTTTCTCTCGACGTGCTACGGCTTTCAGATGAGCGAGCTGATTCACCAGCAATATCAGTCCCAACTCGTCACCGAGGAAGAGTTCTACAAGTACATTGTCTCATCGTTTGTTAAAGGATTAATGTCTCAGTCATAAAAAGGGCACTGAGTGTCATATTGAGACAGTAAGAAAACACCTTATTTTACAGCCAGTTGACGGTATTGAACCGGCGACTGGTTGTTTATATTTTTTTGTCTAAATTAGAAGTGAATCATTTCCTATTTATAGAATATTGGGATAGATGGAAGGTGGGGTTAGCTTGTCTATACATCTTTCGAGACATATTTATTATCGTTAATACCCGTTAATACCTGTTAATACACTTATTCACTTCAAGTTGGGGAAATGGAACACTTTCGCTCACTAATAGACAATCACCCCAACGTAAGCAAGAACCACTATTATACAATTGCTGGTACTAATACAGGACCATTTCTATCTGCACTCTGGATGGGTGGGCTATATCTTTCCGATCCAAATGATGGATTAGTGAAAGAGGTAAGCACTAAGTTATCTTACGGAACACATTTATTTACCGATACCTCACTTGACCATGACCGTATTCGCATGGGATCTGCAGTATTTTCTAGATTGGAACAGTATTTACAGTCTGCTTCTACTGCTCATATCGTTGAAAACAATGAATACTTTTCTCAATCTGATACGTTTCAAGAGTTGGATGCTTCTCATTATTTTTATGGAGGAAAGTTACAATCGTCAAACGATGTGACACATTCTTTTTATGTGGATGCTACACTCGGTAATGTTAAATTATGGACAGGATTAACTAGTGATAAGATAGAGTTGTTATCTCCTTTAGGAAAAAAATATACCAACCAGACAATCAAATCCATGGAAGAAGCCTCCTTCTTTAATGGCGGAGTACCCCATACATTTACTGACGTTATTTCTGAGAAGGGGGAATGGAAGCTAAATATTAGCACGCAGGCAGGAGATAATGCGTATTTACTGGCAGTTCAACACGGGGGTCCATCTTTGATTAAGGTGAGTATTCCAACAGTAGCATTAGAAACGAATAATATCATTACAATGCAAGCTAATCAACAATTACAAAAACTTACTTTCGATGTACGAGTACTAGATCCAACAGGTAAAGATATTGCTTCTTCTCTACAAATCCAAAAGGTTAATGAACAAAAATTTATGGTAAATTTTCCAGCGAATAAAAAGTCTGGTGTCTATAATATAACTTTAAATATTGCTGGTGAAACGATACAAGGTGAGCCATATAAAAGGACCATTGTTCGTTCTAAATATATAAAATAGACATTTGCAATAATTAGAAAAATATAATTTCAAAAATAGTTTATTAGTGTAGATGACACTAATAAACTATTTTTGTACTCTGAAGGGCAAATCCTATAGATTTATCAGACCAATTTAAAGCCAATTCCTTACAGGGATAGCTATAGGTGAAGGACCTACTGAAGCACTCTTTAAATTAGCTGATGAACGAATGTACATTTCAAAGAATACTGGGAAAAACAACCCAAAATCCGGTAGAAGCTTCTTAGGATTAATTCGTCACAGTTTTTCCAAATGTATTCCAATTTATTTGTGTTATTATAACTAATAATCGGTACCAAGATCGTATCAAGCAATCGCAACTTACATAATGTCGTTAATCGTCTTATTTCTATATAAGGTGGTTAAAGTGGAATTTATAGTAATAAATTAACCTTTTATTGTAAATCTTAAATGACACCGCTGTCACTTTTATTTCCCACTTGATTTAATGTAAAAATTTGACAATTTATTTCGTTCGTCATATACTATTCCCATGCTTTGCGATATATAAATATAAAACCTTGTCTAGGTAATAAAATGTGAGATGGGAAAAGCTTATATTCGAGCTTGGCCCAGCTTTAGTTGACACTTGTGTGGTTGCTATCGGCGATAAAGAGGATGCTTACGGTTATTCATTAACATCACAAGTACAATCTGAAATCGATAAAACTACGCTGTACCCGCTATAAACAGCGAACTAAGGGTTTATGTAGTAACGGAACAGAAATGGCAATAGGGCTCTAAACATCAAATATTTTATTTCTATTCCATTTTTAGTAACGGACGTAAAGATCCATTTTCAACTTCCTCTGGTGAGTGAAACGAATATCTTCCCATTATACCTATATGTGCATGTCCTACTGGAGAGAGTCTTTGTTTGATTACTTGAATAATTATAAAAGGGGCCATGCCACGACCAACTTCAAAATACTTTCGAGTTAGTCCTGAGTGTGCCGCTTAGGCAGTGTAACAAACCGAAGACTACCCGCTGAAGCTGTTTTATCCATCCTCTCTTCTCACATTCAAGAGTTTTTAGACACGTTTATATAGGCAAAACTATACATTTTAAACAAACACCCACATGTGTTATGTATTTTATTGGTAATATTTTTCGTTAATTAGGAGGGACAGTATGAACCGATTTGTTAAAGTAGAAAATGCCCAGTTGATAACCGAAGCTCAATACGATGTAACAGAAAATCAGAAAGTATTATGGTTTGCACGTCAAATGGACATAGAAGCCGGCATTTATAATGAACCCGTTTCTATACAAATAAAAGGGGACTTAGATCATAAAAGACTACAAAAGGCATTACAATATATTGTAGCGAAACACGTAGCGTTACAAATGAATATTGTATCTACGATTGACGGTCTGAAACAAATAAGGAAAGAACAATTTCATGTAGACATGGATTTTTATGATTGGTCTTCTTATCCTGGTGCCAAAAGAGATCAGATGTTGGACGAATCTTTGAAATCAAATCTTTACACAAGATTTGATTTAACCTCAGATGCCTTGTTTCGATTTAAATTGTATCAGTTGGAACCAAATGAATATCTCCTTCACATTATGTTCCATCATATTATTTTTGATGGATGGAGTTTAGGATTATTCCTGCAAGATTTAGAACAAGCTTATTCATTAGACCAAACTTTTGAAACAGAAAAAAACATTCATAGAATACAGATGTATGAAAAACTTGTACATAAACATCAAAATTATATTGGAACAGAGGATTATGTTACTTCTGAAAAATATTGGCGTGCAAGATTAGAAGGTACCTTACCGTGGAGTGAATTTCCAACAAGTTGCGCAAGGTCACTTGTACCAACATATCAAGGAGGTGCTTTACAATATGCAATAAAACCTACTTTATCTAACCTTATAAAACAATTTTCCAAGGAAAATCAAGTTAGCTCATACCGTGTATGGTTAAGCATCTATATTGTTTTATTAAATCAAATGACAAATCAGACAGACTTGGTAGTTGGCATGCCAATTAACACCAGAAGCCGTGACGAAGAAGCGCGAGAGGTATTTGGCTACTTTGTGAATACAGTTCCACTACGTATAGCATTTTCACCTACCGAAACATTTACAGAGTTAGTTCAAAAAGTGAATGACTCTGTAAAAGAAGCAATCGCACATAGAGATTATCCATTGGACCATTTGATTCAGCAAATTAAGAATCGAGAAGGAAATAACCCATCTTTATATTCAACAGTATTCAACATGGTGAAACTTCCGAATTTCAGAATGGAAGACTTAGAAACGAAAGTCATCACACATCAAAATCGAGTAAGTGTGTTTGATATGGTATGGCGATTAGTTCAAAACCAAAGTGATGCTTTAAATATTGAAATTGATTATAACTCTGGTATATATGATGAAAACGACATACAGAACTTTATAGATAGATTTCAACATTTACTACAGATATTGTTAGAAAACAGTGACATAGCTATATGCAATCTAGAATTGCTTTTACCACAGGATTATGATGTTTATCAAAACACATTGGCTGTGAAAAATGTGATGCCTATGACATTAGACCAACTCATCGATGAACAAGCGGATATACATCCAGATCGTATTGCTATAACGGTGGGTCAGCAAAATATCACTTATCAAGAGTTGCGGGTCTTGTCGAACCAAATGGCGCAAACTTTATTGCACCAAGGGTTTCAAAAACAAAATCGTGTAAGTATCATTATGAATCGTAGTATAGAAGCCGTTGTTTCCATGATTGGAGTATTAAAGGCAGGGGGTATCTATGTACCTGTGGAGCCGGATTTTCCTGTAGACCGGGTTCGTTTTATATTACAGGATAGTGAGTCAACTCATATTATTACAAGTCATAAGATTAGTTTACGACATATTCAACTAGAGCAACAAGTTATTTTATATGAAGATATGCCTAAACAATTCATTACTGAACAAGCGAAACGTACACATACAATGGAAGATGCAGCCTATGTCATTTATACATCTGGTTCTACTGGAAATCCTAAGGGTGTATTAATTCCTCATAAGGGAGTAATTCACTTTATACAATCCTTAAAAGATACGTATCATTTTCAGAAAAATCATGTACATCTACAATTTGCATCACTTATCTTTGATGCATCTGTCTGGGAAATCTATAGTAGCTTGTTAACTGGTGGAAGGCTTTATATTTTATCGGAGATAGAAAGAAAATCTTTCAATCACTTTATTGAGGCAATTCACAAACAACAAGTAAATTTTTGTCTTTTACCTACTGTATTTTTCCATACTTTAACGCAAGCGTCTCTTCATGACTTAGAAAAATTGCAATCACTAAACTATATATTTGTTGGTGGAGAGACATTGCTACCGGAAACAGTACGAAAATGGCAAGAAAAAGTAGATTTGAAAATTCCAATTGTAAATGCATATGGTCCAACAGAATCGACAGTTTGTGTGGCCACATATCCGATTATCAACAAAGTAGATGAAACACAAGCAAATATACCAATTGGGAAACAGTTATCTCATACAGAAATCTATATTTTGAACGAACAGCATCAAATTTGTCCGCCGTACGTACCTGGAGAGATTTATATTGGTGGGAGTAGCCTTGCACAGCAATATGTCAATCAACCTGATAAAACCAAAGAAGCATTTGTAACTGTAAATTTACCAACTTCGTCTAAGGCGAGACTATATAAAAGCGGTGATCAAGGTCGTATCACACAAGATGGACAAGTTGAATTTTTAGGACGTATAGATAACCAGGTGAAGATTCGTGGATATCGTATCGAATTAGAAGAAATAGAAGAGCAAATGCTCCAACACCCATCTATTCAACATGCATCTGTGATAGTTTATCAGAATAAAAATGGCAATCAGCAATTGATTGCTTTCTACATATTGCAAAAAGAGTCTATTGTGACTGCTGAAGATATCCAAGCATATCTTTCGGGAAAATTACCTTATTTTATGCTACCGAATTACATGCAAGATGTCGAGAAGTTTCCTTTAACACCGAGTGGCAAGATAGATTATAACTCATTACAAAAGCAAGCAGAGTCCTTATTAGAAAACCGTACCCATAGATATATCCCACCCAATACAGATACTGAAATACACTTACAGAATATCTGGGCAGAAGTTTTACAGATGAATTCTGAACAGATAAGTATCGAAGATGATTTTTTCAAAATTGGTGGACATTCTTTACTCACAGTCCAAGTCATTAATCGTATTCATGCCAGATTCCATGTACAGTTCAGTTTAAAAGACTTATATATATATCGAACGATTCATACATGTGCTGATTATATAGACCAATTAAATCCTTTAGATAAAGAAGTTGTAATACCGCAAATTCCTGAACAAACGTATTACCCGTTATCACATGCACAAAAAAGACTTTGGTTTTTATACAAAAGGTATCCAGAAGATAGAACGTATGACATCCCTGTCCTGGTAGAAATACAGCCCGGTATACAAATCAATATGTTGAACAAAGCTTTATATGAAGTTGTACAACGACATGAAATTTTTCGAACGGTTTTCATGGAAAAGCAAGGGGAGCCTGTGCAACACATACGAGAAGAAATATCTACGATAGCTAAACATGTGGATATTACCAGTATTAAAAAGAGTAAACAAGCAGCATATAGGATGAAGTGTATACAGGAGTTTGATTCTAAAGAGTTTGATTTAGAACAGGGTCCGTTATTCCGAACGATACTATTCACAGCGAGTGAAGATTGCTCTTGGTTATATTTGAATTTCCATCATATTATTATGGATGAATGGAGTTTACAACGCTTTCTAAAAGAGCTATTAGAGGTATATGAAGAAATATTACTAAATAAAAGCGTGCATGCTACCAAACCTACTGTTAGATATGTAGATTATGTAGCATGGCAATATAAACACCTTTCGTTAGGGACATGGGAATTAGAAAAACAATATTGGAAACAAGAGTTTCAAAACGTTCTACCTCAATTATCACTACCATATGATCGGATGCGTCCTAGTACTCCTTCGAACCATGGTGCGGTGCTTTCTAAGAAAATAGATCAGGTACATTTGGCAGGATTAAGAAAAATTGCACAACAAGAGGAAGTTTCACTATTCATATTGCTATTTACTGCTTATACACAATTTTTACAGCAGATATGTGGGCAGAACGACCTTATTGTAGGAACACCTGTGACAGGGAGACAACATACGGCATTTGAAGATGTACAAGGCTTTTTTGTCAACACAGTTGCAATTCGAGTAAATACAACCGATGCTTCCACAATGAAAGAATTGTGTGAAGTCGTAAAAGAAAAATGTCTTTTGGCATTCCAGCATCAAAACTATCCATTTGATAAGGTGATTGAAGTAGTAAACCCTGAACGAACAGCACATGATAATCCAATTTTCCAAACTATGTTTAGTTATCAACAGAACACAGCTCAACAACATAATTTGCATCGATTGGATATACAACCCGTGGAGCAAGCAATTAGTAAATTTGACTTATCCCTTACATTCTTAGAGTCAGAAGATGGCCTAGTTATGGATTTAGAATATAATACTGATTTGTTTGAAAGAACAACAATTTCACGTTTTGCAGAACAACTTTTGCAAACATTACAGATGATACAAACTGATTTTACTACATCCCTTTGTCAATTAAATATGTTGTGTAATACAGATAAAACTGTGTATCAAAAATTGAACGATACGTATATGGCGATGCCATCACATTCATCTATACAAGAACGTTTCTATCAGCAAGTATATAAAAGACCCGATTCGATCGCAATTTCTACAGAGGATAGTTCATATACCTATGAAGAGGTGAATCATTATTCTAATCAAATTGCCCATTATTTGATTGAAAAAGGAATGCAACTCAATGATGTAGCTGCCATTTTCTTAGAACGAAGTTTTGAAAGTATTGTATGTATGTTAGGGGTTCTCAAAGCTGGCGGTACCTATGTGCCAATTGATATTAAATATCCGCCAGAACGTGTATCGTATATTGTAAACGACAGTAAGGCAAAGCTGATTCTAACGAAAAATTCTCTAAAAAAAGAATCACTATCCCATTATGAGCAAGTAGCAGTAATAGAAGATATGTTAGCATCGTCTGCAATTCAAGACATCTTAAACAAAAACACAGCGGAAGACACAGCCTATATGATCTACACATCTGGATCGACGGGAAATCCGAAAGGTACATTACTCCGACATGCTGGCGTACTTAATTTAGTGGAATGGCGTTCACAAACATTCCATATAACAGAGCAAGATGTGTTATCTCAGTTTTACTCTCACAGTTTTGATTCGTCTGTTTCGGAAATTTTTTCGGCTTTATTAACTGGAGCAAGACTTCATCTATTAAATGAGGAACAACGTTTCTCCTCACAGGCATATTTCGATGCCGTTTCTACTTATAACATTACGATTTCAGATGTGGCGACAGCCTTTTTTAAACAATTAGCAAATGGAGTATCTTCAAAACAGCACATTCCATTAAAAAGTTTACGTGTGCTAATTATGGGAGGTGAAGCTGCGTCGGCAGAAGCTATTCGAAAATGGCAATCTGAAATGAGTGATACTGTACAGATTGTCAATGAATATGGACCTACGGAAACAACGGTTAGTTCGTTGTATTACTCTGTTTCTACAAAAGTGGATAGTACTGTTACCCAGATTCCTATTGGGAAGCCCATTGCAAATACAAAAGTCTATATCTTAAATGAAAACATGCAAATGTGTCCAATAGGTGTAATAGGAGAACTGTACATTGAGAGTGTTGGAACAGCAATCGGGTATGTAAATCAGCCAGATAGAACCAAACAATCATTTTTGTCTAACCCGTTTTCTACTGAAAATCATTCTATTTTATATCGGACAGGAGATCTAGTAAGACTAGCATTAAATGGAAGTGTAGAATATATGGGTAGACGTGATAGACAAGTGAAAATAAGAGGATATCGTATTGAACTAGGAGAAATTGAAGATGTACTGGTGCAAGAGCCTCGCATTCAACAAGCGGTGGTTTTACCTGATGCAGAAGGAAACGAATTACACGCATATTTCACTGTTTATAACCAATCTAAAATAAGTATTGAAGAAGCCTATAAGCATGTTTCCACTACTTTACCGGAATATATGGTGCCAAAAGGATATGTTTGTGTTTCAGAGATTCCTGTCACACAAAATGGCAAAATAGATGTTCAAAAACTACTAGGGCAGTATCAGATACAGTACCGGAAAAATAAAAATCATCAACCACCTGTTACAGAAACACAAAAGGTACTAGCTAACGTTTGGGCAGAAGTATTAAACATAAAAGACTTAAACATAAAAGATGATTTTTTTGCTCTAGGGGGGCACTCATTAAAAATTATGCCTACTTTGGTGAAACTAAAACCATACTTCCCTCACTTGCGCATACAGGATTTCTTTCACTATCGTACAATAGAAAAACTGGCTCGAAAAATAGATTCAGAAGCGCTTCAGCAAGAAAACAGTATAGCAGCAACTGTGGGTGAGCATAAAAAAGAAAATAATATTTATATAGATAAGCAAGAAAACAGTAAGAAATGGGATACATTAATACAAGTTTCACAACAGAAACTTCGTAGTATATTATTAACAGGCGGAACAGGTTTTCTTGGTTCCCATATTTTAGAGCAGTTATTATTACTACCTGATACAGTGATTTATTGCCTAGTTCGGAATCAAAAACAAACTTCAATGGAAAATAAAGTACGAGAAAAAATGGAGTTTTACTTTGGAGAGACTATTTTAGAAAAAATGAAACATCGCGTTCATATCATTGAAGGAGATTTGAGCAAAGAACATCTGGGTATTACACCAAATGTAAAAAAACAATTGATTCAAGAAATAGATACAATCATACACTGTGGAGGAGATGTGCGTCATTATGGAGATAGAGAACATTTTATCCAAGTTAATGTGGAATCTACTAAATACTTATTAGAACTGAGTAAAGACGCACGGGCACGTTTTCATTATATTTCAACAATTAGCATTTCTGGACATGCTCCTCATGATGCTAAAGAATTTTTGTTCTCTGAACGAGACTTTGACAGAGGACAGCAGTTAGATAATGTGTATATAGAAAGTAAATTTTTGGCAGAAAAATTAGTCAGAGAAGCAATAAAAGAAGGCGTGCCAGCAACAGTGTATCGTGTGGGAAACCTAGTAGGGCATACACTTGACGGAAGGTTTCAAGAGAATATAGAAGGTAATGCTTTTTATCGTGTGATAAAAGCTATCTTGTTACTACAAGTTGCACCGGACATTCATACGTATATTGATCTAGTACCAATCGATTTTGGTAGTAAAGCTATTGTACAATTGGCATGTACAAAGGAAACTGAAGGGGAAACTTTCCACATTTGTAATCCTGTTCAAATTGAATGGAAACCGTTTGTTGAATATCTGAAACAGAGCGGTCATCCTATTAAAATTGTCGATACTGAACAATTTATGAATTTATTTAAAGACTATACATTGTCTGATAAACAAAAATATGCTTTGGAATTGATGGTGCCTTTACTAGAAGAAACAGCTGAAAATTCTTTATCAATCCCAACGTGTCAAGATACGCAACGTTTTTTACAAGAAGTTGGTGTGGTATGCGAATTACCTGATGCAAAGTTTGTATCTAATTTGATAGATTACGGATCCAGTATAGGGTTTTTCCCCTCTAGCAGAGAACATACTACGGTTTAAATGACGATTAAAATGAGGTATGCACATGATAAATTGAATGATTATTCGGCATGGTAAAAGGGGCACCTTAATCTGAAGAAAGCATTTTCTATTGGATTAAAACAATTATGTCTGAAAGAGGCTGGGACAAAACAACTTACCTCAAAAATGAAAAGCCTCGAAGATTTTACGATTAGTAAAATCTTCGAGGCTTTGTTTTTTTAGTCTACTTCGTAGTCATTTTTCTCCGCTACGGCGGACGCTTTCTGCGGGCACGGCTCCAGCCTTCTCCTTCGCTTCGCTCAGTCCGGGTGCTTCCGCTCGTGCTGTTCCCGCAGGAGTCGCCGCCTCATAGCCGTGTACTTAAGCTAATTCAATGATTTTTAATAAAAAGTGCCTCTTTTTTCTTAAGTTGTTGGACATGGGGTCATACCAACAAAACGCGAACTTCGTACGCTAAGCAAATTTCGACAATGAAAAAGCCAATTTCCTGTACGCTAAGGAAATTGGCTTTTAGTTGTTTTTTTCATAAGGAAGTAGTGTCAGGAAATCGCATATTTACAATGTTAAGCGATTTTTTATAAAAAAGATGATAGTATTTTTTAGTAATTCATTCCCGTTACTTGTTGTTTGGAGTGGATTTAAAAACATTCATTACAACCTTTGTTGCCTGTGCAATAAGCTCATCGTTATAAGTTGCATCCTGTTTATCGCGACTGGATAGTATTGCAAGAACGATTGGTTCTCTGTTAGGCGGCCAAACAATCGCAATGTCATTGCGTGTTCCGTAACCTCCCCCGCCTAGTACACTTAGACTACCAACTTAAAGGAGCGTGCTACTATGTCACGTCAACGTCGAACTTTTACATCTGAATTTAAATTACAATTAGTGAAGCTTTATGAAAATGGAAAATCTCGTGCTGATATTGCCCGAGAATACGATATAACGCCTTCGGCTTTAGACCGCTGGATTAAAAACCATCAAGAAACCGGTTCATTCGCTGCCAAAGATAATCGCTCTGAAGAAGATAACGAACTAGCTCGATTACGCAAAGAAAACCAACGTTTACTGATGGAGAATGATATTTTAAAGCAAGCAGCGCTGATCATGGGACGAAAATAGATGTGATTCGAAATAACGCTCACAAATATTCAGTATCAGCAATGTGTGACGTCCTTGATATTCCGAAAAGTACGTATTACTATCATGTCGATGTTTGTGGCAAATGTGCGCTAAAAACTGAAGATAAAGAGATTTCCAAAGAGATTGCTCGTATTTTCAAAGAAAGCCGTAACAACTATGGTACGCGTAAAATCAAGAAAGAACTAAGTAAATTACCAGAGCCAAAGCACGTATCACGTCGTCGAATTGGTCGTTTAATGAAAGGTATTGGACTAGTATCAAACTATACAGTAGCACAGTATAAGCCGTATAAATCAACATGTAATGAAGCGCCGGTAAAAAATGAGTTACAGCGTCAATTTGAGCAAGAAAAGCCGTTGGCTGTCATCGTGAGTGATTTAACATATGTCCGTGTCGGAACAAAATGGCATTATGTATGCTTATTTGTCGACCTTTTCAATCGTGAAATTATTGGCTGTAGTGCTGGTTCAAATAAGACAGCAGAGCTGGTTTATCAAGCGCTAGTAAGTATTAGAGGTAACTTGAACGACATTCAAATGTTTCATACAGACCGAGGAAAAGAGTGTGATAATAAGCTCATTTCAAAAGCCCTAGAAACATTCGGAATCCAGCGATCCTTAAGCATGAAGGGATGCCCTTATGATAACGCCGTGGCTGAAGCGATGTTTAAGGTATTTAAAACAGAATTCGCTAACGGTGCACATTTCTCTACTCTTGAAAAGCTCGCTCTTGAACTTGATGATTATGTTCATTGGTTCAATAACATTCGAATTCACGGAACACTAGGCTATTTAACACCTGTGGAATTCAAGCAACAGACCTTATAATTTTTGTCCGGTTTAGTGTTGACATACCACCCTTTTCTTATATGACTATAAGACAGCATTCCTGCAATAAATACTAGCACTATATCATTCTGGGGTCTCGCCAACATTTCGGGAATTGCAAAATAGTGGCGAAAAATTAAACGTTTTCACCACTATTTGTATTAAAAACTTATTAAATTTCTAAAATTATATTGATGATCCAATTGTTTCTATAAACATTGAATAACTTTCAGAACCGATAATGTAAATTACAGTTAGCAAATACAAAAACTTCGATTTTTTCATATGTTACATCCCTTCTTATATTATAATTACATTATAATATAAGAAGTTAAATTATTTATTTATTTGTAATATATGACAAAAAGGGTGGGGCTAAATGAATTATGGAAGTACTTTTAGAAAATTAAGATTATATAAAGGGTATAATCTTGAGTTCGTGGCAAAAGGAATTGTATCAGTTTCATATTTATCAAAGTTTGAAAGAAATGAATCCGAAATCACTTTACCAAAAATCTTAGAATTACTTAACAGAATAAATGTCAAATTTAATGAATTTATTATTATAAATAATGAATTCAAAGCCAATGGATTAGAATTATTGCTGGAAAATTTAAGGGAATCATACTTGCAGGGGAATGTAAAAGCTTTAAATAGACTAATAGATGACGAGAATTCTAAATTTGAAAATACAGGATTACTAACTCATAAATTAAATAGTATAATGATTCAGGCCATTTGTTTGGATCTTACTCAAAGAAGAGTAGAAAAAAAGGATATTGAATTAATAATAGATTATTTATGGAAAGTAGAAATATGGGGGGAGTATGAAATAATTCTGTACGGAAACACATTGCATATTTTAGAAGTAGATTCAGTAATAATGTTATCGTCTGAACTTATAAAGAAAAGTATGCTTTTCAAAAAAATGATAAGTTATCGTCGTGATATGTACGGAATTTTTTTTAATACAATTAGAGTGTGTTTAGAATACAATAAACTAAAAGAAGTAGAATTATATTTAAATATTTTAAAAAGTGAAGATATAAAAGAGTCATTCATATTAGAAAAGATAATATTAAACTTTTACGACGCTATATTTAAAATGCATAACAAATATGATGAAGGTCTAGCAATTGCTGAGCGTTGTATACATATATTTGAGGAAGTTGAAGCCTTTAATTATGCTTTAAACTATGAGGAATATCTAAAAAAGTTTATAAAAAAACTCTCTAAAAATACAGTAAGTTATTAATATCGTATCTGTTTTTTTGAATTCCAACACTTATTAAATAATTTGGTTATTTTATAAAACCAAATTATTTAATAAGTGTTTTTTTATAAAAAATAGCTATTAAAAAGTATATGACGCTCAATTGTAATATAGAGGAAAAAAATCAATAAATTTTTTTTCTTGTTAAAGTTAACAGTGTAAATAAAATAGCTTTTCAGAGATTCCGCTGAATACGAAAAATAATATAAGGAGGTGATATACATGAAAACAAAAAATCAATTTACTGTAGAGAAAACTACAGCTGCTGTAGTTAACTTAGATTTAACTATTTTAGGTGGTTCTCGTCCACGAACTAACTAAACCAAATAACTTTAACAAATTTTAACCTTAAGTTTTTTATACTATAAATACTTAAAATTTTGTTATTCAGCGGAATCTCTGAGTAGCTAATAATATTAAAAGGAGAAAACATATGAATAAAGATATTGAAAAAAACTTGGAACCTTTATATTCTCAACCGCCTCAACAATTATTTGAACTAATTAAAAATATACCAACTCCAGCTCTTATTTATGATTTAAATGGAATGACAGATGTTATTAGACGAATTAAAGCTGACATTAGCATTGTTCCAAATACAAAATTAAATTTGGCGGTAAAAGCTATACACACGCCAGAGATTTTAAAATTCTACGCAAATTGGGGAATAGGGTGTGATGTGGCAAGTGTTGGGGAATATAAACTTGCAAAATGTGCAGGTTTTAAAGAGATTACATCAACGGGTCCTGCCTTCACATTGAGTGATTTAGAATTTTTTAATACAGAAAATGTGATTGTTGATTTAGATTCAATATCACAAATAGAATTATACGGTCAGAAATATCCACATACAAACATCGGTTTACGTATTCGAATTCCTTTACCTGAAGAGTTAGAATCAGAATCTACTTACGGAAAAGATAGTCGCTTTGGAATCGAAATTAACAATCCTAATTTAAACCTAGTAATTGAAAAATATGATCTACATATAACTAGATTACATGTACATACGGGGCAGATGACACCGGAATCATTGTTATATAAAGCTGATTACCTTTTATCTATAGCTGAACAATACGAAAATATTCACACAATTGATTTCGGTGGAGGTTTTTTCCATTTATATGTAGATCGTAAAGAAACAAAAGAAGCATTTTTAAAACTTAGAGAAATAGTTATTAATTGGAAGGAAAAAAACGGCAGAGAAATGGAATTTAGATTTGAACCTGGAGGCGCTTTATTGGCAGGTTGCGGATATTTTGCTACTAAAATCATGGCAAAAGAATTTCATGACTTTTTCAATATAGATATCCTTACATTAGACTCATCAGCATGGAACTTAGCACCTTGGCACAAACCACAAGTAATACCAATTAACAGTCTATATTCGAACCTGCAGTTAGTGGAATATAGACTTGCAGGTAATACCTTATATGAGGGGGATATCTTTGGTAGAGACACTAATGGAAATACAATGGATTTCTTATTGCCAAAAGATATACAAGTCGGTGAGACATTGATGATGTGTGCTTTCGGTGCATATACTATTACAAATTCAAGACAATTTAATAAGATACCTTTACCACAAGAATACTTATTAAAAAATGGAGTTTTAGATAAGCTTGGAGAAGTGAAAAATGAAAAAGAATGTATTTTATAAAGTAAAAGAATCTATCGTTTTCTTGCAAGAAAACGATAAGTGCAAAATTTGGGAACATAAATCTGGATGGGAAGTAATATTAAATGAGCATATGTTAGATATTATTTCAATATTCACCATTCCAGTTAACAGAGAGTTAGCTTTTGAAAAAATGAAAAAGAATCATAATATTGATGAAAATAAAGCTATAGAGATTTTAGACTATCTAATAGGTGAAGGTATCATTGAACCCTATCATCCCCAAACCAATACAGTAGATAATAAAAACGGTATTTTTAATACTCCCTTATTATCTATTAAAGAATGTCTAAGTGGAGATTGGTGTGATGTAGCATTTATTGGCATGCCATATGATCTGAATGTTACATATCAACCTGGCACTAGATTTGCTCCCAGCTATTTAAGAAAAGTAAGCCGAGCAGTTTATAATTATGATTCTACTAGTTTGGAAGGATATTTTGATCCAATTGATAGAACTCAAAAGCTTGAAAACATACGATTAGCTGATTGTGGTGATATTAAAGCAATTGTATTTTCTAAAAATGGGTCACACTTCGATGCTTTAAAAGACACAATTTATAAACTTAGCTCTAAAAATATCTTTCCTGTTACATTAGGTGGGGATCATTCTATTGCTTATCCGTGTATTGCAGGTGTGTCAAAAGATAAAAAAATTAAAGTAATACAGTTTGATGCACATTCAGATTTTGGTCTTATGAAAATGAATAATTGGAGAGAGGACTTACATCATGGGAACTTTATGGATAAAGTTCTTGAATTAGAAAATGTTGAAGAAGTTATTCAGGTTGGAATAAGACAAATTACTTCTAAAAATTATGAAAATAATAAAGTAAAAATATATCCAGATATAAGTATATTGGATATATTAGAAGAATTTATAGATACGTTAGATTCAGATATATCATATTATATAACTCTAGATGTTGATGTGTTAAATCCGTTAATCATGAATGCAACTGGAACACCTGTCTCTGGTGGTTTCGACTATAAAGAATTATTATTAATAATCGAAAAAATAGTAAGAAAAGTGAAAGTAATTGGATTAGATGTAGTAGAACTCTTACCTGGAAAAAGTGAAGTAGAAGGGATAATTATATCAAATATAATTTTAAAAATAATTACTATGGAAATGGAGAAAAAATGAGCATTCATCCTAAAATTCCGAAAATTTTACTAGAACGTGAGCCAAGCATTAGTTCACCAGCTATTATATATGATTATAATTCAATTGTTAGTACTGTATTAAAAATAAAAAATGATATTGATATTATTCCTAATGTAGAATTATGCTTTGCAATAAAAGCAAATAGAAACAGGAATATATTAAAAATCCTTTCGGATTTAGGATTAGGTGCTGATGTAGCATCTATCCACGAATTAAACATAGCAAAAGAAGTGGGAATAAACCCCATTTATTCCACTTCTCCGGTATATAGCGAGGAATTTTTAGAAGAGTTGTTTAGAAGCGATATAACACCTGATTTTAATAGTCTTTCTCAGTTGGGAAAATATGTAAATAAATATAATTTAAATGAAATAGGCATACGAATAAAAGTACCATTGAACTTATCGAATTCAGATATAACTTACGGTGAAAAGAGTAGATTTGGAATTGATATAGATTCAACTGATTACATTGAATATATGCGTGATAAAAATTTAAAAATTAAACAAATTCATTTCCATCTTGGAGAATTACAAAATTCATCTGTCATCAAAAATGTAATGGAATATATCACTCTAATATCTAATAGATTTCAAGATTTAGAAGTAATCAATATCGGTGGAGGATTAACATATTTATATTCAGACGAAACAGAAGTTAAAAAAAGTTGGGAAACTGTCAAGGAAAATATACTATTAATAAATAAGGGATTTAATAGAGAAATCAAAGTGGTAATTGAACCTGGAATGTTAGTTTTAGCTATGAGCGGATATTTGTATTCAAAAGTGCAATCATCAGATTTTGTTAATAACAAAAGAATTGTTACATTAGATTGCTCTGCTTGGAATTTAACTCATTGGGCATATCCTGTTTTAGTTCAAAGCTACTCAGATTCAATAAATGCTGAAGAACATACAATAGCTGGTAATACATGCTATGAGAATGATATTTTTATTTCTTCAGAAAATCATAGAATCCTAAAAATCAATGATGGTTTATTGATGACTCCTGTTGGTGCCTATGTAGCTAGTATGGCGAGGAGTATGCATGGATACCCTTTACCAAATGAATGGATTTTAAAAGATGATAACTTTATTAAGGCAGGTGATTATTTATGACTTTTAATCAAGATTTATTATCAGAAAATATTGAAGAATTAATAGCGCTAAAAGGTTTATTTAAAAATCAAATAGACACAAATGAATACCAAGAGTGGGAAAAAAAGTTGGATGGGACTATTGATTATATTTTCACAAATAATCACCAAAATTATGAATTATTGTTTATCCAAATTAACACTTTAACCTTGGAATTAAGAGAAATTTGGATGAATTACGTCCAAAATATTACGAACAAACATTTAAAATCCCCGCCTTTACATATCATTAAAAATCTACCCCAATCTAACAAAATTGACTTTAGTTATGAAAGAAATATACAACCAGACTTCCTTGAAAATAAAATTAGTCTGTATAGAGAAGTACCTTCTAATTGGGAAATAAGTAATGTGTTATGCTCAAGTGGTATGACAGCAATCTCTACTATCATGCAGAGTTATTTTGCGATGTATAAGCCGTCGTTAAATAAAAAATTGGTCATTAGTACATGGCGAGATTACTTTGAAACTAGAGTCTTAACAGACTTATATAGAAATGAATTGATTGAGATTACAAATTACCCAACACAAGAAGAATTCTTTGATGTGATAGAGCATACAGATTTATTTTTCATCGAATTGGTACGATATAATTGGGATTTAGAAGTATTTGATTTGAATGAATTTCTAGAAATTCTGTCTAATAGTACGCCTGATAGATTAAGAATATTAATTCTAGATACAACATTAAGTGGTAACCATCATCAATTAGAGAAAATACTTAGTTATTTACAGTATTTTCCAAACATTATAATTATCCAAGTACATTCTATTCTTAAACTAGATCAACAGGGACTAGAGTTCTCTAACGGCGGAGCTATCAGTGTTTATACGCTAAAAGATAATGTAGCAATACCAAGTGCTGAAGCTTTTGCAGGTTACCTTAGACAAGTTAGAACCATTTTAGGCGCTGGATTATCATACCAAGAGATAGCCTTATTGGATAATGAATTTGTATTTAATAAAAATAAATATAGTGATTATTGTAATCTTATCTATGAGAATAATAAACTAATGGCTGAAACAATTCATACAAATGGAATATTTAAAAAAGTCGTATATCCTTCATTATTCTCTGAAGTTGATTGGGCCAAATCACCATTCGTAGTATTTCATTTAAGAGAGGATAACTTGGATAATCATGGATTATTATTGGGTGTCTTATCATATGAAGTGAAAAAAAGGAAGATTAATTTTTATCATGGTTCTAGTTTTGGATTTAGAGATAGTAGGTACGAAGTGATTATTCCAAATACTAGCGAAAATAAAGGACTTTTTAAAATTGCAATGGGTATAAGAAAGGGAATAGATCTATTAAATATAATCGAATTAATGCAAGAAATATCTGATTATAAGGATTTTTCGGAATTGAAGGCGTCTTATCCAACTGTTAATGCTATAAGATTCGATATCAAATAATATTAGTGTATACGAGGTGTAGAAATGATCAAAATTGAAAATATTCAAAAAAGTTATATCTCAAAATCTAATAGGGTAAATGTATTGGACGATGTTTCACTGACAATTCAAAAAGGTGAGATAGTAGGTTTATTAGGTTCGAATGGTGCTGGTAAGACAACACTAATAAAAATATTATGTGGACTAATTAATCCAGATGGAGGAAATATATATATCAATAATAAGATATTCTCCCAAAAAAGTTTAATGTACATTAGCACTGTTTTAGAGGGTAACAGAAACTTATACTGGCGTTTATCTATAATAGAAAATATTGAATATTTTTTAGGTATTAGAGGTTACTCAATCAAAAATAAAACAGAAAAAATAAATACTATTTTAAAAACATTCAATTTAATAGATAAAAAATTTGAGTTAGTTAAAAATTTATCTAGAGGTATGCAACAAAAAGTTGCAATTATTATTGCAATTCTATGTGAAACGGAAATTTTGATTTTAGATGAACCAACTTTAGGTTTAGATGTCAAATCGAACAAAGAAATGATTCACTTTTTAAAACAAATCGTAGAAAGTGAAAATAAAACCATATTAATTAGTTCTCATGATATGGGATTAATTGAACAGTTGTGCTCAAGAGCAATTATTATAAGCAACGGAAAAATTATTACTGATAATACAATTGAGAATTTAAATAGTGTATTTGAAATAAAGTCTTTTATTATAACATTAACTAAAAAGTTAGAGAATCATCAAAGGGACAAATTATTATCTTCTTTAAACTTATTGCAAATATCTGAGTTAGAAGATAAATGTGAAGTGATTTTTAATATAAAAGAAAATAATGAAATTTATTTAGTATTAGAAATATTAAAAGAATTTAATGTACCTATTGAAAAATTTGAACAAAGAGATATAAACTTTGAACAGGTTTTCCTCAATATTATTGGAGATGAGAATGCAAATGGAAGTATACAATATATTTAAAGTGAACTTTAAAAGAGAATGGATACAGATGAAACGATATTTACCTAATACCATAAGCGAATTGATTATTTTTTACATTGTTTTCTTAGGGTTTTTCCTAGGTATATCTCTAATTGGCGACCCAGAAAATCTGGATTATAACATTCAAATGATTATTATGAATTATATCTTTTGGTATCTAGTTCTATCTTTAACTCAGGGAATTGGGTTGGAAATTTCTGATGAAGCTGGACGAGGTACATTGGAACAATTAACAATTACTCCATATAAACTTTGGTTTATTTTTATTACAAGAATGACGAGTGTAATCATAATTAGTATGATATCCATTTCAATTTTATTATTTTTAGCTATGTTAACTACACGCCAAAACTTAAACTTAGATTTGTTATCTATTATACCAATACTATTGATTACTTTAATAGGGGTACTAGGCGTGGGCTACTTGATTTCTTCAATTACTATTATTATTAAAGAATCAGGATATTTAATCCAAATATTTCAATTTGTAATAATGGGAATGACTTTTATTCCTTTAACTACAGCCCCATTTTTAAAATTTGCTCCCTTTATGTATGGTCTACAATTAATCCGCGAAATAACAATAAATAATTTTTCTATTTTATCTCTAAATATAAATGATATTGTATTTTTATTACTGAATTCTCTTATTTATTTTATAACTGGAATATATGTATTTAATAGAGCTGAAAAATTTGCTAAGCAAAAAGGCTTACTAGGACATTATTAATTATGTAATGATAATTGGAATAAAAAATTGGTGAGCTAAAAAATTACCTAACTGTCTGAATTTTAAGATATTTAGTTGATTTTCATTTGTTTTTACCATAGTTAGTGTAAGTAACATATATTAACCATTAGAAAGGGTTGAAGGAATGAATACAAAAGACATATTAAAAAGATTTGGTTTGGAAATAGATAAAGAACCGATAAGCATTTATCCATTTTCCCCAGTATATAAAGTCCAATATGGAAAACAACAAGTCATTATTAAGAAAACAAAATCGCCATTAAGTGCAGCTCGAAAATTGATGCGATTTACAGAATCGTTAAACATGGCCCAAGTAAATATTGTTACACCAGTTGAATCTGATACTTTCACAAATCCTTTAGGTATCGAAAAAGACGTATTTGTGATGTACCCTTTTATTGAAGGTTATACATATACAGCAAAAGATGAAGAAATCTATGCAGCAGGTCAATTATTAGGAAAAATTCATTATTTATCTCCTCAAACCAATAACTATCAATTACCAGTTTATGATGTTTTTGATTTTACTAAACAAGAAGTGACAGATCATATGATAACTATTCGTCAACATATTCAGCATACAAAACGCAAACTGAATGTTGACTTGGTGGAAGAAAAATTAATACAAGCTGTGGACCAACAGACACAATTGCAAGAGGTAAAATTGCCTTTTGTTGCTACGCCACATGACTATAAAGCAAATAATTTAATTTATACACCTGAACCATACCTAATTGATCCCGATAATGCCACATGGATTCCACGAATATTTGACTTAGCATTATCCTTACTTTTATTTCATAATGAGCTAGAAACAGCTCCAGATACCTTGTTTAATCCAAAACAATGGAAATTATTCTTGTCTGGCTATACCAAGTGGATCACCTTAACTGACTTAGAAAAAAAACATTGGCAATATGCCTTGAGTCATGTTTTTTTAGATGAAGTGATGTGGCTTATGGCTGAATATGAAGAAGACTGGATAAATGATGAGCAATACAAATTATTTAAAAGTATTATAAAAATATTTGTGGATTCTTCAGCCTATTTACTTGATTAAAGGTCGTTAAGCCGCTTCAACCCTTGATAGGAAGTAATGGTGATGTTGAATCAAATTCTAGCACGTCCGAATATGATACAAGCATTAAAGCGAGTCGAAGCGAATAAAGGAAGCCAAGGAGTAGACATGATGTCCGTACAAACCTTACGTCAACACACCTCGAAAATTGGTAATCCATTAAAGCGCAAATTCTAGCGGGAACCTATGAACCGAACCGGTACGTCGTGTCGAAATCCTGAAACCCGTCTGCGGTGTCGTCTAATAGGAATCACAACCGTAGACGGGGTTTTAAAACCAAAAAAAGCGAAACTAAACAACCAGTCGCCGGTACAATATCGACAACTGGTTGGGTAAATGCTTTTTTGATCTCTGTCTTATATACAGGGGTCAGTCCCAAGAAGGATTAATGCTTTTTTTGTTGAACTTATTGTACTAACGGAGCAGATTTCTACAACAAGTAGGAATATGTTTTATTAATTGTTAACAAATTTTTCAATAAAATTGGGAACTTAGATTCTCAAAAAGGGTTTTAAAACTGTTTAGCTCCATTATAGTTGTGTACAAAATCACCCTATGAAGGATAAACTCTTTTCCTGTTAGAAGTTGGGAGTAGCTCATAAAAAGATGCTCATT
Source organism: Lysinibacillus parviboronicapiens (assembly GCF_003049605.2). Classification (NCBI taxonomy): domain Bacteria; kingdom Bacillati; phylum Bacillota; class Bacilli; order Caryophanales; family Bacillaceae; genus Lysinibacillus; species Lysinibacillus parviboronicapiens. Next base: position 1,931,047 of record NZ_CP073713.1, read on the forward strand.
GAGTATTTTTTTGACAATCAAGGTCTGAATTGCTGCTACTAATGAAATGTAAAACAATTGTCAATGAATGAAAGTCGTTAGGAAGCAAAAAATGCTCACCCGCCATAAAGTTCGAAGATGTGAGTGATTTTATTAAGTAATTACAATTTCGAAGGGACAGATGTTTACCTAGAACTAATGTAACGAAACTAGGCTAAGTGGAGGAGGTGAGAAACAAAAAAGATAAATATGATTGAAAAATATGGTATTTTTGAATATAATTCCAATTATAGGGTTTGTGAAACAATGCAATATCACGTGCCAAGAATGATCGGTGATTTTGAAATTGGTTGAGTATTGAGCACTTTATAGAGGAAATAGGCGATGACTCAGAAAAGGCACCTCAATTTTGATATGTAAACTTAATTTAGTTATTTAGCATTAGTTGTTGATAATATCATAATTTTTAAAGTTAAGTGGATATGAAAAGATTGGGAATTATTTGATTTTAATATAGAAAGGGAGCGGTTTTATGTCTAAAACAGTTAAAGTATGTATTGATAAAATACCATCTAATCTTTCTAAAGAAATAAGCCTTATTAATCAATATAAATGGGAACCAGGCCAAACAATACATGTTCGTTTTTTAGAGGGAGTTCCTGAAGTGAAAGAAAAAGTCAAAAAACATGCAAAAAGATGGGAACAATACGCGAATATAAAATTAGAATTTGGAAATAATCCTGACGCAGAAATACGGATAGCATTTGATATGAATGACGGTAGTTGGTCGTATATCGGAACATCCTGTAAGGAAGTGGCTAAGAATGAGCCAACAATGAATTATGGTTGGCTGCAACCAGACACTCCTGAAGTTGAATACTCGAGGGTGGTATTACATGAATTTGGACATGCGCTTGGGTGTATTCACGAACATCAAAATCCTAGTGCAAAAATTCCTTGGGATAAAGAAGCTGTTTATACGTATTATATGGGCCCACCAAATAATTGGTCCAAAGAGGATGTGGATAACAATATATTTAATCGATACGATAAAAACCTAACAAGTTTTACAGAATTTGATCCAACATCAATCATGCTTTATACGATACCAAATGAGCATACAATTGGAGATTATGAGGCTATCGGTGGAGTAACATTTTCGGAAAAAGACAAGCAATTCATTCAACAAATGTATCCTTTTTAAGTTTCAAAATAATTCGGAAGCGAACTTCTACAAATATTATTTTAAACAGAATTAGAAAAGGTACTTAGATTTATACAAATGATATAAAAAAATGTATATTTTGGAGGATGAACAACATGTCTAATATGCCATTCGAAATAGATTTAATTTTTAATCAAAATTTAATATCTATGCAACAACAACATGCACTGAATCGCTATATTGAACGCTCCAACAATCGTGAACATCTGAAAAGTGAATTACAACATAAAAACCCATTGGAAGTAAGCAAACCAGAACGAGTTTTTTTTCGGAAAGCAATTATTAATCCACTAGATGGTTTAGCGTTAGAGCGTATTATTGAAGGGAATGATTTATTTCCGATTTCTTATTTTGAAGCAGGACTTAAAGCGGCTAAGTCTGTTTGTAGAATTGAGGTTCGCGACCGGATCGGAAGGGTTCGCGGACATGGTACTGGTTTTCTAGTGTCTCCTTCTTTATTACTTACAAATAATCATGTTTTAGCAGATGAAGATGCTGCGCTATTTAGTCTTGCACAATTCAATTATGAGTTGGGACTAGATTTAAAAGAACGACAAATAAAAAATTTTCGTTTAGCACCAAATCGTTTCTTTCTAACAGATGAGAATCTTGATTTTACATTAGTTGCTGTAGAAGAGACATCCGCTGACGGGGCAAAATTAAGTGACTTTGCTTTCTTACCTCTTTCACCAAATAAAGGAAAAGTATTGGTGGGTGAACACGTATCAATCATTCAGCATCCATCAGGTGCACCTAAGATGGTAGCAAATCGAGAGAATAAAATTCTAGATATTTTTGATGATTTTGTGCAATATGAAACTGATACACAGCCAGGCTCATCTGGATCAGCTGTATTTAATGATGAATGGATGGTTATCGCACTTCACCATGCAGGTGTTCCTGACCCGCAAGATAGGACAAAATATATAGCAAACGAGGGAATACGCATTAGTAGTATTGTACAGTTCCTTATGAATCAGTCTCAAAATCTAAGTGACGATCAGAAGATATTATTTGACGAGCTTTCAAAAGGATGGGAATTAGTTGAAAATACCTCCGAAGAGATATTTTCTGAGAAGTTAGCTTTGGATTGGTATGAAGACTCTACAGGTCATGATTGTGAATTTTTGGGTGATGATTATGAAGTTCCGCATCCTACATTACACCCTGAATTGGAAACAGATATAGCGCTTCTTAAAAATGGGGAAAAAATATTAAATTATACACATTTTTCAATTGTTATGAGTGAGTCTCGTCGATTAGCTTACTATACTGTTGTTAATCTTGATGGCAATAAACTTGTAGATGTTGGACGGGAAAATAATTGGTTTTTTGATTCACGTATAGATCAAAAATATCAGTGTGGTCCTGAGTTATATGCCAATAATGAAATTGATAAAGGGCATCTTGTACGTAGACGTGATCCTATTTGGGGGGACTTAGCTCAGAAAGCAAATAAGGATACATTCCATTTTACAAATTGTTCTCCACAGCATAAAAACCTTAATCAAAAGACATGGCTTGATTTGGAGGATTATATTTTAGAAAAAGCTGAAAAATTTAATTTTAAAGCCACTGTTTTTACTGGACCAGTATTTCGTAGTGATGACGTAACATATCGTGGCGTACAAATACCAGCAGAATTTTGGAAAGTAGCTGTTATGGTTAAGGAAGATGGAAAATTATCAGCTACAGCGTATTTACAATCTCAAAAACATTTAATTGATGATTTAGAAGATGCTTATGGTGCATATAAAACATTTCAAGTACCTGTTTTAAAAATTGAAGAATTAACAGGTCTTGATTTTGGAAAATTGCGAAATTATGATCCAATCAGTCGTGTAGAAGGTTCGATTGGTCATGTTATTGAAACATCTGAAGATATAAAAGTCTGATTTTTCAGTTAAAACGATTTCGTTGATATGTGACTACTAATTACGATTGTAATTCATTATTGAAAAACCGAAGTCTGAGCTAAGACTTCGGTTTCTTTTATATAGAGTAAAATTATACTTAGAAATATGTAAAACAAAGGAAAGAAATAGCTGAACTTTTCTTGTGAGGTTAGAAAATAGCAAATAAGGTGGAAAGATAGATGCAAATAATGAAATGGATGGACGACCATTATAAAGGTTTGTCTGTCACACCAGATATTTATCAGTCAGTTGATTTAGGCATCCATATGGAGTTAGGGAAGAGTATTTATCAGTTTAAGGAAGATGGAACACTTAATAGGAAGAGATTTTGTGAGGTTTATAGACAAGTGGCTGAAATTTTTCCTTTGTTGTTTAAAAGGACAGATGACGTCTTTGTTGTGGTTAATTCATATCCAAGTCAATCAAATAACATCGTTTATCCAAACTTTTTTCAACGTTATGTAAAGGCACAACAAAGAAAATATTCATTACGTATGCACGAGTTTTTTTGGCAATTTGATGAAGAAGCTGTTGTAGTGCAGCAAATGGAATTATTGTGTAAAGTTTCGGAATTAAAATTAGCATACTTGCTAAAAACAATCATACATAAGGACTTTGAATCCTTATATCCTCGCTTAAGAAAAAAATATTGTCTATATGCACCGGATATTTTCTTTGTAAATGTAAGGACGAAGTGTATTTTTCACATTTATGATGACAGAGGATGCGAAATAATGAATACGGATGTGAATGTACATCAAGAACTAGCTGGTTACTTTAAGAATGGGGAATTCAAGTGAAACCTCCAGATAACAGCTTTTTGTGAACAATTAGACTAGGTTCTATGGAAAATAGAATAGATGCTAGAAAAATATCCAAGTCACAAGAACACTATTAAATCAGTCGAAAGGGAGGGTTGCTACGAATGGGGAGCTCAAAGAAAATCACTTCAATGGGTTGGAGTGCTTTCTTTATAGTCATATTTGTCATAGTTGGTGGAGTAATGTACTATGTCTATTTCTTTACGACTAAAAATTCACTTGAATTATATCAAGAAATTTCATTTTTGGATAATTTCGAAGAGGTACAAAAGTTAATGCTAGAGGGTTATGAAGAAAATTTTAATGAGGAAGACTTTCATTTCATAAAAGATCATTCAGCAAATCGTATAGGTCAATTTACATTACTTGAGTTTGAGGAAAAAACTTTTGTCATCATGACAACACCGGGAGCGAAGAATTTAAAAGTGCTGGAAGTAGATGAATTGCCAGAAGATATAAGGAAATATTTTCTGGCATTAGCCCAGTAATAAAAGTATTTTCTTGAGCTAAAAGGGCGTTTCTATAATAAGATGAGATTTACTTACGTAGCAGAACGGAGTATTTGAATCTAAAAGGGAATTTAACCGTATACATATTATTATGTTTATTTGGAGGTATAGTATGGCTTATAAGATAGCTTTATTCGGTGGGACAGGGAAGGTAGGACGCCATATTGCTTCTAGAGCGCTAGAGAATGGGTATCAAGTTCGTATGCTTGTTAGAAATCCAGAAAGGGTAACTTTAAAAGACGATAGGATTGAGATTGTGGAAGGCAATCTACACAATTTAGAGGATATTCGAACACTACTAAAGGATTGTCAAATAGTTATTAATACATTTGGTCAACCACTCAAAGAGAAAGCTATTTATAGCAGTGTGACTGAAAATATACTTGGAATAATGGCAGATTTACAAATAGACCGTTATATTGGTGTTACAGGTGGTTCTCTAACGATTGATGGGGATAAAAAGAGTATTTCAAATAAAGTTGGGGCAAAGGTGTTTAAAATCTTCTTTCCTACTATGATGTTAGATAAGAAAAAAGAATGGCAAATTCTTAATCATAATAAACGAATTAAATGGACACTCATACGGCTCCCATTTATAGTTGATGGTGCAGAAATAGGAGTCATAAAAGAAAATCTTACAGATATGCCAGGTACAAAGATAACTAATCGAGATATTGCGACTTTTATCATTAACCAAATTGAAAATCTAAAGTATGTACACAAAGCACCGTTTATCTCAAATTAATACGAATGCTCTTTCATAAACAAGGTGCTTTTGTTTGATTAAGACCACTATAAATTAATTTTTATACTGTTTCATAAGGAGCGTTAGTTAGTAAAGTTATTTATAATTTAAATTAGTTGCTTCATTGAATTGTATAATGACAATTATTGCTTTATTTATCTGCGAAGAGTGAAGTGAAGTGCAACTTTATCTAAGACAGTAGCGATTATAATCCCGGCAGTATAGCGAATCAAATCCACTGCAAGAAAACTTTTGCCTAGAATTAGCGCACCGAGCGACGTGACGCGAATCTCATTTATCCAGTCTTGCTGATACAACTGTCTCCATTCAATGCCGAAGCTAAATACAAAGCTGAGCCAAATGGCTGTGTAAGTGCTCTTCCGCACGAGCAAAAAACGAAATCCAACATAGACCATCATAGCCCATAGTACGTCTCCAGCATTGTGTGCTACAAATGGCGGAAGCAGCAGACCCCATTTTCTGGAGGCTAGGCCTAAGAAAATAGTACTAACAATCGCTATTACATAAACTATTCGTAAATTTCGGTATTTTGAATTGATAGATTTATGCACGGTCTTCAATACAATCACTCTTTCGTTGTATGTTGATCGTATTCATTTCTTCCATTATCTAAAAAAACGAACCTAGTGATTAGCACGCCTTAACTTTTCATAAATTCCATAGAAAAAACGCTTGCTGTCGAGTGAAGGCGTTCGACAACATCATAATATAAGCAATAATCTACCTCGCAAAAGTAGAAAAAAACCGCTAATTTATTGAGAAACGCCAAATAACCCTTCCATACTTAAGTAACGCTCTCCATTATCAGGCGCTATACAAAGAACTCGTTTACCAGGACCTAACTTGCGCGCTTTTTGAATCGCTGTCCATACTGCTGCCCCTGAAGAAGGCCCCACTAAAATCCCTTCCAATCTTGCTAAATCACGCGTTGTTTGCAATGCATTTTCATCTGTTACTTGTACAATCTCATCATAAACATCCGTATTTAAAATGGGAGGAATGAATCCTGGACTTGTGCCTACGAGTTTATGCTGGCCTGGTTGCCCGCCTGAGAGTACCGGAGAACCCTTTGGCTCAACAACAATCACTTCTAGATTCGGCAATTTTTCTTTTAATACCTCACCCGTTCCGGTAATTGTACCGCCTGTTCCAGCAGTAGCAACAAAGACATCTAATCTACCCGCTGTTTGTTTTAGAATTTCTGGCGCAGTTGTAAGTCGATGAATTGCTGGATTTGCTGGATTTTCGAACTGTTGCGGAACAAAGCTGTTTTCTATTTGGCTATGTAATGCAAGCGCTTTTTTTACAGCCCCCGGCATTTTTTCGATAGCAGGAGTCAAAATAACTTGTGCACCATAGGCTTTTAATAGGGATATTCGTTCTTGCGTCATATTATCAGGCATAACAAAAATTGCTTTATATCCTTTAGCAGCAGCATTCATTGCTAGCCCAATACCTGTGTTACCACTAGTGGGCTCAATAATCGTAGCGCCTTTTTTGATTAATCCTTGACGCTCAGCTTCTTGTATTAAAGAATAGGCTGCACGATCTTTTACGCTACCACTTGGGTTAAAATACTCTAATTTAACAAGGACTTCTGCACACGTTTCGTCTACAAGTTGATGTAATCGAACGATTGGCGTATTCCCAACCAAATCTAATATAGAATTATATAATCTATTCTTCATCTAATCACTTCCAATTTGTTATTTTATTCAACTTAATTACATCCCTTTCAAGTAAGGATAAAATTATTCTTACTTGTTTACAAGGTATTAGAACCTATTTGTTCGAAAATTATATCTTTTTAATGGGATTTCATAAATTCAATTCTATAGTATCAAGATTAAATACTTACTTGAAATATAAAATAACATTATGCGAATATGCTATTATTAGAAAAAAACAGTTTAATAAGGGGATTTTTAAATGGAAAATTTACAATCGATTGAACAATTTGAAGAACTAAAAAAGGGTGAACATACGATATTTGTTTTTTCAGCAGATTGGTGTGTAGATTGCCGTGTCATTGAGCCTATACTACCTGCAATTGAAGAAAATTATGCTAATTATCGTTTTGTTAAGATCGACCGCGATCAATTCATCGATCTATGTATCGAATTAGATGTCTATGGTATTCCAAGCTTTCTTGCTTACGATAGAGGGTATGAAGTTGGCAGATTTGTTAGTAAGGAACGCAAAACACAACAAGAAATCGAAGCTTTTATGGATGGATTAAAAGCATAATTTACTTAGAAATCTAATCTCTGCGTATATGCTAGCAAGCACTGAAAAAACTCCCCAAAAAGGAAATGTCAATTTGTTAGGAGTTGCCTATTTTTGCATGTTGAGTATGTCGGAGATGCCCTTCTTATAATCGTTTCAACAATAGTAAAGAAAAGGCTAGCATAGGCGGTGGTTAAGATGGAGTCACAAGTATATCGTGTTTTGATGATAGTGGCTTCTATAGTTATTGTTATGCCTAAAATAACCAAACATAAAGAGCAGCTAAACAAGAAAACGGCTCGCTATCAAGAATTTTTATCATGGCGAGCCTTTTCTAATAGGGCATCACCGTATGACAGTAGATGGTCGTTTCAACGACTACTTATCACGTCATATCATGCCAAACCAAACCACTATCGAAAGCGAAGCTACTCTCAACGTAAGATGTGTTAAAATCACTACGGTATCGAGGGTAACTTCGCTATTGCTCGTTCTTAACAGGGCTGTGCAACTCGGTGGGAATTTTCGCCACCACGGTAAACTCCAAGCAGAATTTAGCGCAGTTTTAAAAAAAAGCTAGTGCGTGCATTTTAGCTTTCAATCCGTTGTAAAGTACCATTTATAAACGGAGGCTTGTCATGAGTTTTGTGACAAGCGGTTTCCCTAATTCTTCCAATGTTACATCATCTAGTTGTAATCCCCAGTAATAAATGGCTCCCATCAAGCATTGGACAATCATCTGAAAAAACACCTTCGTGGACTCAACGTCTTGAATGGAACTATCTTCTTTTCCTTCTTCAATGATTTGGCGCAGAATTACATACAGTTTACGGTTCTCATTTGTGAAAAAAGTATGCTCATTACTAATGATGGCTGCGGAGTAAATGACACGCATTAAATCCTTGCCCATCTCTTTTTCAATACAACGAAATACAGCAAGACAGAAGGCTTCCAATCGTTCTATTGCTAAAGTGTTTTGTTGCTTTATTTCCTCGTAGATATGAAGATATTTTTCATCCATTTCCATAAAACGCATCATGAAAATACTTGATTTAGAAGGGAAATGTTGATAAAAAGACCCCTTGGATGTTTTACTCTCCTTGACAATTCGATCCACCGAAACGTTATCGTAACCTAGGGTTTTAAATAAATCGAGTGCTACGGTCATGATATGAAGTTGTGTTTGAAGACCTTTTGTTGTTTTATTTTCTAAATCCATTAGTCTGTGCTCCTTAATGAAAAAATATTCAGAAATATTTGACTATAACCTAACCTCATTATATCATTAGACTGTAGTCTAGTCTAATGAGGTGGGGTGATAAAAATGGAAAAGCTGAGAAAGGTGGAAGAACTAGCACCTTTGTTTAAAGATTCTATGCGTTTGTTAGTCGGGGGTTTTGGCATTTCAGGTACACCGTTAACATTGTTAGATGCTGTTGCGCAGTTTGACACAGGAAATTATGAGATTGTCAGCAATAATCTTGGGGATGACGGGAAAGGGCTCCATAAAGTGTTCGAGGCAGGAAAAATCGATAAAGCGATTGGATCGTTTTTCACGATTAACAAAGAAGCTATTATGGCTTGGTCAATGGGGCAATTAAAAATTGATTTAATACCACAGGGAACTTTAGCAGAGGCAATTCGCTGTGGGGGTGCTGGCATTGGTGGTTTTTATACACCAACTGCTGTCGGGACACGACTAGCAGAAGGAAAAGAAGTGCGTGAAATTGATGGCGTTCGTTATTTATTTGAGAAAGCCATTAAAGGGGATATCGCCCTCATTAAAGCAGCGAAAGCCGATAAAGCAGGCAATCTGGTGTATCACACAACTGCGAGGAACTTTAACCCGATAATGGCCACAGCCGCAGAGGTAGTCATTGTGGAAGTGGATGAAATCGTTGAAATTGGCGAGCTAAGTCCGGAAGAGATTGTCACACCACACATCTTTGTGGATTATGTAATCAAAAGTAAATACATCAAACAAGGGAGGACCTATGTTGAAGCTAAATAGTCGAGAAATAATCGCAAAGCAAATTGCAGGTGAGCTAAAGGATGGCGACGTAGTGAATCTAGGTGTAGGAATTCCAACGCTTGTTTCGAAATATCTTGAAGATAAAAAGATTTATTTACAAACTGAAAATGGCTTAATCGGCATGGGCCCACCACCGAATGACCATGAACAAGACATAGATTTAATCGATGCCAGCAAAGCTCCTGTGACAATCACACCCGAAGCATCATTTTTTGATAGCGCTTTCTCGTTCGCAATGATTCGAGGGAAACACGTTGATGTCGCCGTTCTAGGAACGCTGGAGGTTGACCGTTATGGTGAGATTGCAAACTGGTCTGTGCCGAATCAACCAATCTTAGGTGTCGGTGGCGCGATGGACCTGGTCGCTGGAGCGAAAAAAGTAATCGTGGCAAGTACTCTTTTTACAAAAGATGGTTCGTCTAAATTAGTGAAATCCTTAACGCTAGATTCTAGCGGTGAACGCCGTGTTCATCAATTTGTGACGGAGTATGCGAACTTTATATTCCAAGATGGTGAGATTTTCATCAAGGATATTTATGGTGATTTAACATTTGAAGAATTAGAATCGCGCATTGGCTTACCGTTAAGACGAAAAATAACTATCTAATTGAAGGAGGAAGCGTATGTGGAGTTTGATTACGATTACGATTTCTTTAATTCTATTAATCGTATTAGCACTAAGAGGATTTAGTATTATCATCATCGCTCCTGTCGTAAGCTTATTCGTCATGGTGACGAATGGATTTCCAGTTTTAGAGACGTACCAAGAAACATATATGACAGGGTTTATCGGCTATGTTCGAAATTATTTCCTTATTTTTTTATTTGCAGCGATGTTTGGTAAGCTTATGGATGATAGTGGTGCGGCTCGTCAAATCGCCAATCTTTTACTTCGAATTATCGGAAAAGATAGTAAATATAAAGTGTTAGTTGCGATTATGGTTATCTGTGCGTTCTTAACGTATGGTGGTATAAGTCTATTCGTCGTTATTTTCGCAGTATTACCAATCGCGAAACCGTTATTCAAAGAGTTAGATATTCCGTGGCATCTATTCATGGCCTCATTTTTTACAGGGATTGGGACCTTTACAATGACGATGTTACCAGGAACTCCTTCTGTACAGAACATTATCCCAACAAAGTACCTTGGGACAACTGTTACAGCGGCTCCATTACTTGGGATTATCGCAGCGGTATTCGTCATTGCGATTAACTTATGGTATATGAAGTTTGCGTTAAAACGTTCAGAACAACGCAAGGAAACGTATGCAGGTATGACAAATCCCGATAAAGAAGGCAAAGAGGGCATCAAAGATATCTACGAGGGACGTGCATTACCAAATGCGATTGTAAGTTTAATTCCGCCAGTTGCTTTGTTGCTTGCCCTAAATATCTTTAAGGTTGAAATCATTTACACGTTGATGGGCGTTGTAGTATTAGCGACCGTATTGTTCTGGAAGTATATTGAAATCAAGAAAAATACACTGAACGAAGGGGCTGTATCGGCGGTACTGCCAATTATCAATACGAGTGCTGACGTTGGTTATGGCTCGGTCATTGCGATTACAACAGGTTTCGGTATCTTCAATGAAGCGATGGCACAAATTCCCGGCAGTCCACTGATTTCACTGTTCTTAGCCACAACGGCACTTGCAGGAATCACGGGGTCTTCAAGTGGTGGACTTGGGATTGCAATGGAAGCGCTATCATCTACTTATCTGAAAATGGGATTAAATCCAGATGCGATGCATAGGGTAGCGGCTATTGCGTCGGGTGGTCTAGATTCACTACCACATAATGGTGCCGTTATTACGATTTTAGTAGCTTCAAAGTTAACACATAAAGATGCTTACAAGCATATCTTCGCGGTTTCTGTGATTGCACCATTAATTGCAAGTATTCCAATGCTAATCGCAGCCGTTTTATTATACTAACTATTAGGGGGAAGCTAGATGATTCGAAAAATTGGGGTTATTGGTTCAGGAACAATGGGGTTTGGCATTGCATTTCAATTTATCACGAACGGAATGCCTGTTATTTTACAGGATATTAACGAAGAATCTCTACAATTAGCGCGCGAAAAACTGAAAACCTACTTGAAGATTTTCAGAGAGGAGGGGACAGTATTTGAAGATGTAGATGAAACAATTATAGCATGCTTAACATGCACTACAAATATTGAAAAGCTCGCTGAGTGTGATTTGGTCATTGAGTCTGCAACAGAAAATCTTGCGCTCAAGCAGAAAATCTTCAAACAACTGGATGAGGTTTGCGCTGCACATACAATTTTAGCCTCAAATACGTCAAGTTTAAAACTTTCAGAAATTGTTAGTCATCTTGATAAGCGTAAGGATAAAGTGATGCTCACACATTTTTTTAATCCAGCGCATATTGTACCACTTGTGGAGCTGCTTAAGGGTCCTGATACAAAGCAAGAAACATACGATGAAGTGGATGCATTTATGAAAAAAATGGGCAAAGTGACGATTGAAGTTCGCCGTGAAGTGCCAGGTCTAGTTGCCAATCGTATTCAGGTAGCATTAGCGCGAGAAGCCTTAGCTTTGTTAGAAGACGGCGTGGTGTCAGAGCAGGATTTAGAAAGTGCTATATTCGCAGGTCCAGGCTTCCGATTTGCGTCGAGTGGTTTACTGAAGATTATGGATTTTGGCGGACTGGATATTTGGGGCATCGTATTGGATCAATTACAACCAGTGGTTGAATCGAAAGTTCGTTCGTTTAACGTGATTCATGATAAAACCGAACAAGGCAATCTAGGCGTCAAATCTTCTAAAGGTTTCTTTGACTATCCGGGAAAAGGCTTAGATGAATACGTAATCGAGCGAGATCGTTCATTGATTCAACAGCTAAAAACATTTCATAAAATTCAAAGGGGGATGGAGCATGCGTAATATTTTAGTGACAGGTGCAGGCGGCGGTTTAGGCGCAGCGATGGTGGAGAAATTTGTTGCACAAGGAGATTATGTATTTGCCGCAGATTTAAAGATAGAAGCAGCTCAGGTAGTGGCAGATTTATATCCAGGGAAGGTAGAGGCGATTGCGTTAGATGTTTCGAATACAATTTCTGTCCAACATGTTATAAATAGTATTTGTGAAAAACACGAACTTCATGTGCTTGTCAATAATGCTGGGCTGCAATATCGTGCTAAAATTGAAGATTTTCCAGAAGATCAGTGGGATTTACTACAAAATGTCATGTTAAAAGGGCCATTCTTAATGACGAAATACGTGTTCCCCTATATGAAAAAGCAACAACATGGGCGTATCGTCAATATTTCATCGGTTCATGGTGAACTGGCAACACCTGAAAAAGTGGCATATGTTGCAGCAAAGCACGGTGTCATTGGTTTAACACGTGTAGCAGCACTTGAAGGTGCGGCACATGGAATTACGGTAAATGCCGTTCTACCAGGGCCCGTAAAAACACCTTTACTTGTGAAACAAATAAAGGATCTGGAAGAGAGCAAAGGCATGTCAGAGGCCGAGGCATTAAATGAAATCGTGTATCCGAAGCAAGCGATGCAACGTTTTATTACGGCTGAAGAAATTGCAGACAGTGTCTATTTCATTACTTCGAAGCATGCAACGGGTATTACTGGCGAAGCACTGAATGTTTCAGGTGGTATGTAAAAAAAGGGGGATTGAATCATGTCGACATATATTGTAAATGGTAGTAGAACGGCATTTGGTACTTTTGGGGGTGCCTTTGCGAATACAACTGATATTGATCTTGGTGTTGTCGTTGTTAAAGAAGCATTACAGCGTTCAGGGGTGGAAGCAACTCAGATTGAAGAAATCGTCTTTGGTAATGTCATACAAACAACAAGTGCCTCATCATACTTAGCGCGTCACATCGGCTTAAAAAGTGGGTTATCGCAAGAAAGTACAGCTCTTACAGTAAACCGTCTATGTGGCTCGGGCTTACAAGCGATTGTCTCCGCTGCACAGGAAATTGAACTGGGCAATGTGCAATCAGTAATTGCGGGGGGGACAGAAAACATGAGCCAAGCACCTCAAGTATTACGTGGTACACGCTTTGGGTCACCCAATCAAGCACCAGTCGTAGAAGATATGTTGTGGGCAACTTTATACGATGAGGTTGCTGGTTGTGGTATGGGGATGACGGCTGAAAACTTAGCGGAGAAATACGGCATCTCACGTGAACAACAGGATGAATTCTCCTACAATTCACATAAACGCGCAGCTGAGGCTCGTCGTTCAGGCCGTTTTGCCGAGGAAATTGCACCAGTAATGGTGAAAACACGTAAAGGTACGGTAGAAATAACGGAGGATGAGCATATCCGTGAAGAAATTTCGATGGAAGCGTTAGCCAAACTAAAACCGGCATTTAAAAAAGATGGCTCGGTATCTGCGGGGAACGCGAGTGGTATTAATGACGGCGCTGCAGCACTTGTCCTTGTATCAGAAGCTTTCTTACAGGAGCATCAGTTACAGCCATTAGCAAAAATCGTCACTTCAGCAACGGCCGGTGTCGATCCAACAATTATGGGAATTGGTCCAGCTCCGGCGATTCGTAAAGTATTGAAAAAAGTAAATTTATCAGTAGAGGATATCAGTTTGTTTGAACTCAATGAAGCATTCGCTGCACAGTCCTTATCAGTTATAAAGGAATTAGGGATTGATCAAGAAAAAGTGAATGTCAATGGGGGAGCAGTAGCACTGGGGCACCCAGTTGGGGCAAGTGGTGCGCGTATTACTTACTCGCTGGCATTAGAGATGCAAAAGCGAGGCGTTCAATACGGCATAGCGAGCTTATGCATCGGTGGCGGACAAGGCATTGCTATGTTACTAGAAAATCCAGCGTTGTAGTGTGGATTTACATGGCTTAGGGTTATCTAGCAATGCTTAGTAGCAGGAGAACTTTTTTAGCTTTACTGTGAATGAATGGTGTGGCAACTATACACATACATGATTGCTAATCACTTAAAGTCGTGAGCGAATTGTGAGCAAACGCAAAAGTAGTAGTATTTGTTCATTTGATAGAATTTTATTATTAATAGTAAACCATTTAAAAGAGACTGGGAAAAAAGAGAAAAAGTGTTAGATTGACTGATGTCGATCTAACACTTTTTTGCTGTGAACATTGATGTCCACTACGGCGGACGCTTTCCGGGGGCGTGGCCTGAGCCTGTAGCCTCAGTCGTCACGCTAATCCCCCAGGAGTCGCCGCCTTCGCTACCATCAACTAGTGCTCTTTTCTAAATTTTTCTTCATTTTAGATAACAAAAATTTAATAATACATTTGCTGCTCTTTCTTAAAATTTAAAGTTTTGTCCCAGCCTCTGTAATCATTTTATTTTCTCTGACAACTATGCATACAGGTGTAAAACTAACTACATACATGAATGCTTCAGGCTTTGATAAAAAGATAAAATAAGCAGTATAGGGGATTCACTGTTATCGCTAGATTTTACTTTTGAAATTTTAATAAGTAATTAATACCATTTATACCTATATATTACATAAATGTTATAATTTCATGGGTATGTGACTACCTTTATTAGAAAAGGGTACATTCATTATTATAACTTAGGTTTTATTAGGAGGTTTTCACGTGTTTAATAAGAGAAGGTTTAAAATCGGAATCTTACTGTTCATCTTCACAACTGTTCTTTTTGGTTGCCATAATCAAAATGACAATGTACAGGTTCCTAAAGGCAATTTATTTAATGTGTTTATGGGAGAAAGTAAAACTTGGGAACTGAGCGGGTATGAAATCGAATTAACGCCTAATTCCTCTAAATTTGGGAATGGGATATTAACTATGAAAAATACAACAGAATATTCCTCTGACTTTTTTTCATTTGAAGTCCACGCAACAATAAATAATAAAGATGAAGTAATGCAAAAACACCAGTCGTCCGGTGAGCAAGTAAATATAGCTACTAAAAAAATGGGGTCAATAGAAGGGAATGAACTTCCTTCTAAAAATGGTGACTATATTTCAATAAATGAACTTAGTGATATTTATATGATTATAAAGTGGAATGATCAACAAGGGAATAAGAAAGAAGAACGAATAAATTTAAATTAGGGCTTTATTAAAGATAGAATATATGCTAAAATTTAACATAAATAGGAAAGGTGGTAATTTAATGAAGAAAATTACAAGTAAATTTTTTGCATCAATTGCTTTACTGTCCTTAGTACTAGGTAGCTTTGGTCTTACGAATGCACATGCCAGTACAACTGAAGTTGAAAGTTTTAAGCCCTGTGTAGCTGATTTCTCAGATTATGAAAAGCAGCAATCAGAAATTATTAAATCCGATTCTGGCAATATCGTTTATGAAGTGAAAGATTTAGCTAAAGCTGCGGAGGAATTAAATATTCCGTTAGAACAAGACGGTGAACAGTTAGTTAGTCTTGCGTATGCTTATACAGCACAAGAACAAGAACCGCCAGCTATAGCTCCTCGCGCGCTATATTTAAAAATCACTCATACAGGAGAAGCTTGTGGACAAGAACTAATTCGCTCAAGTTATTATCAGGGACCATCAACTGCAAAAATGTCTATTTCGGAAGGTGTCACTGCTCAATGGTCAACTAATTTTGAAGTAGATGCTCAGGTAGTAAGTTCGGCAGTAGGTTTTACTGTGACAAAGAGTTTTACGGTTACTGATGACTATACGATTGCAGTGCCAGCTGGAAAAACGTATAACATTAAGGCATACCCCATTTATTTAGTTAAAAATTTTGAAATTTGGAATGATCCAATTATTGGTTGGGATACATTAAAAGGAAGCGGCTATGCGAGTAAGCCAATCGGTGTATGTTTCGCTGTTTACAAATAGTTCTTTAAATGCTGACTGTCTTTTAAATAAAATCCGCGAATAGTATAACAAGTCTTACCCCCTTCCTATTATTCAAATAAGAAGGGGGTATTAATATGGAATAAATTAAATTAACGGACAAATATACCCTTGAAAAACACGTTAGAAAGCATATTATTGGTAATTTTTGTCTGATGCTCTTCAAGCTCTGAAATCACTGGAATTGTAAAACAATAAGATCAAAGCTGTGGCTGACTGATAGGAATAGGGAATACATAATCACAGGTACCATTAAAATGTTGCTGTGGATTTGGGCGTATCCACTTCGTGTCATCAAGTATTCCGAAGGGGCACAAAGGATAAACTTTTTTCAGCAATTTTTATGTACCATTGTTTCTCATAGTCGGTTTAATGCTCATCATCTATGGCTTTTTAAGAAGTAACGATACTTAAGTAACGGGATGCAAGAGTTGAAGAAAACAGTTGTACTTGAGACAGCGGCTTTCTTCAACTATCGGTGCAACAATGTTTAAAAAATTTATACATATTCGAGGCGATTAAATGAAATTTCATTTATTGGGTGAAGAAAATGAAAGAGTAGTGATGGAGGTATTATCAAGAAAGTATCCTAATAGTGCTGATTATTGGGATGTTAATTGGATTGATTCAAAAATAAACGTTGAAATCCCTGGTTATTTGGTTCAATTTTATGCGGATTTAAGAACAGATGATGTAAGAGATTTTGTGGATGAACTAAAATTAATGAGTAGTAGCTTGCAGGGAAAAGCCATCCTAAAAAATTTAGAGAGTACCATTTATTTCGAATGTAAAATGAACTATTCTGGTCAAATAATGTGGTCAGGTGAGACTTGTTATCCTGCGGGTTATGGAGCTGTGTTAAAGTTTGAATTTAAATCTGAGGCTAAATTTGTTACAGCATCCTAGTTCATAACTATATAGTAATTAAATCTATACACGGCTATTCTTTGTGCATAGAAATGAGCCACATAAAATCAGCTTCTGGAATAATTTGAATGTCCAGGCCGTGGCTAATGAAGTGCTCAGCTTTTACTTGTTTCGTACTTATACCACGTCGTTTATCTCCAAGAATTAGGAAATCTGTGTCCTGTGTAACAGCACCTTGCATAATGCCTCCAAAAGCTTGTACATGCTTTGCAGCCTGTGAACGTGTCATCGTGGAAAGGGCCCCTGTAAAGACAATTTGTTTTTGATTAAATGGATGTATCAGGCATTCCGATGGCTCACAAAGGAAAATGATTTCTGTGTCGTCTGTCTGTTTGTTCATGGTGCTTCTCCTTAATTGTGAATACCATCACACGGTATTTTTTTGTCATACTCGTTTTCGTACAATTATCTCTCAGAAATTATTGATCGTCCTGTATTTCAATATTCAAATACAATAATCGATGAATTTATTTTTTAAAAATAATGTATCTAACTGAAAAACATACCCTAAAGAAATAAAGTTTATCGTTAATATGTTAACATAGACTTTCAACATTGAACTACATGTGTTTAAGCAGATGCAGTTATTGTGATGGTAGACGTTCAGATAGATTGGAAGTATGAGGTGAAATCTTATGGCTAAAATTGACAACATGATGACGATTTTATGGATGTTGCATTCAGGCAGGAAAATAACTGCCCAGCAAATAGCTGAAAAGTTAGAGATGAATATCAGGACTGTTTACCGTTATATCGATGCACTTTCGGCCAGTGGTGTACCGATTATCGCTGACTCAGGTCATAATGGGGGCTATACCCTGTTGCATAATTTTATTGAAAGTCCTCTTCTTTTTGAAGTGGAAGAGCAAACGGCATTACTGCATGCGGCTGCTTTTGCACAAGAAGCGGGCTATTATTTAGGAGAGGCATTAGATAGCGCAACATCAAAGCTAAAAATGTATGCAACTCAACAGCAGGAAAGACTGATTCAGCAACATTTACAAGGTCTTACAGTATTAAGTCCAATGGCAAAATCAACTGTAGAGCCAGTCTTGAAGAAATTGGAGCAAGCTATCGTACACGAATCATCAGTAGACATTGAATATCAGACAAGTCATGAAGAGCAAGCCACACGTAGGATTGTTGATCCATATGGTCTTGTTTATTGGAATAATAACTGGTATGTCATAGCATTTTGTCATCTAAGGAATGAACTGCGCAGTTTTAAAGTGGAACGCATTATTAGTATTAATCAAACAGCCATTACCTTCCAGCGACCAACGTTTTTTTCGGCAGGTGAATTTTTTATGAAAAGCTTACTGCCAGCAGTAGCAGATAAAAAAGGGCTTATGCCTTTAGTCGTTGATGGTAAGGCAAGTGCGCTAGATAGCTTATGCCAGCATTGGTTTTTAGGACATCACATTAAAGAGCGGACTGCAAATAAAGTGATATTTCTTCTGGAAGAAGAAGCGATTCATACATATGTACCGTATTTACTGTTACCTTATGGCAAATCTATTCAAGTACTGGAGCCAAGCAGTTTGAAGCAAACAATTATTGAAGTTCTTCATGATTTAGTGCATTATTATCAAGTTTAAAAACTTTACTGACGAAGGATGTCAGTAAAGTTTTTTTATAATGGGGTATATCGACGAATGAATGACAAAAGGAGTGTGTAGTATGCATAGAAAACAAGTGTATCTTTATGTATTTGATACGATGGCAGACTGGGAGGTAGGTTACTTAATTGCTGAACTAAACTCGGGAAGATATTTTAAAAAAGATTTAGCACCTTTAGGGGTAGTAACAGTAGGCGTAGATAAAAACCCTATTACTACAATGGGCGGAGTGAATATACTACCTAGTATTTCGATTGATGAATGCATATTGAAAAGTACGGATGTTTTAGTGCTCCCAGGCGGAAATACGTGGACAGAAGCAATGCATGAACCTATATTGAAAAAAGCTTGTCAAGCTTTATTAGAAGGTACTGTTGTTGCGGCGATTTGTGGTGCAACAGTGGGGCTTGCCAACAGGGGCTTGCTAGACGCAAGAAGGCATACAAGCAACAATCTAGATTATTTGAAAATGGTTTGTCCTCATTATAGGGGAGAAAAATATTATGAAACGGAACCAGCAGTTACTGATGGCAATTTAGTGACTGCGTCCGGAATAGCGCCGTTGGAATTTGCGATGCATGTATTGAAGGTGCTAGATGTCTTTGCACCAGAGGCATACCATGCATGGTTCAATCTTTATAGGACGCAAGAATCAAAATACTTCTTCGAGTTAATGAATGCTGTTAAATAGCCGATTAATAAAGCAAGATGCCATGGAGTACGATGGGTTGATTTATGGAAGAAATAGATTAGAAAAATGTTGTCTATAATCTGGTATTATATTGGTTTTTCATACCAATATTTAGTATTTTGTATAATATATATTTCAACATATCGTTTAAAAGTTGACGCTTAAAATATTGTATTTTTATAAAGTGAAAAATATAAATATATGTAAAAATATGTTTCTTTATATAAAATATGTTATTTTGTGGTATGATAAGTATTCATAGTGCAGTTTTAAGGTTTTCTTCATTTAAAACAAATTTTATAAGGGGGTTTTGAATTTGAAAAAGCTTATATACTCAGGACTAACGGCGGCAATGATGTTGACTATAGGGAATCCTGCAACTTTTGCCACAGAAAACATACCAACAGATGATACGGAAGAAGTAAAAAGTATTGAGGTACCTTTAGCGGATGTTTTAGATACATCGTTATATGCAACTAATCAGTCTACAACAAGTATCCTATCTAAGGATTTCGCTACTTCAACAGGGCAGACCGGTAAAATTAAATCTATCGGACAATACATTGATTTAACCAAAGTAATTCCTGATGATACAACAGTAGTCAGCATCACTATTTACTGTCCAACGAATACAACAGTCACACAGTCAAAATATACATCGATAGACAACTATCTGATTAGTAATGGCAGTGGTTCACCAGTTGCTGTGAAATTTCAGAAAACAGATAGCCCAACATCTACCAGTAAAACAACAGCCTTTAAGGACAAAAAGGCGAATATTAAGTGGTTCGTCCAACTAGAAGGAACTATTCTTATGCAGCATACAGGCATGGATGGATTCACGGTTTTAGGCGGAAAAATGATAGTGGAATATAAATAATTTTTTAAAAACTGCACTATGTTACAACTTATAAATCATGTACATATATGCCTAATTACGTTATTTCTGAATGCTTCAACTGCGCTATCTATTGACAGCCATTTTTTTAGAACAATTCATGATACTTATTATAAGGCGGTGGCATAAATTATGAAAATCACTACTTTATCACAACTACAATCTAAATCTGTATACACAACGAATCATCATCACGAGAAAAAAGACAAGCAATCTCTTTTAAAGGACACCTATGAATTTACCGGAAAAAGCGCAGAGACTGCCACGTCATTGTGGAACTATTCAGTACATGAAGTCGGTAAGACATCTACGATAAATCCAGTTTCATCGCGCCTAAATGGTTTAAATACACCTAATTGGGATGTGATCCCGACAAAAGGTATGAACGTTCCCCCACAGGATGAGTTAATAAACCAAATGAGAGAAGTAGCTAGAAGAACGGCATTAGCTGCAAAGTCTGCACGAAGAAATGGTGATGAAAGCACAGCCATTAATCTGCAAATTGAAAAATTACTAGCCCAGTATATTTCACCGGTATCTCCCGATCGAAAAGCATTGCATCAACAGGCGATGAAGGCAATCAAAAAACATGAATCTGAAAATCACATGACACCCGTGGGAGACCCATCACTTGTGGATTATTTAAATAAAATGGATAACATACCAACAGCAACAAATAAATCCCTGTCACTATCAGGTGGTGGAATTGTTCGTCCAACGATGAATTCTTTAGGTGGGTATGACTATGATGTAATGGTCGGAGGACATACATTACTAGCAAGTGTTAATGGAAATTGGCATTATGGTCTAACACCAGCAGAATCGATGAAAGAGAAAGAATTTTATCAAATGTATTGGTCATTTGTAGATGAAGCGAAGAATGAATTGAAAGAGTAGTTATATAATTTAGGAGCTATGATTTACAGAAACAACTTTATGGTTCTAATTAGTTCAAGAAGAAATTGTCTAACAAACTATAAATTATCCAAGTATAGGAGATGATTTAAGAAGAAGGGTTTTCGTTATTTTTATTGTTGAACTTACTGTAGTACGATGCTGATTAGTTTTAAAATGACAGGAAAATATATTAATAAACCATAGATACACCATTTTATTTAGGAGGAGCATTGTGAAACCGTATCCAATAGTAGTGCTAATGATGATAGGCTTGATGTTAAGTGCTTGTTCAGGTGGTGGGAAAGAATATGATTTTTATGGAAAAAGTACCAACTGGATTGTTAAGTACGAGACTGAAATAAGTAAAGAAAGAGAATGGGCAGACTATTCAATTGAATATATCGGAAAAGATCCTGCACCATCAATGCTTGGCTATAACATAGAGAGTTCATGGTTTGAATTTGGAAGCAAACAAGAAAGATTCAAGCATCGAGGTAAAAATGTTATTTCTGGTAATAGTGAGTGCACCGGACCCCCAACAAACAATAAAAGTTGTCAGGCAATGATTGAAGAAGATGAACAAATAAAAGCAAAAATAGAATGGAACGGCAATTCTGAAGTTATTATTTTAAACAGAAATTAACACAGAAAAAAAGGGTGGCACATGAAAGAACGAAGACCCTTTATTGAATAATACCTAAAAAAGCAGACCACCCCATGAAGGGTGGTTTTACTTATGTAGGTATCTAATTGGCTGGACTGATACATAAAATAAGTTATCCAAATGAATATTATATGAGGAATTATTAAACCAAGAGCAGGTTAATGGAGATGAGCGCAGTGAAAAATTAACGATTATTTATGATGGAACACAAAATAGCATAACATTGGCGTTGCAAACATTCTTGGACAAAAGATTTTGTTTGTCATTAAAGGTACCAGCATTTGTTATGTTTGATGAACGAATTTATGTCTTTCGTAAGGACACCCTATCATAAAGGGGTGTGATGTATGGCAATAAGGATTTTATTATTAATACTATTTGTTAGTCTTCATTTTTCAACAGGTGCTTGTGCTGAAGTTCCACTTAAAGCTGCTTTTATACGAGATCACCAGCTTTGGATGAAAGAGGGCGATAAAGAAATACAGCTTACGACAGGTCGGGTTGTATCCTCACCACAGTGGTCAAAAGATGGTCAGTTTATTGCCTATTTAGCAGGCGACGAGATTGGTGAAAAAACGTATTTGTATGTGTATGATTTGCAGAAAAAGGAAAGCTATCAGCCGTATCCAGCAATCGAAACAAGTGACATTAAATGGTCGCCAACATCCAATCAACTGGCTTACATTTCACGCGGTGTCTTAAATGTGACAAAAACCAAAAATGGGCGACCCAAAGGTTTTGAAAATGTATCTCTAGGTGTTAGTGATTTTGAATGGTTCCCTAATGGAAAAGAGTTTATCGTTTCATCTCAATCTAATTTGCTTCCTACTGGATGGGAACCAGTTCGTCTTTTTAAAGTGCCCGTAGATGCTAATCTTGATTCGAATAAAATAAAGCTTTTTTACACCATTCAAACAAATACAAATGACTTATTTGCCATTGATGCAAATTATTTTAAGTGGAGCCAGATGGAAGCTGGGTGAGCTTTCTATTAACACCTACTACGGCTTGGTCCAATGATAGCAATACACTATCTGTCATTTCATCAGCTGGAGATCACTTTCAGGTGATAGGAAAAATGCTTGGATATGAAAATTGGATAAAGTGGGCTCCTACAAAAAATCAACTAGCCTTCATATCGGGTGAAGGAAGATTTTTCGTTGTAAACAAAAATACAGCCGTTACCGAGATCCCTACATTGAATAAACAAAAGGACTACACACCTAAAGGGTATGTAGACCTAGATTTGGAATGGCTTTCTCCAGATGAAATAATTGTTGCTCGGGCAAAAGAAAACAAAGAGTGGAAAGTGGGACCTGTTCCAACTATGTTTACAGCGCTCTATATAATTAATCTTGAAACAGCAGAACAAAAGCAACTTACATTTCCAAAGAACAATAACATAGATAATACACCTCAAGTGGTTGATTCAACTATTACTTGGTATCGAACATCTCAAAAAGAAAAACAAGGAGATGTTTGGATGAAAGATAGTATAGATGGTCTAGAACAACTATGGTTAAAAAATGTAGACTCTGCACCAACTTTTTTTATAAAAAGTAATTAGGTTATAATTTTATGCTTAGAAAAAATGCAGACAACGATATTAACTTACTTTTAGTAGTAGCTGGAACAAAGATCAGACAAAAATGAAAGCAGCGCGCTTTAATGTTTCAAATGATGAATACATTATACCAATTTGTATGTTCCCCTTTATGAAGCTAACCGGTGCTTTCGTGGAAGATTGTTGAGCTGTTTAGACAGCTCTTTTTTCTTCTGCAAGGAGATAGAAGTAGGGATTGCGAAAGGGACTAAGTGTATGAATATTCTAGGGTACCCGGCAATTGTTTTGTTTAAAAAACCATTTTTTACAATATCATGAAACTATTCTTTGCTACTTGCGTATAGTAATTAATACGAAAAAGTAGGTGAGTGATTGAAGGTAGAACGTGTGGAACTGATGGACGCATTGAGGGGTTTTTCGCTAATCGGAATTTTAATAGCAAATATGCTTCATTTCCAATTTGGTGCATCAGGAGTAGAGATTATTGAATCGGCGAGCGGGCTTAATAAAGTAAGTTATTATTTTGTGAAAATTGTTGTAGAAGGGTCATTTTATCCGATTTTTGGTTTTGTATTTGGGTATGTTTTGATAAAAATGATGGCATCACGAGAGGCTTCGGGGTTACAGTACAAAAATATTGTGTTTCGGCGGGCAGTCGGCTTGTCCGTACTAGGGGCGATGCATATTGCGCTTGTGTGGGAAGGCGACGTATTATTAACATATGGCTCGACTCTTTTCATTTTATTATTATTCTTCTTAAAGCGCCGTGTGAAAACGTATTTTGTGTGGGGCTTCATTTTAACAGCAATCCTTGGAGTGGGAACCCTTTTTGGCAGTAGTTTTATACAGCTCGTGAAGCCTTTAACGGCAGCGGAAATCCAGATTTATCAGGACGGTACATATGCAGAAATATTGACGCAACGATTAGGTGACTTTATTGTAGAGGGTGGATTTACACTATTATTCGTCCTACCAATTGGCTGGCTTTTATATGTTGCGATAAGCTTTCTTGCAGTAGGTCCATTTGTACTATTCGGAATGGGCATGGCGAAAAGGGGTGCATTTTTACAGCTAGAAAATAGCACTCGGACATATAAAAAAGTGGCGCTGTTCGTACCAGTCGGACTATTGCTAAAGGGGATTATTATTTTTGACACGCCGTACAGCTTATTTATTTATTCGGCAGGGACATTTGTGTTAGCGATTGGTTATATTGCCTTATTTGCATGGTTATTTAGCCGCTATCAAACGCAAATGAACGATTATTTTGCCCCAATCGGTAAACTATCGCTCACAAACTATTTAATGCAATCGTTCATTTGTACGCTTATTTTTTATGGTTACGGTTTTGGGTTGTTTGGAACATTGGGTGTATTTGTTGGCATCCTTTTATCAGTCATCATTTATGGCATTCAGTTAAAAGCAAGTCAACTATATTTAAAGCGCTTTTCACTCGGTCCAGTAGAAACAATTTTAAGGTGGTTCGTTTATTTAAAAAATCCTCGGAAAGTGGATTAATATTGTATATCGGGTGAAGCCGTGTTGCTAAAAGTAACCTGAAAAAATCTATTGAATTTTATACAAATCTTGGTTTAGAGTTTGACCACTGTGTTGAGGATAAATTAGCTTTTTTGTGGATTGAAAAAGATAAAAGTGGTTGTGATTATGGAAAACCGATAAATAGAAATTCAATATCATCCTTCCATCAGACATATAGCTTTTCAAATCTCGTTGGAGGGATACAAAAAATCAGTTAGTTGGCTTAAAGATATGGGGTATGAACCAAGAGAAGCATTTGGTTTTGAGCCTCTTGAACCTTTTGGAATGGTCTATTATAGAAACGAAGAGATGTAACATCAAAAAACTGCATCCATTGGATGCAGTCTTATTTTTTTTTAATCAGTGTATCCCCAAGAGCGATTCCAACCATAACAACCAAAACCGTTAGAATTAACAGGGCCTGTAAAATAAAATACGCAACTTGATCGAACATCGTATCTCTCCTTCTTTTCGTAATAATTCCTACCTTATATTCTGAAATTAACCAACTCTTATTGAAGAGTCAAACTAATCAAGCACAAAATCATTTGTGCTTTTTATAATATAGTTTACTTCATTCCAACGTATGTATGCAGTCGTCACCATTAATATTTTATGATATTCAACAATAGGGCACGATTGTTGAATAAGCATCGCTGTTCTTCTTAAACTAACGCAGCAGCATTCCTGTTTGAAGGATGTTCGAGGTCTTGAAAGAAAAGGAGCCCTCTAGTATGATGCATGAGTGTCAACGACCATTGACCCATCATCAAACAAGGAGGACTCCTTTATGCATTTTAAATGGAATAATAAAATTAATCAAGTTACTGAAAATACACTCGTTGTCGGCATGGATATTGCCAAGCATATTCATTACGCATGCTTTGTCGATGAACGCGGGCGAGTAATAGAAAAAGCTTTTGCCGTACATCAATCGAAAGAAGGCTTCGGAAATTTGTATGAAAAGATTCTTCAAACGATGAAGGAAGCTAAGAAAACTGAAGTAATAATAGGGATTGAGCCTACAGGCCACTACTGGATGAACTTAGCCTATTTCTTAGATCAATACGGTATCCCACTTGTCATGGTGAATCCAATGCACGTAAGACGTTCGAAAGAATTAGATGATAACTTACAACAAAGCACGATAAAAAAGATGCACTAGTCATCGCTCGCTTATTAAAGGATGGACGTTTCAGTTATCCACGTATACTGAAAGATATTGAAGCTGAGCTTCGTATTGGTTCTACTCTTCGTTCAAAATTGACGGAGGATTTGGCTAGTAAATTGGGAATCAATCACCATAACAGAAATTAATAAGCTCTTTTCTATTATTCCGATTAAATGGGGTATTGCAGGGGGATGGGCTTTAGATTTACATTTAGGCAAACAGTCAAGGGTACATGATGATATTGATGTAATAATACTTCGAGAGGAACAATTGACTGCCTATAATCATTTGTCAGATGATTGGATGTTATACAAAGCAGAGAATGGGAAACTTGTTCCTTGGCAAGAAGGTGAGTTTTTAAAAACCTCAAATGATATCTGGGTTACAAAAAGCAGTAGTTCTCCCTGGGCTTTTCAAATTATGTTAGTAGAGACTGAGCAACAATCCTGGATTTACAGGAGAGAAAAATCTATTCGAAGAAGATTAGAGGATATATTTTTAAGAACAAATGATGAGATACCTTACCTGAGACCCGAGATTCAACTCCTTTATAAAGGTGGTAGCTCAAAGGTTAGAGAAAAAGATTTTAAAGATTTACAAATTATGCTTCCATATTTACTGCCTGAACAAAGGGATTGGTTAAAAATGACTTTGAAAAGGCAATTTCCAACTGGTCATTCGTGGCTTGACTATATCTAAGAGTGAAATATGATTTAAAACATAAGTTATCATTAATTCCAAAAACTTAGGGATGTTGTTCAACAATCGGGCGCAATCGGTGAGCAACACCATTACGAAATGATCAAACTTTATTAAAAACGAAACTAATATCCGCTGTTAAAGAATCCATTTTGATCAATCTTTTTTAAAACTGGATACTTTATATTTATTGTAAAATGCTAGTTTGTGAGTTTTTTTGATCAAACTTTATTTCAAAGCAACAGGTTGATCTACTATAAATAGCCATTGGCTGTCGAAGATTGATTAAATGTAATCAATATATTTTCTAATTTATATTTTTAAATGAATTTGGCGAGAAGCGAAAACTTTCTTACCAAGTTCTTTTTTTATTTCTCAACTAAAGAAATATACGTTAAAGAGAAATAAGTAACCTAAATTTATATTTTTTGTTAACCTTTTTAGTATTGAAACGTTTTAAAGGTGGGAGGTTTGAAATGAATGATTCCATGATGGGGAAAAAATTAAATGAGATACTAAAATTTGTTTACTCTTACCTAATAAAAATGGGTGCTTCAAAGGAGGATGCAGAAGATATTATCCAAGATACTGCGTATAAGTTTTTACAATACATAGACTCAGTCCAGATTGATAATATTCAAAGTTGGCTATTTAGAGTAGCAGTAAATCAATATTATGATTTGTCCCGTAAGAAATCTAGACGAAGAGATATATTATTGAAATTCAACGTACAGGAAATATTTGAGGAAGAAACACCTGAAAAAGTCCTCATGCAAAGTGAACTAGAAAGAGATGTACAGGAAATCTTAACTAAATTAAATCCGAAATACAGGCAATTGCTTCTTCTGAAATATAGTACAGGATTAAAAATAAATGAGATAGCGGAGCTGTATAGCATGAAAGAAGGATCTGTTAAGACTACTCTCCATAGGGCAAGAAAAGAGTTTATCGAACAATATAGGAGGTATGAAAATGAACAAGGAAAATGAGTTTTTTCCAAAAGATTTTGAGTTTGAGAAATTAGTAAAAAAAGCAAGGAAACGTTCAATTGTAAAAATGGTGCTCATTTCATTTGTTATTAGTCTCATCGTTTTATTTGGACTCTATTTTATTGGGAATACAATGATGAAAATAAAAATGGAAAAGGAAACAGACTTGGATTCGACTTGGAACGATATTATGGGCGCCAACATTGAAGAGCGAGGTACCATATTTAATTATTCTCTAACTTCTGCAACAGCAAAAATGACATTAGTAAAAGTCGTTGGAGGCGTACCAATTCCGTGGGGGGAACAGGAAAAAGTTTTTACTATTTTGGGAGCATCTCGACTTATTTCAAATAATGGTCCTTTTGGCTTAGGATACTCAGATGATGAGCGAATTCCTTTGTATTATGAAGGAGAAAGAGTCGTTGAATTTTTTCATCCACAAGTAAATTATATGCAAATATTTGATGATAGAACGTTACTTAATGCGATTGATGATAACACAGTTGTAGAAATGGCTTTTTCATTTGATGATGGATACTCCATTGAGGAAGTAAATGAGGTATTTAAAGAACAATTAGCATGGTATTGGGTAGATACGTTTAGTAAAGATGATATAGAAAATGATAATAAATTTAACAAAGATAAGAATTTCCCTGACGATACGATCGATGGATTTGAAGTATATGGCTTTCCGTATAACCGAAGTGCAGAAGCCTATTCTGCCTCTAACTTTATATCAATCTTAGAGAAGGTAAAGGAGGATGGTGGTCATTATCAAGACGATGCAGAGAAAATTATTAATAACATAACTAATCAGGGCAAAATGAAACTAGAACCTCAGAACCTTAAAATTATTGGTGTAGTGGTTACAGGAAAACCAAGTGATTTAATAAAGTTTAGTGATGAATCGATGATTCGCGGTGCTACATTAGGAGCAACAACAGACCAATATTAAATTAGAGTGGATACCAATGAAACTGACTTATGAGTAGGGGGACGGTGAACCGCATCATAAATAACTTGAAAATATGTTTCTTCCACAATCGGGCGCTTTTCTGAAATAAGGAAAGCGTCTTCCTTCATGAAAAGGACCAATTAACGTAACAAATAGGTAACTTAATTAACCTATATCCGTCTAACAATCCAAGGAGGGATAATGTGAAAGTGTCAAGATTATTTTTGGGTTTGGTTATTTTCGTTTTATTAACTGCTGTTGGATGTTCTAATTCATCGGATAAAGGTAAAGTAGAAGTTTATACAACTGAAAATCCTAATGCGGAAGGGATTTTAAAATTAGATCCTGAAGCCGATATATTTCAGTTCAATGGAGTGATTTATCAGACTGGCATTGATTGGGTTGAAGCACTAACCTTAACAAAAGACGAGCAGGTAGGAGAAATAAAAACAAAAAACGATACAGATACAAACTTTGAAGACGAAATGTCGAACAAATTGCCTGTTGGTGCAAAAGTCTTTTCGGTTAAAGAAAAAGAAGAAAATGGAGGACCAATTTTACTCGTAGAATCAGAAGGTAAACTTTATAAATACTATGGGCTTGTTGAGGGGTAATCAATTTTCATATATCCGCAAACGGGCGCTATTCTGTAGTAGGGTACTGTAGAAAAACACGGAAAACGTACTAAACCAATTTCTAGATAAAAAAAGCCGGTTTTCCTTTTCAATAAGGATTAACCGGCTTACTTAAAGATTTTGGTATTATAAATTGCTTGATGTAATCTCCTCACGCCCTCTTTTATTTCTTCATTTTTTAGATGGCCATACCCAATAATAATTCGATTAAGGTGTTTTCCCTTTTTAATTGTATGGGCTTCTACAGGATATACTTTAACTCCAATTTGTTCGATTTCTCCAATTAATTCCTTTGAAAAATGAGAGTCAGTTATTTCAACAATTAGGTGTAATCCAGTCGAATAACCGATTATATTAACTTTATTCGAAAATGTAGTTTTTAAACAATGGATAAGGAAGTTTCTTCGACTTTTATAAATCTTCTTCATCTTCGAAATATGTCGTTCCAAATAACCATCATCAATAAAACGGGCAAGAATAAGCTGATCTAAAGAAGACGTATGAAGATCCGAAAACCATTTTAGACTGCGGCATTTTTCAATAAGATGTGAAGGAAGAATTAAATATCCCATTCTAAGAGCAGGTGATAAGATTTTACTAAACGAACCAATATATAACACACGTTCCGGTTCCAATCCTTGTAATGAACTTACAGGTGGGCCTTCATATCTAAACTCACTGTCATAATCATCTTCAACAAGATAACAATTTGTTTTTCTCGAGTAATTAATCAATTGAATCCGTCGTTGAATTGGCAACGTTCCTCCTAACGGAAACTGGTGGGACGGAGTAACAAAGATGAATCTTGGAATATTATTTAATGGCAGCAAAGATGTCTTCATTCCATATTCGTCAACAGGTATAGGGTAAAGAAGAGCGCCTGAAGTTTTAAATATAGTTTGAATATCATTGGTGATTGGATCTTCCATTATCACTGTATCATCCGGCGATAAAAGTAATTTAGAGACAAGTGTCAGAGCTTGAGTTGCACCAGAAGTAATCACAATTTGTTCTGGATGACAATCAACACCCCTAGTTTTCAGTAAATAGCGCGACAAAACCTGCCTTAATTCCTGTCGTCCTTCAGGGAGGTCATACCCAAACGTAGAAGGTGATGCTTCATTCCATGTGCTGTGAGATAATTTCGCCCATGTCTTCCTTGGAAATAAATCCAGTGAAGGTATCCCTGAACGAAAGTTGATGATGTGATCTTCATTGTTTTCATCTTCACTCCAATGAAATAAAGGCGCCTTTTTATGTTGTTCTAAAAAAGCTCCTTCAGCAACAAATGTTCCAGCACCCCTTTTTGCAACTAAAAACCCTTCAGCCAATAATTGATCATACGCTTCCAAAATCACATTCCTGGACACATTCAACTCAGAAGATAGTTCACGTGTCGACGGTAGTTTTTCTTCTGAGTGTAAGTCCCCGTTTAAAATTTGTTCTCGTATTTGCTGATAAACTTGTCTAAATAAAGGTATATCTAACGACCGGTCAATGGGTATCCAAAGCATATTTACATTTTCCCCTTCAATAAATAAAAGTGGTACCATCAAAAAAGATGTTAAGTGGTACTAATATAAACCATTTTACCATGATAAAGTGGATTCAAATAGTAAAAAGGAGATGTATAATAATGATGAAAACCCCTGAAGTTCAAGTCGCTCAAGCACTTAAATCGGTTGCACGAAATGAACATATTAAATCCTATATTCAACAATCCAATGAACTCTATCCAATATTATTGAAAGCTGCCAAACGGTTTGTTACAGGAGAAAATAAACAAGAAGGAATCGAGATAGCAAATGAGCTGATCTCAAAAGGTTATTTTATTTCACTTGAATACATAGGGGAAAATATAACAGATTTAAAAAAATGCATAAAAGCCAAAGATGAGTTTTTGAATCTCATAGAAGAAATTGGTTCTATGTCTATTAAGCAAACTGTTTCGCTTGATCTCTCACATATTGGATTATCTGTGAATCCAGAAACAGCTTATATTCATTTGCTTCAGATAGCCAAGAAAGCAAATATGTACGGAATTACACTTATGATAAGTATGGAGGAATCATCGAAAACGAATGACATTCTCGATATCTATAAAAAAGCATCTGAGCAGTACCCAAATGTGGGGATAACTATACAGGCACACTTATATCGATCTAACAATGATATCCAGGAACTCATTCGTTATCCTGGGAAAATACGAGTTGTCAAAGGGGCTTATCAAGAATCTGCCGAAGTTGCTATGTCTAGATCGAAGGAATTGAATAACTGTTATCTTAAACTTGTAGAACAATTAATAGAAGCTAATCACCCAGTTTCTATAGCTACACATGATGAAACTCTTATTCAAGAAATTGTACACCGTCAATATCTTAATCATCCCAATGTAGAAATAGAAATGCTCTACGGAATACGTCCAGATTTGTTAAGTAATTTAAAAAGCAAAGAGTATAACTGTAAAGTATACTTGACTTACGGAAAAGAGTGGTACTTGTATTTATGTCATCGAATAGCTGAATATCCGGAAAATCTATATCGTGCAGTAACAGATATGATCAATCCATCTTTACCAGAGAGTAGTAGATCATATTGAACAACCATTTAACCCTAAATTTTTGAAAATATATAGTCCACTTTTTTCACAAAAACAGAGGTATATGATGTTGAATCACAATAAAGATGTTACATTATGTATTTTATGTTTAAAATGAATTTTTCTTATTCCATTAAAGGGCGCTTTTCCGTAATAGGGAAAGCGTCTTTATTCATGGAAAGAGCCATTTTCTTGAGTAACACTTTAATGAAAATAATTATGGAGCAAAAAAATTGTGAAGATTTTCCCTTAAACTAAAGGGTTGTAAAGGGGGAAATCTAAATGGTTGAAAATGCTCAAACAAACAGTAATTCGGTAATTTCTTTAAACCTTGGTATTATTTAGATCCTAATCCCATTTATCGGTTTTTTTTTTGTGGTTTAGGAGTTGTAGTTGCTAGAAAAGCGACAAAAGAAATTGTAGAAAAAAACCAAAGTGGTAGTAGATTAGCTACTTCCGGTTTAATTTGTAGTGTGGTGGGAATTATCATTCAAATCTTTTTAGTACTCAGTATTCTCGTTTTCTATTCTTTAAGAATTGTAGGATATCTTATTAAACTAAAGGGCCAGACCTGCCATGGTTTGGGCGTTCAAAGTGTTGCAAACCATGAATAGGATTGGCTTACTATGGGGAGTAGTTTAGTGTTTTATTAATAATTTCTATTTTTTGCCACATGAAGAAATTCCTTAACCGCAGGAGAAGCATTTGCAATTGATTGACAGGCAAGTGCTACTTCACGGCTGTTTTCAATATTTAGTTTGCTGATTTTTATGTTTTGCTGTGTCTTTAAAAATAATTCTGGACCTATCGTAACGCCAAGTCCTTCCTGTACCATATTAGCGATGGTTGTACAGTCTTGTACTTCAAAAAGAATAGATGGTTTAATTTGCGCTTCTGCAAATAATTCCTCAACATGTGATTGGTACATCCCTGTTGGCATAATAAAGGATTCATACATTAAATCATTCATTTCTACTATTTCTTTAGAATGAAATTGATGATCAGGGTGATAAGCGACTACCATCTTGTCTTTAATCAAAGGAACCAAATCGAAATTTGGGTTTGATTTTCCTTTTACTACAAATCCAATGTCAATAATGCCTGAACCTAACCATTCCGTAATCTCTTCATAGGTTCCTTCGTAAAATTTAAATTCTATTTTAGGATGCTTTTTCCGGAATTTTGCAAGTAATTTAGGCAATAAGCAGGAAGATGCACTTGCAAAAGTGCCGATACGAATAATACCTGTTTCCAAGCTTGTCATAAGCGCAATTTCTTGATTAATGACTTCCACTCTTTTCAATATTTCTCTAATATGCGGCAGAATTTTTTGTCCTATATCTGTAAGTGTTATTCCTTTTTTTCGATCACGAATTAATAAAGAAACTCCCCATTCAGATTCTAAACTCGCAACTGCATGACTCACGGCAGATTGGGTCATATTTAATGTTTCAGCAGTTTCTGTAAAGCTTCCTAGCTCAACCACTTTTGCAATGATTTCGTAGCGCACAATAGTCATGAGTAATTACTCATCTCCTTTATTAAAAACATCAATTTTACTTATGTTAACATGGAACATAAAATAAAAACAGTAGTTCAAATATAAGGAGATGTACAAATTGAAAAATAATATGAATCAACTAATCATCATACTTTTAGCTTTAGGGGCTTTTGTAACAGGAACAGCAGAGTTTGTTGTTTCTGGAATTTTAGAACTGATTTCTTTTGAATTAGATATTTCAATTTCAATGGCTGGTCAGTTGATTACGATTTATTCTTTATCTTATGCTATTGGAGCTTTGATCTTGGTCATGCTAACGTCTAAATTGGATCGTAAAAAAGTACTTTTATATGCTATCTCTATATTTATTCTAGGGAATCTAGTTGCATTTTTTAGCTATAATTTTGTCTTTCTTATGTTATCTAGAGTCATTATGGCGATGAGTGGAGGGTTATACATTGTTGTTGCCACCAATTATGCTGCGCAAATTGCAGTTCCAGAAAAAAGAGGTAGTGCTATGGCAACAGTCATTACAGGTTTCACTGTTTCATTAGTACTTGGAGTACCTATCGGAACATTTTTAGCTGGACATTTTGATTGGCACTATATTTTCTTAATTATTGCGCTTGGCACAGTTTTTTTAATAATAGGACTTTACAAATTATTACCATCCATAAAAGGAAACCAACCGCTGCCATTTACACAACAGCTACAAATTATAAAAGATAAACGAGTCCTTACTGGTTTAATGACAACGATCTTTTGGATTTTAGGATATACGATGGTGTTCGCCTACATTGCTCCATTATTAAGTCATACTGCTGGTTTTTCTATAGAAATGACAAGTATCGCTTTATTTGTTTTAGGCACTTTTGCTTTTATTGGCTCACGCTTTGGAGGATATGCGGTAGACAGATGGGGACCTAATCGAACGATTTCATTAAGTTTATGTGTTCATATCATCTCTTTATTTGTACTAACATTTACACAGTATAGGGCAGTCGGTGTATTTGTCACACTAGCTTGTTGGGGAGTAGCAACTTGGACAACGACACCAGCAAAGCAGTTTTATCTGATTTCACTAAAACCACAATCCTCTGAAACAGTACTCAGTTTTAATACCGCCTTAATGAATGTTGGAATGATGCTAGGTTCTGCATTAGGAGGAATCATTATTCAGTATACAAATATAGTGAATTTAAGCTGGATTGGAGGATTATTCGGTATACTTGCACTTATTTTTATCAGATATTCTTTCTATTTAAATAGAAGTTTTATGAAGAATCACTAATTTTAAGGATAAAAATACTCTCCAATACCAGCATTTCAAAAACTTGTTGAAGGTTTTGAAAGGGGAAATCATCACCCACCTTTGCAGTTGTGAAGGGAGAGGAAATGTATATTAGAACGAACGTACCGAATATCAAGTTCGCTGTGCATTTAACTCCTTTTGTATTGAAGAAGAGAACAAGGAAACTTTCATTAGAGTATGACTAATGAGTATAGGATTTGATAAATATTTTAGTTATTCCATTAAAGGGCGCTTTTCTGGAATAAGGAAAGTGTTTTTTTCATTAAAGGGCCAAATTCTTGAGTAGAATTGTGCCTTTTTCAGTAATAGGGCCAGATTGTTTAGTAACTTAAATGAAGAGATTGTAAAGAAATGTTCTAAAGCTATAGGGTCATTTAGCTTGATAAGAAAAAGGATTATTTGTATTTAAATGGAATATGTATTTTAAGTACTTTTATAAGAGGTGGATTTAATGAACACAAGAAAAGCTATGTTGACTGATGCAAAGGGTATTGCAAAAGTACACGTTGATAGTTGGAGATCTACTTATAAAAACATCATACCAGAAGAATTTTTAAAGAAATTATCATATGAACAACGAACTGATTTATGGAATCGCAATATTACAAAAGAGGGAAATTATGTCTTTGTAGTAGAAAATAATGAGGGAAAAATTGTAGGATTTGCTGATTGCGGAAAAAGAGAAAGTAATAATGTTCCTAATTCTGGGGACTTAACATCTATTTATCTACTTGAAGAATATCATGGAAAGGGAGTTGGAAAACAACTATTGAAACAAATTTTTCTTCAATTTAAAGAACTTAGCTTCAATAAAGCTTTTGTGGAGGTATTAGAAGACAATAGAACCCGTTATTTTTATGAGTATTATGGTGCCAATTTACTTCAATCTGAACAGATAACAATTGCAGGTAAGGAATTGAATCTTCTCACGTACGAATGGAGTAACCTCAATAGAGTATTATCTAAACTCTGATGCTAAAGGTGCTTTAAATAAGGGGAGAGCCAGCTTATATTCCCCTTGAAGAATTAAGGACACTCGCACCCATTTTAACAGTGAATCAAGTTGATCTTAAAGTAAAAAAGCTCAGCGAATCCAAAATGCGGTATACCGTTAATTACGATTTATGGGCATCATATGGAGACTTTGGTGGGGGGGAGAAGATTATAATCGTGGAGAACCATTTAAAGAGTATTGGTTTATTTCATCAATAACAACGAAATATAATCAATGGGAAGCATTTACCCCAGCCGAGCCAGTCTTAAAATAGAGCATTGAAGATAAAAAACCTATTTTGTAGAGTATTTCTTTATTCATGGAAAGGGCCATATTGTTGAGTAACATATTGTAGTTCTGATACAGATTTGAAATAATAAAAGGACATGAATGTTGAATAAGAAATACCAGTGTATAGGATTGTAATTAAAATAAATATGGGAAAGACCCGTGGGCCAAATTGTCCTTTTTCTTGACATAGACCAGTCATGTGCCACATTCCTTTTTAAAGTATTTTTTTAAAAGAAGGTTTCCATTCTGAAAAATCCTGATAAACAAACGTTATATTGTCACATATTTTATCTGCAACTTCGTACATATGTTTTATATCATTAGCTGTAAATAATATATATCCTTTGCGGTGAGTATTGTCTACAATAGTTGGTATGGTGTCACCCTCTTTTACTAAAAGATCAATTAATACGACCTCGGATATGTTAGCTAACCCTTTAAACTTGATTTCTTTTAAGCAACCTGGTTTTGGAATTAAGCTTAAAGACATAGCTTGACATTTTGAAGGTACGCATCTAAATTCATCTATAGTCTTAGCAGCTAATGCATCATAATAGTATCCAAATTGAGATATACCGGTTGTTAGTTCTACCATTTTCCAAATGTTACCTCCACCTATCCTAACTTGAGACTCTATGATAATTGGTTTATGTTGTTTGTCTAACTTTACCTCTGTATGAGTAATGCCATTTTCTAGTTGCATGTCGTCCAAGAATAGCATTACTTTCTCAATGATTAATTTTTTTTGAGATTCATCTATAGGTGCCGGCATAATAGTATAGTTTATTAAAAACGTATCCTCTTTAAATATTTCAGCTGATATGGCTAGTATAGAATGTTTTTTGTTATAAGAAACGGCTTCGACTGTATAAACTACGTCACCTTCAACGTACTCTTCCACTAAAATAGGTAGTTGAATACCGTTATCTTTAATAAATAGCTCTACGTTATCTCCGATGTCTAGCTTTGACACCCCTTTACCACCTGCGCCAATCGGAGGTTTTATTATAATACTATCTTTTATATGCAAAAATTCATCAATGTCTTTTATATTGTTGCAAATTATCGAATCTATCGAATAGTCCTTGCCTACTAGAATTTCACGCATCATGTCTTTATTGCGAGTTATCAAATTAGCGTTGTAAGAAAATCCTTTAACATTAAAAATCTTTCCAATAATGCTTGCCGTATCCAAGGCTACTTCGTTGAAAGATACAACCAGATCAAACGGTTTCTCTTTGTACAATTCTTCAGCATAGTAGACACACACGGGTATGTTTGTTGTGTCTATTTCTTTTTTATAGAAACACTTTTCTAAGATAGTTCCATTGAAATATATGTGTTTAGTGTAAGACCCTATATACGAAACAGTATACCCCCTGTCTAAAGCATCTTGTATAGGTTTAGTCCATCCCCCTATAAATAAAACGTGTGGTGTATTTTCTATGTTAGTTTCTTTTAATATCTTATCCATCATATTTATCTCCTCTAAATTGAAGTCGTATATTCAATGTTGGTTCCTTTTGATATGCCTCGCCTTAATAACACTATTAAACACAATGTTGTTCCGAAACCTCCTATAAATAACGTTGTTTGAAGTCCAAATATAGAAACTAAAAAAGCACTAGCAAAACTTCCTAATGCCCAAGCTCCCCAATTAAGCGTACGCTGTACAGCATTTACTCTGCCCAACATGTGATTTGGTGAGGCAAGTTGTCGTATGGTTGCAGCGTAAGGGCCAAATACACCTTCTCCCATACCATGTATGATACTTGCAGCTACTATACCGAATACGGTTCCCAAATATCCCATTATCGGTATTAAGGACAGACCGATAACTGATACAGTAGCGCTATAAACAAGTATTTTTGTGTTATTAATTTGTTGACTTTTTTTGAAGAGTATCGTATTCCCTATTAAAAAGCCCAACGCTGCCGAACCTACAACAAAGCCTATTTCAAGTTCAGATAGACCCATTACCTTATAAAGGAATATTACTAAAATGCTATTTAGTATGTATTTAAAGAAGCCGTAAACAGCCCCACAGCTTACAATTGGTTCTAATACAGGGTGGCTTTTAAAATAAATCAAACCTTCATATATGTTTTTATATATCGATTTTATATTTACGTTTTTTAAAGAGCCTTCTGCTTGCGGTTTAAACCTTGAAATAAATAATACGCACACAAAACAAACAAAATACGTTACCGCGTCAACAGTGAATAAGCCTGTTAATCCAACTAGAGTAATTACGATTCCTGCTAGCATAGGACCGATTACTATGGAAAGTGACTCCGAAAGGGCTAGTTGAGCATTTCCTTTTTTTAAGTTGTCTTTATCTGTTAATATTTCCGGTAAAAAAGAAGGAATTGCAATGTTATAAAAGGTGGTAAATATTCCGTTTAATAACATTAGAAACACCAATAAAGGGAACGTTATTATATTTGTTACAGTCAGTATGAATACTGATAAAAATAAAACGCCTTGGCATATACTACAAATTAGCAAAACCTTTTTTCTATGAAGGATGTCAATCAAAGCACCGGCTACTAATCCGAAAATTAGGTAAGGTACGAATATTATTCCACGAAGCAAGGCAGCATTCGCCTCACTTGTTTCTAGCACCTCTAATGCAAAAAGAGGTAAAGCTACTACTGTAAACTGGGTACCTAACAAACTGATAGACTGTCCTAGCCAAAGCTTGTAAAAATTAAAATGTTTGTTATTTTTCATAAAATACCTCCATTAATCAATTTCAACACTCATCTTTTGTTCAGCAGACAAAACTCCTCTCTTTTCCTCGATCGCTTTGGCTTATTTTGTTTCTCATGTAATCACCTCCACGGAAAACTAGTATAAACCCAAAATTCATCATTTGTACGGATTTGGGAGTATAAGAGCAAGATTACAAAATCAAACAAAAGCAAATTATGATAATAATATTTTAGAGTTATGTATGGCAAAACAGGAGAAA
Organism: Lysinibacillus parviboronicapiens; assembly: GCF_003049605.2. Classification (NCBI taxonomy): domain Bacteria; kingdom Bacillati; phylum Bacillota; class Bacilli; order Caryophanales; family Bacillaceae; genus Lysinibacillus; species Lysinibacillus parviboronicapiens. Next base: position 1,970,288 of record NZ_CP073713.1, read on the forward strand.
TTTCATGACAAAGCATATTAACAACACTGATGGGATGCCTTTATTTTAAAGGTGATTTAAGGGTTTTTCAGTTTGAATAACCGTCTTTTATTGGAACTACTATCTATGCTGTTTTGGGAACCTATAATAATTTATTCAATCAAAAGTTGTATGTTAATATTCTCTGACTTATTTTACTATTTAAAATATAACTATCGAAGAAGTTTTGATATGATTAGAGGATTATATGAAGCGTATTTACCTGTGAGTAATTTACAGGAATCGATTAAATTTTATCAAAAGCTTGGTTTAGAACTAGCAAGCGAACAAGAAAAGCTGGCTTTCTTTTGGATTGTAAAGGGGGAAAGTTGGTTAGGACTTTGGGAAAGTGAAACTGTAAATCTTCCATATCACCCATCAATTCGTCATTTAGCATTTAAAGTAGACAAAAGTGAAATTGAGAAAGTGAAGGAGTGGCTAGAGTCTGTAAATATCGAAATACGCTCTTCTTTTGGTTTCTCCCCAGAGATGCAACCGTTAGTATTTAAAAATAATCCACATCATGCAGCTGTATATTTTTACGATCCTGATGGCAATTCATTAGAACTAATAACACCATTAGATATGGAACTTCCTGATAACGAAAAAATGATGACGTTGGTAGATTGGAAAAAGAAACACATGAAATAAGCAACGCTTACTTATCAGTGCCTTGTTCATGAGGTTGGCCATGAGGCTGGATTAGGTCATACGCAAGAAAAGAAAATAGTGATGCTGTTATGAGAGCAACGGGTTTTAACCGTAAAGCATATCCTTTAGCTGATGATAAAGCAGGGATTAAAGTTAAATATTGATATTATGTTAAGAATAGAAAGGAGAATACGAACCGAGGTCTATACATCTAAAGTAAATGGATCTGTTAATGGTGGGTATACAGTGGGGGATTTTAAAATTACTGAGGTTATTAAAAATGAAGTAGATAACGTAAAAATAAATCTAGAAAATCCAATTCCCGTAGCCGAGTTAAATTTTGAATCTGAAGGTACTATTTATAGTGTTAATGGATATGAAAAAATGAATCAAAATTTTGTTCAACAAACGGGCCATATTGTGGAATAAGCTTTAATGGGAATTGGATATTTATGTTAGAATATAGATGGATTTCTGAAGGATTGCACTTAAACTAACGGAACAGTTTAGTTGAAGAAGGGTTAAGGCTTTACCATATAGAAATTACCATTTAAAGGTAAGTTAGGAGGTGGAATAAAATGAACTATCAAGCTATCATCAACATACCAATATCTAATAATGAAGTACCTGAATTAAGAGAATTTGTTGGCTGGGGTAGACGAGATGAAGATTACCCGAAATTGTTTGAACGGTGTAATTTCTGGGCTGGGGTTAGAAATGAAAATAATAAACTGATTGCCTTTGGATATGTTTGTGGAATGGGCTTAGAACATGGATATATGGAAGATATTATCGTTCATCCAGAGTATCAAGGAAAGGGAATCGGGGTTAATTTGGTAAAAGTATTATTGCGAGAGTCTGAACGTTATGGATTAGGTATTGTAACGGTAACATACGAGGAAAACAATACTAACTTTTATAAAACTTGTGGCTTTACACCAGGTTCAGGTGGGGTATGGCAATCAAATAAGTAATAAACTTTACTCAACTAACGGGCGCTTTTCCGAATCATGTTGCGAGGTGAGATTTGAATGGGGATTAATATTTTGATGTATACAATGGTCTTTTTAGGACAATTAATTAGCGTCAGTTTAATATTAGCTATTTTTACTACTGTTTTTGTGAAAAGCAGGAAGCAAGGTTTTGTATTTTTAACAATCTATATATTACTAAATATATACTCTCTAACTATTGGATTTAAATTTTCGTTAGTAATGGGGAGTGGTATGTTAATTATATATATTTGCTTAGGTATATTAACTTACTTTGTTATTAAAAAGAAACTTTTAAACAGAACTGCTATTTAGATTAATCAAATATAGAGGCCTATTTTGACAAGCAGAAGCCAAGATCACTGCCTTGATATTCAACAATCGGGCGCTTTACTTGAAGAACATAAAGTTGCATATGCAGCTCTTTTTTTCTTTATTAAACTAACGGAGCAATTTAGTTGAAGAATCTTTGGTTCATACAGTGATAATTGTAAAAGAGGCTGATCTTAGTGACGAGCCTCTTGAATTATTGAATTCTATCAAAGAATATTATTGATTATTACTACTGTCTGTATGCTCAATAATTTTCTTCTTCATTTTTTTTACTTCCGTTTGACTATAAAAATAAAATAACAGCCAAACAAATGTAAAAATTAATACATTAAATAGCAACAATAGGATAGTTAGTTTTATCGAAAATGTAGGAATCCATTTTAAAGAAAAGGCAACAACTATAAAGGTACCTATAGCTATAAAAAAATGACAAGCACTTTGTTGTAAGAATGTTAAACGTTCTATTCTATAGATGTATGAAGGGAGTATACAAGCAATTCCAACAATAATTGATCCTAATACTTGTTGAGGAAAAGTAGCCATAACAGCATCTAAAAACAAATCTCCTTTAATCCAATATCCAATAAGATTAACAGTAACAAAAACTGTACATCCCATACTTATACCGAATCCTAAACTCTTGAAAATGTTCATGTAACTATACCCCCAAACGCTCTTTAAATGTTTTTTTATAATTACGAGAAATCACTTCTTTTATTCCTAAAATAAGCTCAATTTCCATTGTTCCATTAAAGGAAGCTTCAATATTTCTGATTTTTCTAGGATTAATTATTGCAGATTTAGAAATCCGGATAAAATCATCACCTAGCTGCTGTTCTAACTCATATAAGGGTTTACTCATAATAACACGATTACCATCGTCGCTATATAGTACTAATTCTTTTCCTTCCGTTCTAATAACAATTACAGTATGAGGTTCGATAATATGTACTTTATTGTTTGCAGTCCCTGTTAAAATTTGTTCATTTTCTTGTTGTAAGAGTGAGATTGCAGCCTGAATAGCTGGTGTTAATTTGGACACGCAGATTGTTATATAGGGTTCATCGATTTGTGTATCAATTTTTATTTCTATCTTCAATTCTATCACCTCTCCCTAAAAATATAGCATAAATTACGATTCGAATAATGCAGGTTATATGTAATAAAAAGCATTTCACCTAAAAATAAAGACATGTTACTCGTAAAGTATTGTTGCTAAACTTTTATGTCGTTATATTTGGCTTTAACAAAAGTAAATTAAACATATAACTCAAGGAGGCAGCTAGTATGAACGAGATAACAACGCTAAAAGAGCGAATTAAGACGACATGGATATTAGTAAGCATATCAAGTATGTTTACAATAAGTGTTATTTATTGGTATATAAATAATCCTAAGAGGTTTATTGAGCATGGATTGGGATATTCACCGGAAATGTTACTTAATTTACCTATGTGGTTTTTCGCTTTATTAATTGTTATAGGGTATATCTCCTATACAATGATTGCAATACCTTATGTGAAAAGAAATTTATTAACATTTTCTTGGCTTAAATTAATTGGTATATGGGCTGCTATTGTAAGTGGAATAGTAGAAGAAGTTGTATTTAGACATTTGCTCATGGATTATCTATTATCTATTGGATTATCATATCTTCCACAAGTGTTAATCTCAGGAATTGCGTTTGGGATTGCTCATGGAGCATGGGTATTATTGCGAGGAGAGATAAAAATTGCACTTCCAGCCATTCTTTCAACTACGATCTTAGGTTGTCTTCTTGCTGTACTCTATATTTATACTGGAAGAAGCACCTTTGCACCAATTATAGCTCATGTTTTAATCAATATGGTCATAGAGCCATGGTTAATGTTATCTGCTATTTCAGGGAATTGGAAAATAAATAAAAGTTTAAAGTAATAATTGAGGGAGATGTTGAATAATTTCGCCTCGAAATAAAATAACTTTATAGGAAAAAGGCTAGTTAATATACCACCGTTAGCAAATTTGATGGTTTTCAGAACCTATGCCAGAGTAGGGTTGGTTCATCGTCTTTCATCTATAAGGCTCAGTTGTATAATCTAAGTTCTTCAACTAACGCATAGGCAGCTCTTTTTTTCTTATTGAACTAACGGCGCAGGTTAGTTGAAGAAGGAATTAAAAACTTATGTCTTCAAAGGAACATCTTTGACGCAAAGATTAAATCCATAGACGATTTCCTAAATAATTTTAAAATTTTTGAACGAAATGAAGCATCGCTCCGTCTAATGGTGGAAGGAGGCGAAAAGGATGGAATTTGAAATCGTGCAGCGTGCTATTCGTGGGGATCATCAAGCGATACTTTCACTTATTGAAATGGATGAAGATATTTTATATCGCACGGCTTTTACATATCTGAAAAATGAGCAAGACGCTTTAGACGTGAGGCAGGACCTGGTTTACAAGGCACTGAAAAAAATGCATACCGTTAAACAGCACGAATATGCCAGAACATGGCTCGTGCGCGTCTTAATCAATTGTTGTAAAGACCATTTACGAAAACGCCAACCAACCGTTTCAATTAAGGAACATCACCAAGTTGAAAGGGTCATCTACTCTGATATAGAGCGGTTATTGGAACATTTATCCTTGTCGGAGCAGCAACTCGTCTATATGAAATATTTTCAGCAACTAAAAAACAAAGAAATTGCCGAGCTAAAGTACTCACGAAGCCCGATTATTTGGATTGGGATATTTCTGTAACACAGCAAAGTGTATCAGTTGCTGCAAAGAAATGGGATGATAGAAGGCGACATACGTTTCTAAATAGCGCTGTTAAAGCAGATGGCACGACGTTAAAATATACAGGTGGCTCGTTCTCAGATGATGACCAGTACCTATTTGCGACGGAAAACTTTGAAAATTATGATGGCAAAGCAAAAATATATCTAAGCTATTACTTCAATCCTATTGGAAAAAATATTGAACTGAATATTCCGTTGAAATAAAGTACAGGTGTTCAAAAAGGCTCTCCTTTTTGAACATCTTTTTAATTTTTCCATACTTGTGGTAATATTCTGTATTGGCTCCGGGTAAAGCCTACCGAATTACATGCTACTAGGTTATCTTGATTACAGTATGTGCTGAAGCTATCGCGATTGGAAATGCAATTTTAAACGGAGAAAGATACTTTGATACAATTGTTGCTGTCAGACGTCCTTATTCTGATGAAAAAAATAGAGAGTTAAGAGTAGTTAGTCCATGTAGGATGTGCAGGGAATTAATTTCATATTTAATATTAGTGTGTAACGAATGGAAATCCATGATGTGGGAAATAATGTAGTTCTCTTTTGCAAATAACAATCAAAATAAAACCGATCAATACGGAGGTAAAAAAATGAATGTCCTTGATTGTATCATTATAGGTGGAGGTCCTTCTGGATTAAGTGCTAGCTTAACTTTAGGAAGGGCTAGGAGAAACATTGCATTATTTGACGATGGAACGAATAGGAATAGAGTGACACAAGCGTCACATGGATTTATTACTCGAGATGGGATAAAACCACAAGCGTTTAAAGAAATAGCGTTAAAAGAGTTGGAGAATTACCCGTCCGTATCATATTTTACTGCAACAGTTACTGAAATCATTAAGGATATAGGTAATGAGCGATTTACTGTCAAAACATCTACTAGTCAGGAATTTGTTTCAGAAAAAATAATACTCGCCACCGGTATTCAAGAAATATTTACTATACCAAGTATAAGAAAGTTTTATGGGAAAAGTCTATTTAGTTGTCCGTATTGTGATGGCTGGGAGCAAAGAGATAAGCCATTAGTGGTTATTGCAGAAAAAGAAGAGCATGTACTGCATTTGACTAAGTTAATTTATAATTGGTCGCAGGATTTGGTTGTCTTAACGAATGGCGTTCAATTATCTAAAGAAGGTAAAATTGAGTTACAAAAACACAATATCAAAATTATATCGGAAAAGATAAAAGACTTAATAGGTAAGGACGGTTACTTACAAAAAATAGAGTTTGAAACAGGAGCAACAATTATAAGATCGGGTGGATTTGTTGCCCCATCTTATTATCACCCAAATCAATTTGCTGAGAAGCTTGGCTGTGAAATTCATGAAAATGGAAAAGTTATAACAGATGGTGTTGGTAGAACAACCCAAAAAAACGTATATATTGCAGGGGAAACAGAAAGATCTAAACCATCCTCTTTAATGATTTCAGCTGCTAAAGGTAATAAAGCTGCGGTTTCAGTAAATACTGATTTAACGATGGAACGCTTTTGATTACGTCATAACACCTTCTGCTTCAACTAAATAGGAACTTAGCTAATATAATTAAACACATCAGCGCCAATGTGTTGCCACATATACGCCAAACATTGTGTTAGAGTTAGAATAAGAATTTACGAAGAACGGATTTTGATTTTAGAATTCGTTTTTTCTTGTTGTTTAAAAAGGATTGAAGGTTTTTTTGTTGAAGTTATTGAACTAAAAGCACAGCTTAGTTTATAGACTTATGCAACAATCGGGCGCTTTTCTTCAATAAAATCCCTTACTTTTCCCGAATCCCCAATCTATTAAAGAACCCAAAATTTAAAATTGGGTATTTGTGTTGGAAATATAAATGGCTTCTTATTAATTGGGGAACATAAATGCGAATCTGCCTACCATATTAAAAAAGGTAAACTTTTGAGGCACACCACTGCAATAAGACTTATAACGAAATTAAGTTCTTTATATATCCCGTCTAGGGCATATTATGAAACAGTGCTTTAATAAAGGAGTTGTATAAAATGGATGAAAAAAAAGATACAGAAATAAAACGCTCTTCCAAAGCAGAAAACATTTTACCTCAGATCAATAGTAAAACTAAGCTAGGCGACTTACGAAAAATCGCGAAGGACATTAAAAAAGATCACGAACTAGCTATGGAACTTTGGTCAACCGAAGAGTTTTTGCCCAGACTATTAGCAATCTTAATTATGGACAAAAAACTTCTTTCACAAGATGTGCTAAATAAGCTTGATAAGGATATGCAGACTCACACTTTTGATGAGCGAAATAACTTAATGGATTGGTTAATGGCAAATCAGCTCGCCAAAGACAAGAAGACAATTGCATGGATGGAGTCATGGGAAAATAGCCCTTGTGCTCTTCAAAGGCGGGCTTTCTGGTATTATCAAGCGCGATTGAGATGGACTGGACAAACACCGCCTGATAATACCGCAGACTTACTATCTACATTAGAAGCTAATATTACGCAGGAAGAACCGGAAGTTCAATGGGCTATGAATTTCCTCGCAGGCTGGATAGGCGTTTATGATGAAAAGAATCGTGCACGTTGTATTAAACTTGGTGAGAAAACGGGTCTTTATAAAAATGAAATGGTATCAAAGGGCTGTACTCCCAATTATTTGCCGGAGTTCATTGCGATTGAAGTTAACAAACGACATAATAATTAGTTACCTCTGAAAAATTAATTAGGATTTAATGCAAAAAATAAAGGAAGTCAAACCTCAATATGAAAATTGTTATAGGCTTGGACCGAAAAATAAAGAAAACAACGCGTTATGGCAGCTAGTTAGTGAAATATGCAAGGAAGATGGAAAGGATTAACCCACTATCTCTTTTTGATCTGTAGGGCGCTTAACTTTAAGAAGAACAACTTTCCAGCTGCGCAGTACAACGATAATCTTCAATAGAAAAAGAACATTCAACAACGGGCGCGATTGTTGAATAAGCGTCCCTTTTATTATTTAACTCCCATGAAAGAACGTAATAATCTTTCATTTTCTGTGGTGTAGTGTTGATTGTACGCGACATGGATAGCTAACGGGGGGCTTTACTTGAAGAACATTGAGTTGCATAGGCAGCTCTTTTTTAGTTATTGAACTAAAAAAGCAGTTTAGTGCAATAAAAAATGTTATAATATGGATATTTATAAAGGGAGATCGTTAAAAGGAGATGTATTTGTGTGTTTACAATTATGATTATAGCTTATTGTATATTTGCGGCAATCAATCTTATACACAAAAACAGAGAATCAATAAAACAATTAACGGCTAAACAATTAATTCTCGCTTCTTTTGCCTATCTTTCCACGGTGTTTTTGGGGGTTATTTGCATTTATTATGGAGGTAATTGGATTGCTGGACAATTTTCAAGTCGTTTTCTGCAATCATTTGTTTTCATTTTGATAATTATCATCACAATATCTTTATGCCAATGGCCATTAAGAAAAATATTAAAAAGAGTTACATCAGGTATTTTTCCTAAGACTTGAAGTAATAAATCATCTATTAACATAAAAAAACAGTCGCTTTTTGTGCTAACGTTTTTCAAGGAATGTCAGTCGGCTATAATCAAATCAACTCTTAAGATAAAAGGAGAGATGAAAGATGAATTTTTCGATTACGCAAGAAATAAATAACAAGGATAAACAGAAAATTGAAGAGGCGCTTTATCAATTTAATTTAAAGCATTTTCCGGAAGATTTAAGCGGCAGATACGAAGAAATTAATTTATTTCTTAAAGATGACAAGGGCATTGTCCGTGGTGGCATACTTGCTGAAGTATGTTGGAACTGGTTGGAAATTCATACGTTTATGATTGATGAAGAATTACGAAAATCGGGATTGGGAACGACATTATTAGTAGAGCTTGAGAACATCGCTGTAGAAAAAGACTGTGATTTCATAAAGGTGGATACGTTAAGTTTTCAAGCGTTAGGTTTTTATGAAAAACATGGCTATAAAGTGTTTGGCAGTTTAGATAATGTCGGTAGAGTTTTTCAGCATTACTATTTAAAAAAAGATTTGAAGATTTTTTAATTTTATCGAGCTATAGGGGATGGAGAGATGAACAATTTATTTACAATAGACTGTGGTGAAATATTACTGAGAGAGTTTAGTATGGAAGATGTTGATGCTCTTTATGAACTGACTTCACAACCGGAAGTTTATGAATTTTTGCCGGACTGGCGTTCCACGAGAGCACAACGATTAGACTGGGTGACAAATTATGAGATACCTGAAAATAAAGAGTTTTTGTCAGCCGTCCCTCATATCAGTGGTCACAATTATTTGGGGTTGGGCATGATCTTAAAGGATACGGGCGAATTCATAGGCTTTTGCAACACAGGTATGAAAGAAGAGCTAAGGGAACCAAACCGGGAAATTGCCTATGCAATATCAAAACATTACAGAAATCTTGGCTACACCACAAAAACAGTAAAAGGCTTGCTGTAATATTTGTTTGACCAGACAGATGTAGAACACCTTAATGCAAACGATGCATTATCATGGATGGAGCATCATTATGATAATTTTATGGCAGATAAATCATATGAGTTTGCGGTAACAGACAAAGACAGTGGTGAAGTATTGGGCGCTATGGCATTATCGAACCATCCACGCTTTAACCAAGGAGAACTAGCCTATTGGATCGGCGAACAATATTGGGGTAATGGCTATGCGACCGAGGCAGCGCAGTCAATATTACAATTTGCTTTTGAAGAAAAGAAACTGCACAAAGTGTTTGCACGCTATTTTGCATCGAACCCTGCTTCAGGAAAAGTAATGGAGAAGATTGGCATGGAAAAGGAAGGGACTTTAAAAGACCATGTTATGAAAGATGGTAAATATGAGGATTTGGTGTATTACGGCATTCTCAAAGAACAGGCTTAACTTGTCAATATGTCGGCGATTTGCGCCATTCCGCTAAAAAGCGTATTCGAGTTATTTCCGAATAGGCTTTTTTTATTGGAGAAAATCGACAATCCAAAATCACATAAATTGGTGTAGATGCCGCTCATTGCAAGGACAAACAAAAGGGAATGGGAGGTTCCTTTTGCTGAAAAATTCTTGTGAATTATAGGATGATTTTTACGTTAAAGCGATTGAAATAGCGGGTTTTTACTATAAAAAGAGGCCGAATAAAAAATTATAGTAAAAATATATTGAATTTTCTTTCTTTTTTAAATATAATTTACCTAATTCTAAATGGAACAGTGTTCCTATAATCGGAACAGAAGGAGATGAGGATTTGAAAATAGCAACAGATATTGGTGGAACTTTTACCGATTTAGTATTCACAGATGAAAAGGGGAATCTTCATTTTGATAAGGGGCATACAACGCCAGGCCATTTTGAGGATGGGATTTTACATGTCTTACGTCGACATGTAACGGAACAATCGTTGGTCGAGTCATTTATTCATGGTTCGACCGTTATTATTAACACGTTAACGGAAAGAAAAGGGGGAGTAGTTGGGTTAATCACGACGAAAGGCTTTCGTGATGTCTTAGAAATTGCTCGGGGGAATCGACCAGATTTGTACAATTTTAAATATAACAAGCCGGCACCTTTTGTAGAGCGCTATTTAAGACAAGAAATCGATGAAAGAATCGATTTTAAAGGAAATATCATGAAAGCGCTTAACATTGATGACGTAGCTCCGTTAGTCAATAAATTTAAAGCCTTGGGTGTTGAAGCCATTGCCATTTCATTCATTCACGGCTATAAAAACCCAACGCATGAAAGACAACTAAAAGAAGAAATTTTAAAGATTTGGCCAGAGGTCTATATAACACTTTCGAGTGAAACCATTAAAGAATATCGAGAATATGAAAGAACCAATACAACCGTCTTAAATTCATATGTAAAACCAATTGCTCATGCTTATTTAAAAAGTTTACAAGAAAAATTAGGGACAATTGGCATTACAGAACATTTAAAAATTATGCAATCCAATGGGGGGACGACCAGTTTTGATAAAGCAATGGAGTTGCCAATCAACCTCGTTGAATCTGGCCCTGTTGCAGGCATGTTCGGCGCTGCCAAATTAGGTCAGCTGCTCAATGAATCCAATATTATCGCTTTTGATGTTGGTGGAACAACGGCGAAATGTTCGCTGATTACCGATGGCAAAGTGAATGTCACAACAGATTACTATATCGAAAAAAATGATAAGTTTGCTGGGTATCCTATAAAAACACCGGTTGTCGATATTGTGGAGATTGGCAATGGTGGGGGTTCCATTGCAAGAGTCGACCAATTTGGCTCATTAAAAGTAGGTCCAGATTCTGCCGGAGCTAATCCGGGCCCTGTAGCGTATGGCTTAGGCAATACGCAACCAACCATTACAGATGCGAATGTCTATTTAGGAAGATTATCGTTAGCGAACTTTGATCATCCAGTAGCTATGAACAAAATTGAAGAGGCACTTATGCAATCGATTGCCAAACCATTTAATGTTACGGCTGAAGAGGCGGCCCAAGGAATTTTAGATATAGCCAATTCGAATATGTTAAATGCACTTAAGTTAATCTCTATTCGTAAAGGTTATGACCCAGCGGAGTTTACAATGGTGGCCTTTGGTGGCGGTGGTCCCCTACATGCTATTCATTTAGCACAAGAATTAGGCATGAAAAAAGTCATTATTCCATATGGTTCATCCGTTTTTTCAGCTTTAGGTATGATGATGACCGAATACCGACAAGATTATATCCAAACTAATTTATTGAACTTCCATAAAAATCATTTAGCGGAAATTCAACGAAATATGGCAGAAGTGATGCAAAAAGCTTATGCTGAAGCGCCATTCGCACAAGAGCATTATCATGTTGAAATGAATTACGATTTACGTTATAAAGGCCAGGAGCACACTGTAAAGTTAAACTCATCCAATGATTGTCTCGATGAGGCGGAACTACAGTGCTTAACAACAGCCTTCCATATTAAACATCAACAAGAATTTTCTTTTGAGTTACCTCAAACACCGATTGAGCTCGTGAATCTTCATATCACGATTTATGGTAAAGATGAAGCGATTCAATTTAAGGAATTAGATTTCTCGCACATTGATAGTACCACTTGCATGAAATCGACACGTCGATTATATGTAAAACATACAGGTTGGGTAGATGTAAATGTTTATGATCAGCAAAAGTTAGTGCCCGGCTATGTGATTCAAGGCCCAGCCATTGTCGAAAGTCCTAGCTCTACGGTAGTCATCTATGACAAGCAATCCATTGCAATGGATAAATACGGCAACCTAATTGTAGAGATGGAGGGGAAGTAAAGCATGAATAAAGATGTTTTTGCGTTAGAAATTATTCAGGATTCGTTGCTGGCCATCGGAGATGAAATGTTTGTCGCTTTAGCCCGTTCTTCAATGAGTCCTGTTATCTATGAGGTTTTAGATTATGCATGTGGCTTAACCGATGCAAAAGGTAATTTGATTAGCCAAGGAAACGGTGTGACCAGCTTTATCGGTATGTTAAGTCCAATGGTCCAGCATGTTATTGACAAGTTTAATGGCGGTGCGGATTTACACGAAGGTGATGTCATTATTATTAATGACCCCTATGTTGGGGGTGGCTCGCATTTATCCGATGTTGGCTTAGTACTACCTATCTTCTACAAGGGAGAAATAATCGCTTATTCGGCCAATAAAGCGCACTGGACAGAAGTTGGCGGAATGGACCCAGGTTCATTTACTAGCAATTCAAATGAAATCTATCAAGAAGGCTTACAGTTACCAGGGGTTAAGCTCTATCAAAAAGGTGAACTGAGTGCAGCGGTCTATGAAATCATTGCGACCAATGTTCGTTTACCAGAACTATCCATCGGCGATATGTTGGCACAAGTTGCCGCATTGAAAACAGGCGAAAAACGCATACGTGAACTTTGTCAGAAATTCGGTGCGGATGCTGTAAAATTGTCCATCCAAAAGTTATTGGATAAGGGTGAAAAAATAGCACAACTCGAACTGCAACATTTACCAAAGGGTGAGTTTTATGCCGAAGACTTTATTGAGGGTGATCCATTAAAAGGTGGACCATATCCTATAAAAGTAAAGGTGACCATTAGTGACCAACAATTTATTTGTGACTTCAGAGGGTCACATCCGGCGGTGCATGTACCTGTCAACTGTTCACAATTTGGATTAATGGCCAGTGTGAGGGTGATGTTTTTAGCGTTACTGGGTGATATTGATGTCATCAATGAAGGGGTATTTCATCGTTTGAAAATCATAACAGATGAAAATTCAATCGTCTCTGCCAAACGACCACATCCCGTTTCTATGAACTTTGAGGCGCGTATTGGCGCAGCCGATTTAATATGGAAAGCACTTGCGCAGCACCTGCCAGACAGACTTTCAGCAGGCCATTTACAGTCAGTTTGTACATTTATTTTAACGGGCAAAAACCCACACAATGACGATTCATTCCTAATTGTTGAGCCTTCTGTTGGTGGTTGGGGTGCCTCCAATGATGTTGATGGGCAAAGCGGGCAATATTGTATGGGGGATGGGGAAACGTATAACCTCCCTGTAGAGATAGCGGAGACAAAATATGGTATCCATATCGATGAATATAGCTTAAACTGTGATGGTGCAGGAGCAGGAAAATTTAGAGGTGGTTTAGGGGTGCGTCGAGTTTATAGCATAAATAATGATGGGCAAAAGGTTTCAGTCAACTTAGGTAGACATCAATTTTCACCTTTTGGCTTAAATGGCGGACATGAAGGCTCACATAACTATCTGATTATTCATAAACAAGATGGCACAAAGGTTGGGCCAATTGGTGTACTCGCAAATTATGAACTGCACAAAGGAGATCAACTAGAGCTTGTTACGGCAACAGGGGGCGGTTATGGCAGCCCCGAGGAGAGAAGCATAGACGCAATCGAAAAGGACTTGTTAAATGAATACATTTCTTTGGACATGGCACACAAGTTCTATCGCTATAAAAACACATAGAGAAGGAGCAGGTAATGACTGTCAAGACGTTAAAAAACTCATTGGCTATACTAGAATGTTTTGCATCAACAGAAAACGCATTAGGAGTGCGTGAAATTTCACGCATGACAAACATGCATACAAGCGTTGTACAAAGAACAATCAATACATTTACAGAAGCAGGGTACCTAATACAAGATGAAAGTACTAAAAAATATAAAATGGGCTACAAAATGTTTATATTTTATGACGTCCTTTCGCATTCAAGTGACCCGCATTCGGCCATTTATGAATTGATGCAAAATCTCGCGAGTGAAATCAATGAATCCGTATTTCTAACTTATATGGATAATGAATATGGTGTCACAACCAAAATAGCTGAAAGTAGTAAGAATATAAAATATGCGGTGTCATTAGGAACGAAAACACCGCTTTATATCGGTGCTTCCTGTAAAGTAATGTTTGCCTATTTAGAGGAAGAACAACAGCTTGAATTGTTAGCATATTTTCATGAAAAACAGTCTGAAGAAGAACATAAACAGCTTCTTGCGCACTTGAAAAATGAGCTGCAAACCATTCGACAACATAATTGGTGTATGACAGTAGGTGAGTACAATGAACATGCTTTTGGTATAAGTGTTCCATTATTCAATAACAAGAAAGAGATTATGGCGTCTCTTACGATTTCTGGTTTGATATATGACATGGATGAACAGAGAGAGAAATATATGCTTGAACAGCTATTACAAGTTTCTCATCAAATTCAATCTCACATTACTAAACTATAAAACAAGATAGGAGCTGATTTCATGAATAATAAAGTACTACATCCTAGAGCCTTAGAACCTATGACTCTACTGATGATCGTGTTTACATCTGTTGTTGGTGCCATCATTGGGATGCAACTGATTACTTCTTTAGGGATTTCTGCAAATACGTCGATTGTCGGTGCTATCTTCGCCATGATTTTAGGAAGAATTCCGATTGGAAAATTCATAGCGTTCAAATCAGTGCATAGACAAAATATTATTCAAACGGCGATATCCGCGGCAACGTTTAGTGCAGCGAGTAGTTTAATGTTGCCTATTGGAATTCCTTATGTTTTAGGTTATGAATCTTTAGTTCTACCATTATTTATTGGTGTGATTTTAGCGATGTTTGTGGATGCTTTATTATTATATAAATTTTTTGATACGAAGATTTTCCCGGCGGCTGGTACTTGGCCACCGGGGATTGCCACTGCTGAAGCGATTAAAGCTGGAGATAAGGGCGGTAAGAATGCAAAAGTTTTAATCGGTGGTGTGTTAGTTGGTATTGTGGGCTCCGTACTAAAAATTCCAATGTCAGCTTTTGGTGTCGCGTTTATCGGCAATATTTGGGCGCTGACCATGTTTGGAATCGGTCTTTTACTTAGAGGCTATTCGGTTCAATTATTTAATGTAGATTTAAATCAATACTATATTCCGCATGGCATTATGATTGGTGCAGGGATTGTGGCGCTGTTCCAAGTAGCTTTTGCATTATTAACAAAGAAGTCTGCTAAAAAGACAGAAGAATGGCAATATTCAAAAGATGAAAAAGAAATCAGACAGGCCTTTGGTGCCGGATTTATCGCATATTTAATGATTTCATTATTAATCGCATTATTAGGTGGAATCATTTCTCACATGTCTTTTGGTATGTTAATAGCCTTTATCGTGTTCGCAACCATTGCGGCTTTTGTACATGAGCTTATTGTGGGTATTGCCGCCATGCATGCTGGTTGGTTCCCAGCATTTGCTGTCGCGTTTATTACACTGATTGTCGGCATTTTGATTGGTTTTCCGCCGCCAGCCCTTGCGCTATTGGCAGGCTATAGTGCAGCAACAGGTGTGGCATTTGCGGATATGGGCTATGATTTGAAAACGGGTTATATTTTACGTGGGCACGGCAGTGATCCAGCATTAGAAAAAGAAGGGCGCAAACAGCAAATGATCGCTGGAATAGTAGCCTTTTCTATTTCTGCCATTGTAGTTTTACTATCGTACAAATCTTATTTTGCACAAGATTTAGTAGCGCCGGTCAACCATGTTTATGCGGCAACTATTCAATCGGGCGTTACAGGCGACGTGGCGAAACAGTTAATGATTTGGGCCATTCCAGGCGCCTTGATTCAACTTCTTGGTGGGTCAAAGAGACAAATGGGTATCTTGTTTGCGACAGGTTTATTGCTTGTTAATCCCCTTGCCGGCTGGGCAGTATTAATCGGTATTTTACTGCGTATTATTTTCACGAAAGTCACGAAAGGAAAGAAAGAGTCTGAAATGACGGTGTTTGCAGCGGGTGTCATTGCTGGAGATGCTTTATATAGTTTCTTCTCTTCCATTTTCAAAATGGGTAAATAGCAAGGGGGTATCTTGATGGTAAAAGTGCTAACGTATGAAGATGGTATTGCTGCTGTCTATGGCGGTACGATTCTAGGAGGCGGTGGGGGTGGCCTATTAGAGGAAGGCTTAAGGCTTGTGGAGGCAATTTTCGCTGTTGGGGCACCTCAGTTAATGGATATATCCGAATTGAGCGAGGAAGATTTAATCGCTTGTGTGGCCATGGTGGGTGCTCCGTCAGCGGCCAATCAATATATATCAAATGAACAGCTATGCTGGAGCTTTAGCAAGATGAATAGCTATATGGCTAATCGACTAAAAGGCATCATTACGAACGAAAACGGGGCCATTACGACAATTAATGGCTGGCTGCAATCGGTGTTATTACATGTACCAGTCGTGGATGCCCCTTGTAATGGGCGAGCACATCCAACAGGCATCATGGGTTCCTTGAATTTACACGAACAACCACATTATCAATCCGTGCAATTTTATGCTGGTGGAAAAAATAAATGGGCATTACAAGGTTTTGTAGAAGGGGATTTGCAAAATACGGCCAAAAGCGTTCGCCATGCTTCCGTGTTAGCTGGTGGCATGGTGGGGGTAACGCGAAACCCAGTAACCATTGGCTATTTAAAAGAACATGGCGCACCATATGCCATTTCTGATGCCATTGCGCTAGGCTATAGCTACCTTAAGGGACAAACAATGGATGAAAAATTGCAAAATGTCTTGCGTCACTTGCATGGCGTACACATTGTCTCTGGAAAAGTAACAGACTATTCTCTAACAAAGGAAAATGGCTTTGACGTAGGCAAGTTAATGGTGGAGGACTTCTCCTTAACATTCTGGAACGAGTATATGACATTAGCAAAAGCAGGAACTATCCAATCTAAATTTCCCGACTTACTCATGACATTCGATACGGAAAGCATGATGCCTGTCCCAAGTGCAAGCTTGAAGGAGGGCATGCATGTAGCCGTTATGCAAGTCGATCAAAGCCACTTGAAATTAAGCACAACGATGAAAAATGCGGCACTACTTGCGGAAATTGATGAAGTCATTGGCGCTGTTCGCTAATCATTTGACAGTGCGCTGGTGTCGTTGAGTATGCAGGCGCAAAACGCTTAGGATCGGGTGCAAATCGGGGATATTGCGGCAACAAGGATAGGCAAAATAAAAGCTGCCAACATCTATTATCAAGATGGGCAGCTTTTATTGTTCCTTCAGCGGGAAGGTATTACATAACATCACTTTAGTTCCTACTTCCTTCAAGCTTAGTGCTTCGTTATTACTGATGGCTTAAATGTTCCGTACTTCGGAAAAATCGTTGCCTAAAACGATCATTCTATTTGTTGTTAACGCGACTCAGATGAACAGCATTTCACAAATTGTAAGCAGTTACGAGGTGATTCATTTCCCATTAAAGGGAGGAGTTACGTTCACACATATCCAACACTCTGAATAGAAGAAGGTAACATCAATTAATGAAAAAATCCATCACACTGCTGCTAGCAATGGGTGTACGCCTACTTGGCCGTGAAAACAAAACTAACTGTGGGTTCACTTATTTTGTATTGTACGTTCACTATGCGGGTTAACAAAATCTAATTTCTAAGGGAAAGTGTTCACTTTTATTCGTTTCTCTCACATGCTTATGTCAAAAGATAATCGGTGACGCGATACGCCCGTTAATCTTTCGGAAATTTTGTTCAAACAATATCAATATTCAATTGTAAGCCCGCTGAAGTCGTTTAAGTTTGTAAAAAACATAGCGCCTGTACATTACGCAAATAGTGAGATACAGAACAATAGAGGTTGTTCTGTACAATCATCATATTATATTCTGAAAAATTAGTCAATTGAAATCCTGTTCTTGTTCTTGTGGTTTATCCCAACAGTTTCCTCAATGTGACATGGATTGATATAGTTGAAGCCTTGATCCGAGTTGATAAATGTACCTGTCGTTCGTTTGATACCATTCTTCTTCAGATTCCTTATTGTATTCAGGGTGATATCCAGCGATAGGTAGGGGCTTTATTTTAGTTGAGTGATGAAGAAATGCAAAAATAGAAGGTTTTATGTTACGAAAATCAAAAAAATGAAAAAGTGGGTTTGAATTTAAGTATTTCGTCCGATAAAAGCTTAGGGTGAAATTTAAACGATAAAATAAGGGAAGATTATAAGAGTAGGGGGCGGCATTCTTTAAAAAGAAACTAACAACACATTTTAAAAACTAAATGAAGACAAAAGGAGAGCTGTTTTTGAAAAAATTATTTGGAACCTTTAAGGGTAAACTGTACACATTATTTGCTCTTATCTTACTAATCCCAGTTATTTCTGTAGGAAGCTTATCGTATCTTTCAGCAAAAAATTCGATAAAAGAAGAAATACTTTTTAGTGCAGATGTAAGTGTGGAAATTTTAAATTCGTTAATTGATAAAACCATTAGCGAAAAAATAAACGAAATCACTATTTTTAGCAATGAAATAACGTCTTCTCAGTACGATCAGAAGGAATCGACAATACTAGAAAATTTTCAACAATATATGAAGCTGAGTCCAGATGTTTTAAGTATTTATGTTGGAACAAATGAGGGAGCATTTATTCAAGAACCAAAAATAAATAGTGCAGATTATAATCCGTTGGAAAGGGATTGGTATAAAAAGGCCAATGAATTAAAGGGCGAAACTTTAATTACAAATCCTTACATTGATGCAGGTACTGGAGATATGGTCGTTACAGTTGCTCGTCAGGTAAAGGATCAATCTGGGGTAGTGGCAATTGATATAAAATTGACAGACCTTCAAAAAGTCTCGGACTCTATTAGTATCGGAAAAAATGGATATCCTTCTATTTTTGGTGATAATAATTTGGTCATTTCACATCCTACTTTAGAAGCAGGTAAGAAATTAAACGAGAACTTCCTTAATCAAATGTACGACAGCAAATCTGGCACGTATGATTATGTCTTTGACGGCGATGACCGAATTTTGTTCTTTACAACGAATGAACTGACAAATTGGAAAATTACTGGAACAATTTTTGCGGAGGAAATTGACCAATCAGCATCCTCTATTTTGTATAAAACGTTTCTCGTACTAATCGCTGCAATTGTAATCAGTGCGATTGTATTCTTCTTTGTCATGAAGGCGATTATAAAACCGATTAAATCGCTCAAGGATAGTGCAGTAACCATAAGTAAGGGTGATTTAACTGAGAAAGTGGCGGTAAAATCTCAGGATGAGATTGGACAGCTAGGGCAAGCCTTTAACGATATGCAAGACAGTTTAAGAACTCTTATTCAAAAAATTGAACAAAATGCTGAAGAGGTAGCCTCGTCGGCAGAAGAGCTAACAGCCAATGCTAATCAAACAAGCATTGCTACAGAAAAGGTGGCTATATCGATTCAAGATGTCGCTTCGAGTGCAGACACACAAACAACGAGTGCCAATAAGAATGCAGAATCGTTACAGGAGCTTTCTAAGGCTATTCTTCATATCGCAGAGATATCTTCTATTGTGACGGACCTTTCACAGCATGCAACGCTACAGGCTGATGAGGGTGGAAAGGCAGTCCAAAATACAAAAGATCAAATGCATTCTATCCATTTATCAGTAACAGATTCTAACACGAAAATTCAAACATTACATGAACGCTCTCAACAAATTACGTCAATTTTAGATGTCATTACAAGCATCGCAGATCAAACTAACTTACTGGCTCTCAATGCAGCAATTGAGGCAGCAAGAGCAGGGGAGCATGGAAAAGGCTTTGCGGTTGTTGCTGATGAAGTAAGAAAGCTGGCGGAGCAATCACAGGAATCTGCACAACAAATTTTCGAGCTAATCCATGGCATTCAGTTAGAAACAGAACAATCCGTAAATATCATGGCAAAAGTTACAGAGGATGTTCAAAATGGACTTCATGTATCGGATGAAGCAATCGCGAAATTCCAAGTGATTAAAACAAGCATGGTTAAAATAACTCCTAAAATGGAAGAGGTATCATCTGCGTCTGAACAGATGTCAGCAAGTGTACAAGAGGTGACGGCTATTACGGAGAATTTGGCATTCTCCGCAAAAGGAAATGCAGCTGCTTCAGAGGACGTTGCAGCGTCTACAGAGGAACAATTAGCTTCGATGGAAGAGATTAATGCTTCTGCACAAGCTCTTGCGCATATGGCAGACGTATTAAAACAGCTCATTAGCCAATTTAAATATTAACAGAATCAGATATAACATTCTTTTTTACATTTTCTAATGTTTCGCATATCAAAAAAAGTACCCAATAAGATAAACTTTTTAGTGTCTATCTTATGGGGTACTCTTAATCAAAAGGAAGGATTATTAATTTCTGTAGCTCAATTAAAAATCACATAATTTTTTTATTAAGATAACGAAGATAGCGCCAGCGAACAACAAAAATTACATTACTTGTAGAGATAAAAAGAATGTTAGTAATAAGTGTTGTATCGAAAAAAAGTTGTTACTGTCTGTAGATATTGGCAACAAAGTCGGGTACTGACATTCAGCGATATATATGAAAACAGAAAAAATGAAACCAACTAAAAAAATCGATCCATTATTCCTGGGTCGAGTTTTTTAGTTTAAATTTAAATGATGAAAGTCATGGAGAACATTTCACTTGAGCCCACTCAAAAAAATGGCGTCATAAATAGCAGATATTGATGAAGCACTTTTCTAAGTTACTGTTGTATAACAGTACTAGGGTGTCACAACCTAAAAAGGGAACTGTCTCTACCTTTGTCCGTCCCAAAGGAGAGCAAAAGCCATTATTTCTTCGATAAAAGAAATAATGGCTTTTTTATTTATAGGTTTATCGGAGAAAATAAAATCATTAATTTTCTTAACACTCTTACTTAGCAAGAGCATCTACGAAGCAGGATTTGGGGATAAAAGTATTTTAAATGTTTGTGTCGTAAAGCTTAATAACATAGAACATAACAATATATATCCTGAATCAGGTGAAATTGACTTGAAGATAGCTTGTTTTTTTATGAAAAAAAATCAAATTTCAGATTCCTATCATTTTTCTTAGCTACAATGTAGTCAAATGAAGGGGGTAGTTTCCATGAAAAAAAAGAGAATCAGTTTGATTGTGGCTTTGTTATTAACTTGTACATTCATATTTGGATTAAGTGTTCGAGCTGATGATGACAATGAACACGAGTATAAGAAACATGAGAAGTACGACGATGATGATCGTTACGAATATGATGACGATGACGATGATCGTTACGAATTTGATGAATCCTATAAAATGAATGGTGAAGTATATGAAAAAGGTACTTGGAATATTTGGTCAAGAGAATTAGTTATGGAGAAAGAGGTTTTGCCTTTCAGCGCGTCCAAATTAGTCAATTTGAAAGTAGCAGATATGAATAAAGAATTAAATTTTTATGTTATCCCAAAAGACGGGGAGTTTTTTGTACCAGGGAAAACGGTGGCACAGCTTTTAGGCGCAAAAGCTACCTTTTACAAAACAAGCAAAATCTTAGTTATACAATATCAAGAGAATGAACTAGTTTTCCGCTCAGGAACAAATGTTGCCTATGATAACAATGTTAAAACACCATTACCTGCATCTTCATTCTATTTAAATGAGGAACTCTATGTGCCAATATGTGTCATTACAAATGGCTTAGGATACGTGGTCGAATGGCAAGAAGACAGTCAAGTATTTTTATGTCAACTTTTAATCAAATAGGAAGGAGTGGTGAACAATGAAAGATCCGAAAAAAGCGAAATGGATATTAGGTGCATCAGGAGTGATGTTATCTGCCGTACTATTAACGCAAATAAACACTTCAATACAAGCAAAAACAAACAATTCAAATGATCTTCAAATTACTGCACAACAAGAGAAAAATATGACGGAGAAAGAAAAAAAGCTTGTCCAACTCGATTGGGCAAATTTTGAAGTTCAAGTTGCAAATCAAAATTCAAAGAGTGATCGAAAAACAAAAAGAACATAGTGGAGATGATGACGATGGACACACTTTCCCTACAATTAATGAATACCGATTTTTTTATAGCTATTCCAAAAGGCAAAAATACTAATTGGAAAGACCGGGCTGAAAAATGGTTGCAGTACGTAGCAAAAGAGTGGTCAAGGTTTCTACCTAATAATGAGTTATCACTATTAAATGAATTAAAAATTGGCGAGACATTGCGACTAAATTCGTCACTTTATGATTGTTTACAACGAGCAAATAAATATTATCTTCAATCCAATGGATTATTCTCACCTTATTTGAAGTTGCAGCTGGAGCAGCAGGGCTACAATCAGTCGTTCCCATTTGAAATGGCTAAGCATCAATCCTCAAATGTAAACTCTATCTCAGGAAAGCCATTTCAATTTTTAAACAATCAGCAGGTAATGAAACTAGCGAATCAGGAAATTGATTTGGGTGGATTTGCTAAAGGGTATGCCATAGAAACGCTAGCTAATTGGCTAGAAAATGAGGTTGCCCCTGATTACGGCATTATAGATGGTGGTGGTGATATGAAACTGTGGTCTACAGGGGAGAAGATATGGAAGATTGGTGTTGCAGATCCTAAAAAGATTGATAAAGAAATTAGCTATGTCAATATTAGCACGGGCGCAATTGCCACTTCTAATCGCATTTTTAGAAGTTGGACACAAAATAATATTACGAAGAATCATCTATTGAATGGACGAACAGGTGAGGTTGCCAAAACAGATGTGTTGCAAGCGACGGTCGTAACATCTTCATTGTGTGATGCCGAAGTATGGGCAAAGCTTTGTTTCCTAATAGATGAAAGTGAGCAACAACAGTGGTTTGAAACAAATTGTCAACGAAATGCTCGGTTTATTGTCAAAGAAGGACAAGCGGGTTATTGGATGACGTCAAGGGGGAGAGAAGTTGTTAACTAGTACATGGGAATGGATAAGACTATTTGGATTTTTAGCCTATTTTTATTTTACAATCTCAATTATTTTTGGGTTATTAAGAAAATCACCATTTGTAAGATCACATAAAAATTTACTTTATCAAATACATCAAAATGCAGGTTGGATGGGGTTGTTCACATTAATAGCCCATATGCTTGTACTAATGATTGACAGCTATAAGCCTTATAATTTAGTGGAAGTTTTGATTCCTTTTGCCGCTGACTATAAGTCTGTAGCCTCTGGTCTTGGCACAATTGCTTTTTATTGTTTTTTGGTGGTGTTAATGACTTCAGATCTATGGATTAAAACAATGAATCGATCCATGTGGAAGAATATGCATTTGCTTGTGTTACCTGCGTGGTTACTTTCACTTTTCCATGGCATAATCATTGGTACTGATACTGAAAATTTATTTGTACTGATTTTTTATGCGTTAACAGCTGGTTTCACTTTATTTATATTGGTTTTGCGAAGAATGAGCCAAGAGAGTTTGAAAAAAGACATCTCCCCGAAAAATAATACGTCCATCTAGGTGATAAAAGCATCAACTCCTCCCAGAAAAAGGGGAAGGATTGATGCTTTTATTATTCAAATTGGAAATACAATATGAAATGTTGTGCCTGTTCCTACTTTACTTGTAGCAAAAATTTTCCCATCATGCTGTTCAACAATCGCTTTTGCTATTGAGAGACCTAAACCAGTTCCGTTTCTTTGGCGTGCAGCATCGCTACGATAAAATCGTTCAAAGACTAAGGATAATTCATGCTCTGGAATACCAATTCCTTGATCGGTTACCGCAATTTCAATAGAATCTCTATATTTTAAAAGGGTGAGTGTTATTTTCCCATCTTTAGAGTACGAAATAGCATTTTCCAATAATATATAGAGTAGTTCTTGTATCTTTGTTGCATCTCCAAGTAGCTCTATATTTTCTTCAATTTGTGTACCAAACTGTATTTCAGGAGGCATTATTTTTTGGAATTTTGCACTAACTTTTTCTAGCATTTTGGAAAGAGGTATAACTCCTATATGCGGATTCCATTGTTGCTGATCATGACGAGCTAAAAATAACAATTTTTCCAACAATCCTTTCATTAATTGAGCCTCGTCTTTCATTTCATGAATTAATTCTTTGCCAAAAGGGCTTATATTTGTAGCTTCTTCTAGATCTAATATATCGAGCGAGCTATAAAAAATACTGAGTGGTGTGCGCAATTCATGAGAGGCATCTGAAACAAATTTTTTCTGTTTACCATATGACCATCGAATAGGAACCATTGCTTTACCTGCCATATAGTAACTAAGGAGTCCAATTAAGACTGTCGAAATACAAGTTAACAGAATAAGTAACTGAATTGTTTTTTCGAAAAAGTGTTGTTGTGAAGTGATGGATTTCCCTAAAATTATGTATCCAACAACCGCATTACGTTCGTAAATAGGTTTTTTCAGGAGAAGGAAATGCTCATTTTGCCATTCGAAATGACGCACTGATTTTTCATTTGTATTGCTTTTTGTAAAGAGCTCCTCTAATTGTGTTTTCAGGCCTTTATAGGATTCGTCACCGTGAACAAATATATGATTGTTTGTATAAATATAATAGAAAAAATTACGGTTTGGATCATAGCTCAAATTTTTCTTGTCATGATCCTTGTATTCATAAAAATCATGTTTTTGTTTTGTATAGATGGATTCTAGTTCTTCTAATTGTTGAGTATCCATCAACTTTACGAGTGAAAAATAAAGAATAATGATGAAGAGAGAAAAAAACGAAAAGAAAATGGTGGCATATAATAATGATAATTTTTTTCTTGTTTTATTAAACACAGTAATCCCTCAGTTTATAGCCAATCCCTCTTACATTTTGAATATGCGACTTTTCCTGGCTATCATCAATTTTTTTTCGGACGAGTTTCACAAGTGCATCCAAGGAGTTATTTGAAACGACAAAATCATAGCCCCATATGTAAATACATATTTGTTCTCTTGTAAGCACGCGCCCCTTATTGATGAATAGGAATTCTAAGAGTGAAAACTCATTTTTAGTTAATTCAATTTCAGTATTATCACGAAGAAAAACGCGAGAATCTATATTAAGTTGTAAATTTTCTACTTGGATGACTTGTTCGATTACTTTTTCTTTTCTTCGCAGTACAGCGCGAATTCTTGCTAAAAGTTCCTCCACCTTAAAAGGTTTTACTAAGTAATCATCTGCTCCACTATCTAAACCTTGAATAATATCAGCGGTATCATCTTTTGCAGTCAGCATCAAAATACCACCACTAAAACCTGTATTTCGCAGTTGTTTACAAACCTCAATACCACTCAGTTGAGGCATCATCCAATCTAAAATTAGCAAATCATACCTTTCGGAAAAGGTATTGTCGAGCGCGTCTAGTCCGTTATCCACTTCGACCACGTGGTGAAATTCCTTTCTAAGAATATATACGATATTTTTTCTTAAACGGGCATCATCTTCTGCGAGTAATATTTTCAAAGTTATTTTCCCCCTGTTAAATTATATTCAATATACTATACAACCCTAAAATGAATTTAATCTGAAAATTGTAGCTTTGAATAAAGTTGTGATGCTTCATAAAGGCAACTGGAGAATGTCCGTTTTTTCGTAAAGCTGTTCCAATTCGAGCAATCTACTAAGCGCCAACAGCTCCAGCATCTCAAATGGCTTAACAAGGTAATCACTAGCTCAAAGAGTCAGCCCCTTTACCTTATCTGACAAACTGCTTGGAGCTGTCAAAAAGATAGTTGCGTCCCATGAATCTGCTGAAATACCTCATATCCATCAATCTCTGGAAGCATAATATCTAGCAATACAAGATCGATCTATTTCTTGCTGTGCAAGTTTATCAATGGCTTTCATTCCATCAAAAGCAGAAATACATCTATGTCCAACTGATTGGACATTTCTTTTAATTAGCTCATTGATTGGAATTTCATCTTCAACAATTAAAATGATTGCCACCAGAATCACCTCATCATTAGCATAGCATTTTTATGTAATAGAATTGTAAAATCGGTTCTTAACCAAAAATCGTGGGTGACAAAATTAGTGACCTGATTCCAAAACTAAACGAAGGTATTCTTTGGTATGACATTACGTTTTTGCAGGTCATTTTTCTAGTTGCTTTGTTACTGGTATTTTATCAATGACGATTTCAACGATCGTGTCTAACACGATTGGACTTATTGGGGGCAAGTTGTGACTACTTTTATTATGATAGCCGGTGTGACAATATTTTTGAGTGGGGAAATGGTGAGTGTTTGGCATCCAATTTGGTTTGTTCCTTAGGATATTCATTGTTTTTTCGGAGTAGTGATTTTTTTAATGTTAACAATACCACCTGTTGCTGGAGTTCCTGCAGGAATAACCTTTGGTTCAACAGAAATCGAGCCAGTGCCTGTCTCCACTGGTGATCGTTTGTTACTGGTATTTTATATTTCATCAGTAATAAATCCTCCTGCACTAAATTTCGCAATCGAAGGTACTGCAAATGCGGAATTAATATTGAATAAAAGAATTCCTTCTACTTTTAAGATAACCATAAATAAGTGGTTTTATATAGTACGTTCTTAGCTCAAATAAAGTAAGAGAATACTAAACGAAAAAAGGCCAGGTACTCACTTAAAAATGAGCGCCTGGTCGATTGCTTACTATCAAAGTGTTTGGAACTTCTTCAAAATATTAATGATAACTTCTTGTTTCTACTAATTCATGTTTTGATGGATTTGTAACATCTAAAATATCTACATCTATTTTACTACCCATTATACCTTCGACTTTACCAGTTCCTTGTGCTTTTATTTTAACTCCACCAGTATTTGGATTGTAAATGAATTCGATTCCATTTAAATCCTTTTTCTGAGCATCAGTTAGTTCCTTCCAAAAAAGAGCAGTATATTTATTCCAAGTGTATTCTTTCCAAGCACCCATACCATTTGGAGCCCAATATGTTGCAGTTCCCTTTATTGTAGTCATCGGATTAATTCCTTCACCGGTAAACGAAACATCACCCCAAAAATTTAATTGTTCAAATACAACGACTGCTCTATATTTTTTACCCGGTGGCACTTTTATATTTTGTGAAGGTAATGTTATTGTTTTTGTCTCGGACGTTGTTTGTGTTTTTGTAGTAGAAGAATTAAATTCTGCATTTATTTTTATATTATCTAAGAGCAGTGGAACTTTTAATAATAAGTCACCAGCCCCTCCAAATTTAAAACCATTTTGCGTTGCTGTCGATACTGTTTCTTGTACACTCTTGGTATAACTAGATGTTGTAAGCGTCTGTTCCGTAGGAGTTTTTGTATTATCAAGTTCACCTATTGTTACGTAGTCGACCGTTGTAGTATCATAGTTCAATTTATTTAAAGTACCCGTAATACTAAAGTCAAGCTTTGTCTCAACACTATCTGGTTTTGCCTTAAAAGTCAGTGTAGGCCATGACTCGATTTTTGTACCTGCAATTTCGTTAGTATAATAGTATGTTCCAATTTTATTCAATTCGGATTGAACATCTGTAATACCAACAGCATTTTTATTAATACTAGTTGGAGTATTTTCTTCTATTAGTATACCACTAGGTACTTCAGAAGTATTAATTTGATCCGCACTAGCCAAACTTGGTGATGCTAAAGCAAATGTTGTCCCCATAGATGCAATAGCAGCTATAGTTAGAGTTTTTTGTACTAATTTCCCTCTATTTCTCATCCTATATTCCCCTTTGAGTAAATTTTGTTACACCAAAAAGAATAGTTTTTTTCACATAATTAAGCAAATATAGTATAAAATACATATAATTCAGTAATGAATGAGTATTTTATTACCGTATAATCTAAATTTATACATAATTATATAGGTAATTTATGGGGGATTATACGATTATTTTTCCACCTAAGAGATTATGAGACATATTATTTGTCACAAAAAAGTTATAAAGAAATATAAACATATTGATAAATGAGGAAGAGTGACCCCTTTAATAAGAGCTTTCGTTCGTGTTTTAGTAAAAATTGAGGTGTATCGGGACTTCTCTATTAAGCGTGTTCGTTCAGAATAATACTATCTGCTTTTACGTTGCTAAATTGTAATATACAAACCAATCACACGATCAGTTGTCATTGTTCCATACTGTAACTCCTTCAAGTATGGAGCCCGATTAGAGATTTCTCATTTTTTAAATAAAGAGCATAGAGATTTTTTCTTCAAAATTTCGGAAGAACTATTTTTTTATAAAGTTGAACGGTAATATAGTAGTATATTGTGTAAATAGCTACAAATATACTAATTGGCAGCCAAACACGGAAATAAGGTTCAGCTAAAATTGTTGAAAATAGGTTCATGCCAACCAATACATGTAAAATACCAACTATCGCAGGGAATAGAAAAACTAAGAATATTTCTTTATAAATAGACTTTGTTAACACTTCATATCGGACACCGATTTTGAACAGCATTTGATATCAAATAATTTCCTTTGAAGCGCCCGTTAGGATTTTAAACATTAAACAACTAGCCATCATTGCTAGGAAGAATCCCATAAATATAGTCCCACTAAGATGATTGGTAAAAGGAAATAAAAATAGGTACGCCCAGCAGTTATGACAGCGTTTCAATTTTTTACATATAACATAACGCTATTTTTATTGTCTAAATTAGAAGGGAATCATTTCCTTTTTATAGAATATTGGGATAGATGGACGGTGGGGTTAGTTTGTCTCTGTTTGACATACATGTTCGAGACATATTTATGATCATTAATACCCGATAATCAACACTTGTTTTTATAGACTTTACAATATAGCTGATTATCTCTCATTGTCATCAAAGACTAGCAAATGAGTCAATATCGACACACCTTAAAAGAACTTGGACTACACAAGATATGTCTCGCAAAGGAAACAGGTTACGGTAATGTTGTAATCGAGAGTTTTTATGGGATTATGCTGAATTGCTTTTCTACAGCTTTACGAACTTCATCAATAATGATTAGGAGGAAAACAATGTGAAAAAATTGGGTTCGTTATTAATAATGGTCACAATTATACTTTTTTCTACTTCAGATGTTTTTGCCTCAAATCTGATTGAACCTTATGGATTGAAGCCACCAGGTGAAAGCTATACCCCTGGAGAGTGGTTTCTAGGAGAAACTCCATCTAATGTTGATCCGAATAAACCACCTATTGTTTTCGTTCAAGGGAAAAACGGTAACGCTACAAGTTGGTATAGTCAAACAGAATATCACGGTCTTAATGACATGTATACAAAAGCTTATGAAGCAGGGTATCAAACTGTATTTCTTCAATTATACGATGCGGCAGGTAAAGGTTCTTATAGTCAATACGATAATGGAAAATTATTAGCCTCTATTTTAAAAGAAATCAGTCAACATTTTAACGGAAAAAAATTAAATATCATTGCCCATAGTAAGGGTGGGCCCGATACCCAAGCAGCATTAGTTCTTAATGATGCTCATTCGTACGTTGGTAGGGTCTTTACTTTAGGTTCCCCTCATTATGGATCAGAGTTAGCTGATCTTGCCTATAGCTGGTGGGCAGGTTGGCTAGCTACATTACTCGGTGAAAAAGATGATGGCACTTATTCACTTCAAGTTGGGGAAATGGAACACTTTCGCTCATTAATAGACAATCACCCCAACGTAAGCAAGAACCGCTATTATACAATTGCTGGTACTAATACAGGACCATTTCTATCTGCACTCTGGATGGGGGGGCTATATCTTTCCGATCCAAACGATGGATTAGTCAAAGAGACAAGCACTAAATTATCTTACGGAACGCATTTATTTACCGATACCTCACTTGACCATGACCGTATTCGCATGGGATCTGCAGTATTTTCTAGATTGGAACAGTATTTACAGTCTGCTTCTACTGCTCATATCGTTGAAAACCATGAATACTTTTCTCAATCTGATACGTTTCAAGAGTTGGATGCTTCTCATTATTTTTATGGAGGAAAGTTACAACCGTCAAATGATGTGACACATTCTTTTTATGTGGATGCTACACTCGGTAATGTTAAATTATGGACAGGATTAACTAGTGATAAGATAGAGTTGTTATCTCCTTCAGGAAAAAAATATACCAACCAGACAATCAAATCAATGGAAGAAGCCTCCTTCTTTAATGGCGTAGTACCCCATACGTTTACTGACGTTATTTCTGAGAAGGGGGAATGGAAGCTAAATATTAGCACGCAGGCAGGAGATAATGCGTATTTACTGGCAGTTCAACACGGGGGTCCATCTTTGATTAAGGTGAGTATTCCAACAGTAGCATTAGAAACGAATAATATCATCACAATGCAAGCTAACCACCAGTTACAAAAACTTACTTTCGATTTACGTGTATTAGATCCAACAGGTAAAGATATTGCTTCCTCTCTACAAATACAAAAGGTTAATGAACAAAACTTTATGGTAAATTTTCCAGCGAATAAAAAGTCTGGTGTCTATAATATAACTTTAAATATTGCTGGTGAAACGATACAAGGTGAGCCATATAAAAGGACCATTGTTCGTTCTAAGTATATAAAATAGAATATAATTTTTAAAATAGTTTATAAGTGTAAATGACACTTATAAACTATTTTTGTACTTGTAAGGGCGAATTCTCTCTATTTATCAAACCAATTTAAAGCTTCCACAATGTATAAACGGGCACGTTATATCCTTCGAAGCTCAAGAAAGCCCTCTTCAGTGAATAGCTCCTTCACAGTTTGTTTAAGATTTAGAACTAGTACAATATTACATTTATATTAAATATTTACAAATTTGTTATTTTAGTATAAAGTGTAAGGTGAAATAAAATTTAGGGGGTAGTATATTGAAAAAATTAATTAGTATTTTATCTATCTTTTCTATTTTTTCTTTACTTGTGTTATTAATCCCAACGCAAGCTGATGCTGCATCAACTGGTACGGGACCATACAGAAAGGTATTATCAAATTCAGGTTATTCGTGGATGTCTACAAATGTTTACATACCTGGTGGGAATGACGTAAGTTATGGTAATTCAACGGATACAGGTTATATTTATTTAGGTGGACATAGTGGTTCGGTAGAAGTAGATGCGGGATTACAACATAGTCCAACACTAGATAATTGGGCACCTTTTATTTCTGTGAATGGGACTCGCCCTTCCAGTGGTACGTCAACAACTCGTTTTAAAAGTGGACAAACTGTTTTTATGAAGTTTTATGTAACCTCTGATAATACTGTGGAGCTTAGTGTAAGTGGGATTGCTACAGATGGGGTCAAGCGTACAGTTGTGGTAAATGCTACTGCAAATGGATGGAAAAAAAGTGGAACAGGCAATTCATTAAAACGTGTAACGTCAATTGCTCAAGTTGGTGGCGATAATTTTGCTTCTAAATCTTATCTGAAAAATGTGTATTGGTCAGACGCTACAATAGGAACAAGTTCTACTTCAAATGCAGTTTGGTCTGGAGAACATACGAATGCTTTCACTAGCTATCAAGCACCTTATGTATCAGTTCAATATGTAAATCAAAGTACAGAAACTGTAAACATAAATTTAAATTAGAAAATTATTAATCAGGCTAATGAAATTGATATTCCACATCACATGTAGGGTAGATTGACATCGTTAGAACTTCCAATGCAACGCAACGCTATCATTAAAGACTATTAAGGCGTTTCAATCGAAAGACTTACAAAGTTGGAACCGGAACAATTTATCAATGCTTAAACGTGTTGGAACAAAACGATCAATGAACGAATTAAACTTCGTTTGTTGGTCGTTGTTTTATGCGTTGAAAGTGCGTAACCCCAAAGCCTCTATTCTGATAAGTGCTTTCTGGTGTTCGGAATTTGCGCACAACTTTTTTGTGGGTTTGATTTTCTAAAAGATTGTTACTAGTCAACTAACGGTAGGTTAGTACGTAAGAAAGTTATTAAAAAGTGTGAGGTTTATATTGGAAGTATCGCTTGATTTTAACTGGAAAAGGAAATGATTACATTCTTATGATAGTTTCATGTGTGAAATTTTGCTATAATAGACACAAGAATAGGAAGGGAGGAAATAGGACATTGTACCTCAAGAAAATTAGTCTTATGTTATGCATCTTACTCATATCAGCTTCTATATTTACCATACATAATGCAAGTGCAAGTGGTGGTTTTGAAGATATTGCTTCCAACCATGAAGCTTATGAACAAATCAATTATTTAGTTAATTTAGGTGTTATTAAAGGATATACAGAAAAAGGGAAAATATATTACAAGCCTAATAATAACGTAACGCGTGGGCAAGTTGCCAAGATGGTCGTTGTTGCTTCAGAGAACAAACCACTAGTCGTCAAAAAATCAAGCTTTTCAGATGTAACAGTCGGTACTGAGCTTTCGGGCTATGTAGAACGTGCCATACAGCTTGGTTACTTTGCGACAAATACTAA
The DNA here is from genome assembly GCF_003049605.2 of Lysinibacillus parviboronicapiens. Classification (NCBI taxonomy): domain Bacteria; kingdom Bacillati; phylum Bacillota; class Bacilli; order Caryophanales; family Bacillaceae; genus Lysinibacillus; species Lysinibacillus parviboronicapiens. The sequence goes on from NZ_CP073713.1 coordinate 2,002,775, forward strand.
GGGGAAGTTCTTGCCGAATATGCCTTTAACTCGTGATGAAATGAGTTATGTATTAACAAAAGCATTTAAGCTTGATTCAAGTGCATATGAAAAAGTAGATTCACCTTTTGTTGATGTAGATGTGACACATCCTTATATGCAATATGTCAATACGATTTACTTCAACGGTATTACAAGGGGAAGCGGTCAAACTTATAAACCAAATGGCCAAGTGACACGTGCGCAGTTCGCGTTATTTGTAGCGCGTGCAAAAAGTGAAAAGTATCGTTTAGAGTTACCTGTAAAAGATGTGGATGTACCTGATGCATCACAGATTATTGGGTCAGTTCAAGTAACGACTGACGGATTAAATATTCGTAATACTAAAGATTCTTCATCTAAAGCTAACATTGTGGGTACAGTGAATAAAGGTGATAGACTATCAGTCTATGCAGTCGAAGGAGACTGGTTAAAAGTCTCGTCAAAAGATGCCTATACTTATATTTACAAAACGTATGCTCAGTTTTTAGATGCAGATGGTAATACTTTAGGGAATGTTCAAAAGCAAGTAACAACAACACAAACTATTAATGTTTACGTTAAAGCAAGCTCCTCTTCAAAGATTATTTCGACTGTGAATAGTAAAGTGAAATTACCCGTTTATAAGACGGTTAATGGCTACTATTTAACAGAAGTGGACGATGTACCAGGCTATATCGTAGCGAATAGTACAGAGGATGTTGCAGTAGAACAGCCTGCTGCTCCAGATCCAGCCCAAAAGCCAGACCCAGATCCAATCACGCCACCAGTTACAGGTGACTTACTTGGTCGAGTGACAGTTGACAATTTAAATATCCGTAAAGAGGCTAACTCTACGTCTACGGTTTTAGGTAAGCTTAGTAAGGGTGAATATGTTCAAGTGAACAGTATTTATGATTACTGGGCACAAGTTACTTTTGAAGATCAAACGGGCTACGTGCATAAGTCTTACTTAAAGCTATTAAATCAAAGTGGTAATCCGTTAAAAGATCGAATTATTATTATTGATCCAGGTCATGGTGGCAAGGATCCAGGAACCTCTTTCGAATCTTTTTCCGAAAAAAACATTACATTAAAAGTTGGTACTCTTGTTAAGAATAAATTGGAGGCTGCAGGTGCAAAGGTATTGATGCCTCGAACAGGGGATACATTTCCTACACCACAAGATCGTGTTGACTTTACACATGCTAATTACGGTGAAATCTTCGTAAGTATCCATGTTAACTCAGCAGCGAATACTGCTGCACAAGGTACCGAAACATATTACGCAAAAACACCAGGTGATATGTATGAAGAAGACATTGATCTTGCGACATTTGTAAACAATCAAATAGTAAATAACTTAAATATGAAAAATCGTAAGGTCAAAGAAGAAAAACACATTGTGAGCGCTAATACGAATATTCCAGCCATCTTAGTTGAGCTAGGCTTCCTAACAAATAGTGAAGACCGTGCTAAAATGACAGATGATCAATATGTTGAGCAATTTGCTGAATCCATCTATAAAGGGATTTTGCAATATTACGAAAAACAATAAAAAAAGAACTACATTGGTGTCAATTGAACTAAACCCCGCATAGTGGATACTTTAAAAAAGTGAACCTATTCGGGGTTTTTCTATACTCAATTACATTAAATCCCGTTATACTCAATTTTTAATTTTACATTAGTCATCACGCGCTTATTACAGGACAACATTTTAGTTATTTACGTATACTGAATGACATGAAGCTGATCTTCGTATTGGTTCAACTCTTCGTTTAAAAATGGCCGGAGGATTCATTTAGCTGTACACAAACGCCGATATGCTTTAATCGCATAGAATGGATATCCAGTTAATGAAGAAAGAAGTTAAGGAGTGAAATGGATTGAAGAAATCACTTTTAGTGTTTTTGTTAGTATTTTTTTAACTGCATGTAATTCATCAGCGTTAAGTATTAGTGAAATTGAGATTGTTCCAAATAAAGTACAAGGGGTAATTGATGACAACAATACACTTCAAATAATCAATGAAGGGAAGAATATTTCTTATATCGTTTTTCGGTCAAAAGGAATAGTTACAACAGACCTTGAAACGCAAGGTGACACATTAATAATCAAGTTAGATGTTACCAATCAACACGATAATGCAGTAAAACAGCATGTCTATAAATTAACGTTAGACCCTAACCTTGATACGATTGATATTCGTATTAATGGCAAATCTACAGTTATTGATAGTGTAACAGGTATATGAGGAGTAATTAGCCTCTTTTCAGAAACAATAACCATAAGGCTTGTGTAAAAATTCCACACAAGTCCTTTTTTATGCTCATAGAAAGCTCCTGTAGTTTTATAAATTCTTTGTAGCTACGATTAGTTAAGGGTACTGGTACTGAATATTAGAACGACAAGCTGATATTAATGGAAATTAGGAATGGAGAGTAGATTGGGAGCGGTATAGCGGAGGAAGGGAAAATTGGAAGTAATGTAGAATGTAAGGAATACTCAGAGTCAACAGTTTTGCCCCTGCAGGTATTGGGACACAATATTGAGGATGTTTTATATTGATTGGCAGAGATGAGCCACTTTTCTTAGACAGCACAAATTTCCTTTCATTCAAATGTTATGCAGCTAAAAACTAGCACAAATGTTCTCGTTTGGTTATAATTGTTTTATCTTAAAATAAAAGGAGTCTTGCCTGATGAGTCAAAGAGTTGCCTACTACGATGTTGCACCTGACGCTATGAAAATCATGATGGATATGGAAGCATACACGAAGAAATCTACGATTAATCGAGCAACTAGGGAGCTTATTAAAATTAGAGTCTCTCAAATGAATGGGTGTGCGTTCTGCATAGACATGCACACATCTGATGCTCGTAAGATGGGGGAAACTGAACAGCGTATTTATTGTTTAAATGCTTGGCATGAATGTACTTTTTATACTCTTGAAGAGAAAGTGGCGCTAGAACTAGCTGAGCATATTACTTTCATTCCTACAAAAAGAGTGCCAGATGACCTCTATAAGCGAGTACGTGCATACTATGACGAGCAACAATATGTTGATCTTGTTCTAATTATCAATCAAATCAACAGTTGGAATAGAATTTCGATTGCAATGGGGAATACAGCAAGTGAAAAATAATAACAGGACTTTGTTTATGATTATTTTACAGCTGCGGAAGTGGAAGCCTCGACACTACAAGAGGTGAGGTAACATTTGTTGGAAGACTGACAAGTAAACAGCTTAAACTTGCCGATGTGCCGACTGTGCATTTTAGTGAGGTTATGCGCGACTTAGACCTAGTTGTGAGCGCTGCTCATGCTGGAGAAGTGGATCCAGAGGCTTCAGATGTCAATATTCTATAGTAATTGTGAGCAAAAAAGCCAGCTATCTGACAAAAATATAGCTGGCTATTCGTCGTGCGTATCGTAAAGGTCGCTCTTTTTTTATGTTATCCTACGATATAGAAAGTTATCAGACTGCTCCACAATCATAGTAATCTTTTTCTTTGGCTCATTGCGCACATAGCACGGGCCTTCTAATCACATTGCTTCCCATAGCTTTTGGCGGTTTTCCAATAGCTCAAGTAGTTCAGTCAAAATCGGAGCTAAATCTTTTCGCATAGTGGCGATATTTTGGAATAAGGGAATCGCCTCACGCATTTGATATTCACTGTAAACATAGTAGCTCATAAAAGCACATTCTTCATAGCCACGTGGTTCCTCTTCTTCCCATTCCTCCTCATCTTCCTCTTCAACTTCTGGCCAAAGCCATTTTTCCTGCAGCAGTTCATCCATATGTTGCACGGGGCTAGATGTCAATCCATCCCATGTAAAAGCACAAGCAACCACAAGATATACTTGTATTTCTTCCTTCTTTACACTTGTTACAGGTCGATTCGGCAATGTCTGTAAAAGCTGTTGAATAGCCCATGGTGTAACTTGCCATAGCGTGCCTTGATGTTCAATTAATTGTGCAAGCTTATCATATTGCTCCATTTCGATTAATGCTGGAATTTTTGTACCTCTTCCATAGGCGGTTGTTAAACGATGCCAAGGTATCGTTAACATTTCTTGATAGGCAATTTGCATGCAAATACTCCTTATATAAGTTCGTTAATAATTGGCTCAAAGCGTGTACGATATGGTTCTGGAATGCGCATAAATGCTGAACTAGTAAAGTCATTTAAATGGATGATGCCAAAGCATGTATATAAAAGCTGCGCTACAGCCATATCCTTATATTGCTCCATTTCTTCGTGTTGTTCCAGAGGAATATATGGACAAAGCTCTAGTAGTGGTGTCGTCATAAATTTTTCAAACCATTGCAAGTTGTCATCGGTGCTCATAGCTTGTTCAAAGAAAGCATCATACGGAACTTCTTGTACAGATAGTACCGTACATACAAAGACGGGCAATGTTTTCGGTGTTAGCCCAAATGTTTCAACATAAGCTTTCGCAAAGTATTCAGGCATTGGTGAATGGTCACCATCGCATTCATACATATAGTCGATGACAAGCTTGCCGTAGCTTTTATCGTATAGACCAAGACCAAAAACGGCGAATGTACTTGGCATCGCAGCCTGTTCGTCATCGACATCTTGATAAAAATGATATTGTGCCATTGCTTTATAGCTATACTCGACTAGTGCAGCATGTAGATTAGGGTAGCTGACAGCTGTCGCGAAGAAGTGATGTGATGATGTAACAGGTAAATGCTCGATTGGTAGCACTAAGTTACTCTTGCCTTCATAATGAATGCTATAGCTTTTAGGAAAATCTTCTTCTAATAAAGCATTTAAGTAGGCTAATGCTTGGCGATAAGCCTCTTCGCTTTCCTCTTTAATTTGAATCGTAATCTTTGCCAGTACATCATTTGCTTGGCAAAAAATTAGGTCGGATTCCAGTTGTTGTTTATGTGCTGGCAATGTGCCAGAGCCTATTGTAAGCAATGAGTTGTAAGTTTCTATATCTAATTTTTTAATGGTTGCTAATAATTCTTGCACTGTTAAATATTCAAAACTTGCACCATACTTCCTTAAATTTATTGCATAGTAGCTCAGCAAGGGTAAGTAGGCTAATGATTGGTGCTTGTTAGTGAAACGAGAAAGACAGTAGCGCTGTGTCTCAAAGTTAAGTTCTTGTCGAAATGCATCTAACAATGCAAGCTGTTGATAGTGACAGAGTACTTCATGTAGCGTGATGTCGTCTAGTGAAAACGAAGGGGTGATGATTTTAGCCGGATAGTCGTCTGTTTCGATTTTATATTGTTTAGAAAATAGTTCTTGCTCAAGTTGTAGCCATAATGTTTCATTTTTGGTAAATTGCTCAGTTTTCATGGTAGTACCTCCCACTGTAAATGTGAATATATTAATGCCTGATGAAACATCACGAATGGATGAAAGCCATTGAAATCGTCACGTACAAATAGTCAATAGCACTGTAAAATCGTCCATACTTTATCGAATTTTTTATTTTTGCAGTCTTCTTTGCGAATCCAGAAGTATAGTTTACCGCTATCGCCCAACATATAGCCGAGACCTTCTTCCGAATCAAGCTGTAATAGGAGATGCCAATCTTTTCCGTGTGCTTCAAGCTCCTTGCGTAATGGGTGATTATAGGCAGTTGCATCGCCGCAATATAAACCATTTGTGACAAGCTGACATTGTAAATACATATCCCCTTGAATCATATCAGGATGTCCATCTATACGATGTGTCGTTTGTTCTGTTGTCTCTTTATCGCCCCAATCATATAAAAAGTCATTGTAGGTATCCTGTTGCTCCGCTGTTAAAATGTCTTCTAAATTTTCTGCATAGGGAGACTCCCATGAGGGGAGTGTCCATTCATTTCTAAAGTGTAACACCGCGCTATCAATATGGTCATCCAATGCTGCGGGTTGCCGCATTCGATGGAAACGGTCAGGTGTTTGTGTAAAATGGAAAATGTGAAAGCCATCACCATCATTTGGATCATAGCCCCAGGGTTGTCCCACAGCATCATAGAAAAAGGATAACAACCCCTCATGTGGCAATAAATTGTCTGAATCATATGGCTGTACTTCCGTTAAATTGAGCTGACATAGGAAGTATAATGGTTGGTCATTATTGGTAGTGGGCCATACAAAATCTGTCGGTACATCGGGCATACCGCCAATTTTAGATTGTCCGATTTGAATGGCATCATCTGCTGTTGGTGTTGTCGTAGCACGAATTGAATTTTTTGCGAACTGCAAAATTTGCTCTGCTACCTGTCCAAGCTTAACAGCATGCAATGCAGCACGTAGGTTTTCCATGTGTATTCCTCCTCGTTTTTGTCAAATTTTAATTTATGTCAGTACCTGTGAAACTTTTCGCACGATTAATAATGGATTCAGGTAGACCAAGTCTGCTTGAAATTTCGAAGGCATTCGAGCGACCCGGGCCCCTATAAGCAAGCGATAAGTCGGGCTCAGTGTTTCAATATCGAACTCTACACTTGCATTGGCAGCCCCAGGGCGATTTTAGCCGTACGCTTTTAATTCAGGATAATGCGACTTTACTCGAGCGGTTTTGTTGAATCAATGCTCGCGTCAACTCTCGCTCATAAACATCAAATCATCACTCAGGTTTCTAGGATGTCAGAGGGTAAGCTTTTGTCATGACCTACAGTGAAATAGTTAGCATGTAATATCTATCTATCATCACTCGGTATAATAAAGTATAAATAAGTAAGACAAAAATTGGAAGGACAAAGCAAAGTAAAGGATTCGTTGAATCTTTATTTAAGTGTGATAAATGAATAAAAATCTTGTATTATTGAGTAAGTCACATAGCGGCTGTGGAGATAGTTTTGGTATCCATTTATGTGGGATTTGCAAAGAGAAAGGATTGAGTAGACTTGATGAATAATTTAATGGACAAGGTGCGTAGCATTTATGAGCAATTTGATGCGAGCCACGATTTTCAACATATTGAGCGCGTTTATCACAATGCGTTAGCGATATTACATACAGAACCTGAGGCAGATGCAGAGGTTGTAAAAATTGCAGTGCTTTTGCATGATGTTAGCGATAAAAAGTATACCGATAGTAAAGAACAGGAAGAACAACTCATTACCGAACTGCCAATGAGTGAGGAAAAAAAGCAACATATTCGTGATTGCATTGCACAAGTATCGTTTAATGGTGGCAATGAATTGGAGGCCACTTCGATTGAAGCGAAAATTGTGCGTGATGCGGATCGACTAGATGCAATTGGTGCAATAGGGATTGCCCGTACATTTGCCTACGGTGGCGCGAAGGGGCGGAAGCTGTACGATAAGGCAGAAGAAGCGCGCACAGCAATGTCTGAGGAAGAATATCGCAGTAAAAATACCTCATCCGTGACACATTTCTACGAGAAGCTTTTATCGTTAAAGGATTTAATGACAACGGATAAAGGTAAGCAAATGGCTAAAGAACGCCATCAATTTATGGAAAGCTTTTTACAGCAATTACAAAATGAAATAGGGAAATAAAAACAAACATTCCTAAAAAGATGCTGTGAGTAGCAGGGGGGAGGTACTCCTACAGTCTAATCGCAGTAAGCAGAGAGGTGGTCTTTTTGAAGACTACCTCTCTTTTTAATACCCGCACCGTTGACGTAAATTCATAATCGTCCTTTCGAGTAATGCGGTTTTGCAAGAGCTTGTCGTATTGGCTGTCAGAAGTCTAGGCAATGATGATGTATTTGTCGATGAAACCAAGCTTAACAACAACAGATAACCAGGACTTATAAGTAATGAGCACCTGGCTTTTTTTTGTGAAAAACCAAGGGGTTAATGTATCTAAAACAATACTTTTTTATTGTTTTGCGATAAAAAAGTATTGACTTGTAGTTATTATCTATATTATAAAAATAGTACATGCTAAAAAGAAATAGGATTTGCACAAGGAAGGAGTAGCTGTCCGATGGTGACCCGCTCATACGCAGATACCAATTTTCTTCAAGCGTGCATTAGCTAGCATACAATTTTTAGTAGACACATTGTCATTTCGGAGGAAGTTTACATGGTTACAAAACGAAGCAGGGGTTTGTCGAGGGACAAAATTAAGCATGCTGAGGCAGATATGAAAATGAAAAAAATCAAAGATTTATTTTATTTTGCTTACCATCAATCTCTATCGTGCATTTTTCCAGTGGTGATTTTTATAACACTGGCGCTGTCAAAAACTATTAATATACCTGGATTAGCACGTTACGACTTTATTCTAGTTATTTGTCTAATCGCTCAATTTTTAATGTATAAATTCAAATTTGAAACAAAAGATGAGATGAAGGTTATATTATTATTTCATATTATTGGACTTGTGTTAGAAATATATAAAGTTAATTTTAATTCATGGTCCTATCCAGAAGAAGCCATGACTAAAGTTTTTGGCGTGCCATTATATAGCGGTTTTATGTATGCCAGTGTTGCTAGTTATATATGTCAAGCATGGCGACGTTTTAACTTAAAGATGTATTGTTGGCCAACAAGTTATTTTACCATCCCACTAGGGTTAATGATTTATGGCAATTTTTTCACCCATCATTTTATTTATGACTTTCGCTGGGTGTTAACGATATTACTTTTCATTGTATTTGCTCGCACATATGTAAAATTTACAGTGCGCAAAACGACATATAAGATGCCAATTATTTTCTCATTTTTCTTGATTGGCTTTTTTATATGGATTGCCGAAAATATTGCGACATTCTTTGGCGCATGGCAGTATCCAAATCAAGCTGTGACTTGGCAACTTGTGCATGTTAGTAAAATCAGTTCTTGGTTTTTACTTGTCGTCATCAGCATCATGATTGTTGCACAACTCAAACAAATATATCGCAACACGTAAGGTTTTTTAGAACTATTACAATGGCTACCAATCTTCTATTTTTTTCATTTTGAGCGATGTAGAAAATGTCAGGAACAGGGATTTAACATGATAAAACAACATGGGAGTAAAACATAAAGGAAGGATATAGGATGAATAAACGTCAAACAAAGAAACAAATAAAAAAGCGCAGACTGAATTGGCTGAACATGTTCAAACTACAGGGCAGAAGGCACATGGACAGCAAAGGGGAAAGGGGATTAATGGCAGTGAATAAGGGGTAATCAGCCGATAAGGGGAAGTTCGGTATTCTACCGGACTTTTTTTATTTTGCCTTAATTCGTTTGGCTAGTCTTCTTGAGAGATAACCGACTTTTCTCTATCTTAGAATACTGCCATTCTTGGGTTACAATAGAAAAGGTCTGATAACTTAAATAAGATAGGCTTAATGATGGGGATTTTACAGAATTTATATAAGGGAGTAAATCCAATGAAGGAAAAAATATTGAAATATATAGATAGCAATTTCCCGAACCTAACTAGTGAATTGCATCTAAGGTTTGAACTAGGTGAGCCATATGAAAATGGAACTGAAGATAGAATAAATCAAGTTGTTACAAGAGTTACTGCATTGTTTGAAGAAGTATTCAAACCCGATGATTCTATTTATATTTATCTAAAAGATTGGGAAGTTACAGAAGATATTATGTTTGGCAATACTACTCCACAATATCTGTATGATTTATTAAGTGATCAAAATATAGAAGAGGAAACTTTATTCGATATACATGAAGATGATGATAAGATAACGGGTCAAACAATAGAAGTTAAGAATGAATACAAAGTGAAATTAGTATACTCACAATTAATGTCTGTTCCCTACCAGAAAATACTTGAAGGTATAGGGAATTATGAACAAGGAAGAGAACCTGCCATTGGACAATCTGTGTACTTTATTAGTACGGATAAGGACATAATATTTCAAATGTATGATGATAGAGGTTGTTTAATACATGCTAAGGATGTTGAGAAATTGCTGCCTTTGTATCATAGCTACAATAATTGGCTAGTTGATTATTGGCGTGATTACTTTGATGGCATTTTCAAAAAGGTATAATCTTATTTATTCAACAAACGAAGTGCGATTGTTCAATTAGAGCAATTGCTTCTTCAAGTATTACATTCTCACAGGGGAAAGGATCCCAAACAATATAGTTAGTTTAATAGCAAGAAAGACATATCCATTTCATAAGAGGTGGTCTTTTTTTATTACTTAGGTAATTCTTTGTTGAGTACATTCACCACCAGTGGGTTGTGCCGGTGGATATAGTGGATGGTAACGAAAGATAGTAATACATTCCTATTAGTAATGATTTTAATCGGTACAATTCAGTTAGTCGGTCTGGTGAAGATTGGCGACAACAAAATCCTACTAAAAATCAATTCCTCTCATTTTTACACTAATTTCACTTTTACTCAGCTTTTTTCATAAGAGATATGCTCATATTATTCATCATCAAAAAATCAAAAAAATATAAAATGTATTTCGAATAATTGAAATAGATATTAAATTACAAATTTTCAAAATTATCTTTATTTTCCCTTGTGTTTCCAGTAAACTGTAAGAAGTAAACCAAAAGGAGGAATAGAATGAAAAAAAATACTTTTAAGTTTTTCTTTATGCTTATCTTTTTATTAGTTCCAATGCATGTTTTTGCGGAAGGGTCTTTAGGGAATTTTTCTTTTGATGCTAGTCAAGTGTCCCATCCGTATGACATGATAAACTCAAAAGGTGAGGTAATTAAGTACGAAGAATACAGTAACGATAATGCACAATTTAACAATGAAATACCAAGTGTTGAAGGTACAGGAGAAATTTCACCCGTTCAGATTGATTCCCTCATAGAAAATCATTCCTATATCGATATTACACCGCCACCAGTTATTATTAATGACGACTCTATTGCGAGTGCCCCAATATTAATCACACCGCGTATTGTCATTGGTGACGATAGTAGAGAAAAAGTAGAGAATACGAAAGAATTTCCGTATAGTGCAATTACGTATATTGAATTAGAGTGGCCTGATGGGACAAGTGGTTCTTGTACGGGTACTTTAATTGGCAAAAATAAGGTTCTAACAAATGGACATTGTGTAATAGATCCAAAAACAAAAGACAGTATAACTAGTGCAAAGGTTTACCCTGGCGTAAATAATAGTGTTGGATTGTTTGGTTCTTATAATGTCAATGATTATGCTGTAGCTGCGAATTGGGCTACTACTGGTTCGAGTTCCGAAGACTTCGCTGTTCTTGTTTTAGACGTCTCAAAAGACAATAAACAGGCGGGAGATGTTGCAGGTACTCTTGGCATCAGACAAGTAAATACTCTTCTTAATCAAAATATCGATATTTTTGGTTATCCGGGAGATTTAATGCAGGCGGGTGGTGAAATTTCCCAATTCGGTATGGGGGGTTATATTACGCGAGAGGATGCATCTGTAGCCTTTTATACAATTGATACTGCACCAGGACAATCTGGTTCAGCATTGATAAACAGGGACAATCAAATTGTAGGTGTTCATAGAGGTTCATTCGTTATTAATGGTAACCCTATGAATGGTGGTCCTAAGATGAACACTTATATGTTTAATTTTGTTTCCAAAGCTTTGGAGTAAAAGGTAGCATTAATTTTATCTAAACTTATCTTATAGACAAACTGAAACTTTCGGTTTGTCTATAAAGTTTTGTTGAAAATACCTACTATAATTATTGCAACAAATGGACTTGTTGTTAGCACATTTTTTTAAGGGAGACTTACACATGAAAATTAAAACACTAGTAATATTCATGACATTATTGTTAGCATTTACATTCAAATTTGATGTAGCTGACGCAAATACTTTTAAAGAAGTAAAAATTATAAATTCTTCAACTAAGGTATATGAAAAACCAGATTCTAATTCCAAAGTGCTAGGTAATGTAGAGAAAGGCACTTTTGTTACTTTAATTAGCGAGAATCATAACGTTTCATTTTCTCGTATAACATATCTAACTAGCGACGATAAAATCATAGATGGTTATATTAATGGTTCTGCACTTGAAGATGCTCAATATACTATTAAAATAGCTAGCTCTAAAAGTGGTTTAGTTGTAAAAGAAACTCCTTCATTAAAAGGGAAGACGGTTGCCACATTGCAACATAAGATGGTCGTAAAAGACTTTGGATCAGTAAGAGACGGATTGTCATTAGTACAGTATGGAAATGTGATTGGGTATGCAGCTACTAACTTTATGAGTAATACGAAACCAACAACTAAATACGTTGTATCGAGTAACCTTGTTGTGAGGAATATTGCTAGTCCTTCGGGAATGAATGTTGGAGAACTTTATAAAAATGAAGAAGTATCAGTTCATTCTACAATCGCTGGGTGGTCATACGTTACAACTTCTTCTTCTGAGGGCTATGTCGTAGATTCTAATTTAAGTTCAAAAAATCCGAATGCGACAACAAGTAGTAAACCAAGCAGCTCGTCAAATACTAATACTTCAAATGGAAGTAAATCAACATATAAAAATTGCACAGAACTTCGTAAGGATTATCCAAATGGAGTAGATTCTTCTCACCCAGCTTATGCTAAAAAACATGACCGTGATGGTGATGGTTGGGCATGTGAAAGATAAATGTGTCTGCTTATTGTGAAAAATTTTTTTATAGGATTGCTATTTAAAATGGATTTGAAGTAAATCAGCATATAAAAATTGTACAGAAAGAGGCTGGGACAAAACTTTAAATTTTAAGAAAGAGGAGCAAAGGTATTATTAAATTGTTGCTATCTAAAATGAAGAAAAATTTAGACGTTCTTCCTTTTGGCATCAATAAAATTTAGAAGAGAGCACTAGTTGATGGTAGCGAAGGCGGCGACTCCTGGGGGATTAGCGTGACGCCTGAGACTAACAGGCTCAGGCCACGCCCCCCGGAAAGCGTCCGCCGTAGCGGACATCAACGTTCACAGCAAAAAAAGTGTTAGATTGACTGATGGAACTGACCCCAAAAGTATAGACAAATAAAAAAAGCATCTTCGATTGAATTCGGGTTTAGATACCTAAACTTCAATTAGGAGGTGTTTTTTCTATGGGAACAAGAGTGAGTTATCCATACGAAGTAAAAATGAAGGCTATTGAGATGCGATTGGCTGGTATACCAACGAAGCAGGTTTTAATTGAATTAAATATAAGGCATAAAACACAAGTGGAAACATGGATGCGTTGGTATAGAAACGGAGAAATACACCGATTTGAACAACCTGTAGGTAAACAATATACCTTTGGTAAAGGTCCTGAATATGAGAATGAACAAACAAAATTAGTAATGGAGAACCGTTATTTAAAGCAACAAATTGAGGTTTTAAAAAAGTACGCAGAGTTGGAGAGGAAGTGGTTGGAGAAGTAGCTGTACAGTTAGTAGAGACGCTAAAAGAAACGTTGTGCGTGAAGGATATATGTGCACATTTAGGAATTGCACGATCTACCTACTATCGTTGGAAACAGGCATCTGCGGATGCAAGGTCTCGTCAGGCGATTGAACGACATATTGGAGAACTCTGTCGTGCGCATAAATTCCGATATGGTTATCGGAAAATTACTGCACTCTTACGCCAAGAAATACGCGTGAATCATAAAGTCGTGCAACGTATCATGCAAAAATATGGTTGGCAGTGTCGAGTAAAAGTAAAAAAACGGAAACAAACTGGACAACCCTACTATATCGCAGATAATTTATTGAACCGTAATTTTGAGGCAACTGCACCTTTACAAAAGCTCGTTACCGATATTACTTACTTGCCATTTGGTCAGAAACAATTGTATCTTTCAAGTATTCAAGATTTATATAATGGCGAGATTATCGCCTACTCGATTGGTGATTGCCAAGATACTGATTTTGTGTTGAATACCTTATCCCAACTAGGTACTTTACCCGATGGGTGTACACTACACAGTGACCAAGGTTCGGTGTACACGTCTTATCGATATCAACAGGCCGTAAAAGGGAAAGGCATTATCATGAGCATGTCCCGTAAAGGTACGCCCGCTGACAATGCCCCAATTGAATCATTTCATTCTGCATTAAAGTCTGAAACATTTTACTTAGACAATTTAAGGCGTACTACGACGGCAATCGTAGAACAAACTGTCAAAGACTATGTAAAGTATTATAACTATATCCGAATACAAGCGAAACTAAACAACCAGTCGCCGGTACAATATCGACAACTGGTTGGGTAAATGCTTTTTTGATCTCTGTCTTATATACAGGGGTCAGTCCCGATGTCGATCTAACACTTTTTCTCTTTTGTTCAAAGCCTCTTTGAATTGAAATATTTCATTGAGAAGTTGCAAGATTCCTTCTGGCTGTTTTAGCTTGAGCAAGCATTGATTGAGTAGTTTGTAATAGAATATTATTTTTAGTGTCATCGTTGAGGTTACTATAGCAAGAAGATTTCTAGTAGAGCAATGAATTTATTACGATCATAGATGATTTCCTCAAAATCATGAGTCATCGTATTCATTCCACTATTTTCTAATTTACACCATCGTGAGAAGTCAAAATTGTTGCCCTGTTTCCAACGGCGGTGACTGAAGTCATCCCCGTGAATAGGGATAATCAAAAATTAGTGCTTTAAAGTGACAAAGTATGTCAACGTAGGAACGAGGCGAAACAGGGATTGTGGCTTTCTATGAATCCTCAACCTTTGAGGTCAAAGGGTTCTCTATTTAATAAAAATAGCGTAACGAAGAGCGTATATGCGTATATGCCTGAAGTCCATCTACTTTACACATGAGGAAAAGTTTGTTGTCCTTTGTTTACCTTTTGTTTGATGTTATGATAAACAAGGATATCAATAAAAAGTATAGATAGAGATGTTTACATGTAAAAATAGTGTGGGCACTAACAACACCTAAAACGAAAGAGATGGAAAACGTAATGAGTCATTTAATCGTACAAAATTTAACGAAAACGGTGGGCGATAAAACGCTCTTTCAAAATATCGAATTTACCCTTTATGAAGGAGAGCGTGCAGGTTTAATCGGCATTAATGGTACTGGTAAATCAACATTGCTTTCTATTCTAGCTGGTCAAATCGAAGCGGATGCGATGGACATTGACCGACCAAATAAATACCGCGTAGCCTATTTACCACAGGAGCCGACTTTTAATGGCGGCGAAACTGTATTACAGGCCGTGTTTTCAGGTGATTCACCGATTTTAAAACTTAATCGTGAATATGAAGAGACCGTTGCAGCACTCGCTTTAAATCCAACATCTGAAAGTCTACAAAAAACGTTATTTAGCTTACAGCATCGTATGGATGAGGAGCAGGCGTGGGATGTCAATGCGCTTGCCAAAACAGCACTAACAAAGCTTGGCATTGAAATGTTTGATAAAGATGTATTGACACTATCAGGGGGTCAACAAAAACGTGTCGCGTTAGCGAAAGTATTAATAGAACCGGCTGACCTTTATTTACTGGACGAGCCGACCAACCATTTAGATGTACAGTCTACGGAATGGCTACAGGAAATGGTTTTACGTTTAAAGGGTGCTGTCATTTTCATTACCCATGATCGTTATTTCTTAGATGAACTGTCGACACATATTTATGAGTTAGCCAATCAGACCTTGTATCGTCATACGGGGAATTACGGTGACTTTTTAGAGGCCCGTGCTATTCGTGAAGAAATGGCTGCGGCATCTGCTCAAAAGGATCGCAACCGCTACCGTTCGGAATTAAAATGGATTCGTCGTGGGGCTAAGGCGCGCTCAACAAAGCAAAAGGCCCGTATTCAACGATTCGAACAGTTAGAGGATAATCTAGAACGTAAGACAGATGACGTGTCCCTTGAAATGGGCTTAGCAACGACTCGTCTTGGCCGTAAAGTATTAGAGGCTGAAAACATTTCAAAAGCGTATGGCGCACAAAAAATTCTAGAGAACTTCGCCTTTTTACTGCAACAGGGTGATCGTATCGGTTTTATTGGGGCCAACGGTGTTGGTAAATCAACATTACTAAATATGCTGGCGGGTGAGATTACACCAGATGCTGGCGAGATTCACGTCGGCTCAACAGTGAAACTAGCACATTTCAAGCAAACTTTACCGAAAATGAATGAAAACGAGCGCATGATTGAATATATTCGTGAAGCTTCCAATGATATAACAGATGCAGAGGGGGTACGCTATTCGGCTGCCCAAATGCTTGAGCGCTTCTTATTCCCACTGCATGCGCATGGTACGCCAATCGGCAAGCTATCTGGTGGGGAACGTAAACGCCTGCATTTATTAAAGTTACTAATGGAACAACCTAACGTGTTGTTACTGGATGAACCTACAAATGATTTAGATATTGAAACACTAGGGGTATTAGAGGATTTCATTGAGCATTTCCCAGGCGTGGTTATCACCATTTCCCATGATCGCTTCTTCCTCGATCGGATTGCCAAGAAGTTATGGATTTTGGATGGTCAAGGTCATGTAGAAGAGTCACTCGATATTTATAGTGAATACTTACAGAAGCGTGAGCAGCAGGCAGCTGTCAAGGTGGATGCACCAAAAATAGAGAAACCGAAGGCGGATAAGCCAAAGGCAGAGAAGAAAAAATTATCATTTAAAGAGCAAAAAGAATGGGAAACCATTGCCGTGGATATTGAAAAAACAGAGACAGCAATTATGGAAGCAGAGGAAGGCATCGCAAACGCGGGTGCTGATTTTACGAAGCTGCAGGACTTAACGGCTAAACTAGAGGAGCTAAATGCACACTATGAGCATCTCATTGAAAGATGGTCGTACTTAGATGAAATCGTAAACGGATAAGGAGCGTACTACATGAAGATTATAACAATTGAACCGACACCAAGTCCTAACTCTATGAAAATTATCGTGGATACGGAGTTACCGTTTGGTAAAAGCTATAACTTTACAAAGGACAATAAAGACCAAGCTACTGGCGAGGCGGCAGCTATTTTAGCAATTGAAGGCGTTAAAGGTGTTTATCATGTAGCTGATTTCTTTGCGGTCGAACGTAATGCGAAGTACGCCTGGGAAGGTATTTTATCGAGTATTCGACAAGTGTTGGGTGAAGATGTACAGGAAGCTAATGACATACAGATGGCGAATGAATTTTATGGTGAAGTGTACGTCCATGTACAGTTTTACAAACAAGTGCCTCTACAAGTAAAGGTGTTTGATAATCAGCGAGAACACCGTGTGAGCTGTGGAGAGCGTTTTGTCGAAACCTTTAACAAAATTATCGAAACGGATGTAGATGAAAATTATATTTTCCAGCGTAAGTGGATTGACTATGGCGTACGTTATGGGGAGCTTGAGGAAATTGCCGAAGCGGTGAAGCAGGAAATCGATGTGACCTATTCAGCGGAGCGCTTAGCTGAAATTGTGGCAACGATAAATGATTCTGAGAAAATTAATCAAAAGCCTGCTAAGTTAAAAATTTCTGTGGAGCAGTTCCAACAACCTGAGTGGGAAAAACGATTCCAATTACTCGACCAAATGGCTGATCCTGAACTAGACGATTTACCACTTTTAGATTTAGCGTTGCAAGATGAACAAATGTCCATTCGACGCCTAGCTACGGTCTATTTAGGCATGATTGAAGATGTTTCGGTTGTACCGTATTTGGAAAAAGCTTTGCAGGATAAAAGTGCCGCGGTGCGTCGTACTGCAGGGGATTGTATGAGTGACCTAGGTTTAGTCGAATTTGAAGAGGCCATGCAACAAGCGTTACAGGACAAAAATAAGCTTGTTCGTTGGCGCGCAGCGATGTACTTATATGAAGTGGGCACAGAGAAATCGTTACAAGCATTAAAGGCAGCACAAGACGATAAAGAGTTTGAAGTAAAACTCCAAGTGAAGATGGCAATTGCTCGTATTGAACAGGGTGAAGAAGCAAAAGGCTCTGTGTGGAAGCAAATGACAGAATCGCGTCAACAATAATTTTATTAAGCATCGAACGAAAGCATTGATGCTCCAAGTTTCGATAATACTGTGAAGTATTTTAAAAGGTATTCGGAGTGACCACGTTCCGAATACCTTTTGTCGTTTTATCTAATATTGAAAATACCTTTAACCTTTATGGGATCACTAAAACAAATATTAATTACACTAGGCTAGAAATGACCCTAAACAAACAAATCGGGAGATGCCAAGCTAAGCAAAATTAGCTTAACACTACTATTTATAATTGCATTACTAGGTTTGTATAGTTCATTGCAAAATAAAATACCCTTAAGGAACTTTAAGAGGAAGTATCAGGTTCTCAAGGATTAATAGGTGTAACATCTAAAACATCTTGACAGAACACTTTCATTTTATGTATTAAAATAGAGAATTATGTTAGGCATTAAACCATTTTATTATTTAAAAAGCTACAGCGAGTGAAATCACTGCAGCCCCTAAATAGTGTAGGGACACTATAATCTTATTTTGTATGCTTTTTCTTTCTTTATACATCTAAAAGAGTCATAACCAAAAATGGACTATTTAATATTTATTGATGGTGAGTATTTTGACAAAAGAAAAGCAAAAGAATGAATTAGAACAAGAAGAAGTAGGCATGGAAATTAGCCCAGAAGAATTAATTTCCTTACAATAATAAGCTCGGGTCACTTGTATGTATATTCTGAAAAAAAGCATTGGAGACTACTAAATTGGTGGCCTCTTTTATGTTTTATTTTTATATTTATAACCATATAATACCATAAACACTTTGATTAGTGTAAGCGGAGGTGAGGTAGATGAAAATAAAAGCACAAATTAATTTTATTGATTTAGTAAAGAACACAATCAGTAATAACGGTCAATCTATCGAAACACGTCTTGAAGAAAAGCACAAAGGCTTTGAGAACGGTTGGAAGATGGAAGGAAATGAAGTCGTGTTTTGGGTTAGTCCGACGCTGAGACTTAGTGATTACACAGGAAGCTTAATGAATGAATTTAGGTTCACTTTAAGCTTTGACGAAGAAAACCACAAGTTTGCTGTATCTGGTAAAAATGTTAAGTCTCAAAATTTATTATAAATAATCAAGTCACATCCAAATAGGGTGTGGCTCTTTTATTTCGTAGAAAGAAAAAAATATTGTTAAATAAGTTTAACAACTTTATAATAGTGCTAATTAAATAAGGTTTATGAGATGGTTTCATGCCATATCCTAAGATGTTTATTAATATCTCGTGTCAAAGACCACAGCGTAATGATGACTTTATAGAGAGAAAGGGAGAGTCGATCAAATGATTAACAACACAAAAAATCAAGGTGAGATATTGGATACTGAAAATGTTTTAGGAAAATATAAGGAGAATATAGAATTAATTCAACAGTCATTAAAACAACTTGAGCTGGTCACTACTAAATTACAAAGTGAGGGATTGGTTGAAATAGAAAAGTTGGCTAATGAATTAAGTATGTTGCAGAAACTCTCAACAAGTATAGAGTTTAAAGCTAAACTTCTTATTTGTAACAACGGTGAAACCATCGAAACATCAACGCCTGATGCAATGTAGCGGTGTAGCTAATGGCTCTCGGTAAAAGGGTGCTGAAGCTTCAGCAATATTGGGCAGAAATGAGATACCACGAAATTTACCATACAAGGTACAAATCCTTGTATGTCTCACCTTACATCTTGCAATAAAAGTCTGCATTCATTTGAGTGTGGGCTTTTTATTATGCAATTAACTATGAATTGTGGAGGGATAAACAATGACAGAAGTAAAAGGCATTACCGTTGAAGTAGGGATGAACACAGATAAAGTTCAACAGAAGTTACGAGCAGTCTCAAAGCATGCAGGAGCATTGGCTGATGAACTGGATAGGATTGACTCAATGAATGATGAAGAAGTACCGACACGATTGGAAGGTAGTGAATAACATGGAACCAATCTATGCCAAGTGTAACAAGTCATGTGGGCAAATTTTCTATGTGAAACACCTAAAAAAAGACAAACTTCATAACACTATCGAGAAGACATACTTCAACTGACTGTGGACATGAGTATGTCAGTTTTTATACAGATGAAAAAGTTAGGAAACTACAGAAGAAACAACGTGAATTTCAACGCAAGCTAACTGAAAAGTGGGTGCACCTGAAGGTGATGTACTCCTTGAAGAATTAGTAATGCTATGCGCTGACACTAATTATGAGGATGCTGACAATGATTTAAAGACAACAGTTCTTATTGGGGAGCTGGTGAAGGTACAAATCGTAAGATGGCTACCATAGGCACATCATCGCCAGCGATTATTGCTTTCAAAAAGAAGTTAATTGAAACCCCTCCAAATGAATATCTTTTTCTTCGAAATATACAAACTTTATATTGAAATCTTTGAAATGTAAGAATTGTAAAAATATTCATAATATCTTATTATAGTACTGTAAATGCTTTGATTGAAAAGTGAGGAGGATGAAGGTGCTAAGAGCTTTAAAAGTGGGTCTAGTTATTGAGCGAGCCAATCGGAAAAACTTAGTCGTACTAGTCGCTGTTGTTATTATCGTTTTTGGCTTTATGTTTTATATAAATGCACAAGCCATTGGTAATCAAATTGTCGAGAAAAAGGGTGATTATTATTCAGCACAAGCTATACTTTCCAAGTTTCAAGTTAAAGATGCTTTAGAAACAGGAGACGGAAGCGACTTATATAAAAATTTAGTAAAACAAAAAAGCCATATTGCTTTACAAATAGCAGCATTAACGATGGACAAACAATCTATGTATTATGAGACTTCACTTCAACTCGCAGAACTAAGGCAAGAGGCATTCGAATTAGAAGGTTATGAAAATGTTGCAGAATTATTACCTTCTAAATTGCAAAATTCTATGGACTATCTGTATTTTAAGAGGATGATTGATGAGGGAAAGGATACAATTTCCGATTTATTTCAGTACATGCCGTTTTTATTATTTTTCTTTGTACACGTTGGAGCAGGCTGGTACATATTTATTAGCTTCCATACAAGTTCTATTTTACTTGATGACTTTGAGCATGCCAGTATAATTCAGGGCTTTCCTGTCCGATTTGATCACTATATTTTATCTAAATGCATTATTGCTTTTTTATCCATAGTTACAAGCATTTTGCTCATTTTTATTTGTGCAATTCCATTGTGGATTATAAATGGACTTGGAAACCCATTAGAGCCTGTAGGGATATATGTAGGAAAGGCCACATTAATATCTACGAGTCAATATATTGCTATGAGCGTTGGTTATATGATGGTAATTTCAATTTTTGTAATGCTGTTGTCGATTATTTTAAATGTGTTACTGAAAAATATGTATTTAACATTATTTGTACACTTTATTTTATTCTTTTTACCGATGATTTTTCCATCTCTTATTAGTTTAATCCCCTATAATCCTTTTAATTTCATGAACTTCAATGATATTTTACGAGGCTTCCCGTTAGATTTAGCGAAGCCTGTTGATATTACTATGAGTTTAGGCTTAATCATGATATGTATAAGTATTATTTTAATGTTATTCGTGATTAAAACATTTTTCACAACAGGAAAAATCAGTAGGGCATAGGGGAGGTATTATAAGCATGTGGAGTTATTTTAAATTTGAATTCAAGCAGTTTTTTACGAATAAAAAAAACTTAGCAATATATTTTTTGCTTGCTTTTGCAACCTTTTTTTATGTATTTAAAATAGCGCCAACTTACAATCCGATTGAAAGTGTTGAATATGAAGAAATTGAGGCGCGCTATTTAACACGTCAGGAATTTTTAGACCATATGGAGGGACAAGATTTAAATGATGTTCATCCTTCCGTTGTTTATGCTATTGAAATATTTAAGGAAGTTAACCCTATAGATAAAAAAAGATTAGATGCATTAGATGAGGGGGATTTAAAAAAATATGCAGATGTAACTCGCGATTGGTACTACTTTACGAATTCGATTACATATAGAAATGAAGCATTTTCATATAATTCAAAGTATTTTATAAAAAATAACAAGTATGCAGAAGATGATGCTTTCTACGCCTATTTAGAGCAGGTTGTCCGTTATGATACTTATTCGAAAGCAGATTATGAGTTATCATTGGAAATTTTTGAACAACGAACAGCTCTTCAAACGTTCGAACGCTTATTAAAGGGAGTACTTCCAATTATTTTAATTGTCTGTGTACTTCTTTTATCAATTGATATTGTTAAAAAAGATCAACGTCATCGATCTATTTTAAAGGGATTTCCAATTAGTGATTGGAAAAAGCTACTTGTGAAAATGTTAGTTGCACTACTAGGTAGCGTGGGATTATTTGTACCGCTTATAGTTGGCATCTTTATCATAGGCTTACAATCCGGTTTTGGGAATTTTAATTTACCATCTCCTGTGTATGCAGCTCATCTCGATTGGCGTGTGGAAGGTAAATTTGAAATGATGATATTAGGTACGTTTTTAGAACAATCCTTAATTTTGCTTTTCACCTGGTTTATCGTCATTATCAACGTTGTGCTGTTATGCAGTATTATATTCCGCAGTGAGATGGTAAATTTCGTTGTTGGCTTGCTCCTTATTTTTGGCGAGAATTTTTATTCCAGCCGTTACGTCGGCTATTTTTGGGACGTTCAATACTATCCGACATCTTACATTCAAGTAGGTCAAATTATTTCAAAAAGGCGAAATTTTTATTATATGAACGAACATTTAAATTTTACTTTAGGACTCCAGCTGTTACTTGGACTAGCAGGGGTTGTCATTTTATTAATGATACTTATTTCATTGAATAGGCGATATAAGCTAATTAAATAGGGGGGGTAACGGTGATTGAGCTGCAAAATATTACGGTGCAATTTGGGGGAAATAAAGTGTTAAATGATATTTCAATGACATTTGAGCAAGGTCAAATGATCGGGCTTGTTGCACCAAATGGAACGGGAAAATCAACATTTATGAATGTGTTAATGAATTATGTGAAACCTATGAAAGGAAAGGTAGTATTTAAGGATGGCCTATGTTACTCGAATAAATCAAATGAAGTAAAAATTCATAAAATCGTGTCGATGATGCCAGACCAAAGTGACTTGTATAATCACTTAAGTGGGCGAGAGCATTTAAAAATGTTTGCAACAATGTGGCAAACCGATTTAAAACTGATTGATGAAACAATCGAAGCATTAAATATGGGGCATTATGTGAATAAAAAAACCGGCACGTATTCACTTGGTATGCGCCAACGTCTATGCTTTGCAATGCAAATTGTCACAAATACGGAAATTATGATGATGGACGAAGTAATGAACGGACTTGATCCAAATAATGTAGAAATTATTTCGAAAATATTATTAAAGAAAAAGGCGGAAGGTAAGATTATTATTATTGCCTCCCATTTACTTGATAATTTTGAGAAATATGCAGACCGAATTTTCTTATTTAATAAAGGAAAGCTAGTTGATACCAATCAAGTAATCCAAGGTTTTAGTCAAGCGCATATTAAAACTATTCGAGTAAAAAACATGGAAGATAATACTCAAAAACAACTTTGCGAGCTATTTCCAAATATAAAACTTCAAACACTTACAAACGGAATGTCCCTAATACATTTACCAAGTTCTGAAGCAAGTTTATTAAGTACGCTTACATCTTTTTTAGTTGAGAGAAATGTGGTGGATTTTGCATTTGGTAAAGTTACATTAAATGATTTGTATTCCATATATTATCATGAAGATAGAAATGAGACAGTTAATTAAAAAGAACAACCACTCTTGCAAAGCCTTTAAATAGAGATAAAATATTACCTTTGCTGCCTAATCTCCTCGAATGGATTCAAGATATGAATTGGGGCTGTGGCACCAAGTGTATTAGGATTACTTTTAACTTTTCCGGAAGATTGTCCCACAGGTATAAGATGTTTTATCTTCAGATGATAATAGCTGGAAGTGGTTTGTTTTGCACCTTCTTAATATGAGTAGGTGAACAAATTCAAGGAGAATGACTTTTTTTGTGGGAATTTTAAAAATAAAGTCCTAATTTGAGGAGAGTTGATTATGCAGTATTCTATACAGCCAGTAGCGATTGTAAATAATAATAGAAAAGAAATCGAGGATGATAATTGGGGTACAATCATATCAACAATTGAACTTACGGAAAATATTAATGAATCATCTTTAAAGGGTATTGATGAATTTTCCCACTTGGAAATCATTTTTTATTTCGATAAGGTTGATGATGAAAAAATTCAGTACGAAGCAAGACATCCTAGAAACAATAAAAATTATCCCGAGGTTGGCATTTTTGCACAAAGAGGAAAAAATAGACCCAATAAATTGGGGGTAACTATTGTGGAACTAATAGATATAAAACAAAGATCATTAATTGTTAAAGGATTAGATGCGATAGACGGAACTCCTATTATTGATATAAAACCTGTAATGAAAGAGTTCTTACCAAAAGGAGATGTCAAACAGCCAAATTGGTCAATATCTTTAATGGATAAATATTGGGATTAAATTAATTACAATTACTTCTAACGTAATTTAACTAATGATTAGCATTGGAAAAAGACCACTACGTGTGATGAACTGCACCCAATTGTTAGATTGTGTCTAATAATTGGGGTGCAGTTCACGATGGGTGGTCTTCTTTATTTCCTTATTATATTTGTTTTTTATTTATGTGCCTATCATCATTACAGCTAAGGTCAGGAGCAGAACCGCTCAGGTAGTCCCGACGAACGCTCGGGTGGAGGGAAGAAACGCTCGGGTAGACCCGACAACTCCTTGGGGTCTAAAAGAAAATCTGTTATTTATAGAATATTTCGTCGTAAAGTAGCGATTTTTGATTAAACAAAAAGTTAATAGGATTCTATGATTTATTAACATATTGTCTAATATATTGGTAAATAGACAATGTTAAAATAAAATGAATTCTGAATATTCTTTAAAATAAGGGGGCTTATGAATGACAGTAACAAGCTTGAAGACAACGGAATCCTATGTACGTGATCGAGAAACGGTGATTGCGTTAACACAAAGACTCGTAAAAATTGATAGTGTATTTCGTGAAAATGATTCCACTGGCAATGAACAAGAAATGGCCAATACGGTAGCACAGTATTTACGAGATATTGGCATTGAAACCCATGTGGAGGAAGTTGTACCGGGAAGACCGAATGTGATTGGTATTATCGATTCGGGTAAGCCCGGTAAGACCTTATTGTTCGAAGGACATACAGATGTTGTAACAGAAGGGAATCGTGAAGCATGGACATATGATCCATTCGGTGCGGAAATGGTTGATGGTCGGATGTATGGGCGTGGCACGAATGATACAAAAGGAAATCTTGCATGTATGATTACAGCTTGTCAGTCATTGTTACTGGATCAGGAGGAATTTACAGGCAAGATTATTTTATGTATACCGTGTGATGAAGAAGGGCTTATGCTCGGGATTAAAGACTTTATTAAAAAGGGCTGGGCAGATGGGGTAGACGGAGCGATTATTTGTGAGCCGCAAGAAAACAATGTCTGTATCGCACAACGGGGAGCTATTCGCTTAAAGGTTGATATTTTTGGCAAAATGGCGCATGGAGCGATTTCTTGGAGTGGCATTAATCCTAACTGGCGAATGGCTCGCTTTATTGTTGAGCTTGAAAAATTAGAAAAAGAAGAACAGGCACGTCTAGGGCGTGATCCGATGTTAAACTGGCCGTCGATTACGCCGACAATTTTACGCGCACCCGTGAAAGGGGATGCGCAAATTAATGTCATTCCTGATCACTGTATGACAACGCTGGATATTCGGACCGTGCCAGCGCAGGATCATGATGAGTTGCTGGGGAAGATTGAGGCCATTATTAAACGATTGCAAGCAGATGATGCTGACTTTAAGGCGGAGCTTACAGTGCTAGATAATCGTCCAGCGACAGCAACCGCGAAAGAAGAGCCTGTTGTCCAGGCCATTTACGAGGCCGTTGCACAAGTGACGGAAAAAGAGCCGATTTACAACGGTGTGCCTGGAGCAACAGATGGTACATTTCTCCATGTGCATGGCGTACCAATCGTGACAATTGGGGCGGGTGATCGTGAAATCCCACACCAAATTGATGAGTATGTCGATATTGAAGAACTAGCCGAAACAACGGCGATTTATCGCTTAGCGGCATTAAAATTTTTAGCAGGTGATGCATGATGGGCAAACCAATAAAAATCGCGGTTATTCCAGGTGATGGCATTGGCAAGGAAGTGATGGCAGAAGCATTGAAAGTCCTTAGTCAACTTCAGCAGCGAGATTCATCGCTACAAATAGAAACAACGGTTTTCCCATGGAGCTCAGATTATTACATGCAGCATGGTTGCATGATGCCACAAGATGCCCTCGCTACATTAAAGGGCTATGATGCAATATTGTTTGGGGCCATTGGTGATGCGCGTGTACCTGATGATGTCACAGTATGGGAATTAATCATGCCGATTCGCAAACAATTCCAACAATACGTGAATTTTCGGCCGATTAAGGCGTTACCGGGTATTGCCTCACCTCTTGCGAACGGCAAGGATATAGATTTTGTTATTTTCCGAGAGAATGCGGAAGGTGAATATTCTAATAGTGGTGGTCGTATTTATCATAACCAACCACAGGAAATGACTATTCAGAATACAATTATGACCCGCATTGGCATTGAAAAAATTGTACAAGCAGCCTGCGATTATGCCCATAAATACGGCAAGTCAAAAATTACGAGTGCCACAAAATCAAATGCCATTATCCATTCGATGAAGTTTTGGGATGAGCATACGCAAAACATCCTTGCGCAAACTTCACCAGCATTAACTTTGGAGTCTATTTATATTGATGCGCTAGTGGCGTACTTCGTTGAACGGCCACAAGATTTTGAAGTGGTCGTTGCGTCGAATTTATTTGGCGATATTTTATCGGATTTAGGGTCTGCAATAGTCGGTGGACTTGGGCTGTCACCATCTGCCAACTTAAATCCAGAAAAAGAATTCCCATCAATGTTTGAGCCTGTACATGGCTCCGCACCTGATATTGCCGGAAAAGGAATCGCCAATCCAATTGCGCAAATTTGGTCTCTGGCTTTATTGCTAGGTCATATTGGTAGACCAGACGCGGAGGAGCTTATTGTGACGGCGATTGAAACGGTATTAACAGAAGGCATTGTGAAAACAGCGGATATAGGCGGACAGGCGTCAACCGTTCAAATGGGTGATGCGATTTGTCAGGAAATTGCCAACATGAAATTAGTAGCAAGGGGTGTGTAATATGGCAGTAGTGCAACAAATTATGATTGTGACAGGTGCTGGGGGTGGCATGGGGAAGGCTATTCTGCAACACCAACTCGCACAGGGCAATATTGTTGTGGGGCTAGATTTATCGGTGGCCTCACTTGCCGAGCTCGCGCATGAAAATTTGCAAACATATGAAGCAAACGTCTTGCAGGAGGACCGCATTCAGGCGGTTTTTAAGGAAGTGTATGACACCTATGGACGGATAGACGGACTCGTCAATGCGCTGGGCATTGCACAGGCCGCAACACCGATTGAGGAAGTTTCAATGGATGAGTGGAATCGTTTAATGGACGTCAATGTCAAAAGTTTATTTATTACGACGAAAGCGATTGTGCCCTATATGAAGGAGCGAAAAAAAGGCTCAATTGTAACGATTGCGTCGATTTCCGCGGTGCGCCCACGGCCAGGTTTACAAGCATATATTGCTTCGAAAGGAGCGGCTGAAAGCTTTACAAGAGGGATAGCTATCGAGCTTGCCGCCTACCAAATTCGTGTTAATACGATTCATCCAGGGCCAGCTGATACACAGATGCTATCACAGTTTACAGCACATGGCGCAGATGTGGAACAAACGAAGCAGGATGTCTTTGTCCAATCGGTACCTCTTGGGCGCTTAATCGATCCAAATGATATTGCCGGTGCAGTTAGTTACTTATTATCAGATGCGGCCAGCATGGTGACCGGGACGACTTTACATGTCGACGGAGGCCGAGGCTTATAGGAGGGGTAACATGCAAAAGATTCCAATGTTTATCAATGGTGAGTGGGTTCACGCAGACGGTGAAGAGATATTACATGTCACGAATCCGTCTACAGGTGAGGTACTTGCACAAATCATTAACGCCAGTGAAGCACAGGTAAATGAGGCGGTACGAGCTGCGCGTTCGGCGTTTGAAAGTGAAGAGTGGCGTCAGGTCAAGGCGTTTGAACGTGGTCAACTTCTCGTAGCGTGCGCGCGCTATATTCGCTTGCATGCCGAGGAATGGAGTTTGCTGGAATGTCGCGATGTGGGGAAACCATTGACACAAGCTCGTGCAGATATAGAAGCGGCAGCGCGTTATTTTGAGTTTTATGGTGGTGCTGCCGATAAGATTATGGGTGATACGATTCCGATTGAAGATGGACTTTTAAATGCGGTCGTGCTAGAACCGGTAGGAATTACTGTACATATCGTGCCGTGGAACTATCCGATTCAAATTACAGCAAGAAGTGTGGCTGCTGCGATTGCAACGGGCAATGCGGTGATTGTCAAGAGTGCAGAAGATACGCCATTGACGACACATGCTATGACCGAATGGTTTGCAGATAAATTGCCAAAAGGTATTTTTCAACATATTACGGGATTAGGGCGTGATGTAGGTCCATATTTAACAGCTCATCCTGATATTAATCATATTACCTTTACAGGGTCAGTTCCTACAGGTATTGCTGTCATGAAAGCGGCAGCCGAAAATGTTGTACCTGTGACATTAGAGTTGGGCGGCAAATCGCCAAACATTGTCTTTGCAGATGCGTCGATGGAACAGGCTGTGGAGGGGGTACTACGCGCCATCATTCAAAATGCAGGGCAAACTTGCTCAGCGGGCGCGCGCTTACTCATTGAAGAGCGCGCAAAAGAGTCGTTTATCGCTCAGTTAGTGGAGAAATTTCAAGCATTAACAGTCGGACCGGGTGAAGCGGATGTTGATATGGGGCCACTTTTAAATGAGCGTCAATATAGCAAGATTTCAGCCCTATTACAACAGGCGAAAGACGATGGCTATGTCATCACAGGCGGCAAAACATTGACCATTGCGGGTTATGAGAACGGCTATTATATAGAGCCGACAATCCTAGATGGTGTGGATGCCAACCATGCGCTTGCACAGGAGGAAATTTTCGGACCGGTATTAACCGTTTTGACTTTTACAACAGTCGAAGAAGCGATTACTTTAGCAAACAGTACCGACTATGGCTTAGTGGCAGGTGTGTGGTCAAAGGATTTGGATACGGCACATTATGTGGCAAGTCGCGTCAAGGCTGGACAAGTGTTCGTCAATAATTATGGGGCGGCCGGTGGGATTCAAATGCCATTTGGTGGCTATAAAAAGAGTGG
The DNA here is from genome assembly GCF_003049605.2 of Lysinibacillus parviboronicapiens. NCBI lineage: Bacteria > Bacillati > Bacillota > Bacilli > Caryophanales > Bacillaceae > Lysinibacillus > Lysinibacillus parviboronicapiens. The sequence goes on from NZ_CP073713.1 coordinate 2,032,029, forward strand.
CATAGGTCGTGAAAAAGGCTTTGTCGCATTAAGAAATTACACGCAAATGAAAAATATTGCGATACGCTATGCACCACCCAATCTTACGTGAGAAGGAGGGAAGCGTGTGGAACGAGCAGAAGAGCAGCAAGTGCTGTTAGAAGTAAAGCATTTAAAAATACAATTTCATTTAAAAAATGGTAAGCAGGCAAAAGTAGTCGATGATGTTAGTTTTTCTATCCGTAAAGGCGAAACCGTGGCACTTGTAGGTGAGTCTGGCAGTGGAAAGAGTATTACATCCTTGTCGATTATGCGCTTATTGCCGATACCTCCTGGAGAAATCACAGCCGGCACCATTAAACTGAATGGTAAAAATCTATTAGACTATAAAAGTAAAGAGATGAGTCATATAAGAGGCAATGAAATCGGCATGATCTTTCAAGAACCGATGACATCGTTGGATCCCGTTTTTACGATTGGCAATCAAATGATCGAAGCCATTCGTCGGCATCAAAAGGTATCCAAAAAAGAAGCATGGATACAATCACTAAAGCTCTTACAAGAAGTAGGCATTGCCAATGCAGAAAAGATTATGGCAGAGTATCCGCATCAGCTTTCAGGTGGCATGCGGCAACGTGTCATGATTGCGATGGCGATGTCCAATAATCCTCAGCTATTGATAGCCGATGAGCCGACGACGGCACTGGATGTAACCGTGCAAGCACAAATTCTGAAGCTGATGATGAAAATGAAGGAAGAACATCATTCCGCCATATTGTTTATCACACATGATATGAGTGTTGTGGCCGAAACCGCCGATCGAGTGATGGTGATGTATGCAGGGCAAATCGTTGAAGAAGCGCCGGTTCGTGAGTTATTTCTAAATCCGAAGCATCCTTATACAAGCGCCTTATTAAAAACAATGCCAAGCCTTGACACAGAGGCCACAAGATTACCTACTATTCCAGGCACTGTGCCACCAGCTTATGCATTGCCAGATGGCTGTCGTTTTGCACCGCGCTGTCCGTTTGTGATGGAGCAATGTCAGCATGTGCAGCCAGCGGTTTTTCATATTCAAGATGAGCATAAGGTACGTTGTCATTTATTCACAGAGGAAGGGGAGCTTGTACATGGCGGAGAAAGAAGTCTTACTTGAAATCAATCATTTAAAAGCCTACTTTCCTGTGAAGCGAAAGTCGATGAAGGAAGAAAAAAGGGTCGTGAAAGCCGTTGACGATATTTCCATTGAAATTTTCCGTGGTGAGACGCTCGGTATTGTCGGGGAATCCGGCTCAGGGAAATCAACATTTGGGCGTACAATTTTGCAGCTTGTGGAACCGACAGCAGGTGAAATTTTGTATAAAGGGCATCCAATTCAACATTTGAAGGGGAGTAAATTGCAAAAATATCGCAATCAAATGCAAATGATTTTTCAGGACCCATTCGCCTCCCTGAATCCACGAATGCGTATTGGCGCCATTATTGAAGAACCGATGGCGTTACAATTGACGTTCACAAAAGAGCAACGGAAAGAACGGGTGAAGGAGCTTTTGCAAAAGGTTGGTTTACCAGAAGACGCGATGCAAAAATTCCCGCACGAATTCTCTGGTGGACAACGGCAACGTATTGGTATTGCACGTGCACTGGCCATTAATCCAGCGTTTATTATAGCAGACGAACCTGTCTCAGCACTCGATGTATCCGTGCAATCACAGGTCTTGAACCTAATGATGGATTTGCAAGAGGAATTTCAGTTAACGTATTTATTTATTTCGCATGATTTAAGTGTGGTCAAGCATATTAGTGATCGTGTAGCCGTCTTGTATTTAGGGCGAGTGGTGGAAATTGGCACGAAAAAGGAATTATATGCACAGCCTCTCCATCCGTATACAAAGGCATTATTATCTGCGATTCCAGTTGTTAAATTTGATGAGCCAAAACAGGTCATGCCATTGCAGGGCGAGCTGCCAAGTCCTATGAATCCACCAATTGGTTGTGTATTCCATACACGGTGTCCATGTGTGATGGAAAAATGTCATCAGGAGCGGCCTACACTGCAAAAAATAAATGAACAACAGCGTGTAGCTTGCTTTTTATATGACAAATAAACTGAATTTTCGATATTTTCAAATGGGAATTACGCATTTTTTTTCTAATGAGAGCGATGAAACCGAGGCATAAATTGATGGAAAACGAGGTGTTGACGATGTTTGGCAATATTACCGATGTGCCTGGTGTGAAAGTAGGACATGCAGAAAATAAGGAAGGTATCACAGGCTGCACTGCCATTCTTGTGGAAAATGGTGCTGTCTGTGGTGTCGATGTGCGAGGCTCTGCACCGGGCACACGCGAAACAGATGCGCTCGACCCGATTAATGAAATTGAGCGTGTACATGGTATTTGCTTATCGGGCGGCAGTGCATTTGGCTTAGATGCGGCAACAGGAGTGATGCACTTTTTGGAAGAGCAGGGTGTTGGCGTTGACGCGGGAATTGTGAAAATTCCATTAGTACCAAGTGCGGTGCTGTTCGATTTATTTATCGGTGATCCACGTACAAGACCGACAGCCGAAATGGGCTATGAGGCGGCAAAAAATGCGGTCGTAGGTGATTTTGCGAATGGCAATACGGGCGCTGGCTATGGTGCAACGGTTGGTAAACTAGCAGGCCCACAATTTTGCATGAAAGGCGGGTTAGGCAGTACCTCAATGACTGGACAAGATGGTCTTGTTGTCGGGGCTATTGTCGCGGTCAATGCCGTCGGGGACATAAAGGACCCAGATACGAGAGAGATACTTGTCGGGGCACGCAATGCTGAAACTGCACAATGGATTGATAGTTGCGCTTATTTAGAAAAGCACGGCCAATCCCAAGCTTTAGCTGGCACGAATACGACAATTGGTGTAATTGCCGTAAATGCAAAATTAACAAAAGCGGAGGCCAAAAAAATCGCACAGCTTACACAAAATGCACTGGCACGTACGATTTATCCTGTCCACACAATGCTGGATGGCGATACGATTTTCGTGCTAGGCACAGGCGATAAAACGTATCCGGTTGACTATATTGGGCATTTAGCAACAAAGGTTATGGAAGAGGCAATTGTAACTGGGGTTAAATCCGCTGACAAATTGGGGAATGTTGAAAGCTATGTAAGTATACAAAGCACATAAGGCAAAGGGGGAGAAACGTGATGAAGCAGCGAAAGAATTGGATTTTATTAATGTTGACATTGATTGTAGTTCTAGTCATTAGTGCCTGTTCGAGTGATGGCGGGAAGGATTCAAGCCAAGGGACTACAGATGGATCGACAACAGATGTACCGCAAGCAATCGTGGTCCGTGTGAATGATGACCCAGACTTTCTAGATCCACATAAAGCAACAGCATCAATTTCTTACCAAATGATTCTTAATATTTTCGAAGGGTTGATGGCGCCAGAAACGGATGGTTCGTTAAAAGAAGGCTTAGCTGAAAGCTATGAAATTTCCGAAGATGGATTAACCTATACATTTAAAATTCGTTCAGGTGTCAAATTCCACAATGGTGAGGATGTAACGGTGGAAGATATTCAATATTCGTTTGATCGTTTAATGGGCAAGAATGGTGGCGAGAAAATGTCGAATAACTTCGACAATGTGGCGTCTACTGAAGCACCTGATGCTAGCACTTTTGTCATCACATTAAAAGAACCAAATTCAAACTTCTTATATTCATTAACTGCACGGCAATCGGCTATCGTTCCAAAAAGTAATGATGGCGAGCATAATGAAAATCCCATTGGTACAGGGCCATTCGCTTACGTGAAGTATTCTCCAGGGACTAATTTGGCGTTAACGAAGAATGAAAACTACTGGAAAGAAGGTCTCCCTTATTTAGATAAAGTAACGTTTGCATTCCAATCAGACGATCAAGCAGCAATCATGAGCCTTATGGCCAATGAAGTTGACTTAACAAGTGTCCCTTGGCAACGCGTAAGTGAAGTGGAAGGTAGCCATACTTTATCACATCAAAATAACAACTCATCGTTAATCGTGACATTTAACGAAACAAAAGCACCTTTTGATAATGTGAAAGTACGTCAAGCCATGAACTATGCTATTAGTAAATCAGATATTATTGACTCCGTGTTTGCAGGATACGCAGTACCGCTAGGCTCTAATATGAGCCCAGCGATGGGTGACTACCAAAAAACGGGCTTAGAAAAAATGTATGCACAGAATGTAGAAAAAGCGAAAGCATTACTAGCAGAGGCTGGCTACCCTGACGGCTTCAAAACAAAAATTACCGTGTCTTCGCACAATGATATGTATTCAAATATTGCACAAATCGTCGTGGCTAATTTAAAGGAAATCGGTGTGGATGTGGAAATTGAAGTCGTGGAGTGGGGTATTTGGCTAGATCGCGTGTATTTTGGTCGCGATTATCAAATGACGACTATTGATTTAACGGGTCGTGCGTCAGCCTATGAAATTTTAAATGATTACATTTCAACGAATGATGGCGAAAACTTCTTCCTGTTTAAAAATGATGAGTATGATCAAATTATGACAGATGTCCTGAAAGAAACGGATCAGGCGAAACAGATTGCCTATTACCAACGTGCACAAGAAATCCTAGCTGAGCAATCGGCGGCAGTGTATATTGCAGATTATCAAATCGTGTGGGGTTCTGACAAGCAAGTAACAGGTCTGAAAAGCTATCCATTCTGGTTCCATGATATGTCTGAGGTCAAGTTTTCTAACTAGAAAGGGATGAGCGCACATGATGTATATAATACGTCGATTCATGCTGTTAATAACAACCATCCTTCTAGTGTCGATGATTACATTTGGTGTTTTTCAAATTTTACCTGGTGATCCCGTTCGAACGATGTTAGGGACAGAGGCGGATCCCACACAAATTGAAAATTTGCGGTCTGAACTTGGCTTGGACCGCCCCCTTTATGAACAATATAGTGATTGGATGAAGAGATTATTGACAGGGGAATTAGGTAATTCAATTCGTTTCTCGATGCCTGTAAAAGATTTATTGTTTGATCGACTTCCTGTAACGATGTCGCTGGCGGGGCTCACCCTCATTATAGTATTAACGGTGTCGTTGCCATTAGGAATGTTTGCGGCACGCAGACAAAATAAGCTAAGTGATGTGTCGTTATCGACTGTGACACAAATTGGCATGGCTGTTCCTTCGTTTTGGTTAGGAATGATGCTGATTTTATATGTGGGGATGCAATTTAGCTTTTTTAAAATCAGTGGCTATATTCCATGGTCGCAAAGTGTATCTGGAGCGCTTAGTACGCTCATTTTGCCAGCGCTAACGATTGCCATCCCACAAATAGCAGTCAATTTCCGCTATGTACGAACAGCAATTTTAGAGCAAATTCAGCTCGATTACGTGCGTACGATACGCAGTAAAGGGATGTCAGAGCGCAATGTCATGTATAAGCACGTCTTGAAAAATTCCATGATTCCCATTTTGACGGTATTTGGACTGATTATGGCAGAGGTTGTTGCAGGGACAATCATCGTAGAACAAGTATTTTCATTGCCTGGCATTGGTCAGTTGCTGATCACAGCTATCAGTAATCGTGACTTCCCATTAGTGCAGGGAATTGTCATGTATATTACGGTTGCCGTCGTCGTTATTAATTTTATTGTTGATATTTTATATTCCGTATTAGATCCAAGAATTCGATTGCGATGAGAGGTGGATACGATGAAAAATAGTCAGAGATACACGAAACACATAAACTTAATCATTGGTCTGCTTGTTATCGTTGGATTCTTCTTGGTGATGTTGATTAGTTTCTTTTATACACCACATGATGTGAATGCAATGAATATCCCTGATAAACTGCTTGGCCCAAGTAGGTCGTATTTCTTTGGGACGGATGAATTTGGTCGAGATATTTTTAGTCGTATTATGCAAGGTACACAAACGGCCTTTGCGGTTGGGATACTAACGGTGCTAATTGGTACGTCATTCGGTATTTTAATTGGTGGCATAGCAGGCTATGTAGGAGGCTGGATTGATGAAATCTTTATGCGTCTTATAGATGCATTAATGGCCTTCCCTGGCATTATTTTAGCGCTAATGCTTGTAGCAATTTTTGGTCCAGGTATTGTCAATACAGCTATTGCATTAGGGATTATTGCGATACCGGCTATTGCTAGGATTTCACGTAGTGGCTTTGTCCAGCATCGCGATGCTGAATATGTGCTAGCCGCCAAGTTGATTGGCGTGAAGCCGTATAAAATTATGTTCCGCCATATTTTACCGAATATTTCATCGCAAATTATTGTCGCTGCTACCGTTACCTTTGCGACGGCCATGCTAGCGGAGGCGGCCCTTAGTTATTTAGGGCTTGGTGTTCAACCACCAAACCCTAGCTGGGGACGTATGCTAAAAGATTCACAAGCGTATTTAGTGAATGCACCGTGGTACACGTTTGCGCCAGGGGGGGCTATCACTATATTAGTACTAGGATTGTATATGTTAAGTAATGCCTTACGCGATTATATGGACCCTCGTTCAAAATCGTAGCAAATCGGGGGCTGTTTTCTTTAATAACTCGTATGCTTTCATGGCCATTTCTAAATTGAGACGATACGGGGCTTGTAAGAAATCAGCACCTAAAATACTTTCGAGCCGCTCAATGCGTTTATATAAGGTTTGGCGAACGATAAATAATTGTTCCGCTGTATCATTTTTAGCACCATTACAGGCTAAATAGACACCAAGCGTTTGATAAAGGTCAAGGCCATTTTTTTGATCAATGAGCAATATTTCCTGTAAATAATCTTTCACATATTGTAACAGGGTGGCGTTATCTTGCTGTAAAAATAGTCGATACACGCCTAAATCCTTAAAGTAAATAGAGGAAGCAAGCTGATTATGCTGCATTTGAATAACAGATTTTGCTTCTTTATAGCCTTGAGGCACTGACTCAATCGACTGATAGACATTGCTAATACCAAAAGTGATGGCTAGTTGGTCGAAGGGCTGTGGTGCCTTTCGGGAAACAATTTGGTGTATCGCTTGATCAAAGCTATCTTGATTTTCCTTCACGTAATCAGCCGCAATATAAAAAGCAAGGATGATGATTTCATGCTGACGCACCGAAACGGTCGGGAAAAAACCTAGTTTTTTTAAAATGGAGCGGACATACATGGCATTATGTAGTTGAACTTCCTGCCAGTCTTCCTCCGAAACAATTTGGGCTTGATAATGAATATTTAGCACGACTACACGATGAAATAAGTTGCGACTTTCAATTGGTAGGTAACTTTGATAATGCTGAATATCAACAGGTTGTCCTTGAATGAGGGCTAAGATAAATTCATCCTCACGACTTTGTTGACGTTCCTGGAGCATTCGATTGCGCATTAATATATGAGCAATGGACATTGTCGCTCGCTCAAGGTTTAAAAGCGTATAATTACTTGGCTTTGGTAGCTTTGTATGCATGCATAAATAGCCCCAAACTTGTCCAAGTCCATTGACAGGAATCATAACGAAATGGTCACTGTGAATGGATAATAAATGGATTGGCTCCTGAACATCATGCTGTTGGCAATGCTCTTCAATCAGCCGCAAATATTTTTTTGCTTCCACGGGATAATAGAAGCTTTTCGTGTCTTCGGAGATAAATAAAAAATGAGCATCCATATCTTGATGGAGCACCTGTAAAATTTTCAAAATACCATTAGGCATTAACGACAGTTCCATAAATGTTTTAGATATGGTATCTAGCTGTGTTAATGCTTGCTGATGTTGATTAATGATGTACGTATGTAAATCCTGCGTAATATCAATAAAGCGTACAATCTTGTCAAAAATAATGATAGGAAAATGATGTTCATCTGCCATGGCAACAAGTTCCGCTGGCACATGGTCAAAATAGTCACCAATTTCAATACACAGGGCGGCCGCATTATTGCGAATCAAATTTTGTAAATAGGCGATTTGCGTTGCGCGCTCTAATTGTAAACCGACACCAGTCGTTAAAATCAGTTCGCCACCATTTATTAACGAATCGAAATCTTTAATTTCTAAAATATGTGTCCATAGCACTTGGCGATTCACACCTTGGTGTCCTGCGATGAGTTTGGCCGATTCAAAATGCTTGCGCTTTAATACATCTCGCACGAGTAAAGGATATTTCGTCATAAATCAGCACCTGCCCTTCGAATATACAATAATACTTTATTATGTGAGAGAAATCAGAAAATTACAATACATTAAAACTATTAACATAGGGCAAGGCATAGTTATCAACGAACGGAGGTCATTTAGATGGAGCGAAACGAAAATTTCACCAATACCTTACAGCAAAAAGACCGTGAAAACGTTTGGCATCACATTTCGATGTATAACGAAAAAGCACCACCAATGATAGTAGAACACGGTGATGGTGCATGGATAACGGATAGTGGGGGCAATCGTTTTTTAGATGGTATGTCCGGCTTATGGGCTGTCAATGTTGGCTACGGGCGAGAGCGACTTGCACAAGTAGCATATGAGCAAATGAAAAAACTGAGCTATGTACCGATGACACAAAGCCATCAGCCTGCGATTGCGTTAGCGGAAAAATTGAATCGTTTGTTAGAAGAGGACTATATGATTTTTTACTCCAATAGTGGTTCTGACGCCAATGAGGTTGCCTTCAAAATGGCACGTCAATACCATGCTCAAAACGGTGAAGGCGCACGCTTTAAAATTATTTCACGCTATCGTGCATATCATGGGAGTTCACTTGGTGCATTGGCCGCGACAGGGCAGGCACTGCGAAAGTACAAGTATGAGCCCTTAGCACCAGGCTTTTTGCATGTGGCACCTCCAGATAATTATCGACGACCGAAGGGGCAATCCATTGAGCTCTATAATCTAGAACGTGCCCGAGAAATCGAAGAAAAAATTATTTGGGAGCAAAAAGAAACGATTGCGGCTGTCATCATGGAGCCGATTATTACAGGTGGTGGCGTACTGATTCCCCATGCTACTTATGTCAAGGAGGTAGAACGCATTTGTCAGAAGTATGGCGTGCTGCTCATTATTGATGAGGTAATCTGTGGCTTTGGTCGAACAGGGAGACTATTTGGCCATCAGCATTTTGCTATTAAACCTGATATCATCACGATGGCTAAAGGGTTAACAAGTGCTTATTTACCATTATCCATTACCGCTGTACGAAAAGATATTTATGAAAAATTTAAGGATACAGATGGCTATAGTCATTTCCGACATGTCAATACATTCGGTGGAAACCCGGCAGCATGTGCTGTCGCCCTCGAAAATATTAAAATTCTAGAAGAAGAAAAGCTAGTGCAACGTTCTAAGGATTTAGGCGAACAGCTTTTACATGACTTACAAGACTTATTGGAGTTGCCATTTGTAGGGGATATTCGTGGCTTAGGTTTCCTCGTGGGCATTGAGCTCGTAGAAGATAAACTAACTTTAGAGCCAGCAAAACCTGAACGGGTAGCAAAAATTATCGCAGATTGTAAAGCCAACGGATTGATTATTGGCAAAAACGGCGACACGGTAGAGGGTTACAACAATATACTGACATTAAGTCCACCACTGTGCTGTACAGATGAGGACTTGGAATTTATTAGCGCAGTACTGGAAAAGGTATTTGCCGCAAATGCATAAGCAATAGGCGATTCCCAGTGTTAACTACACAAGGAGTCGCCTTTTTAATAGTGGCGTTGCTGCCCTTTTTTTACATAATCCCAATCAATTTCAATGTTGTGGCGGACGCGTTCTAATAAATGATGAATACAATCTATTTCCTCATCCGAAAAACCATCCAATGCCCGTTCATTCGAATAATCGCCCTCACGTTTTAACAATGGATATAACGCTAAACTTTTCTCAGTTGGAAAGAGATGCTTGTTTTTCTTATTATGTGCATCAAAGCGCTTGTCAACAAAACCCTTGATGACAAGCTTTTGAATAGCACGCGAAGCAGTGGTACGATCCACTTTTAAGAGTTCTGCCACCTTTTCTTGAATGATGCCAGGGTTTTCACAAATACGAATGACATATAAATACTGTCCTTTTGTTAAATCCAGTTCTTTAAACTCAATATTACTGATGGAATCAAGTGCCCGTGCAATCGCCCCAATATCCCGTAAAATCTCTTTCATCATTAGCCTCCTGAATTTTTTGTTGTATTTGCAACAAAAAACGTTCTATACTATATAGTATCATCGATGAAGAAATATTTCACTGCCTAGCAAAAGGGTGGGCCTTCTATTTCTACGATGGAGTCGATTCTATGAATGTAGTAACGAGGCTATCGGCGATGTAATTAATTTTATCAGCAAAGAGACGTGTTCTATCGGCGCTATTGTAGGTTTATTAGCGAAGTGATGAGTTTTATCGACGTGTTCGCCATTTAATCAGCCAAGTAGCCAATTGATTTTGACAAAATTTAAGGGTTATTTGTAGCAAAGAAAGCTAGGAGGAATAGCATTATGAATGCAAAAATAATTACCACAGAATTGGATTTACAAACGGCATTTGCCATTCGTAGAAAAGTATTTATAGAGGAACAACAAATCCCAGAACCTGAAGAATATGATGAATTTGACACACTCGGTGCTGCCTGTGAGCATATTCTTGTATACGTTAATGACCAGCCTGTTGGCACAGGTCGTTTACGGGTTGTGGAAGGCTACGGCAAGCTTGAGCGCATATGTATTGTGCAAGAATTCCGCAAATACGGGCTCGGTAAAGTCATCATTCAAAAATTAGAGGAAATGACACTTGCAAAAGGCTTAGAAAAATCCAAACTAAATGCGCAAGTTTATGCGGAGGGCTTCTATGAAAAATTGGGCTATAAGCGCACAGGTGAGGAATTTATGGATGGTGGCATTCCACATATTTTAATGAAAAAGCAATTCAACATGGCATAGTATGTTGTTGTCAAAGAAATGGAAGTATACGTTATATGGGAGCGGCATTGCCATTCTAACGCTCGGGGTTTGTTTCACAATACAATCACAGCTCGGTACATCGCCGTTTGATGCTTTATTAGTGGGCTTGGCGAAAAACATCGGTTTAACAGTAGGTAGCTGGGAAATTATTACGTCATTTATCATTATTTTTTGTAATGCCTTTATGGCCCGCAAACGGCCCGCATTTTTAGGATTATTAACCGCTTTCGTGACAGGGGTTTGTATTGATGTCTGGCTATTTTTACTTGGCGATATTGTGCATCCGACACATTTCGTAAGCAAAGTGATTTGTTTGGCGATGGGATTACTGATTATCGGTCTTGGTTCGGCCGTTTATTTGCAAGCCAAATTTGCGCCTAATCCCATCGATTTTTCGATGCTGATTATTCGAGATGTCACAGGGAAAAGTATCATGTTTTCTAAAACACTTATCTATCTCGTATTCTTAGCGTTAGCCTTTATTTTTAGCGGTCCAATAGGTGTCGGTACGGTGCTGACAGTCATTTTAGGTGGACCCATTTTAAATTACTTTATGGCGCTGATTGAGAACAAGCTCGTACATGCGCAGCAACCACATTATCCTCCTTCTTTATAAAAACAGTCTGTGTATCCGCACAGGCTTTTTATAATTTGCGGTTCGAAAAATACAGCAAAGAAATTCACATTTCACAAATACTGTAACTTTTTACAGACTGAATAGTCTACTCAGTTAAAAGGGGTGAGGGTGATGAAGAAATGGATAATGCTTAGTTTTCTAGTTGTTTTGTCAGCCGGTTGTCAATCCTCGATATTTGGTGGGAGTAAGACCATTATTGATTGGGTCGATTTTATTAAATGGGATGGAAAAGGATTATTTAATGTAAACCTGTTGATAGAAGGACCGGACTTGGAGAAGGGGGATGTGCAGTGGATAATCAGCAAGAAGTGCTAAAAGACAGAAGATGTGCCGAAATGAATAGATGGTCATGTTACTCGTCGATCATTTGTCTTCTCTTGTATGTTGTTTTTCGGAAGGCTGATTATGCAATTTTAGGGTGGCAGCCTATTGTTTTATGTATAACTGTAATAACATTCTTCGTTGGTTTAATTGGTTTATCCGGAGTGAAAGATTGGAAAGGGATGTTACGGAGTATAACGACAATACTTCTTACAGCAGGATTATCACTTTTTCTAGCAATTCATCTTGTAATCGGCTATTTTTTAGCATAAAGTACGTGCTGGATATCCCGTAAAACAACTAACAATCAGTGAGGGATGAAGAAAACTTTCGCAAACTTTATACCCTCAAGAAATAGGGGCTGACTTCATAAGCCAACCCCTTGTGACATTATATTTCTTTTACGTTTGTATGTGAAAAATGGTCGTGTGGAAGGATTTCACCTTGTTGTTTTTCAAATGATTTAGGGTTTTTCACATAATCGAAAGTGCTCACAGTATCTCGATAAGCTATCCGCTTGATAAGTTGAGCGGACGTTAATTTTGTGCCATCTTCACTTTCTAGTGCTAGTCCCATTTTTTTGTAACCTATCGTTTGTCCATTTTGACGCAGTTGAGCGTATTCAAGTGCCCACATCACGACTGTTGGGGTGACCAAAGCATGAACGACTTCGGTTTTCACCTTTTTGCGCAGAACATATTCAACACCGACTGTAACAACACTGGAAATGGCCAGGTCTATCAAAAATGCTTTCGTACGTTTTTTTGTAATGGATTGCATTTGAAGTCCTCCTCTAATGATAGTCATCTATATTAATACGGATAACCATGCAAGAAGTTCCAATTTATCGAATTAAAATGTTGGTACGAGGTGTATTGTTGGCTTGACCGTTAATCATCGACATCCTACGTTTATTTTAAACGGCTATCATACCTCAGTTGAATTTGAACACCATAAGGGTCTTGAACAATGCCGTAAGCTCCTTAGTGCTCTCTTCTAAATTTTATTGATGCCAAAAGGAAGAACGTCTAAATTTTTCTTCATTTTAGATAGCGAAAATTTGATAATACCTTTGCTCCTCTTTCTTAAAAGTTTTGTCCCACCCTCTTTTGCCTTTTATTAAAATGTAAATGGCAGTTCATGGCTGGCAGGGTAGGACGCAATGGCACCGTGTGTGGTAGTTGAGATTCCGGCATAGCGATTGGCGAATGTGAGAAGCGGGCTGGCAAATTGTGTGCAAAAGGCTTCGAGTGTCGCTACAGTTACGTTGTGCTCAAGCAGGGTTGCTAAAACTGCGCCGATAAAGGCATCTCCCGCACCAGTTGTATCAGTGGCTTGCACATAGTCAGCCGGTACTTTGATATGTTGCTGTTTCGTATAAAGGGTAGCGCCCTCCGCACCATGTGTAACAAATATTACTTGTATCCTACCTTGAAATAATGCCTGAACCGCCTGTTGTTCATTTTCTAGTTGTGTTAAGAACAATAGCTCTTCAGCAGAAACTTTAACGATATGGGCTGACGGTAAAAACTCTATAATCGTTTTTCGACAGGATTTGGCATCGTTCCAAAGGGGTAGGCGAATGTTTGGATCAAAAGACACCAGACAATCCGTCAGATGTGCTTGTGCAATCAGTGCCTGATGAGTCTGCTTCATGGGACTTTCCACTAAATTGACGGAGCAAAAGTGCAGGATATCATGCGCGCGCAACAAATTAGTAGGCAATTGCTGTGGCTGATACAGCAAATCCGCAGCATTTCGGCGATAAAATAAAAAGTCACGGTCCCCATTGTCTGTCAAAGAAACAAAGGCAAGGCTTGTGTCACCTTCAGTCGTTTGCCTAATATACGTCGTATCGACACCTGCATGCTTCATAGTTTCGATTAAAAAATCACCAAATGCATCCTGCCCAACTTGAGAGAGCAGGGCAGCTTGTTGGCCTAGTTTGGCACAAAAGCTGCCACATTGGCAGGGGCGCCCCCTGCATGTTTCGTAAAACGCTCAACTGAAGCAAGGGCACCATTCTGTGCAGTCGGTGTAAAATCTATTAATAATTCACCTATGGTATAGAGCTGATTCATGGAATACCTCCTCACTCACGACTTGTCACTCTCGGCTTTGGTATATAGACGGTGTAAATAATACCACCAAAAACTAGTAAAATACCAACCGTTTGTAGCAGGCTCGGCATGAAATCAAGAAATAGCATATCTAGTAAAATAGCGACTACTGGATCTACAAAAACTAAGACCGAAACCAAAATTGTGGAGAGGCTTCGAATACTATCAAAAAATAAATAATAGACAAAACCTGTGTGAATAAAGCCTGTCCCTAAAATATAGAGCCAGTTTGTAGTTGTTAAACCTTCAAATAACGAGAAATCCACAAATGGTAAAAGCATAACGATACCAACCGCGGTTTGTACATATGTTAATGCATAAGAACTAAGATTTGTAATCGTTCTGCTTGTCAGCATAGTAAACGCATAAAACAATGCAGCTAGTAGTGCCCAAACAAAACCAGACTGCATAAACTCAGACAGCGAGATAAAATTATTTAAACCAATGATGAAAATACTGCCAATAAAACATGTTAATGTTGCGAGAAGTGCCCGTACAGTCATCTTTTCTTTTAAGAACAAGGCCCCGAAGATTAATACAAAAATCGGCGCTATATTATAGATGGAAATGGCAATCGAAATGGACATCTCTTCAAATGCCTTAAATAAAAATACCCAGTTCAAGACGATAAAGACGCCACAAATAAACGTACGCAATACCTCTTTTTTCGCCCATTTCTCAGTCCTATGGCCACCGGTTGCGAGCCACACCCCTCCGATAAAGAGGGTCGCGCAAATACAACGGATAAAGACGAGCTCCAATGCAGGAACCCCCGTATGGATTGTGAAAAAACCAATGGAGCCGAAAATGGCCATCGATACTGTCAATTTGATGATTGCTGAAACGTTCATTGTCAACCTTCTTTCTATAAAAAAGTAAAAATTCTTACTATTGATTAGCTATTTGTACCACATTTGGTTTGGGCAAATGATCGCTCAGGCAGAGCCACCTGTTTGGCACTGGCCAAAAAAGAGAGACAGCCGGCAGCGTATGCCATCTGCCGGCTTCACACAAAATAAAGTTCTACTATTCTCGAATTTGTCCGTTGCCGTGAACGAAATATTTGGTAGAGGTTAAGGCAGGCAATCCCATTGGTCCACGTGCATGTAATTTTTGAGTACTAATGCCGATTTCAGCGCCATAGCCAAATTCAAAACCGTCTGTGAAGCGAGTAGAGGCATTATGGTACACAGCTGCAGCATCCACACTATTTAAAAACGTATCGGCTACTAATTGATCTTCTGTGATGATGGCTTCCGAGTGATTGGTTCCGTATTTATTAATATGCTCGATTGCCTCATAAACGTTTTCAACGAGTTTAACGCTTATTTTTAAATCTAAATATTCAGTTGCATAATCGTCTTCGGTCGCTTGCTGTGCGTAATCAACGGCTTGACAAACGGTTGCATCGCCAATGATGGTTACTCCTGCATGATGTATAGCATTTAGTAACTGCACACCGTGCTCGCTAAACCAATCGTGATGAATCAGCAGACTTTCTGCGGCATTGCAAACAGAAGGGCGTTGCGTTTTCGCGTTAATACAAATTTTTTCTGTCTTTATGTAATCTGCAGTATGATCGACGTAAATATGGCAATTACCAGCACCTGTTTCAAGCACCGGCACGGAAGCCTCATTTACGACTAAATCAATGAGTGCCTTTCCGCCGCGCGGGATTAACACATCTAAGTATTGTTTTAAATGGAACAATTCCTTGACGGTTTCCCGGTTTGTATCTTCGATTAGTTGTACTGCATCAACAGGGATTGCTGTTTTTTCAAGGGCCCGATGAATACTTGCGACAAGTGCCACATTCGAAAATTTAGCAGAGGAACTGCCACGTAAAATCACTGCATTACCAGTCTTCAGTGATAATGTTGCCGCATCAATGGTAACATTTGGACGTGCCTCATAAATCATCCCGATAACACCAAGTGGCACCATGCGCTTTTCAATAACAAGCCCATTTTCTTTATCAATACGCTCAAGAAGTTTACCAACGGGATCATCTAATTTTACGAGCAAGTCGATTGCACTTGCCATAGCCTCCACACGTTCTTTGTTCAGCATAATGCGGTCCAGTGTAGAAGAGGGCATGCCGTTTTCTTTGCCTATTGCTAAGTCTTTTGCATTTTCAGCGATTAAATGTTCTTGATCAAGAATTAATTGCTCAGCAATTTTTGTTAGTGCCTCATTTTTTTCACACGTTGTTTTAATATTTAATATATAGCTTGCGGCTTTTGCCAGCTTTCCTTTTTGTTGTACTTCACTTGTCATCAAAATTCCTCCCTAATTGCTTTATATTTTTAGCCATTTATCTCGGTGAATCACTTCAATTGGGTATTTTGTTAACTCATCTGTACGTTTACCCATCGCATGTGCTAGTTCAAGGGATGAATACAAGACCTCGCCACGACCAAGTAAACCATTTTCACTGTATACCTCAACCACGTCTCCATGTTCGAAATCACCTTCGACACGAAAAACACCTGCTGGTAACAAGCTTTTGCCATTCGCTAACAGTGCATGTTCGGCACCGCCATCTATAAAAATTTTACCAGAAACTTCCGTAAGTGCAATCCACTGTTTATTATTCGTTAAAACCGCCAGTGCCTCATGCTCTACATACGTACCATCTCCACGACCATCTAAAATTTCGACAAGTTTGCTTGCTCCATGCCCTGAACCTATAAATACTTTGACGCCTGCAGTTAAGGCTGCACGAGCCGCTAATAATTTAGATTCCATACCGCCAGTACCAACCTTTGAACCCGCACCATCTGCAAAGCCTAGCATTTCATCTGTTACCTCTGTCAAACGATCAATGCGCTGCGCATGTGGGTTTTTATTGGGATTTGCATTATACAAACCATTAATATCAGTCAATATAATGAGTTGGTCCGCATGAACCAGTCCACTAACAAGTGCTGACAGCATATCATTATCTCCGAACGTTAATTCACTGACTGACACGGTATCATTCTCATTAATGATTGGGAGCACAGAGCGCTCTAATAGTTCCTCAAAAGTGGCGTAAGCATTTTTATAGCGCTCCTTTTTAGAGAAATCCGTTCGTGTCAATAAAATTTGAGCGGGGACGATATCATAAATGCTAAATAGTGCATGATATGTTTGAATAAGATGGCTTTGACCTACAGCGGCAGCGGCTTGTTTGCCCTTTACCGTCACGGGACGAGAAGGGTAGCCAAGCTGTTTAAAGCCCGCTGCCACGGCACCTGAGGACACTAGCAGTACTTCATGTCCGCATTTTTTTAATTCTGCTATGGCCTGGACATGATCCATTAAACGCACCTTATCAATCTCACCTTTTGCATTTGTTAAGGAGCTGCTGCCGATTTTTACGACGATTCTCTTTCTTTCCATCACAATTCCTCCTGTTTGCCATTTACTTGAATAACATAAAAAAACCTTTCTGTCCTAGAACTTAGGACGAAAAGGTTTGCTTTCCGTGGTACCACCTACATTGAATGCCCATAGACATTCCACTTTCCTCATAACGCTGGAGACTGCGCCTAGTTTGGCTAGGACGTTTTACGAAGGAGGTTCTTTAGTCTTTCTTGTACAATGCCTTGCAGCCGATGGGCATCGTTCTCTTGTCAAGCAGTGTCTAGTTACTAGTCTTCGCACGCTTTTTTATAGTAATTGAATAAAGAATGCACTACTTCTGGGTGTCTGTCAAGTTGAAAAGGAAAGTTGATAGAAAGTTGTGAATAAATAACAAGGTTCAAGTCTATTTATACCACCAAATGGCGATGATCAAGGGAAGCATTGCCAAAATCATCACGAAGAAGCTCCATAGAATTTGCTTGCCTGCCGACATATTTTTCGGTTTAATGCTTAGACGTTCATATAATTCGTTGATTGCACGTTGTTCTTTTGCATATAACATGGATTGAAATTCGTCATAATCTTGGATGTAGGTAGATGGGGGTCTTGGGCTGAAACGTAATTTCCGAATATCCTCGGTAATTTCTTTGTTGCCCATCCAATACGTAATAACAGGCGCTAAACCTGAAGTTTGAACAGCCTGTACGTCGATATCATGTGACTTCATTTTATAACAGACTTCACCAAGCTCGTTTTCAAATTCTTTTACAATATCACTGACTGCCACTGTCATACACCTCTTTCTAAACAATACAGAACTATACATGTCGTTAGTATTCATTATAATGTATCAAAAGAGAAAAGTATTGCGCTAACGAGCATATTTGTGTACCTGCCTGTTGCTTTTGATTCGTTATTTCGATGTGATTAAGTCAGTGCTACAATCACGAAACACAAAGCCACACCTGTCGCTGTACTTTCGGAGCACAAAAGATATGTTCCTGTCGCTGTACTCTCGGAACATAAAAGATTTGCTAAATAGGGCGAAAAAATTCTTTATAAAGTCATAAACTTACATCTAAAGGAGACAAGCTCATGTAGTATAATGAGAATTAAACCATTCTGATAATGGTTCTATTTAAAAGAAATTGAGAGAAGGGGAAATTTTGGAGTTTTCAACGTTATTTGCGTTTTTAGGAGCAGCAATCATTTTAACATTGATGCCAGGACCTGATAATTTATTTGTCCTTGCGCAAAGTATTGCGCAAGATAAAAAGGCAGGAATTGCGACTTCGCTGGGCTTATGTACGGGTTTACTTGTTCATATAAGTGCAGCAGTTCTTGGAATTTCCGCTATTATTTATCAATCGACGGTTATTTTCTCTATCGTTAAATTTGCAGGAGCGGCGTATTTATTGTATTTAGCTTGGCAATCCTTCCGTGCCAAAGGCGATCCCTTTACGTTAGAGCAACAAAATGCCCAAGCCTATGTGACGTTATATAGAAAAGGGATTTTGATGAATATTTTAAACCCGAAGGTATCATTATTTTTTTTAGCGCTATTGCCGCAATTTGTAAATCCATCTCAAGGTCATGTGGCTTTACAAATGCTGATTTTGGGTATTGTATTTTTAGTACAGGCGCTTCTACTATTTTTGTTATTTAGTATTTTTGCCGCAAAAGTACGGAAAATTATTATCGGTAAACCCGCTATTGCAAAACGTTTAAACGTTATCCAAGGTGTACTTTTCACCTTTATCGGCATACAAATTGCACTCAGCAAACAATAAAAGGAGGAAATTTTCATGGCAATCTTACATATTACCTTTAGCTTATCGACACAAGGTTCAATTAAACATGCAATCCGTCAAAACCATTTACAACGAGATGAGTCGGTGATTTGTGTCAATGATGTTTTCTCGATTGGACCACTAACGGATTTTGAAGAGCGAAAAAAATGGTTAGAAACTTTTATTTTAAAAGATGAAGCAGAACGTGAATTGTACGAGGACATTCAAAAAGGGTGGGCGAAAAAAATAGCAGGTTTACCTTGTGATGTCGATGTATGGATTTGGTATAGTCAAAATACCCACGAAGAAATTGGGCTCCGTTATGTCATGAGTGAGTTTGTTAATAAATGTAGTATGCTGTATGGCATTGATGTAACAGAAGGTTTAAAGCGCATGCAGCCGAACAGGTCAATACGTGACACCGGACAGCTTCCTTCCCATATGTTAATGAAACTCCGTGCAGATGCAAAGCGTTTTTCTATTGAGGAATGCCAGCGTCTCGCAAAGGAATGGCAAGATTTAAAGAAGGACAATTCTAGCACACTGCGAAGTTTGGAAGAAGGCATTGTCCATATTGCGGAAGATGCCTATGATTCGATGGTCATTGAAGCTGCAAAAGATGTGCGGGCTAGCCAACAAGATGAATGGCTTTCGCCGGTACGTGTCATTGGCGAAACCTTGGGCAAAATAGATAATTATATTAGTGATGCGTTTGTGGAACATCGAATTTTCTCACTGGCCAAACAAGGTCTTTTTGAGATTGACGGTGACACGACAGATATATATTCATATCAAATCAAATATAGCGGAAAATAATAAAAAGCGGTAAGGTGCCAGCAAGCAGCCTACCGCTTATTTTTTTTCATAAAAATCGAATACAAATTTCTGGAATTGTCGTGCAGAAGGGGAAATGTAACGATTGTCAATCCATGCCATCCCAATTATCCGTTCACAAACCATGTCCTCCACATGAATTTTGACCACTTTGTTAGGATTTAAGTCTTCGTCATCAGGCAGTAAAGAAACACCAAGTCCGGCGCCTACAAAACCGGCAACCGTTGATACTTCATCGCCCTCAAAAGTGATTTTTGGTTTGATGCCTGCCGCATTTAATAATCGATCAGCGGTCCGGCGCAGTGCATAGCCTTTTTTCAACAGCACAAACGTTTCATGCTCAAGTTCCTTCATTTTAATGCTTTTCCGATTGGCGAGGTGATGGTCAATCGGCACCATGATATACAGTTCATCACGCCACAGCTCCTTCCAGCAAACGGGAGGTTCTGTGTCAATCGCTGCAAGTAAGCATAGGTCTAACTCGCCGGCGAGTAGTTGTTTTAACTGTGAGTGCGAGTAGTTTTGCGTCAAGTGAAAACGGATATGTGGATGCTGTTGGCGAAAAGCACGGATTAAATCAGGCACGATACTTGTCCCCAGTGTATGTAAAAAGCCGAGCGACACATCCCCAAGTTCAGGATTATTAAGCTCTTGTAATTCTAGTACTGCTTTTTCATATTCTTTACGCATGCGTTGAACACGATATAAAAATAATTCACCATAACGATTTAACATAATGGAACGTCCTTGACGGTCAAATAAAGGTACGCCTAATTCCTCTTCCAATTTAGAGATGGAACGACTAAGTGCAGGTTGAGAAATGGCTAATACATCAGCAGCACGTGTCATATGCTCAAGCTTTGCTACTGTTGCAAAATATTCTAATTGTTGCCACTCCATATTTTTCACCTCCATCTATAGTATTGCTGTGAGTTAACTGCATTATAACGGTAAAAGAGAAGGAAGTATAGGTAACGTCAAAAAAATTTAGCAGGTGTACAAAGTAAATTTTAGTGATATCGATTTATGTACTTTTTAAACAGGTTCAAGTGGTTGTTTTAGAAGGGTTCAACCTAACATCAATCATGCACAAAACGCATTGAAACGATAAAAACTATAAATTGTACATTATGAATAAAGGGTGTTAAGATAGACACAGAAATTACACAAATACAAATTTCCGTGAAGGGGATATTATAAAATGAAGTTATCAAAGCCAGAACCTCTAACTATTGAGGGGGGCAAAAAAGCCGTACTATTACTGCATGGATTCACTGGTAGCACAAAAGATGTGAAAAAGCTAGGAGAATTTTTATCCAAACGTGGTTATACCGTTCATGCACCAATTTATAGTGGGCACGGGGTAGAACCGGAAGCGTTACTTGAAACAAAACCAGAGGATTGGTGGAACGATGTAGTGGAAGGCTACAACTTCTTAAAAAATAAAGGCTATGAAGAAATCGCAGTAGTAGGGATTTCACTTGGCGGCGTATTCTCATTAAAAGTAGCAGAAACGTTCCCAGTAAAAGCATGTGTTGCTATGTGTGCACCCATAACACGCGATAACTCAAAAGGCCTATTTACACGTTTATACCATTACGCTCGTTTATATAAACATTTTGAAAACAAATCAAAAGATCAAATCATTTCTGAATTACATGAACTACGTATTACGCCAAAAGATTCATTAGATGGGGTAACTCGTTTAACAACTGAAACACGCGAAGAATTACAAACAATTAAAGCACCGACATTAGTATTACAAGGTTCATTGGATGACGAATTATATCAAGAAAGCGCGCCTTTTATTCTGAATACAGTTGAAACAGATGATAAAGAAATCATTTGGTATGAAAATTCAGGACACATTATTACATTAGACAAAGAACGTGATAAAGTATATGAGGACGTCTATAATTTCTTAGATCACATCGAGTGGTCTGTTGCAAACTAAAATCAATCTGTAGATGGATTATGAATTTTTTCATAATCCATCTTTTTTATTTGTAAGGCTATATTTAATGACAAGGACAAATGGAGATAGTTTTGTATGACATCAAATTTAATAAAGCCCTATCTTTGTAAGTGCTATTGTTTTATCGATATATTATTTGACCAATCTATTTTTGGTGTTAATGGATATATATTGAACAGTTGGATAGCGATTTAGGATGCTGCGTATGCAAGTTGTATACCGCATCCAACAAGGAGTTGCTTCATTATTTTGCCTGATTTTTCCGATATTTAACTAATTGAATCGTTTATCCGTTCGTATTTGTACAATTAGCAATAATCTAAGAAAAAACTATTGTTTTTATAATAAATGCCTGATACCATTGTGGAATTGTAGTGAAGAATCATCCTCATGTAAATCATTTGCTATAGTCAACACATTGAAGGAGCGCATCAATTATGCAAAATAAAATACCTTTTTCTACGTATGCAGTCATTGGCACGATGCTATTTGGGCTGTATTTCGGAGCGGGGAATCTCATTTTTCCAATCCAGCTTGGGCAGTTAGCGGGGACAAACTTTTGGTTTGCGCTCATTGGCTTCCTAGTTACCGCCATCGGTTTACCATTTTTGGGGATTTTAGCGATTGGTTTATCGGGAAGTAACGGACTGCGTGATTTAGCGAGCCGTATCCACCCATTATTTGGCGTTATTTTTTCATTGGCACTGTATTTAACAATTGGTCCTTTTTTCGCCATTCCACGTACAGCAACAGTGCCATTTGTTGTAGGCTTTGAACCATTTATTCAACCAGCACATACAACGCTGTTACTAGGCTTATTTAGCTTTGTATTTTTTGCAATTGTCTATTACTTCTCATTAAATCCTGCGAAAATTATGGATTACATCGGAAAGTATTTAACACCTGCCTTTTTAATCTTCTTATTCCTGTTAATCATGACAAGTATTTTCTCACCAATGGGTCATTTCAAAGAGCCAATGGGCGACTATATTGATTCAGCCTTTATGACCGGCTTTAAAGAGGGCTATAACACAATGGATGCGCTGGCGTCGTTGGCATTCGGGATAGTTGTGATCAATGCCATTAAAAGATCAGGTATTACGGATCGAAAGGAAATTGCGAAGGCTACTTGGAAATCTGGTATTTTTGCGATGGCGTTAATGATGCTGATATATGGATTAATTACGTATATGGGTGCATCGAGTATTGAAGCAATCGGCACCCTTGATAATGGTGGCTTAATATTTGCAGCGGTCGCTAAGCATTATTTCGGTTCATTCGGTGCTATATTGTTGGCGATTATTATTGTGCTGGCGTGTTTAAAAACGAGTATTGGCCTCATCACTTCTTGTAGTGAGTTTTTCCACGAAGTGTTTCCGAAAGTCAGCTACAAATGGTTTGTCTTCATTTTGTGTCTTGTGTCATTTGCAATCGCCAATTTTGGTTTAAACAATATTATTAAATTCGCGATTCCAGTGCTGATGTTCTTATATCCACTTGCGATTGTACTCATCTTACTTGCATTAAGTTCTTCATTATTTAAAAATAAGCAATCGGTTTATGCAACTGCCATGTTCTTTACATTTTTCATTAGTATCATTGATGGCTACAAAGCGTTAGCTGATAGTGTTCCTGCAGCGAAAATCGGTGTGTTGGATGCTGTCACGCAGTTGTACGCTGATTTTTTACCTTTTTATGATATCGGTTTAGGGTGGATTTTACCGGCGCTAGTCGGTGCGCTAATTGGGTCTGTAATGGGTGCCAGGCACCTGGAAAAAATATGAAAAAAGGCACGCGCCTAGGAAACATAACTAGGGGCGTGCTTTTTCCATGATTAGTAAGCTGTCCAACCACCATCAACGGCAATTACTTGGCCGTTCACAAAGCTTGCTTCATCGGATCCTAAGAAAATAGCAAGCTGTGCAATTTCCTCTGGCTGTCCAGCACGTGGATTAATCCCTAAACCAAGTGATTGACGAGCCGCGCCGACTTCACTCATATTTGTCATTGTTGAGGCAATGTTTGTGATAACAGCACCTGGTGCAATGCCATTACAACGAATGTTTTTATCTGCATACATAAATGCTGTGTTTTTTGTTAAACCCACAACGGCATGTTTGGAAGCTGTGTAGGCAGCTCCTGCACGTGCCCCATAAAGACCACCAGCAGAAATATTATTGACAAAGACACCATGGCCTTGTGCTAGGAAAATATCTGTTGCTAATCGCATAGAACGCATAACCGCTGTTGTGTTTACAGCAAACACTTTGTCCCAACGTTCGTCTGAAATTTCACCTACAGGTTCCATTCCATCCATAATGCCGGCATTATTTACTAAAATATCTAATTGCCCATAAGTATTTTTCGTTTCATCAAATAAACGTTGTAGGTCTTCTGTTGAAGCAACGTTTGTTTGTATTGCAGTAGCAGTGCCGCCAGCTGCTTGAATGCCATCAACAACTGCCTGCGCACCGTCTAAATTCAAATCTGATACAACGACTTTTGCGCCTTCTTTTGCATAACCTTCTGCAATTGCTTTCCCCATACCTGAAGCTGCACCTGTAACGATTGCTACTTTACCTTCTAATCTCATTTCGAAAGACCTCCTATTATTATCAATTTAACCCTTGCGCTATCATGCTATACACGAGATGCATAACCTGACTCAATGGATGCGTTAGCACGCAATTATCAGATTATGTATTGAACATGTGTTCATTAAAATAATATAATAGAATTGTAAGCGATTTCAATATGCAGAAATCAGAGAACTGTTCAATAATCAACACATCTAGCAAATCTGTTTAGTAGGAGGTGAAAAATTTGAACAGGAACGATTTACGTGTAGTAAAAACGAAGCAAGCTCTCCATAATGCATTGCTAACATTGTTAAGTGAAAAACCTTTAGAAAGTATTTCAATCGCTGAAATTTGCCGTGAAGCGAAGGTGAATAGAGGTACATTTTACTTACATTACGAACAGAAAGAAAAGCTGTTTGAGGAATACTTTCAGGAAATTATGGCGGATTTAAATAATTCCTATGAGGAGCCATACCGTGCAGTTACAAATTTTAATAAAGACGAACTCGATCCAAATACAGTGCGGATTTTCCACCATATCGAGCGCTTTAAAATGTTTTATCGCATTGTTTTTTCGAAAAATGTGCCACTCACATACTATTACATGTTATTTGAAGAAATCCAAGCGCTGTTAAAAAGAGATTTAGCTCAAAACAAAAACACTGAACTTTCCTTAGATTTTTATAGTGCTTATCAGGCAAATGCCATTATCGGCATAATTCTTGAGTGGTATCGTCATGATTTTACGGAAAGTGTTAGCACTTTAAACGAGCAGCTCGTCACCATTTTAAAATTCAAACCATAAAGCATGACGCCTTACGAGGCTTTAACGATAACCGACAGCATGAAGATTATTTATGGGATTGTTCCCGAGGTAACATTAGTTCGAGGCTTTAATTTTGCTATAATTGTGTATATCACAGAGGAGGTAAACAATGGTACGAGAAATAATTAATCATATTTTAGATAGCTTACCGCAAGAGGAATTGGAGAAAATTCATTATTTATTATAAGATATTGAGGAGGATTATTTGTTTCGCAAGCATCTCACCGACAAAGGTGTCATCATTTCAGCATGTGAAGAACCTCAAGCAATCCATACGGCATGGGACAGTATTTTCGCCAAAAATATAAATGAGGAAACAAGGCAAAGTATTTTTTACGAGCAGTTTAAGTGGCATATTTTTAGCTATGAACAACAAGCTTGCCTCAAAAGAGACGAGGCACGTAAAGCGTTTGATGATGTAGCGAAGGACGAATTATTTGTGCTGTATCAATGTATGCCGAATGTGCTTCAATTTAGTGCTGCGCAACATGTCGTTGCAGCAGATTTCGATTCACAGCAAGATATTTATATTGTTAATCGAGATTTTACTTGGACATATGTACATACGCATGAGGAGCAATGTGGTCCTTATTTTTACAACATAAATGAATAATAGCTACGTCACTAGCTGTCCATTAAAGTAAATGGATGGCTTTTTTTTATTGCGGTGACACTGAAGTGGCGAATAGAAAGGCTGAAGTGACAGATAGAAAGGCTGAAGTGACAGATAGAAAGGCTGAAGTGACAGATAGAAAGGCTAAACTGGCGGATAGAACGGCTGAAGTGACGGCCGGCGTTACGTTTGATGGTCTTCTGTGGAATGTGATTTGTCGTTGACAACTATATCGGCTGCTGATATATTTTAAATATATCGTCAGTCGATATATTGAATGACGATATAGAGGGGGTTTTTTTATGACACAAGATCATCCGCCGTTAACAGAGGGCGTTTATTATATTTTATTGGCATTATTTGAGGCGCGTCATGGCTACGGCATTATGCAACTGGTCGAGGAGATGAGTAAGGGGCGTGTGCGGCTTGGAGCTGGCACAATTTATGGCGCTATTAAAACTTTGCTGGAACGAGAGTGGATTGAGGCGTTAGACGGGGATGGACGTAAAAAGGAGTACATCATAACTACAAATGGAAAAAAAATTGTGGAATACGAAATTTTAAGATTAAGGGAACTTTTTGACAATGGCATCCGTATAACGAAAGGAGATGAGTAAGATGCATAAATATCGGTGGGGCGTTAACCCATATGATATAGAGAAATGGATTAATGATATGGCTCTTCAAGGATGGCATCTGCAAAAATTCACATGGGCACGTTTTACATTTGAGCGTGGCGAAAAAGGAAGCTATATTTATCGGCATGATGAAATAGAGAGACTTGCTACACCGTACGAGGACGATTACCTAGAATTTCTGCAAGCCGCTGGCATAGAGTTGGTCGATCGCTCAGGCAATATCGTATTTTTCAGAAAATCTGCAAGTGAAGGACCGTTTGAACTTTATACGGACAAGAAAACCAAAATCAGTAACCTGTCTAAAAAAATGACACTGCTCTTGTCGCTGCTGCTACTTAATTTGGTATTTGGCATCACAGGGCTAAGCGGAGACTTTTCAGGGCCGGCTACAGATTGGCTTGGACTCACAGTAAATATAGCTAATGTCCTGATCGTGTTGTTACTTATCATACCTTTTTTCAGGCTAGTTCGATTGCGCAAACAATTAAAGAGGGATCTTGATGTGTTTACAGACTAGAGTGAGGTGATTCTTTTGAAACGAGTTAAATTTCGCTTTTATATCGATCATGAACATGAGGAAAAATGGGTCAACACAATGGCTGAAACAGGTTGGCATTTAAAGAAGTTCTGGCCATTTATTTATATATTTGAACAGGGAAATCCAAGTGAATTCATTTATCGTAACGAAATGGTGATAAAACGGAAGAAAGATTATTATGAGTTTTTAGCGTCCATGGGGGTAGAATGTATTCATTCATTTGGCGTATGGGCGTACTTTCGGAAAAGACGTGAGGATGGACCATTTGAAATATTTTCCGGGAAATTAGAAAAAATCAAATATTTGGCACGTTTAAATACACTGTTTCTGTTCGCGGCTGTAGTGAACATACTTGTGCTGTTAAATAATATTGTCCTACCACTTCTTCACCATGAAATTCACCAAGAAATCCTATGGGCTAGCTCGTTAAATGTGTTGATAATCGCTTTACTTTATGTAGAAATTCAAAGAAATACTAAACGAAAAAAGAAATTGCAAATGCATGCTCATATTTTTGAAGATTAAGAGAGGGATTATATGAAAAGGAGAACATACCGCTTTTTTATGGACTATGAAAAGGAAGAAGCGTGGGTCAATGACATGGCGGCACAGGGCTGGCATCTACAGAAAACATATTTGGGCTATTTTGTATTTGAACAAGGCGAATCAGGTCAATACATCTACCGCAATGAATGGATCAACGGCAGAACGCAGGATTATTTTGATTTTTTACAGTCGATGAATATTGAATGTGTCTCAAAATTTGCAGGCTGGGCTTATTATCGAAAGAAAGCTGTAGATGGTCCATTTGAATTATTTTCAGATGCTCCCTCTAAAATTAATTCTTTAAAGTCGATGAACCGTCTTTTTATACCATTAGCACTCTTAAATGTTGTCATGGGCATTTTAAATATTACTCTTGGCATCACGGGATCATCACAAAGTTTATTGAACACGTGTCTGGGATTGTTCAACATTATCGCTTCAATGTTATTGTGGGTACCCATTTTTAAAATTGTTAAACGTAAAAAACGATTAGAGCAAGCATTACATATATTTGAAGGGTAGGGAGGAAATAAGATGACATTACAATTACAACATGTCACGAAGAAATATAAGGATTTTACAGCAGTCGATAATTTGAATTTCACCATTGAAAAAGGTGAGATTTTTGGACTGATTGGACAAAATGGTGCAGGTAAAACAACGACATTTCGAATGATACTAGATTTGCAGGAAACAACTTCTGGTACGATTTCATGGAATGGTCAACCTGTTAATAGCATCAACCGTGACGTACTAGGTTATTTACCAGAGGAACGCGGAATTTTCCCTACGATGAAGGTCGAAGAGCAATTATACTTTTTCGGTGAACTTCGCGGTATGAACAAGGCAGAGCTAAAAAAGGATATCGATTTTTGGATTAGTCGATTTGAACTGGAAGAAAAACGCAAAGATAAAGCGGAGACACTGTCTAAAGGGAACCAACAAAAAGTACAGCTCATCGCAAGCTTTATCCATAAGCCACAATTTTTAATTTTGGATGAACCATTTAGTGGTCTTGATCCAGTCAATAAAGACTTGCTGAAAGACGCGATTTTACTGCTAAAGGACCAAGGGACGACGATTTTATTCTCCAGTCATCAAATGGATAATGTAGAGGAACTATGTGATCATCTTTGTCTATTGAAACGAGGGGTCTCGCTATTTACAGGTAGCTTATTAGATTTAAAGAAACAATATGGTAAAACAAAGCTGTCAGTGCGCACAAATTGGTCTACTACACAGTTACTGGCACTAGAAGGTGTCAAAGACGTGCGTGTGGAAAAAGAGCAAACAGTGCTTACACTAGAGGAAGAGCATTTCGCGCAAAGCATATTCGACGAGCTATCAAACGGTAAATATATTGAAAAATTCAGCTTAGATTATTTAACATTGGATGAAATCTTCAAAGATAAGGTAGGTGGTAATGTTGTCGAAGTTTAATTTATTGATGAAACAGTTATACATGTCAAAATTAAAATCTAAATCTTTTATTTTGATGACGCTCATATATGTTGCAGGTATGTCAGTAGCCATTTTTTGGTCAGATATAAAAGAACTCTTTACAGGAAATGATGAAGCGCAGCAAATTGCCATTGTCAATGAAACATCAGCCGATTTAAGCGGCATCTTTATTTCAAATGCTGATATGGCGTTTATTCAGGATGAAACGAATTTACAGGTATTAGAGCAGAAAGTGAAGGACGAAGAAATAGCTGCAATTGTTGAAATAAGTGATAATGATGGACAATTACATGCTGAAATTTCAACCTTTACACCGTTAAAACTAAACGATCAATCAACGATTTCTTCGTTACTACAGTATGCGGGTCAACATTATGCCGTACAGCAATTATCGCTATCTCCAGAGCAGGCAGCGCAAATCATGGCAGCAAACACGACTATTACCAATAAAAACTTAAATGAAGAAACATCTGGTGGTAAAAGTGAGGAAGAAAAACAATCAGGGCTATGGGTTTCCTATGCTGTTGGTATTTTAATTTATTTCTTTATTTCCACATTCTTATCAATGATTACAACTGAAATTGCCTCGGAAAAGGGTTCACGTGCCATGGAAATGCTTTTAGTAAGTGTGAAACCTGCTACCCACTTTAAAGCTAAAATTGCTGGTGTACTGCTACTAGCATTCACACAGATGGCCATTATTGCGGGTGTTTTCCTACTCTATGCGAAATTCGTCAAGGGTGGCGTTATTTGGGATATGGCAGGAGACATTGTCAAGGAATTATCTGTAAGCTATGTGTTATATGCAATCCTGTTCTTACTATTAACGATTATTCTTTATTTAATTGTTGGCGCATTATTTGGTTCTTTAGTTTCTAAGGTAGAGGAAGCAGGCCAAGTACTTATGCCGGCAATGATGATTACGTTAATTGGCTTCTACGTCATGTTATCTGGAATTGGCAATCCAGATACAATTGTTATTAAGATTTTCTCTTATATTCCATTTACCTCTGGTATGGTCATGCCAATGCGTATTGGTGCCACTGATATTGGTGTTATGCAACCACTATTATCGCTTGGGATTCTTGTGCTAACTATTATTGTGGCATACTTATTTAGCTTATCCTTCTACAAGCGCAGTGTGCTGACATATAGTACAGGTGGCGTTATTCAAAAAATTAAAACCGTGTTAAAAGTGACAACATGATGTAGTAGAGCAGCCACTTTAGCTGGCTGCTCTTTGGCGTTATATCTAGGCATTTGCATCAACCGCTAAACAAAAAATCGAAGTCTATGTGAGGTTTTTCGACAATTCAGTCGTATTTCATTTTCAAACAAGCTATAATTTAAGGAAAGGAGATAATCGGTTGCTCTTTTGGTAGCATATTGCGGCTTTACAGAATGAACATCAACAGATTTTTCAAGATATGCATTCGTTAAGCATGACAGCTGGCAATTGAGGTATATTGATAATTCCCATCCAGTAAATGTCACATATTTTGTAAGACTTGAATAAATGAAACTTTTTTATTTTTTATTCGTATTAAAAAGTAGAGATTAATCGCAGGGGGTATTACTTATGTCTGAATTCAACAACGATTTGTTAAAATCTAAAGATCCATTTGCTACAGAGAATCCATTATTACAGCCCAATCCATTATTGCAGGCTGCGCCAGCACAAGCACCGACGCTTGTTTCAGAACAAGAGCTTTCACAAATTGCGCAAAATCAGCTCGCATTAAAACAAGATCCAGAAGTGCATACATTAGCACAGAAAATAGATGTGAAAGACCAAATTGCTATGTTGGAACTAGGAAAAGAAACGGCAACTGATATTTCTACATTCTCAGATAAAATGCTCGCAACGATGAAAGCAAGTAAGCTTGAGGAATCGAGTGTGTTGCTCAACAATTTAAATAAAATTATGGATAAATTTGATCCACAAGATTTTACAGACGAAAAAAAGGGTGGCTTCCTGACAAAGCTGTTCAATAAAGGCAAAGAACAATTAGAGCGCATTCTCTCTAAATATGACAGTATGAATAAGGAAATTGACGTCATTTACCGTGAAATTCAAAAATATGAGGTCGAGATGAAACGCAATACTGTAGACCTTGAAACGTTATATGACCAAAACTTAAACTACTTTCAATCATTAAGTAAATTTGTAGCGGCCATTGAAGTGAAGGCAGACGAGGTACGCGCAACATTACCGATGCTGGAGCAAAAAGCGCAAACAGGTGACCAGTTGGCAGCAATGGAATATGAAACGATGCTCCGTGCGGTAGATTTGCTTGAGCAACGACGCTATGATTTAGAAATGGCGCAGCAAGTATCCTTCCAATCTGCACCACAAATTCGTTTAATGCAGCAGGGGAATAATCATTTAATTGGTAAAATTAACTCTGCGTTTGTCACAACAATCCCAATTTTTAAACAAGGTCTCATTCATGCAGTGACATTGAAGCGTCAAAAATTGATTTCAGATTCAATGAGTGAGCTTGACCGTCGTACGAATGAAATGCTAGTACGAAATGCTGGAAATATCAGTAAAAATAGTGTGAATATCGCACGAGCTGCGGGTAGCCCAAGCATTAAAATTGAAACGATTGAAACAACATGGCAAACGATTATGGCGGGTATTCAAGAAACGAAGCAGATTCAAGCAGAAACAACGAAAAACCGTGAAGAAGGCCGTAAACGTATCGAAAAATTACAGCTCGAATATGAAAAATTGAAAAAAATGTAACAGGGAAGCTTCTTGCATAATCAATGCAAGGAGTTTTTTTATTTTGACAAAATGACCATAACTTATTATGATGATATAAATGAGAATGATTATCAAAACCAAAGGAAGCGGAAAGATGTTAATTAAAGTAATACCATTACATGGACAATTTAGTAATGGAGTGAATAAATGATGAACAAAATAGATCCTTTTGCATTGTCTTGTGAAACATTGCAGGATGGCACACTTGCCGTCAAAGCATCAGAGTCCTTGATGCTGTTATCACAAAATCGCTACAAGGAATTAGCGCATATCGAACAATTATTCAATACCATGGATGTAGATTCAGATAAAAAGCATCATATATTGGAGCAGGATCGGAAAACGTTAAAAAAGCAAAATGCATTACTGACAGAAGAGGTGCAAAAGATTGCACAGCAAAACGCAGTGTTGCAAAAAAAGCTAACGGAATATAATTGCATCGTGGAGGAATTCAAAGAGCTACGTCGCCAAAATACAGAACTCCTAATTGAATTGAGTAAATATACTGCATTGTCCAGAGAAACACTTTCTGGCCCACTGAAATCGATGATTCGAGATTTACGTGAGCAAGGTGTGGGTATAAAAGAAATTCACATTCGCATTAAACGTCAAATCAATCCAGAAATCAGCTATAGTATGGTACGAAAATATATTTCTGAGATTGAAAGCGAAAATAGAGACTAGCTTAGTTAGATAAAACTGGATAGGCGGAACCAATTAATTTATGACACATTCCCAGTTTTGTTGATAATATTTTGCGATTTATCAATAGTTATTAGAGTTTTTGGTCTGCTTTTGCTATTTTAGCAATAACCAATACGCTTATAGTGAAAATGTGCATTTACAGTTTTCCAACAAAGTCCTATAATGAGTCTATTCTTTAACTTTATTCAACAAGAACGGCCAGTAAGAAACCAACACTTAAGTTGCAAGATGCAAACAAGTGAACGATCACCTAAGCGTAAAAGCCCGAGTGCTGCAACTAACCATCAGTCGAGGATACAAAAACCTCACTATTTGAAATTTCGCTCAGTGAACGTCAATCTTGCCAGTGGTTGCTTTTGGTCTATTGAACAAAGTTATGCTTGCATATATTTACGCGCAGGCGTAAATGATTTATACAACTAGAGTAGGAGAATTATAGACAATGTCGAACGAGAAAAAAGGGATATTGGCAGCATTTTTTGCTTATGTCATTTGGGGTGCCTTCCCGCTTTATTGGAAAATGC
This sequence comes from Lysinibacillus parviboronicapiens, assembly GCF_003049605.2. Taxonomy (NCBI): domain Bacteria; kingdom Bacillati; phylum Bacillota; class Bacilli; order Caryophanales; family Bacillaceae; genus Lysinibacillus; species Lysinibacillus parviboronicapiens. The sequence goes on from NZ_CP073713.1 coordinate 2,065,177, forward strand.
TTGAGCATGTGCCAAGCATGGAAATTCTGTTAGGACGCGTGATTTGGTCCTTTGTGTTTACGGTGATAGCAGTAGTACTTATCGGTATGCGTAAAGAGCTACTGGCAGATTTAAAATATTTATGGACGCATCAGAAGCTTTTTTGGCTACTAGCGGGAGCTTCTTTTGTCATTTCAATGAATTGGTATTTATATATTTGGGCTGTAACGCATGAACACTTGATTGAGACAAGCCTAGGTTACTACATTAACCCATTGTTATCAGTTATTTTTGGCGTAGTTTTCTTCAAAGAGACACTTAGCCGTGCACAGTGGGCTGCTACAGGTATTGCCTTTATCGCTGTCATTATTTTGACATTGAACTACGGCTCTATTCCATGGGTCGCATTACTGATTGCATTAACCTTCGCCATTTATGGTGTGCTGAAAAAGAAAATTACCATTGATGCAACTAGAGGTCTTGCGATTGAAACATTGTTTATCCTACCTTTTGCACTAGGGTATTACATCTATCTATTTACAACAAGCCAAGCTTCTTTCTTACATGTGAATGTACAAACAGATATTTTGATGATTGTAAGTGGTATTGTCACAGCGGTGCCTTTAATTTTATTTGCCAAAGGCGCACAAAATATTCCGCTCTATTTATTGGGCTTTATACAATACGTAGCGCCAACAATTGTCTTAATTTTAGGTGTTGTGCTGTATAAGGAGCCATTTAGCCAAGTAGAATTAATGGCGTTTAGTATTATTTGGATAGCGTTATTATTATTCTCTGGCTCAAAAATCATCGAAACGAGAAGAGCCCATCATAAATCCGCGTAATAAAAGGACTTGTAGAAATTTTCTACAGGTCCTTTTTATGTGTAAAACAGATTGCACATAGGATACCTTACCCCGATTCATCCCTTGCTAAGGATGAAAAAATGCCACGCTGTCTATTATGATCTACATCATACAAAGCCAACACTAGATGAATACATCTATTTATGTTCGAGTGTAGGGTGGGGAGATTATATGAATTTTGATGTGGCAGAGACATCAATTCAACATTCGATCTTTTCGTTATCGTTAAAGATAATAACAATATTCTTGGAATGGGGAGAATTGTTGGAGACGGTGTAAACTATTTTTATATCCAAGACGTCGTTGTTCATCCAGAATATCAAGGACAAGGAATTGGGAAAGACATTATGAATTCATTAGTAAGTTATCTAGAAAAAAATGCACCTGATAAGGCATTTGTCGGGTTATTTGCATCAGCAGGTAAAGGTGAATTTTATGAAAAATATGATTTTTATAACCACTCTCCTAATATGACCGGAATGTTTAAAGTCATCAAGAATAGTAACTAGAACAGGGCACGATTATGGCGAAAAAACATGCATGAAACAATTTTCGTTTAGTGCATGTTTTTGATTTTTTTAGTCGCTCGTTATTTAATAAATTTTAGAAATCGTTTCTTGCCAATTTGTAACACGTCATTGTTCATTAATATATGATCTAAATCGTCCGCTAGAATTTTTTCCCCGTTTAATGATACGCCATTTTGTTTGATTAACCTTACAAATTCGCTTTTACTTTGAACAAAATCCATGGTAATCAGTTCAGGAATGATGTCGGCAATCTTTTCATGTCCGATTTCAATTATCAGACTAGGAATATTTTCTGGGATTTCCCGTTTTTGAAAGGCGGTTTCAAAATAGACTTTAGCTTCCTTCATCGCATTTTTACCATGATATAACGAGGTAATTATTTCGGCTAATTGTAATTTCACATCACGGGGGTTTTCCCCGTTTTCTAAACGTTCCTGAATCATGTTGATGAACTGAGGATGCTCATCTGTTGCCAATTCAAAATATTTAATGATCAAATGATCGGGCACTTCCATCACTTTTTTAAACATTGTTTCGGGTGCCTCGTTGACACCGATATAGTTCCCTAGACTTTTACTCATTTTTTCAACCCCATCTAAACCTTCTAGTAGAGGCATGAAAATGGCAATTTGTTTTTCTAACCCTAAATGCTTTTGTAATGTTCGACCCATTAAAATATTAAAAGTTTGGTCTGTGCCGCCTAACTCAATGTCTGCGGAAATTTCGACGGAATCATACGCTTGCATTAACGGATAGAAAAATTCGTGAACTCCGATAGGCACTTGATTTTTGTAACGTTTTTGAAAATCATCTCGTTCTAAAATGCGCGCTACCGAAGTCGTTGCTGCTAATTGAATAACTTCTTCAAACGTTAATTTTGATAACCACTCACTATTAAAACGGACCGTTGTTTTATCCTTATCTAATACTTTAAAGATTTGCGCGCAATAGGTGTGGGCGTTTTCCTTAACTACTGCATCACTCAGTGCCACACGACCTTTTGCTTTTCCTGTTGGGTCACCAATGCGACCAGTAAAGTCCCCAATCAAAATGACTACCTGATGTCCTAAATCTTGCATTTGCTTAATTTTGCGTAGAACAACGGCATGACCTAAATGAATATCCGGTGCTGAAGGATCAAGGCCTAATTTAATTGTCAACGGTTCTTTCTTCTCGAATGAACGCGTTAATTTTGCCAGTAATTCTTCTTCATGAACAATTGTGTCTGTCCCTTTCTTAATGATTGCTAATTGCTCTTGTGGTTCTAACAACATCTCTAACAACTCCTTCAAATGTTAATCTGACAGATTCTATAAGAGAAAAACAAAAAACGCCCTTTAGGAATAAACCTAAAGGACGTGTATGAACGTGTTACCACCTTTATTTGAGAGCTATTCACATAACTCTCCTCAATAGGTACGGCTATATGCGATACCCATGCATTGATTACGGGTGCAACCCCGTCGTAGCCTACTATAAGTTCGGTACGCAGCTCCAAGATGTATTCACCTTAACTTTCCTTGCGCCTCTCAACAACCGGCTACTTTCTGTAAGTTCCATTAAAGCTACTCGTTCTCTTCAACGCTTTTACTCTTATACTCCGAAATGCATGAAACAAATCTTCGTTATGCAGATATTGATACTTATTATAACTTTACATCTCTAATTGTCAACCAATTTCGAGTATTCATTGTTTAAGTGCAGTCGCTGATTTATCTTGGTCTAGCAGGTTTAGTGGCAGGGTTATTTATTTATTAGCGGCATTTTGTATTTCGATGTCAAAGGAATGAAAACCGTTTTCTTCTGCTACAATGTTTACGATATTGTGAATTTCTCTTTCTCTTTCTGTATTCATTGCATCACCATCATACATTAACAGTGCAATTATTTGTTTATCTGGGTAAATAGTGTATCCTACGCCTCCAGCCAACGTATAGCCATGCTCGTTTAACCTACTAACAATTTTATTTGAAAGTTCAGTTTCGGTTATTTGTGCATCAATCTTCGCAACTTCCGCCAACAATTTTTGGTGATTGGCAAAATTAACACGACCACTATCATCTGATGTGTTGAAAAAAATATCTAGCATTAAGAATGACCCACATATGAATATGACCGTTACCACAAAAAAGATTCCTTTTTTACGGATAAGGCATCATCCTTTCCTATTCTATATAAATGTTATGCAGGAAGGGTCAGTAAAAGTCTTGGCTCTAGCTTCATAAGCTCAACCGTTTTATGGAGGATTATAAATGAGGATTTCTCCACATGACTTCCTTAATTTTAATGACTAAACGATGTCATTTACTTTCATCGTCAAAAAACGCCAAAACGAAGCAACTTTACTTTTTGATTGGCATATAGTATTATGAATGCAATCAATTAGATGATAATGAAACGAACTATAAATAAATGCGAGGTGCTTTTTGTGAGTGCGGTAGGTTCTAAATAGGCAAAACTAAATGAAGTAAAGAGATGACGACGGGGGATATGTATCAAAACCACCCCTAATTTTGTCATGGATTTATTTCAAAACCTATGAAGATACCTACAATACTTTATAAAGCGTGTAATCTTGAATGAGCGAATACTGAATGTTCGCTTGATTCTATTTGCACATGCCTTGTAACTGTAAAGGAAGCTGTGGTATCCCCACAGCTTTTTTGTGTTTATAAGTAAACTGAATAAGAAAATAACCCAATGCTATAGTTGACAGATAATTGACATCTAATGGGTAGGTATCTTCATTGTGATAGGAAAAATCATCGTGAGGAGAATTGAACATGAATCAAACAACTTTTGAAAAGTTACAATATAACGAATTAAAACAGCTAGTAAAATCTTTTTGTGTCAGTGGGTTAGGGAAGCAATTATTGGATAAGTTGACACCGAGCTCGAATTTGACAGTCGTACACAACCGTTTACACGAAACAACAGAAGCGCGCGCAATCTTGGATGCAGAAGGGCATGTCCCATTTTTAGGCGTCACCAATATTGACCATACACTTAAAAACCTTGAAAAAGGCATTATTCTTGATCCAAGTGAGCTCATAAACGTATCAGATTTTTTAAGAGGATGTAGGAAGATTAAAAAATTTATGCAGGATAAAGAATTTTTTGCACCTTTGTTAGCTTCTTACGCAATTTCGATGTCCGAATTTAAAAGTGTGGAAGAAGAAATTAATTTTTCCATTAAGGCAAATCGGGTGGATGCAGCAGCAAGCAGAGACTTAAAGCGAATTCGCAACCATATCGAAACAACGGAAGAAAAAATTAAAGAACGCTTAGCTAAATTTTTAAATAATAGTGCCAATAAAACGTATATTCAAGAATTCTTTATTAGTAAAAAAGATGATCGTTATACCATTCCCATTAAAGCATCCTTTAAAAATCATGTACCCGGTACAGTTATTGAAATTTCCTCTACAGGGTCGACGGTCTTTATAGAACCTAATACCGTGACAAAATTAAATGGGGAGCTTGCAAGTCTAAAAGCGGAAGAAGCGATAGAAGAATATCAAATTTTAGCGACACTTTCGGGATTGTTGTTGGAGAATATTCAAGCAATCAACATCAATATGGAACTGATTAGCCAATACGATATGGTGTTTGCCAAAGCAAAATTTAGTAAACACATTAATGGCCTAGCACCCACATTAAATGACCATGGCTATATAAAATTAGTGAATTGTAAACATCCACTTCTAACTGGAGAGGCTGTACCACTTAATTTTGGTATAGGCAAAGATTATCGTAGCCTAATTATAACAGGGCCAAATGCCGGCGGAAAAACGGTAGTTTTGAAAACAATCGGTTTATTAACGTTGGCGGCCATGTCCGGTTTTCATATTAGCGCAGATAAGACGACCGAATTGGCAGTGTTCGACCATATTTTTGTAGATATTGGTGACAATCAAAGCATCGAAAATGCACTTAGTACGTTTTCATCGCATATGAAAAACCTTTCGGAAATTATGCGCGCATCCAATAATAATACGCTTTTACTGTTTGATGAAATTGGAAGTGGAACGGAACCGAACGAAGGGGCGGCACTTGCAATCGCCATTTTAGAGGAATTTTATCAAATGGGTTGTATCACAGTGGCAACTACGCACTATGGCGAAATTAAACGTTTTTCAGAAATGCATCGTGATTTTATGAATGCCGCCATGCGCTTTAATAGCGACACATTAGAGCCGATGTATAAGCTGATGATCGGTACATCCGGTGACAGTAACGCCCTGTGGATTTCGAGAAAAATGAATATGCGTGAAACTGTGCTACAAAGAGCACAAGCATACATGGAAAATAAGGATTATCACTTACAACGTGTGCATGAAGATAAAATAAGAAAGCCGAAGATTGTCAAAGTACAAAAGCAAGACAATTATGCATTTCAAAAAGGGGACCGTGTGAAATTATTAGATTACAATGACTATGGCATTGTCTATCAAGAAATGGACCCTTACAATAATATCGCCGTGTTCTATCAAGGCAATTTCATGGAAGTCAATGTGAAGCGATTGGCTTTAGAGGTGCAGGCCAACGAATTATATCCAGAAGGCTATGATTTAGATACATTATTTGTGGATTATCAAGACCGAAAGTTACAGCATGATATCGAGCGCGGTTCGAAAAAAGCACTGCGTAAAATACAAAAAGAAATAAGAAAGGATAGGGGATGACATTCTCATAACTAGAAAATGATTTATTTAAAGGGATTGCACTTTTACATATTGCGTGCAATCCCTTTATGTTTAGTGCATATTACTAGACGGAATTAATCTGTGCTTTAATCGTTAAATATGTTTCCTTAATCTTATCTTTATAGGGAAGGTCGACTAAATCCTTGGAATCCATATAGGCTTTTTTGGCGATTTCGTAAGCTGTTGTTAACTCACCAAGTTGTGCATAGTTAAGGGCTTTATAGGAGAAGCACTCATTCATACTTAACAAATCATATGGATGGGAGATGTACATTGGGATTGCTTTATAGTGCTCAAATGCTTCTTTTGCCTCTAAATACTGACCAAGAAAATAGAGGGATTTCCCTTTTTCTGCATAATAAAAATTTTCATCCAGTTTTTGGACATCGCCATGGTGGAGAGCTTTAAAGCGTTCTATTTCCATTAATGCTTGCTGATAATCGCCTGTATAATTATTATAATAATGTGCTCGTAATACGAAGATAAATGCGTCCACATCGACTTGTTCGACAAAAACTCGATATTGCTCCAGCTTCATCATCAGATGTTCAGCCTGTTCGAAGTCCCCATCAATCATTGCACAATAAGCAGCGATACGATACATATCATCAATATGGTAATACAGCTGGTTTTGGTGAGCATTTGTAATGGTTTCATTTATGAGTTGTTTCCCTTCCTCATGCTCTCCAACAGCCAACTGAAGGATGCTAATAAAATAAGCCAATTTCCCCATATCACGTGAATCTAACTGATAATTTTCTTGTTTAATTTCCTCTTGTACTTGTAAAATACAGGCGTATGCCGCATCATATTGGCGATTTTCAGCTAATACGGCAAGCTGTAACATATATGTTTTAAACCAATGACTGAGCAAATTTATTTCTTTAAATATTTGTCGTGCTTGTTGCAATGGCCGTTCCCATGTCGATAAACCTGCTTCGTACTGCGCATCTGCATATATATATAGCAAACGCCCAGCCTCATAGCTAAATGGGAGTTCTTCTACATAGGGCTCAATCATAGCAACCAGTTGTTGATGATTGTCCTTATCTCCACGCTTTACTTGTGCAAACAAGATTTCCACTTGCTCTAAAAGAGGACGTATTGTAGTGGGCGTTACTTGTTCAAGTAGCTCACTTGCTTTTACCCCAAGACGTTCTGCAATATAATTTAGGCTTTCCATAGACGGCTTGGCCTTATCATTTTCAATTTGACTTAACATACCCTTGGTTAGACGGTCGGCGGCAAGTGCTTCTAATGTTAATTTTCGTTCTTTTCGTAATTTGCGAATTCGAGTGCCTAAAGAGTCCACTGCCTCGCCTCCTTTTTATTGTTTAATTATATTAAACTTTTGCTTGCCTGAAAAGAGGGAACTATGCTATATTTTGTTTAATAAAATTAAACTTTTAAATTTAGTTAAAAATATGGAGGGGTTTTTGATGAATGAAGCGGAAAAATATAAGAAGGCGACCTATCATTTATGGACTTTTACCGCCAGTAAAATGATTGCGATGTTAGGGTCGCATGTCCTGTCATTTGGTATTAGTTTGTATATTTTAGCAATGACAGGTTCTGCCATGAGCTTTGCGACGAATATGATTTGTTCCATATTACCGCGCGCACTGGTGGCGCCAATTGCAGGCTATGTCGCAGATAATTATTCAAAAAAACGAACTATTTTATTGGCACAGGCGGGAACAGTTTTGACAATGGGTGGTTTACTACTTTATACGGAGACAGTAGGTATGTCAGTCAACGCGATCTATGTGACGACCGTATTCTATACGCTGTGCTCAGCGTTTTCGGGTGTAACGTTTAGCTCGGCAATCGCTACTTTAGTGAATCCAGAGCGTTTACAGCGTGCGATGTCGTTCAATCAAATGTCGATGTCGGTAGCTGCTATTGGTGGACCTGTTATCGGTGGAATGATGTATGGCTTTTTCTCGATGGAAGTATTTTTAATCGTGCATATGGTTGCCTATATCATTGCTTTTTGTTTAGAGGCAACAATGGATTTCAAATTATATAGTAAACGACAAGAGAATGTGGAGAAGGAAAAAATATGGGCAGGACTGGCGAGTGGCTTTCGTTATATCAAGCAACAGAAAGTCATTAAAGTGGTGATGTGGCTGTCTTTATGGATTAATTTATTTTTCTCAGCCATCGTTGTTGGGGGAACCTATATTATTATTGAAATACTGAAAGTGGAGTCAACACATTTTGGCTTTATTCAAGCGTCAGGCGCAATTGGTATGTTAGTAGCTTCACTCTATTTTGCAACACAGGCAGAAGTTAAAATGCCGTTGCGATTCTCAAAGATTAGTTTATTGCTTCTATCTGGTAGTTTAGGGCTTGCGGTAATACCATTAGTGACAAATCTTTCGTATATCACGATTTTTATCTTTTACATCGGTCTCTATTTTATTTTCGCTATTTTTGAAATGGGCATTAATATGCCGCTTGGGGTCTTTATGCAAAAGCTCATTTCTGAGGAATATCGTGGGCGCGTGTTCGGACTGATGGAAACTATGGCCATGTCAATGATGCCGATTGGTATGTTAGTTTACGGCGTATTATACGATACGCTTCCAGCGACAGGGATTCTGCTTGTTACGAGTGTCATTATCGTTACCATTACGCTTGTGCTGTTAAGACCAGCTGTGCTAAAAGAGGCCCATCCTGAATTGGTGGAGCCAGTGATGGAAAGCGTTCAATCTTAGAAACATCAACGATAAAAAGCGGGTCGGGGAAGGGGAACCTGACGTGATTTTTCAATAAACTTGGAATGAGTACTTGTCTGGTCGTACATCAGATGGTAACGGAATATAGATGCTTAAAAGTCTGGTACTTTAAAAGTATCAGGCTTTTTAACGATATTTTATCATGATGGTATAGAGTCTTCAGTTTTTAGTGTAGCAAAGATAGCCTAATAGATTTTTGCTCTAATAGGCGCGCAATCATATACTATATGGCATTTTTAAAAAGGTGTAAGGTTGTATGACAATACGAGGATAGGAGTTTTTCACTTGAACCTTACATCTTTTCGATTAGCAGACCAAAAAAGCCCGATTGCTGCGACTATCAATCAGTGGGGGAAAGGCAAGCCCCCGCTGACTAAAGTTTCACTTATTGATCTTCAATTACAATATAAGTGGCTTTAATAGGGCCGTGTACGCCAACGACGAGTATCATTTCAATATCCGCAGAGTTACTAGGCCCTGTGATGAAATTGACGCACGAAGCAACTTTTTCCCCGCTGTGCATTTTTTCTCGTATCCAGCGTGCCGCTTGTGTCATTCGTGGGACGATAGTACTTTTAGGAATCAGAAAGATAGATTTTTCAGGTAAAAAACTTACAGACCTGCCTTTATCTTTGTCGCTAAATAGCACCGCCGTGCCTGATTCGGCTAGTGTCATTTCACTAATGGTCATACCGATGTTGGCTTTTTCGGCTTGTATAATGTTTTCTTCAGGTTGTGCAGAGTTCCAAACGTAAAGATCGATGTTTGCTTGTGGCCATTGTTCGTTCATTAACTGAGACAATCCATATTTTTGGAAGCGGTCATCTTTCCACGTGATTACGGAGCGGCCACCAAAACTGTCGACGACTGTTTGGAGGGCATCCGCAAGATTTGCGGTATTTGTGATGACTACATTGGTATTGATATTTAGGCATTGCTCTTGTAATACTGCTACTAATTCGTCCTGAGTTGCATCTTTTAGGACACGATCTTGGGGTTGATATTGCCAAATTGGTTGTTCTATATTTTTTGTAGGTGTTCGCCCTAGCTGATGGGCAATTTTATTTAAAAATGGATCGCGGTTTTCAATGATACCCTTCATTATTCTTCGCCTCCTATTGGACGTTTTTTGAACCAATCACGGAAATTTTCTTTGTTTGGTGCTGGAAAATCTCTGTCTGCTGTCCACGCTTTCAATGGGCCTGGACCGTTTGAAATCTTATTATCTTTGGTAAATGGAGACATCACTGGCGAGGCCATTTTTGTCGCCATTTTAAATAAGGATGGGGAGGCAGCGCCAAAACCAAATGCTTTCATTAATAGCTTTTCAGAAACAGGTGCTTTTCCCTCGTTTTCCACTATGACTTGACGATGCTTATGAATAAGTTGATGCAACGGGATTTTCACTGGACAAGCGTCCGTACAAGCACCGCATAATGTGGAAGCGTACGGTAATTCTTTGAAATCTTCATAGCCTCCTAGTAATGGCGATAGCACGACGCCGACTGGGCCAGAGTAAATAGAGCCATAGGTATGCCCACCGACATGACGGTAAACCGGGCAAGCATTGACACAGGCCGCACAACGAATACATTGTAGGATTGGTTGGAATTCTCCGCCTAAAATGTCTGAACGTCCGTTATCGACAATGACTAAATGGAACTCCTCTGGTCCGTCCGTATCACCTTCATCTTTTATGCCTGTTAATGTTGTAATATAGCTAGTTAGCTTTTGTCCAACCGCACTTCTTGTTAACAGACTGACGAGTACTTCCATCTCTTCAAAGGTAGGGACAATTCTTTCCATCCCCATAACAGTAATTTGTGTTTTTGGTAAGGCTGTCACTAAATCAGCATTTCCTTCGTTTGTGACAAGTGTAATGGAGCCACTTTCTGCGATGGCGAAGTTACAGCCTGTAATGCCAATATCTGCGGTTAAGTACTCATTACGCAATTTTTCACGAACATAAAGTGCGAGCTCTTCTGGTTTTTCTGTCTTATCGTAGCCTTGCTTGTCTTTAAAAACATCACGAATTTGCTCTTTGTTTTTATGCAGGGCAGGTACAACAATATGGGAGGGAGGTTCATGGTCATCTACCTGTAAAATGTATTCACCAAGGTCAGTCTCAATCACTTCACAGCCAAGTTGCTCTAGTGCTGCGTTTAAATGAATTTCTTCTGTGACCATGGATTTTGATTTTACGATTTTTTTGGCCTGTTTTTCCTTCGCGATTTGTTGGATATAGGCTGTCGCTTCTTGTGCTGTTTGCGCGAAGAAGACATGACCACCTCTTTTTGACACGTTTTCGCTTAATTCATATAAGTAATAATCTAAGTTTGCTAGCACATGTTGGCGAATTTCTTCACCATGTGAGCGCCATTCCTCCCAATGGCCCAGTTCGTCCGCTTGTTTGAGGCGGCGGGTTTGGAACCGTTCTTGTGCGCTTGATACGGCCCCTCGCATAAACGTATTTGTTAATTCTTTAGAAACCCGATTTTTAAACGGATCATCACTAGTTTTCATTGACATCTGATACCCTCCTTGGAGATGATTAGTGTGTATGTGAATGGGTTATTAGTGCCTAGCTTAGTACTCAGCCCAATGCGTCGTGGAGCTATAATAAGTGGCTTTTGCATAGTAGTTGTTTATCGACAGTTTAGAACTTCTGCAATATGCATCACTTTTATTGGTTTGCCTTGTCGATCAATTCGACCACCGATATTGATTAAACAACCAGCATCAGCACCAATTAAAATATCAGCACCTGTTTCTTCTACATTTTGTACTTTTTCACTTACCATTTGCCCTGAAATATTGCCCATTTTTACTGAAAAGGTGCCGCCAAATCCACAGCAACGCTCTTTTCCTGGTAGCTCTATATACTGTAAGCCTTTCACATGGCTTAACAATGTCATGGGTGCTTCTTGCACACCTAGCAATCTCGTCATATGGCAAGAAGTATGATAAGTTGCTGTACCTTCTAAATGAGCACCAACATCTTCTATTTTTAATACATCTACAATAAACTCAGTGAATTCATATGTCTTCGTAGCTAATGCTTTGGCTTTTGGTTCCCAAACAGCATCGCCTTTAAACACTTCTGGATACTCCTTAAACATATAGGCACATGAACCAGAAGGGGAGACTACATATTCTGCATGTTCGAAAGCCAGTATCATTTTTTTCATTGCATTTTTTGACTCTTGCACATAACCACTATTGTAAGCTGGCTGTCCACAGCAAATTTGATTTTCTGGAAAGTCTATCGTACAGCCTAGTCTTTCTAATACTTCTACGACTGCTTTTCCTACATCTCCTTGAAACATATCGACTAAACAAGTCGCAAAAAGTGTTACTTTCATGTTCATCGCTCCTTTAATACAGCTTTTCCCCTCATCACTATCAAATCAACTGGTCATCAGATGACTTAGGTGGTGAATATATTGTTTTTATAATACTACAACTTTTCAGACGAAAGAAAGTGTTTATATTAAATTTTCTAAAAATAAAAGCTTTAAAAAAAAGGTTTACAGAGACGACTCATACATAAAATCTGGTGAAAACTTGAATTTCACTACCTTCAAAAACGACAAAATCCCCTGAGAGGTGATACGCTCGGGGGATTTTGTCTACCGTCTGCGTGGCCTATTTTACATGGACGTATTCATCATAAATATTCGTACTTGGGGGAAAATTTTCTCTTGTTTTTGGCGCGCAGGCGGCCGAGTGTTGCTGACGGTATTCGCCTTTCGCTACAGAGCAAAGCTTCCTGCAGGAACAGCACGTATGGAAAATCAATTTTTTTGACAATCCGTTCTGTGGAAAGGGAGCAACTGGAACCCGAAATCAACGGTTTCTTACTATGTATTTTACAAAGAAAAAAGACTGTTGGCAGACCTAAAAGGAATTTGAGTTTGCCTACAGTCCGAGCTTCCCATCATAGAAGAGGCAAGCCCTTATTAGTTGATAGACTCTGTCCGTTCAAAGTATTGCATGAGTACTTTCTCCACATTACTTAGATGCGAAGCCATGGTTTGTTTCGCTAATTCTTCATTTTGATGTTTAATAGCAAGGAAAATTTGCATATGTTCATCATATAATTTTTCACTCGTCGTTTTTTTAGAGAACAACCATAGACGTCTTGTTTCTCTCATAGTTTCAATCATTAAACCAGAAACTTGATCTAATAAAGTTGCTAGAAGGGGATTTTGAGAGGCTGTAGAAATTGCTGAATGGAACTGAAAATCTACTTTTTCTCCAAGTTCGCCATCACCTTGTACACGTTTCATTTCGTCCAAAATTTGCATCATGGCTTGCAAATCTTCTTCTGTTCGATGCATCGCAGCACTTGCAGCAGCGCCAACTTCAATAATTTTGCGGATTTCTAGCAGGTGGGAGACATCTTGTTTATTAGTTAACATAGCTGTCGATAAGGGGAAATCAAGTTGGTTGGCCCGAATACTTTTGACAAAGGTGCCCGAACCCTGTTTAATTTCGATTAAGCCCATCGCTTTTAAAGCAGATAGTGCCTCTCTGATAGCAGACCTGCTTACTTGTAACTGTTCGGCTAATTGTTCTACCGAATCTAGTCGATCTCCGGGCTTTAATTCGCCAGCTCGAATTTTTTCATAGAGGATTTCTGCGACTTCTTCATATATTTTTTTTGGTTTAATTTTCTTTAATTCCAAGGAACTACACCTCATTTGTTTCTGTCAATTGCAGTAATGGTAGCTTTATTATACATGATGGTTTGTAAATTACTCACTGATAAATGTCATGCGTGTGAATTAAAGAAATATAAAAATTAGTAACTATATCGTAACATATATTCATCAGATGACCTAATCTCCTGTTGTGAAATATGTGGATGAAATGAAAGGATTGTCTCTTTGTTTATCCACCTATTTTTTACCGAAAGGGGGGAAGTGTCAGCCATAGGTATTTTTTGCGTGGATGTAACGTCACAATCGCTGCTAGATATGATGACAACAGAGCGTTAACCATTGATGAAACTACATAAAGACGAATTTAATGTGGAGATAAATTAAATTTTGGAGTATGAAATTTGACGTTCACACAAGATTTTACAGGCGGTCGGTGGCGGTTTAGCTTGGTCAGCTATCGTCACAATCATTCTAATTCTTTACTTTTTTGGGCGTTTGCAAATAAAAAATGAAAGGCTATGGAGTAACGACATAGCTTGTATCGTTAGTGTTAACTGTAATCGCTTTTGAAATTGCTGGGTGGCACTGTGATTATGTCTGCGAACCAAGCATGAAAATGGAAACAACGGTACAAGCATCAAAGGATGGGGTGGTCAAAGAGGTATACGCCACTGTATGTGATGCGATTTTAAGGAGAGATTTATTGATTGTATCGACTTGCATTATAATAGAAGGAACGAAGCAGATTTTAATGTGATGCCAAAAGCACTGTTAACGATGCGCTACACCTTGCAGGGTTATGACGGGATCGTCTCGGGATTTTTCGAGGCGCTCACGTCTTTTGTCATGATGCTGTGAACGTTGACAGAAAAGGGGCTAGCGGTGCATAATGCAAAAGGACCTTTCAACGTGTTATAACACTTCACGGTTTCAACATGATTTCGCCATGAAACGTTCACAAACAGGAAGGGCGCATTTTACCTAGTTTTTTGGTACGATGGAGGCAGTAACTGTAAGGAGCGAATAATAAAATATGGAAACTGATATTAACGTATTTTTAGCCTTTGGTGCTGGATTTTTAAGTTTTATCTCACCATGTACACTCCCACTGTATCCTGCATTTTTATCATACATAACGGGCATGACATTAGATGAGCTAAAATCCGAGCGAGGCATGATGCAAAAGCGTGCTATTTTGCACACACTATTCTTTTTACTAGGCTTCTCGATTATTTTCATCATGATCGGGCTTGGTGCGTCATTAGCTAAAGAGTTTTTCCTCAATTATCAAACATTATTGCGTCAAGTGGGCGCTATTTTAATCGTCGTTTTTGGCTTAATGATTGTCGGATTACTACAAATTGATTTCCTCATGAAGGATCGTAAATTCCAATTTCAAAACCGACCATCTGGCTATTTTGGATCGGTATTAATTGGTTTAGCCTTTGCGGCAGGATGGACACCGTGTACAGGTCCAATATTAATGTCGATTATTTCACTGGCTGGCGCAAACCCAAGTTCAGGCTTTAGCTATATGTTTGCCTATTATTTAGGCTTTGCGATACCATTTTTCGTGCTGTCTTTCTTTATTTCACGCATGACTTGGATTCGAACACACAGTCAGAAAATCGTGAAAGTTGGCGGTTATATTATGATTGCCGTGGGGATTTTATTATTCTTTGACGGTTTAACGTATATCACGCGTATGTTAGAGCCTATTTTTGGTGGATTTACAGGCTTCTAATCTGCTAAACTAAAGTGGCATACTGTACTTTAACGTGGAAGGAGATGAACACGTGCCTACAGTTTTAGTAGTGGATGATACGCTATTTATGCGTGTTGCAATAAGTAATATGTTTAGTGAATGGGGTTATGAGGTCGTCGGCAAGGCGGTCAATGGTAAGGAAGCTGTAGCAATGTATCGTGAGTTACAACCAGACCTTGTAACAATGGATGTAACAATGCCCGTTATGACAGGTATTGCAGCTGTAAAGAAAATCATCCCCGAATTTCCGAATGCAAAAATTATTATGGTTACAGCTCTAGGTCAACAAAAATTAATCGTTGAAGCAATTGAAAGTGGTGCGAAAGATTTTATCACAAAACCTTTCGAGCCAGAAAAATTAAAGGCTGTAGCAGATCAATTAGTTGGTCAAAGTTGTTAATTTGACATTAGAGGAGGATTTTTACATGTTAAGCAATATACCTTCTCAATATTATGTAATCGGTTCGACCATAATGGCCATTTTGATGGGTAGTTTTGTAATGGTCATACGTATGAGAGCTTCCAAAAAGCCAACAAATGAGAAGAAAATTATCATTCCACCTATCGCGATGTCTTCAGGTGCGTTAATGTTTTTATTTGAACAATTTAGAGTACCGCCAATGCAAATATTAGAGGCTACTGCTGTCGGGATGGTGTTCTCAACCATTTTAATAGCTACTTCTAAATTTGAAGTAAAAGGTCAGGATATATATTTAAAACGTTCAAAAGCCTTCGTTTTTATTTTAATCGGACTTTTAGTTTTCCGCGTTATGGCGAAAATAATTTTAAGTAGCTCCATAGATGTCGGTGAGTTAGCGGGCATGTTCTGGATTTTGGCATTTGCTATGCTAGTACCTTGGCGAATTGCCATGCTCATGCAATATAAAAAAATAAAGAAAACAGTACCGTTAAAGGTTATGTAATGCAAAGAAAGTGCACTAGCGTATACGCTAGTGTGTTTTTTTATGGATAGACTAGCAGAACTGACGGATAGAGTCGTTGATCCGGCGGATAGATCAGCACAACCGCCGAATAGACCTGCTTTCAAGATTTACTTATGCTATACTAGGAAGCACGTTAAAAAGTGAGGAGTACGACAAGATGAAATATTTTAAACCACAGATGCAACAGCTCGTGAAAGAACATCGTGAACTGCATGACCAATTAAAGAAGCTTATGGCTGAAATGGATTTACAAAAGAATTATGCATTAAAAGCGCTGTATCATGCTGAGGTAGCCGACGGTGGGCGTTATCAGCAAGATTATCAGGCACTGGATCATCTTTTTAAGTAGTAATACCTGTTGCCGATTAGCAGAGGCATGACCAATACAAAAAACCCGCACTTGCCAAAAAGTGCGGGTTTTCGTATTAATCAAATAAGTGCTCGTACGGGGATACGTCGATTTGCATCTGATCTAATTTTTTACGTAAAAATTTATGGTCACGCTTCGGAGTTGCTTGAATATAGCCGCGAATAATTAAGTCGTTGTCTATAGCTTTCGCTTTTTCCTCTAAAGCAAGTTCCCCAATTTTCCCCGCAATTTTCTCTTTGGCTACTTGTCTGAATAACTCGGGTACAGGGCTTACAAGTTCATATAAGAACTCCTTTTCAGGTTGTCCCCATAAATGAATCGTTTTATCTAAATAAAATTCTTGCCAATCTAAATCTGATTTGCCATCCTGCTTTGGCAATGCCTTCAAAAACTTACGGAACATGAAAAATCCACCAATGCCCATTAAGGATATAAGGACGACTACCCAAAACAAGATAAACCATAAAAACCAACCTTCTAACTGCAAACCGTTCACCTCTTTACCTTCTCTGACTCTATTATAAAAGCTTGGCCCAAAAAATTCATCCTTATTGTCCCTCTTTTTACAATTTGTCAGTATATATTCTGTAGAAAGGGGGTGGGGTATATGGCAAATACAATATTTTTAGGTGCCACACTGCGCTTAAAGTATATTGTTGGTCACGATGAGCACAACGAGCCGAAGTTTTCTACAAAAACGTACCAAAATCTTAACGGTTCGCATTCCAATGTGGACTTACTGAATGTAGCAAAGGCAATGGCAAGTCTCTCATCCCAGCCATTAGACAGTGTCGTAAAGCAAGAAACAACAGATTTATCGTAACCGAACACACGAAAAACAAGGAGGTGAACATCATGACCCAAGTACTAGAACTGCAATTCGAAACAACCATGGGGAAAACAGCGACAATTACGATTGATGCACCGAAGCCAAATATTACAGCATCGGACATTCAACAGGTCATGGCAACGATTATTGCGGGAAACGTTTTTGAAGTAAGAACAGGTGCTTTTGTTGCGATAAAGGGAGCCCGCATCATTGATCGTCAAGTTTCAACATTCGACTTAACTACTGTGTAATTCAAAAATGGTCTTTGCGGAATTAACTGCAAGGGCCATTTTTAAATCGCAAGGCATTGCGCTTCCTTCAGTGAACATTGTGAAGCTCTTCTGCTAAAAAGCGGAGAGACGAGAGGTCAGTAGCCTATGCTATAGCACGAGTTTGCTAAAAAGCGTACATGCACTTTCTATAGTGGGGGGAAGTATAGATGGAACAATGGTTGAATATGATATCAGATATTGGCTTTCCAATTGTAGTGTCGTTTTATTTATTACACCGCGTGGAAGTAAAACTGGATGCGATTCATGATGTGCTTGTCTCATTAAAGTGAAATTGATTTCACAAAGATGTACGAAAGCTGTCACGTCGAGTGGTTGTCAACGCTTACACCATTCGATAAGATGAAGGTAATGTAAGTAGGGAGTGTGTTAATATGAAAAATAAAGTAACGGGGCTTGTGCTACTACTTGTGTTAGCAACAGTACTTAGTGCATGTGGCAATGTGAAGTTTAAGGCAGATTATAGTATGGAAATGCAAGATTTTGAGCATGTCAATCAACGTGGAGAAAAAGTCTCTTTAGACAGCTTGAAAGGGAAACCATGGTTGGGTATGTATGTTTTCACAAATTGCACTTCAATTTGCCCACCAATGTCATTTAATATGACACAAGTACAAGAAAAGTTAAAAGATAAAGGAATAGAAGATTATAATATTGTGGCCTTTTCAATTGACCCAGAAGTGGATACACCCGAAGTATTAGCAGATTATTTAGCACGTTATAATGTGCCAGATGATTCGAAATGGAATCTTCTTACAGGTTATGCGCAGTCATATATTGAGCAATATGCACAAAAATCAACGAAAATATGGGTGAAAGATGATCCGAACAGTGACCAAGTCATCCATGGATCTCAATTTTTCTTAGTCGATAAAGATGGTGTCCTCGTGAAAATGTATAATGGTTATTCTGAGGATGAAGATGTACCAATTGATACAATCGCTGGGGATATAGAAACATATATTGAAGAAAATTTATAACAGAATGCGAGTGCTATTGTTACGTAGCACTCGCTTTTTTTGTTGCTCCACCCATTATTCTAAACCTTCTCGCTGGCATCGACATAGGCTTTATCATCAATGGTTATATCAAAAAAAGCATTCGGGACACGTCATTAATAAGAAAGTTGGAGTACAAGTGAACTGCCACAAACTTACCTTTACGGGGTGTTTTTTTGTTAAGCATCGTTTATAGTAGGACAAAATGTTTGCACGTACGGAGATTTATGCTCGTAAGTGACCGAACTAACAATGAATAACTGGAAAGGTTGTTGCTATAAAAGATAGAAGTATTTTTGGGGGGTGGAAAATTTTTCTGTCAATGAATTCTGCTACATTCGTCCTTCGTTTATAATTGTAGAGGTAAGCGTAATGTTACAGCTTAAGGAGAAGGAGAGATGTGGTTGTATGAGCATAGGTGAAACTTATTTAAAAGTTGTACTAGAAAGATTTACGAGGGTCAAAGCTGATGGCGATAAAACCATCGCTCAATTAAACAATGAGCAATTGCATTGGGCCTTTAATGAAGATTCGAATAGCATTGCCGTTATTGTCAAACATGTTAGTGGTAATATGATTTCTAGATGGACGGATTTTTTAACGACGGATGGCGAGAAAGCTACAAGGAATCGGGATGATGAATTTAATGATAGTATTGACTCGAAAGAAGCGATACTAGCGACATGGGAAAAAGGCTGGCAAGTGTTTCTGGATGTACTTCAGGGGTTAACCGAACAGGACTTATTAAGGTCAGTGATGATTAGAGGACAGCAACATACGGTCATAGATGCCATTGAAAGACAAATGGCCCATTATGCTTCACATGTTGGTCAAATTGTCTACATTGGCAAGCAAATCAAGGGCGATGAATGGAAGACGTTAAGTATTCCCCGAGGACAATCCCGAGCGTTTACAGAAACGATGTTGAAAGCGCATCAAAAATAACAAAGAGCCGCCTCCCTAAAGTGTTGGCGGCTTCAGCCTATAGACAAACTCAACAAAGAAAGCGAGTTTGTCTACAGGCTTTTCTCTTTTACAGCAACCGCTCGTCTGGCGAGCACCAAGCGCTCGGGTCAACTGGGGTGAAGTTGCAGAAGCGGAATGGAAACGCAAAAAATCGTAGCCTGTTAAGGGGGCCACGATTTTTTGCTATAGTCTGTACAATGTGCTTGCTTGAATCTACTATTATCGTGATGGAATAATTATAGCAGCATTAAGGTAAATACAGCTGATACATAGCAGTCTCTTCATCAATCGATTGGGCGATGTCAAATGCTTGTTGCTGTGTTTTATGATGATTGATGATTTCGTACATATACCTTGTTAGAAACATGACATTGGCATTGCCATCTATGTAATCAGCAGGACCTAAATATGACGCGCAACCACTTGTAAGAAATGCGTCCGCTAGTTGTTTATCGCCTAATGTACAACCACATGCAATGACCTTTACATCTTGTAGTTTCGAATAATGTAAGACCTCTTGATGACCGAAGAATTCACCTCTCGGCTCACCATCCTCATAGACGTCCTCTCCAAGTTCGGGTAGACAAAATCTTCCTTCATCTCCATGAAAATTTAAGATCAAATAATCCATTTTGTCCTCTCGATCTTCACCAGACAGAACATCAACCAAGTCACTTGGTCGTCCTATCCAATGAACCGTAACCCTTGCGCCGAAATACTCAAGCATAGAGCGTAGCGCGTACGATTCCATATCACAATCTGGCCCAACCACTAAGCTCACATATAACTCTGGTTTACTCATGTGTTTACCCCTTCCTTTATTGCAAGATAGATTTAGTTTACTGCTATAAAGTCATTATAAGATGAGTTATCCTAATTTGGAAATATAATGAATACTTGGTTTGCGATAAGGAGAGAACCGGTAGCAAAGGCGGTCGGGTTTTAGCGAGCAATTGAAGAAGCTAAGCGATCTAACTTTTAATAACTAGTAAAATACTCCTTAGAAAAGTCAATATATTTTGATAGGAGTTTTTATTTTTGTCAAATATTAGATTTTATTTGTTAGAAAAGTAATGAGTGTGTAGGAGGATTCGCCAACTTGCGCTATACTCAATATGCTAAATACAATAGCGGAATAGAGGGGTCCTATGAGATTTACAGTAGAACGAAAACTGCAGTTTGCTTTTGGTATTGTTTTAATATTTCTATTATTTATTGCAGGGATTGCGATGTATTATTTGAATGAAAATAAACATACACTTGCTGAAATTGAAGAAAATACCGAATTAATTAATTTATATAATGATATTTCTTTTCAAACAGTGCGAGCGAATGCAGCTATCCGGGGATACATGTTATATGGCAAAGCAGAAATGTTAGATAACCATCATGAAATTCGTAATACCTTACATAAGTCCATTGATCGCATTGCATCATTAGGACAAGATAATGCAGAGTTTGCATTATTTTTACAACAGTTAAGTGAGTGGGAGAAACCCATAGACGAGCAAATCGTGCCGTTATATCAACATGGTGAACAGGCACAAGCACAGCAGCTAGCGTTACCAGTGCTTGGAGAAGGCTCTCAAAAACTAGTTGTTTTTGGGAAAACGATGGCGACAGCGCAACAGGATGAAATGTTGGCACATATCGAAGCTACAAAGCAAAGTGGCGCAAGAAGTGCCAAGGAAATCGCTGGATTAGCAATAATTTCGTTACTAATAAGTATCATCATTGCCACTGTATTTGGTCGACGTGTCGCAAAAAATATTCAACAAACTGTTGTCGAAATGGACAAGTTCTCAAATGGCAATTTACAAACTCATTTACAATTTACAACGAAGGATGAATTTGCACAGCTTGCAAGCTCCTTTAATACGATGTCTGAAAAGCTTCGACATACTATGAAGCAAGTCGGCGACTCGTCTGAACAGGTGGCAGCAACATCGGAGCAACTGACAGCCAGCAGCTTGGAAGTGACGCAAGCAACAGAGGTTGTGACAGAATCCATCCAAGATATTGCACAAGGGATTGAAAAACAAGATACATTGACAGGGGATGTAAGGCGTTTATCTTCGCATATCTTGAAAAAAATGAATGAAATTTCAACAAGCATTGATAATGTCAATGATGCAACGGTTGAAACAAAGAATATGGCGAGTACGGGCCGTGCCTCTGTACGGAGTGTCATTGAACAGATGAATGAAATATCAGATAATAGCGCAGAGCTTAGCACACGTGTGAATGACTTAGATGAAAATACAGCGGCCATTGTTTCTGCAGTTAATGTCATCAAAAACATTGCGACCCAAACAAATCTACTGGCGATTAATGCTTCCATTGAAGCGGCACGAAGTGGTGAGCATGGCAAAGGCTTTGCAGTTGTGGCAGAGGAAGTTCGTAAACTAGCAGATGAATCGAATTTAGCGGCTATCGATATTGAAAAGGTTGTGGCACAAATTACAGATAGCACAAGAATTATTGAAGAAGATATGGTTAATAGCAATGACTCTGTAACTGCAGGGCGTGAAAAAGTAAATGTTGCGCGTGACAACTTTCTTCAAATTGATCAGGCCATTGATGATGTACAAACACAGTCAGAAGCCGTTACAGCGGCCATTCGTGCTATCTATTTGGACATTGAAAAACTAGTCAAAGAAATCGATTATATTAGCGAAGTCTCTTTGCAATCAAGTGGCAATGTCCAAAGCGTTGCGGCCTCATCACAGGAGCAAAATGCGGCGATGGAAGAAGTGGCCGCAGCTTCCACGCATCTTGCAAAAATGGCCATTGATTTACAAGAATCTATTCAAACATTTAAATACTGATTCATTTTAGGCCCCGATGCATTACAGACATAGAAGATGCATTGGGGTTTTATTGGTATGTGCTAAATTACGAAAATAGTGTCATCGCTAAAAAATGCAAAGATTGCAAATACATTAAATTATTTTACTTATGTAAAAAGCTGCAGAAAATGAAAAAAAAGTGTTTGAATTTGAGCGTTTTGACCGATAAAATCTAAGGATCAAAATTATTGATTGAGGAGCGAGAAGTAAAAAT
The DNA here is from genome assembly GCF_003049605.2 of Lysinibacillus parviboronicapiens. Taxonomy (NCBI): domain Bacteria; kingdom Bacillati; phylum Bacillota; class Bacilli; order Caryophanales; family Bacillaceae; genus Lysinibacillus; species Lysinibacillus parviboronicapiens. Next base: position 2,087,888 of record NZ_CP073713.1, read on the forward strand.
CATATGTAGATGACAGCGACAATCTTTTCAAGTCTAATCAATACATCAATAAACGGGTATGCACAAAAAAGGCATACGCCAAATAATCATAAGCACAAGTGTTACAAGCTATGAAGACAAAAGGAGAATGGTTGCATGAAAAAAATATTTGGAAGCTTTAAAGGCAAGCTCTATGGATTATTTGCCCTTGTATTACTCATCCCAGTACTTTCAGTGGGGATTTTATCGTATCTCTCAGCAAAAAATTCTATCAAAGATGAAATTTTATTTAGCGCAAATGAAAGTGTTGAGATGTTAAATAAACAGATAGATAAAACGATCAGTGAAAAAATACACGAAGTCGGTGTTTTTAGCGAAGCAATAAATGCCTCTATGTATGAAGAGAGTGAAGCGTCGCTACGAACAATGTTCAATCAATTTATTGCATTAAATCCTGATACATTAAGCATCTATGTTGGAACAGAGGACGGTAGATTTATAGTAGAACCAAAAAAGTATGAATCTACAGATAACCCCTTGGAAAGAGAGTGGTATAAAGAAGCTGTCGCGCTCAAGGGCAAATCTTTTGTGACAAAGCCTTATGTAGATGCGGGAACAGGAGACATGGTCGTTACAGTTGCTCGCCAGGTAAAAGATCAATCAGGCGTTGTGGCAGTAGATATTACACTGACAGAACTTCAAAAAGTAGCTGACTCTATTAATATTGGAAAAAATGGTTATTCCTCTATTTTTGGTGACAATAATATGGTTATTTCTCATCCTACATTAGAACCAGGAGGGGAATTGCAAGAGAAGTTCTTAGATAAAATGTACGAAAGTGAAACAGGTACGTACGATTATGTCTATAATGATGATGATCGCATTATGTCTTTTACTACGAATAAATTAACTGGCTGGAAAATTACAGGAACCATTTTTGCTAAAGAAATAGATGAATCAGCAGCTTCGATTCTATCTAATACGATTCTTGTCTTAGTCATTGCGATTATTTTAAGTACCATTGTCGTTTATATTGTGATTAAAGCAATCATTAAACCAATTAGAGCCCTAAAAGATAGCGCCGTAACCATTAGTAAAGGTGATTTAACGGAGAAAGTGACAATTACCTCTAGAGATGAGATTGGGCAATTGGGACAAGCCTTCAATGACATGCAAGATAGTCTTCGTACACTTATTAAAAAAATAGAATTAAACGCAGAAGAAGTTGCATCTTCAGCAGAAGAGTTAACGGCAAATGCCGATCAGACGAGTGAGGCAACGGAAAAAGTGGCCATCTCTATACAAGAAGTGGCGTTAAGCGCAGACACACAAACAACGAATGCAACAAGGAATGCAGAATCGTTAAATGAACTTTCAAAAGCCATCCTTCATGTGGCAGAAATATCGTCCACAGTGACGGATCTGTCTCAATATGCGACTAAACAGGCTGACGAGGGCGGACAAGCAGTGCAAGATACTAAGGATCAAATGAATTCTATTCATTTATCTGTCACTGATTCAAACAATAAAATTCAATCCTTACACGAACGGTCTCAACAAATTTCGTCCATTTTAGATGTCATTACAAGCATAGCCGATCAAACTAATCTACTGGCTCTCAATGCAGCTATCGAAGCGGCAAGAGCAGGGGAGCATGGTAAAGGTTTTGCAGTAGTAGCTGATGAAGTACGCAAGCTGGCCGAGCAATCCCAGCAATCGGCTAGTCAGATTTTTGAGCTCATTCATGGTATTCAAGAAGAAACAGCACAGTCTGTTCACATCATGGCAAGAGTGTCAGAGGACGTACTTAACGGCTTACGTGTATCCGATGAAGCAATCGCCAAATTCCAAGTTATTATGTCAAGGATGAATGACATTACTCCTAAAATGGAAGAAGTTTCTTCTGCATCTGAACAGATGTCGGCGAGTGTGCAAGAGGTAACCGCAATTACGGAAGATTTGGCTTTCTCTGCTAAAGGGAATGCGGCTGCATCAGAAGATGTTGCTGCTTCAACTGAAGAGCAATTAGCTTCCATGGAAGAAATCAATGCATCTGCACAAGCACTATCTCATATGGCAGATGAATTAAAAGGGCTCATCAGCCAGTTTAAATACTAAAAAACCGCTCTTCATTGTAATGATGAGGAGTGGCTCAGACTGTCAACAAACGTAAAAATTGTGTTTGTTGACAGTCTTTTTTCTTTTACAATTAAATTAAGTAAAGCTGTTGATTTTCACTACGGGCGGGATCGAGCTGCTTCCTTCGCTTCACTCAGTCCAGGATCTCGACTTTTCCGGAGTCACCGCTCTTCGTTCCAATCAACTTCTAACTTCATACTATGTTGATTAAAAGTAAACTTTTGAGGTGATGATCAATGATAACGAAGAATCAAATCAATGAACGTGAACAATTATGTAAAGGATGAACGCACAAAGCAGTGGCGTATACTTTCCATGCAGCGACAGAATGAAAAGGGCCTTGTATTAGGTGCCATTGTGACTTCATATGTTGCAGCCACTTGTTGAAAGGGTTATTCAAAACGTTCAAAAGCCATCGAGAGGGAATTCTCGATGGCTTTTGTTTTGTTTACTTACGATCGTCTTCCCAACAATCTGTATTTTTTAATCCTGGGATTGATTTTGCGAAAAATACAGGGTTTTTACCCAATTTGCGTTGCTGTGTAAAGTCATCTAACACAAGGAAAGCAATTTTACCGAGTAACATAATAACCACAATATTGATCATCGCCATCAGACCCATAAAGAGATCCGCTAAGTTCCAAACAAGTTGTACCTGTGCTACAGAGCCGAACATCACCATGACAAGTACTAAAACACGGTAACCAGTCATCCAACCTTTATGAGCATTGAGAAACTCAATATTCGATTCTCCGTAATAGTAATTGCCAATGATAGAACTAAAGGCGAAGAAAATAATTGAAATGGCTATAAAATAAGGCGCCCATCCACCAACATGTTCTGCTAAAGAATTTTGAGTGAGGATGATGCCGTTACTTTCACCTGTGTCATAAAGACCAGCTAAAATAATAATAAATGCTGTAGCCGAACAAATAAGGATTGTATCAAAGAATACACCTAAACTTTGTACGAGACCTTGTTTGGCAGGATGTGAAGTATTGGCAGTCGCAGCTGCATTCGGCACACTACCCATACCAGCTTCATTCGAAAATAAACCGCGACGTACACCTTGCATGATCGCAACGCCAATTGCTCCGCCAGCTGCCTCTTGAAGGCCAAAGGCCTGCGATAAAATTAGCTGAAAGACATGTGGTATTTCAGAGAAGTTGGTCACGACAACGTAAAATGCAACAAGTAAATAAAAAACAGCCATCACTGGGACAATTACTTGGGTAAATTTTACAATTCTATGTACGCCACCAAAAATAATCACGGCAGTTAGCAAAACCAAACAGATTCCGATGTAAGAAGGTTTAATCTGAAAAGCTTCTCCGACAGACGTTGCAATCGTATTAGACTGCACTGCATTAAAGATAAAACCAAAGCTTAGCGTTAAAAGAATACTAAAAATAATGCCTAATTTGCGTTGACCTAAAGCTTTTTCCATATAATAGGCAGGGCCACCACGGAAAGTGTTGCCGTCTTTTACCTTGTAAACCTGTGCAAGCGTACTTTCTATAAATGCTGTAGCCATACCTACAATGGCAATAATCCACATCCAAAATACCGCACCTGGTCCACCTACACCAATAGCGAGTGCCACCCCTGTGATATTACCAGTACCAACGCGAGAGGCTGCGCTAATCGTAAAGGCCTGGAATGGAGAAACGCCAGACTCTCCCTCTCTTTTTTCCACTATTAAACGAAACATTTCGCCAAAGAGACGTATTTGCACAAACTTAGTGCCGAATGAAAAATACAAACCTGCTGCTATTAACAATACGATGAGTATATACGTCCATAAAATATCATTCGTTGAGTTAACAATATCTGAAATCCATTGCATCTATCTTCCCCCTTTTTCAGTACGTTTTAGTCTACACTGTTTTTTTGTGAAAAATCAACTTATTGAAAATACTGAAAAATGTTAATAATCAGATAAATCAGCCTCCCATTTTATAATGATTTCATATAGGAAATAAAATGAAGAGGGAAACCTTGATAGAATTACTCAATGTTAAATTTTTGAATCAGAGCATTTAGTATTTTTTTATTAGTATAAATGTTATTTTTTCTTTCATACCAATATAAATAATTCGTTTTTAATCCCACTGATTGAAGTTTCCCCTTTATCCCGCATAAACGGTCAGTAAGACGCATTTCCAGTGTAGGCGATCAACTGACCGTAAAAGCCCGATTGGTTCAACTACCAATCAGTGGGGAAAAAGAGACACCCACTGATTGAGTTTCACTTTATCCCGCATAAACGGTCAGTAAGATGCACTTCAAGTGGATGGTCGATCAACTGACCGTAGAGGCCCGATTGGTTCAACTATCATTTAGTGGGGACCACTGATTGAGTTTCACTTTATCCCGCATAAACGGTCAGTAAGACGCACTTCAAGTGGATGGTCGATTAACTGACCGTAAAAGCCCGATTGGTTCAACTATCATTTAGTGGGGACTTACTGATTGAGTTTCACTTTATCCTATTTGAAAAAAGCTGAAGTAGAGATGGAAAAGTAAAATTCGTGTTTTATTGGGATGAATTTCTAGTATAATATTAGATATTTATACGGAGGGTGATGCAATGAAAACAATTGGATTAATCGGGGGCATGAGCTGGGAGTCTTCAGCGGAATATTATCGACTGATCAATGAAAACGTCAAGCAACAACTAGGCGGTTTGCATTCGGCAAAATGTATTTTGTACAGTGTTGATTTTCAAGAAATCGAACATTATCAAGCGGCAGGTGAATGGGAACAAGCTGGGCAAGTGCTTGGAGAAGCGGCACAATCTTTAGAGAGAGCAGGTGCCGATTTCATTGTGATTTGTACGAATACGATGCATAAGGTCATTAACGTGATTGAGGCCAACATTACAATACCTATTCTACATATTGCTGACGCAACAGCCGCACAAATTCAACAGGCGGGTTTACAAAAGATTGCACTGCTTGGAACAAAATATACGATGGAGCAAGACTTTTATAAAGCTAGAGTTGAAGGTTTTGGCATCGAGGTAGTGATTCCAAATGAGCTAGAGCGTAACAGCGTCAATCGAATCATTTATGAGGAATTATGTTTAGGTAAAATTGACTCTGTTTCAAAATCCTATTATTTACAGGTGATTGAAAAGTTAATAGAGGAAGGTGCACAGGGCATTATTCTTGGTTGTACCGAGATAGGCTTATTGATTAAGCAGGAAGATGTAGCTGTGCCTGTATTTGATACAACGGTAATTCATGCCCATGCCGCAGCGGCAACGGCAATCCCATCCAAAAACGGATTGATTGGCAGGGACGCTTAATCCACAGTCTTTGGGGGCTTCATATTGTCACTAATTTAATGGTGAGGTGATGGCATGCAGAAAAAAGTACGAGACATGGGTATAGTCATTGGTTCGTTACCGATAGGACCGAAAAACTGTATAACAGATGTAGCAGGCGTGCGTGTAGGGCATGTGACGCTTGATGAAAAGTTGAATCAAGACGGTGCCTATGCATGTACAGGGGTAACAGCGATTTTACCGCACGGAGGAAATCTATTTCAGCACAAGGTCACCGCTGCAAGCTATGTACTAAACGGCTTTGGCAAGACGACAGGACTTGTACAAGTTAATGAGCTAGGGGTCCTTGAATCACCGATTATGCTAACGAATACATTTGGGGTACCTGCTGTCACACAAGGCACTTTACAATATATGTTAGATGCCAATACAGAGATTGGCAATTCGACAGGGACGATAAATATTGTCGTAGGGGAATGCAATGATAGTTATTTAAATTCTATTCGTGCCTGTCCGGTTTCGCCTGCACATGCGATTGAAGCAATTCACAGTGCATCAGAAGATGTAGCAAGAGAAGGGGCAATTGGAGCAGGAAAAGGCATGATATGTTTTGGCTATAAGGGCGGCATCGGCACTGCTTCGCGTATTGTCACAGTGGAACAAGAAATAACTTATACAGTTGGCTGTTTGGTGTTAAGCAATTTTGGGCATAGCACTGAGTTTTTAGCCGACCGTTACCAGCTCAAGAGCAATCAGAGTGACTCGACTTTATCGCCAACAGATGGTTCGATAATAATTGTGTTGGCAACGGATGCCCCGCTTAGTAGTCGCCAGCTGTCTCGTGTGATTAAGCGCTGTGGTATTGGTCTTGGACGTACGGGTAGTCATTTTTCACATGGTAGTGGAGATATTGTCATAGGCTTTACAACGGCCCACCACATTCCACATACGTCGAACCAACATGTAGAAACACGTACGCAGTTGCGTGAGGATCATGCAATTATGAATCAATTATTTACTGCGACGGCAGAAGCGACAGAAGAAGCCATTTTAAACTCGCTATCACAGGCACAGACAACAAAAGGTCGAGGTGGTCATGTAGTGGAAGCCTATCAGTTTGATGGTAAGTAATATAGTAAATTGTAAAAAGTTATTGTGACACTTACGTGTTTCAATAGCTTTTTTCTTTGTCTAAAAATTTCTGAAAAATAGGACATTTCGACTTGCTACGTAGATTTCCAACAAGGAAATAGCGCATTTTGTATGAAAATAAGAAAATAACCATTTATTTGTAATAATGCTTTTTTTATCTAGCCAACGAATATTTGGTGTGCTAACATTTACTTTAAAAATACAGAATTATCAAAAAAGAAACATATACTTTGCTTGCTATGCTTTCGAGAGTAGGGGTGCATGATGATGCAAGGGAAATTATTTCAGCCAATTGATGTATTAAAGGCTACCAATAAACAACAGCCTCCATCTATGCAAGAAAATAGCGAACCACTCATACGAGTTGGCGAGGATGAGTGGTTCGAATTTTTGTCAAGCCCATTTATAATTTACAGCACATTCCGCACAGCCTTAAGTCGCTTTATTTGCGTGATGGTGCGTATGAGTGTTTGAAACAAGCAGTCCGGCTTTTGCCTGAAAATTATCGTGTTATTGTGTATGATGGCTATCGTCCATTACAGGTGCAACAATTTTTGTTTACGCAGTTTTCGCAACAAATAAAGAGGCAATATCCTGATTTTACGCAAGAAGAGGTTGTCAAAGAAACGCGAAAGTATGTAGCGTTTCCACGCTTAGGAAATGAACATTTGGCTCCTCATCTAACAGGGGGAGCCATTGATGTAACACTGGGGGATATAAATGACAAGGCGTGAAATCTTGGTACGGCGTTTGATGAACTAAGTGCAAAATCAGCAACGCGTTATTTCGAACAACATACAGCAGAAAATTACGAAGCCTGTCTGCATCGTCGTCTGCTGTATAACTGTATGACCATGGTCGGGTTTACAAATTATGCAGAGGAATGGTGGCACTATGACTTGCACAATATCGCCTGGGCAACACGAGTGAATGCCCCAAAAGCCAGTTATGGTGCTATCGAAGCACAGATTCAAGACAATCAAGTAAAGGAGTATCGATATCTATGAAGGTATATATAAGTGCAGATATTGAAGGAATTACGGGTACAACATCATGGAGTGAAACGGAGCTCAATGCGCCGGATAATGAATTTTTTCGCAAGCAAATGACAAAGGAAGTAGAGGCAGCCATAGAGGGCGCTATACTTGGTGGAGCGACAGAGATTTTACTCAAGGATGCGCACGACTCAGCACGTAATCTGGATATTTCCAATCTACCTGTGAATTGCAAGGTCATTCGAGGCTGGACATATGAACCAATGTGTATGGTAGCAGGGCTTGATAACAGCTTTAACCGTGCCATTTTCATCGGGTATCACAGCAAAGGAGGAAGTGCGCGAAACCCATTAGCACATACGCTTTGTGTCTTTGCTGATGTGAAGATAAATGGTGAGTATGCTAGTGAATTTTTAATTAATACGTATGCGGCTGCTCTTCATGGCGTGCCAGTTTCGTTTGTTAGTGGGGATATGGGGCTAACTGAAGAGATTCAAACGCTCAATGCTAACATTGTTACATTTGCCACGAAAGAGGGGGTTGGCAATGCAACGATTAGCGTGAGCCCACAGCTAACACTTAAAGAAACAAAACGCCTTGTTGCAACATCGATGAAAGTGGAGCGAGAGGCTTTACAAGTGACATTGCCTGAGCGCTTTGTGGTAGAAATTATTTACCGGGACCATACACGTGCCTATCGTAATTCATTTTATCCGAATGCAACATTTAAAGCGCATAATACAGTGGAATTCGTGACGGATGATTTTTTTGAAGTGCTACGCCTTTTACAGTTCCTAACATAAGCCAAAAGATAGTAGGTGCATGGATGAAAATTAAAGATATCAGGGTTGCGAAAGTGGAAGCACCACTCATCACGCCATTTAAAACAGCGCTTCGCACAGTGCACAGTATTCATAATATTGCTGTCTATGTGTCAAGCGATAATGGACAAGTCGGCATTGGCGAAGCGGCACCAACAGCAGTCATTACGGGTGAAACACTAGGCTCGATGACACATGCCATCGAACACTATATTAAGCCTGCCATAACCGGGCTGGATATAGAGGAACTTGCGCACATGATGCAACGATTAGAGACAAGCATTTATCAAAATATCAGTGCTAAAGCTGCGGTGGATATGGCGATTTATGATTTATTTGCACAGCACTATCGAGCGCCATTGTATAAATTATTAGGTGGTTACCGCAAGGAGCTAGTGACTGACATTACAATCAGTGTCAATAATACAGAACAAATGGTGAAGGATAGTGTAGCTGCCGTAGCCCGTGGATTTCAAATTCTTAAGGTGAAAGTTGGTAAAGATCCGATTGGCGATGTCGAGCGCGTTGTGGCCATACGACAAGCAGTAGGACAACACATTACATTACGTGTGGACGTCAATCAAGGTTGGACGCCAAAGCAAGCGGTGCGAATTATTGGTGCACTTGAGGATGCAGGCACAAATATAGAATTAGTGGAGCTGCCTGTGCATTATCATGATTTGGCTGGTATGCAGTATGTGACAGCCAATACATTCACGAATATTTTGGCAGATGAAAGTGTTTTCTCTGCCAAAGATGCGTTGACGATTATCGAAAAGCGAGCAGCTGATCTCATTAATATCAAACTCATGAAAACAGGTGGTATCCATCAAGCACAGAAGATTTGCCACTTAGCAGAGGCAAATGACATTCCCTGTATGATTGGTTGCATGTTGGAAACAAAAATTAGCGTAAGTGCGGCAGCTCATTTTGCGGCATCACAAAAAAATATAACAATGGTTGATCTAGACGGACCAAGTTTATGTTTGAAAGATCCTATTACAGGTGGTCCAGATTTTGACAACGCTCGCATTACAATGACGGATGCAGTTGGACTAGGATTTTCCATATAAAAAGATTGCTAGGGGGAGGCTTTTTATGAAAAAGTATTGGTTTCTTTTAGTGTGTCTTATCGCATTACTTTGTACAGCTTGCAGTAATGATTCCTCTGATGAAAAAAAATCAGAATACCGAGTTGTTTATTCAGGAGAAATTAAAACCTTAAACTATTTAAAAACTTCTGAAACCAATGAGTTTGCTGTTGCGGCTAACTTAGTCGACGGATTGATTGAATATGATAAGTATGGTGTCGTACAACCAGGCTTAGCAAAAGAATGGACTTCAAATGAAGATGCAACTGTGTGGACATTTAAGCTTCGAGATGACGTGAAATGGGTTACACATGACGGTAAAGAATATGCAGATTTAGTAGCGCAAGATTTTGTGGATGGCTTAAACTATGTACTTGATGCAAAAAATGAATCGTCAACTGTCTGGAGTGCGACCGTTGTGAAAAATGGTGAAGCGTTCTATAACGGTGATATAACAGATTTCTCAAAAGTTGGTATAAAGGCAACAGATAAACATACAGTAGAGTATACTTTAGAAGCACCTACACCCTATTTCCTCTCTATGCTGAACTACGTATGCTTCTTCCCAGTTAATGGTGAGTTTTTAGTTGAAAAAGGCGAAAAGTTCGGGACAACACGTGAAGATTTCCTTTATAACGGTGCGTATATATTGGACAAGTTCGAGCCTCAAAATGAGCGTGTGCTTGTGAAAAACGATACGTATTGGGATCAAGAAAATGTACTGATTGACCGTATACGCTATAAATATAACAAAGAAGCAGCCACTGTAGCGCCTGAACTATTCTTGCGTGGTGAAGTAGATTCGGCCAGCATTCCGACCTCTATCATTGATGAATGGTTTAATGATGACAAGAAAAAATCGCAGGTTCGTCAAACTCAAAATAATTTCTATACGTATTTCTATGCGTTAAACTTTGACCCACAATTCGATGCCGAATATGAGCCAGAAAACTGGAAAATCGCAGTTAATAATAAGGACTTCCGTAAATCACTTTATCATGCGCTTGACCGTGTCTCAGCCATGCTAACAGTGGAGCCATACAACCCACAAGACATGCTAAGTAATACGGTTACACCGCGAAATTTTGTGGATGTTGCAGGGGTCGATTATACACTTTTAGCGCCATTAGAGCCTATTACAAGTAGCGATTCCTTTAACAAAGATTTAGCACTAGAATTTAAGGAAAAGGCAAAAGCAACTCTTGAAGGGAAAGCGACATTCCCAGTGAAAGTATTAATGCCATATAATTCTGGCAGTCCTGATTGGGCAAACCGTACGCAAGTAATTGAACAGCAAATCGAAAAATTATTAGGTGCTGATTATGTCGATATTATCGTTGAGGCAGGCCCTTCAACAGGCTTCTTATCAGAAGTACGTCGCCCAGGTAAATTTGCATTACTGGAAGCGAACTGGGGTCCAGACTATGCCGATCCATCGACATACACAGAACCTTTCAGTGTAGATGGTACGTATAATAAACCAGAATTAGCAGAGGGCTATAAAGAAGCCAATGGAAAAACGACCTATCAAAATTTAATTGATGAAGCGAAAGCAACTATTGATACAGCTGAACGTTATGATCTATTTGCAAGAGCAGAAAGTTTCTTAATTGAAGAAGCATTCGTCATTCCTTATGCAGTAGGTGGTAGTGGGTATGTCGCTTCCAAATTAAACCCATTTGAAGCACAGTACTCACCATTTGGTGTAACATCTGAAAAATTCAAAGGCCAACAAGTTCTAGACAAGCCCATGAGTAATGATGAGTTCAAGGAAGCTTTAGCAAAGTGGGAGCAAGAACGTGCTGAGGCTTTAGTCAATGCAACAAAATAAGCGCTTGAGATAATCATTGCAAAGCTTTCATGATGAAGGAGATGACCGAAAGAGATTAGTCGGCATCTCCTTCATTCTTTCTCGAATCTAGTCTGTAGGGAGGAATAAACGATGTTGTGGTATATCGGAAAACGGTTGTTACAATCAATCATCACTCTTTTTATCATTATCACGATTGTTTTTTCATTACTACGTTTAATGCCTGAAGAAGGTTATTTAGGCGCTGCGGCAGATAAAATGTCCCCTGCTCAACAGGAGGTGTATTTAAGTAATTTAGGTCTAAGGGAACCATTGCTTGTTCAATTAGGGAATTTTTATACAAACTTATTGCAAGGAGATCTGGGCAAATCAGTTACCTATCGTACAGATGTACCGGTTGTCACGATCATTGCAGATAAAATCATCTATTCGTTACTGTTTGGGCTAGGTGCCGTTGCCCTATCCCTAATTATCGGTGTACCACTTGGGATTTTAATGGCACACATGAAAGGACGCTGGCTTGATCGTTTAGGAACCGGATACATTGTCTTCGTCGTTGCTGTTCCAGCGGCAGTGTACTATTTAGTGATTCAAATGTATGTGACAGAAATTTTCCGTTTGCCAATGCTATTTGATGAATATAGGCCAATTACTTGGATATTACCACTGGTGTCAATGGCTCTCGCACCGACTGCCTCCTATGCAATGTGGATGCGTCGTTATATGGTCGATGAACTAAATAAGGACTATATTAAGCTAGCACGGGCAAAAGGCGTGAAAGAGCGTACATTAATGTTTAGTCATGTCTTAAGAAATGCCTTCATACCGATGGCGCAGTACTTACCTGCAACCATTCTATTTACCATTACAGGCTCTATTTATATTGAATCCTTATATTCCATACCAGGGATGGGGGGCTTACTCGTTGATGCTATCCAACGACAGGATAATACCATAGTCCAAGGACTTGTTCTCGTTTTCTCATCACTAGGAATCATCGGTCTGATTTTAGGGGATATCGCCATGGCACTTGTTGATCCACGTATCAAATTAGGAAAAGGGGAGAGTGTACGCTAATGAGCATATATACAGAAGAAATTAATAATATCTCAGACAAGTCACGTGAAGCGCTGTTTCAGTTTGCTAAAGTAAATGATAGCAAAGCAGAAGAAACAGCCTACTCCAATTATTCTTACTGGCGTTCGACATGGCAATCCTTTTTGAAAAATCGCTTGGCGGTCTTGTTATTAGTCATGGTTTGTCTAATCGTCGCATTTACCATCCTGCAACCGTACCTACCACAGCAAAAATCACCAACTGAAATTTATCTTGATGACCAAACAGGCTTACAAGCGCGCAATATTGCCCCGAACGCTGAATTTTGGTTTGGGACTAACTCAATTGGGCAGGATTTATGGTCGCGCATTTGGGCAGGGACTCGTACCTCATTACTAATTGGCTGTGTTGTTGCATTGGTGGAGGCCATTGTTGGCATTACAATTGGCACACTGTGGGGCTTCTCTCGTAAGCTAGAAGTGCCGATTACGCAGCTCTATAATGTGGTGGATAATATTCCGACAACGATTGTTCTTATTTTAATGTCTTATATTTTACGTCCAAGTATTTCGACCATCATCATTGCTATGTGTATCACTGGCTGGGTGGAAATGGCCCGCTTCATACGTAACCAAATTGTGATTTTACGTGACCGCGAGTATAACTTAGCCTCTAAATGTTTAGGAACGCCTGACTACCGCATTATCGTCAAGAATCTATTACCCTATTTAATATCTGTCATTATGCTTCGGATGAGCCTCGCAATTCCTTTTGCAATTGGTGCAGAAGTGTTTTTAACCTATATTGGGCTAGGGCTACCAATCAGTGAACCGTCATTAGGGAATTTAATCAATGAAGGTCGTGTTTTGATGATGTCTCCGGATTTACGATATCAACTGATTTTCCCGAGTATCGTGTTAAGTGTGATTACAATTGCCTTTTATATAATTGGCAATTCCTTTGCGGATGCAGCAGATCCAAAAAATCATGTTTAGAGGGGGGAAGAGGATGGAAGCAACACGTACAAAATCCAGCATTTTATCGATTCAAAGCTTAGTCATTAAATTTACACTTCGAGGTCAGGTACTGACAGCCATTCGTGACATCTCCCTTGAATTATATCAAGGTGAAAGCTTAGCGATTGTTGGCGAATCGGGCTCAGGAAAATCGGTTCTTGTGAAATCCATTATGGGTCTGCTCGATAAAAATGGTTCCATCGAGCAAGGTCAAATTCTTTATAATGATAGGGATTTAGCGCAGTTTACAACAGAGCGAGAATGGTTGCAAATACGAGGGAAAGAAATTGCGATGGTTACACAAGATCCGATGACATCATTAAATCCACTGAAAACGATTGGTAAACAAATTGAGGAATGTGTGGTTTTACACCAAGGCTTAAAGGGCAAATCCGCTTATGAAGAAACACTTAAATACCTAACTGATGTGGGTATTTATGATGTGGAAAAACGCTATAAGCAATACCCTCACGAATTTTCCGGAGGGATGCGACAACGAATTGTGATAGCGATTGCCCTTGCTTGTCATCCGAAAATATTAATTTGCGACGAACCCACGACGGCACTCGATGTAACGATTCAAGCACAAATTTTGCAGCTATTAAAAAATCTGCAACAGAAATATGGGCTAACCACCGTTTATATTACACATGATTTAGGCGTTGTGGCAAAAGTGGCCGATCGTATTGCGGTTATGTACGCAGGTGATGTCATCGAAGTGGGTGCTACACATGAAGTTTTCTTCAATGGCCAACACCCTTACACTTGGGCACTGATTTCATCATTACCACAGCTCGGTTTAAAAGGGCAACAGCTCTATTCCATTAAAGGTACCCCACCAAATCTGTTCAAAGCAATAAAGGGCGATGCGTTCGCACCACGCAATCCATTCGCATTAAAAATTGACTATGAGGAGCGACCACCTTTCTTTCAGGTGAGTAACACACATTATGCACGAACGTGGCTACTAGATCCTCGCGCACCAAAAGTAGAGCTTCCTGAAACATTACTAGCATTTTTTGAGGAGGGGAGGCAACACGCCAATGACGCATAAAGAAGTACTAGTGGCCGTAAAAAACTTAAAAATTGTCTTTGGAAAAGGGAAAAACAAATTCGTTGCGATTGACGATGTAAGCTTTGACATTTTTAAAGGCGAAACATTTGGATTAGTAGGCGAATCAGGCTCAGGGAAAACAACGATTGGTCGTGCCATCATGCGCATCAATGAAGTTACCGACGGACAGATTTTGTACCATGGAAAGAACATTAACGGCAAAATCTCAAAGGACTGGGATCGTGAAATTACACAGAAAATCCAAATGATTTTCCAAGACCCTATGGCATCACTCAATGAACGAGCGAAGGTTGACTATATTATTTCAGAAGGTCTCGTAAATACAAAAAAATTTACAAGCGAGGAAGACCGTCAGCAAAAAGTGCGAAAGGCACTGTTGAATGTTGGGTTACTACCCGAATTTGCCAATCGCTTTCCACATGAATTTTCAGGCGGTCAGCGCCAGCGTATCGGCATTGCACGTGCATTAGTGATGGAGCCAGAGTTTATCATTGCGGACGAACCAATTTCAGCGTTAGACGTGTCGATACGGGCACAAGTGTTAAACTTATTAGCCAATTTACAACAGCAAAATCACTTAACGTATTTATTCATTGCACATGATTTATCCATCGTACGTTTTATTACAGACCGTACAGCAGTTATTTATAAAGGCAATATTGTGGAGTTAGCGGAGACGGAAACGCTATTTTCCAATCCCATCCATCCGTATACACGCGCATTATTATTGGCTGTGCCAGAGCCAAATCCGTATAAGGAGCGTGAAAAAATCGTTGAAATCTATGACCCAACACAGCACCGCTATGACCAACAGCCACCAGCGTTTGTGGAAATAGAGAAGGGTCATTTCATACTGGCCAACGAACAAGAAATTGAAAATTACCGTACGACACGAAAAATGGGGGTTTGACCGATGAAAATACCAAAAGCATTAAAAAAAGGCGATACAATTGGCTTAATTAGTGCCTCAGGTGCAACACCGCCTGGTAAATTATATCCGGCAATTGACAGTGTGGAGAAGCTCGGTTTTAAAGTAGTCGTAGGAGAAACATGTCGGGCAAGACATGGCTACTTAGCAGGGGCAGATGAACTTCGTGCCGCTGAAGTCAATCAAATGTTCCGCGATCCTAATATTGATGGCATTTTTTGTATTCGTGGTGGCTATGGAGCGACAAAGATTCTCCCCTACCTTGATTACGATATGATACAAGCGAATCCTAAGGTATTTGCAGGTTATAGCGATGTGACAGCACTCCATATTGTCTTTAATCAAAAATGTGACTTCGTCACATATCATTCGCCGATGCCGTCTACGGAGTTTATTCAATCGGGTATGGATGATTATACATGGGATTCTTTTATCTACCACGTAATGGTCAATGAAAGTAATGGGCTACCTTTTGAAAATCCACCAGGACAGTCAATGACAACACTAGTCACAGGACAAGCAACTGGACGGCTAGTCGGTGGAAATTTAACATTAGTCACGGCATCCCTTGGAACCCCTTATGAAATTGATACGAAGGGAAAGATTCTATTTCTAGAGGATATAGATGAAAACGAACAACGTATAGATCGCATGCTCACACAGTTAAAATTAGCTGGTAAGCTTGAGGCAGTGGCAGGAATAGTATTAGGTGCTTGGACAAATTGTGGTCCTGAAAACCCAGAGCAACCAGAAAATAGCTTATCACTGCACACCATTTTTAATGAAATTTTAGTGCCACTTAAAAAACCGATCTTAATGGATATGACTTGTGGTCATTGCTTACCAACAATGACTCTACCATTAGGGCGAACAATAACCGTTAACACAGAGACACACATGATGAAAATCGTAGGGTAAGCAAAGGATGGAGCAAATGCTACCACAGTTACTACAGAAAAGTCCCTACAAAATGCATATGATTGTCAAAGATTTAAGCACAGATGAAATTATCATCAGTGAGCGATACGATGATGTGTTTTCTAGTGCAAGTCTCATTAAAGTGCCCATCCTATTGGCGGTGTTACATCATGTACAAACCAATAAAGTAGCGTTGCATCAAGTGTTGACGATATCTCCTAAAGACTGGGTCGATTTTAGTGGTATCAGTGAACAACAATTGCAAGCGGCTAGCATCTATGAGTTATTGGTGTGGATGATTATTACGAGCGATAATACAGCAACCAATGTACTGATTGATTTTATGGGAATGAATGTGCTCAATCGTTATTTTCGTGAAATCGGGCTTACGCACACCATCTTACAGCGCAAGATGATGGACTTTGAACGCTTGGCAAATGGCGTGGATAATGTGACGACTGCTCGGGATATGACCCATATTTTTACGCATATGTATCACCAAGATTTATTAATGCCGTCGTACAGTGCACTGGCAATTGATATCTTGAGTCGCCAGCGTGTACACGAATCACTCCGTCGTTATCTAATAGATGATGTGACAATCGCCCATAAAACAGGGGGGCTTGAGACAGTCGACCATGATGTAGGCATTGTTTACAGTGACGCAAAAGATTATCTGATAGGCGTTTTTATCACAGAGGTCACGAATAATCAGGATGCAAGGCAACTAATTGGTCGCATTTCAAAGGTTGTTTATGAGTACCTGATACAACAGAAAGGGGCGCTAAAATGAATGCCATTGTCACATCGATGATAGCTAATCTGTATGCTGAACCGAATGGAACGTCTGAGCTGATTGATGAGTTGTTATATGGAATGCCTGTGCAAATCATTGAAGAGTTAGATGATTACTGGCTACATGTACAAACAACCTATCAGTATCAGGGCTACTGCAGAAAAGTGAATTTACTGCGAGATAATGTGAAAACGAGTGCTTGGCGTCTTGAAGCAACACATGTCATTAGCCAAAGCTTTGCAGATATATTACAACATCCTCGCATTCAAAGCTCGAAATTAATAACACTTGTGAAAGGTTCAATCGTGCGTGATTTACAAGACGAAGCACTAGACTCACAATGGGCTAGCATTCAATTAGCAACAGGAGAACGGGGCTATTTACGCAAAAAATGGCTGACTGAAAAGATTGCGGACAATAGTCTACCAGAGCAAGAGTTTCGGGAAAACGTAGTACAAACAGCACTTAGCTATATAACTACACCCTATCGTTGGGGTGGGAAATCGCCGCTGGGTATTGATTGCTCGGGGCTATGTTCGATGGCATATATGCTAAATGGGGTATTGATTTTCCGAGACGCCAAAATTGTTGAGGGTTTTCCAATCAAGGAGATCGCACTTGCGCAAATGCAAAAAGGTGATTTATTGTACTTCCCAGGCCATGTCGCACTGTATATTGGAGACAGTCTATATGTGCACGCTTCCCTGGACGGTAATGAAGTCAATATAAATAGCCTAAACGCACAACATCTGCTTTATCGAGAAGACTTAGCAACGACCATCACAGCAGTAGGGAGTTATTTTGCAGATTAAAAGGCAAACACCGTGCATCTACCAATTTTTCGAAGCGTTGTACAAGACGACAACTGTCCCGATTTTTAATCGATAGATTAAGACCTTTGAGTTTCCATAGCAGACTAAGTAGGCAGTACCTAGAGATGATTGTGTGATCAACCATAAAAAGATAGTAGCTATAAGCCGAGGGTTCATCCAAGGACAATATAAAAGGCAGCCATTTTTACTAAACAAATAAAAAGGGCAACCTCATCTAACAAAGGGATGGTTGTCCTTTTCACTGAAGTTAGGAATTTAATGATTGGTTTGGTTTCGGCACAGCTCCTAAGGACTTCACTACTGACACACCATCTTATGAAGAGTTGAAAATAACCAATCAAATTGAAAACATCCGAGAGCAGTTTGGAAACATATTAGAAGTGGAATATGCTCCTACCGATATGGGGATGAATACGATTAAACAAGTATTAATTCGAACAATTTTTCATGAAGGAACCCATTTTCAAAACATTGTAAATTTGAAAAAGTTTATTAAATAAACATAATCACAAACCGAGAGAACGAGGTAAGATAGCATCGTGAGTTTTGCGGATAGCCGCAGCAAAGGTGTTAATTTTTA
Source organism: Lysinibacillus parviboronicapiens (assembly GCF_003049605.2). Classification (NCBI taxonomy): domain Bacteria; kingdom Bacillati; phylum Bacillota; class Bacilli; order Caryophanales; family Bacillaceae; genus Lysinibacillus; species Lysinibacillus parviboronicapiens. The sequence continues at coordinate 2,106,366 of NZ_CP073713.1, forward strand.
CCACCGAATTTTAGGAACATACAAAGAAGCAAGATGTCATCTCAATAGATTCAAAAAATAGGTAAATAATAGAGAATCAACTTCTGATTTGTTTATGCTATAATTATTAATAAAAAATTGGGGGTAATGTATTTGGATCAAGACTTAAAAGAATTATTACGTTCAGTTTTAAAAGAAGAATTAGGGCCAGTAAATCAGCGTTTGGATGGAATGGACAAGCGATTTGATGGTATGGAACAACGTTTGGATGGAATGGACAAGCGATTTGATGGCATGGAACAACGTTTGGATGGAATGGACAAGCGATTTGATGGCATGGAACATCGTTTGGATGGAATCGATCAACGATTAGACAAAATTGAGGATGAGGTTCAAGAGGTGAAACTTGGACTAGATAAGCTACAAAAAAATATTGTTGAAAATTTAGGGCAATTCACAGAAAAAATTGCAAACCAAGTAGAAGATAGAACGGGTGCTTTAAACAAGCGTGTTTTTGAAGTAGAGACAGTGATTCAACGATTGACGAGTCAATAATAGCAATCTTTTACTAGCTTTATGGAGGAAGAATCTCTTTAAAGCCTTTTTTATGTACACTAGTGTGTTTCTTAACAGGGCTCCCTTAAATGACATTATTCGATGTATGGCTTAGCTATTTTCTTCTCAGAGCCTTTTAAAAAAATAAAAAATCTCCAAGCTACAAAGGGGTCTTCACAGTCCCAAGTGTGCATGGAGATTTTTTTAATATTGATAGATATTGAGTTGTTGACCTGCTTCTAATCGATCAGATCTAAGCTGATTCCATTGCTTGAGGGATGTCACCTTAACGTTGTGGGCCTCTGCGATATGCATGAGTGAGTCGCCATCATCAACCGTAATCGTTTTTTTGTTTTTGACAGGACTATCATATTGTTGTAAGTCGTATTTGGCAATAAGCAAGTTAAGCTTTTCATTGTATTTTGAATCTGTCGCATAAGAGCCTGTTAAAAATTTTGTTGCGTCTGTATAGGACTTGGTCTGGCTCTTAAAGACACCTGTATAAAAATCCTTGTTCCATGACACACCATTACGCAGTAATTTTACATAATCTTTCATAGAGTCTTCATAGGAAGGGTACTTACGGAACTCTGCCATCACGGTGGACATCTTACCAGAACCATCATCTTCAGAGGTTTCAAGTGTGACAGAGTCGTTTTGAAACTGGCCCTTCATACCAAATAAATTATTATTAGGAGCTGAACCTAGACCACTTTGTCCATTTTGGCTCTCTAAAATAGCCTGCGCAATCATAACAGAGGCGTATAAATCATTTTCTGCACCAAGCTTACGGGCAGTTTCTGCAATAGAGCCGATGAATTCCTCTGTACTTGGCCCTTCTTCAACATATTCGGGCTCATTTGTCTGTTTATTATACATAGAATCAAATAATTGTATAATCATGAAAATCGATATACCGATAACAGCTAGAAATATAAGTATACCTTTCATCAAGTTTTTTAATAATTTCATTGTTGATGATGTTGGTAGAAGACAACATCTCCCTCCTTCCTTTACAAATGAGTACATACTAAGGTGCTATATTTCTAATTATGGCAGAGCCACAACATAAAATAAAGCCAAGTATATTTTTCGATAGAGTCCGTAATTAATAGAACGAATTTACAACCAAATAGTTCCTGAATTTGCATACTTGTATATATTATTTCCGCCGATTTTGCTAGAAATAGGGATGGACCTATTCTGATTATCACGGTCGGCGAATGCGATCGCTTGTCGAATTAAAAGAGAGCATCCTTTGTGATGCCACAAGGCGCAAAGCCACCATTTGTACCAAAAGGTGAGGTATTTAGGATGAAAAAATGAAGTAGAAGACCAATTGTAAAATGGGACAGTCTAGTAAAAATAATTAGATAAATCACAAAAAGCCTCCTCGTTTTCCGCAGTTACGATAAACTGCCTCAACGCTTAGTGTCTGCGCCGCTTTGCTTGGCGTTTTCATAGATTGACGTTGCACTTTCGCTCCAAAAAATAGTTACACCTTTCGCTCCATTTTCCTCGTAAATAACATGAGCAGGAGTCTCATAGATTCTTTGCACTACTAGTAAAGCCCAGAAACGTTGTTACATCAACATTTTTGGGCTTTGCTTATGGTAATGTTTACCCGTGAATGAACAGACAACAATTAATAATTTTGTAAGAAATGAGTAAGAAAAAAGAGATGATCGATTCGTACAATTAACTTACGTCGCTAAAAGGGGAATTAAATGTTTATAAAAGCACTGCCCTTTAGAGCGCTTATTACTTAAATTTAATGAACGGAGACAGAATTCATGCTAAGGCTGCTGAAGTTAAGACGGAAAAAACATCCTGTACCTAAATATTTTATCGGAGGATTCATTGGGATCGTAGCAATTTGCTTTGTTGGTCTTATAGAGGGGCGTTTTAAAGTTGACAGCGTTCTGATGTTTACAGATTATTTAGGGTTCATGTCATTAATGCATATTTTTATTAAACTCATACTTATTATTTTTATAGCTGTCAGTTTATTTCGTTTAATAATGGAGGACTACAACAATCCATACAGACTGCCAATACTTAACATACTGAGTATGGCTTTTATGACCGTGCAGTAAATTGTGAATAGGGAAGAGGACAGATAAACGCTAGGGATGCGTAATCATTATGTCCGATGACAATTTGTTCACCTCTTATCGTGGTGGCAATTGCCTGTTCTTATAACCCAGAAATTGCATTGGTGACCTGCATCCCACATCAGAGTAGTAGGCGTGGCAATTGCGTACTTAGCCATTGGCACTCTTGAGAGCGAGGATGGTGAGAAACCTGTAGAAATTCCAACTTTGTGCAGAACTATAACTCAAAAATCACAAAGTATGATTGAGTCGTTTAACTTAAAATATCAAGCATAAGGAGACAAATTGAGCATGCAATTAGAAAGTATTTTTTACTTCCCATCATTAAATGAAACGTTTTTTATTATTATTAACATGGTATCTATTACGTTTGGATTTTGCCTGATTGTTTATGGACTTATAAAGCAAAAAAAGCATAAAAAAAGTACATTAGCAACATGTTGTATGGTTTTAGGCTCGTTAACGATAATTACACATATAATCCAAATCGTTGCAAAATTACTTTAAAAGAGGAGAGAATGACATGCGCCACTTTGTTAAAAAAATAGATAAATCAATTGATAAAGTAAATAAATTTTTTGGTGTATCCATTCAGCGCCCCGATCCTAGTCAAAAGACAATATGAATAGGTTCAACACTCGGCACAGTGTTAGGAATTATAGTTTTTATTTTCGGTTTTATCGGCGGGTTCAAATGGAGTGTTATTGGTGGTGTCTTCATCGTATTGTCTAATATAGGTAATTTAATGTCGGAGAAAAAATGAAAGTCATGTTGTTGTGTTCTTCGGCTGGTAACCGCAGATGTACATGCCTCCTGTGTCAAAAAGTAAGATATATAGAGTGTAATAAAAAAATACATTCAAAAGGTTTCGGGATTGCTCAGTATTCCTGAAACCTTTTGATTTTTTCTGTTGTTTTTTGTTCAAAACGAGCCACTAAGTAATCTTGTGGACTGCTTGCTAAAACGTCATCATGTCAAAATGTTCGCGTTTATTTTGTAAGTTTTTCTACATCATCACACAACAATTTTTGATGCCATATAAAGAGTAAAGTTAGACTGCTATGGGAAAACGAGCTTGCCCTGCTTACTTGCTAGTTCGTCCGCAGAAAGCGAGTGGCTTTTTTCAGTATGTGCTTATTATGACGCTGTCTTCGGTAAAATTTAAAGGTTGCAAAATAATTAGATTGTGTATATATTGTATATAAAGTATATACACAATATTTAAGAAGAGGTATTTGCATGCAAATTATTATTTCCAACAGTTCAAAAGAGCCAATTTATGAACAAATTTATGCTCAAATTAAAAAGTTAATCATCACGGGTGAATTACAAGAAGGTCAATCACTGCCTTCTATGCGCCAACTTGCAAAAGACCTAGAAATTAGCGTGATTACAACAAAACGTGCCTATGAAGAACTTGAGAAAAACGGCTTTATTTATTCCATTGTTGGAAAAGGTTCGTTCATCTCAGAACAAAATATGGAGATGGTGAAGGAAAGAAAAATGAAAGCAATCGAAGAAAAGCTAGTAGCGGCCATTCAAAATAGTAAAGAAATGGGCATTAGCTTGGCTGAACTAAAGGAAATGCTTACATTATTATATATGGAGGATGAATGATGGAAAATGTTATTGAATTACAGCATATTAATAAATCATTTAACGGATTTCAGGTGAAGGATCTCTCTATTGCCGTTAAAAAAGGTTATGTGACTGGATTTATCGGGGGAAATGGTGCTGGTAAATCGACAACAATCAAATTAATTATGAATTTATTACAGCAAGATAGTGGCTCTATTTCGATTTTTGGCTTGAATTATAATCAACATGAAAAAGAAATAAAGCAACGTATTGGTTTTGTCTATGATGAAAACATTTTTTATGAAAATTTAACTTTAAAGGAAATGAAAAAGATTATTCAACCCGCTTATAAAAATTGGGATGATAAGGCATTTCAGCATTATGTGGACCAGTTTGAACTGCCGCTGAATAAAAAAATGAAGACATTGTCAAAAGGCATGAAAATGAAAGCCTCGCTCACTATTGCACTAGCACATCATGCAGAGTTAATCATTATGGATGAGCCAACATCTGGTCTGGACCCGATATTTAGACGAGAATTACTAAATATTTTACATGATTTAATGCAAAACGGGGATAAAACCATTTTCTTTTCGACGCATATTACAACGGATTTAGATCGCATCGCCGATTACATTACCTTTATTCAAAATGGCAAACATATGTTTACGAAGGAATTTTATAAAATTGAAGAGGAGTATGCCATTGTAAAAGGAACACTGGATTTATTGGATAGTGAAACGGAACAAGAGTTTATTGCTATCCGAAAAACGAACAGTGGTTTTGAAGCATTAACAGCTCATAAAAATCGTGTGGCAAACTTATTTGGAGATACTGTTATTTTGGAAAAGCCAACGCTTGAAGATATTATGTATTATTCGAAAAAAGGAGGGGAACTGTATGTTTAGCCTTATACGAAAGGATTTTTTATTACAAAAGCATATAGTTTTACTGTACATAGCGATATTACTACTGTTTTCATTGTTTGTGGAGGCATCTGTGTATGTAGGATTTATTTTTAGCCTATCATTTATCGTGAGTGCCTGTTCTTTGGATGAAAAAGATAATATCAACATTTTGCTCAATTCGCTCCCGTACACGCGCAAGGAAATTGTTACTTCAAAATATATCGGAGCATTACTATTTACATCGTTATTTGTTATCGTTATGTATGTTGGGGATTTTCTTGTAAATGGAAGCAATGGGTTATTGTTATTGAAAGAAATGATGCTTATTCTAGGTCTTGTAATGATTACTACATCTTTCCTACTGCCATTTTTATATAAATTTAAAATGCAATACTTACATATGGCGATGGTTGGAGTAGTGGTCATCTATTTGCTAACAATAAGTTTTTTCATTAATAATTTACATGATGTAATCAGAGCATTGACACTAAAAATCCTGTCTTTACAAGAGATACAGCTATATTTCTTTGCAATGCTGATAATTGTTATTTTCTATATTGGCTCGTGGTTACTATCCATTCGTATTTATGAGAGAAAAGTGTTTTAAAAAATATAGGCGCATGATCTTGGGTATTAGCATGCCGAAATAAACAATCTTCCTAGAGTGAAAAATAATTGCCCAGTTCATTTTAACTGGGCAGCCATTGATGTCCACCTCGGTGGACGCTTCCCTCGGGTAGCCTGACTCCTCGTCGCAAGCTCCTGCGGGGTCTCCACCTGGGCACGCTGTTTTCGCAGCGCCTCATTCCAATCAATACCTGTACGTTTTCAAATGATGGAGCATTCACATTATAATTAATCTGAATGCTTTTTGTCGTTGCAAAAAAGATCTTATATGGAGAAACATTCACCAGATAAACGGAATTAATTTTTTGGTTTTCTTTTTGTATGCTGTAAACTGCTCTCCATATTTGTTTTGTAAATAGTCATCGGATTTTGGAATATAGCCAAAAATAAATACAAAGATTAAACCTAATGGAATAAGAAAACTATACATATTATTAGATATGAGCGCTAAACCTAGCACCCAAATGCAATCTCCAAGATAATTAATATGAATCGCATGTTTAAATAAGCCACCTGTATACAACTTTCCTTTATTTGCAGGATTGTCTTTAAAAGGTTTTCTAAGCAATTCTGAAACAGTATTTAATATACTGCCTCCTAAAAATAATACCCAGCCTATAAAAAGTAAAGTCAAGTTTGCCTTGGGGTTACCAATAATCATTAAAATAGGGAAACCTAAATAATAAATGCCAAAAGCTACACTGTTCATGATGGCCTCTTGCCAGCTAATACCTCTAGGTAGCCAGATAAACATCATAGCTGTTAATCTTAAAGTTGTAATAAGTAAAGCGATAAAAAGTCCGATTGAAATGGCTGATTTTTGATTAGCAATGGATAGTAGATAATAGGCAATGATTAAATATATAATTTCGGCAAGAAAAATCATGATTTTTTCTTGTATAGTTGGTTTGTGTAAACCGTACATATTGGTATGCTCCTTCGTGTATTTATTTTATTGGGAAAAAAATTTCTATGATATTAGTATCCTTTGGTGTTGTATGAGGGTCCGTTTGATTTTTTCTTTAATCCATGCATGTAATTTTGTATGAACAGAAGGTAATTCATCATAAGAACCAATTAGCGTAGCCATTGCACAAAGACCAGGGTTAAACACTTTTGTTGCCTTTGTGTTTGCTACAATAGGAATAGCCATTTCGACGTCATAATTTTCTGGTACATATTATGCACTATGAAAAATAGCAAGCGGTTTAGCCGCAGGTGTTAATTTTTCAAAAACTACTTTACTCAACAATTCATTAAAGTGTATTAAGAAGTTAGCGATATTAAGTTGTTTTCTCTGAGCTAAAATATTGAATGGTAAATGATCGACGAGTTTGATGTCAATCTGCTGTAAATAACTCATGATATTTTTCTCTTCTTCTAGTAGTTGAATATCAAGCTCTAATTTCTTTAATAGAGAAGAATAAAAAATTATCTGTTGTGAAAGATTTTTTTGTTTGGCTTTCATTTTAGCCAGAAAAAGACTGACATCCTGCCCATTAGTTAACATCATCTTGATTTCTTCGAGAGAAAATAAATAAGTTTTTAAGCGTGTTATCAATAAAGCTGTTTCCAGTTGTGAAATATTATAGTAACGATATCCGCTTTTAGCATCTGTGTAAGCAGGCTTTAGAAGGCCTATTTCATCATGGTAGCGAATTGTTTTCAAAGTGAGATGACATATTTTTGAGAACTCACCAATTGAAAGCATAACAATCACCTCCTGTTGTGAAGTACTTTCAATATAATGTCTCCTGTAAGGGAAAGGTCAATCATTACAGATAAAGATTTTCTTTAATTATTTCTAAATACGTCATAGCTATTAAATTGAATTGTAAAATGTAACGAAGCTCGCATACACCTACGAGTTAAGACGAATGATGACTGTAAAATCCACTCTGACAATTAATGCTGTCAGGATGGATTTTTATTTGTCATCATGACCTATATCCGTCATAAATGTTTCAACTTCATGTCGTTTGTGAATTAATAGAAGGGGGAGTAGCGTTTTTTAAGAATTGTACATCCATGCATAAAATATGCTATTTCTTGTTCTAGAGCTGGAACACTAGACGTATATGACATTATAGTGTTGGTAAAATGGGAGGATAGTTATGAACTACTTAATAACTGTAGCAGAGCAGGCATCAAAAATGACGATTCTGAATTATGAAAAACAATATTTCTCTAATAGGAACGTCAAAAATAAGGAGCAAAGCTAGTGATAACATTTGATAATGTCTCGAAAAAATATGATAACGACCAAGTTGCGGTAAATGCGATTAATCTAGAGATCAAGAAGGGGGAATTTTTTGTCATTATAGGACCTAGTGGATGTGGAAAAACGACCTTACTCAAAATGATTAATCGTCTAATCCATTTAACTGAAGGGACTATACGTATAAATGGAAAAAGAATAAGTGACTATAACATCCATGAGCTACGATGGAATATCGGCTATGTGTTACAACAAATCGCACTTTTTCCCCATATGACAATTGAAGATAATATAGCCGTTGTGCCAGAATTAAAGAAATGGAGTCATCCACAGATTCAAAAACGGGTGCGAGCGTTATTGGAAATGGTTGGACTTGAACCAGACAAGTATAGCCAACGAAAACCTAATGAACTCTCCGGTGGAGAACAGCAAAGAGTGGGTGTTGTGCGTGCATTAGCAGCCGACCCCGAAATTATTTTAATGGATGAGCCATTCAGTGCGCTTGACCCTATTAGTCGTACAAAATTACAAGATGACCTCCTTGAGCTTCAACGTGCTATTCAAAAAACCATTGTTTTTGTGTCACATGATATGCAAGAAGCCTTGAAATTAGGGGATAGAATTTGTGTGATGAAGGATGGACAGATTGTGCAAATCGGTTCCCCGCAAGAAATTTTACAACAGCCAAGCAATGATTTTGTTAAAGAATTTATTGGGGTGAAAGAGCACGCGTTCAATGTTTTTGATATCCATCAAATCATCGAACCAATTGCTAATGATGATGTTGCCCATACAGTTTCATCTAAAGATTCGTTACAAAGCTTACTTCATCAGTTAGCTCAACATGAATGGTTAGCGGTTGAAGAAGAAGGTGACATAATAGGTGGTATAACAAGACAAGCAATGCTTCAATTTTTAGCTAAAGATGCTTCACAAAGAGGTGAGGTAAATGGCTAATTTTTTAGGGGTTTTTAGCGAACGAAAAGGACAGCTCGTGGCATCATTATTCGAGCATATTCAAATTTCATTTATTGCACTTTTTTTGGCCGTAGTCATTGCTATTCCTTTAGGGATTTATTTAACGAATAAAAAGAAAATTGCAGAAAGTATTATCGGAATCAGTGCTGTTTTGCAAACGATTCCTTCACTAGCACTATTAGGTTTATTAATTCCGTTATTTGGTATTGGTAAACTTCCTGCCATCATGGCTCTTGTTGTGTACGCCCTGTTGCCAATTTTAAGAAATACATTTACGGGCATAAACGAGGTGGATGCATCTTTAAAAGAAGCAGCGATGGCGATGGGCATGAATACGCGACAAAGATTAGTAAAGGTAGAACTTCCTCTCGCCATGCCAGTGATAATGGCGGGTATAAGGACAGCCATGGTATTAATAGTAGGAACAGCAACCCTTGCGGCATTAATTGGGGCTGGGGGATTAGGCGATATTATTTTACTTGGTATTGACCGTAATAATACAGCACTCATCATCTTAGGGGCGGTCCCTGCCGCAGTTTTAGCCTTAGTATTTGATGTGCTCCTCAAAAAACTGCAAGCACTGTCCTTTAAAAAAACACTCACGGCATTAAGTGCTATAAGTGTTGCGGCCTTGCTGATGATGCTTTTACCATTAGCAAACTTTAATGACAAGGAAGAAATCGTGATTGCAGGCAAACTGGGCTCAGAGCCTGAAATTCTGATCAACATGTATAAATTACTGATTGAAAATGAAACCGACTTACATGTGCAATTGAAGCCTGGTCTCGGTAAGACTTCTTTTGTCTTCAATGCACTCAAAGCGGGGAGTATCGATATTTACCCTGAATTTACGGGGACGGCTATTTCTGAATTTTTAAAAGAAGAAGCGGTCAATAACAACCAAGAGGATGTATATAACCAAGCGCAAGAAGGCATGATGGAAAAATTCGATATGGTCCTACTAAATCCCATGCAATACAACAACACGTATGCACTGGCCGTTTCAAAAAAACTGGCTGAAACTTATGATTTACAAACTATTTCGGACATCAAGGCACTGCAAACGTCCATTAAAGCTGGGTTTACACTAGAATTTAATGATCGAGAAGATGGTTATTTAGGCATTCAGGAGCGCTATGGCATCACGATTTCTAATATTACGACGATGGAACCTAAGCTTAGATATCAAGCTATAAAAACAGGTGATATCGATTTACTAGATGCATATTCAACAGATAGTGAAATACGTCAATATGACTTAACGGTGTTAGCAGATGATCAACAGCTATTTCCCCCCTACCAAGGGGCACCATTGTTGAGAAAAGAGACATTAGAAAAATACCCTGAAATTGAAGGAGCTTTAAGTAAACTTGCCAATCAAATCACGGATGATGAAATGCGTGAAATGAATTATCAAGTAAACGTAGAAGGCAAAAATATAGCAGATGTAGCACAAACGTATTTAGAGAAAGCTGGTTTGTTGAAATAGAATGTCGAAGGATTTTTGAAAATAAATAATGATATATCAAAAAATCGTTAAAGTGTGGCTTGACTATACTTTAACGTTTTTTTGCATAACCTTCCATCATTTTTCCGACGATTAAGTCCGTACTAACTGTCTCTCTTGGCACAGTCTTTAGTTTTTTCCTCATAGGGTTACTCGTCTCAACTACTGGCGATGGCCTAAAACGTTATTTATCGCCATTCAAATATTTTGATCCAGCTTATATCGTCGAAAACGCTAACTATAAACCCTGCTTTGTACTCGTAGCAATGGGGATTGTCATTATTTCTTTGGGTACTAGTTATATCATCTATATGAAAAAGGATATATAAACGGTTAAATGGAATGGGGGGATATGTTTTGAACATTTTTATGCGGGAAATGAAAGCGTATCGGAAATCCTTACTCATTTGGAGTGTTGGATACTATTTTTAGTTTGTGCGGGTATGGCTAAATACGCAGGGTTATCCACGTCAGGACAATCGATGAATGAAATATGGACTGCAATGCCAAAGTCCCTACAGGCCATCATGGGAACGGGTGCGCTCGATATTTCTAAGGTAAGCGGTTATTTTGGTGTACTGTATATCTATTTATTATTAATGGCGACCATGTTAGGGGCTACGATTATTGCAAAAGAAGAACGAGATAAAACAGCTGAGTTCTTATTTGTGAAGCCTGTTTCAAGAACTCGCATTATTTGTGCTAAATTGTCTGTCGCTGTAGTTAATATAGTGATGTTAAATATTGTAGCAGGGATTTCGTCCTTGTATTTGGTCAGGAACATACAACGAAGGCGAATCAGTAAAGACCGATATCATCATAGCGATGTCAGCAATGCTGATTTTACAATTACTATTTTTGACCATTGGTTCTGCAATCGCAGCGATTAGTAAAAAGACCAAATTAGCCGTGGCAATATCGACTGGCCTCCTTTTGATGACGTATATATTATCGATTGCCATTGATTTGATCGAAAAGCTGACATTGTTAAAATATCTCACCCCATTTAAATATTTTGAAGCTAAAATTGTCATGAATGGCAACGGGTTAGAGCGTAAATTTATCATACTATAGTAATCATATTTTCACTGATAACGTTTGTATTTTATAGAAAGAAAGCTTGCAGGTATAACGAAACCTTATTCATCCATACAAAAGGTAGCTAGAGAAAAACCATGCGGTCTACTCCAGCTACTTTATTATTGTTATTAGGCTGCTTTCTTACTGTTTTTCTTTTTTGCTTTCTTGTTAGCGGCTTTCTTTTCGATCTTCTTCTCGGCTTTTTTCTTTGCTAACTTTTTCTCGAGTTTCTTTTTCTCAGCTTTTTTCTTCGCTTTCTTTTCTAGTAGCGCTTCCTCAATTTTGTTTTTCTTAATGTTCTTGGCCATGTTTAAATGCACTCCTTAACCATATTGACGTTCCTTGTAAAAGGATGTCTATATACAAGGTTATATTAAACATAAATGGAATGCAAATATATTCAATGTAATTTATTTACATTTATTTAAGGTGAAGGCTGTGCGTTTTCCAACTTTAATTGCAGTCCGAAGATATTTTAGAATATGTAGAGGACGAAGATTGAACATAGTCCTATAACAACTAGCGAGAAAGTAGTGGGTTAATAAGGCAATGTCTGGGCCTCATTGACCCATCCTGTTGGCTCTAGAGGACTTGCCCTCTACCGGCGGAAAGCATAGCGGATTTTATTTTAGAGGGATAGTCATTGTGTGACGAATTTATGAAGTCCATTTTTTGAATGCAATAATTGACTTTTTATAGTGTAAAATATATAATAAGAAAACTGTTCAGCCAATTAAATTAATAGTTTCTCATAACGAGCTGCATGATGGCGACAATAGCAAGAGGTTGTATGTAGTGTGAGTTTTTTCTATTAATTATGGATATTAAAGGTCTTTAATATATTTATGAGGAGAACGCGAATGAAATATTCCAAAGCCACAAATTATGCTTTACACACAATGGTTTATTTAACTTTAACGCCAAAGGGAAAAACTGTTGGCGTAGATCAATTAGCGAAAATCCAATCGCTCTCGCCCACCTATCTTTCAAAGATTTTAACAAAACTTGTTAAAGCAGGTCTCATTCAATCAACACCTGGTGTGAACGGAGGATATAGTATAGTCAGACAGGCTAGTGATATTTCTTTTTTAGATGTTATTCAAGCTATTGAAGGCAAATCAACATTCTTCAATTGTTCATTGGAGCATGAAGATGATACTTCACAGGGCGAATGCTTAATTGAAAAAGTGATGATTCAATCAGAAGAAAGGATGAAAGACGAATTAAACAACACATTTATTATTGATATTGCAAGACAGATAGAAGCATCAAATCAATCATAAAAGTAGTGATTAAAATTTTTTTAAGGCAATTATAGATATTAACAGTCTATAAAGGATTTAATTGCAAGTTAGTATGTAGACGCTAACAGGTATTCGACAATATCGATGAATAGAGGAGATTAACAATGGATCATGCACTGACATACAATTCCGAAAAGGCACTTGCATACGAGAAAAACACGCGCATTTCAATTCCTACGTATGATGCTTTATTTGCCATGATTAAATCATACTTTCGGGCTCAATTGGACGATAAAGAAGCATCACTGCTTGTGATTGGCGCTGGTGGCGGAAATGAACTTTCTGCATGGGGACCTTCTAACCCGAACTGGACATTTACAGGGGTGGACCCTTCTGAGGAGATGCTTCAGATTGCTAACAAAAAATCAGTTCAATTAGGGTTGGAAAATCGTGTTAGACTTATTCATGGAACAATTGACAATCTTCCACCCCAAGACTTCAAATTCGACGCTGTAAGTTGTATTTTGGTACTTCATTTTATTGATGATATTCAAGAAAAGCTGACATTACTTAAGAAGATTAAAAACCATTTGAAGCCGGGAAAACCGTTTGTTGTCGTTAGTGCTTACGGAGACCGCGATAGTGACGAACTTCACAACAACATAAAAGTATGGCAAAGCTTTTTTCTTGATGCCGGCTACGAAAAATCTAAAACGGAAGATATGGCTAAAGTCATTATGAATATTTCTTTCATTTCTGAAAATCAAATCGAACAACTGTTAACGGAAGCTGGATTTACCAATGTCACTCGATTTTATACTACTGGCTTTTTTGCGGGCTGGATTTGCCATGCGCAAGAATAACAACTGGCAAGCAAGAATAGCACGCAAATCACACGTAATTGGCTGTTTTCATGAAGCGATATGTCTGCATCACAGATTTTGAGCCATCCATTGTGTAGCTACTACGATTCATGATGGATGACTTGAATTATTGAGAGTGATAAAATTTTGCAGCTTTTTCAAAAAGGTAACAGAAAAAGCTGTGCACGATTCGTGCAAATGACAAGAAAGGACGACGAATTCTCATGAGTGCCTTTGGTTATCTATTAATTTCAATTGTTTCTGAAGTTTTTGCGAGTTCAATGTTGAAACTGACAAATGGCTTTAAACGATTACTGCCGACAATCGGAGTAGTTGTTGGTTACGGTACCGCTTTTTATTTCTTATCCTTAACACTCCAATCATTAGCAATTGGCACTGCCTACGCTATTTGGGCTGGATTAGGTACAGCCCTAACTGCGATTGTAGGTGTGCTGTTTTATAAAGAGTATTTCAGTGTTAAAAAGCTTGCAGGAATCGCTATGATCATTGCAGGCGTCGTAGTACTTAATCTTGCTGGTGGTGGACATTAAGGAGGATTTTAGCTTGAAAGGTTATGTATTTTTAGCAATATCCATTGTTAGTGAAGTATTCGCGACAATGATGCTCAAGCTTTCGGATGGCTTTACAATAATCGGTCCAAGCCTGGCAGTTGCTGTGGGTTACGGTATTTCATTTTATTGCTTGTCGCTCTGTTTAAAAACCTTGCCTTTAAGCTTGGCTTATGCTATTTGGTCGGGCATCGGTACGGCGTTAACAGTGGTAGTGGGCATTGTGATATGGGGCGATATTTTTAATCTATACTCTGCGATTGGTATTTCGCTGATTATAGGCGGTGTCGTCCTTTTGAATCATGGCAATCAACATGAGACAACCCCAAGTTCATCATGAAATAAATTTATACAGCAAGATAAAACGTCCATTATTTTGGACGTTTTTTTATTGAATGTGTGGAAATCTAATGTTTCCTACAACCTAGCAACAGTGGATGCCTGTACGTTAAGAGGCATTTTTTTGTCGTTCCTTTTGCAAAACATGTCGTCATATTCCTTCGCCCTACATATTATAACGAGAAAGGTTAAATAAATAATTCTGTCTTCGGTCAAGTGTTTACAAATTGCTGAAATGGACTAGGGAGGAGCTGGAAAGGGTTGAGCATTGAAAAAGGAAGAAAGCATTTTGTATGTGAAGCGTTATACGATATAAAAGCACTCCAGGATGTGATAACGAATTTTCATTCTAAATATTATGGTCAATTACTGATGAAAATAGTTGGTAGTGATACCATTCCATTATTTTTAATAACAAACAACGGTGCTCACTTAAGATTATTAGATACGGGGAAGCAATTTGAAACAGAGTATTTTCGTATAGAATCTATCGATAAAGAGCGCTGTCGTGGCACTATTTCGTTGTTACGCGCCTATGATTATGAAGGGAATGAGACGGCTTCAAATGCAGATGTTGTGAGATTAGAGAGAACATCTACTGAAAAATCCATTGATTTAAGTAGTATATCTGCCATTCAGCTATTAAACCCAGACTTATTAAAAAGAAAGATTATTGTTGAGCCTAAATGGTAATGAAGGTCTCGTTAAAACTACTAAAATAATTTGAAAACTAGAGCATCTGTCTACATGCTAGTGCATTGGCTGAATTTAATAAGGAGAGATTCTAAAGGAAGGAAGGTTAATGCATGACAATTATTGGAATGTTGCATCACCGACTAGATCCTAAAACCGTTATCAAGTCGTATGCATATGCAGCAGTTGCAAGAGCCGAAGGGGCTCAATTTTTTTACTTTACCCCTAAAAGTGTAAACTTTGACAACCGTACCATTAAGGGAAAAGTATATGAAGAGGGGCAGTGGCACGAGCGTGTAATGCCCTTTCCGGATGTTATTTATAATGCGGGGAGTCCTGAAAAACTCTCAGTATCAAAAGGTATCATAGAAAAATTGAAAAAGGAAATCCCGTTTACAACACATTCAATAGGAAATAAATGGAATGTGATGGAGCGACTAAAAGCGGCAAAAGAATTTGCGCACTATTTAATTCCGTCCGAAATGGTGGGAAATGTGGATAAATTCCATAACTTTATTGCCCATTATAAAAGGGCAGTGTTTAAACCGATTGACGGACGAAAAGGAAAAGGAATCTATTTTATTACGAAAATCGGTAATGCCTTTGAGGTGAGGGTAAATAGTGAAAAAAGAAATTATACGTTGGCTCAATTAAATGAATTATTAAAGGAGCAGCTTGCTTCAGGGACGTTTATTATGCAGCCCTACATTAAATCTATGACAAAATCGGGGCAAGTTTATGATTTCCGTCTCCATGTGCAAAAAAACGGGGAGGGTAAGTGGGTGGTAACGACCGTCTATCCACGAATAGCCCCAAACGGCTCCATTATACCCAATATAAACAGCGGTGGTTTTACGAACTATTTAGACCCTTTTTTGGAGCAGGAATTTAAAAATGAAGCTTATAATATTCGGCGCACATTGGAACATTTTGCCATGTCCTTGGCACATCATTTAGATGACATACAAATGGAGAAATTTGGAGAGGTCATTGACGAAATAGGCATAGATGTCGGATTAGATGAACAACAAAAGATTTGGATGTATGAAGTAAACTGGCGTCCAGGATGCCCGCCTGCATTTTATTTAGAATTAGACGTTGTAGTACATTCGATTCGCTATGCCATGTATCTTGCACAAAACCACAATGTCATTAAACAAGAAATAATGGAACGAAAATACAAAAGTTTAGACACAGCACTAGGCTTACCGATTATCGCGATTACCGGAAGTGCTGGCAAGACAACATCGAAGGCATTTCTTGCCTCTATTCTCTCAACAAAATGGAAAGTATTTGAGTCAAAAGATTATTGGAACACCACTGAGCATACAAAAAAACATGCGCAAGAGATAGATTCATCGCATGAAGCAGTTGTACTTGAATATGGCATGGCCTATCCAGGTATTATCACAAATCACTGTAGCATCATCCAACCGAATATAAGTATCGTCACAAATATCGGTCTGGCGCATGTTGGGAACTTTGATGGGGATGTTCGTAAAGTGGCAATGGCAAAATCAGAATTAATCCATGGCATGAACCAAAAGGGCTTGCTTATTTTAAATAAGGATGACGATAATTCCAAGTATTTATCAACACAGCAATTCCAAGGTGAAATACTGACTGTTGGTATCCATACGGATGCTACCTATCAGGCATATGATATTCAATATAAGGAAAGTGGCATGAGCTTTAAGATGAATCTCCAAGGGCAAGAAATAGCCTTATATATTCCAATCTTAGGGGAACACCATGTATATAATGCACTTAATGCCATTGCTGTTGCCGATTATTTAGGAGTTAGTCCACTGGAAATTAAAGCGGGTCTAAACTTTAAAAAACCACCGAGAAGGCTAACCCTGTATAATTGCCGTGATCAAATTACAGTTATTGATGATACTGTTCACTCACATCCACAAGGCGTACGAGCTGCGATTGATGTACTTTCCAACATTGCTAAAAATCGAAAAATCGCTATCATTGGACAGATGCGAGAACTAGGGGATTTACGCGAGCAAGAATATCGTAAAGTGGGCGAGTACATTTGTGAGCAAGAAATTGAGATATTAATAACCTATGGGTTTCGGACAGAAGAAATGGGTGCAGCGGCGCTGGCAAAAGGGATGAATAAAGCAAATATTTATCATTTTACGAATAAAGAAGAGTTGCATAAACTATTAGAAAAAATCGTGAAACCGCATGATACTATTTTAGTAAAGGGTGCTAGTAAAACAAATATGTTTGAAACGGTTAAATTTTTAGATCAAACATATCAAGCATAACTTTAAAAACCCGAGTAACTGCCCACGTGAGTGGCAATTATTCGGGATATTTGTTTTGTTTCACAAAGTTCATTGTTTTTTGAAAAATTAGCTAATAGAGTACTGGTGATTAGTAGATTTTCCAGAGGGACTAGGAAAAGGCTTGGTATTTATAGTGCTTTTAGAAGAAACTTAATTTCCTTTGCAGCGGTAGTCGCGTTGTTTTGAGCTTCCGCTAATGTGGCACCCTCTGCAATGACATAGGCATAGCGATGACCCATCGATAAAGGTGGGGTTAGGATTGTGCCTTTTTTAGGCTTCACATATACTTCCACTACATTTGTGGCGTTAGTTGCTCTAGTTTTTCCGATGACTCTCTCCAAAATGCCTCTACTGTCGATTATAACGTATTTTGTAAAGATGAATTTTTTATACCTTGGTTTGACATTAGGATGTTCACCCAAAAATAGTTTGAGTGTTTCTTCCACTAAGCTAAATCCAAATGCAGCGAGGAGCATATTATTCATAGCTCCACCTGAAATTCGGGGGTTTATTTCAATGAGCTTCCAGCCATTTTTAGTTAAACGAAGCTCTAAATGCAGTGTGCCATTTTCAATGTTAAATGCTTTGACGATGGAATGGAGCACCTCTTCAATCCCTGTTTGAATATCATTCGGAACTTCTGCGAGCACACCATAACCGGTAATAATAAAACGTTTACCTTGCGTAATCTCTTGTTCGATAATGCCGATAATATGCGCTTGCCGCTTATATACGAATGCCTCTACTAAATATTGAGGACCTTCTATATATTCTTCAATCATCATTGTTTCACCGGGATTTTTACTTTGGAGAAAACGCAGATGCTTATCTAGTTGGCTTTCATCTGCTGCCAACAGTACATCTTTAGAGCCTGTTGATTTTGGAGATTTTACAATCAGTGGATACAGCATTTTTTTAGTAAGTGATTCATGTGGTTTTATTAGGAAAAACTCTGGCGAATAAGGTTGATCCTTTAAGAAATTCCTGGTTTTCTCTTTATCTTCCATCATTTCGATGGCTTCAGACGACGTATAATTGTCACAAAATTCATCACATAAAATAGAAGCAATATGGACATACGGGTCTACAAAGCTAACAATCGTTTTTATTTCTAAGCCAATTTTAGATAAATCGTAAATTTTATCTTTCATTTCTTCTATATCTGACGTATCAATAAAAATCATTTTATGAATATCTGGATAGGCTTTTCTCTGCTGTAATTGCTTTTCATTATTTGTGAAAAGTACAGTCAAGTAACCCAATTTCTCTGCTGCTCTTATGGCTTCACGACTTGACCCGGATTTGTTTGTACCGATAAATATAATGGCTTTCAGTTATATCACTCCCTTAATTGGTACTTGGATTCTTAATCTACATTTTATATATATGCGCATAAATAGTTTTCTTCTAGTTATGTATCATGTCTACATCCAAGCAACTTTTATCGACGTACATATACTAGAGAAGAAAGGAGTGTGAATGGATATGAAGCCTCTTTCGGTGAAGAATTTAACAGCGATTACTACAGGGGAATTGGTGCAAGGGTCAGATGAAGTACTTATCCAGTACGGCGCATATCGACTAAAACAAGTAAAAAAACCGAATACTGCCCTTTTTACAAATAAACGTATTGTTAATTGGAAAACACTTGAGCCACTTGTGCCTCTAGTGATTGTAACGAATCGGTCATATAGTCAAGATGAAATTCCTAGGCATGTAATCATCATTAAAGTAATGAATACTGATGAGGCCTATTGGAAATTTGTACATTTTTACCGTAGCCAATTTGATATCCCGATTATAGCCATTACAGGTACTTCTGGTAAAACAACGACAAAGGAAATGATTAAACATATACTTTCTGCCGGAAAAAAAGTGACGGCGACTACGCTAAGTAGTAATTCCAGAACAGCCTCTTTGCAGTATTTACTTCGCATTGACGATGAAACCGAGGCAGCGGTTTTTGAAACAGCTGTTGGTTCACCGGGGGATGTAACGAACGCAGGGAAATACTTCAAGCCGACAATTGGCATTATTACGAATATAGGAGCCCATCATTTAAACTACTGTAAAACTCTAGAAGGTTATATTCAGGCAAAAGGTGAAATGGTGGATATCATCGACCCTACTGGTTCATTAATTTTGAATGCTGAGGATGTCAACACACAAAAAATTGATTTTTCGAAATTCCAAGGACGCATTATTAAGATTGGCAAGGATGCATCCTGTGATTTTAGAGCGAGTAATATTCGCTACGGTCAAAATGGCATGCACTTTACGGTTCATCATAACTGGTTGGCCTATGAAATATTCGTCCCTGGATTTGGTGAGCATCAAGTATATAATGCACTTGCTGCACTAGCAGCTGTTAGTGACCTAGGTGTACCAATTCCAGTAGCCGCCAGACATTTGTATACATTCCGACAATTGAATAAGCAACTACAAAAATTTGAAGGCATTAATCATTCCATATTATTGGATGATACATGGAGTATTACGACTACATCCTTAGAAGCCGCATTAAATGTATTAAATTCGTTAGGGGAAGGTAAGAAAAAGATAGCAGTAATCGGCACGATTACGGATTTAGGATCATGGGGTTATATCATTCACGAGCAAGCAGGAGAGCTCATATATCGCATTGGCGTAGATGTACTCATAACCATAGGGGAGCATGCACGTATAATGGCAGATCAGGCAGTGAGGTTAGGGTTTAGAGCACCTGTTTATGCGTTTAAAAATACTACGCTCGTCTATGATCTATTGCATGACATCGTGGACGAAAATACTATTTTGCTCATTAAAGGAGACATGTATAGTAAGCAAATTTCTAAATTGGCAACAGAATTAAAGGTAAAGTCATCATTTCGGTCTGAATAGGTGGTTCTCAAGGTGAGTGACCTATGCCGTTTAACGTGATAAAAACTGTGCCACACGTGAGTAATCGATAATATAGTATATTACTCTACTAGAAAGGAGCGCTCCAATAGAAGATAAAGAATGATAGAAAATGCTAGCAATTTGGAAGGATTGGTCGTGCACTACCCAATCTTCCAGAAATTATATTTCATACTATAATGAGAGGGGGCGGAGTTAACTTGCAAAATATAAGTGTGAAAGATATAAGGAACTTACTGCAAGCAGAACTATTGAATGGTTCGGAAAAATGGTTTGTTCAACATGCAATTTATTATAATCGGCATGATTTAACACAAAGCAATACACTTATGTTTGTGAATAAAAGCGATGCAATCAACTGGAAGGAAATCGACAAAAAGGGGCCATCTCTTGTCATTTCAGATAAGTCTTCATCTGAGTTAAAAAACGCACTTGAGAATACGACTGTACTACAGGTGAAAAGTATTGTGCAGGCCTATTGGAAGTTTATCGAATATTACAGAAATCTTTTTCAAATTCCTATTGTAGCTTTAACAGGAACATGTGGGAAAACAACAACAAAAGAAATGATTAAGCATATCGCAAGTAAGGACTGGAATGTGCAGGCATCTGTGAGCAGTAAAAATGAGCCACGTCAATCCTTACCATATCTGACTGGCATTGATGACTCAACACAAGCAGCTGTTTTCGAGCTAGGTTTGGGGAATACAGGTAATATTAAACATCAATGCATGATTTACCAACCTACGATAGGCATTATCACAAATATTGGTGTGCATCATTTAGATGGCTGTAAAAACCTTGAAGGTTATATCAAGGCGAAATCCGAAATCGTAGAAGGATTAACAGAAGGGGGTACGTTAATCATCAATGGTGATGATGAAAATACCAAAAAGGTCCCTTTGCAGACTTTTAAAGGCAAGATTATTACGATAGGGATACAGCATCAGGCAGATTACAGAGCATCTAAAATTCAATTTACGAAAACAGGCATGAGATTTGAACTGCAAATGTTCGATAAAAAGTATAGTATTTTTGTTCCTGGATATGGCGAACACCAAGTATACAATGCACTAGCGGCCATAGCGGCTGTAAAAGAAATGGGTATAACTATCAATAATGCCATTTCTCGGTTACGAACGTTTAAGCCGATGGCAAGACACCTAGAGTTTTCAACAGGGATTGGTGAATGTACCATTGTAGATGATACATGGACAAATAACCCAACATCTGTTGAGGCAGCCTTGAAGGTTTTAGATACGATTGGAAAAGAGAAAAAAGTAATCCTAGTACTCGGGGATATTAAACGATTAGGTAATTTCGAAGAAAAGTATCATCGTGAGATCGGCTCAATGGTGGCTCAAAGAAATATTCATACCCTCATGACCATTGGCAAAAGAGCGGAAGATATAGCGAAGCAAGCGATAAAAGATGGAACAAATGCAGACGTGCATATTTTTAAAGATGTTACAGGGGTTTTAGATGTACTCAAGCCAAAACTTGATCGTGATACGATTGTGCTGATAAAGGGGCCGATGTCTAGTAGAGCTATGATTGAATTTGCCAATAACTTAAAAGATATATAATAAAGTAGGGAAAGGGGGTGCCTCAAAGTCATTTGAGACACCCCCTTTCTGTATGGAAGTTAAGCAAAGGATAACAATGTGTGATGTTTTCAGCGTATACTACTACCTAGCTGACTCAATCCATTTATGGGACATAGCTAAAGTAATTTACACTATAATACACGGCGAGCAGAAACATAGTTTTGTTTTGCCCATGTAGAATTCAGACTTTGTTTCACTATATTATTAGAAGTCATGCTAATATATTGATTGCCGCCAAGATAAATCCCTGTTTGTGTAATTTGCTGACCACCATTATTTGTGGAGAAGAACAGTAGATCACCTTTTTGTAGCTGAGCTTTTTGCACGCTTTTCCCAGCTAACGCTTGTTTACTTGCTAGTTTATCTTTTAAATCAATACCATGCTTTTTAAAGACATAATAGGTAAACCCTGCACTTGTAAATGTCAGTGAGTTTTCATTATACGAATAACCAAATTTTGCTTTACCCGTCATACTAGAAGCAGTAGCGATGATTTTATCAGCAGAAGCTGATGGTGCGTTGGCAATCGGCGTTGAGTTTCCAGAAAAAACGCGTTTTGCAGTAATATAGTGCTCAGCATAATAGTCAACAAATAACACTCTTGTCATAACACCGTCTGAATTTGGAATGATGATACGGTGATCCCCAGCGTAGATAGCTACAAGTGAAGGCGTTTGAGAGCCCTTTACACTATTAAAGAATACTAAATCACCTTTCTTTAAATTGGCACGAGAAACTGTTGTTCCTACTTTCATTTGTTCCTTTAAGGTTGTTGTACCAAGATTCACGCCACTTTTACGATAGACAAAGTCTACAAACCCTGGAGCTGTAAAGCGTAGATTTGATTCATTATTTGTTGAGCTCATTGTCACTTTATTTTTATAATTTAAGGCGTTTTCAACAATTTTATCGCCCTGCGTTGCAGGATTAGCTGACAGTAGAGTAGGTAAGACTCTTCGTGCTGATACATAATTTTCTGTATAATACGGCTTGCTATTTAAATCAGAAATAACGATATTTTGCTTAGTATCAGCCATGTGAATCATTTTATTGTCGCCAATATACATGCCTACATGATCCGGATCTGTTCCGGTTTTTTTACTCTTAAAGAAAAGTAAATCACCTTTTTGTAATTGATTTCGTGCAACATATGTCCCTTGCTGAATCATATAATTTTCATTATATGTCCCAAGATCCACACCATTCTTCTCGAAAATATACATTAAAAATGAAGCACACGAAAATTTGTAAGGATATGTAGACTTGTATTCTGTATTGCTGTAAGTAGCCTTACCAATTAAGCCTTTCCCTGTTTGAATGAGTTGGTCCGCTTTCGTTGCAACGGCTTGAGCGTTATTTTGTGCATTTGTAGTTGCGGCCTCTACTTCTATTGGGTGCATGGCTGCTGGAATCATGCCTAATGAACTAAAACCTAATGTGAGTGCCAATGTAGTTGTTAAAAAATGTTTTTTCATGCTGTATGTTACCTCCTGAATACTAGCGATTGGAATAATTCTGCTGGCTAGTGATTGGCATAATCGTAGCATGAAAAAGTATAGGTTCTTCTAGGTAAATGTTTCCACGCATCGTCTCGATAAGGCTTTAAAGCTTGATATAAAAGGCTTTGTCCTTGGAGTTTACAGTTTCATTACAATTGTTTCAGTTACTGTAAAACTTGCAGAAATGGGCGTCAATTTGTGCACCACGACTAGCATTTGTGCCAATTTTTTATGCACTCAAATACCGAAGCTTCGTGTATAAGATGTGGCACGAGTCTATCATTTCCACCTCGATTAAAGCGACAGATGTTTTTTGAAGCAGTCGCCCCTTATGTCAGGATTTGTTTTGAGGCTACATGTGATTGATTTTCAGACGATTGAGATGAATCAACAGCTGGTGAAGGTTACTTTATTCTTGATATTCAAAAAATAGCAGAATAGTTGCCATAGCTACTTTACATATGACAAAGTCGTGACATTATGCTCATCAATCATTGCTTCCACACAAACACAAAATTATCAAAATAATTTTAAGTCATGACATAAAAATAACTTTCTAATTTAATGTTTACTAATAAATGCATATTTTTCGTGAATTATTGTGATAAGAATCACCAATTAAATACATAATTCGAGTCATGGGTTAAATAGGTAATATATGATATATTTAGGTTGATTTAACAGATAATATAACAACATAATCACTAAAAAAGTAGGTGATATATACGAACAATTGCTTATAATTTGTATTTTTTCACTATAAGAGGGGGCTAGTAGTATGTTGCAGAAACTAAGGTTCAAAACGATCAGAGCAAAAATTTTAAGTGGATTTTTTATTATCGTATTTTTTATTGCATGTTTTAACACCTATAGCTATTTTGCAAACAAACGAGTCATTACTGCGAGTGAAAACATTGTGCATAAAGAATTACAGCTACTAACAGCAAATGAAAAGCTTGCCTCAACAATAAGTGTCAGAACAACTGCTGCTAAGAGCTATGTCCTAACCGGTAATCAACAGTATAAAAAAGAATTTGACGATTATATAAAAATTGCAGAAGAAAATAATGCCATTTTAACCGAATACTCGACAGATGCAAGCTTAGCCACTACTGTGGAGAAGGCAAGAGAGTGGCGGAATTATGTGCAAACGAAAGTATTTGATGAGTACGATAAAGGGAATATCGAAATGGCCATTGAAAACCTAAATTCAATTGATACTCTAGCAGCCGAAATACGACAAAGCTATGAAGGACTTGCCTTGGCAAGGGAAGATGCCATTAATAAACTGGGTGAAGAAATGATTGCTCAATCCAAATTCACGATGCGCTTAGGTGTATTCATAGGTTTATTGACAACGATACTTGCAATTGTAACCGCTTACTTTTCGGCGCGCATGATTGCCAATCCGATAAAAGTCGTAATTGAAAAAATATCGAGGATGGCCGAGGGTGATATTAGTCAGCCGGCATTACCAGTAAGGATGCAGGATGAAATTGGCTTACTTGTACAATCTACAAATACCATGAATAGTAAGCTTCATGAAATACTAGGATCGATACACGTAGTGTCAGAAAACGTGGCTTCCAGTAGTGAGGAACTAGCGCAGTCCTCTCTTGAAGTAAAAACGGGTGCACAGCAAATCGCACTGACGATGCAAGAGTTAGCGGGTGGTTCTGAATCTCAAGCTCAAAATGCGAGTGACTTAGCGCAAATGATTGACATTTTTAAAGTGAATGTGCAACAGGCAAATACACAAGGTGTAAATTTACAAGGACATTCAAAGGAAGTATTAGAGCTTACTGCAAATGGTCAACAATTGATGGATGCATCTACTCAGCAAATGTTTGCCATCGATCGAATTATCTATGAGGCTGTGACAAATGTGGAGGATTTAAATCGCCAATCGCAAGAAATTTCAACATTAATATCAGTGATTGACGATATTGCCAATCAAACCAATTTATTGGCGTTGAATGCTGCTATCGAAGCGGCTAGAGCAGGGGAACAGGGCAAAGGCTTTGCCGTTGTGGCCGATGAAGTCCGTAAACTTGCAGAACAAGTGTCCTTCTCAGTAACGGATATTTCGTCGATAGTGACACGTATTCAAAGTGAAACAGTAGGTGTAACAGCATCGCTTCAAAAGGGATATCAAGAGGTAAAAAATGGTACAGAGCAAATTACGAATACGAGTACAACCTTTGAAAATATAGCTTCTGCCATGGATAATATGTTTACAAGTATTCAAGGCATTACCGAAAATCTGCAAGATATTTCAACAACTACTGACCATATCAACCGATCCATTGATGATATTGCGGCCATTTCGCAAGAGTCAGCAGCGGGTGTTGAAGAAACGACAGCAACCATCGATCAAACAGTTGGAACAATGGACGAAATCGCGAAAAGCACTGAGCAATTAGCAATATTAGCAGAAAGTTTAAATAAAGAGGTACAGCAATTTAAATTATAATTGGAAGCAGCCGTCAATGATTGATGGCTGCTTTTGGCGATCGCTTCCTTGCGCTACAAAAACTACAGTACTGGCATTTAAAGTGCTTGAATGATTTCTACTCGATTGCCAAAAGGATCTCTAAACTCAAAACGTTCAAAATGAGGAATGGGCACCGAATCTAGTATGACGATGTGTTGTTGTTCCGTCAATCTTTTTTTTTTATAGCACACATCGTCTACTTGATATGCGATATGGGCTTTTGTTGTGAGTCTATCAAAACCATCCTCTGTTCCGACATGCACCTCTATACCATTAACTTGTAACCAGAATCCGCCACGACCTTTGAGCGAATCTGGTTTTTCAATTTCTTTTAACCCTAATACAGTGCTATAAAAATGTTTAGCTTCCTCCTCTGCGCCTTTTGGAATCGTAATTTGTGCGTGATGTAAGCCAATAATCATGTATATCTCTCCTTTATCTTGGAACAGTTTCTTTTCCTTATCCACTTCTACTAATGTCCAAAGACTCCTCTTTTTGAAGCTGATTTTAGGAACTGACGGATAGAACCGGCAAAGTGACGGTTACGGTTGCTAATTGTACAGCAATCCCTAGCAACAAAAGCCAGTCAGCTAAGTTGGCTTAGATAACGGAATATTGTAGCAGTAAATAGACCAAGCTAGCATATCAAATTGCTGTCTTGGTCCAAATTTTAAAAAAGTTTTTTTCTAGAGTATTGTATTGTAAAAAATGATTTATGGATAACGCTATTCATACTTCTTTTTTGTAATCAATCCGAATTCATATATAGCAATTAACTCTCCATAATAAAACTCTAAAAGTACCCTGGAATTTTCTTCTACACCGTTTTCTCCTTTATAATTACGTTTGTCTCTATCCGAGTTCAATGGAGCACCTCCTACGATATTTATTACGGTTTCTTCATTCATTCCTATTTCAAGCTTTTGAAATTCTTCTGGCGTAATGGTTGAGATCTGTTTTGTCGGCTTCTCTTCTTCTGAAAAAATCAATACCATAGATTGTCCAAATATCCATACTCCTAATATACTAATCAAAATTAATGCTAATTTTTTTGGCCATTTTGATGGGGCAACCTCTCTATAATAATAGGTTCTATTTTCTGAATAATTATATTCCTCGATAATTTTTTTGCCTTTACTATATTTTTCTTCATAATCTTCTTCATTTTTTGTGTAATCTTCCGATACTGACCCACAATATTCACATACGTATATATTCTTGTCTTCCTTATAAACTTTTTTATATGAATTTGTGGCCAAACAGTTAGGGCAATTTTTCATAATTTCCCCTCCTTAACTTTTGATGAACTATTTTCCATTTTAAGAAATTTAATTATGTATGTACATAACAAAAATGCCCAAGTACTCAATTAATGAGCCTGGGCTTTTATTATTTTTACTTAGGTTCTTTCTTAGATGCAATAGCTAAAATATCAGGTTCTGAAGTGCCGATTGAAACTAAAATGTCATCTTTCTTAAAACGACCCGACCAGCGACCTATATCTTTTTCATCTTTTTCTTTTTCCCATCCATTAATCATTAAGATCATTTTATAATCAAATGGAATTCCTTTATTAGAAGCTTTAGACCATTCGTAACTGATATTATTAAAGGCTTCACCTTCATCCTCATATTTTATTATCGCATCTTTAGGTACTAAAAACTCATTTAATATTTCTTCTTTTTCATATCTTGAATCAATAATAAAGTAAGATATTCCTACAATCGCTACTAATACAATTGCAACTATTGCTACTATTTTTTTCACTTCAATCTCTCCTACAAACTAAATTATTTTTCACTATTTACCATTTTAAGTGTATATGTGGAAGAAGTACATAACTAAATCAATACTTTGCATAGCTTTAATCAGTTGTTCTTTCATCATTCCACATTCCCTCAACAAGAACGTTTGTTTGCATTTATATGAACTAGTGTTTTTATTCTGATACATACATCATGTTAACTAATTGGTAGAGACGATAACCGCTATGAATGGAATCTGGGTTTTCTTGTCGGTGTTGTAGTATTCAATCCAGTTATCTAAGGTAGGCCTATTAATGCATTGTGGAGGGCCACGTCCAGTCAACCAATTATAGAAAGGCATAGGACGCTCTAAATTTTGAGTTTCTTTTATAGACGATGGGGTTTTGTTGTATATTATATCTGAGGAGGACAAGGAATATAAAAGCTTTCAACAAATGTTAATAAGCCTGTTGATAAAAAGAAGAAGCCGCTTAAAGGTCCACGCATAGTTGGGTATATTGTGCGTAGATAAACAGGCACAGAGGAATTATTTCCACAGGCTGCTTGATTGGACTTAAAGCTATGTGAGCTAAAGAGGCGATTGAGGGTGAATAACAAAAGGACTTGCATATATGAAGTTTAATCATAAACACAAGTCCTAATCTTATTGAACTGAATAACCCAATTGTGGTATAAATTACACACTTATATTTTTACTAGAAATGCCAATTATAGTGCCTAGCCATGTTCCTAATAGAACGCTAATCGCAACGAATCCTAGTCCCATACCTTCCCATCCACCAACAACAAATATGCTGTATAAGACAAAGGCGAAACAAATTAAGCTCAATACTAACGAAACTGTATATAAAGTTTTCGTGATACCTTACGAGATAAGAAGTAAACCCCAACAATAAATATAGCCCCCAGAAGTAATATGGGTGTCCATCCTTCTAGCATAAATGCATTCATTTTTTTCAACTCCTTAATCACTTTGTCTTATTATCTGGTTGTTAGTTGAACAAATGAACAATCAGTAATTTGTTAAAGTGTAACATAATTACAATTTTGGTGCGATATTGATTGTTACAGCAGTGTGAAACAATTTAATCCCATCTGTTATAAAAGGTGTTTTCTAACGATTAAGTCCTAGCTATTCAAAAATATACTATTGATTCTTACTTATTTCAATTTGACTTGCAATTTACAGATGTACGATTATCAGCACATACATTTATACATACTTATGCAAACAGATATATTATGAATGGTGGAGACAGTTAGGTTCTTCTAATAGCATCCTCATATAAACCTCTGGATTAACTTTTATAGAACCATCTGAATTTACGTTGGTTGCTACCTTTAATTGGACGAATGTTTTCGTTATCATCTATCTTTGCATTCGTATTCATTAGACACCATCCTGTGTATTTCTGATTAGTAATGAATGATAATGAGTGTCAAGGTAAGAATTGCGAATTGCGTATTAAAGCGATTGCTGAACCTAGTGTAGATTTACCTGCTTTACGTGGGATAATTAATAGAAGCTCACGTATCATTCGATATCCAGTTTCTTTATGAACCATACCGAACGTAGCGCCATGTATTGGCTACTAGAAGACATATTAGAAGAACATATTAAGTCAAAAAAGGTTGGTCAACGAGTTAAACAAGGTCAAAAGATTGGTATGATGGGGAGTACTGGTCGTAGTACGGGGACACACTTACATTTCGAAATACACAATGACTCTTGGGTTAGCGGTCAGAAATATACTGTAGACCCTATGAAATGGATTCAATTAAATACTTGTGTTCCACTTGGTACTGTAGATTACCTCTAAGAAATTAGGATATAGCGTAGAGTCAAATCCTAAAGCGTACCGTATTCATACAAGCGCTTATTCATCTAAGGCAGTTTTGCTGTATCAGAAAGTAAGAAACTCGTTGCAGAGAGAATGCTACGATATGCAGAGGTCTTTGGCAACGATAAAGATGGTTACAGAATCCAATCTGGAAAGTACAGTACACAGAAAGAAGCAGAAGCAGTAGCGATTAAATTACTTGAATCTAAGCGTACTAATTATTGCTCTATTATAGGAAGTAAAAATTAATTTAAAAAGATTGTGTGATTCTATTGCGTGGTCAGTGTAGTATATGAATTAGCAAGACGAATAAAACAAATAAAAACAGAAAAGAGGAAGAATTTTTATGAGCATCAAAAAGAAAGTTTTAGCAAGTGTATTAGCTTTAGGAGTTGCAACAACAGGTGGTTTTATGTTTGGAAGTATGAATAGTGAATCAGCAGACGCAGAAGCGTTATACCCATTCAATCCATCCCATCCATCATTTCCACAACACTCAGTTTATAGTGATATGCTGAAACCATATTATGATGCGAGTTCTACTATAGTAGCTTCAACGATGTTTTATAACCATGAAAGAACTTTAGCAGTTCAACAAGCAACAGGTGATAACAACTTGCTAGAATTTAGCGAATTAGTTAGGGAAGATGTAGTACAAGCCAGAGATGTATACACTAATGATTTTTCTTTGCCAGAATTAGTAGACGGTGAACAATATGTGATTGTAGAGGATTACAGTAAGCCAACAAATAAAAGGATTGTAGCAATTATTAAAGACCCATTTTCACCTGAATTAAACATCAACTTCGACACAGCTAAATTTGTAGGCACAGTTAATGGTATGTATAAGTTTGCAAGCGTAGAAACAGGAAAAGAATATAGTTTTTATACAAGCGTTTTCCAAAATGCTAGTTTATGGGAAATTCCTAAAAATGGTGATACATTCAAACTTGAATTTAGATATGCCAATCAAGAGAGTTTAAAAAGTGCTGTATTAGTATACTAAACCTACAGAACCAAAAATTACCGCAAGTAAATAAGCTTTAACAATATCAAACAAAAAACTAAAATCAGAACAGGAGAATTTACTATGAAAAAATTATTATTAGCAGGTGCATTAGCATTAGGTTAGGTTTCAAATGAGCTACAGCAGAGGCAAGCAATCTATCGGACAACACAATCAAAGACAAACTCGCGTTGAGGTCACTTATCAAGCTCTGACTTCAAATGGCGTTGAAGTATTCACAGAGGTAGGCGGACAGGAGATTCCAGTATTTTTAGACTTCATCGAAGTAGGTCGCTTTAATGAAGATGCATTATTTGAAAAAGGTGCTCGTTACACGTTAGTATTCAGCGACAAGGAAATGAACAACCTAATCAATATCATCAAACATTAATAACTAGGGTTACTCTTAATTGAGTAGCCCTTTTTTGTGTATAGTTCATCTTCAGTGAGGAACCACAGAGACTGTTGACCTCCAAGGGTATCAACATTGTTTAGAACCTTTTCGTCATTATCTATATTT
Source organism: Lysinibacillus parviboronicapiens (assembly GCF_003049605.2). Lineage (NCBI taxonomy): Bacteria > Bacillati > Bacillota > Bacilli > Caryophanales > Bacillaceae > Lysinibacillus > Lysinibacillus parviboronicapiens. Next base: position 2,137,552 of record NZ_CP073713.1, read on the forward strand.
TCTAATGTGGTGTAACCATTAGTTACCTCTCATACTCGCAAAGTTCTCTCCAAGGGTGTCGCGTTTTACGATATCCTTATCATTTTTGACCTGAGGTAAGGATTGTTTCCCTCAGAGGTCGAAACATTGCTTCGAACCTTTTCACGATTTTGGCCTGATAGGAATAATGTTCCCATCAACTTTTCCTCAGCATCCACATTGTTTAACATCTTAGTTTTGACATTAAGTACAGAACCCTTTACAATAAATATTAACAATTAAAGAAGTTAGGTTTCTGTACCTTCTTATATACGGCTAAAACATTGATATAATAGTATTCTTATAGTCATATGATAATACTCAAAAACCTTAAGAAACCTACGAGGATAGGGGGTGTTGAGTGTGACTAGAGAAATTCTTCTGCATGCGGATAGTACGACGATCGTCAAAAGGGTAGCTTCTATGACTAATAGAAAGCTTTTTCCAGCATGGCAGTCGGCGTATTATGTCGTGTATTTGTCATAGTAAACATCTTTCTAAAGAGGGAAAGATGTTTTTTTTATGCTAAAAATGAAGGAGGGTTACACATGAATCCACAAGTAATTGAGTATTATGAAAGTCTCTTTAAAAATGAAATTATGCAAAAGCAGTTTGATGGTGCAAGAAAAACTTTAAAGGAATTGGCTGAACAGTTTGTAAGGCAAGATGAAGCACATCATACAGATATTCATGCAGCCTACAGCAATGTCAGAAAAGAAGTAATCGGATAAAATAAGTAAGCTACTTAAAGCTTTCCTTTGGTGGAGCATTAAGTAGCTTTTTAAGATAAAAAATGAAATCTGTTGTTACTACACTTAGAACTGTTTTCCAACGTAGATTATGAAAGAGCGTTTACTGTAAAAATAATACTTCATTAAAAATTTTCTAGGACTTCATTCATATTTCACTTTTTCAATATATAATAAATCTGCTCTTATTATAATAGATTGGAGAATTTGAATGAAAAATACGCTTTATTCCAGCTTTTGGCGAATGCACTTTTATGCAGCATTATTTATGACACCACTTCTTTTAACATTGACACTAAGTGGCATCGGGTATTTATTCTATACAGATGTGGAAAATCAGTTATATGATGATTATTTCTTTGGAGATAGTAAAAAAACAGAAGTATTATCGATTGATGAAGGGATTAAAGAAGCAGAAGCGGCATTTGCAGGCTTCAAAACTGATAAAATTATAGTATTAGAAGAACCTTATAATACGCGTTTAACAATGACAAATGAAGAAGGTGCACAGCGCTATTTGTTTTTAGATCACAATAATCAAATTGTGGGTCATCAAGATGCGCAATACACATTTGGTAATATCCTTAGAAACTTGCACAGTTCCTTGTTCATCGGGGGAACCGTTGTGAATTATCTCGTAGAATTAGCGGCGTGTTGGGCCATTTTTCTACTACTGTCAGGTTTATATATGACCTTTAAAGGAAAAGTTTTTAAGAAAGCGAAACAGCCAAACAAACGACAACAAAATAAAAGATGGCATGCTCTTGTTGGGACAATCGTGACCATCCCGATGATTGTCATTATTTTCACAGGTCTACCATGGTCTGCGTTGATGGGTAATCTCATTTATAATGCGTCACAAGAACATCCTTCATTCGGCACGCCGTTATTACAACAGCAACCGCCTACTTCGGATATGAGTGAAATACCTTGGGCGACACGTCAACAAGAGCCCCCTGTGTCTGACAATGGACATGCTGGACATCATGGAATGGGAGCGACAATGAATAACGTGACCAATCCGAATCAATTAGCTGTAGAAAGTCTTCAACAACAAATAGATGCCATGGACATTGCAAAACCCTACTCGATTATTTACCCTACAAGTGAAACCGGTGTATTTACAGTTGCCAAATCGAGCAACACAGGTGTAACTGGACTTGATGTGAGTCCTAATGAAGAAGCTACCATGTATTTCGATCAATATAACGGTGAATTTATGGCCAAGGTTGGTTATGAGGATTATGGGATTTTAGCAAAATGGTTTACATGGGGAATCCCCTTACATGAAGGACACTTATTTGGTTGGCCAAATAAATTGTTAAATTTAATCGTCTGTGTTGCATTTTTGGCCGTTATTTTCTGGGGGTTCCGTACGTGGTTGCTTCGAAAGAAAAATGGCGTCCTGTCTGCACCGCCTCAAATATCGCAGAAGGTTTCCATACCTTTTATCGTGTTCATGATTGTATTAGGTCTATTGATGCCGTTATTTGGTCTTTCTTTAATCGCAGTAGTCTTGATAGAATGGATTGTCAGAATTATTACCAATAAACGCTTATCGAGTAAAGAATTAAACTAAAAAAATGAGCGATACTGTCATCCTTGAAGAGGGATAATGACAGTGTCGCTTTCTTTCCAGTTGGGCAGAAATTGAGAACAAAATTTTTGTAGCACAGCACATCGCACCACTTACTATTCAAACAGTGGCTGCTATTGATGATAAATCATTGCAAGTTACGTTAGATAAAGACCCAGGTATGGAGTTATTTGCAGGACGCAATGTTGCGTTACAAGCTGAAGATGGGAAAGTCTCCAAGCTCAATATCGTTATGCTGCTCGTAAAGGAGCTATCGGTATCTTTGATGTAAAGGATGTTTCTTTGGAATCAGGCGTAACATATAAGGTAGTACCGGTAAATAATTGGGCAACTTCCACAAATGTATTTTTTCTAGCAAAATAATAAAGGCACTGTAAAGGCTGGACAAAAGAGAAAAAGTGTTAGATTGACTGATGTCGATCTAACACTTTTTTTGCTGTGAACGTTGATGTCCACTACGGCGGACGCTTTCCGGGGGCGTGTCCTGAGCCTGTAGTCTCAGGCGTCACGCTAATCCCCCAGGAGTCGCCGCCTTTGTTACCATCAACTAGTGCTCTCTTCTAAATTTTTCTTCATTTTAGATAACAAAAATTATTTAATAATACCTTTGCTGCTCTTTCTTAAAATTTAAAGTTTTATCCCAGCCTCTATTCTAATCTGTCGAAGCGCTTATACCTTAAAAATTTTTTGCTAAAATTTTAAACTTTTTTAGAATTCGTTTATAGGGAATTTAGCATTACGGACTAAAATAATAGGAGAGCTACAAAAGTTTTAATGATAGAGGCGTGATTAGCACAACATCATCATCTAGAACTAAATCAAGTAAAGTCTATTTAGGTGTGTAGATAAAATGAACGACTAGGACGAGACGTAAAAAAAGGAGACTATGCAATGGGGAAGTGGATGAGGGGAAGTATCATAGGAATGACATTCTTGCTTCAAGGATGTTCCTCCTATCATGAAGCAGAATTACTAAAACTACAAAAGGACAGTGAAATAATGAGCGTTGAATTAAATGAACAGTTGCTTCAAGCAGCGGCACAAGGTGAAGTCAGTATAATACAAGATTTACTTAGCAAAGATATAGATATTAATGTGCAAGATGCTAACAAACGAACGGCAGTTATGCTTGCAACGTATAACAATGACGTTGAGATGGCAACAATGCTTATTGAAGCCGGTGCAGATGTTAATATTCAGGATGATAGGCAAAATAATCCTTTTCTCTATGCAGGTGCCGAGGGCTATCTTGAAATTTTGAAGCTAACAATAACAGCTGGTGCAGATCCTTCCATCACAAATCGCTAGGGTGTACGGCTTTAATACTCGCCTCTGAACATGGTTATATAGACGTTATTCAAGAATTACTAACAACTACAGAAGTAGATGTAAACCATGTGAATAACCTTGGATGGACAGCTTTAATGGAAGCAATTATTTTAAATGATGGCCGTCAAATACAGCAACAAGTAGTTCAGTTGTTGATAGATTATGGAGCAGATGTCAATATACCTGATAACAAAAACATTTCACCATTACAGCATGCGCAAGCGAAGGATTTCCATGAAATCCTGCAACTATTAAAGCAAGCTGGGGCAAAATAAAAAATTGATGACAAAAAGGAGTCGTAGAATGAACAACAAGATGAAATTTATTACACCACTACTTTTAGGCGCAACGCTAACATTAACAGGATGTAACTTTCTAAATAAGCAAGCAGAACCAAAGCAAGAGCAAGCGCAACAGGAAGCATCACAACAAGCAAAAGAGGTTGCGCAAATTATGGAAATACAAGCGCTAAATGCTATAACATTACAAGTAACATTTTCTGAACCACTACCAGAAGAAGCTGTTAAAGTAGAAAACTTAGATGCTATCCAAAAAGATTATACATTCAATCATAATTTAGGTATTGTCAATGTACCTCGCTTAAAAATCGGTTCAAAAAGCACGTATATTTTCCCAGTGACAGTCCAACAACCTGACACGACATATACGTTAAGCTATAAAGGTGGAGAAGCACAGATTTTTGAGGGCAGCGATGAAAAAATTAATGTCAGTCAAACAAAACAGGTCGCAAATGATACCTTTGAAATCGAATCATTTAAAGAACAAGGTGTAACCGATTATTCCAACATTATTGAAGCCTATAAAGATGCGAGAGGCGATCAATCTTTCCTAGTAAATGATGAAAATAAAGATGAAAGTGGCAAGCAATATCAAGTCATCTCCTCTTTAAGAGACCGTGTGGTGACATTGACTGCAGAGGATGGTGAAGAAATGCAAGCGAGTTACGTTTTGTTTACACAAGCTGCTGATCGCAGACAAGCACCAAAATTCCGCTTACCCGAAGGACGGACATTAAGGCCAGGTATGCAATATACTGTGACGTCTGATTGGGCAACCGTGAATAACCCAACTTTTACAGCAACAGAAATCGCGCCATTGACAATCAAAGCGGTGGAACCAATTGATGATAAATCATTGCAAGTTACGTTAGATAGAGACCCAGGTATGGAATTATTTGCTGGACGCAGTGTAGAATTACAAGGGGATGATGGAGAAAAAATCCAAGCGCAATATCGCTATTCTTCACGAAAAGGCGCTGTCGGTATCTTTGATGTAAAAGAAGGCACTTTAAAGTCTGGCGGCACTTATCAAGTAGCGCCACTCAACAACTGGGCTACTGCAGCTAATATAACGTTAAAAGCAAAGTAAAACGATGACCTAAAATATTGAAAAACCAGCATCGACATATGGACTGTCCCTCCTTGTTAGACACGTTAGAATAACTGGGAACAGTTCAACATGTTGAGCTGGTTTTTGTCTGTTGAATTTTTGAAATAAGTCTTAGTGCAGAAAATTTTAAAAGTTTATTGATAAATGACCTATAAATAGGTTCAGCCAAAATCCAGTTACATGGAAGTGTTTTTCTTACAGTACAGTGATATCTCGATGCTCTGCAATGGTTTGTAAAAAGTAACGCATTGAATTGGTCATATAGGCATCTTTTCGCCGTATAAATACAGTTGAATTGCTGCCATATTTTTTTGGAATCGGATGACAAAATACCTTACTAGTTGTGGCAAGTTGATTGACAGCAGATTGCGGTACGAGTGTAATGCCGAGGCCAAGGGCAACACTGTTTATGATAGTCTCGAGTATGTTAAATTCCATAATCCTTTTTGGCAGTAAACCTTCATCTTTAAGCCAGTGTTCTAGCTTAGAACGATAACCACAACCTTTATTAGAAACAAGGATGGGTGTTGTTAAAAAATCATCTTTATGAAAAGTTTTGTTTTGCGTCACAAGAACGAGTTTTTCCATACAGACATCGTATTGTTCTAAATGTGGATGTTTGATAGGACCTGATATAAAAGCACCATCTAATTGGTGATCGGTTACTTCTTTTATGAGTTCTTCAGTCAAACCCGCTTGTAATGATAAATCGACATTGGGGTAGTCCTTATAGTAAGCCGCTAGTATGGTTGGTAAGATACTTACGATTTCAACTGTACCAATTTTTAATGTACCAACAGGCGTATGACTATCTAGAAATACTTGTTGTAATTCTTCAACATCCAATAGAATTTTGTTAACGTAAGTAAGCATTTTTCTACCATCTTCATTCAATAGCATGCCTTTTTTATGACGATAAAAAAGCTGTGTGTTGAGTTCGTTTTCTAAATGCTTAATACGTGCTGTGACGTTGGATTGGACATAGTTTAATTCCTTTGCTGCACTGCTGACGCTTCCTAGCGTGGCAACGCATTTGAAAATTTGTAAGTCTCGTAGTTCCACTGTGTAATCCTCCTTGATAAGCTATCATTATAAATGATAGTTTATATCACTTTCAATCATTTTACGTGATGCTATTTCTTTTTTATAATTCTCATTGTGAAATAGATAGAGAATACATAGAAGCGAGGAATAGTAGTGAACAAGAGTAAAATGATACTAGGTGCGATTGCCTGTTTAATTGCAAGTATTTCATGGGGCGCAATGTTCCCAGTTGCAGATCATGCGCTAGAATATATCGATCCATTTTATTTTTCAACCATTCGATATGGAGCGGTATCGATTGCATTGATTATTTTATTATGGATAAAAGAAGGTAAGAAAGCATTTCAATTAGAAGGGAAAGGGAAACTGCTAATCTTTTTCGGGGTGATGGCATTTACTGTCTACAATGTGCTTGTTTTCTTAGGGCAGATGCTAATGGGCAAATCTGGTGTTATGGTAGCGTCTATTATGGAGGCACTAATGCCAATGATTTCGATTGCTATTCTATGGGGATATAAAAACGTCAAGCCCAAAAAGTATATGATGATAAGCATGGTCATTGCATTTGTTGGCGCTATGTTTGTAATTACAAAAGGCGATATGGCTTTCTTTCTGACATTGAAAAATAATATAATGCCGCTCGCATTTATATTAATGGGAGTTGTGGGATGGGTTATCTATACGATGGGCGGGCACTCATTTCCTGAATGGTCGACACTCCGTTATTCAACATTGACTTGTGTATTTGGTACAGCCGTAACAGCAATATTAACGATGATAGGGACAATGCTAGGATATGTGTCAGTACCAAGTATGGGAACAATCGCAGTTGTTAAATACGATTTATTGTTTATGATGGTTTTACCGGGAATTGTCGCGCTACTTTGTTGGAACTATGGTGTGAAAATTTTGTCCTCCATTAATGGCATCTTATTTATCAACTTCGTGCCGATTACTACATTAGTCATTATGATGGTACAGGGGTATGCTATAACCATTTTTGATATTGTAGGAACATTGCTCGTTATTACAGCCCTTATCCGAAATAATATATGCCAGCGTCAAGAAGTAAATAAGGATATACAATTTATACAAGAGAGACAATTGCGCAGTGCTGGCTGATAGTACATGTTTTGGAGGAGCTTTTAATGTTAACTAGTTTATCGTTTTTCTTTGCTGCTGGCATTGCCTGCGAGCTTGTAGCCATCAATCGGAATGGCCGTAGAAAGATCAAACAACAAGAAGAGATGATTCTACTTTTAAGAGATTTACTACAGCAAAAAGAGAAATGAAATTAAAATAGGAATTTCAAGAAATCTGTAGACGGCAACAAAATAGGTGCACAATAAAAATGAACTACACTCAACAATGGGGTAGTTCATTTTTTTAGTTGCTTACTTTTCAATACATTATGTAGCGCATTTGATCTTTAAAGCCAGCCTTTGTCATTGGCAATTTGAACGGCTTGCTGTCTGGATTCTACATGTAGTTTCTGAATAGAGGTCGATAAATAATTGCGAATCGTTCCTTTTGTTAAAAATAATTTTTTGCTGATCTCACTGGTTGTGAATCCTTCTTTAACAAGCTGGAGCACAGCCATTTCTCGTTCATTTAGAGGATTTTGCTCTTTCATAAATAACGTAGCGGCTAAATCTCTACTCACGACCTTTTCGCCATTCATTACTTTGCGTATTGTTTCGATTAAATAATCAATCGGTTCATCCTTTAATAAATAACCATGGACCTCACAATCCATTGCCTTCTGTAAATACCCTGGACGAGCGAAAGTTGTGACGATCATCACTTTGCAAGGTAGTTTTGCATTTTTAATTTTTTCGGCAAGTTCTAGCCCTGTCAAATTCGGCATTTCGATGTCCAAAATACAAACATCAGGCACATCGCTCTGTATGCATTGCCATGCTTTTTGACCATCAGAAACTTCTGCAATTACTTCAATGTCATTCTCGAATGACAGCAATGAAGTTAAAGCGCCACGCAACATTTGTTGGTCTTCGGCTAATAATATGCGTATCATTTAAGGGGCTCCTTTCGATAGTGTTGGAAAGGTAATTTTAACGACACAATGGTTCCGCCATTAGTAAAATTATCAATCGTTGCAGTGCCTTGCAGGATTGTCATTCGTTCCTGTATAGATGATAGGCCATTGCCAAGGCCTTGATTTTCTAAACCTATACCGTCATCGATTATGTTTAGCGTATAGATAGGGTCGAAATAGTCGATTTCTACAATACAGGACTTTGCTTGACTATGTTTGAGGATATTTGTTGTAGCTTCTCGAACACATAAGGCAAGCATGGTTTCTTCTACACTTGATAATAGTATTTTGGGACAATTGTTCGATATGTTAATGGCGATATCAGCTGATAGCAGCAGTTTTTCACAGTGTAAAAGTTCACTTTCTAATGAAACGAAGTTCATATCAGACACTAACTCTCTTACTTGTTTAAGTGCTGTCCGCGTTGTGGCTAAAATATCTTGCAATTCGCCTTTTACTCGGGATGGATCTTTATCGACTAATTTAGTTGTCAGCTCCGTTTTTAATTTAATCATTGTGAGGGTGTGGCCAATCGTATCGTGGAGATCTCTCGCGATACGTTGTCGTTCGTGCTGTTTTACCAGTTGCGTATTGACCGTTGCTAACTCAACTTTTAAGTTTTTTGCTTTCTCTATATAGTAAATCAGCACGGGGAAGACAAGTTGAATTAGCATAATAGGAAGAATAATCGGGTCGTCTATTTTGAATAGCTCGCCTGTTTCAACCCATAAAACAACGATAAACATCAAGGCAATGGCTAGCATTGCCGAAGCAATATGCCATTTGACTTGTGCTCTCCCGATTAAATCTGCGAACGTAAATCCGAAAAATAGCATGATAGAACCTTCGTAAATTCCAATTATTGCAACGCTAAAGAGTCCTGTTAATGTTGCCAGATGAAGGCGCCAATCTCTATACCATAAGGCAACATAAAATGCTGTTAAGAATGTTATGAGGACAATTATTTTTGCTATGACTGGTAAATTCGAGTTCGAGCTTAATACTATGAATATCAAAATAATAATGGATACTACATCGATAATTAAATATTGTTTTGCTTGCTCTTTAGGATAAATTTTTATACATGACACCAACCCTTGTTGATTATTTATGTGCAACGGCTTGCACAGCATGTTTTCGAAGCCATTCCAAAGGTCCATAATGAAAATGTTTTAGACAAATATGCGCAATGAAGAGTTGGAAAAGGGACAGAGTCATCCAAACGACAATAATTTCGAAGCTAGAAAGCTTTCCACCTAAACCAAAGCCCCAACCATAGAAAATAATAGACGACAGTACATTTTGTAAAACATAGCAACTTAAAGACATTTTACCAACTTCTCCAAATCGTTGCCATAGCCAATCTGCTTTCTTATACTCTAACATTTTACCTAACATGCCAATATATCCAATTGATAGCAGCGGTGCAAATAAATAGCGAACAGGGAAATCAAATGCTCCTCCAGGAATGAAAATAAGAAGATTCAACGGTACACCGATATAAACCCCAATAGCAAATAACTTTTTACGCATGTGACGTCCATGTTCATTTTGAGAAAATACGCCAGTTCGCATTAACTTTACGCCCATTAAAAATAAGAAAATATTCATGGGAATAATAAAAATGGCCTCCGTTCTAAAAAACCAAAAATTCGTTAAACGATTGTGGATTTGTTCAAACCAAGTACCATGTTGATATATACTGACGATCAAATCGTTGCCAGGTAAAGACATATTTGCGCCTAGTAAGACACTTACTAAAATTAGCAGAATGATAAGTGCATGAAATCCACCAACTAGATATAAAGCCCGATGAATGGCTTTATCGCCAGCCTTTACAATAAAGGCAACGATGATGGCTGTCACAGCGTAACTCATCAAAATATCATATTCCATGACCAATGTGAAATGGATAAAACCTTCTACAAACAAGAACAAAATAGTCCAAATATAGACACCTGGCCATGCATATCCTTTTCGAATGAATTGCTGGTATTTCAATTCTAGACCAACTCCGAACATAATGGTTAACAGTCCTAAAAGCTTTCCATTTACGAAAAATAATACGAGCATTCGTAGAAAATCATCGAATGACCACCAACCTGAATAGTTACTTGTTGTAATGTAAGTTAAGTCTCCGAGATAAGCAAAAATCCAAATATTTGTACCCAATGTACCCAATACCGCAAAGCCTCGTAAAATGTCGATTAGCGGTAACCTTTGATGAGCTTGCATCATTCTTATCACTCTTTCTATGTTTTCTTAAGAAAAATGATAAAGTGCAACAGAGAAAAAAACTATTCACAGCAGTCAAAAGTTCTTTATGACAGGTGTCATAAGAACTTTTGTGCGCCCAGCACGGACGTAATCTATAGGGTGTAAGTCCCGAACTGCGAAGACAGAATGGCTGGTTAGCCAAGTACAAGGGTGTCCGTGTTGATGTGGAATCTGTTGGAAATGGACGGTAAATCTCCTGTCTGAGGAACTAGAAGGGGAGTTATGAATGGATAGCAACATAAAATCTTTCTGTCGACGGCCATATCGAGTAAAAGAAGCAGATGAAGAGAAAGAGTACGTTCTTACCTGGTGAAAGGAAAAACAAAGTACACTTTGTAACCTGCTCAGTGATAAACGATTGGGATAGGATATGGAGAACGTATCATATGTAAGTGAGGTTTTTCTTTTTAAAAAAATATTAATCGTTTAAAGCTCTGTACGCTAAAATATAGGACGGTATAGGCGGCATGAGACACTTGCGGGATAAGCGAGACAGACGAGACCCTGCACAAAGCGAAGCATAGGAGGAGGCTCGCCGTCGCCCGTGGAAAGCGAAAGCCAGAGCGCTAAATCCAAAAAGGTAAATACTTTTTCAGTGCCCGCGTATAACAGTGGTTTTTTCGAAAAAGCATTTATCGGAAGACTTTATTTAAAAATTTTCATTTGACGTTTTCCACCATATTCTATATTATGATTAAAGAAAAGAATGCCCGGACTAGAACGGGAGAGGTTCATAGCTGATACCCTCTATAAAAAACTATGGAAACATGACAATATGCCATGTCCATATCGGACGTGGCTTTTTTATGTTTTTACTTATGTTTTAATAGAATGATTGGTGATGCCTCTCTTGAAAAGTGTTGGGAAACATTTTACGAGGAGGTTTTTTTATGTCTGGCCGAAGCCATGAAGAAGGACTGAAGGATTTAACATTATTAGGTAATCAAGGTACGCAATATGCATACGAATATGCACCCGAAGTATTGGAGGCAATAGACAATCTTCATGCCAATCGAGATTATTTCGTCAAGTTTAATTGTCCAGAGTTCACTAGTTTATGTCCACTTACAAATCAGCCTGATTTTGCGACGATGTACATCTCATATATCCCGGATAAAAAAATTGTGGAAAGTAAATCACTGAAATTATATTTATTTAGTTTTAGAAATCATGGCGATTTCCATGAAGATTGCGTCAATATCATTATGAACGATTTAATTAAATTACTTGATCCAAGATATATCGAAGTGTGGGGGAAATTTACACCACGTGGAGGGATTTCGATTGATCCATGGTGTAACTATGGGAAACCAGAAACTAAATACGAAGAAATAGCGAATTATCGTTTAATGAATCACGATCTAAATCCAGAAAAAATTGATAATCGATAAAGTGAAACTTCAATCAGTGGGGGTTTTCTTCATCCCCCACTGATTGTTAGTTGAACCAATCGGGCTTTTACTGACCGTTAATGCGGGATAAATTTTGAAAATCTTATCAATGAAGGAAGAGGTTTTAGCTACCCTCTTAAAAAAAACTAAGAAGAAACAGCATTTTTCTTAGGGTGCTGTTTTTTTCGTTAAAAGGGAGTTTTTATAGATGAAGCAGGAAAAAGCAATTGTTGTGTTTAGTGGAGGTCAGGACAGTACCACTTGTTTGTTCTGGGCACAAGAACGTTTTGAAGAGGTTGAGGCGGTGACTTTTGATTACGGTCAAAGGCATCTTCTGGAAATTGAATGTGCAAAGGAGATAGCAGCGGAACTTGGTGTCACGCATCACATTCTTGATATGTCACTCCTGAATCAGCTTGCTCCTAATGCATTGACACGACAAGACATCGAAGTAGAAGACGGAGAAGATGGCGGGCTTCCATCTACTTTTGTGCCTGGCCGGAATTTGCTCTTTCTTTCATTTGCGGGCGTTTTGGCGAGCCAAGTTGGAGCCAAGCATATCGTAACTGGTGTTTGTGAAACGGATTTTAGCGGATATCCGGATTGCCGGGATATTTTTATTAAATCTTTGAATGTAACGTTAAATTTATCTATGGACAATTCCTTTGTGATTGATACACCGTTAATGTGGCTGAATAAGGCACAGACATGGGCGCTTGCTGATCAGCTTGGGGCACTTGAGTTCGTTCGGCAAAGAACGTTAACTTGTTATAACGGTGTAATAGCAGATGGTTGTGGTGAATGCCCGGCGTGTAAACTGCGAAAAAAAGGGCTAGATGAGTATTTAAGCTTCAGAAAGGAGTCTTAAGGCATGTTTCATTTTAAAATTGTCGAGAAGCTCCAAAAAATAGATGAAGATATTCAAAGGAACCAATTGAACTATCATTCAAAACGTGTTCTCGTGAGCAAGGAATTTACCTTCGATGCAGCCCATCATTTACATGATTATGAGGGGAAATGCAAAAATCTGCATGGTCATACGTATCGTGCTGTACTAGGGTTAAGTGGGTATACAGATGAACGCGGTTTGATGATTGACTTTGGTGATATAAAAGAAATTTGGCAACAAAAAATAGACATTTTTTTGGATCATCGTTATTTAAATGAAACGCTTCCACCGATGAATACAACCGCAGAGAACATTGTAGTCTGGATTTACGAAAAGTTAGCAAAAGCCCTGCTTGATGAACAACAATCTAACGGAGCGCGTGTAGAATTTATCAAGCTGTATGAGACGCCGACAAGCTATGCTGAAGTGCGACGGGAGTGGATGGAAGTTGAGTAAGGTACCTGTTATCGAGATTTTCGGACCGACCATTCAAGGCGAGGGTATGGTAGTTGGACAGAAGACGATGTTTGTGCGGACTGCTGGCTGTGACTATTCCTGTTCATGGTGTGATTCATCGTTTACATGGGATGGCAGCGGAAAGCATTTGATTGTCCAAATGACAGCAGATGAGATTTGGTCTGAGTTGAAACGACTCGGGGGCAGTGGTTTTTCTTTTGTCACGATTTCGGGTGGCAATCCTGCACTCTTTCGAAATTTGGAAGCGCTCATTGCTATTTTAAAAGAAAACGACATAAAGGTTGGAGTAGAGACACAGGGAAGCAGATGGCAACAATGGCTATATGATATCGATGAACTGACGATTTCACCCAAGCCTCCTAGTTCCGGAATGACGTCAGACTATACAGTACTATCTGATATCCTCGGAAAACTTCAAAATCGAAACAGCAATCAGCATATATCCCTCAAAATAGTCGTTTTTAATGAAGAGGATTATGCTTATGCGAAGCAAATTCACCTTCGACATCCGACGATTCCCTTTTATTTACAAGTCGGTAATGACGATATTACGACGACTGATAATGCGCTGCTGATTAGCCATTTATTGGAGAAGTACCAAGCGCTAATTGACAGGGTGATTGCAGATGAGAAAGTAAGAGATGTCAAAGTACTACCACAGTTGCATGCCCTTGTTTGGGGAAATAAAAGAGGTGTATAGTTTTGCAACTGCAAAATTTTCTTTAAATTTACTTGAGGAGTACCATCATGAGAATATTATTTTATTTATTATCTATTGTCATTGCTAATGTAGTAACGGCAGCATTTGCGCCATTACAGTTTGGCATGTTTATCGTTCCAATGGGGACGCTGTTGATTGGGGCGACCTTCATTTTCCGGGATCTTGTGCAAAATAAATATGGTAGAGCAAAGACGTATTTGTTTATTATGACAGCTCTTATTTTATCCGCAGTGATTTCATTCATACTCGGGGATACACTACTGATTGTGGTGGCATCGGCCCTTTCATTTGTTGTCGCTGAAACAGCCGATACAGAAATCTATACCCGATTGAAACTACCAATGGCTTGGCGTGTGTTCTACAGCGGCATTGTTGGTGGATTTCTGGATTCCGCGATTTTCGTAGTCATTGGCTTGAGTCCGCTTGGAGCCGATATCCTGCCTTGGGAAGCAGTACCAGCCGCCATTTTGGGACAAATTATTGTAAAGACGACGATTCAAATGTTCGGTGCACTGATTTTAAATCAAGTTCATGTAATTCAGTAAAAACGCCTTACCTTAGAATGATATTTGGCTCTTTAAAATATGTACTTGACCGTATATGTCACTAAGAGCAGTAGCTTTTTTGCGGGCATAAGCTGTGTTAATGCAGTCGGCTTGCCTGTGCTTAGTATCAAAATAAAAATTTGTAGAGTACGAAGGAAATACCGTCGCGTTTAGGACGAACAAGATGAGGGATTACGACAAAGGGGAAGGGTAGTTAAAAACAGGGCTGATTCTACACGTTTTGTAGATCAAGCCCTGTTCTGACTATACCTTATTTATCAATACTTTCTTGGAGGAGGGGGATGTTAATTATGTTATTTTGAATATTTTTCTAAATCTCCACTCGCACGATTAACCATCGCTGCCATTTGTGCTCTTTTAACAAAATCATTCGGATAAAATCCGCCGTCTTCTTTACCGTTGATAATTCCATGACTACTTAGTTTTAAAATTTCTGAGTACGCCCAATGTCCCTTCTGTACATCATAAAAAGGTAAGTCATTCGTATTATCTAATGGGTAATCTAGTATTCTCGATAATATTGCTGATAATTGAGCTCTTGTAATTCGAGAATTCGGTTCAAAGACGTTTGGTTGCGGTCCATTAACAATATTATACTTATGTGCTAGTTCAATAGCCTGTTTTGCCCAATGGTCAGTTGGAACATCTGTAAAGTAATTAGGTACTGTTTCGTTTTTGTCTTTTAAACCAATCGCGTTTGTAAGGATAGTAACAGCTTGTGCCCTTGTTAGATCACCATTAGGGTCAAAAATGTACTCATTTTTCCCACTTATCCATCCCTTTCTATAAAGAGACATAATATCATTTTCAGCCCAATGATTTTCTGCATCTATAAAATTATGTTGTCCATTCGCCCAAGACATATAAAATTTCCATATCCCGTTATCAGCTTGCGTTAAATCCCAACTACCAGTTCCTCTTAAATTGTATTTCTCTACTAATCTTAATTTATATTTTAAAGATAAATCATTTTCATACCAAATAGTATAATTGCCCGTTGAAAGTTTTTTACCACCAATATAAGTTGGCAAATCGTTTTCTCTCACAGTGAATTTAGCATAAGCTGATTTTGAGGTATCATCAAAATATAGTGTTCCGTTATGATTATTAACTATGCTTTTTACAGATTTATTCGCTACACCATATCCACCTAATTCCTCGTCATCATTCCAAATTCGCCCGTAAAATGGTAAGCCTAAAACTACTTTCTTTGAATCAACACCTTGATTTAATAAAGATATAATAGAATTTTCAACAAATGATAAACTAGCGACAGGACCTACTGGACCACCATTCCAACTTTCATCATAGGCCATTAACATTAGGTAATCACTATATTCACTTAGTTTTAAATAATCATAAGAACCATGCCATCCTACCGTCCATCCATGTGGATTTGCAGCAACTGCTATAGATATTGTTTTATCATTCGGCATTTTTTCATGTAATAGTCTAATGAAATCTGTAAATACTTCCTTATCGGTATAGTTTAAATTCTCAATATCAATATCTATACCATCCAAGTTATTTTTTACTACAGAATCTACTAATTGAGTAGATAAAACTTCTCTATTTTTCATAGCCATTTGAGCTAAATTTCTATCCCAGTTGTTCGTAATATATGGAACGACTTTTAATTTTCTTTTGTGTAACTCTGCTATTAAATTTTTATCAATTGAAGATTTTAAACTACCGTCAGCGTTTAACTCATAGAATCCTGGCGTAGCTGTATTTAACGCACCTAAAGTCATATCTATATTTTCTAAATAGGAGCTAGAAGTTCCACCATATAAATAAGACATATGTATGTCATTTACTGAGGCATCAGCACTAAATGGAGAGGCTAATAATGTTAACAGAGCGGGGATTAGTAAATATTTTTTTAATTTATTATTCATACTATTTCTATTCATACCTTCCTATAAAAATGATTTTATGTACTTAATTATCTATTATTTGGATCAACTATATCAATTATAAAAATATGGGTTAATTGAGTTATTTAGGTTCATCAGAAATGTAATAATCATAAAATAATCCCTCTGAATTATTCAGAGGGATCATTTATAATTGTCATATGTGAGTCATCACAGATTCATAGTAAATGAGTATTTTTTAAATTAATTACAAGAATACGCTAATATAGCGGAAGATGGGAATGAAGCAAACGTGAAGTTTGGCCATATAATTCCTGTAGTATTCCCAGTTACACTTGCTGAGAAAACATACATTAAAAAGAGCTGACCATTCCGTAAGAGCACAATGGTCCATCTACCATCACAGCCAGCTGCAAATGCTGTTGGGCCTTGTGATTGTAACATACTTTGCGCCTGTGAAGGATTTTGACTTAGAAATTGAAATCTACTAATCATTTGTTGAGACGGTGCTGGTGGGTTCATTTGCCCCCCTTGGCCAGGTCTAGGTGTTCCACCTGGCATCCCGCCTGGGAACCCACCTGGCATTCCGCCTGGGAATCCACCTGGCATTCCGCCTGGGAATCCACCTGGGAATCCGCCTGGCATTCCTCCTGGGAATCCACCCGGCATCCCGCCTGGGAATCCACCCGGCATTCCGCCTGGGAACCCACCCGGCATTCCGCCTGGGAACCCGCCTGGCATCCCGCCTGGGAATCCACCCGGCATTCCGCCTGGGAACCCGCCTGGCATCCCGCCTGGGAATCCACCCGGCATTCCGCCTGGCATCCCTCCTGGGAATCCGCCTGGCATTCCTCCCGGCAACCTACCTGGCATTCCGCCTGGCATTCCTGGTATACCGCCCGGAAATCCTCCTGGGAAATTAACCATTTTATCGCTCCTTCTTTTTTAAATATAAAGTAGGTTATGATAACGCATCTAACGAGGCATGGTTAAAAGACCCGAGAAATCAAAGTAAGAACTATTATTTGGTATTGTCAGTGGAAATATTGAGGATCGAAATGAATGAAAGACGTTACTGTTAGTAAACCAAATTATGTTAATGGAGAAGCAAGTACAGTTATTCTAGAAAAGGGGCCAGAGTTTAAAGCGATAGTTGGAGTATTTTTTTAAAAAGCTCAGGTAATGAAGTAAAGCATTACAATTCTACTGTGGATGTCTTTTCGTTATAGACATTAGGAGCTAGTGAGTTGTCTGTTTGGGCTATCCATTTCCTGGCGTACATAAGCTTAAAAAATTATGAAAGCATTCTTTATCCATCAAACTAATAGTGATACGATAAAAACGAATATAAATATTGAAGTGAGGGGAATTTTATGTTCCTAGATAAACTGAAGAAAGAGTTAAATCAAAATCAATCCCTATTTATAGGAGAGGAAACAGCTTATCGTTCAGCCATTTTGATTCCATTAGTGCTGGTGAATGAAGAATGGCATATCCTTTTCGAAGTACGGTCATTCACCATGAGAAAACAGCCAGGTGATATTAGTTTTCCTGGTGGTCGAATCGACGCAACAGATGCATCCCCAATGGCAGCAGCTGTACGAGAAACAACTGAAGAATTAGGTGTTGATCCAAAAACGATTACTATTGTAGGGCAATTAAGCTCTTATATTGCTTCTTCCTCATTTGTTATCTACCCATTTGTAGCAACTATTGATACTAACCAAATTATGCATTCTTACAACAAAGAAGAAGTTGAGGAGGTATTTACGGTACCACTTCAATGGCTATTGAAGTATGAGCCTTATATGCACTTAGTATCTGTGGAACCAGTGCCTTCACTAGACTTTCCGTTTGATAAAATCGTCAACGGTACACAATATCAATGGAGAACGCGTACCATGGAGGAATGGTTTTTTGATTATGACAAGTATACAATTTGGGGTTTAACAGCTAGGATATTAAAGCATTTTATAGAAAAAATAAAATAACTACAGGATTCACAAGATTCTTTGAATAACACATAATGTAATATGTTACTCTATTAATTGAGCCATAAATTTTGGTGAAAAAACCTAATTTAGGAGGGTTTTCTATGACGAAAGAAATGAATTACTTAGTGGACATGTATAGAGATTCGTATTTCCCTGATTTTTTAGTAGATAAGATGAAAGCAACAATCGAGGTATTTGCTAATTATCTTGAACATGGTGCATATACGGAAGAAACAGTTCAACAAAAATTAGATGAGATGACCGATAAACTGAATGAGCTTGCGGAAGAATTTGAAGAAAACGGTAGCCAAATTGAAACAGTTGCCAGAGAATCCATTGCAGATACGGTTTTTTTAGTTTTAAAGGCTTATAACATAGATATTGATATAGAAGAAGCAATTAGAAATAGAGATTGGTAAAATAGATAATATAAAATCGCTAAAGTATTTATCCTATACTTTAGCGATTATTTATATTCATAGGGAGGTTCCTTTATGGCGAAATTTATAGATCCACCATTCTTTTCTTTTGATTTTTATAGCTTTACGTCAAGAGGAAATGCCGTATTAGTGCAATGTCCTAAATGTACGAAATGTGCGCACATGAAAAGAATGGACAATACCTATATTGTACAATGCGAAAGTTGTACTTTCCGTAACACGAAAGATATGCACTATTTAGTAAAAACCTTTGCGCAAGGTCAATGCAACGCCTGTCAACGACATGTCAATATTCCACTGGAAGAAAAAGAACGTCAATATCGTAAGCTCAATAAGGAATGCCCTTATTGTACAAAACTTGTCCAATGTCATATCAAAATTAATCCAACACAAGTTTACTATCCGAAGGTGTCAAATGCACAAGGGACAGATCCAGTATTTTTACTAGACTACTACCTTTTAACAAGCTTAGGGCCAAATCAACCTATCTGGGCGTTAAACGCTAGTCATCTAGAGTATTTAATAGACTATGTGACAGATAAACTCCGAACTAAAAACTTTACAGGTAAAACAGCATCACATGCATTACCTGGCTATATAAAATTAGCAAAAAATAGAGAGGCTGTCCTACGTAAATTAAAACAATTAGAAAAGAAATTATAGGGAAGGTGTAAATAACGTAGACAACTTGTCAAAAAAACAGCAAAACAGTGGACGCCGGGCATACTATTAGAACGGACATAAATGAAGAATGTAATGTTTGGAGAAGCGTTGCCTGATGATTACGGAAAAAACCCTGAGCAGGTTTCTTGAATCGCTGAACAAGAGCAAAATGCTCCGATAAACCAAAGATAACCTCGTAGATTTTTAACAATGCTAACGAGGTCTGCATTAAATAGTCACTTCATTTCATGTCTACTCATTATTTAGTACATGTATAAATTCTATAGTCCAAAACCTCTTTATATTTCAAGTTCATGTCATAATGCGTTTCCATTAGCTCGTAAAGTTCAGGTTCTATATCCTTGGAGTAGTGATATTCAGGTATCGAAGAGATGGATTTGTTTTTTTGTATACGAATATTTGTAAAACCAGCTTGTTCAAATATAGCAATCCAATCCTTTTTCATAAAGCAGGAATCAAATCCATAAAATTGTTTGATTTCCTCTTCAATCTTTGCGCCGAGCTGTTGGTTAATGGTAAATTCAATGGCAATGAAGCGACCACCTTGCTTTAATATACGAAAGATTTCTTTAATGGCACTAGCTTTATGGACAAAAGAAAGCACGGATTCAGAAATAACAAAATCAAATGTATTTGCCGGTAACAAAGTTTGTTCGATGGAACCTTGCATGATTGTTACTGGCAGACGTTTTTTTTTCACTCTCTCTGTCGCCTTAGCTACCATAATTGAATTGATATCGATGCCCGTTACTTTTGCTCCATATTTGTGCGCTATATAGGCAGCAGTTTGGCCTGTACCACACCCTACATCTAAAATATGAGACGTTGTGCGAATGTTCTCAGATTTAAAAATTTCCTTTGTTAAATTAATACCACCAGGATGTGCACCCCCAACACCAAATTTGGACAAAAAGTCTAGATATTTGGATTTTGCAATTACAACCACCTTCTTTATTTTTCTTATTTCTATCATATGAAATGAAAAATAGTATGGTTCCTGCAAACGATAAAGTTGACATGAAAAAAGAACCTTTGTAGGCCTAAGCGTCGCTTCAAATATTGCCTATCATGGAGCCATTATATGCTCTCTAGGGCAACATACAAGTGACATAAATCACTAGAATTTAATATTTTTTAGGCCATACATAACGATATTCTTTATCAGTACTTCTCCGAATGTCTAATCCATAAAAAAATACAAACATATACTATCTTAACGCAATTTGATAGGGGGTGAATCAATGCCATTTTATCCGCCCAATCCTAGAAGGAGACCACTCCCACAAAGATATAGACAAGGTTTTGGCTCTTCTTATCAAGGTAGACAGGAGCAACATTTCTTTTACCCTATGCAACAACCGCAGGCTTTTAAATTTGGAAATTTACCAGATAGTCTAAATGCAATAATGGGCCATGCGGGAACAATAACAAACGGGGTTAATATGTTAAGGCAAATGGGGTCATTGTTAAGTTTATTTAAATAGTTTAGCTTGCTGGAAAACGAATATCATTAGGCATATCAATGGAAATATAGTTGATGTGCCTTTTTTATGAACCAAAATAATAGGGAGCAAGCAGCTAACGAGTAAGTGATTTGCGTAAAAAATGCATGCGACGATTGCTATAAATTTGTCAACATTCAGAGCTGTAAAGTCTTGCTAATAGCCAGACTGTCGATAAACTCAATAGTATCTAGATGAACCGGTGGAGTCATCTGTGGCATTTTATGTGTCTAAAAATATGAACGGGCTTTTACGGATACGAGCTAACGAACGTATAAAACTCTTCTATACTGAGGATAGAAAAAACAGCAGTGTAAGAAAACCCTCTTAAGAAATAATCTTAGGAGGGTTTCCTTTGCTTGAAATAAGTTGCAACCATCAAACAAGTAGGAGTTGGGGCTTGTTGAGTTACAGTGCTCAGTGTCATTAATTTGAATGTACAAGTTGTTTTTCAATAATTGAACGATTTTTTTCTTTAAACATCTCATTATGAGAAGATACGACCGCATTACGATAGGCTGTTGGTTCTAGGTAAGTTTTCACCGAGTTGACCGCATTTGCGGCATCTTGGAAAGTACCTAATAGGAGATGTATTTTCCCTTCGAATGAAAGAATGTCGCCTGCTGCGAAAATACCTGGTTGTGTAGTTTCACCAGTCGCTTTTCCCTCGTAATAATAATTATCTTTCTTCGGTATCGTCATAGATTCTTCAAAAGTTAACGATGCCTCACGATTATAGCCATGACTGACAATAACTTCATCTATTTGACGTGTATAACTTTGTTTAGTTTTTGAATTTTCACATGTGACTAATTGAATAGCTGTTTTATCGGTATTGGCGGATAATTTTGTAATGGTTGTATTACATTCAATTTGGACACCGGCTGCCAGCGCCTCTTTGATAGTTGCTTCATGCGCAGAAAGTGTTTCTTTACGGTATACAATGGTTACGTTTTTGGCAATAGGGCTAAGTTCAACTGCCCAGTCAAGTGCTGCATTACCACCACCAGAAATAATAATTTCCTTGTCTACAAAGCGCTGATAGGACTGTACCGTATAGTGTAAGTTTGTCATCTCATATTTTTCAGCGCCTTCGAGCGTAAGTTTTTGAGGGTTAATAATGCCACCACCAACCGCTAAAAGAATTGTTTTCGAGTAATGCTTGTCACCTAGAGCTGTATGTATGACAAAATTATCTTCTTGACGCTCAATGTAGTCAACCTTTGTTCCAGTTAGAATGGTAGGGTCAAAAGTTTTTGCTTGCGCAATTAATTGTTTGACAAATTGTTCACCTAAAATTGGCGGATGACCACCAATATCCCAAATAAGCTTTTCTGGGTAAAGCAAGACTTTACCACCGAGTTGATCCTGACTTTCAATAAGCTTCGTTTTTAATCCCCTTAAACCACTATAAAAGGCACTATATAGACCTGCAGGCCCACCGCCGATAATTGTTACATCGTATACATCTTGCATTTTTATCGCCACATCCTTAAAAAATAATAAAAAAGTATTTGACAAAACCTTATCTGATAACTAGACTAATTTTAGTGATAATGATTATCATTAACAAACTTTGATTATCATAGCATGTCGAGAAGTAAAAAGAAAGAGAGGTTACGATTTGCGTTTACAAATTGAATCGATTCGTGTTGGTTATGATAACAAGACGATTGTGCACGATCTATCATTACAAATTCCAGATGGAAAAATTACAACTATTATTGGCTCAAATGGCTGTGGTAAATCCACACTATTAAAGGCTATTACGAGAATATTGAAGCATGATCAGGGACATGTCGTTTTGGACGGCCAAGATATTTCAAAGATGAAAACAAAAGAATTGGCCAAACAGTTGGCCATTTTACCACAAAGTCCTGAAAGTGCGCATGGGTTAACGGTGGAAGAGCTTGTCTCTTACGGTCGGTTCCCTTATCAAAAAGGCTTTGGCAATTTATCGCAAAAGGACAAAGACATGATTGAATGGGCCTTGCAGGTAACTAAAACGGATGCATTTCGCCAGCAAACGGTTGATGCACTATCCGGTGGACAACGTCAGCGTGTGTGGATTGCGATGGCATTAGCACAAGAAACGGATATTATATTTTTAGATGAACCAACTACTTATTTGGATATGGCACATCAACTAGAAGTATTAGAATTACTAAGCAAGTTAAATGAGGATGAAGGACGCACGATTGTCATGGTGCTACATGATTTAAACCAAGCAGCACGTTTTTCTGATTATATTGTGGCGCTGTCAAACGGAGAGCTTGTGAAGTTCGGTACGGCAGAAGAAGTGGTTGTACCAGAAGTTTTACAGAAAGTGTTTAATATTGATGCGGTCATTGGCAAGGATCCTAGAACGGACAAACCAATGTGCATTACATATAACTTATTACAAACAATTTAAAGGGGATTTACACATGAAAAAGTGGCTTTTACCAATGTTTATGATGGTTGTACTCGTGCTAGCAGCATGCGGCAACAAAGAAGAAAGTGCTGAAAAATCGGGTGAGGGTTCTAAAGAGGCTTCTTCAGCAGAGACGATTACGTATGAATCTGAAACAGGTCCTGTGGAAGTACCAGCTAATCCAAAACGAGTAGTTGTGTTATCTTCATTTGTTGGAGATTTATTAAAACTTGATGTTAATGTCGTTGGTGTTGATTCATGGGCGACAAAAAACCCAAACTTCCAAGATGACATTAAAGATGCAATGGTTGTTGAAAATACAGATATTGAAAAAATTCTTGAGCTAGAACCCGATTTAATTCTTGGTTTAAGTGGTATTGAAAATGCTGATAAATTAGCTGAAATCGCTCCTACAGTGTTATTTACTTACGGCAAAGTGGATTATTTACAGCAATTTATTGAAATTGGTAAGGTAGTAAATAAAGAAAAAGAAGCAACAGCATGGGTAGAAGATTTTAAAGTACGTGCTACAGAGGTAGGTACTAAAATTAAAGAGAAAATCGGTGAGGACGCAACCGTTACTGTCGCAGAAAACTTCAATAAACAATTGTATCTTTATGGAGATAACTGGGGTCGTGGAACAGAAATTTTATATCAAGCAATGGGCTTAAAGATGCCTGAAAAAGTGAAAGAAGTGGCGTTGGAACCAGGTTATTTTGCGATTTCTCAAGAGGTATTAGGTGACTACGCTGGTGATTATGTTATTTTCAGTATGTTTATGGACCAAGATACTTCGTTTACAGAAGCTACATGGTTTAAAGATTTAGAAGCAGTGAAAAATGGTCGTTTATTTGAGGTCAATGCCAATGCATTTTACTTTAATGATCCGATAACATTAGATTATCAACTCGATTTCTTTGAAGAGAAGTTTTTACAATAAATCAGTAGAGAGTAGCGAAGGCAATGACAAAGTTTCGACAATTACCATTTTGGCTTCAGATGTTGCTTGCACTGATTTTATTACTAGCAACGGCTAGTATTTCATTGTGCGTTGGTGCGGCAAATACGAGCATTCAAGATGTCTATCAAGCCATTGTTGGACAAAGTGGTGGCAAGCATTATGCAGTGTTACGGGAAATTCGATTTCCACGTATCATTGCAGCAATTTTTGTCGGCAGTGCACTAGCAGTGGCTGGGGCCATTATGCAAGGGGTTACCAGGAATCCTTTAGCAGACCCAGGGCTTCTTGGTCTTACAGCAGGGGCGAATGCTGCACTTGCTGTAACCATGGCTTTTGTGCCAAATATCTCATACTATATCCTAATTTTTGCATGCTTCATCGGAGCGGGCATAGGGATGATGATTGTATATGGGATTGGCACATCGACGAAGAGCGGTTTTTCGCCGTTGAAGCTGGTGCTAGCAGGGGCGGCTGTTTCTGCGCTATTACAGGCCGTTGCAGATGGCACGGGGATTTTATTTAATATCGCTAAAGATGTATCCATGTGGACGAGCGGCGGTTTTATTGGTACGACATGGACAGCACTCATCATTGTACCGTTTATTGTAGTAGGGCTAGTTGTTGCGTTTGCTTATAGCCGTCAGTTAACGATTTTAAGCTTAAATGAAGATGTAGCAGTTGGCTTAGGACAAAATACTACTGTCATTAAAGGTGTTCTGATGGTGGTTGTTGTCGTTCTAGCCGGTGCTGCCGTGGCGCTTGTAGGAAATTTGGCGTTTGTCGGCTTAATGGTGCCACATATTGTACGTGCCTTTGTTGGCACAGACTATCGTTTGGTGTTACCGATGAGTGCACTTGTTGGCGGTTGGTTTATGTTAACGGCAGATTTCCTTGGCCGGATGATTAATGCACCATTCGAAACGCCTGTTGTAGCCATCGTTTCTATTATCGGACTGCCGTTCTTCCTTTTACTTGTTCGTAAGGGAGGTCGTCAATTTGCTTAATGCAGGTCGAAAAAAGCAACGAATTTGGCTATTTGTGTGGCTGATATTAACGCTAGCTATTTTTGTATTAGGCATTTCACTGGGGGCTGCCTCGGTTTCCATTGATCGCATACTACCGATTTTACTTGGAGACGGTAGTTTTAAAGAATCATTCGTCTTGTTTTCTGTGCGATTGCCAAGAATGTTTGTCTTGGCAGCGGCAGGGATGGCGCTAGCACTTGCAGGTGCCGTATTGCAGGGGGTAACACGTAATGATTTGGCAGACCCTGGTATTATTGGTATTAATGCGGGGGCTGGTGTTGGGATTACATTGTTCTACTTAATTGTCAACGGGAATTTACCTAACTTTGCCTATGTACTACCAGTCGTTGGGTTTCTAAGTGCAATGTTCACAGCACTATGTATTTACTTTTTCTCGTATAAACGGAATATAGGCGTTCAACCGATACAGTTCATTTTAGTCGGGGTAGGTGTGGCTTCTGCGTTATCGGGTGTGATGATTATTTTAATCTCCTCTGCGGAGCGCAGTGATGTGCAGTTTATCGCACAATGGTTGGCAGGCAGTGTATGGGGTACCGATTGGCCGTTCTTTTGGGCATTAGTGCCGTGGCTCGTGCTAGGCATCCCATTCATTTTCTATAAAGCGAATGTGTTAAATGTACTGGCCATGACCGAGCAAACAGCAATCGGCTTAGGCATGAATATTGGCCGTGAGCGACTACAATTATTAGTGGTGGCTGTAGCATTAGCTGCAGCGGCTGTATCAGTGACTGGTGGAATTGCCTTTATCGGTTTAATGGCACCCCACATCGCGAAACAGCTCGTAGGACCACGCTATCAATTCTTTTTACCGTTAACACTATGTATTGGGGCTAGCTTATTAATGCTTGCCGATACAATCGGACGCGTGGCGATTTCAACGGCAACTGTGCCAGCAGGAATTGTGGTAGCATGCATCGGTGCCCCTTATTTTTTATATTTATTACGCAAAAACGACTGAACGGCTCGCGCTGTTCAGTTTTTTTCTGTTCGGGCAAGAAGGAGGCCGATAGAACGGTTGAAGTGACGGATAGACCCCTAAAACTAGCGGATAGCGACCCGTATCCTAACTTTAGGCTAGACAAAAGGCGAAGTTGGGTATATAGTTACCTAGGCTAACTAATTTAATTTGTAGTGCTAAGAAAAGTAAAGGAGTGATACTTTGACGATTGAACAGAATTTTTTTAATGAGTACCGATTGATGTACCGACCGTTTACAAATCAGCTTAATGTGCAGTTGGAGAAATATCAGCTGTATAGTTCTCAGTGGGCTGTCCTGCGATTGTTGATCGATAAAGGGCCACATTCGCTTGTGGAAATTGCGAACTTTATGTTCATTGAGAAGCCGAGTGTGACGAGACTTGTACAAAAGCTTGTGGAGCTTGGGTATGTTGAAACAGTGGCAGGCAAGGATAAGCGAGAAAAGCTTGTACAATTAACCGCTCATGGTGAAACTATCGTGCAGGAAATTCAGGAACATTTAAAACCTTTTTTAGAAAAGGCATTGGCTGGAGTGCCAACGCAAGATATTGAAATTGCTACACAAGTTTTAGCAAGAATTTGTGCAAACATTCATCAGTAGGAGAGGAAACAAGTGGAAGCAACTAGACATAAACTTTGGACAAAAGATTTTTTAATCGTTTCACTTATCAATTTTACCATTACGTTAATTTTTTATTTATTAATGGTGACGATTGCGGGCTACGCTGTGGAACAATTTGGGGCTTCAACGAGTACCGCGGGACTTGTGTCAAGTATTTTTATCATAGGGACGCTATTTGGGCGACTTGGTACAGGACGGATTATTGGCGATTGGGGGAGTAAAAAGACATTATTTTGCGGACTCTTATTATTTATGTTATCAACAATGTCCTATTTTCTTGCAGGGAATTTACCATTATTAATGCTGAATCGTTTAGTGCAAGGCATTGCGCTAGGGGTAGCAAGTACGGCTACAGGTACAATTATTGCTCAAATTTTACCAGCGGATCGACGTGGTGAAGGGATTGGCTATTATAGTTTAAGTGCCATTTTAGCGACGGCTATCGGGCCATTTGTCGGAATTCTTTTAACACAGTTATTTGCAGATTATCGCATGATTTTTGCGGTCGATTCAGTTTTAGCCATTATTTGCTTTATGATGTATTTTATAGTGACAGTGCCAGATGCACCGAACAAGGCGAAAGATCTTGCGGCGAAGACAGGCTTCAAAGTGTCCAACTTTATTGAAATGCGTGCTGTGCCAATTGCATTTGTAGCGCTCGTTATTGGTTTTGCATATTCAGGCGTTATGTCGTTTATGACGTTCTATGCCAAAGAATTGGATTTAGTAACGGCGGGGAGTTACTTCTTTATCGTTTATGCAATTGTCATTTTAGCGACTCGTCCATTTACAGGGAAACTACTCGATGCAAGAGGCGCAAATATTGTTATTTATCCGTGCCTTGTGCTATTTGCCATTGGCATGTACGCCTTTAGTGCCGCAACGAGTACTGTTGTATTTTTAATAGCTGCTGCTTGTATTGGAGTCGGTTATGGGAACTTCAACTCAGTAGCACAAGCAATCGCTATTAAAGTTACACCAAATGAACGACTAGGACTTGCGACATCGACATACTTCATTTTGTATGATTTAGGATTAGGCGTAGGGCCTTATTTCTTAGGGTTTTTTGCGCCGACAATCGGCTATAGCGCCATTTTCTTAACTATGGTATTTGTTATTTTACTGTCAATTGTGCTGTATTATTTCTTATATGGAAAATATGAAAATTTGAAACAAGCAAATATTTCATAGATTAGAATCATTATATTGTGGAAAAAACGTCTTTTTGCTAGTTGTTTATAAAATTCAACTGCGAAATGACGTTTTTTTCTTTAAATAAAAATACTTCTTGCAATCAATTATGATAATCATTATCATTCACATATAAAGTGAAACTTAAATCGCTGTGGGGGTCTTTATACCCTATCGATTAGTAGTCGAACGAATCAGGTACTGCCGGGTGCTTACTCTGTCACTGAAACGAGCTGGACTTCAGCTTGATGTGGTAGACGTAGCAACCGTTTGTACGGGATAAACTAATTCGGAAGTAGGTACTTAGCATGAAAAACAAATCATTACTGTCAGTATTAGTGGTAGGTGGCATTATTATGGCGGGTTGTGGTAATACAGAAGAAGCCAAAAATGAAGAAAAACCAGCGACAGAGCAGGCACAACCAACAGCAGAGGTTGATTTAACTACTGAGCTAACAGCTTATCAACAGTTTGCTTTAGAACAAATGGATCAATTTCTCATGGAAACAGAGAACTTTGTGAAATTATTCAAAGCAGGTGATATAGAAGGAGCAAAAGCTGCATATGCTCCTGCGCGTATGTATTTCGAACGTTCTGAGCCAATCGCTGAGAGCTTTGGTGACCTTGACCCACGCATTGATGGTCGATTAGCTGATATCCAAGAAGAGGGTAAAGGTGAAGAAGAATGGACTGGCTACCACAAGCTTGAATATGCGCTGTGGGAAGAAAATACAACAGCTAGTTACGAAACAGTAGCAGATCAATTACTTGCAGACGCCAAAGAATTACACGCACTTGTACAAACGGTAGAAGTAACACCAGATTTAATGATGACGGGTGCAGTTGACTTATTGAATGAAGTATCGACTTCTAAAATCACGGGTGAAGAAGAAATCTACTCACACACGGACCTATATGACTTTAAAGCAAATATTGAGGGTGCAGAAAAAATCTTTGAAATTCTTCGTCCTAAATTAGAAGCAAAAGATAAAGAGTTAGTAGCAACATTAGATGAAAAATTCAAAGCAGTCGATGATTTACTAGCACAGCATGCAACAGCTGATGGTGGCTACATCTCTTATGAAGAATTAACTGAAGAACATACAAAAGCTCTCGCAGCAGCAGTTAACCAACTTGGTGAACCATTAAGCCAAATGGGAATTATTTTGGAGTGATGAATAATGACAGCGTCAAACGATGAAAAATGGATCGATAAAAAAATATCTCGTCGTGACATGTTAAAGCTATCTGGTATCGGAGTGGCAGGGGTTGCTATTGGTGCTTCTGGCTTTGGCGGTGTTATGAAAGCTATGGGTTATGGTGTCTTCGAGCCTGTAGCAGATAGTATAACAGCACGTAACAAAGTAGATTTCTATGGTGCGCATCAATCGGGCATTATTACACCTGTACAAACGCATATTTATTTTGCTTCTTTAAATGTCTTAGTTACATCCAAGAAAGAGTTACAAGAGTTGTTCCAAAAATGGACACCTCTTGTTGTGCGTTTAATGAATGGCGAATTAATCGTGGATTTAACGACAAATACAAGAATACCGACAGGGGATACAGGTGAGGCAGAAGGGTTAGATGCTGCCAATTTATCTATTACATTTGGCGTTGGTCCGTCACTTTTTGACAAACTGGGCATCTCTCACTTGAAACCAGCAGAACTAGTAGATTTACCGCACTTCCCAAAAGACCAGTTACAAAAAGAATTTACGGGTGGCGATCTGTGTATTCAAGCGTGTGCAGATGATCCGCAAGTTGCCTTCCATGCTGTGCGTAATTTAGTGCGTGCTGCGTCTGGCAAAGTGGAGATTAAATGGTCGCAGGCAGGTTTTAACTCATTCCCGGCAGGTGGAGGGACACCTCGTAATCTATTTGCCTTTAAGGATGGCACGGTAAACCCTGCCATTACAGATGACAAAGATTTAAATAAAGTTGTGTGGGTGGATAAAGGCTGGTTGAAGGGCGGCTCATATTTAGTAGCACGTAAAATCCAAATGCATCTTGAAACGTGGGATCGTACTTCTTTAAAGGACCAGGAAGCAACATTTGGTCGTTATCGTGATAGCGGTGCCGCATTCGGTAAAACAAAGGAATTTGAAGATTTCGATGTAGAAGCGAAGGACGACAAAGGCGAGTATGTAATGCCAGATACATCCCATGTCCATTTAGCAAGGAAATCAGGTGCGCGGATACTACGCCGTTCGTATTCTTATGCTTCAGGTGTCATGTCCAATACAGGTGCCCATGATGCTGGGCTATTGTTTGTATCATTCCAAAAAGATCCCGCTCAGTTTACTACGGTGCAAAATAGTTTAGGGCGCATGGATAAAATGAATGAATATATTACCCATCGAGGCAGTGCCGTGTTTGCGTGCTTCCCTGGTGTACAAAAGGGGAGTTATTTAGGTGAAGCACTTTTTAACGCGCTGTAGCATCATCCTTTGTTTGTTAGTGGTACTTGCAGTGCCAGTGCAAGCAGCGCAGTCTTACAGTCACTTATACATTTCTATTAGTGATGCCCTTATGAATACAAAGCAGGACAAGGAAGCAGAAGCAAAGCAGGCACTTAAACAATTTACAATCGACTGGGCTGCCGTTACATCTAAACAAACCGAAGCGCAAGAAAAGGTTGATAGCATACTAGCACAAGCAATAGAAGCAACATCTAAAGAAGAGCGTTTATCGGCCTTATCGGCCTTATCGAATGCCTTACGTTCACTAGAAAAGATAGAAAATCCAGTGGATGAAGCGGCACAGCGCGCAGAATTTGGCACGAAATTTAAACCCATTATGTCAGAGTTTGAGAAAGCTCTAGCTAGTGGCGACATCACTGCAATCGATGCTGCGTACAAGGAATTCAATGTTAGATGGAATAAAAACGAACGGCCTGTTCGTGAGCAAAGTATTGCTATGTACGGACAAATCGAAACACAGATGGCCTTCTTACGCATTACAATTTCCGCTGAAGAGCCGGATATCGCATTAATGCAGTCACAATACGCTGAGCTAAAACAAACGATTGAGGATTTTGTGGCGGGAGAAGAAACAGCACAAGTTGTAGAAGGCGAGTATTCGCTCACAACTTTGATTGCCTATATTGATGAGGCAAATGATTTCATTGATGCAGGCGACTATAAGCCTGCATCCGATAAAATTCGTGAATTCATTACAATTTGGCCAAGCGTAGAAATCGAAATTTCAACTCGCAATAGTAGCCTCTATACGAAAATCGAGAGTGATATGCCAATACTTGTGAGTGACTTATTAAAAAGCCAAGTCGATGAAGAAATCGTTAAAAGTAAGTTGGATACTTTCCGTACTGAAATAGAACTGATACAAGGTGATACTGACTATACGTTGTGGGACTCTGCATTAATCTTGCTACGAGAGGGCTTAGAGGCACTGCTCATCATTTTAGCGTTGGTTTCGTTTTTAAA
This sequence comes from Lysinibacillus parviboronicapiens, assembly GCF_003049605.2. Lineage (NCBI taxonomy): Bacteria > Bacillati > Bacillota > Bacilli > Caryophanales > Bacillaceae > Lysinibacillus > Lysinibacillus parviboronicapiens. The sequence goes on from NZ_CP073713.1 coordinate 2,169,230, forward strand.
TAAATCCGGTCAAACAGCCATGGGTAAGTGGATTTATGTTGGGGCGTTTGTTGGGGTATTATTGTCGGCTGTAGCAGCTATTTTAATGTCAACGATTTTTAACTCTGCTACTGTTGATGCGAATCGTGAAATGATGGAAGGCTATGTTGGTCTACTTGCTGCTGCAATGATGATTGGCGTTGGTATTTGGCTTCATAGTAAATCAAGCGTAACGAGCTGGAATCGATATATTTCAAAACAGATGGGCAATGCCATTTCAAGTGGCTCAGTATTCGCAATGGCTTCTGTCAGCTTCTTATCGGTGTTCCGTGAAGGAGCAGAAACATTGGTATTTTATGCAGGAATTGCCCCTAAAATGGAAGCATCTCAATTTGTGTTAGGCATTGTAGTGGCACTCGTCATCTTAGCTGTCATAGCTATTGTGTTATTTAAAGCGAGTGGCAAAATTCCAATTCATAAGCTTTTTGCCGTGGCAACGGTGTTAATTTATGTCTTGGCATTTAAAATTATTGGTGTTAGTTTGCATACCTTACAATTGACAAATAAAATTTCTACAACAATCGTGGATGGTCTGCCAGTGGTTAGCTTCATAGGCTTCTATCCAACGGTGGAAACAATGATTGGACAAACGATTTTACTTGTTTTAGTTATTGTGACGATTCTATATAAGAAGAAACCAAGGAAATAACGAAAAGCTGTGGCCTCAAAACCACAGCTTTTTATTATGAAAGGCTTTGTTTTTATGAAACTGCCACTTCACGACTTTCCTATTTTTCAAGCTTGAGCGAAAAGAAGGTACAGACTGTATGAAACGAACTTTACGATACTATTAAGGCAATTAATAGCGTAATAAATATTTTGGGGATAATTGTCAAAATGAAAGCTATAATGAGAAAATGGAAAAAATTTTTTATCAATCATTGAGCAGGACTTGATGAGGGAATGTAAAATGAAAAAGTTTTTGACTGTTACGTTAGTCATTGCGTTACTAGCTCCATTTTGTACGGTACAAATCAACAAGCAACTGTATGCTAAACGAATCGAAAACTATTTGATAGAGGATATGACTTATCGGAAGGAAGCAATACAATCTATTGAATGTAAATGGCACTTTGCAGGTCTTCCAAGTTATTGGCTAAACGTTGTTTTTGCGGATGAACCAAATGTCGTCTATCTTTATTTTGCTCATAATAAAGACCGTGTAGGGCAATTTGAGCATCAGACACTTGATGGGACGACACTTCCGACAGAACAATTAAAGCACTTTAAGTCATTCGTTTAAATTTAACAGGGCCCGATTATGGAGTATCCGCTACTCGAAAGTTAAGCGAATTTGGCATAAAGTCTGGATTACGCTTATTCAAGTTTAACAGCACCTATGGAAAATATGTATTGTGGTTAAAGCGAAGGTCATTAAGACTTGCACCTCAAGTGGGTGACTAGCAATCCGTGGGGATGAAGGAAATCCCCACTGACTAAAGGTCCACTTTACCCTGCATGAACGGTCAGTAAGGCGCCCACCTTAAGTAGAAAGATGACAACGAGTCCTCTAGATAGTCAATCAACTGACCGTAAAAGCCCGATTGATTCAACTATCAAACAGGGAGGAGAAGAAAATCCCCATTGATTAAAGTTTCATTTTCACTAGTCGTTCCAATGAGAAGGTCGCTTCAAATGAGCTGGCAATATTGTTTTATGATTGCCCTTCGCTGAATTAATTTGCATTTGTGTAAGAAACATACTAGTAGATAGATTTGCACCGCTTAAGTCGGCATCTCGTAAATCCGCACCAATAAAATCGACGCCTCGTAAATCTGCGTTTTGCAAATTAGCGGCAATTAGATAGGCTCCTCGTAGGTCAGTCGCTGTCAAATCTTTGCCTTTGAAGTTTTTCCCAACCCAATCGACTCCACGATAGTTGTATTTACGCTTAGTTTTAGCGTCAGAAACCTTAGAAATTAAGTGATGGCGAATGTGTTCGCTAGTTTCTAAAAGTAATGCATTAATAGGCATTCGATATGTCATAATATCGATGGCTAACAATGTATCTGCATCTTGTCTTGTTAAGTGCTGTAATTGCTCGAATTGGTTGTGTAGTTTTTCAGCCAAGGAACTTGACACCTCATAAGACAATGCCTCTGCCAAATACGCCATCATTTCATATAACTGTTCCATAATTGGAAAGACACGAAACATGTTCTCAGCAATTTGTGGATGTTTTCGCCAGTCTTGTCCCTTAAACGTAGTTTGAGAAACCATCTGACCTGCTCCTAAGCAATCAAAGACGGTACAGCCCTTAAAGCCTTTTTCTCTCAGGCTACTGTGAATATGACAGCTATAATCTGCCTGCAAGTGAAGGCAGGGTGTGCCCGCTGCCTTATTCATTGCAAAATCACTAGAAGCCACAATATTAAGCGCCGTGCAACAAAGGCCAAAGCAGTTCTGACATTCTGCTTGTAAGCTCACTCTCATTTTTTTCGCTGTGTTACCTTTAATTTTTCCGCCAAACATAATTGTTTCCCCTCTTAACAAATAACTGAAAATAGAATTCTATTTTTATTTTACATGATTTTTATTAAAATAACTTAACTTAATGCTGTCAAAAATGAAATTTATCCCGCAATAACGGTCAGTAAGACGTCCATCTCAAGTGGAAAGATGAGAACGAATCAACTAGGTGGTCGATCAACTGACCGTAAAAGCCCGATTGGTTCAACTAACAATCAGTGGGGATGAAGAAAACCCCCACTGATTGAAGTTTCACTTTATGCCAATAATTAATTTGAAACAATATGTCACGGTGTGATATAGTCGAGTTACGACATAGTCACAGTGCGACATGTGGAGGTAAACAATTGGAAAAGTTATTAAAAAAATATGTACCGATGACTGAAACCGCATTTTATATATTATTATCGCTTACTGAGCCTCATCATGGGTATGGCATTATCAAACGCGTAGAAGAATTAACGAACGGTCGTATAAAGCTTGGCTCGGGCACCATATACGGTACGCTAACTAAAATGCAACAGGACGCAATGATTTCAGTCTTTGCGGATGAACGCAGAAAAACCATCTATGAAGTAACGACAATTGGCAAGCAAGTGATGCAGGCTGAAATGAATCGTTTAAAGGAAGTACATGCGCATGTATTACGCTTTGAGGAGGATTTTAGGTGAAGAGGATGAAATGGCTGTGGAGCTATCAAATCGATAAAACTGAAAAATGGCTAACAGATATGGCGAGTAAGGGCTATCATTTATGTGATTTTAATGCGGTGACACGTATGTTTACCTTTGAAGAGGGGGAACCAAGTGCAGTAGCATATGCGATTCGTTTGGATAAAAATATGTTGCCCAATGCTTTGAGACAGGCGGGATGGCAGGTAGTGACGTCTTCGAGTCGATGGCAATTTATGGAAAATGAGCAAATGACAGAGGCTCCTGTCTATCCATCTCGGGAAACCATTGTAAAACGAGCTAGACTGCATACGTATTTATTTATCCTAATAGGCATATTTTTTGTAACAGCACAGTTGAATATAATTATAATAACGGCAATCATGTCGAACGTGATTGGCGGTATAAGCTGGTGGTCGATTGCTATACCTCTTGCTATTATTACACTTTTCATTAGCTTATCTATTTATGTGTACAGGGCATACCGAAAGTTTGAAAAACAAGAAATGGATATGATTGTTCCTAAGATAGGCAGCGGGCGAAAGGTGCGGAAATTGAAACTTGGCTGGATGTATTTACCGCAGCAAACGAAGGCATGGCTCGAGGAACAAGCGCGACTTGGATTGGAATTAGAACGTGTGACTGCGGTAGCTATTTTTACATTTCGTGAAACGGGAAGCAAGTGTATTGCTTATGAAGTTAGCTTTGAGCCAAAGGTTGATAGTAGCTTCTTTACCATCCATAAGGAAATGGGCTGGCAGTTAAAGTTTACATCCAACATCACGTGGCTCCATTATTCGATTTGGGCAATGCCATATGAAAATGGAGAGAATACACCGGCATTGACCTATGATCCTAAAGAGAAGATTCGTGGTATGAAAAAAGCATTATATATGAGTGCAGGCATTGGGGGATATTTGCTCCTAGTTCTTGGTTTTTCTTTATATACGAATTTTTATAGAATGACAGAGTCCTTTTTTGAATGGTCGATTGACGGTGTATTACGTGTGCTGTTGATTTTATGTGTGGCATTGTGGGTAACAATACTTTCCAGAGCAATAATTGGCTATTTCAAAGAATTGAAAATGATCAAAGCAGGACTGTAAATAGGGAATATAGAGTGAAAGAGTGATGGGATGCTACAGGTCAATGTGGAAAATGCGAGTTTAATATTAGAGGGTGGTACGTTTCGCACGTTGTTTACATCGGGCGTTCTAGATGCCTTTTTAGAACATGATATTATGATGCCTTATGTCGTGGCAATTTCGGCAGGTGCCATCAATGCATGCTCTTATGTATCACAGCAAAAGGAACGTTCCTTACGTGTATTGATGGATTATCGACATGATAAGCGTTATATGGGCTTGAAAAATTTTCTTAAAGAGAAGAGCCTATTCGGCTTAGATTTTGCTTATAATGTGATTCCGAATCAGTTAGATATTTTTGATTGGGATACGTACCAGCAATATAAGGGGAAATTACTTTTTGGTGTAACGAATGCAACGACGGGGCAAGTAGAGTATATGGATGCTCGAGAAATGGATCGACAATGTATGATGTTACGTGCTACATGTGCCATTCCTATCCTATTTCCGGAAATAAAACTAAATGATACTGCCTATTATGATGGTGGGTTAGCTGAACCTATACCGATTCAGCATGGCATTGAGAGAGGCTTTGACAAACATGTGCTTGTGTTAACGCGACCAAAGGGTTATCGAAAAAAGCAAGATAGGCAAAGCAAGTGGGCAATGCGATTACTTGCGAAGCGTTACCCGAGTTTAGTGAAAAGTATGGAAAAACGGGCCGATCATTATAATGCATCGTTGGCGTATTGTGAGCAGCTAGAGGAGGAAGGTAGGGCATTTATATTCCGTCCTACTGAAGCATTAAATAGCTTTGAGAAAGATACTACACAAATGCGTTCCAATTATGAAATGGGTTATGAACAAGCTTTGCAGCAAATGGCAGCACTCAAGCAATTTTTAAAATAACAGTTGCCATGAACTAACAGCAAGTGATTATTATAGTAAAAGGAAGAAGGAAGAGCACTGTTCTTGACAGGCTCTTCCTTCTTCCTTTCTTTGTCTATTGCAAATTATTTCGTCATAGTGTAATATGTGTCTAGTACACTATGACACGGGGTGTTTTTATTGAAAAAATTTTCAGGTCTAATAAAGAAGGAATGGGTGCTTTATAGAGGAAGGCTTTTTTTCACAATCATTGGAGGACTTGCGCTTTCGCTCGTAGTTCCCTATTTATTGCTACGTTTTGGAGACGGTTTTACAACGGCGCATCAACAATTATTCTTTCTCTTCACAATACTTGTATTAATGCTGGGTAACTTTTATGCCGTATTACAGTTTTTCACGAGTATGCGTTTTGATTTAAAGGCGAAAGAAATGTGGCTCCATTCAACGAGTTCCATAGCGCAACTGGTTGGTGTGAAAATTATTTTCACATTAATCGGGTATGCAATATTCAATCTACTCTTTACGTCGCTCGCGCTTTATTTTGTAAGAGAAAATTATGTGGCAACTTTTGGGGAAGTCCTATTGTTACTGTTCCTCATTGTAGGAATGATTGTGATGTTCCAATTTGTCTTGTTTGTGATACTCCTACTGTTCTTAGCATTTTATCTACAAATGAAGCATTTTATAGGTCGTTTTGCCATCGTTATTGCCATTCCTGCGTTTTTCTTGAGTATGGATGTATGGTTCTGTTTTACAGAGAGTTCATTTTATGATAAAATTTTCCGGTTCGGTGAAATTCGAATTAGTCGATTGGAACAATATTTACCAAAAGCTGAAGTGCCAACCATGCAAATTGAACTTGGCTCGTTGTACTTTGTGGAAGAATTCTTTTTTATCATCGTACTTGCACTCCTTTTTATCGTCGCAACAAAGTGGCTTGAGAAGGTGGTATTGCGATGACATTAGATTTTTCGCGTGACAAACCAATTTATAGTCAGCTCGTAGATCGCATATGTGGCGATATTCTGAAAGGGAAGCTATTACTTGGGGACCGACTGCCTTCTGTTCGAGAATATGCTGTGGAAACGGGCGTGAATGTCAATACCGTACAACGTGTGTATAAGGAGTTGGAAGCGATGGATTTAACGGAAACTAAACGCGGTCAGGGGACATTTATTACAACCAATGAAGAGCGAATAGTAGAACTACGAGAAGATATGAAAAATTTATTAGCACAAAATTTTTTGACTTCCATTGAAGCACTTGGGTTTTCAAGGGAAGAAATGCTCGTTGTTTTACAAAAGAAATCGTGAGGTGAAATAAATGTTACAGTTATCCAATGTTTCTTTCCGTTATTTAAAAAAGCCTATTATTCAAGACGTGACTTTTTCTTTTCCTACGGGGCAAATCATCGGACTTGTTGGTGAAAATGGCAGTGGAAAATCGACGTTATTAAAAGTTTTGACAGGCTTGTTGCTGCCATCGAGTGGGGAAGTACTGTTGAATGGGCAATCTGTTACGCGTAGAAGTGCTAGTCAGATTGCGTATTTGCCAGACACCGATTTGTTTTTTGATTTTTATACGGGCGAGCAGCTATTTCAGCACTACGCCTCGCAGTTTGAAGATTTTTCCTACGATAAGGCCTGTATCGTTGCACAATTTTTGCATGTTGATATGGATACCAAGTTAAGGAATTTATCAAAAGGTAACCGAGGACGAATGAAAATGGCGGCAACGCTTGGCCGAGAGGTGCCGTATTATGTGATGGATGAACCATTCGCGGGTCTTGACCCAATTGTTCGTGAAGAGTTAATCAAAGGGCTGATCCAATTTACAGATATTGAACACCAAACCATTATTTTATCGACTCATGAGGTATACGAAGTTGAACCAATTTTAGATCAAATCATCCTTTTGCAAAATGGCGCTATACTTGCGCATGATGAAGTGGAGACTATTCGAGATGTCACGAATAAGGATGCGCTTCAATGGATGAAAACGTACTATAGGAAAGGGTGAAATCCATGCAACAACCAATTGTCCAACTACAAAACTTATCAAAAACCATAAAAGGTAAGCAATTGATTCACAATTTAAATATCGATTTATATCCAGGGCAGATTACTGGATTTTTAGGACCAAACGGAGCAGGGAAGACGACAACGATTCGGATGATGACCGGACTCATGCATCCATCAGAAGGAAAAGTCATTATCGACGGCCAATCTTTACAAGAGCATTATGAAGAAGCTATTAGTAAGGTTGGCGTCATTGTAGAAAATCCCGAAATGTATAAATATATGACGGGTTATAAAAACTTACTGCATTTTGCACGAATGCATAAAAACGTGTCAAAAGCGCGTATTGATGAAGTCGTAACACAAGTCGGATTAGAAAACCGCATTCATGAAAAAGTATCGACGTATTCACTTGGGATGCGTCAACGTCTGGGCTTAGCTCAGGCACTTTTACACCGACCAAAATTCTTAATATTAGATGAGCCGACAAATGGCCTTGATCCTGCAGGGATTCGAGAGTTTCGGATGTATTTACGTAAAATTGCAACGGAAGATGGCGTGTCTGTTTTTGTATCGAGCCATTTACTGTCAGAAATTGAGCTCATGTGTGATCGCGTAGCCGTTATTCAAAATGGGCAATTAATTGACATACGTGAAATAAAAAATGATACAGCTTCATTTTATTATATTGAGGCAACACCGAGTGAACAGGTTACAGCACAGTTACAAAAACTGGACCACAGCTTTACGGTAGAAAATAATGGTGTCGTAGTGGAGATAAAGAAAGAAGACATTCCTACCCTTATGACACAGTTCGTAACTGAAGGTATTCAGCTATTTGCTGTTCAACCACATCAAAAAACATTAGAAGATCAATTCTTGGAAATGACAGGAGGTGGGCAAATTGTTGAAGCTAATTCAAAATGAATGGATGAAATTATGGCATAAAAAAGGAACTTGGGCGATGGTCGCGCTGTTAATCGTTGTGATTATTGGACCAGGTATCATGATGAAGTATTATGAATCAAAGACTGCCGAAGACTTGTCATGGCAAGAAAATGAACAACAAACGATTACAAATTATAAAGAGTCACTAACAAATGAAGAACTTACTGTAGAAGATAAAAAATATTTCGAAGAGCAAATTGCCCTTGCTGAATATCGTTTAGCAAATGATGTACCAAATCAAACGGAAGGAAGCCTCGAAAGTTTTATGTCATTTACTAGCAGTATGCTGACTTTAGTGACATTATTTACAGTGATTACGGCAGCGAGTATCGTATCGAATGAGTTCTCAACAGGTACGATTAAAATGTTGTTAACACGTCCGATGACTCGCGCAAAAATATTAACCTCTAAATTAGTTACTACTTTCCTATTTGGACTATTTTTATTCGTAGTGAATGTCATTGTCAGTGCAATTGTAGGATTCGTACTATTTGGTGTAGCAACGGGCACGGAGTTAGAAATGGTGAATGGTCAAATTGTTGAAAAGGCAGTATGGGGCGATTTAGCTTATCATTATTTACTGTCTGCGGGTGACTTTGTCATGTCTACCTTGTTTGCCTTCTTAATTGGCTCTGTCTTCCGTTCAAGCTCATTAGCAATCGGCTTAACAATGTTTTTATCATTTACGGGGACAATGATTGTCATGTTCTTAAGTAAATATGAAATTGTGAAATACGTGTGGTTAACACATTCGAATTTAACGCAGTATGAAACGGGTGGTTTAATGATTGAAGGTATCACAATGCCATTCTCTCTTACTATACTCGCTATCTACGCAGTGATTTTCCTTGTGATTAGCTACTTGTCCTTTATGAAACGTGATGTAACAGCATAAAAAAGACGCGGTATGAAAATGGTGATTTTCATACCGCGTTTTTTAATCATAAAAAAACCAACGCGCTAACAAAACTAGCATCTTCGACACAACGTGCATTTTTTGTTTATTAAAAATGAAAATTCTGTAAATTTAAACTGCTATTCATTAAAAATAATTTTGTATATTAGGTATCCAAAAAATAACACTAAAATTAATATCCCTATATCTTTCACATTCATACCTGTTAAATTACCACTATTTCCACTATTAAAGGCATCGTTTAGTGAACCACTAGGATTATTTTTTAACTCCTTTTGTTTTAACCGTTCTCTTTTTTCTGCTGGTGTTTCTTTTGAATCCATGTCATCACCTCCAGTTTGCATTTATGCTTGCCTTAATTATATTCTACTTCATTCTAGCCCCATATTACGTACATCGTTTCTCAACAACCGTAAGAAAAAAAGAAAGATATATATAATGTAAATCTTTCTTCTGTCGTATAAATAAAATATTGATATGAATTAACTTGTTAAATCATAGGCTCACTACGGATAAAAACAGCTGTAAGTTTATAGATGTTTCATAATGATTTGTTGTAGATTTGCTTGTATATTTGGTAAGTCCTGTGTTGTAATGGTCGTTCTTACATAGCTTTCATCCATATCCAATGCTTCAGCAAATAAACTACCTAGCCCTTTAGCTTTTCGGTCAATTTGCAATAATAGCTCGACTGAATAATCAGATTGTGCAAGAAATACAAGCTCAAGTTCATCAAGATGGCGTCGGTAGCTACCAGTCGGTACAAATTCAAACTCCTGTACGAATGGGAACTTTCCACGCAAGCGAGTCGAAGCCTGTTCACATTCTGCTTCACGTAAACGGAAGCCAAGGCCACTTACGGCATCGAGCACACTTTCAGCAAGCTTGGTCGGCTGAACACGAATATAGTCTTTGTCATTCGGGTCAACAGCATTTTTAATATCGAGCCCAGTCTGAACCCATACTTGTGTTTTGCCAGCTGTAATAGGCGTATCAATGGGGAGTGTCAATGAAATGGGCATCACCTTATGTTCGCCAGCAGCTATTGTAAATGGTTCTGTTACTTTTATTTTTTGAATAGCGGCCATGTCTGTATACTTCTTATCGTTCGCTTCTCGTAAATAAGTAGTATGAACTGAGACATAGATGGCATCAATTTGCTGTTCGACATGCCCACCACGTACCATGATTTCCCCGTGCATGACTTCGCCCGCTCTGTATGTAGCCTTCTCTAATTTCGTATCAACCGTTGCTGCTCCAATACCGATACTTACAAGTGCTTTGTTGAATAAAGACATGTGAATTCCTCCTATAGCATTTAGATAGCTATTTATACGCACGATTTTAGAAAAGGTTTCAAGCCGCTCAAAAATTTCGTTATAATGGGGAAAAAACAAAAGAGGCATACTATGGAAACAGAGTGGTTACGGACTTTCATTGTAGCAGCAAAAACAGAGAATTTTCGCGAGGCAGCAGAAAAATGCTTTGTCATGCAATCAATAGTTACGAAGCATATACAGCATCTAAGAATCGGGATGCTACATACAATATTTTTCCTTTTAGGATTTTCAATTATATTTATTTTTTTAGGCTACAGCTCGTATCAAGATTTACTACGCCAAGTGGGTGCAATATTAATTGTCATTTTCGGTTTGATGATTATTGCTGTAATCTCACCAAAATTCTTGATGAATGCCAGGAAGAATACAGTTTAACAATCGACCAACAGGCTATATTGGTTCTTTCTTCATTGGACTTGCATTTGCGGCAGGGTGGACGCCGTGTACTGGCCCCATCACAGGTGCCGTGTTTATGATGGCATCACAAAATCCAAATGTAGGAAGGCTCTATATGCTTGCGTTCGTTTTAGGGTTTGCCATTCCATTTTTCCTGTTATCACAAGTTGTTACGAAAGGTGCATGGCTTCGAAAATACAGCCATAAGATAACAAAAATCGGTGGCTATATAATGATCGCGCTTTTGCTCCTGCTCTTTTTCGATGGTTTGACCTATATTATTATGTGGCTAAGCCCTTTCTTTAATGGATTTTCAGGTTTTTAATTTAGGGGAATAGTGGACGAAATATTAGTTTTGGCACGTGGTCACAAAAGTAGATCGTTTGTATTCATGTCAACTAACGTATGCTATGTGCAAGGGATGGTTGATTTAGTGCTTTCCTGTTGTCTTTGATTGAAACTGCCTTATAAAGGTTGAAAAAATATTAACAAAAGAATTTCGCGTTATTTCTGTGGTTCACCTACAGGAAAGGGCGGGATTTTTTTGCGTCAAATCTTATGGCAATCGCCGCTTTTTTGCAAAACGCCATCTTGATTGCAATGCTCAGGACTACAACTGGTTTAAAAATGCTACAATTTGTTTGTAATGAACAACACAAAATTTTATATAGGAAGTGTCAAAAAATGACTTATGCAATCATCTTATTTATAGTAGCAGGCATTGGAGAAATAGGAGGGGGCTATTTAATTTGGCTGTGGTTAAGAGAAGGTAAACCTTTTTACTGGGGAGTATTAGGCGGTGTGGCTTTAGCATTATATGGCGTGGTGGCTACATTTCAGTCTTTCCCAACCTTTGGAAGAGTTTATGCAGCCTATGGTGGCGTTTTCATTGTACTTTCTATTTTATGGGGATGGGGCATTGATGGGAAAAAACCTGATGTCTTGGATTGGGTTGGCGCAGGGATATGCTTAGTTGGCGTGATGGTCATATTATTTCCACGTGCATAAATCCAGAGATTACGGGCTTACAAGACCAGTTCAGCAAGTAACCTCCCTTGTTTCTAATGACATAAATTACTGTGCGAAAGCCAACCAAGACCCCCAGGCACAAATAGCCGTGGGGGTTGCTTGTTACTGGCGGAAAAATCCTTGGGAATGGATAATTCTACTGTTGTTTATATGCTATAAATCGTAAACGCCAGTAATCAATCATCCATTGCTTTAATATTTCCTGACATTTTGTATAGACTCGTTCTTTGTCATTGGCCGATAAATGCTGCAGTATATTATTGCTAAACATGACTAACCAATTGCGTAAGTCATCTTCGCCTTGAAGTGGCGTTGGACGCTCATATAATGTGATGACTTAATGAGCCTGAAATTATGAAGAATTAGCGTTGCACCCGATAACACCAAATCAAATGTTAGTCAGTGGAATATATTGACAAGATATTTTATAAAATGGATGGGAGATCACTAGGGAAACGGGATAGACAAGAAAATAGGTAGCTGAAGTATTCCTCAGCTACCACTGTTATTTTTCTAGTTTTGTTAATGTTTTGCCACTCCAACCGAATGCCACTGTTAGAATCGGACCGAGTAAACAGAAGAAGGTGAAAGGTAAGTAACTTGTCGTTGGTATATCTAGCACGCTGGCGATGAAAATCCCACACACACTCCATGGTACGAGCGGATTGACAACAGTACCAGCATCCTCCATCACACGGGAGAGGTTTTTTGGTGCAAGGCCAACCTTCGCAAACTGCGATTTAAAGGCCTCACCAGTAAGTAAAATGGACAAATACTGTTCCCCAATTAATGTATTGATACCTATTCCTGTAATTGCAGCACCTGTAATGACGGAGCCAGCACTTTTAAATAAGCTTTCAACTTTTCCTAAAATGCTTTGAATAATGCCGAGTGTGAACAGTAATCCACCCATAGTTAAGGCTAGTAATACTAACGCGATGGTAAATAACATACTATTCATACCGCCACGAGTAAGTAATGCATCTACTTCTTTATTGCCTGTTTCAGATACATAGCCTTCAAAAAGCATGTTGAAGACATTCGTAAGGGCAAGTGGTTCTTGTATGTAGGCAAGTCCAACACCAACCATCGATACGACAGCAAGTGTAATGAGCGCAGGCGCTTTATAAAATGTCATGATAACAAGAACAACAATAGGTAATAACGTATACCAATGAATATGCCCCGTTGACAGCAAGCCATTTTTAAAATGTTCAACTGTTTCAAAGGAAGTATCTGCTCCAGATGGCGATAAAATGGCGTACAGCACGAATGAAATGATGAAGGCAGGAATCGTCGTCCAGCCCATATTTTTTATATGCTCGAAAAGGTCTACACCAACCGTACCTGATGCTAGATTTGTTGTATCAGATAGGGGAGACATTTTATCACCGAAAAAAGCACCTGAAACAATGGCACCTGCCGTAATTGCTAGTGAAATATCCATTGCACCTGCAATGCCCATAAAAGCCACTCCGACAGTTGCGACTGTTGTTAACGAGCTACCAACGGAAATGCCGACGATGCTACAAATAAGAAAAACGATGGCAAAGAAAAAGCTTGGTGAAACTGTTAGAAAGCCGTAGTAGATGAGCGTTGGAATTGTGCCACCCATAATCCAACTCGAAATTAAAATGCCAATGAAGAAGAAAATAAACACTGCGCCTAGTCCGGCACTTGCACCAGCTATCATCCCAGCTTCGAGCTCACGAAACGGCACTTTTTTCATTAGTCCATATGCGATTAAAATTGAAATGACAAGGACAATTGGAATATGAGGTGTTGCTTGAAAAACCCCAATGCTAATAGCCATAGCGGCAATAATTAATAGTATAATGAAGCCTGCCTCCAAAAATCGAGGGTTATTTTTTGCTTCAATTCGAAACATGCTAATCCTCCTAATAAATACTTCTGCGCTTCAATGCGGTGAAGCCCAAAAGTATTATAGCACGCTAATAAATATTGTCAATTGATTGAAAATTCCGTCATAAAGTGATGGTTTTCTTCATCCTCCGCTGATTGTTCGTTAATGTGGGATAAAGAAAACGGTAGCGAATGGTCTGCACGCCACCGTTTTCTAATACTGAATCATTCATTTGGACCAAAATAATCCCAAGCATTCTTCACAATTAATAGACATGTCATAGCGATGAAAATAATGCGCATAATTTTAGTATCACGTTTTAACGCAAATTTTGAGCCTAAAATTGCACCGAAAATCATCACGAAGCCCATTGGCAAGCCGTATAGAAAATTAACTTCACCTAACGCTAAAAACATCGCAAGAGCTGCTAAATTAGATGTAAAGTTAAAAGCTTTTGCGTTGCCCGCCGCCTGCAAGAAATCATTGCCCATCATTAATAGTATGAAAATGAAAAATGAGCCTGTGCCCGGGCCAAAAAAACCATCATAAAAGCCGACTACAGCAAAGGCCGCAATAAAGGCGATTTTTTTCGTTGTAGTTAAAAGCTTTTGCTCAGCATGATGTCCCCAATCTTTTTTTAAAATGGTATAAGTAGCTACAAGGACGAGCATAACAAGCATGAGTGGCTTTAAGATTGCTGGTGAGACAAGATGCACCGTGTATGCACCAATCAAAGAACCGATAAAAATAAACGGAAGAATTTTACCGATTTTTTTAACATCAACTTTGCCAGCACGTAAAAAGGTAAGCATACTTGTCCCATTGCTAATTGTATTCGCTAGTTTGTTTGTGGCAATTGCTGTGCTCGGTGGTAAACCAACCGCCATTAAGGCTGGTAATGAAATAAGACCACCGCCACCGACGATTGCATTCAAAAAGGATGCGATAAATCCAAAGAATAGAAGTGTAGCAAGAGACAGTAAATTGATGTCCATATGTATTCACATCCTTTTATAAATAGTGGAGCTCATTTACATGATGGCAGGAAAATACCATCTTTCTACTAAGCGTACTGTGATTTGTAAAAAATAACAATGGTGCTTCGACATATTTCGCTAATAAAAGACGTTTACAATTCCTTAACATTTCGTATAATTCAAAAATAGTATGAAAAAAATTTTTTCAAGTATTTTTATAAAAATAAAAGAAAAAACGGTAATATTTAAAGCGAAAACAGTGTTTTTGCTAGAGGATTTAACGCTTTTTAAGTAAAGTGAAGTCCTTCGAATGTAAATGTGGCGATTTTTATATTACAATTTTGTAAATTCAATTCTTTTATGTTTAAAGTTCTGTAGAATTGTGTAAAGGTTTTGTTATGATGATGCAGAAATCGACAATCTATTTTCAACAGGAGGAACTTTATGTTCAACTCAAATAAGCAAGATCCATTTTTTCAAGCGTTATTAAAAATCTCTCAAAATGTAAAAGAAGGAATCTACTATGCACATAATGCGCGCATTCAAGATATAGATGCCTTAAAAGAAATAGCAGATACGATGAAACAATATGAAACAAGTGGAGATAAACTAATCCATGAGCTTATCGTTATGCTAAATAAATCATTTATGACGCCTATTGAACGTGAAGATATTTTAGCTTTAGCCAATAAATTAGATGATGTAATCGATGGTATGGAAGGCTGTATTGCACACTTTAATATGTATAACTTAACAGAAGTGACAGAGCCAATGCGCCAGTTCTTAACATATATTGCGAAAAGTACGGATGAAATGGTCCAAGCAATGGAATTATTAAACAGTAAAAAACTTGTGGAAATGCGTAAACACGCAATTCAAATTAAAGATTATGAGCGTGAATGTGATGAAATTTTCCGTTCTTCTATGAAGCAATTATTTATCCAAGAAAAAGATCCAATGCGCCTCATCGTGTTCAAAGATATTTACGAACAATTTGAAGATATTGCAGACAGCTGCCAAACCGTAGCAAATACAATTGAAACAATAATTATGCGTAATGCGTAAGATGGAGTGTACTAAATGGATACGATATTACTGATAACAATATTAGTCGTTATTTTTGCGCTTATTTTTGACTTTATTAACGGTTTCCATGATACTGCCAATGCGATTGCAACCTCTGTATCAACACGTGCGCTAAAGCCACGTACGGCTGTCTATATGGCTGCTGTTATGAACTTCGTTGGTGCGATTACGTTTGTTGGTGTGGCAAAAGCTTTAACGAAGGACATTGTTGACCCGTTTACATTAAATGCCTATGATGGCGATATTACAGGGTCAGTCGTTATTTTAGCGGCTTTACTTTCAGCTATAACATGGAACTTATTAACATGGTACTTTGGGATACCTTCAAGTTCTTCTCATACATTAATCGGTTCAGTAGCAGGTGCGGCGATTGCGGCGGCTGGCTTTAGTGTATTAAATTACACAGGTTTTATTAAAATTCTTCAAGCACTTATTTTCTCGCCATTACTTGCGTTTGCAGCTGGTTTCTTAATGATGTCACTCTTTAAAGTGTTATTCAAAGATATGAATTTATACCGTACTAATAAGGGCTTCCGCACAATGCAAATTGGGACAGCGGCTTTGCAATCTTTTACACATGGTACGAATGATGCGCAAAAAGCGATGGGGATTATTACATTGGCTTTAATCGCAGGTGGCTTGCATCAAGGGGATGACATTCCATTCTGGGTACGTTTTGCAGCGGCTACTGCGATGGGTCTTGGAACATCGGTGGGTGGTTACAAAATCATCAAAACAGTCGGTGGCAAGATTATGAAAATCCGTCCAGTGAATGGTGTGGCAGCGGACCTAGCATCTGCTTCCATCATCTTTGGGGCAACGTTAATCCATTTACCTGTATCCACAACACATGTAATTTCTTCTTCTATTATGGGTGTGGGTACTGCACATCGTGTAAAGGGTGTCAAATGGGGCATGGCACGTAAAATTGTGACAACTTGGGTCATTACAATGCCAATCTCAGCAGTAATGGCTGCTTCGATTTACTTTATATTAAGCTTGTTTTTTTAATATATAATAAAGGAATGCACAATTTGTGTGCATTCCTTTTTTTATTTGAGAAAATGAGAGAGTGGCGGATAGAGCTGCTCAAATGATGGATAGCCCCGCTGAAATGACGGATAGAATCGCTGAAATGGCGGATAGCCCCGCTGAAGTGACGGATAAAACAACTGAAATGACGGATAGCCACGTCAAAGTCCATGGGCCCAGCAGATTGTACATGCAAGAAAGTCCATCTATGGTAAATATAAAGAAAGTGTAAAGTTCGGAGAAAAACCTTTTTCGCATAGTAAGGTTAGTACAGGAGGAAAACAGATGACAGAAAAGCTATTACTGATCGAGGATGATACCGCCATAGGCCGTATTGTGAAGGATACATTGGTCCAAGAGGGCTACCTGGTCACTTGGGCGACAACAGGGCTTGAGGGGCTAGCTGATTTTCATGCAGATACTTTTGACTTAGTATTGGTGGATTGGATGCTACCTGAGATGGATGGTCTGACTGTTTGCCAAAATATTCGTTGGGACAGCGATGTACCAATTTTAATGATGAGCGCACGTAAGGAAGAGGCAGATAAGGTGGAGGGCTTGCAGGGCGCTGATGATTATATCGCAAAACCTTTTAGCTTAGAGGAGTTAAAGGCACGTGTGGCCTCCCATTTACGTCGTTGGAAACGTTATAACAAAAAAGAAGATAGCGAGGACATCACAGCATTTGCATATGGCTTGGCGATTGATTGGCAAAGAGAAACAGCGAACCTTGAAAATACGGAGATTGCTTTAACACAAAAGGAATTTGCCCTGTTGAAGTTACTTGCGAAAAATCCAAGTCAAACATTTACTAAGGAAGAGCTCTATCAGCACATTTGGCAACAGGCAAGTGTAGATGAAACACATACAGTCACGGTACATATTAAGGCGCTACGAGAAAAGTTAAAAGACCCAGTCAAAACGCCACATTATATTCAAACGGTATGGGGCAAGGGCTACCGCTTTATTGGTGAACCATTATGAAAATTAAAACTTGGTTATTGATTACTTTTTTCATCGTCATGATTGTACCGATTGGTGGAGCATATGGCTTATATGTGTGGATCAATGCTTATTATCACGATAAATATGTTGCGGAATACATTGAAAAGTGGACTGCCCTCAATCAAGTAAAGTCGGTATTAGCAGAGCCAACGCTGTACGAAAAAAAAGCGGATTTGCAGGAGGTTGAAGCGCTTGTAAATGACCAACTTGCAATTACGTTGTACTCTAAATCAGGTTTTGTTTTCTATTCCTCTAATCCATTGACCTCCGCATTTATCTCAAAGGATATCGTTTTAAAGGACTTATACGAATTACAGCAAAAATACAATGCCTTTACGTATAAAGAACCTGTGTATCTAAAAGGGGATTTAGTGGGCATTTACGAAATCCACTTAGTGAGGGCGGACTGGGTACAAGGCGTAGAAAAACGCCTATGGCTAGTAATAGCAAGCATTGTTACACTTTTTCTTGCCATCTATACAGCTGTTATTTTGCTGCTAAACCGGAAGTTAAATCGACCTTTGCATAAATTAATGCAGCAAATGCGTGCCTTTGCCAAGGGAGAAGCAGTAGAGCATAATTTAGCGATAAGGAAAGATGAAATCGGTGAACTAGCAAATACATTCCTTGCTATGCAAAATGAGATTGAAATTGCCCGTGCTCATTTAAAAGAGGAGCAGCAGCAAAAGGAACTGATGATTGCAAGTATTTCACATGATTTGAAAACGCCACTAACGTCTATTCAAGCATATGCAGAAGCTTTGCAAAACAAGGCATTGACAGCACAACAGCAGGACGAATATCAACAAGTTATTTTTACAAAGGCTGAAACAATGAAGCATATGCTAGAGGATTTACTCATGTATACATTATTGCAGTCGACAAGCTATAATTTAGAACTTGTTGAGGTCGATGGGACAGAGTTTTTTGACATGGCGCTCTCAGATTATGAAACACTTTGTAAGGATAAAGGCTATACGCTCGATGTGATTTGTGAGGTAGATGGAATAGTTGCCGTGCATCCGAAGCAATTACAGCGTGTGTTAGATAATTTAATGAGCAATGCTTGGCGCTACGGTGAAATTGGTAGCACAATTGGTTTAGCTGCAGTAAATGCTGGAACGTATCCTGCATGGTGCTTTGATTTTGTAAAACCTGCTCTTACGAAGCACGACGGCATGTATATGATTGTGCAAAACTGCGGACAAGGCGTGAAGGAAGAAGATGTAAAAAAATTATTCGAACCGCTGTACCAAGTAGATAATGCTCGTACTGTAGTAGGGCAACGTGGTACGGGTTTGGGCTTAAATATTGCCAAACAAATAATAGAAAAACATGGTGGGACTGTAGAACTGGTATCACAAAAAGGTTACGGTACAGCAGTACTGTGCTGGTTACCACCATATATAGGAGAGAATTAACAATGAATTGGAAAAAATCATTACGTGCAGTGGGCTTAGTTACTGCACTGACATTTAGCTTAGTTGGTTGTAATACGCAAGGATCCTATTCACCTCAGGAGATTATAGATCAAGCATTACAGGAAACAAAAGAAGCAGATACGTATTACGGGGAATATACAATGGATATGGGCGAGCTTAGTGGGAAAGCACAAGTTAAAGAGTGGACTAAGGATGGAAAACGACGTATTGAGATGACTAGTGAAAATGGAGAGCATATTATTTCGGTCAATAATGGCTCACAGCTAATTACGTATGATGTAGTAGGCAATACTGTGCATAAAATGAATTATGCTGAGGGTGCATTCGATGGGCTCCAATCACCAAAAGATCAGGCAGAAATTTTGTTCAAAATGATGAAGGATTCTCATGATATTTCGATTGCAGGTGAAGAAAAAATTGCAGGAAGAGATACGTATCGAATCGTGGCAAAGGCTAAAAAAACAGATACATTACTTGGCGATATGGAAGTATGGATTGATAAAAAAACGTGGCTGACGTTAAAAACAACAACTAATAGTGCTGGAAATAAAATGACGACCGAGTACACAAAATTGGATGTTGATAAAAAAATTGATGACGCACAATTTACTGTAGATATTCCAGAAGATGCAACAGTGGAGGAAATGAGCGAGGAAGATTATGCCTCGGAGACGGTAACACTGGATGAAGCGATAGTGCAACTAGGTCAATTTTTAATGTTACCTGAAGCAGAGGGATTAACAGTGCATACAATTTCGTTGGATAAAGGATTAGAGGAGCGCCCTGAGTTTACATTTGAATATGTAAAGGAAGAGGTACAGCAATTTTCAGTTTCAGTTTTTAAAGTTGACGCAAGCCATGCGGAACTCGATAATATTCCAGGTGAGAAAGAAATCGAAGTGCGTGGCCAAAAAGGTACAATAATGGATACAGAAAATTTCCGTTATATTAGCTGGCAGGAAAAGGGCTATCAATATGGAATTATCATTGAAAACCCAGAATTAACAACTGAGGATATTTTAGCTTATGCACAACAAATGACTGTTGTTCAGTGAGGTGGCATATATGCGGAAGGCTGAATTTATAAAATGTCTGGCATTGTTTTTATTTAGCACAGGTTTTTTATATGGAGTAGGGGAAACATACAACGTTACATGGCTACAATTTCAACTTGTCGGTGAATTTCATGAGGGAGGCTTTTATTTCAGCTTCAGCTCACTGATTCCATTGCTAGGTGGGATACTTATTGTGGCACTATACGAGAAGATGTTTAAACGATTTATATAATCAAGAGAAAATCCACTCAATAAGAGTGGGTTTTTTTGCTTCACCGCCAAGCAACAAATGCTATAATATGTAAAAATATAGTTGCCAGAATAGGGGATGGTGGATGTGTGATAGACACAGAATATTTTACGCTACATTCTTTATGTGAAGGCGTATATGCGGCTATCGCAAAGCCAGGTCAAGGTGCTTGGAGCAATGCGGGGATTGTTGATTTGGGGGATGAATTACTTGTTTTTGACGCGCTTGGCACACCTTCAGCGGGGAAGGAATTACGGTGTCAAGCTGAAAACATAACTGGCAAGAAAGTAAAGTACCTTATCAACAGTCATTACCATGGAGATCATGTCTTTGGCAATCAAGTGTTTATGGACACAACGATCATAGCTACTTCATTAACCCATAAATGGTGTGAAGAAAAAAATAAGATCGATGATGTAGAAAAGGAAGAGAGGGGTATGGAACATTACCTTCTAAAATTGAACAATCAAATTGATGCAACAGATGATGCCATTTTAAAAAAGAGCTTAATAAACCAATTTAATGAAATGTCAAAAGTATTAAGGGACCTACATAATATGAACATTTTGCTACCATCAGTCCTCTTTGAGGAAAAATTGATAATAAAAGGTGCAAGCCGAAGTGTAGAATTGTATTGTTTAGGTGGAGGTCATTCACCGAGTGATACCTTTATGTATTTACCCACTGAAAAGATAGCATTTATGGGTGATTTAATAACAGAAGATTTACACGTCCCGATATACGACTCTACGGAATTTTTGTCTATTTTGCAGGTAGTCAAACAAATGGATATCGAAATGATGGTTCCCGGTCACGGGGGCATTGGGAGAATGGCCATGTGTGATACAATATTAGATTATTTATCTCTATTAATTCAAAGAGCAACAGAAGCTCATCATAGTAAAATAACACGTGAAGACTTTATCGCTGACTTTGAAATACCTATTCAATATCAACAATGGCAAGGTGTAAATGGCATAAAAGCAAACCTGTCAAAGGTATACACTGACCTACAGCCTACACGTTAAAAGGCCCTGTAAAAGGGGCCCTTTTAACGTTACTAAAGTTGGTAAAATTGCAATCATCGCCGATAGCATGACCAAAATCACCGCTAGAATAGCAACAACAGACGCTAGAACCATCAACTACTTTCGATAGTTAGGTGATTTGTTGTAGGTGTGTTTTGTTGAATGCTTCATTATATTTCAAGCCATATCCTAGCGTGCGATCTAAAAAGATATGTGATAGCCAAATAATAGATAGCATTAGTAGTAGTGAGGCGTTTAACGCAAAAGCAATCATTAACAAGATGGCTGGAAGCACAAGACTATGTCCGATATTATAAAATAAAGCACCAATTTTTGTATTGAACAGATAACCTAACATACTAAAATCAGGGACTAATAAAAGCAGGATAAACAGTAACATGGAAAAATCGAAATGCCAATAAAAATAAATACATAATAAAAATGCAATAAAATATTCGAGATAAATAACTTTACGGAGTTTCATGATTGTCACGACCTTCTTGTAAATTTTTATACATATTCTCTATCTGTAATGCGATCTTTTCTTTGTTTTCTTCGTACTTACCGTCATACATCAATGTTTGGACGAGTTGTAGAGACAGAACCGCTTGCTGATAAAAATGAATTTGCTGTTCTATGTTCGTAATTTTTGCTGTGAACAACTGAACAGTTTGTTGATTGCAAGTAGGAGAGACTGGTTTATCCTCCAATAGTAGTAACTGTTTAATTTCTTGCAGTGAAAAACCTAATTTTCTTAGTACTAGAATGAATTTTATTTTTTTTTCGCACGTCACGTCATATTTTCTGTAGCCGTTATCTTGTCTCGTCGGTGTCAATAAACCCTCCTTTTCATAGTAGCGAACTGTATCAGTTGTTAATTTATATTTGTTAGCAAAATGTTTTATCTGCACAATAAGCACCTCCTGTATGCATCATAACATTGGAGTATGCTCAAAGGTCAATGATATTTAGTCATACTTTTTTGAAAAAATAAACGTACAGGTGAAACGATTAGAGTTTGGCGTCAAGCATCATGAAAAATGGCAGAACTCCTAACAAGTCACTGTTACAGGGGCTTGTTTTCCATTTATAATAGTGTTTTAGGTTAAATTACTCAGTTGTCATTAAATAAATGAGTACAAAGAATTGTAATATTTTGAGGGGGGAGGTAGTATTAAAGAAATAAGAGATATTATAAGGAGGGGCGGTATGGACACACAAGAATTTGAAGAATTAATGATTACTCTAGACGAATTATATAGTGCGAATCGCTATTTAGAATATATAGAATTAAGTAGTGCCGCAATTGATAATGCCTATGCGCTAGCCTTATACGATAAAGCAATGCATCTGTTAAGGTACCGTTGTATGAGCTATTTTCAAGTGGGAGATTTACAAATATCCATTAATTTACTTGAGCAATATCGCGAACTTACCTTCTTGTATGGCAATGATATCGACGTCATTCAGTATTATTCACTTGCCTCCATCTATTGGGGAACATTTGGTCATCTGAAAAAATCAGAGGAGTTTATGATGAAGGGACTGGAAATTGCGGAGCGTATTCAACATGTGGAGAGCATGGGTAAAATCTATAATAATTTGAGTGGTTTAGAAATTGAGCTGGGAAAATATGATAAGGCAAAGGAACTTGCTATAAAGAGTCTCTATTATGGCAACGAATTTGACACGCAACATGTGCAGCCCTATAAAGGTATTATCCATTCGAAGACAAATTTAGCCATAGCCCATATTTGGTTGGAAGAATTTGATGAAGCTCATGCGCTATTACAGCATTTACTTGAGACCATTCAAACACCGCCTTATAGTAAGGCGCAATTAGAAGTTTTTAATGCCTATGCCTTACTTTGTGAAAAACAGGGACGAATAGGTGAAGCGATTGATATGTATCAAAAGTCGAAGCATTTTGCCATGCAAAATAATGACTTATCGTTACTTCAGATTATTTATAATTCCTTAGTAAAGTTAATCGAAGACCAAGGGAATAAAATCATTTTGTGCGCTATTCAAAAGGAATATATAAACATTTTATTAGAAATTCAAAGGGAGAATTATACACAAGTTTTATTTGAAATGGAGTATAATGCGCAGAAAAAACAATTTGAACGAAATTCGTACATTGATCCGCTAACAAATATTTATAATCGACGCTATTTTGATGAACATGCGGAGAAGATGGTGAAAACTGCTGCTCAGGAAAAATACCAACTGGCTTTAATGATGGTTGATTTGGACCATTTTAAATCGATTAATGATTCCAATGGTCATTTATTTGGGGATGATGCATTGACCATAACAGCTACTACTCTCCAAAATTATTTTCAACCATATGAAGCAATCGTTGCTCGCTTTGGTGGGGATGAGTTTATTATCCTTACTCATTTAAAAGAAGGTGAGTCTGTTCAAACTATTGCACAAAAGCTCTATCATACTTTAACGTCATTAGCATTAACGATCAATGACGAGGTTGTACATTTAGAATTTAGTATAGGTGTGAGTACGAATGACTGTGGACAAATCAATCAAGTTGAACCATTAATACAGCATGCCGACAGTGCGCTTTACATGTCAAAACGCAATGGACGTAATCAAATTACACTCTATAACCAATATAGCGATGTGGTAAATGGTAAAAAATAAAATAAAATTAAAAGAAGGGGCTTTGAAACCCCTCTTTTTTTGTTTTCAAAAAATTACAATTGATGAATTAATGGAAAACGATCGTCTTGTTGTTCTCAACAATAATACGGTTTTCCAGGTGCCATTTTACGGCTTTCGTCAGGACGCGACGTTCAATTTGACGGCCAATTTTTTTCAAATGTGCTACCGTATCACGGTGATCCACTCGTTCTACATCTTGCTCAATAATCGGTCCTTCATCTAAGTCATTTGTGACATAATGTGAAGTTGCCCCAATCAGTTTGACGCCTCTCGTATGTGCACGCTCGTATGGGTTTGCACCGATGAATGCTGGTAAGAAAGAATGATGAATATTGATGATACGATTTTTGAAATGATTCACAAATTCAGGTGTTAATATTTGCATATAGCGTGCGAGAATCAGTAGGTCCACATCATACGCTTCAATTAAACGTATTTGTTCTTGCTCCACCTGTTGACGAATCTCTTTATGTGCAGGGATATAATGGAATGGAATATTAAACGACTCAACAATTGCGCGAGCGTCCTCATGATTGCTAATGACCACTGCAATATCCGTCTCTATATCACCATTCTGCCATTCCCATAATAACTCTTGCAGACAGTGTAGCTCTTTTGATACGAAAATGGCTGTACGTTCCCGTTTAGTTAAATAACAAAATTTAGCTTCCATACCATAGTCATTTGCAATATATGTAAATACTTCTTCCATTTTCGTTGATTTTTCTTGTAGGTTGTCACAATGGAATTCAATCCGAATAAAGAAAGTACCATTCTCAGGATCGCTAGAATATTGGCTCGACTCTATAATATTTGCATTATAATTAAATAAAAATGAAGATAGTACAGCCACAATTCCTGGTTGATCGGGGCACTTGACTAGTAAACGTGCACGATTTTCCAAGTGCATGTCCGGCTCCCTCAAGATAGCCTTTACTTGGTGTTTCACGGTCATTTTTTTACAACTCCTCGTACAAAATTCGTCACTTTTTTACTTTATCAGAATAAAGCTTTATTTACAAAAAAATCAGGAAAAATAATTTGATAAAAAAATGAATCGTAAATCGACTAGCATCCGTCAGTAGTTTAGAAAGAAGGTGAGGACAGCGATGGAGATTGAACAAGTTATAACAGAGCACGGTGATTATTTACTAAAGGTTGCTTATTTATATGTGAAAAATGAAGCGACCGCTGAGGACATCGTGCAGGATGTGTTTATCGCCTTTTATCAGAAACAACAGCAGTTTCGGCAAGAATCATCATTACGTACATATTTGGTGAAAATGACAGTTAACCGCAGTCACGATTATTTACGCAGCTGGAAAAGTAAACGACTGTCACTATTTGAAAAAATAACGGGGCGCCCAACGACAATCACGCCAGAAAAAGAATTACTGGCTAAGTCTACAAAGCGAGAGTTAGTGGATGCCTTGTTTACATTATCTGTGCAATATAGAGAAGTACTCATTCTTTATTATTTCGAGGATATGAACACAGTAGAAATTGCACAGCTTGTTCGTTGTCCAGAAGCAACGGTACGAACGAGATTACAGCGTGCTAGAAAACAGTTAGCTACAGCAATTGGTGACTATGACTGGGAGGTGTTACGCCATGAATCAATTTAAGGAAGATGTGTTAACGGAGCTTCAGGATATAAAGCTTTCAGCCGAAAAAAAGCAAGCAATCGTGCAAAAAGTGCACGGGAAAAGCAAGCCGAGAAGTAGCGGCCAGTGGCAGTATCGAATTGTACTTGCGACTTTCACTGTGTTTGCCCTTACGTTTACATATTTATTATCGCAGGGCAAAGATGAGCGTACAGCTGGCAGCCAACAGGCCGCTGTCTTACAGCAAGAAACGGAAACAGCGAGCTTTTGGACATTTTTAGATTATGACCTAGTGAGAGGTATATTACTCTTTCTTTTATTTCTTGTTGTCACGTCTATTATAAAACGCTTGTTGCGAAAAAAGGGGTATGGTTTACCTGTATGTATCGAGTGCGCAGAAACTTGGACCCCCAAACAAGCACGAAAATTTTATCGTAAAAATGGGCAAATAGAGTGCCCGTACTGCGGGAAAAAACAATATCGGACGAAAAAATCTGTCCAATTAGCTGGAATACTTAATATCCCTTTTCCTATGATGATTTTCATGAATCAACTTTTTGATAACTTTTTCCTCGGAATTGGCTTTTTTGGCGCAGGTGTCTTTATTTATTATTATCAATTAGCACCATATATCTTTGGTTTACAAGAAGATGATCCTATGAATGAGCCTCTTTGGTAAGAAAGTTCACTGAAGGAAATTGCTAGTTCACTATAGCAGTTTCTTTTTATATAGCAATTTTTCAAAATGGATTGACAACAGTTTTCATTTGCTTTATCTTTGTGTTAACTTATTTAATTATTTAGTTAACGTACAAAGGGAGGCAGTTTCATTTGAAGAAGAGTCATACATATAATTATGTGTTAGCGGCATTTGGTGCAGCAATTATTGCCGTACTTGCGCAAGTAACGATTCCACTACCACTTATACCAATTACAGGGCAAACATTAGCAGTTGGCTTAATCGTTACAATCTTGGGCACAAAGCTTGGTACAATATCGGTATTGTTATATATTTTACTAGGTGCAGCGGGTATGCCAGTATTTAGTGGGATGTCAGGAGGATTTGCTATTTTAGTAGGGCCAACAGGCGGGTATATTGTAGGTTTCCTCGTAACGGCTATTATTATGGGGTTATACTTAGATAAATTCGGAATTACGCTGGTACAAGCAATCATTGCAAACATTATTGGAATGGCTGTGACATTGACATTCGGTACAGTATGGTTAAAAATTTTAGCGGATTTATCATGGACGGCTGCATTTATGGGCGGCGTAGCTCCATTTATCGTTGTAGGGATTGTGAAGGCGGTAGTAGCTGCATGGCTTGGTGTTATTGTACGTAAACGCTTAGAAAGAGCGCATTTAATTGAAGCAATAGCATAGGAGGAGAATAGTTTTGGCAACGTTATGGACAGGTGGAACGATTTACACGATGGCAAAAGTTGGCGAAACAGTTGAAGCTGTGCTTGAACAAGACGGAAAAATTGTGGCAACAGGCTCAGTAAAAGGCTTGTTGCCACAAGCTGCTTCTATCCAACAATTACATGGTTGTGTGATGTACCCAGGATTTGTCGATAGTCATTTACATATTATCGGTTATGGTGAAAAGTTAAAGCATATTGATGTATCAAACGTGAAAAGTAAGGATCAGCTACTCGCCATTATTCGTCAACGTATGGTTACTGCGACGCCAGAAGAATGGATCATAGCTATCGGGCTCAATGAAACACAATTTTTAGCACCAGTTTTTCCGACATTAGCTGAGCTTGATGCACTGGGTAAAGCCCATCTTATTATCAAACGTAGCTGCCATCATTTAATACTAGCTAATTCAAAGGCACTTGCTTTTGCAGGGATTACCAACGATACACCTTCACCTGAGGGCGGTATTATTGACAAGGTCAATGGACAAGTCACGGGTGTTTTAAAGGATGCGGCGTTATATATGATCGTCAATCAGATGCCACATATTACGCCTGCTTATCTTGAAGATGCCCTTGGAAAAGCTGTAACCTCACTACAATCGTACGGTCTTGTCGGCGGGCATTCTGAGGATTTAAGCTACTATGGACCGCCGATTCAGCCTATTGCTGCTTTTCGAAAAATCGTGGAGGAACAGAGATCTTTTAAAGTGCATTTACTACAACATCACGCTGTTTTTGAGGAAGTTGTGCAACTGCATGAACAATCATCATTATTTGTCGAGTTTGGAGCGATGAAAATCTTCATCGATGGTGCATTTGGTGGACGAACAGCGGCTCTCCGTAAACCATACTGTGATGAGCCTGACAATAGTGGAATGCTTGTGCATTCAACAGAGCAATTAGAGGCGTATATGCAGCTTGCAAGAAAGTATGGACAAACGGTTGCTGTGCATGCGATTGGTGATTTAGCGATTACGACAATTGTAGAGGTGTTTGCGAAATATCCGCCGCAAGAGGGGCAATTAGACCGCGTTATTCATTGTAGCTTGGTTGATAAGGACATTTTACAAAAGCTAGCAGCGTTACCTGTAGCAGTGGATATGCAACCACAGTTTGTTCAAGGCGAATATAAAGCGGAGCTCGCAAGGTTAGGAAAACAGCGGGCGGAAGGTTTACATCCACTAAAATCGCTGCTGGCTCATGGGCTTATTGTAGCAGGAGGTAGTGATGCACCGATTGAAGAGCCCAACCCGTTACACGGAATTTACGCTGCTGTGACAAGACGAAATTTTGGCGAATTGCATGATGGCTATGGTTCGAAGGAAAAAATTTCACGCTTTGAAGCTGTACGCTTGTATACAGTAGGGGCTGCAGAAATCATCGGACAGCACCATGTGCGAGGTAAGATTGAAGCGGGCTATACGGCGGATTTTACTGTATTTGAGGAAGATATTTTTAAGGTAGACATCGAAAAAGTGCCACATATAGACGTCGCATATACAGTAATAGAGGGGCAAATTGTCTATGCAAAAACAAAAAAACGCTGTGAAGAGTAATCTTCACGGCGATTTTTTTGTCTTAACGACTTGATTTGCATGATGACTTTCGGACAACTCTTTTACTTGTAGTTCCAAGCTATTAACACGCGAAGTGAGATTATCAACTTGTCGGAGGAGTGTGTCTTCGGGGGGCGAAGAAGCCACTGAAGACAAAGGCTTTAATTTTTTTATCATTTTTATCATAACGTAAAAAATAACTACGAAAACAAGTAGTATCATGATTGTACTTATAATGTCGCCAATGTAAAAGTTTTTCATATGTATACCTCCATTTATAAGTTTTCATATCTATTTACCGAATCAGATGGGTATAAGTTTCAAAAAATTTATATGTTTGTGCTAAATGCATAAATCTCATGATATGTAATGACATACTATAATGGACAAATTGTTTTATGGATAAGACTTTTCCCTTGAAAGGAATTGAAAGTATATTGCCATTCATATCTTATAGATAGATAGTGAGAAAAAGTGTAGTAAGTACGTTATTGGGGAAATACATTAGTATGCGACTGGGGGTGAGTGAGTGCACAAGGCAGTTCAAATTATGAGACTAGCCATCTACAATATATATAAGTATCGCATTGATTATATACAAGTTTTTGCACTGATACGGCTATTTCAATTTTTATTGATTGTGCCAGTCACAACGCTTATTTTTAAGCTAATGCTGCGAGTAACCGGCTACACACATATTACAGAGGAAAATATCCAAAGCTTTTTAGCGCATCCATTGGTTATGGGTATGATTGTTATTTGGATGATGGTAGTCCTACTATTTATTTATTATGAAATGGGTTTTCTATTTTTAATGGCATTTAATCAGCAACGTGGGATTCGTTATCAATTTTTTACAATTTGGCAACAGCTTAATCGGAAAGTCGTTTATTTTTATAGCGTTCAGGTAATTTATTTGATTGTCTATATTGCCCTGTTGCTACCACTAGCTTCATTTATGCTA
Source organism: Lysinibacillus parviboronicapiens (assembly GCF_003049605.2). Classification (NCBI taxonomy): domain Bacteria; kingdom Bacillati; phylum Bacillota; class Bacilli; order Caryophanales; family Bacillaceae; genus Lysinibacillus; species Lysinibacillus parviboronicapiens. The sequence continues at coordinate 2,198,998 of NZ_CP073713.1, forward strand.
CCTCTGACGTTAACTCAAGCCATTTCCATTCCTCATTTTATAACAGATGAATTAATGCTTAGTCGGTCAGGAAAGCTACTTTATGCTGCTGTAGCAAGTGTACTAGTAATTGTTGGCGTACGAAGTATCCTGACATTGCCAATATTTACGATTCAACCAAAGATTTCCATTCGTCAATCGCTCGTACAAAGTTGGCGCTTTTCAAAAAGAGGCTTGTTTGAATTACTCGTATTATTGGCGATGGTTTTAACGGGTCACTTGCTATTATTACTAGGTATTACCGTTGTCGGTACATTACCACTATATATCTTAGAACGTGTGTTGCCGAGTAGTGCTCTTTTAACAGCCGGTATGACATTGGCATTTTTGGAAATCACCATTGTAGTGTTATTCAGTTTGTTACAGGCAATGTTTTCACAGGTAATGGTAGCAATTACCTATAATACACTGCTCTTATCGAAAGCAAAAATTTCACCAAACTTTGTGAAAAAGCGCTACAAACGATTATCGATAGTGGTTTGCATTGTATTTATCGTATTGAGTGTACTGAATGTGAAGTCTTTAGAGAAAAGTGTTTATGCACCTGATACAAAAATTATCGCCCACCGAGGATACACGGCAGAAGCTGTGGAAAACACCATTGGTGGACTTGTGAGAGCGGCAGCTGCAGGCGCAGACTTGGTAGAAATAGATATTCAGCAAACAGTTGATGGAGATTTTGTCGTGTTCCATGATCGGACATTAAGGAGATTAGCGGGTAAAAATGGCGTAGTAACGAATATGACCCTAAGTGAATTAGAGACCATTACAGTTCATTCAGATGGTTATAGCGATAAAATTTCGTCACTGGATGATTTCATTGAGATGGCAAAAGCTCTTGATGTGGCCTTACTAATCGAGTTAAAGGTGCAGGGCAATGAAACCGAAAATCTGTTACCAAGCTTAGTAGAGAAGTTAAATGCCTATCAAGTACTTGATACTTATTATGTTCAGTCTGCTAGTTCCCAATTGATGACACAGTTAAAAAAATTAGCCCCTAACTTACGTGTTGGCATTGTCTATGCGCTTACTGTTGGCTCCATGACTGAGACGCCAGTAGATTTTATAGCATTAGAGGAATCTTGGGTTTCTGATAATTTAATTGCAGAATTACAGCAAAGCGATATGGATTTATTTGTGTGGACTTTAAACAAAGATCGCTCTTTACAAGAATTTATCGGAAAAAATGTTGCAGGGGTTATTACGGATCATCCAGATACAGCGTTGGATATAAGGACTAAGCAAAGTGAACATCAATATTTTTTACAACGAGTATTAAATCGGCTTCAATTCATTTTTTAGCTGCATTTACTAATGTTTATTCTCGTAATCATAAAATTGAAAAATAAACTGGTAATGTTGTAACCTTTTGCTTTATAAATCGACTACTACTATGAATTCGTGAAATAAAGGAGATGCTTTTTATGAAAATGACGAAAGTCGTACCATTTGCAATGTCAGCATTATTAATCGGAGGCGCAGTAGTCGCACCAACTGTATCAGCAAACGGAGGAGAGGCAGTCGTGACGAACGCACAAAATGATGAAGCACAAAAACCTCAAGTACAGCCAATCTTTATGCAAGTAGCAGGCACAGTTGATAATGTGGAAGTACGTGACAATGCTACATATTATACGGTTAAAGAAGGCGAAAACATTAACGTATTTGTTGTCAATGAGGACACGCTTGTTTTCGATAATACTGGTAAAGAAGTAAAACTTCAAAAGGGTGATAAAGTAACAGCTTACACGTATGCAAATAAACCGATGATAATGATTTATCCTCCACAATACAACCCAGAAGTACTTATTGTTGAAACAGAGGAAATGGGCAGTGCCACAGTTGACTTTTTCAATAAAGATTTAGTGAACGTTGATAATACGTTAAAATTAAATGTTGGCAAAGAAACGGAACTACAAAGTTTATCTGGCAAAGATGTGACAGTTGAAGATTTAGCAGAGCAACATTTACTTGTGTTCTATGCAATTACAACAATGAGCATCCCAGCACAAACGCCACCATCAAAAGTAGTAGTTTTAGATACGATAGTGGAAGAGCCAGGTGAAGTGGACCCATCGCAAACTGCTGTAGAAGAAATTATCAAAAATGATTTCTATGAAGTAGAGGGTGCGACGATGGTGCCTTTACGTTTAATTGCTGAAGAACTGGGCTATAAAGTAGAATCAACAGGAAAAGGTGCAATCGTATCAAAAGGCGCATTATCGTATACGATAACACGCGGTCAAAAAGAATACGGCTACAATAAAGCTCTTCGTCACTTTGAAGTGGCACCAGCTTTATTAGAACCAACAAAAACTTATGTACCTGTAGAATTCGTTGAAGAATTAATGAAATAAAAAGCCGAAACACCCTCCTTGCATTATGTAATGGAGGGTGTTTTTGGATTTTTTTATGAGCGAATGACAGCATTACGCGCAAGAAAGGCATGAGCCGAGATAATCCCATTCTTACTAATGTGGTCATTGTTCGTACGGTGAGTGAAAATGTAAAGCGCTATGTGTCATTGTAGTGGAGTTACCCAGTCGATACCATGACCTTTGTAAACTTTGAAACACCGGCTTCACGAGAATTTAAGTCATGGGGCCATCTATGTCGTCTAGCGACCGAGCCTTTAATACAATCTCATAGGTAGCGGTGCTTTGGGGTTCTTTTAATTCAAAATCCTTTCGTATACAATAATATAGAAACAATGCAGAAACTTGTAGGGGGATAATATGAAACAGGCATTAGTCGTAGTAGATATGCAAGAAGTATTCTTTATAAAAAAGAAGTATCAATTATTTGAATCTAAGCAAGTTGTAGCAAATATTAATCACTTAATTCAATGGGCTAGAGCGAAAGACATTCAGGTAATTTTTATACAGCATACAGATTTAGGGCAAGATGATGAAATGGCCTTTGGAAAGCCAGGATGGGAACTACATCATGAACTACATAAACAGCAGCAAGACAAAGTGATTACCAAAACAACTTGGGATGCTTTTTATAAAACGGAATTAGCGCAATTTTTGCAGGATTCTAAGATTGATCAGCTTATTTTTGTCGGTGCGCAAACAGAATTTTGTTTAGATACTACGATTCGCAGTGCTTATAGCCATGGATACCACCGTAATATTTTAATAGAAGGTGCACATAGCACAATAAATAATCCTGTGTTGGATGCTGAACAGATCATTAAGTATCATGAATTTATATGGAATAATCGATTTGTAAAAATTCAGCCAAGCACTAGCTTTCAGTTGTAACTGGCGTAGCAAAGATAGGAGATACTATGCTTATAAACCAACAAGAATTTTATCAAAACGGGCTGCATTATACAATCAGGTCTGCATTTGAAACAGATGCGTTTGAATTATCAGCATTAAGGATGCAAATTGATGGGGAGACTGAAAACCTTGACCGAGAAAAAGGTGAGGCTATTATCGATACGAAAGATTTTCAACAATTGATTAAAGCGGACACTGACCACCCTCGAAACATATTTTTAGTGGCAGTTGCTCATCATCGAATTGTGGGGTTTTCCAGATGTGAAGGCTTTGCGTTAAAAAGATTTTCTCATAAAGTTGAATTTGGGGTAGGGGTTTTAAAGGAATTTTGGGGCTACGGCATCGGAAAAAACTTCTTACAGCTATCCATTGATTGGGCAGATGCCAACGATATTAAAAAAATGGCATTGCATGTCTTAGAAACGAATGACAAAGCGATTAGGCTCTATGAAAAGCTAGGCTTTGAAGTAGAAGGACTATTGAAAAATGATAAAATACTTTCAGATGGCCATTACTATCATACAGTTGTAATGGGTAGATTTAAGGATTAATCGTGGAAGTACCACAATGTCAAAATTAAATAAACCCAGCGAAGAGAGGAAACTTGGCTGGGTTTTTTTGTGGAATTATTTTGCGTTTGGATAAATCATTGTAGCTGGATCAACATATTCATCGAATTGTTTCTCCGTTAGTAAGCCTGTAGCAATAGCTGCTTCTTTTAATGTTGTGCCTTCGTTATGGGCTTTCTTCGCAATTTTTGCTGCATTTTCATAACCGATATATGGATTTAATGCTGTAACCAACATTAATGAGTTTTGCAGGTTATGGTCAAGAACCTCTTTATTTGGCTCGATGCCAACTGCACAGTGATCATTGAATGATTTCATGGTATCAGCTAGTAGTCGAGTGGATTGTAAGAAGTTATAAATGATGACTGGTTTAAAGACATTTAGCTCAAAGTTTCCTTGTGAAGCGGCAAAGGCGATGGTTGCATCATTCCCAACAACTTGTGTTACAACCATTGTCATGGCTTCACTCTGTGTTGGGTTCACTTTACCTGGCATGATGGATGAGCCGGGTTCATTTTCTGGAATTGTGATTTCACCAATACCAGAACGAGGACCGCTGGCTAACCAACGAACGTCATTGGCAATTTTCATTAAGTCTGCAGCAAGTGCTTTTAATGCACCATGTGCGACAACAGCCTCATCATGGCTTGTTAGTGCATGGAATTTGTTAGCCGCTGATGTGAAACTTTTTCCAGTTAACAGACTAATTTCTGCTGCTACACGGTCACCGAATTCAGGGTGTGCATTAATACCCGTACCAACTGCAGTACCACCAATAGCGAGTTCTTTCATATATTCAACATTGTGTTTAATCATACGCTCAGATTTTTCTAACATTGCCGACCAACCGCTTATTTCTTGCCCTAGAGTCAGTGGGGTCGCATCTTGTAGATGGGTACGGCCAATTTTAATAATATCTTTAAAGTTTGCAGCTTTGTCATCAAATGTCGCTTTCAGTAAACGAAGGCGGGGCAGTAAGTAATCTTCTACTTTCAACACAGCGGCAATATGCAAGGCTGTTGGGAACGTATCGTTTGAGCTTTGTGATTTGTTAACATCATCGTTTGGATGAATGCGATCAGCTTGACCTGCATCCTGTAAAATCTGGTTCGCACGGTGCGCAATGACTTCGTTGACATTCATATTTGATTGTGTACCACTGCCTGTTTGCCACACGACAAGCGGAAATTGATCGTCCCATTGACCGTTTAACACTTCGTCAGCCGCCTGCACAATCGCATGCGCTTTGATATCTGAAAGCTTACCAAGCTTGTTATTGGCAATAGCTGCACTTTTCTTTAAAATAGCCATGGCTTGCACGAGCTCAATCGGCATGTGTTCTGTACCGATTTGGAAGTTCTCTTTACTGCGCTGTGTTTGTGCGCCCCAAATTTTATCTGCCGGTACTTTAACTTCACCCATAGTATCTCTTTCAATACGAAAATCCATTAATAACAGCTCCTTCAAGTTATGTAAGTTTATAAATTTAAAAACGGATATTCTTAGTCTGATGTAAGAATATCCGTTTGATACATGCTTATTCAAAAAAGAGGGGGATTCTGAATTAAGCATTTGGAGAAAAGAAATAATCTATTGATAATGATAATTGTTATCAATTAAAAAGTCAATCACTTTGGTTGAAGATTTACAAATTAATTGAGAATAGTTTGCAATCGCCGATAAACTCGAATGCTAGATGAACGTCTAAGTTGTTTTGCCACATGAATTATCCGTACAAGACAATGTATTATGACTTGCTTTAGTTTATGTAATACCCCACATTGGAACGCTGCAAACATTAGGATTAAGCATGTAAATTATCAAAGCGCTATCATTTCATTTAATGATGAAATGATAGCTTGGGCATGTAGTTTGAATGGGAATTCTAGTGATTTAAAGTGGAAAGGGAAGTAGTTATCTTTTTTTCTTACCCAAATCTTTGGTTAATGGTTGTTTTTTCGTAATTTTTTCAAACATCACATGTACACGATATTTGTGATCATCCATTTTAATAATCTCGACAACTTTTGCTTTACGACCTTTAATGTGGATTTGCTCATCAATAGCGGGAATACGCACTAACAATTGATTTAAAACGGCAGTCTTATTTTCATAATAATGTACAACATTCATTTTTTACGGTCTCCTTATTGCTTATTTTAGTCAATTTATGAGGAGTACCTTGGATGTAGAACATTTGAAGTAAGTTCATTTAGCGTCAGTACATCGTTTTACGGTTAATCAGTTTTAATCAGGAAAAAAGTTAGCAACCAATGAGATATAATAAATCCGGGTAGAAGGAGGGTTTGGGAACTCTATCCGTCATTCACGTTGGGCTGGGCATCAATGTGAGCTCTTTTTATCCGCGCCATGTGTTTAATTGTGTGCTAGCGCATGTTATAATAAAGCGCTTAAGATAATTAAGACTTTTAATTATAAATGAACGGATGCCAAGAATAGCCTCCGCAAAGTGATAATATATGGAGGTGTAAAACAATGAATAAACAATGGTCGATTGATAAAATTAAAGAATTTGTTGAGAACAATTCAGAAAGTAAGTTGCTAACGACGGAATATCACGGTTATTCTCAAAAGTTACTATTTAAATGTGCATGTGGCAGCAACTTTGAAAAAACATTTACGAAATTTAAAAATAAAAACCAACGTAAATGTGACGTCTGCCAACCGCCAAAAGCGTCACGCTAAATGCATAACTTATAAACAAGTGCCGATTTCTATTAATGGGAAATTGGCATTTTTTTATGTGTTGTTCAACGTTGAACAAATTCAGTTATTAGTTTATTTATTAATTCGTGAACTGGATTTATTTCGTTCAGTAATCAGACTATATTAATGAAAATTAGCAGGAACTTGTGACGAAGGAGATACTGCGTTAGTAATTTCTCAAACATTCCTTGAGGCAGAAAAAGAGGAAAATGACTATGCTATGGATAGAAAGGCAACATATGTATTTAAGAGAAATTCATACGGTACATGACTTTGTGCCATTGACAACTCATATGGTACAGAGTTAATCAAATAACTAGAAAGTAAAGGTTTAAGCGTCTTGTAGCTATACGGTCATAGGGCGTTACTATTTAAAGAATTAGCGCGCTTGGTATTGGACTTACCTATTAATGGGACAAGCCAGGTTAGTGAGGTTAATAGGTGACTTTTAATAGGAAGTTAACGCGTAAAGACTGTTCAAAAAAGACTGTAATTTTTGTGATATTTTTTAAATATAGCTACGTTTTTAGGTCGGCATCAATTAAAAAAAGCTAAGTACATTTTTTATTGTTTCAATGCAGAAAGAATATAGTATATACTTTTATAGTCCTATATTTTCATATTTGTAGATAAAGTAGGAATTTAAAATTAATAGAAAGTTTTATTGGAGGTTTATTATGAATTACAAAATCATTAACAAACAAGTATTTGAACAGGCACAGTTGCGTTCGGTTTCAGACGTACCATTCACTGAAGAAGAACTTCAAAGCGGTATGAAGCTAGCTGTCTCTAAGGCGGATGAGACGCTAACTTTGTATTTAGTGGATGTAGACGGTCAAAAGAAATTTGAAGTACGTTGGGATGATTCATCTGAAATTTTCAACGGCTGGTATTCTGCTTGGGATAATTTCTGTTGGTGCCTAAATATAGTGAATAATTAAACATGAGCCATAATAAAATCAACTAAAAACAAATATCTATTTTGTTTTCAGTTGATTTTATTTGTTTCCGACGAATACAATGTTGCTACGGAGCAATGATTCAACTAGCGAAGCCAGACAATGAGGGATACAACATGTATCATGTTAGTGGATAAAGCGAAGAGAATTCTAGTAGGAATTGAAGTTGATTTAGAATAGCATTGCCACATGGTTAACAATCACATTCACTTATATTGTCGTAATTTTGACATGGATGTGGAGTTTATCAAATTAATCGCTAGGGCTTAACTGATTATATTAAAAGTGAAAGAGTTGATTCTACGCATCTGCAGAGTCAGCTCTGTTTTTTAGCGAGGATGACAAGGTGACCTATATTGCTTGATGGAAAGGAATCACTACTTACTAACAGTGATACAAAACTATGTTAGCTAAAAGGTTTGGTCAGTCATAATTGTAAAGACTGTCTATTTTTCTTGTTTTACACGTAACAATAACAGAGCGAACTGGGGCAAAGAATGTTGTGTTGGTTGTGAAATGGAATCTATCTGTCGTTTTTCTAGCATTAATGAGCTGTTATTTTCCGCATAAAATTGCAGCGTTGCGGATTGGAAGCTTTTCGATATGGCATTTAGTATGTTTTTTGAGTTGCTTATCGTAGTTATTGCCAAGAAATAGAGGCCAAGATCATGGTTGAAGAGATGGTAATTGGTGCATTATTTGCATGAATAATTGGCATGTGTATGGTTTATAGCGAGAACTTCGCGATTAAAATGGAATTGTTATTTACAGTATATGAGTGCTAGTTGTAAGTGGTGGTGCGGAATGGAGGCAGTAATTTACATAAGGCAGTCAAAAAAAGTGAAGCCACAGGGATGGCATCTATGATTTGGGTGCATTGTTATCACAGCATAATTTTATGATTGATTTTCGCATGATATATTTTGTTTTCGAATTATTTCTCGGGAAATATAGGATGTATAATGGCTGTAATATCGGTATTCTACGTGCTTTTAAAGGTTTTTGGCGATTAGGTATTCGGTATCGCTCTAAAATTACAAAGATGATGATTTTATGCGTTGTCCTAATATTCTAACTTTTTTTGCCTGGATGCTTGTTGCCAATCCGATCTAGACGCATATGTCACCTATTGGCAGTAGCCTGTTCTATATTTTCAGTGCAATTTCGTTTGTTTTGGAGAAAAGGAAGGTTTCAGAGAGCGCGCGAGCGTTATAATAGGATTAAGGGGAGTGAAACTGGATGTATTTGAAATCATGTAAAGTATTAAAAGATGAGATGTGTGGGAAACATGGTTATCCGTTTAATATAGCGAGTTTGCAGGATCTCCAAGAGCTAGAGTTTCCAACCAATGTGACGTTCTTTGTTGGGGAAAATGGTTCCGGCAAATCGACTTTACTGGAAGCTATAGCGGATCGTTGCGATTTTAATACAGCTGGTGGCGGACGACAGAATATGTATGAAGTACATAAGGCAGAATCTGCACTTGGGGAATATATTCGTTTATCTTGGTGGCCAAAAGTGTCAAACGGTTTTTTTCTAAGAGCAGAGACGTTTTATCAATTTGCAAGTCACATTGACTTGTTAGAACATCCGAATAAGTATGCGGCATATGGTGGCAAGTCTTTACACCATCAATCCCATGGCGAGTCGTTTTTATCGCTGTTTATGAACCGCTTCAAAGATAAGTCGATTTATTTACTCGATGAGCCGGAAGCTGCATTATCACCAACACGACAGTTAAGTCTACTTAAAATTATGAAGGATTTAGAGCAGGAAGCACAATTTATTATTGCTACACATTCACCGATTTTATTAGGTTATCCAAATGCAACCATATATAGTTTTGATGATGGGGGAATTGAATCGATTCGCTATGAAGACACCATTCATTATGTTGTAACGAAGCGATTTTTAAATGCCCCCGAAACAATTTTTGCTGAGTTATTTGATGAGGAGAGGGAATCATGAATCAACGTAAGGGCTTAGTCATGAGAGAAATTCGTCTAGATGAAATGGCACAGTCGATTGATTTACTTAATTATGTGTTTCAAATGTCAATGTCTATCCATAAGGATCGTCGTTTTGTAAATGCGAAAAGTAAGCAGTTTAATGTGGGGCATGCCATTGGTTGGTTTGATGGCACTCAATTAGTGTCACAAATATTAAATCTACCATTTCAAGTAAATATTCATGGCAAGCTTTATGAAATGGGCGGAATTACGGCCGTAGGTACGTATCCGGAGTATTCGGGGCATGGTTTAATGGAAAGTCTCATTATGGAATGCCTACAACAAATGCGCAATGAACAACGATATGTATCCTATTTATTTCCATATTCTATACCGTATTATCGCAAAAAGGGTTGGGAAATTATGAGTGATATTGTGGAATTTCAAGTCAAGGATACGCAGCTACCACATTATCCAGGTTTAAACGGTAAAATACGTCGTGTTGACCCAAAACATGAGGATGTCGTAACGATTTATGCCCGCTATGCGAAAAAAACACATGGTGTAATGGTACGTAATAGTATTGCTTGGAATGAGAAATTCCAAGAGGATTTCTGGGAGGAAAAATTCATTGATAGTGATGTCAAACTACAGGCAGCAGTCTATTACGATGAAGACGATAATCCCCAAGGGTATTTGTTTTACCGCATCATGGAAGAAAATTATTATATCGATGAAATCGTTTATTTGCAGGAAGAGGCGCGGAAAGGTTTATGGAATTTCGTATCTGCTCATAGCTCGATGGTTTACAATGTGTATGGCAAAACAACGGGGAACGAAGCCGTAGCTTTTTTACTAGAGGATAGCGAGATTATTCAAAAAGTATCACCGTACTTTATGGCACGTATTGTGGATGTGAAGGAGTTTTTACTACGATATCCATTTATAGGTAATAACTTTCAGCTGCGCTTAGCCGTAAGTGATCGCATTGTCGCTTGGAACAATGGTACGTTTATTGTAACCGTACAGGATGGCGAAGTATTGGTCGAAAAGCTGAGTGAACTATTATCCGAAAATGCAGTGCAGCTAACGGTGCAAACCCTTGCGACGATGTTACTGGGATATAAACGACCATACTATTTAGAGAAGATCGAACGTTTACATGGCAACGCGCTTGATATTGCATTGTTAGAGGCTGTGCTACCTATTGGGATTCCAACGTTTATCGATTACTTTTAAGAGATGGCTCATCATAGAAGGAATTTGCACGACGATATTTTTGTGTAGATTCCTTTTTTTAATTGCCATAAAATAAGTGTTTCAGTGCTCTTACTTGTGGCATAATTAGTGAATGGAGGGGATTTATAGTATGCCAAAATGTATTGAATGTAAGGAAAAGTGGACTTGGAAGCAGTCGATGCGTTCGATTGTAACGTTTTCGCGCTTTATTGGATGCCCATATTGCGGGAAAAAGCAGATGCTGACATCCATGACACGTATTTCAATTTTACTGTTGGTGTTTGTGCCGTATATTACAATGCCATATGTTATTGATGACGAAGTGAAAGGTTCGGCAGTAGCAATAGGGGTGGCTATGTATTTATTGTCTTTACTCATCATGATGCCGTTTTTAATGGATGTGCGAGAAGTACCGAAGCATTTACAAAAATACGCACAAAAATAATACATATTCAGGCTTTCACCATCTTCTGTGTGAAGGCTTTTCTTATACGATCACTTCAACCGAAACGTTTATGTCTATATGCAAATCTTCGCGCCAGATGTAAAAAAGTGATAGAACCACATTTATTTGAGGAAGCTTTACATTATTTTGAGAAGTATTATTCATCGCTTCCGACTCTTGATGGCCCTAGTTTTATGCCTAGAGATTTTCGAACAGCCAAGATTTTAGGGATTTTTTAGGATTTGAAAACCGCATGGTAGGCGATATTGATTTGAAAGTGTTCGAATTGGTGCTACCAAAATGGATTTCACAAAATTAAATCAGGCTTTTTTTAGTCAATATTCTGGTACAAAGAAGGCTTATAAACAAGGATATTCCTCAATCCGTCTCCTTACGGCGTTAACTTACATCCTATCAATTTTCACATGCTTTTACTTCTATTGGCTGGTCTCAACAAAGAGGTAGCTAGGAACATAACCAAACCGTTTACATAATGTCTTGGATAACCGGTCCATATCGCTTCGCCTGCGATTAGTTGGTACACCAAGCCTTTTTTAAAAGCTGCATCCCAAGTTGAATCTCATCCAACTTTAAATTACTAAAACCCAATTGTATAATCGGTTCATGACTTGGTTGTTGTAGAAAGTATGGGCTAGTAGGATATACTTTTACGCCATACTCCAAGGCAGACTGAATAAGTTGCTGTTCTGTATGATGTGTATGAAACTTTATCAATACATAAAGTCCAGAATGCTCTCCTACGATTGTCATGTGGTCACCGAATTGCTTTTTTAGAGTTTCTACCAAAAAGCTCATTTTGTGTTTATAAATGAGGCGCATTCTTTTGATATGACGTGTCCATTCACCTTTTTCCATAAATGACGCCATTGTTAATTGGTGAAGGGACGAAGCATTCTGTTCAAAATGAGCAAAATAACGCTTATAACGACCAATAAGCGATTTCGGCAACACCATATAGCTTAAGCGAATGCCTGGTAAAAAGGATTTTGAAAATGTCCCCACATAAATGACGTGTGATTTGTCAAGAGAAGCGAGGGCAGGAAACGGCTGTTGTGCATAACGAAATTCGCTATCGTAATCATCCTCGATAATAAAGCCATCTACCTCTTTTGCCCAATGGATTAACGCTTGTCGTTGTTGAATCGACATAGATACACCATAGGGGAAATGATGGGAGGGTGTGACATAGATTAAGCGAGATTGTAAGTGAGCTAATTGCTGAAGCTGTGTGCCGTTTTCATTAACGGCCAATGGCTCCATGGTGAAATTGTGAAGTTGAAAGGCTTCTCTTGCCCCGATATACCCTGGATTCTCCACAATAATGCTATCAAAATCCTCTTTTAGTAGAAAACCAAGATACACGAGTAGTTGCTGTGTACTGCTACCAATGATTATGTCTTCCTCGTTAATTTTTACCCCACGTGCTTGTAGTAAGTAATGCACCAACTGTTCTTTTAAGCGTTGTTCACCAAAAGAATCTCCATAAACATAACTGTCCTTTAGCTGTAATATTTGATTAGCCATTTGTCGCCATGTTTTCAAAGGGAAATATTGTTGATCGACAGAGCCTGCTCGAAAATCTACGATGCTAGCTTGTCGCACTTTTTGTGCTGGTTGATAGGGCATCATTTCTTCCTGCGAAAAGATCATTTCGAGGGTATTTACAAAATAGCCTTTTCGTCCTTCGCCACGGATATAGCCCTCAGCAACTAGCTGTTCATAAGCAGTTAATGTGGTGTTGCGACTGACTTGAAGAGTATCGGCAAGTTTTCGAATAGAAGGTAGACAATCATTGGACTTCAAATTTCTCTGCTCAATTAACGTCTTGATCTGCTGATAAATTTGTTTATATTTCGCTTCCCCAGTGGTAAATAGGAAGATAAAATCTTTCATTAAAACTCCTCCTTGACATGTTAAAAAGATTGAAATTGTTTCTTTTTATATGTCAGAATCTTCACTATTATAGTACAGGAATAACAGATGAAAGGAAATGAGGAAATGTTAATGAAAATTTGTCTATTAACACCGGAAACAATTAAAGAAGCTGTGCCATTATTTAGTGCATATCGGCATTTTTACGGACAGCAAACAAACGATGAGGCGTCCGAGCAATTTTTAACAGATCGCTATACAAAAAGGGAATCTATCTTATTTTTAGCTTATATGGATGAGCAAGCAGTTGGCTTTGTACAGCTATACCCTACATTTTCATCAGTTGCGATGAAAAAAGCTTATATTTTAAATGATTTATATGTGGCCGAACATGCACGAAAGCTAGGTGTAGCACAGCGTTTAATCGAGCGGTGTTATGATTATTGTGAAGACAATGATGCGCGCTATATCGCTCTAGAAACAGCAACGAGCAACGTACAGGCACAAAAATTGTATGACAAGCTTGGGATGAAAATAGATAACGAGGTGTTTCATTACACCAAGTATTGGCAATGACATAGATAGGGAATGATGGTGAATGTGATGGCACAAAAGATTCAAGTATTAACCACTTATGAGGAATGGATTCAAGCGTTTCCTATCATGAATCAACTACGAACAGAACTAACACTTGAAAGTTACCTTCTATTACTCGAGGATATGCGAAAAGATGGTTATACATTGTATGCCCTCTACGACAACAAGCAAATCGTTGCACTAGCAGGTATAAGTTGGCGGGTAAATTTTTATAGCGAACGTCATATTTTTGTTTATGATTTAGTAACCGATGCAGCCTATCGTTCATGTGGCTACGGTGAAAAATTATTACGCGCTATTCATCAGTGGGGCAAAGAAAATGGAGCTCATTATATTGCCTTAGAATCTGGCGTCAACAGAAACGATGCACATCGGTTTTATGAAGAAAGACTAGGGTATGAAAAATGGAGCTACTTTTTTCGAAAATCTTTGTTAACAGATAAAAACTAAACTACATCGAAAATGAAAAATGTACGCGACTAGATGAAAGCTAGTCGCTTTTTAGCGTTCTAGCTTTCATTTTTTTATTAGTTAGTCAATTACTAGCATCGGTACATTTTTACCAGCTGTCATGACTCGATTTGCATTTCAACGTTCACCCTTGCATAATAAAGCGAGAGGTGTTTAGCAGTGAATTTCATCGAGAAAATGATCAAAGTATGCTTGATTGTTGGTTTTGTCATGTTGGCAGGACGTCTAGTAACAGCAATCTGCATGTACTATGAACTTGAGTTTCCGACATTTTTTACAGATTACCATGTCGTCTCACTAGTTATACTAGCAATAGGTATTATCGGTAGTGAGATAATAAATGTCCGAAAAAAGAAAGGACGAGCGTAAATGACGGTCTGGCCGAAGGGTGTAGCAAAGCCAGCAATACGGGCCTTAAATGCGGCGGGTTATACAGAGTTGAAGCAATTGGAACGGATTGCTTTAAAAGATTTACATGGCATGGGGCCAAAAGCGTTAGCAGCGATTGGGACGCCACTGAAAGAAAGAAGGAATTCTAGTGAATAAGCTAACATTGTTTTTACTCGCAATGGTGGTCTATTATATCATTGTTGTTTTTGTGATAAGTAAGTTATTTATCATTCCCTTAATGAAATTTATGGCACTCATATTCTTTCTTGGGGCAGGCTTTATTTTCTCGCGTAAAATGCGAAAGAAACTACAGTAGGAGGTCTTTATGAGGATCGTAAAGTTAACTTTATTTTATATGGCCATTATCGTTTTAGCGATGGTGTTATCCCTAGCAGGAGTACGCATGTCAGTGGCACTCGGTTTTTTTGCACTGATTGTAGTGGCTATGATTTATAGACATATACATATTTTATATCGAACGAATAATATGCAGCTGGTTGATAAATTTGTAAGAGCTCGTCAAAAGCAGCCATTTTTTGCTCATATTTATGCGATAGCTTATGGCTCCCGAACAGATCAAATTGCGATACTGGCACATGTTGCGAGCAAAAATAAACAACCAACGATAAAATATAATTATTTGTTTAATAAAGCGCTGCTAGAGGAGAATTTGGGAGCGGCAAAGGAAGCGGCACAGCATATTGATAAGGAGCCTATTAAAAGTTATACGGCCTGCTATATTGCAGCACTTGAGGGCAGGACTTCTGATATGCATAGTGATAAGCTAACGCAGCCGTGGATGCAACCAGCGATTGAAGCAGCGTATGCTCATCAGCTAAAAGATAAGGGTGAATTCGAACGATTTGCAGGCTACAGTATCGACGTCGCGCGTGGTGTACAAAAATATGCCTTAATACATACCTTTGAGCAAATGAAAACGGACATAACAAAAAGCTAGGGCATCTAATCACTGTGCCACTAGCTTTTTACTTTTTTATCGAGAAAAAGTCCACGAATGATGCCAAAACTAAGAATAATAAATAACAGAGCAAGGAAAATGTAGGCTTGCCATTGTTGCAAAATACGGTTGTGTCCAAAAGCAATCATTAAGTCATTCAAGAGTGAATACGTAAAATATAGCAGTATACTATTTTTAATGAGGCAGAACGTAAGAATGCCATTTTGTCTCTGTACATGAGATAGCACAGGCTTATTTTTACGTTGCACAGGATAAGCAGCTTTTACTTCTAAATAATGCAAAAGTAAAAACAATAGCAAAGCTACAAATGGTAAGTAAAAGATAGCAATTTTCGGTCCAAACTGTGCGTGGTCACTCGTAAAGCTTTGTAAAATTGGAATGGAAGTGGGCAGTTTCCGATATTGAATAACTGTTGCTGTAAGTCCCGCTATAAAAATGGTTGCAACAATCAAGGTCAGCTGGTTACAGAAACGTGGTGTCGGTGTTTTTTGTTGTTCGTGCATGATGTCACCTCGTAAATTTCGTCTTTTAAAATAGCATTCTGTTATACTGTAACATAAGATTTACATCATGTGCGTAGCAGGAAGAAGGATTTCATGGAATACTTGTTATTTTTATTTATTGGGATTGCGGGTAACGTGATTGGCACGTTAGTCGGAGGGGGTGGATTAATTACATTACCCACAATGATGTTGATGGGGGTACCGGTACACTCGGCGATTGGAGCGAATAAGGTGTCCAATATGGTCAGTGCCTTTTCAAGCTTTTATACGATTTTTAGAAGAAAGGAATTAACCTGGGCGGAGATGCGTTCCGTATTATTAGTGTCCTTAGTTGGTGGCACGCTTGGAGGTCTATTTGCCTCAGTTCTGAGCGGTCAAACTTTGACACTGATAGCGATTATTTTGCTTGGCTTTGCGCTAGTAATGTCCTTTATTGGTGGGGCAGATTTTGGGGATAAGGAAAGCTTTACGATGAATCGCATAAATGGGCCCATCCTGCTCGGTGTCGGATTCTATGATGGCTTATTTGGCCCTGGTAGTAGTACATTGGCGCTGTATACATATGCACATCAAAAAATAACGTACATGAAAGCAGTCGGCCTATCACGTGTTGGTGTTTTTGCCATGTGTTCAGGAGCTGCGATTACCTATATTGCGACAGGCAAAATACAATGGTCACTAACACTTGTGTTAATGGTCGGATCAATTATTGGTGCGCAAATTGGCATTGTCATTGCAAGGAAGGTTAAAGCAAACCAAGTAAAAATCTTACTGCGTGTTGTGACAATTGTGCTTATGCTACAGCTTGTTTATGATTTCTTCAGTCAGTTATAAGGAGGGGTAGTATGTTTGAAATTACACCATATCCAGCTTTTTCGTGGTCATTTTCACGCCATAAAACGTTAACAAGCTGTACGAGAAAATATGGCTATGAATATTATTTTGCCCATAATGGCTGGCTAAGCTATAATGTGGAGCCTTTCCATCAACATGCCTACCGCTTAAAAAAACTACAGTCGATGCCCATCTTATTTGGTCAGATTGTCCATCATTTGATTGAACAAGCAATAACCAATTATATTCAAACGGGTCAAGTCACGTCTGTGGCTGAGCTTGTCAACCGAGCACGTGGTCAGCTCAATGTAGCATTTATCGATTCTACGAGGCATGTGGATTTATGGAGACAAAAGCCCAATAAATTTTATATGATGCAGGAAATCTATTATGATGGGCGGCTTAACCCTGAGCTAGTACATGACTATAAGGAACGCTTGGAAGCGGTATTTGAAAACTTTCTACAAAGTGAGACATTTCAGCAAATTACCGCACAAACAGGCTCTTTGCGTATTGGGGAGCCTGAACAATTTCGCTCCATGAAGATTGAGGATATACAAGTTTTTGTGGTGATGGACTTTCACTTTTATGACGAGATGAATGATAAGTGGATCATTATTGACTGGAAGACAGGTGGGGCGTCTGAGGACGACCGCCAACAATTAGCGTTCTATGCTTACTATATCCAGCAAAAATATGGTGTAGCTCTGGAACAAATTGATGTGTACAATGAATATTTAGTAACAGGTCAACGAAAAAAGTATACCTTTTCATCATTGGATATGGATAATATCTTGCACACTTTTCAACGAAGTGTCTTGGAAATGAAAAAGTACCAAGCTGATATTTTCACCAACGAACCTGTAGATTTTGAGGACTTTGAGAAAACCTCTGATGAATGGAAATGTATCCGTTGCAATTTTAAAGAGCTTTGTAAGTGATAAATTTATACAGATGAGCAAAAAGTGTCAGTAAAAGCCAATCTATCAAATTGTTATTGATGGGCAACCACTCCTTGACGAGTGGTTTTTTGTATGTATAAATTCATCAGCATGGAGGACAAAACGTAATGATAGAGTTTAGTGCTGTTTTACAACTGGCTGAATGAACGCGATTGTGTCCCTAAATCAATAGTGCCAGGCGAACCATCGTAAGACAAGTGGGAAAATTGAGTCAAATGAACATTATATGAGGTATTATTAAACAAATGGTGCAGGGTTAATAGAAGATAGAGTCAAAAAAGATGGAAATAACCATATCAAAGAGTATGAGTAACATTAAATAAAGGTATTTAAATCATAAACCTTAAGAAGGAGTGTAGCAGGTATGTTTCACCCAAAAGATGTTTTGTCTGATCAGTTGTTAGCTAATGCAAACGATCCAAGTTGGTACGTTCCATTTTCACAATGTGTGAAAAATTTAACAGAAGAAGAAGCCTATTGGAAGGTGAGTGAAGAAAGTAATAGTATTGCCGAGATTGTCCAGCATTTGCTTTATTGGAACGAAACGTGGCAAACAAGGTTTAAAGAACATAATGTTCATGCAGTTGCAACTATAGAGAGTAATGACAGTACGTTTACCATTTCGAAAAATAAAACATTCTATGAACTTCAAAAAGAACTATTAGAAGTTCTTTTACATTGGCAAGAAATATTAACAGAAGAACAACTAGAAAGCGATGTTCAAGGGTACTTTAATGCTAAATGGTGGCAAGTCTTGGGGAATGTAACGACACATAATGCATATCATATCGGTCAAATTGTATATATTCGGAAGATACAAAAGAGCTGGAATTAGAGCAAAGAGGTCTTTATAGTTAGAGAACGAACCTGGGCTCTTTTATATAAAATTGATAACTAAAAAGTGACCAACGAATGATGAGTAATTGCAATATAAAAAAACCCGGAAATAACATTCCGGGTTTTTGATTAGCACTTACATTTACTCCTCCATGACACACTGCCTCGCTTCCGCATGGTATCCTAAGACACAGTACTTTAGCTTTCATCAGTATTGATGGTCCTTCAGAGCTATCGATCAATCGCACTCATCGGGTTAACCCTCCTAGTCACTTGGATTCGAAGTGAAATCTTTAATAGTATAGTTCAATTTATTATTTTTCATACGCATTATTTTTTGTAAAATAAAAGTTTTTACTATACGGAGTCAACAAAATACGAAAATTAAAGAAATCCCAGTATTAATCCAATTAGACTGTACGTTTGGATGCATGGATACTGCGAATGTAATATATAATAACAGAAGTGTTTATTACGCCATTTAATAGAGCTTGATTTTAAGCATTTTATGTAATTGTCATAGAAGGTATTGTAAATCATTAATTTCTTACTAGCAGTTTGACATCAAGGTGCCTCTACGCGTCAATGGATGCTAGTAGAACAATCCTTGTGCTTAGACGGTAATTTTACTGACAATGATAGTTTGTTATAGGATAATGGTGTTGGATTTGCAAGATTTTATATTAAGGAGAAGACTCCAAACAGAAGGAAGTGCCAAAGATGAATTTAGAAATGGTTATGCAGGAGCTTGAAACACTTGGCAAGGAACGAACTAAAAAAACGTACATATCCAATGGTGCGCATGAGCCGCTTTTCGGCGTGGCTACAGGTGCTATGAAACCAATTGCAAAGAAAATAAAAATAAGTCAGAGTTTAGCTGAAGAGCTATATGCTACAGGGAATTACGATGCAATGTATTTTGCAGGCATTATTGCAGACCCACAAGGCATGACTGAGTCGGATTATGATCGCTGGATGGATGCGGCGTATTTTTACATGCTGTCCGATTATGTGGTGGCCGTAACTTTATCAGAGTCAGATATTGCACAAGAAGTTGCTGATAAATGGATAGCAAGCGGTAAAGAGCTGAGAATGTCAGCGGGCTGGAGTTGCTACTGTTGGCTTTTAGGAAATCGACAAGATATCGAATTTTCTGAAAGTAAAATTTCTGATATGCTTGATAGTGTGAAAAATACGATACATGATTCGCCAGAACGGACGAAATCAGCTATGAATAATTTTCTATACACCGTGGGGATTTCATATTTGCCACTCCATGAAAAGGCAGTCGAGACCGCAAAGGCAATAGGAACAGTAGAAGTCAAACGGGACAAGAAAAAAAGCAGTTTCCTAAATGCCTACGAAAGTATTCAAAAAGAAGTCGATAAAGGAAAGCTTGGTTTTAAACGCAAGCATGTCAGATGTTAACAGCAGCGCCTCGAATCGTAATCAATGTTCCATTATCCGGACATGGATTTATTTTTTTATCGCTATTTTGTTGGTATTTATATAGTTAGCTTTAGAAGCTAACTAGTAAAAAGGAGATCTAATTATGGCTATATTAACAGATTACGCTAGTAAACCTGATTGTGAAGTTGAAATAAATTTACAATTAGTGAATGATGAGAGTGTAAAATTCCATATTCATTTCCGCTCCGGTCCTGCTTTTCCAGAGGTGCATACGGAAATCGTTTGCTTAAAAAGAGACTTCTTAAGGTTATTAGATGATTTAAAACAAATCGATATTAAACATCTAAGCATGCTAGAGGCTCATGATCCCGGGTTGTGTATTTATCATATTCCGCTATTTGGTAGTTATTATTACCCGGGCTATGGTTTTCTGCAAGTACCCGAACACGAAAGGGATGAATGGGTGCCTTATTATAGATTAATTTTTGTGTTAGATGCAGGTGAGAAAAATAATTATAGAGCAACAGAAACTGGTCCTGCATTATGTCTAAAGGTAAAAATGGAACAAATAAATGATTTTGTTGCTTGTTTGAAATTAGAAGTAAATAATTTTTAAATGCATAGTCTAGCATTGAACATCCATTCAATAATAGGGTATTAGAGCAATGAATAAATGACAAAAATTAGGTACTCAAATAATTTTGAACATGAACTTTTTTAGTGGGGCGAAAAAGGTAACAGAGCCTCATAAGTTCTTTATTTTTATGGCTCAATAATTAGTAAAATTCCTACAATACATATACTCCATGAGAAAGCCTAAAGGATGATAATCCATCCTTAAGGCACCCCATATACCTCCACGTAATCCATTATCCATTTCAGCAGTGACGGCGTCTATCGTAACAAAGCTACTCGGGTGATGGACTTAAAAGAATGTAGTTTGACATTCAGAACATTGGTTTTACTTATGAAGTCTAATTGGATAAAGGTGTTAATAATTCATCACGTGGAGCCATCACTAAAAAGAACGAGGTGAACGAACTTGTATCAATTCTAAAAATTCTTTATTATTAAAATAGGGAAAAATTAGTTTTTTTGGCAATCATAATATGCGATCAAGGGGAATTAGCTATGAGCGTAAACTTACAAGAGATAGTAAAGGATATGAAAGATAGGATTGATTTTTCAGGTGCAGTATTTGTAAAAGGGAAGGATAAAGAATTGTTACTAAATCAAAACTTTGGTTATGCAAATCGGTCAGAACAAATAGAAAATCGTTCATCCACTCGTTTTGGCATTGCATCTGGCTGTAAGCTTTTTACTGCTATAGCAATTTGCCAACTTGTTGAAAGAGGGGAAATTTCTTTTGATTCTAAATTGAGTGCGTGCATTAACCATAATTTTAAACACTTTGATGATGAGGTAACAATCCATCATCTTCTAACACATACCTCTGGAATACCTGATTATTTTGATGAGGAACTGATGGATGATTTTGAAGAACTGTGGATTCAAACACCTATGTATCGAATGAGAACTTTAAAAGATTTCCTACCTTTATTCCAAGACCTACCGATGAAATCGAAAGTTGGAGAAAGATTTCACTATAATAATGCTGGCTACATTTTACTGGGCTTAGTTGTAGAACAGGCAAGTCAAAGCAATTTTGATGATTACATCCAAAAAAATATTTTTCAACAAGCGGCTATGACGCATGCAGGTTTTTTTGAATTAGATGCGCTACCAGCTAATACAGCACAAGGTTATATCGATTTTGACGATGGTACATGGAAAACAAATATTTATTCCTTACCAGCAAAAGGTGGTTCCGATGGCGGCGCATTTGTTACTGTACATGACATGGAGAGGCTATGGGATGCTCTGTTGAGTTATTCATTACTAAGTGAAAAAGTAACAAAGCTGTTACTGACCCCACACGTTCAGGAAAATCAGGAAGACTACTATGGTTATGGATTGTGGATTAAAAAAAGAAATGATGCAGTGCTTAAATATCATATTATGGGTTATGATCCAGGTGTTAGCTTTCACTCTGCCTATTATCCTGATGTATTCATCAATGTTGTTGTTTGCTCTAATAAGTCAAAAGGAGCATTTGCTATCATGAGTGGTATAGAAGAACAATTGATAAAAACTAAAACCTTGTGAATGCACAGAATTGTTCGATGCTGATTTAAATTGTTAAACGATGGTGAGAGTTTCACTCCTACGTTATAAAAAAACAATATTTTGAGATTCGTAAAGGTAGATAAAGGGCAGGTGCAGTTGATTTGAAATTTGAAAATGTTGTTTATCCAGCGTTTATTAAAAGAGAGAACGAGGAATACGGCGTTTATTTCCCGACGTTACTTCCGGAATTTGGATGGGAATATTCTTTAAGCGTGGGTTGCACGAAAGAGGAAGCGCTTGTCAAGGCGAAGAAGGATTTAGCTTATTTGTTAGCAGGTGTCTTATATGATAATGAAGATTTGCCAAGTGATGCACCGATCCCTGCTGACTTTGTTACAGAAGAGATGGAGCTTGTTTTCATCACAACGTCTTTTAGCGATTATGCAGATGAAATTGAGGAGCATTTGCCTTGGCGCCATTGGCATATTTATTTTAATCGAGATGATGGCGATTTTCAAGCTGTTGCTTATAAGAACAAGCATGGGCTTTGGGATGTGAAAGTTGATTATTTACATACATAGGTCGAGCAAGAGCAGTTGTTAGAAATTTGTCCGACTTATCCGATAATTTGTACGGTTCGGCTACGTACAGAGGCGGAGGAAGCATTTGATCGTTTTGTACGCAAAGTAGTAGAGACATAAATTGAAGCCGGGTTATGTAAAATGTAAAAATCAAAGTGAATGTTCAAAAAAAACAGGTGAGTAGGAGGCGTTATCCTCGTTTATATGGTGCCTTGCGACATGTTCCTCTGCCATCGAATGTGAGGTATTATGTGACTTAAGGAGATGCCGTCTTTAGCGGGGGCGTTTTAGATGTTAAAATTGTTAATTCAGAAAATTTCAATTGCAATTATTTCCACAATTATTTTGGCATGGATTTTAAGTCTTTATTTTGGTTATACACCTAATGCACAAGAAACAGCAGATACAGCCTCCTTTTCCTACATTATTTATACACTTCTGCAGTACCGTATTTTCATGCATTAATGACATTTTTATTAATCGGGGTTTTGCATCACTGTTATTCTTAGTCATTCAGAAAGGCTGTCATTTAACGGTTTTTAAGTTAATGAAAGAATATGGAAAGGCCGCTTTATGATACTTTATGGAATTTCACAAAGAACTTTAGAATGTGCATGTAAATGTCAGATGAATTTACAGTGACAACCATATGATCAACAATGTATTCAGTTTAGGGGGAGAGGTAAATATAATGCTAATACTTAGTGAAAATGATGTTGAAAAAGCTATAACGATACTAGAAAATAACGTGAAAACAGTTCCTACTTTTACCTATTCCGTGTTGAATAATTTTATTAGTGGAATTGTTTATGCAGATTCTAAAAATCCTGAGACGATCCTTATTGGCACACAATCGGGTATTTATTTTGTAGCTGGTAAAGAAGATAATCAAAAGTTCAATAATTTCCTTTTGGAATTGTATAGACAAAGAAAAAGTGAGGAGCTACGATTCACTTTATTTTCTACAAATGAACACTGGGATTGTGTCATTCATGAGCTATTTAAAGAGAATTTAAAAAAGGTGAACAGATATTCTTTTGAATATGACAAGAAGGTATTACATGAAAACAATCGATTCGCAAACGAGTATGCTATAGAGTTCGCATATTAGTATGTATAATATATAAATTCTTGTAGATTTATATATAAAATATATAATAATTCCACTTAAACAAATTGATTTCTTAGATAATCTAAAGGTAGTAAAATGAAGGGTACAATTTGTATCCGAAAGAGGGGAATCACTATAAATGCCAACTTCAAAACGAAATTTAAGAATATGTGACAACGGACATAAGTACTATAAGAGTAGTGATTGTCCAAGTTGCCCTAAGTGTGAGCAAGAGCGTAAACCTGAAAATGGATTTCTTTCACAACTTTCTGCACCTGCCAGAAGAGCATTAGAACACAATGGAATAAATACTGTGGAACAGCTGTCAAAGTATAGTGAAAAGGAAATTTTGCAATGGCACGGAATCGGACCAGCTTCATTGCCGAATCTTAGGGCTTCTTTAGAAGAAAAAGGATTATCGTTTAAAAAGTAAACCTATGGTGACAAAATGAAATGCACAAACATGCCTAAAAAGTCGTTAAGATTGTACAATCTATCATAAATAATATATGGTTATAGATGAAATAATTATGAAAAGAGGTTTTGATTGTATATGATGAAACTTATAATCGCTCAATAAAAATTCTCATGAATTTTATATGGTAAAAGGTGAAATTAAGGGCTTGCTCTTAGTTCTATTTTCTATACTCTTTTACTGACAGCGATTAGAAGACATTATATCTTATCAAAGCGAATTTCATGCTATTTCTTTGTATATCTATTTTTCGTGATAGGTATATTTATAGTAGCCAAAATTTGACCATGAGAAGAGATTCTTCTTATGGTCTTTTTTGGTTATTTTAATTTGCGCAGTAAGCCATTACAGGAGGGTGATGTAAAAATTGTTGACGATTTTAAAATGATAACTGGAGGGGTAAGCATGAAGGAGTATCAATTGGTCAGTGATTACAGGGACAATCTAAAGTACAAGGAAAGAATTAATGAACTTGCTAAGAAAGTATTTGCGCTCGATTTTCAGCAATGGTATGACAGAGGGTTTTGGAGTGACAATTATATTTGCTATTCCTATCTAGATGGTAATCAAGTCATCGCAAATGCGTCAGTCAATAAGATGGATATAGTGTCTAATGGTAAAGAATACAGAGCCATTCAAGTGGGAACCGTGATGACACATCCTGACTACCGTCATCAAGGGTTGGCAGCTAAGCTAATGAATCATATTATTAAAAAATATGAAAAGGATTGTGACTTTATTTATCTATTCGCAAATGACACGGTGTTAGATTTTTATCCTAAGTTTGGTTTTGAAAAGGTACAAGAAAGTAGTTTTAGCCTGAAGACCTGTCATTTAAAAAAGCTGACGGAAAAGGCTACTGTTCGTAATCTGGATATAAACAATCAAGGTGATTTTGCATTAATGAAGGAATTTGCAGTCACAAGAACTCCTGTATCTTCAATTTTAGGGGTGAAAAACAATGAACATCTGCTAATGTTTTACTTAATCCTCGTATTCCATGACGCCATTTACTACGTGGAAGAGGAAGACGTGATTATTATATTTGAACAGCAAGAGCATGAACTTCATATTTTTGATATTATTAGCAAAAAAAGAGTTGACTTAGAGATTTTAAATTGTATTGTATGTCCTGATATAGAAATCATACATTTCTATTTTACTGCAGATTTTGATTGTCCAAACATTGAGACAGCATTTATCACGAATAGTGAAGACACATTGTTCGTTCGTCCAGTAGTAAATATGGAAACGAAACATTTTTTATGGCCACTAACATCACATTCATAATAAGGGGGGCTAAAATTGCAATTATTTGTTAGAGAGATGGATGACAGATGGGCAACTGAGCTGTTACATTGGACGTATAGTGCACCATATGATTTTTATAATAATGAGCTTTCTAGTGAAACCTTAAAAGAAATACTCGACAATTCGTATCAGGCCATTGTCAATGACAACGAGCAGTTGGTCGGTTATTTCTGTACCGGAATATCTGCTCAAGTACCTAGTGGTCATGAAGTTGATGCATATTTAGAAAACGGAATCGATATAGGCATTGGCCTGAAACCGGACCTAACTGGAAAAGGTTTCGGTATAGAGTTTTTTTCATTTATTGTAAGCCATGTGCAACAAACGACGCATGCACCTCTCCGCCTAACAGTAGCAAAATTTAACACGAGAGCAATTCATTTATATGAAAAATTAGGTTTTGAGAAAAAACTAGAATTTAAACACCAAGCAATACGATTTATAACAATGTTGAAAGAATAATGCACACTACAATTGTTGTGTGAAACGAAATAGAGATGACCAGGTGCTCATTGAGAATCTGGTCATTTTCTATCTCTTTGTGTTGAAACAGATAAATTGTAATTGCTGCGCAAGCAATGGTAACATTTGGTTAGAGAAATGAAACGGGAGGTCACATACATATGGTTAAAAATTATATAATCTTTGGTGCTAGTAAAGGGTTGGGAGATGCATTTGTTAAAGGGTTACCTGAACCAGGGGACAAAGTGTGGATTGTCTCCAGAAGTAGGCCAAAAAGCTTAGATATCAATGATGGTGTTCAAAGAGTTTGGCTAGAAGCAGATTTAACGCAACAAAATATCAAAATTAGTGAACAGCTAAAGAATGAATGCGTGGATGTCTTGATTTATAACGTTGGTGTGTGGGAGAAAAATGGCTTTGAAGATGATTATGATTTTGAACAGGACGATCCTGCAGATATCGCAAATATCATTAATATCAATATTACATCTACAATCACATATATTCAGTCATTACTACCCCATTTAAGAAAGTCGCAAAATGGTAAAATAATCTTGATAGGGTCAACCGCAGGATTGGATCATACAAATAACAATCAAGTATCTTTTGTGGCATCGAAATTTGGCATTCGCGGGATTACAAACGCTTTACGCGAACATGTTAGAAAAGATAATATCGCCGTAACTTGTGTTAACCCAGGTGAACTAGCGGCAGAAATTCCTTATGAGGATGGTGCTGAAAAAGCTATTACTGCATATAATGGTACTCGCATTCCCGTTCAAGATATTGTGGCGATTGTCAAATGTGTTGTCAGTTTGTCCAAAGTGTCATGCGTCAAAGAAATTCACGTTCCAGCAATCACAGATTTAAATGCATAAAGTGAGTATCGACGTATTCGGGGTATCAAGACATTTGACTTCAAGAAATAGTGACCAATTTATGGTGTCACCTCAATAGGAAAATCGTACCGGTTATTGCGTAGATGCCCGATGAAAAACTACAGTATCTGATTAAAAATCTTTCCTTTTGTCGAACTTATTAAAAAGGGGAGATTTACTGTGTATACAGTTTCGAATTTAAAACTACTGATTGATAAACAAGAGGAAATTGATGCGATTTACAAAAACTGCGAAGATTTAAAAAAAACGACTGTTTCGCCTAAAATGACTTCCGAGGTGGATAAATTCTTGGATGCTGTAAACAAGCGTTTAGTTGAGAGTGGCTTTACTGTTACATTAACGCAGACTGGTTTAATTGCAAAATATAAAGAGGCTACTGTTAATGTCGATAAACATTCAAAAGACTTGGAAGAATGTTTTTTTATAAATTTTAATAATTTTGCCGAAGATAGGCTTTCCATTATTTTAGATATTAAACACAACAAGAATGCACAGACCAATTCGAATTATATGGATGGTTTTTCTGAATTTTTGGAGCAAATGAGTGATAAATTGAATTACGCTAAAAATCTCCAAGATGCGTGTCGTGTTGCAAATGTTATTTATAGGACCCAAAATAATGTGACGTTCTATTCAGCCGAAGAAGTAGTGAATTATTATTTTAAATAATCCATAGCCTCCCATATCATCGATGGGAGGTTTTTTATTTAGAAAAATTACCTGTTAAATTGGACAAATAACGTGGTGAATCCTTGAATGGATATCTTCATCAGTAAACTCGATGCAATAGAAAGCCACCCCATTATTAAATAGGGTGGCGTTTGGAGTTTAGCTTGTTAAAATATATTTTTTCCCAAGTGCCCACATGATGATGGACATTATCAAGAAATATAGTGGCATTGTATACAATGAACCATTATGAAGAAAACTCATTCCGAATGTGACGAGACTTACTAACAAGTAATAACCTAAACTGAAAATAGCTCCAGCTGTTCCCACTACATCTTGGAAATTTACGAGCGCCAGACTTAAACAGTTCGGTAACGCAATGCCAGCTCCCAATAACAGGATAAATATAAACGTTAATATACTTATCATTAACACGATATTTGGTAGAATAGCAACTGTAGTGACGAGTGTTAGTAATAAAGAGCCAATAGTCATTACGCAACAGCCAAGGTGAATAATTTTTTCTGGTTGCCAAATAGATACGAGCTTTTTAGAAATCATAGCACCAAAAATAGATGCCAATGCCACGACGATTCCTAAGAAACCATAGAGCCCAGGAGAAATATGAAAGTGTTCTATAAATATAAAAGGTGCCTCAGCGTAGTAACTGAATAAAATCCCATTTATTCCGCCAATGACTAGTCCAAAAACGACCACTTGCGGTGATGAAATGATTCGCTTCACTACGGGGTAAATAGCAATTCGTTTTCTAGTTGAAACATTTGTCGTTTCAGGTAACTTGCAATAAGCATATATAAACAACAAAATACTCATGATTATCAGTACACAAAAAACAGCTTTGAAACCAAGGGCTTCATCGACCCAGCCGCCAATAAGTGGTCCTATAGCAGGGGTAAAGGCAATCACTGCTGATATTTGTGCAAACATGGCATGTCGTTTACTGCCTGAGAGACTTTCACGCAAAATGGTTTGTGTAATGACTGAACCAGTAGCTGCTCCAAAAGCTTGAATGAATCGGCTAACTAGCAAGAAAGTAATAGACTCAGCGTAAAAACACATTAAACTGCCAATGCCGTAAACTATTAAACCGCCCAACATTGCGGGCCTTCTGCCAATGAAATCAGAAAGCCAGCCCCAGCAAAAAACGCCAAGCGCAAACCCAATAAAATAGATGCTTAAGGTTAACTGTACGGAACTATTGGAAGCGCCGAGTGCAACCGCTATATCTGGTAATGATGGTGTATAGATTGTCTCACTAATTTGTGGAAAAGCCACAAGAACAATCATTAAAAGTAAAGATGGTGCAGTATATTTATTCAATTTCTTTGCCCTCCTACAAGCATGGTCTAATGACGAAAAGTAATTAGACCCTAGCTAGGGAAACGGCGGGACCATTATAAGTATACGTTGATAGGATGACATGATAATTTACCTTTTAACTTTCAGTAGGAGTGCATAGATAATCTAATTGTAAGACTTTTTACTATTTTTTAAAAGACAAAAATGGTAATTACTTTTAAAATACTCAATTTTTTATAAATAACGCACAAAACCATATATGGCACCCATTCAACTTGTCAGATAACAAGAAATAAAAAAGGCCCCACCGTATAGGGCGTCATATGCTTGGACAAGCCAATTTTTATTTACTCGTTGGCTAACAATCACTGCTAAATTGGATAATTATGCTAATTGCTAATTTAACCTAAAATATGGTAATAAAAGATTTAGCTATGGTTTGAACATGGTGTATCCTGGTTATAGTGCTAGCCGGAAATGATTGATGGTGTTTGATAATGATAAAGTAATGGGTTTGGAGGCATCAAAAATTGGAAATCAAAAGAGGACGGTATATTTTTGGAAGTTGGATTTACTAGCGAGTCTATACGCTGGGCAGGCTGCGCTAAAAAAAACAATACCAAGTCATCAGAGTAGCACAAGCCAACTGGCTAACTATGAACAACTGGAACTAGCTATTAGTAAATTAAATAAGGAAATTCGGGTGTTTGAACGACATTTTATCATGAATATACATCCTTCGAATAGTGTCCAACACAACATCATCTAAAAAAACCATGCATTAAACAAAATAGCTTTGGGAACTGACCCCAAAAGTATAGACAAATAAAAAAAGCATCTTCGATTGAATTCGGGTTTAGATACCTAAACTTCAATTAGGAGGTGTTTTTTCTATGGGAACAAGAGTGAGTTATCCATACGAAGTAAAAATGAAGGCTATTGAGATGCGATTGGCTGGTATACCAACGAAGCAGGTTTTAATTGAATTAAATATAAGGCATAAAACACAAGTGGAAACATGGATGCGTTGGTATAGAAACGGAGAAATACACCGATTTGAACAACCTGTAGGTAAACAATATACCTTTGGTAAAGGTCCTGAATATGAGAATGAACAAACAAAATTAGTAATGGAGAACCGTTATTTAAAGCAACAAATTGAGGTTTTAAAAAAGTACGCAGAGTTGGAGAGGAAGTGGTTGGAGAAGTAGCTGTACAGTTAGTAGAGACGCTAAAAGAAACGTTGTGCGTGAAGGATATATGTGCACATTTAGGAATTGCACGATCTACCTACTATCGTTGGAAACAGGCATCTGCGGATGCAAGGTCTCGTCAGGCGATTGAACGACATATTGGAGAACTCTGTCGTGCGCATAAATTCCGATATGGTTATCGGAAAATTACTGCACTCTTACGCCAAGAAATACGCGTGAATCATAAAGTCGTGCAACGTATCATGCAAAAATATGGTTGGCAGTGTCGAGTAAAAGTAAAAAAACGGAAACAAACTGGACAACCCTACTATATCGCAGATAATTTATTGAACCGTAATTTTGAGGCAACTGCACCTTTACAAAAGCTCGTTACCGATATTACTTACTTGCCATTTGGTCAGAAACAATTGTATCTTTCAAGTATTCAAGATTTATATAATGGCGAGATTATCGCCTACTCGATTGGTGATTGCCAAGATACTGATTTTGTGTTGAATACCTTATCCCAACTAGGTACTTTACCCGATGGGTGTACACTACACAGTGACCAAGGTTCGGTGTACACGTCTTATCGATATCAACAGGCCGTAAAAGGGAAAGGCATTATCATGAGCATGTCCCGTAAAGGTACGCCCGCTGACAATGCCCCAATTGAATCATTTCATTCTGCATTAAAGTCTGAAACATTTTACTTAGACAATTTAAGGCGTACTACGACGGCAATCGTAGAACAAACTGTCAAAGACTATGTAAAGTATTATAACTATATCCGAATACAAGCGAAACTAAACAACCAGTCGCCGGTACAATATCGACAACTGGTTGGGTAAATGCTTTTTTGATCTCTGTCTTATATACAGGGGTCAGTCCCGTTTAGTGCATGGTTTTTTTGTTCAACCGATTGCTGAAGACCAATATTTAGTCGTTAGCTAATGCTAGAAGAAACTTATCTCGATCAGCTTCCTCTTGCATTTTACTATCCACAAGCATGGCACCATACTTCACATTTGTTCTATCACGATCCACTAAAAATTGGACATTTACTTTAGCTTCTTTATTATTGATTGGACAATCTCCCTCGAATTCCACAACATCTTGTCCCTTTTGGGTTTCGAAATAGACCCAATATGGATTTTTACATGTTGAGGAAAATGCTGTGTCGAATGTTTCGTTACTATTTTCTATCGAATAGTTTTTAACATATGTAATATATTCATTATCCGTAATATCCTTTTGTGGACCGTAAAAATACCAAAACACCCCTAAAATGCCAATCGGTATAATCCATAGAATATTACGTTTGCTTAGTTTCCCCATGCTTTCATCCCCCTTTATAACAACATATTATCACCTTTATACTAATTTTTGCTAGCTTAATATAATATTTTCTATGTTGGGCTTTTATTCTGTTCGGAATTCCTTTTAAGAGACTTGTATCGTTATATAGGCCTTTAGACCAGTTGAGCCGTTTGTGTCTTTCCTGTAATATGTAATTATGGTTGATATTGATAATCATTATCAACAAAGGTGCATAGCTATTAACCTACGTGTATCATTTGTTAGCAACACATTTGTTCCATTTTTTTTTATCAGTCTTTCTAATGAGGAAGACTAATTTTTTTAACATCTAATGATAATCATTATCATTTACTAGGGAAAAGGCTCTGTGAAAGGATGGTTAATTACATGCAACAGATTGCTAAACAGATTGCAGAAAATGCAACGTTTCAGGCGTTTATGAATTGTTATATACGAGAAGTGAGTAGCGGACATTGGGTCAAAAAGGAGGAGTGGGTAAAAGAACAGCGTCTCTCTATCCTGATTACAGAGGCACATATGTTAGAGCTTGAGTTGCCAATACAAAACACTCGTTTTGCATTTGGTGTGGGGTACAAATCTCTTGTTGGCAGACATTTATTTGGTGTCTCGTTGAAGTATTGTACAAATCAAAAACAATGGCTTCCCGAAGATAAACTAACGATACTCATCACGCTCATTCAAGAACTACATTTAATGGCTAAGGTGGATGGATGTCCTGGGCTTTCTTCCCATTTTGATGAACTCATACTTCGCATAATGGAGAGCTATCAAACGATGGCAAATTATATTGAAAAGAGCTTGAAAAATAAGAAACAAGATGGAGCTAACGCTACATTTATTGAAGCTGAGCAGTCTCTGTTATTTGGACATTGGCTTCATCCGACACCTAAAAGCAGACAAGGGATGGCAAATTGGCTACAAACGAGTTTTGCTCCAGAGCTACAAGGTTCTTTCCAGCTTCACTATTTTCGTGTCGACCGTAAAATTGTCAAAGAGTCTTCTGTATTAGAAAAAAGTGCGAGTGAACTCATCTCTCAGTCTCTAACAAAATCACAATGTGATTTTGTTATGTCAGAGAGGGATTGCCTCATTCCGATGCATCCGCTTCAAGCACAGTGGCTTTTACAGCAACAGTATGTTAAAAAAGCGCTTGCTGAAGGATTGATAAAATACGAAGGTGCGCTTGGGGCATTTTATACAGCAACCTCTTCGATAAGAACGGTATATAGCTCAAATGAAGAAATGATGTATAAGTTTTCAATTCCTGTCAAAATAACAAATTCTTTGAGGGTAAATCGAACTCATGAACTAAAAGCTGGAATTGTTATGGCTCGGTTAATGAATAAGATTGATTTCTTACAGAATCATTCATCTTTTCAGATGATTGATGACCCAGCCTATATCACCGTAGAGTTTCCAAATCTGACGGAATCAGGCTTCGAGGTTATTTTTCGCTCAAACGTCTTTCCTAAAGAACATAATGAAGGAATCTGCATGATCGCCGCTCTTGTTCAAGAGCCTCTGCCAAATGAAAAATCGAGACTGTGTCAGCTTATCACGAAAATCTCTCAATCAGAATGTCGCTCATTAGAAAGCGTAAGTTTAGATTGGTTTAAAGTCTATTGGCAATGTGCGATTGACCCACTATTAAGGTTATACGATGAGTATGGGATAGCTCTCGAAGCACATCAGCAAAATAGTGTGTTAAACATTTCTTCAGGTTATCCAACCACTTATTATTATCGTGATAACCAAGGCTATTACTTATCAAAAACAAATAAAGATGAACTTCTTTCAATAGAGCCTTCTTTACACGAAACAGAAGAGCTATTTTACGAAGATGGTCTGATTCATGATAGATTTACATATTATTTGTTTTTGAATCAATTGTTTCCCATTATTGCCCGATTTGGAGCAGATCAGCTAATTGATGAAAAAATTCTTTTGAAGTGGTCGATTGATCAACTGCACGTATTAGAAAAAGAATTTACAGGTCTCGGGAAGGCATTTGTTTGTAATATTCTAAAACAAGATCAGCTTGCATACAAAGCAAATTTATTAACAAGGTTTCATGATGTAGATGAACTAGAAGCTGAATTTGAACAAGCGGTGTATACGAAAATTCCCAATCCGTTTGCTCTTCAGTATGAGGAGGCAGAGTATGCAGCAGCTGCATCCTTTAGCTTCTAAACAAGGAGAGCTACGTGTAAGGCGGCAACTTGTAGAAGCAATGATTTTTGAAGGACTAATTAAATATGAAGAAACTCGTCTGAATAAAGGGACTTCAATCTTTACTCTTGCTGGAAAGAAGTGCACCTATCGTTGTGAAGGAAAAAGAATGGCATTTGATCGCATCCGAATAAATGGAGAGAGCATTTTTCTAGTAGGAAAAGATGAAACGTTACGAGAGGCAACGCTTGAGGATCTAGTAGATGAATTACTTTCAACATGTGGAGACAAAGCTCGATTACTGAAAGAGCTCTATTTAACGAGTAAGCTTTGTCAATGGAATGAACGTCATCTCCAAATGCCAATGTCAAGAAGAAATTCGAGCTATGAAGAATTAGAATCAGAAATCATTGAAGGACATCCATATCACCCTTGTTTTAAATCAAGAACCGGTTTTACCATCGACGACCATAAAGACTATGGCCCTGAGGCAAAACAATCATTTACCCTTCAATGGATTGCAGTGAGAAGAAGCTACGTACGAATCACTGTTCTTGAAGAGGAAGAGAACTTTTGGAAAAGGGAATTAGGGCATTTGCTGTGGGGAGAGCTTCTTGCAAAGCTTGCAGTATTCGATGGATCCTATGAAGAATATACGTTTTTGCCGGTTCATCCTTGGCAGTGGCATAACATGAAACATGAACTAGCGGGATTAATGGAGCAAAAAGATTTGATTGCTCTAGATGTGGAAGGAGAATACTATCGGGCAACCCAATCGGTGCGAACATTATGGAATTTTTCAAATCCTAAAAAGGCGCAATTAAAATGCTCGATGAATATGGTGAATAGCTCTTCATTACGAAAGTTACATGGTCATGCTGTTTGTGCCGCTCCTCATATTTCAGCATGGCTTAAACAGGTGATTCAATTAGACGCCTATTTACAAAAGGAAGCGTCACTTATTGTACTGCAAGAATATGCAGGGATTATTTTTGAACCGAATGCAAAAAAACATAGCACAAAACTAGAAGGTCAGCTTGGGTCCATATGGCGAGAAAGTGTGCGCTTGTATATGAAAGATGAAGAGGAAGCAGTACCGTTTACGGTGCTAATGATGATGGAGAAAGATGGGCGTCCGTTTATCGATGATTGGCTTGTCCGATATGGAACGGAGGAGTGGGTAAAGCGCTTGATCGATGTGAGTGTTATTCCTGTGTGGCACCTGCTTGTCGCTCACGGCATTGCTGTAGAGGCACATGCGCAAAATATGATTTTATTACATCAAAATGGGTGGCCGACGCGGGTTGTGCTGAGGGATTTCCATGACAGTATCGAATATATTGAGGAATTTTTGGCAGACAGAAGCCTCGTTCCAGACTTTGCAACGATACACGAACGTTTTAAAGATGCGCCTGTCGATCAATATTATTGGATGTCTTCTATAGAAGCTCTACGAGAGTTAGTTATGGATACATTATTCGTGTTTCATTTGAGTGAACTGTCTTATTTGCTAGAAGAGCAGTATGGATATACAGAAACACGTTTTTGGTGTCAAGTTAGGGACGGAATACAGAAACACTTTGAACGTTTTCCATCATTATGCTCAAGAAATGAACAGCTTCAGCATACTCGCACACATATTTATGTTGAATCTTTGCTTACAAAGAAACTTCAAAATCAAGAAGAAGGTAATTTTCGGCATATCGTCAGCAATACGTTGGCGCAAGCGGATAAAAAGGGGAAATGATGATGTTTTATGTCAATGATCAATTTTACACAGTAGAAGATATCGAGAAGCAATATGAACTATATGAAAGCTTATCTCATCTAAGAGAGTGTAACAATCGCAGACTAGCTATTTGTACGGATGATATTTTTCAATATATAGCTCTTTGTTTATATATTCGCCAAAAAGGTGGATCAGTCGTCCCCATCCATCCGGCGACGCCACAAGAGGGAACTATGCGGCTTGCTTCTTCAGCAGGTAGCCATCTGTTGCTGTTCCAATCGATCGATTCTTGCATTGAACTATCAAATCATCCCAATAACCAAGAAGGCGTATTAGTTCAAATGAGCTCAGGTACAACAGGAGCTCCGAAATGTATTGAACGAACGTGGAGTTCAGTAGAAGAAGAGCTTGACAGCTATGTGAAGACGTTACCTGTCGATTCCTTGACAAATTCTGTTGTCGCTTGTCCGGTTACTCATTCTTATGGATTCATTTGTGGCGTCTTGGCCTGCATAAGAAGGGGAGCAAAGCCGGTGATTATTACGAATAGTAATCCTAAATATATTTTGAAAAAGCTAAAAGAATACCCGAAGCACATACTTTATGCGGCGCCAGCGTTACTTTATATACTAAGTCAATTATTGCCTATTGATCAACAATTTGATCGTGTGATGACGTCAGGAACTATGATGCCGCATAGCTGGTTAACATCATTAAGAGAGAAATCTCGCCAAGTGTTACAGCAGTATGGATGCTCTGAATCCGGGTGTGTTGCGATTCATCCTAATGTAGAAGATCCAAAAGAAATGGGCTACCCCCTTCCTCATGTCAAGGTAACAGCTGGTGATAAACAAACACCGAGCGAAATTATCATTGAAATGTCTACACAAACGATTTATACAAAAGATCTTGGCTATATAGAAGATAATGTTCTTTCTTTTCTTGCCAGAATGGATGACACGATTAATGTAGCAGGTTTGAATGTGTATCCGCAAGAAGTTGAAAACGTTTTAATGGATGACCCAAGAATAGTTGAAGCAGTTGTATATAAGAAACAAGACAATTTATCAGGAGAGCGAGTATGCGCACAATATGTGTCTAGTGAACCGATCGATCTTATGGAACTTAGAGAATGGTGCCGGAAATTTCTCGCGCCATATCAAGTTCCGATGGAGTTTGTGTTTGTTCATGAAATTGAAAAGCTGCCTAATGGAAAAGTAAGTAGAAAGAAACTTGGAGGCATACCAGTATGACGCGACAACAATTGATGAAGAGCATCTATGATATTATGGAAAATTCATTAGAGTTGCAGACACTGTCTTCTTTTAATGAAGATGCCCGATTAAATGAGGATTTGTATATGGATTCAATTATGGTCCTTCAACTGATTCTTCATATAGAGTTGGATCTTGGCATTGCCATTCCCGATGAGGTTCTCGTTCCGAAAGATTTCAAAACAGTAGGAACACTAGCAAGCTTTTTAGAAAAACAGCAAAGAGTAGGATAATCGGAGGGGAAAAATGATAAAAGTTCATTGTTTTGTAAGCTGTGTTTGTGAAGTTATTAAGAAAACGAAAGGCGTCGATCATAGGCCGTACTATTTTGGGGTATGGGACGCAGATTTTGATGTGCTCGATAATGGCGTGCTATCATACCATTCAGATCGAATTGATCACCATTTCTTTCAAACATGGTATGAAATGCTCTATGGAATCAAGCTTTACAAATGGTATGATGCAGAACAATCAAAACAACATAATATAAACAAGCTGCAAAGGTTATTAGCAAATAAATCTCCACATCAACATGTGATGGTGATGCTGGATTTATCGATGCTTCCAGAGCGAGAGAATAAATTTCATCAACGTCCATTCCCTCATTATGTGATGCTTGAATCGACAGAAAATGAAGCAGAGTGGTTTATGTATGACCCTGATTTTCGCTGGGAAGGGCTTTTGCCGAAGGAGAGGATTTTAGTTGCCATCCAAGAGCCAACTGTCGGAGGTGGCTATTACTTTGATGCTGAGACGATTATTGCGCCAACTACAGAGACGGTTGAAGCCTATTTTAATACATGTATAAAGCTTCATTGTAATCCGTTGACAGATGCCATTATCGAAATTATGAAAGAGTATATGGAAGGACAAGAACAAGAACGTATGTCAAAACTTCCGACAGCCTTAAAACAATTGCCGGTTATAGCGATTCGAAAGTATGCCTATGAACATGCCTTTGCATTTTTTTGGGAAGCTCTTGGCCGCGATGAGGAAGGATTTGACACATGGTGTCATGAAATTGAGCGTCTAGTGAATGGTTATACAACGATTCAGTATCGAGCGATGAAGCTTGCGATGACACAAGATTTGTTATTAGTTGAAGAAATTTATGTGAAGTTAGAAGAACAAAATCTCCTTGAGTTCAAGATTAAGCAAGGATTACAAGAGTGTTTTCAAGCATGGTTAACATTACAGCACACGAAAGAGGTTTTATTATGAAATTATCTATCTGTACGATCTCGTTCCGCCACCATCTCCACTCGATTGATCAATTAGTTCACTTTGCAAAAACGCAAGGTTTTCAAGGAATCGAGCTCTGGGGTGTTCATGCAAAGAACTTGGCAGGGGACCTTCATTATGGAGCAGATTGGCTGAGCACCTACGGTTTGGAAACGAGCATGCTTAGTGATTATTTGCCTTTAGAAGCACCAATTTCTGAGATGATGGCTGAAACAGAGCAGTTATCTTCACTGGCAAAGCGCTGGGGAACGAATAAGATTCGTACATTTGTAGGAAAACAGGGCAGTGCAGACACGAGTAAGAAAGAAAGGGAAGAACTTATTTCTAGGCTTAGAATGCTCTGTGATTATCTTGCGTCAAAAGGACAATATTTGCTTGTTGAAACTCATCCGAACACATTGACAGATAATCTACCTTCAACGATGCAGTTACTCGAAGAAACGAATCACGCAAGCCTACGAGTGAACTTTGACGTTTTGCATATATGGGAATCAGGGATAAATCCTCTTGTGGCCATGAAGCAACTTCGTCCTTATATCTCACATTTTCACTTTAAAAATATTGCCTCACGTGCACAACTTGGTGTTTTTTCTCCAAACAATGTTTATGCTGCATCAGGGTCTAGAGAGGGGATGGTTCCATTGTTTGAAGGTGCAATTGATTATAATGAATTCCTTGCAGAAGTATGTTCAATCATGGAGGTAGATGCGTCATTGGAATGGTTTGGATCGAATGTGAAGAGCGTATTAACAAAAGATGTTCAGGATGTTAAACAGGCTCTGCAGTGGGTGCAAATATAATGAACGGTTGTTTAAAACATCTATGAGAATCGTTTGATTCAATCTAAATTAAAACTTAACTAGTAGAAGGCTCAATGAATGGTAGAAAGGGCTTTTGGCTTAACCAACAGCACTCAATTTATATGTTTACAGGCATTAGCGATTACTGCTAACAAGATAATAAAAAATAATTACTTAGTTAAATCTCAACAACCTGATTCCGTCAATATCGCTCTAATTTTAATGAAGCTAGATGAAATCGATGGACTTGCGACTGAAGATTTACCATATTTGAAGGGTATTTCTGGTACAGAGATTTTAGTAAGTGATATTTTAAAATGTTTAAAGTAAAATAGTAGTAAGGTATTTCACGATAAACTCAACTAATTTGATTAGTTGAGTTTTATGTTTTTATATAAAAAGCTACTAAAATATTTTAAAGAAGATGTGATGATTAATGGGGAAAATTGCTATATTGTTATATGGATAGGGATGGACAAACAATAATAAATGTAGTTCTGGAATCTTTAATAATATATGATATACAAAGGTTTAAGAGGTATAGGTTTGTTTGACTTTTATTATGATAAAAGTCAAAAGATTGTGTATAACCTAGAGGTGATAGAAATTTGTTTAGTATGATTAACCGTAGTTAAATTTGGTTATTAGAAGCACGTGGTATCTAGAGATACTGCGTGTTTTTATTTTGAAGAATTAAGTTATAAACGGTAGGGGTATTATTGAAACTACGGAGTTTAAAATATGTATAAATTTGTTATTACTGGAATGATAGAAGATAGTTGATATAATTAATTGTATAATTATTAGGAACCTGAGAGGAGTTTGAAAAATCTTGAATAAAGAATTTGAATTATTAATAACAGAAGGTATTCTAGGATTTTATAATTCATGTGACATTACACCAAATGACGTCGATTTGGGAGAGATAGAGAGGAACTGATTTGTATCAAATATGGCTAGAAAATCAGTAAGTATATTTCACAGTTAGTTAAGTAGGAGATAATCTTTTTAAAGGGATTGCTTTATAATAAATAGCAAAAAGAGAAATTGCACAGCGCAATTTCTCTTTTTGCTTGAACTGAAATTAATTATAAATCATCCTCGGTAACTTCATTATTATTTCATTGCCATTGCCATTGCCATTGCCCGTTGCCATTACCGTTACCGTTACCGTTGCCATTACCATTACCATTACCGTTACCATTACCATTACCATTACCATTGCCATTACCATTGCCATTACCATTACCATTACCGTTACCATTGCCATTGCCATTGCCATTGCCATTGCCATTACCATTGCCGTTACCATTACCGTTACCATTGCCATTACCATTACCATTACCATTGCCATTGCCATTGCCATTACCGTTACCGTTGCCATTACCGTTGCCATTGCCATTGCCATTACCGTTGCCATTATCGTTGCCGTTGCCATTACCGTTACCGTTACCATTATCGTTGCCATTGCCATTACCATTGCCATTACCGTTAC
Organism: Lysinibacillus parviboronicapiens; assembly: GCF_003049605.2. Classification (NCBI taxonomy): domain Bacteria; kingdom Bacillati; phylum Bacillota; class Bacilli; order Caryophanales; family Bacillaceae; genus Lysinibacillus; species Lysinibacillus parviboronicapiens. The sequence goes on from NZ_CP073713.1 coordinate 2,239,286, forward strand.
CGTTACCGTTACCGTTACCATTGCCATTGCCATTACCATTACCATTACCATTACCGTTGCCGTTGCCGTTGCCGTTGCCGTTGCCGTTACCATTACCATTACCATTGCCATTGCCATTGCCATTGCCATTGCCATTGCCATTGCCATTGCCGTTACCGTTGCCATTACCGTTGCCATTGCCATTATCGTTGCCATTATCGTTGCCGTTGCCATTACCGTTGCCATTACCGTTGCCATTACCGTTGCCATTACCATTGCCATTGCCGTTGCCATTGCCGTTGCCATTGCCGTTGCCATTGCCATTGCCATTGCCATTGCCATTGCCGTTACCATTACCGTTGCCGTTGCCGTTGCCGTTACCATTACCATTGCCATTACCATTACCATTACCGTTACCGTTACCGTTACCGTTACCGTTACCGTTACCGTTACCGTTACCGTTGCCATTATCGTTACCATTGCCGTTACCATTGCCATTACCGTTGCCATTACCGTTGCCATTACCGTTGCCGTTGCCATTCTCTTGATTGCCTGATACATTTTGTAAGCTTTCGTGGAGAGTTGGACCATCTTTAGACAAACTTAGCTGTTCAGCAATATCCGCCTTTAGTTGAATTATACTTTTGCTCTGACTATCCTGCTTGAATGGTTTCGATTCTTCAGCACTAGCACTCGACAATGGAACCAATAGAGAAAGCACCATAACGAAAACTAAAATACTACTTAAGAACTTCATAAACTTAAAATTTTTCAAATCTCATTTCCTCCTCTTTCTTTAATTGTCACACTTTTTCAGTCTAGTGTGATATTTCCAATTTATCACAATGAAACTAATTCGAGAATCGTAATATTTAAATATTCTGAAATATTGATAATTAGTATCAATTTATGAAATATAGATTAAATCTATATTCCTAGTAATTGAATAAAAAAGTAGAACTTTCGAACGAAAAACGACTTACAGTAATTCATTAATTTTTTCAATTAATCCTATAAAGGCAGCAGTTGTAGATACAGTCGGTGGTGTAGTTGCTTATAGAAAATTAGGAGGGCAGTAAAAGGAGTGATTGGAGGGGGTCAGACAGATGAAATTGTGCAAGACCAAACTTGAAGATCATTGAGTTGCATATGCAGCTCTTTTTTTCTTATTGAATTAAAGGACCTGTATTGAGTTATACAACAAACGGGCCAGATTGTTGTATAACATTCTTAACAAGAACTTTACTAACATTTGTTGAAATATTTCCTTTGGCTTTTATATTTAAGTGGTGAGTTGTATCTATATAGTAAATTGTCATATATAAATTAAGTGGGTTATGAAGAAATTTTGAAAATTATATTGACAAAATAATTTTTTTCTGTAAAATGAAAAATAATTCAAAAATATTTGTATAGAACAAAGGCTATGAAAAGAAATAGTATCAATTATTTTTACGAACAGAAAGTTACCGGTTGATGAGAGGTGCATGTAAAACGATTGAGAATTCATCTTGGAGCCGTGTACCGAAAAGATCATTCTAAGTAGGCTACGCCGGTAAGCACCCGTAATCATGTGCGAGAGTATCGTCAAATGACCGTACTTCTTAAGGTAAGTAATGTGAATTGCTTATAAATTAAAGGTGGTAACACGAGTTGAATCGTCCTTTTGGTTAATCCAAAAGGGCGTTTTTTTTTATTCCTTTTTTGAGCAAAGTATTTGAAAATCTAAACGTATTAGGAGTAAGACATTATGAAAGACAATCATCAAGATTCACAGCTAAAGCGCGGATTAAGTACTCGTCACATGCAGCTAATTGCACTTGGCGGATCCATTGGAGTCGGTTTATTTTATGGCTCTAGTTCAACAATTCAAATGGCTGGGCCATCTATTTTACTAGCTTATTTAATTGGCGGATTAGTTATTTTCACAATTATGCGTGCATTAGGCGAAATGGCAGTAGAGGAACCTGTATCAGGCTCGTTCAGTACGTACGCGAATAAATATTTAGGACGCTTTGCTGGGTTCTTATCTGGTTGGACGTATTGGTTCATGTGGATTGTCGTTGGCATGGCAGAATTAACAGTAGTCGGTGTATATATTAACTACTGGTTCCCTGATATTCCACAATGGGTAACTGCTCTTGTAGTACTTGTTATTATGATGCTTGTAAACTTAGCAAATGTAAAAGCTTACGGAGAATTCGAATTCTGGTTTGCGATGATTAAAGTTGTTGCGATTATCGGTATGATCGTTCTAGGATTAGCCATTATTTTCTTCGGTGTTGGCAACCACGGTGAAGCAATTGGCTTAGATAATTTATGGGCACACGGTGGCTTCATGCCAAACGGTTTCCATGGTATTTTAATGTCACTAGTATTAGTTATGTTCTCATTCGGTGGGGTTGAATTAGTTGGTATTTCTGCAGGAGAAGCAAAAAATCCTAGCAAGTCAATTCCTTCAGCTATTAACAACATCGTTTGGCGTATTTTAATTTTCTACATTGGTGCATTAGGCGTTATGATGGTTATTTATCCTTGGAACGAAGTTGGTTCAGAAGGTAGCCCGTTCGTTCAAATTTTCGATTACGTCGGCATCCCTGCTGCGGCTCACATTATTAACTTTGTTGTAATTACAGCAGCTATGTCTGCGTTTAATAGTGGTTTATACGGTTCAGGACGTATGCTACACAACTTATCGGTACAAAAAAATGCTCCAAAATATTTTAAAACAGTAAGTAAAAACGGTAGTCCGCGTAGAGGGATTTTATTTTCTTCAGCGGTGTTATTAATTGCGGTTGTCTTAAATTATGTAGTACCTGAAAAAGTGTTCATCTATATTTCTGCTGTTGCGACTGTTGCAGTCATTACAAGCTGGATGATTATTTTATTAGCACAATTGAAATTTAGAAAGTCAAAAACGAAAGAGGAAGTAGCCGAACTGAAATTCAAAATTCCGCTTTATCCACTTTCTACGTACATTGCCATTGCATTCTTATTAATGGTTATTGTGTTAATGGCGTTTATTCCAGATATGCGTGTTGCCCTATATGTCGCACCAGTTTGGTTTTTAATCTTATTTGTTGGATACAAAGTGATAAATGTTAAAAAGTAGTTAAATCATTTCATTTAACTGATACTTCTTCAACGAAGACATATGTTAAAAAGACCCTTTGGTTAACTCAATTGGTTACACCTATCTCAAGATTAATTATTTTTATACACTAGTAAACGTTAATAACGTTCCCAAATGAAAGTTTGGAATGAAACCGAAATCCAAGAAATGCTGTTAAACCAACATTTCTTGGATTTTCCTTTGAATATTGTCTACACAGCTTTTTATTGTCAAGAAAGTTGTGGAGTTACATGGTGGACAAGTAAATGTAACAAGTAAAATCGGGAAAGGAAGTACATTTGAAATTAAATTACCAATTAGAAGGAGCTAACATTATGGAAAAGAAATGATCAATCCGATTAATTCGTTTTGCAGCTATTTTTGGAATAACCGGTATATTTTTAGGGTCGAAAATGAGTGGAAATATGGATTATTCATTGCGTCCAATACATGCACAGATATTATTAGTACTTACGTATGTAATAAAGAGCTTTCGGTATACCGATCGCCATCAAAAGAACCTTTTATAAACAATGAAACGGATTTGGAACTGTTTATCTTCCAAATCCGTTTTTCTTTATGCAAATGCTTTAGTTGGATAACCATCCAATGTAGGGAAAATTTAATATTATAAGAAGTGAACTTAAATGGAAACATTACTTTGAATGTTAATGATTATTGCGGGAATTTAAAATTAATTTTACGCTCTTTTTCATCCCATATAAGGTGAGCATTAAAAGTTTTCTCGCCTTTTTTAAAACCTTTTATCAAGTCTGTTTCACCAGCAATCAAGAGTTTTTTCATATTTGCTTGTATAATGGTTTTACTTAGAATTTTCTTTGAAACTGAGAACTTACAGTTAGCAGTTTTATAATTGGAGCAACCGTAAAAAGTACCATGATCTATAATAGATCCATCGCAAAGTATGCATTTTCCAATAACGGTTTTTTCTTTTTTGTATTTTTTATTATAAGGATTATTTGCGGTAATTTTGTCAACCTGGCTCTGATTAAATGCCCATTCTTTTTCACGCTCATTAGCATCTGTTATCAATTTGTATGCAAGCTTTTTTACTTGTTCTATAAATACTTTAGGTGAAGCATTGCCTTCACCGATTTCAGATAGTCGTTGCTCCCATTTTGCAGTCATTGAAGGAGATGTTAAGATGCTTTCACCTAGTGCTTCAATTAATAGTAAGCCTTTAGTCGTTGCAAAGACTTGGTTTTTCTTAACTTCGATATAGTTACGATCTTTAAGTGTACCAATAATTCCTGCGCGAGTGGCTTCAGTACCTAAACCTTCAGTTTTAGATAAAACCTTTTCTAATTCAACATCTTCTAAATGTTTACCAGCTGTTTTCATTACTGTAATTAAATTTCCTTCAGAGTACCTATTTGGTGGTTGAGTTTCGCCTTTTTTTACTTTAGTTTTAGCAACTATACCAAGTTCATTTTCTGAAAGTAGGGGAAGCAATTCATCTTCGTCTGTAGTTGAGTTGTCTTTAGACTGATAAATTACTTTACGCCAACCTTCTTCAATTTGCACTTTGCCCTTTGAAATGAACTCTGCCCGTTTATCTACCAGTGAATGGATTGTGGTGTAAGAAAAAATTGCATTATTGTAATGAGCTGCAATAACTTGTCGGACGACTAAATCATAAATTTTTTCTTCTTCTGGACGAAGCTTTGAAAAATCAGGTAACTGTTCTGTAATAATTATTGCATGGTGATCTGTCACTTTTTTTTCATTAACGAATCTTTTATTATTTGAAATTGATTTTGTTGGCGCTGGAAGAAGGCTTTTATATTTATTAATTTTACTCAAACCTTCTAATATAATAGGCAGTGTTTTTGCTTCTTCATTCGTTAAAAATTGAGAATCAGATCTTGGATAGGAAACTACACCCTTTAAATAAAGTTTTTGCAAAATATCCAGCGTATTTTGTGGAGATAATTTATAAGCCTTGTTTGCTGTTGCTTGTAATGTAGATAAGTTGAATAACAATGGAGGAGCGTATTCTTTTGTTTCTCTTTTAATACTAGTAATTTCTACATTTTTATTGATACAGAAATTTGCAATAGCAATAGCTTGTCGTTCTTCTTGAAGCCTTGAATTGTTATCCTTATGCCATTTTGCTTTTAACATTTTCCCTTCAAAATTAAACTCTGCTTCAACTTCCCAAAAAAGCTCAGGCTTAAAATTAGCTATCTCATATTCTCTTTTAACGATTAGTGCGAGTGTGGGTGTTTGTACTCTTCCTATTGAAAAAACATCCTTAACACCATTTTTTTTGAGTAGTACAGTATATAATCTTGATGTATTTATTCCAATTAACCAATCGGCACATGAACGGCTTAATGCTTCAAAATAAATATCTCTTGTTTTCTCTTCTGGTAATAAATTTGAAAACCCGTTTTTTACAGCGTTTTCAGTTAAAGAAGATATCCATAAACGTTTCATCGGTTTATTAACTCCGCATACTTTTAAAATGGTACGTATAATTAATTCGCCTTCACGCCCCGCATCCCCACCAATAATGATTTCTCGAATATCAGGTCTTTTTACTAAACCTTTGATTACATTGAATTGTTTATATTTTGATTTTGTCACTTTATATTCGAATCGTTCCGGTATAATTGGTAATGTTTCTAAAGTCCATTTCTTCCATGTTGGATTATATTCCTCAGGTGCTTTCAATTCGCATAGATGTCCTACCGCCCATGTGATAAATGCTCCACCTGGAAAGTATGTGTTTGGCTTAACTTCATAATAGCCAGATTTTTTTGTAAAAGAAAAGGGGGCAGCTAATTTTGCAGCTTGGTCTGGTTTTTCTGCAATTACTATTTTCATATATCCTTCTCCTATTAATAATAATTACGACTTCTTGTATAATAATTATAAATTAAATTTCTGTATAATGGTTATACAAATAATTAAGTCCATCTATTATTAGGAATCTAATTTTGATAACTAATAATCTAGGCTACTATACATTGTAATTAAGTCCAAAATAATTAAGTCCATTTTTATATAGATAACGTACCGATTCACAGCTCATTACACATAATGAGTTTGCCTATTTAAATGAATCATTGGCAAAATATCAGCAGCTCGTGGGAAAGTCATTTAATGCGATAAATCGACGGAATAACAAACGCTACGTCGACAGTGCCAACGTTGGGGAGCACTATGCTATAATTCCAACGAAAAAAATGCCGACAGAAAAAGCGTTACAAGCAATGAATGCTGATGAACGAAATATTTATTTCGAAATAATCAATACGACACTCGCCATGTTTCACCAAGATTATGAATACGATGAAAAAACGATCATAACGACTGTCAAAAATTTAGAGTTTAAAACGGTAAGGAAAACAGAACTAGTAAAAGGTTGGAGAGAATTGTTTTCAAGTGCAAAAGAGTTGCAGGAGCGTGAGGAATCGTTACCTGTCGTTTTCCAAGATGAGATGGTAAAAGTAAGGTTTCTATTCTAGAAGGTACGACAACGCCTCCTAAGCCTTATACAGAAGGGCAACTCATTACGATGATGAAAACATGTGGTAAATCAGTTGAGGATGAAGAAGAAATCGAGGTATTAAAATCGATTGAAGGTATTGGTACAGAAGCAACTCGAAGCGGCATTATAGAGACAATTAAAAAGCATGGATTTATTGAAGTACGCAAAAACATAGTGAGCATTATGCCTAAAGGAGAGCTTTTATGTCGAGCGATTGAAGGGACATTACTTTCAAGTCCATCTATGACTGCAAAATGGGAAATATACTTAAATAAAATTGGTCGTGGAGAAGGCTCTGCAAAATATTTTATTGAAAGCATAGGCAAGTTTGTAAATCAATTAATAGCGGAGGTACCTAAACAGTTAGAGTCTCTCACAATTGAAGCTGAGCAGTTTAAACCTGCCGTTGTGAAAGATATTGTGACATGTCCGACATGTAAAGTAGGAAAAATAGCTTTGCGTAAAAGGTTTTACGGTTGTTCAAATTATAAAAATGGTTGTAAACAAACATTCCCTGAAATGTTATTAGGGAAGAAACTAACGGAAAAGAATATTAAAGACCTATGTAGTAGCGGTAAAACGACAGACATTAAAGGATTTAAAGCTAAGAGTGGGAAACAATTCAGTGCAGCCTTGCGTTTAGTTGATGGCAACATTGAATTTGATTTCAATAATAAATAAAAGCAGAAAAGAAAAAATGCACATGCTGGTTCGAGAGAAAAAGCCCTTTGTGGTGTCGTCTGTTAACGGCTATGTGGAGTAAGAAACTAAAGGATATTGTGATGACACAATATCTTGTGCTTCGTTTTATCAAGACATGGTCGTGTCATTAATGACACGACCACCAGCTTGAAGAGATGATAGTAGTAGAGATAAGGAAATTATCAAGGTTGGTCGTAGTGTGGAATGTGGTCAGGATGTTGTAGAAGGTTTTAAAGGCTTTAGTTGCCTACATAAGGCATTGGAATTTTTTTTGCAAAGTCTAAAATGATAGGCAACATCCCGTCGACAGATACGAAAAAATGGCTGCAAGATAGATAAGGATAAACGCAATATTCGCTTTACATGGAAAGTGGGAAGAAGGGCAAGGCCAAACTAAAATTAGAAAATGGCAAGTTAACATTTGTCTTTGCTAAGACAGTGCCGAATGGAAAGGGCTAAAATGGCTAAAATTTATCATCATGAACGACAACTAGAAAGAGATTTACAACATTTAAAGCAAAGAAAAGTTTTATACCGACTGTTAAGTACAGTTGGTCTATGTGTTACTATTCTTATAGTTTGGCAGTATCAACTGTTAGTACTGATACTTGTTGCGGTGGCAATTGTAGGGCTATATATCATAAGTCAATGCTCTTTAAGCAAGCAGCTTGGGAAGGTGACAGCTGGCCTCGAAGGAGAAGATAGGGCGCTTGAAGTGCTAAGAAATCTCCCCGCAACGTATTCGATTTTTCCTGATATACAGATTGTAGTTGATGGACGGACAAGTCAGTTAGACACAATTGTAGTTGGCCCGACTGGTATTTTTGTGGTAGAGGTGAAGAATCATGCTGGTGTAATTACGGGTCACACGAATGAGCAACAACTACTGCAAATTAAGCATGACGGATACAAGAAAACTATTTATAATCCTGTGAAGCAAGTGGCCACACATACATATCGCTTGCATCGTTATTTGTACCAACATGGCGTAGATTTTTGGATACAAGGAACTGTTTATTTTGCCAATGGAGCAGCAAAGATTGATGTTGCTAACCATTCATCGACACCAATTTTTTCGGTCAACGAAAACGGAAGTAAGCGCTTGCTTTATTATATAGAAGAAAGACAGAGCCGAACACTAGCAAAAAGTGAACAAAGAACAGTTGAAAAGTTGATAAAACACATTGTAAAAAAACAAGCGAGCAATTGAGGCTCGCTTCAAATTGTTGCTTCTCTGCTTTGCTCAGGTCAACCGCCGGAACGCTCGTCTTTAAGCAATAAGCGCTCAGGTCAACCGTCGGAACGCTCAGGTTCAAGCAATAATCGCAAGTCATTTTCATCAGCGCGTAAAATTGTGCTTTTAGTAAAATCATCATTATTGTATAATTCATTGTGTTTGTGTTTGTGTTTGTGTTTGTGTTTGTGTTTGTGTTTGTGTTTGTGTTTGTGTTTGTGTTTGTGCACGATATGACAAGTGTGATTCATCCTATAGTACAAACACACCGACTTTTTTTGCATATTATAATGAATGAAAGTAAGCGTTTTCTATATTATATAGAAGGAAATCTAGAACATGGGGTTTCTACATGTCAGTAACAATGAATGAAATGGTTGATGCTAAGCCATTTAGCGCAGAAAGCGGGCTCAGCAGGCTCGTTTTTTTATGGGGTCATATAGAAATTAGCGTAGCTAGCCCTATTCATTAAAGCTAGTTCAGGCGAAGTTTCGCCCGAATTTGTGAGTTAGATGAAAAAAATTTGCAAAAACCTTAACTATTTGCTTCGAAATCCGTATAATAAATCAAACAGTGCGAAAATTGTCCATTTTCCATCGATAATTGCGTGAATTTTTTAAATTGTATTGACGTAGGGAATGATAATTTGTACACTGTGTACATTCAATTGTTTTGTGGAGGAATACAATTAATTTAAAAAGTTAGGATTTGATGGATATGATCGTATGTAAATTTGGTGGAACATCTGTAGCAAGCGCTGAACAAATTCAAAAAGTGGCAAACATTGTTAAATCTAATCCGGCACGTAAAATCGTAGCCGTATCAGCTCCAGGGAAACGCTCTAGTGATGATATTAAAGTAACTGATTTACTAATTGATTTATCGAATGCAGCATTAAATAATGATGACATAGAACAAAAATTACAAAAAGTCGTGACTCGTTATCAGGCAATTGCAGATGGTTTAGCGCTAGATTATGCGATTTGTGATGTAATTTCTGAAGACTTGCGTGAACGTCTACAAGGCGATAAATCCAATGAAGAATTATTTATCGATAACTTAAAAGCATCGGGAGAGGACAATAACGCAAAACTAATTGCAGCTTATTTCAATTCAATCGATATGCCAGCACGTTATGTTAGTCCAAAAGAAGGCTTGGTGGTCAATGATTTACCGGAACGTACATTTGCTTTACCCGAAGCATATTCAAATTTAGCACCACTAAAAGACACTAAAGAAATTATTGTGTTCCCAGGTTTCTTCGGTTACACTAAAGCGGGCATACTGCGTACCTTTGACCGCGGTGGCTCTGATATTACAGGCTCTATTTTAGCAGCTGCTGTTGAAGCCGAGCTTTATGAAAACTTTACGGATGTGGATTGTGTGTTCTCCGCGAATCCGAAAGTCGTGAATGATCCTGTCGAAATTAAAGAAATTACGTATCGCGAAATGCGCGAATTATCCTATGCAGGCTTTTCAGTGTTCCACGATGAAGCGTTAATGCCTGTTTATAAGATTGGGGTGCCCGTTAACATAAAAAATACAAATAATCCATCAGCCCCAGGTACTCGTATTGTACCGAATCGACCTGCAACTGGTCGTCCGGTAACAGGTATCTCGGCAGACAGTGGCTTTTCAACTTTATATGTCTCTAAATATTTAATGAATCGTGAAGTAGGCTTTGGTCGTAAACTTCTACAGATTTTAGAAGATGAAAATATTTCATATGAACACACACCATCTGGATTAGATGATATTTCGGTTATCATGCGTTCAAATCAACTAACAGTAGAAAATGAAGCGCGTATTTTAGCTCGTGTGAAAAACGAATTATCTGCAGACGATGTGCAAATGCGTCATGGTTTCTCTATGATTGTGATTGTAGGGGAAGGAATGCGTAATAACACGGGTCTTGCGGCTCGTGCAGCAACTGCGATTTCTAAAACAGGTGCTAACATTGAAATGATTAACCAAGGTTCCTCTGAGGTAAGTCTAGTATTCGGCGTGTTACAAGAATTTGAAAACCAAATTTTACAAGCCCTCTATGGAGAATTCTTTGCCCATGTGCAAGCGTAAGTGATGTACACTAATTCAAGCGATTGCTGCTTGAATTAGTGTTTTCTTTTTAGTTAGAATAAGGTAAAATCGAGGGCGTACATAGTTAGGAGGGCTTAATCTTGAAAAATCTATCAATAGGCATGTTACTTTCAGTTATTGGGATATTATTTGTATGCTTAACGATTATGGATATTTTACCGTCATCAACAAAAACTTCAAAGTTTGTCTATATTGGCATCGGTTGGGTATTTATTATCGCAGGTTCTATCGTTCGCTTTAAAAATCTTAAACAGAAACAATAAAGAAAATATCTCTGAAATTGAAGTGTTGTAAAACACGAAATTATGATACAATTTCAAAGAAAATAAATTATTAGAGTATTGCGAAGTGTTGCTCTGTTCTATAAAAAAATTCAGAAGGCTCAAATTTGCAGTGTGCTCATAATTTAACATGAACAGTACAAATTCTTCTTTGTAAGAATTTGTTTTTTTATTTACCTTGATCTAATGGGTGACAATGCTTCTAACTCAACAAAAAAGCAAGTTCACTACAAAAGTCAGGGTCTATTTAATGGAGGCGTGATGATGGTAGTGTTACACAAAGAAGATATTCAAATATTCGATCATTATGTTGCCATTCAGACAGCATCACCTATGAAGGTTGTTTCTTCAGCTATGCATAATCCTGGTTTTGGCTATTATAAACATGTAGTGAATCGCTCGGTACCCTATACCTACGATGAACGACAACCACATCAGGAGTTACAGCACTTTTTACAGTCTGCAGGTTTTCCTGCTGAAGATACAGTTGCTATGATGACCGCTGTCTATGCACGTTATGCGACTATTCGTGAGTTTACATATGAAGGTATACACCTTGTTATTATGATAACTGCAGGGCTTGGCAATGCCGTCGATATTACGCGTGCTTTTCATCGTCAGGAGCAATATCACGCTGGAACGATTAATACCTGGGTGCTGATAAACGGTAAGTTGTCGGACGAGGCATTGTTTCAGGCAATGATTTCTACTACAGAAGCAAAGGTTAAAGCACTCATAGATGAAAATATTACAGATCCTACTACAGGCACGCAAGCAACAGGTACTTCTACGGATAGTTTGTTGATTGCTTCAACAGAAGAAGGCGACTACCATCAATATGCAGGGCCAATTACAATGCTTGGTAAAGTGATTGGACATGGTGTCTACGAAACGATGCGAGAGGCCATTCAAAAATATAAAAAAGATAAAGAGGAGAATCAGCTATGATTGTACTGGTAATTGCCTGTATCATCGGGCTTGTATTTGATTTAGCTATCGGCGATCCTCCGAAAATGCCACATCCTGTTCGCTGGATAGGGAAGCTTATACAATCGCAAACCCAATTATGGAATAAAGGGACAATGCGCAAAACTCGTGGCATGGTGATGGCACTTGCGGTTGTGGGCACTACTATGTTTGTGGTTTCAGCAATTCTAGTAGTTAGCTATCACGTTAGTTTAGTTTTCGGCATACTTGTAGAAGGTATATTGATTGGCATTGGGCTTGCCCAACGCAGCTTGAAAGAAGCCGCGATGGCCGTCTATGACCCACTGGTAAAAGGCGATTTTGCGGAGGCGCGTGTAAAGCTATCATGGATAGTTGGACGTGATACAGAAAAACTAGACGAAGATGGCATTGTTCGTGGAGTCGTAGAAACGGTGTCTGAAAATACGAGCGATGGGGTAACAGCGCCGTTATTTTATGCCTTTTTATTTGGAGCTGTCGGTTTATGGGGTTATAAGGCGATTAATACGCTTGACTCGATGATAGGCTATAAAAACGAAAAGTATCAAGACTTTGGCATGTTTGCGGCTAAACTTGATGATGTGGCAAATTTTGTGCCAAGTCGTTTAACAGGATTACTGATGGTACTTGGCACGAAAAATGAAACGACTATGTCCCTTGGGAAGCGTTTAAAACTTTGGGCACAGGATGCTAAAAAGCATCCAAGTCCTAATAGTGGCTATTTGGAAGCGGCAACGGCCGTTCAACTTGGTGTTCAGCTTGGTGGAAAAAATACCTATCAAGGTGTACCTTCGTATCGAGCGACAATGGGTGAGAAGTTAGTACCATTAACGAAGGAACATATCGCAACATCGGTTATGCATATGCGTATTGCCACGTTGCTCTTTACACTTGTCATGTTAGCAATGGAGGTGTTGATTTTTGCAATTGCCTAGTCACGGAGCAAATCCGCACACTGTCTATCAACAATTGGGCCTTACTATGCCTACTGAGGTATATGATTTTAGTGAAAATGTCAATGCTGCTGGACCTCCTATGTTTGTGGAGGCACGCTGGCGGACATTTTATCCGTTAATTCAACGCTATCCTGATCCGGACGGAGAGCCTTTTTTATCAAAGGTGGCGAAGTTCCACCATGTTGACAAGCATTCATTGCTTCTAGGAAATGGAGCATCTGAGTTATTTAGTGTCCTCGCACGACGCTATGCAAATAAACGTGTAATTATCGTTCATCCAACATTTTCTGAATACGAACGAACATTGCAAGCAGCAGGTGCAATTATTGTGCCAGTTATGGTGGAAGATATTATACAGTACATATTGCCAATGGAACGTTTGCAACGAGAAATGATTGATGCAGATGCCTTATATATTTGTACACCCAACAATCCAACGGGCGTGTTACCAAAGAAAGAGGAGCTTGTGCAATTAATGACATATGGGGCGCAAGTGAACTGTGAACTGGTATTAGACGAAGCGTTTATTGACTGGGTAAGCGAAGACTACTCATTGATTGACTATGTCTCGAGTCATTCACATGTCATTGTCGTTCGCTCGATGACGAAAATGTACGCCATCCCAGGACTGCGACTAGGGTATTTAGTTGCTAGTAATACCATCGTCACAGAGTTAAAGGCTATGCTTGCCCATTGGAATCTCAATGCTTTTGCGCTTGTCATAGGTGCAGGTTGTTTAGATGAACAGCAGTACTGTCAACAGGCAATAGCTTATGCACAAACACAGCGGGAGTGGCTCCATCGCTTCTTACGAAAAAATGGTTGTCAGGTGACAAATAGCGTGACCAATTATGTATGTTTTGCATTACCCCACGGTCAACAGGCAGATACATTTTTTACCTATTGTTTAGCACAAGGTGTCGTACTACGCCATACGAAAAATTTCATGGGTTTAAATGGCGAATGGTTCCGAATTGGCATCAAGGATATCACGGCCATGAGCTATTTACAAAACTGTTTGCAAGCGTGGTTTAAAATGTATAAGGGGTGAGAAAAGTGACGACTTTTTTTCTAGTTAGACACGGTGAAACAGTATGGAATAAGGAACGTCGGCTACAGGGGTGGCTTGATTCTCCTTTATCAGAAAAAGGCATTTTGCATGCTGAACAGCTAGCCCAGCAACTTCAAGCGATTCAATTTGCTGCCGCTTATAGTAGCTCAAGTGGTCGTGCGAAAGAAACATTAGCTTTGTTAATAGCAGATAGAGAACTCCCTTGTTTCTATGAGGATAATTTACGCGAGATTTTCTTAGGGAATTGGCAAGGAAAGACGATAGAAGATATCATAGGTACATATCGTTTTGACTATGAATTATATACGGATTACCCTGCACAATTTATCGCAACCCATACCGAAAGTTTTGGCGCGGTAACGGAACGTGCGATGTACACGCTTAAAAATATTGCGGAAAAGTATCCACATGAAAATGTGCTAATTGTATCTCATGCTGTAACCATTAAGTGCATTATTAATGCGATTTTAGAGCGTGGCATTAATCAGCTTTGGGCGGCGCCTATGATAGAGGGGACAAGTGTGACCATTATTGAACGACTTAATCGACAATGGGTGGTAAAGGATATTGGCAATACGAAGCATTTAATATAGGAGGCGATTCCAATGCCACTTCTATTCATAACTGGTGGTGTACGCAGTGGCAAATCACATTTTGCAGAAAAAGCTGCTACTCGTTATTTTCAAAACGAGTCATTGGTGGCCAAACGGCTCATTTATATTGCTTCAGGGGTAGCGATGGATAGTGAAATGGCACAACGTATTTTGCGGCATCAGCTAGATCGTCAAGCACAAGATATAACATGGCATACAATAGAAGCACCTTATCAGATAGAGCTGGCTTTCAACGGGCTAAGTGATGGAGATGTGGTACTTTGGGACTGTGTAACGACATGGCTGACAAATGCATTTTATGAAGGCTTTGAGTCGGGTACACCTTGTGTGGAACGGCCAGGTTGTTTAGACAAAAAGCTGCAAGCCTTGAAGGAGGCAGTGCTGACGTTACTTGACAAAAGGGTGACGCTTTTTGTCGTTTCCAATGAACTATTCGATGAACCTCCGTATACAAGCGAGGAGGTCGAATTGTATCGACAAATGCTCGGGCAATTACATCAATGGTTCGTTTCTGTCGCACATGAAGCATACGAAATAAATTATGGTATCGTTAAGAAATGGAAATGATAAAGTTGTCTTTAACTTAAATAGAGGTTTTTTAAATAAAAAAGAAGGAAGGCAAGGCGATGAAAAATATATGGCATAGCATACTGCTCGCATTTCAATTTTTTACAGTTTTGCCTGTACATAAAGAAATTCCGTTATCAAAAGTGACAATTACAGGCATGTTTGCCTGTTTACCATGGATAGGTGCCCTCATGGGTACAGTGGTGGCGGCAATTATTTTTAGTTTAACACAGTGGACGGCAAGTAGTGATATGTTGCTCGCCTTTGCCATTGTCGCATCATTCGCGTTATTTACAGGAGGATTACATTTAGATGGATTTATTGATATGGGAGATGCTTATTTTTCGTATCGTGACCGTGAGAAGCGACTTGAAATATTGGATGATCCGCGCGTCGGAGCGTTTGGTGTACTAGCGGTACTGTTTTTAATTCTCGGGAAAATGATTGTGCTTCATGAACTATTTGCTCAGGAAAAATTATCGCTGTGGATGCTCGTTTTTATTCCATTTCTGACACGGGTCGGTATGAGCTTTTACTTCATGTCTCTCAACTGTTCGAAGGAAAAAGGGCTTGCGTACTTTTTCAAAACGCATCTTCAGCAAGGATTGTTAACAAGCTTCATGTTCATAACACTAGTCATTGCGCTTAGTGGAATGTTCTTTGTGACAGGTTTTTCAATAGTGCCGGTTATCCTTGTAGCCGTATTAGCAATTGCCTTTATGGTTTTTCGCCAGTTTACAAGGCGCAATTTTGGCGGCGTATCCGGAGATTTGCTTGGTGCATCAATTGAAGGAATGGAGGTTGTGCTATGGATGACGTTATTACTGTGCGTTTAATGCGACATGCGCCTACAAAGGAGAATTTGGAGAAGCGTTATATTGGCTGGACAGATACGCCCTTGGCCGATCCTTCCATGCTCTCTACTGTGGATACAGCTGTATCCACAGTGTATGGCAGTGATTTACTGCGTTGTAGAGAAACTGCTGCACGTTATTTTCCTCAAGCTCGCTATATAGCGGATGCAAGATTTCGAGAGTCTAATTTTGGACATTTTGAAGGGAAAACGTATGATGAATTAAAGTCAGACAGTCGTTATTGTGCATGGCTAGATGAACCTATTAAAACGACTCCACCTAACGGGGAAGGCTTTGATGTATTTTGTGCCCGTGTAATAGAAGGCTTCACAGCGTTGCCAAAAGAGGCGCATGATACGGTTCTTGTCGTGCACGGTGGGGTCATTCGAGCTTTACTAGTGGCATTTGCACCAATAGAAAAATCCTTTTGGTCGTATCAGGTGCCACACGATAACATGTTTACTTTACGGTTTTCGTACGATGCTTGGAAGGAGGGGGCCAGATGCATGTCTTTATCGGAGGCGCCTATAACGGCAAAACCGACTATGTAATGCGTTTGCTTGCAGGACAGAAGGTTGCGGTTGTGGATGGCGCACTCCCGGATTATGCACCTGCTTGTGATGTAGTTGTGATAAAAAATTTAGAAAAATGGCTTGTTACACAAAATCTTGAGGCAGATGAAATGATTGTCGCGCACCTTTTGACACAACTAAAGACCCTTGAAGAAAATTGTACATTGTTTATAATTGTGACCGATATGGGGCGTGGTGTTGTGCCGATGGAAAAACAGGCACGATTATTACGTGACACTTGTGGACGTCTGTACCAAGCATTATTTACTGAAGCCGAACAAGTTGTTCGTATTTGGTATGGCATCGGTGAACATCTCAAATGATTTAGGATGTGGTGTGTCACTTACTAGTTATAGACTTTGCCTCAAGGAACTTTCCTGAAAATATGTCAACCTATAACAAGAAAAGAGGATATGGAATGGATCGACAAAAATTAATGAACTTGTCGTTAACTGCGATGGTTGCGGCTATTTGTGCAGTCGGGGCAGTCATTAAAATTCCGTCGTTTGTATCAACGGCGGCACTCGACTCAGCACCTGCATTTTTAAGTGTTGTGTTTTTATCGCCTGTCTTAGCAGGTATTGCTGGCTCAATTGGACATATTATTTCAGCATTAACATCTGGCTTTCAGCTAGGCCCTCTGCATATTATTATTGCAGTCGAAATGTTTATTGTAGTTTGGGTATTCGGTATGATGCATAAAAGAGGCTTACATTTCTGGAAATGGCCAGTTGCACTTTTATTAAATGGTGTCGTTTCACCACTACCGTTTTACTTCATCATTAGCCCAGCATTTTATTGGGGATCATTAGCAAGCATTTTCATGGCAACAGTCATTAACTTAGTAATCGTCGCTGTAGTAATGCCGATACTTGCCAAAGTGTTCGTACGTAAAGCAGGGCGAGCGCATTGAGAAATGCCGTAAAAGTTGGTGCACTGATTGCCACAACGGATAATGCCGCGGCTATTGGCGAGAAGCCTCAAGATGTTGTAGCTACGTCTGATACACTAACGGCCTACTTAACAGCTCGTGTGACTTTTTTAGAACAGCTTGCGGCGAATGCGATGCCTCTGCATATACTACTTGCCAATTTCTCAGGGGATGCTGCTTGGGCGCGCTATGTCTCTGGTATTGAGCAGGTATTTGATGAAATTGGTGTTGACTGTCCACAGATTGATGGTAGCTCAGAATCCAATATGCCAACGTTACAATCAGGTCTATCCTTAACTATGCTTGGTGCGCAGCAAAATCGTACAATTTATGAGCGTGACAAGCTGATTTGGTACACTTACGGCCTTCCACTTGTTGGAAATGAAGTCCTTGCGCAGCCAGACGATGTTGCACAACTCCAACCTATTTTTTTTGCATGGCGCGAAGAAATTGTACAGCAGGTATGGCCTGTAGGGTCAAAAGGTCTACAAGTAGAATTCACCCGACTTTTTGGCGACCAGCAGGTAAAAAGTTCTTTGGATACTAAGAAAACAGCAGGTCCATGTGCGGTTATTTTACTAGGTGTACATCCAGAAAAAGAGCATCTCGCCGAAAAAATTTTTGCTAGAAATTTTGAGAAAATACGTAGAACTGCACGGTTATAGGGCTTGCATCGAGCAATAAATATGATTTAGCAAATGCAAGGTTCGAAACGCCTATTGCAACAAGAAACACAATATGTTAGATTTGTTTAGGAGTTAAAACACAATATATAGTATTTGGACGAGCGGTACCATATTGGTTTAAAAGGGAATTCGGAAATAGAGCAATCTTAAGCCGAAGCTGTCCCCGCAACTGTAAGTGCTGACAAATGATGACAATGCCACTGTGATTAACGGGAAGGCAATCGTTTGGAGGAAGCATGAGCCAGGAGACCTGCCGATTTGTTCAAGACAGCAACACATTCTTCGGGGATTGAGAAGTGGAGGCGAGAGATTTGTCCACTTTGATGTGTACATGTCCTTCATTTCCATTTCCGATTTATAGCGATCCCGCAACAGATACATGTTGTGTGATCGCTTTTTGTGTTGTCTGAAGGTAGAAAGGGAGAGAATGTGTAAATGACAATTCAAATTGAACAACAAATTGCTAAGTTAAAGATAAGTTATACGGAGGATGAACTTGAAAGTTTTGTAAGGTTATCGGATCGATGGCTACGAAAAAACGACAATGCCACGTTTGAAGCATGGGCGGATGCGATGATTTTACAAACACTTAGTCTAATTGACGAAGATGAACCCTTCTGGACCTTTGTTGCGGCACAAATTTATTTAGAGAAGTTATACGATCAATTTGCTATGCGTAGAGGTGTAGCTGTGGAAGATGTCTATAACGTATTTCCAGCTCAGCTCGCAAAATATACAGAGGCTGGACTTTATCACCAATGTTTAACAACAAAGTATAGTAAGCAGGAGCTAATGGAACTAGCATCATATTTAGAACAAAGCCGAGATGAGCTGTTTACGTATATTGGGTTAAAAACATTAATGGATCGTTATGTGGTACGTGATTATACAAAAACGCCAGTGGAGCTACCGCAGGAGCGATGGATGGTCATCGCGATGACGCTCATGCAAGATGAGACTGAAAATCGCTTAGCTAAAGTTCGTGAATCTTACTGGGCCATGAGTAATTTATATATGACCGTTGCAACGCCGACTTTATCCAATGCAGGGAAAACACATGGCCAACTTTCTAGTTGCTTTATCGATACAGTAGATGATAGCTTGCAAAGTATTTATGACACGAATACAGATGTCGCAACATTATCGAAATATGGCGGTGGCATTGGCGTCTATATGGGCAAAATCCGTAGTCGTGGCTCATCCATTAAAGGCTTTAAAGGTGCATCAAGTGGCGTGTTACCTTGGATAAAACAGCTTAATAATACAGCTGTATCGGTAGATCAGTTAGGACAGCGACAAGGTGCAATAGCGGTGTATTTGGATGTTTGGCATAAGGATGTCTTTACGTTTTTAGATTTACGCTTGAATAACGGAGATGAGCGACTGCGTGCACATGATATTTTCACGGGGCTTTGCTTACCAGATTTATTTATGGAGGCAGTTGAGGCACGAGAGGATTGGCATTTATTTGATCCACATGAAGTACGTGAGGTAATGGGCTTTTCCCTTGAAGATTTCTATGATGAACAAAAGGGTGATGGCTCGTTCCGAGAAAAATATGCGGCATGTATTGCTAATCCGTTACTAAGCCGTGAAGTTGTACCGGCTATTGATATTATGAAGCGTATTATGCGTTCTCAGTTGGAGACGGGTGTGCCGTTTATGTTTTACCGTGATGAAGTAAATCGTATGAACCCAAATAAGCATGAGGGCATGATTTATAGTTCGAATCTATGTACAGAGATCTTCCAAAACATGTCGGCTACTGAATTTGAGTCGATTACTTTAGAGGATGATGTCATCGTTACTCGCCGTAAGCCAGGAGATTTCGTGGTATGTAATTTATCTTCTGTGAATTTAGGGAAGGCTGTACCAGCTGATGTCTTAGAACGTTTGATACCAATTCAAGTTCGTATGCTTGATAATGTCATTGCCTTAAATACAATTCCAGTTAAACAGGCAGAGCGGACGAACGCTCGATACCGTGGCATTGGGCTCGGTACATTTGGCTGGCATCATTTACTGGCTTTGAAGGAAATACAATGGGAATCAGATGAGGCAGTAGACTATGCGGACAAGCTTTATGAAGAAATTGCCTATTTAACGATTCGTGCATCCAATGCACTAGCACGTGAAAAAGGAGCATATCCATTGTTTGAAGGCTCGGATTGGCAAACGGGGACGTACTTTGAGAAACGTGGCTATAGCAGTGACAAGTGGCAGGCATTACGTGCGGATGTGGCAACAACTGGTATGCGTAATGGCTATGTGATGGCAGTTGCACCTAATTCATCGACATCTATTTTAGCGGGAAGTACTGCAACGATTGATCCTATTTTCCAAAAGAGTTACTCCGAGGAGAAAAAGGACTATAAAATCCCAGTAACAGTACCAGATTTATCGCCTGTGACGACTTGGTATTATAAATCTGCTTATTTCATTGACCAAAATTGGACGATTAAGCAAAATGCAGCGCGTGCGCGTCATATTGACCAAGGTATATCACTTAATTTATACGTTCAAAATACCATTAAAGCGAAGGATTTACTCGCATTGCATTTAAATGCTTGGGCAAGTGGTGTAAAAACGACTTATTATGTGCGTTCGACATCCGTAGAGTTGCTAGAATGTGAGTCTTGTGCAAGCTAGGAGGAATAACAAATGACGACAATTACAAAACGACAAATTATGGATAAGGAAGCGCCAAACCGTTCGACTGCGATTGTGAACGGGCGTTCTTCAAATATTTTAAACTGGGATGATGTGCGCTTTAATTGGGCGTACCCAAAATATAAAAAAATGCTAGGTAACTTTTGGACACCATTCGAAATCAATATGAGCAACGATGTGAAGCAATTTCCTGAGTTATCGGCGGATGAACAGGAATCATTCCTAAAAATTATTGGTTTACTTGCTCTATTAGACAGCGTGCAAACGGATTTTGCTGGTAAAGTGGCAGATTATTTAACCGACTCTAGTCTCAATGCCCTGATGATTATTTTAGCGCAGCAGGAGGTTATTCATAACCACTCTTATTCATATGTGCTTTCAAGTATTGTGAACAAAGATGAACAGGACCGCACATTCGACTTTTGGCGCACAGAGCCAGTACTAGAGCGCCGCAATGACTTTGTCATTACAGGTTATCAAGCCTTCTCTGAGGAACCAACCGTTGAAAATATGCTTGAAGCGATTGTTTACGATGTCATTTTAGAAGGGCTATTTTTCTATTCAGGCTTTGCCTTCTTCTATCATTTAGCACGCAATCAAAAAATGGTCGCATCCTCGACGATGATTAATTATATTAATCGCGATGAACAACTCCACGTCGATCTTTTTGTGAAAATTTATCAAGAATTATTAGAGGAATATCCTGAATACGATACACCAGAAAGAGCAGCACGTGTGCAAGATATCTTCCGCGAGGCGGTACAGCTGGAAATCGACTGGGCGAACGAAGTAATTGGTGACAAGATAGATGGTCTAGATGTTGATGATGTCCATGATTATGTCCATTTCTATGCCAATGTTCGTTGCAATCAACTAGGAGTGGAGCGTCCATTCGAGGGCTATCGCAAAAATCCATTGAAATGGATTAAAGCCTACGAAGATGTTGATTTAGGGAAAACCGATTTCTTTGAGCAACGTTCACGTCAATATGTGAAAGTGAATGTAGAAGATAACGGCTTTGATGATTTGTAACAGAGGACCACGCAGGCGAAAGCTTGCGTGGCTTTTTCATGTCTTGTGCCTAGAAAGAAAAGTTCGGATCAGTCGTAGAAGCGCTCGGGTCGCACAAGAAACGCTCAGGTCACGCAAGGAAACGCACAGCTCCACCTCAGTCGCCCGCAAGCATATAACTGCGCTGCTTCAAAAATTTATTGGTACTACTTATATTACATGTCACGAAAAAACTTTCGCAAATGGGAATGATTTTCAGTTATAATGAACAACGAATGGATACATAAGGAACGGGGACGAATACATGCAAGCAGTTAAACAATTAGGGCAGTTTTTGGCGCCCTATAAATTTTTTACACTTATTGCACCGTTATTAATGGTGCTTGAGGTGACAATGGATTTAATTCAGCCGACAATCATGCAACATATGATTGATACAGGTATTGCCAATGGCGACAATGCATACGTGCTAAAGATGTTCGTTTGGATGATTATGAGTGCTGTCCTAGGGCTTGTTGGGGGCCTTGGTTGTTCCATCTATAGCTCAAAGGCAGCCATTAACTTTGCCTCAGATGTGCGAGAGAAGCTATATGAAAAGATGATGACCTATTCCGCAAAAGAACGGGATGCGTTTGCGACTGGTAAACTTATTACCATCTTAACGAGTGATGTGGAAAGTGTGCAGCGCGCATTCATGATGACGTTGCGTATTTTTGTGCGCGGACCACTATTGTTTATTGGCGCAGTTGTTATTGTTTTTGTGACAGCTCGTGAGCTTTTTTCAATTTTACTTGTGATTGTGCCGATTTTGATTGTGGCGATGTATTTTTTTACAAAATATTCGGGCGTGCTATATCGCAAAGTGCAAGAGGCCATTGATGGTGTTAATACCAAGCTTCAAGAGAATTTGGCGGGGATACGCGTGGTAAAGGCGTTTCGTCGAGAGCAACAACAGGTTGAGCAGTTTGGCGTGCAAAATGACACACTCACAAAGCGCTTTATTACCGCAGAGCAAATTGTTGGCGTCCTTGTACCTTTTACGATGTTCATTGTCAACATGGGGATAGTTGTCGCACTTTGGCTGGGGGCTATAAAAGTAGAAGCTGGCACATTGCAAGTCGGTGTTATTCTTGCTTTTATTAACTATTTGACAATCATCTTAAATGGACTCATGTCATCCAGTATGGTGCTTATGCAAATCGCACGCGCATTGCCATCCGGCGAGCGCATTGTGGATGTGTTGAATAAAGAAGTAGCGGTGAAGGAAGCGGAACAAGCACTGCATACAGACATTCATGGGGAAGTTACTTTTGAAAATGTGAGCTATCGTTATTATGAAACAGCAGAAGATGTACTAAAAAATATCACGTTTTCTGTGAAAGCTGGGCAAACGGTAGGTATCATCGGTAAAACGGGAAGTGGTAAATCAACATTAGTAAAATTACTGCCGCGTCTTTTTGATCCTACAGAGGGGCGCATACTTGTAGATGGTAAACCATTAAAAAATTACGCTTTGACAACTTTACGAGAACATATTGGTTTTACCTCACAAAAGGCTATGCTTTTTTCAGGGGCCATTGAAAAAAATATACGTCTTGGTAAAGAGAAGGCAACCCTGAATGAATTACAGCTAGCACTCGATGCAGCTTGTGCATCTGAGTTTGTGGACCAACTTGAAAAAGGTATGGCACATGAACTTTCACAAGGAGCGACCAACCTATCCGGTGGGCAAAAACAACGTTTAGCCTTGACGCGTGCATTTGTAAGACAACCATCCATTTTAGTATTAGATGATACAACTTCCGCGCTAGATAGTGCCTCAGAAAAACATATTCAACAGGCAATTAACGACAATTTCCGAGATACAACAACATTTATAGTGGCCTCTAAAATTGCCTCTATTCAACAGGCAGACCTCATTTTAGTGTTGGAGGACGGCGAAATTGTTGGTCAAGGTACACATCAACAATTATTGCAGGAAAATGAACCTTACCAAGCGATTTACGCTTCGCAACAAAAGGCTGGTGAACAACAATGAGTCAAAGTCAACCGAAGCAAATGAATTTTGGTCGAGGGCCTCGTATGGGTGGACCAGTTGAAAAAGCAGCCGATCAACAAGCAACAATTTTACGGGTATGGCAATATGTGAAACAGCAAAAAATAGGGCTGTTTTTCTCGATATTTTTTGTCATCGCCTCAACGATATTAAGCTTAGCTGGTCCTTATCTTATCGGTCATATTGTTGATGAATATATCATGCAAAAGGACATAGCAGGCACAATTCGTCTTGGTATAGTGCTTGCAGTTATTTTTACAGTAGCATCTATTTTTACGTGGTTACAGACATATGTCATGATTCATGTGGCCATGAAAACGATTCGTACATTACGTCTAGAGCTCTTTAAAAAGCTTCAATCTTTAACACTGAAATTTTTCGACCAACGTGCCCTCGGTGATTTAATGAGCCGTGTGACCAATGATATCGATAATTTAAACACAGCGCTGGCACAAAGTGTCACGCAAATCGTCTCGTCGATCTTAACTGTGATTGGCGTTAGTATTGCCATGTTCTCACTTAGTTGGCAATTAGCAATTGTGACCCTAATCATTATTCCACTTATCGTCTTTACAACAAAGCAAATTGTTAAACGCAGTGGGAAAAATTATGCGGCACGTCAACGTGATTTAGGAAAACTCAACGGCTATATTGAGGAGATGATTACTGGAGCAGAGGTTGTCACACTTTTTGGCAAAGAACAACAGACAATTGAATCTTTCCATCAACAAAATGAGCATCTGCGCCATTCAGCACAGCGCGCGGAAATTACTTCTGGCTTGCTTGGTCCTATCAATAACTTTATGAATAACTTGGGGTTGGCTGTTGTCATAGGAACAGGTGCATTTTTAGCGGTAAAAGGACTTGTTTCAGTCGGCATTATCGCAGCATTTGTGACGTACACACGTCAATTTTTCCGTCCGCTGAACCAGCTTTCGAATTTACTGAATACATTTCAGTCAGCGATTGCAGGAGCGGAACGTGTTTTTGAAATATTAGATGAACCGTCAGAAGTGGCTGACAAAAAGAATGCACTTGAATGTGAGCGATTAACGGGTGATGTCACATTCAATCAGGTATCGTTTAGCTACATACCAGAAAAGCCAGTGTTGAAAAACATTAGCTTCGATGCTAAGGCTGGCGACACAATTGCACTGGTTGGTCCGACGGGTTCAGGAAAAACAACGATTATTAACTTACTCACTCGTTTTTATGATGTCGATGCAGGTGAGATTTTAATCGATGGACATCATATTGAGGATTACAAAATGGCGACAATCCGTAAAAGAGTTGGCGTTGTGTTGCAGGATACGTACTTATTTTCAGGGACAATTCGGGAAAATATTCGTTTTGGCAAGCTAGATGCTACAGATGCAGAGGTAGAGGAAGCCGCGAAAATTGCCAATGCCCACAATTTTATTAAGTATTTACCAGCGCAATACGATACAGCTGTACAAGCAGCTGGAGCAAATTTAAGTCAGGGCCAACGTCAATTACTGGCCATTGCACGCGCAATATTAGAAAATGCCGATATTTTAATTTTAGATGAGGCGACATCTAGTGTTGATACACAAACAGAAGTCGATATTCAAAAAGGGCTCCAGCATTTAATGCAAGGACGCACTAGCTTTGTCATCGCTCACCGTTTGAAAACAATCGAAAATGCTGACCAAATTCTGGTCATCCAGCAGGGCGAAATTGTTGAGCAGGGCAACCATCAACAGCTGATGCAAAAACAAGGGATATACAGTAACTTACAACAAAAATTACTGCTAGAGAGTGCTGAGTTATGATTTACAATAAAAAAATAACAGTTACTTAGACTGCACTTTTTTCAATAAAGCGTGTCGTCATTAGACTATTTCAACTGGAGGCAACGAATATGCCATATTGTAAAGTTAAGAATGCGAATCTTTACTATGAAGATATTGGTACAGGGATACCGATAATCATGATACATGGATTTTCGCCAGATCATCGATTAATGAAAGGTTGTATGGAGCCAATTTTTGATGAACGGACTGGATGGAGAAGAATCTACATTGATCTTCCAGGAATGGGTCGAACAAAGGACTATAAAGCCATTCGTCATTCAGATGGAATGCTCCAAGCAGTCATCGATTTCATAGACGCAGTCATACCAAATCAGCCCTATTTGTTGGTGGGGGAATCCTATGGCGGTTACTTAACAAGAGGCGTTATTAGGCAACAGTCTGAAAAAATTATGGGTGCTGCATTTATTTGCCCGATGATTATTCCTGAAAAACAACATAGGACACTTCCGATGCATACAAATATTTTTTCTGATTCTGAATTTTTGACTAAACTATCAAAAGCGGAACGTGATGATTTCGCTTCCAGAAAAACTATGGATTTTCATTTAGTGTAGATGAGTTGGTGTTCGAGAAACCTTGTGTTTTTTTGCTAGGAAGACAAGATTCAATGGTTGGATATAAAGACGCATTTGATACTCTAGATAATTTTCCAAGAGCGACATTTGCTGTGTTAGATAGAGCCGGGCATAACTTGCAAATTGAGCAAGCGGTCTTGCTTAATGGCCATATCATCGAATGGCTAAGTAGAGTGGATGAAAGTAGACGTTATGTAAAATTATAGATTTATTGGATACTCCTAAAAAAATTAGAAAAAACGTGAATCTAGGAATAAGAACAATCATTTATCAACATTTGATGAATGGTTGTTTTTATTTGCAAACTTCTTACATTTGGCACTCGTCTAATGATTGAAAAGGAGGAGCATACGTGGATGAACTAACTTTAGCCACTTGAGAGAACTCAGGACATATCATGGATGATATTATGCAAGAGTATGGGCAAGAAACTTCTACAACTTGTCTATGCTTATGTGAAAAACCAGGCGATTTCTGAAGATTTAACACAGGAAATCTTTGTGAAGTGTTTTCAGGCACTTCCAAAATAAGGGACAGGTAGTTGCGTTTCTAAACTACAATCATGAAATACAGAAAAATTAATTAGAAATTTATTTTTATCGTTTATTCTTTCGTTATAAGATGAGAGGAGAATTCGATGAAAACAATATGCAAAGTCGTAAAGAAGCTGATGATATGGCTAATAGCTGTTATTTTACTTGGATTAGTATCCATATTTAGTTATCATCACTATCAATTAATGAAGGAATCTGCCCTTCTTACAGATGAGGGGTCGCTCGTTAAGGTAAATGATAAAAAAATAAATGTTTATAACGAGGGAGATGGCAAAGACACTTATGTATTGATGGCGGGCTCTGGAATTGCCGCACCTATCTATGAAATGAAAGGTCTGTATAGCAAGTTTTTAGTGGAAAATAAGATTGCAGTTATGGAAAGAGCTGGTTATGGTTACAGTGATGTATTTAACGATGCTAGGGATATCGATACCATGTTAGAACAAACGAGGGAAGCGCTCTTACAAAGTGGAAATAAGCCACCGTACATTTTAATGCCACATTCATTATCAGGTATAGAAGCGATATATTGGGCGCAAAAATATCCACAAGAGATCAAAGCCATTATTGCTCTTGATATTGGCTTACCCCAGCAATACGTAACACATAAGATGAGTCTAGCTAATAGATGGACCGTAAGAGGCGTCAATTTGTTAACGGAATTGGGCTTGCATCGATTAGTGCCTGAGATGACATATAATCCTGAAGTAATGAAGCAATCTTTTTTAACAAAAGAGGAAAAAGAAATATATAAAGCTATTTCTTTTAAACAATTTTTTAATAATGATATGAAGGAAGAGTTATTGCATGCTTACGAAAATAGTCAGAAATCAATTAATCTACCAAAGCCAAAAGAGACACCTATTTTATTTATTGATGCCATTGCCGAACAAAATAAAAATTCAAAATATACCAAACAACAAAGCAAAGATTATCGAGACTTTGCCAAACAATTGAATACGTCGGAAGTCGTAGAAGTTAGTGGCACACATAGTATTTATTTGTATAAGCCTGATGAGATATATGATCTTAGCCAGGCATTTATCAAGTCAAAAGTCGACAAAAAGGAAAGGCCGAAGTGATGAAGGGATATAATATTTTACTGATTGAAGATGATTTAATGATTGGTGATTTGTTGCAAAAAATTTTGCAACGGGAAGACTATCAAGTATGTTGGCTAACAGATGGGAAAGAGTTACTGACCCTCATACCTCAGATGGATTTAGTCATTATGGATGTGATGCTACCCGGTGAAGACGGCTATCAACTAACAAAGAAAATTAAACAGCTAGGATTAAACATCCCGATTATTTTTCTATCTGCTCGTAATGATATGGATAGCAAGCTTCAAGGTTTAACAATTGGTGAGGACTATATGACAAAGCCTTTTGATCCGAGAGAGCTGCTACTGAGAATGCAGAAAATGTTAGAACATCACTATGGTACCTTTTCACAAATTAAACATCTATATATTGATGCAGAACATAAAAAGGTTTTTAATCATAGCCTCCATGATGAGATAGCATTGACGGCAATTGAACGTAAAATTTTCTTTTATTTATACGACAACAGGGATCGAGTTTTAACAAAAGACCATTTTTTTGATTATTTATGGCCACTTGAAGATCGCAATCACAATATCGTCAACGTTCACATAAAAAAAATACGGACAAAAATTAATGATACATCCGGTGATATTCTTCAAAATATATATGGGGAAGGGTATAGATTAAATACCTATCGTAAAAAATGAAACTAAAAACAAAATACCAGTTAATATTATTTTCAGCAATTATTAGTGTACCGTTAGTTTTGTTAGTAATTAGTATAGCGATGTCAATCATCTATGATATCGCCTTTAAGACCAAGAATCAGGGTATACCTTTTCATCAGTCTTTTGCTTATCCAACAATGTTAATTGTCTTTTTCTTATCGCTCGTATTATTAGCCATTTTATTTTCGAAGTCAATTAACGCGCTACTCTCTAAAATAAACATGTTAAATAAAACTATTCGCCATCTAGCGAGCGATGAGAAAATCCCCGATATTTTAGATGTTCCTAGTGAAGATGAAATCGGAGAACTCATTAAATCGGTAAATCTATTAATTGAAAGAACAACCTATCGCGAACTACAACTTAAACAACAACATGAGCTACAAAAGGAAGTATTCAATAAATTACGACACGATATTAATACACCTTTAACGGCTATCCGGCTGCAATTATTCTATTTAGAAGAATACTATCAGGAACAACCTCTAATAGTAGAGTCATTAAATAAGCAAATTCAATATATCGCCGATTTAACCAATGATTTTAATGTGCAAACAATGGAGACAATCGAAAATTCTTATATTGTAAACGACGACGTCCATGTGTCTGAATTATTGACAACCATGTTAAAAAAGTGGAGTTACTTATACAGTATTCATGACATCGAATTAGTCTTTCAATCATTCGATAAAGATTTACTATGGAATAGTAATGATTTATGGTTGCAAAGGATGTTTGATAATATTTTTCAAAATACATTGAAGCACTCAAAAGCTACAAAATTTGAGGTCAGCATTGAAAATGGTATAGTCTGCCTAAAAGATAATGGTATCGGCTTTGATGGCAATCGTACAACAACTGGATTAGGCTTAAACATTATTGAAGATATCGCTAACATACTCCAAATCAACTATACTCTACAGTCGAATGAGGAAGGCACAACATTTTGCTTTAGGTTTATATAAAGGTAAGTGTAATGTCGATAATTTGAGAGAGTGTCCGATTAACCCCAAAATTGTCCAAGTTAGCGATGATTTTGTAAAAAAGGCCCATTTGACCTAGCGTTAGTCAAATGGGCTTCCTATAAATTATAGACCTTCTTTAGCACGCTCCAGAATAGATTCAATAACCTGTTTTAGTTGAATAATTGTAGGGTCATTACTTTCATTTTTTCTGTAAATAAACACGGTATTTATCACATTTTCTAATTGTGGTAATTTGTAATAATGTATTTCTGAATAATGATAGAGGTCAATGAGCTTTGAATTTAACACGGCGATGCTATTATCCATTTGCAAAAAATCTAGAATACTACTAACGGACTTTATTTCTTTCATATGATATGGAATATCATGATTCTTTAGCCATTCGACGACAGCACGCGTATACATACAGCCTTTACTTAAGACAAGCAGGGTGAGTGTTGGACGCTCTTGAAAATTAATAATATGCCTATTATGAGATATCACTTCGAATGTTTCAGTCGTTATGAAGTCATAGTGAACGTCTGGATAGATTTTAATCGGTTTACTAGTGAGTGCACAATTCAGTTCAGCATTGTGTACTTTTTCATTTAAGGAATTACTAGATTCGACAGTGAAATCAACATCTAGTGGAATGTTATTTGTATGCAAGGTATTGACGATAGTTGCACCGTAAATTTTGATCGTTGTATGGGATGCGCCACAGTTCACTTTTGTTGTCATTTGCTGTGAACCAATGGCTTGTAAAAATTCTTCATATTCTTGGGTGATTAGCTGTAAAAAGTTTCTATACTGAATGCCGACATCGGTAATTTTTAAACCATGGGGTGTACGTTTAAAAACAGCTTGCCCAATCTCTGCCTCCATTTTTTTTACTTTAGATGTAAGCGCAGATTGTGTATAGTTAGTGATTTCGGCGGATTTACTTAAATTTTGACGTTGTAATAATTCAATTTTTAATGTAATTTCTTCGATGTTCATTTAGTATGTCACACACCCTATTAAAATTTTTGATAGGTTCTATCATTTTCCTCTATTTTACGCGTTGTCGTATCCAACGTAAACTCTAGGTAACTTACATTATACCGAACTAATAAATTGGTGTAGGAATAGAAATTGGAGGAGCTTGGATGAATACGTATTATAAATGGTTCATCGTATTGGTGGCTACACTTTGTCAAACAGCAGCAACTTTTGTGACATATGGGATGGGGCCAATCGCTACGTTTTATCAGGTTGAATGGAACTTAACTTCATTACAAGCTGGATTTATTGTTTCAGCAGTCAATATAGGACCAATGTTTTCCATGCTCGTATTTGGTCACTTAATGGATAAAAAAGGAGAGAAACAAATCATTGGTTGGGGGTCTATTCTATTAGGATTGTCGACATTAACACTTGTGATGGTAAATAATTATTTGCTGTTGCTACTTCTATTACTAGTCGTAGGGATCTGGTACGGAAGTGCGCAAACTGGGGGCAGTACGGCCATCGTCAAATGGTTTCCCGACAAACATCGAGGGCTAGCTATGGGTATCCGACAAACTGGAATTCCAATAGGTGGGGCCTTGGCATCTGTCATCCTCACTTATACGTATAATCATTTTGAGTTGTCTGCGGTACATATCGTGCAAGGCTTTGTAGCCATTGCTGGAGGTATTCTTTTCTTATTAGCGTATAAAGAACCAAAAGAAACCGTAGTGTCAGTATCTAAATCCGTATCTTTTAAAGAAAAAATGATAACTATTAAAAATAATAAAGTGCTTTACCCCATATATATCGTAGGCATCACGATGATGTCATTACAGATGATACTCATTGCTCATTTTATGAGTTATTTGCATCAAGAAGGCAGTTATTCATTAATCGATGCAGGGATGTATTTAAGCTTAATATTACTAGGCGGTATGATAGGAAGAGTAGTCATTGCATGGGTGAGTGATCAATTCTTTGAGCACAATAGAGAAAAATTATTATTCATTGTAATGGTTTGCACCGTTATTTTTACTATAATGTTACCATTTGTGATGCAATGGGAGATGCTGATGCACTTCTTCTGCTTCCTCCTAGGCTTTGTAGCAATTGGCTGGTATTCCTTGTTTATAGCTTGTATTACAGAGCAATCCAATCCAAATTACATTGGCTTAACAGTGAGTGCAGCTTTAACATTAAATCAAATTTTTATCGTCATAGCACCAACTTTTTATGGTTTCATGGTCATTGTATTACATAGTTATCAGCTAGCATTGGATTTGGTAGCAATCGCTGTAGCGTTAGGGGCGGTGAATTTATACCGAGCGACAATAAGTACAAATAGGGATGCTGTCTAGAATAGAGCTGGAATTTTGTGATAAAACGCTTAAAATATGTTAAAATGATTATTCATACGAAAAAGCATAATGCTGCTAACGGAGGAGTCTATGATGGCGTACAAAGAAAATAAAAGTTCAATTTCGATTGATGCAAGTCTAGAAAAAGTTTGGCATGCCATTACGGATGCCGAGCTGCTAACAAAATGGTATGCGCCTGGTTCAATATGGGAAATTCCTCATTTAGCAGCAGGTGAACAGATTATTTTTACATTAATACCGAATAGCCATAATCAATTGACTGAGAAGTTACCGATGACCTTAACGATAAAAAATGTAACTATGCATCAGCAGTTTTCATTTTACTTAGATTTACCTGAAACGTTAATAGCCATCTCATTGGCAGATGACATGGGAAAAACAACTGTAACATTCAACACGAGCGGTTATGAGGCATCACTCGCCAATTTAAAGGCTTTATTAGAGGGAAAGGAAATCCCTTTTGTATAATAAAAAAGAAAAATGCTAAAAGAATCGTTCAACAATTTAAGTTTCATGGAAAATGAATTTTTTCATGAAACTTTTTCATTGTTCGTCGGTCTAACGACAAATGCTAATTGTTCTGAAGTTACTGTTAACGCTATTGATGACGAAGGAAATGTCTACAAATTTTATGAACCTTCTAGCATTTTCATCTATCCAGCTAATTGAAATAGTATCCCTACAGCGTGAACATGTCAAAAGTGATGTGATTTGAGGTTCAACTTCTTTGTTAGGTTGCATATCAATGAAGTGATGCATAGGGAGAAAATCGTTTAATGATTACTTTCTACGTCTTAGGTCTTAGATGAAGTTAAAGCGGAGGGTCGTTATTTAAAAATCGATATTTCGATAAAATGGATTTATTGGAAGATTATATATCAGGAGGTAATTAATTTGAAGAAATTTGTGGGAATCGGTTTAGTTATGAGTGCTTCAATACTTGTTCTATCGGGGTGTAATTCAATTATTCCTGGGAAAAACAACGAAGAATCCATCTTAGTTGAAAAGGATAAGGCTGAGAAGTTAGATGTAGAATTAAATCTTGGAGTAGGGGAAATGACGGTTACAAAAGGAGCGAAGGACTGGGTTGAAGGGACTGCTCAATATAACATAAATAAACTAGCACCAAAGGTTAGCTACGATCTTCATGGGCAAACGGGAGAAGTGGTTATTGAACATAAAGGCTCCACAAAATTTGGTATTTCGAATGTGAAAAATGAATGGAATATAACACTTAATGAGGATATTCCAATGAATCTTTCCGTTGAAACAGGTGCGTCTATGGCAAATCTTGATTTACAGGGCTTGAAGCTTGAAAAATTAGATATTGAAACAGGCGTAGGTGATCTTGCTGTAAATTTAGGCGGTGATTGGAAAAAAAGCTTTGAAACGAACATTGAAACTGGTGTTGGTCAAACAACGGTCATTTTACCATCGAAAGTCGGCGTAAAGCTTACAACTGAAAAAGGGATAGGGTCTTCGAGTGTGGAAGGGTTTATTGCAAAAGGTAAAGGTATTTATGTAAATGAAGCATATGAACATGCAGATGTCGTACTCGAGGTAAATTCGGAAATGGGCGTTGGCGATGTTACGTTCAAGTTAGATAAATAGATTAGTTTTAGTAGGCTACTTTTCAAAGAGTAGGCTACTTTTTTGTGTTTCATCTTCAATCCTAAGTTTTAGATTTGGTATGTATTCTGCGCACAAGAGACAGTGGAGATCATTAGGTGGGACGAAGTCTAAGATGTCTTGTGACAATGTGAGACCACAACAAATTGTTCCGATGCAACTACGCTCTTCCACGCGAAAAGTATTGAGGTTACCTACCATTTCATGTTCTATGATTTGAAGTAAAAAAAGAAAAGCATAAAAGTGAAACCTTTTATCGGATATAAAGACTCTAAGTATTGAACGGAGGGAAACAGCATGGAACATGATTTATCTATCGTGAAACAAGCAATTGCAGGAAACAAGGAAGCGTTTGAACAACTTCTACGTTTAGAGGAAGAAAAGCTGTACTATACAGCACTTTCTTATGTAGGACAAAAAGAGGATGCACTGGATGCTATTCAAGAAACAGCGTGTAAGGCTTATTTAACAATTAAACAGCTCAAGCACCCAGAATTTTTTTCTACTTGGCTGTTTCGTATTTTAATTCATGAGTGTTATCGTTTGTTGAAAAAAGGGCAAAGAATCATTCCTTATGAAGAAGGTGAGCTATTAAAACGTTTAAATCATCAACCGACTGAAATCAGTAATCCCATTGATTTATCAGAGGCATTACAGCACTTGAGTCACGCCCATCAAATGGCACTTATTTTATATTATTATCATGATTTACCGATTAAACAAATTTCACAAATGATGGATAAGCCTTCAAGCACAATCAAAACGTATTTACATCGTGGAAAAAAACACTTAAAACGAGAATTAGAAAGGAGCGCAACGTACAATGAAAGAGTCATTTAATCACAATAGTAGCCTTCCAGAATTCCCGAGAGACGAGGTACGAACAGCGATTACAAAAGGTATTCAACGAGCAGAGGAGCAAGCAAATATGAACAATGCACCATTACAAAAAACACGAAAAAGTAAAAGAAAACCATTGTTATATGTGGCTAGTGCGGCAGCAGCATTTGGTATTATGATAGGCTCAGCATATATATCACCAACATTTGCTAGCACTTTGGCTCAACTGCCGATCGTGGGGTCCGTGTTTGGTGACTCTGGCTTGCTTGGGCTAAAACAGGCTAGCGAACAAGGATTAACAAAAACGGTTGGAGAAAAGCAAATAATCAATGGTATTGCTGTTACTGTCGATGAAGTACTGTATGATGACACAAATATTACTGTTGGCATTAAAATTGAATCGGAAAAAGAATTAAGCAATGAGTACTTCGGTGCAGGTATGGATTTGAAGATGAATGGGAAATTTCTTAGCGGATCGGGAAGCTATGGCGAAGAGAATTTAAGCCCAACCATTCGTACAGGTATTACCACTTATAATGTCACAGACAATATGCCAAGTTCTTTTGAATTGGGCTTAATTTTAGAAGGCAAAGAGGGCGAGAAATGGGAATTTTCAACACCTATTAAAAAGATTGTCGATATCACACATCTACCAGTGAATCATCAGCAGCAAGCGGAGGGTATTCAGCTTGATGTTTCAAGAGTATCATTCAGTCCTTCTGGTGTAGGCCTTTCATTTGAGGCATCTGAAACTGGAAATATTGATAATTCTCAACTAGGGGCTTCATATATTGAATTCCGCATAACGGATCAATCTGGTAAGGAAATACCCTCACATTCAGGAGGCACAACAGGACAATTTAATGACGGTGTTTGGGTCTTCAGTGGCAATAAAACGTTTGATCCAATTTCAGATAATGTGTCAACATTAATCATTACGCCATATTTAATGCTCCCTACAGGTGGATCAGGTGTACAAATACAACCGAATGGGGAAGAAACGAAATTGCCGTTTGATAAATCAACTCTGAAAGAGGTTAAATTCCAACCATTTACTGTCGAAGTACCATCGCAGAATAATCATTAAATCGAAATAAGAAAGCGTTAAATACAACATCGCCATTCCTAAGTATGGCGAATTGTATTTGACGCTTAATTTGTGTTAGCTTAAAAGAAGAAAATTTAACTCGAAGCGAGTGTTTTTGAAGGAGCGAAAGTATTGAAAACTTTTACATACACACAACCTGTGGCAATTGAATCAACAGAGGTTATTCATGTTTTAAATGGAGCGGGGAAAGTATCATCTACTGTTCAACGGATTTACACAAATGGACTAAAAAAAGCTTTTGATCGTACAATGGATTACCGATATTTCGTACGTTTTGATGCAAGCGATGTTGACGGACAGCCACTTTTCACATGTAAAAAAATGTCGCGTCGTGGTCGTGTACATTTTCGAGGAAAGGACTTTGTGACGGGAAAGGACTATATGATTGCCTATGATGGCTGGCAAATAATGATTCCAGATTTAATCATTACAGACGGCGAGCAAAAAATAACACTTAATAAAGAGATGGAGGACTGGTCAGTATTTTTACTGAATGAACAGCCAATTGCTCGCTGGCAAGCAGTTTTTCGGGATACGTATTTTGATATTACCCTTCAAATTGAAGAAACTAGCCCAATCCAGCATGAAGCCTTTTTTATTGCCATTGGACAGGCTGTGTTATTTGTAGGTGCATGATAAATTGTAGATTTTGGGCGATAAATTATTGAAGTTGGGTGATAAATAAAAAAAGTTGGGTGATATATTTCGAAATTGTAGCGATAAATTCAAAAACATGTTCGATAACTAAAAAAAGCCCTCGTCTTTGAGGGCCTAAATGAATCTTTCTACTTACATATCTACAATTTCGTTTGCTAATTTTTGTCGACTGATCCAGTAACCTTGTAATGTAAAGACTACGAAGGTCGCTAGTAAAAAGACCACACTAGTAATCCCTAATGTGAAGAAATCATAAACCATTGGTGCGTCAACGTCAATAAAGGCCATCATCCTTGTTAAGAGCAGACCGAGGAATATACCAACAGTCAGACCATAAAGCACAAAGGACAGTACTTGCGTTAAAATCAACTTCATTAATCCATTTGGTGAAAGACCGATTAATCGCTGAATCGCATAATCTCCTCGTTTTGCATAGACAGAGTGAAGCAGAGTTTGTAATACCCCTAAACAACTAGCGGCTATTAGGATAACAAAAACACCAACGACTAGTCTCTACTAGACAACTATACAACGATAGATGTCGAGGAAATTGCAGGACTATGCCAGCATGACAGCGAAAGACATATAAAGAAAGAAATAAAGGGGTGGTTAGTTGCGTTTAACAAAAGGGATAACAGGCTTTGATGCAGAGCATTTGATTGAACAGGAAATGCGGTCATTTCAATCTATGGTCTATCATCTTGTAACGAGTGAACCACGTTCTAAACTTTTACAATTTATGGATGATTCCCGTGCTGTGTATATGCAGGCAGACATTCAGTTAGACAATGAGCAATTGACAATTCTTCATCATCGACTTATGCCGTATGTGGCGTTTGCTATGAGTGATAAAGAACTGACTTTTCGATTTTTAACAAAACCTAACTTACACAAATACTTTCCAATGCGCAAATGCCTAGAGGCTGAAGTGTTAAACAGTTTGCTTACACAAGATAAGGAGCTTCATAGCTTATCGGATGTGGAATGGCACTACGCAGCCTATTTTAAAAGTGAGACATTAGGGGATGTTATGTTTAATTATTGGGATTAATTTCACATAGCAGTTTCCACTATTTAAGCTAAAAATCTCCAATTCCGTTATAAAGACGGAATTGGAGATTTTTTATGGTGTAAACATGGAAGGCTTGGTAAGTTTTTTTTCTTTCGCAATCGTATTCTAGTAAATAATTTAAGACTTTTGCAAAAAGCACAGTAGTTCTAAAAGTATGGTACTAAAACTTTTTATTTGGTATTACCCTGCCTATTTTCCGTTGTTTAAAAGTTTCTTTTGACACCTGTGACAGATACTTTGCACGATGCTCCATAAATCGATCGCACTAAAATCAAAAAAAGCTTATAAACACACAAAAATCACTTAATTATTAATCTAAATATAGATTAAATTTTTAAATCATCCTAAATAGATTTATAAATGGTAAATTACTAATATTGTACAATATAGTTAAAATTTTTATTAATTACGCTTTATTTAGTATTAAGAGAGTCGAATGATATCGTTAAATAATGTTTTTTCATGATTGGTCTGATACAAAATTTTAGGTAGATTTAAAAGCAGTAATTCAACTATATAAGGAAAAATAAGGGGAAATTTAATAATGAATTTTAAGTCTATTAGCACGAGAATCATTTTTGCATTCACTATTGTAGTGGCAGTCATTGTTGTATATATTGCTTACAATGTCTTAGCAATTACTCAAAATAACACCGCAACAGAACAAATTGTTGATGAAGAATTACAATTATTAATTACAGATTATGAACTAGCCTCCACAATTGCAGTAAGAATTGCAGCTGCTAGGGGTTATGTATTATCTGGAGAAGAAAAATATAAAGATATTTATACACATAACGTGGAACGCGCACTTGACAATGAGAAGAAACGTTTAGCGATTTCCCATTCAACTGAATTTCAGAAGTTTTCGGATATGGCGAAAGAATGGAGTAGCTATGTACAAAAAGATGTTTTCGATACATATGATCAGGGCAATGTCGAGCTGGCAACGAAAAATTTAGCTGCGATGGATGCGAAAGCGACTGAAATTCGTGAGGGCTATGAAGGCTTGGCAGAACAACGTAAACAATCTATTAATGCTGTTGGCTCCGATATGATTGCGGCTGGCGAAAGTAAGCAAATCACAAGCGTTATTGTTGGTATCGCTATTGTTGTCATTGCGATATTTACGGCCTTAATCAGTGCGAGAAGGATTTCTAAACCAATTATCATCCTGACAGAGCGTATGCAGCGCATAACTGAAGGCGACTTAAGTGAGCCAGCCCTTGATGCAAAAGCGAATGATGAGCTTGGCCAGCTAACAACAGCGACAAATAAGATGTCAGAAATTTTGAACCGCTTGTTAAAGCATATTCAAACAGTGTCAAACCATGTAGCAACACATAGTGAGGAATTGATGCAATCTGCTACAGAAGTAAAGGTGGGGACGGAGCAAATTGTCGACACAATAGCAGAAATTGCGAGTGGTACTGAAATTCAGGCAAGTAATGCTTCGGATGTGGCTACAACCATGACAGAATTCACTACTCAGGTCACTGATGTAAATATGAGTAGTAAGGATGTCAATCAATATTCACAAGAAGTGATGCACTTAACCGAAGAGGGCAAGGGGTTAATGGCAGCTTCCACACAACAAATGAAAACGATAGATCATATTGTTAAAGAAGCGGTTCATAAAGTAGATAATTTGAGTAAACAAACCCAAGAAATCTCTAAAATAGTGGCAGTCATTCATGCTATTGCAGATCAAACGAACTTATTGGCACTCAACGCGGCCATTGAAGTAGCACGTGCTGGTGAGCATGGTAAAGGCTTCGCTGTTGTTGCAGATGAAGTACGTAAACTGGCAGAACAAGTATCTGTATCTGTTGATGACATTACCAGCATCGTTCAGAAAATTCAACACGATTCGGTGATTGTTACAGCATCACTCGAAACTGGATACGGTGAGGTGGAAAAGGGTACCACTCAAATCGCTTCTACAAATGAAACATTTAATCATATAGCAGAAGCAGTTTATGCCATGTCAACGAGCATTGTCACGATGTCCTCAAAATTAGAAGAAGTCGCCCAAAATACGCTCAATATCAATAAATCTGTCGATGAAATCGCTGCCGTTTCCGAACAATCTGCTGCAGGCATACAAGAAACATCTGCAACGATTGAACAAGCAGCAAGCTCGATGGATGAAATTAAAAATAGTTCTGTCAATTTGGCAGAAATGGCAGAAAATTTAAACGATCAAATCAGTAAATTTAAATTATAGCCAGTGACATTAACGTACCGTATTTCATACTTCCAACACATTTAGAATGTATACTATTGCATTGGAAGGTGGGATAATTTTGAGAAAATATATATTAATGATGCTGATGAGTACGCTACTTCTTGCGCCAACGGCCTATGCGCATACTATGGATAAAAGTATGCTTTATACGGATGTACCTGCAACAACGCCAGATTTACAGGAAATTATGGTTCTCCATAGTACTGGACTTATTGGCTATAATGGGACAGATATGGCATTAAACCCAAGTGAAAATTTATCACGCAAGGATTTTGCTGGCTGGGTAGGCGCTTTCTTCGGACTAGAAGGAGCAACAGTTGATGAATTGGCTCAAGCCGCCAAAAATGAGGAATATGTATCTTCACTAGAAGGAGATATTACCTACAAGGAAATCAACACGGCATTATTTCATAATAAACTAGACATTGAAAAACCAGATGCAACGTTAACGAAAGAACAGTATATTGGCTTTTTAACTGACAACATAGATGTTGATATGGGAGGGCACACACTGCTTCAGATGGGTGGATTTACATACGGCCCAACAGGTACGATTGACGATGTTGTAACAGGTGATGAAACAGGACTAGTAATTGATGGTAAAACATATATGCTTTCTGGTCATCCCCGGATTTTTGCAGATGCTACCGAGGCAAAAAGCTGGGTGGGTCAAGAATTAGAAAAATCCATTTTGACGACGAGTGCTGGTCATCATCATGATGGTCATGAAACACAGTCAAAGAATACGTCTGCGCCTACGTTACAATACATTCAACTTGCCACAACTGCACAGGCAGCGACAGATGAAAAGCAAGAACAAGTTACAAACGCAACACCAAGAGATCAACAGCAAGCAAGTGAAACGGCTGACACAACTGCCTCAAACTCAAGCACAGTATGGATAGTTGCCATTGTTGCTTTATTAGCCGTTATTATTGGCATTGTGTTGTGGAAACGAAAAAAATAATTGTAAGCATATAAAAAACCAGCAATATACGAGTAAATCGTACTAATTGCTGGTTTTTTTATACCTTATGTGTACTATATTTCCTTACTTAGATAGTTTGCCATTTCGCTTCTAGCCATGGTAGGAAGTTTTCACCTTGATCACCTTCATAGGCATCGTAGACATCAAGGCGTGTACGCTTTAACTTATCCGCGAAGTCTGAGAACGAATGGTCTGCAGGTAAGCTTTTCTTGACACGTACAAATACTTTTTCGGCACCTTTGATCAGCTCGAATTTACGGCGGGTAGGTGTTGGTACATCCTCACCAAAGTTCGTTAATGCTTCATAGGCCGCTTGCTGTACAGCGAACACTGTATCTGCCTTTACACGATTGTGTAGTAAGTCAATGACACTTTCATGTTTGAAGCTACTTAGTGTCTGTACAGCAGCCAAGCGCTCACGCCAGCTCGAAGTATAGTTGGCAGCCTTTTTTAAATCTTGGTAGTTTTCGGGTAACTCAGTTTGCATTTTCATATGTGCTCCTTTGTTGTAACGGACATAATGCCTTGTAACAGAATGCGCCTTTATTTCGTTCTTTATTTATAATGAGCCAATTCACTTCAAAATAGAACCGATATTAAAGAAATATAAGTGACAATTGGTATTCTATCGGCGCAACTGTAGATGCCGCCGGTTCTTGACGGTTCAATTGATGAAATAGCACGTCAATAATGCTCTCCCACTGCTACCGGCGGAGATAATCTATCCTATACGATGATTCATGATAAAACATCATTCTTATAAATTAATATGGAAAAATCTATATCAAAATTTACTCACTAGAATAATTATATAGAAACTGACCGAGAAAGCAATGATTCGATGATGCAGAGATAAAATCCGGCAGATAATATTTCTATAGAAGTTCTTATTTGACTAGTTTCATTCAAAGCGTGCTTATCATGGTTTTTAGTTGCTTATTTAAAAGTGCTGCTTGTGCAACAGCCTGCTCATCATTAGCAATGTCACCAGGCTTGTTTGCCTCTCCAAGTATATAAGAAGAGAAGGGCATGTTTAAAAAGTTGAAAATGTATTGAAATTGTTGAATCAGAGGCAATCCCTTAATTTTTGGCTCATCGCCCCCAACTGCGAGTACTATCGCTTCTGTTGTCAATAATTTTTCTTTTAACTGCGGAAAGCGTTCATCTCGGATTGCGTGACTCAGGCGATCTACCATATTTTTCATGATACCAGACATGCTATACCAATAAATCGGTGTCGCAAAGACCACGATGTCACTTGTCAAAAGGGCATGAATGATTTGATCGTAATCATCATCCACAAATTGAAAACCTTGTGCATCATGACGTAAATCATGTATTGGTTGAATGTTTAAATCCTTTATTATTAACTTTTGATGAGGGACGCCCTCTAATACATAGTCGGCAAGTAACTCACTATTGCTGTGTTGTCTTGAGCTACCGATAAAAGCAGTGATGTTCATATTTTTTCCTCCTCTATATTTCACATTACAAATAGTGTATACTCCCTTTTGCTATCGAGAAAGCTGAATGTTTCGATGGAATGGATCGAAAAAAACGATTAAGAGGTGAAAGTGATGGATCTTAAACAGTTACAAACCTTCCTAACAGCTTCCAAAACTTTAAGCTTTACCCAAACAGCTCAGCAATTAGGTTACGCGCAGTCAAGTATTACTGCTCAGATTAAATCTTTAGAAGAAGAGCTTGCTACAGTGTTATTTGAGCGTCTTGGTAAACGGATTACACTGACAGAAGAGGGGAGCAGGCTACAACAGTATGCCCAAAAAATGTTGGAGCTAGATACCGAAATGAAAAGAGTATTGTCCAGCGAACAGGCACATGCCGTAT
Source organism: Lysinibacillus parviboronicapiens (assembly GCF_003049605.2). Lineage (NCBI taxonomy): Bacteria > Bacillati > Bacillota > Bacilli > Caryophanales > Bacillaceae > Lysinibacillus > Lysinibacillus parviboronicapiens. The sequence goes on from NZ_CP073713.1 coordinate 2,281,625, forward strand.
TAACGATTGGCGCACAGGAAAGTCAATGTGTATATCGCCTACCAAGCATTTTACAATTATTTCAGCAATGTCATCCACAAGTGAAAATCATTTTTAAACCTGTGCATACAACAGAAATTGCCAAAGATTTATTGCAGTCAGGGAACCTAGATGTGGCTTTTATTACCGATACGTTTAAAGAAACACCTATGCTACACCGAGAACGTCTCACACAAGAGCAATTAGTATTTGTTAGTGCCCCGTCGGCAATTTTACAGCAAGGTCCATTATCAGTACAGCAATGTTCAAATGAAACGTTGCTGTTAACGGAAAATGGCTGTTCTTACCGAAATCAATTGGAAATGCACTTACAACAAGAAGGCGTCTATCCAGCACAAATGATTGAATTTGCTAGTATTGAGGCCATCAAGCAATGTGTGATGGCAGGCTTAGGACTCACTTTTTTACCGAGAATGGTGGTGGCGAAGGAATTAGCGAATGAGCGCTTAAAGGAAGTGCCCTCAACATTAAAGTTAGCTGCGATTTATACCGATATTGCTTGGCATAAGGATAAACATATACCCCCATATCTTGCTGATTTTATAGACATTGCCATTGACAGGTATCAGGAATTTTAAAGTTTACGGGTAATAGTAAATGAACCAAATAAAAATGGCAGCTTTAGTTATAGCTCAAGCTGCCATTTTGTTAGTTCGAAAATTAAACATTCAATAATGTATTATTAATAATTGCCCGGTTTCTAGACTCAAATACGTTGTTATGCGAAGAAACGGTTGCCATTTTATCAGCATCTGGCTCTATCGTTAGTTTAATGCTATTTACGGCATTAACTGCATCTTGGAAAGCACCAGCAATTAAATGGATTTTTCCATCATATTGTGCGATATCGCCCACTGCATATAAACCCTCAATCGTTGTTTGACATCCCGTATTCGTTTGTAAAAAGTAATTGCGAATTTCATCACGTTTAGGCTCAATAGCATTATCGAATGAGAAGGATTGATCACGATCATAACCATGATTAATTAACACTTCATCTATAACAAGAGTCGCTGTCTCGTTTGTCACCTTGTTTTCGATAATGACTTTTTTAATTTTTGTTTTTTCTTCGTTGGCCACCAGTGTTTTAATAGATGTTTGTGTAATGATTGGAATGCCATAGGCTTGTAACTTTTTCACTTGTGCTTCATGGGCGGAAATTTCCTCTCCGCGGTAAATAATCGTAATGTCTTTTGCAATATCAAGTAAATCACATGCCCAGTCAACGGCAGAGTTACCACCGCCTGAAATTAATAAAGATTTATCTTTGAAGCGCTCAATACCACGAATTGTGTAATGAAGGTTGGAAACTTCGAATTTTTCTGCACCTTCTAAGTCTAGCTTGATAGGACTAATAATTCCTCCACCGACAGCGACAATGACATTTTTTGAATAATGTTTTTCGCCTGTACTCGTTGTAATGATAAAAACATCATTTTCTTTCGAAACGATATCAACTTTTGTATTTAAACACACAGTAGGGTCAAATGTCAGACCTTGTTCAACTAAATTATCAATTACCTGTTGGGCTGGTGTTGCTGGTAAAGCACCAATATCCCAAATTAACTTTTCAGGATAGACGTGAATTTTTCCGCCAAGTACTGACTTATATTCAATTATTTTAGTTTTTAAATCACGAAGTCCTGCATAAAAAGCACTATATAGTCCACTCGGGCCGCCACCAATTATTGTTACATCATATATGTTTGTCATAGCATATCTCCTAATTTGTTTATTCTCATTGATTATCATTTTCAATTAGCAATGATTAATACTAAAATATAGTAATTTGAAGAACATTTCAAGTGTTAACGTAAATATAAATGAAATTGACCATGGAATAGGGGGGAATTGTATGTTTATTGAGGTATTTAAATTGAAATGTTAAGAGAAGAAAGGCGATCTTTACACAGAAAATTTGATGATATAATCAATGAGCTAGTCGTCTTGAAAAAAAGTGCGAATGGATAATTAAATCCATTTCGCACTTTTTACTATACAGTAACACACCCTAGTTTTTAAAATTGGCGTTATGATGTTTTCATTAGGATCGAGCTGCACAAGATTATGTGTCATTGCTTTTTCAATGTCCCTGAAAAGTTTGTGCCTTCGTCATGCTCAGCTATACAATCTACTTCTGTAATTTTAAGGGCATTATTGAGTCGCTCGAATTCCAGTACGCAGCGATTGCCATTAGCGGATTTGTTCATAACGGCCTTCGAACTAGAGGTAATTGTCGCGGTGCCATCTACAGTCCCTGATTCTTGTCCATCATTGGCCGTCAGTGAGATGTAGAAACTTTTACTTGTTGCATTGGAGATGATGGCATCACGGCGGTTGTAATCAGTTGCCCCCTTGCCCCATTTATAGTAATAAGTATATATGCCTTCCCAAGAACTTTTGGCAGGTGTTGTTTGTTGCATTGTTTTATCGAGCTGTTTTTGTCCATTGCTCGCAAGTGTATTTAAAGAAGCATTGCCTGCATTTAAATGAATTTCTTGCGCATCCTCAGAGATTTCATAATAATTTCTCGAAGCCATACGGTGTAATAGTGTCACGACTTGTGCACGGGTCATATTGTTGGATACACCGAAAAATTTCTGCAAGTTACGATTTTCATACTGAGGATTTTGCCCAGTTGAAATGTAAGAATCGATTAAAAATTGAATGGATGCATCTAAACTACGTTTACCATCTGCTAAATGAGTGATTGCTTGTGCGACAACGCCACGCTTTATAGCGGCTGCTCGCATAGTATTATCAAAATAACCATTAAGTGGCACACCATAGCTGGCAAGCCGATCGTAATATTCATCAGACCAGTTTGCAGATGGCGTCTGTTTTTTTAACTCATCATATGGTGTTTCCAATTCATAATAATTGGCAAGAAGCTTTGCAAATTGCTGCTCGGTAATTGTTAAATTAGGCTTGAATGTTCCATCCGCATAACCATCGATAATGTCATACTCCTGTGCCCAGATAACCGCTTCATAAGCAAAATGCTCTTCTGGCACATCATTGAAACCAGCTGCATCTACTGCATAACCGCCTCCTATAACAAGGACTGACAGCATTAACAGGCAAACTATTTGTTTCATTATCATACTTCCTTTCTAGCTAGTATTATCCTTAGTTTGCAGGATGTGGGTAGAAACTGCAAATAAATATTCTCTCGTTTTATGGCTAAAAATTTTTGCGTCAAAAGATTTATACAAGGGGGATCATGAAATTGGGCTTTTCCATATTGAAAGAAGGGATTAAGCGTGTTGCATAGTTTTAATACACAGCTCCAAAAATGGATGCCTATTTTAACGCCGCTAAGTTTAGTAGTGGGTGTATTACTAGTAGATTTTGGGAGGCAATTGCTATTTTTAGTGCCGTGGCTATTTGCCTTTATGACGTTTGCTGGCAGTTTAAGTATGAGCTTTGACGGTTTCAAAAGTCTTAAAAGGTATCCATGGGCTATTGTGATCACCATTGCATTTTTACATATATTGATGCCAATTGTGGCGTACTTTGTGTCAACAGCAATCTTTCATGATCACTTGCTAACCATTGGTTTTGTTTTGGCTGTAGCTATTCCAACAGGGGTTACAAGCTTTATTTGGGTAAGTATTTGTCAGGGGCATCTTGCATTATGTCTTGCCATCATTTTAATGGATACGTTATTATCACCAATTGTCATTCCAACTGTACTGCATGTAGTTGTAGGGCAGTCTATCGAAGTAGATTCACTTTCACTAATGCTAGATTTACTTTGGATGATTGTTGTACCATCTCTTACGGGTGTGTTCATGAACGAGTTTACAAAAGGGAAAATTGAAGTGACAGTGGGCAGGAAATTGGCTCCTTTTTCAAAACTAAGTTTGTTTTTTATTGTGATGATTAATAGTAGTGTTATTGCACCGTATATAAAAAATATTAACTGGAAGCTTGTAAGTGTCATTATAGTCGTCTTTGTGCTTGCTGTTTTGGGCTATGCGTTATGTTTAGTACTGGGGCATTTTCTTTGGAAAGACACGCGTATTATTACAACGTTTTTATTTACTGGGGGGATGCGGAACATTGCTGTTGGGGTCGTAATTGCCACAACTTATTTTCCACCAAAGACGGTTATGCCAGTAGTATTCGGTAGGTTATTTCAACAAGTATTAGCTTCTTTCTTTAATCGTGTCATGGAAAAATATCGCTCACGGTATGAGGTGGCTTCTACTCTAAAAGGAAGTGTAACATGGATGTGAATTTTAAATTGCCTCTTCATAGAAAGAAAATAGGGGGCTGGCTTACAAGTGAACATGAAAAATCCGCATAGACTTCTGCGTGTTCAAGGCTTGCGCACGTAGAAGTGTAGCGGATTTTAGCATATAGGATGTGTTAGTAGAATTCGAACATTATTGTGCGGTGTAACCACCATCAACAGTTAACGTATTACCAGTCATGAAAGTTGAGTCGTCACTAGCCATGAATAGAACTGCTTGTGCCATTTCGTCGGCTTGACCTAAACGTTGCATCGGTGTCATTTGACGTAATGGTTCTTTACTTTCTTCAGGAATAATCGGTGTATCGATAAAGCCTGGACACAGTGCATTGACACGAATACCGCGTGTTGCATATTCAAGTGCCAGTGAACGTGTTAAGTTAATCACACCGCCTTTAGCAGCATTGTAAGCTGCTGAACCTGGTGAACCAACCCAGCCATACATAGAAGCGGTATTGACGATTGTCCCACCGTTAGCTTTTAACATTTCTTTAATAGCAGCTTGTGCCATTAAAAAGACACCGTCTAAATCTACGTTTACTGTGTTACGCCATTCTGTATAAGCAAGTTCTTCTGTTGGTGTTACACGGCCGATACCTGCATTATTAAAGAGCACATCCACTTTGCCGAATGCTTCCAAAGTGGTTTTATAAATATTTGCGACTTCTTCTTCGCTCGTAATATTCGCTTTGATGAATAAAGCTTCAGCACCGACTGCTTTTAATTCAGCTTCGAAAGCGCTTCCTTTTTCTTCGTTTAAGTCGACAAGCACAACTTTAGCACCTTCTTCGACGAATAATTTAGCTGTTGCCGCACCAATACCAGATGCCCCACCTGTAATAATAGCGACTTTATTTTGTAATTTTCCCACGGAAATTACCCCCTTAGCATTAAATTTCACTTACACAACGTGCGAATCACTGTGTACTTTTATTGTAAGACGATACAATAAGGAAACAATCATTAATGTAACAGTAAGTGTCGAACTCTTAGACACTTCAATAGTATATGTCTAAAAAGGGGGAGATTTTTTGACAAAATGGACACAAAGACAGGAACGAACGCGTAGACATTTTTTTGAAGCATTTATTGAATTAGTAAAAAAGCAAGGTTTTCAATCGATTACAGTAAAAGATATTGTGGAGCGTGCTGGTTACAATCGAAGTACGTTTTATGTTCATTTTCAAGATAAAATTGAACTAGCAAATACATTGCTAGAGACTATGCTATCTGGGCTGGAAGCGGCAGTCGGAGAGCCGTATCTATATGGGGAAAAGGTCTATACAACGAAGCTCCATCCACCATCGTTTAATATAATTCATTATATTTATGAAAATCGACTGTTTTTTGAGCTGTTAAACTTCGAGGATACCATTCCTGGCTTTCATACGCGGATGCCTTTGACTATCACGAAAATTTATATGGAGCAATTTAAATTTGAAACAATTAACAATCAGCCCGTCAATATGGAGATGTTTAAACGCTATACTTCCTTTGGTTTTTATGGGCTAATGATTCAATGGATTGCCAGTAACTTTGAAAAATCAGAAGAGCAACTAATTTGTGACATTATTGAGCTGACTAAAACACATATTTATGCATTTGAATACATAGGGAAGCCCTAGTATAACTGGCTCGCTACCTCATCTGGATAGTGAATAAAAATTTGCCCTATATACTTTGTGTTCACCGAATAAATGGTATAATTGTATGAAAAAAGGACGGTGGGTACATGGGCTTTTTAGATGGATTGATGGGGAATGCTTCTGAAACAAATGTAGGTGAGGTTGAAAATGAAATTAAAGATTTGTTAACGAATGCAGAACATGTGGAACACGCCTATAAATTAATTCGTGACTTATTTGTTTTCACCAATAAACGGCTAATTCTAATAGATAAACAGGGCGTTACGGGCAAGAAAGTTGAATATCATTCGATACCATATAGGAATATTGTACATTTCTCAGTTGAGACAGCCGGCAATTTTGATTTAGATGCAGAACTGAAAATTTGGCTTTCGGCTGGTGGCCTAATAGAAAAAAAATTTAATAAATCACTCAATATTTATAAAGTCCAAAGCGTTTTAGCTGAATATGTGCTGAAATAGAAAACTGTGTTTAACTGATGATAGAGACATTCAAAGTGAATGGGGATTAACTGTTACTAGTGATGGGCAAATATCAGGATTTAAAGAAGTGATTGCTGATGAAGATGGCTACCACTATGAAGGGGAAATTTGGTTTATAGGGGAATTAAAATAAGCGCTAGGGGACAACACAATATTTGTATGTCCCTTTTCTATGCGAGAAACTAACATTATTGTTTAACAGTGCCTATTGTTAAGACATAAAGACAACTGCATTGAGAATATGTTGGAGTAAGAGCTTATTTTAGGGGGAGACTAACGGATGCAATGGAATGAAGAGTTACCGGACGCTCATAATCGTATTACACCATCCATGTTTGTTGCTCGTTCTTTAGAAGAAATTCGATTTTGGTCAAGGATTATGAAGGAACATTCGCTATTCCTTCGATTAGGGTTTAGATGTGAAGATACACAATTAATAAATGAAGCAAATCAATATTATTATTTGTTCGAAAAGATTGAACAGCAATCTTATAATTTGACCAACCAGACAGATCCAGAACAAATGAGAAGATTTAATACAGAAGTTCAAATAGCTGCGACAAATATATTTGCTTTTAAACGGAAAGTGTTAGGGTTAATACTCACTTGTCAGTTGCCAGGGGCAAATAATTTCCCCTTATTAGTGGATCATACTAGTCGTGAGGCCAATTATTTTAGAAAAAGATTAATTGAATTAAATGAAGGAAAACTGAAACCCCTTGCTGATGAAATCATCAAAGAGAACGTTTTTTATCTAAGAATCATGGCCGATCATGCAAAATTTATAGGCCACCTTCTTGATCCTTCTGAAAGAAAACTTGTTGATATGGCAAGAGAATTTAGCAATGATTTTGATGAATTATTGTTTCAAGCAAGAGATTTAGAAAGCATGAAACCACAATCGCAGACAGTGCCACTATTGGACCAGTTCCTTGATCAAAATCGTGTTTCTGTAGTATCTCTCCGTGATTTTAAGAAAACCGCGCGAGACCTGATCGAAGAATGCAAGATAAAAAGCATTATTCATCCGTTATTAGCAGACCATGTTTTCCGTGAGGCGGAACATTTTCTTGAAATTATCGACCTGTTTGAGGCTCATCTTACTGGGAAAAAGGAATTTCCGAGTTAAAGTTTTAGCATTTAATAATGTTAAAGAGATGGGACTGCTAAGTTTTTATTGAGACATAAGTAATGATAGGGTTGTATAATTATGCGTTTTGTTTTTAACTGAATGAACAATTATAAAAGGAAATTCTCTAGTCTGATTTCTCGAAATATTTACGAGAAGTTAGGCTTTTTTATGTCGCCATTTCTTTGCTTGCCCTAACATGCAACATTCCCCAACCGTACTCTCGAATGCTCTTTCTTACTTCATAAGATTATTTTTTCATGTATCACTTACGCCCCCTTTTATTATCCAGACTTGCCCGATATGGGACAAGCCCTTCCTTTTGAGCGCGACGTCATCTGGACAACACGTGAATAAAAATGTATATGAGCTAATGTTATATACGTTTATACAATACGGTTTGTATGTATATCACGATGAACATAAAAAATTAATTTTAGAAAAAGGTTGATTATTCTTTCGATTAAGCATATATTTTTCCTAAAGGAAACAAAATATCGTTCGAGAAAGAAGAGTGAGTGAATGAAAGACTTAGATGATGTCAAATCAACGTTCCTTCCGCTAGGGATACTAGTGATTTTAACGATATTGTGGAAAACGACTCATTCAGTCGGGGCTGGGATTTCTATAATGGTCTTTTGGATGAGCTGGCGCCAGCTTCTGAAGAAAGGCATTATTAAATAAATAGAGATAGAAAGAGGTAAAGCATGAAACGTTTTTTAGGTGTACTTGGTTTATCATTATTACTTTTCGGATGCAACGCACAAAGTGCTGCTACTGAAGAAGAAAAAGAAGGAGTTGTTGTTGCCACAACAGGGCAAATTGCGGATGCCATTAAAGAAATAAGCGGTGACCATTTAACAGTTTCAGCACTGATGGGGCCTGGAGTAGATCCACATTTATACAAGGCAACACAAAGTGACTTAACAAAATTAGATAAGGCCGAAGTCATTTTTTATAATGGTCTCCATTTAGAGGGGCAAATGCTCGATATTTTTGAGCAAATGGCAAAAGACAAAACGGTGCTTGCCGTTGGTGAGAAATTAGATGAGCAGCACCTACTTGCCAGTGACAATGATGCCATGCTTCATGATCCACATATTTGGTTTAACATTGAGTTATGGAAGCAAGTTGTCGCTGCGATAAGCGATACACTGGCAGAAGAATATCCAGCATACAAAGCAGACTTCGAAACCAACGAAGCAGCTTACTTAAAAAAATTAGAGGAATTACAAACTTACGCCAAAGATCGTGGCAGTGAAATTCCAGAGGATCAACGAATTTTAGTAACAGCCCATGATGCGTTCAATTATTTCGGTGCTAGTCAGGGATTTGACGTGCGTGGCTTGCAAGGACTTAGTACAGATTCTGAATATGGGGTGAAAGATGTGCAAGAAATGGTAGATTTTTTAGTAGAGAACAATATTAAGGCTATTTTTGTAGAGTCAAGTGTATCTGACAAAGCGATGAACGCTGTTATTGAGGGGGCCAAACAAAAAGGTCACAACATTGTGATTGGCGGGGAGTTATTCTCTGATGCAATGGGCGCTGAAGGTACAACAGAAGGTACATACATTGGCATGTACCAACATAACATCGACACAATTGTCGATGCACTGAAGTAGGTGATAATCATGAATGCATTAACAGTTGAAAATTTATCGGTCGCTTATGATAAGAAAACAGTTCTAGATAACGCAAATGTTACGGTACCAATAGGTCGCCTTTCAGCCATCATTGGCCCGAATGGAGCGGGGAAATCAACCTTTTTAAAGGCCATACTCAACCAATTACCAAATAAGGTTGGTAAAGTGGAAATTCTTGGGGAGATATTTGAGCCGAAAAATTTAGTGGTAGGGTATGTGCCTCAACGTAATGCAGTCGATTGGGATTTCCCAACGAATGCACTAGATATTGTGTTGATGGGACGTTACGGACATACGGGCTTGTTTAAAAGACCATCTAAACAAGATAAGTTACTCGCACAGCAAGCACTTGCCAGTGTAGGTATGCAAGATTTTGCTGAGCGTTCCATCGGTCAACTATCCGGTGGCCAGCAACAACGAGTCTTCTTAGCAAGAGCACTTGCTCAAAATGCTGATGTCTATTTTTTAGATGAGCCCTTTGCGGGAGTGGATGCGGCAACAGAGAAAACGATTATAGATATTTTGAAAAATTTAAAAGCACAGGGTAAAAGCATTTTCGTTGTACATCACGATTTACAAACTGTGAAAGAGTATTTTGATTATACAATACTACTAAATAAAACAATTTTAGCATCAGGTGCAACTGAAGAGGTTTTCACACCACAACAACTACAAAAAACGTATGGTGGTAGGCTATTCATGATGCAAGGCATGTGAGGGGGAGAGTTATGTTAAGTGGTAACTTGCTTTGGGTACTAGTAGGTACAATGTTACTTGGAATTGCAGCAGGGATTACAGGCACCTTCTCCTTTCTTCAAAAACAAAGTTTAGTGGGCGATGCAGCAGCACATGCTGCATTGCCTGGTATTGCGCTCGCCTTTTTACTAACAGGACAAAAAGAGCTACCGATTTTGATGATCGGTGCAGCAATTACTTCTGCATTATCTGTTTATTGTATACAGTGGATTGTGTCATTTTCCAAAATGAAAGCAGATGCAGCCATTGGTTTAGTGTTAACTGTATTTTTTGGGATAGGTGTCGTATTTTTAACAATTGTCAATCGTAGCCCGATAGGAAATCAAAGTGGTCTAAATAATTTTATATTTGGTAAAGCAGCGACAATGACAAAATCTGATTTACTGTGGTTATTTTTAAGTGCCACAATTATTATACTGGTTAGCCTATTGCTCTATAAAGAATGGAAGCTTCTAATCTTTGATCCCGTCTATGCAAAAGGAATCGGACTACCGATTGAAGCGCTAAAAGCAACATTAACTGTGCTAATTGTCATGACAATTGTAACAGGCATTCAGGCTGTGGGCGTTATTTTAATGTCAGCGTTATTAATCATTCCGGCTGCTAGCGCGAAGCTGTGGACCAATAAATTGAGTTCAATGCTTATACTTAGTGCTGCTATTGGTGGTATTTCTGGGATTACAGGAACTTTTATAAGTGCCATTCGGACGGGTTTATCTACAGGGCCGATTATAGTATTAGTAGCATCCACCATCTTCTTTGTATCTTATTTCATCAGTCCAGCGGGTCAAATCAATAAATTTCGTAGAAAAATGCAGTTCCGAAAGCAAGGTGATGTAAGATGATTGAATTTTGGGTTGTAGTAACAGGGCTTTTAGTCGGCATTACATGCGGCATAGCTGGCGTATTTCTAATATTGCGTAAAATGTCGATGATAGCAGATGCGATTAGTCATACCGTATTATTCGGTATTGTCATGGCATTTATCATTACACAAACATTAAATGGCTTTTGGATGCTTGTTGGCGCTGCAATAGCAGGGATATTAACAGCGTATCTCGTTCAATTACTACATTCATCTGGTATCCAGGAAGACGCAGCGATTGGTGTGGTGTTCACGTCATTGTTTGCTGCTGGAGTACTACTGATCACCTTGTTTGCAGGAAATGTTCATTTAGATGTGGAGCATGTGCTAATGGGTGAAATTGCATTTGTTCCTTGGGATCGATGGACATTGTTTGCTGTAACAATGCCAAAAGCTGTTTGGATGTTGTTGCTCGTGTTACTGATAAATATCGCATTCTTGTTATTATTCTTTAAGGAAATGAAACTCGCCACCTTTGATCCGGTATATGCTGCATCTATAGGGATTCCGGTCGTATTCCTACATTATGGTTTTATGACTTCTATTTCGTTTACAACAGTTGCCGCCTTTGATAGCGTTGGAGCGATATTAGTTGTTGCGATGTTAATTGGACCTTCGGCAACCGCCTATTTATTTAGTAAAACGATTAAACAAATGTTCATTTTTAGTATGCTTTTTGGTGCTGCGGCGTCCATTGTTGGTTATTATTTAGCAAAGTATTGGGATACATCAATAGCGGGCATGATGGCGGCGACGGTCGGTCTACTATTTGTCGTCACGTTATGCAGTCAAAAAATCATCGAACATAGAAGAAAGACGCTTGTAAGTAAATTAGAAAGTATGTAAAAACACGAAAAGAGGATGAGACAAAACTTTATATAGAAAGAGCAGCAAATGTATTATTAAATTTTTGTTATCTAAAATGAAGAAAAATTTAGGAGAGCACTAGTTGATGGTAGCGAAGGCGGCGACTCATTGGGGATTAGCGTGACGCCTGAGACTACAGGCTCAGGACACGCCCCCGGAAAGCGTCCGCCGTAGTGGACATCAACGTTCACAGCAAAAAAGTGTTAGATCGACATCAGTCAATCTAACACTTTCTCTCTTTTGTCTCAGCTTCTTTTTAATGATTAAAAATCATAAACAGTAACATGTTGCATATTCAAACTTTTGCATGATTACTATTTCCACCATGAATAGTATACTGTATATCGGATGATATATGAAGCACATTGGCCGGTAAGTGATTTACAAAAATCTATCGAGTTCTACAAAAAATTAGGACTTGAGCTTGCTTATGTCCAAGAAAAGCTGGCATTTTTGTGGATAGACAAAGAGGAAAGCTGGCTAGGTCTATGGGAAAGTGACAATGCACACCTAGCGTACCATCCGTCTAATCGCCATATTGCTTTTAAAATGGATAAGGATGATTTTGAGCATGTGAAAGACTGGTTACAATCTATTGATATTGAAATTTTGAACAGCATTTTTTTTCACCAGAGCAACAACCACTGGTATTGCCAAATCATCCACATGCACACGCAGCAATTTATTTTGCTGATTTCGATGGTAATCCACTGAATTAATAGCGCCTTTAAGACTAGATGAGGATGAAGTGTTTACGATGATGTCCTTAAAAAATTGGTATAAGAACTAAATATATCTTGCTCATAACGCTCGTCATATGAATCTTCAAAATTTATACATAGTAAAATTAAAAGAGACATCTTGAATGGCTAATGTTTAACATTATGCCTGTCACTAGATGAAAAATATACAAGTATTAAGTATGTACGTATAATTAGAATTTTGATACGATGGGTGTTATTAAAATCGACTGTAGACAACAAGGAGAAATAGCATGTGGCGAAATCGCAATGTATGGATCATTTTATTAGGGGAATTTGTAGTAGGTCTTGGCTTGTGGGCTGGGATTATAGGGAATCTTGCTTTTATGCAGGAAGTTGTGCCATCTGACTTTCATAAGTCATTAATCATTTCTATCGGTGTGTTAGCAGGCTTTATCGTAGGTCCACTTGCAGGACGTATTATTGACCAAACAAAGAAAAAAACAGTGATACAGTGGGCGAGTATGGGACGAATTGTCAGTGTACTCTTTATGTTTGCAGCACTTTATACGAATTCGGTCATGTGGATGGTAATTTTTCTAATCACCCTGCAAATAGCGGCGGCATTTTATATGCCTGCCTTACAATCGATTATTCCAATGGTTGTCAACAACAAAGATTTACTGACATTGAATGCATGGCAAATGAATGCTCGGACAGTTTCTAGAATTGTCGGAACGGCGGCAGCAGGATTAATGTTAAGTTACTTTGAATTGAAATGGCTCTATATCATTTCACTGATTGTCTATATCATCATGTTTTTCATTACCAATGGCTTGCAATTACATGAAACAGCCAATCAGTCTATCAAGGATAAGGAACAAGGTGGCTTTAAGGAAGTGTTGCCGATGCTAAAAGAGCACCCAGTTGTGTTAATGACACTTGTATTAATGTTAATACCCACTCTATTTTTAGGGTCCTTTAATTTAGTCATTATGAAAATATCGGAAATTCATCAGTCCACGACTATTTCTGGGTTATTGTATACAGTAGAAGGCATCGGCTTTATGTTAGGTGCGGCAGGACTGAGATTTATATCAGATCGAGTAAAAATTGCGACATTATTATTTTCGCTTGCTTTTGTGATTGGGGCAATGGAGCTCATGTTTTTATTTGCTGATGTGGCCTTCCTAGCTTTGCTGACTTTTGCCGTATTTGGTTTTTCTGTAGGCTGTTTTTTCCCAACGACAATGGTGATTTTTCAAAATCAAGTACCCAAAGAGTATCATGGACGGTTCTTTTCATTCCGCAATATGATTGATTCAGTAATCTTTCAAGTAGTTCTATTATCAACAGGGATGATGCTCGATTTAATTGGCTTAAGTGGAATGGGCCTTGTTTTCGGGATTATTAGTTTAAGTTTAACCATTTCTTTTTTACTATTTTCAAAGAAAAAGAATGTGATTATGCAAGTACAGTAAGTGATGTGTCCATAAGATTATAATAATGTTTGATTAAAAATCCTGTGTTGCGATGCAGGGTTTTTTTCTTATGCTACTATCAGGCCATTTCGTGGAAATTTATAGGGAGTTGTAGAATATTTTAATACACGCTATTGTGCTAGAAGAGACTACGATTTTAAAAAAACTTTTTAACAGATTTTTTTCTATACACGCAGGTTTGTGTTACAATAATCCCTGACTTGAACTTTACATATAATAACTTTTATGTTAAATTACTCGATAATAAATTTGGCAAAGGGAGGTGCAAGCAATGTTAACCGTTTTTAGAATTCTGTTTGGTAAAAACGTAAAAATTGGAAATGTTTTAGCTGACAAAGGGAGTAGTCTGTCCTTTTTTATGCTAAACAACCGTATAAAAACAGTTATCGGCGCTTTACCTCTACATCGTTTCATTGAAGTTTTGCACCGATAATTCTGTCGATGCTTTTTTGCGTTTATTTTTAACTTAAGGGATAGACAACTCCTTTCTATTTACTCCTATCAAACTAGAGAGTCATATGAAAGGATGAGAAAGGTGCATTTAAACCTAAACAATAAGTATAGAAGAATAAAAGAATTCTTAAGGGAACATCATTACCCTAATTTTAGAATGAAACAAATATTGAACGCCATTTTTAAAGAGAGAATAAATAAATTCAACGAAATGAATGTACTTCCAAATTCGTTAAGAGAAATTTTAGTTAAGGAATTTGGCGAGTCTATTTTAGAGGTGGCCCTTTTAAAGGAACAACATTCTGAGCAAGTCACTAAAGTTTTATTTGAAATTTCAGGAAACGAAAAAATAGAAACGGTAAATATGAAATATAAAGCTGGATGGGAATCATTTTGTATATCTTCTCAGTGCGGATGTAATTTTGGGTGTAAATTTTGTGCAACAGGGGACATTGGATTAAAAAGAAATTTGACATCAGATGAAATAACTGACCAAATCCTCCATTTTTACTTACAAGGTCACTCAATTGATAGTATTTCCTTTATGGGGATGGGTGAAGCGTTAGCTAATGTACAAGTTTTTGATGCCTTAGATGTCCTCACTGATCCTACGCTGTTTGCTTTAAGTCCCCGTAGGATATCTATTTCAACTATTGGTATTATTCCAAGTATAAAAAAAATGACTGTGAATTATCCGCAAGTCAATTTGACATTTTCGTTACATTCTCCTTTTAATGAACAACGAAGTAAGTTGATGCCGATTAATGATAGGTATCCATTATTAGATGTTATGGACACATTAGATAATCATATTCGAATAACATCCAGAAAAGTATATATTGCTTATATTATACTACCTGGTGTGAATGATTCTATTGACCATGCAAAAGAAGTCGTAAGTCTATTAAAAGGTCGATATAAAGAAGGACGTTTATATCATGTAAATTTAATTAGATATAACCCCACTGTCAGTTCTCCTTTAAGATTTGGTGAAGTTGATGAAGGTCATGTTGCTAATTTTTACAAAAAACTAAAATCATCAGGTATTAATGTGACCATTAGAAGTCAATTTGGCATCGATATAGATGCTGCCTGTGGTCAATTGTATGGAAATTATCAAAAGAGCAACAAGCAGTAATTTAAGGTGAAGAGGATGCTGAATTGTATTCGAGAATAAAATTTGGTAATATAAAATTACAATTATGAGAGGACTGATGGATGGACAATGATTAACTAAACTATATTTTTATTTGAAATAAATAACTTCAAACGTCAAAATATAGGATTAGTCTGTCCATTTTTATAAATCAGTTTAAACTTTATTTGTCATGATTCCACTGGCAAAAAAAGAACTTATTTAATATAAGTGAAAGACTAATCCTTCCAATTACGAGAAATTGGGAGGATTTTTTATTCTCTCATGGTTAAGACCCATATTTTTCATTTGTAACTGTAATCTAATAAATAAAGGAGAGAGAGAAATGAGCGATTCAGACACTATTGTTACGCATGTAACACTCCGTATAAGTCGTTAATATCCATCAAACTTATACGGAGAAATTTACAATAGATGGATATGCCGACTTTGTATAAAAAGTAAAAAGCGTTGATATACAAAGGAGGAATTATCATGTCAATGATACAAGTTCAAAACTTAACTTTTTCTTATCCAGGTAGCTTTGATAATATTTTTGAAGATGTAGACTTTCAAATAGATACGGATTGGAAACTTGGATTTATCGGTAGAAATGGCCGAGGTAAAACAACATTTTTTAATTTATTATTAGGGAATTATGAGTATAGTGGGAAAATCAATTCGTCGGTAGAATTTAATTATTTCCCTTGTCCAGTTTCGGATAAAAATAAGTATACTCATGAAATCCTTGAAGAAATTTGTCCCCAAGCAGAAGATTGGGAATTTCTTCGTGAAATATCCTATCTAGATGTTGATGCCGAGGTCATGTACCGACCATTTAAAACATTATCAAATGGAGAACAAACAAAGGTGTTGCTTGCTGCACTTTTTTTGACTGAAGGTCAATTTCTTTTAATAGATGAGCCAACCAACCATCTAGACACTGATGCACGAAAGATGGTCTCTGAGTATCTAAGAAAGAAAAAAGGGTTTATTTTAATTTCACATGACAGAATCTTTTTAGATGGATGTGTTGACCATATCTTATCTATAAATAGGGCAAATATCGAAGTTCAAAGTGGAAACTATTCTTCTTGGAAGTTAAATTTTGATAGACAGCAGGAACACGAAGAGGCAACAAATCAACGTCTACAAAAAGACATAGGGAGATTAAAACAGTCTTCAAAGCGTTCAGCAAGTTGGTCTAATCAAGTGGAAGCTTCTAAAAATGGGACAACGAATTCGGGCTCTAAGTTAGACAAAGGATTTGTAGGCCATAAAGCGGCAAAGATGATGAAGAGAGCAAAGAACCTTGAATCAAGGCAACAAAAAGCTATTGAGGAAAAATCAAAACTGCTAAAAAATGTGGAAAAAACGGATTCATTAAAATTAGAACCATTGGATTTTCAGTCAAATGAATTGATTGTTTTGGCTGATGTATCTGTTAAGTACGATGACCAAATAGTGAATAAACCAATAAGCTTTAAAGTTGAACAAGGTGACCGAATTGTATTGGATGGAAAGAATGGCAGCGGAAAAAGTAGTATCCTTAAACTAATTCTAGGAAGTCCGATTCAGCATACAGGCACAATGAATTTAGGTTCTGGCCTCATTATTTCCTATGTCCAACAAGATACTTCTCATTTGAATGGACTATTATCAGACTTTATTGAAGAGCATGAGATTGATGAAACGCTATTTAAATCCATCTTACGTAAGTTGGATTTTGACCGAATTCAATTTGAGAAAGATATATCGCATTATTCTGGTGGCCAAAAGAAAAAGCTACTTATAGCCAAAAGTTTATGTGAAAAAGCTCATTTATATATTTGGGATGAACCATTAAATTTTATTGATATTTATTCGCGCATGCAGATTGAAGAGCTTATTCAAAGGTTTAATCCTACTATGGTTATTGTTGAGCATGATCAGGCATTTCAACAAACGGTTGCAACAAAAACTATATCTATGTAGTTCTATATGAAGAACTGAAATACAAGCAGTAAATCAGATATTAAACTATATGGTGCTTTAGTTGAGGAACATCGCTAAAATCATCAAACTTTTTTATAAAGACTAACCATAATCTATTAGCAAAGAATCCATTTTGATTAAAATTTTTTTCAAAATGGATTCTTTTATTTATCGTAAAATACTGGTTTATGAGGGAGTCAACGGATACATATCTTTTATTTTATGTATTCCATACTTCGATAGAAGCTGTATTGTATGTCTTTTATAATAATAATTGTCATAGATTGTCAATGTTATAGATAGGAGCGTACAACATGAATATTTTTAAGTTTATTGCATTATTATTGTTAACAACCTTTTTAATGGGTTCTTCTTTTGCCATTGTAAAATTAGGATTACCTTATTCGTCCCCTTTGTTATTAGCAGCACTGCGCTTTATACTTGCAGGGGTTATCATGTCTATCATCGTTATACTATTAAAAAGGCCACACCCCACGACTAAAGAAAATTGGTTTAAAATTTTCACGATTGGCACATTTCAAACTGCAGGGGTAATGGGTTGTATTTTCTTGAGTTTACGAACAATTACAGCAAGTGAATCTTCTATACTGACTTTTACTAACCCATTGCTCGTAGTTGTATTGGCAACAGTGTTTTCACAAGCTCATTATCGCTTTTATCAATGGGGTGGTGTGATCTTAGGTTTAGTAGGAGTGGTCATTACTTTGGGTGCCCAAATTGAATTTAAAATTGGCATCATTTTTGGTATTCTGTCCGCAGTTTTTTGGGCAATTGCTACGCTATTAGCGAAAAAATGGGGTGTGCTGTTTGATACATGGGTGTTATCCGCCTATCAAATGCTTTTTGGCGGGTTGCTACTATTAGTTGGTAGTTTGCTACTTGAAGACCCATTTTTTATTGTTAATAGACATTCTATAATGATTTTATTATGGTTGTCCATCTTATCGTCTATCGTTCAATTTGCTGGTTGGTATTATCTTTTGCAAAAAAGCGACCCAGGAAAAACGAGTGCTTTTTTGTTTTTAGCGCCTTTTTTCGGTGTATTAACAGGTTGGTTATTATTAGATGAACCATTGAAGTTCTCATTATTAGTTGGTGGCCTCTTTATTATTGTTGGGATTTATCTCGTCAATCGTAATTTGACAACACACAAAATTATTACTAAACTCTAAACAAAATACCCTCGAATAGTCACTATGATGTCTATTCGGGGGTATTTCTTTATACATCTATATGAAAAATTTGTTTAAAGCCTTGTCTTCCTTTTTCAGTCACTTTAATCGCTCGAATTGACGGTACACGTGTAATCCATGCCAAATCAAAAAAACGTGTCAGTAGTCCCTGCCCAAGTGCACCAGCCAAATGATGACGACGCTCGCTCCAGTCTAGACATGCATGAGAAAATGAGCGGCGCTTTCTTGTGAGTGCCGTTAAATCAATCCCAAATTCCGTAAAGAATAGTTGACCAGTAGGTGTTATTGTATATTGCTGTTCTTCTTTTTTTAAATAGCCGCTGCTGACCATCGATTCAGTTAACTGTACGCCTAATTTTCCAGCTAAATGATCGTAGCAAGTTCTAGCATCTTGTAGCAATTTTATTTGGCTCGATTGTTTTAATGAACGTACTTCTGGCGGAGGAGAGATTGTTAGAAAGGCTTCTAAAAACTGTGCGATTTCTACATTGGCTAGCTGAAAGTAGCGATGACGTCCTTGTTTTTCCACTTTAACGAGATTACCTTCTACTAACTTTGCGAGATGAAAACTTGCTGTTTGTGGTTTAATGGCAGCCATAAAGGCTAGTTCGCTAGCTGTATGAAAGCGCCCATCCATTAAACTGGCTAAAATGGTGGCTCTTGAAGCCTCACTAAGAAGAGAAGCGACTTCTGCCATATTTGGATTAATACTCATGTGTACCAGCCCTTTCTGCATTCCATATTTCGATTATAGTAAAAGTATGTATTGTTTACAATAGGTTCGGCATGAGCAATGGAGAGTTTGAGGAAGACTTATTTTTTCATTTCAAAACAACACATTGTAGTTGCCTAATTATATCACAAAATGATATATTACTTGATGATATATCATTTTGTGATATATTGGAGGTGTAATTATGAAATCATTAGAACAGTTAACAGATTCTGTTTTTTATATACTGGCTGCATTAACAGAACCTAGGCATGGCTATGCAGTGATGAGTTTAATAGAGGAGACGACAAACAGCACTTTTGTTATTGGACCCGCATCACTTTACACAATTATTAAAAAACTAGTAGCTGAAAAGCTTATCGAGCTACATGCTGAATCTGATTCTCGGCGAAAGGTCTACGTCATAACTGATAAAGGGCGAGAAGTTTTACGCGCAGATATACAAAGAAGGAAAGTAATGATTAGTATGGCCGAGCATGGATTACAAAGGAGGAATAAGTAATGTTGCGAAAGAAATATATGAGTTCATATGGATTAGCCTTTTTCGAAGATCGTGATATGAAAAAACTAAGTAAAAAAGCGTCTCAAGGTTGGCATCTTAAAAAATTTCGCTTCGCTGGCTATGAATTAGAGAAGGGCAGTAGTGACGATGTCATTTATAATATTGATTATCGTAAGTTACAACCTGATGAAGAACATGAATATTTTGAGTTATTTGCATACGGAGGTTGGACACATGTTTGTTCAAGTACAGATATGCATATTTTTAAAGCTAAACCTGGCACTACACCTATTTATAGTGATATAGATTCTTCTATCGATAAATTAGCGCGTCTAGCTAAGTCAGTGAATATGGTTTCGTCAATAGCACTCGCTGTAACACTAGTACTGTGGATGGTCATGATATTTACTACCGGATCAATACAAAAAATAGCACAAGCATGCATCGTGTATTCACTTATCATTTCTGTGCCTGCAATGATGACTTCTGGTGCTGTTTACTATCACATGTGGAAAAACATGCGCTTAAAATCAAATCATAGCTCATAATAGTTATTGACAAATTTAAAGAACAGCCGACTCATCAGCTGTTCTTTTGTTATTACTACTTAGTGGCTATGATAACACTATCTTCTCCGACTTCTTTAAAGGCACGGTGATCAATCGCACCGGCTACAGCTTCAAATGGAATAGCACGACGAATGCCCGCAGTGACAAATTTTTTAGCTTGAATTACTGCTTGTTCTACAGATAAACCTTGCGCTAAACCAGCTGTAATGGCAGCTGAATAGGAGCATCCTGCACCGTTTGTATGTATAGTATCAATTCTTGGTGCTTCAAGTGTCAGCATGCGCACACCATCGTACAAGACATCAAGTGCGGGACCATTTAAACGGCCACCTTTAACCAGTACATGTTGAGAGCCAAGTTTGTGTAAGTCATGTGCAGCATCCTGTAAATCTGTCACAGACTTCAACTGTCTGCCACCAAGTAAATACTCTGCCTCAGGCATATTCGGTGTAATGATAGTGGCTTGTGGTAACAGATAGTCTTTTAAGGAAGACATAGCCCCTTCCTCCATAAGTGCCGTTCCAACCTTACCAAACATGACAGGGTCTATGACGATGTTTTGGACATTAGCTGTAGGTAGCCAATCTGCTATTAGTTCTATAATCTCTTTTGTGAATAGCATACCTGTTTTTAAGGCATCAATACCAATTTGTGAGTGGATTGTATGAAGCTGTGCTTCAATGACTTCTAATGCTTGTGTATAAATGCCTTGTTTTGTTTCAGGATGAGTCGCAACAAATGCGGTAATAGTCGATGTACCGTAAACACCTAGCTCCTGAAATGTTTTTATATCTGCTTGAATACCGGCGCCACCTCGAGCAGCAGAACCAGCAATAGTACATGCTTTCTTCATGTTAAATATACTTCCCTTCTTTTTGTGCTCTTAAAAGCACGGCTAGTGACAACAGCTAAATAACGAATAATTAATGAAACAACTAACACCTATAATGTATGACCGAGTGGCACCGTAAACCCTAGTGAAACATGATCAGGGATGCCCCCTAAAAGCTAAGCACCAAAGGAAATCTTTGTTGCATAGAGTGAGTTAAACGACGATACGCACTTATCCTAGCTGCCAGTCATAAAATCATAGCCCCAATAACATGCCTAATCAAAAGGGCTTGCAAGTCCTTTGTCATGCTAGGTGTTGCGATTAGTGAGCCAGTTACGATTTCTGCTAAAGAAATGGAAGCACCAAACCACAGGAAAAACTGGCCGACTGTCGAAGTATTAGTATGTAGATTGCAAAATATACCTCCTGATGTAATTGAATATTTTATAATTCTAATAATAATTCTGGTTGTTTTGAAATAGTCAGAATGTGATGATTTTATAAGGTCAGTTATGAAAAGAAAGGGAATGATACAGAAAAAGATTATTTTTGTGTGAAGTATTGTTGTTGTAGTGGTTTTTCTAGCTGGCTTAATCACTACTTTACCATCAACAATTGTTGTCAAAACCCTGATTTAGTGGAGCATAAATCACTTGGATTTAGAGACACAAAGGATAGTGAACAGTAAGATCATATGTCAGCTTTTTTGGGGTATTGCGATGTGTACGATGTTTCGCATTTTTTGTAAAGAAGAAGGTAACTACTGAAAATACACACCATATGATGCCAGGGGGGCAAAGAAATGAACATAAAAACGCTAAGAACGTGGCTACAATCATCAAAAAAGACTGTAATTTTAACTGGTGCTGGTATGTCAACTGAAAGTGGTATTCCTGATTTTCGCTCGACATCAGGCTGGTGGCAAAACATCGATCCGCGAACAGTGGCAACAGTGGAAGCACTTGAGCAAAATTATCCTTTATTTCATGCGTTTTATAAAATGCGCATTGAAAATTTAGCAAAGGTCGCACCACATGCGGGACATAAGAAGTTAGCGAAATGGGAGAAACAAGGAATGGTATCCCTTATTGCCACGCAAAATGTGGATGGCTTTCATCAGTTGGCTGGTAGTAATAAAGTGGAGGAGCTCCACGGTTCGATACGAACGATTCGGTGCCATGATTGTCAACGAGCTTCCACTATGCAAAGCTTTTTAGACAAAGAACACTGTGTCCATTGCGGGGGCAAGTTACGACCAAATGTCGTGCTTTTCGGGGAAAGTCTGCCACAAACGAGCTGGCAAACCGCAATGCTGGAAATTGAAAACGCAGAGCTTGTGCTTGTTATTGGCACAAGCCTTGAAGTTTATCCGGTAAACCAATTGCCAACGATGACACATGGAAAAACCGTGTATATTAACCTGGAAGTGACGCAAACAACAACGCAATTTGATGTAACCATTCAAGGGAAAATAACAGAAGTGTTGCAACAGTTACAATTATAAATGAGGGCGCCTTTGACAGGGCAAAGGCGCCTAAAACATTTGTGGCAAAAACTCATTCATAAAACGCTGATTTTTACGCAACCAAACTTTCAAAATCATACGATGTGTTAAAAGTCGATGCCTTTTTTGCGGTCTAGTCTTTGCTGCAATCAAACTTTCAAGGAGAATGCGAGTTTCTGTGTCAAATGATGCAGGGTTAACAAGAACATCGAGCTTATAATCTATTAAATGAGCGGCTTGGACTTCTGCTAGGAGTTGCGCAAAGCGTGTACTCATTTCTGAATAAGCTTCTTCCAACTCAAGTTCAATTAATGTGTATAAAGTATGTTCAATTTCGGCTTCTAGTGCTTGCAGTTGTTCAATCGTTGGCTGTGTCAAAAAATCACCTCATAATTAATATCTGTATAGTTGGGATGCTCTTATGCAACTAAAAAACCAAGTGTTGCGAAGAGCAATCCAAATAAGAAGGTACTACAAATGTAGCCAATTGCTTGCAAACTTTTTTTCTTTTCTATGAGCTGTAGGGCTTCAAAGCCAAATGTTGAAAAAGTTGTGTAAGCACCTAAAAAACCGATACCACATAGTTGCCAAAGCCAATCACTGGGATGCAGTGCAAATAACAGACCAAGTGTAAAAGCGCCGGTTATATTAATGAAAAAAGTTGCCCAAGGATAGGGGCTACCAATCCATTTTCCTAAGTAAAATCTTGTGAGTGCACCGAAAAATCCGCCAATTCCAACAAGAATCATTTCATACGCCCCCTTGCAAGCCAGGCTCCAGTCACGACACAAAGTAAGCCACCTAGAACACTTATTAAACTATAGCTAATGGCTGTCATCCAGTCATTATTTTCTAACAGTAAAAGTGTTTCAACAGAAAATGTTGAAAAGGTTGTAAATGCCCCTAAAAAGCCCGTACCGATGCCCAATACAAGTGGTGTGCGATGTGCAAAAGTAGTAAAAAGCCAAGCTAAACATAGACATCCAATTAGATTTATAGTGAGGGTTGCTATTGGGAAATTCCCTGTATTCGGTATTAAAAGGCTCATACCATAACGAGCAATAGCTCCGCAAAATCCGCCAATGCCAACTGCGATAATTGTTTTCAAAGTCAAAGTCTCCTTACAAGATTTATAAATAAGTGTATCATGCTACGAAATTTATGAATATTGTTCTAGATGTATATTTTTTCATGAATGAAGAAATGTAACTGCTACTCTAATCATTAATTATATTCTAATAACAACATAATTATAATAATAATGCGAAAAAATTATTAAAATATTACATTAAATATTTAATTTTCAGATTTTTCTATTAATTATATTGATTAGTATAAATAGGAAGGAGTAAGATGTATATATACTAATGACAAAAATTAAAGGAGGGATTTTAGTATGAAAAGAACAAAGTCAATAATAATATCATTATTTGCTGCAACGATGATATTAAATGCTTGTAACAATGATGAGAGTGGAAAAAAAGAAGCGGAAGAGAAAACAGTAGGTGCACTCGTTATAACAGGCGATACAGTAACGGAGCAAGGCGGTTGTGTATTAGCTAGTAGATTTTCACCGGGTGACAAAATTGTTTTTCGTAATAATGTGCTAGATGGAATTACGAATGAGCAAGTAGCAGATGCAAAAGTTCAGGTACATTTATCTACTGGCGAAAAACTTGATATGACATATGGCAAGCACGGTGATGATAATTTCTGGGTAGTAGCTTATCCTGTTACTGAAGATACACCAACAGGAACGCTTGGCTATACAGTAACAGCCGAATATAACGATCAAAAAGGGGAATTTAAACCATTTAACGTTGCACCGTCACTATTAACGATTGTGTCAGATGAAGTGGCGCAAGTACCAAAAGAAGAGCCCGTCTCAGCAGAAGCAGATTTATCGACTGTAGAAACGAATCAACATGTGGAAATTATTAGTAAAAATTTTGATTTTCATGGCCCTAACGGGGAGAAAACATTTTATGTAAAAGCGAGTGAGGAAGTAACACTATCTTTAAAATCCGAAGAAGGTATGCATGGGGTAAATGTGGAAGGCTTAAATGTAAATTTAGACAAGGATGGTTCAGTTAAATTCACACCTGAAAAATCAGGAGAATTTAATATAGTATGTAGTGTTTTCTGTGGTGCTGGTCATGGAGATATGACAGCTAAATTGGTTGTTGTTCAATAAAGGGGGCACATTTTCATGAAATGGACGATTATAAAGCCATGCCTTGCTATCCTCGCTTTAAGTGCTAGTCTTAGTTTAGCAGCTTGTTCTGAGCAAGAGGAACAAGCTGCAACGGAGAAACAGCATACTACATCTAAAGCAGCTAGTGAGAAAAAAGAAACTGTAGAAGAAAAACTACTGAACAATATCACATTATCAGCGCAACGTGGTTTTGTACGCGATGAAGTAACATTTAATGTGACGGATTTAAAAGGAAATGAGCCCGTAGAATTAGTGTGGAACGCTATTGATGGCGAATATATTGTCGAAGATTTATATGCCGTAATTGGTCCGAAATTTACAGAAAAAGAGATGATTTTACTTGAGGGAAAAGCAGGTGTGGATGGACAATGGTCTGGTAAGTTCAATGTACCAGAAGGGTTTGGCGGTGATTTTACATTATGGGTAAAACAAGGCGGTAAAAAAATTGGACAGGTCGGCTATACTGTAGATCCATCATTTAATATGGAGCCAAAATCTGGTCCCGTTGGTACGGAAATCACGATTAAAATGGAAGGTCTCGGTTGGAGTACATATATGCGTAATTGGCAATTAACTTATGACAATAAATATACTGGACTTGTCACGGGTATATCTACGAATGGAACAGCTGAGGCAAAAATTCGTGCTGCAGGTACTGTCGGTGACCATGCGATTCGTTTACGTACAGGCTACTTGGGTATGCAATATATTAACTATTTACAGTCACCTTATCCAGATAAGCCGGCACCAGATTTTATGTTTACGATAACAGAAGGTATCGCGCCTACAATTGCCAATCATGTGGAGAAGGCTCCTGTAGCTGCCTCTGGAGGTGTTGTGATGCCAGAGCTAAAGCAAAAGCAGGGCGTAAAAGTTGAACTAAGTGTAAAAGAGGGAGTCGTAGATGCACCAGTTTCATTAACTTCATCTGGGCTACCAAAAGATACAGAAATTGAGCTTGTGTGGAACACGATGAAAGGCAGTCGTGTTAGCGGTAAAGGCTTTGGAGAGGACATATCCACGCTTGCTAAAGTCAAAACAGACAAAGAGGGTAATATAAATTATACTTTCAAAGTACCGGATGATTTAGGAGGCATTCCTCATCGAATTGATTTAGTGGACGATGGAGAGGTGTATGGCCAAACCTATCTACGCATTCTACCGTCCATCGTCGATTTTACACCGAAAGCAGGTCCAGTAGGCACGAAAATTGCCATTACAATAAAAGGTGGCGGTTGGACTGAGTACGATAACGCGTACTACTTAACATATGACAATGCTTATACGGGCTATTTATGTGCTTTTAACAGTCAAGGTAATTTAACGTTTGATGTCATCGCAACAGGGGAAGTTGGGCACCATTTAATCGACTTATACCCTGGAATTTATAAACAGCAGGAAAAGGATACTGATATGACGTTAATTCCACAATTAACATATTCAACAGATCATCCGGGTTCAGCTATGCCGGCTATTCGCTTAGCATTTGAAGTGACAAACTAATAATAGATTTAGTAACTTACCACTTTAAAGCGTTAATTATTTCCTAGAAAACACAAAAAATAACAGTCAGATTGTTGACAATTATTTCAATAATATGATAATCTTCAAGAATACTATAACAAAACGAACAAAGGAGGACATGACAATGATGATTTTAACAGTACCATACCAAAGCACAACTGCATACATTGTCCATGTCTAACATTGTAAATTTAAATTGCAATGAAAGGTATGGGTTACACCTCACCTTTTACTAGAGACACATACTCTTTTTAGGGGTATGTGTCTTTTTTTATTGCAAAAAAGTTGTAGTGAAAAAAACAAAAGGAGTGTATGTAGTATGAGAAACTCAACACGGAAAAAGATTTTCAAAAAGGATTTGCTAGATAGTGGGTAGCAAGGCTCAACAGCAACGGAAGAAAGAAGGTAATAACGTATGTTCGATGTTTTAAGTAAATTAAGTTGGTTTTTTAAGCAATACTGGAAACAATACACTGTGGCAATTGTGCTATTGATGGTTGCCAGTGGATTAGAAGTTATTCCGCCGTATTTACTAGGCTCAATTATTGATATTTTAACAGCCGGTGAAATGACGACTGCTATTTTAACAAAATATATATTGATTTTCATTGGCATTATTGTCGGGGGGTATGTGCTGAATTTTGTGTGGCAATTCCGACTATTTGAAGGTGCCATTAACTTAGAGAAAATTTTGAGACGCAATCTTATGCAACACTTTTTGCGTATGACGCCAACCTTTTATGAAAAAAATCGCACGGGTGATTTAATGGCACGTGCAACAAATGATTTAAATGCAGTGTCGCTTACGGCGGGCTTTGGTATTATGACGCTAATCGACTCGACGATTTATATGGGCTTTATTATTTTTGCGATGGGCTATATGATTTCGTGGAAACTAACGTTTTTTGCCATGTTGCCTGTACCCATTATGGCTATTCTTATTCAATATTTAGGGAAGATTGTCCATGAGCGTTATATGAAAGCACAGGATGCCTTTGGAGAGTTAAACGATAGTGTATTGGAATCGGTGGCAGGTGTTCGTGTAGTCCGTGCATATGTGCAAGAGAAAAAGGATGAAGCGGCTTTTGGCGCGATGAGTGAAATCGTTTATGAAAAAAATATGCATACAGCAAAAATAAATGCTTTATTCGGTCCAATTACAAAGATAGGAACTGGTATTAGTTATGTTGTTGCACTTGGCTATGGTGCGCACTTAGTGGCAACAGAGGCTATGACAGTTGGGCAGTTAGTGACGTTCAATGTTTATCTTGGGCTAGCAGTTTGGCCAATTTTCGCTATTGGCGAACTCATTAACGTCATGCAGCAAGGTAATGCTTCACTTGATCGAGTACAAGGCACATTAAGCTATGAAGCGGATGTGCAAAATACAGTGAATCCACAAGCAGTGACAACACCACATTCAATTGGCTTTGCTGATTTATCATTCCAGTACCCAATGAGTCAGGTGAAAAATCTTCAGCAAATTTCGCTGTCATTGAAAAAGGGCGAAACACTTGGCATTGTTGGTAAAACTGGCGCAGGGAAGACGACTTTCCTACGACAATTGCTGAGAGAGTATCCAATTGGAGAGGGACAATTGTCCATTGACGGTGTTGATATTACGGCACAAACAAAGGAACAATTACTCGATTGGATCGGCTATGTACCACAGGATCATGTGTTATTCTCACGTACGATTCGTGAAAATATATTATTTGGTAAAGAAGACGCAACAGAAGCGGAATTACAAAAAGCAATCTATGCGGCTTATTTTGAAAAAGATTTAGCGAACTTATCGATGGGTCTGGAAACGCTTGTTGGTGAAAAGGGCGTATCTCTTTCTGGTGGTCAAAAGCAACGGGTGTCCATCGCTCGTGCATTGATTAAGGACCCTGAAATTTTAATACTAGATGATTCGCTTTCTGCTGTAGACGCCAAAACAGAGGCGAAGATTATTGAAAACATTCAACGAGAACGACAAAATAAAACGACGATTATTACAACACATCGATTGTCAGGAATTCAGCACGCGGATCTTATCATTGTGCTTGATGAAGGGCAAGTTGTAGAGCAAGGTACACATGATCAACTCCTTTCACAACAAGGCTGGTATAGAGAACAATTCGATCGTCAGCAGCTTGAAGGAGGTGCCTCATGAGTACGAGTAAACGTTTAACCAACTATGCTATGTATTTTAAAAAACCAATACTGCTTGGGCTATTTTTCTTAACCATTGCCGTTTTTACTGAACTTGTTGGGCCATTTATAGCAAAGCATATAATTGATAATTATATGACAATCGGCCAACTTGAGATAAAACCTATTACTTGGTTGTTAATACTTTATTTTACATTGGCAGTAGCAACAGCTATTTTACGTTATTTTATGTATATTTACTTGCAGATGGGTGCCAACCGTGTCGTGCAAAAATTACGTAAGGACGTATTTGAACATATTCAAACATTACCAATTCAATATTTTGATAATTTGCCAGCAGGGAAAATTGTTGCCCGTGTTACGAATGATACGGAGGCCGTGCGTAATTTATATGTACAGGTGCTGTCAAATTTCGTGACAAGCTTAATATCAATTATTGGTGTGTATATTGCACTTTTCATTTTGAATTGGAAAATGGCATTAATCGCACTTATTATGGTGCCAATTATTTATGTATGGATGATTTTATATCGAAAGTTTGCTGCCAAATACAATGATGTTATTCGAACAAAAATTGCAGACATTAATGCCATGATCAATGAATCGATTCAGGGAATGACGATTATTCAAGCATTCCGCCGTGAACAGCAGATGACGAAGGAATTTGACGATATGAATAATGAGCATTATGCCTACGAGCGAAAACTGTTATTCCTTGACTCGGCGACTTCCTTTAATCTTGTTAATACGTTAAGGCTTATCATGTTCACTATTTTCATCTTCTACTTTGGCACGCAATCGATTACGACAATGGAAGTTATTTCTGCGGGTACATTGTATGCCTTTGTCGATTATTTAACAAAATTATTTAATCCGATTACGAATATCGTCAATCAATTTTCACAGCTTGAGCGCTCGCTAGTTGCAGGGAAGCGTGTGTTTGAGGTGTTGGATATTAACGGCGAGCCCGTTTCAGAAGAGCGTTTACCTAGATATAAAGGGAATGTGGTTTTTGAAGATGTTTCCTTTGCCTATAAAAATGATGAATATGTGTTGAAAAATTTATCGTTTGAGGCACATCAAGGGGAAACAATTGCCTTAGTTGGACATACGGGATCAGGTAAAAGCTCCATTATGAACCTATTATTCCGTTTCTATAATCCGTCTAAAGGCAAGATCACCATTGATGGTGTTGATATCACTGCAGTACCTCGTCAAACGATGCGTGAGCATATGGGAATCGTGCTACAGGATCCGTATTTATTCACCGGTACAATTGCTTCTAACGTGAGTTTAAACAATCCCAAAATTTCACAACAAAAAATTGAAGCTTCGTTAAATGCAGTTGGTGGAGAACGCGTATTAGCAAACTTACCAAAAGGCTACGATGAACCGGTGATTGAAAAGGGTAGTACATTATCTTCAGGGCAACGACAGTTAATTTCCTTTGCGCGTGCACTAGCCTTTGATCCTGCCATTTTAATATTAGATGAAGCTACTTCAAATATTGATACGGAAACAGAAGAAATCATTCAGCATGCCATGGATGTTTTGAAAAAAGGGCGTACCACGTTCATCATTGCGCATCGCCTTTCAACGATTAAAAATGCAGACCGCATTCTTGTGCTTAAGCGTGGAGAAATTGTTGAACGTGGCACACATGATGAACTATTAGCACATGGCGGTATTTACGAAAAAATGTATCAAATGCAAGCAAACTCATTGAATTCATAGAAAAAAGCCCCAAATTGTGAGGCTTCCAGACTGAAGACAAACTCGGAACTTTAATCGGGTTTGCCTTCAGTCTTTTTCTTTCGGGTTCACAGGAGAACCGCTCGGGTCCATCGAGGTACCGCTCGGGGACAAGCAACCATCGCTTTGGGACAAGAAAAGTTCCAACCAAACTATGTGACAAAACATTGTAAAATGCTAATTTTTTCCGTAGAATTAAAGCGTAAAAACTAGAAATCGCCGTTTACCTGCATGCTGCTATAAATAGACGAACGCAAAGGGACAGGCAAATACTTTAAACTTTTAATTTAGGAGGGTTTATGAGGAAGAGAACAATTATTTTTAGCATACTTGTTATACTATGCTGCTACCAGATAACGTTTCTTGAAAAAGCATGGGCAAGTGAGCAAACAATGACCACAAAGATTAATCAAGTCATCTCAAAAAATTGGAAAACAAATGAATACAGTATTACAGTACGAGAAATGGATAGTGGGCATGTATTATACAGTAACAACGGTGAAAAAATGATTCGTCCCGCATCCACACATAAATTATTAGTGAGTGCCGCGGCATTAGATTTACTTGGCCCTGACTACCGCTTTACAACAAGGGCCTATATAGACGGACCGATAGAAGGCGACGTATTACATGGGAATATTTACTTGCAAGGTGGAGGCGATCCTACGCTATTGCCTGTCCATCTAGAATCCTTTGCCAATGGGTTAAAAAAAATGGGTATCACAAAGATTACAGGGAAGCTAATTGCAGATGATACATGGTTTGATGATGATCGTTTATCTAAGGGCATCGTGCCACAGGACGAACCTTTGTCCTACGCATCTCGTATTTCCGCATTAACGATTTCGCCAAACAGTCAATATGACATTGCCACAGTGCAAGTAAAAGTTACAGGCACAAAGGTTGGGAAGGCGGCGAGTGTTCAGCTTGCTCCGTATGCAAGTACGCTGCCTGTTGTTAACCAAACAAAAATTGTACAAAAGGGTTCTAAAAATACGCTAAAAATTACACGTGAATATGGGACAGACCGCATTGTGGTAACAGGGAATTTACCAGCGGGTTCAGAAAAAAGTACATATGTAACAGTTTATAATCCTACGTTGTATACCCTCGATGTATTTCGAGAAAAGTTAATGGCAAAAGGCATACAAAAGATGCTGCTCGAGGTTGGACAGGTGCCAGATAGTGCGCAACGCGTGGGTGTTTCCTATTCAATACCATTACAAGATATTAACTTTCGATTTTTAAAACTTAGTATTAACGGTATGGGAGAAATGTTTACGAAGCAAATTGGCAGAGAAGTACTTAGCGAAGGTAGCTGGGGTGCGGGGATACAGGCTATTCGAGCATATGGCATTGACAGTGGTCTCAATATGGATCAATGGTATTTTGAAGATGGCTCTGGTTTAAACAGCCAAAACCGTGTAAGTAGTATGCAAGAAAGCTTACTATTATATAAAGTTCGTAGTAAATCATGGTACTTTTCGTATTTAGATGGGTTACCTCACGCAGGAAGAAAAGGACAGCTTGTTGGCGCTACACTAGAAAACCGTTTAAAAGGTTATAGTGTATCTGCTAAAACAGGCTATATATCAGGTACCTATGCTTTAAGTGGATATGTCCAGGGAAAGAGTGGCAAATGGTATATATTTAGTATTTTGACACAAGCCAATAAAACATCAGCGATTGTAACCATTGATGAAATTGTTAAACAAATAGCCAATGAAATGTAAAGGCATGCAAGATGATGAGCAATTTAGTTTAAGAGTAATTAGTTTATTGTTAAACTAATTACGAATCAACTAAAAGGAGATGCTTATCTATGGGCAAATTACAAGATAAAATTGTTATTATCACTGGTGGTGCAGGTGGGATTGGTAGTGGTATGGCAAAAGCGATGTGAAAGAAGGAGCAATCGTTACTATTGTAGATTTGAATGAAGAAACAGGGAAAGCAATGGAACAAGAGCTTCAACAGATTTCTCCTAAATCAATGTTTTTACAAGCAAATTTAATGGAACGTGAGGATTTACCAAAAATTATTGATACAGTTGTAGCAAAATACGGTAAACTAGATGTATTGGTTAATAATGCTCATGCATCGAAACAAGCAACAATCGAAGACACAACACAGGCTGATTTGGACTTATCATTTAATACTGGTTTTTATCCAACATTTTATTTAATGCAAGCGGCATTACCTCATTTGAAGGAAACGAAAGGGAATATGATTAATTTTGCATCTGGTGCGGGACTTGCTGGTCATGACACACAAGGCGCATACGCAGCTGCAAAAGAAGCAATCCGTGGCCTTTCGCATGTAGCGGCAAATGAATGAGGACGTTTCGGTATTAATGTAAACTTAATCAGTCCAATTGCAAACTCTCCAGGAGTACAAGCATGGGCAAAAGCACAACCAGAATACTATGAAGCAGTAAAAATAAAATTCCAATGGGACGCTTTGGCGATGTGGAACAAGATATTGGTCGTGTAGCCGTATTTTTAGCATCAGAAGACTCTCAATATATCACTGGTCAAACACTTATGGTTGACGGTGGTTCTATTATGCTTCATTAATATTCTCGGATGTTCAAGGAGGATCTTTTTTGGAACAGACAAGTATTTTTAAACTCATTCATATGATTGAACAGATGAATAATGCAAATATTATACGGTTTACGAAAGCTTTTCCGTATCCGTTAGGTATTTCGCCGATTTTAGTACTAAACGAGTTGCATTCTAATGGGCCGCAAAAACAAGCAGAATTAGCGGAAACAATTGGCTATACGAAAGGCGCTATGACAAGCATAGCAGAAAAATTAGTAAAACTTGGGTTAGCAGAAAGACTGTATGATCAAGCCGATCGTCGCACGATACGTTTAATGATTACTAACGAAGGTGAAAAAGCTTTAGTAAAAGCTCAATCAATTGGTAAAGAAGTCTTTATTCAGCTTTTTGAAGTATTGAATGAGGAAGAGATTGCACAATATTTGCTGATTCAAGAAAAGTTAGTGCAAGGAATACAAGACAAACAACTATAGTTATAAACAAGTAAACCGTTTCAAATCATTTTTGAGACGGTTTCTTATTTTCCGAAAGTGAAGCAAACGATATAAACATATGTAAAGTTGTGTCGATTTTTAGAGGGTATGATCTATTAAAAATAATGGCAAGCGCAGATGGGCAGATTCCACAAGAGGACAGTTTTCTCAAAGAATTCCATCTGTTAAATTAGCTGGTGGTAGTAGTGAGGGGAGAGTATAGCAAATCTTAAACCTGACTGAGAAATTGGAACCGTCCAACAGTATTACCAAATTTGAATATGAATGAATATATTTACGTACATTTAGTAAATACTAGTGTACGTCTTTTTTTCGTCCAATATGCATATAAATAGACTAAATGAACTTTTTTCCAACCTAATACGTCAAAAAGAAGAGGGAAATTTTTTTAAAGCAAGAGAGGACTAAAGTATGGAAAAGAAAATGAAACGTTCAAAGGAAAAGAAAAGCAAGAAGAAAATTATGATATGGATTCTAGGTAGTTTACTGGCAATTTTTTTAGGTTTTCTAGGTACTGCTTATTATACCGTCCAGAAAACAATGAATAAAATTAATACACCACTTCTTGAAACGAATGCTGCAGAAAAAGAACAAAAAACAATTACGAAAAAAGAACCATTTTCTGTGTTAATGCTTGGAGTGGATGAACGTGAAAATGATAGTGGACGTTCAGATACGATGATAGTTATTACAGTAAATCCTGAAAAGCAAACAATAAAAATGCTAAGTATTCCTCGTGATACACGTACAGAGATTATCGGTCATGACTCCGTCGATAAAATTAATCATGCCTATGCATTTGGTGGTGTTCCGATGGCAATGGATACAGTTGAGAATTTTTTAGATATTCCACTCGATTATTATGTATTCATCAATATGGAGGGCTTCTTACAAATTATCGACACACTTGGAGGTGTAACGATACAAAATGATATGGATTTAACATATAACTCCTATCATTATCCAAAGGGTGAAGTAAATTTAAATGGTGATGAGGCACTTATTTTTTCACGTATACGGTATGAAGACCCCCGCGGTGATTTTGGACGACAAATTCGCCAACGACAAATTATCGAAGCGGTTATGAAGAAAGCGTCTACTCCTTCTGTACTTTTAAAGGCTACTGATATGCTTGATGTAGTAGGCGAAAATGTGCGCATGAATTTTAGTGTGAAGGACCTAATTCAACTGCAAGGTATTTATAAAAAAATGAATAGTGATATTGACCAGCTTTCATTCGAAGAGGGATCAGGCACGAAAATCAATAATATATGGTATTATATTCCAGAAGAAGCGGAATTGCAACAAATCCAAACGGAATTAAAAACGCATCTGCAATAAAATAAACTGAAAATTGTAAATAACAATAGTGTGATCTGACAATTAAAGTATGCTGTAAATTTTGTTAATGGGGGGAGGGAATTTCATGAATGGGAGGACCCAGGTGCTTAGGTATACAGCTCTAAATAACTGCATGCAAAGCTATATACCTACACGTAAGGTACGAAAAAGTCCAATCAAATCAGCTATGCGAAACTTACAACTACTTTGTCTAAAACTTTTCATGTAAGTCTAAAAAAATCATTCAGGTAGGATGCATGCCTAGTTGAATGATTTTTTTGTTTCGTTTGAAATATCAGAAAATTTAGTGTATACTATAAATATCAGATGGTTAAGGGAGTGATAGTATTGATGATAGGTACCATTTTATTGGCAATCGCATTGCCTATCGGTATAGTATTAGCAGTAGATTTGTTTAACGAACAGCATCACTCTGCTACACAAAGTAACCATTCTTAATATCCTAAAATAATAATATAGAATGCTCTGTAGACAAAGCTTTTTATGGCTTTGTCTATTTTTCATGAATTAGAAACATTTTGGGCTGATAAGCGTCACTATTCTTATAGAAAATGCTATACTATAAGAAAACAGTATCGGGGAATGAGCATGCAAGAAGAAAAAACGAATTTAAAAAAAGAAGTACTATCCTACATTAAAATTATTGTCATTACAGTTCTTGTCGTATTGGGGTGTAAACAATTTTTATTTGCCCCCATTAAAGTACAAGGTGCTTCAATGTATCCCACTTATGAGGATAAGGACATTATCATTGTCAGTAAAATAAGTAAAATTGAACGATTTGACCAAATTGTTTTCCAATCACCAACTGAGGATGAATTATACATTAAACGTGTAATTGGACTACCTGGGGATACTGTGGAAATGAAAGACGATGTTTTATATGTAAATGGCAAAGCTTATCAAGAAGATTATGTGAATCGCCCAACAGATGATCCGAATCAATTACGTACTACAGAAAATTTTACTTTAGAGGAACTAGTTGATCAGAAAAAAGTGCCGGAAGGTATGTACTTTGTGCTTGGTGATAATCGTTTGAAAAGCTATGATAGCCGTCATTACGGTTTAATATCTAAAGATGCAGTATATGGAGAATCGAAAATAACGCTTTACCCGTTCAAGCATTTTCATATTGGACGAGAATAATCTTAGTGATAACAACACTTTTTAACAGTCTTCATTACCTACACTTTTAATAAAAGAGGTCGACTCAGATTTTAACTTGAGTTGACCTCTTTTTAGTATTTATTTTTTAGATAATGCTGTACACACTTTATAAGTGGGGTAATGAACACAGACATGGGCATTTTCGACTGTTTCTTTTATCGGGGTTTGCTGTTTGTCCACAACGGGAAAATGAATAGTTGGTTCTTGTGCCGTAAATTCTTCTAACACTGGCTCCACGCCGTAAAACAGTCCTAAAAAATAACAAACTAAACCGACTATACGCAAACAATCACCTCCCTATGAAAACTTCTTATATACTTATGTATGGTCAAATGGTGAAAATTATAAGCAATATTAGCAAAAAGGACATTGCGGGGGGAAATTCTAGGAGAGGGAGCGGAATCATAATGAGCCTTGCGTATAAAAAATGTTGTAAGAAAAAATACAATATGCTAATATAGCTAAAGTAAAATAATTTGATATGTATAACCTCAATAATATGGATTGAGGGTCTCTACCAGGAACCATAAAAATCCTGACTACAAAAATTATGCTTTCATTTTTGTAGTCAGGATTTTTTTATCATTAACCCGTACAAGATGGAGGCAATAGAAGGGTTGATTTTCATGAATTGGAGAGTTTTTATACTGGCTGCTACTACTTTTGCAGTCGGATTAGTAGAGTTAATTGTAGGTGGGATACTACCTAATATTGCAGATGATTTAAATGTATCGTTAGCGACAGCCGGGCAGCTCATTACTATTTTTGCGTTAGTGTACGCCATTTCTGCTCCTGTACTTTTATCAATAACGGCAAAAGTGGAAAGGAAACGCTTGTATCTTCTTGCTTTATTGGTTTTCACTTTAGGCAATATTATGACATTCTTCAGTGCTACATTCCTCACAGTGATGATTGCTAGAATCATAACTGCAATGAGTACGGCATTGGTGATTGTTCTGTCACTCACAATTACAACAAAAATTGTAGAGCCAAGACATCGCGCAAAAGCACTGGGGCTTATTTTTATTGGGGTCAGTTCTTCCCTTGTAATAGGTGTTCCAATGGGGATATTTATAACAGAAGCCTTTGGTTGGCGTACTGTTTTCTTAGGGATAGGACTACTATCAACAGTTTCAATGATACTAATTTATTTACTGTTAGAAAAAATGCCAGTGGTAGAGGTTACACCTTTAAAAGTTCAAATTAAATCATTAGCAAACTTAAAAATATCGAGTGCCCATTTGACTACGTTATTTATGCTAGCTGGTCATTATATGCTTTATGCTTATTTCACACCATTTTTAGTAGAGGCATTTGATTTGAATTCATCCTGGATAAGCATTTGTTATCTTATATTTGGTATCGCGTCTGTAAGTGGCAATGCCATTGGTGGTTGGTTAAGCGACAAATTAGGTTCTGGCAAAGCTATTGTAATTGTTATTTCGACATTCGCAATTGTACTATTTTCGATTCCTTATACAATCATAGCTTTCCCGCTCTTTTTAATTGTCACAGTATTGTGGGGAGCACTTAGTTGGGCCCTTACACCGCCTTTACAAAACTATTTAATACAAACGGACCCTCAAACATCGGATATTCAACAAAGTTTAAATACTGCGGCTTTACAAATCGGTATATCCATAGGATCAGCAGTTGGTGGAGCATTGTTTGCAATGACAGGTTCTGTCATGGATTTAGCAAGTTTTGGTGCTGTATTAGTTTTATGTGCATTAGCATGTGCTGTTTTTTCACTGAAACGAGCACCATTATCTCAAGAAAACCCGACTTCTAATTAAATAAAACCATTGTGCTTATTGTTTTTTTGGTTCCTCATTGCGGACTAGCGGTAAAAGAGTCTTTTGGTAATGAACAGAGATTGCCATTAACCTAGATATAGTTTAAGTACCCCCAGCTATAAAATTGCTAGGAACAGAGCAGATTTATCGTCGATTTTAAGTAGAAAAGAAGGATTAGTTTGGCTGTGAATCGAATGTAGTGTAGAGGGAGGCTGGTAAATAAATGCAGGTAGATTTAACAGAATTTGAAGGATTGAATGTGAAAATTGTTGCGACGATTGACCAAACGCTTTATCGAAACGTTGGTGCTATTATCTTATATGAGGAGGACTCACACATTTTATCTGTACGAAAACTGAAACGAAAAATCGCTGATCAATATATACCAACAGACGAACTCCAAAACTTTACATTCGATTCAAAAGCGGATGCCATTAAATTTACACACAAGCTCACTAGAATGAGCGCGCTCGATTATTTATTAGTAACAAACAGAGATAAATAATGAAAAATAATATAACTAGAAAATGTCATAGGGCTGCCTTTAGGTAGTCTTTTTCTTTATAGAAATATCAGGTTTGCTTAATGCAATTACCCTAGGAGGAGACGCGAACAACAACAAGCCGTCTCGAAAAATGAGACGACTGACAGTTCTGTATCTATGTGAGTTAGCACAAACGCTTAAGATATAGTAGTAGGGACGGGCAACCAACCTTTATCTTTACTAAGTTGTATTAACTTTGCTCCAAGTATGGCATTCTTCATATGAAATTGACCAAACAATTTAGTTAAGTTAGTCTGAGTAGACGCTTCCATTGCTTGGGTAGAAGCAATTAAAGCAGAAGCGATATTCATGGATAAGACTGCACTGATATCTGTATCGTTAACTTTTTTAACACCCCGAATATCACGGAGTTGCATCGTGAGATTTTCACGAGGCATAGGAGGAATAGCTATGTGATTTTCTGTTAGTAACTGTTCTAATTGCTTATTTCCATCTTTCAAGACTTCAATAAACTCCACAATGATAGCCCTCAAATCTTTATCCAAAGCATGCTTGTAAAACGAGTGATTCGCAGTGATATAGCCGTTATTTAAAGTGAGATGTGTCCAAATCGTAAATAACTCATTAAAACGTAATGATAGAGATGTTAAATTTCCATTGAAATATGCCATAGTTACACTTCCTAATTCCTATTATAGTTTTTTTATATGAGAATAGGATGGGCTATAAATATATATTTTATTCAACTTTTCGAAAAAAAGGGTTTTTTTGGGTGGTGTATAAAAGAATGCACGAATGAAGCTTCTTTTTATTTTTAGTTATCACCTTAGTATTTTTGTGGATTGGGTAAAAGCATTGTAGAGGTGTCATTAAATAAGTATTACATTTCAAGTGTGCTTCAATAGGATGTAAAAGATTGTCTGACGAGCGAAAACAATATCATTTATTTATGTAGTTGCTCATAAAAAAGCTGTAGCAATAGGCGCTACAGCCAGTACATTATTGTGATCCATATGGATAACTATAGGGATATTGGTAGTGATAAGGGTTCATCGGCTGGTGATAGCCGTTTCCATAAGGATTGATGTGATTAGGAGAAGTCTGATGTTGATTGGCACCTTTGCAATGATTGGCAGGACCAATATAAGTTGTTGGTACAATCGGAGCTATTGTTTTCTTCCACTGATTTTCATCTAAACAATATGTGTGTGCCATCACATTAGCTGGCGTAAATTTCAATATATCTGAACCTAAAATGACTTCAGGTGTGGGAGCATCAAAAATGGCAAGTAAGTGCGTATTATCGGCTGTAGCAATTTCATAATGCCACCAGCCCTGTGGCACATTTGCAACTTGCCCTGGTCTAATTGGATAGTTTTGAATTTGTTTTGTCAAAGGGTTAAGTAAAGACACTGTTGCAGCCCCAGAAATACAATAGACAAGTTCGCCAGCATTTTGATGGTAATGTGGCTCAACTACATTGTTTGTACTAAGAAAAATATCTAGCAATGATACATTTTCAAGAGTGTTTAACTGTTCAACACCTAGAATATTGATGAAATTTTGACTATCCTTTTTAAAAAGTGGGCTTTTATTTACATCAAATGTGAACTGCGCTGAAGGTGAAGTGTAATCAATATTGGAACTAATATTTACATCCTTTCCTGAATGAATTTAGATGTTTGTCACTAGTACAGGATATGATTAGTGCTGTTGTAGCATTAAACGAATGCCCATTTCACGAAGAGCTGTTAAAATACCTTCTGCCTATATTGAAAACTTGTAATCTTTCAGAATGTCTGATTGTGAAGAAGCCCTTAGAGAGTAACACGGTGGTGAAGGGATTAGTGAAGACTGGAAAAGTGGCTATAAAGGATAAAGTGCATTAATGGATGTAACGAAAGAACGGTCAAAATTGAATAGGATACTGAACATAGATAGAACCAATCATGGAGATATTGGTGTAACTATTCAATGTGTTAGAAACAGGGCCAGCGACATTAGTAAAGCTGGTCTTTTTTGTCTTTTCATAAACAGACGCATTGTAATTTGTATAACTACTTCTCGTTAAGCACAAACAAAGCTTGATATTTTCGCTAGATGTCGTGCGTCTATATTAAAAAATATCACCACTATAACAAATATTTAAATTTCTATATCGATTATTATCATACTGGAATAGAACAAGGAATAATATTGAGTTAGATAAAGTATTACGGAGTAGATAGAACACAATATTTGAGAGCTACGACGTAAGGAAGTATAGCTATCAAATAGCATGTGATCGTAATGGGTCCGATCCGCTAACTATTGGAACATGTCTAAGCCCTTACTAATCTCTTCCTTTATTTTGATTTAAATTTTGATTGCAGCAGGATGAGTCTCTATAGAAATAAGCTATAGAGTGACAGTTTCTTTTGAAGTAGCATGCTAGTCTAGTAATTACACACGGGAAGGGGAATCGAATGGCAGAATATCATCAACAATTATCAGACGAAGTCATGGAACGGTTGAATGTAACAAATCAAGGATTGAGCGATGATGACGTCAAAAAGAGACAAGAAGTATACGGATATAATAAATTGGTGGAAGGGAAAAAAACAAGTACATTCGCTGTTTTCTTTGGGCAGTTTAAAGATTTATTAGTCATTATATTAATGGTTGCCGCCGTTATTTCATTACTATTAGGTGAAGTAGAGAGTACTATTGTGATTATGATTGTTGTTTTTTTAAATGCAATCCTAGGCACAGTACAACATGTCAAAGCGGAACAGTCTTTGGATAATCTAAAAGCTTTGACTTCCTCCGTTGCCAAAGTGATGCGAAATAATCAGCTAATAGAGATTCCTTCAAAGGACATAGTGGTGGGAGATATTCTCTTTTTAGAGGCTGGCGATTATATCAATGCGGATGGGCGATTGTTAGAAAGCTATAATTTGCATATAAATGAAAGTTCATTGACTGGTGAATCATTGGCTGTAGCAAAAAGTACAACGCCCATTAAAGTACAGCAAGTAACGATAGCTGATAAAAAAAATATGGTATTCACGGGCTGTTTTGTTACCAATGGACGTGGGACTGTAGTAGTTACTGCAATAGGTATGGAAACAGAAATAGGGAAAATTGCAAACCTGTTGGATACGGCGAAAGAGAAAAAAACACCTCTACAAATAAGTCTAGATCAATTTGGGGAAAAATTAGCATTAGGTATTACGATGATTTGTGTCGTCATTTTTACGATTGACCTTATTCGAGGACGCGAATTAGTAGAATCTTTTATGTTTGCGGTTTCGCTTGCCGTTGCAGCAATTCCGGAAGCTTTAAGTTCCATTGTTACCATTGTGCTGGCCTTTGGGACTCAAAAAATGGCAAAAGAAAATGCCATCATACGAAAGCTTTATGCTGTTGAAAGTTTGGGCAGTGTATCTGTTATTTGTTCAGATAAAACAGGGACATTAACCGAAAATAAAATGATTGTTCAACAAGTATATGTTGATCAAAAAGTTATTCCGCATGATCAACTACATACAGAAAATGCAATTGAAAAAGATCTTATTTTAAAGGCACTATTATGTAATAATGCCTTGGAAAGCGATCAAAAAGAAATAGGTGATGCAACTGAAATAGCACTCGTGAAATTAGGGAAGCAGTATGGTTTTGAGGAATTAATCGTCAGAAAGCACTATCCAAGAGTGGCAGAGCTTCCATTTGATTCAGACAGAAAGCTAATGAGTACAGTAAATCTCATCAATCAAAAAAATATTATGATTACTAAAGGTGCATTAGATGTTCTGCTATCTAAAATTGTAAAAATCCAAACTTCTAGCGGGATACTTGATATTACGGCAGAACATCGTAAAAAAATTGAAGAAGTGAATCGTAATTTTTCTATGAATGGTTTGAGAGTACTAGCAATTGCTTACAAAGAGATCATGCCCAAACAAACGATGAATGTAGAAGCTGAAAGAAATTTAATTTTCATCGGATTAATGGCCATGATGGATCCTCCGAGGAAAGAATCGAAAGAAGCGGTTGAAAACTGCATAAAAGCTGGTATTAAACCCGTTATGATTACTGGCGATCATAAAATCACTGCAACCGCGATTGCTAAACAAATTGGTATTTTAAAAGAGCCATCAGAAGCGATTGAAGGATATGAAATTGAAGGGTTAACAGATCAACAACTACAAGAAATCGTTCCACAGCTCTCTGTCTACGCACGAGTAACACCAGAGCAAAAAATTCGTATCGTTAAAGCTTGGCAGGAAAAAGGCAATGTAGTTGCTATGACCGGAGATGGAGTTAATGACGGCCCTGCCTTAAAACAAGCTGATATCGGTGTGGCAATGGGCATTACCGGCACTGAGGTAGCAAAAGATGCTTCTTCGATGATCTTAATGGATGATAATTTTTCAACAATTGTCAAAGCTATTGCGAATGGAAGAAGTCTCTATACAAACATTAAAAATGCTATTCTATTCTTATTATCAGGTAATGCCGGTGCGATTTTTGTTGTATTATATGCAACCGTATTAGGCTTACCAGTTCCTTTTGCACCCGTACATTTATTATTTATTAACTTACTTACTGATAGTTTGCCGGCGATTGCAATCGGTTTAGAGCCACATAATAAAAAGACCATGAAGGACAAGCCTCGGAATATTCGCACACCATTATTAAATAAAACATTTACTACACAAGTGGTGCTTGAAGGACTATTAATTGCTATCTCTACTATCATTGCTTTTCGTATAGGATTGTCAACTGGAGATACACTAACGGCAACTACCATGGCCTTTACAACCTTATGTTTGTCACGACTAGTCCATGGCTTTAACTCTCGATCGAAAGAATCGCTGTTTACAATCGGCTTATTTTCTAATAAATATACGTGGCTAGCGTTTTTAATTGGTTTTTTATGTCTACATTTAGTATTATTTGTGCCATCGCTTACAGGTATGTTCGAGGTGGCTTCCTTAAGTGGTGCACAATTAGGCTTAATTTATAGCTTGTCTTGTATGCCGTTTTTAGTTAATCAGTGGTATAAGCTGTTGTTCGTAAGAAGTAAGAACTAAGAAGTGAATAACGTTTCAAGCATTTTTATAACAAGTCGCTCATGAATGAGCGGCTTTTTGCCGTTTAGGACACTATGTATGGGTTTCGTTAGTAAAATGCGAGTGAGTTCTTGTCTGTTTGTGTTTTACTGTAAAAAAGCTCCGAGGCTGTTTGAAAATGGCTTTTATCCTTTTAAACATGATTTTAAATTCAATTGTTGATACCCATT
Organism: Lysinibacillus parviboronicapiens; assembly: GCF_003049605.2. Classification (NCBI taxonomy): domain Bacteria; kingdom Bacillati; phylum Bacillota; class Bacilli; order Caryophanales; family Bacillaceae; genus Lysinibacillus; species Lysinibacillus parviboronicapiens. The sequence goes on from NZ_CP073713.1 coordinate 2,325,255, forward strand.
GAATACTGATCAATGTTATGTTACAAAAATGTCATATTGTATCGTTTTTGGTCATGTAAAACGATGGTTTCAGCAAGATTTGCTTGTTATATTTAACGATGTTATGAGTTATGTCACTAGCAGGACTTAGGCGAAATATGTAAAACCAAAGGAGATACTAAAAATGAAACCATCATTAAAAATGTACATATGTATGATTGCTATGATTTTTGCACTTAATGGATTAATGCCACAAATAGCAAAAGCAGACGCTACAGAAAAAATTCAAAAGATTGAACAATTCGTTGAAGCGCAAAGAGCAATAAGTAAAATTCCAGGGTTATCGTTAGTTATTGTAGAGAAGGGAGAGACGGTCTATCAAAAAGGCTTCGGATATGCTAATGTTGAGGATAAAATACCTGTAACTGCTCAAACATTATTTGAAATAGGCTCCACGACGAAAGCATTTACAGGGCTAGCAATTCTGCAATTGGAAAAGGAAGGCTTGTTAGAACGAACTGACGATGTCCGAAAGTATATCCCCTGGTTAGAGCTAACTTATAATGGACAAGTGCAGACGGTTACTATAAATCAGTTACTTTATCATACGAGTGGGATAGCATCTAACACCATAGCTCATATCCCTGAAAGTGAAGCGGATAACGCCATAGAATTGACTGTGAAAACATTACTAAATCAACACTTAAATCGTATACCTGGCAGTTCATTTGAATACGCAACAATTAATTACGATGTATTGGGTCTTGTTATCGAGAAAATAACAAAACAGCCCTATGAAATGTATATAAAACAGCAGATTCTTGAGCCAGTCAATATGAATGATACATTTGTTGGGCTTCAACAAGTTCATTCAGCTGAGCTAGCAACTGGTTATAAAATAGGATTGATGCGAGAACAAAAGTACAGCCCACCCATTTATCGGGGAAATGTCCCGGCTGGGTATATTGTCAGCAATACGAATGATATCGCAAAATGGTTGAACTTACAGTTAGGAATCAGCCAGATTTACCCTATCGGAAAAAAAATCATTCAAGCATCACATATTCCCGATCAATCCGTAGAGCCATTCGATAAAGATACATACTATGCAAGTGGTTGGGGAGTTATGGAAAAAGACGAAAAACAATATATACTCCATGCAGGGGAAAATCCGACATTTACCTCGTATTTCATCATGCAACCTGATGAACAATTAGGAGTAGCCATCTTGTCCAATATGAACACGAGCTATACAACAGCTATAGGACAGGGCGTAATGGATTTATGGGAAGGAAAAAATGTTAACAATAATCATGCCGATAACTATCAAAAGTTAGATAAAATTGTGACCATCGTCTGTATGACACTATTCGTTCTGGGTGCATTTTTCAGCATTTTTTCGCTACTAATTGTGAGGAAGTTATATCGAAAACAACGCATGAGAGTATCTTTCAACAAAAAGAGGATATTGCTACTCTTCATACATTCGGTGATAGTAGCTGCCATTTTGACACTGATGATACTGTTCCCCAAAATTTTACTTGAGGGATTACCTTGGGGATTTATTAAAGTATGGGGACCATCTTCCATCTCTGTATTATTTTATAGTGTCATAGTGACAAGTGTTATGTATTATCTGTTTGGCTTATTGCTTATTGTTACTAAAAAAAAGATTTAAAGATGAAATAGAACAGCGTAGCATATGTTTATAAGTCACTCATTCGAAAATAATGAGTGACTTGCCTTTTTCTATTGCACGATAATTTTTATAAATTGTTATCAAGTTTTCAAGCATCCTAGAAAAAAAGGTGTGAGTACCCTCAAAATCACCACATAACAATACAATTAAAGACATATAAATAAAGGTAGTGAAAATATAGGCGTTGTTAAACATTACCAACTTCTAAATCTATCATTTACTAAAGACAATTAAATGAAGTAAATTCTTAAGGAAATCTTAAGGTACTAGAAAGGGAAAAATTAAGAATTAAATTGTATGCTAGAAATAATAGAAAATACGAAACCAAATGAAGAGCTAATACGTATTGGTAATAGCTGAGAATATTGAAGTAGGTGAAAATATGGCATATACCATTTACATAGTGTTAACAAAAACAGGCACATTATTGTCTAAAGCTATTGGCATGTATACGGGAAAAGAGATGAATCATGCATCTGTTGCATTTGATGATGGCCTTTTTGAAATGTATAGCTTTGGGCGAAGACAACTAAATAACCCATTAAGCGGTGGATTTTTACGCGAGGATGCAGAATCAGGGCTATTCGAAGCTGCTGACTGTGTTATTTATCGCTGTAAGGTATCGCATTATCAGTATTTAGAAATGATGAAAATCGTCCAATATATGTATTGGAATCGAGATCGATATAAATACAATTTTATCGGGTTATTTGGTGTTATGGTGCAAAAGGAAGTACGAAGAGAACGTGCCTATTTTTGCTCGCAATTTGTGGCAATGCTTTTAAAAGCTGGGGGCTTAAAGGTGTATCAAAATCCAGCGTTAATGACCCCTCACTGCATCGCACAATTGCCTTATTTAGAGCAAGTATTTGTTGGCAAGCTTGCAGACTATTTGCAAGGTGTACGTGAACCAGCTATGTTGTATGGTTAATGAAAACCTTCCAAAACTTATACGGTCTATTTTCTTCTATTGCTAACAATAGCGCCTCAGCGCAATTATCAAAATCTTGGACATCAAGAGAGTCATTAATTTAACACTCTTTGATTTCTCAAGTGTGTGCCACTGACGTGGTTGGCAATGTAGCACTTTGTTTTCTGTGCACAGCATACCCTAGTAGTGTGCTGTATTTAGCCTATGTTGCTCTGACTTACGCATGCTGTTTAGCGCAGATGAATGAAGATAAACTTTTAGTGTTACTTAAAGCGATTATTTACATAATAAAGCGGTATGCTTGTTTCATTAATAGAAGGAAGACATTGCATTTGAATCGCGGACTTTTCTAAATGACGTTTGGGACCAAGCACTCCGATTTAAGAGCAAAAGTAAATTAACGAACAGGCCTCCGCAGAGAAGCTATTGGAGAAAGTGTAGCTCTGTTGATAGATTCCTCTTTCCTGGTCCTACTATTACAAACTGGCTATAGATTATCTCGCTTTCTATTGGGTAAGAACTTTGGACATGACCTTTAAAAATTATTCCAGAGGGTTAATGACATGGGTGCCTGGAGATAGAAAACATTGGAAAGGGATGAAGCTTTCGACGTGGTCGTTTTTTTGGGACTAGATCCAATACAGTTAGACTTGAATCATTGACCATCGTCTAAAATTGTTAGTGCGAGGAAAGTACTCCCAGTCAATGATGGCTATATTCACTATGATAATCCTCGGGACTTTCACCCCTTACCGCATCACTTACGTGCTAATAATGTGCCACTTTTCTTTGGGAGTCGTGTTGCGCAATATAGCCATAGCTCACCCACCACGAAACTCACCCTTTTTGTTATAATGAAGAATTATATAGATGGGGGAGGATAAAAATGCATTTCGTGACAATCGAGGGTGTACCATATACTTGGCTGAACCAATTGCAAAAAATTCATGCACTAGTATTTGATGATGCAAATCTGCCATTGGAAAAACTTGAAAGTAAAGATGGTCTCATTTGTATATTTGCTATAGAGAACGAGGAAGTATTAGGTTTTAAAATAGGGTATACACATCCTGATGGTGTTTTTTATAGCTGGTTAGGTGGTGTTCATGAAAAAAAACGGGGGCAAGGAATTGCAAGTCAGTTAATGAAACAGCAGCATGAACATATACAGGCACTTGGCTTTAACAAAGTACGTACATATGGTAGAAATGAGCGAAAAGCTATGCTTATGACAAATATTAAGCATGGTTTTGACATCGTTTCTACATTTGTCGACGACAAGGGTCGACATAAAATAATTTTCGAAAAAACATTGGTGTAAGGAGTTAATAACATGAAGGCTTATTTAGCAAATGGCTTATTTTCTTTAGGAGATCGTTTAGTCAACGAACAGCTAGCGGCAGCGATAAGACAGGCTGTAGCAGGCATTGAGTTATACGTACCACAGGAGAATGATGCCATAAATGATAAAACAGCATATGCAGATAGTTTGGCGATTGCAGAGGCGGATTTAGCGATGCTGCAAAGTAGTGATGTATTAGTTGCAGTACTAGACGGTGTAGAAATAGATTCAGGGGTAGCAGCTGAAATTGGGGCTTTTTCTATGCTTAATCGTCCAATTATTGGTGTATTTACGGATGTTCGTCAGCAAGGGCGAGAAAATATGATGAAAATTGAAGCACTAGTTCGAGATGGCACCGAAAATCAGTTTGTCTACCGTAATTTATTTGTAATAGGCTTGATTAAGCGCAATGGTACGATTGCTTCTTCTATTGAAGATGCTGTTAAAGCAATTCGTAAATTGAACTTATAGGGGGAATCGCGTATGATAATGTCTACAACGGATGTAATTATTGGCAAAGACATTGATGAAACACTAGGTTTAGTGAAGGGCAACTCAGTGCAATCTAGAAACTTGGGTCGTGATATGATGGCAGGGCTCCGTAATATTGTAGGTGGAGAGGTAAAGGAGTATGCAGAAATGCTCGCTCGCTCCCGAGAAATTGCTAGCGCGGCAATGGTAGAAGAAGCCAAACGATTAGGAGCCAATGCCATTGTCGGTGTAAGATTTTCCACATCGTCTGTCATGGATGGTACTTCCGAAGTATTAGCATACGGTACAGCTGTAAAATTAAAGAGCTAACTTATTCTTTTAGGCTTCAGTCAAATTGATTGAAGTCTTTTTTTGTAGTAATATTGTTATTTATGACAAAAAAGTGGTATGTTCAGTCTGTTTCATGATGTATTGTTGTGAAATTAGTATAGTACCAATTATACCAAAAATATAGGAATTTCATAGTTAAAAGGACTAATGATGTCCATCTCGTTTTGTATAATAAGAGTAACTATGGAGAAAGAGTGGGATATATGGTGGATTCACAACAAAATAAGGGCTATCGTGTCATTTCAATGTTTGACAGACTGATGGATGGTCAAGGAATAAACAAAAAGCAAGAAGCATTTACACATAATGTTGGTGAAAAAACCATACAACGTGATTTAGATCAAATCAGAGCGTATATTGAACAAGCTAAATTAGATTGCCATTTAGCATATGTGCGGACAGAAAATGTATACAAGTTAACGAATACTGGAAAGAAAATATTGTCGAAAGAGCAAGTGTTAGCGATTGTTAAAATATTAATCGAATCAAGAGCATTACTAAAAACGGAAATGAGTGACATTATAGATAAACTTATTTCGATTGTAGCTGCAGATAAACAGGAGTTTATTCATAATATTATTTTAAATGAAAAACACTTGTACGTGGATTTAAATCATAAAAAGTCCTTATTACATTTAATTTGGGCTATTTCAGAGGCGATTCAAAAGAAGAAGTTGATTAAAATTGACTATTTGCGAGAAGGCGAGTCAATTCCTGCTGAAAAAATTTTGAAGCCCCTTGGCGTTATTTTCTCGGAATATTATTTTTATCTAATTGCTTATGATAGTAAGCATGAGAAGGATTTGCCGATTGTATACCGCATTGATTGTATTCAACATTTCCTCGAACTTGACAAGAAATTCCAAATACCCTATTCTGAGCGTTTCCAGGAAGGCGAGTTTCGCAAACGCATTCAGTTCATGCATGCTGGTGAGCTTATGCATATGAAATTTATATTTAAAGGTGTATCACCACAAGCAGTATTAGATCGATTACCTACGGCTAAAATGTTGTCACATAAAGAAGGACAATGCTTATTTGAAGCAGAAGTTTTTGGACGTGGTATTAAAATGTGGTTACTGAGCCAAGGTGCGAATATAGAGGTGTTAGAGCCACTTGAATTAAGAGAAGAAATGATTGGCATCATTCAATCTATGCAACAAAACTATCGTTATATATAAAAGATGAACCCGTGTATTTGGTACACGGGTTTCACTGTCTTTTGTTAAAACAATGCTTCGATAAATGTCAAATCAATGTCTTCTAATAGCTTGTAATCCTTCATATAGTTTTCTTCATATAAAAAAATATATAAATGCTTTGCATCATCAAGGCGCATGCCAATTGCTCGTTCGTCATTAACATGTAATGTTAGCCAATAAGCCTCTTCAAAGTCAGAGTTGGAAAAACGTACTTTTCTAAGTGGTTGGTCATTAAAATGTTGCATAATTTGATTAATCATAGCTGTATCAGTTATATTAATCGTTTTTTCGTCGGAGGCTCGAATGATTTCAATTTCTTCAATTTGTTTTATATCGAGTTGTTCCAATACTTCCTTATCAAAAGTTGAATCTCTCGTTAGTAGCATTGTTGCTACATAGAGAATAATAAGGGTTAGTAGGGTGACGAAAAGTATTTTGTATCTTTTTTTCATGTTGATCTCCTTAAATTCTAAAAATTCGCTCTTATGTATGCTGTTCCACGCTATAATTGAGCATATACTGAAATGATAAAGGAAGGCAATTAAATGACACATAATTATGAAGAAAAAGAATTTTTTTATGCAAATGGAATCGTCATGTATCGCGGTGGCGTCAAGAAAAATGATTTCGGCCATGACATTTATGATGGCAAGGGGACAATTTTTGATCAAGAGGGTGACTTATTATTTGAGGGTGAATTCGTCAATCATATGAAGCAGGGTAACGGCATTATGTATTTAAAGGGTCAAATGATCTATCAGGGTGAATTTATTCAAAATAAAAAACAAGGTAATGGCATTTTATATAAGGATGGCAAGATATTTTACGAGGGTCAATTTCGTAATGATTTAATGGATGGTTATGGCACTTTATATTATGAAGAAGACGTCATTGCCCCATTTAAAGAGCTACGTATGCAAAATTTACAGCTACATCAACCACAATATGAAGGCGATTTTGTGCATGGCATGAAAAAGGGCAAGGGCACACAATATTACCCAAGCGGTTTTCTGCAGTACAAAGGGGATTTTATGTGGAACCATATGCAAGGAGCTGGAAGGCTTTATTATGCCCCGGAAAAGCCAACTGCGGAGGAGCTGGCAACGGGTATTACTAAATTACAGTATGAAGGGTATTTTTTTGAGGACCTAAAACACGGTAAAGGAAAAGTCTATTCACGGCAAGGTGTGCTTGAAGCAGAAGGGCAATTTAAAGAGGATGCGATGACAGGTAAAGGTACACTCTATTATGCAAATGGGCAGGCTAAGTATATTGGTGAGTTGGTAAATGGAGACAAGCATGGACGCGGCGATTTTTACAATGAAGAAGGTAAGATTATTTACAGCGGTGAATTTATTGACGGTGAACGTTTGTGAATTACGCCTGAAGTCGAACGGGAGATTGAAAAGCTACAGGCGCAGTTAGATGGGTTAGTGGGACTCCCGAATGCTAAAAAAGAATTACATAATCTCATCAATTTTATTAAAATTCAAAGTTTACGTGTGGACCATGGTTTAACAAGTTTCCCTATTACCTACCATCTTGTATTTTCAGGTAACCCAGGGACAGGGAAAACGACAGTAGCTCGTATAATTGGCCAAATCTATAAGCATCTGGGCGTACTTTCAAGTGGACATTTTGTAGAAACAGACCGAGCTGGCCTAGTAGCAGGGTATGTTGGCCAAACTGCGTTGAAAGTACAAGAAGTCGTGAAAAAAGCGACTGGTGGCGTACTTTTTATAGACGAGGCCTATTCGCTGATTAATGATAAACAAGATGCATTTGGCAAAGAGGCTATTGATAGCTTGTTAAAGGCAATGGAGGATTTACGCGATGATTTAGTCATCATTGTGGCAGGGTATACAGAGCTAATGGAGCAGTTTTTACAAGCCAATCCAGGCTTTAAATCGCGCTTTAATCATTTTGTACAATTTGATAATTTTAGTACAGACGAGTTATATGACATTTTTGCTATGCTATGTCAGCAAAATGATTACCGATATGGAGAACCTTTTGCTGATCATATGAGAACACAGTTACATCAAATCCCAGTTGCAACCATTACAAATTTCTCAAACGGCCGTTATATAAGAAACTTATTCGAGAAGTTGGTGACCATCCAATCCAATCGTTTAATCTTGCAGCAGCATATTACAAGACAAGAGCTGATGGAGTTTACTGAAATAGATATGATTCAAGCTATAGCAGAAAAACTTTTCGATCGTACATTTTAAAGAAGATGAAGCTGACTACTTTTTAAAATCTAGTTAAGCTAAAGACAAAGACCTCAAGGCACTAGGTTGATCTTTGTCATCATCATATAAGCAAGTTACTTTTCGTATAGTATATAGATGATTAAACAAACCACTTTACTTTTGCTACTTGCTTGTATTTTACCAACATTTTTGCACATAAATATTTCTGTGAGCAACAATATTCATATTAATAAAGGAAACAAAGCTTAAGAATGCCCAATAATATCAAGCAACTATTAGCCCCTTGCCGTTTAGTCAGTATACGGAGCAGGGGCTTTACTTTTAAATCAATGTTTGTTGCAACAATGATAAAGTTGTATTGACAAAATTTACAATAAGGCGTAATCTGATGAAAACATACGATGCCGTATCTTAATAGGGAGATGAGTTATGCAATTAACGAGAGAAGACTGGGTAAAGGCAGGTTTACAGCAATTAGCTGAAGCAGGTATACATAAAGTTCGCATTGAAACCCTTGCGCGTTCACTGAAAATAAGCAAAGGGAGCTTTTATCACTATTTTCGTGATCATCAAGAACTATTAGAATCGATGATAGATTATTGGGAAATGCATGCAACGATGCGCATCATTTATAGTATGGAGCAAGAGGATGCTTCATTAGAACAGCTTTTACGAATAAGTTTTAGTAGTGATAAAAAAGTTGAAATTGGAATTTATGACTGGGCAAAGTACGACACACTTGTGGCAGCTCGTTTAGTAGATATTGAGGAGCAAAGAATACATTGTGTGGCAAAATTATATCAAAAAAAGGGCATAGCCGCGCCACAAGCTATCGTTCGAGCGAGACTTGCTTATTTAACATATGTAGGGTGGATGACGAGGTTTGAAGCTAATCCTAATTTTGATATAGAAATAATGCTTGAGCTATTAGTAAATAGTTAATAAAGAATGTCCCTAACAGTTCTAAATGCTGTAGGGACAAAATAAATATCTCGACATACGGTAGCGTATGTTGTTAAAACCAAATGGTATTGGAGGCAGACTAATGAAAATGATTTTGACGTTATCAGCTGTAAGTGTGCTATGTCTTATTAGTATGTTACATGTATATTGGGCTTGTGGGGGGCGTTGGGGCTCTAAAGTTGCTGTACCCGTAAAGGAAGGGGGGGATGGCCCTACTTTTGTTCCAAGCAAAACGGGGACATTATTGGTGGCAGTACTTATTGTAATAGCCGCTATGCTAATACTTATGCAGGGAGGTTATTTACAAAGTTTTCAAGCAAACATCATTTCTAAAATTGGCTGCATAGTATGTACTTTTGTTTTCTTTATTCGAGCGATTGGTGATTTTAAATACGTAGGGTTTTTTAAAAAAATAACACATTCTCAGTTTGCTAGAAACGATACATGGTTTTATAGCCCATTGTGTTTGTGCTTTGGCGTAGTCTATATGTTCGTACTGTTGTGATTTTTACTGTACAATTCGATTATACGAATAGGCGACTTACACAGGAGGAATTTTGCATGAATCAAATTATTTACTTACTTCGCCATGGAGAAACTGAATTTAATACACAAGGGCGATATCAAGGTGTACTTGATTCTTCTTTAACAGATGTTGGAATAGATCAAGTTCGACAAAATGCAAATGTATTGAAAAGTCTCATCGGAAATCCGCATGAATGGAAAGTTGTTTCAAGTCCACTAGGGAGAGCGCTAAAAAGCACAGAAATTATTTGTGATGTCATTGGGTATGATGTGAACAAGGTAGAACAGGATAATCGATTAACTGAAGTGGATGTAGGTCATTGGGCAGGCTTAACAACTAGAGAAATTGAAAAATCTTGGCCTAGCCTTTTTAAAAATTCAGACGTCTATAATTGGTATTTTAATGCGCCAAATGGCGAAAGTTATGACGCTGTTGTGAACAGACTAACTCATTGGCTCGAAAGCATTCAACAGGAACAAAAAATAATTGCTGTTTCTCATGGTCTGACAGGGCGGATTTTACGTGGCATTTACGCTGGGCTAGAAAAGGAAAATGCACTTAAGTTAGAAGTAGCTCAAGATGTGTTCTTCAAATTATCCAATAAAACGATCCATAGGATTTCTATAGACTTCGATGATTTTTATTAAGTTAGGATGAATTCTTTTATAAAATTAGCGTATGCGCTGTGTAGTAGATGAGGGTTTCAGATGCCTACCTTTGATGGAAGTTATTTCGTTACAACTTATACATAGGTATGTTTTTGTAGATAGACAGTATTAAAAGGGTACTTCCATAAAGGAAGAGCCCCCTTAAAATTTAGCAAAGATTTCTACGAATAGCGTCAATTTTTTGACAGTCTACAATCAGTGATTTATAAGTTTCATCTGTTTCAAGAAAGTGTGCACAGCAATTTTTCGGATCTAAGCTTATAAAAGTAATTGCACAGAAACTAACACCACTTGATAAGAATATATCTACTAAAGTTCCGGGCTCTAATTTTCTTAATTGATCACAAATGCAATTTTTACAATTGTTGTAAAATTGATGATCGCCTTTGTCATCCTCATGGTTGAAGCATACGTCGTCTTTATATCGTTCTATTTCAATTTCGCGACTGCGACATTTGTGATCTTCATGATAGAATTTATCTTTTTTATAATCGTGATTTTTGTCCACCTTGCATTTGTGGGTATCAATTTTATAATCCCATTGGTCTTCTACATAATCCGATGGGTCATCAATTATATTGTATTTGTAGGCTTTATAACATCGTCCATTATTCCAACTCATTACGTATCGTTTCTCTTCCATTTCCAACTTCCCTTCTTGATTAAAAATGTAAAGCTGCAAGTGCCTTACATCTGTAATCTATGTTTTGAAATTGCTGTATGATTGGTAATACGTCCATTAACCAGAAGTTTATAAATACCCTGTTAGAACATAAAAATCGTTTTGGATATTTAAAGTCATAAATGCTATTGCATTGGAAATATAAAGGGTATGGGGAGCTAGACTTTCACCTATTGACTAAATAATTTGAGGATAAACGAGGAAAGGAGCAACGAACGCCCTTTAGTTGTGTCCTTCATTGAAACAAAGAATTATGTCTACATAATGCAAGCCCTGAAGTATTTCTTTATAATTTGCCTACAGGAATATTCAGATTTGTCCCCTATTATAATTAGAATAGGGGGCGTTTTTTATGAAGAAATTCATTTTACTTTGTTGTATATGTGCTGCAGTATTCTATTTTTATGCCAATAAGCCAGCGGAGCAAGCTGTCATTGAGCTACCTTCGTTACATAGTAAAAATGCTTTATTACTGAACGAAAAAGCTGAAGTGTTATACGAAAAAAATGCAGATGCCATTATTTATCCAGCTTCGCTAACGAAGATAATGACGGCAATCGTAGCTATTGAGGCAAGTGATAATGTACACATGCAAACTATGGTTACACCTCAAACAATAACGAAGTTTACCGCACAAAATGCTTCTATGGCTGGCTTTAAGGCAGGAGATTTAGTGACGATAGAAGATTTATTATACGGAACATTGCTGGCCTCTGGAGCTGATGCCACAGCTACGCTTGCGAATGCGATCGCAGGAAGCGAGGAGGCGTTTGTTACACGAATGAATGATAAAGCTCGTGAACTAGGCTTAGATGATACCCATTTTGTGAATGCGAGTGGGCTACATGATGCTGCACATGTATCAAGTGTTCGTGATCTTAGTAAGCTATTTCGTTATGCTATTAAAAATCCATATTTTTATGAAGTGTTGACTACAAAAAGTTATACAACCTACGCACCAAATAAGCTTACAATAGCCAATACACTTTATAGTAAGATGACAGGTGTTGCAGATGCCATTGTAGGTGGCAAAACAGGGTATACGCCTGAAGCAGGGCTTTGCTTAGCCTCTGTTATTGAAAAAAATGGTGAATTATTTATATTTGTCACTACGAATGCTACTGGTCATGTGCAGACAACACCACTTCATGTTGCAGATGCACTTGCTGCATATGCTGCGCTTTAGGAAAAAAATAAAAAAAATAGTAAACTTTTTTTATGCTTTGCATCGTCTTATTAACAAGTGCATAGTAAAAGCATCTGATATAGCCTTGGCCACAACTTGGGAGAGCCTTATGTCGGTATTGATATTGGCGCTTATCTGGATGCCACTAAGAGTGCTAGCACTGTTTCTTACTAGGATACATTCGACTAATTTGTGCGTGGGGAGGAGCTGGTGGTATATATAGTTTCGTATTAATGATAAAAGGGTAGAGATGGCTAAAGAGGTATTCAGTGGGGAGCAGATGTCCGTTTTTCCTATATTACGTCAAGCAGTATGTCGCTAATACGAACTATCAAAAAATATTAATTATACAATTTTCAACACTAAATCTAGTTGATTTATACTATTTTCTGGAACAATCTATTCTTCTATAATAAGAATCGGGTTGTATGTTTTCACAATATTTTACACAGGAAAATGACAGCAATGATTGTAAAAAGGCGGTGTAGAATGATGAAAAGATTTTTGCCATTTGCTATATTTATGACATTTTTGTTAAGTGTCGTGGTTGTAGGTCATGCCTCTGCAAACGCTGAACGTCCATCCGTTATCCAGCAGGTTACAAAGGATGCGACGGTTTATGGAGAAGCTTCTATGGAAAGCGCCACAATGGGGCATGTTACACAAGGAAGTTTTGTAAAAGCTACACCATTTAATGAGCAATGGACACATATTCAAACGCAACAGCTGGAAGGATATGTGGCAACGACTACATTAACAACTGTTAGGCCCGACAAGTTAATAGTGGCAAAAAAGGGTGGCACGACTTTATTTACATATCCAAGTCCTAGTGCACAAAAGACAGGTCAACTATATGAAAACAGTACCATTAATGTATATGGAACAGCACCCGGTGGTTGGTCTTTTGTCCAATATGGACATGAAACAGGGTATGTCGCCACAAACACCTTAAAGAAAGCCACTATAACTAAGAAACGGGTAAATGCTGTTAACGGTGCAGTGTTACATGTGACGGCTAGTCCAAGTGGTGAGGTTATAGGTACGATTGCTAATCAAACAATTGTACAGCACTATGCTACATTTGCCGGTTGGGCATATGTGGAAGCGGACGAACAACAAGGCTACATAAAAGCATCTGAGATGGCAGATCTGAAGATTCTTGATAACAAAGTATATAATAAAGGCGTTACCGTAGCAAAAGGTGCAAAAAAACGGGTGGCATTAACATTTGATGATGGACCTGATGTAAAAGTAACTCCTCAAATTTTAGCGATTTTAAAGAAATATGATGTTAAAGCAACTTTCTTTATGGTTGGTAAAAATGTTTCGAGAAATCCTGCAACCGTAGAAAAAGTCTATGAGTCAGGACATGAAATCGGCAACCATACTTGGAATCATCCAAAGCTAACGACTTTAACGAAAGTAAATGTTAAACAAGAGGTTGACCGTACGAGCAATGCCATTTATGCTGCCATTGGGCAGTATCCAACAGTTTTCCGACCACCATATGGGGCGACGAGCGAACAGGTGCGTACTGTTATGACAATGCCTTCTATTTTATGGTCAGTGGATACACTAGACTGGAAGCACCGTAACGCAGACAAAATATTAGCCTACGTCAAAGCTTCTGTGAAAGATGGAAGTATCATTTTAATGCATGATATCCACCAATCAACAGCAAATGGTCTTGAGAATGTCATTCTTTATTTACAACAGCAAGGCTATGAACTTGTAACTGTTAGTGAAATATTACAATAATCAAATACTATTAAGTCTAGGCTAAATGAAACGTTAAAAAGCCGTGCAACTGTCTGAAAAGACGATTGCACGGCTTTGTTGTTATTTAAATAAATTGATAGTTGTAATAATAATGGGGATACCAAAGACATCGATTAAAAATGCTCCTACAATAGGTACCACGATAAAAGCTTTTTTCGAAGGTCCAAAACGTTGAACAACTGCGGACATATTGGCCATCGCATTCGGTGTTGCACCTAAGCCATGTCCGGCAAAACCTGCAACCATTACCGCAGCATCGTAATTCTTACCGAGTAATTTGAATAAAACAAATGTACTAAATATCACGATAAATAGTACTTGTACAAAAACAATAACGAATAGTGGTAGTGCTAAATCTGCAATTTCCCAAAGTCTAATGCTCATTAACGCCATCGATAAGAAAATACCTAATGTTACGTCCCCGATTAAAGAAATGCTTTTCATATTAATAGCGTCAGGTTTTACTTTGTCCAATATATTACGGACGAATACCGCTACAAACATCGCACCTACATAGCCTGGTAGAACAAAGCCTGTAGCTTCTGAGAATAATGTCCCCACATACGTACCCACAGCCATACAGAACGTAATTAATAATACCTGTGTAAAGAATGAATCAGATGTAATTTGTTCTTTCTTGTTTTCATATTCAACTTCCTCAGTTTCTTGCTCATCAGGTGTTAAATTATATTTACTCACTAAATATTTAACAATCGGTCCACCGATTAGGCCTCCAGCTACTAAACCACATGTTGCCGCTGCAGCGCCGATTGTCATAGCCGATGAAATACCTAAATCTTCTAATGTTTGTCCAAATGCTGCTGCTGCACCGTGTCCACCTTCCATTGAAACAGCTCCAGCCATCATACCGATTAACGGATGAATACCCATTAGAGAAGCAAGTGATACACCAATAACATTTTGCATGAGTGCTAAAAAGCCACATGCCAACCAATAAATGACTAATAGTTTGCCGCCTAGTTTTACGAGCTTAAAGCTTGCCCCTAAACCAATTGTCGTGAAAAACGTAATCATAAATAGACTTTGTAGGGAAGTATCAAGCGAAATTTCTAAAACGCCAGTTGTCTTTAAAATTGTTGTTAAAGCGGCAAAAAGCAAGCCGCCAACAACTGGAGCTGGAATACAAAAACGCTTTAAAAAATTTATTTTATTGATGAGTAAACTACCAAAAGCCAATAGTGCTACTGCTAAAAATATTGTTGTTATTTGATTAAATTCGATCATTAACCATTCCCCCTAAGTAAGTTATTAAGTGCTTCATAGACAAAGTAGGCACCTAATTTGACTGTTCGTCCATTCTCATCAAGTAAAGGATTTACCTCACAAATATCAAAGGAATGTGTATTTGGATGCGAAGTTACTTGTTGAATTATTGTACGTACAAATGTTGGTTCGAGTCCAAATGGTGATGGGGCACTTACGCCTGGTGCAACTGCCGCGTTTAGTACATCCATACATAAAGTTAACAAAATGTAATCATGACCATCCATAAATTGTTGCAAGTCATTGATTAATTGAGGTTTATTGTCTACTGTTAGATTTTCTTCTAACACATATTTCACGTTTAGCTCGTGAGCCTTGTCAAATAACTCCTTGGTGTTACCGTAACGTTGGATGCCTAGTACAAAATAATCTACGTTTGAATCCTGCTCTAAAATCTGGCGGAACATTGTGCCAGAGGATGTTTGTTCATCGTATGAACGTAAATCGAAATGTGCATCGATATTTATGATGCCGATTTTGGCATCACTTTGTAATGCAGCACGAACACCTAAATAATGTCCATATAGCGTTTCGTGACCACCGCCCAGTACGATACACTTCATTTTTTTCTTTCGTAATACTTCGACAATTTCGCCAAGTTCACGCTGTGCTTCTTCCAAAGCGTGATTGAGGCAGAGGATGTTTCCGACATCGGCAATTTGCAGTTCATCGTCAAAAGTCCAAGGTAAGCTTGCTAATGATTCACGAAGAGCTTTTGGCCCATTAGCGGCACCAACACGCCCTTGATTGCGACGCACACCCTCATCACATATAAAGCCTACAATCCCTGCTTGGGGACTATCTGAAGCGCTTACATCATTGATAGGAATTCGCTTTACTTTTTGATGTAAGCGGAAACTGCTCGTATTGGTTGTTGAGTCTATTCGGCCTTTCCATTGTTTTTGATCTGTCATCGTATACATAACTTTATCAACTCCATTTGCAATATTCATGTAGTGTAAATTCATTATATATTCACACAATTATAATTACTAATATATAATTGTTATTAATATATAGTTATTAACTATAAATGTAGAGGAGTGTTGTTATGGATTTGAAACAATTGCAATATTTTATAGCAGTAGTTGAACACATGAATTACTCAAAGGCGGCTGAAAAACTACATATATCTCAGCCCTCTCTAAGTAACGCTATAAAGAAATTAGAACAAGAAATTGGTTCGCAATTACTTGAAAGAAATACGAGAAATCTTCATTTAACAGAAGCGGGACAGCTTCTTTATGAGCGAGCAAAAATGATTTTGAAAAATATGGAAATATTAAAAATTGAAATGGATGAAGTGATTGTCCATGGCACTAGTGAAATAACTATTGGGGTAATGGAATCAATCAAACATTGGTTACCAAAAGTTATTACTGTCTATAAGCAGATATATCCGCAGATGAAGATTCATTTAGTGGATATCTTGGGCAGTAAACGGGTTAAAAAATCGCTTAGAAGTTATAAAACACATTTAATTATTACGAATCAGTTAATTGACGACGAGGAGTTCGAAGTAAGGTGCTTGTATGAGGAACGACTAGTCGCAGTTTTACCATTACATCATCCATTAGCCGCAAAAGATAAACTGACAATTGCTGATTTATGTAACGAGCCTTTTATTATAAGTACAGAAGGATTTCAAACGAGACAAGATATTTTGAAGACCTTTGAAAATGCAGGCAAAGACTTAAATATTCAATTTGAAATTGAACGTTTTGAAACGGCTGTGTCACTTGTTCGAGAAAGTTTAGGTATCACAATTCTACCTGAAAATTATTTACAAGGGCCTACTGCTAAAACTATTGTACAAAAAGAAATTGATTGCCCAACTTTCCGACGAAATGTTTACTTAGTGTATTTGAAAAATCGACATCTTCCTTTTGCGATAAGTCAATTAATTGATGATATCGATCATTTTTTCAATAAGTAAAAAATCGTTTACTGTTATTTCGAAAAAAATTTACTTTGCGCTTTGTAAATTGGCGACAAGTCTCTGCATGTGTTTACGCTAATTGGAGTAAGAATTTTCTCTTTAATTGGAATTTTGTGTAATAGATGATTGATTTACGAGAAATATAGCGGTAACATTTAAGGTAAGAATAAAAATGAATACTCATTCATTTTAAAATTCGATGTTCAATCAAAGGGGGCTTTCCTATGAATTTTTCTTATAGCGAAAAAGTGGTAGCACTACAAGAGAAGCTGACAAATTTTATGGAGCAGTATATTTATCCAAATGAATCGGTGTATGCTGCACAAGTGGAAGCAATGGACAATCGCTGGGGGGCAATTCCACCGATTATGGAGCAATTGAAGGCGAAGGCTAAGGAAGCGGGCTTATGGAATTTATTTTTGCCCGATAGCGAGTACGGTGCAGGTCTAAACAATTTAGAATATGCACCACTGTGTGAAATTATGGGGCGTTCACTTCTCGCACCTGAAGTATTTAATTGCAATGCACCTGATACAGGGAATATGGAAGTGCTCGTTCGTTACGGTTCCGAACAACAGAAGAAGCAATGGCTAGAACCGTTACTTCGAGGGGATATTCGTTCCTGCTTTGCCATGACAGAGCCAGCAGTAGCGTCTAGTGATGCAACAAATATTGAGGCAAGTATCGAACGTGATGGCGATTATTATCTATTAAATGGTCATAAGTGGTGGACAACAGGAGCTGGGGATCCGCGTTGTAAAATCGCCATTTTTATGGGCAAACATAAAGATTCTACGAAGCCAATCCATGAGCAACAGTCGATGATTTTAGTGCCGATGGATACACCAGGCGTTCAAATTGAGCGTATGTTAACAGCTTTTGGTTACGACCATGCGCCAGAAGGCCATGGTGAAGTAACATTTACGAATGTTCGTGTACCAGTAGAAAATATATTATGGGGTGAGGGCAAGGGCTTTGCCATTGCGCAAGGTCGATTGGGACCAGGCCGTATTCACCATTGTATGCGTCTAATAGGAGCTGCTGAACGCGCTTTAGAAGAAATGTGTATACGTGTAAAGGAGCGAAAAGCTTTCCATCGACCACTGGCAGATCAAGGGGTCATGCGTGAACGTATTGCAGAATCACGCATTGATATTGAACAAGCAAGACTATTAACGCTAAAGGCTGCCTATATGATGGACACGGTTGGTAATAAAGAAGCAAAGGCAGAAATTGCTATGATTAAAGTAGTAGCGCCAAATATGGCTTTACGTGTGATTGACCGTGCAATTCAAGCATTTGGTGCTGCTGGAGTGGGTCCAGATACAACCCTTGCTGCACAATGGGCAAATTCCCGAACATTGCGCTTAGCAGATGGCCCGGATGAAGTCCATCGAAATACGATTGCAAAGCTTGAACTGAAAAAACATGCTAAAAAACAAGAGGAGCTGGTGAAATGAGCGTACTTGACTTATTTAGCTTAAAGGGTAAAACAGCTATTGTGACAGGTGGCGGACGTGGACTTGGGGCACAAATTGCCCAAGGTTTTGCAGAGGCAGGAGCTAATGTCGTGCTGTGCTCTCGTAAGGTTGAGGCATGTCAAGAAGTAGCAATAACACTAGCTGCATTAGGCGTACAAACATTAGCCCTTGCATGTGATATAACTAAACCAGAAGATATTGAGCATGTAGTGACAAAAACAAAAGAAACGTTCGGTAGTATTGATATTTTGGTAAATAACAGTGGTGCATCTTGGGGCACAACTGCTGTAGACATGCCATATGAAGCTTGGCAAAAGGTATTCGACGTCAACGTCAATGGTACGTTTTTAATGAGCCAAGCAGTTGGTAGAGTAATGCTTGAACAGCGATTTGGAAAGATTATAAACATCGCCTCCATTGCAGGGCTTGGCGGTACACTACCTGATTTCATGGATACAATTGGCTATAACGCCAGTAAAGGGGCAGTTATCACCTTAACGAAAGATTTAGCAGTGAAATGGGGACCTTACGGTGTAAATGTTAATGCCATTGCACCTGGATTTTTCCCAACGAAAATGTCGAGCATTTTAATTGAGCGTGGACAAGATTATTTAATGGGAGTCACACCGTTAAAACGCTTAGGTTCGGAAAATGATTTAAAAGGGGTTGCGCTTTTTTTAGCAGCGGCAGCTTCAGATTATGTCACAGGGGATGTTATTGTCGTGGACGGTGGCATGAGTGCAATCATTTAAAGGGGGGCTATTATGGATACGATGCAAGTAAGGGCAAGTGAACGCATTGATGCACAAAGACTTCATGCATTTTTAAAGACACAGTTTGCAGACTTACCAGAGGGCAAGCTTGAAATTACGCAATTTAGTGCAGGTCATTCAAATTTAACCTATTGTCTGAAAGTCGGGGATTTTGAAGCTGTTCTACGTCGGCCGCCTCTTGGTGTTGTTGCGAAAAAGGCACATGATATGCAGCGTGAATTTACCATTCTATCGGCACTGCACCCGTTTTTAGCCACGGTGCCAACACCTTATGTCTATGTCAATGATGAAGCTATAATCGGTAGTGATTTCTTCTTAATGGAACGCAAGAAGGGCATCGTCCTTGACACCCATTTTCCTGAAGGAACCGAAAATAAAGAAAAATTAGCACGCCAATTGTCTGAACAGATGGTCGACTCGCTTGTTGCACTGCATGCAATACCTTATGAGAAAACGGCAATGAAGGACATGGTGAAGCCACAAGGATTTATGGAAAGACAGGTGCACGGTTGGATAGAGCGCTATGATAAGGCTAAAACGTCACAGTTTGCAGAAGTAGAAGCGCTAACGACTTGGCTAAAAGAAAATGTTCCGACGAATGCTGAAGCGACAATTATTCACTATGACTATAAGTTGAATAATGCGATGTTTTCTGAGGACTATAGTGAAATGATTGGGCTTTTTGATTGGGAAATGACCACTGTAGGGGACCCATTAGCAGATCTTGGTGTGGCAATGAGCTACTGGATGCACGCAGATGATCCGAAGATGTTGTTGTATGCACTGGGAGAGCCTCCAATTACAGTTTTACCTGGATTCTATTCACGAGAAGAATTCATTGCTCGTTATGGCCAGAAGAGTGGGCGGGATGTCTCATCAATTAATTATTATATTACTTTTGCCTACTTCAAATTAGCAGTGATTTGCCAACAAATCTATTATCGATATGTGAAAGGGCAGACGCAGGATGATCGTTTTGCACAAATGGACAAAATGGTCGCTGCACTTATTACACAAGCATTGAAAGCTATTAATTAAAGACGATTGAATAACGATTCTCATAAAATAGCCATAAAAAAGTACGGTTGCTCGTTACGGAGCAGCCGTTTTTCTATACAGTAAATACAGATTATCCGACATTAAGTTTATTAGTTATCATTAATTATTCGCACCAAATTCCTTCTTATAAACAAATCCTATCACGAAAAAGTACTAAGAAGGCGCGAATGCATGTTCTTATTTTATCATGAGTTCGCCATTTTACAAGCATTTTTGGGTAAATGACCTAAGTTTGAAAGAGGGGACTTTGAAAACGCCATAACAGGCTTCTTCTTACAAGTTCGTGAAAGAAATAAGACGTTAGATAAAGTAAAATACAACAATTATTTATCGTAAAACAATAAATAATTGTTGACTTAAGATTTATTCTTGTTTATTATGACAATAGTAAGGGAAGAAGGAGGTGCTTCATGAAACAGAGAGAATTATCAAGGTGGTTAAAATTGATAATTGTGTTTTGCGGATTTTTCGGTTTACTGTTCTGTATCTATGTTGGTCCAGAAACGGGGAGAGAATTATTACTCGATGCTGAAAATTTGAAGGGAATGTACAAACCTTTTACTATTTTCATCTGGGTAACAGGTATTCCATTTTTTATAGCATTAGTTTTTGGGTGGAAAATTTGTTCGGATGTAGGTTGGAATCGAGATTTTACGATTATAAATGCTGATAGGTTAAAAATAATAAGCGTTTTAGCCATGCTTGAAGGTGTTTTATATGTAGTTGCTTTACTCTTCCTCTTTGTAAGTGGCAGCTTTCACACGAATGTCTTAGCTATTTTGCTACTCATTTTATTTTTCGCAGTCGTTATTGCTGTTTTTACTTCCTTGCTTTCCTACTTAGTGAGAAAAGCTAGTGATATAAAGCAGGATAATGATCTAACGATTTGAGGTGTAGTAAACTATGGTGATTATTGTTAATCTCGATGTCATGCTGGCTAAAAGAAAAATGAGCGTGACAGAATTATCGGAAAAACTAGGCATTACAATGGCTAACGTTTCTATTTTAAAAAATGGCAAAGCAAAAGCCGTCAAATTCTCAACTTTAGAAAAAATATGCGAAGTTTTAGACTGTCAACCAGGTGACATTTTGGCATATCAAAAAAATGAAATCAATGATTAATGGAGGAAAAAATGTTATGAAAAAATATGTAATTGCTGCTACACCAATTTTTCTAGGGGTTATCTGTTTTATTTTGAGAGGGATGATTGGGGATAGTTTAGCACCAGACGGCACGTTGATTGAACCGTTCTTCTTAATTCCAGTGGGCTACCTATTTTTCTTTACCGGAATTATTTCAATATTATTTGTTGCCATCTTTTCAACGATTAAAAAAATAAACGTTGCTAAATAGCAAAACAAAAAATCAGGTTCTCGTTGGTGAGCCTGATTTTTTGATGATGAAAAGCTTATGGCCATTATGACAACCAAGTTTGATCTAGCTTATCACTATAAAATTTTATAGCTTTGCTGTATTTTTGTATGCCCTCATCCTTGGTTGTGACTATCAAACTGTTTAACAATATTTCCATCGCCTTGGAAAATTCGCCAAGATTATAAAGTGTCATGGCATGGAAGACCTTCATGTGTTCAGCTTACGGAATTATTTCATTGCGTGTTTAAAATTTGTCGGGGTGGTTTTGCAATTTTAAATTGTAGCTATTTCTCCGCCATTCGACAACACAGTACCTTTTTAAAGGAATCACTCCGACAGGCTATTTTATATTTTCCATAAAGGCATCCTCTGATTATGTAAGTTACAGTACAGTAAGAGATTTTTCATGGCAGGTGAAGGGCCAGGTTCATGCAAATACTTGATATGGGCTGTTTGGTTAGTTTGATTTAAAATATATTATAATAAGCTTTTTTTGTTTTATCTATCATAATGTATAATAAGATTTATTAGGGATTATTTTGCCAGTATTCGTCGATCAAATTATACTTTTATTTTTCGCCATATATTCCAAAAAGGAGGATGAAAAGAGCATGGGAACTGATGATCACAAACAAGTTGTTTTACAAGTCGGGGCAGTACTAAAAAAGCTTCGTAAAGAACAGCAATGGAGTCTTGAAGATTTATCAAAAATTTCTGGTGTGAGCAAACTCACACTTGGAAATATTGAACGTGGAGAAACGAATCCAACATTAGGCATGCTGTGGAAAATTTCGAAGAGCTTATCCGTTCCCCTTATGGAATTATTCGCTACTGAAAACCGTGTGAGTTTATCTAGAGCTGGACAAGGATTAAGTATTGCTGAAGATGGGGATAATTGGGTAATTGAGCCGATATTTCAAAATGTAAGCAATGAAAATGAGATGTTTAGAGCCTATTTACAGCCGAATAGCTCCTACTATCCTGAAAAACATCATCCTAATACAACTGAACTTGCTACAGTCATGTCAGGAAAAGTTCAAATTAATGTTAATAATGAGTCCTACATCTTGAATCAATATGATTCTATTAGTTTTCGCGCAGATGGCACGCATTCATATATAAATGATTCTAATGATGTTGTTGTCCTCCATATCATATTAAAATATCCGCCCAACAATTAAATCATTCATCAGCTATGCTGTGACCAGTATAATCTCTATTCAATAAAGAATAGAGATTATTTTTTGATTTCTATATAAAGGATGAATACAAAAGACAAGTTGGATTAATAAATATATTTTATTATACTTTATTTATTTTGATATATAGTTTAGTATACTTAATGTGAGTTCAAAGTATTCGCTCTAGCAATATCGACAACTCAAGATGTAAAAATAGTAGGAGGAACATCAGTCAAATGAGTGAAAATCAAGCAACAAAATCAACTATAAATATTCATAAATCATCAGTCTGGGTGATTGTTGTAGGTATTATATTTATTGCAACCAATTTACGGGCTCCCTTAACCTCAGTAGGGCCTTTAGTGGGTGTGATTAGAGACAATCTACATATTTCAAATACACTTGCAGGCATGATTACTACGTTACCTTTACTGGCTTTTGCACTTTTTTCACCTTTCGTACCTAGATTAGGACGAAGATATGGAATGGAACTACTTATTCTCATTTCAGCCATCTTTCTTACGATTGGTATTATTTTACGTTCCCTATCAGGGGTGGCTACTTTATATGTCGGTACTGCTATTCTTGGACTAGCTATTGCCATCTGTAACGTTTTATTGCCTAGTCTTATTAAACGAGAATTTCCGACACAATTGGGCTTAATGACAGGTGTATATTCCATTGCTATGAATTTATTTGGAGCAATGGCTTCTGGGATTAGTATTCCTATTGCAATTCGCTTAGGCTTTGGCTGGCAAGGTGCACTGGGAATTTGGGGCATTCTAAGCTTTATAGCAATTTTATTGTGGTTACCTCAAATGAAACATAGGAAGGGACGTACAACAGCTGAATCAGCCCAAAAGGCTGGCAGTGGTGTAAATTTATGGCGTTCATCTTTAGCATGGCAAGTGACTTTGTTTATGGGGTTACAATCCATGGTGTTTTATGTACTGATTGCATGGTTACCAGAGATTTTAAAACAACAGGGAATAAGTGCAGATCAATCTGGCTGGTTGCTTTCTATTATGCAGTTATCTTTGCTACCATTTACATTTATAGTGCCCATCATCGCAGGACGTATGTCCAGTCAACGCTCATTAGTGACCATTGCTTCAACGCTATTGTTAAGTGGCACGCTAGGATTACTTTATGGAAGCTTGAATTTTATTGTGTTGTGGATTGTGTTATTAGGCATTGGAGGAGGTTTTGCGTTTGGATTAGCCATGATGTTTTTTGGCTTACGTACAAAAAATGCACATCAAGCGGCAGAATTATCTGGGATGGCTCAATCATTCGGCTACCTGCTTGCTGCTACGGGCCCAACACTCTTCGGGTACCTGCATGATGTAACTACTAGCTGGACTTTTCCACTGTTACTATTGGTTTGTGCGTCAGTTTTGCTCTTTATAGTTGGTCTAGGCGCAGCTAAAGACCGTCATATTGATTCTATAAAATAGTCAATTTGAGTTGGAGCATAAAATCCTTGTCACAATTGATGAATCTGAACTAAACAGTGCCTTAAATAAAAACGCTCATGTCACCTTGATGAATGTTAGTAAACAAATTTAACGGGTAGATTAACTTAATAAATATTGATGGAATCATTCGTATTACACATACTATTTATTGCACCAACAAGTTAATGAGGACCAAAAAAGACTAAGAGGCTTTGGCTTCTTAGTCTTTTAAAATAATCAAACGAAAGATCTCATCGTTTTTAGGAACCCAAACGGCATGTTTTTTACCTATTGACCGTTATGCCATTCAAGCGTTGAAATAGGTAATTTTCAACAGAATCAAGATAAGGATTGTAGTGGACACAATCCTTAGTAGTTACATAACTAGCTTATATTTGTTGATACCTACATTTCAAATAGATAATCACGTTCTACTTTACAAACGCGTAATGCAAATCGACTATACCACTCTTTTTTGCCACGTTCTTGAGCAACTTGATGCGCGGCATGCTCTTTCCATGCAGCAATATCTTCAAGTGTTTCCCAATAAGAAACGGTGATACCTAAATTTGTATCTCTTGCACTTTCCACACCTAGAAATCCTTTTTGTTTACTTGCTAATTCATCCATTTTGGTTGCCATTACTCCATAACCATTGTCGCCTACTGTTCGCTCTGAAGCAAAGACAACTGCATAATAGGGTAGTTTATATGTATGTGCTAAGTTACTCAATTCAACCAGCTCCTTACTATCCGATATTCGGTCAATCTAATATTTATTATAATATTTTAATCAAAAAAAGCCATTATTGCTTTTGAAACCGAACCAAGCATTTCTTTTGATTGGGTACATAGGAAACGCTAGTGAAAGATAATTCAGATACGCTCTAGCAATTTGCACTTATATAAAAGCCCGCAATCTGTATTGTTTTCTGTAGATGAATGCATAACAGCTATTTAGTAAAAATTACCGCTTCTAAAAACGAACGTACGTGCGTATAATACAAGAACGAAGGTTCTTATTTTATGTAGAGAAGGAGAAGCTAGCATGAAAGAGCAACTGGTAAAAGCAATGCAACGGGGACAGTTAATGAACATGATGTATGTATCTAAGTCGGGTGAAATTACAAAAAGGCGAGTGAAAATCATTAAAGTGGTTGGTGATTCTTTTACAGCATTTTGTTTTACAAGGCAGGCAAAGCGTACTTTTATTATAAATAATGTTCTCGCTATTGTTCCAGTAGTACGTAAAGAGCGTGGTGTGGTATGAATTACGAAAATATGCCAAACAAAAGTATTATGTGTATCGACATGAAGTGCTTTTACGCCAGTATCGTAGCGATGTTACATGGGCTAGATGTTTTAAAAACTCCAGTTGCAGTAGTAGCAAATTTTGACCAACCAGGTAGCGTAGTGCTTGCTGCATCACCATTAATGAAAGAGAAATTTAAAATCAAAACTGGAAGTAGACGCTATGAGATACCAAAGCATCCTGATATTAGATTGTTTGAGCCAAAAATGAGCTTCTTTATTCAAATGTCGATGACGATTACAAAATTGATCTCTAATTACGTACCAGTTGATGCTATACATGTGTATAGTGTGGACGAAAGTTTTGTAGATTTAACCGGCACTGAAAAGCTTTGGGGTTCGCCTGAAGAAACGGCTAAGGAAATACAAAGAGCTATTCTTGACCAATTTAATATACCTAGTGCAGTAGGTATGGGGCCAAACATGTTAATAGCCAAATTAGCTTTAGACCTTGATGCAAAGAAAACAGGCTTTTCTAAATGGACGTATGAAGATATTCCAAAGAAATTATGGCCAGTTCGACCCCTTTCTGAAATGTGGGGAATCGGTAAACAGATGGAAATAAATCTAAATGCTATGGGAATACAAACTGTTGGTGGATTGGCTAATGCAAATTTAGAAGAATTAGTAAAGCGTTTCGGTGTAATGGGCAATCAGCTCTATTACCATGCCTGGGGAATCGACCTATCCAAATTAGGAGAGCCGTTAATAACAAATGGGACTTTAAGTTTTGGGAAGGGCCAAATGTTAATGAGGGATTATCACACACGAAAAGAAATTTCTGTAGTGCTCCTAGAAATGTGCGAAGACGTAATGAAACGCACGCGTGATGCAGGGTTTGTTGGTCGTACAATCAGCATAGGTCTTTCATACAGTCATAATGCCATGACCAAAGGGTTCCATCGGTCTAAAACGATTGCAGTACCAACAAGCGAAACACTTGTGATGTATAAAACTTGTGTTGAATTACTGGATGAACACTTTGCGGGAGAACCAGCTCGACAGTTATCCGTTAGAATATCCAATCTTGAAAGAGAGCATAGTATCCAATTGGATTTATTTGATGAACGCAAACCACAACGTCAAATCATCGGTCCTACAATGGATGCCATACGCAATCGGTTTGGAGCTACTTCAATATTAAGAGCAGTTTCTTATACAAAAGCTGGTACAGCTATTAAACGAGATCGCTTAGTTGGTGGTCATTTGGCATAGGAGTGATTGGATGATAAAGGATAGAGGGAATATTAAATGGGCATCAATGATGTTGCCAGAACATTTAGAGCTTCTCAGAGAATACAAACAAGAGCGTACGGAACAGCCAAGAGAATTGAGTGAGTGGGAACTGGAAGAACTACAAAAAACAATTGAACAAGCTTTTAATCAGCAATTGGCCATTAAATTAGAAGTGTGGAAGGACTACAAAATCACACAATGGACTGGAACAATTAAATTAATTAGTACTAATGAACTCATACTTGAAACACTGCTTAAAACAAAAAATATTCCAATCCAAAGTATTCAATCAGCCCAATTGGATGCTGATTATTATGATTAAAGCCGATGAAAGACAGTTGCTTCATAAGTATCTTTTGTTGGAACTAGCAGTTAAATCATTGCAGGTTGACTATCATAAATTAGAGCAGTTTAAAATGAAGATGGTATTTATTCCTATTATGGATTCATTACTAAAGGATCTACGACAAGAATATTTTAGCCTCAAACGAGAACTTGCACAAAAACGTATACGAGTAGTAGGTTGGCAACCGGTAGATGAATACTTTAGTGACGTGCAAGTCGCAACAGCAGGGAATGATGTAGTACTCCGTTATGCAAATCAAGCTCTTAAATCACAGGTGGAAAAGTTGTTGATTAATCATATTAGAAACAACAAATGACAGGTATTAGGCCTGTTTTCTCATAGGTTGTTGCTATTCAATTTCCATGAAAATAAAATCTCTGGCGCTAAAAAAGTCCATGCTAAAACAAACGCGACCTTTATATTCAAAAAAATGGTAGCGTCTAAAATAGAGATCTGGTTTAGATTATATTAGGAAGCACCCAATTCAGTGATGGTCACATTGTAACCCAAATTTTCAAGTCTTCGAACAGAATATCGAATAATGGATTGTTCTTTTTGTTTATCAAAGTAGTCTTTGCCTAAATCTATATACATTTCCTTCCGTGTTAAAAGGTAATAACTTCAAACCCTTACCTATTCGTATCAATAAGGAAATCTATTTTTATAAAGAATTTAATTATTAGTTTCGGTGAACCGTACCATAAGTAAGTGAGGTTTTGCGAAAAAACAACAGCACCCTCTAATTTTGAACTGCTCCCAGTTAAATAGACAAATGAATATTTTCCTTCATGATAGAGTTTTTAGAATTGATGTTTTTTCATCTGTCTACCTAATGGGGAGTATATCATTTCGATGGAGAGATACTGTTTGTAATTGAACTTTAATATTCTCCTTTAATTACAAAAAACTAGCCTCGAATTGTTCCGGCTAGTTTAGACTTCTGTCTAGCAAACTTAAACTTCCCTTTTAACTACTTTGGTACCTCCATTCCCTCATAAAAGACGTAGGTAAATTTGATATCTCCATTTGAAAACGCGACGTTTCTAAAGGTTTTGCCACCAACTCAATATCCAGTTTTTCTTTCAAAATTCGGTTCACATAACCAAACGTCTCCCGGCTTTCACTGGCCGGTACAACCGTAAATTCATGCTTGCATTTGTTCATTGATATAAATAGAAGGAGAAGCCAATTCAATCATAAAAATTAAATGAAATACACTGGTGATATGTGCACTTACTTATAGTATTATGTAGGTAGTTGGATATTTTTACTATAGAGGTGATATTTTGCAAACCAAAGTAAATCAATTAGATTTATTAAATGAGATCATTTACGACAATTTGGCGGGAATCTTAAAGAAGTTGAACAAACGGATTCACGTTAAGCTGTACGCGCTTGTTTACGACAAAGAACAAAATCTTGTTGAGGCTATCCGTGTGAAGAAAACTGTGGTTAAGCTAGAAAATCCGTTATCCATTTCTCAGGATGTACTGCAAAAGATAACGAACGTTTATGCCGAGCTTAAGATAGAGCCTACTCACGAGAGAAATACCTATGACGATATCAAAGAATATGTGAATCGGACTTGGTACAACCAGTACCCTCCTCAAACAGACATAAGTAACGACGAAAAGTCAACAATGCCATTACCCGGCATCGAAGAAGTCCACACAGTAAATGAGAAAAGTCATATTAATGAAACCCGTATACTGTACGCGAATCAAATCCCTTTTCAAGCCGATAATAGCACCTTTTCGGTAGTATACATAATAGAGATTCGAAATGTTGAGCATGAGACCCGGCAGCTTTTTTATACTAAACCAGAAATTTCTTTCCTTAGAATGCTGTTGGACTACTTCTTTAGTGATTTTTTTGCTCTCACCGACAATCATGTTAAGATGAACACCGACGATACCATCACTCGAAAATATAACGAAGATGGCATCCAGTTTAATAGAAGATTAACAAGACTATTTTTCGGAAAAATGCAAAATTATCTCCTGAATAATACTACGTTCGATATATTTGGAGCTGATTTTGAGCACGAGTTGCACAACCAATATTACGTCAATAGTTTGCTAGAGAAAATGGACGATATTTCAGCTTTAACCTATGAGAATGCCAGCCCTTTCGGTTCAATCTTATTCATGAATAAAGATGTCATAGCTCAGCAATCGATCATTCGTTTCACAGTTAAATTCACACTAGAGGATCGTATTCGATTAGAGGATGCTAAGCGGATACGGAAGCT
Source organism: Lysinibacillus parviboronicapiens (assembly GCF_003049605.2). Taxonomy (NCBI): domain Bacteria; kingdom Bacillati; phylum Bacillota; class Bacilli; order Caryophanales; family Bacillaceae; genus Lysinibacillus; species Lysinibacillus parviboronicapiens. The sequence goes on from NZ_CP073713.1 coordinate 2,354,942, forward strand.
ATTAGAGCTTACAAATGTGGATAAGGACCTTTGCCTTATTTCGGATGAAAAAGAAATATATGGTTTAGGCGAGGTGAATTGGAATGTTCAAAAAGGTGCACTGGCTCTGAGACTCGATTTCACCGGGCTGTCAAAATATAATTTAGTTCTCGTACGAACAGAAACTGAGTCTAGTAGTGGAGGCGAGCTGTTGGTTGAAGACGAAAGAAAATTTTATCGCTCAGATCTCAGCTTAATCGAAACGAATCTAGTTTCAGTTACCTTTAAAAACCCAAGATTTGGAGAGGAAGGATACAGTTCCGAGAAATTCACAAACTTATTGAAAAACACATTCTGGGAAAATCAAGAAGACCACGCTCAAATTATGCACAAAATGCAGAGGCTCGATCAGATTGTCCGTAAAGCAAGGGAGCAAAAACAGGGGACGATGGTGGTTATAACCGAACCGTTGACGGCCAAGCAAGAGATGAGACAACTCAGTAAACAGTCGACACTCATTGAGCCAGGAATCATAAATCCGGAATACATTAAATTTTTAACCGCGATCGATGGTGCCATCTATTTCGATTCTGACGGAAATTGCCATGCCATCGGGGTTATTTTGGACGGCATAGCCAAAGAAGATATCGGAGACTCCAGCCGCGGAGCAAGATACAATTCCGCACATCGCTATTTGCACAAATTGAGAGACGATGAACAGAAAAAATGTGTCATCGTTATCATATCCGAGGACGGTATGGTAGACTTGATTCCGGAATTAGAACACGAGGACATGCTATTAGCTGTAGCGGAAGAAATCATCGACATGATCAATGAAGAAAATCCTGATGCCGACAAACTGAAGGAAAAGGAAGATATACTCTTACAATCGAAAATTGTTGACTGCGATTGGTTGTTTAATATTGCCGAAGTATACAATGACAATGACAATGTAGAAAGGGCTATCGACTTTTACGAATATGGTTTCGAACGGGCGGAAAAAAGTTACATCCCCACTAAATATTATAATCTGTTAGGGAATTGCTATCATTATCAAAAGAGCTATATTGTTGCTATCGAAATGTATGAATTGGCTATTAAAGGTTCGGATAATGAGCGGTCCAAAATAGTTTATTTAAGAAATGCCGGACGTAGCTGTTTCCTTCTTGCTTTACAATTGAATGATAATGCGGAGAAATTTAAAGAAGTAATAGACTGGTTATCACAAAGCTTTGAATTGGCGAGAACTCATTCTCTCAAAAATTTAGCAATAGACTATAATACTAGAGGCAGATGTTATTGGCAATTAAGCACCCTAGAGAAAAGTCAGGAAAAGAAGACCCAGTTTTTAGAAGCTTCCATTGAGGACTATAGCCGGGCTATTACGATAGAGCCCGAAGATAATGTTTATTACTGGAACAGATCCCTGACCTATAGTCGATTAGGTCAACCAAAATCTTCCATTGAGGACTTGATCCAGGCCGAATACATTAAGCATGACGATAAGTACATTAATAAATTGACTCAGTTGTTTAAGAAACATCTTGGTCTAGTTAGCGAATCGTTCGAGTTTTACGAAAAACTGGTCGGAAAGAAAAAAGGATCTCCTCAATTGATGGAATTTTTTTCTGTGCACATTGCGAAAGCCGAGGTGAACAAACAGGATGAAGTTGCGGCGGATAAAGCAGATGGTATAGATGAGAATTAGAAATAAAAAAACTTGTGCGAGTCTGTAAGTATTTGGGTCATGAGAACTTTCTCATGATCCATTATTTTATGATGAAAAACTTGCCATTACAAATAGTGCGGTGAACCGTAACATAAGCAAGTTCGGTTTTTAGGAAAGTATCATTCATATAAAGAATGAAGCTCTTTAATTTTATTTTAGAACCAATTTCGAAAATATATTGTAATTACTGTCAGTGAACTGTGACCCATTTTAAGTTTGTATATTAACTACAATAATCTAGTTTTTAGTCTCTTTAGAAAAAGATATAAGTTGAAATAACAATTTGTGAATGAATACACATAAACTAAACCAGCTAATAGATTGTCAATAAAAATCTTTTAAATTAAAAAACACTTCATGCTATACTAAAAAGCGCAACCCAAATTCAAGAGAGACCATTTCCCGAATGGACCGTTGCTAAATGTAACGATATTATGCATAACCAAAAAAACAAGATCTAGAACAAGCAGCTAGACTTGCTGCTTGTGAACTCCTTGCTCCGAACTGGCGTAATACGTTAAACAAACGAGCACAGGGCGAGGGAAAATTAGATATTCGTAACCGCGTAATCGGTCCTAATGAATAATTGAGACTCCCACCCATAAATGGGCAAGCTGACTAACGTCAGTAGGATTCTTGAGTGACTAAGCGTTTCGCAGTCCATTTCTGTTTTGAACAGCATGAAGCCGCATTCTCCTGTTGAAAAATGCGGCTGTTTCAAAAAAGTCGTTTTGGACACTAGTTACTAATTAATGGGCGATCGACAAGGACCTACTTTTATACCAAGGGAATTGTAATGTTCTTTTATGTTTATAACGGCTTGATAATGTGTCACTTCGTCAATTAGTTGATTTATTTTATGAACGTCAACTGGTTTTTTCATTAATAGCTCATTTAAAATTTGCTTGATTTCTTTAGGGTAAACATTTCCTACCATACTGGAAAGTCCATTGCAGCCACCGAGTATTTTTTCTATGAGGTCAACATCTCCTCCAGCAAACATAATGAAATCATCTGGTAACTGTGTATTTTTATGACGCTTCACATTGTACTCTTCTTTAAGTCCGATAAGGTTCGAGTGTTGTTGAGAGACAAGTTCATTAAGGGCTTCAGCACTTAGGTTAAAACCAGTTCGGGCAGGATTATTATAAAGCACAACTTTTTTGGTTGTATGGTTTAGCAATTCATTAACATAAGCAATGGCTTGTTTTTGTGATGGTTGAATATAAAGTGGAAACTGGACAAGAATTGCGTCAAAAACAGATTTCTCAAGTGCTTGAATAAGTTTTATCGCATTTCTCGTTCTCGCACCTGAAACACCAAACATAAGTTCAATATTTTGAAAGTTTTGCTTATTAAAGTAATCAATGATTTGCAATCGTTCATCAATACTCATTGAATTTTGCTCACCGGTAGAACCAGATACAAGTAGTGACTCAATTCCGTTATTCTTCAAATGTTCAACAATGGGGTTGAAACCTTCTAAATATAAGCTTTCATCATCATGAAAGGGAGTTGGAATAGCAACATTTAGATTTTTCATCAATTATATCCTCCAATTATTTACCCAATAATATTAATATTGAACCAACGTAATACCGCAATTTGAATACACTTTTATACTTGTCGGGTGTATTCACTTTGTACGGATGAGAGGGGGAACTATCTCTCCACGCGTGCACACAAATCCGTACAAACTTATTGTCCGAAGTATGAGTAAATATTCATTGCTGGCAGGAGCTTTTTATTTTACTTTTCTGGTAAAATATCGTTCTTATTAGTTATATTTTCTTTAACAACATGTTTTGCTCCTGACCCAACAGGTTCTTCTAAAAACCATGTCCCCATACCGGAGACAGTAGGTACATCCTGGATAGTATAAAGAACAGCATTTTCATGATCAGACGTATTGCAATGTTCGTGTGAAAGCCAAGCAGGAGATACAAATACATCGCCTTTTTCCCACTCAATTTTCTCGCCATTAATTATACTATAGCCTTCTCCTTCAAATACAATGAAGATAGCCAAATTACTGTGTTTATGTGGGTTATTATGTTCACCTGGCGCCAATACTTGTACCACTACGTTTATAGTAGGGGTCACACCGTATTTATCACCAGTATCTTTATTTACCAGCGATACTGCACCTCTGCCATCACCCATAAAATCACTAGACAATGAATCATCTAATTGTGCCTTTATATCTGTTCCTTTCCAAATACAAGGACGAACAGTCGGCTTGGTACTTTTTTGTAAAAAATCTTTGTAACTAATAATATCTGTTCTTTGATCGCTCATTCTAATAACCTCCTAAATTTTTTGAGAACCTTTGTTAACCTTCCTGTGCTTACATCGCCCCTATCAAATCTTAAAGGCACCCCCTTTCAGGACTAAGTGATTTTAAAATTTCCAATATGATACCTAGCAATACAGCGATGGAAAGATAAACCCACTTTATTAAATACTGTTATAAACTGGGCTTGTTAATTAACAGTTTAGGGTATCTTAAACCATAGTTCAATTCAATTATTTATATAGTAATAATAGGTTGAAACTATGATATAATACATATTGCCATAAATTGATTTTTGAGGGGGACCCTAGAATGGAATTAAGACAACTTGAATATTTTCGTTCAGTATGCCAGGAACTTCACTTCACAAGAGCCGCAGAAAAGATTGGAATTTCCCAACCTTCTTTAAGCCAACAAATTCGTTTATTAGAGCATGAGATTGGAGCACCTTTATTTGATCGAATTGGTAAAAAGACGGCACTTACAGAATCAGGAAGACTACTTCTGAAGTATACTCAGAATATTTTCCATGAATTAGAACAAGCACAGACTGCTATAAAGGAATTAAACGGACTCCAAAGAGGAAATATTTCTATCGGAACATTGTTAACAGTTGAAAACTACCTAATTCCACCGACATTACTTAATTTTCATCGTTTATACCCTGCTATTAAAATTTCTGTGTTTGGACTACGCACGGAAGACATTAGGAAAAGCTTGTTAGAAAATAAATTGGATATAGGTATTGTTTTTTTACCTATGAAAGATAGAGAATTAGAATCGATTTCTTTGTACAAGGAGGAACTGGCCCTTGCGGTACCCAACGGGCATCCATTAGAGGAACAAGATATGGTACATTTGGATGTATTGCGGACAACATCTTCCGTTTTATTTCCTGAAAACTACTTTTTAAGACAACTTATCAATAAATCTTGTAATGACTTGGGATTTCTCCCTCAACCGACTTTTGAAATAACAACGATGGAATCTTTAATTGACATGGTTGAAAAAGGAGTAGGAGTGACTATATTGCCTAAACCTTATTTAGAGTGCCTTAACAATAATAAAATAAGAGTCATTCCAATTCTAAATTCTAATCTTTCCCGAGAAGTAGGAATCGTCTATAGGAAAGATAAATATATGGGTGCTGCTACACGTATGTTTATTGATCAGCTAAAGGCCACCACGATTAATTTGAATTATAGAACCAATAAAGATACTGATACTGATTAAAGGTTACCAGTTCATTATATTAGACGAAAAAATGATGACGTTGGTAGATCGGAAAAAGAAACACATGAAATAAACAACGCTTACTTATCAGTGCCTTGTTAATGTTTAATTTTCTTTTTCAACAATCGGGCGCAATTGTTTAATAAGCGTCGCTGTTCTTCTTAAACTAAGTGGCACGATTGTTCAATTAGAGCAGTCGACGTTTGTGTTTATTTATTTTCATTGCAAAGAATTTTAACCCAAATTTAACCCAATCGACTTTTTGAGGATGAAAAAAGCATCTTAACCAATTTGGCTAAGATGCTATATAAACCTTGATATAACAGTATTAGAGTAAAAGTCACGTATGCCGTAGTTATTATAGAAAGTTTTAAACTACCACTCCTCAAATGAGTTGTTACACGTAAATTATTTAAAATGCAAATAAGAAAAAGAGAAACAACTTCTTTTTCTTTTTGCATTTTATGGGTTTATATTACCCATTATCTATTTACCTCGATGTACGTAATGCTGTGTGGCATTTCCTGCATTAAATTGCTCAGTAATATACTGAACAGCTTCTTGTAGAGCTAATTTACTGTTACAAGTGAAAACATCTATTGCCGCATAACCGTACTCTGGCCAAGTATGAATCGTTAAATGTGATTCTTGAATAATGACTACACCGCTAACCCCGTAAGGTGAAAAATGATGGAAATGTTCGGTCACAATCGTTGCCTTTGCTTTATGAGCGGCTTGACACATAATCTTTTTAATTTGTTGTACGTCATTGAGCAATGCATCATTGCAATCGTGCAACTCTAATAAAATATGATGTCCTAATGCATGCTGGGGTTGTATCTTTTGTACTGTTCTCTTCATTTGTGAAAACTTTTTACTTTTGCATTTCGGGCAACCACTAGCTTGAAGTTGAGCAATCGTTCTGTATTGATAGCCAGCGCCGACTGTAAGTACGTGCTGACAATGGATACACTGATAATTAACGGATTTTCGCTCAATTTCTCCTGTGTAAATTGGTCGGGTAAATTTACGCTGATTAGGAATATAGGAAGTCATTTGCTCTGTTGTTTGTAATACGAATAATTGGCTTGTAGCACCTAAAATCTGTGCACCTTCATAGGTGTTTATGTCGTATTGAATACTGTCAATGACGAAGCCCATATCATGTAAGTTTTGCTGTAGCTCCCACTGCTTTTGATAGCTACGTTTAGCGTAGGAAAAAAACACATGCCGCATTGCTTCTGGTTTTAGTGCGTTAATTGCACGTGATAAAAAGAGCTGTGCGCCAATCAAGGTATACGGTGTATCTGTGTATACGCAATCAAACTGATGGGCGTATGTTTTAGGCAAAGGCTCCTGAACGTTATAATAATCTGTTTTAATCGGAAGCTCATAGTCTTTAGCTATTTTGCTAATCGTACCTAAAACTCGTCTATCAATATCTAACACAACAATTTTAGTATTAGAATATGGAGCGATTTTCTTTAGTAAAAACGCTAATGCTATACTGATAAAATCATCATCACCTAAACATAAAATGCGCTTATTGAGTAGCATCGTATAGTCTAATGCGAGAAATGCACGTTTTAAGGCTGTCTCAACTGTACATTTTGCTTGATCAATTGCCACGTCAGCTGTGGGTCTAGCGTCATAAATAGTGCTTAATACGCTTATATTTTGTGTAATCCATTCTGTACGAAATGCATCATCTGTCGTTAATTGAAGATAGAGTTTAGCATCAGCACCTGAGAGTTGAAAATATTGCGAGATAGCGAGCTGGCCTTTTTTAGTTAAGCTATGTTTACCCCAGCCTTTCTTAGCAAATTCTTTCTTCATTGCTGAAACGATAGGTATTGGTAAGCCTGTCGTATGAGCTAAAGATTTAGTTGTGGAATTTTTATGGAAATATAAAGCAAGTAGAGCTTTTTCTAATGTATGATAATGTTCTTCTAGCTGCATATCAGCTGTAATTTGTTGTAATTGTTTTTGCATTGTAGATTCGTCCTCTCAATTTTAATAAGTAAAAAATTAAAATTGTCTAAACCAACGAATAGAAATAGCGCGACTAAAATTAGTCGCGCTAAATGTTTATACGAAGCGAACTAATTCTAATCTTACTTTTTTTGCACAACAAATAACACCCATATAAGGTGGTTTTGTTAAACAAAATTATTAAGCTATAACGTTGATTTAGATTAGAATTCTACAGTAACAAAAAGTTCACCCTTTAATAAAATAGTATTATTACTATATTATAGATATAGTAATTTCACAAGTTATATTTACAGGTAAAAAAACCGGCATTAACAATAGCGGAGACGTCAACACTACAAAGTCATATCTAACAAGGTGTGGCTTTTATTATGCATTTGAAATAAAAGAAAAATGCTTTTATGTATTATATTTATATAAACGAGTATAATATTTATAACCAATACCTTCCAACTTTATGGAAAGGTCCTTTTGTACTGGATAAGTGTCTATTTAGGTATAAATGAAGAAAGAGCTATATGGAGGCGAACTAGAGGCTATGTAGAAAATGTAGCAGATACAATAGTAGCTGCTATTAATAATGAGATTTTGTTCAACAAACGGGCCATATTGTTAAGCAACACCTTCAAAAGAATCTAGAGATATTATTATAAAAAGGCATTTAGCAGATACAGTAAAAGACTGAAAATCCTATACTTTAGGTAAAACAGAATTTATAAATAAGATATTAGAAAAAGTAATGGATTAAAATATAAATAATCGATGTTCTTATTCAATGGCTGTTTTCGTAATTATTGTTGCTCTTAACTAACGGTGCAGGTTGGTTGAAGAAAGGTCAAATTTATTATTTTTGGGAGGAGATAAGCAATGAGGGCACCTTATCAAGTTTTGGTATTTCCTTATATAATCACTGACAATTCTATTGAATATGCAATTTTTAAGAGAAGTGATTATGGATATTGGCAGGGAATAGCTGGTGGTGGAGAAGAGGGTGAGACTCCTATTGAATCAGCTAAACGAGAAGCATTTGAAGAGGCTGGTATTACAAGAGATTATCCATATATTGAATTAGATTCTATGTCTTCACTACCAGTAGTAAATGTAGTTGGGAACTTTCTTTGGGGAGAAGATGTTTATGTATTAAAAGAATATTCTTTTGGTGTTAAAGTTCCTACAAAAGATATGTCTTTATCAAAAGAGCACCTCAACTACAAATGGTTATGTTTTGAAGAGGCAGTAACGCTTTTGAAATGGGATAGCAATAAAACGGCGTTATGGGAATTAAACAAAAGGTTATTAAATTGGATTAAAACCAAGCAAAAGTTTGTGAAAGAAAATACTTAATCTAACGGTGCTTTAATTAATGTCATTCAAAATTTACTGGGTCATGAAAAGAGTAAGACTACAAAAATATACGCTCAGCTAAGCGGAAAGCTAAGACAGGATTTATACAGTAAATACAAAATGATTTTTTTAATAAATGGATATTTTAAAAGATCTGCTCAGATTTTGTTCAGGCACCCTTGATAAACTAAATATAAAGTTATGAAACCGATATTTAGTGAAGGGGATAACATAAAATGAAAAAGCACTTCACAATGAAAATAATGACGGCTTTATTACGATAGAAGACACGATTGAGCCAATATTTAGCGAACCTCATTTAATGGAATAATCATTAATAGGCAAAACATTACGGAAGGAACTTGGAATCCAACTCTTACAAAATGAATTGGTACATTTATAGGAAATTATTTTAGGAGATACAGTGATTGTCTATTCTAACTGACGACCATCAGAATGTAACACCACAAACAGAGGAGTCATTTATGTAGAACTAAAACTGCAGGGCAAACGGCTTTTGGTATTTCAACAGGACTTACAGGAACGCTCACTTAATAATTCACCAATTACCGCAAATGGTGCTAGTACTGCTGGTGTTGCATTAAATCTTCTTGCAGGGCATTTAGTAAATGTAAATACTGATGCTAACTCTTCATTAAAGGAAGGGTTAAAGTAATTCCGTAGCGCTCGAACTGTTTAAGAGATGTATTTTTTTCGTTCTTTCTAGCAAGTGATATATATGGCAACCTTGTGAGATTTTCTTGGAGGTTGCTTCTTTTGACCTTTCCCCATTTTCTTTAGAGTATTAATAATATTATAATAACTTAGTGCGATTTATTGAAAAATACATATTACTTAAGATAAACAAATGGCAGGTGCATGAGTATGAGTATGAAAAAGAATTTTTTTATAATGATAAGTATTATTATGTTATTTGCCATTGTTTTTATAATCGAGAATGTACATTACTTTTTTAAAGATGATGCCCCGATTGTAAAACAAGGGATGGCGATTGTGTCTAGTGAACAACTTGAAAATAATAGAACTATTAAGCTTAATGGAGAGTGGTCCTTTTATCCAAATTTACTGCTATCGCCTCAACAGTCATTAAATGACTATACAAATCAACGGATATTTTTAAAAGTTCCTGATAAATGGGAGGGGAATTTTGAGTTTAATGAAGATGGCCCTATTGTGGGTACATATCATGTTTCCATAAAAGTTCCAATAGAAAGACAATATGGTTTATTTTTTAGGTATATACACAAAGCTAGTCGAGTGTTTATTAATGGTATAGAGGTTGGGGGAAAAGGAAATCCAAGTACATCTTTTACAGAGTTTCAATCAGAGAATGATGATAAATTTATTGTCATTGGGCAAAGTAAGGAGCAAGTACTTGATATTTTAATACAGGTTGCTAGCTATAATCAGTATCCAACTTCAGGAATTGTGTATCCTATTGAATTTGGAACAACTGAAAAGGTACAGAAATTTTATGATCAAAAAAGATTGAATGATATAGTTGCGAGTATGGGTCATATCGTCTTTGGTATTGTCTATCTAATTAGCTATGGACAAAATCGCAAACGGAAAGAAGAATTGTTTCTTGGGTTGTTTATGATACTAATGGGTTTTGATTTGTCCTTTATTAATATGAAAATTTTCTTTCAGATTGTTCCTATAGAATTGATTAATAATCAGATACGTTTACAACTCGGCATCGTTCCACTTGTAAATATGTGTTTGATACTTTTTCTTTATACTATGTATCCACAAGTGGTAAAGAAGAAAGTGGTTTATACATTTGTTATTTTTCTAGTTTTTACTTTTTTGATCTATGGTATTTCTAATCCTTTTTATCTCGATAATAGTGAAGTGACTGAACAAGCTTTGGTTATTCTACAGATTACATATATAGTTTTTGTAACACCAGGAATTATCTATATCGCATTAATTTTAATTCGTATTATTTTACGGAATTTAGAGGGAGCTTCTTATCTATTAATTATCTTTGTAGCGATTTGTTGCTATGCGTTCTTAATTATCGTTAATTTTTTAACAGAAATACCGGTTGATTATAGTCAGTCAGTGCTTTTCTTTTGTATATTAGTAGGCTTTTCCTCATTATTAAACTACCGTGCAAATGCTACTTTTATGAAACTAGAAGCGATAACAGAAGAATTGCGAACACATAATCATATGAAGGATGAATTTTTATTGAAAACATCCCATGAATTACGTACACCCTTAAATGGCATTTTAAATCTATCAAAATTATTAATGGAAGGTGGACAAGGGCCATTAAAGCGAATTCAACAAGAGCAAGTGATATTAATTCATAATATAACACAGCGCCTGGGACATTTAGTGGAAGATTTATTATTTTCATCCAATCATATGTCAGGCGAACTACGTGTTTCACCTCGTACTGTACCGATAAGTATTATAAATGATGTAGTTACAGAAATACGTAGTGTGATGTCTGCTAATAGTTACGTACGAATACTCGTTGAAGTAGATTTGACATTGCCGCCCATGCTAACAGATGAATTGCGTTTTAAACAGATATTGTACAATCTGTTACATAACGCTATCCAACATACCGAAATTGGAGAAATTACTGTAACTGCCTATCAACAGCAGAAACATATGGTTATTGAAGTAAGCGATACTGGAAAAGGCATTCCTGCTCAGGATTTAGAGCGTATCTTTAATGCATTTTATCAGGTAAAAAATATTCACCATAAGGATGGTCTTGGGTTAGGATTGAGCATTGCAAAAAATATTGTAGATAAATTAAATGGTGAAATTTATGTAAAAAGTACTTTTGGGGAAGGAACTACCTTTACCTTCACAATGCCGCTTGCAGCAGAGGATCAAGCTGATAAAGATAATTCACTTGCCATCATTACACAAACTCCATCAGAAATACTACAGCTTGAGCTACCTCTGATTCATAAAGGTAACGATAAAAAAATTCTTGTTGTAGATGATGATCATATCAATATAAAGGTGTTAGCAGATGTGTTGGCTTTAAAGGGATATACAGTGATTGGTGTTGATAATGGTTTTGCCGCTGTTGACTACATCAAAACGAACCAAGTGAATTGTATGCTTGTCGACTTAATGATGGACGGGATGTCGGGCTATGAATTATGTAAGCAGGTGCGCAAGCATTATGATATGTTAGAATTACCAATCATTGTTTTAACTGCTATTATGAAGCATTCTGATTTACTACTAACCTTGCAGGTAGGAGCTAATGATTATTTACAAAAGCCTGTAGATATAGATGAATTGCTTTTACGAATCGAATCATTATCATCTGTACGACAAGCCTCAATAGATGCAATTGAGGCTGAGATGAATCATTTATATTCACAAGTGACACCTCATTTTGTCTATAATACACTCAATACAATTATTGGTTTGAGCTATACGGATATGGATAATACAAGGGAAGCATTATACTCCTTAGCAACATATTTCCGCGCAAAGCTCAATGTGCACTATCGTAACAACATGATATTGATTGAAGAAGAAATAGAGCTTGTAAAGGCATATCTTTATATTGAAAAGATACGCTTTGGTGATCGTTTAACTATCAAATATGATATTGATGAATCTATACAACTTATGATTCCAGCATTATCGCTGCAGCCTCTAGTGGAAAATGCCGTTTTTCATGGTGTTTCCAAAAAGCCAGAGGGTGGTACAATTGAGGTAAGTGTCCAGCGGGAGGGACAATTTGTTCGGATTAAAATATATGATGATGGAGTTGGTATACCTGCTACACAGTTACAACAATTAATGAATGAAGAAAGCTCGCGCATTGGTTTTACAAATCCACTAAAGAAATTTAAATTAATGAAAAATGCAAGCCTTCGTTTATATAGCGAAGAAGGAAAGGGAACAACTATTCTAATACTATTGCCGGAGGGTGATGGAGCATGAATATTATCATCATAGATGATGAAAAAATGGCTATTGAGGTTTTACGATTTAAATTAAATCGACTTACACAGTTTCAGATTTCTATAAGGGAAACATTTACAAATGTAAATGATGCGCTGAAATTTCTTAAAAAGGAATCGATTGATGTTGTTTTTTTAGATATAGAAATGAGTGATGTGCATGGTATACAGGTTGCGAAACAATTAAAAAGGAATCCTTCTATTCAAATAATATTTGTAACAGCACATGCACAATTTGCAGTGGATGCATTTGACATAGAGGCAACTGACTATTTGTTAAAACCTGTTCATGAGAAACGACTTATTAAGGCGTTGATAAAAGCACAGCAGAAGTTGCAATTACAAGAAAATGTAACAAAAGAAAAAGAACATCTCTTATATGCACATACATTAGGTAGCTTTTATTTACTTGATGCTCAGCAAACGGTGATAAAATGGCGGACAAGAAAAGTACGTGAGCTTTTTTTATATTTATGGTTTCACCAAAAAAAACCTATTTTAAATGTTGTCATAATAGAGGAGCTATGGCCAGACTTAGAATTTGAGAAGGCAGCAAGTAATTTACATACGTCTATTTATCAATTAAGGAAGCTTCTAAAGGAAAAAGGCTTTAAAGTTCCAATACAATTGATCAATAATCATTATCAATTAAATATAAAAATTGATAGTGATTTTGATGAACTTCTTCATTTGCTAGATTATCAAAGACTTGATGAACCATCTATACAACAACTATTAAATTACTACGAGGGTGATTTTTTAGAAGAAGTCGAGTATCCCTGGGTAATTCAAACACAACTTCGCTTAAAGCAAAGTGTATTGCATGTACTTGAAATGTATATTACAAATACTACCTCCATTAACTCATTGTTAAAATTAAATTGCTTACAAAAAATGCTAGCGCTAGATGAATTTAATGAAAACTATATGTTTTTACTACTGAAGTTTTTAATTGAACAAAACAAAAAACAAGATTGTGTAAAATGCTATGAAGGGATACAAAATAAATTATCAGAAATTGGTATTTCTGTACCGGAGAGAATTGTTAGCATCTATAATGACTATATGATTCGTGTTTAGGCCGAACTTAAATCTTTGCATTCCTCAATATAAATGAGATTAAAGAAGCATTGATAAAAAATCATCAGTTTTTAGAAGGTAAATTTTATGAATTTCACAGAAGTTGAACTTCAAGAGGAAGTTACTTCTTTTTGGGGTGTTACATACTCACGATATGAATGGTTGTTAGAGATTGCAGCTCATATTTATATCACAGAGGGCGATTACACTCTATGCTTATTCATTGTTATGGAATAGACCCAAAAGTTCCATTGTTTGAAGAACTTTACTATTGAACTAAACGGAGGTTTGAATAAATCACCGATCACATGATTGGTTAAAATAAGGTTATAAAGAAAAACCTTTTACAATACTGGTAGGAAAACAATTAGCGATGGAAAATACAAGCCACTTGCTAACGTTGAATTTGGATTCAAACCCGAAGAAAAGGAAGCTTTTCGCAAATAGCTAAACAAATTACAACAAAGGTAGACTGCAATATGACGTGGTTAGTAGCAAGTTTGAATTGTAAGGTTCAGTATCTAGAGAAAACTAACAAAGGCTCACTAAGAACAGTATCGTTTAAAGGGTTTAACACTTAAAGGAAATTAATTTTTATCCCGTGCCACACTTACAAAATGACTATCTGGGATGAGGAATAGAACAATTAATAAAAAATACCACAATAAGATTGAATTGTTGCCAATTACTGATAATCAAGTAATTTTTGTGGATGGCGAAAAAGTATCTGTTATTTAAATCTTTAGTTCACATAATCAACCGTTTTTCTTGATTCATTAGTCACCTCTTTAATCATAATATAAGTCATTTTAAAAGTAGCTTTAAGTAAAAAGATATTAGTAGGGTTTTATTTAAGTTATTATAATGCGACGCGAGTGTTATCTTTCAAAAAAACAATGCGTAGGCATATCCAACGAGGATTAAATAAAGGAGAGGATACGAATGCACTAGCTCGAGCAATTTTCTTTGGTGAATTACGAGAACGAGCGCTACAGGATCAGTTTCAAAGAAGTAGGGCACTAAACCTTTTAATTAATGCGATTAGTGTATGGAATACGGTTTATTTAAGCGAAGCAATAAAAGTTTTGAAGAAAAAAGAAAAAAATTGATGAAGATCTATTAAAACATATTTCTCCATTAGGGTGGGAACATATTTATTTCCTAGGAGAATAACGATTTAATAAGAAAGAAATTGCACCTATAGCATCCCTTCGATCACAACAAACAAATTAACAGTAAAAAGCCGATTATTCCGGCACTGACTACCTTTTTTGAGACAGTAAGAAAACACCTTTTAAACTGCCAGTTGACGGTATTTTACCGGTGACTGGTTGTTTAGTTTCGTTTGGATACGGATATTGTTATAATAGTGTATATATTCTTCGACGATTCGAATCACACAAGCATTAGACGTGCTGTGTATTCCGTCGAGGTAGAACGTTTCGGACTTTAGCGAGGAGTGAAACGTTTCGATTGGGGAATTATCAGCGGGCGTGCCTTTGCGGGACATGCTCATGGTAATTCCTTTTTCTTTTACTGCTGCTTGATAGTCATATGACGTATACACAGAGCCCTGATCGCTATGCAGAATGATATTGATGTTATATCTTTCAAGCATCATGGATTTATACAACGGTGAAATCATTGCCTATACAGTCGGTGGTACACAAGATACATCGTTTATCTTAGATACGCTCGCTCAATTGAAACAGCTACCTGAGGTTTCGCCAACGGTAATAGGTCGCTCTCGCCACGCCCATATGTGCACAAATGGTTTGAATAGACATTGTTCCTTTTAATTCTTCTACGAGGTCTACGAATGCTTGTCCAACCACTTCCTCTCCAGTGCTTTGTACTTTTTTAGTACTTCAATTTGTTGTTTTAAGAAACGAATTTCAGCTTGTAAACGTGCCTCTTCTGTATCGTATTCAGGACCTTTACCAAATGAATATTGTTTCCCAACCGGTTGTTGTAATCGTTGATGCTCTCCTTCACGATACCATTTCATCCACACTTTTAGTTGCGTGTGATTTTTAATATTTAATTGCTCAAGCACTTCCTTCACTGGTACACCAGCTAACCTCATTTCAATCGCTTTCATTTTTATCTCAATTGGATAACTTACTCTTGTACCCATAGAAAAAACACCTCCACGTTGATTGTTTGGTATTCAATACCCGTTTTTCAACGAAAGGTGTTTTTATTTGTCTCATATTTTTAGGTCAGTGCGCCCTTAGCGTGCTGGAAATCGGCTTTTTCAATGTGGAAATTTGCTTAGCGTACGGAATTCACGTTTTATTGGTTCTACCTAAATGGAACGTTTGCTTCCTCGACGATTAAAGCCACAAGTAAGAATTTTAATTTTACATTGAACACTCCTTCTATCAATTAGAGGTGAAATATGTTTACATTTGTTTGATGAATTGTATATCTTTGTTGGATTTGAATATTGAAGAAGTTGAACGAGAGTATTGGTTTTGGTTGAATGAGAAAGGAAATAAAACTCATATTAATACAAAGAATTGGGCTGATTATGAAAGATAAGCTAAGACATCAGTAGCAAGTTTTTTAAGAAGAGTTTATAATCTTTTATTCCTATACACTGATGAACGAGAAGAATGGGAGAAAGACAGTTGGGACGTTCGAATATTACATAATAGATATGGGGTTGATTACAACAAAAGCACAATTCAGTATTTCCTCCATTTTCAAAGATAGATAATAAAATACGAGGGTATATAAAAAAGTATGTAAAACAACGCTTTCATTGTAAAAATAATTTTTCCTGGAGTTCAGCACAACATTATCGAAGATGCTTGCAAAAATTTATTACATTTATATTTTCAATGGAACCAACATGAACGTACTTAAAGCATTTAAAACGAACCCACATTGAAAAAATACATTGAACATTTACATGAACACTCAAAAATAACTTGAATCGGCGGGACTCGTATCCTGAACACTATGTTTAAGATTCATTATCAACTCTGCAAAAGTTCCTAGAGGATATTCAACGATAGATTTCTAAGAGAGCGTGAATTTAGTGATAATTTGATTCCTCCTTTTCCATATATATCTCCATAAGGTGTAATATCTTTTAGCGTTATATTAACAACCTCCCCAATCCTAAGCCCCCCAAATATTGAAAAGTATATGGCCAGTGCAATGGGAGGGGCTGTATGAATGCTCGTCCTAAGAAATGGAAGGATATATTTTATAGGAAGAGTATGCTCAATGACTTTCATATCAGTGTATCTAGCATTTGAAGACCTATTTGAATATCTAACTTTAAATGGAGAAACTGTATGATTTTTATTCTCATTAGGATTATTAGTTTTGGTAAAGTCGTCAATTGAAAATGGTCTTGAGCATTTTTTCACTGCTAAGAATTTATAAAACTGTAATAGAGTCCTTTCAATATTTTTTACAGTAGCATTTGTTCGTTTGTCCTTTAATAAATCATTTAGGAAATATGTTGCATGCTTAAACTTTAGATCTTGTAATGATTTCAATTTAAAATTACTTTGATGAGTTATGAGGATATAGTTTAAGAATTGACAAAGATGAGTAGCTTGTAGTCGCTGTGTGTTGTAACTTTTATACTTCCATTTCCAAAAAATGAAGGCAGTTAATGGGTGCACTATTGATATATCTGAAGATGTATTTTTAAGTAAAATTAAAGCGTGTTTTCTGTGAGTAGGAGTAGCCCTGTTATTATTTTTAACAAGTGCGCTGCCTAAACAAAATCGATAAATACTATTATCAAATTCTTTTGGTTTAAAAGGTACATGTTCCATTATCAATGCCCCTAATGAAGTTATTTTTTGAATATTCTATCATTAAGAGCGGGTTATGTACACATATTTATGTACAGTATTTGGTACTCTTGGCATTAGATCTCGATGCTAAAAAATCTGGTTTTGCTAAATGGGCTTATGAGGATATTCCTCAAAAACTCTGGTCTGTTCGACCATTGTCTGAAATGTGGGGGATTGGTAAACAAATGGAGGCAAATTTAAATGCGATGGGTATTTTAACAGTGGGTGGCTTAGCGCAAGCCAATTTAAAAGAGTTAGAAAAACGTTTTGGTATTATGGGAAATCAATTATATCACCATGCATGGGGGATAGACCTGTCTACATTTGGAGAGCCTTTAGTGACAAATTCAGCTTTAAGCTTTGGCAAAGGGCAGATGTTGATGAAGGATTATCACACTCGAAAGGATATAGCCGTAGTGCTACTTGAAATGTGTGAAGATATTATGAAACGAACGCGTGAAGCTGGTTATGTTGGCCGCACGATCACTTTAGGGTTATCCTACAGTCGTAATGCGATGACGAAAGGTTTTCACCGTTCAAAAACCATTCATGTACCGACTGGTGAGACACTTGTCATGTATAACGTGTGTTTGGATTTATTAGATCAGTACTTTGCTGGTGAGCCAGCCCGTCAATTATCAGTTCGCCTAACCAATCTAGAACCAGAAAAGAGCATTCAATTGGATTTATTTGATGAACGAAAAGCGCAACGACAAGTAATAGGGCACACAATGGATGCTATACGCAATAAGTTTGGTGCTAATGCCTTATTACGTGCTGTATCTTACACAAATGTAGGTACAGCTATTAAAAGAAATCGTTTAGTAGGTGGCCATTTGGCATAGGGGAGTGTTTGAATGATACGTGATAGAGGTACGATGAAATGGACAGCAATGATGTTACCTGAGCATGTGCAGCTCATTAGAGAATGGAAACAAGAGGATTTTGCTGAGGCATCGCGTGAACTTACAGAATGGGAACTAGAAGAATTACAACAAACAATAGATTGTGCTGTATGTCAACATAAGATCATTACTTTAACGGTGTGGGAAGGCTCTAGGTATTTGCAGTGGACTGGAACAATTGCATCTTTAAACCAGGATGCTCAAGAGCTAATACTCGAAACAAACACAAAAATGAAACATATCCCCTTAGCATATATCCACGCTGCACGTTTAGAGGATGATGGTTGTGATTAACAGTGAACAAAGACAATTACTGCATCAGTTTCTGCTACTGGATTTAGCTGTAAGATCACTTCAACAAGATTATAAAACGATAGAGCACTTAAAAATGAAAACCGTCTATTTACCTTTACTGGATTCCTTACTAAAGGATTTACGGAAAGACTCATTTAGCCTGAAACGACAGCTTGCAAGTCAACAAATACGTGTAGTCGGTTGGCATCGAATAAATGAATATTTTAGCGATATTCAAGTTGCCACGGCAGGTAATGATGAATGGTTACGCTATGCCAACCAAGCTTTAAAAACAGAAGTGGAACAACTACTTTTTAGTCATATAAAAAAGCCACTCACATGAGTGGTCTTCCGCTACGAAAATAGTAGTAATATGACGCAAAAGAATAAACAATAAAAGACATATAGTATTGCATTGTATGTGAACATGAGCAACAATAGAAGTAAGGCGGGTAGTATAGATAAAATGCCTGAAAGTAAATTCATTTTTATGAACTCACTTCTAATTGTATATAACAAAATGTTAGTTTTTTTATTTTTAAATCTACTTTACAGACAAATGACTAGTCAAAAATAGCTTTCAGCGCATAATAATAGTAGTGTAAAGCTAATCTAGCCTTACAAAAAACTCTCCTGTTTTGGGTCACTTTCTAAATGGAAGTGACCTTTTTAATTGTTGTTTATATAAAGAAATTGTCCTTAGTAGTACAATGTTAAAAAGACAACTGACAAAGGTTGCTTCAAATTTAGGTGATTTCCTCCATCTCGCCCAAAGGAGGCTCAACAGTTAGCAAAAACCTCACCATCTTTAAGAACACCGTAACAACAATTTAATAACAAGGCTAGCTAATACTAGACAAAGAAAATACAAATTACAGTTAACAAGGAAGAAAGAAATCATGAACACATTTTATAATGCTGTAACTTTTATTAATAATAAAATATACGAACCAAATAACCTAATAATTGAAAATATTCAAGAAGAACAGCAAAACTCACAATATGGAGCAGGAAAGTTCCAGTTAAATTTGAAATCGATTCGCTTTAGGGTTGCCAAAATAACGCCCACTAAAATTGGCCAATTCGTAGCTTTTTGGGAGAAAGATCGCAGTCATAAAAATCAGCCCTATCAATATAGAGACTTCCCAGACTTATTAGTTATCACAACCTTTAATGGTAATAGGGTCGGTCAGTTTGTTTTTCCAAAAGAACTTCTGTTGAAAAAAGGTATTCTACAAACGGATGAAAAGAAAGGTAAGATGGCTATCAGAGTCTATCCTAGCTGGGATAAACCAACAAATAAGCAAGCAATAACTACTCAAAAATGGCAAATACCATACTTTATAGATATAACTGATAAGACTAAAGTGAATCATCAACGAGTAGTGGAACTATATTCGTAAAAAAATAACACATACAGTTAAAAAACGGTTATAAGCCGAAATGATAGTATTAGTTTGTTATCACCGAAGGGTAGAAAAAATCTAGCATTAACGACACGTAATGAGCTGTTCGTCCGGGTGAAAATATGTATAGTTAATTTCCTTTTTATTGAAAGTTTGTTATACTTTATATTGAATATAGCTTTAAGAGGTGATTTTATGGAAAAAGATACGTCATTCGATTATCAATATCCCAAACACCAGAAGCGACGTCATAACGAAGAGCATAAAGGATTATATGTCATTAAAATTACGAAGGAACAAGTAGACCGTTTAATTGAGGATATTGATAAAACATTAAAGACGTCTAAGTGATGTCTTTTTTTGTATGTCACATCAAACGAATGAGGGATAGAATAACGGTAAGATATAGCCATGCAGATGTCATAGCAACTCAGCAGCATTGACGATTACTTATCATTAGAGCTACAAAGGTCTATTGTGAAATAAATCAAAAGACCGGATACTTGAGATTTTGAACTGAACCCCGAATAGTGGACACTTTAAAAAGTGACCCTATTCGGGTTTTTTTGTTCATTTCACTAAAAAACCCGTTATACTGAACTATACGAAATTAAGAACGGGAGAAATTAGCATGAGTAAAATCATTTTTAACGTATATCAAATACGACAAATAGAAGCAAATCGATTTGTAGCATCTGTATCAGATCGTTCTATTCAATATACACCGGAATTTAAAATTTTTGCGGTCAAAGAAAATCTAGCTGGAAAGGGACCAGTACAAATCTTTAAAGAAAACGGATTTGATTTAGAAGTGATTGGTGTGGAAAAAGCAAGATCATCGATTAAACGATGGAGAGCATCTTTTAAAACTCATGGAGAACAAGCATTTTCGGAGGAAAGACGCGGAAAAGGAGGTTCTGGTCGACCAAAGAAAGAAAACCTATCGGCTGAAAAGAAATTAGAAAAAGCAGAGGTACGTATTCGTTTACTTGAAGCTGAATTAACACTGTTAAAAAAGCTAGACGAGATGGAAAGGCAGGCAAAGAAACGGCAATTTTAATGCCAAGGGAAAAGTATCAAGCAATTAATGATACCATTCGACTGTATCAGTTGAAAAATATGACACGTTATTTATGTTATTTGGCAAATGTAAGCCCCAGTGGTTATTATAAATGGCTCCAAAATAGTGAGAAACAAGCGATACGTGAAGAAGCAGATTTTCAGGACTACGTCCTATTAAAAAAGATTTATGATGCGTCAAAAGGAAAAGTGGGTTATCGAGGACTTTACATGGCACTAGAAGAACTACTTGAAGTCCCGATGAATCATAAAAAAATTCTACGATTAATGCGTAAATTCAATCTATATTCGAAAGTAAGACGTGCAAACCCTTATCGAAATCTTGCCAAAGCTACAGAAATCCATCGTCAAGTACCTAATCATCTAAATCGTGATTTTCATCAAACAGAGCCAGGCAAAGTGTTTTTAACAGATATTACGTATTTACAATACCGTGGCGGACAAACAGCGTATTTATCGTGTATAAAGGATGTTGCAACACGAGAAATCGTTGCATATGACGTATCGACAAGTTTACGCATGGAGTTTGTTTATCGTACGCTAAAGAAATTAGAAGAGCATATCAATGACAATTTACATCCAGAAGCGATGATTCATTCAGATCAAGGTTTTCATTATACACACCCAGCATTTCAAAAATGCGTCAAAGAAATGGGATTACTTCAGTCAATGTCTCGCCGAGGAAACTGCCTAGATAATTCGCCAATGGAATCATTCTTTGGGCATTTTAAAGATGAAATAGACTATAAAGAAGCTGAAAGCTTAGCAGAATTAGAATATATGGTAGATAATTATATGGAGCACTACAACAATACAAGAAAGCAATGGACATTAAAAAAAATGACTCCGGCAGCATACCGAAGTCATCTAATCGCTGTTTAATGTAGAGAATGGTCTTTTATTAAACTGTCTACTTTATAGGGTTCAGTTCATTTCCACAAGTACTCGGTCTTTTTATAGTTACTCTTCAATTGTTTCAGCAAATGTTTTTCGTCCAGGATTAACTTTATTTACCTGAATGTCTAGTTTACTAATTGAATCTTCGTCTAATGGTATTTTGCCGTTATTCTCCAATTTCTTCCACGCTTTTATGTCTTTTCGATATAAATATTCTGAAAAACGATAAATGTCGACATCTAATTTTAAACCCTCTTCATAGGCTGTTTTTATGTTTTTTTTAACCTCTGCTATAATATTTTTTCTTATTTCATCTGAAGTAACTTTTCCTTTAAAGCCATTAATTGTGGCATCAAAAGTAATATCTATTTCAAACTTAACCTGATTATTTTTTACAATTGGTTCAACGTCTAGGTTTATTTCTACTAAATCTACTGTTAAGTGATCTTCACCATCTTCTAATTTAAAGGTTACTGCCCCTCGGCTCTTTTTCTCCTGCATCCATTGCAAACCTTTCGCAGCTTCCCCTTTAATAAAGCCTTTAAAACCATCTTTTGAAAGTATGCCGACACCTGTCAAGGCAGTTTCTTCGGCCGACTGGTCTGTAGTCTGCCAATTTTTATTAATCGTCACTAAAGGAATACTAATTTCATGGCTTGGTTCATTCAAACCAATGATAGATTTTCGTAAATTGATGGGTTCAATAAATGACTCTTGTGCACCTGAAGTGAGTGGATTACTCAGTTTGGATGCAGTTAGTGACTTATTTATAATGGGTGTTACTAAGAGAATTTCTTCAATGGATTCCTGTGTGCAATAAGCCCAAATTTGATATCTTGTTTCCCGATGACGTAAAAAGCTATCGATAATTGGTATAGCATGCTCACTTTTCATGGCCTCTTCCGATAAAATAAGGTAGGTCATATGTCCCCAAAATACTTTTTGATCGATGGAACGATATAATTTAAAAAAAGCTTCCTCCATCGTTTTACCTTTCGCACGTCCTATCTCAGCCTGTGTTGGATTTGGATTTGGTTGCTCAGATTTAGCAACGTTTGAAAAGTCGATAATTTGCATGAATATTTCATATTCATCATCCTTGAAATCAATACCGACTCCAAGAATGTAATACATTCTTTGTGGTTCTGATACATCCCAACATCCAGAAAGAAGAAGTGTTGCTGATAAACTTATAATTAATAAAATTTTTTTCTTCATTTTTTTCCCTACTTTTAGAAGTTCGTTGTATGAGGAGCGATTGCTTAATTGGTACATTTTAAGCTTAGACAAAAAATGAGAGGATTATGTGTAAATAAAAATTTCTCTAGAAAAGGGAAAAGAATAATGCCTTGTAAAGAATTACGGAATGAAAGAGCGGACATATGAATATATCAAAACTACAAGACATCAATGCGTACATTGCCAAATAGACAGAAGAAGGCCTTCCATTACTGAGGAAATCCGAAAATTAATAAATCAACGATTTCTAACTTAATTCAATGTTAATAAGGAAAAAGCCATAAATGAGTACCTTTAAAGCATCCATTTGTAGCTGGGCGGGTTGAAAAGATAAAAACCAGGACTCACTTTTATAATGAGTGCCTGGTGAATGATTTTCTATTAGTAACGGATTAAAAACTTTAAAAAATCTTTGTAGGTAGATTAAATCTGGATAAAACAATCCAAAGATTGAGCAGACATACATAGAGCTTAAATATTTATTTTTCTTATCGTATAATCAACTCGAACTTGCTGATTAGATTGGGAAAAGAATATAGGGAAATGTTTTCCGTTAGGGTGAAAAGTGTCAATTTCCGCCTGAGTTATGACTTGGAAATTGTGGCTCATATAATCATCCTCACTGAAAGTATCATCCTCTTCTATGTGACCACCAATGACCAATATTTCATAATCTTCAAGAACCATAGTTTGGAAATTACCAATGAGGCTTACATGATTGTCACCTTGTTCGATACCAATAATGTCATGATCTCCTATGTGCCACAATTCACGTGTTTCTCGAATGTTGGTTGGTGAAAGTCCTGCCTGTGCAATAAGGGTGCCACGAATTTCTAATTCATCATTCTCTTCATCATCACCAGTATTTAGGACCACAATTGCGTGGAGTCCAACTTCAATAGCTTTACCCATAAACTTTTTCATCTCCTTAAGTAGTATATATTTGTAACATTCACTAGCTTAACCAAAATGTATTGAAATAAGTATCTCGAGGAATAAAAATTCCCTAAATGAGGTGAATATCTTCAGGATTATTGTTCGGGTTCGGATGTGGAAGAGCTGATGATGAACAAGAGCCAGATTCAACAGAAGAACCATCTGAACAGCAAGAAAATCAAGATGATAACCAAAATGATCATCAAAACGATGACCATTAATGTAGATTTTGCATTTTTAAAGTGTATTCCAAGGCATGTTTATGGATCCAGATTGCAAATAGCGATTTTGGTTTTTTTGTTTCTCATAGTAGTATCTCTTTTGACTAACTAAGGCAACATTACCCACCCTTTGAAATAAATAAGAGCAAGTATTCAACATGTAAAAGAATATTATAATTCTTGACGATACATACTACTAACCAATCAGCATGCTCAAAAAGAATTTGTTAATTCGGGGTGATTAGAATTGCCAATGTTAGATGTAGAAGGTAGTAACATATACTATCAAGTAAAGGGCGAGGGGACGCCAATCGTCTTCATTCATCCTCCATTATTAACAAGCACAAATTTTGTTTATCAATTAGAACAATTATCAAAAACATTTAAAGTGATTACCTTTGATATTAGAGGTCATGGAAAAAGTGTGTATTCCAAACAAGCGATCACGTATCCACTCATTGTTAATGATATTGTTAATTTATTGGATTATTTAAAGATAGAGAAAGCGTTTATTTGTGGATATTCAACTGGTGGCTCGATTTTATTAGAGTTTTTATTGATGAATCCGAGTAGGGGATTGGGTGGTATCATAATTAGCGGAATGTCTGAAGTGAAGGATTTCTATTTAAAACAACGAATTGCTTTAGCAGTTAAACTAGCAAATAAAAAGGCTATTTCTGTTCTGACACTTGCGGTTGCATGGGGAAATTCTAACACACGACAAGTTTTTAGGAAACTATATAAAGATGCATCCTACGGAGATGCACGAAATATCCAGCAGTACTACAATTATAGTCTACGCTATAATTGTACAAGTCGACTTCAAGATATAAATTCGCCCGTTCTGCTTGTTTTTGGTACGAAAGACAAAGCATTTCATCAATATGCCCATCTACTACATGAAAAGTTACCTCATAATGAATTCGTGTTTTTAGAAAACGAAAAGCATCAAATTCCGACAAAAGCAGTCGTTAAATTAAACGAAAAGATTGATACCTTTATCCAGAAACATTCTGTTATAAATGCGTTGCAAAACAAGCGCTTATAGAAGTTCTCTAAGCGCTATAGCTCAAGTAACAACCGTTTGACGCAGTTGAATTTAAGCATAGAAGACATGGAATGCTTAACAAGAGCTTGAAACAAAATATGGAATGCTAACGAATTAACGTAACGTTAAAAGGATTAAGTCCGGTACAATACCGAACTCAATCCTTACAAAATAAAGTAGCTAATTTTTGAGGTCACTACAGATGAGTGACTTTTTGCTATTTTAATTATTTACAACGTTGTTTAATACATGCAAGCGTTTATCTACATAATACTCAAACTCAAATTTATTAGTGTCCGCCAATCCGGTTTGGGCTTTACCCCTATTACTCAATGCAACTTTACCAGTAGCAGCATATGATTTAGCGACGCTATCCTTCGTTTTCACTTTAACAAAAATGGAATCTATTATTAGGGATTCCTTTTTTGCTAACTCAGCAGTGTGTTCCACCAAGGCATTTAATTCTTCTTCGGAAGTTGAAGGTGTTAACAATGTTACATACCAAATGCTTCCGTCTATATGCTCTTCTTCTATTGTGTAGTTAGGTACAGAAGTCATTTCTTTTTTGCCAGTCTTTTGTTCTGTTTTCTTTTCTACGGGCGCCTCTTTACTCAAATCATCACCGCACCCAGCAAGACCAAGTGATAGCACAAGAGCAGTGCTTAAAAATAGTTTTTTCAATGTGTGACTGACTCCCTTTATTGTATATATTTGTATTATTTGAATTATATCATTAATACCAGTTGCTGTCAGTAGAGTTTTTTTGTATTGACCCCGCTCAGGTGCTTTTCTGTATTTTATGCTTTAATCATAACGGGGTTGTCAGGTAAAGAGAAAGAGATTAGTAGAGGAAGTTAAACAATAAAAAACCTCGAGGACAAAGTTATACTCGAGGTTTTATGGAAGGTTGTATCAATAGTACAACTATTCTGATAATTGATGTAAAGCCTATTTGAAAATTATTGTGCAGTAAATTTGTAGTTATTTTTTTGTATTATGCTTGTAATCTATTCTGAAAAAAATGAAAGAAAGAATCAATAAAATTATAGGAAAAAAGAAGAACCCTGCATCATATTTAATGGAATGTTCCATTTTTAATCCAAACAAATAAATAAAGTAAAAGAAACAGATAGAGAGATTGTTCCCGCTATAGTTTTCAAATAACAACCCCCTTGTGATAATCTAATTCTATTTTCAAGCTCTTCGGTACGTTTTTCTAATTCCAACCAGTCTAATTATACTGTATCAATATTAGACATTATGTCTGTAATATTTACGTTTAGACTGATAGATAGACGATTAAGAAAATAAATTGGTATTTATATCCATGTGATTTATTTTATTGTATAATAAAAATAACAAAATTTCAAAATTCTTATCATAAAAGTGTAATTTAAAAGAGGAGCGGAAAGTGTTGCTGAAAATTTTACAACTTGTTTCTTCAATCATAGTCATATCACTCTCAGCTTATGGCTTAATCACACGGGATTATCAGCTGAATTTTTTAATGATATTCTTTTTAGGGTTATTTATGTTAATTTTAGGAATTAAAGAATTTCAGAGAGAGAGAAGTATTTATGGTTGGCTACTAATCGCTGTTTGCTTATTTACACTATTTGTATCCATTCAAAATTTCATTTATCTCTAACATAGAAGGGCTGATTAATATGTGAGCTTTAGCCACTGTCCCAATATTTTTCAGTCAAACTTACTAAGTGCACGGAAATGTGTTAACACAATTTTGGTGGACTAAGTAATCTATGAAAGTGAGTAGTAATCTAACATTGCAATCTTGTTATAGGGAAACCAACCCAAAAAAGTTCAGGTACTCAATGAAGGAACTGACCCCAAAAGTATAGACAAATAAAAAAAGCATCTTCGATTGAATTCGGGTTTAGATACCTAAACTTCAATTAGGAGGTGTTTTTTCTATGGGAACAAGAGTGAGTTATCCATACGAAGTAAAAATGAAGGCTATTGAGATGCGATTGGCTGGTATACCAACGAAGCAGGTTTTAATTGAATTAAATATAAGGCATAAAACACAAGTGGAAACATGGATGCGTTGGTATAGAAACGGAGAAATACACCGATTTGAACAACCTGTAGGTAAACAATATACCTTTGGTAAAGGTCCTGAATATGAGAATGAACAAACAAAATTAGTAATGGAGAACCGTTATTTAAAGCAACAAATTGAGGTTTTAAAAAAGTACGCAGAGTTGGAGAGGAAGTGGTTGGAGAAGTAGCTGTACAGTTAGTAGAGACGCTAAAAGAAACGTTGTGCGTGAAGGATATATGTGCACATTTAGGAATTGCACGATCTACCTACTATCGTTGGAAACAGGCATCTGCGGATGCAAGGTCTCGTCAGGCGATTGAACGACATATTGGAGAACTCTGTCGTGCGCATAAATTCCGATATGGTTATCGGAAAATTACTGCACTCTTACGCCAAGAAATACGCGTGAATCATAAAGTCGTGCAACGTATCATGCAAAAATATGGTTGGCAGTGTCGAGTAAAAGTAAAAAAACGGAAACAAACTGGACAACCCTACTATATCGCAGATAATTTATTGAACCGTAATTTTGAGGCAACTGCACCTTTACAAAAGCTCGTTACCGATATTACTTACTTGCCATTTGGTCAGAAACAATTGTATCTTTCAAGTATTCAAGATTTATATAATGGCGAGATTATCGCCTACTCGATTGGTGATTGCCAAGATACTGATTTTGTGTTGAATACCTTATCCCAACTAGGTACTTTACCCGATGGGTGTACACTACACAGTGACCAAGGTTCGGTGTACACGTCTTATCGATATCAACAGGCCGTAAAAGGGAAAGGCATTATCATGAGCATGTCCCGTAAAGGTACGCCCGCTGACAATGCCCCAATTGAATCATTTCATTCTGCATTAAAGTCTGAAACATTTTACTTAGACAATTTAAGGCGTACTACGACGGCAATCGTAGAACAAACTGTCAAAGACTATGTAAAGTATTATAACTATATCCGAATACAAGCGAAACTAAACAACCAGTCGCCGGTACAATATCGACAACTGGTTGGGTAAATGCTTTTTTGATCTCTGTCTTATATACAGGGGTCAGTCCCGAATGTTGAGCCTGTTTTTTTATTTCCACAGAGACAATCTCAACATTATTTTATGTTGATAAAATTAATTATTAAAAAATGTTTGTTTTTTTACCTAATGCTACTTTATTAAGAAAAATTAAGAATTTTATACATTATTTATTAAGATTTGTCATTTATACTGAAGTAACTTAGAAAGTAGCAAGTAAAAAGGGAGATGAAATAACTCAACTTTTAATTCATTCATGATGGGCAATTTTTACAAAATTAAAAAGAATATCTTGAAAAATGAATATCATTATCTTAATACCATGTTCAATGAATGATTGTAGCTCAATAAAATAGAGGGTACCTTTCATTAACTATTTGTGAGGAGGATTTAAACTTAAGAATTATGCACATATTTTATTATCTACTAGAATTCTCCATCTTGCCAATAATGGCATTTGTTGCTTTTGAATGCATATGCATTGCTCTATATTATTTTTGCTATTATAGAAAGCAACAATTAGAGGGAAAACCTCTAAATTCATATAAAGAAGCTTATTTGGATCGCTCTATTCATCGGATATATTGCTTTAGTCCTTAATCTAACAATTATCAGTCGGGGAAGCTCGCATTATAAGGAGATGAATCTTCATCTGTTTAGTGGCTATGTGGAAGCATGGAATAGCTATTCTTATAAAAAACTTCAGCCCAGTATTTATAATATACTCATGTTTATCCCAATGGGAATGTTGCTTCCTCTTCTTAGTCGAAAGCTTACAACATTTAAATGGCTCATAGTTGTTGTCGTATGTTTTACACTATTCATAGAAATCTACCAGTTAGTTACTGGCGCAGGGATTTTTGAGCTGGATGATTTATTTAACAATACGCTGGGAGGAGTAATTGGATACCAGTTCTATAGACTATACACGTCTATTATTCAGCACAAAAAAGTTCGCATGAAAAGTCTGTTAGGAAGTTTAGCCATACCTCTGCTCATGGTTTTCATTTTTGCGGGTATAACTATTGCTTATGCTAAGCAGGAGTTCGGAAATCTGCCGATTAATTCATATTCTAAATGGGATATGACAGACGTACATTTGACAACATCCATGCAACTAAATTCAGTACCCACAATGGCATCCGTATATAAGAAAGTAAACCATTCGGATGAAGTGGGGGATATATTGTATCGGAAGTTAGGGTTAACTGAAGTGAAGACAGCAGCTAAGGAAAGGGACCGTGGGATTCTATTAGAAGATAAATCAGGGTCTCAATATACTTTATTTCAATCGACACAAGGAAATTGGACATTAACCGACAGCAATTATACACCTCAGCAAGCTACATGGACGAAACAAGGACCAATGCGTCAAGAGGCAATGGCTATAATGGATAATCTAGATATACTTCCTCAAAAAGCTGATCTTATAACAGAAGAGGGAGACCAGTTTCAGTGGTCACTCTCAGATACACCCCATATAAATAAAGATTATTGGTCTGGGGATCTATCACTTGGGTTAAAAAAAGATGGCAGTATTTACGCAGTGTCATATGGGCTTCAAGAACATCACTTTATACGGGAAGTGGATATCTTAACCCCTAAAGATGTGTATGAACGTATAAAGAAAGGGGAATTTCCTCTCATAAAAAGGAATGCAATTTTAACCCATAATATGATGGTTATAAAAAAGGGCGATAAACTAGAAATAACCGGGATGGAGCTTACATTCATGTATGACACAAAGGAATTCTATCAGCCTGTATATAGAGTGAGTGGAATATTTAATGGGGATTCAGATTGGTTTACATTAATTCAGGCACGCCGAAACTAGGCTTAAAGCATCTCAAGAGTTATTCTATTCGAACATCGTTTTAAGACAACTAGTAAAAAGTAAAATAACGGAGCATTAAAAAGTCGTCACTCATTTGAAAAGGAATGAGTGACTTTTTTTATTTCTATTGCTTACTTCATAATCTTGTCGACCTAATGCTTTACCACCAAATTCTTGATTTACAACTAATGTAACTGGTGTTTCTAAGTCAACTTGTTCATCCACAACAGCATTTCTACAATATTTTTTCAATTGCGTATCTCGACGTAAAACAAGAGAAAGAAGATGACTATAGATGACTATAAATGAAAAGCCTTATAACAGTATAAGGCTTTTCGATATTAACTTTAACATTAAAGAATCTGCGTTAATTCTGAGTTTACAAACCGTTGGGCAGTAATGATAACACCTGAAGCTGTTCGTCCATAAACGCTATATATTCCGCCATTTTGATTTGGGACAATTTCAACTTCATATTGAGCAGCACCTCCTACACCAGGAGTTACAAAAGTAGAACCATTAGCAATTGCGGCAAAAGGAGTTGTTGACAATAATCGTCTTGAGCCGTTTAGTCTAAAAACTCTTACTACTCCAGTTAATAAACCTCCACTAAGATTGAGAATTTTGACACGAACACTAGTTGCATTAGCTGGTTGATTTCCTGTATTTTCAATTGGACCAGTAGTTAAAGGCATTTAATTCACCTCCTTGCAAATAAAAAATTATAATCTGCAGATTACATTTTCATAATATGTAGTACACTGTTACACTCTCTAGTCTTATTAATCACAATTTTATATATTAAAGAAATAAATGGTTTAATTAGTAGAAATTTTTTCAAAAGAAAAATTGTTAACGAAGGTGAATTTATATACCAAGACATAATTCCGTAGTAGAAACACCTAATACAGCGAGAGATCTATTAGATAACTACCAATATTAGGATGGAATAAATTGTACAGGAGAAAGGGCGATAAGCATTTAAGGTGATGGTGGACATTGATTTCGAGAGCGAAAAGGACATAAAGCCTTCGTCATAATTTGATGCGTGCAGGGGTGACGGTTGAAGGACAAGAAGTACATGGCGTATCGTGGCTTTAGAGTTATTGATGAAGAAGTTGTTTGGGAGCGTGTTGAAGATTAATCGAAAGATATTGTGTAGCAGAAGAAATAAATTGGGGAAGGGAGAGCATAGTTTGAAAGCACGAAAAAAACCGCAGTGTGATCAAACGCTCCAGCCTAGAGATTAACTGAACAACATGCTATTTCTTTTCATATTTTTTACTATCCCATGCCCATGTTATAAATGCATAAACAATTGTCGCAAATAAGGAATAAAAAAAATTTTCTCGCAAATCCCAATTACCTTTTTTGAAATAATCTCCAACTGATAAAAGTAAAAACAATAGTACGAAGTAAAAAATATATAAGTATTTTCTGATAAATATCATTTAAATCACCTTAATATGTAATTTATGTAAATTTTAACATAAAAAAACCGTAGCGTGATCAAACGCTACAGCCTAGAATTGATTATGCCCTTTGATGTTGCATACTACAGTATTATACCACAACTTAGAAGGGCAAACAGATTTAAATTGTGTAAGTACATGAGAATGAAAGATAACTAGATTCGTTAACAGGTTTATAGTGACAGCGTACAGTGAGTGCGTGAAAGAGTAATTGATATGATGATGAAGTAAAAAAAATAACCCTGTCCATATTTTAGGACAGGGTAGTAACAAAACCGAACAACAGCCAAATAAATAGAAGATGCGATACTTTGAAGTAGGAGAGCTTAAGCTGTACTTAATCAATTTAAAATCTAAAAAATTTACCATTTAGGGTTTAATAAGATAAAAAGATTTTTTGTTTAGAAATCAAAAACAGTGAAAGAATAGGAATGTGGAATGAGGTGAGAAATTTATTAAAGGGGAGAAGTGAAAAATATTGTTCAATCCTTCTTAGAAATATGAAATTTAAATATAGAAAGGTCTATATAAATGGATATCTTCCTAGCAATTTTACCTGCTCTATTTTGGGGAAGCATTGTGTTATTTAATGTTAAACTTGGCGGAGGACCATATAGTCAAGTTTTAGGTACAACTTTGGGCGCCCTTATTTTCTCTATAGCCATTTATATTTTTGTAAAACCTGTTTTAACACCTTTAGTTATCGGTGTAGGAATTGTATCAGGTTTATTTTGGGCATTAGGACAAGCAAATCAATTGAAAAGTATTGATTTAATGGGTGTTTCCAAAACAATGCCTATTTCGACTGGGCTTCAATTGGTATCAACAACTTTATTCGGAGTGATTGTATTTCATGAATGGTCTACAACAATATCAGTTGTGTTAGGTATTCTTGCACTTTTTAGTATCATTGTTGGTATCATTCTCACAACGCTTCAAAATCCTGAAGAGAAAGAAAAAGAACAAGTCAATAATTTGAAAAAAGGAATTATGATTTTATTAGTTTCAACCTTTGGCTATTTAGTATATGTAGTAATTATACGTCTATTTAATGTAAGTGGATGGTCTGCTTTATTGCCGCAAGCAATCGGAATGGTTCTTGGCGGAATTTTATTAACATTTAAGCATAAACCATTTAATAAATATGCCATTCGCAATATAATTCCTGGTTTAATTTGGGCGGCTGGAAATATGTTTTTATTTATTTCTCAGCCACGTGTAGGAGTAGCAACTAGCTTTTCCCTTTCTCAAATGGGCATAGTAATCTCGACTTTGGGCGGGATTTTTATATTAGGGGAGAAAAAAACAAAACGGCAATTCATAGCAATCATTATTGGTATTGTTTTTATAGTCGCTGCTGGCATCATGTTAGGAATTGCTAAAGGATAAAAAGGAGGACTAAATTATGTATCCAGATTTAGAGGGAAAAGTAGTTGTTATTACTGGAGCTGCAACGGGATTAGGAAAAGCGATGGGAATACGCTTTGGAACAGAAAAAGCAAAAGTTGTCATTAATTATCGTTCCAATGAAGCAGAAGTAAATGAAGTGGTTGAAGAAGTTATAAAAGCTGGTGGTGAAGCCATTGCTGTTAAAGGTGATGTTACAGTGGAAATGGACGTGATAAACCTGATTCGTACAGCTGTGGATGAGTTTGGTACGCTTGATGTGATGATAAATAATGCTGGGATAGAAAACCCAGTAGCTTCACATGAAATGCCACTAAATGATTGGAATAAAGTGATAAATACAAATTTAACAGGCGCATTTTTAGGAAGTCGAGAAGCAATTAAATATTTTGTTGAGAATGATATTAAAGGAACAGTTATCAATATGTCTAGTGTTCATGAGAAAATTCCTTGGCCGTTGTTTGTTCACTATGCCGCCAGTAAAGGAGGCATTAAGTTAATGACAGAAACATTAGCGTTAGAGTATGCTCCAAAGGGAATTCGTGTAAATAATATCGGTCCTGGGGCGATCAATACGCCCATAAATGCTGAAAAATTTGCTGATCCAGAAAAACGAGCGGATGTTGAAAGTATGATACCGATGGGCTATATTGGAAAACCAGAAGAAATTGCCGCAGTAGCAGCATGGCTTGCTTCATCACAAGCTAGTTATGTAACCGGCATTACTTTATTCGCTGATGGTGGAATGACTTTATATCCTTCATTCCAAGCTGGTCGTGGATAAGTAAAAAAGACTGTGAGCAAAACTGATCTACCCCAAAAAAAGTTAGACAAATAATTTAAGCAACTTCTAAATCTGAGTCCGGTATTGAACTAAGGACTTAGATTTTTTAATTTTGCCTATATACGTTGTGATTATAGGAATGAATATAGGCATCCAATTCTTTTCTTAGTGTTCAATTAGACATAGACATGATGTTGAAGTCATGTTCGGCGTTTTTTATTAGCACATCTGACCAACAAAGAAGTGGTTAAATAAAGATTGATTAGATTAAAATTAATTTTGTACTTGAATCTCCAGTAGCGTCACCTTTTATGATGAATGAAGTTACTAAATTAAAAGGTAACAACTAAATAATTTACGCTATTGGAGGCGCAGTTTTATGAAAAAAGAGAGTCTATTAAATAGAGGATTGGCAAGTTTAATGCATCTGTTCTCGCTATTATTAACTTTTGTGTTACCTATATTAGTATACTTGGTATCAAAGGATAGAAATAAATATTTTGCCGATCATGCAAAAGAAGGGATGAACCTTCATTTTACTTTCTTCCCAGTCTTTTTGTTGTTAACTCTTATTTCTACAAAATGGAGTGCGGCTTCTGTTCTTTCATTTGCACTTATTATACTTGAAACAATATTAATTATAATTGCAGCAATTTATACGTTAAAAGGGAAAAAGTTTTCTTACCCCGTTATACGTTACTTTAAAGTCTGAAAAAACAAAGGATTTTTAGGTTCAATTTAGGAACAAAAGGAGAGGTTATTTGTTGGGAAAAGGTGTATTTACAATTGGGGAACTTGTGCAAAAGTCTGGTGTTAGCATTAGAACGCTTAGATATTATGACAGTATAGACCTACTTAAACCGCGAGATTATACAGAGGGTGGACATCGACGATATTCAAAAGAGGATTTAACTATTCTACAAAACATTAAATCCTTGCAGTTTCTCGGATTATCTTTAAAGGATATTAAAATCATGCTTCAAAAAAACACTGTTGAAGGCGAGGTTATATTAAAATCTTTAAAACACCAAAAGCACTTATTTGAAGCAAAAAAGCTTGAGATTACTAATATATTATCCGATTTAAACCATCTTATGGAAACAATAGAAGATGAGGAAATCATCAATATTGAAATATTTTGTGCGATGCTTCAAAAATTAATGTTTGTAGCAGATACAGAAAAATGGTTTAAAGAGCACTTTTCTAAAGATATAACTGATGAATTATTTAATATAAAAAAATCCGAAGAAATTGATTTAGATAAAAAATGGACGAAAGTTTTATCTGAAATCAAACATTTAACGTCTACTGATGCTATACCGTCTTCGAAAGAAACACAAGAAACTATTGAAACACTGCTATTGCTTATGGATGAAACTTTGAAAGGAAATTTGGATTTGGTTGAAGAAAAGCTGCCATCCACAGAATCATTGTCATTTCCAAATCCTTTTACAGCAAAGGAGCAAAAATTTTTAAAAGAGGCTATGGAGTTTTATAGAAATAATTCATACTAATTTAATTATGTATAGGAACAGGCGATAAAAATTAAGAATAGACAGACCACGACTGACCATAAACACGTTCGAGAGCAGGTGGTTACCCAGTAATAGACAACCGTGATTTCTCTGGCCAATATGGTACAACTAATGATACTGCTGCGGTTAATATTGTGGATATAACTTCGCATGCTCAAGAGAATAAAATCCATAATTAAAGACAACGAAAAAGTGAATAAAATCCTAACACTCTTTGTTATCCAAATCCACACAATATAAAGGAGGAGAAGAAATAGATACTAAATCAAGTATTTGAGGAGTTAGAGAAGAAAGATATCTTTAAAATAAGTAAAAAGTTTAATAATAGCTTTTTTTATTATAGTTTCTTTAATATTTATTGGGCTATAGTTATTGGTATATTCATTAACTCCTACTTTGTTCATGACGAAATATATATGCATCTAAGCTATGAAAACAATGGCTTTGCCATCGTAGCAAGAGGTTTTATGTCACTTTCTTGGACTGTTACTTGTAAATAATCAACCTTTTTGTTCATTATTTGTTCAGAACGATGTAGTAATCTAATAAGGTAATCTTGTCATAGGGTAACCAACCCTCAAAAGCCCAGGTCTCAATTCATGTTGAGCTTGGGCTTTGATTATTTTTAGTTTGGTTTTTTTCCCAGATGCATAATGCATCTAATTTGTGAATTATTCACTTTTCATGTGAGCGTTTCTAGAACATTAAAGATGGTTGGACACTGAGAATGACATCGAAGCTGTTAAATATTTTTTTATACGGGACAAATTGAAGCTTTTTCTATTCATGCTATTGACATTTATCCAAATAAATCATTGCGTTTTTTCCATTGTTTCCCCATTTCCCACAAGCTATAATAATGCCGTAAATGATAATCATTTTCAATTAAGTGTAAGAAGGAAAGGGGCAACAAAGTGTGAAGAAGCATCGTGGAAAGCGAATTATAATATGGGCGGGGGTGTTCCTCCTGTTGCTAATATTATCGGCATGTAGTAATTCTGGAGGCAATGCATCTGATGTGCAGGTAGAGGAAAGCGAGAAAACAATACAATATACAACGATTAAAGGTGAACAAGTTGAAATACCTGCACATCCCAAACGGGTCGTTTATATTGGTCCGACGCTTGGTGATTTCTTGGTGATGGATATTCCAATCGTTGGTAGTAATCTTATCCATGCTAATCATAGTTACTATGAAGGTAAAACGGCAGGAATAGTTGATGTTGGACATCCAGGTGATTTAGAGATGATTCTAACTTTAAAACCGGATCTGATTATAAATAGTTATTACAATGCGGATGCAGAGCAAAATGAGGCATTGTCGAAAATTGCTCCCATTATGACCAATGAATGACTTTAAGCAGCCAGACAATGAAATTGATCTTTTCAGACAAAAAAACACCTCCAAATAATGGTATGGTTATAGGTTAAAATAAATTTTTATTTTAGTTAACATATTCTGTTTTTCATTGGAGAGTGTCATAACAACAAAGAACCTTAATGAACAATAATATGAGGATTAAAAGAAAAAAGAGCAATTAAAACATAGCTCTATATTCAATTATATATTAAAATCACTTATTTCTTTCAAGTACTTCGATGCGTTTTTCTAATTTCTTGATCTTCATGTCATTAAGTACGGCAATGACTGTCGCTGCCATGGCAAAGGTGAAGACTACGTACGTGATACCAAGCATTGGTATACCCCCCTAATATTTGTTAATGTAATTATAACACACAAAAAAGCCGCAGCGTCTTCACACGCTACAGTCCAGAATTGGTTCATGCCCTTTGATTACTAGTATTATAACAGGAGGCTACCGATATGGGCAAACATGGGCAAGTATTAACATTTACACAGGATAGTTAGACGCAATGATTACGGACTACCACTGGATGGTTAATGCAATCAAAGAAATGCGAGCAGAAATGGTTGTCGGGGCAAAAACAGCACAATACGGCATCGAAGCTACTTTACCTAAAGCAGTAGGCGGTGTAGGATATCCAATTATGCAGGAGGCTATTAGACGTTCAAAGAACAACAAACGTGTTGGAGAGTACGAGAAAAAGTTATTAGAGGTTCAAATGCTTCTCGATAGAGTAACAGGAGATAGAGAGTTACAAGTCCTTAACTGGATGTTGGACGGCAAATCTCAACGTTGGATAGCAACATACGCATGTACGAAATATTAAAGAAAACATTGTTAAACAAATGATGGGGTGATCGAAATGGATTTAAATAAAAAAGTACATTTTAATTTAGGTATCGGATATGTAGG
This sequence comes from Lysinibacillus parviboronicapiens, assembly GCF_003049605.2. Classification (NCBI taxonomy): domain Bacteria; kingdom Bacillati; phylum Bacillota; class Bacilli; order Caryophanales; family Bacillaceae; genus Lysinibacillus; species Lysinibacillus parviboronicapiens. The sequence goes on from NZ_CP073713.1 coordinate 2,392,815, forward strand.
AGCTAACTGGGAAGAGGAATTTACTCTTGAAGAATTAGCTTATAATCCAGAACACGATAAGGATTTAGAAGCGTTTTTGGAGCAAGAATGGAGAGAATGGGCTGCAAGTTACATTGATGGCAGATGGAGTTTTAACGAATAAAGAACAAAGTTTTCACACTTTCCAAAGTTGCCATACTTTCAACATTAGGTGATAAAGAAACAAGAGGGGTAAACTAAAGGGGAGGTCGGACAGGTAAATGTTTCTTTTCTTGGTATTTATAAAATCCTAAATATTAGGGAAAGACAGACCGACGACCGACCTGTGCTTGGCAGACTAGTTCCGAGCGTGACAAACATGGCCGGCCCATATTTTTTAAAGAGATTAGGTATCTAAATAATATAAAGGGCTGAAACTTTACAATGATTTCCACTACCTCTTTTTTATTGTATGATAAATAAAAATGAAATTTAAAGAGGAGTGGAATATTATGCTGAATATTTTACAAATTGTTTTTGTAATCATAGTAGTCTCTCTCTCAGCTTATCTACTTATAACACGTGATTACGATCTGATTTTTTTAATGGTATTCTTTTCGGGTTTAGTCATGTTAACTCGAGGGATTGAAGAATTTCAGAGAGAGAACAAAGTTTATGGTTGGTTACTGATTGGGCTATTTTTATTTTCAGTATATGTGTCAATTCAAAGTTTCGTATGGATGTAAATAAAGGAGCTGATTAATATGTGAACTTCGTCCACTTTCCAAATATTTTTCAGTCAAACTTTCTAAGTGCACGGAAATGCACTAACACAATTTGCTTTCCAGTAATAACGCGGTGACGCACCACCGCAGTTTCAAAAGTGAGCTATCGACAACTAAATAGGTTTACCACAATAGACGAGCCTTCATCCTGAGCAGGGATGAGGGTTTTTATTATGCTTTGAAAACTGCATCAAACAGCCAAAACACTATGAGTTGAGAGGGCCGAGTTTGGTGTGGTTTTGAGAGTGTAATTTATTTTGAACAGTGGGCATTATCGAGTCTACCCTTAGTTCCTTAGTTCAAACGATAGTACTTGCTGCTGAAGATAGAAAGTCAATGATAAACCACCCCTTCCTGATTTATTATTTAGGAGGAGGGATTTAATGGTGAATAAAGTTTTTATTAGTATATTATTAGTGCTCATAGCAATATTTTTAGGTGGTTTATATTCATTAATAAGCCATTTGTTTATCATCGACGGCACAATTGTAGCAACTATTTTTGGTGAGTCCTTAGTATGTTTGGAGGAGCTTTTGGTGCATACATTGTAGCGAAGCATCAAATGGATAAAGAAAAGGAACATTATGAAGAGAGAGAAATAATAAATGCTAGACTGATAATTAGTTGCATGGAATTTACATATTTCATATTTCCTGTTCTTTTGTTTTCTTTAAGGATTTATATAGAGAGCTATTTTTATTATGTTTTAGGGGCGTGAAGGACTTTAGCCCAGCCCCCTTGTGGAAGCCAAACGTACTATTACTGGCTTTTACAGAGAGACTTGGTCTACTATGTGAAACGCTTTTTTGCTTCAAAAAAGGAGCAACTAGAAGAAAAAGTGCTAGAAAAATTGATTTATGATCTTACATACAACGGCATTATCAAAGTAAGCCGAGAGCATTTGAGTAACAAATTAGAGGTTGGATTAAATACAATCTCTACAGCTTTTAAGTGTTTGGAGCAATCCAAGCTATTTATCCTTTCCAGAAACAAATCAGGGAAAACGAATAGTGGTTGTCGTGTCAATGGGCGGAGATTATATGGCGCACTCCGATAACAAAGCGCGTAAAGTTGAAGCATGCACATTGATAATCGAATACATAACGGAACACAAATGCATCCGACACCTTAGGAGGTCTGTTGGCGTAGACAACGATCTCCTAAGGTGGAGCGCCCGAGCAAAGCGAGGGCAAAAATGACGCTGTAGTTAGAAGAAAAGGGGGAGTACAATGGCGAGACGAGGACGCACATCCATTGTTCGTGAGGTAAAAGAGTCACTGCAGGCGATAGATAAAATTGGCGAATCAAAATGTGAGGCGAAAAAAACTGGAACTAGTGGTATTCACTCTAAAAAGCAGATGGCCAATACAATGTCTGATGCTCAAAACTTTGTAAAATGGTGCCGTAGTGAGCTTGGAGTGAAGTCAATCAATGAGTTGAATGAAGGGCATTATGTGTCCTACCTTGTTTATTTGAGGGAGAAGGAAGTTTCACAAGGGCACCGTGTGAATGTTGAAACATCTCTTCGTTTGCTCGAAAAGGGATTTAAAGAGCGTTCTAAGCGCTTTGAAGATAGTCCGTCTGCTTTAGTAAGGTTTTGCCCTGAGAAACGTCTAGAGAATCCTCTAATGCAATGGGCTCTGATGCCCAAAATCGATCTTACATTGAAAATGAAGTGCAATTAATTCGCGATAATTGTTCAGATGAGGTAACCAAAGCTATTGATTTGATGCGAGAAATGGGATTGCGGATCAAAGGGGCTGTGAACGAGCGAGTAGAACATTTTGTTCCTAATGAAAGGGGTATTGGTTGGTGTTTGACCATCGAAAAAGGTACAGGGATTACAAAAGGCGGTCGTTTTAGACAGGTAGATGTACCACAGCGCTTAAGAACAACGACTTGAAGGTTGGATGGTAAAAAAATCTCCAGGAGAGCGAATAGTGAATGTATCTTATTCAACGGTACGAGAAGGTGTAAATGTAGCGTGCAAACGAGCTGGAGTGACACAAGCTGGCCGAGAGTGTCATGGTTTTAGGCATGCATATGCCCGTGAGCGTATGCATCAGTTAATGCCTAGTGAGCAGAAACAGATCATGAATCGTGTGTTGGAAAATAGAAAAATAGGACGTGCGGCAGACTATGGTATTCTGAGCGAACATGATAAGCAACTATATGCAGCTGCAAGGGAAGCGATGGATCAAATCCATTCAGAACTAGGACATGGCAAGAATCGATGGGCATTGGCTATGCGGTATATGGGTAATTAACGCATATGAGGTCAAGTCCATATACCGTAGTGGTACCGGACTGAGCATAGCGTAAGAGGGTGGTTTTGTAGAGATGATGTTCTATCTGGGCTTTGTACATATATGGGATGGGAGAAAAATAAATTTCATTCTGGATAAAAGTGTTTGATGTTTCTCTTGATATTTATTATATAAGTATTTTTTCAATGGTACTGTACGAAATATTTATTGATTTTCGCACCACAAAGACACTTTTGTGGTACGAAAGAATATTGCAATTTAGGAGGTAGAGTATATGGAATTATACTATAAAGAATTGAAATTGAAGTTATCAGCACGTTTTGTAGTAGCAGTTGGTGGTTTATTGACAACAATCACAATGATATGCCAGCAATTCAGTTAATTATGTTTAAGGGACGAGGAGGCTGCTGGAGCTGATTTAATGGGTGAAGTAGCAGGTGAAATATGCAATATTTTATACAGGCTGCAGCCTGTATAACAGTGGAAAAATGCTGTAAACTCAACGATGTATAAAATTATGCATAGACAATAATAGATGCCAAAGATGAAAAGGCAGTAATGACAAGGGTTTATCTTTTGTCGTTACTGCCTTTTTCTAATGTTATGTAAAGTTGTTTTGTATGGATATGAATAACGCTTAAATAAAACCGAGGTGATGAGAAAATGAGTGCAGTTGATGAAAAAAACGTAAAATCATTGAGGGTGTAAAAAAGCAATCTGAACACTATGGTTTCCCTAGGTATCCAAAGAAAAAGAAAATAACAAAAAAGGACAAGAATAGTTAGTTAACTATTCTTGTCCTTTTAGTTTTATATATTAAATTATCTTTAAAATTAATGCACTTTTTTTCAGTTTCAAAAAACGGTCATAACTTATGGCAGTTGATAAATTACTTACTCTTTTTATATGGAGTATTACCGTATCTTATTATTTTCTTTATAAAACATTATATTTACAAGCAAATTTAATACTAAAAAAATTGCTATAAATAGTCCCCAATATGTAACTAGATTATCATACCCCAACAACATTACTCTATAAATAATTTTATGTATAACTACAGTTAGTAAAATTAATATACAATTAATTATAGATAATGCTATGATTTTCATCATCTCATTCTCTCCTCTCTATATTGATTATTCTATCTGAACGTTCAGCTACTTCCTTATCGTGAGTTACACAAATAATAGTTTTTCCGGTATCTTTTAAATGTGTAAATAAATTTAAGATAACTTCTTTATTTAAATCATCAAGATTTCCTGTTGGCTCATCTGCTAATATTATTTCGCAAGGTTTTAGCATTACTCTTGCTATAGCAATCCTCTGTTGTTCACCACCACTTAGCTGGTAAACTTTCTTTTCTAAATATGTAGCATCCAAGCCGACTAGTTCTAAATTATTTATCATTGTTTCACTATTAAAATTGTTACTATATGCCTGCGAAATTAGTAAATTATCTTTAACTGTTTCATTATTCATTAACACATAATTTTGAAATATATATCCAAATTTATTCCTTCGTAAATACATAGTAACTTTACTATTTGGATTTAGATGACCATCTATAGATACAGTACCTTTTTCAGGCTTATCTAATAGCCCAATCATATTTAAAACTGTCGTTTTACCTGCACCACTTTCACCAATAATAGAAACAAATTCTCCTTTACTAATGTTCAATGAAAAATTTGTAAGTATCGTTTTTCCAAAAAAACTTTTACTTATATTTTTGAGTTCAATCATTAGATACTCAATCCCCTTTTACTACTTTGTTTATATTTTTCTTATTCAAAAAATTTATAAATATATTAAAAAATAGAAGTTCCAAAAATAAAGTTCCTAAAAGTAGTAATAGTATAACATTAGTACTTTTGAAGAAATAAAGCGCCAATATAGCTGCTAAAATATTAGAGAAACTAGCTATAAAAATAATAGTTTTATTTCGTTTCCAATAAGAATAACCGAACAAATATTTCAGGGTTAATTGATAAAGATGTGCATTATAGTAAGACCAAATATATGCAATAAAAAGTAGAAATGAAAATATAATAACAATAATTAAAGCAACTAGTTGTTGGAATAATTCCCACTTTAGTTCAATTAATTGATCGTTTGCTTCGCTATAAACAGACACTACGTTATTTATTTCTTTAACGTTTGCTTCTTCTAATGATGAAGCAATATTTTCATAGGCACTTCCATTCGAATTATCTAAGAAAAATAATGAATGTGTCGCATATGCTCCTATTGTAGAGGTATCCAGGCTTTCTGAATATAAAATAGCGATAGGATCTATCACTCTATTTTTTTGGTTTCCTCTATAATTACTATATGTAAAATATTCTTGTCCTTTTTTAGTATAGATTATATTAATTTTTAAATCATTTATTTCCTTTTCCACTAATGGTTGACTAAGTTCTTTATTATACATATTGACAATTTCAACGCTTTGGAAATAAAACCATTCTTTATATGAACTCTCAATATCCCTTTCAACAACCTTCAATTGTTCCGGTACTAACACATTCAAGGTGTTTTTATCCTTCTTCAACTGTTTAATAATTGGCACACCATTACTACTTTGAATAGGGTTCACTATTAGATAATTTTCATCAATGAGAATACGCCTTCCTTGGGGAGTATAAATTTCATTTGTATTTTTAATCCCTGACATATAGCTATATATAGGTTTTCCATCTTTATAATCTATAACACTAAATTTTTCGGCTTCTATAAGAAAGGCCTGGTTATTTTTTTTGATTTTTTCATAAAAGAGACTTAATCTATCATTTAAATCTCTATCGAGTTTTAAGTCATCCGAAATATTATTATTTAGAACGCCTACTTGAATACGAAATACATTTTGAGTATCGTCCCAGTAACTTAAACTATTTAATTTGTAGGTTAAATTATTATACTTTATAAAAGTAAAACTAATCATACTAAAAAGGACGATAGATACCAATGTCTTTAAAATGATCGACATCCACTGGATCTTTCCAAATGGTAAAGCACCTTTAACACTATGATTATACTTATTAAATTTGAAAATTAATAAAATACCTAGTACTGCGAAAAATATAAGAATCATAAAAATTGAAATATTCACTAGTAGTGGGTAAAAATATTCTAAAAAATAAATTTGTTTAAAAATTACTGAATTTACAGTTGTTCCTACTAATATTAATGTTAATATAATAGTTAAGTACCATAAAAAGGGTTTTAAAAAAGAATATACAATTTTCGTTTTTGAATGCCCCCACATATAATATAATAGTAAAGTTTTTCTTTTTTGGATTAAAAAATAAAACATCCCTATTATATACATGACAAAAGAAAGAATAACCACCATTAATAAAGAGATATTTGTTAATACTAAGCTATTTATGTTTTCTTTTTTGGTTTGTATGTTACCGTATGGAGAGAATTCTTGAGTAAAAGAATGGAGAATTTCTTTATCTACACTACTCAAATAGAAATCATTTTTGAATCCTATATTTTTTATCTGTTTAAAATCATATATATTAAATTCCCAATTAGATAGAGGAAAGTAAAAAATACCTGATTGGTTTTTTTCATTTTCTTTTAAGCGATTAGAGATAAAACGCTTCTCAATCGGAAATTCTCCAGATTTTAATTTTATATAAGGATCTTTTAAAACGTTCGTAGAGTAAATATTTAAAGAATTTTCGCTTGTGAAATTATATTGAGAAATATTAATATTATTTTTCTTTGAGAATTGAACTAAATGTTCAGTAAGATCATTAATATTGAAGTTTATTTTGGCATAACTATAGTCAATCGTAACAATTTGATTTCTTTGATATAAAAAATCCATTACTTTATTATTTGAATATATAGAAAAAATAAATAAATTAGATGTGATTATCACAATAGTTAAAAGTAGATATATTATTTTTCTCATGAATATATCCTTTCAATAAATACAAAGTATAGGGGGAATCCCTACACTTTGTTTTGTTTAATATTTATTTAACATCCCAATTTGCTGTATTACCCCAAAGTGAAGATTTAATCCATACAGATGCTAAGTTACCTGGTTGTTGCCATTCACTACGAAGATTGGTATTGCTATTACCTGCGCTTGATCTATGTACTTTTGAGGGATGGTTATACTCTGAAGTATGACGATCCAATCCCCAAATCACATTAAATGTACCGCCTCCAGCTGATACAGCTGCTCTTAAAGCGATGCCATTAGTATCATCAATTAAGAAAGAACCTGTTTCTTCTTGGGCTATTAATGCATCTAAATCAATACCGCCCTCATCTGTAGATAATTCTGCTGCAGAAGCTCCTCCTGCTGATGCACTTAAACATGCACAAACTGCTAATCCTGCTAAAAACTTTTTCATTACAAATTCCACCTTTTTATACTATTTTTTGGAACAAGTGAAATATTAACATATTTTGCTTTTAAAGTCAATTTTTGTAAATGCAAATTATGTTTGGTGTCATAATTTAATAGTATTGATACCGTTTGGTCGGTGTAGTATTATCAAGGTATTGTGCGGTGTCATAACTTAGGTTCTTAATGATAGTATAGAAATGAGAGGTTTTTTATGATTTATGGTTATGCGAGGGTATCAACTGTGTCACAAGAATTAGATGTTCAGCTGCAAGCATTAGAGAATGAAGGGGCAACTGTTATTTATAAAGAGAAATTCACAGGAACGAAAACAGACCGACCACAATTAAATGAGCTACTGTCTAAATTAAAAGAAGGTGACAAGCTTGTTGTAACCAAATTGGATCGATTGGCTCGTAATACTAAAGAAGGCATCGAGATTATTGAACAGTTATTTGCAAAAGGCGTAAAAGTACATGTGCTTAACATTGGATTGCTTGAAGATACGACAATGGGGCGTTTCTTTTTACAGACGTTACTCGCTGTAGCTGAAATGGAGAGGAATCTTATTGTTGAACGTACCCAAGAAGGAAAAGCGATTGCTAAACAGCAACCAGGATTCCGGGAAGGCAGGCCCAATAAATACACGAAAAGACAGTTAGACCATGCGATGAGTTTACAAGATACTCATTCATTTAAACAAATTGCTGAAATCACAGGTATTTCGATTAGTACGTTAAAAAGAGAAAGTAAAAAGCGAAAAGAAAAGATAATGTTATGTAAAGTCGAAATGTATGCACGTGAATAATTTTTTTAAAACTTTTTTTGAAAAAAGGTTGTTAAATTAAATCAAAATTTCCTTTATAGAGTGTTAGCTAACAAAAAACACAAAACAATAGGGGGAATCAAAATGGGTCTTTATTCAGATACAAGAACGGTTGATGTAACTACAGCACAAATCGCAGAAATGGTTCGTGCACAAAAGAAAGTAGTAGAGCTGCTTGCAGACAAGAATGTAAGTAAATCTATCGTATCCAACACATATGCTTCATATGGGGGAGCTGTTTTAGGACTTGTATTTGTTGCAAGCACAGCGGCTTCTGTAGCAGCAGGGTTTATGAGTCTTTTAACAACTTTGAACGCTGCTGAAAAATCATGGTTGCAGAACGATGTAAATACTGGATACACACAGCTTTTAGAATCTCACTTTACGATGGTGAATGGTGGTTGGGCTAAATGTAATATGACACTTACTGTTAACGTTGAACGTCCTAATTACGACTTTGCCTTTATCAAATCTCGAAAAGTAAATAGCTTCACAACACCTGGTGGACAAGTAACATATCCAGCTTAATAAAAAAAGGCACTTACAATTGAGTAAGTGCCTCTTATTTTGTTGCCTTTTCTAAAATGCTAAAAAAATCGTTATCGTTTACAATGGCATAATTTTCATGGTTACTAAGAAGATTCAATGACTTTTTATCTGAAACAAGGTACATTGTATAACCTGTATTTAATGAAATGGTGATTCGGTAATCGTAATCAACTGGATTTATTGTTGTTTTATCAAATTTTGCATTCTGAAAAGCTTGTATAAGCTTTTTTTGCGTTTCTTCTGGAATTTCAATTTTCGTATATATATCTTCTTTGTCTGTATCGACGGTATGAATGGTTATAGTTGGATTTTTAACGTTAAAATCAGCGTTCTCTAATACATCTGTTGCAGAGTAGCTTTGGTCTTTCTTTGCGATTAAAAAACCAATAGCGACGACGATTATAAGTAAAGACAATATAATTATGATTTTCTTCATATAGACCCCCTCTTTTTCTATTTACAGAAATTATAACAAATTTTAGGAATTAAGGTACTTTTTAAAGGGTTTTTGAAAAATGGTTGTTAAACTATCTATGAATTTCCCTTTACTAAATAAAGGAGGGGGTTTGATGGGAGAATATGAATTTTTAATTGGCTTGATTAGCAACACAGGATTTCCGATTGTCGCTTTTTTATTAATCTTTTGGAAGTTTGATAAATCACTAGGCTTGAAAGAGCAACTTCTTTTTTTATTTCGGGTCATTTCATTTGAGTTGCAAAGAATGTATATACGCCAAAGAAATTATTTCATATGTAAGTTAAAATTGTATGCGCTATTTTAAAAAGCAAGAAAATATTTTGTTTTAAATGAAACAATTATTTTTTGTTATGTAGTTAAATCTTATTTTGAATAGTTAGAAGGAGATCTCTGTGAAAGCAGCCCTATTAAAGAGCTGCTATTGTATTCTTATACAATCATTTGCCCACAAGTCGAACACTTACTAACCTTTTTCATGCCAATTCCTTCAAGAATCGCTTTCGAAATCCCATCAACAATAGCCTCAAACTTCGATTCAAAAAGCCTATTATCCGCACTATTATCAATAAAGCCAATCTCCAGCAGCAACCAACAAAACTCGATAATATAAATATGAATGACAATGCGAGATTACTTGCCACACATTTTTACGATAATAATGTCACAACACATGCTATTAATTTTTACGAAATTAAAGTTAGGAAATAACAAAGGCATATATGACTGCAAAGTAAGAGTATTATTGGATAACATACATAAGGAGCATGCTTTAATTGAAGGCTATTTAGGTATTATGGAAAATAATAACTGAAGTCTTTATTCCGTAACTGTTTTACGCTATTTAAACGGCAAAGAAAGTTATAGAGAAAATCGGGAAATCAATCTGTGTAGATCATAAATCAATCGTTAAATGGGTTAAACAATACGAGCATAACGGCGTAGAAGCTTTTTCGAAATCATATACAAATTACACACAACAGTTTAAACTAAACGTACTAAATTTTATGATTGAACATGGTACGTCCTTAATTGAAACTGCAGCGACTTTTAAAATAACTGCTCCTACCTCGATAAGAGTTTGGAAAAAACAATTTGAAACTCAAGGAATGGACGTTCTTCAATCAAAGAAAAAGGGGCGACCTTCCATGAAAAAAGAATCAAATAAACAACCAAAACAAACACCCGTAGCAGGTTCTACAGAAGTACTTCAAGCAGAAATCGAACGTTTACGTATGGAAAATGAGTATTTAAAAAAGTTGAATGCCTTAGTTCGAAGCAAGGAAAAATCACCAAAGAAGACAAAGTGAAGGTCATCTTTGAATTAAGGCACAAATATTCGGTGAAGGCGCTTGTGGCATTCGTCCAAATTCCACGTAGCACGTATTACGATTTAATAAAGAAGATGAATCGTCCAGATCCAGATGTCAATTTAAAAACGGAGATAAAAGCGATTTATGAGGAACATGAAGGTCGTTACGGCTATCGTCGCATTCGTGATGAGCTGACCAATCGTGGCAAAAAAGTGAATCATAAGAAGGTTCAACGCATTATGAAAGAGCTTGGTTTAAAGTGTATTGTGCGTATGAAAAAATATCGATCGTATAAAGGGACAGTGGGTAAAATTGCGCCAAATATTTTAGACCGCAAATTTACAGCAGATAGGCCAAATCAAAAATGGGTGACAGATATTACAGAGTTTAAATTATTTGGTGAGAAGCTTTATTTATCGCCTGTTTTAGAATTGTTTAATGGCGAAATCATTACATATACGATTGGCTCTCGTCTAACAATATTCTCTTTTATCAGAAATGTTGGAGAAAGCTTTAAAACGTTTGCCTGAAGACCACCAGCTACTTATGCATTCAGATCAAGGCTAGCATTATCAAATGAAGCAGTACCGGCATGCCTTACAAAAAAGAGGAATTGCGCAAAGTATGTCCCGTAAGGGCAACTGTTATGATAATTCCATCATGGAGAATTTCTTTGGCATCTGAAATCAGAGTTTCTATATCTTAAAGAATTTGTGAGTGTGGAACATTTTAAAAAAGAATTAGATAAGTATATAACGTATTACAACACAAAACGTATTAAGGCAAAATTAAAAGGCATGAGTCCAATACAATATCGGACTCATGCCCAACCCGCTGCCTAATGAAATAACCGTGTCTAACTTTTAGGGGTCACTTCAAAAAAGTGACCCTATACGGGGTTTTTTGTTCATTTCACAAAAAAATCTCATTATACTAAAATATACGAAATTAAGAACGGGAGAAATTATCATGAGTAAAATCATTTTTAACGAATATCAAATACGACAAATAGAAGCAAATCGATTTGTAGCATCTGTATCAGATCGTTCTATTCAATATACACCGGAATTTAAAGTCTATGCGGTCAAAGAAAATCTAGCTGGAAAGGGACCAGTCAAGCAATTAATGATACCATTCGACTGTATCAGTTGAAAAATATGACACGTTATTTATGTTATTTGGCAAATGTAAGCCCCAGTGGTTATTATAAATTGCTCCAAAATAGTGAGAAACAAGCGATACGTGAAGAAGCAGATTTTCAGGACTACGTCCTATTAAAAACGATTTATGATGCGTCAAAATTAGTTAAAATATAAGCATTTTAAAATAGCTGATGTTGTTATTTTGGGATATAAAGAAAATCCTTTTACAATGCTAGTGGGTAAGCATTTAAGCAATGATAAATACAAGGCACTCGCTAATGTCGAGTTTGGATTAAAACTTGAAGATAATTGAGTGATTTTTTCTTTTAATTAATCATTTGCACCTGCCCGGTGTTATATAATTTTTATTTTTGGTGTACCCCAGTTTGTACCCCAATTAAGTGGGGTACAACGGGTGAAAACGGAAACTAATATTTATTACCAAATATTTTTTAAAACGAAATTTCAAATTTTTGTAAAAGTAGAATTTTTATCTTTTCTAATCAATAGAGCAAAAACCCCGCCAAATCAATATTTTTACGCTATAATGATATGCGAGGTGAAGAAAATGTTTGTAAGTGAAAAACAGATTGAGATTCGATATGCCGAAACGGATCAGATGGGCGTTGTGTACCACGCAAACTACATCATTTGGATGGAGATTGGACGAACACAACTAGTGAGCGATGCGGGATTTGAGTATGCCGCGTTGGAGAAAGAAGGCTATGTATCGCCAGTGATGGATTTATCCATTTCATATAAGGCAGCTATGCACTACGGCCAGGTAGCAACAGTGCGCACATGGGTGGAAAAACACGACCGTTTACGGACAACATACGGCTATGAGATTTTACATGAGGATGGCACAGTTGCTGCTACTGCCCAGTCAGTACATATTTTAGCTCATAAAGAAACGCTAAGACCTGTCTCTCTGAGTAAAATTGATGCTGTTTGGGATGCAAAATATAAAGAAATTGCTCTTGAGCAAAAATAGGTGAACAGCACATGGAAATTTTACTAGGTTTAAGCGCTATTATGGCTTGTCTTGGGGTGGCACTCGGTGCTTTCGGCGCTCATGCATTAAAAGATAAATTTTCGACGCCACGCTATGCGGCGATTTGGGAAACAGCCGTGCAATATCATATGTACCATTCATTAGGTCTACTTGTACTTGGTATGTTATCGAGTGATGTTCTTTTAGGGACATCTAGTATGCTTTCTTGGGCGGGCTATTTAATGTTTGCGGGCATTATTTTCTTCTCAGGCAGTTTATATATGCTTGCAGTTACGGGCGTTAAGAAATTAGGAGCTATAACTCCAATTGGTGGTATGTTATTTATTGTCGCTTGGATTCTTGTAGCCATCGAAGCTTTTGCTTAATCAGTGATGCTGTACACTTTGTGCAGCATCTTTTTTTATTTCATCGGAGGCTAGAAATAAACAAGAAGGGGTTTCGATTGATTGAAATTAATGAAACAAAATGTCCTTTCCTGCGTAATACAATAGTGAGCAAATTATTTTTAATGATAAAATGAGCTTAAGTAAATTTTTGAAGGTGGGAATAAATATGGGTTTATTAAAGGCAGGCATTGGTGCATTAGCAGGCGTATTAGAGGATCAATGGCGTGAATATTTCTACTGTGAGTCGCTAACAGCAGACGTTCTCGTAACGAAGGGTGTAAAGCGTTCTTCTAAACGTGGTTCAAACAAAGGGAATGATAACATTATTAGTAATGGCTCCATTATTGCGATTAATGAAGGTCAATGCATGATGATTGTCGAGCAAGGAAAAGTGGTGGAGTTCTCTTCCGAGTCTGGGGAATATCTATATGATACATCAACAGAGCCATCAATTATGTATGGTAATGACCTTTCTACGAGCATTATGGAAACGTTTAAACAAATCGGAAAACGATTTACATTTGGCGGTGAAACAGCAAAGGATCAACGCGTGTATTACTTTAATAAAAAGGAAATTATCGGCAATAAGTATGGTACACCCGCTCCTATTCCATTCCGTGTCATAGATAGAAACATTGGTTTAGATATTGATATCGCTATACGATGTCATGGGGAATATTCGTATAAAATTGTTGACCCATTATTATTCTATACAAATGTATGTGGGAATGTGGAACGTGAATTCACACGTGATGCCATTGACAGCCAATTAAAAACAGAACTTATGACGGCATTACAACCGGCCTTCGCGCAAATCTCAGCAAGTGGTGTACGTTACAGTGAAATACCAGCACATACAATTGCCTTAGCAGATGCATTAAATAAGGTGTTATCAGAAAAATGGTTAGCAACACGAGGGCTGGCAGTTGTATCATTCGGAATAAGTTCTTTAAAAGCATCTGAAGAAGATGAAACAATGCTAAAACAATTACAACGGAACGCAGTGATGCGTGATCCTGGTATGGCAGCCGCTCATTTAACAGGAGCACAGGCTGAGGCAATGATTGCAGCTGCTAAAAATGAAGGTGGCGCAATGGCGGGCTTTATGGGCTTGAACATGGCGACGCAAGCTGGCGGCGTCAATGCAGGACAGCTATTCCAACTGAACGAGCAACATAAACAAGCGCAAATGCCACAATCAATGCAGGCACAATCAACGGCGGCGCCCGGTGCATGGACATGTGCTTGTGGGCATGAAAATACTGGCAAGTTCTGTTCAAACTGCGGGGCATCAAAACCGATGGCAGAAGGCTGGACATGTACATGTGGGACAACCAACAAAGGAAAATTCTGTAGCGAATGCGGGGCAAAAAAACCAGTTGGCGCATTACAATATGCTTGCGATAAATGTGGTTGGGAGCCAGAAAATGCGGCCAACCCACCTAAATTCTGTCCAGAGTGTGGCGATGTATTCGATGAAAATGATAGTAAGTAAGGGGATGACTAATGATGACGACACAAGAAGCAGAAAACGTCAAAGAGGCTAAGCTTGAATTCGACGCTGAATGTCCATCATGTAGTGCATCCATTGAATTTAACCCAGCAACAGGGAAGTTAACTTGCCCTTATTGTGGCTTTGAAACAGCGATTGCCATCCCAGAAAAAGAAGAAGACAAAGTTGCACAGGAAATGGATTTTGCACAAGCTGAGGAACGTGGAAATTTTAATTGGGGTGTTGAGAAAAAAACTGTTATTTGTAAAGCCTGTGCAGCAGAGACGATTTACGATGCATTACAAGTCGCCGACAGTTGCCCCTACTGTGGTTCCAACCAAGTAATGGAGGCTAGTGCAGATAATACACTTGCGCCAAATGGGGTTTGTACATTTGAGGTGACAGACAAGCAAGCAGGGGTTCATTTTCAAAAATGGATTAAAGGAAGATGGTTTACACCAAAAGCTGCGAAAATTAGTGCAAAGCCAGATTCCTTTAAAGGTGTTTATTTACCGTATTGGACGTTCGATACAAAAACTAGTTCACGATATTCGGCTAGCTATGGTAAACATCGAACCGTGACAGATAAAGATGGCAATACGCGTACGGAGACAGATTGGTATTCGACAAGTGGCTTCTATCAGGAATTTATCGATGATCATTTAGTAAGTGCTACGACTCGATATGATCGAGAGATGATGCGTAAAATCGAACCCTTTAATTTGCTCAATAATAAATCCTATAAGCCTGAGTATGTGACAGGTTTTCTATCGGAACGTTATAGCATAGGTTTACAGGATGGCTGGCATCAGGCGAAGAGGGAAATCCAAGATCAGCTAAATGCGCAAATAACAATGAAAATCCGTCGAGAAAAAAACGCCGACGTTGTGTCAAATTTACGTTTCTCTACGACCCATGATGACATTACATATAAATATTTAATGTTACCAATCTGGCTATCGTCCTTCCGCTATAAAGAGAAAATTTACCGCTTTATGGTGAATGGACAAACAGGCCGTGTAGGTGGCGATGCCCCGATTTCACCGTTACGCGTAACGATTACAGTTCTCTTATCATTCATCGTTATTGCATGTATCTGGTATTTCTTTATGTCTGAATAGTCAAGGTAATATGCCCGTAGTATCGTTAACATACTGCGGGCATATTGCTTTTTTTATTAAGAAAATTGTCGGAATAATGTCGAATGATGTAAATAAATTAAGCGAGTATGATAAATGTCACTATTCATCATGGTACTCTCTATGTATAGTTGCATAAGTTATATAGATAATAATATTTTACGATAGACGAGGAGCACAGCATTTAATGAAAAAGAAAATTGCATGGGTTACAGATACAGCAGCATTGTTAGACGAAAAATTCATACAGGACAATCAAGTTCACGTATTACCACTAAACATTGTATTTAAAGAAGGGGCATTACGTGAAACTGTTGATATGACACATGATGAGTTTTACGACAAATTACGCACTGCTAAAACACATCCAAAGACGTCGCAACCTGCCATTGGTGAAGTGGTGGAATTATATCAATCATTAAAGCAACAAGGCTATGCTTGTGCAATCGCTATTCATACATCACAGCATTTATCGGGCACTTATTTAAGCGCTTTCACAGCTGCAGAGCAAGCACAATTTGAAGTGTACCCAGTCGATTCAAAAATTGGCTCTTTTCCAATGATGAAAATGATTGAACTGGGGCAGCAATTAGAAAAAGAGGGCTTTGAACCTGCCGCTATCGTAGAAAGAATTAATGAGCTTGCAGACCACAGTAAATTATCTTTTATCCCATCGAGTTTATCGCAATTGCATAAAAGTGGACGGGTAACAGGAACACAGGCCTTTTTAAGCAACCTTTTAAACATTAAAGTCGTTATTTCCTTTGATAATGGAAAAGTTGTGGTGAAAGAAAAAATACGGACAGCAACTAAAGCGAAAGCATATGTAGAAAACCTGTTAAATATAGATGTAGAGTCAAGTATTATTCCCGAGGTGGCTGTTATTCACTGTAACAATGCAGAAGGTGCTAAATGTTGGCAAGCTTCACTTGAAAAAGCCTACCCACTTATCACTTTTCATATTCTGCCACTGAGTGCATGTGTTGGCGTTCATGCAGGGGAAGGAACACTTGGCTTGAGCTGGGTATGTCAACCCGAGCTTGCCCCGTATAAGCAACAGGAAAAAGTATTAGTGACACAATAAATATAAAGCATATATTTTCTAAATAACGGCATGTGAAGTTGCGAATTTCCTATAAACAAATTATTATACAGTCAGAGAGCTTTTTCATTTAATGAACTGTGAATGTGATGTTATTTTTGAATAACAGTAGCTTGGTTATTCAAGTATGGAGGTTTCGACAATGGATGCAATTGAAGTGTTAACAAATTTAGATCAAATACATGGGTATTTTCAACCTATATTTAGCGCAGATGCGCATACGGTGATTGCCTACGAAATTTCCGGACATTTACAAATTGAAGGTCAACAAATTAACTTAAATGATTTTGTGAATAATGAAGATATTCCAGAAGAATATAGAATTGATATGGAACATAAAATTTTGCACGCTGCTTTAGCAAAAATAGCGGAAGTACCAAATGAAATTGATATCTATATTCCAAGTAACCCCAATTTGTTGATGCAAGATTTCGGTGAAAGTCATTTCAATATTATTCAACAATATTTACAAGAAGAAGATTTACATCGCATTGTGTTAGTTGTGTCTGAACATCGCTTTTTAGGGGATATCAATAAATTACATCATGCACTGCGCTATTTTACAACGTACGGTGTAAAAATTGCTGTACAGGAGGTAGGAGCTGAAAGTCATTTAGAGCACATTGCACTCCTTTCTCCACAGATTTTAAAAGTGAATATTCGTGACTTAAATTATGATTCATGGTCAGCCCAATCAGACATGATTTCAGCAATTGGAAGTTTAGCTTATAAAATTGGCGCGAACTTATTATTTGAAGGTATCGAGACTGTATATCAACTGCAATTTGCCTGGAAAAATGGCGGACGTTTCTACCAAGGATCTTACTTGGCAAATGCAGCTATAACTTTTGTGGAAAAGGATGTGCTGAAGGAAAGATTTAAACAAGAATGTCAGCGATTCATTACCTCAGAAAAGAAAATGCTTGAGGCGCAGTATTTTGAACTAAAGAAGTTGCAGGAGGAGCTAGAGGCAATTGTCCATCGTGTCAAACCTTCTAGTGATAACATTGCCCATTTAGAACATTTAGCACAGCTGTTAGATAGCTATTCTTTCCGATTATATATTTGTAATGAGGACGGATTTCAGCTAACGCCAAACGTGATGCGTGTAGAGGGACAGTGGGAATTACAACCAAGTGCAATCAATAAAAACTGGAGTTGGCGTCCATATTTCCTACAAACGATTATTAAAATGAGAAATGATCAAAGTGGGGAAATTTCGGAACTTTATCGAGATATTGAGACAGGCGAAATTACACGTACCTTTTCGATTGCCATTAATGAACATGAATACTTGTTTGTCGATCTTTCCTATGATTTTCTCTATGAACATAATATATTTAGATAGACTTATAAATACTGATATACCAAAGTTTGAGGGGTGCAAATGTACTTTGTATCCCTCATTGTACCCCAATTTTGTCCCCAATAATTTTTGCTACTGTTGTTACTGCAGTACCCTCAGCAATTTAAATACTCACATAAGATTGTCTTAGAATATGAGCTGAAAATCGTTCAATTTGATGCTTCGTTTTTAATGTATGAAACATTTTCACAATATAACCACTACTGATTGATTTTAAATTAGCGGTGATAAATACATAATCGATTTCTTCTAGTTCAGAACCAACAATGGAAGAGTCAAGCATAATAAAAAGAGCCTTCTCAAGACTCTTTAATTTGTTTATTAATAATTTGTTTCCATACCAAAATGACTACTGAACCTACACATATACATACGGCATATATAATATTGCTAATGAATCCCCAGTACTCAAGCCCGAAAGGTAATAGGAAAGTAGCAATACCTACTATGTAAGAGAAAATACCAAATAGTTTAGCAAGTTGATCTTTATCGCCAGTAAAACTTTCTTCTTGATAACCTGCAATAAGCCACAGTTTCTTTTTTATATGGATTTGATAACCCATAAAACTAATAATTGCAGCAAGAACTATACAAGTAATAAATCCAACAATCATTTTACGTCACCTCATGTTTTGGGTTCTAATAAGTTTACGGATGCTATTAAAAAGGTTTCATCATTCATTACTGAACTATGTGAGGAAATAAAACTAGTCGAAGGGTCACTAAGCTGGATAGTGACCCTTTGGTCATAACAGGAGTGTATAAGGCCAGCAGATTAGCATTACACGACTATTATTACAACATGTAAAAGGGGAGGTGACTATTGATTTAACCAAATGAAGGCGCAACCTGTCACCGAAAAGTACAAGTGAATGGTCAATTTTTAAAACAAAAAACTGGACGAGTTAATACTGACCACGCATGAAAGTAGCGCCGACAATAATTAGTAGAATGAATAATACAACGATTAGAGCAAATGTTGAACCACTATAGCCTTTGTCATAGCCTCCGTCATAACAATTGTTGTTGTAATTACCTACATTTCCGGAGTATCCCATAAAAATCCCCTCTTTTCTACAACCTATAGTATGTATTGCTGCTGAAAAGAGGGGGGGATTCATCTAATCAAAAGTCCCTTTTGTTTTGAAATTTAATGAAAAAATTAATGTGATTGATGTAGGGTGGGGAATAAAACACAAAAGGATCACTCGGACGAAAGTGACCCCAAGGTTTGGAGGTATATGGTTTAATTAGCTTTACACTATTAGTAATATGATGTGATAGCTGTTTTGTCTAGCCATTTGCCTGTGAAATAGATTAAATAAATTAAAAAGCTATAGTCGTGAGAAAACGCTACAGCCTCGAATTTTATGTAATGGTAATGTATTGGGTTTTGTTTGAAGGTTTATGCTAATGTCCGTTTTTTTATCGAATCGCCACTATTTCTTAAAATAGTTGTATTTGTTGTCGACAGTACCCATCGAGCCTAACAGCATTGGTAAAAAAACAGGACAAGTCTGTGGAATACAGCTTCACAAAAATCAAATTGCGGATCAATCGAATGAAATCAATGCCAAGTTGGAGTGGTTCCACTACTTGCTAAAAGTGAGCGCTCGTAGCAAGCGAGTGTGGAAATAACACTTGAAGGGTGAAGGCATTCATGCAGAGAAATGATTTACACTATCTTCCACGAGGGTAATGTCTATTGACTTGGTTCTTAAGATTTTCTAATTCAGTGGTTAAATAGTCAATTTGTTTTTGCATGTCTTTATTATCTTTCTTATCATTTTCTTTTTCATTTTGTTGCTGAAGTTCTGCTTCTAATGCAAGTACTGTTGAAATAGTCGATATTGTATCTCCGAGTGTGGATAATACTTCACCGACAACGGCTAGCTCAGCTGCCTGAAGTGTTAAGTTACGATCACTTTGACCAAATCTTTTGTTATTTTCATGCAAACTAATTACCTCAGTCATAATGACATATCCAATTTATTTTATGCTATAAGTATTTTTTAATGACTAAACGGATGCTGCAAAACATTAAATGCTTGCGCACAAGTCAATGATGACTCTATAGACTGAGAGGGAACATATAAAATAGAAGGATTCGTAAATCTCCAGTGATTAGGAATACAACTATTTAAAATATAAACATTTATTAATGCAAAAATTAAAGCATTTTTAAGATGAATGAACAAATAATAAGAACTAAATAAATTGTGTGGGAAGTGATAACTTGAAAAGATTTTATCTATTTTTAATACCCCTATGTATTTTGGTTATCTCCATATTTTATGCAAGTGAAAGCTCATCCGCAGATAAAGGAAGAAAGTATTATGAAGAAGCAGGGCAAATTGTGTGGGAAGTAAAAACACAAGAAAAAATTATTGCCTTAACCTTCGATGATGGTCCGCATAAAAAGTACACGCCTGAGATTTTAGATTTATTAGCCAAATACGATGCAAAAGCAACATTTTTTGTTGTGGGCCAAAATGCTGAAAAAAACCCTGAAGTAGTTTTACGAATGTATGAAGAAGGCCACGAAATAGCTAATCACACTTATACACATCCATTAAAAACGAACGTTCCTAACTTAATAAAGGAAATAAAACAGACACATGATACCATTTATAGTATTAGCGGGTATTCGCCGATTTTATTCAGACCAGTAGAAGGACAATATACCGATGCCATGATTGATGCAATTGTAAAGGAAGGCTATAAAGTAGTTATGTGGTCTTGGCATCTAGATACTCTGGATTGGAAAAGTCCTGGAGTTAATCAAATTGTAGATACTGTGTTAGAGGGTGTGAAGGAAGGCAATGTCGTGCTTTTTCATGACGGTGGGGGAAATCGCGAACAAACGGTAAAAGCTTTGAAAAAAATCCTGCCAGCACTTGAAAAGCAAGGATATAAATTTGTTACAATTCCTGAATTACTTGAGGCACAAAAGGAAAATAGTAAATGAAATGAAAATGCTGTAGCGTCGTCACTCGCTACAGCAAAATTGTTTTAAACCCTTTTAAGGTTAGTCAGTAAAAGCATTATAACATATGAAGAACAAAACCTGTTAATAAGGCCCCAAAAAATCATTAAAGAAAATTTTAACAGGTGAATTGAGAATTATCATTGAATAGCCAAAGCCACTGCGCGCTATCGATTCAATTCAGCTTAGCTAAATGACGGGATATCATTAACTTACAATCCTTGTGTTAACGCCATATCATCTTATTGAGGCTTCCGCGATTTGAGGTATTAACTAATTTTAGTGCCATTTGGTATTTCTTGATCGGGTGTTAACAAAATAACATCGCCATCTGTAGGAACTCCACCGATTATTAGAACTTCGGATTTAAAACCTGCCACTCGACGAGGTGGGAAATTTACAATTGCTACTACTTGTTTGCCGACGATATCTGCTGGACTATATCGTTTCGTAATTTGTGCTGAAGATTGTTTGATTCCCATCACTTCACCAAAATCAATTTTCATTTTAATTGCAGGAACCTTTGCCTTAGGAAGTTCTTCAGCTTGGATAACCGTACCAATTCTCATATCTAGAGACATAAAATCTTCAATTGTTGCCATATAAGTACCTCTTCAATAGTTAATAATTATAAACATTATCATAAATTAGAAGAATATTCAAAAAATACAGAAGTGAAAATCATTGTGCGCTGTTATTTCGTTTTTAATAGTGGGGGCACTGTCCCATAGGTCCCAATGCGCCATAGCCACTCTATCGGCCCAAATCTAAAGGATTTCAACCAGATTTTACTGAATAGCAATTGCGCAGTATAAATACCGATACAAATCCAGAGTGATGAAATTAAGTGAATGTTTGATATTAAATGAAATGTATGTCCAATTATTAAAATAAGTGCAGTTTGCCCTAAATAATTTGTTAAAGCCATGCGACCATATTCTCTTAATGGGGATAATAGTAATTGAACAAAGGGATATTGCAATAATAAAACGAGAGTCCCTACATAGAATGCCGAAACAATCGGACTAATTTGCATCCCGATTAATGTAAAATTTTCTATATTAGCTATATGCTCATTTAATTTTTCCTCTGACATATTGTCAAAAGAAGGGATTATTGCATCAGGTACATAACTCCATTGATAAAGCCATCCACCCAAGCTTAGTAAAAACATAATACTTGTAAAAACAACTATCATTCTTTTATGAGCTTCTATTTTTTCAAATAGCTGATACTGTCCTGCTGCTAATCCAAGTAAAATTAACGGGAATGGCATGGCAATTTTTATACCAAAATAAGCAGTAAACGCTAAAATAATGAGCCCTAAAGCTAGATTGATATCTTTACGTACTTTATAAAACGGTAAGGCAATTAAACCAAATATAGCATAGACTGTTAACGCTTCTCCTGGTTGGAAAAATACGTGGATGATGCCAAATAAAAATAATATCGCAATTCTTCGTAAAAATAATCGATTCGCTCTTTCATTTTTAGCCGCTGCACGTGATAGAAAAATATAAAAGCCTACGCCAAATAAAAACGAAAAGATTGTAAAGAATTTGCCTTCAACAAAAAGAGCTAAAAAATGGCTATAGGCTAAATCAGCTGATGTTGATGGTGGTTCAATCCACATAAGTGCTGGGATATTAACTAAAATGATGCCCAATAGTGCAAATCCTCTTAAATAATCTAATGTATGAATTCTTTTGTTTAAATCAATTGGTTGCAATTCCTTCTCCTCCTAACTGATACAACAAAGTATACGGGAGTTTCAAATGAAGTAGTAACGAATTATGTTACGCCAATCTTACAAAATCGTCAGATTGCAATACAAGCTAGATGGTGGTCACGGAGATATTATGTGGAGGACGTTTCGTTGACACGACAATTTTGCACAAATAGATTGTCACAGGATGAAGACTTTAGTTTTCATTCCATTTGGCAATCGTTGAGGGGTCTCTTGCTCTTGCTTTACTTGCTCCGGTCACTACGTTTTACGCACCATTCATCACAAAATGATTCGCAGGAGTTTACACGGGTTTTAATTTTTGGAACAGCCTTGTTTTTATACCATGAAGGCGTTATAAATTTCACCAATTATACCTTCCATTTGGTGTATGCCTAAATCTGTATTGGTCATGATAACAAAGCCTTTTTCTTTGTAAGGATATGCCACAATCATACATTGAAATCCAATGCCCCAGCCAAGAGAAGAAATCTTAATTTCTTGTTGTGAACCATCAAGAAATACACCGAGTCCAGTCCACTCCTTACAGCCTTGTGGCTGAATCAGGTCATTTACATGGCTTGCACAGATGCCAATTTTACTTACGCCTTTTAAAGCGTGCATTAATTCAAGAACTACATTCGCTAAATCTTTGCATGTCGTCCATAGACCACATGCTGCTTGGTATGGATAAAAGGGATATTTACCTGGCACTACCTCACCAT
Organism: Lysinibacillus parviboronicapiens; assembly: GCF_003049605.2. NCBI lineage: Bacteria > Bacillati > Bacillota > Bacilli > Caryophanales > Bacillaceae > Lysinibacillus > Lysinibacillus parviboronicapiens. Next base: position 2,416,439 of record NZ_CP073713.1, read on the forward strand.
TTCTATGATGGCCACAAGCTAATGCATATTGTTCCGTGTCATGCAGCTTTGGCGCAAATACGCTGTTTTTCATGTTTAACGGAGTAAAAATGAATTCATCCATTACTAGACTAAAGGGCTTGCCAGTTACGTCCTCGATCAATTGCTGAATGATTCAAAAACCCGCATCAGAATAGTGAAATTCACGCTCAGGCTCGTAGCTCACAGCAATGGGCATATGACAAAAGGAGCTTTGCCCATTCAAAATTTCGCACATTGTCGGGTATGCTTGCATCGGTTGCAATTCACTAATACTAGCAGGGGGATCTTTTATCCCTGACTGGTGGCAAAGTAAATTACGTAATGTCACTTTTTTTACCTTAGTATAATGATTTTCAGGTACTTTCCACGATAACAGTTTATTATTTACATCCTCATCTAAATGGAAATAACCTTGTTCTACTAATTTCATCACTAATAGGGCTGTTAAAAATTTACTAATGGAACAAGCATTAAAAATAATAGTGTCATCAACTCTTTTATCGGATCCTGATTCAAGGTATCCAAAATGCTCCGTTTTACTGATTTGACCTTCTTCAATTAATGAAAAACTTAATCCAGCTACTTGATAATGCTGCATTCGTTCTTTTATATTTATTTTCAGCATCTTCATATACCCCCATTTTCTGTATTAATTATAGCAAATTATACAAATGTATGTTCTGTATTTTTGAAAAAAAGTGGGTGGGAGAAAAACAAAAAATTCGCGCCTTCTCCGTGGGCTATTAGCAAACTTCGTAGAGTTTATAGTCTCTATAAGTTATAAGCTGTTCCGGAGGAGTGTCGCGAAATTTTTATTTGTTATAGGGAGCTTTAGGATAAGTCCTCAAGCATTTTTCTTTGTTTTTGTAGCTCTTTTTCTTGTACTCGGTTTTTTTGTTTTATCTAACGACGCTTGGAGCGCGGACATTAAGTCGGTAACATTATCGGGTAATGGCCGTTTATCGCTAGCTGATATTGTATTCGTTGCTTTCTTTTCTTCAATTAATTCCATTAGAGCTGTACGATATTCATCCGTATATTTTTCTGGATCAAATATGGTTGTTAATTGTTCTACTAGCATGAGAGCGGTATCCAGCTCTTTTTGAACAACGGTTTGTTCGCTTGGAATATTGGGGACATCACTGACACTTCTTACTTCGTCAGGGAAATGGATGATTTCCATTACGAGAGCGTCTTGATAGACACGTACGATAGCCAACTGCTCTTTTGAACGAATTGTAATTTTAGCAACGCCTATTTTTCCAGATTCCTCTAATGTTTTACGTAAAAGAGTATACGCCTTACCACCAGTTGTATCAGGAGATAAAAAATAAGTACGTTCAAAATAAATAGGGTCTATTTCCTGCAATTTCACGAAATCAATAATCTCAACAGCCTTATCTTCATTTTCCTTGCGTAAGTTTTCTAATTCCTCGTCGTCTAGTACGACAAACTTATTTTTTGCATATTCGTATGCCTTCACAATATCTTCTTCTTTCACTTCCTGACTACAGCCCTCACATACTTTTTTATAGCTTATCGGTGTATGACATTCTTTATGGAGCTGGCGTAATTTTATGTCTTTATTTTCAGTGGCAGCATGGAGTTTAACAGGAATATTGACAAGTCCAAATGATACACTGCCTTTCCAGACTGTATGCATAGCGTCACCTCGTTTTTTATTACTATGTTATATTTTCATTATTTTTATGTATCTAAAAAAGAAATAGTCAAAAACTGAAAGAAAAGAATGAAAGAAGTTGTTAACATGAAACCCATGCTATTGACGGAGACAATAGAGACGCCTATTGGAGAAGAGTGGCTTTACGAAACGAAATATGACGGTTTTCGCTGCGTTTTAGAGTGGGAACATGAAGAGCCCATTCTGAAAAGTAGGAACGACAATGAACTAAATCATTTATTTCCTGAGATTATTGAATTTTGTATGCGTATATATGATCAAATAAAACCTTTATTACCTTTAGTGCTAGATGGAGAATTAGTATATTTAACAAACCATTTTAAAAGTGATTTTTCACTAGTGCAAAAAAGAGGAAGAATGCAAAATAGGGAAGTTATCTCTGATCATGCCAAACGTTTTCCATTTCATTATGTAGTATTTGATTTATTGAAACTGCAAGGGGAGATACAAACAAGTCGCTATTTAAAAACACGTAAACAACAATTAACGAAACTTTTTACTACCTTAAAGCTACCAACCAATATCAACTATCAAGATGAGCGGCTCATCCAAGCCATTGAGAATTTTGAGGATAGTGAAACGCTTTGGCACTCGATCACCGCATACAATGGCGAAGGGATAATAGCCAAAAAAAAGACAAGCAAATGGCTTTCTAACATACGGTCCAAGGATTGGTTAAAAATTAAAAATTGGCGATATGTCACTGTTATTGTCCACAAATATGATAAAGGAAATGGCTATTTTCATGGTAGTATTTATCAACAGGTGAATTTGAAAGAGATTGTTATTTTTAGACACGGTATGACGGATGAAGAGCGGAAAATTTTAGTTACTTTCTTTCAAAAAAACGGTACGAAGGTGCATGAGACATGGGAATTGGAGCCGTCTATCTGTGTTGACATAGCATGTATTGATTTTGATGGTAGTAAATTAAGAGAGCCAAGATTTCATGCGTTTAGATTAGAGATTAATCCACAGGCATGTAACTGGTTGCAAATGCAACGTCAACTTATACCGATTCCAGAAAACGTTCAGATAACCCATTCAGATAAACCTGTTTGGCCAGAAATGGGCATTACTAAAGATGGTTATTTACACTATTTACAAATGATATCTTCCTATTTATTGCCGTTCCTTCATGACCGTCCGCTCACTTTAATCCGTTATCCCCATGGGGCACCAGGGGAGAGTTTTTATCAAAAAAGTAGTCCTGATAAGCTCCCTGATTATGTGACAAACGCAAGAATAGCCGACATTAATTTTATGGTGTGCAATAATATCGAGACGCTCTTGTGGTTAGGCAATCAGCTTGCACTCGAATTTCATATTCCTTTTCAAACAATTCATACAGAGAAACCAACTGAGATCGTTTTCGACTTAGACCCTCCTTCTGTCAATGAATTTTCACTAGCTATCCATGCTGCACGCCAGTTAAAGGAAATATTTGATTATTTTAAACTCCAATCCTTTGTTAAAACTTCAGGAGGCAAAGGCCTGCAATTGTATATTCCGTTACCAGAGAATGCTTTTTCGTATGAGGAAGTAAGGATTTTCACTGAATTTGTCTGTGTTTTTTTATGCCAGCAACGACCTGAGTTGTATACAATTGAGCGTCTGAAGAAAAATAGGCAAAAAAAATTGTACTTAGATTATGTGCAACATGCTGAAGGCAAGACAATCATATCGCCATATTCCACTCGAGGGAATAACATGGGGTTAGTTGCAACGCCGTTATTTTGGGACGAAGTAAATCAGCAGCTACGCCCAGAAAAATTTACTATCCCTACCGTTTTAGCGCGTATAAAAGATAGCGGAAATCCATTTAGAAATTTTCGTGAGATAGGGGGGAAACAGGATTTTCTCTCTGTGCTTCATCATCTAAGAAATTCATAATATGAACGTCCAAAAAATTTCCCGAAAAGTTCAGTGGTGGACATATTTTTGCCAAACGTCATGAAGGTCGCTAAAAGAACAAAAAGCTACGAGACAAGAAGTTTAACGAAGGAGGCCACTAGTTAGTTCTTCCACAAAGCCATCCCCAAAAATGTCCGCCATAGCGGAAATCATGAGTTTATCTAAAATCTGAGCTGTCTCAAATTTCTATTGAGACAGCTCTTTTAGTGTCGAATTTATCCTTGTAGTGCAGCGTCTTTTTTACCTAGGTAATCGAGAATACCCATGGCAGATACAACTGTATCAAAAGGAATTGTTTGATAAACAGGGTGATTTTCTGCAATATCATGTTCTTGTAAATATTGATGTAACATCGCTTGTAAACGACTATCTAAAAACTTCACTTGTTCTTCAATAAGGTTGAATGCCGCTAAAGCTTCTTCTCCCGCAGCTAAAAACAGTGGTGTCCAGAAGCGTACTTGACGATAAGCTTCAAGTGGATTTTTGTACGCTCCATAATGACCAAAATATAATTCCGTGACGTTTAGTTTCTCATATAATTGGATAGATTTTTCCATTGTTTCAGGATCATATTGATTTGGCGAGGTCGAAGGAATGATTAAATCTATTGCTTCACCCTCCATTTCTGGGTATCGAACACCTGTTGTATCACCAACAAATAAACCATTGGTTGCAGAATAATGCATCGAAACATGATGCTTTGCATGACCCTCTGTATGATAAAACGTTAGTTGATGCTTGCCTAATGACAGAATATCCTCATGTCCAATTTCCATAATACGGTCTGACGCGATAGGTAGAATAGGGTCAAAAAGGCGGTCAAATTCCGTGCCATAAACAGCCTTTGCACTCGCAATCAATCGACTCGGATCCATCATGTGCGATACGCCTCGAGGGTGTACGACTAACGTAGCATTTGGACAGCTTTGTAAAAATAACCCGGCGCCCCCTGCATGATCCAAATGAATATGCGTAACAATGACATAGTGAATATCTTCTAACGCAATATTTAATTCCTTCAATCCATCCATAATGTACGGAACAGATGGACTTGCAGATGTTTCGATTAACGTAATCTTTTCATCGATTAGCAAATAGGAACTCGTGCGTTCCTCTCGATTTAAATCATGTGTATCAATGCAATAAAAATTTGGTGCAATTTTTTGTAGTCCACCCATCTAACTATCTCCCTTCGTTTCTGCGATTTAGTATAAAAAATTCTCTAAAATACATTTTTTATCTACAAAAAGTAACTACTATACTATATAATAATAGAAATATAAACTGAATGTCTATTCATTTTTTAGGGGGATAATAAATGGAGAATAAGATACGCTACGATACAAGGAAAGTTCACCGCGTCAATTTGGCTATCATTTCGATATTGGCTATTCTTATTTGTGGGCCAATGATACTTTCAAAAGGTATTACTTACTTATTTATTGGACTTATGGTAATTGCGCTAGCTGTATGCAATTACTATTTACCGATTAAAACCTATGTCAAGGGCTTTATTTTTGGCATGATACCTTCAAGTGTTGTTTTTACACTATTTTTACTTGATAGCTTTTCATTGAACAAGCACTATATTTTACTTTGTACCATAGCAATTATTGCGTTGTATTTTAAAAAAGAATTAATTGTATTTTTTGGTGTCCTTACAAACTTTAGTTTTGTTATTTTGTATATCCTTAATTCTGCATCACTATTAGGGCCATTCGATGATATCATCGTATTTATTACGCTCCTAGCTATTATGAATGGGGTGATTATCGCCTTTTACTTAATTGCCAAGTGGGGCAATGAACTGATCGAACATGCTGCTGTACAACAAAATGAAGTAAGGAGCTCCTTGAATCAGCTACAGACAACTTTTAATGAAATCGAGAAGAGTAGTCATACACTGGATGAGCATGTCACGCAATTTCAACATACGATGCATCGAATTTCGGGTTCAAGTAAGGAGATTCTTTTAGCTACCGAAGATATATCTGCAAGTATTCAGCAAGAGGCATCAAGTTTGCAAATGATCCATGGGACGATGAAAGAATCCGTGCATTTTGTCAATGAAACATTCTCGATTTCTAAGGAAACCGTATCAAAATCGAGTGATTTACAGCAGGAGGTTGTGGAAGGCTGGGAAAAAATGCAGCAAGCCATGGGTCAAATAAGTGTAATGAGTCAGGCTATGAATTCCACTGCGGAAACGGTGAATGAGCTACAAAGCAGCTTGCAAACTGTCGATACGCTATTGAAGGGTATACAGCATATTGCTGAACAAACTAATTTATTGGCTCTAAATGCGGCGATTGAAGCGGCGAGAGCTGGTGAACATGGCAAAGGATTTGCCATTGTTGCGGACGAGGTGCGGAAATTGGCTGAGGAAAGTGCTACAATTACAGTGAATATTACGCATGTAACACGTACATTGTTTGAAAAATCAACAGAAGCACATCAACGTTCTGAAGATGGGGAAAGAGCATTACAACAAGGTGAAACTCTGTTACAAGATATTAGTAGTTTCTTCACTACATTAAAAAACTCCTTTACACTTACGAATATGGATTTAACAAGAGGCATGAATGAACTAAGCAGTGCTATAAAGCAGTTTGAACATATAGAAGAACAGATTGAAAAGTTGAATCAGATAACTGAGCAAAATGCATCCTCAACTGGAGCGATTTTACATTCTGTAGAGGATGAAAATAAGATGCTTGAAAGGATGACTACGACGACTGACCATATTCAAGAATTAAGTGTGATTTTAAAGTCACTTGTAACGAATAACACATTAAACGCTAGTAAATAGTAGCGAAATGCAGGAGGATTATTAAAATTCCTCCTGCATTTTTGTCTTAGAAATATTTCTTTTGCATAAATATTCCATGGTTGATTCCTAAGTTGGCAATAGTCAAAAATACAGCATGCCGATGACCAGCACAACTAAATCTTAGCCAATCTAATTATTGTTATCAACATTCCGCAAGGAGACAGACGATTTCTTGAAATAATTTTTTGCTTTAAGTTCATTTCGTTGTCACCTTATTTAAACCGTCTTTAATATACTGGGTAATAGTGTGCCGATTGTTTTTAAAGGCTGCGAAGATTTTTGCGTTAAACAAAGCATCATCGCACCTTCAATCGAAGCTGTCATCAACAAGGCGATGGCGGAAGCTGATTCCTGCGAAAAGCCTTCATTTTCAAGTTTCAAATAATAAATTTGTTGAATATATTCATATAATGCACTACAAGCTTCGCGAACTGGTTCACTCACTGTGGCCATCTCACTGACAATACTGCTAAATGTATAGCCGGTAATGGTTCCTTCTGATTCTAAGTTGTGAATTAGCTTATTAATCACCGCTTGTGTTGCTTCTTTAGTGGATAGATGCCCACTAAAAATAGATAACGATATCCATCGTGATTTTTTCGTTTAAGACATGTAAACAAGTAATTAATAGTTCCTCTTTACCGTTTGGGAAATGATGGTAGAGTGCACCTTTTGTTACGTTACAAGCTTTTAAGATTTCACTGAGCCCCACACTTTTATAGCCTTTTTGCTGAAAGAGGGTGGTAGCAGTTTAAATCATTAATAATTTTGTATCCATATTACATGTATTCCTCCTTACATACCAACCAGTCTGTTTGGGTGTAGCAGATTAATTCTCCATTATGTTAGTGTTTTTATTCACTTTTTAAAAATTTATTAAGAAAAAACTCTAAAAGATGTAAGAAGATTTTTTCCCGCCTTGTGTTCAATACACGTAACTTTCTTAATGAAGTTCTTTAAACTGCCTTCAACCACGATGCTGAATATATGCTACTATTATATAGCATAAACTTTGAGCGGCTTGTTTTTAGCATTTACCTTCAATAATTAAAGGAAGAAGACCACACTTTTATAAAACAACCATCTTACTCACCTTAAAAATAAATACATAGGTGTAGATGGGTTGTTTTTTGCACATCCTTTGTTTTATGGGCTTCTTAAAATTAAAGCATATTGGATTTGAATGTAGGGTGATAAGAATTTCTTATTGAAAAAGATAATATTAATGTAATTTACTTATGAATAAAAATGAGTTATCATGGGTATTGGAGAAAAGATGCTTTACATAGGCCTTTTCAAAAAGATATTTAGGGGGATCCGCAAATGGCACAAGGTAATTTACACAACAGCCGCGCATCATTCGAAGTTAATGGTAAAACTTATAACTATTTTGACTTAGCTGCGATTGAAAAAGCTGGCGTTGCAAAAGTTTCAAACCTTCCTTACTCAATCAAAGTATTATTAGAATCTGTTTTACGTCAATATGATGCATATGTTATCAAAGAAGAACACGTAAACGAATTAGCAAAATGGGGTAATGGCGCTGATCCAGAAGCAGAAGTACCATTCAAACCATCACGCGTTGTATTACAAGACTTTACTGGTGTACCAGTAGTAGTTGACCTTGCTTCACTTCGTTCAGCAATGAAAGAAATGGGCGGAGACGCTAGCAAAATCAACCCTGCTATTCCAGTTGACCTTGTAATTGACCACTCAGTACAAGTTGACAAATATGGTAACGCATCTGCATTACAAGCGAATATGGACCTAGAATTCGAACGTAACGCTGAGCGTTATAACTTCTTAAAATGGGCTCAAACTGCTTATGATAACTTCCGTGCTGTACCACCAGCAACTGGTATCGTTCACCAAGTAAACTTAGAGTACTTAGCTCCAGTTGTACACGTAAACGAAAATGCTGATGGCACATTCGAAACATTCCCAGACTCAGTAGTAGGTACTGACTCACATACAACAATGATCAACGGACTTGGCGTTCTTGGATGGGGCGTTGGTGGTATCGAAGCTGAAGCAGGTATGCTTGGCCAACCATCTTACTTCCCAATTCCTGAAGTTATCGGTGTTAAATTAGTAGGCGATCTTCCAAACGGAACAACTGCTACTGACTTAGCATTAAAAGTAACTCAAGTATTACGTCAACGTGGCGTAGTTGGTAAATTCGTAGAGTTCTTCGGACCTGGCGTATCTAAATTACCACTAGCTGACCGTGCTACAATCTCAAACATGGCGCCTGAATACGGTGCTACATGTGGTTTCTTCGCAATTGATGAAGAGTCACTTAACTACATGCGTTTAACTGGTCGTGAAGAAGAGCACATCGCGGTTGTAGAAGCTTACTTAAAAGCTAACCACATGTTCTTTGATCCATCATTAGAGCCAGTTTACACAGACGTTTTAGAAGTAAACTTAGCTGAAATCGAACCAAACCTTTCTGGTCCTAAACGTCCACAAGACTTAATTCCACTTTCTGAAATGCGTTCTCGTTACAAAGAAGCAGTAGTGGCTCCACAAGGTACGCAAGGTTTCGGTTTAACAGAAGACGAGTTCGCAAAAACTTCTGTAGCTAAATTTGCTGAAGGTGATGTAGAAATTCCAACAGGTGCTGTAGCAATCGCTGCTATCACTTCTTGTACAAATACATCTAACCCATACGTGTTAATCGCTGCTGGTTTAGTTGCGAAAAAAGCTGTAGAAAAAGGTCTAACTGTACCTAAATGGGTAAAAACTTCTTTAGCACCAGGTTCAAAAGTAGTAACTGGTTACCTAGAAGATTCAGGTTTACAAACTTACCTTGACCAAATCGGCTTCAACACTGTAGGTTATGGTTGTACAACATGTATCGGTAACTCAGGTCCATTACTTCCTGAAATCGAAGACGCTATTAAAGACAATGACTTATTCGTAACTTCAGTACTTTCTGGTAACCGTAACTTCGAAGGCCGTGTACACCCACTTGTAAAAGCTAACTACTTAGCTTCACCACCACTTGTTGTTGCTTATGCACTTGCTGGTACTGTGGATATCGACCTACAAAAAGATTCATTCGGTAAAGACAAAGATGGCAATGAAGTATTCTTCGCTGATATCTGGCCTTCAACTGAAGAAGTTAACGCTGTATTAGGTACTGTCGTTAACCGTGAATTATTCCAAAAAGAATACGAAACTGTATTCACAGCAAACGAAGCTTGGAATGCAATTGAAACATCAACTGAGTCTCTTTACACATTTGATGACAAATCAACTTACATCCAAAACCCACCATTCTTCCAAGGTCTTGCGAAAGAGCCAGAAGCTATCAAAGGCTTAAATGACCTACGTATCATGGCGAAGTTTGGTGACTCAATTACAACTGACCATATTTCTCCAGCTGGTGCAATCGGTAAAGATACACCTGCAGGTAAATATTTAATCGAAAACGGTGTTGCAATCCGTGACTTCAACTCATATGGTTCTCGTCGTGGTAACCACGAAGTAATGATGCGTGGTACATTTGCAAACATCCGTATCCGTAACCAAGTAGCTCCTGGTACAGAAGGTGGTTTCACTACTTACTGGCCAACAGGTGAAGTAGAGTACATCTATGACGCATGTATGAAATACCAAGAGCAAGGTACTGGCTTAGTAGTACTTGCTGGTAACGACTACGGTATGGGTTCTTCTCGTGACTGGGCTGCGAAAGGTACATTCCTACTAGGCGTGAAAACTGTTATCGCACAATCTTACGAGCGTATCCACCGTTCTAACCTAGTAATGATGGGTGTTCTTCCTTTACAATACTTAAACGGTGAATCTGCTGATTCTCTAGGTTTAACTGGTAAAGAAGAAATCTCTGTAAACATTACTGATAATGTAAAACCTCGTGATATCTTAACAGTTACTGCTAAATCTGAAGACGGCACAGTTAAAACTTTCCAAGCTTTAGCTCGTTTCGACTCAGAAGTAGAAGTAGACTACTACCGTCACGGTGGTATCCTACAAATGGTTCTTCGCGCGAAAGCTGCTGAATAATCAATATTAAAGTAAAAAACCAATCTCTTAGGAGATCGGTTCAGACTGTAGACAAACTCAAAGAAATTTGAGTTTTGCCTACAGTCTTTTTTCTTTTGATATAGAAGTTTCTGTGTGAACCGTTGATTTCCACTTTAGCGATCGCTTTTCGCGGGCATGGCTTCAGTCTCCTCATCGCTTCGCTACTGCAGGGCCTTCCGCTCATACTATTTCCGCAGGAAGCTTTGCTCTGTAGCGAAAGGCGGATGCCAATCAACGAGTATATCCTATCCAATTCACTTCAATGCGCAAGTTGTCCGTTAGTGGCTTCATGTACGACAAGTAAGAATCATCGGAAAATCATGGAGCGTCCTATTTAGGCCATCATGAGGAAGAAGCCAATCATTTACGACATGAAACAATTCTATGCATCATTGAAACGTGTATTTGCGGATGCTTACTTTTGCAAGCAAGAATTTGAAGAAGAAGCTAGCTAATTGGACATGGCAAAGTCCAAAATTGGCAGAACATAGTTACTCATAGCGTACTACTGTCGTTAATAGGGCTATTGTTTCTGATAAAATTTCAAAAGGTATTCGCATGTTGACCATTCCGAATACCTTTTGTTCGTCAATCTGAACCGATTACTGCGGACATTGATTTTTTATATTTTACTGAACTCTGTTACATTAAATTTGTTTCTCATGCTATAAAATTGCAAACATAGAGAGAATAGCATAGAAATAACGGCAAAATAAATCAATGTGATTGTGCCCAGCTGTAAAGATAATACAATCCCACCTAAGCTTGCACCTATGGCACTACCTAAATAATTAACAGAACTGTTTAATGCCACCGCTGAACGCCCATTACTTGGCTGATAAGATAGTAAAATATGTTGTTGTGGTGCTTGACATGCCCAGCCCATCGCTCCCCAAACAAAGAATGGCACATACTTTAAAGTGGTTAAGTTAATCATGAGTGGTATACAAATAATTGATAGCGTTAACATAAGTAAAATAATCGTAACTAGCGCTTTTGGCTTTTTAATAAAGTCGATTAAGTAACCAATCATTAAACTTCCAACCATGCCACCGCAACCCCATGCCCAAAGATAGGGTGTTAAATTATTAGAGATTGCAATTTCCTTTAGTAACGGAGATAGATATGTGTACAAGCCTAAGCTAGCCATACTAGCAAAAAATGTTATACACACAGTAACGGTTACTCTTTTATCGAGGAACATCTTTAATCGTTCACTGAGTGCTGGAGGAGGAGAAGTTGGGAAATTTGGGAGAAATATATACATACAAATAACAGTCATTAAACCAATGAGAACTAAAAGCCAAATTGTTGATGTCCAATGATAGAACTCAGAAATATAAATACCTAAAGGAACGCCAAGCACTGTTCCCATACTCATTCCCCCTATTGTCAACCCTAGAGCTCTCCCTTTCTTTTCAGAACAAACGAGCTTTGTAGATGCAGCCACCGCTAATGGTGAAAACAAACCAGCCCCAATGCCAGCAATTGCTCTCGATAACAGAAGAATTGAAAATGTCGGAGCTAAAGCTGTCATACTATTGGCTACGGTAAAGACTAGCATAGACCATATTAAGATTTTTTTAATAGGTTGACCAACAACCAAAGAAGAAAATATAGGTGCAGATATGGCGTAAAAAAACGTAAAAATGCTAACAGCTTGTCCTACTTGTGATAAATTTTTGTGATAGGTTTCACTAATGCCTGGAATGAGACCAGCAATAACATAAGCATCAAAGCCCAAAGCAAACATGCCAAATGATAATAATAAAACATTTTTCATACATAAACCTCCTAAACTTTCAGGTGCTAAATATTTGTCGATTAATACTTGCTACCAATAATCCTTGCACTAGAAGATTAGTTATAACAATATGTTATAATCGAAACACCTTGCATGTTTAATAGGTTACCAAAAACTATTGAATATGGAACAATCATTATTTTATAAGGATATAACAAAACGTTATAGGGTATGGAGTGAATTTTATGCATGTAGAGTGGTTACGTAGTTTTATTGAAGCCGCTAATCAAAAAAGTTTTTCTAAAGCTGCTCAAGTCAACAATCTTTCACAACCAGCACTGAGCAAACATATACAAAATTTAGAGAATAATCTTGGGATTGAATTATTTCATAGGTCATCGATGGGGATTGAATTAACAGCAGCTGGTGAACGTTTCTATACGCGCATTACGCCAGTTATAGCTGAATTAGTTGCCATTCGTGAGGAATTACAGCAATTTAGTCAAAGCAACCCTATTGCGATAGGCAGCCTACCTAGCTTAGCAACTTACTATTTACCTCAAAAGATAAACCAAATGGATAACCCTATGACACTTATGATCCAAAATACATCCAGTGAGCTGTTGCAATCATTACAAAAGGGAAGGCTGGATGCAGTATTTGTGGATGCGAACTATATTGGAGAAGCTATATGGAGTTACGATTTGTTTACGGAGGCCTACTATGTGGTGTTTCCTTTAAATCATCGATTCAACTCAAGACAAATCGTTGATTTTTCAGAACTGGCTGAGGAACCACTCATTGTTCACCAAGCCCCTTGTGATACAAGAAAGGATATCGTTGCACAAATACAAGCATTAGGTTATCAGCCGAACATAGTGAGTGAGGTGAATTTTGGCGATTTTATCTATGGCGCAGTTACTGCTGGAATGGGAATTACCATCGTACCAGAGTTAATGGCTAAGAATATCGGCCATCTCCAGCTATGTGCTGTACCAATTGAGAATTTTGGAAAAATGAGAACAATTTCATTGGTCGCGCGCAATAAGAAACTTGGCTCGAACTTACATGAATTACTCATAAAACATCATTAACATAACGAAGCTGTCTCAAACGATTACATTGAGGCAGCTTCATTTCAATTAATTATTTAAAACCCATTAAATCTTTTACTTTCAATGTATTTCCCTCGGATGTCAGCATTGTGAGTAACGTGAAAGCGACGTCAAAAGCTGTGCCAGGATTAGACGATGTAATGATATGCTCCGTTTGCACAATACGCTCATTAACAATGATTGCTCCGTAGGATTGCAGTTGTGCTAATCGTTTACTTGTTGGATGATTATAGGTGGTTGCTTGACGATTATGTAAAATCCCACTGTGTCCTAAAATAAGGGAAGCCACACAAATCGTAGCGATTGGTTTTTTCTGTTCATCGAAATGGCGGACAATTGCCTGAAATTCCTCACTAAAACCATCGTCATAAAATCCTGCTTCCTCAAAACCACCAGGAATCGCTAGTGCATCGAAATCTTCTAATGTAATTTCGTGAAGCAATTTCTCAGGGGCTACGTTAAAGTTCCATGTACATTGTAATTGGTTATGCAATCCTACTGTCACAACCTCTGTTGTACCATCTCCCTCCCATTTATTCCAACCTAGTACATCGGTAAAAACACTGGCCTCCACAGCCTCAAAGCCATTTGCTAATAGTAATAATATTTTTGTCATGTGATTTTGCCTCCTTTATATAAATAATTGTAGTAAAGGAAGCTGTACAAAGACAGAAGTTGTATACTGTTATTTAGAGGATTTACTTTATTATCAAAGGAAATTTTCGAAATACAGTTTATAAAAAAAGGTGGATACAAATGGACCGAATCGATACAGAAATATTAAAGCAATTGCAACAAAATGCGAAAATCTCAATGAAGGAGTTGGCCGCAAAGGTTCATTTATCATCTCCTGCCGTTATTGAACGCGTCAAAAAGCTAGAGGAGCAGGGGGCTATTGAGGGCTATAATGCTAAGGTTAATTTAAAAAAAATGAATCGTACTATACAAGCCATTATTTTATTTAAATCCATTGATTGTAAAAGTCTTTCTAATTTTTGTAATGCACATCCTGATGTCCTTGAATGTTATCGGGTAGCGGGTGAAATTAGTTATATAGTAAAAATTGCGACCTACTCTGTGGAAACTTTGGAGCGATTTATCGATGAAGCGATGCCTTATGGAACGCCTTCCACGAATATTGTGCTGTCTTCAGCAGAAAAAACGGTTATTGCGCCTTTTTCTGATAAAAATTTTGAATAAATGACAGAAAAAGCAAACCTTCACATCGTGAGCATCGTTTATAGGGCAGATAGGGGGAGAGAAGTTGCTTGCAATGAATGAACTGGAAGAAGTAATGGCGCAACATACAGAAAGACTGATCCGACTTGCCTTTTATTACGTAAAGGATTTACAAGGAACAGAAGATATCGTTCAAGATGTATTTATAAAATTCTACGACAATCAGCAAAACTATGAGGAACGAGGAGAGTTAAAGGCCTATTTATCAAAGCTTGTGATTAACAAAAGTAAGGATTACTTACGTAGTTGGACTTACCGTAAAATACAAGTTCAACAAAAGATTTTTGCCAAACAAGCTGTTATAAGAAGGGATATGCTTGTCCAACAGGATGAACAAACTATTATCGAAAACGCCATCTTAGCACTTCCATTAAAACTGGTATGCTCCCCATTAAGTAGACAGATTAAAAAATAAAATCTGTTTATCAAATGGGGAGATTTTTTTATGAGAACGTGTAGTTTTTCAAAAGAAGAAAAATTAGAGATTTTAAAATTTTATCATACTGGCCAATTTACTCTTAATGAAGTTGCCGAATTATATAAAGTGCATCGTGATACGATTAAAGATTGGCAAAATGATTATCGTTATTTTGGAGAAGAGGGTCTTGAACGATTAAACCAGCAGAATCGTTATGCTAAGGAATTAAAATTAGCGGCTGTCCGAGACTATCTTTCAGGCGAATTTTCATTAAGAGAGGTTGTAAGAAAGTATAGACTTTCTAGTAGATCGGTTTTAAGGAATTGGATAAAAAAGTATACTAGTCATAGTGAATTAAAAGATTCGGGTAAAGGAATGAGCCAAACTATGACTAAAGGTAGAAAAACAACAGTACAAGAGCGCATTGAAATAGCACAAGTTTGTATTGCCAACGATAAGAATTATCAAGTAACAGCTGAACAATATGCGGTTTCTTACCAACAAGTATATCAATGGGTAAAAAAATTCGAAAAATACGGGGAATTAGGCTTGCATGATCGCCGTGGGCGTACAAAGTTAGAAGAAGAGTTAAGCACTGAAGACAAGTTTCGTTTAGAAATCCAGCGTATGGAACGTGAAAATGAACGATTACGTGCAGAAAATCTCTTCTTAAAAAAGTTAGAGGAAATCGAAAGGAGGCGTCGTTAAGTAAAAGCCGTATACATAGCCGTTATATTGCCATTCAAGAATTAGCAGCGAAGGAAGCACTGCCAATCATTTTATTATGTGAAATTGCCGATGTTACACGTGCTGCTTATTATAAGTGGTTGAACCGTCAGTCATCAGCACGAGAAATCGAGAATGAACAGCTTCTAGAATCAATTCAGTACCTTTATACACAAGTAGATGGGATTTATGGATATCGTCGCATCACACTTACAATCAATCGTCATCGTGAAAAAGTAGATTTACCGAAGGTAAATAAAAAACGTATTTATCGTTTGATGAAAATGTGTCGATTAAAATCGGTGATTCGTCGAAAACGAAAAAAATATCGTAAATCGAATCCAGATTATGTAGCAGAAAACATACTCAGTCGCAAGTTCAAAGCAGATAAACCGAATCAAAAATGGTGTACAGATGTCACGGAATTTAAATATGAGAATGGTAAAAAGGCTTATTTAAGCGCCATTATTGATTTATACGATAATTCGATTGTGAGTTATGTATTAGGGCACTCGAATAACAATAAACTTGTTTTTCAAACGATGACACTAGCCATACAAAAATTAAAAGAGGATGAGCATCCACTTATTCATAGCGATCGTGGTTATCAATATACTTCAAAACTTTTCAAACGTATGATAGATGATGCCGAGATGGTACATAGTATGTCTAGAGTGGGACGTTGTATCGATAACGGACCAATCGAGGCTTTTTGGGGTACGCTCAAATGCGAAAAATACTATTTAAATAAATATGATACATATGAAGCGCTAAAAAAAGCAATTTTAGGATACATTTCGTTTTATAATTCAGAGCGCTATCAAGAAAAATTAAACAGCTTGAGCCCCTTGGAATTCAGGTCTCAAGCCGCGTAAAGCATTTTTATTATTTCCACTGTCTACTTGACAGGGAGCAGTTCAAACAACGTGAGGTTCTGATTTATTTTTATTTTGAGGAGATGCCTGTCGTTGAAATAGCTCAGCTTTTAAATATTCCTGAGAGTACAGTGAAAACACGGTTACGTCGTGGACGAGAACTACTAAAGCCAAAGCTAGAACATATTGAGTGGGAGGTGCTTTTGCATGAGTAAATATGGGGTAGAGGTTTTAAAAGATTTAAAAGATAGTAAAAATCGGGTGATGATGAATGTAATAAACCACATTGAACAACGTAAAAAGCCCAAACCTTCTAGACGTCGGCAGTACAGTATTCTCACTATGATTTTAACAGTATGTATTGGGGTGTTTGTTTATAATCAACACAGTGAAAAGAATTTACTTTCATCAAATGATGTCCAAATATTAGATGAAGAGCTATTATCTATGAGTCTAAAATTAGGAGTAGACTCTACTAAAGAACCTCTAAATCCTGCGTTTCAAGAAAGGATAGAAGAATCTCTAAATAGTGCGTTTCAAGCGAGGATAGAAATAGATGCTTATTATGCTTATGCTTTAAGCAAAGGTATTGTTCTAAGGCAAGCGGCCATAGATGAACAAGAAAGATTAACTAGAGAACACTTTGAAAGTATTTCAAAGGATGCTAAATTTATTGAAGACCTTTCAAGAATAAATATAACTCCTGAAAAGTTCTACGAAGAATACATGAAACCAGACAATATAAAATTAGTTGCATATAACGAATTGCTCAAAGATTATTTCAAAAAATATGAGGAATCATTTCAACTTCATGCTCGTTTCGCAGTGAAGAAAGACGCCATAGATTATTTTACTTCTCAGTATAAGGAGGAAATTTCAAATCTAGAGAAAAAATATCAATTGTCAAGTAATCCTAGTGATGCGAGGTCATTCAATAAACAGTATAAATTCGGCCAAATCGTTGCAGTGGAGGGAGATCGTTTCTTAGTTGTTTCAGGAGCATTAGAAGAAAAGATAAGTCACTTACCCTATACAGAAATTATTGAAAAAAAACAAAATGGTGTATGGTTTCCACTTCATGGTGTAAAAGATAAAATTGCTGTCGGCAAGCAGGTGAATATCACATATACTATGAAAGATGACACAATTTCACAAGGCTATGACTTTGCTGCAAATTTAGATGAAATTGAAATTATTGAGTAATTGATGCACGCTTGGATCGAAAAGGTTATTATACAAATTGTAAATACCTTACAAAATTATTATTTTGAAATTGTTGACAATTACATGCTAGTTTGTTACGATGAACCACAATAAAAGCATACAAATTCGTTGATGAGAAAGAGTAGTGTTTCATTTTGTTCTACAGAGAGCCGACAGATTGGTGGAAGTCGGTGTGCAAATGTTTCATGAAAATCCTCTCTGAGAAGATTAGCTGAACTTTAGTAGGCTAATTCGGGTGTCTACCGTTAAAAAGAACACGTATGATTGTACGTTGCTGAGTGCTATTGAGCGTTTTTCAATAGAATTAGGGTGGTATTCGCGGTTAACCCCGTCCCTTACTTGGGACGGGGTTTTTTGTATGCCTTTTATACAATAGTATAGGAGGGAATTACATGCAAGTCGAAGAAAAGAAAGAAACAACTGTAGAGAGAGAAGCAAGAATTCGTAAAATGTGGGAACAAGAAAGAACGTTTCAAGCGTCTGTAGATAATCGTTCAGACAGTAAACCCTTTGTGTTTTATGAAGGACCACCAACAGCAAATGGCTTACCACACGTAGGTCACGCATTTGGAAGAACCATAAAAGATGTCGTGGCTCGTTATAAAACGATGCAAGGCTATCTTGTTGAACGAAAAGCCGGATGGGATACACACGGTTTACCGGTAGAATTAGGTGTCGAAAAAAAGCTTGGGATTTCCGGTAAGCAAGAAATTGAGAACTATGGCATTGAACGATTTATTCAAGAATGTAAAGGGAGCGTCTTTACTTACGAAAAGAAATGGCGATCCTTTACAGAACAACTAGGGTATTGGATTAATATGGAGGATCCGTACTTAACGTTAAGTAACGATTATATTGAATCGGTCTGGCATATTTTGAGTCATGTGCACCAAAACAAGCTTTTATATAAAGGGCATCGTGTTTCCCCGTATTGTCCGAGTTGCCAAACATCGTTAAGTTCCCATGAAGTCGCCCAAGGCTATAAGGATGTTAAAGATTTATCTGTCACAGCGATGTTTAAGCGAAAAGATCGCGATGAGTATTTTCTTGGATGGACTACGACACCTTGGACACTACCAGCAAATGTCGCATTGGCATTAAACCCTCATTTAAAATATGTGCGTGTAAAGAAACACGATAAAATTTATATACTCGCTAAATCGCTTGTTGAAAAAGTATTGCCTGAACCATTTGAGGTGTTAAGTGAGCATGATGGTCATGAATTTGAAGAAACTTCGTATATCTCACCCTTTTCCTATGTAGCAGTCGCAAAGGGGCATGTTGTTGTATTAGCAGATTACGTAACAGAGCAAAGTGGTACGGGGATTGTGCATATTGCACCTGCATACGGAGAAGAGGATTATAAAACTGTTCAACACAATGATTTGTCATTTGTCAACGTTGTAGATTTAAAAGGGTGTTATACACAAGAAGTACCAGAACTTTCAGGGAAATTTGTGAAAGACTGTGATGTCGCTATTATTAAAATGCTGGCAGAAAAAGGGTTATTGTTTGACAAAGAAAAATATGAGCATAGCTACCCACATTGTTGGCGTTGTGATTCACCATTGCTTTACTATGCAACTGATAGCTGGTTTATCAATATGTCGACATTGAAAAATCAATTGCTAGCAAATAATGAGCAAGTAACCTGGTATCCAGAGCACATTAAACACGGTCGATTTGGCAATTTCCTAGAAAACTTAGTGGATTGGAATATTAGCCGCAATCGCTATTGGGGTACTCCGCTAAATGTATGGATTTGTCAGGATTGTGGTCATGAAGAAGCACCCAATAGTATAGCTGCGTTAAGTGTCTTAGCAAAGGGAACTCTTGATGACAAAATGGAATTGCATAAACCATATATTGATGACGTTGTCTGTACTTGCCCAAAATGCAAAGGTGATATGGAACGTACACCAGAGGTTATCGATGTCTGGTTTGATAGTGGTTCGATGCCATTTGCACAACATCATTACCCATTTAGTAATCAGCAAACACATAAAAATCAATTCCCAGCAGATGTGGTCATCGAAGGCATCGACCAAACACGAGGATTTTTCTATAGTTTATTAGCTGTCTCAACATTATTTACAGGAAAGGCACCTTATAAAAATGTACTGTCATTAGGGCATGTATTAGATGAGCATGGACAGAAAATGTCGAAAAGTAAAGGTAATGCTTTAGAACCAGTTGAACTCATCGAACAATACGGAGCAGATGCTTTAAGATGGTCATTTTTAGTTGATAGCTCTGCGTGGAATCCTAAGCGCTTTTCAAAGAAAATAGTCATGGACGCAAAATCAAAACTTGTGGATACACTCGATAATACATTTAAATTCTATCAGCTGTATGCCGAAATCGATGGTTTCCAATACGACTCAGCAAATACAGGTACACGCACAAAACTGGATGATTGGATATTGTCTCGCTTACATCACACAATTCAGCTTGTCACAACAAACATGGACGACTACCAATTTACGCAAGCGACACGTGAAATTGGCAAACTTGTCGAAGAACTAAGCAATTGGTATATCCGTCGTTCACGTGCACGATTTTGGGCAAACGGATTATCAGATGATAAACGAGGAGCGTATAGTACGCTGTACGAATTGCTAACGACTATTAGTCAACTATTAGCGCCATTTACACCCTTTATTGCAGAGGATTTATATAAGCGATTATGTGGTAAAAGTGTACATTTACAAAACTATCCGCCATGTAATACAGCACTGCTTAACCTTCAGCTTGAAAAAGAAATGGAACATGTTTTATCAATCGTGGAACTCGGTAGAAGTCTACGTAATAGTCAAGCTATAAAAGTGAAGCAGCCATTGCGAGAAATTATTGTTTCCGTGGCCAATGACTTGGATAGGTATGCGCAATATACAGCCATCATCAAAGATGAATTAAATATAAAACAATGTATTTGGACAAATGATTTTTCAGCGTATGAAACAATCCACTACAAACTAAATTTCAAAACGGCAGGTGTAGCCTTTGGGCAGCATGTCAATAAAGTAAAAGATTACGTCTTGAATCTAAACGCTGACGAGAAAAAGTCATTACAACGCGATGGTGCAGTAACGCTGAACATCGAAGGGCTCGAAATCACATTATTACCAGTGCATGTAGTAAACGAATCAATGGTAAAAGAACACTATATTTTAGCAGAAGATACATCATGTCGTGTGCTTCTCAACACACACTTAACAGAGGATTTATTGCAAGAAGGGCAGATAAGGGAATTAATCCGCTCCATTCAAGATACTCGAAAAAAATGGGCATTACCTGTTGAACAATATATAGCCATTTCCATCTCAACAGATGCTAAAACAGCTGAAATTATACAACAACACGAGACATTACTTAAAGCAAACGTATTACTTAATGACATAAAATTTGGCGAAAACAGGACAGGAGATAAATTTATTCAAACGGAAGTATTTAACGAAAAAGTTACAATTTATTTCATGCTGTAACGAGTGGAAGCACGAATGCTCAGGAAAGGCCTGCTTGCGCTCGGGTCTCCTGAAGAAACGCTCAGGTCAAGACCTGAGCACTCGAGTCTCCAAAACAATGCGAGTATAGGCACGCAACTTCCAGCTTTTTGATAGAATAAATCCTTTATGTATCATCATTCAATTTACAGTAAATCACTCAATAAATAGATGGCAGTAGCCCAGATAAAAACCGCTGAGCATTTATTGAAGATATTCATAAGGTTCCCAGAGCTGTCGAGTTTTTTTATGGATGCACCAGCAATTGTGAGGCCAAAAAGCCACATCCAGGAAAGTATAATGCACGCAGCAGTGAACAGGATTTGCTCTGTGCCACTGTATTTTAATGCACTTGTTCCAATAACGCCGATCGTGTCCAAAATAGCGTGTGGATTTAAAAGGGACACAGAGAGGGCAAATAATATTTGTTTTTTGACTGGCAGTGCTTCGCTGTCTTTAGTTTTTGTTGGATTGGATTGCCAAATGGCATAGCCCATATACAATAAAAAAATGATACCGACAGTCATTAAGGCCATACGTAGCCACTCAAATTGCAACACAATAACGGATAAGCCAAAAACAGCAAGTAAAATAAGTAATGTATCGCAAAGAGCCGCGGTGATGCCTGCGGGCAGAGCTCGTATAAAGCGCTGCTGTGTAGCACCTTGTGAAAAAACAAATACGTTTTGTACACCTAGTGGCAAAATAAGCCCAAATGCTAAAATAATGCCGTGTATAAATGGTTCCAAAGATAATCTCTCCTTTCATTCTTCATTTTAGTTGTGTTATAACTAAAAGAAAACGACCAATTGGTTGGTTTTTTACCCAACCAATCTGAGAGGTGAGGAAATGAGCTGGCGACCCACAAGACAGGGAGCGTTAACATTACAGCAACAAATTGTGACATGGATTACAGAACGTATTGAGAGGGGCGATTGGGTTGCTGGCACAAAGCTACCGACACAGCGGCAGCTAGCCATGCAATTTGCCGTCAATCGAAGTACAGTTCAGCAAGCATTAGAGGAGTTAAAGGCAGCTGGAATACTGGAAGCACAGGTGGGCGCAGGTATTTATGTCTCGTATAATTCTTGGCATGCATTGATTACACAAACCCAACCAAGTTGGCAAACTTATATTGATACAAGTCTTCATAAGCCAAATTATCATACCATTCAATTAATCAATGAATACGAACAGCGTGATGATATCATACGTTTAGGCACTGGGGAGTTAGCACCAAGTTTATTGCCAACTGCTGAAATTGAAGCATCCTTAACGGAGCTTTCCTTACAGCCTAAAACTTTGGGTTATTCATCTCCCCAAGGCAACTACAGACTTCGAGAAGCGATTTGTGACTATGTGAAAAAAAGAGGAATACATGCACAACCAGAAAATGTTTGTATTGTTTCAGGTGCTCTTCAAGCATTGCAGCTCATTGCAGTTGGCCTGCTTGAACAGGGTTCAATCGTTTTTCAGGAAAAAACATCTTATTTAAATTCCGTCCATCCGTTTCAATCTGTTGGTATGCAAATGATAACAATCCATCGTGATGAACAGCTTGCGCAAACATTGGCGCAGAAGAAGAGAAAAAGACAAGCTGTTTTTTATGTAGTGCCTACGTTAAATAATCCAACGGGTGGTGTTTGGACGACACAAGAAAAAAAACAGCTTTATGAAGCATGTAAACAGTCTCGTATTCCCATTATTGAAGATGACGTGTATCATGAATTACTCTTCAATGAGGGAACGCCCCCTATAAAATCAATGGATGATAGTGGGCAAGTACTTTACATTGGCAGTGTATCGAAAACACTAAGCCCTGGACTACGTATTGGCTGGTTAATAGGACCAACAACCGTCATCGAACGGTTAGCGGATATCAAAATGCAGACAGATTATGGTTCAAGTGCAATCTCGCAGGAAATTGTACGGCACTGGCTACAATCTGGAAAATATGAAAAGCATATTATAAACTTACGCCAACAATTACAACAAAGAGCTGATTTAGTAGAGGCTATTTTGACTGAAAAATTCTGTGATATGGCTGAATGGGCTAAGCCAAAAGGAGGCTTTTATATTTGGCTAAAGTTTCATGCACCTATTGTTGATAAAGAGTTATTTACTAGGCTATTGCATCGACTAATCCTCATAAATCCTGGTTATATCTACGATGCACAAGATAGCCATCATATTCGCTTATCGTATGCCTATGCAACCAATGAAGCATTAAAGGCTGGCTTACAAATATTACATGAATACGTAGTTGAAGCGCATAAAAAATACAATCAAGAAAAATGATTTGAGGAATAACCTTGATAGCACCTTGTTGTGGGCATATTTGCTAGAGCTTCGCTCCATAGAAAATTAATAAAGACAAGAATATCCCATGTTTATAATTAGCTGTTTGACACATTGGCGTGATCAATATGTCAAACAGCTTTTTTCTGTGAAATTTATAAACTTAAATTAATTGCTGTGGGACTAGAACAGGTGAAACTTCAAAAAAACAGAAACTACAAATGCATATAGGCCTTTCAAACTCGACTATATTGCTCTTCTATGGATTAGTCGCGTTTAATGTCTAATGGCACTTTTCATGAAAGGCATGTGGGGGCAATCGATGACAGGTGTCTGCACTTTGTAGAAAGAATAATTCAAGTATGGACTCCATACAGTGTAAAATGAGTATGCTTAAATGTCCAACGACTGTGTTAGCTCTAAAAACAGATTGTTCATTTTATTAAAAGAGGTGACAAATTGGAGAAAATGCCACAAGGCTATTATATTCCACAGCCCTTTCGAGATGATGGAGCTGGGGGGATAGATAAAGGACCAAGAGATATTATGAGGGATATGCAAAATCCTGATATGCTAGTGCCTCCTAAAACAGATGCAGGACTTATTCCTAATCTTAGATTTTCATTTTCCGATACCAATATGACATTAAATAAGGGGGGATGGTCACGAGAAATTACTGTTCGTGAACTTCCTATCGCCACTACATTGGCAGGAGTCAATATGAGTTTGACACCTGGTGGAATACGAGAACTTCATTGGCATCAACAAGCAGAGTGGTCTTATATGCTAGTTGGTCACGCCCGAATAACAGCAGTAAATCAAAATGGCCACAACTTTATTGCTGATGTAGGACCTGGTGACTTATGGTATTTTCCACCGGGAATTCCTCACTCCATTCAAGGTCTCGAGGATGGCTGTGAATTTCTACTCGTATTTGACGATGGAAATTTCTCGGATCTCAATACGTTTTCTCTATCTGATTGGTTTGCCCATACACCTAAAGATGTGCTCTCATCAAATTTCGGCGTGCCTATTCACGCATTTAATCATATTCCCACTGAACAGGTTTATATTTATCAAGACAAAGTCCCAGGACCCATTGAAACGCAAAAAGTTCAATCACCGTATGGCACAGTCTCTCAAACCTTCAAACATCAACTGCTTGCACAACCTCCTATGAAAACACCTGGAGGTAGTGTAAGAATTGTTGATTCCTCAAACTTTCCTATCTCACAAAATATAGCTGCCGCTCTTGTTGAGGTTGAACCTGGGGCAATGCGAGAAATGCATTGGCACCCGAACAATGATGAATGGCAATATTATTTAAACGGAAAAGGGCGAATGACAGTATTTGCAGCAAACGGTAATGCTAGAACATTTGATTATCGTGCAGGTGATGTAGGGTATGTGCCATTCGCAAATGGTCATTATATCGAGAACACAGGGACAGAAACATTGTGGTTCCTCGAAATATTTAAAAGTAATAAATTTCAAGATGTCTCATTAAACCAATGGATGGCTTTAACCCCAACTGAGCTTGTTCAGAGCAATTTATGTGTTGGCGCAGAATTGTTACATGCTTTAAGAAAAGAAAAGTGGCCAGTTGTCAAATATCCTGGTTTCTCTTATTATCCTAGGTAAACATAGAAAAGCGGGTGAAGGAAGACAAATTGGACTTACCCCTGTCAAGTAGACAGCTATAAAAAAGACTAAACAGCCATCTGGTGTCGATATTCTATCGGTGCCAGATGGTTGAGCCGTTTTTGGAAGCGTTGGTAGTTATAAAAGTAAATATATTCTTCAACCGCCTGTATAATTGCCTCATCTGAATCCTCATGTAAGAGATACAGACACTCGCTTTTAAAGTGTGAGAAGAACGATTCAATGCAGGCATTATCGTGACAGTTTCCTTTGCGGGAGTGGCTGCCAATCATGCCAAGTTGCTCGATGTGTTGATGATATTTAATGGATGTGTACTGGAATCCTTGATCTGAATGAAGGATGCTTCGATACACATTTCGTTTGCTCGTCAACTCATCTAACGTATCTAATACAAGCTGTAAATCATTTCGTTTGCTGATTTTCCAAGCAACGATTTCGTTGTTGTATAAATCTTGCACGGCAGATAAGTAGAGAAATCCATTTTTCGTCGGTAAAAATGTGATATCTGTGACGAATACTTCGTTCGCTGCACGCTCTGAAAATTGACGGTCCACGACATTGTTAAATACACGAGAAACACGATTTTTCCACACACGACACTTCTTTCGGATGATGGAATGGACGCCTAATTCGCACATTAGTCGATATACTTTTTTATGGTTCACCATGAATCCACGGTCGCGTAAAGCGATTTTCACACGTGGATAGCCGTATTGTTTATGCGCTTGATGAATTTCTAAAATGTGTTGTTTTAACGCCTTATCATTTTGTTTATGACGTGATATTTTCCCATTCTTTATCCATTTATAATAGCCTGAGCGTTGAACTTTCGCCATTTCTGTCAACCATGTGATGGGATAACGATCTTTCATCGATTTCATAATCTGATACCGATCTGAATACGTCGGTACACCTCCATTTACAGATTTGGATACTGCTTTTTTAAGTATTCTACCTGCGCTTTGTAGTAATCTCGCTCTTCTTCTATATTCTTAAAATGAATTCGTTTCCCTTTTAACGGATTCTTCACACCCTTTGCCCCTGAGCCGACAGAAGGCAACCGATTAAAAGCTTCAATGGACCCAACTTCTTTAAATTTCTTCACCCAAGCTTTCACTTGTGAAACATTTCGAATCTCGTATATTGTCGCAATCTCCTGCATACTTCCTTCGCCTGCTAAATAAGCTTGAACAACTTGTAATTTAAATTCATTCGAATAGGTGCAATTTTTTCTTGGCATACAAAAATCCCCTTTAAGTAAAATGTTATCTACAGCGTACTGTAGTTTTTTTAACATTGTCTACTTAAAGGGGATAATATCAAATTGTCTTTCCCACCTGCTTTTAAAATTTATAAGTATTTCTAGTAAGCAACAAGATACCGATTGCTGGAACTGTACAAATCAGCATGGCTGCAAAAGATAGTCCCGGCGAAATTTCGTATAAATAGCCACCTAAAAACGTCAGGATCGCGGTACTTAACCCCATCGCTAATGCAGAATAGAGTCCCTGTGCATTCGGAATTTGTTCCTTTGGCAAGTTTTTCGTTAAATAGCGGATAAAAGCAAAGTGTGCAAGCGCGAAAGATAACGCATGTAATGTTTGAGAGCCAATAAACACCCAGACATTTGGGAATAAATAAATAACTAACCAGCGTAAGGAAGACCCACTTGCCGCTAACAGTAATAACGAGGAAGAACGCCATTTCGTAAATAGTGTATCCGCCTTCATGAAATATAAGATTTCACAAATCACGGCAATATTAATAATCATCCCCATATAAAATGGGTCAACCTGTAAATCCTCTAAATAGATATAGCCATAACTGTAATACGAGGCATGTGCCCCTTGTAGCAATATCACGATCAATAAAACAATTGGAAAACCTTTAATCTGCCATAATGTTTTCATCGACAGGGATTTAGCTCGCTGCTCTTTTGTAGGCACAACAAGTAATTCCTTCGGTGTCGCAAATTGTTGCATCAACAGCATACCTATTAAACCGATAATCATGCTCCAAAAGATTACGTTTTTACCAAAGACACCGGTTAGCATACTGATAATTAGTACCGCTATAACGAAACCGAATGAACCATAGGAGCGGCTTTTACCATAGTGAACATTGCCATGCTGGACGAGCGTTGCCGCACTACTTTCAACGGCAGGTAAAAGAGCAGGATAAAATACACTAAATAAAATTGTCACAATAAGGAGCATGCTGAAACTTGTACTCGGTATGTAAAGTAATGTTGTCATCAAAGCACCAACTGCCAAAATCGTAATAAGGCGTTTATTGTGTACATATTTTGCTAACGTTGGAAAGAAAAAAAGATTAGAAGTGGCCCTTGCTAATAGACCACAGCCCATCACAACACTTGCCTGAGAGACCGTTAGATGTTTAGCATCCACAAGCCAACCTGTCCAATAAGGTAAGAAAATCCCCCATGTAATGAAAAAAGTAAAGAAATTTTGAGAAAGCCATCGTTGATTGTTCATTAAATTATGTACCTCCATTAACTATGTTGAATGATAGCACGATAGTCGTTACAATAATGTGAGATATCTCATATTTTAAATAGGAGAGAATAAAAAATGCAAATACTGACAGGTGAAGCACGGCAATATTATAAAAAAAAATATCCGGTTGATGATTTTTTCTCCTTTGACATCTATCCATATTTAGAAGTCTGCCAATTTGACAAAGGAGAATGGATTTTTCAAGAAGGTTCATACCCAGATACGATGTATTACATGATAGAGGGGAAAACGAAGCTCTATATGACGCATAAGAACGGCAAGGTTTCGCTTATTGAATATTTGGAAGCACCACGGTTTATGGGAGAAATTGAATTACTCAATGAGGCTAGATATACCAAGGGGATTCAAACGGTGACAACAACAATTTGTCTGTCAATTGCCACACAGGCATGCAAAGAAAAGCTACTCGCAGATGCACTTTTTTTACGCAGATTATGTGTATTTTTAGGGGAAAAGGCAACTACAATGACATCAAAATATACGCAAAATCAGGCATACCCATTGGAAAATCGTCTAGCAGCCTTTATCCAATTATCATCTGATCAGGGCATCTATAAAGAAAAGCATACGGAAATCTGTGAATATTTAGGGGTTTCTTATCGCCATTTATTATATGTCCTAGCCCAATTTTGCGAAGAAAAGATACTGGAAAAGCAAAAGCATGGCTACCACATTATCGATGAGCGACGCCTTAACCAATTGGCGCAGGAAATTCAGTAATGCACCAATTATTTTGTGCCACAGATGAACAAGAGGTGAAAAAAAATTTTGGATGCGCTCAGTTGTAAATCGGCAGTTCTTTGAAATTTCGACTATTAAATATATTGAAAGGGTGTAGTTACATGAAAGTTAATAAGATTGGCATTTTGTTTAACTTCCTCAGTTCTGTCACTTTTAGCGGCTTGTGCAGGAGAAACTTTTATGTTTACTGGAGAAAGTGACAATTGGAGCGTACGCTATGAAGTGGAGAAAACTAATAGTTGCCAAC
Source organism: Lysinibacillus parviboronicapiens (assembly GCF_003049605.2). Lineage (NCBI taxonomy): Bacteria > Bacillati > Bacillota > Bacilli > Caryophanales > Bacillaceae > Lysinibacillus > Lysinibacillus parviboronicapiens. The sequence continues at coordinate 2,445,285 of NZ_CP073713.1, forward strand.
CAACTGCTGGTGCTATTCAATATATTGGAAAGGAAACTATTCCGAAAAGAATTGAGTATTCCTATGATAAGGCATCCGGGGATGAGCCATTAAATGAATACGGGGTAGCCACGTTAGCGAAGGGATGTACTTATGCTAGAGAGGATTCGGAGATTGCAGTCATGCTAAAATGGGATAATCAAACGGAAACAATACCTTTAACAGTAAAGTGAGCTGTATCTTTTGAACAATAAAAGAAATCTTGCTTATTTTTATCTATGGGTTCCTTTTATTGTTCAATTAGAGGTTGCTCTCTTTCTTAATGTTTATAGTACATATTGATGCCTGTCCCTATGTGATAGCATAATATGCTTCATTAATAATGAGAGGTGAAAGAACTAAGCGCGTACTCACAAATAAGCACAGACTTCAAATAAAGAAGTCAGGACTAGGCTTGTTGTATTCACTTTTTTTAATAATCCAGCGTGCAATTTCCTTGCCACTATGATAAAAGTTCACTTCATTGACCTTGTGTTTTTTACTGGAGATATCTAGGATTTGTTGATTAACGTCAAAAGGTAATATCCCTATACATAGCTGTTTGTCGGGTGAAAATCTTTGATGCTTTGCCTCATCCGCAATACCATTACTGTTGATATTATGAGCTTGAGCAGATTTCTGTGCATTATGGAATGCCAATAGTTCCCCTTGTGCCAACACTGTACTTGGTGAGTGACCATTACTTTTCATTCAACATGCCCCCTTGTCGTTATTGCTATTGTACAAGACCCGATGATGAAAAAGTCTTGATTTACAAGGCTTTTACGAAAACTTAATGGTTCGTTCTACAAGATTTGTTTATGTAACCGTATTCATGCCTTTATAGTATGGAAATCATACAAAACTTATATAGTTTATGAGTAAAAACACGTACTCAAACTATTGTGAATTTTTCTAACACGAAGTATTATTGTAATTAGATTTAACGTGAAAGTTATCACAAAGTCACGTTAACGTGAGGAGGAATTTTAATGAGTGCAATTCGAGTAGGTATTGTAGGTTATGGAAATTTAGGACGCGGTGTGGAATACGCAATTTCGCAAAATCCCGATATGGAATTAGTAGCTGTCTTCACACGTCGTGATCCTTCAACAGTAAGCGTTGCAAGTAACGCAAGCGTATATTTAGTTGATGACGCTAAAAAATTCCAACATGACATTGATGTAATGATTTTATGTGGAGGCTCTGCAACAGATTTACCTGAGCAAGGACCACACTTTGCACAATGGTTTAATACAATTGACAGCTTTGATACTCATGCGAAAATTCCAGAGTTTTTCGAAGCGGTTGACGCTGTAGCACAAAAATCTGGTAAAATATCAGTAATTTCAGTGGGCTGGGATCCAGGTTTGTTCTCATTAAACCGTATCCTAGGTGAGGCTGTATTACCTGTAGGTACAACTTACACATTCTGGGGTGATGGCTTAAGCCAAGGTCACTCAGATGCAGTCCGTCGTATTGCAGGTGTAAAAAATGCAGTTCAATATACGTTACCAATTAAAGATGCGGTGGAGCGTGTTCGTAATGGTGAAAACCCAGAGTTAACAACACGTGAAAAACATGCGCGTGAATGCTGGGTTGTTCTAGAAGAAGGTGCAGATGCCGCAAAAGTGGAGCAAGAAATTGTGACAATGCCAAACTACTTCGACGAATATAACACAACAGTAAACTTTATTTCAGAAGATGAATTTAAAGAAAATCATACAGGTATGCCACACGGTGGTTTCGTTATTCGCAGTGGAGACAGCGGCGCAAATGACAAACAAATTCTTGAATTCTCATTAAAACTTGACAGCAATCCGAACTTCACGTCAAGTGTGCTCGTTGCCTATGCACGTGCTGCACATCGTTTAAGCCAAGCAGGCGACAAAGGTGCGAAAACAGTATTTGATATTCCTTTCGGTCTGTTATCAGCAAAATCTGCTGCGGAATTACGTAAAGATCTTCTATAATATATGGTCAAAATCCCGATTATCAATAAATGATAATCGGGATTTTTTAACATTTTTTAGTGGAGACACTGCTTATTGTTATTTTTATATAGGTATTTAGGTGACCAGGTTGCAACGAGTAAAAGGATAGTTTAAAACAAGCATCTGCTGGAGAAAAATCTGTCCAAGAAGTAGCTTCTCAGATGACAGTAATAACAGTATCTATCGAATCCATTAATGATCTAGTTGTACAATTAGCCAACCAATCACAACAAATAACCCAATCCCTACGTGAAATCGAAGATATCTCGGAGCAAACAAAGCTTCTTGCAGGTGAACACGGCAAAGGTTTTGCTGTAGTAGCAGGTGAAATTCGAAAACTTGCTTCAAATTCTCAGACTTCAACGATAGATATCCAAAGGGTATTACAAAATATCGATTTTCAAGTGCATGAAATGGCAGAAAAAACGGAGTCTGGTTTGAATGAAATTCATAAAAGAAATGCCACAATAATAATCAACGCAGATTTATTTCATGTTATTTTAAATACTATGAAGAAAGTAGAAGACGAAATGGCTTTTATTTCTAATGCCTCCCAAGCGGTCGCAAGTTATGCACGTCATGCTAGTGAGACAAATACCATCTTTAAAAGTATATTAGAGTCCAATCATGTATCCTTAGAGCGTATTTCAGTTATTGCAAATGTTGCAAAAGATCAGGATGCATCAACGGAATCTTTAAATCAAATAATAATGAACTGCACACGATAGCTGATGAATTAAATTTACTCATGCAGAAGATTAATAGCCACAAAGTGACTTCATAAAAATAATAATCCGTGGTCATTGCATGGGGACCTTAAAACTCTTAGAAGGAGATGTATCCTTTAATATTGCGGTAGGTGGAATTCTGACAAATCACATATAATATATGGTAAACTGTCAATAATTTAACTATATGATGTTTAAATAGATGTAACTAGGAACAACATTCAGTAACCTACTAATCGCAGTATAATGGGGAGGTTATCATTTAATGACAACAGATATTATTATTCAGTCGAAATGTATTGCACCAAAGCCATCAAATCATTGTATTAGTCGAGCCTTGCTAATGAAAAAACTAAGAAAAAGTTTGGATCTGACATGTACATTCATCCATAGTGGTGCAGGCTATGGGAAAACAACTATTCTCACGCAATTTCTCCACTCGGAAATCACTAAGTTTTCTTGGTATAGCGTTTCAGAAGAGGACGATAATATCCTGCCATTTCTAAGATATTTGTTTCATAGTATTCAACGCGTCTTTCCCCACTTTGGAAGACAATTTGCTACCTGGGATCAACTTTCACGCTTTCCAAAAGTAGAAGAATTAAATCGTTGGTATAAACTTTTCGTCAATTGTTTATGTGAGATAGAAGAGCGTTTTCTAATTGTCATTGATGATTACCATTTAGTGGACCATGAATTTCCTATTAACTATGTAATGGAAAAAATAATTGAATTTTCACCTCCCAACATCCATTTCATTATTGCTTCTAGAGCATTACCGAATTGGGATATCATGCGAAAAATGAAGTTGCAAATGAAATCTCTCATTATTACTGAAACAGACTTAGCCTTTTCTGCTGAAGAAATCACTGTTTTTTTTGAAGAATATGTGGATATTCACTTAACAGAGGAAGAAATTTTAAAAGTAATCGAAATTACAGAAGGTTGGGCGATTAGTCTTTCATTATTGGCTGAGCAAAGGAATAGTGAGGTGCTTGATCACTGGCTAAACATTCATACAAATGATCTGTTTTCCTATTTATCAGAAGAAGTTTTTTTAAAAATGACTAAATTTGAGCAAGAAGCATTACTGTATTTTGCAATCTTCCCAACTTTCTCAGAGGACTTAATCGCTCAATTTTACAACACAGAAGTTGTACAAGTATTAGAACAATTAGTGCATAAGCATTTATTTATCCAACCAATAGCTAGTAATGGATTATATCGTTTCCACTCTTTATTTAGCCGATTTTTAGAAATGAAATGGCAACAAAACACTACACAATATACGATTTTACATAAAAAAGCGGCTTTGTATTATGTAAATAACAACAACGTTCAGGCAATTCTACACCATGCATTTAAAACAAATGATCAAGATTTTTGTGGGGAGCTATTGCAAAATTATGCTGATAGTGTAGTAAAAGCAGGTCAATTTGAGTGGCTATTAGAAAAAATTAATCGTTTTTCAGCCAATGAAAAAATGAAATTTTATAAATTATATTATTTTGAAGGGGAGTGTCATCGCTATCGTGCTTATTATGAAAAGGCAAAACAAGCCTATGAAATGTGTACCAGCATGGCCAAGTCTGTCAATGATGACCTCTTTATGATAAAAGCCCAGGCCGGATTAGCTCATATTTATCTTGATACGATCCAACCAGCGTTAGCTGAACCTTATTTAAAACAAGCGTTAACGTTAGTGAATGACAACTTACTCAGTTCACAAGAACGCTTCGAACTACAACGTCAGTATGCTGAAAACCTAGTGAATTTAGGGAAAGCCAAAGAAGCAAAACGATTCATTGAAGAGGTTGCTTTAAATGAAACAGTTTTACAACGGGCAAATGTCGATGTACGTATATTGTTGAGAACAGGCCAATTATTTGATGCCAAAAATTTGCTGACGAAACGATTGGAAATACCACCACAACTTGTTTCGACACATAGGGAAAGTGAACTGTTGGCATCCTTTGTTTATGCGCTATTAGGACTTGGAAAAGATGCATGGTACGCTGCACAGCAGGGGATTCGAAGGGGAGTACGTGAGAAGTCCGTTTTTGTAGAAGCGGTTGGCTATATTCGCAAGGCACATGCTTTGTTATTAGTAGATTTTCCAGACTATGAAGGCGCATGCCACGCATATGACAAAGCTATTTCGCTAATGAATATGATGAATATTTCTCGTGTCAAGGCAGAGCCTTATATGGGACTTGCTATTGTTAAACATGCTGGGGGAGACATTGTATCCGCTAAAAAGTATTTGACACTAGGCATACAGGAAACAGAGCAAGTACATGATGCTTGGATGACTGCCCTTATATTACTTGTTGAAGTGAAAGTGATACTTTCTAACAATGAATTTGATAAGGCAAAGCATCTATTAAGAAAGGCACAACGATTATTTCAGGTCTGTGGCGATCAAAATGGCGAGATGCATATTTTATTCTATCAATCTGTGATTGCTTTTAAAGAGAATAATGCTCAAAATTTTATCTCTTATTTTAATCAATTTGCAAGTCAATGTATTGCCCATGGATATGAATACTTTTTTCAACGGACCACAATTTTAGGTCCTTCCAATTTAATTATTTTTTACGAGCTTTTGCAATATAGCCATAACTGTAAGAGTGAAAACATGGCTATTCAAACGATGCGTAACTATTTTCGAGTGGAGGGCACATTGGTTTATCCAGCAGATGACATACAGGTAAATCTTTTCGGAAGTATAAATTTAACAAGAAATCATTTGAAAATTGAGGATAAAGAATGGCAACGCGAAAAGTCAAAGGAGCTTTTCGTGTATTTATATTGTCATCGTCATCGTTATATTCCAAAGGAAGAAATTGCGCAAACGTTGTGGCCTGAGCGTTTAGTCGATACACTTGATCGTGATTTTAAGGTTGTTTTAAATACCTTATTAAAGGTGCTGGAACCGCAACGACATGCACGTCAGGAGAGCTTCTTTATCCATCGAAAAAATAATATGTATCAATTGCAGCATACTCGCTTTCTGCAAATCGATGTAGACCGTTTTCTTTTTTATTTTGCGTTAGGAATGGAAGAATTTGATCCACAATATTCGAATGAATGGTTGCAACTTGCTGAGGCGAGTTATACAGATGCACTATATGTGGAAAAAAAGCAAGTAGATTGGCTAACACACGATCGAGAGAAATTGCAAACTTTATATATTGAAGTACTCGAAAGATTAGCACAAAATGCCACGCGGCAACAAAACTTTAAGCAGTCAATCCACTATGCAGAAAAAATGATTCGAGAAGATGCATTATGGGAAGAAGGCTATCGGCTTTTAATGTATAATCATTATCAATTACAAAACCGCTCGCTTGCATTAAAATGGTATGAAAAATGTGTACAACAATTACAAAAAGAGCTGAACACCACACCAATGGAATCGACAATGGCCGTTTATGATTTAATCATGGGTTAGCCTTAATTAAAGGTACAACACCCCAAGCACCATAGTGCTTGAGGTGTTGTTTTCACTTTTGGGATTTCTATTTATTCAAGTCAATTTCGACTGTTTCTAGTAGTTTTTTTTCGATTTTCTCCCATTTTACGTCCGTTGTATGAATCGTTGGTGTAATGAAAATTGACGTGGCACTAAAATTGAAATCGTTTATTACCACAGTTCCTGTAGAATATTTATCTGTTACTTTCATTGTTGTAGTTGGAGCATCCTCATAGTGGTTTCCGAGGTTGTCTGTAATGTCTAAGGTTACGATTTCAGTGGCAAAATCAAGGTCACCGCTAAAGTAAATCACGGTTGCATATTTTGTAAAGGAAAGGTAATCAATGACTAATTGATTTGGTTTTGACGATATTGTTTGATTTACAGTTAATTCATTTCCTTGAATTTTATTTAGTTCAAAAGAGAAATTCCAATCTCCAGAAGCAAGCGTTTTTCGATTAATATCTAGGAAACTGCCAGGCTCCCAAGTTAATTCAATAGAAGAAGGAGACGGCGCAGTGTTATTCAACGTTATTGTTAAAAAGCCAATATAGGTATCCTCATTTACTTTTTTTAATTTGAATCCACCATCACTTTCATCTTCATGTCCTGCTATTTTAGGAAGATTCTCCATGAAAAGTAGATTGTCCAATGGTTGCTTCGATTCTAACGAAAAACTAAGAGAAACCAAATTCCCATCATATAGGGCATCTTCTACTTTCATAGTAATACCATTACTTACTGATGTTGTTGCAACAATACTCGAGTTGTCAGCAAAACGTGTAAGTTGTTCATCTTTTGAAAAGTAAGAAAGGAAATGTTCAACAATTGGTAATTTTGATGCTACTGTCGATAGACTCAAAATTCCGACTGAGCTAACGCCAATTGCAAACAGTGCAGCTATAACCCATTTAGGTAGCCTAAATGCCTTTATTGGCTTTTGTAAAATGTGACTAATCACAACTTGCTTTTCTTCCTTGGTAACCTCAATAGACGTAATTTCTTCTATGTCAATTTGCAAGAAATCTTTTTCATTTTTCAAGTCAAACTCTCCCTTAATTTTGGATTTTTAGCAAGCTTTTTCTTTCCTCTATACAAACGATTCTCTACTGCAGATTTTGAAATATGTAAAATCTCGGCTATTTCACCATTAGTGTAATCTAAATAATATTTCATTAAGAATAATTCTCTATCTGATTGTGTGAGTTGCATGATTTCAAGAAGAAGTAATTCCTTTTCATAGGATTTTTCTAGTTGTTTTTCGATATTATTTGTAGCTATAAGGGAAGGTACATTTTCAATAGGCAGTGTAGCATGAGATTTTTGCAATTTACGATAAATATCAATCGCTTTGTATTTAGCTATCATCCCAATCCATCTCTTAAAATCTGCTTCTTCTCCTATAAAATAGTTACTTTTTTGCCAAACTAATAGAAATACATCATTCACACATTCTTCGACCAGCATGTAATCGGAGGGTTTTTCTAAAACTTTTAATGTAATTGCCTTCACATAACCTAGATAGTGCTCTACTACATATTGAAGTGCACTTTCATCTTGCCGTTGTAGGCGCTCAATAAAGTCATTCATTTTGTCACTTCCTTTGACTGTTATATATACTATAACGAATTTTTATTGGAACACTCGCGCAAAAAAGGAAGGTTTTTCTTTTTATTGCGATGAAGCCTTTTAAGACTTTTATTTTTTGGTTGATATTTCCTTTTTATTTGGTCGCTGACGATATACAGTTTGCTACACCTCACGCCCAGAAGACCCATTTTGTTGCTGTCGTTGGCTTCGCTACACTTTCACAACAGAAAAATGAGTTGCTCAAATTTCGGGCAACTCATTTTTTGTAACTAATTTGTAACTGTACTTGTATATAGTTAGGGCATAGCTACGAAAGCGCTTTCTATTTAGCTCATTATGAAAGGGGTTTTGGGATGAAGAAGCAGTGGTTATTTGTGCTTTTATTGATGGTGTCAATGATAATAGTAGCTTGTAATGAAGGGGGAACGAAGGAGGATTCAGCAGATAGCAAGGCATCAGAAAACGATACAGCAGGGACTACGGAGGAAGGAGGCACGATTAAAATCGGTGTACTTGCTTCGTTAACAGGTGCACTTGAGTCGTATGGGAAACAAACACAGCGTGGCTTTGACTTGGGCATAGAATACGCTACGGATGGCACGATGGAGGTAAATGGTAAGAAAATCGAGATTGTTTATGAAGATACCGAAACAAAACCTGAGGTCGCTGTACAAAAGGCTACCAAACTTTTAGAAGATGATAAGGTAGATTTCTTGGTGGGGTCTTCAAGCTCTGGTGATACGTTAGCGGTACTGCCACTAGCGGAAGAATACGAGAAAATTATGGTTGTGGAGCCTGCAGTAGCTGATAGTATTACAGGTTCAGAATTTAATGAGTATATTTTCCGAACGGGGCGCAATTCTTCGCAGGATGCCTATGCAGCAGCGGCTGCAATTGCTGGTAAAGGTGTGAAAATTGCCACGTTTGCGCCTGATTATTCGTTTGGTTGGGACGGTGTAACGGCATTTAAAACTGCTGCTGAAGAGCTAGGTGCAGAAATTGTCTTAGAGGAATATGCGGATCCAGCTGCCACTGATTTTACATCGAACCTACAAAAAGTAATTGATGCAAAGCCTGATTATTTATTTGTTGTATGGGCAGGGGCAAACTCTCCGTGGAACCAAATTGCCGATTTGAAGATTCAAGACAAGGGCATTAAAATTTCTACTGGTGCACCAGATATTATTGCACTGCAATTTATGAATCCATTAATTGGCATGGAAGGATTCTCTGTTTATTATCATACGTTACCGCAAAATGATGTGAATAAATGGTTAGTAGACGAACATCAAAAACGCTTCAATGAAGTGCCCGATTTATTTACACCAGGTGGTATGTCAGCTGCGATTTCAATCGTAGAAGCCTTAAAAAAATCAGCAGGTGATGCTGATGCTAAAAAACTAATTACGATAATGGAGGGCATGTCATTTGAAACACCAAAAGGCACAATGACATTCCGAGAAGAAGATCATCAAGCCCTCCAATCCATGTATTCCATCCGTTTAGAAAAACAAGAGGGTGTAGATTATCCAGTGCCAGTGCTTATTCGTGAGCTCAGCCCTGAAGAAACAGCGCCACCGGTAATGAATTAGTTTAACATGAGACAGATTGTCCAAGCAATTCTGTCTCTCTTCATCTATTTTCATGCAAGAGTGGGTGAAGAGAGCTAGAAGTACCTGAAAGGAGATTTAAAATGGAGCCTATTTTAAGAACAGAAAACCTAACGATACGGTTCGGCGGGCATACAGCGGTCGATCATGTAAATTTTAATATGCCAGAAAAACATTTGAAATCGATAATTGGGCCAAATGGTGCGGGCAAGACCACCTTTTTTAATTTAATCAGTGGGGAGTTGAAGCCGACTGCTGGAGATGTGTATTTTAAAGGACAATCACTTTGTCAAAAATCAGCAATTGCCAGAACGCGCATGGGTCTGGGACGGTCGTTTCAAATTACGAACGTTTTTCCGAATTTGACGGTATTAGAAAATGTCCGTTTAGCTGTGCAATCAAAAGAAAAAATACGCTATCAATTGTTTCGCCATTATAAAAGTTACCAAGCGATTACCGAAAAAGCAGAGGAACTTTTAACGCTCGTTTTACTCAACAACAAAAGAGATGCTCTCACTACAATGTTGTCTCATGGTGAAAAAAGAAAGCTAGAAATCGCCATGTTGCTAGCATTGGATACTGAAATTCTTCTACTGGATGAACCAACTGCTGGAATGTCTTTAGAAGAGGTACCAGCCATTTTGGAGGTTATTCGTACGATAAAAAATAATGGTGACAAAACTATTCTACTCATTGAACACAAGATGGATATGATTTTAGATTTGTCTGACTCCATTATGGTGTTATTTAATGGCCAGCTCCTTGCTGATGGAACACCCGATGAAATCATGCAAAATGAAACCGTACAAAATGCTTATTTAGGAGGTCTATATGATGAACACCTTACTGAAGTTAAATGACGTCCATACGCATATCGGTCAGTATCATATTTTACAGGGGGTAAATTTTGAAGCAATCGAGGGGCAGGTTAGTGTACTTCTCGGTCGAAATGGCGCTGGTAAAACGACTACCCTAAAAACGATTATGGGCTTAACGCCTGCCTCTAAAGGAGAGGTCGAATTCCGAGCGCAATCTATAAGGAAGAATCCTACTTACAAAGTGGCCAAACTAGGCATTGGCTATGTACCAGAAAATCAAGGGATTTTTGCAGATTTAACTGTTGAAGAAAATATGAAAGTTGCGATGCGTAAAGAGGATACGTCAGCACTAGAACGACAAAATTATGTGCTTGAACTTTTTCCGGATTTAAAGAAATTTTGGAAAAAGGCTGGAGGCCATCTTTCTGGTGGTCAGAAGCAAATGTTGTCAATGGCAAGGGCCTTTATAAATGATAGTAAATTGATTTTAATTGATGAGCCATCAAAGGGATTAGCCCCAATTGTTGTAGAGAAAGTGATGGAAGCCATCGTAGAGATGAAGAAACAAACATCCATTGTTCTTGTAGAGCAAAACTTTATCATGGCTAGCCGTATAGGGGATACGTATACGTTAATTGACGATGGCAGAACGGTGCATGCGGGCAAAATGGAAGATCTTGTCCATAATGAAGAACTGAAACGTAAATATCTTGGAATCGGATAAAGGAGGTGTTTGCATTGGAATTAATGGTGAATTTAATGATTAATGGCTTGGCGACAGGCATGTTAATCTTTTTACTTGCGGCAGGACTGACGTTGATCTTTGGTTTGATGGACGTATTGAATTTTGCGCATGGCGGGCTATTTGTGTGGGGCGCCTATGCAGGGATATTTACGTATATGTACACGGAAAGTTTTTTAATTGGCATTTTGGGGGCCATTGGTACAGGTGCTCTTTTAGGGCTTATCACAGAGAAGTTAATCATTACACCAGTCTATGGCAATCATATTCAGCAAATTTTAATTACATTAGGGTTAATGCTCGTTCTACAAGAAATGATTAAGGTCGTTTTTGGACCAAATGGTGTGCCAGTGAAAACACCAAGCTATTTAGCGGGAAGCTGGGAAATTGGCGACGTTATTATTATTAAATATCGATTATTTATCATTGTAGTAGGTTTCGTGATTTTCGGCATTTTTCAGTATATGTTAAAACGTACTAAGATTGGGCTGATTGTTCGAGCGGGTGTACAAGATAAAGACATGGCACAGGCACTTGGGATTCATATAAAGCAGATATTTTTATATGTCTTCATGGTTGGAGCGGCACTTGCAGCACTGAGTGGCATGTTAATGGCGCCTTATTCAGGGGTCATTTATGCGGAGATGGGCATGGAATATGCTATTTTAGGCTTTATTGTTGTAGTGATTGGGGGCATGGGGAGTTTCTCAGGTTCTCTACTTGCAGCCATTTTAGTTGGTCTGGCTGGTAGCTTTATGGCCTATTATGTGCCTGTTTTATCACTTGCAGTCAACATGATATTGATGGCAATCGTGTTAATTTTCCGTCCACAAGGATTATTTACGATGAGAAAGGAGAGATCGACATGAAAATAACGTTGCAACAGATAAGTTTTTTTCTGATTCTAGCTAGCCTTGTCATTCTCCCTTTCGTCAATGATTCACGGACACTCATTATTTTATTAACGCAAATCTTTATCTTTGGTATTTTAGCAATGAGCTACGATATTTTACTAGGTTATACAGGTATCGTGTCCTTTGGACATGCGATGTTTTTTGGAATCGGCGCTTATACGACGGCTGTCATGTTGAAACAGATGGATGCAACACTAACAATGTTCTTGTTGTCCATTGTGACAGGGATGTTTTTTGCAGGGATGATAAGTTTCCTCGTAGGTTTACTGACACTACGTTTAAAAAGTCACTTTTTTGCCATGCTGACATTAGCTTTTTCGGGCTTATTTTTAGTCGTTGCAGAAAAATGGCGCTCGGTTACGTATGGCAATGATGGTTTTACTTTTAGAGCCCCAGACATTTTTAAAGACCGTATCACGTTTTATTTCTTTGTTTTAGCGTGTTTAGCGGTCATTTTTATAGTGCTTTATCGCTTTGTAAACTCGCCAACAGGACGGATTCTAATTGCTGTTCGTGAGAATGAACAGCGAACAAAATCATTAGGTTTCAACACTTTGCACTATAAGGTGATTGCTTCTGTGGTTGCAGGGATCGTGGCAAGCTTAGCAGGATCTTTATATTCCCTATCACTGCGCTTCGTCAATACTAGTGTGATGACGATGGATATTACCCTTGATGCATTATTAATGACGATTATTGGGGGCGTGGGCACATTAGTAGGACCATTACTTGGAGCGGCAGTCATTGAATATGCTCAACATGCACTATCAGGTTTGGCACGTGACTACCCAATATTTGAACGTTGGATTATTTTCTTTGGGATACTTTATATTTTAGCGGTACTCTTTTTCCCGAAAGGTATCATCGGTTCTTTGCGCATGTTGTTCTGGAAATGGCGTTCAAGACGAAAAGGAAATAAAAAGTCACCCGTAGCCCTTCCACATAAAAAGGAGCGATTTGAATGACTGTAGGTATTGTTAGCACGGGGATTTATATTCCCCAAACGAAAATGACATCAACTGAAATTGCAGCACTTTCCAGTATCCCCGAAGAAATTATTCGGCAAAAAATGGGTATTCACGAAAAGCCCATTCCTGGAGAACATGATCATACTGTTCAGATGGGCATATGGGCAGCACAACAAGCATTACAAAAGGCCAACATTGAAGCAAAATCCATTGATGTTGTGATGTATTTGGGGGAGGAGCATAAGGAATATCCTCTATGGACGGCTTCTATAAAAATGCAAGAGGAACTTGGCGCAGTAAATGCTTGGGCATTCGATGTTCAGTTAAGATGTGGCACGACCATTATGGCACTTAAACTAGCTAAGAGTTTAATGGAATCCGATGACTCCATTCATACGGTTCTACTTGCAGGCGGCTACCGCAATGTCGATTTTATAGATTATACAAATCCAAGAACACGCTTTATGTATAATTTAGCCGCTGGTGGTGGGGCAATTATTTTACAAAAAAACTATGAAAAGAATCATTTATTAGAGGCGGATATTATGACAGATGGTTCTTTTTCAGAGGATGTAGTTGTGCCGGTAGGTGGCACTAAGAAGCCGCTGACACCTGAAGACTTAGAAAATAATCTCTATCAATTAGACGTTTTAGATCCCATCGGCATGAAGGATCGTCTTGAGCAAAAATCATTAAGCAATTTTTTGAAGGTAATTCGGTCTTCTGTAGCGAAAAGTGAACTTAATGAAGAAAATATTAACTACTTAGCAATGCTTCATATGAAAAAGTCTGCCCATGATTATATTCTTTGTGCTCTCGGGTTACAGGAAGAACAATCTATCTACTTACAAAATTATGGTCATATAGGGCAGATCGATCAAATCCTATCACTACAACTTGCAGTAGAGGAAGGGCGTGTTCGAGAGGGAGATATTGTTACATTGGTCAGTGCGGGCATTGGTTATGTATGGGGAGCAATGACAATTCGTTGGGGATAGGGAGGAAGAGCAATGCTTCAAAAAGTTCAACTATCGAATGGGGAATGGATTTCATATCGAAAACGTGATGGCGGGTCACATGTTTTATTATTGATTCATGGCAATATGACTTCTTCTAAGCATTGGGATGTATTAATGGAATCTTTAGATGCTAAATACACGATTTATGCCATCGATTTACGAGGGTTTGGTGGTTCATCTTATCGTCAGCCAATCACTTCTATCAAAGATTTTAGCGAAGATGTAAAGCACTTTGTTGATGCCATTCAGTTAAAACACTTCAGCATGATTGGCTGGTCAACAGGTGGAGCTGTATGTATGCAGTTTGTCGCAAATTATCCAGGCTATTGTCAGCGACTTATTTTACTGGCCTCGGCTTCCACGAGAGGGTATCCATTTTATAGCGATTTAGGTACAGGCAATCAAGCAGCTTTAAAGAGAGCTTCCACTTATCAAGAGGTACTAGTAGATTTGTCCAAAACGAAATTAGTACAAGGCTTCTACGATACGAAAAATGTGGAAGGCTTGCAGTCTATTTGGAATGCACTGATTTACACGCATCAACAGCCTGAACCAGTCCAGTATGAGGCTTATGTAGAGGATATGCTTAGTCAACAAAATCTTGCAGAGGTGTACCATGCATTAAACATTTTCAACATAAGTGCAATTGATAATGAGATAGCAAAAGGGACACATGAAGTCCAGCATATCCAAATTCCTACACTCGTCTTAAGGGGAGATCGTGATTACGTGATTACAAAACAAATGAACGATGAAATCATGCAGGATTTAGGTCCATGTGCAGAGTTTAGAAGTTTAGAAAATTGTGGGCATTCGCCATTAATTGATGATTTACTGCAACTTACTTCGAAAATAGAAACTTTTTTAGAAATTGGAGGACAGAATTATGCGCTTAAGCAATAAAGTAGCCATTATAACGGGTGCTGCAAATGGTATTGGATACGCCGCTGCAGAACGTTTTATAGAAGAAGGGGCACACGTTTTCATAGCTGATTTTGATGAAAAAGCGGGTGCCCAAGCTGCAAACAAGCTTGGTAATCAGGCTTATTTTGTGCAAACGAATGTCGCCGATAGGGAAAGCGTTAAAAGTTTAGTCGCCATTGTCGTCGGGCAAGCTGGTCGCATTGATATTTTAGTCAATAATGCAGGCATTACACGTGATGCTATGCTCATCAAGATGACAGAAGAGCAGTTTCAGCAGGTGCTTGATGTCAATTTGTCAGGTGTTTTTCATTGTACACAGGAAGTCATCCCCCATATGATTGCAGCCGGTCATGGAAAAATCATCAATACGTCTTCTGTTAGTGGGATTTACGGAAATGTTGGACAAACAAACTATGCTGCAACGAAGGCAGCTATTATCGGGATGACAAAAACTTGGGCAAAGGAGCTAGGGCGAAAAGGCATCAATGTTAACGCTGTGGCACCAGGCTTTACTGAAACCGAAATGGTTAAGAAAATGCCAGAAAAAATTCTTGAACAAATGCGCTCTATCGTACCGTTACAGCGTTTAGGAACGCCTCGGGACATCGCAAATGCCTATTTATTTTTAGCATCTGATGAAGCATCCTATGTACATGGTCACACGCTTCATGTGGATGGCGCGATTATGATGTGATAAAGGAGGGCGTTCAAAATGTTTGTGGAGCAAGCATGGATATTAAAACGTGCCTCTTTAAGTCCTACTCGATTAGCGTTAATTAACTTAGAAACGAATGAACAGTGGACATATCAACAATTAGCCAATGAAATTGCAACTTGGAGTCACTTTTTTGAACGCCAAAAATTGCAACAAGGAAGTCGAGTAGCAATCTTTGCACGGAATAATATATCTCTCTTTGCCATATTATTTGCTTGTGGGTTAAGGGGACTCATTTATGTACCGTTAAATTGGCGGATGAGTCTGGAAGAATTACACCATATAATGACCGATGCTGCACCATCTTTAGTTCTTTACGATCAGGACCTTACCTGTCCACTGAAATGGAAAAATATGCAACCCATTCAACAACCTATTGAACCTGCTACTTTTCCTAATGTTACGCAAATGGATACTAACGACCCTTGGCTTATGATTTACACAGGTGGCACAACAGGAAAAGCGAAAGGAGTTGTCCTATCATTCAATTCAGTTAATTGGAATGCTATCAATACGATCATTAGCTGGGGATTAAATGAAGATGATTGCACATTAAATTATATGCCCATGTTTCATACAGGTGGTATAAACGCCTTATGTATTCCTTTGCTCATGGCGGGTGGTACAGTTGTTATTGGCGATAAATTCGAAGCAGAACACGCGCTAACTGCTATCAATCAATATCAAGCAACAATCTCTCTTTTTGTGCCGACTATGTATCAGGCGATGATTACAACGAAGTACTTTCAAGAAGCTAGTTTTCCAACAGTAAAAGTGTTTTTATCAGGAGGTGCACCATGTCCCCATCCAATCTACGATGCCTTTTTTAAGAAAGGGCTTTACTTCAAAGAAGGATACGGATTAACGGAAGCAGGGCCGAATAATTTTTATATTTCTCGCGAAGTAGCCTATAGAAAAAAGGGTGCCGTTGGTAAAAGTATGCAGTTCAATGATACGAAAATTGTGAATGCAATGGGAAAAAATTGTGCAACAAACGAAGTGGGCGAGTTATATGTTAGAGGGCAGCATATGTTTAGGTTTTATTGGAATAATCAGCTTGAAACAGAGAAAACCATTCAAGATGGTTGGTTAAAGACTGGTGATTTAGCCATGATGGATGAAGATGGGGATTACTATATTGTCGGTAGAAGTAAAGAAATGATTATTAGTGGTGGTGAAAATGTCTACCCACAAGAAGTGGAACAATGTATATTACGGCACCCATTCGTGAAAGAGGTTGCGGTTATCGGTGCACCAGACGATTATTGGGGAGAAATCGTAACAGCGTTTATTGTGTGTACGCATCAAACAGCTATTATTTTAGAGGAAATAAGGGCACTATGTAGGGAATCTTTAGGGCGTTATAAGATGCCTAAAAAATTTGTTTTCCTCGATGAATTACCCAAAACAATTGTTGGGAAAATTGATAAAAAAGCATTACAATTCTACTTTGAACGTTCTTAAGTCATTGATAGGCCAATTAAAACTGCTTTACTTGGCATCAATAGTTCGTATATTTATACAATGAATGCTAGCAGAATAGGTAAGGAAAAAAAGGGATATTTCCTCATCGTAGAGAATATATACAGAATAGGAATTTAAGTTCGCACTTTGTGATGAAGGGAGAAATCTTGTGAATATATTAGTAAATGACCAACTAGACGAAACGAGAAATAACCTCTTAACGGAGATTACTTTATTAAGTGATACACAATTTAATAGTAAGCCTGACATGAATATGTGGAGTATCGCACAAGTGTGCCATCATTTAGTTTTAGTAGAACAAGCATCTCTAAAGGCTATTGCGTGGGGCTTAAGAGATGGGGAGAATGCAAAAAAAGAACGTAAAAAAATAGAGTTATTAATGTTGAATAGAACGAAGAAGATTGATGCCCCAAAAATCGTTGAGCCAGACTCAGGTCCATTTGAAGTTCAGCAAATAATCGATGTGTTACATGAATCGAGGCATAAATTGCAGACTTTTCTTAGCACAATAAAAGACCCATCCATTTTAACGGAAAAATCAGTGAAGCATCCGGCTTTAGGTGACCTATCTCTTGATCAATGGATTGAACAGATTTATTTGCATGAACAGCGACATATAGAACAAATAAAAGAGATAAAATTACTTGTAAATGCAACAAGTTAGCTGATGCTTATTGCTAAAGCACAGTAAGGTTTGTGCATATGTCAGACTGTCTATAAATACCCCGAGAGTTTCATCTCTCGGGGTATTTTGTCGTTTTTGAAGGTAGTTGAATTAAGCAATACAAGTTGATTGGAGAGGCAGGCGCGACACTCCTGGAGGAACAGCACGTGCGGAAAATCTATTTTTGCGAAGACCCGACGCAAAAATTACTTGGAGCCGTGCCTGTGGAAAGTGAGCGTTAGGAACGGAAATAGCGGTTTCTAACTATTTATTATTCCACAAAGCTTCCCATAATACGTGTATATCAGTAAAATAGAGTAGGTTAGGGGGATATAATTTTGAAAGATCAACGATTTAAAATTGCGCATCGAGAGGCGCTCATTGGCATTGCACTCGTCATTGTCAATTTTGCTATTTGGTACGGCTTTGCGTACGGTCTTGGTGCTGGAAATCCAACTAGTTATACATATGTTTTGGGATTCCCAGCGTGGTTTTTCTACAGCTGTATGGCAGGAACTATCTTTATGATTGTGCTTATCTGTGTTGTCATGAAACTCTTTTTCAAAGAGGTTTCATTTGATGATGAGGAGGTGGATGAATAATGCATTGGCAAGTCATTTTTCCACTTTTCATATTTTTAGTTATTATTTTTGGTATCGGGATATGGTCGAATAAGCATGTACGCACATCAAATTCATTTTTGCAAGAGTATTTCCTCGGCGGTCGTGAAATGGGGGGCTTCATCCTCGCGATGACCATGATTGCCACGTACGGTAGTGCAAGTAGCTTTATTGGAGGACCAGGTGTGGCATACAATAAAGGTCTTGGCTGGGTACTATTGGCGATGGCGCAATTACCAGCGGGTTATTTTGTACTGATGATCTTAGGAAAGAAATTTGCCATTATCGCTAGACGTTATCAAGCCATTACCTTAATTGATTTTTTACGCGAACGCTATAAAAGCCATGTCATCGTTATTTTATCTGCTATTAGTATCATTGTCTTTTTATTTTCTGCGATGATGGCACAGTGGGTAGGTGGTGCGCGTTTAATCGAATCACTAACTGGTTTAAACTATACAGCAGCGCTTTTTATTTTTGCGGTTTCTGTTTTAGTTTATGTAATCATAGGTGGTTTCCGTGCGGTGGCTTTAACTGATACGGTACAAGGGTCAATAATGGTTATAGGGACAGTCATCTTACTTATTGGGACAATCGTCGCCGGTGGTGGAATAGATAATATTATGTCATCACTTATCGCTGAAAACCCTAAACTGGTGTCTCCATTTGGAGCAGAAGGAGAATTAACGCCATTATACGTTTCAACATTTTGGATTTTAATTGGTGTAGGAGTGGTTGGGCTCCCACAAATTGCTGTTCGTGCCATGAGTTATAAAGATTCAAAAAGTATGCACTTAGCCATTATTATTGGCACTATTGCCATAGGGACGATAATGTTTGGTATGCATTTAATTGGTGTCTTAGCGCGACCAGTAATTCCGGGTATCGATATTGGTGATAAGGTGATGCCGCTACTGACTTTAAAAGTATTACCACCGTTTCTAGCAGGAATTGTGTTAGCAGCTCCAATGGCGGCAACGATGTCGACGGTCAATGCTTTGCTTATGCTAGTCAGCTCAACTGTTGTAAAGGATATTTATTTAAACTATGTCAAACCAACAGCAAATGATGCGGAAATTAAACGTGCTAGCTTTATTGTCACAACGGTTATTGGTTTAGCTGTAGTTATATTTGCATTAAATCCTCCAGATTTACTCGTATGGTTGAATTTATTTGCCTTCGGGGGATTGGAAGCAGTCTTTATATGGTCAGTGGTTCTTGGACTGTATTGGAAAAAGGCAAACAAGTACGGGGCTATTGCCTCGATGATTACTGGTATGACCTTGTATATTGTCATTGATCGTTTTTATCCGTCGGTGTTTGGCATGCATACCGTAACAATTCCAATTATTGCTTCATTCATTGTTTTTGTTGTTGTAAGTCTATGTACAGCACATAAATTTAAACATGAAAAACTATTTATTTAGTAGACAACGCCGTAAATGTTCAAACTACGACGTTGCTTATTTTATAAGGCAAAGGCAAATAAACTTATTAAAGGAAAAAATCTATACCTCTGTAATAGAGAAAGGGACTTACTCAACATTAGAGGAAGTCCCTGTTTTTTATTCAAAAAATACTTTATCTAGGTTATACTTTGCACGGAATGTGTTGATTGCATATGTTTCGTAAATTTCACGTTCCATAGGATCTTCAATTTCATACACTTCAATTTTGAAAATTTCATCGCGGTATTTCTTCATAGGAGATACATTGTCTTCAAAGTGTTTTTTAATACGTTGACGAATTTTACGCGCTTTCCCTACATATAAAAGCTCATTTTTCTCATTGTAGAAAAAGAAAATGCCACCTTTTTCACGTGTAATTTTATGGAAGTCGATAAATCCATGGTAAGGCGTAATTGGCACATCACCTGGTTTTAACACTTGCTCGCGCTGACGAATTACTAAATCTGGTTTTGGTAGTTCAATTTTAATCAAAATATTCACGTTCCTTTCTGTTACATAAGGTATATCTTAACATAATTCATACGTGGTAGCTATTATCAATTTCACATATAGCGAAATGCTATAAGCAATGTTATTTAATTGAGTAAAGGTAGTATGAGCAGAATAGCAAAAAAATTAACGTAAGCGTGAAAATATTTAGCAGCAGTGTTATGACACGAATGACCATCATAGCGAAAAATTCGAAAAGCGCTATGCATACTAATCGAATTGAAAGCCAGCATCGAAACATGTTGCTGCAACATATCGGCAATATGTTCAGCATATATTTGTGCAAACATCTGCGTGAAATATACTAAAAAACTACTACCAAGGCTGTAAATTAAATCATCACATTGCGTGTAAGTATAAGTTATCAACGTTTTTAAATAAAATAAAGCATCATATAAACGAAATATTCTATGTATTATTGAAATTCTTAATTGTTCATGTTACAATTCTTTTTAATTAAATAATCTTATCAAGAGAAGCTGAGGGATTTGGCCCTATGACGCTTCAGCAACCTCTAACTTAGTTAGAAAGGTGCTACTTCCAGCAAAGGATTCTTCCTTTGAGAGATAAGAGTGAACGTGATGAAATATCCTCCTCATTCTTGCTCTTATGGAATGAGGGGGATTTTTTGATTTATATAGACAGAGAACAAAATAAATGAAATGGGGAATGCAACATGCCAATTAATATTCCGAAGAACTTACCAGCTGGAGAACATTTACGTGAGGAAAAAATCTTCGTTATGGAAGAGGACCGCGCAAAAACACAACAAATTCGTCCGTTAAATATTTTAATTTTTAATTTGATGCCTGAAAAAGAAAAAACAGAGCTCCAATTACTGCGTTTATTAGGTAATACACCTTTGCAGGTAAATATAACATTTTTAAATACGGCAACCCACGAGTCAAGGAATGTCAGTAAATCACATTTACAGTTATTCTACTCAACCTTTAAAGAAATACGTCATCGTCGTTTTGATGGCATGATTATTACGGGTGCTCCTGTTGAAAAAATGGCATTTGAAGAGGTGAATTATTGGCAAGAAATTTCAGAAATAATGGATTGGTCGAAGAAAAACGTGACTTCTGTGATGCACATCTGTTGGGGTGCTCAGGCTGCACTCTACCACCATTATGACATCGGCAAATTTGAACTACCCGAAAAATGCTCAGGTGTATATTCGCATGTGATTACAGATTTAACAGTGGATTTAGTACGAGGATTTAGCGATTTATTTACGGCTCCACATTCACGGTATACTTCCGTATCGATTGATGAAGTACGCAATCACCCAGATTTACGCTTACTATCCTATTCTGAAGAAGCGGGCGTCTTTATCGTCCAATCAAAAGATAATAAAAATATTATGATTACAGGTCATCTGGAATATGATGCCACAACCCTTGCTGATGAATATAGTCGTGATGTAGCTAAAGGATTGAATATAGCGGTACCTGTTAATTACTTCCCGAATGATAATCCATCGCATGAACCAATGAATACATGGCGAGCACATACGCATTTATTATTCTCAAACTGGCTAAATTACTATGTTTACCAAGAAACACCGTATGAATGGGATTTTGCAGAAGATCATATCGAATTTCACATTTAATGTGAGTCATGTCAACTGAATCTTGAAAAAAGGCCCAAGTGCTCATTTATAAAACTGAGCACTCGGGCTTTCTTTTCTTATGGACGTTTGAGAAGATGCTCATTTTTATTAAAACAATACTTTCAGCTATCCTAAAAGCAGTTAACCCCAAAAAGACGCTCGATTACGGTTTATCAAAATCTACAATGTCACCGATAATCTCGAGAGCAGCGCAAGTATGTTGCAATAGAGAACTAGGGAGGGCAGATAAATTGTTGGAGACATGAAAAGCAATTATGGTGGACTTTCATTTTTCGATTGGTTGTCGGTTTCTTGTGGCTTAATTTTTCGAAATTTAGCGATAAAAAGTAATAGTAATGGCAGTAGAATGGCGATCACTGATGAAAAAAGTGGCCAGACTTCCTTATTGTAATTATTAGAATGAACAATATTGGGATGTACAATTTGTGAAAGTACAATGATAATCATTCCGAGTGGTAAAATTAACGGACGATGATCTTTTATTTTCAGAATTTGTGCAATGCCAATGACAGAGGCATAAAAGTACATAAATGTTCGAATATAAATAGAGCAAATCCACATGAATGCCATTACAATCTCTATTCTCTGTAAAAAATTCCCTATGGATATTCTTTGAGCTAGTGCGTAGCTTGGATATGCACGTTGTGATGTATTTGTTGGACCAAGGACAAGTATAGATAAAGTAACGATCGTAATCAGCACTACACCACCAATAATTGTGCCAATATAAAATCCTTTTTGAGCTGATTTATGCACATTAATAGCAGAGGGGAAAATCATTAGTAGCACAACCATTGGAAATGAAAAAATACTCATAAATGAAATGATACTAGCAACCAATGATTTGGAACTGGCTTCTAAAACCGGCTGAATATTTTCGATCTTAACCTCTGGAGAGATACAGAAAACAAATACAATAAAAATAAACATGAACAAAGGAAATAGTATTTCAGCTGAACGTGCAAAGACTTCTATCCCTAAGTATGTAGCAAATATAATAATGATACTGAATAGAAGCGCGAATGACATGTTCGGTGTCTCAGGCATTACTTCCGTTTTCATAAAAATCCCAATGAAATATAATAATTCGCCTGCTGAAAGAAAGGTAAGTATGATAAAACCAATGGCCGTAAATTTACCGATGAATTTACCTAATATTTTTTCATTAGCCTCCACAAAAGTTAAAGTAGGGGTCCTAGTGGCTACAGAAATGAAAAGTTTGACGAGTAATAAGCTTAAAATAACACCTAGCGTTGCCACGATCCACGCATCTTGCTTTACGTCTTTTGAAATACTCGCTGGAATAATCAATATACCTGTACCGATTGAGTAGAGAAGGGTAATGATTGTAAATTGCCTTGCACTGATTATTTGTTTTTCCATAAACAACCACCCTCTCTTTTCAATGAGTAATATTTATTGGAACAGTCGAATGATTGACTCTCTGATGGGTTTAAAAATAAAAGCAATCCAGTCTGCTGGACTCGGTAAGGGCACATTTAAAGTAAGGGCAATATTTAAAGCTGTTCCAATTACAAATAAAATTGAAAATGCAATAATGGTTTTCGTTTCTCGTTTTTTCATTAGCGGTGGGAGGACAAAATATGCAATAAGGGAAGCACAAATTAATATGCCTAGCGTTATAAACATCGATTATTACTCCTTTTCTTTGTGTAATAATGAATTTTGCATAGTCCCTAAACCTTGTGTAGCCACACGAACGTCGACTTTGATAGCCAACTCTGGAAATATTGTTGACCAATCATTTTGAATTTCATTCCATTTTTTCGCATCTTCCCGATGAAGGACTTCACCAAATCCTAAAATGTCTAACTGATAATTTTGTTGAATCGTGTTAAGTGTTTTTTGAATGTGATCTTTGATCAATTCTGCCGTTTTGTTATTAATGTACTGAATCGTTTTGTTTTCTGTTAGATTAATATCGCATTCGACCTCACCAACATTTTGTTCTACATCAATTTGAACGTTAATTTGTGGTGTGCTATTTTTAAATTGTCCTTTAACCTTTGTTGTAGAATTTGTAATTTCCGTTGTTAGTTTTCCTTGTTTTGGGCAAGCAATAATTTCAACCGTGCTATCAATTTTTCCATTTAAAAAATTAAAGCTTCTACTTTCTTCTTCTGTTAAAATTCCCACTAATTTATCCTTTTTAAATACTGCTAAACCGATATAATTCAAGATGACGGGCGTTTTAATACGTTGGACATTGGTTTGATTTATACCTAATTTTGTATCTCCTTCTATTTCAATCGCTGTTAAAACAGCACTTTTTGTATTACTGCTAAGCGTATTCACTAATTCATCTATACTAACAGATAATGTAGAGCCCCAAGCCTTTTGTGAGACTTTAATAGAATTTAGCATTTTATTTGCTGGTATTTTTTCGATGGGTGTTAGGACATTTAACACTTCTTTTGCAGTTGATTTATGGGAGACAATAACATCAAAATCGTTTCTAAACTCATGGTCACGTGCGATAAAATCTAATGTATCATTTATGCCATCAGCGGCTAATTGTTCCCCTAAAACGACTACTTGCAGATGCGCAAAATAGGCCTTTCTTGGTGTCAAGGTTGTCATTTTTCTAATCGCTTCAAAAGCAGTTTTGCCTTTGGCATGGTAGGTCACAACCGGTGATCGACCACTTGAAGGTTGTTTGGTTGAAATCTCACTAGGATCGACCACTTGAACAGATATTTCATATTCATCGTCTACTTTGTCAACCCCTAATGCAACGACAATGGCTAATTCATTTAACTCCCGTTTACTCCAGCAACCACTTAATAATAAAGTAAGCATGCATAGTAAAAATAAAGTCTTTATTTTTGGCATATTTGACTTCCTCATTTGCAGGTTAATCGGTATTTCTCTTTTTGTAAGCACTATATTTATGTCCGCGAGTAGTATTATTTTTACTTACTAAACGAGGTCGAGATAATAAAGAACTACGCGGAAACAATACCATTGCATCTTTTTGGTCTTTAAGAATTAATGGCGCAAAAGGACTCAGATATGGAACGCCGAATGAGCGTAAACTACATAGGTGAAGGATAATGATCATAATGCCAAACATTACCCCAAATAACCCAAACATTGCTGCAAAAATCATTAGTGGGAAGCGTAAGACACGAACAGTGTTAGACAAGCCATAAGCAGGGAACAAAAAACTACAAATAGCTGTTAATGCCACAATAATAACCATTACGGCAGAAACAACTCCGGCTTCAACAGCAGCCTGTCCTATAACGAGTGTGCCTACAATGGATACTGCTGGTCCAATGGTTCGAGGCATTCGAAGACCCGCTTCTCTTAAAACTTCAAAGGCGATTTCCATGATGAGTGCCTCGACGACTGCAGGAAAGGGAACACCCTCTCGCTGTGAAGCAATACTAATCAACATGGGCGTAGGTAACATTTCTTGATGAAAGGTAGTAATCGCCACATAAAGGGAAGGTGCTACTAGAGCTAGACTAATACCAAAAAATCTTAACATGCGTATAAGTGAACTAATCGTCCAATGCTGGTAATAATCTTCAGCTGATTGTAAAAACGATGTAAATAACGCGGGCACAATGAGGACAAAAGGTGTGCCATCCACTAAAATTGCCACTTTTCCTTCTAGTAACTCACCGGCAATTACATCAGGACGTTCTGAGTTATAGATCAAAGGGAACATAGAAAATTTAGAATCCTGGATAAAATCCTCGATATAACCGCTCTCTAATATGCCATCAATATCGATTTTATCTAAGCGGGCGAGCACCTCATCAACAATTTTGTCATTTGCAATGCCATTGATGTACATAATAGAAACATCGGTTTGTGTCACTTCTCCAATAATCTTTGTTTTAATCCAAAGATTCGGGCTTTTAATCTTACGACGAATTAAAGCTGTATTCGTACGCAGTGTTTCAGTAAAGGATTCTCTAGGTCCTCTAATAACAGATTCGGTAGAAGGTTCTGCAACCGCTCGATCTTTTGCGCCTTTTGTACTTGCTGAGAGACCTGTGACTAACCCATCAAATAATATAATTGTTTCACCATTAAGGATGGAACTGTACAATGTTGAATAGTTTGAAATATCTCTAACATCGCAAATGGTTAAACAATTTTTCTTTAAGTATTCGTTGGCTTTTCCTAATTGAACTTCAGGTATATCTTCTAATTCCAGCATAAGCGTTTCCATGATAAAGTCAGTAATAGCAAGAGTATCGGATAGGCCATCTATAAAGATAAGTGCGATAGACTGTTTCGCTGTTTTGCCTATAGTAATTTCGCGGACAATAATGTCATCGCTATTGCCAAGTGTTGTCATTATGGCTTGAATATTATCCGAAAGAGAAGTAAATAGTGGCAGCTTTGTTGTATTTGGTCGGGAGGTGTCGTTATTCTCAAAATTAGGCATTTTTATTCCTCCTCCATCATTAAACATTGACTAGTAAGAGGATGTGCAAATTTATTAACAGATAAACAACTTTGGAAATTAAAGCATCAATAAGATAGAAAAAAGTGTTTCCCTTCAATTTTTGAAAGGAAACACTTTTTTATTTTATATATGCGTACTTTAACTCATCCATTGCTGGATCGATATCTACCTGTAAGTTGTGATCATTAAAGAACCATAAATCTTTGTCTTCGATGTAGTAGGTGATACCCTCTATTACCGATTGTACACCTATCTCTATTGGTTCCTCACGTGTCATACCGAGGGAAAAGCCTTCATGGAATGGACTTGATCCTCCATATCTTGCGTAAAAACGAATTGTATCGCCGGTTTCAACTTCCATCTCACGTTTAAACCATTGCAGCGCATTGTCTGTTAATGTGATATTCATGTTGTACCCCTTTCTTCGTTACAGCCATTTCACCTTTGGTTCAGTACCATTTTTAATACGAGAAATATTTGCACGGTGACGATAAACAATAAAGCTAAATAAAAACGCTACTAAAATACTTAACGCAACATCTCCCATAACAAAATAATAGACGATTGCATAAATAAGTGCTACTAAAGCGGCAATCATTGAAGTTAGGCTCACAATCTTCGTTAACTTTAACGCTAAAAAGAACGTGATAAATAGTAAGATAAATAATGGCCAAGTATACCCAAGCAATACGCCTGCAGAGGTTGCAACCGCTTTTCCTCCACGGAAACTGGCAAAGACAGGGAACATATGCCCTAAAACTGCTACAATACCAAGAATCAATGAGTGAATTGATACTTCAGAAAACACAGGTAGTGTCACTAATAATACAGCTGCTGTTCCTTTTAAAACATCCATTATCGTTACGACTAAACCAGCTTTTTTTCCTAAAATGCGGAAGGTATTTGTAGCCCCTAAGTTACCGCTACCATGCTCGCGGATATCTGTTTTATAAAAAATTTTACCAATCCATAACCCCGAAGGTATAGAGCCGATTAGATAGGCACATAAAATAATAAGTCCATTTAGCATAGGTGGACTCCTTTCATCCTTAATATATCACTTGGTACTAATAGTATGTAATAAGTATTTTACACTTTTTCTCACTATTCTACAATGTCATGAAGGAGATTTCATCACGAGCCTTGAATTCAATAACAAAAGGAAAATATTTCTTGATGATCGTAAGTTGTATATCATCGGCTTGAGGTATAATAAGATAAGTTATTTTGTCACAATCTATATAAATTAACTTTTGTTCTTTTTAAAATATAGGTAAAATGGCAATTTTGTCAATCACACATTCCTTTGGTAGAATAGAAGTCTATCTTTAATTTCCAAGCGAGGCTTAAATATAAAAAATAAATTTATTTGTGCCTGTTACTAGCTATTGACAGGAAATGCTATTATTATTAGGAAGAGAACGTAATCAGAACATGCGTTTGTTTTTTGGAGGGGAATCTTTTGGCGAATAAACAGTCACCTAGCGTCTATAATGATGACGCCATTCAAGTATTAGAAGGATTAGAAGCGGTACGAAAACGACCCGGCATGTATATCGGTTCTACAGACGGCCGAGGACTTCATCACCTAGTTTATGAAATCGTGGATAATGCGGTGGATGAAGCACTCGCTGGCTTTGGTTCTCATATCATTGTCACAATTCACAAAGATCAAAGCTTAAGTGTTCGAGATTTTGGACGTGGAATGCCAACAGGTATGCATAAAATGGGGAAACCTACTCCAGAAATAATTTTCACCGTGCTTCATGCAGGTGGTAAGTTTGGACAAGGCGGCTATAAAACGAGTGGTGGTTTACATGGTGTAGGTTCATCTGTTGTAAATGCCTTGTCAACTTTTTTAGAAGTAACGATTCATCGAGATGGCAAAAAATATCAACAACGTTTTGAAAACGGTGGCCATCCCGTGACAACGCTTGTAGAAATTGGTCAAACAAAACAAACAGGCACAAACGTACATTTCCTACCAGATGACACAATTTTCTCAGTCACAAAATTCAACTATGATACACTTGCAGAACGTTTACGTGAGTCTGCGTTTTTATTAAAAGGCTTAAAAATTGAATTAATCGATGAACGCGAGGAAGGTAAAAGTGATGTTTTCTACTATGAGAACGGCATTGAAGCTTTCGTTGCGTATTTGAATGAGGAAAAAGATGTACTCCATCCCGTGAAGTATGTAGAAGGTATCCAAGATGATATTGAAGTAGAGTTTGCCTTCCAATACAATGACGGCTATTCAGAAACGATCTTGTCGTTCGTGAACAACGTCCGTACACGTGATGGCGGAACACATGAAACCGGTGCTAAAGCTGCATTGACACGCGTTTTTAACGAATATGCACGAAAAATAGGCTTACTTAAAGATAAGGATAAAAACCTTGAAGGAACCGATATTCGTGAAGGATTAGCGGCGATTGTCTCCGTTCGTATTCCTGAACATTTACTGCAATTTGAAGGGCAAACAAAAGGCAAGCTTGGTACAAGTGAAGCTCGTTCAGCCGTTGATTCTGTAGTTTCTGAGCAGATTTTATATGTTCTTGAAGAAAATGCAGAGCTCTCTGCTTCTCTGGTCCGTAAAGCCATTCGTGCTCAGCAAGTGCGTGAAGCGGCGCGTAAAGCACGAGAAGATGCGCGTAACGGCAAGAAAAATAAAAAAGCTAGTACCATTCTGTCAGGTAAGCTAACGCCAGCTCAGTCTCGAAATGCTGCTAAAAACGAATTGTATCTAGTCGAAGGTGATTCAGCTGGCGGTTCGGCTAAACAAGGTCGAGATCGTACGTTCCAAGCGATTTTACCATTACGAGGTAAAGTCATTAACACGGAAAAGGCCAAGCTCCAAGACATTATGAAAAATGAAGAAATTTCAACAATCATTCATGCGATTGGCGCTGGTGTTGGCACAGATTTCTCCGTTGAGGATTCAGCCTACGATAAAGTGGTAATTATGACCGATGCCGATACAGATGGTGCGCATATTCAAGTATTGCTATTAACGTTCTTCTATCGTTATATGCGACCACTAATCGAAGCAGGGAAAGTTTTCATCGCACTGCCACCTCTTTATAAAGTATCCAAGGGTACAGGTAAAAAAGAGGTGATTGCATATGCATGGACTGAAAATGACTTGCAAAATGCCATCAAAAAAGTAGGGAAAGGCTATATTCTTCAACGGTACAAAGGACTTGGAGAGATGAATGCCGACCAACTGTGGGATACAACAATGAACCCAGAAACACGTACATTAATTCGTGTGACGATCGAAGATGGAGCACGGGCTGAGCGACGTGTGACAACATTAATGGGCGACAAGGTAGAACCACGTCGTAAATGGATCGAAGCAAATGTAAACTTCGGTATGGAGGATGATTCGAATATATTAGACAATGAATTCATCCAACAAGAGGAGGACCAAGCATGAGTAGTACGGAAAAGTTTCAAGATTTACCATTAGAAGAAGTAATGGGTGACCGCTTTGGTCGCTATAGTAAATATATTATTCAAGACCGCGCGTTGCCTGATGCACGTGACGGTCTAAAACCTGTACAAAGACGTATTCTGTTCGCCATGTATACAGAAGGGAATACACATGAGAAACCATTCCGTAAGTCGGCTAAAACAGTCGGTAACGTTATCGGTAACTACCACCCACATGGTGATAGCTCCGTCTATGAAGCAATGGTTCGAATGAGTCAGGATTGGAAAGCGCGTCATATGTTGATTGAAATGCACGGTAATAACGGTTCGGTCGATGGAGATCCACCTGCAGCGATGCGTTATACAGAAGCAAGACTTTCTGCCATTGCGGCCGAGATGCTACGGGATATTGGCAAAAAAACTGTAGAATTTGTGCCAAACTTCGATGACCAGGATATGGAGCCTACTGTGTTACCTGCACGCTTTCCAAATTTGCTTGTTAATGGCTCGACAGGGATTTCTGCTGGTTATGCTACTGATATTCCACCGCACGCGCTTAACGAGGTCTTAGATGGCGTTTTAATGCGTTTAGATAACCCGAAATCAACAGTCGATGAACTCATGACAGTCATCAAGGGGCCAGATTTCCCAACTGGGGGCATCATACAAGGTGTAGATGGTATTAAAAAAGCGTATGAAACCGGGCGTGGTAAAATTATCGTACGTGCTCAGGCTGTCATTGAACCACTAAAAGGGGGCAAGGAGCAAATCGTTATCACCGAATTGCCCTATGATGTCAATAAAGCGAATCTTGTGAAAAAAATTGATGAACAACGTGTCGATAAACGACTTGAAGGCATTGCAGAAATCCGTGACGAATCTGATCGTACAGGCTTACGCGTTGTCATCGAATTAAAAAAAGATATACCAGGACAAGGTATTTTACATTACTTATTTAAAACAACGGATTTGCAAGTAGCTTATAATTTTAATATGATTGCCATTCATAATCGACGTCCGACGATGATGACATTGCCCTTGCTGCTTGATGCATACATAGCGCATCAAAAAGAAGTTGTCACAAATCGCTCTATTTATGATTTACAAAAAGCAAAAGAGCGTTCTCACATTGTGGAAGGGCTTATTAAAGCGCTATCCATTTTAGATGAAGTGATTGCGACCATTCGATCATCCAATGATAAGCGTGACGCTAAAACGAATTTACAAGTGAAGTTTGACTTTACAGAAGTACAATCTGAGGCGATAGTAAGTTTACAATTATATCGTTTAACGAATACAGATATCACAGAACTTCGCCATGAACAAGATGAACTAAATGCACTAATTGCAAAGCTTGAAGGTATTCTTAACAGTGAAGCAAAACTAGTGCGTGTCATAAAACAAGAGTTACTCGATATTAAAAAGCGCTTTACTGAACCACGTCGTTCAAAAATCGAACGTGAAATTGAAGAAATTAAAATAACATTAGATGTACTTGTCCCAAGTGAAGAAGTAGTTGTAACAGTAACGAAGGATGGCTATATTAAGCGTACATCTACACGTTCTCATGCTGCCTCCAATGGTCAAGATTTCGCCATGAAGGATTCCGATTATTTATTGTATGAGGAAAATTTAAATACGCAGCACCATGTGTTACTTTTCACAAATCGAGGCAATTATATTTATCAACCCGTGCATGAATTACCGGATATTCGATGGAAGGACCTTGGCCAGCATATTTCAAGTATAGTGCCAACCAATGAGGATGAATCCATTATTGCGGTATATGGCTTCGAAACATTTGAACAGCCAAATACCTATATTTTAACGGCGACCAAAGATGGACAAATTAAGCGCTCACCGCTAAGTGATTATGCGGTAACTCGTTATTCTAAGCCTATTAAAACGATGAATGTCAAATCCGGCGATGAAATGATTTTTGCGGATCTTGTGACAGACGAGGCAGAATTATTATTAATCACAGATACGGCCTATGCGATTCGCTTCCCAATTGAAGAATTGCCTGTAACGGGGGTGAAAACAGGAGGGGTGAAAGGCATAACGCTGAAAGAGGGCGAAGCTTTAGTAGGTGTAACGATATTAAAGCCAAGTGACACGGAATATGTTGTGATTGTGACACAGCGTGGGGCAGTGAAGAAAATGAATGTCGCTGAGGTAGATATAGCCAGCCGTGCAAAACGAGGGCTAAAAGTATTAACCGAGTTAAAAGCAAATCCTCACCGTATCGTCTCTGTTACTCGAGCTACGGATGAAGAGCAAATTGTAGTGGAAACTGAAAAGGGTGTGCAAGAAGTGATTGATGTGAAAGGGCTAACACGCTCAGATCGTCATTCGAATGGCTCCTTTAAAGTTGATATAGCTACTGACGGTGCAATTGCCCATGTTTTAAAGGCAAAAAATGAAAAATAGCTAAACAATCAAGCCCATGTTCTTTTTCGAGAACTGGGCTTTTTTTGATTTATTAATTAACAATAAAATCTCTATGTAATTAGAGCCTTGTCATTTGCTTAGAGATATGGGTATAATAGTCCTCGAAAAGTTCATATGTTAAGAATGTAGGGGGGCTGGTAGTTGCCAGCTGAGATTGTGTCCGTTCAGACGCTGACCCTTTGAACCTGATTTGGCTCGTACCAGCGTAGGGAACATCTACTCAAAAATATAGTACTATTATTTTTTGATACCGATTTCAAACGTCTGGGATGACTCCTGGGCGTTTTTTTATGTCTTGGAGTTATCCTGCAACATGCACGAGTCGCATTAACACGCTTGAAAATGCAGATACACATCTTACTTTCATTTCGAAATTGTCAGCGCCTTTTACATAAAAGGGACGAGTACGTTTTTCAAATGGTGATGACAGCATTCAAACATGAACACTTTCACACTACTTACTGGGAGGATTCAGCATGAAGAAATGGTTATTGATCCTTGTTGCAGCACTATTAACATTAGTCGGCTGTAACGCTCAAGAGGACAAACAAGAATCGAATTCATTAAAAAAAGTATCAGTCGTACTTGACTGGTCACCTAATACAAATCACACAGGACTTTATGTGGCTAAAAAGCTTGGTTACTTTGAAAAACAGGGCTTAGACGTAGATATTCTATTACCTGGCGATGCAGGAGCCGATCAGCTTGTTGCATCTGGCAAGGCTGAGTTTGGCGTAAGCTACCAAGAGTCGATTACACAAGCACGCGTGCAGGATGTACCATTAGTATCGATTGCAGCCGTTATTCAACATAATACGTCAGGTTTTGCGTCACTTGCTGCGCATGGTATTACATCACCAAAAGATTTTGAAGGAAAAACGTATGGCGGTTGGGGGGCTCCTCTTGAACAGGCGGTATTGCAATCATTAATGCAAACAGAGAATGCAGATGTCAATAAATTAGATATGGTCAATGCCGGTGATTTAGATTTCTTTACCATGATGCAGAAAGACATTGATGTTGCTTGGATATACTATGCTTGGACAGGGATAGAAGCGGAACTGCGTGGTGAAAAGCTCAACATGCTGTACTTAACAGACTATAGTGAACAGCTTGATTATTATACACCAGTACTTGCAACAAACGAAAAAATGATTGCGGAGAACCCGGATACGGTAAAGGCATTTGTTGCGGCCGCAGCAAAGGGCTATGAATATGCCATCAATCAACCGAAAGAAGCAGCTGATATTCTACTAGAAGCGGCACCAGATTTAGATAAAGAGCTTGTACATAAAAGTCAGGAATGGCTAGCAGACAAGTATCAAGATGATGCCGCACAATGGGGTGAACAAAAATTAGCCGTATGGAGAAACTATGCTGATTGGATGACAAGTAATAATGTTTTAGAAGGTGAATTCAACCCAGCAAAGGCATTTACAAACGATTTTTTACCAACTAAGGAGGCAAAGTAAATGGCAAATTCATTAATCAGTGTACAAATCATACCGAAAACTGAAAAATATGAGGACGTTATTCCTTTTGTTGACGCGGCGATCGCTGTTATCGATGCTTCAGGAGTAAAATATGAGGTACATCCATTGGAAACGACAATGGAAGGTGAACTCTCTACTTTGCTTCAAATCCTAGAAGAAATGAATAGCAAGATGATTGAGCTTGGGGCAATAAACGTTATTACACAGGTGAAAATTTTATATCAGCCAACAGGTATTACGATGGGGACGTTGACGGAGAAATATCGTCCATGATTCAGGCAATAAAACAAGGGAGGACGATTATTTTTATCGTCTTCCTCTTATTCATATGGGAACTAATTGTTCAATTTGCACAAATTCCACAGTGGCTGTTACCTGCACCGAGCGCCATTATAATAGAAGCAGTTCAATCCTATAAAGCATTTTTACCACATGTCTTTGCTAGTGTACAGTTGGCACTCTTAGGTCTTGCCATTGGGATAATCTTTGGGTTAAGTGTTGCTGTATTGTTACATCGTTCGGCTATGATTCGGGAATTATTTTATCCCATCCTGATTGTGTCACAAAATGTACCAGTGCTTGTACTGGCGCCACTATTAATTATCTGGTTTGGCTTTGGTTTGTTGCCGAAACTCATTATTATTTGTCTGGTTTGCTTTTTCCCAATTGTGATTGCGGCTATGGACGGATTTCGCCAAACCTCACCTGAGCTAAAACACTATTTTGAGATGATTGGTGCAACCAAGGCACAAACATTCTGGAAACTTGAATGGCCCTATGCCTATCCAGCTATTTTCTCAGGCATAAAGATTGCGGCTACGTATAGTGTTATGGGCGCTGTTATTGCAGAGTGGCTTGGTGCTAAAAAGGGCATCGGTGTCTATATGACACTTGCACAATCTTCTTTTCGTACGGACCGTGTATTCGTGGCCATTTTTGCCATCGTTTTATTAAGCTTATTGTTATTTAGTGGCATTCGTGTGCTCGAAAAGCTCGTTGTGAAAGGGAGGGGACTACATGCTGAACATTCAAGGCATTCATAAATCATTTGGCTCACTGCAAGTCATTAACAACTTATCTTTTGAAGTAAAGGAAGGTGAATTTGTTGCGATTATCGGCCCGTCTGGTAGTGGAAAAAGTACCCTCTTTCAATTAATTGGAGGTATTTCCGCCTTAGATGGGGGGGCAATTTTGTTAGACGAAGAAGATATACAGCTAAAAAGAGGAACCATCGGCTATATGCCTCAACAGCCCTGTTTACTCCCTTGGCGAACGATTTTAGAGAATGTCACGATTGTAGAGGAACTACAGCAGCAACCACATATCGAACAAGCACGGGCATGGCTAGAAAAGGTAGGACTCGCACAGTTTGAAAATGCTTATCCCAATGCACTATCTGGAGGCATGCAGCAGCGTGTATCATTTATTCGAGCAATCGTTAGTGATAAACCTATTTTATGCTTAGATGAACCGTTCTCAGCGCTTGATGAGTTTACAAGACTAGAAATGCAAGCATGGCTGTTATCTATTTGGGAACAACACCGAAAATCGATTTTGTTTGTCACACATAATATCGAAGAAGCTCTTTTTTTAGCAGATCGTATACTCGTGTTAACAAAGCGTCCTGCTACTATCAAGGAGGAAATGATCGTGCCGTTTGAGAGACCTCGTTCAGAGGGAATTCGACATAGTGCAAAATTTTATGCGTTAAAACAACAGTTATTTAACTATTTAAAAGAAGAAAAGGACGATGCTTATGTTGATTGATGCGCATATTCATTTAGATCAGTATGAGGAACATGAAATTGGGTTCTTACTGGCACAGGTTAAGCATGTAATGGCTGTTAGTACAGACTTAGCCTCTTGTCAAAAAACATTAAGCTTGTCGCGTGCCTATCCTAATGTTAAAGCTGCTTATGGCTTTCATCCAGAACAAGCTTTACTGAGTGCTGAAGAAGAAGAGGCGCTTTTCACTTGGATTCGTCTTCATGCAGAAGAGATGATAGCTGTCGGTGAAGTAGGACTTCCTTATTACTTAAAGCAAAAAAATGACGTCGATTATACACCTTATATTTCGTTATTAGAACGATTTATCGTACTAGCGAAAGAACTTAAAAAGCCAATTGTATTACATGCCGTTTATGAAGATGCCTCAATTGTTTGTGATCTCCTTG
Source organism: Lysinibacillus parviboronicapiens (assembly GCF_003049605.2). Taxonomy (NCBI): domain Bacteria; kingdom Bacillati; phylum Bacillota; class Bacilli; order Caryophanales; family Bacillaceae; genus Lysinibacillus; species Lysinibacillus parviboronicapiens. The sequence goes on from NZ_CP073713.1 coordinate 2,481,163, forward strand.
AGAAGCATGGCGTAACCCATGCACATTTCCACTGGTTTAAAGGCAATGACGAGGTCATTCAACGTATGATACATAACGGTTATGTTATTTCCATTACACCAGATTGTACGTATGAAACGGAAATTCAACAATTGGTTAAAAAGTACCCACTTGAGCTCATAATGGTGGAAACAGATGGACCATTGCCATTCGAAGGTCCTTTTACAAATAAACGGACATCCCCGCAAATGATGCACAAATCGATAGAGGTCATTGCGACATTAAAGGGTTTATCCGTTCAAGAAGTGGCTTATAGGCTTACTCAAAATACGACAGCCTTTTATAATCTATAAAAAACACAAAAAAGCAACAGCGTATAGAGCGACTACTCGTCTACATGCTGTTGCTTTTTATACTTTGTAAAATTACGGTCGATGGATTCCCGTTTCGTTTTTGTTACACGTTCATGTGTACTGAACGTGGCAGACTGACGATTTTTCTCGACATCCTTACCTTTCGTACGTTTAATATGCATTCGTTTCTTTTTAGCGCCAGATTGTGTCATTAGTAACTACCTCCAACTGTCTTTACCATAATAGTACCCAATAGGGGAGAAAAAGTAAAACCTCGTAAGCTAAAAGCCTACGAGGTTATTGTCATACTATTAGTGTGATACGTCTTGTACAGAAATACCTGTATTCGCTTTCACATCAACTTCACGGTATTTCGCATCGTCAGATTCTTTAGAAAGTAATGTTCCAATTAATCCACCTAAGAACCCAAGAGGTACAGAGATTAATGCTGGATTTGTTAACATAATTAACGGTTCACCAACAAAAATCGCTTTACCTTCCACCGGATTCCATACGTTAGGAGATACTGCTACTAGGATTAAAGCTGAAATTAAACCTGTCAACATTGCCGTAACAGCACCAGCAGTGTTGAATTTCTTCCAGTAAATTGTGTAAATAATAACCGGTAAGTTTGCAGAACCCGCAATACAGAATGCTAGTGATACTAAGAATGCAACGTTTAATGTTTGTGCTCCAAGTGCAAGTAAGATAGAAATAACAGAGATAGTGATTGAACCAATACGAGCCGCAAGTACTTGCTCTTTCTCTGTAATTTTCCCTTTTTTAATAATTTGACCATAGATATCATGTGATAGGGCAGAGGCACCTGACAGTACCAGACCCGCTACTACCGCTAAAATTGTAGCAAATGCTACCGCACAAACGAATGAGAATAGGATGTCGCCACCAAGTGCTTCTGCAAGAAGTGGAGCAGCCATGTTACCTGCAGCGTTTGCTGCGATAATTTCTTCTTTACCTACGAATGCAGCTGCACCGAAGCCTAAGAAGATTGTTAAAACGTAGAACAGACCTACAATCCAAGTAGCCCAAATTACTGATGAACGAGCTGTTTTTGCATCTTTTACAGTGAAGAAACGCATTAAGATATGTGGAAGACCCGCAGTACCTAATACTAAGGCAATTAACATTGAGATTGTGTCAATTCCGTTTGTATATTTTAGACCCGGATTTAAGTATGCTGCACCACTTTCAGTTGCAGTTGTCATTTCAGTAAACATTGTCGAAATACTGAAACCAAACTCTTTTAATACTAAGAATGAAATAATAACTGTACCTAACATTAGAAGACACGCTTTAATAATTTGTACCCAAGAAGTGGCAGTCATACCGCCGAATAAAACGTAAGTAGTCATCATTATACCTACGATTAAAACGGCAATCCAATAGTCGATTCCTAGAAGTAATTGAATAAGTGCGCCTGCACCAACTAGCTGTGCAATCATGTAGAATAAAACAATTGTAATTGTACTTAATGCTGCTGTACCACGAACCTTTGCGTTGTCGAAACGTGCAGTGATCATGTCAGCTAAAGTAAATTTACCAAGGTTACGTAATGGCTCAGCGACAATATAAAGTACCACTAAGTAAGCTACTAAATAACCGATAGAGAAGAAGAATCCATCAAATCCAAATAATGCAACAGCACCAGCTATGCCAAGGAATGAAGCTGCTGATAAGTAGTCACCAGCGATAGCTAGTCCATTTTGCCAGCCTGTTAAACCACCGCCTGCAGTGTAGAAATCACTTGCAGATGAAGTACGTTTAGATGCCCACCATGTAATTACTAATGTAAGACCAACAATTGCTACGAAGAAAAATATTGCTGTAAAGCTCATAGGCGGCCACCTCCGTTTTCATATTCAGCGATAATTGCTTTTGCTTCCCTGTCATAACTATTTGCTTTCGCAACATATAAGTGACATAAGCTCCAAGTCATAATGAATAATCCTGCTGCGTAAACCCACACCCAAGTAATTTCCCCAAATGCCTTCTGGTGTAAAATTGTTGTGTACGAAGTAAGAATTGGCAGCAACATGTAAGCCGCTAAGAAGAATACAGTCATTGACCAAAGAAATGCATTCTTTTTTCTTACAAGTGCTCTAAACGATTCTTGATTTGCAATCGCATCATAGTCGATAACGACGCTTTTGCTTGCTTGATTGTTCGCCATAAACATTCCCCATTTTGTGTTTATTTTTACTGCTTCAACGCTTGATTTTGCTACTTTAGTGAATTCACATCTTCATTTTATGAGACAGTTCACAAAATTGCAATACATTTCAGAAAAATTATGCAAAAAAAATTTCTGAAAAAATAGACTTTAAACAGAAAAAACTCGACAAAGCCTAGAAAATAAAGGGTTTTGGAATATTCAGATAAATAGACAAAACTTAGATATTACTAGCTTCTTGACAAAAATCAGCGCTTCAAAACCGAGAAAAAAACCGTTTTTTTTAGAGAAAATAAACACTATTCAACTAGTGAAAAATGGGTTTTTTCTGATATTTGGAAAAGAAATAGTATTGTTCGATAAGTAAAATACTTAATTTTTTATAATAATAAACAGAAAAAAACCCGACCGAAGTCGAGTTTTTTAGGTGAAAATCCCACTCAAAAATAGCTGATTGAAGGGCAACAAATTAATGAGAAATATCCGAAACTGAAACACCTGTATTTGCTTTTACGCGAATTTCTTTGTAGATACGTTCTGCTTCTTCTTGCGATACTTTATTAGTAGAAAGAACAGAGCCTAAATAACCTGCAATAAAGCCAAGAGGAATGGTAATAATGGCTGGAACCGCTAGTGGCACAAGTGGGTTACCAACAAAGATTGCAGCGCCTTCTATAGGGCTCCATACGTTTGGACCCATTGCTCCTAATATTAAGCATGATACTAATCCCGTTACCATTGCCGTCACGGCGCCTGTAGAGTTGAATTTTTTCCAATAAATTGTGTACAAAATAACTGGAAGGTTGGCAGATGCACCAATACAGAATGCAAAAGATACTAAAAATGATACATTTAAGCTTTGTGCGAATAACGCAAGAATAATAGAAACAATGGCAATAGAAATAGAGCCAGTACGAGCTGCTAAAACTTGTTGTTTCTCTGTTAATTTACCGTCTTTCATGATTTCACCATAAATATCATGTGAAATAGCAGATGCACCTGTTAAAACTAAACCAGATACTACCGCTAAAATCGTTGCAAATGCTACCGCACAGATGAATGACATTAATACGTCACCACCAAGGAATTCAGCAAGAAGTGGTGCAGCTGTGTTACCAGCTTTACTTTCAGCAATAATATTATCAAGACCTACAAAATGCATTGCGCCGAAGCCTAGGAAAATAGTTAATGAGAAGAATATAGCTGTAATCCAAGTTGTCCAAGAAATAGACGCACGCGCTGTTTTTGCATCTTTTACAGTGAAGAAACGCATTAAAATATGTGGCAAACCAGATGTACCTAATACAAGGGCCATCATCATAGAAACAGAGTCAATTGAACTTGTGTATTTTAAACCTGGCACAAGGAATTGATCACCGTGATCGGCAGAGATTGTATCGAACATCTTTACTAGAGAGAAATCAAATTTCATCAGTACAAGTGTAGCTAATAAGCCTGTACCAAATAATAGAAGTCCTGCTTTAATAATTTGTACCCAAGATGTAGCAGTCATACCACCAAATAATACATAGGTTGTCATCATGACACCCACAATTAACACCGCAACCCAGTACTCAATACCAAATAATAATTTGATTAAAGCACCCGCACCAACTAATTGTGCAATCATATAAAGAATAACGATAATAATCGTACCTGTCGCAGCAACACCACGCACTCGTTTTTCATTGAAACGAGCTGTTAACATATCCGCTAAAGTATAGCGACCTAAGTTACGCATAGGTTCAGCAATTACATATAGTAGAACTAAGTTTGCTACCACATAACCAACAGAGAAGAAGAAACCATCAAAACCCGTTAGCGCAATGGCACCAGAAACACCTAGAAAAGCAGCAGCAGATAAATAATCACCAGCAATGGCAAATCCATTTTGCCATCCCTTCAGACCCCCACCAGCTGTATAGAAGTCACTGGCAGAAGAGGTACGCTTCGCAGCGATATACGTAACTACTAATGTTAAGCCTACGATGCCTAAGAAGAAACCAACTGATACTAAATTCATTTATTTTCCACCTTTCGCGTGATATTCTGCTAAAACTGCTGCTGCAGCTTTATCGAATGAAGATGCTTTTTTTACATATACTGTACAAAGAACAATTGTCATGATGAATAATCCTGCTGAGTAAACCCAAACCCCCGTAATACTACCAACAACTCGTTGTTGTAGTACAGGTTGGAAAGCAAGGATTGGCAGTAAGATATAAAGAAATAAAAACCCTGCAGTGATAGAGAAAAGGAAGGTATTTTTCTTTTTTACGAATTTGTTGAACGATTCCATAGCTTCAATTGCATTATAGTCAACTGATTGTACGTTTTTGTTCTCAGTAATATTAGCCATTATTATTCCCCCTAAAGTTATATATTTCTGTTTTAAACGACATATTTCTTTTTGTTTCGTCGTTATATTCACTTATTTTATGAGGAAGATTCCTATAATGCAATACTAAATTTTAAGTTTTTCTAATTTTTAGTCAAATTCAAAGAGTGGAAATAACGTAGAAATAATAAGGATTTAATAGAAATAATCCGTACAAAAGAGAAAGGGATTAACTATTGAAATAGTATTCCAAAAATAGCTTAGTGATAATAATTTTGAATGTAGGAGAAAATTTGAACACGAAAGAGAATTTTAAGTATTTCGTTATTTCGCTATCAAATTATAGAAAGGGAAAATAAGAAAAGAATAACTTGTTATATAACAATTTTGTGATGTTTGGGAAATAAATAAAATAACAAAAAAATTTTTTGAAAATTTTTAAAAGCCTTATTAATTCCCTGGAATATAAATCCTAAGATGTTACCAAAATCATACAAAAATCAGCCAAAGACATAAAAGATTCGTTAAGTTCAAGTTCGTTATCTTGTAATTAGTTTCTATAATTTATACAATTAACAGCGATGACAAATTAGAGGGAAGTGACTAACTTTATGAAGAAGAAAAGTATCATGCTTATAGGGATACTTGTAATAAGTAGCTTATTGGGAGCTTGTGGCAGCTATAAATTTGAACCAACACTAAATATAGAGGTAGAGGATTTTTCGCTTACAAATCAAAACAATAAGGAAGTTAGCTTGAATGACTTAAAAGGCAAGCCTTGGTTAGCGATGTTTATCTTTACAAATTGCACGACAGTTTGTCCGCCAATGACATTTAATATGACAGAGATTCAGACAGCTCTTCAAGATAAGGACATTAAGGATTATAATATAGTAGCTTTTAGCGTAGATCCTGAAGTAGATACGCCAGAAGCATTAACAAATTACTTAAATTCTTATTCAGTAGCTGATAAAAGTAAATGGCAGCTATTAACTGGTTATAAGCAAGAATATATTGAGCAATTTGCCAGAAAATCATTTAATTCTTTAGTGAAAAAATCTCCAAATTCTGACCAAGTCGTACATATGTCAAGATTTTATTTAGTGAATGCAGATGGTCAAGTCGTGAAGGATTACGACGGCACGACAGATGTGCCAATGGAAACAATCGTTGCAGATATGAAGGCGTTAACTAAATAAAAAGCAATAACTCAGAGGTTTGAATGACTTCTGAGTTATTTTTTATGGCTGTAATTAATGAAAGAAAAATCGAACATTCAATTGCTGACATACAAAACATTTGCAAACGTTGGCACTTGGTAACAGCTACGCTGGTATCACCCCAGAATACGGTTTCGGTTTATCTTTCAGAAGCAATGAAACTCCTGAAGCAAAAGGGATTGCTTCAGGAAAATTTGTTAAACCGCATTTCGCCGTTAGGATGGGAACATATCAACTTTCTTAGTGATTACACATTCTATCAAAAGCGAAATGCCAGCCTAAACTCATTGTTACCACTTATTCAAGCAAAAATCGAAGCCGGTAATCCATAGCGTACAGGATACCGGCGTTTTTTCTGTCAATTAGGGCTTAGCGTACAAAATTCGTATATTGTAGGCGGTACTCTGTATAGAGGAAACATAATTTTATAAATAATTTCAAGTATTAGCTTTTGTCTGAAATAGGTAATGTTGCTTCATTTTTTGTCGAAAGTGAACAATGTTATTTAATTGCTCAGAACCTACAATTAAATTAAGCAAACAACATAAATAAATACGAAAAAACAGGAGTGTCATACAGTGAAAACATAAAATTTTTGTGCAAAGTATACAAAACAATACAGCTGATATTTATCCACCTCTTCCTGAGTAGTTTTGAAGAAGTGTGAAAATCGTGTGAATCTCTCTTTTGTTATTTTTTAACTATGGTAACTAGTTAATCAACAGACGTGTTAGAAAATAGTAGGAAGGAATTGATATAATGTTAGTTAAATTATTAGAACCATTAAATGTTTCAGATTCGATCATTGAAAAATTAGCGGAACCAATTAAACAGGCCGGTCATGAATTTGTTTACTACAATGAGAAAACAACTGATTCGGTAGAATTAGCAAACCGTAGTGAAGGTGCAGATGTTATTATGATTGCTAATAACTCTTACCCTACAGATGTGATTAATCAGAATGACAATTTAAAATTAATCAATGTTGCCTTTACAGGTGTTGATCATGTAGGTATTACTCATGCTAAAAACCAAGATATTATGATATGTAATGCAGCTGGATATGCGAATCAAGCAGTTGCCGAATTAACAATTGGTTTAGTGTTAGACTTGTATCGTCACATCACTCAAGGTGATAGAGAAATTCGTAACAGTAATTTCCCGGGACCATTCCAAGGTAGTGAAATTAAAGGTAAAACAGTTGGTTTGATTGGTACAGGTAAAATTGGTATGATGACTGCTCATTTGTTTAAAGCTTTTGGCGCAAAATTAGTTGCTTCAGACCAATCCCGAAGAAATCCAGAAGCTGAAGATTTAGGTATCGAGTATATGGAATTAGATGAGTTATTAACACAATCTGATATTGTGTCATTACATATACCATTACTGCCAAGCACAAAAGGATTAATTTCTAAAGAAAAATTAGATTTAATGAAAGAATCAGCCATTCTTATCAACTGTGCACGAGGTCCAATTGTTGATAATGACGCATTGGCGGACGCATTAAATGAAGGGCGAATTGCAGGGGCTGGTATCGATGTCTTTGATATGGAACCGCCGATTCCTGAAGACTACAAACTTTTACACGCAAAAAATGCTATTTTAACACCACACATTGGTTTCCTTACTGATGAAGCAATGGAATTGCGCGCTAGAATTGCATTCGATAACACCATTGCATTCCTAGAGGATAGACCACAAAATATTATTAAAAGATGATATTTTGAGATTTTCCTAACAAATCTCGCACATATTTAACAATATGTGAATAACTAAACAATGTAGGTATCATTTAGTTGGAAATTCGAAACAAGGAGAAAATACAATGACATTAAAACAATTAGCAAGAGAAGATTTAAAAAATCGTATTTTCCATTGGCCAGATATTCGAGAGTTTAGAGAAGAAGAAGCGACAAAACATATTTTCTATGAAACACCTAATACTGTAGGAGCTGTTTGGTGTATGCGCCCAGGGCAAACATTGCCAATTCACTCACACGAGAAAGCTGATGATATTTGGATTGTTATTGAAGGAACAGCAGATTTTTATCCAGAATGTGGTGAAATGGTTCAAATTAAAGCGGGTGATGTTGTTGTTGCACGTGCGGGTGAAAAGCATGGAATGACCAATAATTCTGATAAAGATTTCGTTATGTTAGGGATTGCGGGGCCGACACCAATCGGCTTTATTCCGCATAAACATAATTAAGTTTAACTTCTTTCAGCAAACATCCGCTGAAAGAAGTTAAAGCCTTCGGCGGATGTCACAGAATCGGCTTTGTACAAGCCAAAGCCGATTCTGGAAGTATTTATGCAGGTATAATTGATATTTATCACGTCTGTTGATTAACTAGTTTTCATAGTAAAACAAGAGAGATTTCTTCTTGTAGATGTAAGTTACCATATTAAACATCTATAAGGAGGAATCTTTCTGCCTAACTAAGGATTTTCAAACTTCTTCAAACTTTATTTCACTTTAAAAAGTGGATGAAATTTAGCTGATGCTGGGTTTGTAGGTGTAGCACTATTTGAACCATTGATTGAATCAGTCCGATAACCTTAAGGGGTAGTCGGGCTGATTTTTTTGTATCTTTGAATCTCACTTGCTTTGAGGTCTCACAAAAATACTACACAGAGATCGGTAAGCGAAAATACTAGTAGGTTTAGAGAATATTTAAAGTATTTGCTTTTGTCTAAAATGTGCAATGCTGTTTCTATTTTTGTTAAAAGTGAACAATGTTATTTAGTTACCCATAACCTAAAATTAAATTAAGCAAATACATAAGTAAAAAAAACGAAAAATGGGAGTGTCATACTATGGGACAAACAGTTAAAAATGACCCGAATTATTACAAAAAAATAATTATTGCACTGTTTTTAGGTTGGGTAGTTATTTGGATTTATCGTACAATACTCACGCCAATATATCCACAAATTCAAGAATCGCTAGGGAATATTAGCGATACACAAGTAGGACTTGTTGCTTCTTTTTATTTCTTTGCATATACAGGTATGCAAATTCCATCAGGGATACTCGTTGATAAATTCGGTCAAAAACGAGTATTAATCCCAGCGTTTATCATTTTTGCAGTAGCAGCATTTATAATTGGAACAAGCTCGACTATCACTCAAGTGTATGTTGGCGCCTTATTGGCAGGTCTTTCGACTGGTTCATACTATGGTGCAGCTTTCTCCTTATCGGCTAAACATATGCCAAAAGATAAAAAAAGTTTTTCTAATGCTATCATAAACAGTGGTTCAGCATTAGGTATGGTAATTGGTTTAATAGGCTCATCAGTATTAGTAGGTAGTCTTAATATCAAATGGAATTACATGCTTATTATGGCAGCAATCTTAATATTAGCAGTAACATTTGTATTTGTTTTGATTATTAAACAAGATAAAAAATCAGATACAGAAGCATCTGAAGATAAGAAAACAACGCAAGACGAAGATTCTCAAGGCGCAAATTTATTTTCACCAAGACAATTAGTTGTATATTTTGTATATTTTGCAACATGTTATGGTTATTACATGATTGTTACATGGTTACCGTCATTCCTTGTCGCAGAAAAAGGATTTGAACAAGGATCAGTAGGATATGTAGCTGCTCTAGTTGCAATCGCAGCAGTACCTGGTGCTTTGATATTCTCTAAATATATTGATAAAAATGCACATATGCGTCTGCGCTTAATTTTCCTCTTGTTAATTGGGGCAGCGGTAACAATTGGGTTAACAGTGTTTTCACCTAATCCTGCCGTACTTTATATAGCGTTAATCTTATATGGCTTATTCGGCAAACTTGCAATTGATCCAGTTTTAATCACGTATGTATCTGATTCAGTAGCATCAAATCGAGTTGCTAAAGCATTAGGTTTCTTTAACTTCTTTGGCATGAGTTCATCAGTTGTTGCGCCAACTCTTACTGGTTATATTGGTGATATCACTGGCTCGAAGGTATTAGCATTCTATATTGCAGCAATACTTCTTGCAGTAGCAGCGATTTTATTTTTCCTTGTAGTTATGTTAAGAGAAAATAAAGCAGCTCCTAAATCCCTAGCTAATGAATAAAGCGAGACTTCCATCAGTGGAGATGTTCTTCATCTTCCACTGATGGTTTGCTTTGTGATATATTTAGGCACATTTCATGCATTTTTAACTGTGGAAGACAACAGAATATTTTTCCATTTCATGTATAACAAAGTATCCCGCTAAAAAGCATTCATATAACTGCTTTTTAGCGGGATTTTATGTGTGATATAGGTATCAATTATGCCTCGGCATAACTGTGTCCGAGCATTCATCTCACCATCTATAGAGATGGTGAGATTGATGTAACTGACGTTGCATTTACGTTACAAAAAATATTTGCTGAAAAGTTAAAACGTTATTTTTTCTGATGCATATAATGCCAATCTAATATCCAATGATGCTTCAGAAGCTTCAACAGACTGACCTAAAATTTCTTCGCATTTTTTAATGCGATATTTTACTGTATTACGATGAATAAAAATATCTTCCGAAGTCTTTGTGAGGTCACAATGGTTCGCCAAATAAATTTTTAAAGTATGTTTAAGTTCTTTTTCCTTCGTCGTTTTCGGATAGGCCAATGGACCTAATGTATACGTGAGAAACGGTTTTAACTTATTAGCTGGAATGAGCTGTAATAATTCTTCTACACTTTTGGATTTATAGAGCTCTATAAATCCAATTTCACTATTTTCATACTTATTATCAAAAGCTTCATTCGCTTCGAAAAAAGTTAGTGGTAACTGTGAGAATTCAGAGACTTCATTACCAATCCCAAAGGATAATGAATTATTAAAAATTTTTTGATACTCTTTATTGAGATATTTGCAGTAGTCTAAATAATATTGATGTCTCGTTTGTAAAAGTATCGTAAATCGATGATTACCTGAAGACGTATATATACTGATAGTGGGATCAATGTCAATCAACTTATGCGTTAGCCATTCAAAAGTCATTTGATACCGCTCATTCAAATAGATATTATTTTCCACATCCTGCTCTTTGTCAATCGCACAAATTATCACTTGATAGTAATTTGAGGGTTGGATATGATGCTTTTTTAAAAACTCAGGGTGCTGCTTTAACGAAATAAGGTTATCAGGATGTTCAGACATGAGTGATTCGAAAAATTTGCTCACATCTTGTTGTTCTGCTTCCTTAATTTTACTATTTTTATAAATTGCGAGACTGAGTGTATTTACGGCTTGTTCTATTGTGAGTAAACTAAATGGATAACTGAGCGTATTGACATTTGAAATCATAAGATAATATGGAAAATATTTAAATGCAGGAACCTCAAATATAATATGTTCTTCTTGGAAAGATGCTCTATTATTAGGTGAAATCTGCTTGGAATTTAAACATCTTTTGAAGTAACTGAGATTTCTCTGAACATGTTCTGGGTGTTCGTGGAAGTGATGACTCATCGATTTAATTTGATGAAAAGGATTTATTAGCATGACAGGGACTCTGAGGAGTCTACTCATACGTTCAATCATCATCTCCAGACTTAACCCTCTCATAAGCATTGTATTTAATTCTTGTTGGATATCTAATGCAAAATACAATTTTTCAGTTTCTTCATCCGAGATATATGATGATATATGATGAGTAATTGATCCTAGATTCCAACTTTCGGGAATTCCGATAATCGGGAATTTTAATTCATTTGCGAATTCTATGACTTCATTATCTAATTTTTTTAAAAATCGAGATAACTTGATACCTATGCCAGCAACTTGTATATCATTTAATTCTCTAATGAGGTCAATTAATCCAGATTGATCGTGTTGATAATTCATACCAGTGGTTACGATAAATGACTGTTGTGCTGTAAAATCTTTGATATCAGGTGTTTCTGTAATATCGACCATTTCTACCTCTCTCTCTAAATCGCCTTCGTCATTTAACAATATTAAATCTGAAAATTGTTGTACAGACATTATTTCTTTTAATGTTGTCATAAGAACTCACTCCTTATATCTTTGTTTGAAAAAGCTAAAATAAAAATTAAATATGTATGATGTTACAAAGATAACCTATCACTCTGATAGTATACTATTTTTGAAGGTTATTATACGTATAATCCTTTATTAATAATAAAGGAGAATCATTATGCTTGAACAAGGTCAAGGTATTCAACGAGATACATCGTTTTTTGAAAAGCGCGGTTACAACAAGGATATCATGCCAAAGTCGGTTGAACAAAGAAATTCATCTGCATTTAACTTTTTTACGCTGTGGATGGGGGCAGTGCATAACATTCCTAATTATACAGCTGTTGGTGGATTCTTACTATTAGGATTATCACCATTACAAGTGATGATATCACTTGTTATAAGTTCATTGTTAATTGCCTTGCTACTTGTTGTAAACGGTTACGCAGGCTCAAAATATGGTATCCCATTTGCCATGCATTTGAGACATACATATGGTGATATAGGTGCCAAACTACCAGGGATATTACGTGGTGTTGTAGCAGGCATTGCTTGGTTCGGTTTACAAACATTTGCCGGGTCACAAGCTTTATTGATTCTAATGAATAAAATTTTTCCGGGATTCAGTGATATTGGGGATGGTACTACAATTTTAGGTATTACTATTCCGGGAATAATTGCATTCTTGCTATTCTGGGTAATTAACTTTGCCATTGGTATTGGTGGCGGTGAAACATTAAATAGATTTACTGCTATCTTAAACCCGATGATTTATATTGTTTTTGGTGGTATGGCTATCTGGGGCATTAAAGCTGGTGGTGGACTCAGTAAAATTATGAGCTATGAACTGACTACGGAGGGTAGTATTTTATATCCAACCATTTTAGCATTTATCTTAGTGTTTAACTCCTTACTTGGTGTTTGGGCTGCGCCTGGCGCAAGTGTTTCTGACTTCACACAAAATGCGAAATCAACGAGAACACAAATTATCGGACAAGTTTCTGGTATTGTTGTTGCTCATATGTTGTTTGCATTTTCAAGTGTAACAATTTTAATTGGTGGGTCTATTTATTTTGGTCAACAAGAGTGGAATATACTGAATATTATTAACCAATGGGATAATATATGGACGATCTTCTTTGCAACAGGTGTACTCCTATTGACAACAATCTCTACAAATGCAACAAGTAATATTATTCCAGCGGCTTACCAATTAAGTGCGTTGTTTCCAAAGCATATAAATTATCGGCGGGGTGTATGGATTGCATCGATTGCAAGTATTATCACCATGCCGTGGAAGATGATGGAGAATAGTGATAGTATCTTCATGTTTTTAAATATAATTGGTGCCATTCTTGGTCCAGTTGCAGGTGTCATGATTGTAAAATTCTTCTTCATATCGAAGTGTAGGATCAATATCGAAGAATTATACTTTGATAGGAACAGCAACGAACGGCCAAAAGTGAGAATCAATATACAAGCTTATATTGCGACAATCGTTGGAGTATCCATTTCCTTAATAGGTTTTATACCAAAGTTCCACGTCATTTTGGACTTTTCATGGTTTATCGGATTCTTTACAGCAGGTATTTTACTCTTATTATTAAATATTTTTAAAAAATAGAGGGAGATGATTCACATGAAATTCGATTTAATTATAAAAAATGGATTGGTCATTCTAGAAAATGGTGAGCAAGAAGTCGAAATAGGGATAAGGAAAGGTAAAATTGCTGCAATCGGTAAAGATTTAGGTGAAGATGCAGAAATTATTGATGCAAAGGGCTTAATCGTATCTCCAGGCATGGTAGATGCACACGTACATATTACAGAACCAGGAGGAGGCTATCGTGATGAATGGGAAGGTTATGATACAGGTACACGAGCCTGTGCAAAAGGTGGTGTAACAACAATTATCGAAATGCCATTAAACCAAGTACCTGCAACAATTAATGGTCAATCTATCAATGAAAAATTTAAAGCTGGAGAAGGGAAATTATCCGTAGATGTTGCAAGCTATGGCGGATTAGTGCCATTTAACTTAGACGGCGGTATTCAAGAATTAGATAGCAATGGTGTTGTTGCATATAAATGTTTTGTGGCTACATGTGGTGATCGTTCTATAGAAGGTGACTTCATGAATGTGGATGACTATACCCTATATGAAGGTATGAAACAAATAGCGAAGACAGGTAAAATATTATCTATTCATGCTGAAAATGCTGAAATTACTGATAGATTAGGAGAAATAGCTTATAAAAACGGGGAAACATCATTACGTGCTTATGTAGATTCACGACCTGTATTTACGGAAGTGGAGCCAATTAGAAAAATAATCCTATTTGCTAAAGAAACAGGCTGTCGTGTGCACATCGTTCATGTAGCTTGTGAGGAGGGGGTAGATGAAGTTGTAAAAGCGCAGCAAGAAGGTGTCGATATTACATGCGAAACATGTACACACTATCTATATTTCTATAAAGAAGAATTAGATGGTATCGGTCCGGTTGTAAAATGTTCTCCGCCAATCCGTGAACAATCGCGTTTGGAAGGTATGTGGAATCGTGTATTACACGGGGATATTTCATTCGTCACATCAGACCATTCACCATGTACACCAGACCTAAAAGACAAGGATAATGCATTTGAAGCTTGGGGAGGGATTGCAGGTGTACAAAATAACATAGATGTATTATTCGATGAAGGTGTACAAAAACGTAACATGTCATTAGCACAATTTGCAGCGATTATTGCTACAAACCCTGCGCGACGATTTAATCTAGCAGCAAAAGGTAGCATCACAGTAGGGAAAGATGCAGACTTTGTATTTATTAAGAAAGATGCACCTTATGAATTACAAGCCGAGGACTTAGCATACCGACACAAAATCAGTCCTTATGTGGGTCGTAAAATCGGTGCACAGGTAGTGAAAACATTCCTTCGCGGTGTTGAAATCTATGACAAAGAAAAAGGGATTGCAGACAAAAAAGCAGGGCTATTTATCTCTTAAGTAATGAGCAGTAGGACCCCATTTCTCAATGAAAACATTATAGAAATAAACTACTTAGAAAGAAGTGACAACTATGTGGTATCAACAATACGATCCACTTGGAAACGAAATAGTGAGTGGAATCATAGCCTTCCTTCCCATTCTCTTATTTCTACTAAGTTTAACAATCTTTAAATTAAAAGGGATTTATGCAGCAGCATTAACATTAGGAGTTACTCTTGTCATTTCTGTCGGAGTCTTTGGAATGCCGATTACTAAAGCTTTTGCGGCAATTCTTTTCGGTACAGGCAAAGCGCTATGGCCAATCGGTTATATCGTAATTATGGCTGTTTGGTTGTACAAGATTTCTGTTAAAGCCGGAAAATTTGAAATAGTACGTGGTAGTATCGCTAGTATTACCGAGGATCAACGTCTTCAATTATTGCTTATTGGCTTTTGCTTTAATTCCTTCTTGGAAGGAGCAGCAGGTTTAGGTGTTCCAATCGCAATTTGTGCAGCATTACTTGTGACCCTCGGCTTTAAACCAATTAAAGCTGCTGGTCTTTGCCTAATTGCCAATGCCTCTACAGGCGCATTCGGTACAGTTGGGATTCCGGTTATTACAGGTGCTCAAGTAGGCGGTATGGAAATTTTAGAACTTTCTAAAATGACGGCATTTATGTTACCTATGATTTCATTTCTCGTTCCGTTTATCCTCATCTTTATTCTAGATGGGTTTAAAGGAATAAAAGAAATATTCCCAGCAATTTTTATCGTCAGCGGAGTATTTTCGGGACTTCAATTACTAACGATTGCTGTTATCGGTCCGGAGCTTGCGAATATTATCCCTTCTTTAGCTACTATGGTAATTTTAGCTGTATTCTTAAGAAAATGGCAACCTAAAACGATTTACCATGAACCTGGTGTAAAAGAAACAGGGAATTTAACAAACCACTCTATGAAAGAAATCATGGTAGCATGGTCACCATTTTATTTACTCACAGGTGTTATAGCCATTTGGAGCCTTCCAGTATTTAAAAATTTATTTGCAGCTGGTGGTGTACTTGATTTTACAAACGTGGCCTTGAAAATCCCAGGATTACATGATCAAATCTTTCGCACACCACCGATAGCAACAGAAGAAACACCTATGTCAGCTATCTTAAATCTTAACTTTGTTTCAGCAACAGGGACAGCGATTCTGGTAACGATTATTTTAACAAGTATTCTATTTCCTGCATTAAACATAAAGCAAACCGTTAATTTGCTAGGTAACACTATTAAAGAACTGTGGTTACCGATTTTTACTATCGTTCTTGTAATGGCTTTTGCAAATCTCTCTGACTTCTCTGGACTAAGTACTTCACTGGGACTTGCACTTGCAAAAACGGGTGACTTCTTTCCATTTGTTAGTCCAGTATTAGGATGGATTGGTGTCTTTCTCACTGGATCTGTTGTTAATAATAACGCGCTATTTGGTAGCTTACAGGTCGTTACTGGGACGCAAGTTGGTATTTCACCACCTTTGTTAATGGCAGCCAATACAGCTGGCGGAAGCGTGGCAAAATTGATTTCACCGCAATCTATCGCTATTGCAGCAGCAGCTGTTAATGAGACTGGGAACGAATCAAAAATTTTTCAATATACATTACGATATAGCTTAGGATTGCTCCTTCTCATATGTATCATGACATTTGGCTTATCGTTTATCCTATGATGATTTTAAAATGAATAAACCACATAGTAAATCAGAGTTTTCACATTGATTTACTATGTGGTTTTTGTTTTTTGTAAAGATAAATTCAATTCCCTCAGCTATTTAATACTGTTTGGAGTCGTCTGAAAAAGTTGGAACTTGCTCCATACGTATGACTTCTTAGTAGCCTATACGTAATCGACAGCTAACTGCTTTTTTGGACTTGCCTCTTAATTTTAACTACCGCATCCTAAACAAAAACTATATTTGTTGATAGTGCATAAAAAGACCTTTCATAATTGTTCATTATGTTAATGAACGATTGTGAGCAAAAACCTATAATAAAAATGAATTAGAGGAAGGAGTGAAAGAGTAATGGATATTCAATTAACTTTTGATGCTTTAGATAAGAAATTCACTAGTTTTGGTGGCTTAGAACAAGGTGGAATTACACGTCTGTTATATTCTCAAGAATGGAATGATGCAATTCGTGAGTTGGAAAAAACATTCAAAGAAGAAGGCTTAGAAGCAAGCTTTGACGACATCGGAAACTTATCTGGACGTCTTGTTGGAAGTACATATCCAGAAGAAACAATTTTGACGGGATCACATATCGACACAGTTGTTGAAGGTGGTCATCTAGATGGGCAATTCGGTATCTTATCTGCACTTGTGGCTGTGAAATATTTAAAAGAAAAATATGGTCAACCACTACGATCGTTAGAAGTATTATCACTTGCAGAAGAAGAAGGTAGTAGATTCCCTTACGTATTTTGGGGTAGTAAAAACTTCTTTAACTTAGCTAAAAAATCAGATGTCGACACAATTGAAGATGCTGAGGGTATCAAATTCGAAGATGCAATGCGCCAATCAGGCTTTGATTACCGAAAAACAGAGGTCGTTCGTAAGGATATCAAAGCTTTTGTTGAAGTGCATATTGAACAAGGTAAAGTGTTAGAGTCAGAAAACAAAACGATCGGTGTTGTAAATGGGATTGTTGGCCAGAAACGCTATACTATCAATTTAAAAGGCGAAGCAAACCATGCTGGTACAACACCGATGTCATTACGTCGAGATACAGTTGTTGCTTATAGTGCAATTGTTACAGATTTAACAAAACGTGCTAGAGAAATTGGAGAACCACTTGTGTTAACGTTCGGTCATGTCGTACCTGTGCCAAACACAGTGAATGTGGTTCCCGGAGAAATTACTTTTTCAATAGATTGTCGTCATATTGATCAACAATTATTACATGATTTTGCGACAGAAATAGAAGACAAAATTAAGTTAGTCGCTGAAGCAAATGACATGACTTATGATATTCATTTATGGATGGATGAGGCACCAACATTGATGGATAAAGAAATTGTTCAAATAATTGAACAAGCAGCAAAGAATAATGTTGGTGATCGTTATAAAGTGATGCCATCAGGTGCTGGTCATGACTCACAAATCTTTGCGGAGTATGTTCCAACAGCAATGATATTTGTACCCTCTATTGGCGGAATTAGCCACAATATTAATGAAGAGACGAAGATAGAAGACCTTGTTAAGGGGATTGCAGTATTGAGCGATGTACTTTATGAACTCGCATATAAAGAATAAAAAAATGTAAAAGGAGCCAGATACTCATGGGTTACTTAAATCAAGTTCAAGGATACAGAGAAGGTTTATTAGAAACACGTTCTGTGATTAAAAAAGACAATTACGCGTTAATTACACCAGATGGCCTAGTTAATAATGTTGTACCTGGCTTCAAAGATTGTGACGTCACAATCTTAGGGTCTCCACGTTTAGGTGCAAGATTCGTAGATTACTTAGTAACAGTTAAAAACCAAGGCGGAAACAAAACTGGTTTCGCTGGTGATGGTATTCAATCATTTGTATACGTTGTGTATGGCAAAATCAATGCTTATGCGGATGGTGAAAAATACGAATTAACGGAAGGTGGATACTTATATGTACCTTCACACTTACAGTTGACTTTTGAAAATCATAATAACGGCGAAGATAGCCGCTTATTCTTATATAAAAAACGTTATCAACCGCTTAAAGGACACCCCCTTAAAGGGCATACACCAGAAGTCGTGACAGGTAATGTGAACAACATCGTACAAGAGCCATATGAAGGTATGAAAGAAGTATTAATTCAAGACTTATTACCAAAAGAAATCGGTTATGACATGAACATTCATATTCTTGCATTCAAACCTGGTGCTTCACATGGTTACATTGAAACACACGTTCAAGAGCACGGCGCTTACGTTTTAAGTGGGCGAGGTATGTACAACCTAGACAACGAATGGATACCAGTTGATAAAGGTGATTATATCTTTATGGGCGCTTATGTACCGCAGGCAACCTATGCAATTGGTTTAGATGAACCATTCGCATACATTTATTCTAAAGATGCAAACAGAGATATTGATTTATAAAAAGTGTGCATATTTATCTCCGACAGTTATTGAAAGATAAATTAGTGAAAGCAGATTTACCCTGAACAACAAGCGGAGAAATGAACTGACTTCCTCATCTATGTGAATGAACGTAGTGTTCATTCACATAGCGCAGTCAGAATGCAGTATATGACGGTTGATATTTTAACTTGTTATTAAACTTAAAATACTTTGGTGGCAAGGAGTAACTCCTAGATAAAATGTCCCGAATGGCACAAGGATTACTTGAAGTATTTGACAAAGTGTGAAATTCAAGTAATGAGAAAAAAGGCATCTCGGCTACAAAGAAATTCTAGATGATTTAGAATCCGACAAAATATATTAATCATGTAAGGGGTTAACAAGATGCGTGTATCTAAAGAAGAACTATTTAATTTAATGAAACAAAAGTTTATAAAAGCTGGATTAAACGAAGAAGCGGCACATGATGTTTCAGATGTATTAACATACGCCGATCATAGAGGCATTCACTCCCATGGGGCCGTACGTGTTGAATATTATTCTGAGCGAATCGCAAAAGGCGGTATTACAGCAAATCCAAACTATACATTTGAACAAACAGGGCCATGCTCAGCTGTCTTTGATGGGGATAATGGCCCAGGTCACCAAATAGCAAAACAAGCGATGGAAAAAGCCATTGAAATGGCAAAGAAATCAGGTGTTGCCGTTATTGGTATGAAGAACATCTCGCATAGTGGTGCATTAGGTTACTTTGTTGAAATGGCAGCAGAACAAGATATGGTTGCTTTAAGTATGTGTCAATCAGATCCTATGGCCGTGCCATTTGGCGGAACTGAACCATATTTTGGGACAAACCCAATTGCTTATAGTGCACCGTCTGCTGATGACCGTATCATTACATTTGATATGGCGACTACTGTTCAAGCATGGGGCAAAATCTTAGATGCAAGAAGTAAAAATGCATCGATTCCAGATACATGGGCTGTTGATGCTACTGGTGCACCTACGACGAATGCCAGAGATGTTCATGCACTTCTGCCAATTGCAGGTCCAAAAGGATACGGCTTGATGATGATGGTAGATATTTTATCAGGTAGTCTTCTAGGAGTCCCACATGGTATACATGTGTCTTCTATGTATCAAGACTTAACTAAAGGACGCGATTTAGGTCAACTTCATATCGTCATTAACCCTGCCTATTTCACAGATTTGAATGCTTTCAAGCTACAAATTACAACAATGCTCAATGAATTAAAAACACAGCCAGCGGCAGAGGGCTATGGAGAAATTTATTATCCAGGTGAACGCGGTATATTAAGAAGTAAGGAATATGATAAGGAAGGTATTGAAATCGTAGACGACATTTACAACTATCTTGTGTCAGACGACGTTCATTACGATCGTTATCATGGAAAAAATAGATTTGCAGAATAATAAAATGGAGGAACATTATGTTATACACAATTATAAAAGAAAACACTTATAAGGACTCTATCGTGTTAATGCTTTTATCAAATAAGTTATCTGCAATTGATGGCGTGAACAAAGTATCAATCATGATGGGAACTCCGGCCAATAAAGATATTTTCAAATCTTCTGGCTTAGGCACGGATGAATTAGAAAAAGCAAAACCAAATGATATCGTTATCGTTGTGGATACAGATCAGGAAGAAAAAGTAGCAGAAGTGAAAGAAGAAGTAGAGGTAGCATTAAAAGGTGAATCAGATTCACAAGACACGTCTAAAGGTCAAGAAGCACACAACTGGAAACGTGCAATGGAGCTTGCTAATAATCCGAACTTAGCGTTAATTTCAATTCCTGGTCAATATGCTGCCATGGAAGCGGAAAACGCATTGAACGAAGGTTTACATGTGTTTATGTTCAGTGACAATGTTTCGAAAGAAGACGAAGTGAAACTGAAACAAAAAGCGCATGAAAAAGGGTTATTAGTGATGGGTCCAGACTGTGGTACTGCACTTATTCACGGCGTACCCCTTGCTTTTACAAATAACGTAAACGAAGGCGATATCGGTATTGTTGGGGCATCAGGTACAGGGATTCAAGAAGTAACAACAATTATTGACCGTTATGGTAAAGGTGTTACAAACGCTCTTGGTACAGGGGGACGTGATTTATCGACGGAAGTTGGTGCGATTACGATGTTAGATAGCATCAAAGCGTTAAACCAAGATCCGAAAGTAAAAGTCATTACAGTGATCTCTAAACCACCTGCAGAGGAAGTACAGCGCAAAGTATTAAACGTACTAAGAAATATTGATAAACCAGTTGTAACACTATTTTTAGGTGACAAACCTTCATACCAAGAAGAGAACATCTATCATGCTTATACACTTGAAGAAGCAGCGGTTGTAGCTGTCCAATTATCAAATGGTGACAAACCAAATTTTGAACCGACAACAGCTGATGTAAACGTTGTTTTAAAAGAATCACAAGTTGGTATTAAAGGTTATTATTCAGGCGGTACATTAGCATCTGAAGCGGCTATGCTAGTGAGAGATGCTTTCAAAGATACAATGACTGAAGAGAAAAGCGATAGCTATGTTTTAAAAACAGACATTCATGAAATCATTGATTTAGGTGATGATGTTTATACAAAAGGTAAACCACATCCGATGATTGATCCTGAAAAACGTATCGAAATGCTTGAAAAATCTATGAACGACCCTGAAACTGCAGTCATTATGATTGATAACGTGATCGGTAACGGCGGTCATGAAGATATGGCCAGTGAACTAGCACCAACAATCAGACGTATTTTGGATAGTGCACGTCAAGATGGTCGTCAACTGGCAGTACTTGCAACGGTTGTAGGTACAGCACAAGACATCCAAGGTTATGATAAACAAATTGAGATTTTAAAAGAGAGTGGCGCAATTATTTGTAAGACAAACGATCAAATGGTTCGCACTGCTATACAACTTGTAGGCGGAAAAGTGGAACAACCAATCGTTGATGTACAAAAATTTGATTATACAGAAGAAAATTTGGCAGTCGATGAGAAAATTATGTCCTTCATTAATATGAAACCAAGTGTAATCAATATTGGGCTAAAAAGCTTTACGGAAGCTATTCAAAACAGTGGCTCTGAGTGTGTTCAATTTAACTGGCGTCCAATTGCTGGTGGCGATGAGAAGTTAATGAAAGTACTTCAATTCTTAAACTATTATGAAGGAGGTACAATCTAATGGGATACAAAACAATAAATGAAGCGAACGAAGCTGTTATCCAAAAGATCATAGCAGCAGCACCATTCTTAACGGATGTTGTACCTGCTAAATCTGTGATTCCTGAATTAGAAGAGTACGTGTTATTACATGCTGGACCTCCAATTAAATATGAAAACATGACAGATCCTATGCAAGGTTCCTGTGTTGGCGCAATCCTTTTTGAAGGATGGGCAGAAGACGAAAAGAGTGCACGTGAATTACTTGAAAACGATAAGATCAAATTCATTCCATGTCACCATGTAAATGCAGTTGGACCAATGGGTGGCATCACGTCACCTAACATGCCAGTCCTTGTCGTTATTAACAAAGAGAGTGGTAACGAAGCGTACTGTCAAATGAACGAAGGGATTGGCGCAGTATTACGCTTCGGCGCTTATAATGAGCAAGTCATCAATCGTTTACACTGGATGAAAGATGTATTAGGTCCAGTATTAAGTAAAGCCTTAAAAACATTTGATGGAGGCTTAAACGTCAATGTATTGATTGCTAAAGCTATTGCAATGGGTGATGAGTTCCATCAGCGTAATATTGCAGCTTCACTAGCATTTTTAAAAGAACTATCTCCAGTAATTGCTTCATTAGATGACGTTGAAAAAGATCAACGTACAGAAGTAATCCAATTCTTAGCTGACACAGACCAATTTTTCTTAAATATTGCTATGGCAACTGGTAAAGCGATGATGGATGCAGCACGTACAATCGAACACGGTACAGTTGTTACCGCAATGTGCCGAAACGGTGAAAACTTTGGTATCCGTATTGCGGGTATGGGAGACGAATGGTTTACTGGTCCTGTTAATACCCCGCAAGGATTATATTTCACTGGTTACTCAGCAGAAGATGCAAACACAGATATCGGTGATTCAGCGATTACAGAAACAATCGGTGTCGGAGGTATGGCGATGATTGCAGCACCTGCAGTAACACGCTTTGTTGGTTCGGGTGGATTTAATGATGCGCTTGAAACAAGTAATCAAATGACTGAAATCTGTATCAGCGAAAACCCTAATTTTGTCATCCCAACTTGGGACTTTAAAGGCGCATGTTTAGGTATCGATGCACGGAAAGTTGTTGAAACAGGGATCACACCAGTTATCAACACTGGTATTGCCCATAAAATTGCGGGGTACGGACAAATTGGTGCCGGTACAGTACATCCGCCAATCGAATGTTTTGAGAAAGCTATCACAGCATATGCTGAAAAGCTAGGCTTTAAGGGATGATTTTACAAGCAAGTGCGGTTGGTTCAATCGCACTTCAATTATTAAATGAAGGAAAAACCTTTACCGTGCACAGTATGTTTGAAAAAGGTTTGAATATTGTTGATCGAAATGGTGAATTAATATTTGTTGGTACCGATGAAAATGGGACATTTCCATTCGGGATCTTGCTTGATCCTCAAACGAGACAAACAGTAAAGACCAATATTAAGGTAGGCGATACATTAATATTTCGCAATAATCGTCTTTTTCATAACCGTTTTGAAATGGTATTTAACGTAAACATACTACCGTTATATATGGATTTTGAACATGCAAATATAAATAAATTAAAAGAAAATTTTCAATACATTTCATTTACATCCTATGAAACATCAGATTTTGAACGAGCACGTGTATTGTCTTTGATAAGTAAATTACACGATCCAGCCCAAAATCTTGATGAGGTATTTCGTTACTTTATTGGACGTGGACAAGGTTTAACACCAACAGGTGATGATATACTGGTCGGCATATTATACGGTCATTTTCTAAATAATTTTATCGAATTTAAACATCTCGAAACACTAAGAGCTCTAATTAAAGAACCTTTAACAACTATCGTTAGTCAGCGCTTTTTAACTTGTGCTATAGACGGTGTATTTAGTTCGAAGATTACAGCATTGCAGCACGACCCATCTCTAGAAAGTATGGAAAATCTTATAGAAGTAGGCTCTTCATCTGGAATGGATACGCTATATGGCATTTACTTGTCTTTAACTAAGGAGTGAAAGAAATGGGGAAAAGGGTAGTTATTGCATTAGGAGGTAATGCAATTTTACAGCCACAACAAGAAGCAACATATGATAATCAATTCAAAAACGTAATATCTGCAACACGCCATATGGTAGAAATTAAAGAAGCGGGTCATAAAATCGTGATTACCCACGGCAATGGTCCGCAAGTGGGTAATATTATTGCTCAAAACGAAGCTGCTAAAAATGTAGTCGAACCACTACCAATCCATGTTTGTAACGCTGAATCACAGGGTTTCATTGGTTATATGATGGAAACAGCTTTAAAAAACCATATTAAAGAACGAGGCATTACTTCAAATGTGGTTACATTGTTAACAATGGTTGAAGTGGACAAGGACGATAAAGCATTTAAAAATCCGACTAAACCAATCGGCATATTTTTCTCGGAAGAAGAAGCGCAGCGTTTAGAAAGACAAGGCTTTACTATGGCAGAAGATGCAGGTCGGGGATATAGACGCGTTGTGCCTTCACCAGAACCAAAAGTGATTCATGGTATTGATGAAATTCAACGTTTAATGGATGAAACGATTGTTATTTCATCTGGTGGTGGCGGTATACCTGTATATCGTGAAGACAGTGGTCAAATACATGGTATTGAAGCAGTCATCGATAAAGATCGTTCGGGATTAAAGCTTGCACAACAAGTGAATGCGGAAGTTTTCATGATGTTAACAGATGTACCAAATGTCTATATTAATTTCGGTAAAGAAAATGAGCAAAAGCTAAGCCACATTACTGTAGCAGAAGCTGAACAGTATGTTGCAGAAGGACAATTCCCGGCTGGTAGTATGTTACCAAAAATGCAAGCAGCTATCGAATTTGCAAAGCTAGGTAAAGAGGCAATTATTTGTTCATTGGATCAAGCGGTAGCTGCTTTAGACGGAAAAGCTGGTACACGTATAACAAAATAAGTTAATAAGAATTTGTTTAAGATTATAATAAAAAGTAGTTTGCAACGTCATGAAGTGAGTAATCGCGGTCTCTAGACGTTGCAAACTTCATGCGTTTTTTAGCGAGTTTATAGGTTATTATCTTAAGTGTGTTTTTGGTTAGGATTCTAAAGCAATTTTAAAAACTAAAGGAAAGCACACGGATCAATCATTTAATTTTAGGTTTCATCTCAATATTAATAGTATACTTTTCAATGATACATAACTTCCTATAATTTATATTATGTAAACTGAAATTATTTGGCGTGGAGGAGGGCTTGGATTTGTCACTACCCATAATATCTGTACTTTTCGACTTGTAATTCTGAAGTTCCTTATAATTTTCATGTGAACGATAACTCTCCTTTTTTACGATAATGGGATGATTTTGTACAGATAATAATTATTGTTTAATACGATATCTGGAGGTTTTATACTTGCACCTACATGCAGCTATTGAAAAAATTACTCGGAAAATACGGTTACGAGTTATGAATACGATTTACAGATCTTCTTAACCTTTTTAACGGACCATGGCTGTTCAACCTGTTTAAATGAGATCACCAAGACCCAAGTACGTCGCTTTATCCAATATTTATTAGGATCATTAAAACAAAAAACTCGTTCGGTCAACCGAAAAATTTCTTCCTTAAAATCGTTCACCAAATATTGTTTAATAGAACGATACCTTGCTAATGATTTTACGCACGGGATTGAATCGCCAAAGACCGATGAAAGAGTTGCTTATACAATTCAACATTATTCAATTAACGCACCTTGATAGATTAATAAGTCTTTAGTTTTGTCCCCATTTATTTTCGAAAATAAGATGTTCTAAAGAACGTCTTTTTTCCCAATTAGCTAACTCTAAAATGGGCTTTTCTGGGTAATTTTCAGTATAACCGATTGATATAAGAGCAATGGGATCGATGTGTGGTGGTATTTCTAAAATGTCTCTAATATCATTCTTTTTATAAAAACTTACCCACCCCATCGCAAGTCCTTCAGCACAAGCTGCTAACCACATATTTTGAATAGCACAGGCTGTTGATAATATATCTGTTTCAGGAATTGAATTTCGTCCTAATACATGGGAACCTCCTCTTGTAGGGTCACATGTAACACAAATAGTTATAGGAGCTTCTTTTAAACCCTCAATTTTTAAATCAAGGAATTTCATTTTTTTCCCCCCATCATAATGAACAGCTAATGCTCGGCTTTCTTTTTCTGCTGCCCAAGCCAATTTTTCTTTAATTTCGTCAGTGGAAATCAAAATAAAGTTCCAAGGTTGCAT
This sequence comes from Lysinibacillus parviboronicapiens, assembly GCF_003049605.2. Taxonomy (NCBI): domain Bacteria; kingdom Bacillati; phylum Bacillota; class Bacilli; order Caryophanales; family Bacillaceae; genus Lysinibacillus; species Lysinibacillus parviboronicapiens. The sequence continues at coordinate 2,507,794 of NZ_CP073713.1, forward strand.
AAATCCTACTGAAGGTGCATGATGAGCTGCATTTAATATTCTATGAATAATGTTTTCAGGGATAGGAGTTGATAAAAAACTTCGAATATCTCTCCTATTATAAATAACTTTATAAATAGACTCTCTTTCTTCATTAGAAAACATAAATTTCTCCCCTTTTCTTTACAAAAATGTTTATTTTTAACATTAACTAATTTTTCATTATTCTGCCACGTGAGTTGAAGTAAAAATGCATCAAAAAGCGTGGTTTGGATATGTTTATCCTTATCGTTGTATCCGCATAAATCTGACTCCACCTCTTCTTACTTCGGATTAACATTCGTCAAATCGATTACCACATTTCCGTTCAGTTTCATATATAGATAATGGTACCATTAATAATAGACCGGTTTAAAGACACCTTTTGCAGATTTCACAATTGCCTTTGGCTTCTGAATCGATAGTCCTTCTAATAGCCAACGAAGCTCTTTTTGAGAGAGAGTTCATACTTCAGCGTGTTATCAATGAACAAAGGATATAATTCATTAAATATCTCTAATGGGATAGGAATATTGATTGGGATGAATTATTTATTTTACGGATTTAGCTTAATTCAGATGTAACGAAGTTTATTCGTGGAAAATGTAATAGTTTTTCAATTACATCTAACGCCGAATCTAAATCTTCATCAAAATGAGCTTTTTATACTAGAAATTCAGATTCCATCTATAACACCTCTTCTTTCCTTACATATCGTTAGGGCATTCTGAATAGTAATTAGTTGCATAAAATTAAAATATTTTTATTATTTTATTTTAATCTAGGTCTGGCTACAAAGCCACAATCTATCGCTATTTGAAACAAGAGCATACACATCACCTAATAAGGTTGTGCTTGCTCTTGTTTATTCATATTTGCCTTAACGTTGTAAATCCACATTTTTCTAAAGGGACTCTGTTTAAATCTAAATGCTTCACCAATATTTTAAAACAGATTTATCAATTGTTCTATATATTATGTAACTCAATTAAGAAGAGTCGAACATACAAATTTGCACGTCCGACTCTTCAGATATTCCCGTTATATGAATATTGGACAAATCTACATTAAACGATAATTAGCATTTTTAAAACGAATAATCCCCTTTTGAACGATAAATTATAGGAAACTTCCGATAACTAGAAAGTTGTGACCAAGGTATTTATTATGTAAACTAAAATTATTTGGGGAGGGCTTGGATTCGTCAACTACCCATAATATCTGTCGACAAGAATCTACATACATTTTGGACAAGAATGTCCAGACAACCCGCATTTTCAAAAAAATAAAAAGGACAAGAATGTCCAGACTTTAGTGTTTTAATTAAGTTGATTCAATAAATTATTCACTTACTCATCTCTTTATGATGAATAAAATATGCATATACCTTATATTCATATTAAAGAAGTAAACCTACTCATTATGGTATATTCTGAGTAGGTTTAAATATTAAGAAGCAAAATTAAATAACTATTGATTTAATCTCTTTTTTAAAAGTTTCATAATTAGATACTTTTAATTCGAACAAATTAGTATTGTTCCAATCGCTTATATCAGATAATTTTACCCTTTTTAATTCTTGTAAAGGTTGTATTTTACTACTTATTTCCTGTGTTATTTTGCTAATCATATATAAATAATCAGCACTAAGGATTTAATGGCTCGACTACATGCAACATAAAATAATCTGTTTGTTTTATGAAAGATTATTACGTTCTTTCATGGGAGTTTAAGTATATTTCTTCACAAGGTGATTACATGCCATGCGTAAAGAGCAATACTTTGTTCCAATTCGTATTTTACTACCTCAGGATACTGATATTATCCAGTGTTCATGTAGACAATCTTTTTTTTCAACAGTACGACTTTATTTCAAAGACACAACGATCTTACTACCCACTTTTTATTTATCCCACACTCTCATCTGCTAGTACTACTATTTTTTATTACCAAATTAGCCGTTTCACTCGGATGGTTAAGAGGAAAATGATGACCATATGGAACAAAATCAACCTTACCAAGATGCGAAGGAGCAGAATAGCCTCTGTCATAATCCCCCCAAATAATGTGAAGATTATACTTTGTTACTTCATTGAAATCACTTTGATCGTTTTTCAATAGTAAACTGTTAAGCTGAACCGTAGTATTTAAAATTCTAGGAGAAGTAAAACTGTTACTTATTTTTTTAATATAATGTTCAGGGATGCTCTCCGTACTTTCAAACAAACCATTCCTTAATACATAACGCTCTATCAAATTAGTAGTTGCCAATTTCAATGTCCATTTGTTCATAAATTGAGGAACATTAAGTACTTTAGCATTTCTTTTAGCAACAGGTGGCTGAAGTAAAGTAATTGTATACTTCTTATCTATGTACTTTTGTACTAATGCTTCCAAAAGAATATACGCACCAAATGAATGGCCAATTAGATGGGCACCATTAGTAGCTTCCTCCAATAACTTTTTCACTGCATTCAAATAGATATTTAAAAGGTTTTTCTCTCGTTTAAAAGGAGAACGTCCCAAACCTGGAAGGTCCATGATCCATACAGGTCGACCCGTTTTTTCATGAAGCTCTTTTCCTAAAGGAAATAAATCCTCTCCATCACTTAATAAACCATGTAATAAAATAAACGGTTTACCCTCTCCTTGTGATTGGTAAATGGTCGTATTATTACATAATGTTCGTTTAAATAAATGACTGTGCTGGCCATTTTGATACATCATGCGATAATCCAGATCAGCTATTACGGCTGGGAGAAATTTCATTACATTTGTCTCCTTAAACCAATCTTCTCCCATAATCTTTTTCGCTGAACCATTTGAAAATGTTCGATTTGTAATAAAGTTCAGCCCATCAGCAGGAATTTGGGTTATTTTGCTTACGCCACTATTCATAAGTGCTTTCATAAATGGCAATGGGGCAGAGATTTTAGGTGCAGTCATATTCATACTTTCTGACATAGCATCTAATAATTCTGAAATATTCTGATCATGTTGTTTATCTTCAACAAGTGTATATGTTTGTATAGTTGGTTGCTCCAATCTGAAAACCTGCACAATAAACTTTGCTAGTTCATCGTTTGCAATAAGTGGTAATCTATATTCCTTACCTCCAGGAATCACTGGCATGAGCCCTTTTCGCATACTCATCACAAGCAAGCCTAAGCCTCCTGTTTGCTCCGTACTTCCTGTTTTACTACTACCAACTACAGTTGGTGGATTAATTACTGAAAGCGGATAACCTACTGTTGATGCCTGCTGACGGATATAAAGATCTGCTAAAAACTTTGTTCTCTCATATGGATTTTTTATTTTCAAAAAATTGTTTCCTTCTTTAAACACATCTATCGTAATCTTGCTATTTTTATCATCAAAGGGACTCATATAGCCTACAACATGAATAAATTGTTGCAATCCCTTCAATTGATGAATATTTTTAGCGAATTCACTTATATGTTGGGCACCATTCAAAAATACGGAAGCTGCTTCTTTGCTTGTCGCTTGAATATCCATGGGGCCACCTGCGTGAATAATCACATCCGTTTTCAATACCCACTCCTTATCTTCAGCACTTAGACCTAAGTCTATTTTCGTCAAATCACCTTCAATAAAGTGTATAACTGCCTCTTTTAAGATGCCTCTTTCTTGATAAATGCGTGTTGCTTTACTTTTCGATCTCACTAATAGAAGAATTGTAACATGCTCTTTGGCTAATTCCTTCACTAATTGCTTTCCAATAAAACCTGTTCCACCAGTTAAAAATACTGTTCTCATATAAATCCTCCCTTTAGTACTATTCAGTACTAATTTGATGTAAAAAAAATGCTTCTTTTATCGAAGCAAGTTAAAAAAATGATCTGCTGTTTTCATGATTACAGTTGCATCCTTCAGTGTTTCTGAAATAAATAGCGCTCCTTCAAGATTTGTAATAAAAAGAGATGCAACCTCGTCAATATTAATGGTCTTTCTAAATTCACCATTCTCTATCCCTTGTTTAAGTAATAGAGAAACTTTCGTTTGTAATCCTACAAAAAAAAGACCTATTTTTTCTTTTACTTTTGTGGCATTTGTAGGGCTTTGAATATAAAGCGTAATAAATGGACAGCTCCCCTTATATTCTCTCGTTTGAACTCCTTGTGATAATTGCTTTAAAAACAGTTGGATACGATCTTCAACTAATAATTGGTTTTGAGATAGTAAGCCATCAATTGCAGATTGATACATTTCAATCCAATAATCAACGACCCCTTCCAACAATTCTTCCTTATTAGAGAAGTGATAATACACATTAGACTTTGAAACTTTGCTTACACGCACTAATTCATCCATGCTTGTATAAGCAAACCCTTTTTCTAAAAATAATGTTGCAGCTACTTCAATCACACGTTTTTGATTCATTAATTTTCCCCTTGTCATAATTAGTACTGTACAGTACTATAATAGGTATTGCAAGTATTTTTGTTAGTTTAATAAAAAAATTGATCAAAAAAGCTAAGAATTGCTAATCGAATTTATTATATACTCAAGTTCCGAAATATAATTTCCTTTTGGGTAAAGTGTATAGTATTCTTTGTCACTATTGAAAAATGGATAGTTCTCCTTATATTTTGGAAAATGTGAGATGTTTGTATTTTTCAATTCTTCGGATTTTATTATATGCACCTATACTATTTCCTTTTAAAAACAGAGAATAATAAATTCTTTGAACTTTTATCTAGAAAATCACTTATTAAATTAACACTAGAAAGCATAATATAACAAGAATATTTGATACGAATCATACATATATTGATTTTAATATTTCATTCTAACAGAAGTCTATAATTATCCTAAGGTGGATTTATAAAATATGCGAAAATTATCTATAAAGATAGGATGATGACAATTATTGAAAAATCGGTTCTGGCTATGGTTATTTTACGTGTATTGTCTGGAAGTATTGAAGTAAGTGCTGGATTGTTGATGCTAAAGTTGAATAATTTAGAAAAAGCATTCTATATTAATACAATGCTTGCATTGGTTGGTCCAACAGTTTTAATCGTTACGACAGCAATTGCATTATTTGGACTAGCTGATAAAATTCCTGTGACGAGAATCATTTGCCTATTTACGGGAATTACACTTATTATTATTAGCTCACATGTTAAGTAATATGGACATTCCATTCTTAATCCTTGTTAAACTCTTTATTACAAACTTCACATTTATAAGCCATCCTTTCTAAACAATATCTTTGATTATTCTTCCTAATAATGTTCATTAGTTTGCTATAGCGTGTGACGACGCTGTGTTTTTAATGTATAAGTAACCTCTACCTGCACAATTATATTGAGTGTATCACACGCACTTATTCGGTTGTGGCGTTGGTTGACCGTCACATCCTCCCTCATTCAGGGTCACCTTAACGCAGTGACCCTTTTATAATTTCTATTCTCAGATTGTTTAGTAACATTACATTGCATCAGGTAGTTTTCTACTTGAATAAAGAATGAATCTATAAAGCAATTTCTTTCGGCTTAACATCGACCAACAACATTTTTCGACCTCCACCATATTGGTAAATAAGTTTTTCTATCTTTGTTTTTGTCAGTGTACTCTTCATCTTGCTCAGTCCCAAAATCCCCTTAAATTATTTCAGATAAGAAAAATTATTGATTGCCATTAAATTACTTCTATGATACAACCCTTGACCATTACCTTTATACATAATTCTTCTAGCGCTTCTAATGATTTATATTATGTAAACTAAAACAATTATTTAGCAAGGACAAGAACAGCGTATTCGAAAAAATCTCGAATACGCTGCATTAGTCTTCCATCGTTTCTAAATAGCCTTGCTGTAAACATGTATCCGTCAGAAACTGCTTACTCCCCATAGCAAATGACAATTCAATCGTGCTACTCGTAATGGCTAATATTTCCCCTTCTCCAAAAATCACATGCTTTACTTTTGAGCCAACGATTAACGCTGACTCGGTTGTAATCGTCCGTTCATTACGGTATTGCTTCAGTGATTTCCATTGACTTTTTGGTGCTTTTTTTGGTAATTCCTGCGGAGCAATGATTTGTTTTAACGTCTTCATGAAAATCGATGGCACCACACTTGTTTTAAAGCGCTTACTATACGAAATTAATTCTAAATGGCGAATCGCACGCGTGATACCGACATAAAAGAGTCGTGTTTCTTCCTCAATTTCTTGTTCCACCTCACTAGGTAAAATCCCCTCAATCAAGTCAATCAAATACACACGGTCAAATTCCAAGCCTTTTGAACTGTGTAATGTTGTCAGTGTAATCGCATTCAATTCATGTTTCATCTGAGACGAACGTGCTAAATTTTCAAGCTGCTTCAAACGACCCGCAAATTCGGTCATCGTCGGCGTATAACGAGCAATTAAACCAAGTACATCCACAATATCTAGTAAATTTTCATAATTAAAACCGAGTTTTTCACTCATTTTCTTTAAGGTACGCTCATAACCAAAGTCATAACGGATATGCTCTAGCATGGCTGTTGGCGTCGTTTTATCAAATTGAATACTATCATACGTTTTACGAATCCGTTTAATATATTCAGGCTGATAATCCTTTAACTCAACATGCTCTAACAACTGTGTGAATACACAGCCATCTTCCGGCACTTTTTGTAGCGCCTTCAATTGCGTTGGTGTAATATAGGCATTCATTTTTCTGTAAACTTTTTCAAATACCGTGATATTTTTTGTGTTGTACGCTAGACGCATGAAGTTCATAATATCCTCCAAGACCCAATGCGTGAAAAAGCGAATCGTCGAATCTTTCATATAGAAAGGCAAACCTGCTCTGTCAAACGCGTCCATAAGCGGAATGGCTGACGTATTATTTCGATATAAAATAGCCGTTGAGCCGCGCTTAGACAGATTTTCCAAATGGTCCACTAAATATTTGGCCTGTAAATTGTAATTCTCTAGGATTTTAAACGAGATTGGCTCTGTTGCAGGATTTTCCGTAAACATTTGTTTGTTAAAACGCTTTTTATTTCGCTGAATGAATAGATTGGCTGGCTCTACAATCGTTGCAGATGAACGATAGTTTTGCGTCATAAGTAAAACATGCGCCTCCGGATATATTTTTCGGAAATTCAACAAATAATCTGGCTCTGCACCGCGCCAACTATAAATGGCCTGATCCTCATCGGCAACGACACATAAATTTTGGTGGACTGCGACGAGCTTCGCGATGATTGCATGTTGAACGGGCGATGTGTCCTGACTTTCATCCGTTAAGTAATAATCGCAACGGCGTTGGTATTGCGCCAGCACCTCTCGATTTTTCGTAAAAATATCATTCGCCATTAAAAGCATATCGTCAAAATCAATTAACAAACGGTCACTACCTGTGCGTTTATATTCCTCATAACGTTGTAAAATCTCGACTTTTCTTGGCACCTTTACTTGTGCAATTGCCCATTCCTGTTCTGGCAGCATTTTATTTTTGATAAACGTTATGTACGTCAGTAGCTCGTCTAACTGATCTTCGGTAATTTTTGTGCCATTTAATTGTTCAAATATCTCGCGAAGCACTCGTTTTTTTGAAACAACACCAGGCTTGTCCGATTCTTCAATGATGCCGTACGAAATGCCCTGGCGTTCAAGTGTCTGCCGCACAACATGAAATGCTAAACTATGAATCGTCGAAAAATCAACCGGAGGCAAATGCGGGAAAAACTTTGCAAAACGTCCCTTCATATCACCGGCCGATGCCTTACTAAACGTGACAGCCTTTATGCGAGAAGGATTCACACCAAGCACCTCAATCATATAGCCAATACGCATAATAATCGTCGTCGTTTTTCCTGAACCGGGTGATGCCAATAGTAACAGCGGCCCTGTCGTCTGCAACACCGCCTGCGTCTGCACTTCATTTAGACGAACGCCAAGTGAACGCTCCTTTTCCTCAAAAAATGCTTTTTGCGCTCCATTCATATCAATTGCTCCGTTCTAAAAAATCTATACTTCATTATACCAAATGATGAGGATTCATCCGAGGAAAGACGCACAATATTGAAGCAAAGAAAGAGTAAAAGTAAGCGTCAAATAGTGGCCACCTGTTGTTGAGGGGGTTGTAACATCCAAAGTGCCACTAATATTTCATGTCGTATGAATAAAGCAGCTATACAATAAAGACAATTAAATGTCCCTTTACGTGCAAATACGCAGATGTTAATACTTGGAAATTATAGCACCTGCATTTGAAGGTCCAATCATAACACTTTGTACTATACAGGTATTGGCAAGAGCTACTATGTGAAGCTTGCACCTTAAATGTACGCCGTAAAATAAAAGGACCATTTTCAATAGTCTGCATCGACATAAAGTTAACAATAATGAGATGGAGCTAAAATATGAAGAGGAGGTAGAAAATACGGATAATCACCTGCATTTTCTACATCCCATAGTTATATTATATCGCTGTGTAACCGCCATCTACTAACAATGTAGCGCCTGTCATAAATTCATTCTCACAGACAAATACACAAGCATGTGCGATTTCGTCGGGCTGACCGAGTCGACCAATTGGATGACGTGCTACTAAGCCTTCATAAAAATCACCAAGCGCCTCTTTATTGACCATACCTGATTCTACATAACCTGGGCATATTGCGTTTGTGCGAATATTTCTGGGAGCATATTCAGCGGCAAGTGATTTTGTTAAAATATTGACAGCCCCTTTAGAAGCATTATAAGCAAATGCCCCAGCTTCCCCAACTGTACCTAGAATAGAGGCGATATTTACAATAACGCCACCGCCTTGCTTTAAAAATTGCTGAATTGCATATTTACTTCCATAAAATACGCTATCTTGGTTGACTTGGATTACTTTATGATAATCTTCATACGACAACTCATGTGTAGAACCAAGTGCTCCAATGCCAGCATTGTTAACGATAATATCAAGTTTACCAAATGTCTCTACTGCAAATTGAACAAGTGATTTCACTTCATCTTCATGCGCGACGTTTGCTTTAAAGAATGCAACAGCATGTCCGTCTGCCTTTAAAGTTTCTGTATGTGCAATGCCTGCCTCTTCGTTAATATCTGATATAACAACCTTAACTCCTTTTGCAACAAATGCCTTCGTAGTGGCTAAACCAATTCCTGATGAAGCCCCTGTTACAACTGCTACTTTTCCATCTAAGTTCATCATTAAGTTAATTCCCCCTTCATTTGATTGACTACATTATAATTGATTGATGCAAAAAGGGTCACTGAGTTGAAAGTGACCCTAATAATAAAATAAATGTGGGAAGATGTGGCGGTCAACCAACGCCACAACCTAAATTAAGTGCGTGCGATACACTCAATATTAATGTGTGCAAATTTAGGTTACCTAATACATAAAAAAGCCGTAGCATCATCACACCCTATAGCTCGAAAAATTGTAAGTGGGATAGCGTTATGCAATAACAACTTGGTGTTTTTTATAAAACATATACTATAGCACGAAATAAACGATTACGAGCTTTCTACTTTTACACTGGATTTATGCCATGTTAACACAAAACACCACTTTACTATCTATTTAAATCCTTCTGTTCCGTTTCACGAATAATTAGTGTGTCCTCCCATTTCCCTCTTAGTATTTTAAAAGGACTGCTAGCTTTCGCTAACAGTCAAATTTTTAACAACATGAATTTGATTGATTGGCAAGATTCATACCGCATACACCTGTTTCAGGTAATTCCAATTCCACACGTTTCGAAGCTTCATTATCACCTGATAAATAAGCTGTTATTGAACGGACTTGTTCATAACCTGTTGCCATTAAAAATGTTGGTGCGCGTCCATAGCTTTTGGCACCGACAATATAGAAGTCCTTTTCTGGTTGTCTTAGTATTTCTTCCCCATGTGCTCTTACTGTGCCGCAACTATGCTCATTAGGGTCAATTAGAGGAGCTAGTGCTTGCACACTTTCTGTTGTTGCATCAATGGCAAGGCGTAGTTCGCTGATCATCGTAAAATCTGGTCGATTACCTGCGTTGACAATAAGCTCTTCAAATCCTGTTAATACTTTTGGTTCCCCGTTTAAAGTGCCTACAATTTTGATATTCTCATCTTTCTTCAACTGTGAGATATAGAAAGGTGTTATTACCTCAACCTTACCTGTATCGACTAATTCGCGAATACTTACACCGAGTGCGCCACGTGCTGCCAATGCATCTTTTTCTTCGCCACCATAGGCTTCTTCTACAGATCTTTTACGCATAATCCATACTAGCTTTGTTAAAGGATTTTCTTTTTGTAATTCCGCAAGTGACAGTAAGGTATTGATAGCTGAATGGCCACCACCAATAACAGCAATCTTCTTATTGGCATATCTCTTAGTATTCGAATTTATATCTGGAATACCATACTCAATGTGATCGGCTAATGCTAATTCATTTTTCAGCCATACACCTGTAGAATTTGCCGGGTTTGGATTCCCCCGTGTACCCGTCGCATCAATAACAGCTCTCGCCTCCATGATACGGATATCATTCTCTTGTTCAACATAAATATTAAAGGACTGTTCTACTCGATTTTTTGTCTTCATCTTATCATTAAATTGTCGTGAAATCCCTACTACTTTTGCGTTCAATTGAATGTTAGGCTTTATTTGTACTAGCTCAGACAAAGGTTTTAAATATAGATCAATTAATTCATTTCCTGTCGGTAACGTATCTAAATTAGGTTCTACCCAACCGGAGGCATCTAATAAAGCTTTGGCAGCTTTATTGATGTTATATCGCCATGGTGAAAATAATGTAACATGCCCCCAACTACGAATATTGTGTGCTATCTCGCGCCCAGCCTCTAGTAAAATAAATGCTTGCTTTTGTTCCACTAAATGAGCAGCTGCAGCTAATCCAATTGGACCTGCGCCAATTATTACTATCGGTAGATTCTTATCGGAATTATTAACAGTCTCCTGTACTTCAATATCCTTAGCAGTAGTACAACAAGATCCATTTTGTTTGATTATTTTTAGTGTTTTCATCATTAACTTCTCCTCTTTCATTCTTTATATAAGCATTCTCTTATATAAAATGTATTTTTAACGTCTAGCAGTTAGCTAGACGTTAATTTAAGCTTTGCGGGTGTAATTAACACACTTCAATTTCACACATTGTTTTATCAATTTCTTTTATAGCCTTTTCGAATTGTAAACATGTAGAGGTGTCGTAGCCCTTCCTTTAGAAATCAAAAGCAAACTCTTTAGCCTCTGTTAATGTGTATTCTCTACTATTCATTATTAACTTTAAATAAGCAATAAAATAATCTTTAGTTAATACGCTAGCATGAGTAACTGTCATTTTTTAATCCTCCATTCAACGGATTGAATAAATACTTAGACAGACAGTATATTCAAGTTCTCTGGTTAGCAAAGTTTCGGAGAGTATCCTACCAATATATAAATCTTTTTCAATTTATTTTAGCTCCACAGCTACAAATTGCTCAATGCGTTTACCAATAGCATCACGTACATTTTGGAATACAGTCCATTTTTCTTCATCTGTACCTGTTGCTTTCGCTGGATCTTCAAATCCCCAATGCTCACGACGAACGTGAGGAGGTGTCATTGGGCATTTATCAGCGGCATCCCCACATAGGGTGACAACTAATGTTGCATTGTTTAATGTCTCAAAATCAATTAAATTTGATGTATGATTTGAAATATCCACCCCTACCTCCGCCATCGCTTTAATGGCATTCGGATTTACCCCGTGTGCTTCAATACCAGCACTTTTAACTGTCCAATTGGGTAGTAGCTTTTTTGCCCATCCTTCAGCCATCTGACTACGGCATGAGTTCCCTGTACATAAGAAATAAAGTGTATTTGTCATAATACTCCTTATAATTTAATAGTTTTATAGTATTTTTTCTGCCAACGTAAGGCAACCCATACAAGTCCTATGAGAACAGGTACTTCTACCAGCGGACCAATAACAGCGGCGAATGCCACGCCACTATGAAGCCCAAATACGCCAACTGCCACAGCAATCGCTAACTCAAAGTTGTTACTTGCAGCTGTAAAAGAAAGGGCTGCTGTGACAGGATAAGATGCGCCAGCTTTACGTGAAGAGAAGAATGAAACAGCAAACATGACGACAAAGTAAATAAATAAAGGAATAGCAATTCGTACTACATCGAGTGGTAGTTCAACTAATTGCTCACCTTTTAAGGCAAACATCATCACAATCGTGAACAGCAGTGCAATTAGAGTCAGTGGTGAAATCTTCGGTAAGAACTTTTCCTCATACCACTGTTTTCCTTTTGTTTTAATCCCTATCCATCGTGTGAGGAACCCTGCGGCAAATGGTATACCTAAGTAAATAAGTACGCTCTTTGTAATCTCCCACATGGAAATGGATACATGGAAATTCTCTAAACCAAACCAACCAGGTAATACATTTAAGAAAAAGTAAGCAAAAATTGAATACGTCACGATTTGAAAGATGGAGTTAAAGGCAACTAAACCAGCTACATATTCACGGTCTCCACGTGCTAAATCATTCCATACAATGACCATTGCAATACAGCGAGCTAAACCAATCATAATCAGTCCAGCCATATATTCAGGATAATCATGCAGAAAGATGATGGCTAAAAAGAACATTAAGAACGGTCCAAGTAACCAGTTTTGAAAAAGTGATAGTAAAAGCACTTTCCAATCCTTAAACACTCGCCACATTTCTTCATACTTTACTTTCGCTAATGGCGGGTACATCATGACAATTAACCCTATAGCAATCGGTATAGATGTTGTGCCAATAGACAGGGACTCTAATGCTTCACCAATATTGGGCATAGTGATACTTAATAAAACACCTATCCCCATCGCAACAAATATCCAAAGGGTTAGGTAACGATCTAGAAAAGAAAGCTGTTTCGCTAAAGACTCATTACTCACTATCATTCTCCTCCACATGGCAACAATCTGTGCCACAGTTGCACCCGTTTAAAGGCTGAATTTGTTCTAAAATACCCTTCATCAGTGGCGTTTGATCCTCTACTAAACGGTAATGTTTCCAAGTTCCAACTTTACGTTCCGTAATAATGCCTGCCTCCTTTAATTTTCGTAGATGCTGACTAACTGCTGGTTGTGATATGCCAAGAACATCCACAAAATCACATACACATACCTCCCCATTTTTCATACATGCAAGTAATTTAACGCGATTCAAATCAGCTGCTGCTTTTAATTGTTTTTCAATTAGTGTGTTTTCCATTTATCTGCACTCCTTTATATAATCATTTGCTTATATATAATTTTAAATAAAATCACCTCGTTAAAGAAAAGTTATTTTATTAGTATATAACTATATTCTTATATTATGATTTTATGTTTTGAATTGCAACAGATATTTACCAATTTGAAAATTTCTTTTTATAAAGCCGTTAAACCATTCACCATATTCAAGATTTGTTTATCTTTATTAGCCTCTTTATCATATTACTAAAAAATTATGATTTAGTTATACCCCATTAATATTTCTTTAACCCATTATGATGATGGTTTACAACTAAAGCTTGATTTAGCCGTAGCTTTGTTTAAGAGTTCAATTGAACGTGAAACAGTTTCTTTTTCGAACTCATTCAAGTGCGAAAAAACCTCATTTAAATAATTGTTTATCATTTGATCAATTGTAGTAGCGACAAAACCCTCCACAGTTAATGATTAAATGTACACTCTTTTATCTGATGTTAGGGGTGTTTTTTTGACAAGATTCATCTTAATAAGAATTTGAATATGTCTATTAAATGTAGCTACTTGTCATTCCACTAAACTACGCCTTTAGTTTAAGTAGAAAAGGGCTCTGCTCCTTATTGAAATAAAGCCCCCGCTAATCTAATTAGTAATTCCATTTATAAAGGATTGCAATTATTTCAAGTGGCACGAATAAAGTCAATCCTAATCCTTCAAATCCGTCTTGTGTTATGTCTCTATAAATGAATGAACCAGCATAGTAAATATGGGCGTAAAAAATTAAGTACATGCCCCATATCACAAAATTAGTGTCCAACAACGTTTAAAAGTAAGAATGAAAGCCATTATAAAAAAATTATAAGCAATGCGGATAAAAAGTTATAAATGGAGCACGCTCCTTTAATTCTTTTTTACCTGCCCCGTTTGTTGAATAGCAACAATCTATAAGAAAACAGTCAAATGACTCACTTCTTTTTCAACAGCATTAGTTAATATTACAAAAATAGTTTTGAACAACTTTTGCTCATATATTAATCCTGATTTGAAAACAAATCTAACAGCATGTTTTGAAAAAAGATTGATCAAAACATGCTCTTAGCTACATTTCTTATAGTAACCCCGTCTTACAAAAACATTAAAGTATTATTCATTTACTGGGTTAAATCGAGATAGTCTACAACCTTCTAGTTCTTCTAACGGCACATTATCTACGATTTCCTTCGCAACCAATCGACTAATAACAGGAGATAATGTGATTGCGGCATGCATAACTGCTAAATAGAGTCCTTTTATTTGATCATGAAAACCAACAATAGGGTAGCCGTCTTTAGGCATTGGTCGCTTCCCTACTTGAATACTATCTAGCTCAAGATATTCTCCTTTTTTTAAATCATTTCGAAGGGTATCAAAAGCTCTTCTTCCAACCTCTTCTGGTCCGTTTTCTCCATGGTCATCCAAATAATCTTCAGCAGCAATTATAGTAGTATCAGATAGTTGTCTTGCCTCAAATCTTGAATTAGAAATTAATGTGTGAATAAGCTTTTTTGGAGATTTCATACGAATAATAATAGAAGGTGATGACTCAACAGGAATATCAAGACTAAGAGGCTTACAAAGCTCAGGTATAGCTGTACCAGTTGCCAATACAATGACATCTGATTCTATAAATCCTTTTGATGTATGTACGCCAACAACTTTAGCGTCCTCCTTTTTAATTTTTGTTACTTTTGTGTCGAACAATATATTTACCCCATTTTCTTGCGCTTTCTTTACTAAAAGATTCGTTAGAATATTAGGGTCTACCGCGCCTTCTTTAAAAGCATATAGAGCTTCCTTTGGATATTCTTTTAAATGAGGTTCCAAGTCCGATACTTGCTGGCGAGTTATTTTTTCTATATAAGATTTATGGCTGTTTACAGGAATTCCCCATGAAAGGGAGCCGTTCCAATCTACCTTTAATTCTGGGATCTCTTTTTCCAATACATGATATTCTGCTAATGACCCGTCATACAAATGTTGAAAGTTATCTGGAACACGCCCTGATGGATTAATCCAAGCAAAGGAATTTGATGTTACACCACATCCTGCTTTTGAATGGCTCTCAACTAAAGTGACATCCTGATTTTCCTTTGATAGATTATAAGCAATAGATGCACCAACAATTATTACCTTTGCTTTTTAGTCATTACTTTCCCTCCTTGTTCTATTTGTATAATTTATAGTATACGTAATACCACATCACAAATTGTGAGAATAAAGTGTAAAGCTGATTTAGCTTATACACCACCTTATTTAAGGTTTACTATTAAATAAACTTGAAAACGATTCAACAGAATTGAAGTAAATAAACAGAAAACTAATTTGCTGAGTTGGTGTAAAATGATATTAAAGTAATTAATCTTTAACCTTAAACAATTATACCCCTTGCTAAAATTAGGCGGGATATGAAATGGGCCTAGAAGCTTAAGTTTTGTATTCTTTAATTCTGCTCCTACATTAAACTGATTCTGATGTAAGCCTTCCTTGGAACCGTTACTTTGAACAAATTGACACTGGTTCCATACGATTAATTATAAAAGATGTTAAGTGCTAATAAATTTTTAATTTTTATCCATTTAAATTAGCTCAAAATTTGTAATATAATATTACTTTGTCAAGAAATAATAAAGTCTTCGAAGTGTTAAACATGCATAAATACCCTCAAAATAAAAAACAAGCAGCCAATAAAATTGATTGCTTGTTTTTGTACCCTTACATTTAGTTAATGAAATTTTGAGGAATACATTCACGAACACCAGAATTTCTCAATGAGTTAAATAATGCTGCACTGATCCTTAATATAACATTAGTATCAGTTCCATTTTCTAAATCATAGATGACAAAATATGAATTATCCACTGTGAAAATACATTTTCGTTCTAATTCAAATCCAGGTGGTACAGTTGGAAGTCTAAAAACTGGTACAACCACAGGTGTATCGCCTTCATCTCTGATAAAATTGAAAGTTTGTTGGTCAATCTCATAGATATTAACGGGATCAATTTCCACACCTTTATCTGGAACTGTAATTTCATCTTCAACTAATAGGAAAAAGCGTTCGTTTCGAAAATTGAAAAGACTTCTCGAGCCAATTTCAAATGATGCCATTTTATATTCACCTCCTCTCCTATAAATATGTTATTCGTATCGAATACAATTGTTTGGACAATAAGGAAGGTAGAGTGAAGAATAATTAAAAATAATCATTCATAGTAGTTGTTCCAGCATGACTGCTAAAGAAGCAAACGTTGAATACATGGAAGTTGTTTAATGTTGATTGTAAGAAGATCATCCTCAAAATAGATATTCATAAAGTTGTTTAAAATTGGACTATAAAGCCCTTATAATTCAAGGTTCACCCTTTCTGTAAAGGAGCTTATCTTAGCTAACATGGACATCATGAGGCATAATGAAAACGAAATTTTGTTGCAAATGTGGTCACAACGATAAGGGAAGAAATTATTATAAAAATACAAGAAGTGTCTTATTTAACTGAAACACCTGTTTTTTAGTGGGCGTAACTATAAAATGTTAAATTAAAAGCCTACCTCCTAGTTCTATGGAGGTGGCTATTTTTCTATAAGCATGTAAACAACGGAGTTTTAATAAAGGTTTTTGCTCCTAACGAGGCTTGGTAGCTGTAAAAAAGGAGGCTAAATTTTATTATTTCACTAATTTGTCATGTTAGTTTAAGTCCATGTCTCACAATCTTTATTGCTATGTGAATACAATAAAATTCATCTCACCTTTAAGAAATATACAGAGGTGAGATGATTTTAATCAAACTTTATTACGTCCTTGATAAATACTTCTTTCCCACCGCCAAAAGTCACGGCTTACGCCTGGGTCTTCCGAAAAAAACACATGATAACTTACATTGACACGACAGTTTAATACAAGGAATTTCGAAGTATAATGCACATAAAACCAATCACTAATGAAAGGATGCCTACAAATAAAATATATTTTATTCCAAATTGTGCGATGATAACGCCTGCAATACTAGCGCCAATAGTGGTACCTAAGTTTACAGAAGTCAGAATAAGCCATTTGTAAAATCAGGTCTTTCGGAATGGACGACATAATCCAATATTGATTGATATTCGCACCAATCCCTCCTAAAATCCCCTAAATCACTATAATAATAGCCGTAGGAAAAAGATAAGATAAACAACAGTTAATACAATTTGGGAAAATGGTTACAGAACGAACTGCATAATTTGTAAGTAATCTACCTGCCATAACGTACCCTATAATATTCGAATAAAACAGTGCATTTTTTGTTATCAATATAATTGGAGATCTGCAATTGAATATAAAACAGCAGAACCACTAATTTTTACTCTGTCCTCATTGTATTTACAGTACAGTGTTCCACCACGTTTAGAGAGCTGTCTAGCAATCATGTCGTTTTTCCCAAGTCGCTTTGACCAAAAAGGAATTAAACTACAATGTGCTGAGCCACAAACTGGATCTTCGTTTACCTGTAATTTTGGCCAAAAAGCTCTGGAAACAAAATCAACTTCATTTCCTTCTGCAGTCACAAAAACTGCAAGTCCTTCTGGAAATAGTGCTAATTTAGCAAAATCAGGAGATAAATTGAGCACATCTTCTTCTTTTTCGAGTACAAATACCAAATCTCTTCCTATATATGTTTCAATAGGTTTTATACCAAGTGCTTCCACCATCTGTTTTGTCAGTGTATATTCCTCAACTTTAATACTCGGAAAATCCAATTCATAAAGATTACTATTTTTTAAAACAACTAGTTCCCCGCTCTTTGTTTGAAATCTGATTTTTTCTAGTTCTTTTTCATAATAGTTAGTGATTACATATGCAGTTGCTAAGGTAGCATGTCCGCAAAGATCAATTTCTCCTCCTGGTGTAAACCATCTTAAATGATAATGGTCTTTATGCCCTTTCTTTACAGCAAATGCTGTTTCAGAAAGGTTATTCTCGCTAGCAATTTTCTGCATCATATCCTCAGATAACCAATCTTCCATAATACAAACCCCAGCTGGATTACCCTCAAATATTTTTTCAGCGAAAGCATCTACTACATAATATTTCATTTTGAAAAACCTCCTGATATTTTCTATTCGTTTGTATTACTCAAGCTGTTTCAACTTCCCTCAATTTTTCACATCGCTAAACACCCCTCCCAGTGTTATAATGTTTTCATTTGAATCCTCAATATTTTATAACCAAACCATGTATAACACTCAATGCACTTGTATAACACTTAATGGAGGGTAAACATGCATATTGAAATTCAACGAAAATCTGAGACTTCACTTTCTAAGCAAATTTTCCAATCAATCGTTGATCACATACGATCAGGTCTACTACCACAAGGAAGTCAGTTACCTTCTGTCCGTGAATTATCTAAGGAGTTAGAAGTAAGCTTTGTTACTGTCGTGAAGGCATATAAAGAACTTGAAAAGGAAAATTTAGTTACATCCATACAAGGGAAAGGAACATTTGTAAATATTGAAGAATCGGATATAAGGAAGACAAAAAAAAGATGAACCTCCATTCGATTGGCAGTTATCGCTACAAGATTATGTTCCAAGAGCTCAGTTTTCTCGCTTTCACCACGTTCCGGGTGAAATTCAACTTTCTTCTTCGATGATTGACCCTGGGCTTCTTCCTAATCGATATTTAGAGCAAGAAATTCATAAAATGCTTTCTGAGAATCCAAGAATTTTATCACAATATAGTGAAATCCAAGGAGACTATAAGCTGAGGGTTGCAATGTCCCAATATTTAAAACAATTTGAAGTTCCTACTAGCCCTGACAACCTTTTAATTACAAATGGTTCGCAACAAGGATTAGATCTAGTTGCTCGTACATTTATTGGCCCGGGTGATGTTGTGGTAATGGAAAGTCCTACTTATCCAGGAGCTATTGATATTTTTAGAGGGAGAGGCGCTACGATACTTACAGTTCCAATTGATAAAGAGGGTATGAAAGTGGACATACTTCAAAATTTATGTGATAAATACAAACCAAAAATTATTTATACAATACCTACATTTCATAATCCTACAGGTACGGTTATGTCTCACAAGCGACGGAGGCAACTATTAGAGATAGCTAAAAGTATTCAATGTATTTTTGTAGAAGATGACCCATGGTGTGAGATTTATTTTGATAAAAAACCTCCCACTCCTATTAAAAGTATGGATTATTATGGTCATGTGATTTATTTAAAAGGGCTGAGTAAAACCTTAGCACCAAGTTGCAGAATTGGAATACTTTCAGCTTCAGGTTCTATATTTAATCGACTATTAGCAGCTAAATCAAATGCTGATTTAGGAAGTCCATTATTAACACAAAAATCATTATTACCATTCGTTACTTCCAAAAAAATGATTGAACATATGAAAAAATTAAGAACGGCCTTAAAAGTAAGACGAGATTTGGTACTGGATTTACTATCACACTACGCGCCAGAAGGGATTTCATGGATAATACCAATTGGAGGTTTAAACATATGGATTAGTCTCCCAACTTGGGTAGATACAAATCAGCTACTGATCGAAGCCCAAAAAAATAATATAACATTCTTACCGGGATCAGCTTGTTACCCCGTGGAGCAAGAGAATCACCATATGCGACTAAGCTTTTCATATATGAATGAACAACAATTACAACAGGGAATTAGAACATTATGTAATATTTTAAATTCTGAAATTCCATCAAAGAAAAACAATAATAACACGCCTTATTTTTAAAAAAAGAGAGTACCTCTCGTAAAATAGTAGTTATTGCAACATATTTTTGACGAGGAGAGGAATCTCTCTTGCTATTACTTAAATATTTAAATTGTGATTAGTTTAAATCAAAAAAACCATCTACAGTATATGAACTGAACCCTATAAAGTAGACAGTTTAATAAAAGACCATTCTCTACATTAAACAGCAATTGACTTCGGTATGCTGGAGAGTTATTTTTTAATTAATAAAAAATATACAGACAAATGTGTTTATGCACAACCACTTGCCTTTGTCGCCATTGTATCACTGTTGCAATCAATAATTACACATCTAATCCTAAGTGGGAGCGCAATGTGTTCCCTTTGTATTCAGCTCGGAATAAGCCACGTTCGACTAACATCGGTATAACATCGCTAAAGAATAAATCTAAAGATTTAACAGGACCACCTGGCACAGCGATAAATCCGTCCAATGCTCCCTTTTCATAAAACGTGACAATCTGATTCACAATATCTTGTGGTGTACCAATGGCTACTAGATGTGCAGAGCCAATTACTTCTGGGCGTGCTAACAATGCTTCAACAGTCGGTTCATGTTCAATGATATAACGGCGCACAAGTTGTGCATGCGTTTTACTTCGAACTTTTTGATCCTCTGGTGGCAACATAGCTGCTGTTACATGTTCCACAAGAGATAAATGACGAATGTCCATGCCTATTACAGATTCTAAGGCGGTGTAGCGGCGTTCAGTTGTAAGATGCTCATGTGCTTTACGATGCATTTCTAATGCTTCCTCATATGTATCACCAATAAAGAAATACAGTCCAGGTAATAAACGTATGTCATCTGCCGAACGACCTGCTGTAATAGCACGTTTGCGCAAATCATTACGTAATTCAATACCTACTTCCATTACTGGCGTGGCAGCGAAAATCGCGTTAGAAACTGTTGCTGCAAATTGACGTCCTGTTTCCGAAGCTCCTGCCTGGAATAGCGGAATATCACCTGCCGGATGCATCGGAATATTTAAAGGGCCTTTTACATGAAAATACTCTCCCTCGTGGTTAATTGGCTTGACAAGCTCATTAATTATCTCTAAATTACCGTCTGCCTCTAATATTTCATATGGGTTACTATGCCATAGCTGCTGTACAACCTCCTTACATTCAGCTGCCTTTGCATAACGCTCTTCTGATGAGGGCATTGGCTCGTTGCTGAAATTATATGCCCCATCTATGGATGTTACGAGGTTCCAACCTAAACGTCCCTCACTAATCCAATTCAAGGATTGCAATTGCCGGGCTATAATATAAGGTGGAATAAATGATGTTGAAACTGTTGTGACTAAACCAATGTGTTTAGTTTCTCTTGCTACTGTCGCAAATAAAAAACTAGGATCTAGCCCTGCTGTTCCTTTCGTTTTAACCATTAACTCCGGATGGGCTATTAAATAATCTGCCTTAAATACAAAATCTAATTTTGCTGCCTCAGCACGTTGGGCAAACGCAATATGCTCATCAATAAACGCCCCTTTCTTACCTTGTTCACCACTCACTGCTAAATGCATGCCAATAATAAGATGTCTTTTGGTTGTCAATTAACGCTCTCTCCCTTTTAATTGAAAATGATTATCATTATCATATTATAATGTATTTTCTAACAATGCAATACATACTTTTCCAGTTTATAACCAACCAACTTTAATTTGCTAGGTTTGGATTCCTCCACGTACCTGTCACAACATTAACAGCCTTCATATTCATGACATTTATCAATCGCTAATCCATCAGGTCAACTGCCAATCCCACTGTTCTTTACTTCTCCAATTGTTCCTCTTCACAATAGCATAAAAACTCATATGCAATTTTTCATTGCACATGAGTTTTCTTCACTGATTGACTGGCAGCTAGCTCAGTATTTAACTATCGCTTGTGTTAATCATTTTGATTTAATTATTTTGCTCAAGGAATTGGTAAATCGCCATCATTTCTTGTTTATTCAACTCACGAATTCGCTTGAAAATTAGCAGTTTTGCAACAGCCTCTAAATGTAAGCTTTCAGTAACAACATCACTTACTGTACCAGTTAGCCATGTTTGTACGTCTATGCCCTCAACCATTTCTTTACGCCCTTCATCATTGATGCCACTTGCATAACAACTTACACATGGTACTGATAATTTATAGACGCCATCATGTAGTCCATCTTCTGATAAGACTTTCTTGCCTTTACAGAAAGGACATGGATGACTTGCTTTTATCTTATTAATGACAGTGACAATTTTTTTGTAACCGAACGCTTCATAGACATACGTCAGCTTTTTATATTTTCCATTGGTAAAATACTTATCAATAATGGTTTCTCTTGTTTCGTTAATATTGGCAAAATCACAGATGGTTATCAGATTTTTGTGGCTGATAGCGTCAAGATTGCTAGTAATTTTGTCCCAGAATGGGTAAACATTTTGTAAGACGATTTCATAACCAACAAAACTTGCAAGTTCTAATTCCAACATTTTTAATGATACTTGTGCTTCCCTAGGCAGTAAAGACACATCCTCTGTAAGTACCATCTTGCCACCAACAATGTTTTTCAGTTTTACTAGTTCTGGTAATTCTCCTACTATTTTTATGACCTCATCAATAGGTTGATGAATCAACGCACGAATATCCGTATCACCAAATGCAAGTTTTTTCTGGTGGTTGAGCACGGTTCCATGACAGATTGGACAGACCACCATCTCTTTTGATTCTTTCATTTGCTCTTTAATGAGTGATTTAGAAATTACAATATAACGCCCAATAATTAAATTAAAACCTTCCCATTTTTTCGAAGATTTACTTGCTTTATCATAAAATGATTTTTCCCAATAACCATATAAGAATGTATGCTTTTCTTCTTCTGTCATGTCATTATAGCTTTTACTTATATCTTGACCAAGCTCATTTTTTAACTCATCAAAAAGGAATTGTAATTTTGGATATTGATAGTATTTTAAGACCTCCATCACGTCTGGATGTAATAAGCCATCCCAAAACGACACGTTTTTGTCTTGCATCACGATATCAAAATTAAATTTTTCAATTTCCAGACGACCAGAACAACTTGAACAATGATTTTCTTGACTAAAGAAATCGAAACTTCTCGTATCTTTATTGGTCGGATGAGCCGCCACAATATGGTTAAT
This sequence comes from Lysinibacillus parviboronicapiens, assembly GCF_003049605.2. Lineage (NCBI taxonomy): Bacteria > Bacillati > Bacillota > Bacilli > Caryophanales > Bacillaceae > Lysinibacillus > Lysinibacillus parviboronicapiens. The sequence continues at coordinate 2,530,989 of NZ_CP073713.1, forward strand.
CAGGCCACCCATTTCATAGAGAAAGCTATATTGGCTATACAAATGTTTTTCAAGATCAATGGCAATGACAGGCGCAATAGTATTAGATTCGTATTCACCATAAATCAGACGGGCCATTGATGATAAGCTTTTTAATATACCGCCCTTATAGACGTTTTCAGCATTTTTAAAATAGCTAATATGATTTTCTTCTAAGTAATGAATGCCTTTTTTTGATTCCAGTGTTGATGCTATTTGCAATGGTGCTACTTTCGCTGTCCGATTTTGTTGACTAAAATAATCATCATGACTCACCACATCAAGATGCTCCACAGGCGCCTGTTGTCTTTTCCCAAAATCAACGATATAATCAGAATTTTCTAACATATGGGCATTGTGTTCAATCATGATGATTGAGATTGATGCCTCTTTTAGAATGTCCCTCACACTATCAATGAATTGGTTTAATATATTTTGAGATAAACCTTTTGAAGGCTCATCGAAAATGAAAAGCGTATGTGGGTTTCGTGAGTTAGCAAACAGCTCAGAAACTAAATGAACACATTGAAATTCACCCGTCGATAATGTTTGTGTTTTTCTTTCTAAAGTCAGATAGCCTAGGCCTAGTTTAATCAATAGGCTTAAGCGTTTATGCGCGATGTCTTCATTTGGTAATTCATCAATAATATCTTCAATCGAGCGTTGAAAAATATCATCGATGTCCTCACTGTATTTGGACAGTTTCTTTTTAATATCTAGAAACGTCGCCACAGTTGAACGGCTTGTAATCGATTGGTTACGGTCTTGCCCTACCATTACCAACTTATCTTTTGGGTAGCGCTTCAAGAAATCCTTGGCGATACACTCATTGACAAGCGTCGATTTTCCACATCCAGACTCACCTGTAAAGGTAACAAGTCTATTTTGTGGAATCTGTATTTCAGCCATTTGAATATTACGGCAATGGAGGTCAAGGAATTGATAGTATGCAGTTGGCATTGCTTGATTTCGTTCCCAATGAATTGGTTGAGGGCGCGGTGATTCCTCTACAATTTTCCCACCGTATTTTCCACTCCCTGGCCCGAAAAACAAATGCTCATCAGCTGTGTCTAGCACAGTGTCAGAATGATCAATCAGCCAAATTTGATTTTTATTGCCTAAATGTTTAATCTGCTCCAAAATTTTCAAAAGGGTTTCGTGATCCAAACCAACGGAAATTTCATCTACAATAATGACGGTATTTTCACTAGTTGCCATAAATTCTGCCAAGTAAAGTCTTGTTAACTCTCCCCCTGACAATGTCCCCATAATTCGATTTAATGTTAAGTAACCGATATTCATATTGATGATATTTTGCAGAATATGTTGTTTCTCTTCACTAATTTTTAATTCTTCTGAAAGGGCATAAATTGTTTCCATACTTAAATTATTTATAGCGGAAATACTGTATCGTTCATTCCTTAATTCTAACTTATGTTGTTCAACTTCCGGATTATATCGTTTTCCTTCACACTTTTTACATTCAACATTTTTGGTAGTGCCACGTCCTTTGCACGCAGGGCACCAGCCTAATGCATTATTAAATGAAAAAACTTCTGGTGATAAATGAAATTCATCTGCAAGCCTTTCCCGAATGTCTTTAAAAACCCCAGTATGAGTGCCAATGGTTGAACGTGGATTAGTTGAAATGGATGATTTTCCTAAAAAAAGAACTAAAGGCATATCTGCCATTTTAATGGCACTAAAATTCGTTTCCATGATATTTGGGAACAAGTATTGATATTCAGCCTTTGGTAATAAAGAAACAAGTCGTTTCTTAGATTCTTCACCAATCGTTTGACAAAATGTGGTTTTACCCGATCCAGACAATCCAGCTATTGCTAGTGATCGATCTTCCGGCAAGATGGCATCTAAACGGTTAATATTGTTGGCGATTAATTGAGTGATTTTCATATTGATATCCACTTCCAATCCTTAAATTAAGTCATTCCGTGTTCCGGAAAAGCGCCCGATTGTAGTAGATCGTTTAAAGAATACTAGCTGCACTTTTATCCCAGATAATAAGAAGAAGGGCGACTTTCTTGCTTTAGAAGAACGCCCTTCTTAAAAATGAAAGAACACAATTCTTGCTACGGAATTGCGCTCTTGATAGTAAATAAATCGTTTATTTAAAGCGAGGTTAAAGGAATCACGTTTACAGTGCTAATACTTTTTCAAGCTGATTACCCATATTTGTCCAAGCATATTTAGCTCCCTCTATGGCACCCTGACGAGCTTTCGTTTCCTCACTAAATCCTGTTTGGTCGAGATGTAGATGGACAGTCCCATCTGTACCTTTTTTCAACGTCCATGTAACAGTAGTACTTTCACCGGCACTTGCCCAAGTGTAAGATAAGCTATGAGGCTCATTCACTTCGAGTACCTCGCAATCTACAATTCCATCCCACCATTCATTTGGCTCCGCACGGAATTGAAATTTATGTCCTACGATTGGTTTAAAGTCATTTTTCCATATCCATTTTGCAAGAGTATCTGAATCAGTTAAAGCGTTCCATACCTCCTCAATTGAACTTGTAAATTGATAATCTAAAGATACATCTGCTTTCATTTTTTTTCCTCCAATATAAGATTTAATTTAACCATTCTTTCTTTCCAGAATCCTTCATAATAAGATACCCAATCTTGAATTTCTTTCAACGGTGTGGCATTCAAGCGATACCTCGTTTCTCTACCAACCCTTCGTGCAATTACGAGATTAGCTTCTTTGAGAATAGCCAAATGCTTAGAAACTGCAGTACGACCCATTTGAAAATGAACCGTTAGCTCATGCAGGGGTAATTCTTCTACGTCTGCCAACAATTGAAGTAATTTTCGCCTTGTTGGATCGGCAACAGCATCATAAACATCCCTCAATTGACTGTTTTCGTTCAAAATCCCCCCCACCTTTACATTATTATTTACTGTAATATCAACAATTAAACTACATGTTACTTAATAAGACACCTTTTGTTGTCATATTGATTATAGGACACCATAAGGTGACATGTCAAGTTCCTAAAACATCCACAAACCTCACTGTTTTTCATGTATGAAAGTAATTAAATACGGTCTAAATCAGCACTCGCTTTAATGGACAACATTGCTCATCTCTAACTTTTCATAAGTCTGTGCTTATTTTAAAGATAATAATTACTACAATCTATAACCTAACAATTGTTCTATATTCTATTTTTAAGTAATAGTTGCCGATATATAGGAAAAGAAGCTCTAAATTTTATGTCCATATGAACAGGACAATCAATTAGAACTTCTTTTGTGAATGCAAATATTAAGCTAATATGATTCGATTATTTACGCATTAATTAAGATCGATTTTGTGAATTCTTCTACTGACAACGGTTTGCTAAAGTAGTAGCCTTGTACGAATTCGCACCCCTGTTCTCGTAGTACTTTCAATTCCGCCTCTTCTTCCACACCTTCAGCTACAACCTGAAGATTTAAAGCATGTGCTAAAGAAATCATTGCGGAAATCATCGCAATTCCTGATTTTTCTGGCACGATATCACGCACAAACGCACGATCAATCTTTAACACATCCACTGGGAATTTCTTTAAATAATTAAGTGATGAATAGCCTGTCCCAAAGTCATCTAATGAAATTGTGATGCCTAGTGATCTTAATTGCTCGATAGTATCAATCAATTCTTCTGTGTAATCTAGCATACTCATTTCGGTAATTTCAATTTCTAATGTATTCGGGTCTATTTGTGTTTCTGCAATAACTCCACGTACCATATCAACAAAACCAAACGTACTAATATGAATTGGTGAAATATTAACTGCTACTCGTAAGTTTAAGTGGTATGTTTGATTCCAAGCACGAGCCTGAGCACAAGCTTTTTTTAATACCCACACGCCAATATCATTAATAAGTCCACATTCTTCTGCAAACGGAATAAAACGATCTGGTGGCATTTGTCCTAATTCAGGATCGTACCAGCGGAGCAATGCTTCCATGCCAATCACTTTATCAGTTTTTAAATCGATTTTTGGTTGATAATGCAGTTCTAAAATATCTTTTTTAAGCGCCTGATGTAGTTTTGTTTCGAGTAATAGCCATTTATCATTCGCCTCATCCATATTCGGACGATATAAACGGTATTGATTACCACGTGTAGATTTTGCAGCATACATCGCTATATCCGCATTTTTCAACAGTTCTTCAATGGAGTTTGCATGATCTGGGAAGACACTAATCCCAATACTAATACTTGCATAAAATTCATACGTATCGACAATAAAGCTGTCATCGAAAACACCGATAATTTCCTTTGCTTTCTCTTCGATTCGATTGACATCATTTAAAATCATGACAAACTCATCACTATTGTGACGATAGAAAGAATTGGAAGTATGGTCAATATTACGTAAACGATTTGCCATTTCCACTAAGAACATGTCTCCAATGATGTGTCCGAGTCCATCATTAATGTTTTTAAAACGATTCACATCAATGAAAAATAACGCAAACTTCTCCCCGGTACGTCGAGATTGATGGAATTCATTTTCTAAACGTTGCTCTAATTTGCGACGATTTGGCAACCCTGTTAATTCATCATGATAGGCAATATGCGTTATCTTTTTAATGTCTTTTTGTGCGGTGATATCAACTCGAATAGCGATATATTGATAAGGTTTGTCATTATCATCTAAGAAAGGAATAATCGTGGTTTTTACCCAGTAAAGGCTACCATCTTTTGCCCGGTTGCATACCTCGCCATTCCACATATCACCCTTTCCTATTGTTTTCCACATTTCTCTGAAAAAAGACTTTGGATGGAAGCCTGAATTGAGTAAACGGTGATCTTGGCCCAATAATTCCTCGCGCGTATATTTAGAAATTTTACAAAAATGATCATTAACAAATGTGATTTTCCCTGTTCGATCTGTAATCGCTACAATGATAGAACTGTTCATTGCTGAAAAAATGTCTTGTAATTCTTTCAGGCTGTAGTTAACTTGATTAATACTACCAGGCGTGATATTCATCATTTTCATTCTCCGTTCATTGAAATAACAAGGGTTTGGTACTTTTGCTTTATGTATATAGCGAGGTATAAAGTTGTGGTATATCGCCCTTTTTTATGTAATTATATTATAGTCCTAGAAAAGCAGTTAATTCAACCCAAATCTAAAAATCTGTATCTTTATCGTTTCATAGATTTCTATAAATTAGACAAAAATCCGTGACCTTCCAAGTACTTTAACAGCCCATTTCCAGACAAAACAATTACCTTAGCACTACCTAAAATGTGAAAATCAGTCTATTTATCTTAAGAAGTACTTATTGAAAATGCCTTACTGGCACGGTTGGCAGTAAGGCATTTTACAACTCAAGACACTTCATATTCAATTTGTCCTCTCATCGTTTTTGCATGCTCTTCATTATAGGCATTTAATTGTTCTTGCGATAAATTTAAAATATAATAGTGAAAATTAATGGGCTCCAAACCATGTTTTTCGCACATTTGTCGGTAAAACTCATAGCCTTTTCGATAGTCTGTCATGCTAATTAACTCCCTTTCATATGTAACGTCTGCATTGTTGTGTATGCTAATTGTTGTTGTAATCAAAGTGCGCGCATTTCTTTACATAATAATCATAGCCATGTGGATAATGCGACATCATCATTCACTCCGTATTAAGTTGTACTATAACAGAATTACTTTTGTATAAATAATATATAACAGAGATTTTACTAAGTCAATAATAAATTTTCTGATATTTCTTTAAAAAATGGTAAAAGCCCAGTCCATATTTATCAGTATGGCTGGGCTTTTCATAAAATATTCGCGTCGATTTCCGTAATAACCACATCCTTTAGCGCAATAATAATTAGATGCCTAATTGCTTCGCTTGCATGTTATATGCAGACAACTGCTCCTGTGATAGCTGGATGATATAATAGCGGAATGAGATTGGCTCCAAACCATAACGCTCGCACATTTCACAATAAAATTCATATCCATCTCGATACTTTGACATATTAAAATCCTCCTAAGAACAAATCTGTTTTATAACAGTTTGAATTATTTTAATTTAATATATAACAGATTGCTGCGTTCGTCAATTATTTTATAGCAATTTTCCAAAATTAAAACGATAGTCACACAGGACTATCGCTTTCACGAACAATATTAAACGGATTGTTTTCAAGTACATGTTGCAGCTCTTCATCTTCAATATGTGTATATATTTGCGTCGTCGCCACACTTGAATGGCCCAAAATATGCTGAAGACTTCGGATATCTGCCCCTGCCTTGTACATCATTGTTGCGGATGTATGGCGTAACTTATGAGGTGTCAGTCTTTCCTTTTGTAGTCCAGATTGTTTATTTATTTGCTTCACAAGCTTTGCTACAGTTTGACGTGTAAAGCGTGTTCCTTTTTGGGAAACAAACAGAGGCTCATCTCCTTCTCCTCTATAGGCAGTCTTACCACTTTGCTCATAATCTGCTAGAGCCTGCATGCAGCTATCGTTTAAATAAACGGTACGCTCTTTATTGCCTTTGCCGATAACGGTTAGGTACCTACCTTGAATCGATGCCTTATTTAATTGACAAAGCTCTGTTACTCGAATGCCTAGATTTAAGAAAAACATCATCATGCAGTAGTTTCGAGGTGAAGCACGATTTAGCTGAATGCCATCGATAAATAGACTTGCCTCTTCCATATTCATATAAACAGGTTTCCTACGCGCAATTTTCGGTGTTTCTAATTCATCTGCTGGATTCTCCTCTATAAGTCGACGTTTTCCTTTAATGTATTTGAAAAATGATTTTAATGTCGCTACTTTTCGCGCTCTAGCTGAAGCAGCATTTTGACGTTGTACTTCACAATACTCCATAAATAAATAGAGATCCTCCAATGTAATTTCACGGATTTCTTCTATTGTAATAGTATCAATATTTATTTTAGTAATTTCTGTAAGGTCCATGTCATTTTGTGCGGCCATGTGGAAACGAAAAAACAATGTGAGATCGTATTCATATTCCTTTCTTGTTCGCTGTGATTTTCCCTTGATAGTTGTTAAATACACAAGGAAGTCCTTCATTATTTTTGGGAGCTGTGTTTTTTGCATAAAATCACCTCTATATTGTCCATTTTACCATGAAAAAACGTTCCCAAATATAAATTTGGGAACTTTATAGCAAAAAAAATGCCCTTTTTTAACGCACGGAACAAATGTTCTGTTATTGATGATAATAAAAGATGATTTTCTAAGTCTCTAGAAAACCATCTTTTTATTGTTTTTTATAAAATTAATTTGATTTTAAGCATAAATAGCCAACTATACGAATATTAAACTCTAGGATGGAAAAATGCTGTGAGACGATTTGAAAAATTAATAGGTGGATAACTATACGTGTCGATTCGTCTCATAACGCGGGTGGAATTATTTGGTTCGATGTTATTGTTTGACAAAAATACTATATGTTCCATCGTCTTGTTTTGTAAGATGCCAATTAGCTGATAGCAGATTTTGTAACTTCGTCACAATCTCCTCATTACAGGACAAATATTGAATGCCTGTTTCTAATAATTGATAATCCTCACCCTCTTCTAGTTGAAAACGAAGTTGTAGTAAACGTTGAATTCCTGGCAATGTTACATACTTCACACGATAATTGCCATGCAACGCACCAAGGAACAAATGTTTCCCTTCTTGAAAGAGTGCTTTAGTTTCATGAAATTCAAATTGAGGAATCTTTTCCTGCCATGCGGATACATCTCCAGATTGTAAAGTGCGTATTATCTCCTCGTCTGTTAAACCTAGTTTAGAAAGCTTGTCCAGCTCATATGCTTGCATTAAATTAATAATTGTCATCTTGCTAGCTCCTTTTATGTATTTCTTACTAGTGTAACATGTTTTCACTACTACTTAAATTTGGAGGCGATTCACCTATGAAATTGTACGAATCCGGTTTGTTTTTTGATGAAATGCTAGATGGAAATCAACCCAAACCACACTACCGGTCCTTCCATCGTAAGTTAGGCGCATTTTCAAAAGAACAGCTAGAAGAAAAAAATCAACAAGCCCAATCGAGCTTCCTAAGACAAGGTATTACATTTACTGTATATGGTGCACAGGGTGGAACGGAGCGAACAATGCCCTTCGATTTTGTTCCAATTATCATTCCTAATAAGCAATGGGCAGTGATTGAAGCGGGTATGAAACAACGTGTCGAAGCCTTGAATTGTTTTTTACATGATGTCTATCATGAACAGATTATTATACAAGATGGTGTCATTCCGAAATGGCTTGTAAAAAGCAATCCATATTATTTAAAAGAAATAGTAGGTGTACAAATACCGATTGATAATCATATTTTTTTAGCAGGTATTGATCTAATTCGCGATGAAAATGGTGTGTACCGTGTGTTAGAAGATAATTTACGTAATCCCTCAGGCATGTCGTATGTATTCCAAAATCGTCATGTAATGAAGGAAGTGTATCCAGAATTTTTCTCAAAGCATACAATCCTTTCACTCGAAAGACAGATGGCGTTTATGAAAAAGGCACTCCTTGCACATCGTCCACGTAAACTAGATGCCAGTGCTGATCCTAAAGCTGTCTTATTAACAGCAGGCATGTATAATTCAGCCTATTATGATCATGTCTTTTTAGCACAGCAGCTGAATATTCCGCTTGTAGAAGGGCGAGATTTGATTGTACAGGGTGACATGGTGTATATGAAGACAATTTATGGGCTAGAGCAAGTAGATATTATTTATCGCCGAATTGATGATGATTTTTTAGACCCAACAGTATTTCGCGAGGATTCTTTATTAGGTGTAGCGAATATTATGGCTGCTTATAAGGCAGGAAATGTTGCGATTTTAAATGCTGTAGGAAATGGCGTAGCGGATGATAAGGCCATCTATGTTTATGTGCCCGATATGATTCGTTACTATTTAAAAGAGGAACCAATTTTAGAAAATGTGGTAACATATCTTTTACATGATGATGAGCAACGTGCATGGGTACTCGATCATTTACACGAACTTGTTGTAAAAAATGTCAGTGCTTCTGGTGGTTATGATATGCTTATCGGACCACATGCTAGTGACGAGGACATAGCGCTTTTCCGGCAGAAAATTTTAGAAAATCCTCATCAATACATTGCTCAACCAACTATTCAATTGTCACGTGCCCCTGCTTATCAGGATGGGCGATTTTATCCTTGTCATGTCGATTTACGTGTGTACGTCATGAAGGGTGATGACATTTATGTACTACCTGGAGGTTTATCACGTGTTGCCTTAAAAGAAGGATCATTAGTTGTCAATTCTTCACAAGGTGGAGGAGCAAAAGATACGTGGATATTAAAGGAGGAAATACAGCATGCTAAGTCGAGTAGCAGATGCACTATACTGGATGGCAAGATATAGCGAACGAACAGAAACGAACGCACATATATTACAAGTACAGCTGTTGAATATGTTGGAGCAATCTGGGAAGGAAAATGAATATATCGATCATTGGGAAGCCATATTAGATATTTGTGCGTCAAAAGAAGAATTTATGTCGTATTATGAATCCAGACGTGTCAATCCACTTATTGAATATCTATTATTTTCCGAAAAAAATAGTAATGCCCTCCTTGCAACCTTGCGTGCAATTCGAGAAAATGCACGCATAACACGTGATAGTATCCCTATCGAGCTTTGGGAATTGCAGAACTCTTTCTATTTATATTTACAGCAGGAAATTATTGAACGTGAAAAACCTTTTCCACTCATATCGCTTAACTATTTTTTACAAAATGTGCGCAAGACATCCTTGACTGTAACAGGGTTAATTGAAGGGTCCATGGATCGGGATTTACCGTTTTATTTTATGCAAGTCGGAAAATGGATGGAACGGGCGGAAAAAACGATTCGTATGGCATTAATTATGCTAGAGCAACAAAAACAGATGGCAAGTTCCATACAAGAAGCGGACGGAGCGTTTCTGTTAGATTTATCGAAAGCGACAGAATCTTATTTAAGAAAGCATCGCCAAACGAACTTGGCTTGTGTCATTCAATATCTATTACATGATGAACATTTTCCAAGCTCAGTAATGTTTTGTTTCAATAAACTAGAAGAGGCCTTTATGCATATTGAAAAAGACCATCTATCTGCTCGATTTTTAGCAGTCAACAATCCGTTAAAAGCTTTACTAGTAGCAATGATTAATATAGACGTATTGACAATCACATTAGAAGAAGCTATTTTTTCAATGGAGGAAAGATTGTGGCAATGTATCGATTTTAGTCATACATTTGCAACAACTTATCATTTATATGAACCCAGCGCACAATTATGAAAGGAACAACATACAGCTCCCTTTCAACAAGCAAGTCAGTAATGAAAAGGAAGCGGACACTATGAAATTTGAAATTCAGCATACAAATATTTTTCAATATGAGTCTGAAGTCGATCAAAGTTTGAACACAATCCGCTTAAAGCCTAGGAGCGATGAACGACAGCGCTTACTCTCTTATCGTATCACAATTACACCTTCTTCACTCACGCGTGAGCATTTGGACATTTGGGGAAACACTGTCGGAACTTTTTATATCCCAGAGCAACACCAAGAGCTAGAAATTCAAACAACATCTATTGTGAGTATTCAACGAGCGCCATTTATACACCGTATTCAATATTCACCAGAGATGCAAACAATTTTTCATTCTCAACTTTTTTATGAGCATTATTTACCCTATTTAAAGTCAACTAACTTTACCTTTATGACCGAAGTACAGTTAGAGGAAGTTTATCATGCGATTGGTCATGCCGAAAACCCAGTGCTATTTTCCCTTAATTTAATGCAGTATTTATATTCAACATTTGAATATGATGCAGATGCTACAGATGTAACCACAACTGCAAGTCAGGCTTTCATTTTAAAAAGAGGCGTTTGTCAGGATTTCACACATGTCATGCTTGCCGTTTTACGAGCAAAGGGCATTCCCGCACGTTATGTGAGTGGTTATTTATATGTCGATGACAACTCTGCCCTAATCGGCGATATAGCTACACATGCTTGGGTAGAAGTAATGATTCCCGGTATTGGATGGATTGGTTTAGACCCAACAAATAATGTGGAAGTACTAGAAAATCACATCATCTTATGTATTGGGCGAGATTACTCAGATATAAGCCCTGTCGAAGGTGTTTATACAGGCGGTAAACACGAATTATCTGTAAAAGTAAGTGTTAAAGCTTTGAATCACTTGTAAAATAGCGTGCAGCGATTAGTTGAATGATAATGATACTATTTCCTGCACGCACTATTTAAAACGTTCTCCTCTTTCCGTTAATACCCACTTTCGTACATAACCCATTTTTTGTTGAATAATTTCAATTGTTTTTTCACTTTGTAAGGCCTTTTGCATCACTGTATAACGTAAATCAGTTGCTCGGACAGCCGTCCCAATTTCTTTTGAAATTGTTTGGAATATGCGCTCTACAGTCTTTGTTGTGATGGATTTTGTCTGGCTCGCTTCACTCACCCACAGCCATTCCCCAACCTTCTCCTGATGAATTTCTTCGGTTGCTACTTTGTAATGCTGCAACATCTCAATTAGAATATTCGAAAGTTTAATTTCTCTTCGACCGTTATTGTTAGATACATAAATTAGTGAGGCATCTGTAAGTAAATGCGTCCATTTCATGCGCACAAGCTCTGCCGGTTTGCACCCTGTCTCCAGTAACATTTGTACAATACAGCCGTTGCGTCTTGCTAGCCATACATGCTCTTTTGTTTTGGCAAATTGAAAATATGTTGGCCATACATCAACTATCTTTATTAATTGCTCTTTTGACAGTATTTTTAATGCTTCTTTCTCTCTCTTCATTGGTTGTAAAACCAATTGATAATCAAATGGTTCAACCCACTCACGTAAAAATACAAATTCCACAAAACTACGAAGTGTAGCAATTTTATGATTGTACGTATTCACATTCGCATACATTTCCTTCAGATGATTACTATATACAAATAATAATTCTTTAAATTGGTTGTCCAAAAAAAGATAGTTTTCCTTATTTGCAAATGTTAAAAATTGCTGTCCATCCAGATTATATTGCTTTTTTGTTGCTGCACTTTTCTTCAAAGAATTTAATAACAATAAGTAACTTTCCCAAGCATCCCTTAATGCAATCATTTAGCTACCTCCTTATTTGCTGGTGCAGGTAATTATTATTCTATTTTATATTAATTTGAGGTGTGTGTAATGGTTATTTTTCCAAAACTTAGTGTCGGATAATCTGTAACATGATGAACGTCATCGCTTCTAACATGGAAATGCCTCTTTCGTCATAAAGAAACACATGTTCTGAAAATAGTTTCTCACATCTTTTGCTTTATTACAATAGTAAATCTACATCCCACTGTTGTAGTACAATTTCTTGAATTTGCCTCTTTTCTTGTGTAACAGACTAAATTTACATGAAAATTCGTATAATTTAATGTTTATTGCCGTTTGTGTTATATAATAAGGCTATTATCTTAATGTGGGGGGCTTTTCAATTATGCAAGTAAGAACGACACGACTTGAAGCAGAGGATGCTAAAATTATCTATCAGGAAACTGCTGGACTAGCCATTATTACAATCCACCGTCCTCAGGCGAAAAATGCACTAACAGCAAATATGTGGGATCAATTAGCAAAGATTGCACTACAAGTATTGGATAATCCTAAAAATAAAGTGCTCATTTTACGAGGTTCTGGTGAAAACTTCACAGCTGGTTCCGATATTAAAGAATTCAATGCTATCTCGTTGGAAAAAGCGGAAGAAGCATTTGTACATATGGAAAAAACCATCTCAACAATTGAACGATTGCCCATTCCAACAATCGGCGTTATCAATGGGCCTGCAATGGGCGCTGGTTTAGAACTTGCATTAGCCTGTGATATCCGCATCGGTTCTGAAAAAGCAAAATTAGGGATTCCTGTGGGTAAATTAGGAATTACCCTCAATAACAAATTTGCTCAACGCTTAGTCCAGCTTGTTGGTCCATCTACCACGAAGGATTTAGTATTTACAGGACGTATGTTTAAAGCAGAAGAAGCTTTCAAACTTGGGCTCTTAAACTATTTAGTCGCTGAAAAGGACTTAAATAAGTACATGATTCGTATGGGGAAACTTGTCGCTGGTATGTCACCACAATCATTACTCGCCGTCAAACAATCTGTCCAAGAGTGTGTAGATAGTGTGCCAAAGTTATGGCAAGGTTCTACCCCATTTGTAGGTGCTGATTTTTCTGAGGGCTGTGCTGCCTTTGTTGAAAAACGTCAGCCACATTTCAAGCGTCAACCTAAATAAAACCCAGGTACTCTTCTCGCCTCTTGGCAAATAGAGTACCTGGGTTTTACTTTTTCTTTAACACTGCTGACTTAATATGAAGGTGAATGGCATCTAGCTCATAGCCAAAATGCTGATAAAATGATGTTTGCACCGCTTCTTGTAACTGAGACAATCGATCGCGCAATGAATAATCAATAGGCATCTTTAGTTGCAGCGTTATAGCAGCCTTAGCCTGCTCTCCAAGGCTAAATTGCACTTGTTCCACCTTCTGCACAATTTCTTGTTGTGTACAGTTATAAGTAATAAGCTGCACATAAACTTGCTTTTCTATTTCAATATATTGCTGTTGAAAATCAGGCCGAACGATCGTTGTTTCACCAATTTTCTCTCGTTTTGGTGAGAAAATCTCTTTGCCCTTTTGAACTAGTCGTTTAAAGAAATTTTGTTCCACTTGACGATATGGTATAGGCATAACATGTTTGCCTTGCGTTTCTCGGATAAAGCGTGCCTTTTGGATTTCCTTTTGGGAACGGACATCATCCACGTAGTAATACGTACTGATTGGACCAAGCTCTAATCGTTTGGCAATACTTTTCGTCATTTTATCTGACGTCCCAATCAGTAAAATGGATTGAACGTTGTATGTACCAAGTGCTTTTTTTACGTCCTCACAATGTCCATCATCAGAAAAGATAGCGCGTCGGACCGCTGTAATTGTATTTTTCTCAAATTTTGCGGATACGCCCGCTACTTTGACTCCGTTTACAATCAGTAAACCATCATCAATAATAGCCTCTATTCCTACCTTATGAGCAAAAACAAGGGCACTTGTACTTTTTCCTGTTCCACTAGGTCCACTTAACGAACATACTTTCATGTAACTCCCCCCTAACTTTCGCAATATGAGTTGAAGGCCTCAAATAATCCCGCCGTAGAAGCATAGATACTATTTATTTTCTTTTAGTTTACACCAGATTTTAAAATATTTCTTCTAGTCTATGCGTACATCTTCTCCATTACAAAAATATATTCTTTTTTCAGAATAACTTCCCCTTTATGCGCTTTAGTATGATAAAATGTGTACTACTATTCTGTTATACAACTATAAGGAGTGTAGTCGTTTGAAAATCGAACCATCAAAAAAAATGTCATTATTTACACCAGCTATTTTTGGAGATTTAAAAAACTTCGCAAAACAACAACAAGCAAAAGGCATGACTATGATTGATTTAAGTTTAGGTAGCCCTGACCTTCCCCCACATGAAAAAATTCGCGAGCAATTATCATATAGAGCGAATCTAGCAGAGTCATATGGTTACACATTAACAGGCACCCAACGTTTTTATGAGGCAGTTAGTCGCTATTACAAAAGACGTAGCAATGTGGATTTAGACCCCGCTTGTGAAATCATACAAACAATTGGCTCTCAAGAAGGTTTAGTACATTTACCAATGGCCTTTTGTGATCCAGGAGACATCGTTCTTTCAACAAATCCAGCATATGTTGCCTACGATGCTGGAATTCATCTTGCAGGCGCAACACCCTATTACATGCCACAAACAGCTGAAAATAACTTTTTACCGGATTTAGATGCTGTGCCGGAAGAAATTGCGCACAAGGCAAAGCTACTTATTTTAAACTTACCTGGTAACCCAGTTCCTGCAATGCCCTCTTTAGATTATTTTGCAAAAGTGATTGCCTTTGCGAAAAAATATAACGTCATCGTATTACATGATGCTGCTTATTCAGAGTTTTACTTTACAGGAGAAGGTCCGATTAGTTTCCTTTCAGCCCCTGGAGCAAAAGAAGTTGGCATGGAAATTAACTCTCTTTCAAAAAGCTTTAGCTTAGCTGGTACACGTATTGCTTATATCGCGGGGAACGCAGAGATGATTGCCATTATGAAGCAACTTAAATCTAATTTAGATTTCGGTATCTTTGAACCAATTCAAGACGCTGCAGTAGTCGCACTAGATAACGCAGAGGAAATTACCGCAAACTTGCGTGCAACATTCTCTGAGCGTCATAAAACGTTGATGAATGGCTTACGTGGCCTCGGATGGGATGCGGCCCCTTCTAATGGTGGCATGTTTGTCTGGGCAAAATATCCGTACGATATGGATTGCACAGAACTTGCTTTCAAGCTCATTGAACAAGTAGGCGTTGTGACAGTGCCTGGAACAGTATTTGGCTCTGCAGGACAAGGCTATTTACGTTTAGCTTTAGTACAACCTAAAGAAGTACTGCAAGAAGCAGTTGATCGTTTAGCACAAGTACAACTACAGCTGCAACACTAATAACCACTAACGATATAGGGTCTGTTCAATTGTCGATTTTTCAACTTTTGAACAGACCCTTTATTTATTCAATTACTTGTAAACGAGCAAAATTTATTATAAATGTTTATCCAATTGCTATGGTATATAATGATAAGTATTGACTACTGAATCATACAATCGTGTAGGTAGGAGGAAAAACTATGATAAAAATAGAAGAATTGGCTTTACCTTATCACTACAATAACGAAACACACTTTATATACCCTACGTTAATTATTGATAATAATGATTTAACATTAGTAGATACTGGATACCCACAGTTTCTGCCAATGATAGAACAACGAATCATTGCACTCGGTTATAAAATGAACGATCTAAAAAATATTATCATTACACATTATGATGATGATCACATCGGTTCTTTGTTTGATTTTAAAGTCAAATACCCTCACCTTAAAATTATGGCGAGTGCAATTGAAAAAGATGCGATTGAAGGAACCACTAAATCAGAAAGATTACTACAAGCTGAGAAGATGTTAGAAGTATTACCAGATACTCAAAAGGAATTTGGACAAGCATTCATTAAACAATTAACCTGTTTAAAGCATGTGCAAGTCGATACAATCGTAAGCAATGGCGATTGTATTCTCAGTAATGAATGTGTCGTCATATCAACGCCTGGGCATACATCTGGTCATATTTCTCTGCATATTCCCGCATTAAAAACAGTCATTACTGGCGATGCCGCTATTGTAGAAAATAATGAATTGAAAATTGCCAACCCACATTTTTGCTTAGATATTGAAACTGCACAACAATCACTTCACAGCATTAAACACATGGATGTAGAAAGATACTACTGTTATCATGGTGGGAAAATAGAGCGCGCAATAATTACAAATAAATGACTAGACCTATTAAGTAGCCATTAATACAATAAAGTCCTTCCGCACATATTAGTTGGAAGGACTTTATTGTTTTGTAGATATAAAATAATGGCTGATGGCCTTTTGCCTTGTTTTGTTAAAAAACAGTTGCTACAAGTCGTAGCAACTGTTTTAATTCACACATCATATTTTTGCTGTGCCTCATCCTCATAGCGGTTGTAACGCAGTTTAAACAGTCTGAACATATGCTTCACAAAAACTTTTAAGATTGCGTATCCAGGAATCCCTAAAATGACACCTGGGACGCCGAATAACGAACCTGCTGTTAACAAAACGAAAATAATGGAAATTGGATGGATACTTAATGATTTCCCCATAATTTGTGGAGAAATAAATTTCCCTTCAATCAGCTGAACAACAGTCCATACTATCGCTAGTTTAATAAGCATAAATGGCGATGTCACGAGCGCAATAATTGCTGCAGGCGTAATGGCGATAACCGGCCCTAAATACGGTACAACACTGGTAATCATCGCAAGGAAACCAAGTAATAACGCGTAATCCATACCGATAATCAAGAAACCAATCGTTACCATTGCCCCAATACACATAGATACTAAAATTTGACCCTGTATGTATGAACTAATTTGCTTGTCCATATCGTGCAACACTTCATGTAAACCTTTACGCATACGTGGCGGGCAAATCTTTATAATAAATTTCGGTAGGTTTTCGCCATCCTTTAATAAGTAAAATAATATAAATGGTACCGTTACAAGTGATAGAATGATTCCTGTTAAGGTTGATAAAAAGCCTGTAATACCTGTAGCAACACCTTGCGCTAAATTGGCTGCCGTGTCTTTTACCGTTTCAACCATATCAGTTGTGAAATTCGTAACAACTTGCTCATAGTTAAAATTAATATTATCTAAGTATTCATTGATACGTGAATTATTCAAGTAATCCACAATTTTTTGCGTGAGTGCCATAAAATACACAGGGAATTCTTGGGCTAAATTCGTAAATTGTTCCCGCAAGAACGGATACACAAGTACGACGAGTAAAGTAATTACGCCAATAACCCCAATATATAAAATTAAGATGCCCCAAATTCTTGGAATCCGCCAGTTTTCTAAAATGGCTAGTAATGGACGCAATAAATAATATCCGATGACTGCCAGTACTCCTGGTAAAATAACCACTTCAAATAATACTTGAAGGGGGGTAAATATGAAGGAAACTTTATCGAACATAAAAATAACACATGCAAGTAATAATAAAATAAACAATGTAAATAATAAGTTTTTACCACCTAGAAAGCGAATAAATTTCGTCGAAAACAAATTTGACCGCTCTTTCGGTCTTTCTTTTTCCATATAGTCACCCCAATCCAGTTGCTCTCCCTTTATATTACAGGATAATGTTGGCTTTTGCTAAAAATCACTCTAATGAAATACCTAAAAATTCACGTAAAAATTCTTTGTTTTTTTCAACATCAATAACGATGGCTGAACCAGCGTGGCTAAAGTTTTGGAATTCATAGCTTCCTTCGATTGGCACTGTAGCTTTCTCAATCGATACCTTCCCTTTAGAGAGCATTTTCAGAACTTGCTGAATTTCACCAGCTGATGAATAATCTGTTGTTATATAGCCCTGTGCAGCCCCAACGAATTTCGGTAAATTGAGGATGTTTTGAGGCGCTAATATTTCATTTTTCAATGCTTCAATTACTTTCTGCTGACGTGCCACTCGACCGAAGTCCCCTTCAGCATCTTGTCGGAATCGAGCATAGCCGAGTAATTCCTGACCATTTAAATGATGCACACCCTGTGTAAGCGTGACGCCAATTTTTTCGGACATATCCTTTTCTACATCCATTTCAACACCATTTGGCGCTAAAATATCAACGAGTGATTCAAAATTTTTAAAATCGACAAGTGCATAATGATGGATGGGCAAGCCAAACATATTGCTAATCGTTTCCTTTAAAAGTTGGACGCCATCTAAATAGTAGGCTGTGTTTAATTTATAGGACTGATAGCCAGGTATATCCGCATAAATATCCCGCATAAACGACACAAGCTTCACATCATTCGTAGCCTTATTCCAAGATAATACCATCATTGTATCTGTACGTGATTTTTCTTCACCACGAGTATCAATACCTAATAATAAATAGTTTTCAATATCGCCTTTTATTTGATCGCCGCTAAAATCTTCCTGTGCCACCTTTGTATCTGATGCTAATTGTAAGCCGCTTCGATATTGCATAACCGAATATACAGCTATTACAATGACAAACAGTAGCAACAACGTAAAAATGGCGCGCCCTTTCCGTAAACGGCGTTTTTTGGGACGTTGCGAGCGTCTTGTATACTCTTCCTCTTCCATAACTCATTAACTCCTCTAATTTTTATAGTTAATTTAACGATTGATAGTACGTAAAGTTTCATTTTTTATACTACTAACTCGTAAAATCTATCTACCCGTTATTCTACACCTAAATTACCAGTAATGAGTAAAAAAATGCTATACTATTTTCACAAAAGAGAGGATGAGTAAAATGATTGAAAAAGCTACATTTGCTGGCGGTTGTTTTTGGTGTATGGTAAAGCCATTTGTTGAATGGGATGGTATACATAAAGTCACTTCTGGTTATATGGGTGGTCACATAGAAAACCCGACCTATGAAGATGTAAAAAAAGGAACATCCGGCCATTTAGAAGTGGTCGAAATTGAATATGATGCAGCCATTTTTAGCTATGAGCAGTTACTAGATATCTACTGGATGCAAATTGATCCTACCGATGCATATGGTCAATTCCATGACCGCGGTGCTTCTTATGCGACTGCAATTTTTACATATACGGAGGAACAAAAGCACATAGCAATAGCCTCGAAGGAAAAGCTTGCTAAAAGTGGTCGCTTTGATAAACCTATTGTAACCATTATTCGTGATGCTCAACACTTTTATCCAGCGGAAGATTACCATCAGGATTATTATAAAAAAGAACCACAACATTATAAACAAGATCGTACTATCTCTGGACGTGATACATTTATTGAACAACACTGGAAGAAATAATATAGCAGTCTGCAATAGCATATTAGTTTATATGTAAAGCACTATAAGACGCTTGTTGCGAGAGATGTCATGATAGATTCTAGCGGATTTCTTATAAGGTCCCTTTCCACAAACAATGCTAACTATGAACACTGCACAGTGCTCGTTGTTAAAATTGTTATCACGGAGGATGATGTTTAAAACATATAAAAAAACAACTCTTAGAACATGTTGTCAAAGACAGATCATAAATCGCATTAAATAACCACGTATTGTGAACAAAGTCTGCTCAAAATACGTGGTTATCATTTGCTAATACATGTAAGTTTAGTTCATGCCATAACGTTCATACGCAAAAATTGCCGCCCCCTGTGTAAGAGGCGACAATTTTACGACTTATCCGTTACTTTCTGTAAACGACTGTAGTGCCTCAAAGAAACGCTTGCCATATTTCTCAAATTTCACTTCCCCAATACCACTCACATTTCGAAGTCCTTCTAGCTCGGTCGGCTTTTTGTCACATAACTCACGTAAGGTCTTATCAGAGAACACCACAAACGGTGGTACACTTTCCTCGTCAGCAATGTCTTTTCTCAACAATCGTAAATGCTCAAATAATGGATCATTCTCTGCAAGTCTACGTACAGTGACCGCTTCTTTTCGCGTTACCTGATGTTCACCAAGAAGAACGGCTTTGCCTTCATCGGACACATAAATCGTCGGGAACGTGCCATGCTTCACGGCAAGTAATCCCTCTGCAATTAAGAATTCAATAAAATTCGATACTTCCTTTGAAGAATGACCTTTTAATATGCCATATGTGGAAAGCCTAGTAAAACCAAATTCCAAGACTTTTTGATTTTTCGAACCAATTAATACTTGTGCCACCATCGTTTTGCCAAATTTTTGCCCCATCCGCACTACACAAGCTAATACCTTTTGAGCTTCTACTGTAACATCCTTCACTTCACGTCCATCATTACAATTACCGCATCGTCCACACGGCTCACCTGCTAGCTCTCCAAAATACGTCAAAATGGCATTTTGCAAACAACCTTCTGTGTGACAATAATCCACCATAATTTGTAACTTCGCTAATTCTTGGGCAATTCGTGTTTCGTCCTGTGTTTGTTCGATTAAAAAACGTTGCGTCTGTACGTCCCCAGAAGCATAAAGCAAAATACAAGCACTTGGCAAACCGTCACGACCTGCACGACCAGCTTCCTGGTAATAGCTCTCCATATTACGCGGCATTTGATAATGAATGACAAAACGTACATTACTTTTATCAATTCCCATACCAAACGCATTGGTAGCGACCATGATTCGCGCCTCGTCTTTTAAAAAACGTTCTTGCTCAGACATGCGCATGTCTTCAGGTAAGCCCGCATGATATTTAGCGACAGATACACCAGAGCGAGATAACACCTCATACAACCCGTCCACTGCTTTCCTAGTCGCCGCATAAATAATGCCAACTTCATTCCTGTTTTTTTCTATATAATTTTTAATATAACGTTCTTTATTTTCACCAATTAACACTGAAAAAGAAAGGTTTTCACGTGCAAAGCCAGTAATGACCGTCGCACACTCGTCAATATCTAATAATTGTCGAATATCCTCACACACAGCCGGTGTTGCCGTAGCAGTAAGTGCTAGAACAGTTGGCTTTTGAGACCACAATGTAAATAATTTTTGAATGGCACGATAACTTGGTCGAAAATCATGTCCCCACTGGGATATACAATGTGCCTCATCAACAGCAATTAATGGGACATTGAAATGAGACAGTGCCTGTAAAAACGCAGTACTCTCTAGTCGCTCCGGGGCAATATAGAGCAGTTTTAAATAACCTGCACTCGCTAAATGCATCGTCTCATCTACTTCTTGCGCTGATAACGTACTATTAATGTAAGCAGCAGGAATATTGGCTGCGCGTAACGATTCTACCTGATCTTGCATAAGAGAAATAAGCGGTGAAATGACAATTGTAATCCCATCTAACATAAGTGCAGGAATTTGATAGCAAATGGATTTCCCACCGCCCGTTGGCATAACGCAAAGACTTGACTGACCGCTTAGGGCCTGCTCTATAATTTGTGCCTGTCCGATGCGAAATGAATCATAGCCAAAGTGGTGCTGTAGCATTTGTCTTGCTTGCTCCATTCTATTACCTCACTCCTCAGCAGTAAGACGAATCAGCTTATATTCGCCTTGTTCATTTTTAAAAATCTCATATTTCATCAGGGAGTTGGCAAGTGCCTCCTGCCCCGCTGAATTTGTTAGCACATACTCTGTTTTGGCACGTACAACAATATTTTGACCTACCATATCAATGCTTTTAATGGTCGTATTTGAAAAATGGATCTTTGCATTTTTTGATGCATAATAAGCCACCATGCTATCCAGTGTACTTTGTAAATCTTCTGCACCCGTTATATTTTTCATGACGCTTGCATCATTAATTGTGACGGCAGCTTTTAAATGCTCATGAAATGTATCAATAAAAATTTTCACTTCATCAGAGTTGTAGGCAAAAATATTCTTACCATATTTTTCAATCATTTGTTTGACGGCCTCTTTATCTCCTTCTTCAATATAAGGATACAAATTCTTGGATTGTGATAAACGTTCTTTAGCCTTCATCCCATCTGCAATCCATTCATCTAATAACTGTACAATATCTTTAAAAGGCAGTATGTAGGGTTGTGAAACGCCATTGTGCTGACGGTTATAATAAATACCCACGATTTCGCCATTCTGTGCTGCCATTACAGGGCTACCTAATGGTAATTCTTCATCCACATCTACATAATAGGCTGCTATTTTATCGCTATATTTGTTGATTGTGTGTGGTAAACCGTCTACATAAACAGCTAGCTTATTTAATTCACCACTGTAGACAACTGGAACATTGACCGAAGCCTTGTACTTCACTTGTAAAATAGCAATGTTGTGGGCAGTAGACATATAGTAAACGTCAGCCGCAACCAGTTTTTCATTACTAAGTTTTACGAGAGCTGCAGGCTTTGAAGCGACAAGTGCACCATTAGTCACAATATAGAGCATATTTGGCTCCTTTTTCACAATAATACCTGCACCGGTACCGTTCTCGCCAACAACTTTTACCTCTGGTACAATCTTTTGTTCCGAATTACTGACAGCCTTTTCTGTTTTAACCTGTGCCTTTTCTGTTTTAAACATTTCAGCAACCGATTGATCGTCACAGCCTGTTAAAAGCAGACTTGCCGCTCCGAGTATAAGCATCTTTTTTCGCATTCGTTCACCAAAACTTTCTATATAAGCATCTTTCCTCTTTTCTATCATAAACAAGGATTTCAAACGTTTCAAGTTTACATAATAATATTATTAGTGAAATATTTTTTTAATATTATAGCACTCACCAAATAACTATATCTAAACACCTATTAAATCTCTATTTAGGCATACACTTTTATGTACATTTACCTACAAAATTCGCCATATTGGAAAGAAAAGGCATGCTACTTTTTCGCAGCATGCCTTTTAATTATTTTTCTTTAAGATAAAGGTTGTTGTAATAATACCAAGCATTAATACGATAAAAATAACATACGTAAAGGCGTGATTACCTGTCACGTCATAGCAATAGCCAATTAGTATGGGAATGATCGAACTCATCATAAAACCACCTGATAACACCATTGAAGACCAACTATTTGCTTCTTCGTTAGTGCGTGCTTCATCAAGTGGTAGTAATAAGCCAATTGGAAATAAGCCACTTAAAACAATACCGATGATGAATACTGCCACCCATAACATTGCTCCTGTACCTACCCATAATAATATAAAGCCTATTATGCCAAGTGCCCCTAATGCAACTAGCCATGTAATGCGGTTTGGCCACTTCTCCATCAGCATTGGAATAACAATATTACCAATCATTTGAACAATCGACATATATGTTAACATGGAGCTTGCGGCAACAAGTGAAAAGCCTTTATCCTGCAACATTGGCGATAACCAAGACATCATCGAAAAGAATAATGATGTTTGTAAGCCAAAGTACACTAAGATTGTCCATGCACGACGATTTTTCCAAGGATTGCGTGCTGCTCCTTGTGTCATCTCTTCTTGACTCGTCAAATGATCCTGCTTGCTTCGAACAACGAGTAACCAAAAAACGAGTGCTATAACTGCAAGCACTACCCAACTACCAAGCGCAACTGTCCAATGTTGATTAAAACGATTATAAAATGATACTGTCAACGCCGCACTCAATGTTGCACCCGTTCCAATGCCAAAAGAATAAACGCCAACGACTGTCGCAAAGCGCTTCGGGAATTTTTCCTTAATATAGGCGTTTACAATCGGCCCGATAATGGTAATGGCAAAACCAGCCGCAAAGCTTGTGACCACAAGCAGTACATAATTTTCCTCAAGAAACCGCAAGCCATTTGCTAGGGCGACGATTATAATTAGCAGCGCAATGGCAATTTTCGTTCCAAGCTTTTTTTGCAATGGCACAGCAAGTGGTGCAAAGAGCCCCATACAAAACACTGGAATAGAGGTTAATAAACTCATCTGAGTATTCGAAACATGAAGTGATGCTTTCAATATATTGAAAAGTGGTCCAATACCAGTCACCGCAGGGCGCATATTAAGAGCTACTAAAAAAATACTTACAACTACCAAAATCATCGAAAATGTCCATTGCTTGTTTTTCATACTTTATTAAAACCTTTCCTCGTCCAATTCACTACTAGTAAAGCATATTCTAGGAATGAAAACAATTTCAAACCTCAGCTTCCTTTTACTGCAAGAATCAGTCCTTTAGCAGTCGACTACTCTCTAAAAGCGGATTGTTATCTCAAGTTCAAAAAAGGTTCGGTATCATGTATTACATATCTCTAACCAAAAAGCCACACCCGACTGGGATGTGACTGTCATTATCGTTTTATAAAAATTAAGAGCTATATATAATGTATGACGATTTCTGTAAGTGGTAGAAGAGATCTATACGCACTAACATCTCCTACTATACTGAACATCCAACAATCATACTTAGCTGTTATGCGATGGAGAATCACAGGCGTAAGCATAAGCAAGACAACAAAAACCAAACTTTTCGAGAATCGGTCTACTCATCGGACTAGCATCGACAGTAAGATAGCGATAACCTTTTTCAAATGCTTTTTTTGCCCTTGCAGCTAAAAGTGCCGAATAATAGCCCCTACCTCGATAATCAGGCAATGTTGAACCGCCCCATAAACTGACAAAAGATGAATTGTTTTCGGTATACATCCATGCCGCACTAACAAGCTGGTTATCTTCATAAATACCATAAAGATGAAGGGATTCAGGAATTGCTTGCTTGTCACGCCATAATCTTATGCCCATTTCTAAATGTGAAACATGCCAAATGCTATCTTCTAGTTTGACAATATCTTGAATACCTTGTTCATCCGTTATTTCTTTCAACTGGGGATGTGTTGTCGCCAGTAGTAGCGCATGCTGTGCTTCCAACGTTAAAACCATGACCGCTTCAGGATCTTCAATTGTAAAGCCTTGCTGGGCAAGCCTCTCCATTAAATTAGATGGCTTGTCATAACTGTATACCTTCCATTCAAACGCTTGATGGAGTTTTCGAAAATAGGTAAGTTCTTGTTCAATAACTTTTTCCACATTCCCATCCGTTACATTAGAAGAAATAATAAAGCTTTTCTCACCAAACTGGGATATGTGACGTACAACATGTTCCGTTTCTTCTCTTATGTAACCTTCTACCTCTGCATATTGTCTTAGCTCTTTATGAAATTTTGAAATAAGCGCATCTTTTCCCATGTCTCCCCACCGTCCTTCATCTTTCTTTATACCGCTAAAACCAATATAAACCAAATGTTTTTCATATAAAACTTCAACCTTTCTCAACTCATAACTTTAACGCTATCACTCTATTAATTTCCCACCTTTACTACTTTATACCAATAACAGAAAATTGTAATTAGTATATTTTTGATATACGACAAAGCACCCGTTATGCGGAATCTTATTTATGACCCTCTTATTCTTCTGTCATTATTAATTTTTACTGAGACGGCTGAACAAAAAGAATAATCGTGCGATTTACAATGAGAACTTCACTTCCCTAATTACTTTGCATTTTTAAGTATACAGACATGTTTTAAAAGTAATGGAAGCATCGTCTGTGTCTTTATTCAGTCAGCGATTGCAGCTAGTTGGGATAGAATAGCAGGCTAGGCAACAGCTAAAATAACGATAAACGTTGATTTAATAATGTTTATAGACTATGGAACATATTTCATGATATACTAGAGCCATTGTGAAAAAAGGAGGAACTTGCATGATTCAAGTAAGTAATGTAAGTCTTCGCTATGGCGATCGTAAACTATTTGAAGACGTAAATATAAAATTCCAAAACCTTTGTTTACTTCAACCATTTTATGAAGAAATGTAGATAAATCGTAGTTTAAATCTATATTTAAAACGTTTTAGGTATATGAATAAGTAAGAACAAAATTCTATTACCTTCTTATCCCAAACTATACACTACTCACCTATTTTTCATCAAGTACTTAATCGAAATTGAAAAACTGCAATTAAAAAAGAAGCTATCCATAAAGAATAACCTCTTTTCAATGTCATTTAATGTGCTTTAATACAATCTAGCAAACAAATCTAAATTAGGCTCTCCAATATATAAATATGTGCGTCCATCTTTCTCGTATCTTTGTACTTTTGAATTAGGTGGTGCTAATTTTAAACTCCATTCAATAAATTCTTCTTCAGTAATTATTTTCCCCATCAACATCATCCTTCCTTAAACTACATTAAATGAATCTTATAGGTTTTTATTATCTCTTTTCGATTTATAATAATATAGGGACATATTTGCTAATACTTCTTCTAATTTCCTTTTATTTTCCTCTGCTTCTTTTAATTCCTCTTCAGTTGTTGAAAATTCATAAACAATTTCACCCAGACTTAACCCATTTCTAACTTTAATGTCTCCAACTTGTTGTATTTCTTTACTCACCACTGGCATTTCCACTAACCTAATGAAACTTTTAACGGTTCGACCTGTTTCATTTTTTATCTCACTCGCTAAGATTTTAGCAATTATATTTGGATTGGTTGAATTATCATATTCGTTAGGCGACTTATATTCTGTTGTCTTGACTTCGCCTTTTTCTTCGTACGTATAATCACATTTCCAATACGCCTTATCCTCCATTACTTACACCTCTTACAACATTATTCGAGGTAAGACGGATATTACCTTTTAATATGCTCAAATAAATACAAAGTTCTTATTAAATTTTCCCCTGTTCTTTTAAAATTTCATAAATTAACCTAGCAGCCCTATCTATATTTAATTCTCCTGATGTATAGTAGATTGTTCCATGTTTAGATAAATGCGCTCGAAAAACTTGACCATCTTCTTCTGCTTGCTTTTTACATTTTTCGTAAAACCATATTTCAGTTGGATCTGTTAACTCTCTTTCGATATCTGTATTATGAATCTTTATAGTTATACTCATTCATTCATCCATCCTTTTTAATAGATTTAAAAATATCTAATCTATACTATTTATGAGAAAACGAATTAAAGAATGACAACTGAGAATTTATATTATTTTTATGGGCGTGTGAAAAGTGGTCTATCTACTGAATTACCATTACAAACAAAAAAAGAGCATGCCCAAAAGTACACCCTAGTCACTTTCTTCTCTTTCAGTCTTTTTATTGAGATAATTTCGCATTACCTCATTTACTACTTTTCTACATCTCATTATTGCTTCTTCACTTGGTTTATTAACTGCTACAAGAGTACACTCATATTTCCCAATGTCAGCATATATCACCGTTTCTCCTATGCTTACTTCTTTTTCTATACTACGTATTGTTATTGAGTTCTTTTTCCCCATTTAGGCACTCCCCTTCTCTATACGCTCAAATGTTATATATGCGTAATTCTATTAATTTATATTTATTTTCTATGATTTAACCTGTTATTTTTTCCAAAATAAATATTATTAATAGAATTGACTCAAGAAATTAAGTGAAAAATAAGAGGTGAGACAAAAATATCCCACCCTATGTATAGATTACTTTACAAACTTTTCATGATAGCGTTTTAGCATTGTAGCCATTTGTTGACGAGTTAAAACTCCAGAAGGATTCATTGATTTACCGTCATTTTTGACGATTTCTTGTGAAATTGCCCAATTCCATGACTCCTTATGTGACGCATCAACTGCCTTATCTGACTTAATATTAGCTTTATTTTTCAGTTGTTCTTTCACCTTTCCCACTCCTCAATACAGAACATTTGTTTGTGTTTTGTCAAATTAAAAATAATGGAAATAAAAAATGCCTAGGTTCAAAATTAATTGAGTACCTGGGCATTTGTTTGAATAAACTTTATCACAACTAAATCTTTTAAAAGACTAACTGCAAAATACTAAATTATTTATAATCATCAACTGTAAAACTAACAATTTTATCATACATAATGTACTCTGTTCTTGAAACTATATTTCCAATCGTTACATTTAACTTAAATTTATAGTACGGTTTCCCTTGTCCAACTTCACGGCCATCTAACCAATTCATAAACTGATCAATTTCTGATAAAGATAAATCATACTCATGAATATCTTTAGTTGACATTGTAAGTCTTAAAATTGCTCTATTTACGTCAATTTCTGCTTCTTTTACTGTCACCTCTGCTGTAGCTGATAGGTTGCTTCCATCAGTAGTTGCTGCAGTAATTGTCACCTTACCAGCTTTCTTTCCGATTACATTTCCATTACTATCAACTGAAGCAATCTCTGGATCACTACTTGTCCATTGGATTACTTTAGCGCTATCAGGCGTAACAGTTGCTACTAAGGTTTCACTTGAACCTACTGTTAAATCCAGAGTTTCTTTATTCAACTTTAATGAGTCAACAATTATTTCATTTGGATCAAGAAGTTTCCCTGACTCATCTATATCAATAGCATCAATAGAATAAGTTGTAGTCTTAGAATAAATCTCTACTGTATGTCTTCCATATGGCAAATTACTTTTTTCAAATAACAGTATCTGTGATTGGAAACCTTGCGATGACTGTCCTTGATTAAAAGAATATTCTTCACCATCAATTTTAATATAATTGACATGTGCACGAGTGCTATTGGCATCTCCAAGATCAGCGATTAAACGGATTTTAGTCCCTAGAAAAACAAGTTTTGTAGGATCAGTTCCCCCTGTACTGTAAGTTTTATTATACGCTGTTGCATATGTCAATCTACCAGCAGTATCGGGAAATTTTATTAGTGGTTCTCTATCGTCGAATCTCTGCCAACCTGATTCAGGTTCTTTTAATTGTTCTCCAATAGTAGCTGCTTTAGCTTTGTTTCCTTCGATATCTAGAAGTGAGTAACTGAATAATATAGCTATAGTTGCTGATATTATCATTAAAATCTTTTTCATAGTAATCCTCCAAATCAATGTTAATAGGTTTATAATCCTGTTAAAAAATAATACAACAGGTATAATTATCATGTATTTTATTACAAAATTCAACAATTTTTTCATCTAACACAATTAGGTTACCGTTTAATTGTTTTTATTTACTACGTCTTTGCTGAATCGTAATATACAAACCTAACAATCTATCGCTTGTCATGGCACCATTCTGTAAATCCTTCAAATGCGATTCCTGAATAATACCATCCTTAACCGCCTGTGCAATAAAGTTTTCTGTTTCAGTTTTCATAGCTGGTGAACCTGGATTCCAATTTGTATTTGTCACTTTGTTTTCCTCCTTTTTGTCTTCCACAATTAATTGAACTTTATATTTACTGTTGCTTGGTACAATTACTTGTCCTTCTAATTTGTAACCTTTAGGCATTAACCAATTAGCTTTTACTTCAAAATGTGGTCGGTCAATACTGCCTACCCAATCACCACCCCATGTAATGCCTAGCTTTCGTGCAATAGCCCCTACTCGATTCAATGTAGTCACATCATATAAAGATTGTGGAGGACCAACAGCAATGTCCCATGCCAAACGTGATTTATGATTACTGTTTAATGTCCAAGTTACAATCTGCCCTGGTCTAGTTCGACCTTGTGCATAGAGGTATTTCTGCCGTTCCTGAGAGCGATATGTCTCTGTAATGAAGATGTTCTTAATGCCTGCCTTGAAGCACTCCTGAAATAGCAATCGACATGCTGTTTGCGCAGCTGGTAATAGTTCGGCCAAGTCTCGGCATGTAGTCGTTACGCTTGTCATTTTGCATCATCCTTTGGCTTGTCATAATTTAGCGCTTGTGAGCTATCAGATGCCCCCTGTGTTGTTGGGTCCATAATAATACCAAGCAATCCTAAAATGCTTAGCACCGTTTCAGAAAGGGCTGTAACTTGTGCGTTGTAAATCGTAAAATCGACATTAAAAATGCCCGCTATTTGATTAGCGAGCACGATAAGTAATGCAATTAATGACACCCAAAATTGTTTGTGTTGTAGACGTACTTTCCAGTTAATTTTCATTCTGTTTACCCTCCGAAAATTGAATTTTGTAATGCAATAAAAACAATACCGACAACACCACTTATTGCTGCGGCCAAGAAATAACCTTTAATTTTGTCACTGTTCTTCTCCATTTTCTCTACAGATTTTTCAATTTGCTTAACACTTGAAGCAGTATCATAAACAATAGGTTTAACTGCTTTCATATCCTTTTCAAGTTCAACAATTCGTCTCTCGTGGTCTGCGATAGATACAGCTTGTTGAAATTCACTCATTCTTTCACTCAATTTCATCACCTACTTAATAAAAATAGCACTGCTCGGTACAGTGCGTTACTAAGGTCTTAGTTGTAAAATAAAAGCCCTCCACAATCGTGGAAGGCGAAATCCCAAGCGCTTGGGAATTTAGACAATAAAAATAACGCTAAGCCTAAGCTTGCGTTTCTGTTTCAGGTTGTGTGGCCGTATCTGGTAATACACTCACAATAATGTGTTTATTAATAATGGCCCCACCAATATTTACAAAGTTTATTTTTTGATCATTTAATGTTGCTGTAAATGCTGTAGCATCAAACTCCGCATTCTTTAAATTTATTGCCTGTCCGTTGTTTAGTTGTACTTGGTAATCCATATCTATCATTCTCCTTTTATTATGTTAATTTAACTGCACCCACGTCTACTCCGTTTATACGGAACCAAATTTGCCTTGCTGCGCTAGAATATGCTATGCCAATACCTGGCGTGTGTCCCCTTGCTACACCTGAAATAGAACCTACGCCAGAGAAATCAAGTGACGATCCATAGAACGATATATTTTGTCCTTGGATACTTAGGTTACTATTCGTCGTTAAATCAAGATTGCCATTATAAGAAACTATCCTAGACCCTTCACCGAATATAATTGCATTCCCGCCAGTTCCTCTAAGATAAAGATCGTTTCCTATTTTAACATCATTGTATATATCAATATTCCCAGATGTTATAGTCCCTAAATTGCCACTAATATCAGAAAGGGCATATATTTCACCTACAAACTTAATTTTGCTGGCTTTAATGAATATTTCAGAGGCTGTCTGATTTATTAAGGAAGATATTGTGTTTCCGTTATAGTCTGTCGTGCTAACTTTTTGACTAATTTGATAAGACTGTTGTACGATTGTACTTTCCGTACTGCCTAATCGATTGTCTACATTAGATACACGACTTGATATTTGCCCAACCTCTATAACCAAAGAGGACACTTGTGTTTGAGTACTGTCTGCTTTACGGTCAACCCTTGTAACTTCGGCAGAAATACTGTTGGCTCGTATGTTGAGTTGAGCTACCTCGTTAGTAATGCGGTCGTTAACACTCAGGTTAATGTTGTCTGCTTTGATATCAATGGCAGCAATACTTTTACCGATACGTTCGACCTCTAACCGTATGTTTGAGTCTGTCTGGATAATGGCTGAACGATACTCTTTAATCGCTTCAGTTATAACTTCTTGTGTCTCTGTTAATTCATCAGTTAACGTTTTAGGTAAAGCATTGCCAATGATAACGGAAACTGTGTGGAAAGTGTCAGTCGTTTCATCTATGAATTGCGTCACTTCTAAAATACGGGATTGCATCTCATAATCCCAAGGCTCATAGATCAGCCATACACGCTCCCCAAGTTTTCTATCTAAAAGTTCTATAGAATCAACTTCGATTGATACCTCTGGTTGATCTATTAAGGATTTGCGAGCTTTATCAAGTAAGTTATCTTCGTCAGTAAAACGTTCATCACTTATATCATCAGCATCGCGAATACCCCATTTTTCGTGTTGTGGAGATGTGTAGCGTAGCACTAAATTATCTTTCCCCTTACCGCTAATACGAGTTCTTAAGTTGTCTGTATTTACAGTTCTAGATAATTCAATGATATTATCCCCGTATTGATATACAAAATCGTTGTCTGGGCCAAGCATCTTACTAAAATGAATGTTGCTATTTGATGTTATTTCAAACTCGCATTCAAATGCAGCACATATCTGATTGATTAACTTCACCACATTATCGTTACCAAAAGACTCGATATAACCGTCTTCATTAATATCACTTGTGAAAGTCCATCCGGTATTACGCAATGCAAAAGTGACAAATTCATTGAAGGATCGATGCCCTCCGTTTGTATCTTCTTGTCTACGCCAAATGTTATCAAAGAAGATATGCTGAGACAGAACAGACTTTACGTTGCCTCTCGATTTCCTTTGCATCTGTTTAATCCGGAATTTGAAACCGCCAGCCTCAATAATGCCTTCTTCTGTGATCAGGTGGAATGAAAATGGATTGTCATGTTCACTCGCATCCAATGTTAATTCAAAGACTCCATCAATGTTTTTCCTGGCTATAGGTTTTCCTCTGCTAACCAATGCCTCTGTTGATGTTCCATCATAATTAGTGATTGATAGCATCGCATCACCTTCTTTTTATTTAATAAAAATACGCTACCCAAAATGAGTAGCGTTACTGAAACTGTTATTCAAAAAAAATAAAGAACCTTTAAAAAGGCTCTTTGATCTATTAATCTGCATCAATTATTGAATCTATATTCGAGTCAATTTCAATTGGACTCGTGATTGGTCCCATAGTTTCAGCAAGTACACCCGAAGCGTTATCGCCCCAACCATAGACTTTGCCGCTAGTTCCAAGTGCAATAACAAAATTTTTACCTACTACAATATCTATAATTTTTTCAGGCAATTGAATTTTTTCTTTTTCATTTATTTTTCGTTTAATTGTATCTCCTAAACCTAATTGACCATAATTATTCTCTCCCCAAGAATACACTTCACCCTCATGGGTTAATTTGAAGAAAGAGTCCATACTTATAAATAGTTTACTATTTATTTTTTCAGGTTCTATTGGTACAGGATCTATTGGTACAGGGTTTATAACATCATTATAAATTTCAAGATTATCTAAATAACCTTTATAGAACAATTGGCTATTAGTACCTGCATCAGTACCAATACTAGCATTATATTTATGACTAGAAAGTGCATAAATAACTGTATGTTCGCTTTCAACGGCACTCATATCATCTATATACATTTTTAACCCATTTTCATTCGTTGTCCCGTCCCATGTGATCAGAATATCATGCCATTCGTTATCATTTATCTTTTTTGTAGAGTGATAACTCTTTGCACCCATATCATTTTGAATATGAACTCCAATTTTTTCTCCTGAAACACCTAAAACAATACCGTTAGAGCCTCCTGGCGTTGTTCCAATTATTCTACTATTTGAATCTGTAGTTTTTATCTTTACTTTTATACTAAATTTCCCAGAAGGTATCACAGGATTCTTCAAAACTATATAATCACTTGTCCCATTAAATGAGCGTGCCGTACCTATGCCATCCCAACCAGTTACTAAAGTAGTCCCATTAGCAGTACCATTATGTGCCCCAGTTGAATCCACTATTGTTGATTCGATATCACTTTCAAAATTATACTCACTAATTAATGATGTTCCTGAATCCGCTGATGATACGTTAACAGAAAGTGAAAAAAGTATTATAAATGATAGAACGGCAACTAGAAATTTTTTCATATTATTCTCCTTTGATTTAACAACATTTGATAATTATACTATTGGTCAACTATGACGTAAAGTAAACTTTTCGGTTGTTTCCTAAAAAAATGCAGACTTGTATTCTATATTAGAGCTGCAAATAAGTAATTATCAGGTAAAATTGAACGTCTCGTAGGGACAACTAAGCTGCGCCATTAGTTCAACAAGAAATTTTGTTATTAATGAACAATATGGAACAATTATTCTTTTATTAATTGATTTTCAATAGCTATTACCATATCATCCTCTGTAGCTACAAATGGCAACTCTGATGACATGAATCTAAATTGACGTTCATCACTATCTACTACAGCAACAATTCGTCTAGCGTAATAATGTTCTTCTACAGCTCTAGTAGGTTGTCCGAGAGTCGGGTTTTTAAACTGTATTTTTGATTCTTTTAATGTTATGTTAAAACCTCCTCAAATTCAGTAACTTCTGTGATTTCATCAACCTCAAATACATACGTTTCTCCAAGCCACGATTCGCCTATCTCACGTTCTACACCCTTGATGTACCAATCTTGTACGTTGTCGTCATTACGAGTTCCGATAACTAAAGCTTTATAGACACCTGCTTTTTCACAAGTAACGAGCAATTTATCTCCTACTACTTTGCCATATGCTCTACCAAAATGTTCGTCTGGATTAACCCATACATCTACGTTTGTGTTCAAGTGTTCAAAGTAGTCAGGTAACTGCACTTCTACTGTTTCACCATCCGTAATAGCCTCTACTGTATAGCGATATAAAGTGTCACCTGTAGTTGGCGATTCTACAGCACCATGTCGTATAACATGGGTGGAACGGCAACAGATTTGGACAACTTTTTTTAAGGTGGTTAGATGGCTCTCTTAAAGCATAAGGGGCGCACAAGTTGCTTGACATGGAGCCTCTATGGGCATGATTCGTTGCGCCAAGTAGCCAGCTAAAATAGGGCTGGCTTAGCCAAACGAGGCTATCATGCCCATTGCTCCATATAAAGCTCTTCTTCGTTAAAGGACTTAGTTATTGCTCCTTATCCTCTATAAAAAATGTCCAACTAAGTGTAGCCTATCCACCATGTATTATTGTGAACTCCATAAGGGACTCCAGATTTTATATTTTGACTTACTTTTAAAATGGTATCTAAATTGTTCATTGCGTTTGCTCTAAACAAAATCTTTTTGTCACTCGTTGTATTTAAAATAGAAATCAATAATTCGTGCTTCTTAAACATGTGAGTACCAGTTAAAAGCAAATACTTTTTATCTGATTCTAAGAATTCAAAAATCTCTTTAGAGGCTTTTTCTTTTGTATTCTTCATAACATCCTACTTTCTTAAAATATTTTAAAAAATAATAAAAATCTATCATTCGACATAATAATATATTAAATTTCATTTTTATGGAATATCTTAAAGACCTTTAGCAAATAATATAGTAAATAACAATTTAAGAGGTGATAGACATGACAAAGTTTCTAGCATTTTTATTCGTAATCGGTATTTTAGCAGACATCTTAACGATTGTTGCATTCTTTTTATGAGTGATCGGTGGGCTTTTTAGCCCTCTCTTTCATTTCTTATAAAAGACTTCTATTATCTAATCATCACTTTCTAAGAATTCACTAATGAGGTTATTTAGTTCTTTACTCTCCATAACTCTATGAACCATACTTTTAACTTCCTCTAAATCTTTCATTACTTTTTCAAAATCTTCATTTACATAACTGTAGTAACCATTTTCATCTCGTACTTTTGCAACATCCTTAAGTTTACCAAAGTCCTCATATAGTTGTTGGTAATAATTTGTCAAATGTTCTTGAGCCTTATATAGTAGGTATTGTGTGTCCATAGGCACTTTATTTTTCATACTTTATTGCTCCATTCTTTTGTTTTTCTATTATTCGACTTAAAACTCTAAGATACGATTTCAGTAAGAAGCTCATCAATGTCATCATGGTGAAAAGGAGCTGTATCTTTTAGTTTCATTAGGAAATTTTCCATTTTTAATGGATCAGCACAAGTGAATACAACTTCTTTTTCTTCTGTAGTTACATTTAATTCTACCCTGTTTGGCTTTCTAACTATATCTAACGCTAGTAAAATTTGAGCTTCATTTAATGTATCAGAAATCACCTGTAATGCTTCTTTTGTTTGAACATTTGCTTTCATAATTATATTCCTCCTATGATTCATAAAATGCTGATTTTATGCAATATCTGTATATTCATATTCGCCTTTATCTAATACCAATCCTCCACAAGCGCTAATTACTACTTTATCAGTTAATGTTGATTTAACGTCCCATTTAGTACCAATCAAAGAAGATACGATTTCATCACCTCTTGTTGAATCGACATCCAAAATAATAATTCTTCTCATAATCTAATCCTCCTATTTTTAAATAATATTATACTTTTATAGAAACATATAAATTTATTCCTCAAATGGTATACAACTTCCAACTACAAATAAAATCTAACCTACTTATAATTAGTTGCTGCCTTCATTTAATCTTTACCATACACCAAGTTAAAAAAGTGAGTAACTACATGAGCTACTCACCTAATAATTAAATTGAATTTTTCTTAGAGTTAGCTACTGCAAATAACTGACTCATTATAAATCACAAATATTTACGTAAAGTATCTGCCACTTCATCTACATCCATTTCAATATATCGCTGTGTTACTTCATACGAACTATGACCAAGTGCCTTTGAAATAATTGCTAAAGGCACTTTTTTACGTACAAGATTAGTTGCATATAACCTACGTATTTTGTGTGGTGATATTGAAAGCCCATATTTTTTTGAGTAAGCGTTAATACGTTTTGATATAGCATTGTTATGGGAATAGTCATTCAAAGTTGGCTTTCCACTCTTCGTAATGAAAACATAATCATTTTTTTCTTTATAACGTTTCCTAACCTCATGATTTTGCCTAATTAAATGTTCTAGCAACATTAATAATTCATCTTCTAAAGGAATCTTCAATATCTGCCCATTCTTCATGATATCGCCTGATAGGATTAACATTTTTTATCAAAATCTATATGTTCTTCTTTTAGACTTGTTAAAGTATGAATACGTATGCCTGTCCTATAAAGTAGAAGTAAAACTGTTACGTCTCTCCAACCAAGCTATGTGGTAGTATCGATCACCGATAGTAATATTTCTAATTCTCTTTCGTCTGCTGCTTTTTTTACTTTTTTATCAACTTTAATTTTAATGTCCTTCCAAAATTTATTACCTTGAATCCAACCATTATCATAAAATCTCGTTAATATAGCTGATACAAACCTAAACCTGTTAGCTTGAGTTGTCTTATCTAGATGATTGAGTGAATCTAACCAATCCATGAATCCTTCCTTATTAATATCATCCACTGTCTTAAGATTTAAAAACTCTACATATTTTTGCATCGTCTGGTTATATGTCAACAAAGTTTTATGTCTTAGTCCTTGTAATTGCATTTGTCGGTTTACTGTTTCAAGTGCTTGACCTATTGGGATTGAATCAGGTTTACGTTTGGTGGTATTATCTCCCGATTGCTTAGGTTGTAAGCTAGGCTTAAAAACAACATCATCCATTCTCAATTCTTTTACTTTTCTAGACATTTAGCATCTTCCTTTCAATGAAATATTAAAAGGTAATAAATTAGGGATAAATCAATTTCATTTACTTACCTGTTCTTTCCCCTAGAAACGTTTAAAAACCTTACTTTTTTTCCCAACTCGATTATCCCCACGCTCCTATTCAACCAAATATCTGAAACCCCATAACGATAAACGTTGATTTAATAATGTTTATAGACTATGGAACATATTTCATGATATACTAGAGCCATTGTGAAAAAAGGAGGAACTTGCATGATTCAAGTAAGTAATGTAGGTCTTCGCTATGGCGATCGTAAACTATTTGAAGACGTAAATATAAAATTCACACCTGGGAATTGCTACGGTTTAATCGGAGCAAACGGAGCTGGGAAATCAACATTCCTAAAAATTCTTTCTGGTGAAATTGAAGCCCAAGAAGGAAATGTATCAATGGGGAAGGACGAACGCTTATCAGTCCTTAAACAAAACCATTTCGAATACGATGAATTCAATGTATTAGATACAGTTGTAATGGGGAATAAACGTCTTTGGGAAGTAAAAGCAGAAAAAGACGCAATCTATGCAAAAGAAGACTTCTCTGATGAAGATGGCATGCGTGCTGCGGAATTAGAGGGTGAATTCGCTGACCTCAATGGTTGGGAAGCTGACTCAGAAGCAGCAACATTATTAAACGGCTTAGGGATTGGCGACGAGCTTCATTACATGCTAATGGCTGACCTCGAAGGTTCTGACAAGGTTAAAGTCTTATTAGCACAAGCTCTATTTGGTAAACCAGACGTTCTATTACTAGATGAGCCTACCAACCACCTTGACTTAAAAGCTATCCAATGGTTAGAAGAATTTTTAATTAACTTTGAAAATACGGTTATAGTCGTATCCCATGACCGTCACTTCTTAAACAAAGTATGTACACATATTGCGGACCTTGATTTCTCTAAAATCCAATTATACGTTGGGAACTATGACTTCTGGTATGAGTCTAGCCAATTAGCACAGAAAATGATGGCAGACCAAAACAAGAAGAAAGAAGAAAAAATTAAAGAGCTTCAAGCATTCGTTGCTCGTTTCTCTGCGAACGCTTCGAAATCAAGCCAAGCTACTTCTCGTAAGAAAATGTTGGATAAAATTGAACTTGATGACATTAAACCATCTAGCCGTAAATATCCATTCATCAACTTCCAAACGGGTCGTGAAATCGGTAATGATGTGTTAACGGTTGATGGCCTTTCAGCAAGTAATGAAGGCGAAACACTATTTAAAGATATTCGCTTCTCAATGAACAAAGAGGATAAAATCATTTTACTGGGTAACCCAATGGCGAAAACGGCTCTTCTTGATATTCTAATGGATGAAAGAAAAGCAGATGCTGGTACAGTTAAATGGGGCGTGACAACATCTCAAAGCTACTTTGAAAACGATCACGATAAATACTTCGAAGGTTCAGAGAAATCATTAGTGGAATGGTTACGTCAATATTCACCTGATGATGAAACTGAAAGCTTCCTACGCGGCTTCTTAGGTCGTATGTTATTCTCTGGTGAAGAAGTGAAAAAGTCCCCTTCTGTTTTATCAGGGGGCGAAAAAGTTCGTTGCATGCTGTCAAAAATGATGCTTGCCACTGCAAACGTTATTTTACTTGACGAGCCAACGAACCATCTTGACCTTGAGTCTATCCAAGCACTTAACGAAGGCTTAATCCGCTTCAAAGGCGCGATGATCTTTACATCTCATGACCATCAGTTCATCCAAACAATTGCCAACCGTGTCATCGAAATTCGTGAAGACGGCTCAATTTTAGATAAACTATTAACGTATGATGAGTTTCTTGAATGGAAAGATAGCCAGGGTTTAAGCTAAACTGTCACTCAACACATCCAGTGAATTGTCTACATTGATAAATACTGCAAATTATCTTCTCCCCCACCTTTCCGGGGGAGTTTTTATTTATGAATTTTCCTGCATGCGAGGCGAATGATTTTTTTACATACAACACGTATTTTAACGGTACCCTGTTGTACAAAAATGGCAGATACTCTACGTATCTGCCATTTTGATTACTTTTGCATTTCTTTGGTCGGACCCATTACACCTGGTACTTGTAAACCTGCCTGACGTAGTAGTACCGTCATTTGACCACGATGATGTGTCTGATGATTTAATAGTGTACGCAATAATGCTCCTCGCGCAATTGGACCATCAAAACCTTTAACTTCCTCTAGCAAATCTTCATTTGATAGCTTTGCTACTTCTTCTTTCACACTATTTGCAGCTTTTTCATAGACAGCAACAATTTCAGCCGCCGTTGTAGGTACTGGATCTTCTTGACGAAGCATTGGCACTTGTAGACCAGCTAAGTAGCTAAAATAACCGATTGCACCCGCTAAATGCCACCCTAACCAACCGAGTGTACTATGACCTTCCACAATACTTTGCTCTAATTTTTCATCTGTTACTGCTTTTAGTACTTGAATAGTCCCTACTGATGCATTAGACCATTCAGTTAGAAAATCATCTACTTGACGATACATATAAACGCCCCCCTATTTTTGGCTTAACTCTATCATATTAAAATCCCCACTTTCTAGCAAGTTTCCTCCTTTTCGTTAGTTTACATAATATTATTACGTGAAATCTCACTTTCTACTACAGTAATGTATTTCAGTTAATTTTTACAGCTCTTTCATAAAGTTATCATAATCTCCCTTATATTTGTAAAGTCATGTATAATGGCATAAACTTATGTAATTAGAAAGAGGTATGTTATGTTTTCCCCATTAAACAAGGGCGATACAATTGGGATATACTCACCGTCAAAGCCCGCTTCGGTAATCGCACAAGCACGCTATGAACGAGGTAAGGCCCGTTTACATGCTCTTGGTTTCACTCTTAAAGAAGGTGTATTGACTGGAAAGAGTGATTTTTATCGTCTGGTACACCAAAGGAACGCGCTGAAGAGCTGAATGCCTTGCTGCGAGACCCCAATATCAAAATGATTCTACCGACAATGGGCGGGACAAACGCCAATAGTATGCTGCCTTATCTAGATTACGAGGCATTTCAACAACATCCTAAAATACTTATCGGATTATCAGATGTTACAGCAATCCTACTTGCGCTTTATGCTAAAACAGGTATCCCTGTATTTTATGGCCCGTCTGTTGCTTCCACTTTCGGCGAATTTCCACCATTAGTTCATTATACAGAGCAATACTTTAAAGAACTTTTTGTAGATTCGCTCACGTTCCCCTATGTCATGCCAATGCCGCCTATTTGGACAGATGACCGCTTAAATTGGCTAGAAAAAACAACAGAAAAAACGCACCATCGGAATTCATGGATTACTGTCGAGCATGGTGTAGCTGAAGGACGATTAATTGGCGGGAATGTCAATACTATGTATGGTTTTATCGGAACACCTTACTTCCCTCAAATCGAAGAAGGTGATATTTTACTATTAGAAGACACATCAAAAACAATCGCAGTGGTGGAGAAAAATTTTGCTATGTTAAAAATGCATGGCATCTTAGACAAAGCTTCAGCCATTATTTTAGGTAAGCATGAACAATATGATGATTTAGGGACAGACCGACAGCCATATGATGTGTTACTCGAACAGCTTGATGGAAACTTCATTCCTATTTTAGCTGAGGTAGACTGTTGTCATACGCATCCACTTCATGCTATGCCACTTGGCTTACGAGTACGTGTCGACACGACAAATAAACGCATTACCTTTATGGAAAACTGGTTTTCATAATATTCGTATAACAAAGAGACTTCGCGTATACTTAAAGAAAATGAGCACAGGGGGCTTGCTTATGAGACATCTCTTATTTGTACTCTCTGTCGCAATACTATTGGTTGGTTGTACGACAGATAAAGTTACGGAACAGCAAGAACAACATGTAAAACCAACAGTGATGGATGAGACAACTAATAGTGAAAAACCAGCTGAACAACAATCACATAATCTTGCTTCTTTCTTTCCACCAAACGGTTCTACAGCTTATTTTGAAGGTCAAGGCAACGAATTTGCTAGCTTTTCGCTTCAAACAATCTATTTGGATGACACACATATCGCCCAAATAGAAGATAATGGCGCTGTAATGATATTAAAGGTCTATCGACTAACGGATTCTGCGATTGTGCTTGTCTATAAAAAAGCCGTTGATAGTCATCCATCACTTCCAACAGCTCAAGAAGCGGCTTCATTTGCCATCATAGAGCCTATGTTACAGCTACCTTTCGAAGTTGGAAACAGCTTTGCTGGTTGGACCATCCAGTCGACTAATGCTTCTGTTAATACTGGAACAAACATCTATCAAGATGTTATTGTGCTGACACGTACAGCAGATACCATCACAACTAAAAAATATTTCGCAAAAGGTGTGGGACTCATCCGTATTGAAGATACGATGAAAACAGCTAACGAAGAGCCATTTGTCGTTACATCGACACTGCAAACAATTGAATAAGAGGCTTCACAGGCGTCCGGCTTGGACGTCTTTCATTTTGGGATAAGGAGGTACCTAATATGAATGATTTACATAAGTCTTCTCCAGAGGAAGAATTAACGGAAGAGGAGTTTATCGAACTTGTACTTGCCGAACAGCAAAAGGCCTTAGCTGAAGAACGAGAACAGCGCCTGCAAGGCACAAAGCCAAAGAAGCAAAGGCCGATTGTCAAATGGATTGTTTGGAGTATGGCATTTGTATTATTTTTTAATACGTTTGCACTTATTTTTCAAATTTACTCCATTCCAGCTATCGACTTTATCAAAGTATCTACAAAATTATCTGCACAAGAAGATATCCAACTATATAAAAAGGCTGTTGTTGAGATATCTACCGGCACAAGCAAAGGTACTGGTTTTGCCATTTCCTCCGATGGACTTATTGTCACAAACGCCCATGTTGTTGAGGATGCCCTTACATTGTCTGTGGTGTTTCCAGAAGAAGGTCTAATGGAGGCGCAATTATTGCAAAGCTTCCCAGATGTGGATTTAGCATTGTTACAAGTTAGTGCTGACAACATACCATCACTACCTCTCGCTGACAATCCTCATTTTGCAAAAGGTGAGCATGTGTATTTCATAGGGAATCCACTTGCCTTTACAGGAATCGCCAATGAAGGTACGTTACTTGAAACAACTTTACTAGAAGATTGGCAGGAACCCGTTATGATGATGCAAGCACCAGTTTACAAAGGCAATAGCGGTAGCCCTGTCCTTAATGCAGATGGTGAGGTAATAGGTGTTATTTTTGCAACAATGAAACAGGTGTCATTTGGTCGAGTAGGATTGTTTGTACCTGTTCAAGTGTTACAGCACTTATTAAATACTTATAACTAGTCTGTTAGAGTTTAACGTAAAAGTAAAATCAAGAGAACTTCATCAGTGAATAACTTACAAATGACGATTGGTATTTTTCTTAATTACTGTTAAATTATTGTATAATAATCCATAAGGAGTGATTATTGTATGATAGCACAGATGAACAAACAGGAATTCGATTCCTTATGTGACATAGCACTGTTCAATGCCTGTTTTAAACCGTTAATTTTGGAATATAAAAATAGAATGACCAAGGACAATCATTCAATTGTTCAAGAACTTTTTTATAATGAGCTTAACACTGGACAAAAATCGTTGTTTGTATTCCATGTGTACTATGATCATGCGATAGAATCAACGGAAGAGTTCTATTGGTGGAGTGCCTATTATTTAGCACAGCCTAAAATTTGGTCAGCCATCAAACGTGCACTTACGTATTTTGGAGATGAGCATATGTATCAACTTCTAACAGATACGGAATTTATGTTTAATAAACATAACTACCCTAGTACTTTGGCGCAATTTACTGTAACACGTGAAAATCTTCGAAATAATGAGGAGCTTGCTGTAGCTATTAATTCTTTGTATGACAGTTTTAACAACAGGGCTCCACAAACTGTAAAGTATATAAGTGATTTCATCCGAAACAATCATACAATTTTTGTAAAATTCAAGGATTAATTTTAACCCCGTTCTTAAACCAGAACGGGGTTATGCGTATTAAAAATTACTCCCAACTATCTTAATTGCTTTATCGTCAATTAGTTTACATAATAATATTATTTATTACTATCTTTACTTTCATGTCGTATATATTGTGTAAACATTGATTTTACTGGTATCTTACTAACAATTTGATCACTTGTTTCAGCAATTTTTTGTAAAACATCAAGGAGCTTTGCATCTCCTGTCCAATGCTTTTCAATGACTTCTGCTCCCAATTTATTGATAACTGTATTGACTACAAAAGTTGCTAATACTAAATCATCCAAAAAACCCCCGAAACCAAGAATCCCCTCCGGTAAAAAATCCATTGGGAATATAAAGTAAGCAATAGTAGCACCAATCAATGAACGGCTTTTGCTATCAATAGCGGGGTCCATTAATGTTTTTATTAATAAATGAAAAACATCAGGCACAAACATGAGATAATCTGCAAATTTATTATTCCTTCCGGTTTTTGATGCTAGGAATGTTACCAATTTAGTCCGCAATTTATGGTAAAAATCTCGCTGTTTTTTCTCATTCGGTATATGTTGACATGTATCCATCTTATCTTCCTCCTTTTGCTCTC
This sequence comes from Lysinibacillus parviboronicapiens, assembly GCF_003049605.2. Taxonomy (NCBI): domain Bacteria; kingdom Bacillati; phylum Bacillota; class Bacilli; order Caryophanales; family Bacillaceae; genus Lysinibacillus; species Lysinibacillus parviboronicapiens. The sequence goes on from NZ_CP073713.1 coordinate 2,574,903, forward strand.
TTTACCTATTACCAAAAAAACGAAAAAGTAACCCTTTTATGTTGAAAGCATGCAAAAAAAAGGCATCCTAAGTAAATAGGATGCCTTAATTTAACGAAAGTATTTTTTAATTACTGAGAATTAAAGTTTAGTTACGTTAGCAGCTTGTGGTCCGCGGTTGCCATCTACAACTTCGAATTCCACTTTTTGACCTTCGTCAAGAGTTTTGAAACCTTCGCCTTGGATAGCTGAGAAGTGTACGAATACGTCGTTTTCGCCTTCCACTTCGATGAATCCAAAACCTTTTTCTGAGTTAAACCATTTTACTGTACCTTGTTTCATTTAAGAAAACCTCCAAAAAAATAAAAGTGAACAATATGTAATTTCTTCAGGAAATGAAAAAATTCACATATTACAAAGAGTACCGAACTAACGCGATCACTTTTTGTAATATGTGAATCCATGTTTCCGGTGAAGCAATTAAATTGTTACCTTAAGTATAACCATCATTCATAATATTGTCAAATAAAGAAAAAAGTTTTTTATTTTATTGGCAATATTCCGTTTAATTCTGTAGTTGCAACTGCGATGATCCCATGGTAAACTTGTGCATCATCATCACAGGCTTCACAATAAAAGCTTTCTTCCTCTGACCAAAAAGCCCAGTACTTGCCTTCCTTACTCGCCTCATGCTCATATACTGGTCTAAAGCTATTTAATGTTTCCTGTAGAGCTTTCTCAAACTGCTCTTTCGTCTCAAACGTTTCGATTGTTTGAATAAAATCTTCCCAGCCCTCAAATTTCCACCAAGGCTCATAATCAGCTTTCATGTAAAGTATTGTATACATATTTGCCCCATTCCTTGTTGTCATAAGATATTCTCATTTTAGCAAACACACATGAAATGTCTATTAAAACACCCTGAAATATGCTATTATTACCTTATTATTCATTATTTCTTTTGGGAGGTATTTTTTTATGTTTTCAAGTATTCGACCTAAGGCAGAGCTCGAAGAATTATTAAAGCGCGGTACAAATTTAAGCGCAACAGGCCGTTTCAATAAAACTCTAGCGTTTAATCATTTCAATTCACAGGATGAAGAGAATTTAAAAACGCTCTATACAAAACTAAAAGATATCACCCCTTCTATGAACGGTATTTTTAATAATTATTTGAGGGAAATCTCCCCTTCTTCTCAGCAAACGATCAGTGAAGAAAATATAAATCGATACTTAACTCAATTTTTCTTAGCAACTCGTGATGATGAATATGTGGATGAAACCGTAAAATTTTTCAATTTATTCAGAAAAAACCAATTTGAACCTGGTAAATTAATTGTCGTATTTAATCAATTTGCTTTCTATATTACTACGTATATTTTACATAACTTTGGCTTAAAGCCAAACAAAGCATTTGAATACATGAAATCTTTTCAATCGGCTGTCAATGTTGACCAAGAATTACTCTTTGAAGTATTAACTGAGCGCATTATTGAAAATGTAGTGTCAGAAATTTCTTCATTAATGGATGTAAATGCTAAGATAATGTATATGAAGGATTTAGTCTTCAGTTTAGATAAACAAAATGAAGAAATTCAGTCATCTACGGCAGCTACACAAGAGATTGCAGCCTCCATCAATGAGGTTGCTCGTATGTCTTCGCGTATTTCTGAAAAAACAACGGACTCTGTGGATCATGCTGTTAAAGGGAAAAATGCTATTGAACATGCTTTAACTGAAATCTTTAAAACAGAAGAAACTTTTACTACCATTGTTGACTCCTTTACAGAATTACAAAAACGCGTCAATGATATTGAACATGTAGTAACCTTAATTAACCAAATTGCAGATCAAACAAACTTGCTGGCATTAAATGCATCTATTGAAGCTGCCCGTGCTGGTGAGCATGGTAAAGGCTTTGCTGTAGTGGCACAAGAAGTCCGCAAGCTTGCTGAAGGTACCGTCTCTGCACTTAGTGAAGTATCGACAAATGTACATCATCTTAAGAGTTACTCGAATGATGTATCGAAATCCATCACTGAAACGACCTCAATAATAAAAGAGGCAACCGTTGAGGCAAAAGAATCGTTACCATTATTAAATGCTATTGTGAGTGCAATTGAAGGGATTAATATTGATGTTACAAATACTGCAGCGATTTCCCAAGAGCAGGCTGCGGCAATAGACGAAGTATCTACAAGAATGATTGAAATTTCTAGTCTACAGGATGATATTCGTGACTACAGTCATAATACATCTAGCGATATTCACTTATTGGGTAAAGAGATTAACCGCTTCCGCAACGATATTATTACAAATAACAATGTACAACTCTCTTCTATCGCCCTATTACAATTATCGAAAGCTGACCATATTTTATGGAAATGGCGGATTTACAATATGTTCCTCGGCTTAGAACATGTACTTCCACATGATGTTTCCTCACATAAAGATTGCCGCCTCGGCAAATGGTATACGGCAAAACGTACCATCGAACGTTTTGGTCACTTACAAGATTATCGTGATTTGGATACCTATCATGCCCGCGTGCATGAATCAGCAAAACTTGCAGCAGAAGCACATGAAGCGGGTAATATTCACAAAGCGGAAGGCCATTTAGAAGAGGTAAATCAGGCTTCAGAACGAGTGTTATACTTTATAAATAACTTAATTGCTTATTTAGAAAAAGAACGTGTAATGCAGTAAGTCTAGGGGAGGCTTCTCCCCTCTTCAAGAAGTAGGAGGTTTTAGCGTGAATAAACGAGCGCTGATTAAATTTTTCGGAGATGTGTACGGGACAGGCTACCGCTTCTTCATAAAACAGAAAGCAATTGAGCTTGGCTTGAAAGGTTATTGTAAGTTAAATGAACTGGAACAGATTGAGGTAGAAGTGGAAGGCTCTAAAAAAGCCATAGATGAATTCCTAATTTTTGTGCACAAGGGTGTTAGCCCTCAGGCAGATTCCAATTCATTTGCTTTAGAGTTATATGATGATTTAAAAGGGTATATCCGTATGGAGTCAGACATTGTATAGTCTGGCTTCTTTATTTTTGTAAGTCATTTTAGCAGGTTCATCAAGCTTTTCAGGTATTAATTCAATAGCCCTTAACCTTTGATTCAAGGTCTTCTTATCTGCTCTAATTATATCCTAATCCGATTTATTTAGATTTACTTGTCCATTTATCATAGGTCATTTGTCTAGCGCTAGTTTAAATTGAACTATCTTTAAAAGAAGGACTTAATTCACTCCACACAACCAAATTTATTATCATCTATATCGTAGAAAACAAAATTCCTTCCAACGTTTCCTCTATTTTTATTGCGCCAACCTTAATCCCTTTATGGATGATATCTCTATAAATGGCTTCTAAGGCACTGATTCCATTTACTTCGCATGTTATTGAAACGCTCTTCGCCATAATAATCAACGAAGTTAGAGCTTTGATTTTCTTTAGATTTGACAAGAAATATACTTTGATTGGCAAAATTAAGAATTGCTTTATCTTCATCTTGATAGCTTAAATCTGCCCCTAACTTGTTAACATACCATTTCGAAGATAATGTATTACTGGTACATAAGTAGCTCCTATCCTTAATAATTTTTCGCCCATTTCTATCCTCCTCAATCAATTTTTTAATCATATAGGATGCATGTAACGCATTCATAAATGCAACAGCATTGTCGGACGTGTACTTTCGTTTAATATCTTGTAATAAGCGTTTACCGTTAAGCTGTTTCCCTACAAATCATCAATAAATTACCGTCTGGATCTTTAAAAACGAAGTAAAAATCGTCCTCAATTTCGGTCACAAGTTCAACATTATTTTCTTTCATAAATTGGTAAGCTGCTTGAATATCATTTGTTAAAAATTGAATTGCTGGAACTTGATAAGTTGAAATATTCCCCACTTCATTTCTCCACTTAGGCATTGTATCTAACAGTAAACCAGCTGTCCCATCCATTGGTGCTGTGTATAGATGTCCAAAAAATATTTCTCCACCTTGTAAACCAAGTATCTTACTGTACCAGTTGCTTGCTTTTTCAAGGTCACGTACTGGCACAAACACACCGCCGATTCGGTTTTTAATCGGTGTTTTATTTATGGGCGTATTCACAATAACTTTCCTCCTTTTAAAAATTGTTTACGATAAGAATTAAATTCGACATATTGTAATCTTTACCTTTTAGTTTGCGTAAAATTGTTGGACTTGAACGAGCGTTTTCATTGATGAATAAAAAGTTGAGGAAGAAAAAAGAACAGGCTCAAAGTTAGGGACTGACCCCTGTATATAAGACAGAGATCAAAAAAGCATTTACCCAACCAGTTGTCGATATTGTACCGGCGACTGGTTGTTTAGTTTCGCTTGTATTCGGATATAGTTATAATACTTTACATAGTCTTTGACAGTTTGTTCTACGATTGCCGTCGTAGTACGCCTTAAATTGTCTAAGTAAAATGTTTCAGACTTTAATGCAGAATGAAATGATTCAATTGGGGCATTGTCAGCGGGCGTACCTTTACGGGACATGCTCATGATAATGCCTTTCCCTTTTACGGCCTGTTGATATCGATAAGACGTGTACACCGAACCTTGGTCACTGTGTAGTGTACACCCATCGGGTAAAGTACCTAGTTGGGATAAGGTATTCAACACAAAATCAGTATCTTGGCAATCACCAATCGAGTAGGCGATAATCTCGCCATTATATAAATCTTGAATACTTGAAAGATACAATTGTTTCTGACCAAATGGCAAGTAAGTAATATCGGTAACGAGCTTTTGTAAAGGTGCAGTTGCCTCAAAATTACGGTTCAATAAATTATCTGCGATATAGTAGGGTTGTCCAGTTTGTTTCCGTTTTTTTACTTTTACTCGACACTGCCAACCATATTTTTGCATGATACGTTGCACGACTTTATGATTCACGCGTATTTCTTGGCGTAAGAGTGCAGTAATTTTCCGATAACCATATCGGAATTTATGCGCACGACAGAGTTCTCCAATATGTCGTTCAATCGCCTGACGAGACCTTGCATCCGCAGATGCCTGTTTCCAACGATAGTAGGTAGATCGTGCAATTCCTAAATGTGCACATATATCCTTCACGCACAACGTTTCTTTTAGCGTCTCTACTAACTGTACAGCTACTTCTCCAACCACTTCCTCTCCAACTCTGCGTACTTTTTTAAAACCTCAATTTGTTGCTTTAAATAACGGTTCTCCATTACTAATTTTGTTTGTTCATTCTCATATTCAGGACCTTTACCAAAGATATATTGTTTACCTACAGGTTGTTCAAATCGGTGTATTTCTCCGTTTCTATACCAACGCATCCATGTTTCCACTTGTGTTTTATGCCTTATATTTAATTCAATTAAAACCTGCTTCGTAGGTATACCAGCCAATCGCATCTCAATAGCCTTCATTTTTACTTCGAATGGATAACTCACTCTTGTTCCCATAGAAAAAACACCTCCTAATTGAAGTTTAGGTATCTAAACCCGAATTCAATCGAAGATGCTTTTTTTATTTGTCTATACTTTTGGGGGTCAGTTCCTTAATTGAGTACCTGCTCTTTTTTTAGATAATGTTTTTATGTTTCGGATCTAAAGGTTTTCCCTAACTGATTACCAAGTCCGAAATAATGGCGAAAATTATAAATAAGTGGGCTCCATTTATTGGGGTCAATATGATGCTCTCTAATCAAAATATCCTTATGAGCATGTACATGTATAACTTGTGTCTCAACAATGGCAAAATCAGTGGTATAATCAGGCATTCGAATGTGTTTTACCCTTGCCTCGATTTGAATAGGACATTCAATAATCCGTGTAGGTTTTACTGTTTTAGACGCAGCAGCTGTTAATCCACTACTATCATATTTTTCTTTTTCAAATGTAAAACCAAGCTCTTTTTTGTATTGTGGAACAGGATTTTTCCCTGTAAAGGGAGCTAGTTTTTCAACATTTTCCCATAAGGAAGGACATGCAACATTAATGACACATTCAGGATGTCGTGTTAAATTTTCAATCGCCTTCCCCCCAAGTCCAATTCCTAATATAATGCAATCTCCTAATGACCATGATGATGAAAGTGGGCTAATATTTACGGTTTCATCCTCGTTCAGTGAATTTAATAAAATCACGGGCGTTCCATAGTAGAGAATTTTTGGCTTAATAATTTCTGTGGTAGGAACCTGAGTCATTTTTTCCATTGTTAATTTCTCTCCAATCCATATGTTCTTCAATATTTATAATAGAATATAAATATTTAGATTCTCATCGAAATATGGATTACATAAAACCTATCAATTAGCAATACGATGCGTGAAGCTTTCTGTCTTTCATAGCCTGTGTCATTGAATTTGCTGTTACAGTGTGGCCCCTAGATGTCACTTATATGTCCTCTGTAGTCAATAAAATCTTGCACTTCCCTTTAATAGCCGCTGCCATCATAACTTTTTAGTCACGCCTGATGCTTGCCTTGTACTAAGACTACTACCGCCGTCATTTTCCCACCGATCAATGTCCCATGCATCATCATTCCATCCGCCAGGTAGTTCTCCTCCGCTAGGCAAGGTACTCGTTGTTGCGACTGAAATACTCATACTATCATCAATGACATTTTATACATCATCCTTTTCAATAAATATTTCATCTTTTATATTATGTCATGTTATATGTTTTAGTTCATAGCCAAAAAGGAAGTTGGTTTCACTGATTTATGGGTTTGACTATTTTATATGTATTCGTGCTTTTTAGTCATTCCTTCGTTCCACTAACAGGTGGTCATGGTGGGGAGATATGTCACGAGGCACACGCTGTAGCGAGTAATTTTATGTATCATTTCCCCCTAATGGCTATATGTAAATAAAAAGATGATGCCTGTTAAGACATCATCCCCTAGCATATAACATCTGAGCAAGCTAATTGTCAAAAGTATTTATCCCTGATTCATGGCGCTTTCATCCATATAGGCAATTTCCCATAAATGGCCGTCTACATCCTCGAAACCCCATACATACATAAATCCATGATCTTGAGGATCACTTGAAGATTTCCCCCCAGATGACAATGCCTTATTAACCAACTCATTTACTTGATCCCGACTATCAGCTGATAAGCAAAAAATGGCTTGTGCCGAAGTAGTAGGATCCACCATTTCTTTCTTAGTAAACGCCTTGAAACGTTCTTCAAGCATTAACAACGCAAAGATGTTGTCATTAATAATCATACTGGCTGTGTCCTCCGTGGTGTATTGTAGGTTGAACTCAAAACCTAGCTCCTTGAAAAAGGTAGTGGACTTGTTTAGATCTTTCACTGGTAAATTAATGAAAATATTTTGTGATTGAAATGCCATTTTTTTTCACCTCAAGTTAACATTAGCATAGTCAAAAAAGCAATGTCAAAATTATAGTTATCACCTTGAAGAACGTGCGATTCTATTCGCTAATAAGTTTGGCTCACCCCCAGGTAAAAGTCACGGTTGCTCGACTGGGTAGCATGGTTGTTTGGTGAAAGTTTCAATTTTATATTAAGTATAATCATTGAGAAACTTAGCAAATAGAAGTAAAATTTATGTAAGGGTTATTTCATTGAAACTTTATGTCGAATATTTCGTATAAGTAGATAGACATATTGAAAAGCAAGGAGGAAGAAACTATGCTCAGTGTCGGACAGTTTTTATCTAGACATACCGCTAGCTTAATTTTATCGTTATCAACTGTTTCTATCGCAGCAATTGCGGCAAATCCAGGATTCTTCCTTGGGGGTTTATTGTTCGCTGGAACTTACGCAACAAGTACGATGTTGCTGAAACATAACCAAAAAAAGAAAGTCATGCAAATAGCAGGTATTTCAAAGGAAGAATACAAACATATTGAATCACAAATCTCAACAGCAAATAAACATATTCAATCATTAAGTCAAAATTATTTACGTGTGCGTTCTGTTAGCGCCTTTAAACAATTACTCGAAATGACACGTATTTCAAAAAATATTGTCAAAATGGTAAAGACAGATCCTCGAAAGTTTTATAATGTTGAACAATTCTTTTATGCGCACCTTCCTTCAGCAGTAGAATTAACTGATAAGTATACAATGCTTTCAAAACAGCCTGTCAAGGATAAAGAAATCCAAATCACCTTATCAAAGACACGAGAAACATTAACGGATTTGAATGACACGATTCAAATTGACTTAAAGGATGCACTTTCAAATGATATCGATCATCTTCAAATGGAGATTGAATTCGCTAATCGTTCTACTAGTAGACGGAAAGAACAGCTAGAATGGCGGGGCGATGATAAGTGACAACAAATAGCGATCGTATTTTTCATTTAGATTCATTACAAGGTGCTTCACCACTTGTGCATACTTATTTACAAGCAACAACAGAGGAGGCGATGGCGACATTTGAAACGCTATCGCCTCTTGCGCAAAGTCGTGCATTGCTGACAGCTAGTCAAATTGACCTTACTAACTTCGAATCGGTCTTATCTTTAGGGCAAGGTTCACAGCGTTCCCTTTCTCAATTTGCCGATCGCATGCTTGCACAGGTAAAACAAAAAGACATCACAAAGATTGGCCAAATGCTTGATTCTTTAATGCAAACGTTAGACCGTGTCGATCCCACTGCCTTAGAACCTAAGAAACAGTCCTTCTTCAAAAAAGTGTTTAGTAAAACGGGTCCTACAGTCAAACAAACGTTGACTGAATTTGAACGTATTAGTATCCAAGTGGAGCGTATTGGCGTACAGCTGGAGCGCGCTCAGCTCCAGCTCTTTGATGATGTTGAGATGCTCGAACAACTATATTCGTATAATAAAGGCTTTTTTGAAGAATTAGCAACTGCTATTGCAGCCGGTCAAATGAAGAAGCAGCAAGTCATTGAAATTGAATTGCCCGCAAAAGTGGCAAAAGCACAAACAAATAAACAGCCTCTTGTTATCCAGCAGCTCAATGATTTTGCCGAACAAATTGAACGTCTCGATCAACGAATTTATGATTTACAGGTTTCACAACAAGTAGCCCTACAAACAGCGCCACAAATTCGCATGATTCAGAAAGCAAATCAAACACTAGCAGAAAAAATTGAATTTTCAATTGTGACACTTATCCCACTTTGGAAAAATCAATTAGCCATGATGTTGTCGATGAATATGGATAATCATTACGCTCAACTAGAAGAACGACTAGCTCGGACAAATGAACGCTTTACTAACTCTACCTTTGAACAACAGGTAACAAAGTTTAAAGAAACACAACGCGAACTTCAATTAGCTATACAAGACGTCTTTGCTTTGCACACAGCGACAGAAAAAGAAAGGCAGCAGCTCCAGAGTGTAACTGATTTAAAAAGATAGTTGAGCAACATTATACATTTACTCATAGGAAAAGGGTGTCTCAAAATTAACTTTGAGACACCCTTTTTTAGCTCATGCAAAATAATCTTTATAATAGCCGCCAATATTCCCCGTATTGTCGATAATGAATAAAAATTCTTCTGTTTCATTTTTCACTTCATATTCTTTCCCTACTGTTAATACGTTGGAAACTAAGTATTTTGATGCATTAGTATGTTTGCAAGTGACTGTGCGTAGTGTTGGTGCATCTTTCCATTTTAAATGTAACATAATCTCTACCTCTCTTTACTAGCACTTGGCTATCGTCTAATTTTTTACCCTGTACTAACAAGTGTTTAGAGGCTCACTTAAAATCAGTTTAAGTAAAGTTTCTAACTGGGAAATCAAACACTTATCAGTACTCCATTGGTTCAACAACTAATCACTGGAGAGATGAAAAATATCTCCTTGATGATGTTTCACTTTATTTTATACGATTTTAGTACTTTTGTGGAGAAAAAAACCATAGAAGTTTATATTTTGTCCGCAAAGACTGTTTGCATGTCCATTTAAACCTGTTACAATTCTTATAAGAGGTGTTTGTACATGAGTTTTGGTGGTGTACCGCAATGGTTTTTTATCATTGCTATTGCATTTGTCATTTGCTTTGTTTTGTATTCAGAATGGAATTCTAGAAAATAAGTGAGCCTGTTTTATAGGCTCACTTATTTTTATGTTTTTCATTAGAACCGGGTGCTAAGTTGATACTGGCATTCCAGTAAAGCGTCCGAAATTAATTTTTTCTTTATTTCAAAGTGCGTTTTAAGAACTCTTTTGTTCGTTCGTGTTCAGGATTTACTAACACTTTGGATGGTGCGCCTTCTTCTACAATGACACCTTTATCCATGAATACGACACGATCTGCGACTTCCTTTGCAAACTCCATTTCATGTGTAACAATCAGCATCGTGTTTCCTGCATCGGCTAGTTGGCGCATGACTTTCAATACTTCCCCAACCATCTCAGGATCAAGGGCTGACGTTGGTTCATCAAAAAGCATGACTTCAGGATTCATCGACAATGCCCGTGCAATCGCGACACGTTGCTTTTGACCACCAGATAGCTGCCGAGGTTTCGCATTAACATATTGTGCCATACCAACGATTTCAAGATATTTTAAAGCCGTTTGCTCTGCTTCCTCTTTAGAACGTTTTAACACTTTTATTTGACCAACAGTACAATTTTTAAGAACATCATGATTATTAAACAAGTTAAACTGCTGGAATACCATTCCTAAATGCGTACGATATTCTTGAATATTATGTTTTTCATCTAAAATATTTTCACCCTTGAAGATAATTTGACCGCCACTTGGTATTTCCAATAAATTAATACAACGAAGTAGTGTTGATTTGCCGGACCCTGAGGAACCGATTAAACACACAACCTCTCCCTTTTCTACCTGAAAATTCACATCTTTTAACACTTGGTTACGTCCAAATGATTTACTTAAATGTTCAATTTGAATGACTGCCATTTGTGCGTCCCCCTATAATGTTTCTTTCTGTTGTTTTTGATATGCATCTGGACCATCAAGTCTTTTTTCAACATAAAGTAAGATACGTGATGCTGTAAAAGTCATGATAAAGTATAGTACACATGCAACGAAGAATGATTCAAAATATCGGAAATTATTGCCTGCAACAGATTTAGTTTGGAAAAATAATTCTGTTACGCCAATAACGTTTAATACAGCTGTATCTTTAATATTCATAATTAATTGATTACCTGTTGCAGGCAAAATGTTACGTGCAACTTGTGGTAATACGACATGTATCATAATTTGGATATGATTCATACCAATTGCAGAAGCTGCCTCGTATTGTCCTCTATCAATAGAAACAATACCACCGCGCACGATTTCAGCCATGTATGCACCAGTATTTAAAGAAACTACTAAAATACCAGCTGTAATAAAGTGCATATCAATACCAAACGCAATATCTAATCCGTAATAGACCACCATTGCTTGTACAATCATTGGTGTACCACGGAAAAATTCAACGTAGCATGTCAATATAAAGTTAAAAAGCTTTAAAATCACATGCTTTATGCCCTTTTTACGCGTTGGAATGGTATGCATTATACCGATGAAAAATCCGATGAATGCACCAATAATTGTACTAATCGTTGAAATAAGTAACGTATAATAAGCGCCCCGTAAAAACATTTGCCAGTTGTTTTCTATAATAGAAATAATCCATTCAAAACTCATGATGCTCCTCCTAACAACTTCTTGTTGCTTGTTCATATCCATTATGCCTTGGTCTTTGCCTTGATCGTCTGTTAAATTTAATTTGCATCGCTTCTTTCAAATTATGAGACTTTTACCCAAGACATTACTACCATTCAATGAGAATTCACTGAATAAGGTTAAAATAGATTGCACGGGCTTGATATATGGCCCGTGCATCCATATTACTGTGCTGCTGGTTGTTGAAGAATTGCATCTTCCATAATTTTTTGTCGATCATCTTCCGAAATGCCTTTTAGAATTTCATTGATTTTATCAACATTAGCATCACCTTTACGTAAACCAACCGCAATAGATGTATTTGAGATATCTGTATCAAAACCTTCTTCAAATGACACAAATGTAAAGTTTTCATTTGCAGCTGCAGCTGAGATACCTTCTGGACGTTCAGCTACATAGCCATCGATTTTACCAGCCTCTAATGCAACACGCATTGCTGAGAAGTTTTCCATTGCTGTCTGCTTTTTCACATCTTTAATTTGATCGATTACTTCGTAGTTAGAAGTGTTTAATTGAGAGGTAACTTTTGTACCAGAAAAATCTTGTATGGATTTGGCATTTTCATATGGGCTACCTTTTTTAATGACCATAACAAAATCTGATGTATAGTAGTTCTCTGTGAAGTCTATTGTTTGTTTGCGTTCCTTTGTAGGAGACATACCCGCCACAATGGCATCAATTTTATTTGATTGTAAAGCTGGCACTAGACCGTCCCACTCAAGTTTAACAATAACTAATTCTTTCCCTAAACCTTCAGCCATTTTTTTCGCCATTTGTACATCATAACCGCCTGCATATTCCGCATTATCAGCGATTTTCACTGCGCCATTTGCATCACCTTGCTGTGTCCAGTTGAACGGAGGGTAGCCTGCTTCCATCCCAACACGGAACTCGCCACCTTCTTCTTCTTTCCCAGCATTGTCAGTCGCGTTATCTTTTTTGTCATCTGAACCACATGCAGCTAATACAATTGCAGTCATTGTGGCTAACATAAATAGCAACCATTTTCTTTTCATACAAAACTCCCCTTTTCTGTAAAAAAATAAAACAACTGTACAAAAAAACGACCTAAGTCCAGAACTTAGGTCGTACCTTTTATTAACAGTTGCCCAAATCCTCACTATAATTTCCATGTTTCCGAGATAGCACAACCTAGTAAACTGGAATTATATCTACTAGGACAGTCCTGCACTTATTCACTGCAGACCCAGCATAAAAGTACGAGCTCCTTTTATACTTCGGCGACATTTCCTTCTCCATTGCGTCTTCGCTTGCTTAAACTCAACAATGAACTAATAAATATCGCGCCTCTACCTCACAAAGGAACGTGAGGTTTGTTTATTTAATTGATATTTAGATACTACTATAAAAATAGGCTATTCGTCAAGGTAGTTTTATCACTTTTCAGACTAATGATTTAATTCTAAATACACAGTTTCTAGTATTTATCTATTATACAAAATTATGGGCATCAAAAAAACCATTTAATTACTCAATATGAATAAAAAACTCCCCCAAAGCACATAGCTTGGAGGAGTTGACTCTAATTATTAAGAATTTAATAATAAATCTTCTGGGTTTTCAAGTAATTCCTTAACAGTTTTAAGGAAGCCTACAGAATCTTTACCATCGATAATACGGTGGTCATAAGATAACGCAAGATACATCATTGGACGAATGGCAACTTCGCCATCAACTTCCACTGGGCGTTTTTTAATCGTGTGCATGCCAAGGATAGCTGCTTGTGTACCGTTCATAATTGGTGTAGACATTAATGAACCAAATACACCACCGTTAGTAATAGTGAATGAACCACCAGATAAATCACTTAAACCTAATTTTTTGTCGCGTGCTTTTTTCGCTAAGTCTGCAATCGAATCCTCGATTTCAGCAAAGTTTTTACGGTCAGCATCGCGTACAACTGGTACTACTAAACCTTCTTCAGTTGATACAGCTACACCAATATCATAGAAATTGTTTAAGTGGATTTCATCACCAACAATTTGTGCGTTGACATATGGGTATTTTTTAAGTGCTGCCACTACTGCTTTTGTGAAGAATGACATAAAACCAAGTTTAGAGCCTGTAGATTCAAAGAATTGATCTTTTTTACGAGAACGTAATGCCATCACGTTAGTCATGTCTACTTCGTTAAATGTAGTTAGCATCGCTGTTGATTGCTTTACTTCAAGTAAACGTTTAGCAATTGTTTGACGACGACGGCTCATTTTTTCAACTGTCACGCGTGATTCATCAACAGCTGCCACTGCTTTAGGTGCTGCAGGAGCTGCCACTGGTGCTGTACCATGAGCTGCAACATCTTGTACACGGACACGGCCTTGTGGATCTACTGGAGATACGGCAGCAAGGTCAATGCCTTTTTCACGCGCAAGTTTACGAGCTGCTGGAGATGCGATTACACGCTCACCAGAAGTTTCTTCTACAACTGGAGCTGCTGCTACAGGTGCAGGAGCTGCTTGTGGTGCTGCAGGTGTTGCTTCTGCAGGTGCTGAAGCTGCTGGAGCAGGTGCTGCACCTTCGCCAGCTTCTACAACTGCGATAACTTGACCTACAAGTACAGTATCGCCTTCTTCAGCTAAAATTTGTGTTAACACACCCGCTTCTTCTGAAATGATCTCAGCGTTTACTTTATCTGTTTCAAGTTCAACGATGAATTCACCTTTTTCAACGCGGTCGCCCACTTTTTTTACCCACTGTGCAATACTACCTTCTGTAATCGATTCTGCTAATTCAGGGACTTTAATTTCAGCCACTTTCATTTCCTCCTTTGATTAACGTGCATAATGCATGCACATAAAAGGGCTACTGCCTAAGGCTAATAGCCCAGTATTTCAGTGATAATTACGCGATTATTTAACTTTTACCGATTCAGCAACTGCTTCATCAATGATTGCTGCCTGAGCTGCTTTATGAGAATCTGCATCGCCTTCTGAAGTCGAGCTCATTGCAGGACGTCCTACATAACGAAGCTTTTTACCTGCAGAAAGTTCGTATAACGTTTCTAATGCGTAATTCCAAGAACCTTGATTTTTAGGCTCTTCTTGTACCCAAGCAATCTCTTTTGCATTTGGATACTTAGCTATAATATCAGCTACTTGCGCAGTTGGGAATGGGTAAAGTTGTTCCACACGTACGATGTGTACGTGATCGAAGCCTTCTCCATCTTTTATGCGATCAGCTAAATCAATCATGACCTTACCAGTACCTAATACAATACGTTCAACTGCTTTAGTATTTGTACCTAAGCCAGGTTGCTCAATAACTTCTTGGAATGAGCCATTTGCTAGTTGTTCAGCATTTGCTGCTGCCAATGGGTGGCGCAGTAATGATTTTGGCGATACAACTACAAGCGGACGTACTCCTTCAGTTTCTAGCATCGCTGCTTGGCGACGTAATAAGTGATAGTAGTTACCTGCATTCGAACAGTTTGCTACAAACCAGTTATTTTCAGCTGACATTTGTAAGTAACGTTCCATACGACTTGAAGAGTGTTCAGGACCTTGGCCTTCATAACCGTGTGGTAACAGAATAACGAAACCTGATTTTTGACCCCATTTAGAGCGTGCCCCTGAAATGAAGTTGTCAAACATCACTTGCGCCATGTTCGCAAAGTCACCAAATTGTGCTTCCCAAACTGATAATACATTACCTTTTTCTAAATTGTAACCATATTCAAAGCCTACTACCCCTGCTTCAGTAAGCGGTGAGTTGTGTACTGTAAATGATGCACTTGCACCAGAAATATGATGAAGTGGCGTGAACACATTACCATTGTTTTTGTCATGTAACACTAAGTGGCGTTGTGAGAATGTACCACGTTGTGCGTCTTGACCAGTAAAACGAACTGGTGTGCCATCTTGGATAATTGTAGCATATGCTAAAGTTTCAGCATGACCCCAGTCGATTTTTGCAGATGCATAAGCATCACGACGTTTTTCTAAAATTTTGCCAAGTTTATTTTGTGGTTGGAAGTCTTGCTCAAATACTAAAAGCTCTTCGTTAATTTTTTCTAAACGTTCAGCACCTACGGCTGTTTCGATTTGTGGAAATTCCACTTTTAACTCTTCTGGCATTTCTAAATGCTTATGGTCATCTTTATCTGCCATTTCTTTTACATGATCATAAGCAGCTTGCATTTCAGCATAGATAGCTGTATCGAGTGCAGCTACGTCATCGTTCGAAACGACACCCTCAGCCACTAATTGAGCACCATATAAAGCACGTACAGTTTCGTGTTTAGATACAAGTTTATATACTTCTGGATTTGTTACTGTTGGATCATCCGTTTCGTTATGTCCATGACGACGGTAACCAATCAAGTCAACGATAATATCTTTACCAAATTTTTGACGGTAGCTAGCCGCAAAACGTCCCACTTGAACAACTGCTTCCGGACTGTCTGCGTTAACGTGTACAACAGGTACTTCATACCCTTTTGCTGGGTCTGAAGAATAGACAGATGAACGAGAGTCATGCAACTCCGTAGTGAACCCAATCATATTGTTTGCGATGATATGAATTGTTCCGCCAGTAGAGAAGCCCTCTGTTTTCGAATAGTTTAACACCTCTGTTACAATCCCTTGACCTGGGAATGCCGCATCACCATGAACAAGAATCCCTAATCCTTTTCCTGGGTTATGAACAGCTTGCCCTGGATTTGAAGTGTCATCTTGAGTTGCACGTGTAGAACCTAACACAACCGGATTGCCCACTTCTAAGTGAGATGGGTTATAAGCAAGTTTAACATTCATACCTGACTCACGGTTATACGAAGCACCCATATGGTATTTCACGTCGCCAGTCCAACCTTTTGTAATTTCAAGACGACCATGTTCTGGTAAAAATAAGTCGTTTGAAACATGCGCAAAGTCAGAGAACATCATATCATATGGTTTATTTAAGATGTGTGTAAGTACATTTAAACGACCACGGTGCGCCATACCGATACGCACATTTTCAACGTTGCTTGTTTCTGCTGTTTTCAAAATCTCATCGAATAGGACAATTTGTGTATCAAGCCCTTCACCAGAGAAACGTTTTTGACCAACGAATGTTTTATGAATAAACTTTTCAAAGTTTTCAACACGTGTTAAACGATCTAATAAAGCTTTTTTCTCGTCAGAAACTAATGATTGTTTTAATGAACCAGATTCAATTTGTGCTTGAATCCAATCACGTTCTTCTGTAGCAATTACGTGACCATATTCAAATGCTACTTTATCTGTATAAACAGATTTTAAATAATCGATTGCATCCTTACCATTTTTCACGCCTGCTGGCACATCTTTGAAGAAGATAGCAGCAGGAATTTCAGCTAAATCTGCTGAACTTAAGTTGAACGCGCTTTCTTCAATTTGAGCTGTTTGTAGTGCTCGGTTTTTTAGAGGATAGATATCTGCTGCTAAATGACCGTGTGTACGAATTGTATCCGCTAATTTCACAGCTGCTAATATTTTTTTATAGTCGCCTGCAGGAGCGGCTGAACTACCTACTACAGCTACTTCACCATCTGCTACTACTGGTGCACCAAATTGTTGGAATAATGATACTAACTCCGGTTCTACTTCTTCAGGAGACTGTAAGAATAAGTCGTATTGCTCCATCACATATCCTAGGTTAGGACCAGAGAAAGCTGACCATGGAGAACTTACAGTTGTAACGTTGTTCGACATGAAAAATGACCTCCAAATTTTGCCTATCGGCAGTTCCATTAATTAAATTACAATTAATTATATAATATTTCTTCGCTCATTAAAAGGATGTTTGACACAACTTATCCATAATTTAAAGAACGTTTTTTCCATCTCAATCTTACTACTCTTCACAAAAAATACAACTCTTTTCAGTAAATTAAGCAATTTTTTTCTCAAAGAATAGAATTACGGAATAAAGCGCGTATTTTCCTTAATATTTCAGCGGTATTTTCACAAAGAAAACGGTTCCAACATTTTTCTCACTCTTGACTTCTATAGAGGCATTATATTTCTCAAGTAACATTTTTGAAATACTAAGACCTAAGCCAGTACCGCCAATTTGACGATTTCTTGCCTCATCAACACGATAAAAACGATCAAAGATATATGGAAGGTTTTCTTCATCTATTCCGATACCATTATCCGCTATTTGCAAATGCGCTTCTTGGTCATGTGCTGACACCGAAATTTTGATCTCAGGAACTTTTTCACAATAACGAATAGCATTCTCTAGTATATTACGAGCAATTTGACTAAGTGCATTTTCTGTAATAAATAAAGTACCTATTTCGTCATTGTTCGACAGCGTTATTCGAGCTTGCGGATGTAATAGCTCCATTTCTGAAATAACACCTTCTAATACCACAATGACATCAGCCTCGCTCATGTCGTCCTTTTCCTCTCGACGCGCAAGTTCTAATAGCTCTTCAATCATCTTACGCATACGTGCAATTTCCGTAAGTGAGGTATCGATGGATTCTTCTAAAATTGCTGGATCATCCTTGCCCCATCTTTTCAATAAGGAAAGATGACCTTCAATGGCTTGAATGGGCGTACGTAGCTCATGAGAAGCATCGGCGACAAATTGTTGTTGCTGCGTAAATGAGATTTGTAATTCATTCATCATCGCATTGTACATTTTCAATAAATCACCAATTTCGTCCTGTGATGTATAAGCCAGTTGTATAGGTTCGTTAAAACCCTTATCCATTACCGTTTTCATTGACGATCTTAATGCATGAAGTGGTTTCATTAAATAATTGGCGAGATAAAAACCGATTGAACCTGATAATAACAGCGCCCCAACACCCGCAATAAGCATAGCTGTTAGCAAATAATTCATTAATGATTCAAAGCCTGTTAGTGGATGAATGACTTGAATATAACCTTGGAAAAAGCCAAGTCGAACAGGTTCATTTGCTACAAAAACATCTTTTTTGTCAACCGTCATTTGTACGATTTCTCGCATTGCAGTAAGCGGTGCTGCTTGAGAAGTATCATTGATGCGTAAAATCTCAATACCATCTATATTAAACAGTCTCACGGACTGATCTCGATCCACAATCGAGTTTAATAGCCCTGTGTTTTGCTGAATTTGCTGAATTGTAATATTTGGCCCCTGTGATTCTAAAAAAGACACTATATCATCGCTTGTCCGCTTCACTTTACTTTCTTCATCATTTAGTAACCATGTATGGAGCGAGATATACACCACCATACAAATAATCGCATAGCTAAAAAAAATCACGGCACTAGAAGTGAACATCCATTTTCTTTGCAATGATAGATTAGCAAAATATGCTTTTAATTTATTCATTCACGCATCACATACCCTACTCCACGGACCGTTTCGATAAAGGCATTCATATCACCTGGCAATTTTGTGCGTAAGTGCCGAATATATACATCCACCACATTGGTCTCGATATCTGTATCATATCCCCATACAGAAGTTAAAATCAGTTCACGTGTACATACTTTATTTTTATGCTCTACTAGTAGTTTAAGCAAATCATATTCAGTTTTTGTTAAATCTAGCTTTTTACCCTGCACATATACTTCATAAGCCGCAATATCAATTGCTATATCACGAAATTCCAATGTTACACCTTTTTTTTCTTCTGGTGTAACACGTCGCAAAATTGTCCGAATTCTTGCAAGTAATTCTTCAATCGCAAATGGCTTGACAATGTAATCATCCGCACCTGCGTCTAAGCCTGCTACTCGATCCATTACTGCATCACGCGCTGTTAGTAAAATAATCGGCACATTAGAGTGAGCGCGTACACGACGGCATATTTCAATTCCATTTATGCCAGGCAGCATAACATCTAATAATAACACATCAAAATCTTGTGACGAAGCAAGTGTCAATCCTTCACGCCCCTCAAAAGCAACAGTCACACTGTAACCTTCGTGCTGTAACTCTAGTTCTACAAAACGTGCAATATGTTTCTCATCTTCTACTAATAATATCTTTTTAGGCATGTCATCACCTTCTATTTCAAAATAACTGATACACAGTAAAATATTTGTATTACCACCACTCTAGCATAACACCAATTAAAAAGTCTGTACCACAAGTAAATACTCGCTCGTACAGACTTTTTTTATGCTTCTGTTATATATAGCTTATTTTTCCCAAATTCTTTCGCTTTATATAATGCTTGGTCCGCTAAGTCAATCAGCGCATCCAATGTTTTTGCATGATCTGGGTAATATGCAATTCCTATGGAGGCAGTGGGTGCAAAATGATGATCATCAATTGTCCACCCATTTTTCAATTCATTACGGATACGGTTAATAATATGCATCATCTGCGCATTCCTTGCCTCTGTATCTCTCGTTAGTCCCGTTAAAATGACAATAAATTCATCGCCACCAATGCGAATAACTAAATCATGACTACGGACCGAAGCGGTTAATACATTGCCAAAATTACGGATAAAGTCATCACCTGTATCATGTCCATATTGATCATTAACATCCTTAAAATCATCCCCATCAATGTACAGCATGGCTAAGCACACATTATTCGTATGCGCATCTGCTAATATTTTAGGGAATTCCTTCAATAGATAGCGACGATTGGGTAACTGCGTTAAACTATCATGATAAGCTAAATAAAGCAAGTCATTTTCTCGCTCTTTGCGATGTGAAATTTCACGTGAAACCATCATTATTTGTGACACCGTTTCACGTTCTGGATCATGCACTACAGTTACATTGCCCTCGGTCCAAACAGGCGTGCCATCCTTTGCTTTCAGTAAAAGTTCCAACTGTGTATCTGTTTGACCTGTAAAATTATTCAAAAACGTTTGCCAGGCCTTCTTACTTTCCTCATCGACAATGGTACTATAAAACTGACCTTGTAACTCCACAATTTCGAAGCCTAAGTATATCCTATAAGAAGGAGAAGCATAAATAATGATGCCATCTTCGTTTGTAATTACAATTAAATCATTTGTATTTTCAGTGATAAGACGAAATGTTCGTTCAATATTTTTTAATTCCGTTAACATTCTTTTCTTGTCCGTAATATCATAGTTAATGGATAAATATTGTTCGACCTTACCAAATTCATTTTTCAACGGTACAATGGCTGCCTCCACCCAGTAATCGGCATGATATTTGGTACGGTAGCATAACTCACCTCGCCAAATCTTCCCCATATCAAGTGTTTTGTTTATAGTCTGTAAAAAATTTTCTGTATGGTGACGCGGTTCAATTAAATTATAGGGTTGACCAATAAGTTCATCTGCGGTAAATCCTGATGCGTTTAAAAATAAATCGTTTACTTCCACGATGGTACCCTCAATATCTAAAATGGCAATAGATGTTGCGGAATTTAAAGCGGCCTTAAAAACTTCAAGTCCATGAGATTTGGCACGTAATTCCGCCTTTTGCTCAGTAAATTGAGTAAAATCTTGCATGATGAGAAATATTGCAAATGAATTATCTCCCTGCATAACTGGAGAAAGCGAGACCAAATACATGCGTTCTTTTTTTTCCAGTGTATGAAGCTTAATAAGCTTCTCCCCGATATTTTCACCCAGAGCTGCTCTTTTTAAATAGTTTTGTATTTTTTCAATTTCATCTTTTGGGATAATTGGTAAATCAATAAAAAGTTGATGTTTCAATTTTTCGTTATCTAACCCGAAATCCTCCAAGAAGCTAGAATTTGCTTCATAGATAACACCACCAGCTGATAAAATGACTGTTGTAAAGAAAGCATGATCAAACATAGATCGCATAAATAGAAACTTATCTTCAATATTTCGGTCATATAAAATTTCTTTTGTAATAGCTAAAATATAATGATCATCCCCGAACATAATGGGTCTGACAGATGTCTCATATTTCCGCACTTCAGATTCAATATATGCATAATCCACATAATCGACTTGTTTATTTAGGGCGATTGCTTGATGATAATTTTCTTGAATAATGGCAAAATTACGACTAGAGGAGATTGCAGAAAGCATTTTTCCGATGGCTTCTTTTGATAACAGAGTTTGCGCCGCTTGATTTAAGTGAATATATTGATAATCATCTTGGACTCTTTTCATGAGAAAGACAAAATCTTTGCCGATGAATAGCTGATTAAATTGCGCTTCACTTAAAAAATAATCCATGCTGTCACCTCCCATAAAATAGTCGTTGTTGTTTATAGAGTCGTAATAAATTCATTAATTTATACAAAAAAATCAATGCTACAATTATAACATATTTACAGAAGATTAACTTTCTCCACCTAGAAAATTTCTATCTTTTTCTGGATGAAATTTGATGATATCCAATTTACGAATTTTATTATATAATACTAAAGAATTGTTATATTAATCAATTATTTGGATATTATTGGTACATTGGACTTTATACCCATAAGTAATTATATAATTTTTAGACTTTTCTGAATTGACTAACTATTAAACTTAAATTTCGTTTTAACGAGCAAAATTATTGCATTAAGCAGTAGCTTTGTTATATTATATTAAAAAAACTAGCCATTTTTCGGTATGGTCGCAAAATCAGTAAGACAGCGGGAGATTATGGATTTCATAGTTATAACGTCTAGTTCTTTGGGTTTTTAATTCCAGTACGAATTTTAGTTTACTTCTTTATGCTTCAACGGAATTGTTTTAACTACCCTAGTAAAGGAGGCGTTTCGTATGCTTAAACATCGAGACCTACATGAATGTACAGAGCTTTATGAGCTATTATCACACCCTTCTGTATTCCCTTTTGTCCGTCAAAAAGCCGCATCTGCTGATGAATACTGGTTTATGACGAAACAACTGATTGAAGAAGAAGCGAGAGGACTCGCTATTTCGAGGACTATAACTGATGATTGGGGTCAACCAATCGGCACCATTAGCATTCATGATGTAGAGGACGGTGCTGGCTTTCTCGGAACGTGGATTGGACTCCCTTATCAAGGTAAAGGTTATAACCAAAAGGCTAAAATGCTGTTTTTAAATGAATTATTCTTTGATTATAATTTCCATACGGTCTTTCTCCGTATAAGAGTTGAAAATACAAAATCTCAGCGTGCAGCTACAAAACTCCCCTATGTTATCAGTGCTAACGAAAGTCATCCGACATTATTAGCACAAGTAAATGGTGGAGAAGCACAATTTACTTTATATAAAATTCCGCGTGATCTGTTCTACCTGACAACTGCCCATCAACTGCAAGAAGGCGAAGAACAAGCGATGTAATAAAAATATCCCATTTTTCAAACGAAAAGAAGCTATGTATTCTGTCTCTTGCCAGAACACATAGCTTTTTTTATTTTTTAAATTGCAAAATTAATTTTGCCATCTCATTTGGCGTTTTTGGTCTTTGCGTTTTCTCCATCGTTGCCGTCATTTCTGATTTACGGGCTGTTAACGTATGCACTGATTTTATAAACGTTTCCTTTGTTAATTCATCTTCTTGTAATACCTCTGCATAGCCTTGTTTTTTAAATAACTTAGCATTTAAAATTTGGTCGCCACGACTTTTTTGTGCTGACAGCGGGATTAACAACATTGGTTTATGAAGTGCTAAAAATTCGAAAATCGAATTAGAGCCTGCACGCGATACGACGAAATCTGCCGCATGTAATAAATCAGGTAATTCCGTTGTCACATACTCAAATTGTTTATAGCCGGGTAGTGACTCTAGCGCTAAATCGTTATTTCCTTTACCACAAAGATGTATTACTTGGAAGGTTTGTAAAAGTTCAGGTAAGTTTTGACGGAGCGCATCATTTAAGACAATCGACCCTAGACTTCCGCCCATAACAAGGAGTACTGGTTTGGACGTTGTGAAACCGCAAAGCGATAGCCCCTGTGCCTTATTACCGGTAAAAAGCTCTTGACGAATAATCGAACCCGTACATGTAGCCTTTTCTTGGGGCAAATGCTGAAGCGTCTCTTCAAAAATAGTAAAAATGTGAGAAGCGAATGGTAAAGCGATTTTATTTGCCAACCCTGGCGTTACATCGGATTCATGGATAACAACCGGAACACCTGCTACTTTAGCTGCCATCACGACTGGTACCGAAACAAAGCCACCTTTTGAAAAAATGACCGTGGGTTTTACTTTTTTAATGATACGAAAAGCCTGCATGATTCCAGCAAGCACTTTAAAAGGGTCAGTGAAATTTTTCATTGAGAAATAACGACGCAATTTCCCACTCGATATCCCATAAAAAGGTATATCCGGAAATGCCTCGCCTATCAATTCTTTTTCAATCCCTTGCTCTGAACCAATATAGTGGACATCATAACCTAGTTCAAGTAAAGACGGTAGTATCGCTTGGTTGAGTGATACATGGCCAGCTGTCCCACCACCGGTTAAAATGATTGTTTGTTGTTTCACGTAAATTCTCCTATTCCTAAAAGCCATTGTAGCTCTCGCTACTTTTCGTTTACAGTCTTTAATTTTACTATATGCGGACGAAAAGATATAGATGAAGCCTTTAAATTTTCCTCCATCACACTATCTATATGCTATACTAGTTCATTATGATTAAACGTACTTCAGCATATATACTGGAATTCCTCCGTCTGTTAGGTACAATGTATATTTGTAGCATGCACAGTCATATAAGACTTACTACTTGGCCGTAGACAGCGAGCAGTTTTTTATTTTTATCCTATCTGACTGCACCATGTCAAGGGAATAAAATACAAGGAAGATACATCATGTACGAAAGTTAATGAAGTTAAAAGAGTTCATGGATGCTGGTATCTTAACTCAAGAAGAATTTGATGCGAAGAAAAAGCATTTTACTAGGTATTTAAAACGACGAAAACCACTCGATTAAAGTGGTTTTCTTTTTTTATAAAGCTGCTCACGGCATCTTTTGTTTCGATGGAGTATGCTTTATCCTCGTGTATTACCGGTTCATTTCTGTCTATCCATATTTCACTACGTGGACCTTGTTTCATATCCTCTTCAATTAGTCGTTTCACATACTTACTGAAATTCCGTGGCTTGTTAGTCAATGGATTAATCTATTCTGCATGATTTAATAGTGCAACATCTCAGTCATTATGGACCATCATTATTAAGCAACCCACATGTGTGGACTGTATGTGGCAACACATGTGGTGCAGCTGTGTTTAATTATATATACTCGATTCCTATTTCAGTGAGGTCGATCCTATTTTTTCGTCTTCAACTGTTGCTCCTTGAACTAAGTACATAATAGTTTAAATGTAAATTATCACAACATCTAAAGTTAAAGGATGACTGTTCCCGTATTACCTTCTGGTTGATCTAGGTATTTTAATCTTTGGGAACGTCCTACCTCAAGTGGACATAAACCCAAACCCATTTTACTCGCTTTGGCTAACGTCTTAATCGCATTAATGCGCCATTAGGCTTTGGTAACTCTTGAGCTGTTATCTGATTCATTTTACAAAAATGTTTTAAAAATTGTTGTGCCAGCTCTCGTTCATTTGGGTCACTTTTCAACGAAACTATATCAAGTAAAATTTGAGCCATCCATAAATTATCAAAATAACGGTATTTACCTGTATTCCATGTCATTTTGTCGGGGGATTTTTCATTTACATAATATTCCCATAAAAGTAGCTGATCCGATTCCTGTTCCGTAAGTTGGAGTCTGTATTTTGAATGAGCAGGAATATTTCCATCTTCACAAAGCTTACCGATAAAATCTTCATTCACCATATAGACACCTAAGATACGTCTGTCTTTTTCATGCATCCCGGAATCTACTGCTGTTAACAGGACAGCGCTATTTGGGTGCAAGCGGGTTGGTTTGTTTGGCCTCCCCTTGTTATTACCACTTTTTATTGCGCCTGAAAAAACCTTCCACTCTGAAAAAGAACTATTCTGTTCTTCTGTGTCACACCAAAAAACCATTTGTGATTCGGGATGAAGTTTATGGTTTTTCATAAGTTTTTCGTGTTCCAAGCGAAGTATCAGTTTTTTTCGTTGTAGTTTTTTTTCCTCTTCCTTCTTCCATTCTTCCTCTTTTCGTTCAATTTCCTTTTTTTGTATAATTCCTTCAAGTGACTTAGCATCACTTTTATCATGTAGTTTTAGGTGCTTTCCAAATACATCAGGGAAAACAAACATTTTATTTTCCGATGCGAAATGTATTTCAATACTAGAATCATTATGTTTAACTATACTACCCATGCCAAAACGCTTGTGTGTAACTTTCTTATTGATTAAATTCATTATTCTAGTCCTCCTTAAGGAATAAAAACTCGGTTACTATTAGATGGTAAATTAATAATTTTATTCAACTAACTTCCTTTAAAGCTCACATAACTGTTTTGATTTTTTTTCGGCTTAAAAAAGGATATTAAAAAAACGTACCCAAATTCTATCTGCAAAAAAGGACAGCGGAATTCGAAATACGATTTTAAAAAAATAATTGTAAAACTATTGTAACATTTTTTTAATAAATTTACAAATTTATTATTGACAACATATTTTGCCATGAGGTAAAATGATTATTTATTCTCTGAATTCCCTTGTAATAGCTATGAAATAAAAGCCTCCAAAAAGTCGCGAAACTTCTGGAAAACGCCTCTATAAATAACCACTTGATTACCGGCGATAAGCATAGACTTCATGATATAAAACCAATACAAGCAAATCCTTTCCTTTCCTAGAAAAGAAAGCGGATGGATTAATCCGTGTACTAATCCTATATGCTGAAATGGATATTTCCCAATTATGTTCCATATAAAAAGACCCCAATTTCGCAAAGGTTATTTGCAAGAAAATCAGGGTCGGGATTTGGTTACAACGAGCTTATCGCCTATCTCTAATATAGAATTGTGGTTGGCCTGTTTTTGTTCCAGTGAATTTCTCTCGGGATTCATTTTATCCCCTCTCTTAACTACATACTATTTTTAAATGATATACATTGAGATTATACTCACCGTCATGCTATCTACAAGGTTACTATGGTCACGTTAATCCATGCCAATGATTTGAGATGATAAAGTAAGTACAGTTAAAATACATTTTCTAAATTTAGGGTTTTTAGAGGGTTTTTAGTATTTTGTAGAAATTAAGGATTTTAGTAAAAACGGATATAAAGGTTATTCCTTCAACGGTGGACAATCTTATATTAAAGTAGTAGAAGAATATGTTATTGGAAATCATACTTTCTTCCGTGTAGATGGTTTTTAGTTTGTATTCGAAATAAATTCAATCTTTTTTAATTGGTACATCTTATCTTTATAGATATATTTAATATGAAAACTACCAATTTCTCCACCAACTGGAGCGATTTGAGCTCCAACAATCGCAGTTAATTCATTGTCTAAAACATCAAATTCAATTATATTCCCGACATATATTTCTGGAAATAATTGATTGTTTTGAATTCCAAATTCACCAATTTCGATAACAGTTTTTTCCTTCCTTATATTGATAGTAGCCTCTGACTTTGTTAATGAAGTTTTTACATTTTTTAGAACAATAGCTATTGGATTATCTACAAGGATTTCTTTATAAATTTCACCACCATTGACTCTATTATTATGGAGTACATGTACATTTTGTTCCTAAATACCTGTCCCATAATCAGTTGTTAAGACAATAATTAAGTCTTTATTGCCATCAGAGTTAATATCCTTATAGAAAATTTTAGGACTATAAGCTTCATTGGATACATTTGTCCAATCTGGAAAATGTTGAACATTTTCATTTGTTTTTAAGTTGAAATTTTTTAAATATCCATCTTTTTGGGTAGCATATAAAATAACATTAGCTTCTGGTAAATTCCCAACAATTTCTTCTGACTCATTTTGGATAAAATTTGATTCATAATTTTCTTCAAGTGCTTTAGTTTCTAATGGAATTTGTGATATAGCAACAATTAATGCAACTTTTATTAATAGCCAATTCATAAAATTCACCTTTTCTGATTTTATACAGTATGTGGTTAATATCACTCTTACATTCATAGAAATATGAGAAATAGTAAAAATGTGATTTTGATACAAGGTGGCTTTTGTAAATAAAATAGGATTTTAAGTAGCTACAACATTTAAACTATAGGAGCTTGCTCTATATGGTACCTCTCAGTATTTCAATGGGCGTAACGATTTTAGTTGGATTTGAGATTGGCGCAGGGCGAATGCATAGCGCAAAAATTTATAGTTTTATTTGTGTGGGTACTGCGATTCTATTTAGCTTTATTTCTGCGTGTATCCTATTCATGTTACGTCAACCAGTTGCGAGTATGTACACAACAGATGCAAAAGTTTTGGAATATGCCGTACACTTTTTAGTATATGCAGCAATTTTCCAGCTCTCAGATGCTATTCAGGCACCCGTACAGGGAGCATTGCGTGGTTATAAGGATGTTACAATAACTTTTTTTATGGCCATTATATCCTATTGGGTAATTGGCCTTCCTGTCGGATATGCACTTGCAACCTATACAGATTTTGGGCCATTCGGCTACTGGATAGGGCTTGTAGCAGGACTGTCCGCAGGCGCTATTACGTTATTAATTCGTTTACTACTCGTTCAACGAAAATTTACGGCATAAAAAAGGAGGAGATGCGATGGCGTCTCCTTTTTTAACGTAAAACACCTGTACGAATTACCTTCACTTTGACTTTCGGTTCTAAAGAAAGTGTGGCAAATTGCTCGTGCCAGTCTTCCTTAAACATTTTTGGATGATAGGAGCGAATATGTCGCCCAATACCTAAAGTATCCGACTTTTGTTCCTGTAATATCTTTAGGACTTCTTCAAAATCAGCTTGTACTTTATTTTGTATCATGGTTTGGACATCCTCCAAAATATAATCTTTATAAAGTTTATCATGGGAAAATTCATCGACTTCAATTTCAATCGTATAATCCATCTTTATTGTTTTTAATTGTTCGTTAACTGTCCATTTTCGTTTCACATGGATGACTTCAGAAGTTACAGGTATTTCGTTGCCATCTAAATGAAACATATAGGTTAGCCGTGCCTGTTTACTGGCTTGTTTCATTAATAGCAACATAATCAATGACTGTTTTGGGTCTAATACTTTGCCAGTAAATGTTTGCCCTGAAAAAAGTGCAACCCCCGCCGCTTCTGCTCTATTTTCTTCCTCATTCATCTTTATATAAGGTAAAGCGATATCGATGGCATTATCAAACAACATCGAGCCTACTGTCTGCAAATCGAGTTTTGGATAGATTGTATTTTCCTCTGAGCTCTCAATAAATCGTTGATAATAGCCGCCTGCACTATCCGCTAGATTCTTTGTAATCTCCATATATGGTTTAACTTCACCTTCCGTAATAGCAATCTTGATGGTAATTGGATTTTGAGGATCACGAAAATAAATATCCAATATATCATAAAGTGGAGCTTTAACTGTATCATTTGAAACTAAGATTGCCGACAATTCTGATAAATCAAGCGTCTGTTCTATTTTCAAATTTGTTTTGTTACGTACATCCCGTGGTGATAGACCAGTGGATTCAATAATCATGATTTCATTTTGATTTGCTGTTGTTTTTGGGTATGCATAATAGCCCGTATAATCGCCAATAGTGCCATTTACGCCAACTAGTGTGACAACTGAAGAATTTTTATATAATCGTTCATCCCAGCAGCCAGCAAGGAGAACAACTACAAGTACTAGGATTCCTTTTCGATACACTTTTTCCCCCTCCATTTATTCCAAAAAATAATAACAGTCGGTAAAAAAAAGGTGAAGATTAAAAAAAGGTAATGCAAAGAATTTTTAATAACTTCGATTCGATTAAAGTGAATAAAGAAAAGCGGGAAAATGGCTAGTAAGATATGATATATAAGGATGTTCAATTTAGGGCGCTTTCTTTCTTTCACAAAATGCACCACCCTAAATGATAAACCAAAAATCATGATTGTCACGATGGACCATGATAACCAAATATAAACGAAAAAAATATCCAGTCGTTTGACAAAAGTTACTTCTTGCGATTTTAAAATATAAATGATTGGCTCTGGCACTAATTTTACCTCGTCAATCGTGAAAAACAGTTGCGTAAAAAGAACCGATAACATATAAAAAACAAAAATAATCTGTTGGTAAAAAAATAATGGCTTCCCTTTTAAAATCAATTCTCGTTGTAAAAAAGGTCGATAGATAAGGTACATTTCTACGCCCAAAAACGCATAAATGCTATGATTAAGCCCTTTGATAATTTGTAGCGGATGATCAAATTCAAGTGGCAAAAGATTCGCCCATTTAAGATCTGGCACAGCTAGCATCAAGAACACTATAAAAAGAAAAATTATAGGCAAGAGCATAACACCTATATTAATAACAGTTTCAGGTCGACTTAAGTTTGCATATAAGGAGAGTAGAACTATCATCAAAACAACTACCCATTCAGGTGTTTGGGGTAAAACCCACGATGCTAGTACGTATTCCATATACGCAATAAATACTACAGATATACTAAACCAATAAATTTTATAAACCCATTGAAAAAATGTATTTAAATAAAAATATGCATAATATCGTTCATAAAAAATGATTAATAAATAATGTATAACGCCCGCAATGATAAATAATACCCAAGCTAAATTTCGACTTACGCTAATCAGTGGTGTTTGAAAAGAAATATAAACAATACCTGTCTCAATAATAAACAATAGTAAAAAGAATTGTGCTTTAGAAAGCGAAAAATTCAAGGTGTATCACCATTCTTTACTCGATCATCCTTTGGAGGACTAAACGATGTTACTTGAACAGTAGGTTTAATATAGGGACTACGTATAAATACTTTATACGCTTCTTTTGGCTGAAAAGGAATAATCGGTGCAAAATAAGGCTGCTTTAATGAACTCAAATTAATCAGGTGGATTAATAAAATAACGACACCAATAACAATGCCAAAAAAACCAAATAAAGAGGCTAACACCATAAATGGAAAACGAAGTAAGCGAATCGTTGTATTTAACTCCATAGAAGGAACAACATAGCTAGAAATTGCGGTTAAAGCAACAACAATGACCATTAAATTTGAAACTAGTCCCGCACTAACAATTGCATCCCCAATGACTAGTCCCCCAACAATTCCTATTGTTTGTCCGACAGATTGCGGTAGGCGAATACTTGACTCTCGAATTAATTCCATAATAATTTCTAAGATAAGTGCTTCTATTAAGGGCCGATACGGAATTTGATTGACGTCCCCTTTGACTTGATTGCTCAATTCTAATGGCAATATCTCAAAGTGAAAGCTAATTACAGCAATATAAAAAGCAGGCAAAAAAACTGCTGAAATAAAGGACAGTAAGCGGACCATTCGGTAAAAGGAACCTACTAATACACGCGCGTTATAATCATCTGGTGATTGGTAATAGGAGAAAAACGTCACAGGTGCTATTAAAGCTGTCGGCGTAGTATCGGTCATAACAACAACTTTACCTTCTACTAAATTGGCTACCACGCGATCTGGCCGCTCCGTATTTAGTACTTGAGGAAAAGGCGACAATACCGAATCTTCTAGCACATCGTTTAATTGGCCAATACTATAAAAATAGTCAATATTAATGGCATGAAGGCGTTTTTCTAACTCCTGTAAAGTCTCTGGTTTTATAACTCCATCCATATATAAATAATAAGCCCTTGTATTTGTCTCTTTCCCGAGACGGAAAGATTTCACCACGAGCGCAGGATTATTAATTCGTTTCCGTAACAAAGCTAAATTTGTATCAAGGTTTTCAATCAACCCTTCATGTGATCCTCGTAGAATATGTTCATTGTTTGGTTCGTCTGGATTTCGATTTACCTTATTCAATATAGTAAGAGACAGCATTTCACCTGTATCAGGCAAGACAATCAGTGTTTCTCCTTTACAAATACGTTCAACTGCTTGTGGCAGTGAGAAATGTTCAATCGTTGATACTAAGGTTTCACTCCAAAAGGGTTTGTCGGTATCTAAACGTGCATAAATAGTATCAAGAATTTTTTGCACTTCTTTCGCATCTACTAGCGAGGCATAAAAGCATAAAATCGCAGAAGATCTATTTCGCCAATCTATCTGTCTTATTGTAAAATCAGATGAATGATAAAAGGCTTTTTGCATACTTTTCATCATTAATTCCACTTTATCCATAAAACGCCTCCTATACGTGGAAGTATAGGCAAAAACGGCTTTTTTCAAACGTTATATGTACTAACTCAAATATGATTTCAGATATCGAAAATTCATCTATGTCAACATAAAAAGACGCCCAGATAAGCCACCAAGACTTATTGGACATCCAATTACTAGTGAATTTATGAAATTAAGTTACTTCTAAGCAGTTATTAATCATTATTTTTGAATAAATTGTTGCGTCCAATAGTTACCTGATTTCACATAACCTACACCAATATGAGTAAATTTAGCATTTAAAATATTAGCACGGTGACCTGGTGAATCCATCCAAGCTTGTACAACTTCTTGTGGTGTACGTTGACCTTTGGCGATGTTTTCACCTGCTCCTTTATAGGTAATACCTAATGCTTTCATGCGATCAAATGGTGAACCGAATGTTGGGCTTGTATGTGAAAAATAGTTTTTTGATTGCATATCTTGTGATTTCTCACGAGCTGCAGCCATTAATTTTGTATCCGTTTGTAGTGCGGATAAACCAGCTTTAGTACGTTCTGCATTCGTTAATTTTACTACCTCTTGTTCAAATGCATTGACATCAGACGTTGTTGTTGTCGGTGTTGTAGTAGATGGTGCCGTTGTTGTGTTATTTTTCTGTGTTGTTTGTGTATTAGTTTGTGTATTATTAGTAGTTGTTTGTGTTGGTTTTGATGGTGTTGTAGCCTGTGCCGGTTTTTTCACCTGCCAATTGTTACTTGACCATTTATAGTAATAAGTTGTACAGTTTGTTGTTTGTTTGACTGTATTCCCCTCTGTAGTATTGGATGCAGCAGAAGCCAACTGAATTGGAGCTGCTAATAGAAATGTGACACAAATTGCAGTGAGTGTTTTTTTCATTTTGCAATCTCTCCTCTCTGCAACCTATCGTAAAGGATGAATCTATAAAAATTCTTACCAACATCTGCTAGCTTCGCCAACAAAAGAGTAGATTCCAGTTAAACAGGAGTTTTTTTTAAATATATTTTAGCAAGTTTCGCCAATCTATGAAATACTTACGTTTTAAAGAGGGTTGACATACCTCAAAAACTAGCGAATTATTTGCTAATATTTTTCATATTGAACGCCATAATATATACGTAGCTCTACAGAAAATCCGTTGTTAAGTGCCTCTATTTCTTCTAAATTTATACCAAAACTAAAAGATTGTGCTGGCCCTTGTGCAAATTGGCCAAGTTCGATAACCTGTTCATGGTCACCACGAAGTTCAAGTACCGGCATTTTTATATCATTTGATGCATTCCCTAAATTTTGCGTCAAGAAATAGCCTTTCAATCTAGGTAGTTTATTGTCGAGGGTAAAGGTGAAATAAATATCTTGAACCTCTTCTCGCAGCCTTACTTCTGATAAAACGATGTTGGAGTTGCCGATACTTGTGACCACGTCATGCATACTCTGAGGCTTTTTAGAGCGAATCTTGACCCACTCAGGTTTTACAAAAAAATTCACAGTTCTATACTCTTCACCAATCGTTGTTCTATAACCATTTGCAGCCAATATATCTTGTTCGATTGCTGCATCCCAGTAATAACGATAGCCTAATAGCCCCATCAATATAAGCATCAGGAATAATGATATGTAGCATGCTTTCTTCAATTACTCCCCCCCTCCTATCATGCAAAATTAGTCACTTCATTGCATTTGTTCACTTTAAGTGCCAAGTCTGTCCTTTAGATTCGCCTAAAAAAGAGGTGTCTCAGAAAAAACTAAGACGCCTCCTTAGGCAAAACATGTTATTAATCCCTTACAACAATAAAGGCGAAATAGGACCTGAAATTTAATTAATATTGACAACTTAATTTAATAATCTAGGCCAATTACATTTACAGCTCCGACATTTTCTCCAATAATCACAAGTTTTGCCGGCATTTTAACGTATTCTGGAAGCCATTGCACCATCCCATAGGCATATTGGAATAACATTGGATTTTTTATCCCTTCTACTGGTACGTAGCCTTTCATACGGTACACGGAATCAGGCAATTGACGTACCCACTCTTCAAATTGTTGCTGTGTAAAAGCACATTCCGTAAACTCTACTAAACGTGAGCCTAAATGGATAGATGAAATTGGTGCACTCACAATATCGCGTTTATCCACCTGTGATGTTGCTGTCAAACTTTCTAGTAACTGGAATGGCACACGCCCATGAGTTGTTTGTAAAATAAAAGCGTGCGGATTAAAGCCTTGTAACTCATATATTACCTGTGCTTGCTGTGTTTCGGTAAGTAAGTCTATTTTATTTGCAAGCAATAAATGAGCATGACGGATTTGTTCCATAAATAATGAACGGATTTGTGGTGTTAATGTCTCCCGATCGAGCCATAACTTCGAGTCAGCAACAGTGACAATGCCTTTCACATTCAACTGCTCTGCAAATAATGGTGAATAGACCGCATCTAATGCTTCTACGGGATGTGCCGCTCCAGTTGTTTCAATTATAAGCACATCAAACTCACTATCTAATAGAAGAGATTGAATTTGGGCCTCTGTTTTTTCAGCACCAGAACAACAAATACAGCCATCTAGCATTTCTTTAAGCGGTACATCATCCTCAACAGCTTGTGAGTCGAATGGTAACTTGCCAAGTTCATTCATAATGACAGCAGGTTTTAAGCCCTTTTCTTTTAATTGACGAATAACATCTGTCAGCATTGATGTTTTACCGCTACCTAAAAATCCACTAAATAAGTATACGTCTTTCACAATTGAGACCTCCTATAAAAAAAGCTGTCACATAGGCCGTACGAGACGACTTCTGCGACAGCTACTGTGTTAGTTTGTTAATTCTTTCGTTTACTCTTTTGCAGCAGTAAGCAGTTCTTTTGCTTTTAACAGTTGTGGATCATCTGATTTCATTTTTGTACGTAATGCATCCATTAATGCATATGTTGTTTCACCAGTTAAGATACCTGTTTCTTCAAGCTTGCTTGCAGCTTGTAGTTTCTTGACCGCACGTTCTGTATATTGATCAAATACGCCATCAACTTTCCCTGGATCATAGCCGAGAATTTCTAACATTTCCTCTGCTACTTTCACAGAATCTGATTGTAAGCCCTCTTTCATTTCAAACGAAGCATCCAAAAATGGTAGTGATGCATACGATGGGTATGGTACTTTGACATCTGGTTCAATTCCTTTTTCATTAATCCAGTTGCCATTTGGTGTTAACCATTTGCCTGTTGTGAATTTTAAATTAGAGCCATCTTTTAATGGTGTAACATTTTGCACTGTACCTTTACCGAAAGATGTTTCTCCAACAATTTTTGCTCCAACTGATTCACTTAACGCTGCAGCTAAAATTTCAGAGGCCGATGCACTACCACTGTCAACAAGAACAGTCACTGGTAAATTGTATTTTTTGCCACCGATGGCATTTTTAATAGCTGGTTCCTCATCTTTTTCCTGCACTTGAACAATCGGTTTTCCTTCTGCCACGAATAAATTGGAAATTTCAAGCGCAGCATCTAAGTAGCCACCTGGGTTTTGTCGTAAGTCAAGCACAATACCTTTCATGCCTTTCCCTTCGTACTCAGCAAGTATTTTTTCTAATTCATCTGCAGTTTGTTCACTAAATGAAGTTATTTGAATATGAGCAATATCCCCATCAAGCATTTCACCGTAAACAGTTTCAACAGGAATATCATCACGCACAATCGTCATTTGGATTGGTTCTGCATTTTCACCGCGTTTTACAGTTATTTTCACGGGAGTTCCTTTTTCACCTCGGATTAGTGCTACAGCCTCAGAAGCGCTAAATCCTTGAATGCTTTTCCCATCGACCGTTAAAATGATATCTTTCGGTAATAGTCCAGCCTTTTCAGCAGGTGAATTTTTAATTGGTGACACAACCGTTATAAAGCCGTTACGTTCTTGAATTTCCGCTCCAATTCCTTGAAAACTTGATGAAAGGCCTGTGTTGAATTTTTCAGCCTCATCTTTTACCATAAAATCAGAATACGGATCGTCTAACGCGTCGAACATGCCATTGATTGCACCATCGACCACTTTTTCATCATCGATATCTTTGTAATATTTGCTTTTTAGCATATCAAATGCTTCATATAGTTTTGTAAATTCCGCACGCTCTATCGGAACCTTTACTTCCACTACTTTCTTTTCACCGAAAGTTAACGCAAAAATCGTTAAGCCTGCGGTAATTAAGATTGTAAAGAACATCAGCATAATAAATTTAAACGGCTTCATCTGAATAAATTGTCCCGCTGGTTTTACTTCTACTTGCGGTGTTTGTTCCTGCTGTTCTAAACCATCTTTTTTCTGTTCATCCATCTTGATTGTCACCACTCTCATATACACTAACTTGTTGTCACACTATTACCATCTTAACAGGTTATAGGGTAGACGAAAAGAAAAAGACTGCCAAAATTTCATGACAGCCCCCCTTTCAAACTATCTTCGTAAATTCGGGTTCATAAAATAAATAACCTTTCACACGCTGTCTAAAAAGTAAAGGACCTATTAATAGACTGTTCTTCCTTAAGAAATGTTGCAAAAGTTATCGTATTTTAATTCGCCAACGAAAGAAGTACCCCTTAAAAATCTACAGGGTCCCTCTCACCACTGTTAAGTTTAGAGTAAAATGATACTGCTTTACTATTGTACTCAATTCTTTAAAGCAGTCAAATAATATTTTCCAAGAGTGATCATTATGCAGAAACAATATACGTAACTTGCGCCAATTTCGTAGTTTTTATTTTAATTTCTGCATTCTGTGCAGCGTGCATTCCTGTAAACGTACCTGTTTTCACTCGGTATTTAGCACCATCCTGCTCAATATAAGCTACCCAACCAAAGCGTTTTTTCATTACATCCAAGACGCTTTCTGCAGCTTTCCGTGTACTGTATGTGCCAGTTAAAATGCGGTATTTTAACGTATCACCTGGGGGATTCTCTGGCGGTTGTGTACTGGCATTTGTAATCATTTTCAAAAAATTGGACCACGAAATTTTTCCAGCTCGAATATTTCTTGGGCAGTTTTTTCCACTAAAATAATTATGCTGGACAATGTTGTGGATTGAGATGTTCTCATCTTT
This sequence comes from Lysinibacillus parviboronicapiens, assembly GCF_003049605.2. Classification (NCBI taxonomy): domain Bacteria; kingdom Bacillati; phylum Bacillota; class Bacilli; order Caryophanales; family Bacillaceae; genus Lysinibacillus; species Lysinibacillus parviboronicapiens. Next base: position 2,611,729 of record NZ_CP073713.1, read on the forward strand.
CATTATTTTTGCGATAAGACTCGCTGCATTTTCCACAGCCTGATTGAAATTGCCATCGCTATTCACACAAATTTCAATCTGAATTCCTTGATTATTACCTATATATGTTCCAGCCCCCCAGCATTCCCAATAATGCTCAAATGATTGTACCGCTTCCTTATCATCCACTTGCCAATGCCAACTGGCATCTCGACTGTTTCCATTTGCTTGAAGTCTTGCGTGGGCATCTGCATCAGCCCCTACACTGGTATTATCAGTTTCATGTACAACAATATATTTTTTGGCATTGTTTTTACCGTTCGTTATTTTAGCTGCCTGAGTAGCTGACACTAATTTTTGCCGAATCGTTACCATATTTGCTCCTCCTCTCTAGTCATAAAGTCATGCACTATAGTAGAATTGCTCATTATAAAACCGATTACAATAAACTGTAATCGGCCTTGTAACGAGCAATTCTATTTCACTTACCGCTAACAATCTCGTCACTTGCCGTAAGTATTTCCAACTAACTTAAATGTTGCTATTACTATACTATGCATCACTAATAACTGATGCTGTGTTTTTATAAGCATGACTCTTAAAGAAAAAACAACGGACACTATCGACATCTAAAAAATGGGCCGAATTTAAACCATTGCTTTTCCGATTGTTCAGTGCTCTACATACGAAATTCTAGTAATACTACTGCTAGAACGTCTTTCGAGCATCTAGCTTTAGCAAAACTTATACTAATTGACAAACACCTAAATGAATTCCATCTGGATCATAAAAAGTAAAATATTTAGTGGTTCCATCCCCGTCAATAGCGGTCACCTTGACATTTTTTTCAACTAGATGCCTGTAAGTTTCTTCAATATTGTGCGAGCGAAAGTTATACTATTTATCTACCCCGAAGTTATTCTTTGGAAATTTCATTACCTGTTGTTCCTTGCTTCGCACAAGACAAACTACTGTTTGGGATACATCTGCGATCTTCATAACCGCAGCCTCTGCTTCAATATTAAGGAGTGTAAAGCCAAGCTGTTCTTCATACCACGTTGCTAATACTTGTGGATCTTTAATTGGTATAAATACACCTTCCATTCCTGTCAATACAGGTGATTGCATACGAACCCTCCGTCTTAACTAACATGATTTATCATTCTTTTTAATATTAGTAAACATAGGTGCCATTATTTATTTTCACTTTTCTCGCAAAGTAATTAAATTAGTTCTTTTATCTTTTTAACGACCGAATGAACGGTCAATCTGTGAAAGCTAATGAGTTGTCCCTTAAAAATAACCGAAAAGATACCGTATGGCGTCGGTGATAATGCCATTAGTTCTTGTCTATTTTTAATGTCAATGATGTCAATATCAATACCCAATTTATATGCACCTGCTACTATATTTTCTGTTGCGACATCCACATATGGGCATTGAAAAGAACGAAGAATCGTTAAGTTAGAGTATTTTTTAGTCCTGTCCTGCCAATCATGAGGGAAATAAGGGTTCTCTGTTCCATTATCAAACTTATAAGCAAGTAATTCAAAATCATATGGAGCCGTATCAACCACTTCGAACTGATTATTTAAAAAGATATCCTTACTGGGTACCCAAGATGTTGTTGAATTAGTAATAACTACAACACCTTTTTTTACTAGCTTTCTTGCATCTTCTAGACATTTATTAATTAATTGAGTCCCATACCCTTTACCAACTTCACTTACCCACAAACAATGGATGACCAAATATCCATCTGCATGTACAACCCTAGAAGAAAATTCCTCATCGGTATATTCAATAAATCCTACTTGTTTTTGATTTTCTAGCAATTGGAAATATTTTAATCCTTCCTCGAATCTATCGTTTAGCCACCTATTTTTTTGAATATAGCCTGCTGATTTCTTTTTACTTCTTAAACAATAACTTCCTAAGCCCTCAAGCATTTCATTAGTCATCTCTACCATTTGAACATCACCCATGCAATATCACCTCCCCTTTCTTCTATACAAGTACTTAGTTATACCTTTTTTTGTATTTTAATATTTAAGCAGTTGTAAAACAAGATAGGAACTACTATCTACTATTGATTTAGCTTGCAAAAAAATAAATGTGCATGAAAGTCTAGGTTAAATTATCTGTATACAAAAAGGATCAGTAGGCTAATTTAGCACTGCTGATCCTTCCTTAATATACGTGGAGATTAATTTCCAAATGCAAATATCAGTTCTGTCTCACATACTAGTTCTCCATCTACAGTGGCAATCCCTTTGCCTTTTCCAATAGGTCCTTTCAATCGTGTTAGCTCCACTTCAAGTCGCAACTGGTCCCCTGGTATTACTTGTTTTTTAAAACGGCAATTATCAATACCTGCGAGTAAACCTAACCTTCCTTGATTTCCTTCTTTTGTTGACATGATAATCGCACTTACTTGCGCCAATGCTTCTACAATCAACACGCCTGGCATAATTGGATAATTAGGAAAATGACCTTGGAAAAATTCTTCATTCATCGTGACATTTTTAATACCAATAGCTCTCTTTCCTACTTCTAATTCTAAAATTCTATCAACTAACAGAAACGGATAGCGATGCAATATAACATCTTTCATGTTTTGAGTATCTAACATAGTAAACCTCCTTTAACTTTCCATTGTATTTTATCACTTGATATCATTAGTTGGTACTAATTTTATATTTTCTTATTACGTCATTCCAAATGAGAAAATTTTATACAATAAAAAGCCACGCTCTAAAACGTGACTCCATTATCATTTAATCCATCATCTTGGGCAAATGTTAACAAAAGCAGACGATTTACAAGCTTATCGCTTGGAAAATTGAGTTTTACACCAATTGTGAACGATGTCAAACGTGGTTTTATAACATGCCGCTTGTTAATGCCCTAAACCAATCTTGTCTATTATTTTGCAATGCAAGATTCGCTGCACTTGTCCAATCATACGGTACAGAAATTTGTTCTACCAGCCATTCATTGTCCATTTTCTCTAAAATAGTGTATTTTGCGTGAGGTGAACCAGATACCATTTTATGAGGGATAGGTAACTCATCTAGATATGCCGGTAAACCTACGCTGCCAGGATTGACTACCAATTTATCATTTGGTAAATATACCACTCTAGGAATGTGACTATGTCCACAGACAATTACGTTCTGTACATTGTTTTGTAGAGTGCCCATTATGCTAGCGCTGTCCTTAAGAATGCCACCTTCTATCGACATGTCCTCTAAAAGATAGATTTCATCAGAGTCAGGTGTGCCATGACACAATAAAAGGTCATCAACGATTAAAGTTTTAGGGAGCAGAGACAACCAATTTATATGTGCTGTCGATAATTTATTTTTCACACTTAAAATAGCTGATGAAGGGTTACCTGTACGCTCATATAACATGCGATCACAATTTCCTTGAATATGTGTAATGTTGTGATCCATTAATATGTCAGCGGTTATAGAAGGATTTAATGGTCCATATAAACTGTCACCCAAATTAAAAATACGGTTTATTTTTCGTTTCGAAATATCTGATAGAACGGCTTCTAATGCAAAGTTATTGCCATGAACATCGGAAATAACGGCATATCGTTTGTTCATCATATCTACACCCTCTCTGTTATTTGTACTTTAACTACTCCGATTCTGATGCATAGGAAAGCTATTCTTATAGTAAAAATCTCTGATTAAAATTATATGTAGACAACAGTGCTTTATCAGTACCCTTTCCTTTACATTTCTTCAGCCATGTAGGCATCTCTATCTACTAATATCTTACGTTTTCTAACTGCGATCACTGCAACGAACACCATCACTAGCTTTATTACAAAAAACAAAACATAGAAACTAAAGGAGATAATTGAAGGCAATAATACGTACCACCATGACCAAGCTATTACCTCTGTTAACTTTAAGATAATAAATATTAACGTTAATACTTCTGCAATCCCCACAATCCCACCTCCACGTTAAATTATAATGAAAATTCTTTTGGCCTGAAGTAATTTGCAAGTAAAAAGACATGTATCTGGTTTCTCCAGAAGCATGCCCATTAAGCTGTTCCATATAATTGCTAATGCCAATTTCCATCGTTTATCGCACAATAAAATAGGAGAATCTTATTCCATTAAACCCCACTTAATAGGGACTAACGATATTGATGATGATTCGGTTCAAATACATGTTCTTGCGCATTTCTAACAACCGAAAAATTGTCTACGTTGTAATGTCCATGTAGCACTTCATTATGGTGAGCGATTATTTTTTCGGCAGACAAAATCTTAGAATCTGTCGTCGAATGTCCATCCCCTATAAGAGTTACATCAAAACCGTAAATCGTAGCTGCTCTAACGGCTGTATCGATACAGTGTTCTGTCTTACAGCCCATGATAACTATATGAGTAACTTGTTTATCTTTTAAAATTTGTAGCAAATCTGTTTTGTAAAAAGAATTAGTGGCCTTTTTATCTATGAAAATTGCAGTAGCAGTTGGAATATTGATATCATTGTGAACTTGAAAACCAGCGCCTTGTCCATTTGCTACATCCTTATCTCTAACAAAAATGACAGCTGCACGTGCTTCTAACGCTTGATCGATCACGCTATTTATATTGTCAATTAATCTTTTTTTCTGAAACACTTCCGGTTCTTCTTGATGGCCATCCATCAGTTGTTGTTGTGCATCGATTACTAATAATGCTTGTTTCAATATATCTATCTCCTCTACGCTTTTATTTTTTATTATTATTTGAAAAATCACTTCTTTATTATTTAAATTTATTTTACCATGGAATGTAAAAAATTAGCTAATACAAGTAAAAAATACAAGTAACTACTTTTGAGGACATACTCTCTCTATAGCTCCTTAAGTTAGAAATTAGCAGGAGTTTTACTAGGAATTCTGTTACGATGGATGTGAAAGGTGTGATTAGAAAATGTCATACATACAAATCACAAAAAACAATATGGAACGTGAACATATTTGTTGTGCTCTAGGGACCAAACAATATGAGGAGGCTGTTGCCGAGAAGAAACAATGGTTGATGGATCGAATGGATGAGGGGTTAGTGTTCTACCGTTTGAATGAGCGCGCAAAAGTATTTATTGAATATTTACCAGCTGAACTAGCATGGGTTCCTATCCAAGCACCTAATTATATGTATATCAATTGCTTATGGGTTTCTGGTAAGTATAAAAATAATGGCCATGCAAAACAATTATTAGATTATTGTAAAAATGATGCTCTATCTCGTGGCATGGATGGAATTGTACACATTACTGGGAAGAAAAAACTACCGTACTTAAGTGATTATCGTTTCTTTGAGCATCTAGGATTTAAGGTAGTAGAGCAAGCTGAACCATATTTTCAATTAATGTCCTTAAAGTGGAATGATACAGCAGCTGAACCTTCATTTAAAAAGCACATGAAGAATCCTGATATGGCAGACGGTATTGTTATTTATTATACAGCCCAATGCCCCTTTGCCATTGGTATTTTAGACGAGCTAAAAAAAGTAGCAGAATTGCATAAAGTCCCTTTCAAGACCCATAAGATTACAACAAAAGAACAAGCGCAAAATGCACCGACGCTGTGGACAACGTTTGGATTGTTTTATAACGGTAAATTTATTACACACGAAATGATGAGTCCAGCTAAATTTGATAAATTATTGTCAACACTACAATTAGCGCAATGAAGTTTCTTCAATGGTATGAATGAGATCAGGCTCAATTTAAGTGACTACCTGGTCTCATTAATAGAACTAGTGAATTTTATGACAAATGCCTGAAACGATTAGTTACTTATCGCTATTATTTGTATATTACGCCTAATTGATATTATCTACCTTGATCTTCATAATAAGCTTCATCTGCTGATTTTCGGTCATTCCCTTTCAGGTAGGCTAAAATTTGGTCGTTTAAGTAATACCCAATCCCCATGTTTATCGAATCTTCTGCACGACATGACCATCCCATTTTTGATTGTGCCATATTTTTACATTTTTTCTTTCCCCATTCTTTTAATCGTTTAGCAAAACCAGCATCTTCAGCCAATAACATATTTTCATAAAAGCCTTGTATGGCCTGAAAGTCTTTTTTGTAACACCAAAAGATACCTACAGATATAAAACGGCTTTGAGCAACTATCGCTCGGTTGGGCCGGAGTATCGCTCAGCTTTGAGTCACTACCGCTCGGCTACAAGCGGCAGCCTGTCAGGTTAACTGTCGATTATATCCAAAATGACTTGGCATTCGTTCAAATTCAACCTTTACTAGCTCTGACAGATATCCAATTTCGTTCGTTGAGAAACATTGTACTAATTTTCCCCTCATTTCCGTATAAGGAAGAATACATAGTCTGTTGGTACACCTACTTCACCTTGTTGACGAAGCATCGCTGTCACATTCCCTCGATGATAGGTTCCATGATTGACAATATGGTGTACAAGGTCTGCAAGTATGAACTCCATACGTCCATAATGTGGATGTTCCGTAATAAGGATTTGTTCTAAATCCTTTTGCTCCGTAAAAAAGTGCTGAAATTCTTGTGAAAGCTCGTCATAACGCATTTCAAGTTTATCTATCGAGACTGCTGTTAATTCAGATTTTCGACGTTCTACCTCTCTAACCGTGTCATGAAAGCTATTCCCTTTCATCGTCTCCAACCACACAATGTCAGTTGCATAAAGGTGAATTAGCACTTCTGAAATCGACGAGAAAACGCTTTCTATATGCGCCGTGTAGACCTTATCAGGTAGTTGCTTTAAGTGTTGAATCAATTGTTGGTTAGCCCAAACATGGTAATCGTACATTTTCTCTGCTCGGTTATTTACCATCAGTTTATTCCCCCTGTTGTTAAAAATTGAAAAAATTTATACTCAACTACTCTATTCGGCGCAACAAAGTTTATATCCTTTTTCTGGATTTCCTTTCCTCAACTTCTTCAGGATTTTTAATCCTTCTTTATTTATGTAAAAAAAGACTTGTTAATATGAGTTCTAATCATAAAAACAAGTCCTGTGTATATTCAATTAGTGCAGCCAAACTAAACAGCTTGGTCATGGACAAGAAATTGTTTATTCTTCTGATACTTAATAATTAGTAAAATCAATGCTTGTATTGCGAGGTTTCATGAGTTTCAATGTAATATCAATAATAGGATAACTGGAAATTTTTTAAAATTATACTATTAATATTTATTGATATTCACTTTTCAATTGAGAAAACATAGCAAGATCAACATATTGTCCTTTCTCAAATTCATGTTGTCTTAATACACCTTCTTTATAAAAATCTAATTTTTCTAATAATTTAATAGATGATATGTTTTGTGGTTCAACTTTCGCTTCAATTTTATTTATGTTCATCGTCTTAAAAGCAAAATGGATAATACAAGTTAATGCCTCTTTCATAACACCCTTTCCCCAATATTTTGGCGTTAAATCATAGCCGATTTCAATACGATTATGAGCTTTTTCAAAATTTAAAAACCCACATGTTCCAATTACTTTCTTAGAATCAAGTTCTTCGATTACCCATCTTAAACCTGTCTGTTCCTTGAAAATTTTATCATACCAATTCAATTCATTTATAGCATCCTCTTCAGATTGAAATGGCGTAAACGGCAAATATTTCACTACTTCTTCATTTGAATAAAGCTCAAGAAGGTCACTAGCATCCTTTGTTGTGGCTTTTCGTAAGATAAAACGTTGCGTAGACAATGTTGGAAACTCGGTAAATGTATTCAAATTCATCCCCCTCTATTGCATTAAATTAACTATAGATACCTGTTATAGTAACATATCTATAAGAAACTTATCTAAAATTCACAGCACTTACATGTATTTCTCAAGTTCAAAGGAATAATTGCACGAAAAAGGTTAATGCTGTATTTTATTTTTAAAACTTAAGTAGAGACCATCAACTAGACAGAACAGCTTTTATATCATAATAATAGTAGTGTAAAGCTAATTTAGCCTTACACCTCCTGAATTGTTACTTTGGGCCACAACTGTGGCCCTTTTTATATTTTTTACTTACTGATGCAAGTTTTAATGAACAGTTATTTCTGTTGGTAAATAATGATTGGCTAGTTCGACATTTTGTATAAATTATCCAGAGTGATTATCAAGGTGTCCCACGTAAATTGCTAGGGATTTATTTTGTTAAAACGTTAATTCATATATTTACTATGGTTAGGGAGAGCAATCTGTTCGAAATTATTCGACAATTTCTGTAAGTTAGTTGTGAGTTCTTCTCCAGTCATCGGTAATCCATGGCCAGTTATGGCTACTGTGGGTTTAAGTGCTTGTAATTTTTTAACGGAATCCCATGCAGCCAACCAATCAGTCGTAAAATACCGTGGTGGCCCACTGATTTCCTTTTTCTGTGTCAATACTTTATAAAGGGACTCCTGTTTGACAGTCACAAAAGCATCTCCAACAATTAAAGCCCGATCCTCGTCTCTAAACAAAGATATATGTCCAAGTGTATGCCCAGGAGTATGAATCCATCGGAAACCAGGCATATGCGGAACATGGCCATCCGGAGGAAGTGCTTTGATGTTGCTGCCTAAATTAATAGCTTCATTGGGGAAGAATGGTGAGATTTTCGCTATTAATCCGCCATTTACAATTGAATCTGGCTCTGGATAGTTTTTTCTGCCTGTTAAATAAGGTAATTCTAAAGGATGTGCGTAAACAGGGACTTTCCAATATTCAATTAACTCAATAATTGCCCCAATATGATCAAAATGACCATGCGTTAATATTATCGCGCTAGGGCGACCACTAGCTCCAAATCGTTTTTCTACGACTGCGATTATTTCACGAGCACTTTTTGGCATCCCTGCATCAACTAACACAAATTCGCTAGTATTTGGGGTACCATACAGTACAATATTCACTATTTGAATAGTATGTTGGTACAAATCCGGGAGCACTTCAATGCCATCACCGCTACCGATTGAAGTAGCTGGAATATATTTAAAATCACGACCATAGTTCATATCCTTGTCCATTGAAAAACCTTCTTCCTCCTGAAATTTATGAAGTCAATGCTAGTTTTCCTTTTCGTAGCAAAAATAAAGCTAGAAAAAAATGGTTAGACACCATCTTTCTAGCGTTTATTTAATGGTGCAAATTTTAAAACGATTCTTGAGCCCATATTAATATACATCATTCTGAATTGGGTTTGACCAAGTAGATTGATGCGCACCTATTGTCCAGTAACTTAGGAATTCGAATACCAATCAAGCGCATTTTTATAAAGAACCTTTTGAGCTGCTTCTTCTCCCAAACAACTTTTTATTCGTTCTATATCAGAATATTGGAAGGGTCTTTTCGCTCTTGTCGACGGTAAATCTGTTCCAAACATTAAGGCATCAGGGTTAATAGCATAGATTGCCCTAATAGCTTCATCAGCGTTAAAATCAATTCGTCCAAAGCCCGTCGCTTTTACCCTAACACCTTTGTCCACTAAATTAAATAAGTTTGGAAGTCCAGCTTTTGATAAACCAAGATGATCAATTGAAACTGCCGGTAGTTTTTCTACTACTTTTATGATAGCGGGTAAATCGGTCCCATTAATGTAGAGCTCAGTGTGCCAATTAACTAATTCATGAACTCTTCTTGCAAAATAGTCCAGACGTGATATATCCTCTGAACCTCCGCGATTTACATTAAAACGAAGAGCTTTTACTCCCAGTTTATTCAGTTTGATAATTTCATCATCTTTCGTATCATAAGGTAACTGCGTTACCCCGAAAAAATTTTCACCAAGATTTTGTAGTGCATCTATTAAATAGCATTGGTCAAACTGTTGAAAAGAACCAGAAACTATAGCCCCACCTACTACATTTAAATCAGAGACCGCATGTAAATAATCTTCACAAGTAAAAGCATCCGGCAAATAGCCCTGATTTTCATACAATGGAAACTTTGGATTAATAATATGTAAATGCGTGTCAAAAATTTTCATTAAGATTCCCCCATTCTTAAATAAAGATTATAGTCTGAGTCGTAAAAAGTAAATACAGATGTAACTATGCAAAAATGTGTAAGTGAATCGCTTTTTGAGCAATCACTACCATTTTGATATAGTCTCGTCTTTCCAATAGTATTTCATTGAGGCAAAAAGGACTTGCCGATGTTTTTTACTTATTTAGCCAAGTCCTGACTTCATAACTATGTTTACTTTTGGGGTTGTGCGTTATTTAAAATTCAATTTTGGTTGGGTGGGATTATTCCAGTAACAAGTAAAATAAAGAATGTTAATCCAATTAAAAAGAATATAACTGAAGCAGTAAATATCGGTCCTGATTTAAAGATAAAGCTTTCTCTTTTCTGAATAATGCCTGTTTGCGCACTAGCTTGAGAATTATAGAACCTAGTCATTGCGCCACCACTGCTTAAAAAGTAAAATATTCCCCCTGCAAAAGCTAAACCAGTGAAAAACATTACTTCGATAAATCTTACGGAGAAGAATGAGGCAACAACATACGTAATAATAACTTCTACTATAAATGCCAAAATCATTCGAATAAATTTTTCTTACGCATATAAAACTCCCCTTACTTATTTTGCTTTTTCTCTTCATACGGTTGAATTAAAATTAAACTCCAAATTTTATAAAATTAACCATCCATCATGCATGAATCAACTTTCTTCTACTTTATCTAATTTTTATAGAATCATCCGTAGTTACTAGTTAAATTAATCTTTAATTGCTAAAGAAATATCAGAGCCACTCAAAAACATGTTGTTTAGAACGGCCCTACCAATAAAATCCATAAAAAGTTTCATTTCTATGAAACTTTTTTTGTGTGTAACCGTATATTCACTATAAGAAATACTTATTATTTTTTGGAGGAGTTTAAATGAACAATTATCATGAACATGAACAGCAGACGCCTAGGTTAAATCCATTCGTATCTGTTTGGTTACATCCTAAGCAAACAGCTGCTTTTATGATGGAATACAAATCCCTAGGCTTTGCTTTTTTATTAGTGTCACTAGGTTATATCGGGGCAATGTTTTCTGGCTTAATAGATAGTGATATCTATCCAGGAATGGCCATCTGGCTCATCGCATTGCTCGGTATCGTGGTGTCACCTTTATTAGGCATTATTATTACAGCTATATATGCAGGAGTCTTATTACTTTTCGGTAAGTTATTCCAAGGAACTGCGACATATCAAGGAATGTTTAAATCTTTAAGCTTGACATTAATTCCTTCGATTGCACTATTACCATTTTATTTAATCTGGTTATTCACGTCACCCGAATCATTGTTGATTTCTGAATTTACAGGTACAATGCCAATTATTTTCTGGGTAACGATTTTAATAACAATTGTAACAGGTATTTGGTCGTTTGTTATTACAATAGCTGTAGTAGCTGAGGCACATCAAATTTCAAATTGGAAAGCATTCTTCACAGTATTTATTCCGAGTGTTATTATGTTTATCTTATTCTTAGTGCTTTTCGTTATTATTATTTTTGGTCTAATAGGTATTGGTTTGTTCTTTGATACACCTTAACGTTAAAATCTCCCATTCTACAAAATATAGAATGGGAGATTTTTAATTTTTTCGTTCTACAACCCCTGCACTTTGCTTGCCTTAAAAACAACATGCCAATCGGTTTTTTGCAGCATAAAAATTACTCTAAATACTATTGGACACATCCAACAATTGGAGGTGCAGTTTTTAGATGGCAAAGTATCATGTACAACAAAAATTAAAGTCACAGTTGCCCCCAAGAATGTTTATATGCTTTTCCTTTGATAACTTGCTTTTAAAAATGCACTTATACATCGTACATCGCAACCATCAACTATTCTCATTTCTAATACCAATATTGTTCATGAGTATCATTCCCTGTTTGGTTAAATTAAATTGGAAATGGATTTTATCTAGTTTCAATGGATCAAACTGTGGATTCACGTCTTTAAAATCATTTAATGAAAATCCATAATGTTGAAACACTGGTTCTGTTGTATTGCCTGCATTGGAAAACGGTTTTTTCAGTACTTTCCCTCTAATGGCAGGTGTCAATTTGGCAATATATCGAAGTGGCAAGCTGGCCTGGTTGCCATTGCGGTCTTCTACAGATACGGTAAAATCGATCAGCTCTTCTTGACTGAGTTCCTTTTCTTCCTTTCTATCATCTGCAAGTGAAAATACGATAGCAGTGTTCTGCCCTAGCTCCAGTCCTTTATCAGGAAGCGTCAATGTGTAAAATGCTGGGGAAGAGGGGTCTTTTGCATGCCACCCTAATCGAACAGCATTAAAATCTGCCTCGTCATATTTTAATTTTACTTTTTCTTCCTTCCATTCCTCCAAATTTTTACCGACCAGTTTGCCGCCTGGGACAGTGGTCGTGTTAACATTAATATCTTCATTAAATGTAGCGATAAAAGTTGTTTGCGAATCATTATAATTATTGATATACATGGTGTCAGGAAGCCAATCTTTAGCATATCCTAAATCTTTAAATATCACTTTGTATGGTTTTTTATCTTTCAAGGTACTATCCAAAAAAGCAGAGATTAATACTTTAGCGATAGTTTCTTGCTGATCACGAGGCATAATTTGTTTGAGATTAAAGAGTTGATTTGCTGTGCCAGCTCCATCTCCACGTCCCCAACTTTCATTAAATTGACCATGATTCGCTCCATAGATATAGACGGACGCATTCATATAATCTTCCTTATCTGTGTAAGATAACCGAGATTGCTGATTAGCACTATCGAAGGTGCTCACATCCATATCATGTGCTCCATGTAGTGCCAAATAATTAATGTTTTTTAACGGAAGCGGTTTCCCTGATGGCAAATATTGTCCATCTGTTCCAGCAATAGAAATGAGTGAGCGGATAGAAAAGTTATAGTCAAACTGAATGTTTCCATTATCAGGGGGATGTGCCATTTCGTTATAAGCGGCTGCAATCGCAATAGCTTCTCCACCTCTGGAATGCCCAATCAGCGCAATTTGTCGCATATCCACTTTTTGATAGAATGGATTGTTTGTATGACCGTTCCATTCTTTCCATGTCTGTAGATGTTCCAGCAGCAGTAAACCTCTCGCTCGATTTTCATTCTCTAGCGAACTGACTAAAAATAAATCATTATAGGGCGAAACGTTAAGGAAGTTTTCATCTACAGATACAACGATATAGCCTCTACTCGCAAGAAGGTTCCCTAAATAATCGTAACCTGAATCCGAGTAATCAGTCATTAAATGATTTCCATGAACTATCAATACTAGCGGAAAGTCTCCTTTCCCTTCTGGGTACCACACTTGACCGTTTAACGGCATCGCCTCAGGCCCAAATCCGAGTGTTCTTGTGCGAACAGAAGACCACTTTTCGACAAAATCTGTCGCGTCCACTGTTTTTGTTGTCAAAGAATTTTGTGTGTTAAACTCTTGTCGATAAGTATCTGGGCTGCCGTAAGTGAGCTTTTTTACTGGATAGCTGCCCGATTCTCCTGGATTAGTAAGCCAAGCATTATCATAACGTGGTGAAGTTTTAAGGTGTTTTAATACAACCGTCGGGGTGTTGGCTTCCCCGGGTTGAATCAGCCAATAACTCCCTGCCCCGATGCCAAGTGTCATTATTAATAGAAATATGAAAACGTTAATTTTTCTAGATTTTGATGCATATTTATAGCTGCCCTTTATCCATTTAGAAAGTAGAGCTCCCCACAAAGAAACGACCACCGCTATTAGTAGTATAAATGGGATCGCAACGTCCAAAGGGGCAATAAAGCAAAACAAGAGAAATACAAGCGAACTGAGCAGTACCCAGATATAACGACTAGGAATTTTCTTCAACCCATGCCAGAGCAGCGTAAGAAATCCACTTATGAGTGTAACCGATAAAATAAATATGACTAGGGCCATGGCGTATTCAAAAAAACTACGCTGCTCTAATAAATACCTCCCTTGAATCAAAATCAATAGAAAGGCTACGGTACTTAATGCGCTCGCTGCACCTTTCCAACCTGGTGACAATGGCTCTATACAATTTCGTTTCCCATAAAGTTTTCGAACAAATGAAGCGATGTTTTTCTTGAATGCCCTCAAATTCTTTGATCCCCCTACCTACAATCTATATTATAAATATTCTATTGTAGGTTGCAGGATGACACTTTTTTACCGCTTTCATCACTCTTGCAATTATCATACGAATAAATTGGCAGGTAGAACTCAAACCTTAAGTTCCCACCATTTGACAGATCAGTGTGGGTCCCGATACTTTTCGAATAACTTGTTTAGCCATAAAAAGATACTGAAGGTTATCTTGTTTAGATAATTAAAAAATTGGCGTCGATTAGCTTCGCCCCTGACAATAATTTAAATTACTGAAGTGGAAACGCAAAAACTTATATAAAAAATGGGATGTCCTAAAAGCCATTTTCAGACTTTTAGGACATCCCCACGAAATTAAGTTACGTTAACGAAAACTATACTTTGCTAACATTTCTCCCCAGGGGGCCATTCCTGCTTCTTCAAAGCCCAAACTTGCATATAATTTTCTTCCTTGCTCGTTGTCCTGCTGATACCCAAGCCATATGACATCAGTGCGATCATCTCTGCTTTCGATATCTTGAATAATTAACTTCATTGCATCCTTGCCATGTCCACGTGCTTGAAATCGCTCATCAATCATCAACCTGTATATCCAATAGTTTCCGTCATCCATATCTACCCCGTACATCGCAAAACCGATAAGCTTTTCTCCACAATAGATTGCCTTTATCATCAAGTGGGGGAAAATTTTACTTTCAGCAATTGAATACACATTTGAGGCAACAAACCCTAGCTGCTCTTGCTTAGGCTTCAGTTTAATACAAGCTTCCCAATTATTTTGATCAATCGATCTTAAACTAATCAAATTTCAGATTCTCCTCTAGTAGTAGAGAAATCTAATGTCACGAACTCTCTACTAAATTAGTAAGCACCTACTGACAAAACATGTTGTTATATACATATCACATCACTCCTCGTAAAATGAATTGTCAACGTTAAACTGTACAATTATAAAGAGCACATGGTTTGCTCTCAATTTGTACTCTCGTTTAGTTCGACATACACAGACGAATCCCTCTATAATTCACAAAAATATCAATTTAAGTTTTAATATTAACTATCAAGTGAATTAACTTGCCAATGAAACAATGAAAACACACTGATTTTTCAAGTATTTAAAACCACCCAGCTCATCGCTGCTTTATATTATGATCTGAGACTTTTGACTGTGACAGAGTTTATGAAAAAAAACCGAAAAATTAATCCAGTTTTTTTTGAGTAGGTACCTTATTTAGATTAGTAGCCGTATGGTCGATTATATGGTCGGCGATAGAATGGTGGGTAGAATGGGAAAAATGGATAGAATGGGTAGAATGGGTAATACGGGTATTGATAACGCGGTCGTCTCCTTCTACGACGTCTTCCATAACTGTCATAATCATATTCATAGTCATCATCGTATCGGTCATATTGACCATAATTATATTGCATAATTTTTCCCCCTTTTGATTTCCATATAGGTTATGCCATGTAAAGATTGGCAGCATACGCATTTGCCTAAACTTAACTTTGATAATCTTCAGTTGATGACATTGGGCATCCTCATTTTTAAGAAACTAATTGCAATCCATTTCCAGAACGAATCATGAATCATTTCATCTAGTAACATTTGTACAAATTCTTTGAGCTCGTTTGTATGGATTGTCTATTCAAATGCCATTGCTCCATAATGCTCATAAACAAGATACATTACCAACAACTCAAAAGTCATTTCCAAATGGAAACGACTGTATAAGCTTAATCGAACGATGAAGCACAAGATGTATCACTGTGATTTGTTGAAGTGTCCGAGCAAGATTGCATATCTGTATCTTGTAATGAAACAATTACACCTGTCGACATAAAATCTGTTGTAGTCGTCGTCGATTGGTTCATACGACGACCAGATGAATTATCATGCTGATGCAATTTCTTATTCAAGTCAATAATCACTACTACTAAAACCATTAATGCCATCATAACAATAAATAATAACCCCATTCTTCCACGCTCCTTGCTGATGGCTATGTAATTTTGATGAATATTGTCTCTACGATTGTGTGGACGAAAAGATATGATGAACAATCTTTTGATGATGCATTGGAAAGAATCATCTTATTTTAGCGGATCATGACTATTTTAGTTTGGATCAACCATTATGGTATAAAGCACTTTAATGGCCCCATTAGAATTGTCACCTGCAACTCTCACGCACCTTTCTTAATTTTGCCAGGACTTTTTGACATAGCTTGTTCAGCACTTCAAGAACTTTAGGTGGTAACGTGAAAGACATAAGCTAAGCTGACCTTTACATAAAAAAGTTGATTCCCGGTAAGGAATCGACTCTTTTTATGTTTTTAAGTAACAATCGAGTCCATTGTTGAACAATGATTCAATACATGTAGGAAAGTGGATTGGTTCTGATTATACACTTTTCACTATGAAACGCTTCGCACCGAGTGTAACAAGTGATACAAAAATGCCCCCAATAACAATCATACCGATAGAGATAAATACTCCGCCTAATCCGAGCACTGTATCGTGGTAGGTTATAATTCTTGGAGCGCCATTTCCATATGACCAGATGGCAAACCTGGCAATTTCTAAGTATGCAAGGTGAAAACCAATCGACGTCCAGAGACTCCCAGTCAATAGACGGAGCAACTGCAAACATATGCCAAAGCATAGAATGAGTATGATATAAGGCATGGTAATAACGTTGCCATGAGCAAGTCCAACGAGTGCTTGAATCTGGGAAACTGCTATAGGGACAGATAAAAATAGCATGGTTTGAAGTAATACTGCGAGCCAAGCGATAAATCGATGACGTAACACATCATATAGCAATCCTCGCAATGCTAATTCCTCTGGCAAAGCTTCATAGAAAAAAGCAATTATTATATTTATGAGTAGCGCAGCAAACCACTGATCGGGGGTATGCCATTTTTCAATGACTATCCACCCTTGCAAACTGGCGATAATGAAACCCAATGAAGCCAGTGCAATTGCCAAGAGAACCCCAGTAATAAAGTGATAAAGCCTTTTCCAGGAATATACTGGCGTTTTAGGTTTAATACCCGTCATTCGATAGACACGCTGATACAAATATAAAATAATAGGAACAACTAGCCCACTCATCACAAGACCCTGAACCAATAATTGAGCATTTCTTGATAAGCCGAACAATTGTGCAGCAACATCACCAGAAAGTGAACCTAAGAACAGACCCCCTGCTAATGTGAGCCATCCGGCGAGTACAAAAAGTATCCATTTCATATTTTAATTTCCTCCCATGAGTATTTGAATTGATTTATTTACTTTGCTTTAAGCCTTGCTATAAACCTTTTATTCGTTGAAAACTAGGCAGTGCCCTAGGTTTATCATTCTTGTTATTTGATTTATAGAAAAAGTGCTAAAAAGATGTCTTTTACTGCTTGTGCGAAGATATAAATAATAAAAATCGGTGTAAGCATTTTAAAAATGCAAAATTATAAGTAGGGTGTAAAAAGCACGAAATCTTAAATACGGCCTGCTATGTTGTAGTATCGTTCATGTTCGGTTCCCAAAAAAGTACCTTCGAAGGCAATAAAGCTC
Organism: Lysinibacillus parviboronicapiens; assembly: GCF_003049605.2. Taxonomy (NCBI): domain Bacteria; kingdom Bacillati; phylum Bacillota; class Bacilli; order Caryophanales; family Bacillaceae; genus Lysinibacillus; species Lysinibacillus parviboronicapiens. The sequence continues at coordinate 2,629,390 of NZ_CP073713.1, forward strand.
GACAACCGTTTGTTTAAATTTTTTATAATAATTTTTTGACTTATGGTCGGTCGCATCCTCTCGTAATCTCAATTCGATTGATTTAATTTGCTCATAAATCGGCGTTTGGAACTGTTTGAAATGATACTTTGCATGTAAATACCTCCCTCTGAACATTGTATATAAATAACATATACAATATATACAATTTGTATATATTTTGCAAGTTAAATTATTGTTATTACCATAAATAAATCCCTTTATTTTCTCTATATAATTTATATTTAACAATGTATACTGTCCTTTACATCGTCTTCTGTTCCACTTATGGCACAGGATTCGTCCTGGATTTATGAACTTTTTTTGCAGCAAGCTTTTTGACATTAAGGATTTACGATGTATTTTACCTTTAGAAAATAAAAATAGGACATGCTGCTATAGCATGTCCTTGGCAATATTGTTCTATATTCTTTTTGTACGGCGCACACAACGTTTTATTGATATAACTCTTTATAAACAATGACTTTTAACGCTGCAATTTCCTCTTCTGTCAATTTCCCTTGGAATTTTTGAAGAGCCTCCTCTTTTGTTATGGAGCCATTTTCTAATTGTACTCGAATATCATTAAGCTCTGAGATTCCCACTTTCTGAATAATTACCTTTGTGGCTTCTTCTTTTGTCGTAAACGGCAATGTACTACTATCTACTGTTTTCGCTTCTTCCAGAAAGGATTTTAATTGTGGATCACGTTCAATCGTGTTCTTGATTTCTTCCATTTGTCCGTTGTTCTCTAATTCTGTCGAAATCGTCTCCACTAATTTATCAGATGCAAACTTTGTACCATAATGATACACACCATAACCAATAACACCGATGAAAACGAACAATATAAGTAGAAATTTAATAAATTTCATAGTCTCACTCTCCTTCATGCTAGTTAATAATACTATATCGAGTGAGCATATGAGAAATAATTATCCTTTATGAGTCTTTTGCATAATGCAAATGGACAAGTGCTGGACAATGACACCGACTTTTTAAGGAAAACATTTTTGATTGCTCTATTTTTTACCTATTTAAAATTATTTTCTACCGAATTTTATAAACTTCCCCTAGTATGTGCTCTTGTGTTTATGTGAATAAAATACCACTTTTACAGGCAATCTGTTGGTCGCTCCTTTTACAAACTAGCAACGCTCTGTACATAAAAAAATTGAGCAATCACTCTTTTCTATTGCTATTTTTATGCAATACTTGGATTGGATTTCAATTTATTTACCTGCTATAGCGTTTCTTGGTTTGTTGAAAATTCTCTTCGTAAATATGCACCTTATTTGCGATTTAATTTCAGCATTACTTATGAACACGAATTATTTTTGACATGTACAAGGTTAGATACTCTCCTATTTGACAGTAATCAGGTATGAAGCAACATAATGTGCTAGCCACGTTAGTTGTAAAAGTGACTAGCACACATAAAATGACTATGAACTTTGATAAAGAAATTTACATTAATACATGAAACTTGCGCCAACGATAATTAGAAGAATGAAGAGGACAACGATTAAAACGAATGTTGAATCATTACCATAGCCGCTGTTACAGCCATAACTATAGCCTTGATTTCCCATAAAAATTCCCCTCCTTTCCAGTGAAAGAAATAAAAAGAGTCATTCCCAAATTGGAAGTGACCATTATAACCAGGGGGTGTTTTTCTATTGGAGGTGAATAATGCTTTTCCAAGAATAGGATATGCTACTACACTATGCGTTTGACATTCGTTACTACTAGGTGTTTGACATTAAAATGAAAAAGTTACAGTATATGATTTTGATAAAGCTAAAAAAACGTATAGGTTCTGCATGCCTCATTTGACTACAACTGACATTTAGGATTTAAAGTAGGCTAAACCCATTACGTTTTAAAATCAAATTGCCGTTCCTTTTTGAATTTTTAATAAATAAATAAATACTTTTTGAAAAGAAAGCAGTAACTTTAGATAAAAAAATTACTAGGCCCACACTTCTTTTTTCTTGTAGAGCTTAATTACCTCATATAGTTCAACAATCAACCTTCAGAGCTATCCCTATTCAAACTATTAAATATCATTTATACTAAATAAAATAACAGTAGAATGGAGTGATTTTCATGATGTTTTCTCCATTATTTGAACAAGACGTACCAGCAATTCTTCTCCCTTAACGGTAGAAGAGTTTTTCTCCGTTAAGGCCATAGATATCTATGAAAAACGGAGGAGAAAACATGAGAAACAAAGTAATAGGCGCCTTATTTTTATCACTTGCTGCAAGTATTTGGGGCGCAATGTATGTTGTTGTAAAAGTAGTTGTTGATGTTGTGCCACCATTGGAACTCGTATGGATTCGTTATGTAATTGCAGTCATTGTACTTGCCATTATTGGTCTATGTATGAAGCAATCATGGAGAATAGCTAAAAAAGACTGGTTGCTTATTTTTCTTGTAGGCCTCATTGGAAACACAATATCGATTGTCACACAAGAAATTGGCACGATGCTATCAACTGCTCAAATGGGTGCCATTATTACAGCAACAACCCCTGCTTTTATGGTAGTATTTGCACGCTTTATTTTAAAAGAAAAAATAACGTTAAAAAAATGTATGTCTATCCTGTTAGCTACAGCCGGCGTTATCATTATTGTTGGGAATGGACAAATTGATGGAACACAACAACTAGGTGGTTTCTCCTTATTAATTGCAGCATTAACATGGGCATTGATGTCTGTATTTGTCAAAAAAGTCCCTAGTCATTATTCGCAAATTGTTTTTACTACTTATTCAGCCATGATTGCTGTAATATTGTTGACGCCCTTTGTTCTAACTAAGTTAAATGATTTAGATTTGTCCAGCATTTTGCAGCCGACAATTTCTGGAGGATTACTTTATTTAGGAGTTATTTCAACAGCTTGTGGTTTTCTATTATGGAACAAAGGCCTACAATTAATGAATGCTTCCAGTGGTGGATTGTTCTTTTTCTTCCAACCAATTGTTGGGACCTTTTTGGGCTGGCTATTGTTGGGAGAGACCATAGGGATTTCTTTTTGGTTAGGTACCATTTTAATTTTTAGTGGTGTTTTTATAGTTATTAAAGACGAGTAAATAAATTATCTTGTAAGTGCGTTTCTTTTTTATAGAGACGCACTTTTTTAGGTTTTGATGGGGTAAGTACATGGAAATTGCACTGCTACGCCACAGAAAAACCACAAATCTATTCTTCAAAAATGTAAAACCCTGACCTACCATTAGGACAGGGTTAATATAAAGTTGTTTAATTTTTGAATCCAAATTGATCGGTATTAAACTACCCAATAGTGTCGTTAAAACTAGGTTCTGCCGTCATAACGTGACTACTGCTCTATCATCTGAATCAGATTTCCGCATGTATCGTCGAAGACAGCTATTGTGACTTCGCCCATTTTTGTAGGCTCCATAGTAAACTTTACGCCTTTTTCTACTAAGCGTTTGTACTCTTTGCGAATATCTGCAACCCCAAACATTGTTACTGGAATGCCATCAGCAATTAGTTTCTGTTGATACTCTTTGGCAGCAGGGTGGTCATTTGGTTCCAGTAACAGCTCGGTACCGTCTTGTTCATCAGGAGAAACAAGTGTTATCCATCTATATGCTCCACTGGGTACGTCATGCTTTTTACAAAGCCCAACGTTTTTGTATAAAATTCTAATGCTTTGTCTTGATCTTGAACGAATATACTAGTAATAATAATTTTCATCATGTTTTGTCCTCCTTGATATTGCGATGTAGGGTTCTTTACTAACCTGGCTACAAAGAGAAAAACTCATACATTCACCATGAGTTCGTTCTTAAGTTAATCTACCCATCCTTTCAGCAAATTTTTAAGTGGTTCATTGTTAAACAGAAGTACTCGATATTTTCCCTTTCGTTTTGATATTACGAGCCCTGCATCTTCCAATGTATTAAGATGCTTAGCGATTGCCTGTCGCGAAATCGACAGGTTGTGTTTCATAACGAGACGTGCCGTAAGTTCATATAGCGTCAGCTCGTTGCGTTCGGAAAGTTCATCTAATATAAGCCGCCTAGTCGAGTCGCCAAGTGCTTTAAATATAGCGTCTTTATCCCAATTCATATGTTGATTATATGCAACCTAATAGTTGCTCGTCAAGTATAAGCAACTATTAGGTTGCATGATGAAGAAACTACTTCGATCCTTACAATCACATAAAAGTAGTATAAATCATGATAGGAACTTAAAATCTTAACATTATTATTATACGACTAAACTGCTTTGTTAGGACAATAATTCCGCAACAAAAATAGCGATTACCTTTCTTCCTAGATCACATCATATTCAATGAACTCATGTTATTCAAAGGCTCTGTTTAGTTACACTGTTGATAATTCCTATTGCAAATACTTGGAAATAAAGAACTAAATAGATATACTTTGAAAAGGGGGAGAAAAAATACATACTTGGCAAACAGTTGTAGTATACTTATTTTTAAAATTAGGTAAATAGTGTTATTGCTTATTATTCTTCATTCAGAGTAATACTTACAAAAGACATATCCAAGCATGAAAAAATACGAGTAAACCATATTCTTTACAATTTGATAGGAGGGATAATAAATGTTGAGATTTATAGATGATTTAGCTGGTGCCATTTATGATGTATTTAAAATAATAATTAAATTGCTTTGTTATTTCTTTGCAGGCGTACTAATTGTAGGAATTCCTCTCTGGTTAATCGCCAAATTTTTCGAGTTGTTATATCATTAAGTTTTCTGCATATCTTCCACCTATTCCAATCTTACTGACACAATTGGCTTGGCCAATTAGCATTGCGGTCAACGTTTTTTTACTACGTCATTATGGTAATAAACAACCCCAAATTGAACCATAACAGCCTGTTATATATATTTTTCTATTTCAGTTTACATTGCACAAGAACCATTGTGTTCTGCCCTGTGATAGCGATAGATGACTGCATCGTTTCTCGACAACTTTCAAACAAGTATCGTATCAATCAGTTGGCTTCCCCTGTTTAGACTTCTAATTAATAATTGTTAATTTAGGTGTATCTGATATAAATCTTCAAATTTGAAGAATAGATTAATAATAAATTATAAATAATATAAGAGAATGGGGCTGTATATATGAACAAGAAACAAAAGAAAGGAGATTTTGGTTGTACAGGTTTCTTCATTAAATTCATTATTATTCCAATTGCTTTTATGCTTTACATGAGAAGAAAAAGAAAGTAAGAAAAATAGTAAGCTAATACGAATTGAACAATTGAGTAAATAAAGATATGACCAAGACGGCAATTATGCTATCTTGGCCTATGTCTTTTATGATGACTTTATCTTTATTAGTGAATAAATATAAGTGTCATTTGGAACATTATTTTGGTGCATATAATTTTTTAATATTCCTTCTTTTTCAAAGCCCGCTTTTATTAATAGCTTATTTGAAGCATCATTTTCAGTAAAAACAATTGCGCCTATCCGCACTAATTCCATCTCTTGAAAGCCAAATGAGATGACTCTATTAACGGCTTCTAATGCATACCCTTTTCCCCAACTCTCTGGAAAAAGTGCATAGCTAATGTCAGCTCTTTTATGCTCAGTTGACCACTCTTGAAAACCAATAGTACCAATTATGCCTTCTTGTCCTTTTAATTCTATTCCCCATTTAATACCACGTTTTTCATCATAGTTCTGTGAAAAATTATCAATTATTTGCTTAACTTGGGCGAAACTTGTCAAAGGTTTCTGCCCATAATGACGTAATACATCAGGATTAGAAAAGCAATCTAAAATAGCTTGGGCGTCTTTAACTGTGAGTTCTCTTAACACTAAACGCTCAGTATTTAAAATAGGAAACATTTTTTCCCCTACTTCCAAATAGATTATAACAATTTTATATTCTGTACTCAGCTTTGTAAATCTTTCAAATTTAACTGTCCTGCTAACTTAGTGCCCTTAGACATCTCAACAAGGTCCACTTTCTTTTTCTAATTTGAGTCGTATAAAAAAGTGAATAAAGCAAACAATTAATATTAATAATGTCAAATTTGAGGTGTAATTATGGAACACTTTCCAACGATCCATACAAATTTTTGGGATGCAGTAATTGCTATCCCTGTTATTATGCTCATAACACAACTCCTAAAGAAGTTCTTTCATATTAAACCTATTTTTGTGCCTATGATAGCATTAATTATTGGTTTTATTATGTCAATTTTTATTAGTCATAGACATGATTTACTCGCTGGAATCTTTATGGGTTGGTTTTATGGATACTCAGCTATTGGGAGTTTTGCATCTTTGAAAACTTCTCTCAATGCCTATAGACAAAAACAATTGAATAAAACGAAACCACGATCTTAAAATAAGGAGAATCAATTTCTTTCAACAAAGCAATCATATTGCGTCTTGTTAGTTTAAGATTGATTTTTTATTATTTCATCAAAATACAATTCCGTATTTGCGATATTGTGATCGATAAAGAACTTTGCTTGGTCTTAAACATATCAATAGAAGATTCTCGATCTATATTTAAATCTCCTAATTCATCAATGCTTCCTTGAACTTTTACACAATCTGTTTTTACATCAACAATAACCGTCATGTATGTTAGAGATGATTGTCTATTTTGATTGCTGATTTTTTAAAATTAGTGACAATTATAAATAATCAAGGCTATTGAAGATTAATAGTAGGCCAACGATGCACATCACCCACGAAAAAGCAAATCCGGTACTGTTTGCAATTTTAACACGAAGCTTTTCAAGCGGCTTCTGCATCCAACTTCGGAACAGTAGATAGAGTACGTAAAGGATTAGTGGTGGCAGCACCATAATGAAGTTATAAGCAAGCAGAACTGTCACCCACTCCATCCAGTTCACATCGGAAGTTGTCAGGAGTCCAATCGGTAGAATGTTTTACCGTCATATTTTTCAATATCATACGTTCTAAAGAAGTGATTTCGCTTGACCACTAACGAATCAAACGTTCCATCTGGATTTCTCTTGTATACCTAGATATCTTTATTAAAGGTCATTTTTCCTGTTTGCCCTTTTACAACTTCTGCCCCGTCATACACCACTGTCGCTTCTGATTTTGTGGGGTTTATTACTGCTAATACAAATGCTGCTAGTAGCACAATAAAAAATTTTTTCATTATTCTCCTCCTATTCAGCTTTATTTTTGAAAACATAATTTCTTTGATTTATATACTAATATTAATATTTTATTAATATAAATTATGAATGTAAAAAACTTATCAAAAGTATTGTATTTTCCATAACATAATTTCACCCATCTACCATTCCAGCCAATTTATCAAACTAGGTCTACTACTTATTAATTGAGGAAGGCTATCAAGTTCTTTCAACCAATTGTAGAAAGGCACAGGACGTTCACTATTTGCTGTTTCTTCTATATAAAATAAATTTTACTAGGATTCTCGCTAGAACGCTCTACTGCCTTATTTTAAAACAAATAACTAATATCGGTTGTCTGTTTTTTGTTCAATTAATTAGTCATTTATTTTTTAAAATATAAGTCAATCAGTCTTAAGGCTGAAAGGTAGCACCGCCTAAAGTTTGTTGCCAATAAAAAGAAAAAGCACTACAATAAAAACACTAAAGGAAATATAACCATCAATTGGGTTATTAAGGTTATCATCAACAGTCTGGGTTGATATTTGATTTTAGCGCTTAATTATTTTAAAATACTAGTTTCTCTTCGTTCCTGCTGCGTGCCACCTTCGTGACTCACATCCTGTTTCCCAAAATGGCACTTGGACACCCCTGGAAAGCGCCCAGCTGGAACAGAAATCAACCCCAAGTTATAGTGATGAACCACATACAATTATGAACAGAAAGAAGATGGATATGTTGAAAATGGGAATATGGTGGCTTATAAATATTGTGTGGCTATTAATTTTTGCTGTTGGAGCAATATTTATTGGGGTAAGAAAAGTCGATGGTGCAGGGGCAGTTCAAACCCCTGAAATCAGAATGGTATCATTCGTTATTTTGGGCATTATATTTATCATTGTTGTACTAATTCAACTGATTTTTCTTTATTTTGTTAGAAAAAGTACAACGCAATAACTCAACAAAATGGCCATCTTAACTATATTTAGCTTTTTGCTAATCTTTGTCATTTTTTAAGTCATTCAGCTGAATGGCTTTTTTTTATGTACTTTTCCCTTTCGTTTCCCTAAAAAGATATTAACAAGGGAGGTTTTACGATTGAAGAAATTATTTTATCTAGCAGCCATGTCAGCACTATTGCTAGCTGCGTGTGGTGAAGAAGAAGCTGTGTCTAAAGAAGTTCTATCATTTAATATTTAAAACCATCAAATCCTCGTCAAAATACTGTCCGTTAAATTTTAGAGCATTCCGTTCTACGCCATAGACCTCGAATCCCAAGGACTTATATAGCCTCTTTGCTGAGCTATTTTCAGATATAACTGTTAAGTTAATTTGTTCCAAACCATCACAATTTTTTGCCTTGCTTATTAGTTCCATCATTAGTGATTTTCCGAAACCCTGCCCTCGACCTTCTGGTGCTACATACATCCCGAAAACATTCCCTTTATGACTGGTTTTGAGGCTGTTTTCCCGCATAAAAGTAACGATACCAACTAACGAACCATCATAATTAAAAGCACCTAGAACGAATCTATCCTTAGCTGGTTCTAATCGCTCAGCAACAGCTTCTAGTGAGAATTTCACTTCTCTCTCATATGTTGAACCAAATGCTTCTGGATTGATTTTTAATGCGCTCAATCGTACTTTTTGGTACAACTGAGCATCAGCCTCATTTAAAATACGAATTTTCATTATTAATCCGCTTACCCCTTTTATATTTTATTGAAATAGTCTCACTCTGCTTTGCAACTTTAGCATAATTGGAATTTTTCCTCTTGTTAATCGAAACTACTCCGTTAGGTTAATAATACTTCATATTGTATAAATTTAGATAACTTTTTCCAATGAATTACTGAACTTAAGCACCATCATAAAAGTTTCGATAAATTAATCCTTCTCAACAGATTCATGACAATCTTAAAATATTTCAGGAAATGCTCCCCCTTTAGTGGAACAACAGAAAAAGACTTTACTCCTTCATGAAGTAAAACACCAGAGATTTAACAACCTAAAGATAAAGAGGAATTTAATACCGACAATCGATGACCCATAAAAGTTAGACACGCTTATTTCAGGCAGCGATTTGGGCATTGATTCGATATTGTATCGGACTCATGCCTTTTAATAGTATTAGGTAAAACGTACAAGAAACATAATTCTGTTTGCATATAATCAAAATATGATAGAAAGGGAGTGCAGTATGGGGAAAGAACATAAATCTTTTAAAAAGTTCAAGTTTAAATCAAACCCAAATTGTCATTGTCATTGTTGTGGTTTTTGTTGTCCTTGTCGTTGTAACCAGCCATTTATACCTGAACCGCCAACTCCAGTTTGTCATTATTTAGTGTATGTTACAGACGCTGGCCAGTTAGCTACTCCTGATAATAGAGTATCAGTGATTGATACAGCGACAAATACTATCGTCGCTACCATTCCAGTAGGAACTGCTCCTCTAGAAGTAGCGATTACACCCAATGGAGCATTTGGTTATGTTCCAGCACTCTTCTCGGATGATGTAACAGTTTTTAATACTGCAAACAATGCTGTAGTTACTACCATTTCAGTAGGGATAGGACCTGATCCTCTTGGTGTAGCGATTTCACCAAACGGAACACTTGCTTATGTATCAAATCACGGTACTAACACCGTTTCTGTCATAGATACAGCTACAAATATGGTAACCGCTACTATTACAGTAGGACTCCAACCTCAGGGAATAGCTTTTACTCCAAATGGTGCGTTTGCTTATGTTGCAAACGAAAATTCAAATTCTGTATCAGTTATAAATACAGCTACAAATGCCGTGGTTGCTACAATCCCTGTGGGGGTTCGCCCAAGATCGATTGTTTTCACACCGAGCGGACAATTTGCTTACGTGACAAACGAAAATAGTAACACAGTATCTGTTATCAATACTGCAACCAATACTGTAGTTGATACAATCCCTGTGGGAACAGGGCCTGTGGGAACAGCCATTACACCTGACGGAACACTTGTTTACATTGTCAATAAAGGTAATAATACTGTTTCTGTCATAAATACAGCCACAAATACCGTGATTGCTACGATCCCAGTAGGATTATCGCCTGACCAAGTAACCATCTTGCCAGATGGAACTTTTGCATATGTTACAAATCAAGCTGACAATACTGTTTCTGTCATAGATATAGCAACAAATATGGTAGTGGATACAATCCCAGGATTTAATGGTCCTACCGGTATAAAGACTGGGACAATTTGCCGGTAAAAGATAAACTTTTTAAACGAGTTGATTTCATCATCCATTAGTCCTTGGGGCTCGTGGATTCAAACAAATAAAAAGAAGCCATTTTGAAAAAAGAATAATCAAAATGGCTTCTTTTCTTCTTGAATGAACATTCCGTTTTATAAAAAGGTTGATTAAAGCTTACCTAGAATTCTTTGATAGAAATGTCGTGAATTTATTTCAAAACCACACCATCTTATTCATTTCCTTGGAGTTTAGATATAGCTTTATCTATTTCGGATATTTCATTTTCAAGCTTTTCTTTCTTCTTGTTCAATTTTGTAAGCTGATTATTACATTTATCCGTTTCACTATGAATGGTTTCTAAATCAAATAATTTTGTTTTTTTCGATTCTTGTAATAGATCTATTGCTAATTTCAAATTTACTCGCTCCCTTCTAATTCACAGGTAAATCACTTGCTTTTTTAATCATCGCCACCTTATATAGTCTTTATTCTGAAGCTCTTGAAGGTGTTGGTTCTTCTTCATCATTCATTGAATCAATGGTATCCACCTCGTCAGCCAATATGCCTGCATGTTTTGCGATTGCTTATAACTTTAATGCCTCTTGTCTGTCTCCATATCATGCGATACTGTAATACCTTTTGCTTCCGGCAATTGTTCATCCCTCTGAAATTCGTAGTTAAAATGCACAATAAAAAGCCATCTCGATTTGAGATAGCTTATAGCTACAATATCGGTTTGACTAAAAGATAACCATAGGCTAATCCCTTTACCCCATAATATAGAATTGGAGCGAGTATGAACCATGCTAATTTTTCATCCAATTCTTCAACCTTTTCTTTACTAGTCTTTTTCTCTATAACTTTTTCTATAAACAAAGCAATGATAATAATCATACCTGCCAGTAGTAATGAAGAAATCATTTTCCACATTAATGAAGAAGCTAAGAAAAGATAGACTTCTGGGAACAGTATAAAATCGAAAATAGGTATGAACCAATCTATTATTGTTCCATTTAAAATGTTCTCAATTGATGGTTGTTCGTTTGTTAGTTGCCTTTTAACTTCTTTAATAATTTCCTAAAAAAAATCTCTCATTCTCTATTCCCCTACAACTCCTAATATGTTTCCAATTATTTCTACGGAATTGGAGGTGAAAAGTTTCGTTATCGATTTTAATACCACCGCTCAAGGCACCATAAAAAGCCGACACTTAAGTAAGGTGTCAATTCTTTCCGCTGTTTTATCAATAAGAATGTTACGTGTCCTTTAATACTTTATGGCGTAATATATACAATCTATTTTGCAATATCCTCCCATTCGTAGCGGCCATCCTTGTCCCAATAACACATGTTCTACGATTGTTCACATTTCATCATCTAGTTCGTTGTACAGGCCTTCCACAGTTTTTATGATCGGGTATAAATTCTGGTATTAAGCATCATCGCTTCTTGTCTGTAGTATCGTACTACGTTCGCTTCTCATTATGTGGATGCAACTACTTCCATTCATAGTATTTTAATTTCTTCCTAAATTACTCCAGCTCAATCCAATGTCTTTCGATTGTCTGTATTTCACTACGCGAAAACATAGGCATGTGCAGCATCTACCTTTACGTTCTTGATTGATGTGTCCGATTTGGATATTTTTATTTTCAACTATTCACTATTCAAAAATTTACTATTACGTAATAGTTAAAGTGCCATTCCAATTACATTTTCAAATCATAAATTATTAGAGTAAGGCTAACATTACCTCATGAACTTAGGAAGGAGGTCTTAAAATGCATAATACAAACAATATGAACAATGCAAGGAATACAAGAAGTAATTGTAAACACTGTGGTCAACAGGAAACAAAAACTATTAATCGTTGTAAAGGTTGTGTTTGTAATCAATTAAGACGTTTGCAAACTCAGACTGAAGTTGATCTCTTCTTACGTGGAGGTCAGATTATAGAAGACGTTGTTTTTATTAATTTTGACCCAAAAGATTGTTGTGCCTTCTTTAATGATCCAACTACCGAACCCGGCTCGACGATCATTGTAGACTGTCAAGATATTCAAGCCATTCGAATAGAAGCAGACTAATATATAGGGACTCTTCTTTTAACTGAAGGGCTCCTTTACAAAATCAGCTATCACATCATTTTTTAAAATAGGGTAATGTTAATTTAACCTTACGGACATTCCTGTTTTAATTTTAAGGGTCACTTTCGTCCGAGTGACCCTTTTTATGTGTGTTAAAGTGTTATCGCTACTTCAAGGCTACAGCTACTTTAAGAATACATAGAAAGGGGACATAAGAGTGTCAAAAATTCCGATTTCTTTAAAGTTGATGATTGGTATTGGTATTATTATCATCTTTACTTCACTGTACTTTTTAAAAGATCAGCAATCTTATCTATGGATAAGTTGGACAGGTAACATTTTGTTTTTAGTCGGAATTATATTAATCCCATTTGCTAAAGCATCTAATAAAAGTAATGTAAAAACTAGATAAATTTATTAACGGCTGTCTATGGGTAGTCTTTTTTAGCCTTATCCAATGTCTCCCTTACTGCACATTTTTTATTGGATAATCTTCAGACAGTTGTTATTCCGTTAATTACACCATTGCCTTTAATTAGATAATCGCCCATACTAGCCATAGCTTAAATAATGAGGTGATTAATTTTGAAAACAAAGAAAACTGCTTTATCAAATGGTTGGACTCTAGTAGCACACGAAACTTTTTCTGTATACGTTAGCATTGATAATCCAAATAAATTTTGTTTACACGATTGGGATGATGACCAAACATTGACCCTTACAACAGAGGAGGATTCATTCGAAGTTCTAAAAAATAGGTATGATTCAGCATTTAAAGTAAACCTATCTAACCGTACGTTTACCCTTCTTCTCCAACCCGATGAAGACTAAGGATACTGATTTTTGAGCATCAAATTTTGATGCTCTTTTTGATGCAATTTCTTTCTCTAAATTCCCCACCCTTTGAGCGCCGGGAAATTGTTAATATAGCTTATAAATAATTCTTCATGGCATTATTGATAAGTACATTTCTAAGGATTTAATCATTTAAGAGAATAGTTAACACAGTTCCCCACAAGAAAATCACGCCATAAAAAAGTCTTTGTAATAAACCTGCTGGCAATGGAAAGAAAAACAAAAGAATGATAAGGATAAGAAATGCTATAAGTACAAATAAATTAAAATAGGTCCATCGTTTACCTTTAGCTAATAATTTTGCATAAATCCACAGTCCAAATAAAACTGTAATCATGCCTATTTGTGCTACTATAGAATGCCAAAATAAATTTATATCAGCTGGTATAAAGCCGGATACAATATTCCCGAAAGCAAAAATAAGAATACATACAGTTGCCAATTTGGTTAACCAGTTCTTCTTTAGGTACTGGGAAAGATACAACACACCAACTGATAATGTTATACCATTTACTATAAACAATACGTTCATCCAAAAATGATAAGGAGAACAAATTTCATGAGGAGCAATTGAATACGTGTATTTCCCACATGATGTCACACCAAGATCACTCATAGCTTGGTGCATAATATTATATGGGGCAATTGAAGTCATAATAAAAATCGGTTCAATCACAAAATATAAAATCGTAACAACCCAACTTACTATTCCAATTTTTTTAGATATATGTAACAAAATTTGGCCCCCTTTATCTAATTATATACTTTATTGCATCAATAAATTAACAATTTACTAGTCGTAAATGAGGGACTGCACTTCCAAATAATTTATGTCTTAAAAGATATTTTTACACTCTCTTTAACAATTTGATTGCTCTATTCAACATAGTATTCTGATGTTAACAATATTTGAAGAATTATCGGTAGATTCTATATTACAGTATCACTAGCTAATTGTTTTAATGGATTCCCCATAATTATCACTTTCCTTTTCTGTATTATTATAGTAGAAATATATGTAATTAATTAATAATTCAGTTATATAATACATGTACAAATTAACAAAAAGCCATACCCTTTTGGATATGACTTAGTATGTCTGTTATTCGTAGAGAATAGTTACATAAATTGCTTATTTAAAATATTGTAAAATTGCCCCTTTACCGCTATACAATTCCACTTCTGCATATGCTCCGATTATTAATGTCATTAGTGGCGAAACCTTTAATATAATTTTCTTTAAAGTTTTGAACTTCACCGAATCTTGTACCGATTAAATGTCTAATAGTATCAATACATCCACCAAGTAAACGTCCCTGTATTTTAACACTATTATTTGAAATAGACACTTTCTTTATGGGAGTTGTGTAACAACAGTTAATCTACCTGACATATTGAAAAATTAACAAATACAATCCTATGAAAAGACCTAAAATACTCGCCTTCATTTTAGCTGGATGATTTCTTTCACTACGAAACAAGTAAAAGAAAACTACTATAAATCCCAAGGGTATCCAGAGTTTAAAGACACCTTCTTTTGTACCGCGAATAAAAATTGGAGTAATGGAAGTGCTAATTAGAAAGTAAAAGAAAATTGTAAAACGTCTTGTTTCTAATTGCTTGCTCCACCTTACTAAAAAGAAAATAATTATTATTGCGATAATCGTAATGTGTAAAGGAGGTAGAACAATAGCAACATCCCCAAACTTGAATTTCATTCTGTGCCCTCCTTTTTTTATCCTTATTCCTACACTAACCTATACCGTTAGTTTTAATAATACCTCATATTGGATAATATTGGGGGGTATTAGTTTGTTTATTTGTCACTTGTCATACACTGTATATCACTACGCGGTAACTTAGGCGCAGCACCTACTTCAATCAATATATTTAAGGGATGACTTTTTGATTATTATACCAAAATTTTCCATATCTGAATTTTAAAGCTGTTTCCATTCTCTCATGTTGAGATTATTTTATTCGGCTAAATACTTTCGGATAGTTTATAACTAAGCCCTGTTCATCTACACATATTATTTGTTTCATAGTCGTAACAGCGATACTTAAAATATCTCAAATTCCCAGTAGTTCTTATATATTTATAGAATTGAGGAATTTTTTTTATCTCGAGCGAAGGAATTGATATATACACCATTTCAAAATGTTCCTGTTGATTCAGGAACCAATCAATTCTATTGATGGGAAGAGATTTCGAAAATGGCGTGGCAGATATATCAATATCGATTGCGCCCTTTAACTTATCGATTACTTTTCCATCCTTATCAAACCAGGTACCTTTCCCATCAGACATTAAATTTAAGCTATTGTGGTCATCCATTACTATTCTTAATTTTTTTGTAAACCAATTGGCATCTAAATCGATTTTGTATTCAACAATATGAGCATTGGATGTACGTCCATCTACATAGATAATTGTTCCTTTCGCTGAGTAGCTTTTTTCTTCTACAATCATGTTAAAATGCTCGCAACCAAACTGTTCTTCATTCTTCCATATAACCTTTTGATTCAAAATTTTATCTCCCTTTCCATTTATCTTTACCACAAAAAAGAACTAATGTTCTTATTTTAGCAAAAATAATAAAAATTATAAACTTTACTCGAGATGCAATTTTTCAATCGCCAAATTCACATTAAAAGTTATTTAAGTCCTGCGACTTTCATTCCTAAATGACAGCCTCCTACCCGCAAATAAACTAAAAACCTTGTGGCTGTTTCGATTTCGTCATCGACTGCACAATAGGTATCCCATTGCGCATGTTATGCTCAGGCAAGTGCATTATTCAATCATTTAATGAAATGGTTTTGAATGAAGTATAAATATTTTCAATATCTCATCTCCAATATGTTGTATGTTAGTTTGATTATTTCTTCACCAATATGTATATCCTTTTAAAAACTAAATAGAAAAACAACATGCTTCTAGATTTAACGAAGTAATGATTTCCATAAAAATTTTCGAGCGTAAAGAGGGTGACATATTTGGAAGGAGAAATTATTAGCGCACGCCAATTCACAATAATTGTTTTTCTCTTTTCAATAGGTACAACTATATTAATTATTCCTGCGACGATGGCGAATGCAGTTAAACAAGATGCTTGGATTTCGGCTATAATAGGGGTGATATTAAGTTTATTACTAGTAAAGCTTTTCATTTCTTTAGGAAATAGGACCCCCAATTTAACCTTTATTGAGGCCAATGAAAAAATACTAGGAAAATTTATTGGTAAATTAACCTCCGTTGGTTTTATCTCTCTTCCCTTACTTTCAGCAGGAGAATTATTTTTTTTCATTGGGACTTTTATGAAGACTGAAATCATGCCAGAGACGCCTAAAGTTGCATTTGCTATCCTGTTTAGTATCATTATTCTATTTGCTACTTATTTAGGGGTAGAGGTCTTTGCACGATGTGCCGAAATATTATTCCCTCTGTTTTTGTTCTTATTTGTTGTTTTTGTAATCTGTATTTCTCCACAAATAGACGTTAAAAATGTTCAACCGATACTTGATACACCAACAAAGTCACTGCTAGTTGGTATATTATATTTTATGAGCACTTTTTCTTTTCCATTGGTTGTATTATTAATGATTTTCCCCTCCGCTATTAATGAACGTAAGTCAGCTCAAAAGGGGTTTTATATAGGTTCAGTAGCAGGAGGTTTAGTATTAACTGTTATTATAGCTCTCTCTGTACTTGTACTTGGGGCAACAAATACATCACACCAATCTTATCCTAGCTATGCACTGGCACAAAATATTTCAATAGGGAATTTTCTACAACGAATTGAGGTAATAATGGCTTTTATGTGGATGTTCACAATTTTTGTTAGATCGTATGTATATTTTTACGCATCAGTAAAGGGTTTAGCGCAAATATTCAATATTAAAGATCATCGACCGCTAATACTACCACTTGGCATGATTTCAATTGCATTTTCTCAAATTATACATCCGAATATTGTTCACTCAATTAAATATAATGAGGAAACATGGCCACTATTTACATTAACCCTAACCATTTTATTGCCCTTATTATTACTTTTTGTTGCAAAATTACGTAAAATTCAGTGCGCTGAAAAAGTTAGAAACATACTAAGTGAACGTGTCGTTATAGAAGAAAAAAATAATAACTGATTGCAATGGTGATTTATTGTCTATATTAAACTTATAAGCCATGCTTTATTTACAATTACAAGTTAAAAATAGATTATTTGGAATTGATTTGGTAACTGGTTTATTAAAAGTAATCATTCATTTAGTCACTTACCAGAGTGGCTTTTTGTTTGTTGTGTTGATTAGTGTACTAACGCTCCTGTTCGTTACGTATATCGCAGTACATACTAAACCATGTACTGCTCTACATTCATAATATTTGTATCTTCCTTTCCATATAGTACTTTCTTTGGGTTTATAATGATCAACAAGACAGCTACTATTAAATAAAAAATTGCGTTATACATGATTAAATCGAGTAAATTTCCGTTTATTAAGCCAATAAAAAAATTAAAGAATTGGTGGATGATGATTGGAATGATTAAATTCTGATTTAAGTTATAAAATGCTGTCATGATGATCTTAGTAGACATCAGCGCAATCATAAAGAATAGTATATATTTAATTAAATCAAGACCCACAAGCCCTGTAGTAAACCATAGGGGTAGATGCCACATCCCCCACCAAAATCCAATGATTATCGAAGCTGTTAATGGTGAATGCTTCTTTTGAAGCTCAATTTGAGCGAAACCTCTCCACCCTATTTCTTCTCCAAATGGCCCTGCAAGAAGGTTCTTGATAAAGAAATAGAACAGCATTCCCCATGAAGTAATAGTAAAAATAGAGTCTACTTCACTATTTCTCGATACGATAGTCAAAATCATTAAAAATATGGATGCTTGAATCATGATTACAGTTAGAATCACAGAAAATTTAAGTTTATTCTTGAATTTATCTTTTACAAACTGTATAAAACTCTGACCAGGATAGATTTTTTTAAATAGTATTGCAAAAGCAAAAGTTGAGGACCAAGCTGATATACAGAGCATTACATCAAAAACCCATTCAGGAAATCCTAACATGCTTATGGCTCCCACAAGACAAAAAAGTGGCATAAAAATGATATTGGTTAGTACAATAAAACTTGCTACTGGTTTTTTTAATTTCTTTTCACTATTCATATAATCCCCACTTAAAAAAGTATTTCGTAAATTTAATAGCGCTCGCATTTACGTATACATTCAGCTTAAACCTAGGGGTTACTCATAGGTCAATACATGTCTGCTATTATCCAATTGGCGGGAAGGACATGGAAGAAAGTAATTTAGTCGGATGGTTTAGATTCTAGAAACGATTTATCCATCGCAAAACTTAATATTTCAACAGGATTTATTATTTGAACTAAGATATAAAAAGACGCCGACTCAAAAGATCATTGAAAAATGATTCTTTGAGCTCGGCTACCTCTTTTTCGATTGCAATAAGGATTATCAAAAGTAAATACATGACCTAGTACTATAAACACGCAGCACCTGCTATATAGGAATCTATTAAAGGAGATATCTTCCCTATGCCCAGCAAAAAATCTTAACGATTATCCCCGTCACACTATATTCCGAACTTAAAAATTCCTTTGTAGCCAACTGCATGTGGAAATAAAATAGCCGTATATCTGATAAAAATTAATGATATACGTCTAATGTGATGCGTACTGAAAAGGGGCGCCTATTTTTATATTTTTATAATTCGGGCTTATGAATAAAAGCTCAAACTCAAGTTTTATTACAAAAGGCAGTTGAAAGTTCGATTCAACCGAACTTTCAACTACCAACTCAAATTTTAGATTTTATCAGTGCCTCTTAAAAATTCTAGGGCTGTTTATTTTTGCATTGTGCAACCCTTTATTCTTTATTTTGCTCCTCTAAAAAATAGTGATTACCAATGAGTAGTAGGAGGTTCAATAGCAGGACTAACTGGAGGAGTTAGTCCTGAAAGCACAGGCGTTACTACACTACCCGCACCTAGGCGAATTTGTTGAACTTGCAGTACTTTTACAGTAAGTTCCAGTACAATTTTTTCACGCAATTTGCTAAAAGTACCTTCAGGTCTTGCCATAGTTGGTGAAAAATCAAGTTCAAAGAAGTTTGCAGCTACTAACTCGCCAAATGGCTGTTCATTGTATTTTACGAGGTTTTGGAAGAAAAACTTATCCAATCGAGCATCCAGTTGGGTATGTTCGTTAAGGAAGTTCACTTCGGCAAACTCGGAAATTCCTAGGATTGGCGTAGGGCCTCCAGGTTCTTGTGGGAAAGTAAGGTCTGCAAAACCAGAAAATGGAACATTGGCAATTCTATCTTGAAGTGCCCCATTACATGCAGCTGAAGCATATTCGATATTTTTACGAATATGGCCCGCTACGAATAATTTAGCTCTTGTTACCCTAAAAAAGTCAGTGCCCGCAATACGTGTAAATCTAACCGGTACCAGTTTCACTTGATTTAGGAATACATTTTTTTTCACTCTTTTGATTTCAGTTGCTGCAGGACTAAGCGTAATATCCGACTCCACAACGATTTGAAGTGTCGGTTCTGAAAGTACTACAGGTATTTTTACAATTGGCGTTGAAAGCGGTGTAGCGACTACTGGCGTATTCGCACTCGATAATGGTGTTTGTTCAGTTGATGTAACTGGACAAGGAAGAAAAGGTTGCATCTGATTATCTAATTGATCACTCAAAAAAATTCCCTCATTTCATTTTTAGTATTAGAGATGTTCTCTATACAGCTAGAATATGTAGCAACCAACTCTATGTATGGACGTTTTACTAGTGCTTTTACTGATTTTAAAAAAGAGATTTT
The DNA here is from genome assembly GCF_003049605.2 of Lysinibacillus parviboronicapiens. Taxonomy (NCBI): domain Bacteria; kingdom Bacillati; phylum Bacillota; class Bacilli; order Caryophanales; family Bacillaceae; genus Lysinibacillus; species Lysinibacillus parviboronicapiens. Next base: position 2,649,588 of record NZ_CP073713.1, read on the forward strand.
TTGAGCTGAGAGATAGATTTTTAATTATCTTCTAGCCCCTTGTCTATCAATCATAACTGCCTCGAATTTATTGTACTTGTGTACCCTTTTAAAAGTACATTTGCTATAGCACAATTCCCAAAGCGATGATTCATTCAGATCAAGGTTTCCATTATACACACCCAGCATTTCAAAAATGCGTCAAAGAAATGGACATTAAAAAAATGACTCCGGCAGCATCGAAGTCATCTAATCGCTGTTCAATGTAGAGAATGGTCTTTTATTAAACTGTCTACTTTATAGGGTTCAGTTCATATTAATTGAGTACCGGACATTCGCTTTAATTCTAATCAAATTCTTTTTTTATCTGTAATGCAAATTCTTCAATAGATTTTCTAGCTTGATAAATTGTAATACCAATACCGGAACGAGTAGCTCTATGAGAGTTAAATTCTCCTGCATCAATCCAAAATTGGAATTGATAAATCTGCTCACCAATTAGCTCGCTATTATTCGCTAAAATAGCAAATGAAAATGAAGGATCCGTTGAGTCCCATACTTTCGCTTCCAATAATTCATCCCAATTATTTAATATCAGCGTATGTAGCATTATAAGGTCACTCCGTAAAACCAAAAACTTAAAATCTAAATGATGTTCGCCACAATTAAATTTAATCCAAATATTACCATAAATAGTATCACTCTCTATATTAACTACTTCTAAACTTGTCTTTGATGCATCAAATAATCTATCATATAAGGTTGCCATAATTAAATCTTACCATCCCCAATTACTGTTAATAAATTTCATAGCGATTTCCCCACTATCAGGTTTGTATACCGTTGCAAACCCTTTTGTATTCCCTATAAAAACAACATTAATATTAACAAACCATACAATTGGAGCAACCCTTGGAGCCACAACAAATTGTTCTGATACTTGTGAATTCATAAAAGTAGTTCGTGCAGTGTTAATAAAATCCCCAAAATATTGTCATTCAACATCAGTAAATGATACATTTACTTCCTTAAATTCAGGATGCTCATTTATATTCCTCTTTATCTAGTTGAGAAACTAATAACTCAGTTTCCAAATATAAACTTATCTTTATCTGTGAATTCCATCACTGAAGCAGCTGGTAGAAATACAATGCTAATTTATAAAGTTATTCTTATAATTAGGGAGTATAAATATCTAATTCAATTGAATTTAAATGCAGCTTCACACGAACCACGTTCTTTCTCAAAATACGTAATATGATTATTTATTTTTTCAAAAGAAGTGATTGATTAGATGAATAGCATCTCTCCTTTCTATAACTTTACATATTCTAAATTATAGAAAGGAGGGAATTTAATATGGGAAATGAAGTTTATGGTACGGGCTATGGCAAGCATGATAATTTATCATTCGCTCTAATCGTTGTCCTATTCATTCTTTTAATTATTGTGGGCGCTAGTTTCATGCATAAATAACACCTTCATTATTGGCCACAATCAATAATCTCCATAACCCCTTCGCAAACTATCATAATAATAGTGTAAATATCAATCATCCTTACACATTCTTATTATGACCAAAGGGTCGTCCCCCACACTGGAGACCCTTTTATTTGTTTCTTTCCTGACATGCATACTCAGTCACACCTGATTTACTGCACAAAATCTTTCGAGTAACCTTGAAAATCCACTTCCACGAATTCAAAGTGCTTCATCACATGCGTGTATCCAGCAATGCAAATAGCACCCATACCGTACCTCGAAGCTTTTCCCTATATTCCCATTCAATTTCTCGTTGCTTCTTTGTCGTAAATATATTCGCTTCCATTAGATCTTCCGTATGCTCCATATCATCATCGCCTGCACACCTTCACCATCATTACATTCATCTTTCAAAGTTAGCAACTAAGCAACATCCTTTCGTTGCTTCCAATTCTTTAATGTTGATACACAAACATAGTAGGTTTTCGCTATCTCATTATCCGTTTATCTTTTGTCACATATATTCTTTCTATTGAAATTTAGTAATTGTTAGTTTTGTGTGGCCTCCTCGATTGTTCGTTTTTGGTTTATTCCCAACAATGAAATCGCGTTAATTAAGTCACTAATTCTAAAATAGCCTTTTGCCATTGGTCTATTTTTGTAATTTCGAAGATTTATCTTCCTTTTATTTATCTGTTTGTTTTTGCTTCTTTTTCAAATACTCCGCACGTATTTTTTCAAGTTGCTGCTTTTTATCAAATTTAGCTGGCTTGTGTTTTTCATGATACTTTGCCACAGCTACCTGACCTTTGGTATCCAATTGATATTTCCCCACTTTATTCACCTACTTTTCTTGTCTTTAAAGAAATCTATTCAACAAATATAATATACCTTATTTTACTGAAGTAAACCTTAATAGTGTACTGCTAACCTTGCATATATCAGTAAATCATTAAAAACTTAGTAAAATAATTCATCACCAAATGGTATTCATTATACTTATCTATTAGTAACATTGGCTAAGCTAACTGCAGTCTAAACCTTTAATGCTATCAGCCAATTTGAGAATTCTCTTGGTACAGAATCTCAGGTATTCGGCAAACCAAAGAAACACTCATTCAAAAGCTTTTCAGAACAATTCATGAGTGATTATGTAGAGGTTGAACTAAAAGTAAAATCCCGAAATACTTATGAAAACTACTTATAACAAGGATTACTAGATTTCTTGGGATATGTTGCTTCACAAAATAACACCAACACAAATTAATTTTTTTTCGTGGAACAGAAAAAGCAAAAGCAAGCTCGCTGATAGAAATGTTTGTACTAATGAATACCATGTTTAATAAAGCGATTGAATGGGGTTGCCTTGAGGTGAACCTATGTACAATGGCGAACAAACCTAAGCGTGCTAAAACGAAGCGTATAAATTACTACACAGAGTCGTACATGCCCCTAAAAATCTTATGACCGAGTTTCAAGAATACATTGAGCTCAAGAAAAAGAAGTTAGAAAAAGCTTGGGGATAAATTTAATCCTATTTTAGATAAACAAGGGAAGCCCATTTATTTCGTGTTCTCTAAGGACAATAGTCACCCTAACTATCATGACCGCATGTAAACAAAGGAGCGATATTGTTAAACAACACAATCTTCCTTCAATTACCTTTCATAGTTTGCGACATACTTTCGCCCCGTACATGCTCTCTAAGATTATAAATATCAAAGTCTTTCAAGAACAGCTTGGACACGTAATCATTCATGAAATACACAATACGTACTCTCATGTAGCTCAAGAGCAGAAGGGAGAAGCTAGGTTCGAAATACTATAAATAAAAAATACCCAACAAGCTCCGTTATTTTCGGTCACTCATTGAGTATTTTTCAAATGTTATATTTTAGTTTGGGCACTTTCGGGCATTTTGAAATATATTGCAATTCATAAACCCTTGATATACTTAGTCTTGAATAGCTGCGTCTAACGCTACCACAATCATATCATTGAACGTCGTTTGGCGTTCTTCTGAAGTTGTTACTTCTCCAGTAATGATGTGGTCACTTACTGTTAAGACAGAAAGTGCTTTACGGCCAAACTTCGCCGCTAGCGTGTAAAGCGCTGCTGATTCCATTTCAACTGCTAATACGCCGTATTTAGCTAGCTTTTCATTTTGGTGTTCATCAGAGTAGAATAAATCTGCAGTGAAGATATTCCCTACCTGTAATTTTAGGCCAGCTTCTTTACCTGCATTATACGCTTTTAATAATAAATCAAAATCTGCGATTGGTGCAAAATCGATAGCGCCACCCCAGATGATTTGATTCATACGCGTATCAGATGTAGCTGCCTGAGCTAAAATTACGTCGCGAACTTTTACGTCTTTTTGAATTGCACCACAAGTACCTACGCGAATTAATTTTTGAACATCATATTCTTGCATTAACTCAGTTGCATAAATCGAAATAGATGGCACACCCATACCAGTACCTTGTACAGAAATACGTTTACCTTTATACGTACCTGTATAACCAAACATATTACGAACTTCGTTATAACAAGTAACATCCTCTAAAAAAGTTTCTGCGATGTATTTTGCACGCAGCGGATCCCCTGGAAGTAAAATTGTGTCAGCGATTTCGCCTTTTTTTGCATTAATATGAATACTCATACTGCAATCCCTCTTTTCTGTCAGTTATCACTTTAAATGATACTTTGTTTCTCATATTTACGCAATGATAGACGTCTAGCAACTTAAAAAGAAAGAGTAATCAAAGTATTCCGATTTATTGTTCATGACCCACATATAAATCCCATAATTCGTCAAATACTTCCGTAGTTAAATTATCTGTTGCATATGTTTCGATATATGTAGACAGCTCATCAAAATCCGCACTTTGCTTTGGAAAATTATGCTCATGAAACATCTCTTCTGCAAAACGTGCCTTTCTATCTGACCAATCTCCCCCTCGAAATGTTAATACATATAAATAAAAGCTTTTTTTCATATCCGAAAAGACCTCCTGATCCCACATTTTTCTTTTCGCTAGTTTATCAAAAAAATTACAATTCGTCATAAAAAATTTTTATTTTCTTTTAAGTATTTTTTCCTATTAGGTATAATAGAATATTTTAAGTTCATTTGTTATGACTATCCTCCCAGAAAGATAACCTGCTTTTTTATCAGAAAAATGAAAATTTTATGAAAATATAATAGAAATATTTAGCATAATACGATAAAATTGAAATCGACTATACAAATTTAGGAAGGTGATGGCGATGCAAAACTCTAATAATCGAAGTAATTCAACGAAAAAACGCCCGTCTCTCTTTGAATCTGGCTTTTTCAAAAGAAAAAGTCCAAATTCAAAGGATAGTAGGCCTAATCTCCCTCCTACTAAAGAAAAAAGACAACGTTTTTATCATTTAATCCGCGGGAAAGTGTTGATTATTTTCACACTACTTATCCTTATTAATGCTGTAATGGGTATATTATCGTACGTCAACATTACAAATCTGCAACAACAAATGAAAGATTTCACAGAGAAAAATGTACAAGAACAACTAACGGTCAACCAACTTGCCTATGAAATCGCTAGATTAACCAATCTTGAACAAGCCTATTTAATCACCGGAAACGGCAGTTATTCAACTTCCTATAATATGAAAATTGATGCTATCAATAAAAAAATTGGCGCTTTACAAGAAAAATTTGCAGATCGTGAACTCGAACTGGGCCATATGCAAGCAATCGGTCAATACTACAAAAACTACCTTGAGTACTCTAAAAAAGTAATGACAATGCGTGATGAAATTGGACTCGAACAAGCTCGTAAGCTCATGATGAACGGTACCGGTGAAACTATGAAAATCCATATTGATAATAATATTGAATCAATCAACTCTGTTATGGATGAATCCAATAAAGCAAAACTAAGTAAACTCAATCAACAAATCAAAGTTTCAAATATGACATTTTTTATCATATCGATGGTCGGCCTAATTGCGATGCTTACGTTTGGCTATATGTTATTTAAATCATTAAAAAACAATACATCAGCTATTAACCACTCGATTCTAGATATTGCACAAGCTGGTGGTGATCTAACACGACGCGTCCATGTACGGAACAATGATGAATTCTCAGTCATTGCTGCATCGACAAATACACTAATTATCTCTATTTCAAACCTCATTAAACGCGTGAGTCAGCTTGCTGATCACGTTTCAAGCAGTAGTCAGGAACTCATGGCATTGGCAGAGGATAATGCACGGACGATTCAAAATATTGCAGATACGACAGCAGATATTGCAAGTGATAGTGAAAATACGATTCATAGTATGACCAGTGCACAACAGAAAATGAGTGATTTGGAACATTCTATGCATCAGTTAACTGAGCTAACGACTGGGGTACAGCAAGCTTCACTTGCCATGCAACAAGCCGCCGACGAAGGCAGTCGTTCAGTCCAGCAATCCTCTATGGTTATGCAGTCTATTGAAGAAACTATGGCATCTACTACTACAACCGTCGAGGCACTGGGTCGCAAATCTACAGATATTACATCAATTATCAGTACAATAACTGCTATTTCCGAGCAAACTAATCTCCTTGCATTAAATGCAGCAATTGAAGCTGCTCGTGCAGGTGATCATGGGAGAGGCTTTGCTGTTGTTGCAGATGAAGTTCGGAAGTTAGCTGAGCAGTCTCAATCAGCTGCGAAAGAAGTGACCTCTATTGTAACGTCTATTCAAGATGAAGTGACATCGATTATTTCGCAAAACCATGAAGGGGTTATCTCTGTCATTCGAGGAGTTGAAGTAACCAATGAAACAAATCAATCACTGTCGAATATTTTAGCGCATACCAAAGAAACAACGACAATTATTACCGAAATGGTAGAGAAAATTGCGTTAACACTTGATTATAGTAATGCCGTTGCAAGCGATTTTGTACATATGAATGCGTTCACTGAGCAAACAGCTAGTAATACCGTTACATCAGCTGCTGCCGCAACACAGGGTTCTGCATCTATGCAAGAAATCAACGCAGCAGCGGCAGAGCTGGCTCACCAGGCAGATAGCCTACGTAATGTCGTGAGTGAATTTAAAGTGTAACACCTATAAGAATGTCTCTTTCAGGGACATTCTTTTTTGTGTCACCGACAAGAATTAGGCAGTATGCCGAGTGTTTATAGACCTTGATAATGTATTTCAAGGTTAGCATCGACACCACCAATATGAAGCACACCTCCACTTGCCCTTAAGTAATTCTAGAACAGTCGTAGAAAGTTCATAAAAAAACCTAGTACGGTTTTCGTTCGGGTATAAGCAAATACCGCTCGGGTCTCCTGTCGTTTCGCTAGGCTACAAGCAACTTTCGCTCTGGTTATCAGCTATTTCGCTAGGCTACACGCAACTTTCGCTCGGGTCGGAGCGTAGCAACAAGGAGTCTGAAGTCTTGCCCGCGAAAAGCGCGCGCTGTAGCGGAAATGATGGTTTCTTATTATTTATTCTCAAAAGAAAATGTAGCCAAACTCAAATTTCGTTGAGTTTGACTACATTCTGAAGTGCCTAGTACTAGGAGCTTTTATTATTTAAACAATGAAATATACTCAGCATAGCCTTCTTTTTCAAGATTCTCTTTAGGGATGAAACGCAGAGCTGCAGAGTTAATGCAATAACGCAAGCCCCCTAGTTCCATTGGGCCATCTGGGAAGACATGTCCTAAATGTGAATCAGCCTCTTTACTACGCACTTCTACACGACGCATTCCATGTGTTGTATCAAATTTCTCTGTCACTTCTTCCTTAACAATCGGTTTAGCAAATGCTGGCCAGCCACAACCTGCGTCGAACTTATCGAGTGAGCTAAACAATGGCTTGCCCGAAACAATATCGACATAAATACCATCTTCAAAATGCTGATCATACTCATTGCGAAACGGTGGTTCTGTCCCATTTTCCTGTGTCACATAGTACTGCATATCTGTTAGTTCTTTTAAACGTTGTTCTTTGGTCATTTTCTGTGCCCCCAGTGTTGCTCTTGAAACGCTTTGCGACCAGAACCGACTGCATAACGTTCATAGTGCATTGGATTTTTTTTATAATAATATTGATGGTAATGTTCTGCTGCATAAAATGTATTTGCCGGTAAAATTCTCACAGCAATCGGTTTATTAAATTTTCCTGATGCTGCTAAATCAGCCTTTGAGCGTTCTGCCAATTCACGTTGTTCTTCATCATGATAAAAAATCGCCGTTGTGTAAGACTCTCCACGATCATAAAATTGCCCCCCAGCATCTGTAGGGTCGATTAAAGTCCAAAATGTTGACAGTAGTTGCTCGTACGAATAAAGCTCATCATCGAACATAATCTGAACAGCTTCTAGATGACCTGTTGTTTCAGAGCACACTTGTTCATATGTTGGGTTTTCAACATGTCCCCCTGTGTAGCCAGAAATCACGGATTCTATACCTGGTGTCTCATCGAATGGCTTGACCATGCACCAAAAACAGCCACCCGCAAACGTTGCATATTGCATTGCCATTGTTTTCACTCCTTATTGACCAGGAACGATAATTTCCAGTAAAATCTTATCGTTTGGTAAGTCTAATTCCTTTGCGCGAACACGTGATCCAGTAGCAATATTTACACGTGATAAATCAATGTAAATTTCCGCTTTATTTGGATTCACTGTTATCCATGAAGGGAATTCCACCGAATCACGCATAATTTTCATCGTCGTCTCCGGTGGAATATTCAATAGGCCGACATTCATCTCTGTTTGCTTTAATATAATATTGCCTTTCTCATCCACAATCGGCTCAAAATTCATCGTAATTGGGATTTCTGTATAAAATACAGTCAATTTACTCTTTAGTTGAATGTCATCGCCAATTGTGAAATCAATTGGTAACGGTGAACCCTTAGCCGTATCTTTTAAATACTTCTTCGATATAGACTCAAATTCTTTGGTTGTGGTTTGAACGACTAGTACATTCCCTTTTATTTCTTCACTTTCTGAACTCTTCGCTAAATTTACTCCATCTACTGGTTTCGTAGCTAAATAAACGACGAGGAGGATCGCAAAAAGTACCGTTCCCGCTAACGCGAAAAATGCGAATTTCCATTTATTCATTTTGTCACTCCTCGAAGCCTATTTCCTTGTTAATTTTCTTTTCCATTTTGCATTGCCCCATTGCTTCTAAAATTCGCTCTTTCATTTTTTCATAACCTTTTGCGTTCGGATGAAAGAAATCCGTATGATATACAAGTTCTTCGTTCGAATCGAACAAATCTTCCACTGATACATAGCATGCATTTGAATCCTTACTAGCTACCCTTTCAATTACGTTATTCCACTCCGTAATAATTGTATCAAACTCATTGGCCTCATTTGTGACAATAGAGAATGGATTATAAAAGCCAACAAGTAGTAAAGGTACTGTTGGGTTTTTTGCACGAATACCATCAATAATTTTACTATAACGTTTTTCATAGGCCTGTAATTCAGCATCAAACGCATCTCGTTTTAAATTAAATAGATCCTGTTTGACAACCTTCATTACATCATTGCCACCCATTGTCAGTGAAATGAGTTGTGCTTGTTGCAACTCTTCATCATAATGCCCTTTTTTCACTAATTTTAATAGCTGATCACTACGTCTTCCCCTTTTTCCTCGATTATCAACTTCAACTTCTGAAATCGAAGGCCAAGTGAGTAAGGAATCTGCTAATCTTCCAACATAACCGTCTTGACTATACTCATCACCAACACCATCTGTTAAAGAATCACCTAGTGCCAAGTAATGTAGTTGCTTTGCATTTTCATCATCAATTTGCCGTAAATCCTCTGGTGAAGGTTCAAAAAAATGTTCAAAAATTTGCGTCAACATATTGCTAGAGGGTTCAGCCTCGTCTTCTGTTTGTTGCTCATCCTGTCTCATATCTTGCTCCGTCGCTGCCTGATCACCTACTGGTTCAGTCTGCGGATTCGGTTCATCTATTGAAATAGCACAACCACTTAGTACTAAGACGATCAAACATGACAAAATTACTCGCCAGATGTCCATTTGACCACCTTCCATCTTTTACTGTTACTACTATTATAGATAGTTCACGCTGCAATGAAAAGCGACTATGCTTCGCTTTAGAAATAATTTCATCTGTTTCATCCCACTAAAACCGCATTTTTCCCCTTATCTTCCATTTTAGAACTCCAAGTTTTTGCTTATTCGTCTTTTAAAACATTTGCCTCAGATAACAGACTGTCATCACCGCATAAATTTCGTATTCTCCCTATAACTACTATGACGCCCTCTCCATATTTCTGTAGGCATTGGCATACTTCTTGAAAGTAAATAAAAAGCCACTACAATTATTTATGTAGCAGCTCTTGACTATTATTCTGAAAAATAAATAAATCCAATCGCACCTGGACCAGTATGTGTAGAAATAATTGGTGATGTAAAAGCAATTTCTACTTCATCAAAACCTGTGCTTTCTATTAATTCTTTTAATGGTCCACCCATAGTTGTCAAACCATCAGCATGGGAAATCCCAACCGCCTTCACGGTTTTACCAGCTGTATCTGCTTGGAATTGCTTAAATAAGAAATTCACTACTTGTTTATGACTACGTACTTTTGACACAGGGTTATAGGCCCCACCTTCTAAGTTCGCAATAACTTTAATATTGAGCAGCGAACCAATAAAGCCTGTTCCTTTACCGATACGTCCACCTTTAATAAGATTTTCGAGCGTATCAACAATTACATATAAATGAGTATTGTCTCGTACTTGGTCAAGGCGTGCGACGATTTGTTCAACTGTAGCTCCCGCATCGCGCATTTTTATCGCTTCTCTTAATTGAATGGCAAGTCCAATTGCGATAAAGCGTGAATCGATAACTGTGACATTTGCATCTGTCATTTGAGCAGCTTGTCGAGCAGACTCTACAGTACCACTCATGCTACCTGTCATATGAATTGAAATGATTTGATCGCCATCTTTACCTAGTTCATCATATAATTCTTTAAATTTCCCTGGTGCAGGTTGCGAGCTTTTTGGTAAATCTTTGGCTTCCTTCATTAAGCCTAAAAATGGTTGTGGCTCTAAATTTACGCCGTCTATATACGTTTTCCCATCAATTTGGATCGTTAACGGCACAATATGTATACCGTGTTGTGCTACTTCTTCTTTAGTTAAATCGCAAGTTGAGTCCGTTACAATATGAATTCGTCCCACTTTGACACATCCTTTTACTTCATTAAAATTATTATATAGACTAATGTTTCAATATGTAAACATGACATTTGTCATTTGACATGTCAATTCCTAGTCTTTTTCGAGGACTTTACCTTTGATACTATAGCTTTTTTTAGTTGAATTTGTCTAATAATTGCCTTAAAAAAGTTAGAAAATCGGTATGACACTTTTGACATGAAAGATATGACAAATGTAAATAGTCGAACGTAAGTTATCGGGGTATAGTAATAGTAACGAAAGGACGTGTTCACAATGATGAATTCATTTGACTATAAAACGTGGAAAGAAGAGCTCTGGAACGCTATTACCCACGGCGTCGGTTTTATAGCTAGTATTCCTGCCCTCATTGTCCTGATTTTAGCAGGTGTTCAACATGGCAGTGCCATGCATATTGTAACTTTTAGTGTATTTGGTGCTTCCGTCATCATCTTATTTTTAATGTCGACTCTACTCCATAGTATGCCTGAAAAATACAAGTACTTTTTTGCCATCCTCGACCATTCTTCTATCTATATTTTAATCGCAGGCACCTATACACCTTTTCTATTACTCGCTATTGGTGGCAGCTTAGGCGTTACGTTACTTTGTATTATATGGACACTTGCCATTCTGGGCGTACTCTTTAAATGCTTTTTTATCAATCGCTTTGAAATTTTGTCTCTACTGTTTTACATCGGTATGGGCTGGCTCATTATATTTGCCATAAAGCCCCTTTATTTGTACTTAGGGAATCATGGCTTCTCCCTATTATTAGCTGGTGGTCTTTTTTATACAGTTGGTGCTATTTTTTACGCATGGCGCTCCCTTCCCTACAACCATACGATCTGGCACCTTTTTGTTTTAGCAGGTTGTGGTTCCATGTATGCCTGTATCTATTTTTACCTATAGTAAAATGGGCTGTCCCAAAAGTAAAAACAACTTGCTTAGCTGTATCCAAGTAGGCAGTTTTTTGGATGTAAACGTAAAAATCCGCGTAGACCCCTGCGAATCGTATTTGCAACGAAAACGTGATTGAAACGTAGTACAGGAGTAGGAAAAGGCAAGAGCATGAGACCAGCAGGGAGCGTTAGTGGCTCATGCATTGCTTGTGGGAAAGCGAAGCGGGTACAAAGGTCATATTTTATTGTTTTAAAGGACATTTAGACAGCCCCACCTTGATTATGACTGACTAGCACTGTATACGAATGATTAATGAATTTGAGCTTTTCGTTCAAAAATCTGATATTGAAATGTGTATCCTTCTGGTGCTGTCTCCGGTTGTTGTGACGAAACTTCCATAAAGTCCTCTTCATATTTCGGGAAGTATGTATCCCCATTAAACGTATGATTAATTTTTGTGACGTATATTCGATCTGTTATTGGCATTGATAAGCGGAAAATTTGTTCGCCACCAATGATCATAATTTCTGGTACATCCCCTGCAAGATCGATAGCTGCCTGTAAACTTGTTACTGTTTCAATACCGTCAGCATGATAACTTTCGTCACGGCTGATGACAATATTGCGACGCCCCGGAAGCGGTCTGCCTATGGATTCAAACGTTTTGCGTCCCATGATCATAGGCTTGCCCATTGTTTTTTCCTTAAAGTATTGTAAATCGCCTGGGAGATGCCACGGCATACCATTTTCGTAACCAATTACGTACTTTTCATCATGTGCTACAATTAAAGAAATCATTTTGTTCCCTCCTAGTAAACTAGTTCATTATATTATAAACATATTTTTGCTATACAACCGCACTATTTCAGCTCAATAATAAATTTATTTTCTTTTTCGTTATTAAATCCTAGTAAAATTATAAGAATAGTTTATAATAGGATTAACAAACGTAAAGATAAAGGACTGATAAGCATGACATGGTTAACGAATGAAGCTGTAAGCTATATCAATGCAACTGATTCGGGTAAGCATTATTATGAAATAACGCCCCAACAAGCAAGAGCTATTCGAGCTGTCCCCAAATGGCAATCTACTCGCGTCCCACAACTTGCTTCGATTATCGATAAACGAATAACGGTGCGTGATGGAGCAGAAATTAATGTACGTATTTATACACCTGTTGTTGGCAAATTATTACCCGTTATTGTGTATTACCACGGTGGAGGCTGGGTATTTGGTGATTTAGAGTCCGCTGATGCAGGTTGCCAATTACTCGCTGAAAAAGCACAAGCAATCGTCGTATCAGTAGATTACCGTTTAGCCCCTGAAAATTCCTTTCCAACACCACTGCTTGATGCTTATGATGGCTTACTTTGGGTATATGAACACATAGTAACTTTTGGTGGGGATGCATCGCGTATGACAGTTGCAGGAGATAGCGCTGGTGGTAACTTAGCAACGGTTGTCGCCTATTTAGCTGCCGTCTTAAATGGACCCAAAATTTCAGCCCAGGCACTTATTTATCCAGTCACAAATATTGATTTTACTACTACTTCTTACGCTACTTTTGGTGAACACTTTGGCTTAGACAAATTAGGAATGAAATGGTTTGCTAGTCATTATACAGAGGTTGATAACTATACAAATCCACTTGTATCTCCACTGCTTCTTGAAGATGTGAGCGTCTTACCTAAGACAATCATCATAGCGGCAGAAGCAGATGTACTCTTTGATGAAGGCCTTGCCTATGCACAAAAATTAGCCGCTGCGGGTGTAATTGTCAAACATGTAAAAATGGCTGGACTGATCCATAGTTACTTCAGCAAAATGGAGTTTTTCGAAGTAGCTACTATTGATACTGTTGAAAAAATCGCTGCATTTATGAAATAAGTTTGTCTAACACTACCAAACAATGAGATAATAGAGCAAAATGTTTTTAAAGGATGACAACATGACACAAACTATTGCATTACAAATTAACAATCAATTTGCTGGACCATTAAAAAAAGGCTATCCGCTTATTTCAAAAGAAGCGGTTGACGTACGTAAACTTCCTCAAGAAGAAGGAGCCCTATTGCGAATCACTGATATCCATAACCGTTTTATTGGTACAGGCTATTATGGTATACAAAATAAAGGTATCGGCTGGATATTAACGCCTGACGCTAATGAAGAAATAGATATAGCGTTTTTTGTCAAAAAAATTAAAAAAGCCATTCAAAATCGTGAAGCTTTCTTTAATAATGGAAATACTACTGCCTTCAGGGTCTTTAATGGTGAAGGTGATGGTATTGGTGGACTAACAATTGACTTTTTTGATGGCTATTATCTGGTGAGTTGGTACAGTGCAGGCATCTATTCATTTAAAGAAGCGGTCTACGAGGCACTTACAGAGACAGTAAACTATAAAGCCGTATATGAGAAAAAGCGTTTTGATAGTAAAGGGCAATATATGGAACAGGACGATTTCGTGATGGGTACGCCTGGCGAGTTTCCAATCATTGTGAAGGAAAACGGCATGAATTACGCTGTTAATTTAAATGATGGTGCAATGACAGGTATTTTCCTCGATCAACGTGAAGTGCGACTTACTATTCGTGAGCGTTATTCTCAACATAAAAGTATGTTGAATACATTCTCATATACAGGGGCATTCTCAGTTGCAGCGGCTCTTGGAGGAGCAATGAAAACAACTAGTGTAGACGTAGCCAAACGTAGTGTAGCGAAAACAATAGAGCAATTTAGTGTCAATAACATTGACTACGAGGCACAAGACATTAAAGTGATGGATGTATTTCAATATTTTAAATATGCACAGCGCCATCATTTAAAATTTGATCTTGTTGTTTTAGATCCACCTAGCTTTGCACGTACGAAACAAATAACCTTTTCAACTGCCAAAGACTATCCTAAATTACTAATGGATGCCATCGCTATTACAGAGAAAAATGGTATCATTGTCGCATCAACGAATAATGCAAGCTTTGGCATGAAAAAATTTAAAGGCTTTATTGACCTAGCTTTCAAAGAAACAAATACTCGCTATAAAATTGTGGAAGAATTCGGCCTACCAAAGGATTTCCGCGTACCACGTGAATTTCCTGAGTTCAATTATTTAAAGGTTGTATTTATTCAAAAACTTACTTAAAAAAACGGGTGGCTCTTTTGAGTCACTCGTTTTTTAGTGCTTGCCAAAATACAGCGGTTTTTGTTCTACGGTAAAATTTAAAAAACGGTTCTTCCTGGCGTCCATGTTCTTTATACAAAGTAATAATTTGATGTAGAAAGCCTGTTATATGTTGCATCGGTACTCGTTTAGCAAATAATGCACCCGCCTGTGCATGAGCACCCATTGGTACTGCACCTAAATAGATGTCAAAACTGTCCTTCTGATAAACGACTCCAATATCGTCATAAAACGCATTATAGCAAGCAGATGCACAACCATTTACATTTAAGCGTATTCTTTTAGGAACGTCTATACCTTCCAATGCATTGTATAATTGTTCCGTAGTTGCAGCAGCCTCCATTTTATCACCATCACAAAAATCACAGGCCTTCATCGCAACTACCGAACCTTGTTTTGCAATATACAAGCCAACTTCTTGTAATGACTTTATTGCCTGCTCTACTCCATTGCTAGGTACGGACAAAAGGATACTGTACGAGGCTGAATATTTAATGGTTCCATGCTCACCAACAACTTCTGCAATTTTTTGAAATTGCGCTGGTGTATAGTGCTTATTAATAATACCAGGACTTACGGCTAGACGTGTAAATTCCCCGTTCTCATTGAGTGTTGCAAATGTTTTTTCAGGAATATTATTACGAAATGCGTTCACTAATCTCTTCCCCTTTGAAAAAGAGCTAGCAAATTGCTAGCCCTTTGTTATTACGAATTACTTTAGATTTACATTTTCATTTACGTGTATATGATGCACAAGAGTTAGAAATTCTCTGGATAGAACCCTTGCGCTAAAATATGAATCGCTTCTGCAGCACGTACCCCTTCTGATGCTGCCGATAGCGGTAAAATTACAAAACGCGCATTCCTTACAGCGGCTGTTTCTTTTAACGCTGGATCATTTTTTAGGAAGTTGATTTTCTCCTCGGCTGTTGTAGCACCGTAATCAATAACAACAATGACTTCAGGATTACGTTCTACTGCATCTTCTTTTGATACAGTTGTCCAACCGGATGCCACATCGCCAAAGATATTCTGACCACCAGCAACTGTAACAAGCTCATTCATAAAGTTTTGTGCAGCTGTAAAGACTTCCTTTTCTCCACTATCATAAACAAGGACACGTAGCGCTTCCTGATCCTGTGGTAATTTTTCTCGTACAGACTTTACCTCTTTCGTCATTTGCGCAATTAAAGCTTCCCCACGATCCACTACTCGAAAAATGGATGCGATATTACGAATATCGGTAAAAATATCGTCCAGTGTTGGATTCGTTATACTTGAGGAGGTATGTAAATATGTATGAATACCAAGTGTCTCTAATTCTTCTGGTGTTCCAACACCTTTCTCTCCAAAACCGCTTTTCCATCCTGCATATAAAAAATCGGCTTCTGTATCAATTACTTGTTCTTTTGACGGATATTGTTCTGCTAGTACTGGTACCTTATCATATGCAGCTTGTAACGGTTCATAAATTTTATCATCTAAATAAGCTGTACCTACCATTGAATCTTCTAGGCCTAGAGCCAGCATTATTTCAGTGACATGCTGATTTAAAGTAATCGCCTTTTTAGGTGCTTCCGTATAAACTTGCGTCGTATCATTATTGTCAATCGTAATTTCCGTAATCTCGGCTTGTGCTGGTACTACCTTTTCACTTTGCGCAGCCGATTCTTGTTGATCTTTACTGCTGCAAGCACCCAAAATGCTTAACAACGCAATTGTAAAAATAAGCCATATGCCTTTCCACTTGTTCATGTTTAGTTTTCTCCTTTGTGTGTCATTTGTTATAGTAAGAAATCAGGGACTTCTTGGCTATTTAGTGTCCTGCGCATGTTGGAAGGCAATTTAGATAAAAGAATATAAAAAAACCCTCTTGTTTCCAAGAGGATATCATAGTGAATTAACCAAGGTTCTTCAACCAATCACTACAACCATCCTCGTGGTCCTATGTAAATTTTGTACATATTGGCAGGTATCCTGGCTTAGGCTCATCATCTATACACCTTCCCATAGTTTCCTACAGTGGCATGTTGTCTAGACTCCCCATTTACAGTTGCGGGACAGCATCGGATTTGCACCGATTTCCCTTTTAAGCAAATGACTTAAGCCATTTGCACCAATATATATTTTTTATTTTATTCTACTTGAAAGACTAGCAGAAGTGAATTTTGATAGCAATCACACAAAAATAGCCAATAATAAAAATAGTTAATAATCTAGCACTATTCAAACATAAACACTAACTATTTTACATGAAATCTTTTTATATTAATTCTGTTACAATAAAGAGAAATGAACGATGAAATGAGGATTTTTATGTACAAAACAATTGGCGTACTAGCTCATGTGGATGCAGGGAAAACGACATTCTCGGAGCAGTTACTTTATCATACAAATAGCATTCAAGCTCGTGGACGTGTCGATCACCAGGATACTTTTTTAGATAATCATGCGATTGAACGTGCTCGGGGCATTACTATATTTGCTGAACAAGCCCGCATGCAAATTGGCCAAGATACATACACACTTATCGATACACCCGGGCATGTTGATTTCTCCCCTGAAATGGAACGTGCGATTCGAGTCATGGACTATGCCATTATTGTCGTTAGTGCTGTCGAGGGGGTTCAGGGCCATACTGAAACAGTGTGGCAGTTACTACGCCAATACCATGTACCAACTATGTTCTTTATCAATAAAATTGATCGTGATGGTGCCGACATCGAAGCAGTCATGGCGCAACTTCAAAAAGAATGCTCTACTGACGTTTTGTTAATAGAGCAACCGCTTCACATAGATACTATATCAACTCCTGTTAAGGAATGGCTCGCTGAACGCGATGAACAGTTACTCGATGCTTTCCTTGCTGAAACGCTGGAAAACCACACTTGTCTAACTCGATTGCAAACAATGATTCAGGAAGAGTTAGCCTTCCCATGCTTTAGCGGGTCCGCCTTAAAAGATATTGGCATCAAGGAATTTTTGATGCAACTTTCCCTCCTGACTGAAACTTATTATAAAAAAGAGGAGGCGTTTCAAGGAGAGGTCTTTAAAATTCGTCATGACGGGCAACAGCGCTTAACATTTATGAAAGCAATACAAGGCACGCTGCATGTGCGTGACGAATTTACATTTGGTGAGGCGTCTGAAAAAGTGACGGAAATACGCTTATATAATGGACATCGCTTTGAAACGGTGCAAGTAGTAAGTGCTGGGGAAATATTTGCAGTAAAGGGGCTTAATCAGGCAAATGTTGGGGATATACTGGGCAGTTCGTTAAGACCCCAACCATATGAACTCATACCAACATTACAAGCGAAGGTGCAATATGTAGGACAGCAACATATTAAGGAAGTGCTGAAAATCTTCCGTTTACTTGAAGCGGAGGAGCCCTCGTTACGTGTTGTATGGCACGAGAAATTTCAGAAAATACACGTACATATAATGGGCGTTATTCAGCTTGAGGTTTTGAGTGAAGTGCTAAAAGATCGCTTTTCACTGACAATTACATTTGGTGAACCACAAATTTTATACATGGAAACAATTGCATCAACAGTAACTGGCTATGGTCATTTTGAACCTTTAAAGCATTATGCTGAGGTGCATTTACGTATGGCACCAACTACACGCGGAGTTGGCAATACGTTTGTCAATGCTTGTCACGCTGATGATTTATCTGTCGGTCATCAACGACTTATTGAAAAGCACCTATTCGAGCGTGAACATCATGGACTTTTAACAGGCTTCCCTGTCACAGATATTCAGTTCACCCTTCTAACAGGAAGAGCCCATATTAAGCATACCGATGGCGGCGATTTCCGAGAAGCGACATTCCGCGCACTGCGTCAAGGCCTTGAACAAGCTGAAAATCTATTACTTGAACCCTATTACCGCTTCAAGCTAAAGGCGCCTAACGATTTTATTGGCCGTATGATGACCGATATTCAACAAGCTGCCGGCACATTCGATGCACCAATTTTGACTGAACAACAGGTAATTTTAACAGGGCGTGCACCTGTTGCTACATTTATGGGCTATAGTACAGTCTTTGCTGCGTATACAAATGGCAAAGGCTCATTGTCGCTACAATTTGATGGCTATGATGTTTGCCATAATACAGCGGAAATTATTACTCAAATCGGCTACGATAAACAGGCCGATCCTGAATATACATCCTCTAGTATATTTTGCGCTAAAGGGAAAGGCTACTCTGTTCCCTGGCAGGAAGCACAAGCTGCCATGCATTGCATAAAATAAAGTGAAACCTCAATAAAAAGGCTTCATGCCCCGGTATGCCAATAGCTACAATGATTCTAATAAACTTTTTTATAAACAATTCAGCGGATTATAAAGCTTTTTAAATTTTCTACAAAAATAAGTCCTCCACAATAAATGGAGGACTGGCGATTATAAAGCATGCGCTGTACTCGTTGACTGTTCAACGAGTACATACGCAGGTTCCACAATGACATACCCATGATTATTCGAAAAATCAATGAGCACTGTACCAGGCTTACTCTTTAATAATTGTAAATTATCGATAGTTTGGAGCAATAATTCATGGCCATTGCCACGCGGGTGCCAATTTAAATGGTAATCATTCAGTGCTTTTACAGCTTGCATAAATTGCGCATATTCGTGCTCTACGTATTTTTTTAGATTCGTTAATTTAGTAGACTCTCTTTTTGTCGCAACGACTAACGCTAAATCTGCCAAATACGTCTCATAAAAACGCATGACCATCGAGCACAGTAGATCATTTACACGTGCCGCGCTTAAAATGGGCTTCGGGTTCAAGTGAAGCCTTTCTAAATTTGGTTTTGCACGAACCGAATCGATACGTGTAATTAAATGATATGCTTCTCCGTTCACTTCATAAACAATTGGATTGGTCGGCATATACATCATAAAGCCATTCTTTCTTGTTTTTAACTCATCTGCCACACTCGCCTTGGCAAATAGATGTCCATCATAGTCTTCATTTTGAATCCAAATAATTTCTTTGTTATATAAAATTCGATCAAACAGTTGTTCGTTGCGAATAAGTCCTGTTGCTAAAAACTGATCGACAAGTGATTCGATAACGATTCTTGTCTTCGTCTGCTTTCCTACTTCTGTGCGTGGATGCTTACAAATTTTCATCGTTGATTGCTGCTTTTCCTGTGCTGTACATACATGAATATTCGTCATACGTGCATTCCTCTTTTCGTACATATTTTCAAAACGACAGGTATACGACCACTAAAAAAACGAATTTCTTCTTAATTTAAGAGGAAATCCGTCGCAATGGCTTTAACACCTTATACATATCATTCATCACGCAGCATCAAACATCGCCCATATAGAAAAGAATCGGTTCGATACCGAATACTTTCTTTTACTATGGGCGTTTGACGTACTGTGACGAACAGAACATTCTGTTTTGTCAACATGCCACCTCCTATTCCTCGTAGGGTTTTGGTGTGTACTCGTAATAGGCAGGTCTCCTGACTTATGGTCAACGCATCTTTCCCCTTCCCGTCTATAGACAGTGGTATTTAAAAAAGACGCTCACATTTACAGTTGCGGGACAGTGTCGGACTTACACCGACTTCCCTTTTAGTAAATTGATTTTCAATTTACACCTATTACTACACGCTATTCAGTTGTGAAAGAAAATGGACTAAGTCACATTCCTTATAGATTACTAATATTAATTGTAAAGAAGTGTATTTCTAATGTCAATTATCACAAAATATTCCAATTTTTTGTGTCGTAGAGTGTAGAGTTAACATTGCCCCAGTTCGTTAAAAAAATAGCTTTGCAGCAAAAAAAAATATCCTCTAGTTTGATTAATGATATTTTCTATCAAATGAACTAATCATTTAATCCCTTTCCATCGAGAATTTGCTGCATATATTTTTCAACCCTTGCCACTCGAGTTTTGGATTGTTTGGGTTGAGAAAAATAAAGAATGTATGCCCTTTGCCGACCCGGTGTCAATGCTTCAAAGGCTGTTTCCAGTGCAGGGAACTCATTGAATTTATTTTGAAGCTCTTCAGGAAAGATAATTTCGGTATTCTGTTTATAATTCACTTCCAAACCGGCCTTTTCTACTTCAATGGCTTCAAGAATATAGTCTTTCAAGATGGCTTCCATTTCAACGATTTCCCGCACATTGGTAAACCGAATTTGGCGTGCCGCCTGTACATTTTCTGTTTGTTGAATGAGAATGCCATGGGAATTCTTTAACAAGGCACCTTTATGAAACAAAAGTGCACAATAGTCTTTAAATCCATGTATTAGAACTATGTTTTTATTGTCAAACATGTAACAAGGATGTTTCCACTTTATTTCTTCGGTCAGCTCACACGCTAGAACGATATCTCTCAACGTCGCAAATTCTTCCCTCCACTTTTTTGCTTGACTTATAAATTCATCAACTTTCGGATTCATTCTATTATTTGTCATCAAGGAACACCTCGCATTAATTTTGTTCAGCTGCAATCAATTATTCATGAAGTAACCCAGCGCGAATCATCTCAATACGACTATCAACACCTAGCTGTTCAAGGT
Source organism: Lysinibacillus parviboronicapiens (assembly GCF_003049605.2). Classification (NCBI taxonomy): domain Bacteria; kingdom Bacillati; phylum Bacillota; class Bacilli; order Caryophanales; family Bacillaceae; genus Lysinibacillus; species Lysinibacillus parviboronicapiens. The sequence continues at coordinate 2,670,929 of NZ_CP073713.1, forward strand.
TTTCTAGTTGAGCCCGCGTCATATAGTACATACTAATACTTCCATCCATACTAAGACGAACTTCGAATAAAGTATCATCTATCTGCGTTATTTCAATCGAGTTATTGTGGTCAAGTTGTATGTTTACGCTTTTCAAACGCTATCACCCCATTCAATTATAACGTCAATACCTTGGCGAACTAAAGCTACTCCATTAATTTAGCCTTTTGTAGATGCAAAAACGGTCAAGCTATCGAAGCTAATCGTTGATTGTTTAATGCGCTATACAATAATTTAACTAAAGTGGATATAAACATGAAGTAACTACTCTTTAAGGAAGAACGCTTTGTCCAACATAGCCTGTCCCCTGCAAAAATCTATCATCCCATCGCTTGAAACAGCTTTTGGGCATAGCTGTTGGTCAATTGAAAAACACCATGCTCTTTTTTACCTTCATCGACTATTTTTCCATCCTTCATGACATACAAGCGTTCGCATAAATAGGAAACAGCCTTTAAATCATGGGAAATAAATAAAATAGCCATGTGCTGTTCTTTATTTAGTGTGATTAATAAATCAATGATTTCCCGTTGCGTTAATCGGTCTAAGCTGGAAACAATTTCGTCGCACACTAACAATTTGGGCTCTACTAACAGGGATCTTAACAAATTAACTCTTTGCCTTTCTCCACCACTTAGCTCATTTGGCAAACAATTTAACACAGCGACTGGTAGCTTTACCTTATCGAGCATGGCATGCAAATCGTTGTTGGTCACTGTTTTTTTATACTGTAATGGCTCCAATAAGGATTCTTTTACAGTCCACATTGGGTTTAAAGCGGCAGTCGCGTTTTGGAAGATCAACTGACAGTGTTCATAAAATGACGAACAATTTTTCTTTGTAATCTCCACGTCATTAAAATAAATGTGACCTTGGTTGGCCCTTTCCAACTGCATTATGATTTTAGCAAGTGTACTTTTCCCGCTTCCACTTTCACCAACCAGTCCAACGATTTCACCATGTCCAACATAAACGTTCACGTGCTGTAGTACTTGCTGCCCCTTATGAAAGCTTTTACTAACATTTTCAACTTGCAGCAACAATGACATTTCCCCCTAAAAATGATTTTCTAACAGTAACTTTGTATATGGATGTTGCGGCTTATCAAATACATCGCTTACCTGACCCGTTTCAACGACCTCACCTTTTTTCATGACCACTACTGCATGCGCGACCGAAGCAGCGATGTCCAAATCGTGTGTGATGAGTAATATAGTAGTCCCTTTTTCGTCATTGAGTTTTTTCAGCAAATCTATAAAATCCTTTTGAATGAGCATATCAAGGGCAGATGTTGGTTCATCAGCAATTAATAAAGTGGGCTCAGTATATAATGCACAAGCAAGCATACAACGCTGCAGCATGCCACCCGAGAGCTCGAAGGGATAGCGTTCCATAATGTCATCCGTTAAATCTAAATCCTGTAAAATCACACGCATTTTTTGATAAAATTCCATTTTCGAATGTCCTTGTTTATGCCCTGTAAAGATAAATAATTGGTGCTTCATTTTTGTAGAGGGGGAAAAGCTATTTGCAGCATCTTGAAAGACCGTAAAGAAATGCTTTTTGCGCAGCTCCACTCTTTCTTTTGGGGACATTTCCACTAAATTCTTGTCATTAAATAAAATATCTCCCCACACCTGTGCGTGCACAGGTAATAAACCGAGGATGGCAGATACCGTCATACTTTTGCCGCTACCACTCTCACCAATAATCGAAGTAATATGCCCTTTAGGTACCGGAAACGTTACATTATGAATAAGTTGTCTACCATTCATTTCAACGGATAATTGCTCTATGCTAAGCATGTGCGCGCTCACCTCCTTGCTTCTTCAATGCCTCCCCGATAAATTGAAGACATAAGATTGTGAAGAAAATTATAAGCCCCGGAAATAGTCCAATCCACCATGCACCAACAAGTAAATCTGTTTGGGCTGAATATAACATGGTCCCCCAAGACGGCGTTGCTGGAGGCACTCCGATTCCTAAAAAACTAAGCGATACTTCCGTGAAAATAGCACCAGCAAAGTTAAATAACGTCACGACAAAAATAGCCGGGAAACTATTGCGCAACAAATGGCCGAACAATATTTTCCACATAGGTGTACGGAACATCACAGCCATGTGGACAAATTCTGAATCCTTTAGTCGCATAAATTCAGAGCGAACAATACGTGCCGTGACAAACCATCCTGTCAAGCCCATAATGACTGCCATATTCCACACACTCCCTCGCATGATAGCTTGAAACGCAAGCACGATGACAAGTGATGGGATGGTTAAAAATGCTTCTAGTAATCGCATCATGACTATGTCTAGCACTCCCCCGAAATATCCACTAATTCCGCCAAATATAAACCCAATGATGGTGGAAATCACAACAGATACTACCGCTATCAAAAGGGTCACTTTCCCTCCTACAAGTAAGCGCGAAAGTACATCACGACCTAGCTGATCCGTACCTAGCAAATGATCACCACTTGGGGCTGCATAAATACTATTCATATCCATCGAATTTGGCTCGTATGGCGCTAAAAATGATGAAAAAGCAGTCGAAACAAAAATAATAGCAAGTATTATAAGCCAGAAAAAGAGCATTTTTCGCGATTTCAACAGCGCAGCACACCCCTTCTTAACTTAGGATTAATAACAACCATTAAGACATCAATAATAAAAAGGCTAACAACAACGACCACACCGATAATTAGCACTCCACCCATTAATAATGGGAAATCTTTCACCATCACCGATTTGACGAGTAGCTGTCCTAAACCAGACCAGCCAAATAGTGACTCTACAACGATTGAACCGCCAAAAAATGACGGAATCGTAACCCCTACATAATTTACATATGGGATAAATGCATTACGCAAAATATTTTTTCTAATTTCTTGTTCTGCAACACCATTAGCACGAGCAACCTGAACATAATAGCTCTTACTTTCACTCTTAACGCAGTCCTGTAAAAATCGCGCGAATATGCCGACATGAGAAAGTACAAGAACTGTTACTGGTAGGATGATATGGTGTAATCTATCGGCAATACCCCCTCCCCCTCGTACATCACTCATGCCGGATGAGGGGAACCAACCTAACTGCACTGAAAAGATCATCATTAATAATATGCCTAACCAAAATGAAGGAACAGCCGAGCTAGCAATACTAAAAATAGACAATCCTCGATTTAGTAGAGAACCTTCTTTCATCCCAGCCAATAAACCAAACCACGTAGATATGATTGCTAATATCATTAAAGTGATGCCAACAAGCTGTAACGTATTTGGCAACTTCTCGAGTAAAATGGTTGAAACCGCTCTTCCTTCTTTTGCAGAATAACCTAAATTTCCTGTGATAGCCTCTCTGAGCCAAATAGCGTATTGAGCCAGCACAGGTTTATCTAAACCGAAAGCTTGTGCAATTCTTTCCTTTTCAGCAGTCGTTAAAGTTTGTAAATTTCCACCATAGTAAGCCGCAGCTGGATCTCCTGGCGCAGCATGCAAGATGAAAAAAGATAGGAAGCTCACGACAATGAGGACAATTGTCCCCATTATCACACGCTTCCCAATCCACTTAGCGATCATGCCATTTCCACTCCTCGACATTCCATAAGAAGCCTGCGCCATGATGGCCCAATATACGTTCTTTCACGCCACTAATATTTTTATTGATACCATACACTGCATCAACATATGCAAAATAAGCAAACGGTGGATCTTCTGCTAATTCCTCTTGTAAATCCATATAAATGGCTTTGCGTTCAGTAGGGTCAACCGTTACACGACCCTGTTCTAATAGCGCATCCACTTTTGCGTTTGAATAGCTCCCATAATTGTAGCCAGCACTGGTTAAGCTTGATTGATTGGTATGAAACAAGCTATACATATGATGGTCTGCATCATATGGACTGCCCCAACCAACCATAAACGTATCTGTTTCCTCAATCACAATATTACTCCAATCTAATGCAGCTACTTCAACATCAGCACCTACTGCTTTATAACTCTCGGCAACATAGTTAGCCATATTGACACGTACACTATCTGTTACAGGCACGGTAATGGTAAAACCAAGCTTTTGACCATCTTTATAGCGGAAACCATCATTATTTAAATTCCAACCTGATTGTTCAAGTAAATCAATTGCTTTGTCTAAATTGTATGCATATTGCTCAATATTTTCATTGGCGAATGCATGCTTTTGTAGTGGCGAATATGCCTCTGTACCAAAACCTTGTAAAATACCCTTTACAATTCCTGCGCGATCTGTCGCATAACTAATAGCCTTTCGGATATTTACATCTTTCCAAAGCTCTGATTGCATATTAAATAAAATTCCACGGTAATCCGCTGAATCTACTTCATACATTTTTAAATGCTCAACTTGCGATAGCTCGGCAATTTGTGTAGGATCCAGTAAAGCGATATCGACTTCTCCGGATTTAAGTTGTAACGCTCGAACATTGCTATCTGGGATAAATTTAAAGATCACTTTTTCTAGAGAAGCTTTTGTACCAAAGAAGGAAGAATAGGCTTTCAATGTTAAACTCGTTCCACGTTCCCATTTGTCGAACATAAATGGACCAGCACCTATTGGTTCTTCATTGAAGGAAGCTGTGCGCATATCTTGTCCCTCAAATGCGTGTTTCGGTAATATCGGAACTGTTAACTTATCCAACATCGGTGTGAATGGCTCATCTAACATTATTTTCATTGTCGTTTCATCCACTTTCTCCATTGCTACCACGTGAATAAAATCAGATTTTAAAAACGAGGCATTGTGATCGTCTACAATACTTTCTATTGTAAAAATGACATCATCCACCGTTAAAACTTGACCATCATGGAATGTCACATCATTTTTTATGTTCACTGTATATGTCAACTGATCATCGGAGATTTGCACATTTTCTGCAATGTCATTGACTGGTAAATTATTTTCATCAAAACGCAGTAATCCACGAAATAAAAAAGCATCTAAATTTGTTTCTTCTAAAATTGGGTTTAAGCCTGCAAACTCAGACTCCGAGGCATAAATAAGTTCATTCGCTTGTGATGATGACGCAGCAGACTTTTGTTTTTCTCCAGCTTGCGTAGACTCTTTTCCACAGCCAACAAGATTTAAAACAAGAGCTGTTAACATGATAAATAATGAAAACTTTTTCAATTCTCTCTATCTCCTTTAAAAATCAACATACGTATTTACATTAAATTTGAAACATGTGAAAACATGCGGTTTATCTCTTTATGTAGTGTCCGTTGCTCTTTCGAAAGCCATCTACAATGAATAGCAAGATCATTAAGCTTCGTCACACTTGCCTGCATATCACTTTCCGCATATATCACTTCCTGTAAATCTCTTACATTAAGTTTGTCAACATTCGGGGATACAATCCATAATGAACCAACGTACAAAGCTTTTTCAAGAAAGCCAATTGATGAAAAATCCATCTCCATTGGTTTTAAATGCAACGTATCAAAGGCAATTAAAGAATCTTCTACATATAATTTGTATTGCGAACGAAACGACTGAAAATCAAAAATTTCTCCTCGCATTTCTCGGCCAGGGGCGATTATTTCTCCCCAAATTAACGTAGAACTAGCCATCATTCGAATTGATGTATCTACCTGAAATTTTGCTCGTTCGAAAGGAATAGTCACTTCTGGCATCCATTCTAAACGCGCACCTTCTCCCAATTTAACATGAATGGACTGTGTACAAAGTTCCCCTGTATGAGAAGGATAAATTTTTAAAGCTGATTGTTGCTTTAGTCGAACTTGACTGTTTGGAGCTAGTTTTATATCAATTTCATTCCTATCCCCTGCTACCATGCCGCCTGAAGATTCCATGATAAAAACGGTTGCTGTCGGATTTTGACCTTCATATAATTCTCGACTTGCCTTCAAGGGAGGTTGTTGGTACACATGAACAAGTCGTGTGTACCCTCTTCTAGGCTCAAATGCCATGTCTAATTTTCCAAAATGATTTACTTTTACTTCCTTAGACATTTGCGTCAACTGCTTCAGCATCCTCTAATAACATCTGGTGCTGTATCCACGCTACAACTTTATCTACATTTGTTTGTGAGCGAACATCCGCAAAAATGTACGGTCGTCCGGCTCTCATTTTTTTCACATCTACATCCATCACATCTAAATCCACGCCAACATGAGGAGCAAGTGATGTTTTATTGATAAGCAATAAATCTGAACGTGTTAAGGCAGGTCCACCTTTACGTGGGATATCTTGACCTTCTGCTACATCAATTACATAAATATAACCATCAACAAGTTCAGGACTAAATGTAGCCGATAAATTATCGCCTCCACTTTCTAAGAAAATAATATCTAAATCTGGGAAACGTTTATTTAGTTCATCAATTGCTGCAAAGTTCATCGATGCATCTTCTCTGATTGCTGTATGTGGACATCCACCTGTTTCAACACCAACGATGCGTTCCTCATTTAGTACACCATGCGTTATTAAATATTGCGCGTCTTCTTGGGTATAAATATCGTTGGTAATGACAGCCACATTATATTGCTCATGCATAGCGCGCGTTAATTGGTCAACTAACGAAGTTTTTCCTGACCCTACTGGTCCACCAATGCCAATTCGTATTGGTTTCATAAAATTCCAACTCCCTACTTAAGAAATAAATAATCTTGAAAATAAAAATTCATGCTTCATAGATGCAAGTTCAATTCCTAATGCATTATTAGATAAATCATCTATCGTCAAATCCATCACTTTCTGTGCTGCTTGCTCTACATAAATAAGCAGTTCATTTAAAGCTTGTACGCCCGTGTTTTGTCCAAAAGGCACTGCACGCACTGCATTTTGAACTAATCCACTCAACGACGCATACATAAATGTCATGACTGCGTGATATACATCGACCCCAAGTGCCTCACTATAAATGCCATAAAGGACTGCATAATGGCCTTTGACATCTTCTTTGTCTATCTTGTGCTTCCACTGCTCTAATAAAGGACTGTCAATTAAAGGAGCTACAGTTCGAATAAATTGTTTGCCTACGTTCACACTAGCATCTCTTGATTCCTTTGCTAGTTTAATTGCCCCACAAAGCTCATCTAGCTCAGCAAGACGCACTTTATTGCTAGATTTTGTTGCATGGAACGCATCTTGAATAATTAATGCATCTCCATAAACCAAGTTGTGGAATAAATAGGTTCTACAAAATTCAATTAACTGTTCTTTCGTTCGAATCAAATCTTCCTGAATATACGTTTCCATTCCATATGAGTGTGTATATGAGCCGATTGGAAAGGCGGAATCATGAATTTGTAATAAACGCAGCAAAGAGAAATCAGTGAGCGTGTCCACGGTATTTGAACGGTTGTTGGAAGCGTCTCTCTGTCGTTTCATATTTGACACCTACTTCGTCTAATAACGGATTAATTGTATGGTCGGCACGTACAATAATTTCATCGTTTTCAATTAAACATGGTGTATGACGATTACCTAATTCAAACGCAGCTTTGCCCATTTCCACCATATTATCTGGATAGATGACAATGACAGGTTCTAATTTTGTCCGGATAGCAATACGTCGATGCCCGTCTTCGAATAATAAATCCCCATATTTTAACGGTTCTTCACCGCTTAAACGCAAAGCGATATCCGTCCCTTTATCTGTTTCTGTACGAAGAATACGTTTGCTTAACTCTTCCCAGTCAAGTTCGATCCATTCTGTTAACTTGCTTTCAATTTCTTCTTCTTGAGCGATATTTCCGATAATTTTCTCGATTAACATGCTGTTTGCACCCCTTATTTAATGATAAATTTCTAAAAAGTAAACTGAAACTATATTTCCTGCAATATTCTAACAATTCACATTGCAAAATGTTTAGAATAAGAAATATCTTTGGGCCATCGGCAATACATCTACTGGCTCACAAGTTGCTAATTCCCCATCGATTTTCACTTCATATGTCTCTGGGTTGACATCAATTTGCGGTGTAGCGTTGTTAAGTTTCATATCTGCTTTACTAATATTTCGACAATTTTTTACTGTACCGATTTGTCGTTTTAAGCCTAGTTTCTCTGGTAAACCTTCTTCCACAGCAATCTTTGGCAAAAATGTCATCGCACAATTTTGAGGACCTTGTCCATAGAAGCCAAACGTCTGACGACCTTTCATAGGCTGTGGCGTAGGAATAGATGCATTGGGATCACCTGTAATCGCATAAACTGCAATGCCACCTTTAAGTACAACTTCTGCTTTTACGCCGAAAAATGCCGGTTCCCACAGCACGATATCTGCTAGTTTACCTTCTTCCAATGAACCAACCTCATGACTAATACCGTGCGCAATCGCTGGGTTTATGTTTAGTTTGGCCATATAACGTTTCACACGGTAATTATCGTTATCTTTGCCTTCATCCTGTGGCAACGGACCACGTTGTTTTTTCATTTTGTCTGCCGTTTGGAATGTACGTAATGTAACTTCTCCAACACGCCCCATCGCTTGAGAATCAGAGGACATAATACTTAAAATACCTAAATCCTGCATAATATCCTCAGCCGCAATTGTTTCTGGACGAATACGAGAATCCGCAAAAGCCACATCTTCCGGAACATCATGCTTTAAGTGATGACATACCATGAGCATATCTAAATGTTCATCAATTGTATTTGTAGTAAACGGTTTCGTTGGATTAGTCGATGCTGGCAAAATATTAGGTAATGATGCCATCACTAATTGGTCTGGCGCATGTCCGCCACCAGCACCCTCTGTATGGAAAATATGAATAACACGACCATCTATTGCGTTAATCGTATCTTCTACAAAGCCTGCCTCATTCAATGTATCTGAGTGTAGTGCCACTTGAATATCATACTCGTCCGCAACAGTTAAGCTTTGGTCAAGAGCTGCAGGTGTAGCACCCCAATCTTCATGTATTTTCATACCAATTGCCCCGGCACGAACCTGTTCAACAATTGGTTCAGGGTCAGAGGCACTACCCTTTCCGAGTAGTCCAACGTTTATTGGTAAACTTTCGACAGCTTGTAGCATTCTATGTAAATGCCATTCACCAGCAGTTAAGCTTGTCGCTTTAGAGCCAGCAGCTGGTCCTGTTCCACCACCAATAAATGTTGTTGTACCGGCTAATAAAGCCGTTTCTACCTGATCTGGACTAATGAAATGAATATGTGTGTCAATAGTACCAGCAGTTGCGATTAAGCCCTCTCCTGCATAAACCTCCGTACCAACCCCAATAATCATATCCTGATCAACACCGTCCATCCCATTTGGATTTCCAGCTTTGCCGATACCTATAATTCGACCGTCTTTAATGCCGATATCTGCCTTCACAATACCCGTATGATCGATAATCACTACATTTGTAATGACCGTGTCTAGCACACCGTCACTTCTCTTGTTTTTACCATTTTGCCCCATTGATACACGCAGTGATTTTCCACCTCCGAAAACTCCCTCGTCACCATAAGTTGTATAGTCCTTCTCTATTTCAATCCACAGTTCAGTATCTGCTAAGCGAACCTTATCACCAACAGTAGGTCCAAACATTTTTGCATATGCTTCGTGCGTTACCTTCATTTTTCTTCAGCTCCTTTAAAGCCACCTTCAATTGCTTTGTCTAAAATCTCGTCCTTATTATGTGTTGAGCCTTCTGTTAATTTATTCAATCCAAAAATATGACGTTTGCCACCAAACTCAACAAGTTCAACTTCTTTTTCCTCACCTGGTTCAAAACGAACAGCTGTTCCGGAAGGAATATTTAAATGCATGCCAATTGCTTCTTGTCTTTCAAACTCTAAGAATCTATTCACTTCAATAAAATGAAAATGTGAACCTACCTGAATCGGACGATCGCCTGTATTCGCTACAATCACTGTTTTAGTAGCGCGTCCTACATTCATGTCAATCTCACCTTGTGCTGGTCTAATTTCTCCAGGAATCATTCACAAATCCCCCTTTACAGTATCGGACGATGAACTGTTACAAGTTTTGTACCGTCTGGGAATGTACACTCCACTTGAACATCCGAAATCATGTCACCGACGCCTTCCATTACATCTTCCGCCGTGAGCACTTGTTTCGCATCACTCATTAACTGAGCAACGGTTTTGCCATCTCTAGCACCCTCCATAATATAACTACTAATAAGGGCTACAGATTCAGGGTAATTTAATTTTAATCCACGTGCTTTTCTTTTCAGCGCCAGTTCTCCTGCTAAATGGAGAAGTAGCTTTTCTTGTTCCACAGGTGATAGCTTCAATCCAATCTCTCTCTTTCTTAAAATCTGAATTTTTCCGCAGTTTTTTCTGTATAAAAATAAAACTACTTCCAGCTTTCTTACTTTATTTACTTTTAGTTTGGTCAAACAATTTATGATTTCGCAAGGACAAGCGAATAAGACAAAGAAATGACGATTTGACCCGGCAGACGCGGGTTGCAAAGTGTGAGGTGCATTATGAGAGGTAACAGCTAACCTATTATAAGAAACTAATTCAAAAAATTCAACATTTATATTACTCTGTCAATTTATAAGTATTGCGAATAAAAAATAAAAAAGAGGCTATTTTGCAGAAGAATTGACTTCTTTCAAAATAGTCCCTATCTTAACTGTAACAAAATTCCTCTAAAATTAACTTTTTATGGAAACTAAAAAATGTATATTAACAAGCATTTTCGCTGACAACTCTACCTTTATTTGTAACTCTAACAAACCTAACAATATGCAATAGTTCGTTCATCCTTTGCCTTTTAGCTGAATTGCTGTGTAAGAGTTTGTAAATTTTCTGCCTGCACACTTAAATCTTTGGTTACTGTATTAACCGCCTGCATGGAAGCACTTTGCTCATCCACAGAATGTAAGATTATGCTAGTATAATCGGATAATTTGTCCATACCACTTGCAATATTCATTACTAAATCTGTTACGCCTTTCGCACTACCAGATAGTTCCTCTGCTGTTGCTGAAATATCCTCAAGTTGATTCGTCATTTTACTTACATGTTGTGAAATTGTGCCAAAAGATTGAGTCGCTTCATCAATGACGTAAACACCCTGCTGTACATTTTGACAATTGTTTAAGTGGTGTAATAATTTTCTGTTTTACATAAAGAATATAGGACAATGTTATTGCTATTCCTACAAAAGTTAATAATGTAGATAGCCAATCTAATGAAGTTAAATTTGTTAAATCTATGATTAAAAGTACAATCATAACGACATTAAACACAGAAAAACCAAGAATACTTTTTTTGCCTAAACTCATCCTAAATTCCTCCAATAATTTATATTTCCAATGTAGTCATCATAGTTTAATATTCCTAAAAAACACAGTAAAAAGCACAACTTTTGTTTGACAATCAATATCTGACACCATAATAAAAAGGGACCTTGTTGTTACAAACAAGGTCCCTTTTCAGTGGTTCACTACATAGTAGGCTTTATATAGATAATGCGCTTTCAACAGGATTTATGGCATTCTCAAACAATAGCCTAGTAATGCCATTTATTAATTGCATGAACTCATTGAAAATACGATAAACTTCTTTTAGTTAAACAAAGCGCTAAGTCATACAGAAGTTATTTATAGCCTAAAATTAGATAATTTATACAAAACAAAACCCTTTTCGGTACAGCGAATTTAAATATATTTTTCGTTCATTGCAATACCGAAGTTCCAAACGAATCCATGACCTTACTAATTTTAGATTGAGTCTCTTTTACCATTTTTTGAGAATTTTCAGTAACTTCACTAACTTTTATAACTCCTTCAGAAATGTTTTTAACATTTTCGTTAACTTTTATGATAGCTTCATCTGAATTAACGGCTAATCGTCGAACTTCGTCAGCTACCACTGCAAATCCTCTTCCATGATCGCCAGCCCTCGCTGCCTCTATAGCCGCATTTAATGCCAATAAATTTGTTTGAGAGGCGATATATTTTATTGTTTGAGAGATATCGCTTATTAAAGCTGTCTGCTCTATCAATGATTGTAGTGCCTCCATATTTACTTTAGAGTTCGCAACAACTATATCACCTAATTCCACGGACATATCTTGCAGTTTAGAGACTGTTTCAATCGTACGATTCTCGCGTTCAGTAATATCAGTTGCAATCTTTAAAATGGCTGTCACTTTATCCTCGGTATTGACGATTGGAATATACGTAGCTTCAAGCCAAATTTTATTTTTTCTCTTTCCTATTCTTTGTATTTTTTCTTGAAACTTCGTTCCTTTAATTAAGTTTCTCCATAGCTCATTATATTTTATGCTTGTTCGAAATTCATCTGCACATAATTCTTTATGATGCATTTTCTGTAGTTCTTTAACGGAGTAACCTACTGCACTTGCAAAATGCTCATTTACCCAAAGAATATTCCCTTCCGTATCAAATTCAATCATGGCTAGATTAAAATCCAAAGCATATAATACATCGTTTGGATCCAACACTTGTGTACTTATTTTATTAACCATTTAATAACTCCTTATCTTTTAGTACTCATTTTTTCATAAATTTCATAGTACCATGTATTACATGGTTTTCTTTTTCACTTTATGTAAGGATTTTAGAAAAATAATATAATCGTGAATAGCAAAAATATTTATTAAAAAAGGATATTGTCGTCTTACTTTAACGCTGTTTTCTTAAAATTGTTGCTTTTTAGTTAATTACAACAATGTATCTTATAATAGAAATAGGTACTATAAAAAAGGAGAACGATGAAGATGACGAAATTATCTTATAGTGGTTTAAAATATGGTGAAAGTGATTTGGAAATAAAATGATTGGTGGATATACAAAATGATTAGCTTAAGATAACACATACCAAGGAAGTGTCTCAAGTAATGAATAAATCAACAGGTGAATATATCGTAGTAACTCGAAACACCTTGAAATTGGAGGTTGTTTCATAATACGAAACAACTATGAAACACAAAAACTATTAATAATGTAGCTGATACTAGCAGTTACATTTAATTATACAGGGTGAAATAATAACGTTGTTTCTCTTATACGAAAAAGCACCTCCAAAAGAACTGGTATGCTCCCCATTAAGTAGACAGATTAAAAAATAAAATCTGTTTATCAAATGGGGAGATTTTTTTATGAGAACGTGTAGTTTTTCAAAAGAAGAAAAATTAGAGATTTTAAAATTTTATCATACTGGCCAATTTACTCTTAATGAAGTTGCCGAATTATATAAAGTGCATCGTGATACGATTAAAGATTGGCAAAATGATTATCGTTATTTTGGAGAAGAGGGTCTTGAACGATTAAACCAGCAGAATCGTTATGCTAAGGAATTAAAATTAGCGGCTGTCCGAGACTATCTTTCAGGCGAATTTTCATTAAGAGAGGTTGTAAGAAAGTATAGACTTTCTAGTAGATCGGTTTTAAGGAATTGGATAAAAAAGTATACTAGTCATAGTGAATTAAAAGATTCGGGTAAAGGAATGAGCCAAACTATGACTAAAGGTAGAAAAACAACAGTACAAGAGCGCATTGAAATAGCACAAGTTTGTATTGCCAACGATAAGAATTATCAAGTAACAGCTGAACAATATGCGGTTTCTTACCAACAAGTATATCAATGGGTAAAAAAATTCGAAAAATACGGGGAATTAGGCTTGCATGATCGCCGTGGGCGTACAAAGTTAGAAGAAGAGTTAAGCACTGAAGACAAGTTTCGTTTAGAAATCCAGCGTATGGAACGTGAAAATGAACGATTACGTGCAGAAAATCTCTTCTTAAAAAAGTTAGAGGAAATCGAAAGGAGGCGTCGTTAAGTAAAAGCCGTATACATAGCCGTTATATTGCCATTCAAGAATTAGCAGCGAAGGAAGCACTGCCAATCATTTTATTATGTGAAATTGCCGATGTTACACGTGCTGCTTATTATAAGTGGTTGAACCGTCAGTCATCAGCACGAGAAATCGAGAATGAACAGCTTCTAGAATCAATTCAGTACCTTTATACACAAGTAGATGGGATTTATGGATATCGTCGCATCACACTTACAATCAATCGTCATCGTGAAAAAGTAGATTTACCGAAGGTAAATAAAAAACGTATTTATCGTTTGATGAAAATGTGTCGATTAAAATCGGTGATTCGTCGAAAACGAAAAAAATATCGTAAATCGAATCCAGATTATGTAGCAGAAAACATACTCAGTCGCAAGTTCAAAGCAGATAAACCGAATCAAAAATGGTGTACAGATGTCACGGAATTTAAATATGAGAATGGTAAAAAGGCTTATTTAAGCGCCATTATTGATTTATACGATAATTCGATTGTGAGTTATGTATTAGGGCACTCGAATAACAATAAACTTGTTTTTCAAACGATGACACTAGCCATACAAAAATTAAAAGAGGATGAGCATCCACTTATTCATAGCGATCGTGGTTATCAATATACTTCAAAACTTTTCAAACGTATGATAGATGATGCCGAGATGGTACATAGTATGTCTAGAGTGGGACGTTGTATCGATAACGGACCAATCGAGGCTTTTTGGGGTACGCTCAAATGCGAAAAATACTATTTAAATAAATATGATACATATGAAGCGCTAAAAAAAGCAATTTTAGGATACATTTCGTTTTATAATTCAGAGCGCTATCAAGAAAAATTAAACAGCTTGAGCCCCTTGGAATTCAGGTCTCAAGCCGCGTAAAGCATTTTTATTATTTCCACTGTCTACTTGACAGGGAGCAGTTCAAACAATACTAAAGTTCTTTTAAAGATGCTTTTTATGTTATCTAACTGAATCAGTTACAGTGATTATTTTAATTTCATAATGCTTGCACCTGCAATACCAGGATGCGTCATTTCATATGGGTCTAAAATTAAATCCAACTGGTCCGTCGTTAAAACACCTGACTCAATGCAAAGCTCACGAATCGAACGTCCAGATAAAATCGCTTCACGTGCAAGACGCGCCGCTATTTCATAGCCAATATGAGGGTTCACTGCTGTTAGCACACCCACGCTCTTTTCTACATATTCCTTCATACGCTCTTCATTCGCTTCAATATCCTTCAAGCAGTTTTCCGTAAATGCACGGAAAACATTATTCATAATACTAATAGATTGAATAAGATTAAAGACAAGTACAGGCTCCATAACATTTAATTCTAATTGACCTGCTTCAGACGCCAGACAAATCGTATGGTCATTCCCAATAACTTGGAACGCAACCTGATTAAGTACCTCTGGCATAACTGGGTTTACCTTACCAGGCATAATGGACGACCCCGGTTGACGAGCTGGTAAAATAATTTCACCTAAACCGGCACGTGGTCCAGATGCCATTAAACGAAGGTCATTGGAGATTTTAGACATATTAATCATACAAATTTTTAATGCTCCAGACACTTCTGTGTAGGCATCTGTATTTTGCGTAGCATCCACTAAATGTGTTGCACCTTGCAGGGGTAAACCAGAAATTTCAGCAAGATGTTGGTCTACTGATTTAATATAATCAGGGAATGCATTTAAGCCTGTTCCTACAGCAGTTGCTCCCATATTCACATCATAAAGATTTGGACGTGTTTGACGAATTCGTTGAATATCACGATTGATAACACGGCAATATGCTTCAAATTCTTGGCCTAAACGGATTGGTACAGCATCTTGTAAATGCGTGCGGCCCATTTTAATAACATGTGCAAATTGCTCAGCCTTTTGATGGAACACGGCTTGCATGTTTTCCATTGTCACTAAAAGCTCATCCACTAAATGTAATACGGCAATATGGATGGCTGTTGGGAATGCATCATTTGTCGATTGTGACATATTGACATGACTGTTCGGGCTAATCGATTGATAGTCCCCTTTTTCTTTCCCCATAATCTCTAATGCACGATTCGCAATCACTTCATTGGCATTCATATTAATCGAAGTACCCGCACCACCTTGGATTGGATCTACGATAAATTCACTATTCCATTTCCCATCAATTACTTCTTGTGCTGCATCGACAATTGCTTCACCAATGTCCTTTGATAGCAGGTGGACCTCCATATTTCCTAATGCAGCAGCTTTTTTCACAATTCCCATTGCTTTAATCAATGCTGGATGAATTGTATAGCCTGTTATCGGGAAGTTTTCTGTTGCTCGAAGTGTTTGAATCCCGTAATAGACACCGCTTGGTAAGGTACGTTCACCTAAAAAATCTTTTTCAATACGTACTGTGGACATTATTGTCGTCTCCTTTTATGTATACTCACACTGATAGTAGCTAATTAATGACGGATTGTAAACAGTCAATTTTCTGTAAAAACAAGATTTTTTTGCTGAGGGGTAAAAAAAACCTAAAAAACCGAGCGCAATTCACACGCTCGGTTTTTAGGTTTATTTATTTGAAGTAACAGTAAAGCGACTATTTATATGTTGTGGATTTTCGATTTCATCCACTAACGCAATCGCATAATCGCCATAACTAACATAGCTTTCTCCAGCAGCATTTACCAATAGATGGTCAATACCTACTGTATAGCTACCAGTACGTGGACCTTGTGGGTCGAAAAATGCAGATGGACTTAAGAATGTCCAAGTAATATTTGAGGCTTGTAAATCCTTTAAGTTCTCCCCTTGATTTTTTGCAGTTGCATAAAACATTTCTGGGAAGTCTGGTGTATCCATTACACGTACTGTTTTCTCTGGATCTACGAAGAGGCTTCCTGCACCACCGACCACAAATAATTTTGTAGCAACGCCAGAAAAAATACTAATTAAATGACGGCCCACTTTCACATGTAATTCCTCTTCGCCAAAAGGGGCACCAAACGCATTCACAACTACATCAAAGCCCTTTACATCTTCTTGTGTTAGCTCAAAAATATCCTTTTCCATGACAGGGATATTAGCTGTCACTTTTGAAGCAGAACGTACAATAGCAGTTACCTCATGACCGCGTTGTAATGCCTCCTCAACTATTATTTGTCCTGCTTTCCCAGTCGCTCCAATTACAGCAATTTTCATACGTAAATTCCTCCTAATATCAGTTGTAACATAATCGGTTACAGGTTGGATACAGTAAGATCGACCTCGTTTATATTAACGAAGCTGATCTAGTACATCCTGTAAAGTCTGTGCTTGTAACTGTTCTTCCATTGCATCCCAAACAGATGTATAAACGCCCTCCAACGTACGTTGAATTTTACGACCAACAGTACAATCTGGATTCGGCTCATCGTGAATAGCAAAAAGCTGCTCAGGTCCATCAATCGCATGGTAAATTGTTAATAATGACAAATCCTTGGGTTCAACTAGAAGTTCGTAGCCTGCTAAACCTGATTGTGATGTGAGTAGTCCTGCTTTTTTTAAGAGGCCAATCATACGACGTACGACAACTGGATTTGTATTAACACTACCTGCGATAAAATCGGATGAAAGCTGACTTTTATCTGAAGTTGTTGCAATGAGCGAAAGTATATGGATCGCTACCGAAAAACGACTGTTCACCATACTTATCACCACCTGTTGTAACTATTATAGTTACAGGTTTAGAAAATAGCAAATACTTTGCTTCCTAAGCCTGTACAAAATTAAACTTTTATATACTGTCAACTAGCACATACTTTGTGTCCTTGCGGAAATTTTAGGTTTGCTGCATTTATATTTTCGAAACGTAAATAACTAGTTCTTGTCTTATTTCACCGTTTTCTTCATAAAAATCTAGATTATGAAATTCATATTTAAAATGCCCCAACGGAAACGTCACGCTCTCTCCTTGTGCCGCAGCCAATAGTCCAGCCATATCATGTGACACCATCTGTAAAAGCTCTGTGCCTGATAACGTTTCAACAAATACCACATTCATCAAAAAAAACACCTCCATAGCTATTATAGCTTAGAAGGTGCCTATTTTTATAGCGTTTATTTTAGGCGGTGAAGGCGAATCTCCTCAACTACCTGCATCATTTTTTGTACCTGCTCTTGCGATAGTTTCGTTGAAATGTGTGGTAAGTTAGATTGTTTGTGTGAAATATCCAATTTTTCGTAGGGAGGTTCTTCAGCTGTCTTTTCCCTCAGTTTCTGTCCCCCTCCCCCCTTTTCTTTGGGGCACTTTAAAATTTTTCTCACCACAATCACCTCTGCACATTTAGTTGGAAAAATAACCTATAAATACCACATCTAATATTAAGGTCAATCATTTTGTATAACATCGGCCAACTAGCCTATTTTAGAAAAGGATAATTTTGACCTAGTATTTCTTTATGTAATACTTTAAAACAGAAAAATTCTGTTTACAAAAAAGCAGCAACCTTCAGGGCTGCTGCTTTTAGTTATACGGCAATTGGTGCTTTAATTGCTGGATGTGGATCATAGCCCTCGATAGAAAGATCTTCAAGTTCTATATCAAAAATTGACGTTTTATTTGAATTTATATTTAAGGTTGGTAGGTCCTTTGGCTCACGTGATAGCTGTTCTTTCACTTGCTCCACATGATTTGTATAAATATGTGCATCGCCAATACTATGAATAAATTCCCCAACTTCAAGCCCACATTCATGAGCAATTAAATGCGTAAGTAATGCGTAGGAAGCAATATTGAACGGACAGCCTAGCAATGTATCAAGACTACGTTGCATTAACTGACAACTCAACTTCCCATTTGCGACATAAAATTGGAACATGACATGACAAGGAGGCAACGCAGCTTTACTCCCCTTAGTTCCAGCATTAATAACATCCTCTGGATTCCAAGCATTCACAATAATACGACGTGAATCTGGATTATGCTTAATCTGATGAATCACATCCTGCAGTTGGTCTAAGTCTTCTCCAGTTGACGTTGTCCAATGACGCCACTGCTTGCCATAAACATTGCCAAGTTCCCCGTATTTACTAGCAAAATCATCATCAGTTAGTACTCGTTCACAAAATGATGCTAGTTCAGCTTGATAACTAGCGTTAAACGCCTCATCAACTAAGCAACGACGACCGAAATCTGTCATATCAGGGCCCGAGTATTCATCTGATTGTACCCATTTTTTAAAAGCCCATTCATCCCAAATGTGATTGTTATGTTGTAATAGATAGCGGATATTAGTATCCCCTTTAATGAACCACAGTAGCTCACTTGCAACAAGTTTAAACGGCACACGCTTTGTCGTTAAAAGTGGAAAGCCTTTACTTAAATCAAAGCGCATTTGATAGCCAAATACACTGTATGTACCGGTTCCCGTACGATCTTCCTTTGTTACACCATTCTCTAATATATGTTGTAATAAATCTAAATACGCAGTTTCTGGATGCGTCATGATTGTCAACAGCTCCTTCAAATATGCTGTTGACCATTATACCATCAAAAACTTCATTTGAACGCCAAAAAAGGAAAATCGGTGTGCAACTTTCACCTGTTAGAATTGGAAAAATCAGGTGCATCCAACTGTGTTTTTTTGCCATAATAACTTGTGTTAAAATTTTTTCATTACATACCCGTGCCTACCGAATTATTGCGCAGTTCCTTGGAAATTTCACGCTCTGTCGTCACAAAAAACATAGGTAACACAATAATATTAAGTAAAACTGGTCCAACAATAAATAACAAATCAATTCCAGGGTTAAAGTAGAGCCCAAACGCTGTCAATAATCCAGACATTACAAGAAATACAATTTGCGCAGTTATGATCATCAACGGTATTATCTGGTACATATAATTAAGCTTTCTAAAATGCTGAATCTCCTCGGGAAACTGAAGGATTCGATTTTTTAAGCGTCTTGCTAAAAACAGACAACTTGCCACTTGCACAAGAATGAAACTAAAATAGATAACACTATAGAGTATCATTTGTCCTTTCGCGAAGGACCCATCTAAATGACCCACTCGCTGTTGTAATAGCTCGTTGACGGCACCTTCAAAGACATATTCACGTTCACTTAAAAATGTAAATGGTTGAACAAAACCGAGCGAAGTCCATTCTTTTGCATTGACCTTCCAATTTGTTAATTTACTTGCCATAATGCGTAATTGGATGCCTTCATCTTCACCAAACATTCCCACTAAGATACTGTATGGTATCGATATCTTTAGTTGACCATTTTGTCTCTCTTGAAATAAATCCTCAATAAAAAATGTATATGCCACATTCGATTGATTTGTTTCATAATGGGCATCCTCAACCTTCCAATGGCTGGATAAGGAGGTTTCTATGTAATCCTTCATTTCAAAATAAGTCGTATCATTATGTAAATGCTTGGGAATCTTGTAGACAAAATGATTGTCACCACCAATAATGCAAATATCCACTTCTACAGCATCTATTTTCTTTGTTTCGGCTGTTGTCATCGTAGGATACGCTAGTAAAGCAACGAGGAAAAACAGAATAAATGACATTCGATATTTTTTCACACTACGCCCCCTTCCCGTCACGTTTGCTATGTACACACTAGCATATACTTGACCGAAAACACCATTTCGCTTTTCCGAAAAACTGTTAGTGGTTTTCCGAAAATCGCCTTTTCGGTCTTCCATAATTATCAAAAATTACGCATAATATATAGCATACAATTTTAGAGAAATGAGAAATGAACATGATTTTATTAAACATTAAAGAGAGATGTACATGAGCAAATTAACCTGCAGTATTTTTATCACCTACTTACTCCTTGGTATCTATGCGCTTGTAATTGCTATCCAAACCCCCTTCATCGGAATTTTAGTAGATACAGCAAACGGTCAACCAGTCATTGTAAAATCTTATTATACGGATTGGGCACAGCAACAAAATATTGAAAAAGGAGACATCTTACTTACCATCGATGGCCAACTTGCTGAAGAAAAAATAATGGAGGGAAAATCACATATTTTTAGAAGCGCAAAAGAATTATCCATTAAAAAGGCTAATGGAGTCATCCATTCCATTAAAATCAAGCATACAGATATACCAGAAGAGCTGTTTGTACATATTGTTTTTCCCCTGTTATATTTTTTGCTGTCCTTTGGCGTGGCCATCTTTTTATGGAAACGTCCTAAAGAAAATCAAATCACTAACCTACTTACACTATTTTTATTAACGTGTTCTTTAGCTTACACAAGTATTGGTGCCTCTAGCAGAGGAGATATAATTGGCAAGATGGTCATAGGCTATTGCATCGTATTTTGCTTAGTGCTATTCATTCATTTTTTGCAACATTATTTCTACTATCTCCATATAAAATGGCCCTCTTTCCATTCGAAATGGCTCTATTTACTACCCATATTACTAACATGCTGTTATCTTGTGGAATTCGTTGATTCTCGCTTTAATCAAATCACACCAATTGTGATTCTAGGTTTGTTTGGTATACTTGTTCTTTATGCACTTGCTATATTAATCACTAGCTATATCCGAACACAATCAGTAAAAATACGATTAATAGCCATCGCATTAATCATTCCTTTCCTACCGTTTTTACTGTTATTTGTAGTTCCAGAAATTTTACACTATCCGCCGATTTTACCAGCAGAATTCACTGCATTATTTTTACTATTCATACCTTTTTCTTTTATTTTCATTCAAGTAAATGAGCGTTTATTTGATATTGAGTACCAATTATCCCGATTCAGATATTACTGTGCACTGGCATTTTTTAGTGCGCTTATCTTGACGCTTGGCATCTCTATTTTCTTAGTGGAACAACGTTCATTCACTTTGCTAACGGCGATTTTTGCCCTCATTTTTTTAGTAAATCTTGCTAGCTTCTATGTAAAAGAGCAACTTGATTTTAAACATCGAAAAGTTATATTTTCATCAAATGGCGATTATGTACATAATTTATATGCCGCGGTGAACAGAATGGGCAAGGCGAAAAATCAGCAGGAATTACTGGCCCGCTTTACATATGAAATAACTGAAAAACTTGGCACAACAGCATTTACCATTGAAACTATTTCACAACATGTTCCTTTATCACGTGGTGAAATTAATACAAGGAATCAGACGACACAGCTACTTTTATATGATACAACGGATGAAAAAATTGTGTTATTGATTAGCCATACATTGCAAAAAGAAGAGCTGCTTTGGTTAGAATTACTCGCTCTTTACGTTTCTATGTTTATGGATAGTTTGAAGCTGATCGAGGATTTAGTGCTTGATATTCAACATATGAAAGTGACCAATGAAACACAGTTACCTTGGTTAGATAAATTATTATGGAATATTATCGAAAAAGAAAAGAGCATTTTAGCACAGGAATTACACGACACTATTTTACAAGAGCAACTCCATTTGGCCCGAGAGCTTGATGTACTCGCAGGTTCATCAACCATTCAAGGAGAGAAGGTGCGAGCTATTCGAGAGCAACTTCTGAATGCGACCAAAGATTTACGAGAGTATTGTGAAAATTTAAGCCCTCCCCTACTCGATACTTTTGGTTTACAAATTGCGCTAAAAAAACTTGTACAAAAGGTAAATATTCGGGCAAACTTTTTACTGAATACGCAGATAGAACGTGTCCATTTTCAAGATTTATCATTACACTTAGTCGTCTATCGTCTTGTTCAAGAACTACTCAATAACGCTATTAAACATGCGGAAGCTACAGAAGTTTCCCTGAGACTTGTTGCAATAGAGCACGGCTTTGAACTGTACTATGATGATAACGGCATCGGCTGTGATATCGAAGATTTAATGAAATCTTCAGCTTCCATGGGTATCAACGGTATTCGTGAACGTGTTCGCGCCTTTAACGGTCACATATCCATAATCTCCAAACCAAATGAAGGCATGCATATAAATATCAAAATACAAGAGGAAGGCGAAAAAATAAATGATTAACATCCTAATTGTAGATGATCACCCTGTTGTTTTAGATGGCACAAAAACATTATTACAGGATTTAGTAAATGTACAAATCGAAACAGAACAAGACAGTGCTGCCGTGCTTTCAAGAATGGACATGCAAACATTCCAGCTCTTTTTAATTGATATTAATATGAAGCCTCTCAATGGCATCCACCTTTCAGAGATGATTAAAAGAAAGCAACCCGAAGCGATAATTTTGCTCTATACAGGTTACGAACTGACTGATTATTACGAGCTACTCGTCGAAAAAAAAGTGGATGGACTTTTATCGAAACTTGCTACAAAAGAACAAGTTATTCAAACCATTCAAGCTGCACTTCGAGGGGAAATTTTACTGTCAGCCGACTTTTTAGACTTTGTGCAGCGTCGCTCACACCAACCAAATAGGCGGCAGGAAATTTTACTGAGTGACAAAGAACAAGAGATTTTACAGCTTGTGGCACAAGGATACACCAATAAAGCTATTGCCTCCGCACTAGGTGTCACACAACGGACGGTTGAAAATTATTTATCGAAACTGTTTGTAAGACTTCATGTTGAATCACGAGCTGAAGCCGTAATTGTCGCTAAGGAAAAGGCGTGGATTGACTAATGACATGAAAACCATGTTATCTTTTACTAGCTCGAAAGAAGGGAAACGTTACAATAATACCCTGTTTTTCAGGATGTTTTATCAATATTATACTTGTAAACAATCCCATGTAAATTTTTCTTACTAAAAAACGGAATATGCTGGATAAATGTATAAATCTGTTATATAATAAAAGCAATAATTAAATTGCTTCATCGTAAACAATGAAATCATGCAGGCGAAAGTGACGTATTCATGCGATCTTTGGTTATGTGTTTTTTTTACAGTGTGAAGGAATATGATTGTTGAATTTATTTTTGGAGGTTTTTCAAATGACACAAGGTACAGTAAAATGGTTTAACGCAGAAAAAGGTTTTGGCTTCATCGAAGTAGAAGGTGGAAACGATGTATTCGTACACTTCTCTGCTATCCAATCTGAAGGTTTCAAAACACTAGAAGAAGGTCAAAAAGTAGAATTCGGCGTTGAAGAAGGCAACCGTGGCCCTCAAGCTACTAACGTTGTGAAACTTTAATTCTCCTTAAAGAATTAACAGTTCAAAATCCAAGAGACATCCAAATTTGGATGTCTCTTTTAACTTTTTTCTCCCTGTACTACATCAGTCTTAGAACCATCACTCAGAATATTCAAAATATACAAATATAGACAGGGTAGCATATGAGTTGAGCCATTACTAATAGTCCTTGTACAGGTGCTGGCCTATCTCTCTGATCTGTTATCTCGAAAAGCAGTGACAAATAGGATGATTAATAATAGTGAATAAGGTAAACAAAGAATCATTGTCCAATCATTCGCTTTCCTATCCCCTCGCCATTTACATGTCTATACATACAAGTAGCAAGCTTACAGCAGCTAGACCCATGATGTGAACGATCACCAAGAGGGTGACATTTTTGCTGTTCCAGCCTTGTTAATCATAACATACGATAATAATTCAATTGTAATTCTATTGACGTCAGAACAAAAAACCTAAGAGAGCTTACCACATTCAGCTTTTTAAAAATAGCGCAATCCCTATACCTCCTGCAACTTTTACGCATAGGAATGCAAACCAGCGATAACTAAATTAACAAACACTTGGTTAAAGACTATAATGCCAAAGCCGATAATCGCAAGCCAAGCCGTTTTTTCTCCTTCCCAACCCTTCGAGAGTCGGAAATGTAGAAAGGCTGCGTAGTATAAAAATGTGATGAGTGCCCAAACCTCTTTCGGGTCCCAGCCCCAGTATCGACTCCAAGCGATTTGTGCCCAAATCATGGCAAATAATAGTCCCCCAAGAGCAAACAAGGGAAATCCAATGACAACCGCTCTATATGAAATTTCATCCATCAAATTCGGCTGCACACGGTTTGTTAATGGCTTGATTAATACCGAAATTGGTTTTCTCGAGACGAGTCGAATAATACTATATAAAATAGTACCTACAATAAATGCCCAGACGATGGAATTCAGCTTTTTCGCATCAACAGTATTTGTGATCTTAAACATGCCGATTGATTCCCCGCTTTCTGTCGTAGCACCTTTACTGACGATAAGCGGCATCATTGTATAAATTGCTTTTTCACCGTCCCCTTGCGCATTTTCAAAGTGAATATTGACTTCATCAGTCGTTAAGTTGAACACCGTGGAGACGCCAATAAAGCCAATCACAACAACTAAACAATACATCACAAATTCTAATGCATAGGTACTGATTGATTTCTTGGTAACATCCAACGTTCTCAATAAGTAAATGATGCCTGTTGCAAAGGAGATAGATAAAATCGCACTAGAAAATGCAACGGTCATAACATGAATTGTTAACCAGTGACTTTGAAGTGAAGGTACAAGTGGTGTCACCTCTTTGGCAAACACACTCCCATAGCCAATAATGATTAACGAAACTGGAATGGTAAACAAACCTACAACGCTTTGTTTATACAAATAATGAATGATTAAGAAACTACCAGTAAGCATAATGCCAAAAAACGTCATAAACTCATACATATTACTGACTGGTGCATGCTCGACAGCATTCCACCTTAAAATGAAATAGCTTAATTGTAAAGCAAAAGCGATATATGTAAGAACAAGTCCTAGACGCTTAAACATTTTACCCTTCGATTTCACAGCAAGCCCAAACGGTAAAATAGCAATTAATAGCAAGATAAATGCAAGAAACAACGCATTGCTACTTAAACTTAAAATCTGTTCTGTACTCAATTAAATTCCCCCAACATTCTTTTTATAGGAGAAGCTGTCAATCACTTCGCCTATAACAGGAACGTCGACCAGCTAAAACAGGTGCCATTTTTTAACTACAATTCCTTATATTTATTGTTAATTGTGACATATTTATGGCGTACAAAGCCAACAATAGTCCAGTAGCTTTTAACACTTCTTGGCTATCCATGGACAAGGACAATTGCCCTTCACTTAAATAAAATACATTCATCATGCCGTGCATGATTGCTACCGGAACAATTGATTTTCCATATTCTCTTATCAGCGTTAGTAGCGTGCCAAGCAGGCTTCACTGATGCTTTTTGCATCTGTGGGCTTGCGGTTGCCACTTAAGGTTAAAACCTACTCTAGATGAAGCATTATTATTGATAATTCTACACTACCTTAATTTGAAGTAGATAATTTCCGGGTCATCTTCATCTAAATTTTCTACATAGCCACTCCTAATAAATCCTGCTGTTGCAAATACTTTTTGCATAGTCGTATTCGATTGATTTGTGGAAGAAAATACTTTTTGCGTTGATGCCCTCTCGACGTAATACGCTAATAAAGAGGTTGCTATGCCTTTTCGCCGCTCAGTGGGTTTTACAATCACTAAATTAAT
Source organism: Lysinibacillus parviboronicapiens (assembly GCF_003049605.2). Taxonomy (NCBI): domain Bacteria; kingdom Bacillati; phylum Bacillota; class Bacilli; order Caryophanales; family Bacillaceae; genus Lysinibacillus; species Lysinibacillus parviboronicapiens. The sequence goes on from NZ_CP073713.1 coordinate 2,697,186, forward strand.
AAAACTACAGTCAAAAAAATCAGTGGAGAAAATTAGAAAACCAACTATCGCACATTGCGTTTTTTGAATGATGCATCGTCGTTCTGCAATCGCTTTTTGTATGAAATCACGTCTACTAGTACTACCAATGACCTGTTGATCAATGGTGACTAATTCGTCTAAATCCTCCATAGTCGCATACATCAGATGTCTCATTGTCTATCACTTCCAATCCTACTAATACTTACTCACTTTGGACAATTTAAAAGCTAAAAATATTCTGTTCCAGCTAACATGGCTCCTACTTAATAGCCGAAACCAAACGACTGATGTTTTATCAGCATAACAGCCAAAAGAAGTCCTGCACATAACATCCTCATGTTTAGTCAACTTTGTTTTCGCCAAGGTTGTAGCTCATTACTATAAGCTCGTCATCGAAACTCTTGGTGCGTACACCCTCATCTACAAAACCACATTTTTTATACAATTCCTGTGCCGCAATGTTCGGCAAGTCTACGCCTAATACAAGCTCATTTATAGCAGGAAAATACTTTCGTACAAAAGTAGGTAATAATTGTAATGCCTCTTTGGCGTAGCCCTTCCCCTGTTCATGAAAGTCTGTCGAAAATGAGCGGATTAAAATAGCACCTGTATTTGCCGAATACGGTACTACCCCTTCCTTTTCATGGAGCACCAAAAAGGTAACGAGCTTTCCTTCTTTCATCGCTAAAACTGCATGACGGCTTGCTTCGTTTTTTGCTAGTTCAATGCTAGCTTGAGGGGACTTCGTATAACGAAGCTGTTGTTCGGTAATCGTGTACTGTTCTATCATTTGCTTATCCGTGTCTTCATAAAATTTCAGTTGCATTATAGCCCTTCTTTCTAAGAATAAATTGCATCTATTTTTCAATCAGATACTGTAATTCATTTTAATATTTGTTCAACACAGAACATTTACTCAAAGCTCGTCCTCATAAAAAGCAGTGAATTCGTATGCCCCATCCATGAGTTGCTGTAGATAAACGTCAAAAGAAGGTGCGATGACCTCATAACTATCAGGGTCATGTACATAGCGAATTATTTGCCCCACTTTTCCTCCTTCATTTGGAGTAAAGTCGATGTATAAACTCGACGTACCGCCATTATTCATACAATCTGAAAAACATAATCGCTCTCTTAAAGGCACATGAATATTGATACGTTCATCAACTTCAATCTGATCTATAAACTCACTATAACGATCTAAAATACTATCCTGATTGTCTACTTGGTAATCATTCATAATTTGCTCAATTGACTTTAAATAATAAGGATATTCATATAAATCGGAGCCCAAGACTAGTACACAAATCGTATGCTCGCCATGCTTACAGTAATACGTTCCGTTCACATCTTTTAATAGACTGATAAGCGCCTGTGGACATTGTGGAAATACTTCAAGTAAGGTGCTAATTTGTTTTTCATTTGCTCCTGTCGTGTGTTGTAATTGAAGCTGTTCATTTTCCGGTAAATAATGCATTAATTCACTAAAATATCGATTAAACTGTCGCATTTTATATCCCCTTCTTTATGTTGTAACAAACAGTAATTTCTATTAAAAATACCATCCAGTGTTTATCACATTCATTGATCATTCGAATGCCAAAGTTCATCATGTTTCTCACAAAATCTATTTCAAACCCTCCTTTTTCTGGTGAATCCCTTTCAATGGTTTTTACATAATAATTCCTTCTTATTTGTTATACGCAATAAACTTAAAATAGTTCCCTATTTTATTAGCTTCTATCTTCAACTATAATAATATTTTCAAAAAATTCTATATATGCTAGTATTTGTTTATGCTATTTTAAGGAGTTGTGAATATGATTGTGAAAAGTGCAGTAGATGTTTGTTTTGTCAATCAAATTATCCAAGGGATGTAATTTTACTGCACCCCTTGAACAAGGGAGAATATACAATGGAACAATATTTAAAGGATTTTCTTGAAGGCCAATTGATTACTTTAAAGCAAATGACTTCGTCTGACCTTGAGACATTTGTAAAAATCGAGAGCGAAAATAGCACTTTGTTACTTGCTAACGATGAGATGCCATTTCCAAATACATTTGAAGACCATGCTTCATTCTTTCAAAGCATTAGTGGCAAAAAAGAAGAATTCATCTTTGGTATTTTTGAAAAAACTTCTCAACAGCTTATTGGTTCCTGCGGTGTTTATGCAATTAATTGGAAAAACAGTACTTGCTTTGTGGGGATTTCAATAGGTGAAGAATGGCAAGGAAAAGGATTTGGGACAGATGCTATGCGGACCCTCATCACATTTATCTTTGATTACATCGCGATAAACAAAATTAAACTCCAAGTATTCAGCTTTAACGGATCAGCCATACGCTCCTACGAAAAATGCGGCTTTACAAAAGAAGGCGTCCTACGTCATGAGCTTTTCCGCTTCGGCAAATTTCATGATATTGTGTTATTTGGTCTATTACGTGAAGAGTGGTCTGAATTAAGTAGTAGATGAAACAACAGCGCACGCATTCAAAACTAATTGAATGCGTGCGTTATCTATGTAAAAATTATAAGCTCACGTATGCAACATCCCTAGTTTTATTTTTATATCATTCCCTAGCATTTTCGAACAGCCAAATGGAACTTCTTAAAATTTTTTACCATTTGCAATTGTCGTCGTACCATAGGTGGAATGGATAATACTCGGTGCTAATTGTATAACAGTAAAATCTGTAATTCAATACAGTAATTTATGTAAGCCTGATTTTCATCTAAAAAAGCCTTATCATACTTCAACCTGGACTACCAAACTCCACATAATAATCGGACAGTATGTTTTCAAAATCGTTTTTTCTAGCATACATTAATTGTTCTTCAAGTTTTAAAATTTGTTCTTTCAGTTCTATATCCACTTCAAGAGCTGCCTCCCTCCCAAATTCTTTCCTAATTTATAACCAAAATGCGAATCAATATATTACATCATTAGAACCATAATAATTGCTATGTGATGCTAAAACTATGTGCTCAATTGGTTGCGCTAAAATCACTTGTTCCAACCATTCACAGCTTATCCTTTTGCCATATTATTCGACTCCCCTGCAAATGCATATGCAGGATTGCTATATAACTGAAAATGTCATCGTCGAAATCACTGATTTGTCCTTCCGCTAGTATACGTTCCATTATGCTCTTTCGCTTTTTCTTCAACCTCTGAATAGCTCTCTTATAAGGACTTGCTTAAACAGCATGAATCGTTTTATCGCGAAAAAATCGAGTTACATTGTTCTCGATCCACAAACACTATGTCTATACGTTACGCCTTGCATTATTCAACATCGACCAAAACCCGTTATAACCCATTTATTACAGAAATATACAATATTGTATCTACTTTTTAAAATTTCGCCCTCAAAACAGAGAAGTTTTTCAATCGATAAACAACATAAAAGGTTATTTGATAAATTCTGACAAGATATGTAGCAGAATAATTTTTGTTAACTTTCACCATTTTTTTAGTTAACATTAAACATAGGAAAAAAGTAGTTAATTCTACATATTGTATTCTTAATGTTTTCTAAAACTCATCATTCTTAAAAGGCTAAAAAACAGTAGTATCAGTTAAAAAAATATAAAAAAATACCATTAAAAAAGAAATATATTAATTAAAAAGAACTAATTTCATTCTATTGATTTTTATTCCCTACTAAGAATTAAGCCGCTTATATGTGACTAATTTACGAATTTCTATTCCGATACACAATATGACATTTTTTTTAATTTAAGTGATATACAATGAAAAAGTTGAATCGAGGCCACTAGAATTTATTTCATGAATATGGAGAAAAACATAGGAGGAAATTATGTTTGTAAATTTTTTACTTAAACAATTCTTGAAGGTTGAAATTGAAATTAAAAGAAGAATTATGTACAAAAAGGCAAAGGATTTAGGATTTACTCATCCAAAGGTTGTTGATTATAGTCAAGAATTAGATGTATTACTGAATAGATATTTAAAGCAAGCATCGTAAGTAAAAGGAGGAGTTTTTATAAATAACTTTAATTTTGCATACTTATTTACAATAAAACCAGTCACAATATACGTTCGCATGGCTGGTTTTATTATCACAATATTCGATTTTTTACACGGCTACTATAGAGCCTCCTAGCCAACAACTTCCCTCATATACAAGTATGTAAATCAATGTATACATAACAAGAATTAGGGAAACCTATTGTTAACGCTAAAACAGGAGGTACAATCATGCAGGTAATATTTCTAACATTGGTTGTCGTTTCGAACTTGTTTTTTCAACCTCAAACTACACCAGAAGTTTCAACAGACAATATTTGTGCACCTGTTGAAACATCTAGTCCAACTTTACAATATCCTGTCAACCAAACTAAATCATTTCTTGAAGAAGACGATTTTTATAACAAATTAGATAGAACCATCTACGAGGAATATAACCATGCTGCGTTTAGTATTCGACAAAAAATACTATTCAAAGACGTACCGGATGTGGCGCATGCTTTTCATCTGAAAACGAATCATGCAAATGATAGAATGGATCTTTCCAATCACACATTTATTCATCCGAATCGACAAGTATATTTTTTAGCCTCTTTTTATCAACATGACCATGAAGAATTCCATAAATTTGTTGTCATAGATGCCGAAACAAACACTTTACTTCTTGGCGGTAGCCACTATCATCATTAGGATAATCCCTATTTACATGCTTAGCTTGTAATCGCTTTAGTTTATAATATGCATTTAAAAGTGTTTCTAGAAGTATTTTGATTGAAATAGATAGATTATCAGAGTCATTCTTCATTACGACCAGCCAACTCTTTTTGCACAATTTCTTGCTTTACCTCCGCTATGAACTGCCGAAGTGGGATATTAACTAAATCTGACTGACCGTATTTTCGGACTGTTACACTTTCATTGCTACATTCTTTGTCACCAAGCACTAGAATGTGCGGTATCTTCTTCATCTGCGCATCACGTATCTTTTTCCCAAGTTTTTCTTGACGATTATCTACACTAACACGTATTTGTTCCTGTTGTAAGGCTCTCATTACTTGTTGTACATAATCTTGATGCGAATCCGCTACACCGATTATTTTGACTTGCTGGGGTGCTAACCACGTTGGGAAGGCACCTCCAAAATGTTCAATCAAAATACCTAAAAAACGATCAATTGAGCCAAAGACAGCACGATGAATAACGACCGGCCGTACTTTTGCATTTTGTTCATTAATATATGTTAGATCAAACTTTTCTGGCATTTGAAAATCAAGTTGTACCGTTGCGCATTGATGACTTCGCTTAATGGCATCTTTAATATGAATATCAATTTTTGGTCCATAAAATGCCCCGTCCCCTTTATTTACGTTAAAAGGATATCCTAAGTGATGTAGTACATTTTCTAATGCCGCTTCAGCTTGATCCCAAAGTTTTATATCGCCCATAAAGTCATCTGGACGCGTCGACAGTTCAATTTCGTATTGAAAGCCAAATACTTGATAGACATGATCAATAATTTTAAGAGCAAGCGCTATTTCATCTTCTATTTGTTGAGGTGTAACAAAAATATGCGCATCGTCTTGGCAGAATGATCGTACGCGTAGAAGTCCATTTAAAGCACCACTAAACTCGTGTCGATGAACCTGACCAAATTCAGCCATACGAATCGGTAAATCTCTGTAGGAATGTCGGTCATTTTTAAAAATCAGCATATGTCCTGGACAATTCATTGGTTTTAAAGCAAAGCTTTGCTCATCTACCTGTGTAAAATACATATTTTCTTTATAGTGATCCCAATGTCCTGATTGTTCCCATAAGCGCTGATTCATCATCAATGGTGTACGCACTTCTTTATAGTCATATATCGTTTGTAGATTGCGTAAAAAGGACTCCAATTCATTGCGAATGATTTGGCCATTGGCTAAGTAAAACGGCATACCAGGTGCTTCTTCCGAAAACATAAACAATTCGAGTTCTTTTCCTAATTTACGATGATTGCGTTTTTCTGCTTCTTCTAAGAAAACAAAGTAATCCTTCATCTCCTCTTTTGTAGCAAACGCTACGCCATAAATACGTTGTAACATTTGATTTTGGCTGTCCCCACGCCAATATGCACCTGAAACATGCATTAATTTAAAGTGTTGTAATTTACCTGTTGAAGGTACATGGGGCCCACGACATAAATCATAAAAGTCTCCTTGTTCATAAACCGATATGATGTCGTTTTCAGGAATATCCTCCAAAAGCTCCAGCTTTAACTTATCATGCGCAAATAATCGTTTCGCTTCTTCTCGCGTAACTTCTTTTCGATGTATTTGCATATTTTCTCGGACAATTTGCTTCATCATTTTTTCAATTTGTTGTAAATCACTAGGTACAAGAGAATGGGCAATGTTAATATCATAATAAAACCCATTTTCGATGACTGGCCCTACACCAAATTGTGCTGTTGGAAATAAACGCTTAAAAGCTTGTGCTAATAAATGAGCTGTTGAGTGACGAATAACCTCAATTCCTTCTTTTGAACTAGCATCGTATAGTGTGATTTGTGCATCTTCCAATATCGGGTACGTCAAATCAACAATGGTTCCATTCACTCTCCCTGCTATTGCTTTTTTACGTAGTCCTGGACTAATCGCTTGTGCAATATCGGTTAGTGTAACACCTTTAGTAAATAGTTGTTGATGACCATCTGGAAACTGAATGTTAATTGATTGATTTGACATGTTCTTTCTCCTTTTCTCTTTAATTTGCCTTGACGTAATTGCAAGCTGCCGCTTCGCTTTCGCGCACAAAAGATATTTTGACATTGCCCTAAGGCTTTAATCGTCGTCCAGCAAAAATTTATACACCAGTGGAATAAAAGTTTCATCTTTATTCATCTCTTACTTGCAGAGGTGATGTTTTTTTGCTGAATGAAGATAAAATAAAAAAACACATATCCGTCCCACAAAGGGACGAGTATGTGTTGATTACCCGTGGTTCCACCCAAATTTCCACTAGATACGCTAGCTAGTGGCTCATTGACTATGCTTGTAACGTCGCATAATACGGTGCAAGTTTCCTAGCACTGCTCCAAGGTAGTAAGGTTTGATGCGGCAATAGGAAGTTCTCAGCCTAGACTTCCCTCTCTGTGAATCGTTCAATCAAAACTCATGTCCTTATCATCGCTGATTTCATTGTTTCGTGAAATTGATATTTACTATAGCGGACACTCCATTACTTGTCAATAATTGAAAATTATTTTTATGGCAACAAAAAATCTGTTATTTGTTGGTAACGCTAATTTTTTTGGAATTTTCGCTTAAATTAAAAACTTTTTCTTAGCAGCATCGTTTCGTAATAGCGTATTTAAAAAGCAATTTAGTTATTCTTATTATTTGGTAATAAAAACTCAGGCCTTTAGACACAAAAATAAGTATCAAAGAATTCATGGTCAATAAAGTGTACTTGCATTTTGAGCTACTTTTTTCTTTATTTATAAAGCTAATAATCTCAATCTCAAGTCGTTTCATGTTCTCACCATGATTCGCATAAATCCCACGATTTATTCTTGAATGTCTAAAATTTCTTCATATGATTGCCAACTAATTTGAATCATTGTTTCGGAGGCACTATCATTGAAAAGTTTAGCAGTATCTTTTTTAGGAATTATCACTTTACCATCGCGATTTACACGCGTATCTGAAAGATCCAAAGCCTCGTTTGCTGCTTCGATATTAATATGTAAATCTCCAAGTCCTTGTCCATCGCCAAGATATATGAGCTGTAAGCCTTCATTTGTATTACTGTGATATATCGCTTTCCAGTGCTCACTTTTTGCCACATAATGGACCTCTTGAGGAAACCCGCTACATGCAGATAAAATAAACATCATCAAAAGCAGGAAGTAGTATTTCTTCATTTGATTTTCACTTCTTTCTTCTTTCTTGAACACCCTATATGTTATTATTTCCCTTCACCGTTACTCTCTTTCGAATCATTTGTTCATCAATAGCGAGAAGCTGCTCATCATAATGATTTTGATTTGTTGGACGGTTATCAGATTCTTGGTTCATGTCACTTCTCCTTAATTGAATCATCAAAAACTATGATTTACACCATAAATTGCGTCAACCATGCTACATACTTGGCACCTGGAATAAATAAAACTTGTGCTAGCATCGTTCCTAACAAACGAGAGCCCATCATCATTACTGAAACTCTTTTTAGACTAAGATAACTGCCTCTTTCATTGATTACATCATCTGCAAGAATTGAAATTTTCGGGTCAATGAATACTATTAATAACATCGTTGCCACCCCATTGATAAGCCCCGAAGCCATCACCGCCGTTGTCTCTCTTTCAGGCACCAATAAAGAAGCATACAGTGCTGATAAAACCCCGATTGTATAAATGGCTGTAATCACTATATTAATGACAAATAATTTCAATGGGATATCGCGCCAACTCATTCCCTTTACGTATGAAAAACTAGGTATACGAATATGCTTTATGCCTCGCTTAAAATATTCTATACTAAAGCCCTTTTTCATGAGTGCAGGAATTGATCCTCTTTCCTCTGACAAATGAATAATTGCCCTTGAAAAAATAGCTACAAACGTCGGCAACAACAGAATACCTAGTAGAGTTCCAAGTGAAGCAGAGCCTATAATAATGCGAAATTGCTGCTCTACAAACGCAAACGTGTTTTCCTCGGGTGCTTTATCTATCAAACTCCCTGTAAAGGGTTGTTGCATCATATTCGCTAACCTTGATACCATTACCATGACATTAAACAGTGATAGTGCAGAAGCCAATAACTTCACACGAGCTCCAGATAAACGCACTGCATATGCTAGTGTTTCAATGGCATGTATGATTAAGATGAATAAAGAGATTATGATTAGCTTTTCCGTCAATATGTCCAAATTCTTTTACCTTCTTTTTAGCAAGCGCTTGTTTTCTAAATCCTACGTTAGGGTTTTCTATTTGCCAATTCTGTGCTTTAAAATATCGTATAAATTTGCGATACACAGTCCTTTCTTTAGTATATTCTACGAAATCGGTGTTAATAAGTTCCGTAGAAAACTATATTTTACATTTTATTCCGATAAAGAAAAATGCTATTCACAAGGTTCAGCCTGTGAATAGCATTTTTGCTCTTTTAATGATTTACTACAAACTCGTGGTTCCAACTGGTAGACTCAGAAAGTTGGTAGGTCACCATATTGGCGGTTACAGCGAGCACAATGCCTGCTCGAAAGCTCGTAACATTTGTAGGATTTTCTAATACTAAAACGACATAACCCTCACCTTGACCTTGTGCATCTACAGCGTTAGTGGCATCAAATTCAAAAGTAGCATACGTATCTTCATCCTTCGAAACGAGTAATCGTTCCTCTTGATAGACGCCCTGCTCTTTCAAATTATAGCTCACTGGCATCCATCCTTCTGACCAGTCAATACTTCCAAGTATTTCTTTTTTTCGACTGACGAGTTTTCCAATTGAAAACGTAAAATATATCTTTATAACAGCCTGTTCCAACTCATTTTTTCCTTCACACGTAGCTACTACTTGCAGTTTAATGTCCTCTTTTGAGAGCTTAAATACAATAACTAAAATCGTAACAAAAATACAAATGATTAGCGCAACGCCAACAATTACTATCGCCATTAGACCCCTCCTATAATCCCATTTACTATTACCAATAGATTACCATGTTTTAGGTATAATGGTATTGTTTCACCAAACAATCTTAAGATATGACATGGCCATAAATGATGTGACAAAAAACGAGATACCTTACTTAAGAAGAAAGCATAACAATAGTCATCCATCAAATGGATAAATCGTAGCGATTCAAAGCAGCTGTATGAAAGTGCTTATTCATGTATTGTTATTTGGTAGCTTGTAATTCAGCAGTAACTGTAAACGGCATTTTTAAATATTCATACTGAATGGATATCTTTTGGATGTCAGAAGTATTAAGCTTTAAAGCATAGTGCTGTGGCTGCTTGCCGATTGCCTGTCTATCTATGTATTGACTAGGAAAAAGCTTCACTTGTTTTAATTTATGAAATGTAAAGTTTGGGTTGCCTTCTATTTTAGTTTCCGCTTCAAATGGCTCAGACTTACTTATAACCAATTCAACACTTTCTGGGAGCTTTTCATTTACAACAATACTCTGTAACTGAATTTCCCGCATACCCTTATTTTCAATTTCAATCAATCGAACAGTTGAGTTGTCATCAATGCTTGTATAGCCATTGATGACAAGTGGTGGATTACTTTTTAGATAGACGATTAAAATAGCACCTACCACAAACAAACTAAAGAACAACACAAATAGTATTTTTTTCATTCAATTCCTCACTTTCTTGCTTCACAACAAGTATAGCGGCAAATCATTGCCAGTGGAATTGAATTTTCCTTGTCTAATCAGTTATAGCTATAGCAGTTTACAATATTTTTTTTAATAGTATTTCATCACGTATCGGAATTCCGTGTTCGCCAACCACTGGGATTTCTGGTTTATAAGCCCTTGCTAGCTCTACTGCATTTTGTATGATTTCAACTAAATGATATCCTCTTTTTTGATAGAACCTTAAGGCATGTAAGTTATCGTTGGTCGTTATAAGTGTCATCATTGTAAAGTCATTTTGGATCGCAATATTTTCTACTGCCTGTACTAGTAATGAACCAATACCTTTTCCACCATCGATACTATCAAGTGAAATAATTTCACATGCCTCCCCGCGCATCTTGTAGGTGACTAGTCCAATCATCATCTGATCCTCATTAACGTAAGCAAAGCCATCTAACTTACTACAGTCATAGATGCCACTGGATATGACCATCTCTGTGCTCCCCCAATGATCCGTAAAAAACTGTAACACTTTATTTTGAGCCAACTGCCAAATAGCAACAACTGTCATATATAATCTCCTACTCTAAATTGAAATATGGAAGACACCTGCAATGGCTTTTTGTATACCTAAAAACACTGCCCAAGAAACGATGCCAAGTCCAATAGCGAACACAATATGAACAGATGACTTCATTGCCATGTAAATAACAAAAAGCATGACCATCGTTGCCGGGAGACCGACCAAAACACCAACCGTAAATCGCTGGATATGGTCACTTGATTCACTTTGAACGGTAAGCCAAATAATACTTAAAATACTAACAAGCGGTAGTGCTGCAATTATACCTCCGTAAGTTGGGAATCTCCTTGCAACCTCTGTCACGATGCCAATGATTGCCGCTGAGCTAAGAATTTTTAACAGTGTATACATTATTTCGACACCTCACTTAATAAACGAAATGCCTGTAAGATTGTTTGTTGTTCACTAGCTGATAAATGATTAAGTGCATGTTGCAGTTTCTTATCATCTAATTCAGTGTTTTTCTTTACAACATTTAGGCCATCTGCTGTTAGGTGAAGATTCACCTTACGCTGATCATCGACTGCCCGCTCCTTTTGCACCCAACCATTGCGCTCTAGTTTTTTTATATGCTCAGACGCTGTATTTTGTGAAATATTCAACAGCTCTGCAATTTGTCGAACTGTTACTTCCTCTTCCTTCTGAATCATTTGTAATATGCGCACACTCTGATGCGAAATAACATCCTCATGGGTAGTGTGAAGATGATAGAAAATGGTTGTAAAATAGTTATTAATATCTTGTATCATTGTTTATTACTCCTTTAATATATCGTCAAGAGCGATTATATCGTATATAACGATATATTAAAAGGTTTTTTTATAATGTTTTGACAAGACATCCTCTTATCCCTTTAGATTTGGATTTATCACCCAATTTTTTATTTTTATCGACTGATGTCTTTTTGTTTTTTTGTATAATCCTTACTATCCCATGCCCAATCTACAAAGGCATAAACCACGATAATCCACAGCGCCATTCCTAAGCTCGATACGAGATAAACCTCTTGTGTTTGATAATACTTGCCACCTAACTGAGTGAAAAACAAAATGATAAAAAATGATAGATATTTATTTTTTCGCAAAAATCGCATATACAAGTACTCCTTTCTTTATTTCGTTTCCTTAAAATGTTAAGATAATTGTAGTTTTCTTTACTAGGAGGAATCGAAATGGTCGCATTCTTTTGTAATGCTTGCTCTAGAACGACATCTTTGCAGGTCAAAGAGATCTAGATTAAGTTAACTTCGATAACACAAAATGGATGATCTCTTTAGGCCACAACCAAAAAGCCTATATTAAATGGAGTGATTTCACATGGAAAAACAAACAAACCAGCCGTTTTTATCGGTTGCCAACTATCATTTACTCGAGCAACAAATGAATAAAATCTTACAGGCACTTGCTACAACTCAGGACAAGAATGTTATACTTGCCGTTCGCGGTATTGTAGAAACAGAAATTACAACAAAGGTGACAATGACTGCTGCCGAAGCTCAGCTGATTGAGCAGCTATTTTCCGTAACAGACCGTAAACAAGGTGAAGATTATTTAGAAAGTTTAAAGGTCTATGTCATCCCGTTCAAACCTGTCACTGCTAGTACAATTAAAAGCTTGTTCAAAAAGGAAAAAAAGTTAAAGTTACCAAGTTTGGATGATATGGATTTTCAGCAAATTTGCTATTTAGCTTGGGATGATCCTGGTACACATCGAAAATATGTAATCATTGAGCAAGACGAGCAACTAAAAGCCATTAAAGGAATTTTTGCAAACAATACGATTCGTGGTATTTGCGCTATTTGCAACCGTCACTCTGATGTTGGCCTCTTTACAACTTCTGTTAAAGGTCAAATCGTTGGCACATTTACCAACCATAGTAATTACATTTGTGCGGATAGCGACAAATGTAACCAGCATGTATCAGATATGCAAAAAGTAAATGCGTTTTTCAATCGCATCACGCAATAAAAAATGGGCCTTCTCCACAATTTGGAGAAGGCTTTTAATTTGGCCCAGTTATTGAAATCCATCGGGGATATGACTCTTGCATACACGCCAAGCATCATTAGTCATTTTAGAAAGTTCAATTATAATAAGCGCTTATGCCCTCGTTTTCTCTTTCGCTATGTAATGTTTTGTATAGCTTATTGAATATCTATTCCTATACAGTCCTCTGTTATATCCTCCGTTGTTGATGACCTGCTGAAATCTTAATACTGAGATTGGCTATTTTACCGTCATAAATGTGATTTTCCATTTGTGTCATATCCAAAACGCTCCTAATTTTCACTACCTTTTTTTGTTGTCCATGAAGCGTAACCTCATACGGTGCATTATTATTCATGAAAATCATCTCTTCCTTGTAGATGGCATCATTAAATTCTACTTGAAACGTAACATCTTCCTTACTTAAATTTCGTAGCGTCAATTGGCAAACCCCTTGTAAAGTGTCTTCATCCAACTTGTCATATGTACATTCACTGCGATAGGCATCAAACGATATCGCCTGAATGCCTGTTGCCCATGTATACTGGTAGACACAAACAAAGAAAGATGGAATAAAGACAAAACTTAAAATCGCAGTTATATACATCAATAAGAAATGTTTCTTTAATGACCTTCTAATGCAATAAAAACATCCGATAAGGAAAATGATAGCGAGTATGCTCTTTAGTTGAAAAGCTTCGAGTGTAACAATCGGAACATTGAGCAGGACCACATCACTGATATTATTTAAAGCATCAGGATAGGGTATCGCAAGCAATATAGCTACGAATAACAGAACTATGGCTATCTTAAAATAATACCAATTTCTTATCATTTATCACCCTCCTCCAGTCTTCTTATTCTAAATTAGGATTGCATGAATACAGACAAAATACTTAGATAACTAACAAAATAAGCAAGTGTGCTCAACATTACAATGTACCGCTTCGACGCACGATTAAATTGCCACTCCATAATTGCTCGAAATCCATAGATAGCCACACTTAAGAAGATGAAAGTGCCTATTGGAAATTCCCTTACTTCTGTAAAATAGAAATAGCCTATTAGGCCAATTATAAATAGCAAAAGAATCACAATTTCAACTATTATTTGTAAACGATGAACCGTTTTATCCATCATGTTTGCTTGCTTTTGAATTTGAAAACGCTTGTATAAGTACTTATCGATTAACAACCATCCACTAAACATGATGACACTAAATACTATGAGCTTGAGCATGTGTTTCCACCTCGCTTCTTTACTCACATATACGGTTAAACCAGCTAAAAGTTTCAATATATTTACATATTTCGAAATGTTACTTTATCTTTTTCTATAAAAAATGGACTATCACCAAAAGCAGGTGTTAACCAACTTTAGGACAGCCCATGTGCATTAGTATTGAAGTTTTCGATTATCTGTTTTAATGATGGTAGATGCGATAATCACGAAGCCCAGCATTAAAATAAAGATTAAATCCAGTAAACCAGTATGCATCGAAACGGTAAACAACGTAATTGTAAATGCGTATGCGACAGAGTGGAAACTGCGAATCCCTTCCTGCTTCACTTTATTATAGATTAATGAAATTAACACACCATACAACAAGAAGCCGATTGCTACTAATAAATAACCACCATCTAAGAACAATTGTCCAATAAAGGTTGGGGTTGTTGTTCGTCCTTCACGCGTAATAAATATACCGCCTTTTACACTAATAGAGTTTACGACCTCCGTTACCTTCATGCGAGGTGAGATTTGTTCACCAGGTAAAATCGTACTAAAAATCCCCTGATGCATTTCTCCTTTTAAGTACCCTTCATCTTGTGTATATTCGATAATCTTACTCAAAACGATATGACTTGTGACACTTTCCGCGTTGATGGCACGCATCCAACTAGGTGTCATGTTTACCTTTTGTTCAGCCGTTAATAGCTTCTCTTCCTCTTCTGCTGACAATTCCACATTTGGCTGTTCACGATTATTAAAATCCTTTGATAAATCCTCTGTTAGGACACGGATAAATCCGAACATAGAGAAAGATACCCCAATAACGACTAATGCTGTTAAGAACCACGTTAACTTCACCCGTTTCACCATATAGTGGAAAATAATGATACCCGTAAATAACATAATGATTAATGGTGTTCGATAGCCCATTAATAAGAACAGGAACATCACTACAGCGAAAATCGAACCATAGACGATTGCCCTTTTCCATGTCATATTCTTTTCCAAAATCATTTTATAAGACAAGAGCAATAAAGTCCCGAACCATAATAATTGGCTAAAGAAGTTTAATTTTGGGTCCAGGTTACGGCGGTTGGCTTCATCGGTAATCCCTAAGTTACCACTAAATAGCATCATTAAATAGGAGACTAACCCAAGAAATGTTAATACAACTATAAAATGAATTACATATTTCCCTAAGAACGACAGACCAAATGTTGGAATGGTCCATTGGAGTTTATCGATTAAATATACACCTATGTAATAACAGACAAGTGCTAAAATAACGACTGGCCATATGAATACACGAACACTATACTGTTCAAATTTATGCCAATCAAATAAGCTAGTAAAAAAATATAGCACTAATATAAAAGGTAAAAAGAAATACGGTGAAAACATATCAATCTGATTTAACTTTCCAAAAAAATGTTTCAGTTTACTCATACATATCACACCTTATGAAGATGTTCATTCCCCTCCTCATTCATCAACTGATTGCTACCAATTTCGAAGTAAAACAAAAATAGTATAACATAAATAAAATTTCATTTATAGAAAATATTACTATATTTTATAATAAATTCACAAAAGATTATATTATTGATAATTTACCATGTATTTATACTTTCAAATCAGAATCGGTTTTAGTTTTTTATACTTACGTTCCACAGATTGTTCAGTACTTTCAACTCAAACAATAATTAGTATTAAGAAGTAAATTCAAAGTATCATATTTATAAATCAACCAATAATGTAAAATATTACTTGATGGCGCAATTCACTCTTTTTACGATAAAAACACTTAGGAGGTATACAATGAAAATAAAGATTGCCACTCTAGATGACATTCAACAAATCGAGGTTTTATATGAAGAGCTTTTTTTTGAAATGTCAGCCCTACAACCAAAATATTTGAAACCCGCCAAACAAGATGTGGTGTTTATTAAGAATACAATTAATGAAAAAAAATCAGATATTTTAATAGCTGATATAAATAACCGAGTAGTAGGCTTTTTGTTAATTCAAGAATCAACGACTCCACCATATTCATGTCTGATTGATCATAATTATGCCTTTATTATTGATGTAATTGTTGGAAGCCAATATCAAAATCAAGGAATCGGTTCAGCTTTACTATTAGAAGCGAAAAAATGGGCAGAAAAACGCAATTTGGATTACTTGGAGTTGAACGTATTGTCTGAAAACATCGGCGCTATAGCTTTATATGAAAAACATGGGTTCAAAGATACGAGTCATACTATGCGTCTTGAATTTTAAACGAGGACAGAGAATTCATTATTAAAGGAGCTGTTAATTACAGCTCCAAATACTTCAGCTCTCCAAGTAAAAAATAAGCGTCTCTTGCTACACAAAATTTTTCTGACGCAAACCACGATTGTTCAGTATTCTACTTTTACTAAACTACTGGCCATTCAACGACGTATCGTGTGACATCACTGCAACTATAATTTACAAACATACATATCGAGGTGCTTAAAATGATATTATTCGGAAAATACATATATATTGCTTTCTTTGTAACCCTGTTTTTATTTACAACAGCTTGGGAGTATTTCAGAAATGGAAATTGGGCTCTGCTCAATAATTTTCTCTATTCTTTATGGTTAGTAATTTTTATTTTCGTGGTAACACTGCTATTTAGAAGTAAAAAAAGATGAAAAGAAATAACAAAAACGAGGTATAACTATGGAAATGTCATTCAATGTTCACACACTTATTTGGTTGTTTCCCATTTTTTTTATTATCCATGACTTCGAGGAGATTATTATGGTAGAAAAATGGTTAACGAAGAATCGTAATAAACTGTATGAAAGATTGCCCGCAAAAATAGCTGATAGAATAGTAAAGCAATTTTCCATGTCTACAGCACAATTTGCTGTTGCAGTATTATTCATCTTTTTATTTGTAAGTCTCTCTACGATTATGGCCAACCAGTATTTAATTAATGGGATAGCTATCAATATCTATTTTTTCACAGCCATAACATTAGTTTTTTTCATCCATGCATTTTCCCATATCGGGCAATCTATATTATTTCGATCTATTACTCCTGGAGCAATCACATCGGTAATAATCATACTCCCATACAGTTTTGTTTTATATAAATCATTGTTTATTCAGGAAATCATTACTTGGAAAATTATCTTACTAAGTTTACCTTTCGGTATTTTATTTTTCCCAGTTGTCTTAACTGCTCATTGGTTAGGGAAAAAGGTTATATAAAATTTAATAGCATTTATGAGAACCCAACATCCAGTTGGATTCTTTTAATGGGTTCTTGTTCACCATTAAGCCCTTGGTTAATAATCATAACTTTCTCGTTCATCTCAGTAGCCTGTTAAGTTTGGCGTACATGCTTTTCTCTGCCCTTCCCTCTCAAAAATACATTCAACTAATACAATATTTTTGAACTGGGCGTAAGGTAATTACTTTTAGGAAAATACAGCAAAGGTAACCTTAGTTGTTCCATTAATGGCGCGATTGAAAAACACTTAATACAATTCAAAAGAATTATCAAGCAGATATTGTAGGATTTAGTGATGTGCTTCACCGTGAAGATTACAAAGCATGGAAAGAAATTAAAGCTGATTGGCCAACGGTATTTCCCGAATTAGAGGTAAAAGTTGAAGTCAATGTAAATACAAGCAGTTTGGGCACTATGACAAACTTGAAATTAAAAGAGTAATATTAAATATTAAGGTACTGAAAGGTCCTCTCCCCGTGTTACCAAAGGTTTCAGCCTTTTGCAAAACACTTCCTATACCAAACCTATTTAATTAGCATATGTTATCTCTACATGGCAAAGAAAGGCGGAAATTAATGAATCCACGCTTAGCACAATTACTTCAAAAGGTAAGTTTATATGGTACTTTAGCTAAATACTATACATATTGATCCAGAAAGACGTATGTATTTTTACAATTAGCATTTTATGTATGAAACCCAACTAGTTCAACTTTATTGGCAACTTCACAGGGAAAATCCTAATTTATAAAAGAGTCATTTTATTCAAAGTCCAGAGTTAATAGACGAATAACCAAAAAAAGACCAGGTACTCACTTTAAAATGAGCGCCTGGTTATTTATTTTGATAACTAAAAAGTGATTATTACATTTACATTTCATTTTGAGAACTTAGGAACATATCACAATAAATTTGTTGATCTTTATCTATACCTTTTATAATTACATATTTATTACCCCATTCACACATTGTGTTTAATACTGGTACAAATGATTTTCCTAGATCAGTTAAGCTGTATTCAACCTTTGGTGGTACTTCTTTAAATATTTCTCTTCGTACAAGTCCATCTTTTTCTAACTGTTTCAATTGATCTGTTAAGACTTTTTGTGTAATTCCAGGTATTAATTCGTAAAACTCTTTTGTTCTTACTGATTTTTGACTCAAGAAAAAGAGTATTAAACATTTCCATTTACCACCTGCAATGTTCATAAAAATGTTGATTCCGGTATTATAGTTAACCATCTTCTTTTCCTCCTAACTCACGAATAGGCACTTTAAAGTGGCTATACCACTTTAAAGTGCGTTATTTTCTTATTTATTATTGCTTACTATAATTAAAGCTGCAAGATAAAAAATATTCGGAGTTGATAGCATGAGTGTAAAAAATATTTTGGAAAAAAGACGTTCAGTTAGACATTATGATTCAAGTTATAAAATAAGTTCAGAAATTCTAACCTCATTAGTTGAAAGTGCAAGTAAGTCACCTAATGGAAATAATATTCAAGCTACTCGATACTTAATTATTGATAATCCGGACCTAAGAAATTTAATACTGCCTATAGCCTTTAATCAACAACAAGTGATAGAAGCTTCAACTTTAATTGTTATGTTGGGTGATTATCAGGCATTTGACAAAGGTAATATTATTAAGATACATGAGGAAGGCTTTCAAGCAGGTTATTTTGATGAATCGCTAAGAGATTATCTAGCGAATGCCGCAATAAATTATTATGAAAATAAATCAAAAGAAGATCTAAAGCTAGAATTAACTAGAGATGTAGGTCTTGCGTCAATGTCATTAATTTTATTGGCAAATGAAGCTGGTTTTGACACAATTACTATGTCAGGCTATGACTCTAAAAAATTAAAAGACATCTTAAATATTTCTGAAAGGTATTTAGATGTTATGCTCATAGCTATTGGTAAAGGTACTAAAGCCGGTCATAAGACCGTAAGGCATGATGCAAATAAGGTAATGTATAGAAACGAAATAATTTAATGTTCTTATAGTATCTAATTATGTAAAATAGGTAGACAAAGAAATATGTCATTCTTGATGACAAGAAGCCCAGGCTCAAAATTAATTGAGTACCTGGGCTTTGCTGTATGGTTGAGGAATGGTGCATCTTAACCCTTTGTGCAGAAAGGAAAAGTTGCACCTGAATTATTATATCAACACAAGTATATAGATAGTATCCAACAAATGGTTTAAAAAGAAATATAAACATAACTACTTGGATAATATACATTTTTAACTAATAATATCCAATTAATAAAAAATTTTTAATTACAATTGTATAGGACAAATAGTTGGAAACAAAAAATGACAGTGCATTTTGAGAAAGATCTCACTTCTATGGTGTAAAAAAATATGAAACAAAGCCACACCTTGTTAGATGTGACCTCTTAATTAGTTTTATAAATAATAAGTGCTGTATATGTTGCATAAGAAATTTTATATTGAGCCATAGATAACTTAATATCAATAAAATCTCCTTCGGGTAAATCATACAAAAATGTATTAATCATGTTTTCAAGAATTCCATTATCCTTTGCTTCAAGCATTTTGGTTCTTAATTGTGCCACTTTCATCCACTTTCATCCACTTCCATCTAACTTAATAATAGAATAAATGGAATGTATTGCCATTATAAAAAGGGACTACCATTTTAGTAGCCTTCTATGCTTGTTTGCAAAACGCCGTACAAGCGAGCGTGCTTATTTTGTAATGGAAATTTAATTAGCATATTTCCGTACGCTTTTGATAAAACTTGATAATATCAATTTACTACAGATTTTTGTGAACTTCGCTAGTGTTAGGAAGTTCAATATATGGATTATTAGAAATTTCTAACTTCTACACAAACACAAAAACAACAAAATAAACTAATGCTGTAGGAACTGCGTAAGAAGATATTCCATTTAAACTCCATTTGTCTTCATCAAGTGTCCAAAGAAAAATAAACAATGTTATCATGGTAATCCCAAAAGCGTTCAAAATAATATTTAATAATCCAATAACCCCCATCCCCTTTTCTATCCTTTACATTTACATTAATATATTCTTCATGCATTAAGCCCATGCTAATCGCTTGGCTGTTTCATCAATTAATGCATTGCGTTTACCTAGCACCTTATCGCGACATATACAATCGATCTGCAATGTCTTCCCATTCATAACATTTCTTTTCTGTATCCCAATAACGCATGTCTACTATGATTTTTAGATCGTGATCCAACTGGGAATATATTTCTTCAATTGTGTTAACAATATCTTTTAGTTTTTGATAAAGCTTTTCTTCAGCAAGGATTATAGCTTTACGTTCTGGGATTGGAAATATTGTTCAAGCGTCCACCATCGATATTATGTTCATTAAGTAATTCCCATTCTCGATACTTCAATTTCTTCTTATATTCATCAAATTGTATCCAATACCTTTCGATTATTTGTATATCACTACGCGATAACGTAGGCATTTGCAGCACCTACCTTGTTTGTTAATTTACTTAATTGTGAGTTGTAACGAACGATCCCACTCTGGTTTGATGTATAAATATAATAAAGTCTGGACAAAATAAGAGTGTCTATAGTGTTCTCATTTTACTTAAGGCTGCAGAGATTTCGCTCGCTGCGGTTTTTTTATTTTTCAAGGCAATTCACTATACAAACATAGCTATAACGTCATATTAATAATAATGTAAAGCTAATTTAGCCTTACAAAATCACTCAAGATCACTCTTTTCTTGAACATTGGGTCACTCCCACACGTGACCCTTGTTTACCGTAATAACGCTGCGGTTTTTTACTTTTTAATCTATTTCAAAGGCAATGAACTATACAAACCTAGTTATCCAATCATATAAATAGTAGTGTTAAGCTAATTTCGCTTAGCTTGGCACCTCCTGAATTGTTAGTTCTGGGTCACTTTCCTACGAGTGACCCTATAATATTTGTTTAGTAATCCCATTTTTCTCTTAGAAATTCTTTCCATACAGTTGAAATGGTATTAAATCCCATTACATATATTAGTTTTGGGATAGCTACTTTTGCATCGCCCCAAACTGTAATTGCTTTTTGCTATCCCATCATTCCAAATCTTGCGATTAATTCTCATATAGTGCAGTATCAGATTGTTTAACAAGTTCTTTCGTATTCACAGTCAAATGCCCACAGAAAAAATACATATCACATCATAATAATAGTTAGGGTATAAAGCTAATCCATTTGCTTTATACCTCTACTTTTTGGGGTCACTGATAATGCCACAATAGCCCTTTTATAATTTCCTCAAAATTTTCAGTAGCAAATATTGCGAATATATTCATCTGCAACAACTAATACAGAATTTTCGTCACAATCATATATATACACTTTATTATTCTCTTCTATTGGCTTGCGTAAATCCTCCCCAACTAATAAATCCCCTTCAATTTCTATGTGATAATAAATACCGCCAATTTCGAGTAATGTTACTTCTTTTACATAAATTTTCGTATTTTTCCTTTTATGAAACGAAGCCATGTAACCTTTGATTTTTCTCACCTTCCTACTACAAATCTTTTTACTAATACATATATTTTTCCATAATGGCCCAAACTCGAAGGCATGCTGTATCACAAATATATCGATTAGGTGTTTTGCCACGTCTAACTAAACGAAATCCCCTTTTCTCAAGGTCAGCAATAGCAACATCTAACTCAGAGTCATTTTTTCGTTGTATTGGTGGTAATCTAAATACGCCATTATGTGCTAATGAACGATTGAACATTAAATCCATCCCCTTTAGAAAATATTCAGCTTATCGTGAGCAACATGTCCATATTTTATTCTGTGAATATCTAGGGATTTTTGGTTATTAAATATAGTTTGTTAATTCAGCAATTTTTCAAATTTGAAAAAAATATAAGGATAATAAAACATGTTCTGAACAGACTAAATTCAGGAGGTGAAACCCATGCCAAATAATAACAACAATCAATACGTTAACCAAATCAAACAACAAATCCAACAAGCCGAAGCTAACAAAAATCAAGCTTCAGGTCGTTTTGCAACTCCGAATGCAATGAACTCAATGAACGAAGAATTCGGGACTGAGACTGATGTTAACCAAGTTAAACAACAAATTCAGCAAGCAGAGGCTAAGAAAATACAAGCTTCTGGTCGTAACGCAAATAATGGTTACGGAAACAATACAAATTAAGTTGATAATAAGCCCAAACCGGCAATCTTTTTCTGCCGGTTTTTTATTCTCCCCTGCTGAATAAAATCCTCAAAGTGTTCAGTAACCTTGTTTTTAAATGAATTATTTTTTAAATTTCATCCATACTTGTTTAAAAAAAGGCAAGAAACCAGAAAGGAAGTGTAGTATGGGCATACTTAGCGGAAATCCAAAAGATGAACCATTGCATTATGGTGAAGTATTTAGTGTTTGGTCAGGTTTAGTTGCAGGCTCTAGCATGATTGCTGGCTATCAAACATTCTATAATCATGCAGGTGACGAAGATCTAAAAAAAATTATTGAAGATATAATCGACCTTTGTAGGGATGAAGTAAAACAATTAGAAAAAATCTTAAAAACTAATGGTATTGGTTTACCACCTGCTCCACCTGAAAGACCTGTAGCAAGACTGGAAGATATTCCTCCAGGAGCAAAGTTTAATGATCCAGAAATCAGCGCCGCGCTTACAGCCGACCTAGTTGCTGGATTGGTTGCATGCAGTCAAGCAATGGGCACTTCAACTCGTGAAGACATTGCTTTAATGTATGGTCAATTCCATGCGGCAAAAGCTCTAATCGGTGCTAAACTTCTACGTCTTAATAAAAATAAAGGTTGGTTAGTTTCACCACCATTACATGTAGATTATCCAGAAAAATAGTATCTATTTACCTGACAAACCGTCTCCCCCAGTACTAAAACTGGGGTTTTTTTGGTTTTGATGCCCCCCACTATAGCAATAGGTAAGATTTTGAAGTTATCTCCATCTTTTCCCCTGCTCCACACCCAACGTGCAGCTTTCACCGCATTAGGCGTTCCATCTTATCCTTTTAGACTAAAGCAACTAAATTACATTTCTTACGAAATTGGTTTAATTTCTCCAATTGTTTACCATCCAATCGGAGAAGGCTCTTATATCGTTCAATCGTCTCTGTTTCTGTAGCGTGGATTAATTTGTGAACATTTCTATGCACTATTACGAGGTTCTTGAATTCATCAGTACCACCCATATGTCGAGGGATTCTGTGATGACAATGAACTTCTTCAGCCACTAAGAATTCTCCTGTTATCGCACATTTACCTGATTGCATAGAGTATCTTGAAATTCGATTATCTACATATTCAAGATTATCGCTATAAGGAATTCTTTTTAGTAGTTTATTTATTTCAATAGCTACGTCACTTTTTAACTGTTTATGTAGCTGTAATCTTCCTTCTTTTGTATAGTTGCATAAGTCTTGACTAAAATTTCTACTGTTCACAGTTTTTATATCCGCTAAAGGGAAAAGGTGTATTCCCTCTATTTCAAATGTCTTATAATTATTTTTGTTAAACCTTTTATATGTTCCTGAGGGTTTAATTGGTATTCCATATTTCCCAATAGATTTGAGTCGATTGTATAAGGTTCGAGAAAGCCGATAGGCTATTTCAGAGAAGTCAGTATTCACATGCGTTGCTATCTTGTAGTAGTTTTTTATTCCAAGAACATATGCGTTATAATTCATAGCCATTTTAGCTGTTGGATTTTTTCGGATTTCATGAATTAACTTTCTGGCTTTTTGCAGAATTGTTTTCACTTTATCATCCATAACGTGTGTATTGGCTACATATCGCTTTCCTTTTTTGATTACTTTGAGTGAGAATCCAAGAAATTCGGATGCTCTTCTCCGTAAGTTGGTGATCTTTGATTTTTCATTGGAAATGTCAAGATGTAAGTAATTCTTGAGATAACCTTTAACTGCATGATAGATTTTGGTAGCATTTTTATGGGATGTTGTGAATATCTTAAAGTCATCTGCATACCTCACGATATACATTTCCTTTAAGGTCGTAGTTCTTTTTATCATGTAAACTTTATTTTTTCTTTCTTTATAATTGGAATTGGTTTTCATATTTTCCCATTGATTGCTTATCCACCAATCTAAATCGTTCAATACAACATTGGATAGAAGAGGTGAGAGAATCCCTCCTTGCGGAGTTCCTTTTGTTGGGATTCCTATACCTTTTATAGGGGCTTTTAGCATTTTTGATACTACACTTAATACCCTTTTGTCACAAATTCCTATACTGTACATTTGTTTTAACAGTTTTGAGTGACTGACATTATCAAAGAAACCTTTTATATCTATGTCTACTACATGTTGATTTAATGCAATATTAGCAAGGAATTGACATCTCCCCATTGCATGATGAGTTGACCTATTTGGTCTAAAGCCATACGAATGGTTGTAAAATCTAGCTTCACAGATTGGCTCTAGTATTTGTTTAAACATTTGTTGTATAAGTCTATCTCTCATGGTCGGAATCCCTAGTGGTCTGGTTTTCCCATTTGGTTTTGGTATTTCTACTCTTCTGACCGTTTGAGGTTTGTAGTTCTTTAATGTTGTTCTTATTTCGTCCACAAATGTTTCAACATCTTCTATTTTATATTGCTCTATGGTGATACCATCTGTACCAGCTGTTTTTGAACCTGTGTTAGCCTTAATATTCCGATAAGCTAGTAGAATATTATTTTTAGATATAATATGTTCGTATAAATTTAAACCTTTGGTTGCATTATTCTTACTTCTTTCGTAAAAGTCATCAAATATACTTTGCATATCATAATATTCTGCATGTCGTAGTTTGTACTCACCGATGGTGTGTTGCCCCTTTCATAAGAAAAGTCCCATCATCTTACTCGACCTTGTGAGTTTCATTTAGTTGATTTAGTTTTCAAAGAACAAGACTTGGGGCTATCCCTCCACGGTCATTACTCGCTTCATTGGTACTGTGCCCCTACTTTCACAAGGATAAAGAAATTTCGGCATATGCCTTATGTCCACCATCCCGATAATAGTCGTTAAATGGATGTTCCTTGCTTACAACGTTCCGATTAACCTAGCTTTCCATATATCCTTAGGTCTTGCTATAAGCCTGTTAAACTATATTCTCCTTGTCGAATATCCCGAAGTTCATATTCAGTAATCTTACTTTTCGGTGTTTAACTCTGAATAAATCAGACTATGTTTTTCAATCATAGTTATTGTCTAGACCCTTACATTCGCAAGTTCGTCAGCCCTAATGGGCATTCTCACCATAGATATTTTATAGCATCCCGACCTATTAAGTACCTTATCCTTTCTTAGCAACTTAGGTACTCTTCAGCCGACTTTACCTAGCTTCATACACATCCTGTCTATTACCAGTTCATGCATGTAGGAGTATCAGATAATTCGTTTCAGCTCAACATGACGGCTTTCATTCCGAATTTCGGTTAATCAGTTGTGGCTGTAATAACAGCCCTCCCATTTCATGAATAAACATTTATAGGGAAACGTTTCGCACACTAAACAATATCTTTCACTTGTTTCATCTCACTGAAAGTATATCTTCGTCGTTTAGGCTTTCCTTAGGGCTCTTAAAGGTGGCCCAGAAGATGTGAGTGAAAATACAAAAGGTGAAGAAAATGGACTTGGACACAACAACAGGCAAAAAACCAGCTAATAAGAGGAAAAAATTGCTTATCATTTCACTTAAAATTTTAGCAGCATTAGTTATAGCAATGGTCGTTTTTTAGCCATTGTTTTTGTCATTGATAAGATCAGTAGCAAAGTAGAGGAAGGAAAAATAAAACCTTATGGTCAGTCTGTAACAGTAGATGGGAAAAATATGAATGTTTTGATTCAAGGACAAGGCGAAGAAACCGTCGTGCTACTACCAGGTTTGGGAACAGGAACACCAGCACTTGATTTTAAGCCGCTTGTAGAAGAGTTATCGCCATTTTACAGAGTCGTAGTGATGGAGCCTTTTGGTTATGGATAAAGTGATATAACTGAAAAAGAGCGAAGCACGGCACACATTTGTGACGATACACAATAATCCAATACCTACAGTTGCAGCTTTAGTTGGTGATACTCCTAAAACAATTTATAAAGTTTATGCACATTCATTTGAAAAAGATGAAGTACACGCGTCTAATCTTATGGATGAAATTATCAACTTGAGTTCATTTGAAGAATCAGAGGAAATTAAAAAATGATGAATTGGGGCCTTTTTGGGGCACTCACTTTTCTTCTCACTCACCTACCCAAACAACTTGTAAATATAATTACTCAGAAAATCAGTGAAAACGTTGATATAGCAATGTTTGTAAAAAAAAACACTCGTTTTTGTGACGAGTGTTTCAAGATTTTTAGGACAACCACTTCGGTGGTGTGTTTTTTTCCCAGTAAATATCACCTAAGTTATTATGTGCCATAAAGTCGTCTTCGGCACTGTGGTAATGAAAATTATAATAATAACCTTCTTGAGGTCGTTTCTCTGTACGTACATGGAAACGGATTAAATCCGATCCTGTTTGACTGTTAGTAATATTGAAAATTTTTTCACCATAGTTGCCACTCGGTCTTTCCGTAATTGCTAGAGACGCCAAAGATCCATCGTCTAAGCTCGCAACTGTCATAGCAATCGCTTCTTCCATTTTCGGAAAAATTATGGCATCAAATTCATTGCTAATTTTTGGCCCTATTTTTGTACCAAACTTTATATACGATTGCTCTTTTGCTGCATCCATAAGTAATGCACCGTAGTCAATCGCTTCTTGATATAATTCGGTATCCTCTTCTTGATTTGAATCTGGTTCAGCAGCTACGGCAGTGCTTGTACCCGATGACGGCCCGATAGCGGCACGGTTTGACGAATTTTGATCGAATGCATCCCATATTTCATGTGTTGGCGTAATTAATCCAAATGTTAAAAACGCAACCATAATTACGATACTTTTTTGAACCCACTTTTTCATTAATTAACACCTTCTCTTTATGTACAATTTGGTAATTATTCTATCTATATATACGTTTAGCCCAATAAAAGGTTTCATATTTCTATAATTCATTGTACAATATTTATGTATAAATGTGTGGTTTTTTAAAGGAGGTACAAAGCATGTCAATCGCAATGGGTATTGGACTTTTAATAATGTTAGGTTATTTATCATCATTATGCTTCACGGACTAATTCATTTTCGTTAAAAGACCGCGATCTTCACCGAGTTCGCGGTCTTTTTCATGTTCATTTCCATTGTTGTAATGTGTTATCCCAATTTTTGAAAAATTCACCCTCCTCCAAAATTTCATTATAGATTGGCCATAGAAGAATTTTTATACGCTTCATGACTTCTTCAAACTTGAACGGCTGTTGCCCAATAAAAGCTAACCAAACTTTATTACGCTCGGTATCTAAATAAAAATGTTTGGTAAATACCGGATGATCTTTTTCTATAATTGTTCTATGGTTATCAAATATTTCTGTGATTGCTTCCTGCAAAACACGCCCCTCTATTTTTTGCGTAGTTGATAGCCTAAAAATATCATAAATATCTTTCATTCGACAATTTGAAGCTGGCAAACTGATTATTTTCTCAAATTTTTCTGCAATAACGAAGGCAGTTGGATACATTAAAATCATTGGTGATGGCATTTCCAGTAATGAAGGAAACGCCGTAATGGTAGGTGTCATTCGGTAATTGTTCAAAAAACTAATACTAACTTGTATGTATGTTTTGATTTGGGCCAGTGTAGCCACAATACTTACTTGAATCTCTTCATCATTTTCGTAAGTAAAGTCGAATTCATCTTCAAGAAAGTGAATACCGTCTTCATGGATTGGAATCGAACAAATTTCAATAAACGCTTGCTTGATACTCGCCATATCCTTAGGCATATGTATTGCAATCAGAGCCATCTCACGGGATAGTGTTACTGCGCCATTTGTTAATGATAATAACAACACGTCATCATTAAGCACAAATCTTTCTTGATAAGGGGATATCGATATTCGATATAACAATCTTTCTTGAACATAACGCCCTAACAGTGCATCAAGGCTCTCGTCCTTTTCTGTAGCCATTGTTTTCAAATGCAATAATACCTTACTTGATATAGTCTTCACATTGTCCATATTTCAGCCCCGCCTTTATACAATTTTCTCTCGGATTTTTAGGGTAGTTAGCAAAAAATTGATTTTTTCTAACATTCTATCTTTTATTATTACGTAAATTTCAAATGGCGTAAACGGTAATATAATCCAACCTTATTGTGTAGATTATCATCGAATCTTAGCGATTGTGTCGACATGGACTGTCAATGCAAAAAAGCATCTTTCCGTCAAAAATCAACTTAGAGATGCTTTATCTATCCATTACTGATATTAAATTTTTCAATACTGAGCTTAACTGTTATTTCATCAATATTATTATTACAAGTTAAATTAGGCAAGGGGCAGCCTCGCTATACGCGAAACCACCCCTTTAGTATTTAATAGGTAACATTTTTGTAAATTATAAAGTCTCAACCCAATCATCTGGGGAATATTATCTAGAAACGTCATTGTTTCCTTACCGCGGTAAAATTCCACTGTGTGCCTTCTAACTTAAGCAACGCAAACCCAACCTTCTCTTGCGTCCTTGCAGCCCCAAAGCATGCGCCAGTGTGAATAAGTATCCTAAAAAACAAAAAGCAGAATGCCAGATTACAGAAATTCGCTACCTAAAATAGCACGATATCAATTATAGCATAGCATTCGATAAAAGTAAAATCATTTTTAAAACTCTTTGTGACTACTAGCTTTCGCTCTATCCATAGTTATTTTCCATATTAAAAATTCCTTATATCGTCTATCCATCACTTCTTTGACTTCTTTGACTTTTTTTGTAATTCACCTCTGAAAACAACACGCCATAAAGCGTATCAACTATGTCTGGTAAATAATCAAAATCTAGGTGACTATAGTCACTTAAGTAATTGCTAAAGTTATCTGCAAAGTTATTTTTGTCCTCATAATAATGATTCGCAAAATCCGCACCCGAATCATTTAAGTCCTCATCTAATAATACCCCATCTCAGAAATTTCAAAACACTATATTGTCCTTCTTGTATCAGATTTATCTCTTCTTGTGCATCTTCATATAATTCATCACTAGCAAAATCATTCTTTAGCATCCAGCGATAAAAAAGGCGATATGAACCCCACCTTGCGAAATCTCTAGATTACTCGGAAAATCCTCGGCATCAAAATGCCATTTTGCTTTGACTTTCATTGTTCATTTCGAGCAAATTAAGCTTGTAGATAAATATTCGCCAATAAAATGGACTTTTGTTGTTTTAAATGCGTCACAACCAGCGAATAAAGTGTCTATTTTAATAATTCACGTATAGGAGGAGTCCAAAACGTTGTAGTACCTTCACTTCATCATAGGTGCCCAAGTTTGTTCCATCTACTCGTAGTTCAACTGCTAGATTGACGAAGCATCATTCACTTGAATTGTAAAACCGGCTTACCTATTGTTTGGACTTTCACTCAGGCCTCAAGAACTCCATAATGGAATTTCGCGGTTACCCTCGTTAACTGGTGAAAACCATATGTTTCAAACCATTCGGAACGAAAATGCGCTTTTAGCACTACACGCTTTTTTGCCACACGTCTTGCTTCACTAACCCACTCTTCGGTTAATACTAAATGCTCTCCGGCCAATCGTAATGCTTGAAAATTATTGGCCTCGTCAATGATTTCCTCAAACATCGGATCCATATATACGACATCGAATGCATTATCCGGTAATGATTTCAAATAAGTGACCGCTTCCGCCTGTACGACTTCTATTTGTCGCATACAAGCTGTTAATGGTAACTCAGACGTATCGTATGCCTGCATACCCTGTTCCACAATAAAGGCTACATTCGGATTTGCTTCAACCCCAGTTACACGGCCCGCATTTCCCACCGTATACGCCGCAAGCATTGCATCTGCTGCAAGACCAAGCGTACAATCCAGCACCGAATCCCCTGCGTTAAGCTGCATTGCCTCTAAAAACGGGTCAGTCTCTCCACGAGCCACGCGCTTTAAACGAAAAGCTGCAGAATTCGGATGAAAGAAAAACGGCTCACTCGCCTCAAACGCATAATAGTCATAACGATTTTTTCCCGCAACAATCACATGGGCCTGCATTTCCTGTGATATCTTTCGCACTGAGCGCTTTTTGCGAGGTTCAAACAAGATATTTAAATTTTTGCACGCAAAAGCAGCGAGCGCCATCGACATGTCGTCTGGTCTACCCGCTGTAGTGACAATTGTTGTTATTTCTCGCATGTTTGCTCTAGAACGCCCGTTAAATGCGCGGTAATTTGCTCCACAGGGAAACCTTCAATCTGCTCACGTGGAATAAAGTAGGCTAATTCGCCATCCTTTAAAATGGCCATTGATGGTGAGCTCGGTGGGACATCCTCAAAAAAACCACGCATAGCCGCAGTCGCTTCAGGATCTTGTCCTGCAAAAACCGTCACTAAATGATCTGGCTTCGCTGCCGCTACCGCTTCACGCGCAGCAGGTCGTGCTAGCCCAGCGGCACAACCACACACTGAATTAATAACCACTAATGACGTGCCCTTGGCCTCCGCCATAAATTCATTCACTGCATCTGCAGTCGTAAGCTCACTAAACCCTGCCCCCACTAATTCTTCACGCATCGGTTTTACCACTTGCTTCATATATTCATCGTAAGCGTTCATCTTTTTACCCTCTTTCATATGTATTCGCAAAGCCTATTATAGCAAGGTTTCTCATGAATGTACAAAGTCTTGCTTTTTGCCTGATTTCGTAGGTTTTCGGGGGAAATGTGACTTTTTCGTGATTTTGGTGACTTTTTTGTGTAACGTGGATTGTCTTGTTCAACACTCGTTTCACACCTAATAAATGGGATTTATTTCTGCTTTTTGAAAGTATTTTGCTTAGTGGATATGTTTCTTTCAAGATGGATAACTAATTAGGTTGTCTGTTTTTTCTGTGTACATTTTAAGCTTAATTACCTAAAATGGTAAATAGTAGATTTATAGGAAGGCGTGGAATAAGTAATGAGTAATTGCCCTAATTGCTTGGCAACTAATTCATATAAACAAATTTATAGAGGAAGTAAAACATTATTAATATGCGAGTATTGTAATGCGGTTAAGGAAGATGTACCAGTAAGAGAAGACACTATGAGAGAAGTGACAGTGAGAGTAGAAAATGAAGTCCAAAATGATGCGCAAAATGAAAAATCTGCAGGTAAGGTTTTAACAATTATAGCCTTATTTTTATTCACTGGTTTAATTTTAGAATTAATATTTAAATTATAAAACTAGTCATTTGACCAAGACAGCAATTAAGCTATCTTGGTCTATGTTGGTCTTTTTTGTTCATTTAGATGCTAGTCTTTGTTGCATTTTACTATTTGTTGGAACATTTATTTTCCCTTCTAATTTGTATCCTCCTTTTGGCATTAACCAATTCGCTTTTACTTCAAAATGTGGACGGCCAATGTTCCTTACCCAATCACCCCATGTAATGTTTAGCTTTCGTGCAATAGCCCCTACCCGATTAAGCGTACTCACGTCATATAGTGATTGTGGAGAAACAAAAAGCAATATACATGCTAGACGTGATTTATGATTACCTGTTAAACGTCCACATCACAATTTGAGTTGATATGGTAATAGGCACATAAAAGAAATAAAAAGAAAACCATCCGTCACACGGAGAGGTCTTCAACTCACTTCACTGATTTATAGCTTAAATTGCTTTATTTGACTTTGTGGCCTTGTTCGGCACTTGCAGAAATATCTGAAATTTGAACTTAAATCGAATTGGTCGCCTTGCCTATAGAATCGAATGCTTAACCTGCACCCCCTGAAGGGGTAATTTTTGAAAAAAAAAAAAATCCAAGATGGCTGTTAAACTATCTTGGATTTAAAATATATTCAGTTACTTTTAAAGACTAATCTAGTTCATTGAGGCTTAGATTGGAACCACCAACTTCCAACTTCATCAAACTTAATGTTCATAGATTTGCCTAATATAGAAGAGTTTACAGCCATATCTTGGTATCGGAATTTGTATTGATACTGATTTATAGAACCTGGATACCCTGTATTGAATTTATCCTTTGTTCTATATAATCCATAAGTAAAAGAACCTGACATCGTATTGAGTGTTATTGCAGTTCCAAGCCCAATAAGGGTTAACGCATCTGAAACTTTCGTCTCAATTACCTTTTTAGGAAGCGATACTCCGATCAATTTAGCCAAAACAATAACTCCTGCAATTGCAGTAACAATTTTTCCTACACCATCAACTTGTTCTGAAAAGGAAATACTCCCTGGAGATACAAATACAGGTGCATCACTTGGTGTTGAAAAAGTAGAGAATATAGGAGATAAAGTTTCCTCAGAATCTATAACAAAATCAGGTTCGTTAATTTCCAGATTCATTATTTTTCCATCTAAAAGTGCAAAACCATCTAATTCGTTATAAGTAAAAGTATGCACCTCTGTACCATTAGTAATAGTATTTACTGTAACAGTATTGTCAGTATATTTAATATCTACATCAATACTAGTATCAACATTAACTAAACTGAAATTATGTGTATTAGCTGTGGATCTCGAATTCTCTACACTAAATTCAGTATTATTTTCTACAACACTTTCTGCAGCATAAGAATTAGTAGGATTTATAAAACTAACTGGGCCTGCAACCAATAAGGTTGAACATAATACACTCGTCATCATTTTTTTTGAAATTTTCAATTTATCACCCCGTATTATTAGTAATAACTTCTATATAATAACTTTAATGTAAATAAAAGTAAAGTTATTGTTTATTATTTTCCTTTTTTCTGGAATTCATAATTATGAAATAATATCTAGAGATTATAAAAATTACAACTATTTCAATTATCAACCACCATTGAAAACCAAACCCAGTATTTTCAGTCTTTAAACTATCTAAAACTCCCCAAATCAATAAAGTAGCAAGTAAAATAGTTAGTGTAAATCTTGCAGCTTCTGGATAATAATCGTAACTCTCATCTTTTTTTAATTCTCTTTTTTCTTTTTTTATATTCATATACTCATCTCCTTCTTAATACATATTTCATTATATTCCACAAAACTTGGAAAAAGCCTCCAAAAAACCTATAATTAACAAAAACTATTGATTTTATTAAGACCAGCTCGGCTAAATCATCTTGCTGATCCTTGGTTTTTATTTGCTTCTACGTTGCTGAATAGTAATATACAACCCTACCAAACGGTCAGTTGTCATGTTGTCAATCTGTATATCCTTCAAATGCGATTCCTGAATAATCCCTTCCTTAACTGCCTGAGCGATAAAGTTTTCTGTTTCAGTTTTCATAGCTGGTGAACCCGGATTCCAATTTGTCACTTTAATTTCCTCCTTTTTGTCTTCCACAATTAATTGGACCTTCAATTTGCTGTTACTAGGAACGATTACAGTACCTTCTAACTTGTAGCCCTTTGGCATAATCCAATTTAACTTAACTTCAAAATGTGGTCGGTCAATTGAATTAGTCCAAGTACCTCCCCACTCAATGCCTAACTTTTTAGCAATAGCCCCTACTCGATTTAAAGTAGTTACATCATATAAAATTTGTGGAGGACCAACAGCAATATCCCATGCTAAACGTGATTTATGATTACTGTTAAGAGTCCAAGTAACAAGCTGCCCTGGTCTAGTGCGCCCCTGTGCATATAGATAATTTTGGCGCGCCTGTGAGCGATATGTTTCAGTGATGAAGATGTTCTTAATACCTGCCTTAAAGCACTCTTGAAATAACAATCTACAGGCTGTTTGTGCAGCTGGTAATAGCTCGGCCAAGTCTCGGCATGTAGTAGTAACGCTTGAGCTCATTTTTGCTCACCTTCTTTATTAAGCTTTTCAAGCGTTTCTCTAACTATCCCAGGCATGTCTACACCTAAAGCTGATAAGTTTTCTGCAATGCTGCCTCCCTCTTTATATAAAAACAACGCAAGCGTAAAGCCAGTTAAATAAAAGTTAAGTCCAAACATAAAATCCAATATGATAACGAAGACAATTGCTACAAGCTCACTAATCCAACGAATGATACCATCTCGCATGATAGCTGATTTATAGCCCACAACCTTTTTCCAAGTTTTAAGTAATCCAGTTGCAAAGTCTAACACTTTAAATGCAAAATAAGCCAACAGCATATATAAAATTGGTTTTGGTACTAACGCCAGTATAGGATGTTGCAAAATTTGTGTAATGTCCATAAGACACCTTCCTTTTCTCATAATAAAAAGGACACGTCTATTGACGCATCCTTAAAATTCCCAAGCGTTTGGGATTAAGCATTTATTTATACTCTTGATTCTAATTCATCTAGCCTCAACACAATTTCGTTGATCGCTGCTACGAGTTTTGATTTATCTGTAAATCTGAATTGTTATCCATCGCATATTTAGTCGATATTTCAACCCAATCTTAAAAATCTTGTTCGGCCTCTTTCGTACGGAAAAGTGCATCACGTTGTAGTTTTTCTTGATTAAAATTAATCACCTAATCACCGCCTGTAATTTGTTAGTGGCATTCTTTTGCATTTTATTTGTGTGATGTTTAACTTGAATCGCGGATAGTCTTTTCCTTCATCTATTGTCCAAACTTTATCAAAATCCCAATCAATAAAAGTAGACTTTTTTTTCATTTCTACTGTTATCCTCGATTCAGGATGTGTAGAAGAGGTAACTTGCTTCCAATATCGTGACCATATTTCACCTGATATGGGTTTTGCTCTATAAAAAGGACCTGGCCACCAGGAAGGAGGACCTGTACTATTCCATGCAGGGTCCCAATAATCATAGTCTTCTTTATTTTGCATTTTGTCATTAACATATAAATTGTTATCCGTACCTCTAGTGAAACTATCAACCGTATATACCTTATCGCTTGACCACTCTTGTCTCATCGCCCCCCCTGTTATATCGCTATAACAGGAGGTTATCTGAGCACCAAGATTTTCAGCAAAAATGTATAGCGATTTTTGACCGTCTTCATAGTCATACAGCTCTACATTTGTATAACAGTTTTCTACACTGCCATCATATAGATGGCGTGCAAATGTACCTGCATATAGAAATTTTTCAGCTGGATCATATTCGTCTTGTACTCCGCCAATCTTACCAATAGCGTAACAGTCTTTTATCTTTGCATAGGAATAACATACAAAGCCCCCTGCTAGTGCTGATTTTATTTCTACATGAGCCGAACATTTATTTATAATTGTCCCTGCGCCAGCACTACTCACTAAACCGCCCGAACTACTATCTACATTTGTAGCGTCAATTGTGCCAGCTACATGACAGTTTGTAATTGTACAACCCTGTGTTTGCGCTGCTAAAATTCCTATCCATGCATACAATGTATTAGCGATAGTAGCGTTATCAATCATTATATTTACTAATGTTGCGTTTACGGCTATCGCAATAAAGCCTGAATGTTCATAATCGTTATTGATTGTTAAATAGCTTATCTTATACCCATCACCGTCGAATGTACCCATGAATGGCGAACCCATTGATGCATCCCCGATAGGTAACCAATTTACGCCTGTTAGATCGATATTTGCAACTTGTTTGTAATGGTGCATGGGATTTTCTTGGTTTTTTGTCCGTACATCAATAAGGTCCTGTGCTGTTTTAATTAAAAAGGGCTTACTTTCGCTTCCGTCGCCTCCACTAAACATCTACTTCAAGTACCCCCTCATGACATACAGCTTGAACACTCACATCAATCATCCCTACCAAGCCTTTTACATGCACGAACACCCCTGTAAACAATCCTTCTGCATCTTGAACGAGGGACCAATGAGCAGTAACAGGACTTGTTTGATCTGTTTGTCCGACCCCTAGCGTGACACTAATAACCTGGTCATATGGCACGGTAAAGTCAAAACGTGCACCTGTGCTTGATGTTGTTACTGTTTCAGACTCTAAATAGTAAGCATCGTTATTTTCGATTGGTTCATCACTCTGCTCTGTAAATTTAAAGCCATAACATGCCTGTTTATGCTTCGTCGGATTAAATACACTGGGTGGCTTTTCAAATGCTTCAATCACCATATACACGACAGTTAGACGAGGGTAATTCCAATCCATAATTTCTTCATATTGCCTAACCGTTGCTACACCTTTACGACTGTAAGTGGTCACACGTACGTAATAATGACGAAATTCACGCTGTAACGTTATTCGCAAGCCTTCAAATTGTTGTAAGTCTTGATAAAATATTTCTGCTTGAATCTCATTTAAAGCTGGTGAAGGTGGTAACATCACATTACTTAACTGCAAACAATTAATGTCCCCTACTCGAATTTGATAAAACGGCTCAAATGGAATCTTTTCGAATGCAACGCCGTATACCACATTTTTATGAACCTTTGGATTAAATTGTGAAAAGGGTACTTCTGAAACAACGATTAATAAATATTCTGCATCTTCACGTGGTAGTTTCCAGTTGGGTAATTGGTCTTTTATCGACTCGTAATCATGCACAAATGGAATACCATCACCGCTAAACGTCATAATGGACACTGTATACTGATTAAATTCACGCCTCAATGATAATTTAACACCCTCGTATTCTTGCATCAGATGATAGTTTAATTTGGTTGAAAAATCATCTAGCTCTAAATCTTCTCCTTCGGTATCTATCAATAGTCCACTTTCACCAAGCATGTTTTTCTTTCCGATTTTAAATTCACGTAACGGATCAATATAGGCTTTATTAAATTTAACAGCATAGTCTCTAAATTTATGAATCTCAGGATTCAAATTTTCAAGCGGTACTTCACTTATTGTGATACTGATTGCTTCCATTTTAGGTTTTGGGAGTGTCCAGGTATTCATGACACTAGCAACACTTGCGAGTTTGTATTCTTCATACCGATTGTCTTCATACCACTCACCAATGTACACATGGTAATTGCTATATGGTGGCTTAACAGTTAAGGACATACCTTTAAATTCACCCTCTATGTAATAGTCTATAGAAGCTGAAATATCGTCTGGTAAAATGTCCTCCTCATCAAGCTCTATTCCACTCAGAGCCATGCAGTTGATAGAGCCGATTTGCCAACTCTGCAAAAAGTAATTCACGGATGGATCTTCTTCTTTTTCTTCTTCTTTTTCATCATTATTAATGATATTCACAATGTCGCGTATAACCTGCCCTACGTCTAATTGTGGGACTTCTTTAAATAACGGGTTGTAACGCTTACCAACAATTCGTTCAGATGCATAAATGGCTAAATCTCTATCAATCATCGTTACCGTATCGCCAAGATTGGCCGAAGCTATCGCTTGCTGTTGTGAACCAGTCATTTTACTGAAATCGATAATATCCACTTCATGTGCATATTCAATAGCAAAGGAATCATTTAATTCTATTTTTTCAGTAATAGAGCGTATGTTTTTTCCAACCTCTAAGACAAGGCCATTATTAGCACCTCTTCGATTACGAATGGTGATTGTAAACTTTGTGTACTCCATTTCTAATCCATTTTGACGGGCAAACTCATTCATGCGACTACGCCCACCTCTTGCACTTGGGCGATAATAATAATAACCACCAGCTTGGTCAACAATTTGAAAAGCACCATTTCCCCAACATTGAGAAATGATGCTTCCTGGTGATCCCTCATAAAATTCCTCTTCATCTTCTGCAACAAATGGTGCAGCCGAAGGATTGTTTAATTCATAACTCACATGCTCAAGCATAAGCTTGATTTCTTTGCCGTTATCCCGTTGCTTATCGATACTGGCAATTATAAAATAATCACCATCAATTTCTAGTAAATTGGGATAATGTAAGAATGACGGAAAAGTATTTTCTGCGATCTGTATATCAGCCGTAAACTGGTCATTGATTACCTCATAAATTTCTATGTTTATGACATGTTCAAGCGTACCGATAAGCGTTAAACTGCTATTATTTAAAACCCTGATACGGTAACTCATACGGCCACCATATCAGGTGAACAACGAAAAGTTGTCCAAAACAGCCCTTCATTTACGATTTGCTCAATATTCTCACTAGAAATAAACTTGGCCATGTACGCCCATCTTGGATCGTTATCAAATATCAAACGTTCTTTGTCCGTAGACTTAAAATACGCACGTAAAGCACGGCAAGCATCATAATACGTTTGATTCGGCAACGGCGAAAGGAGAAATTGTATACGGATTTCAATATCCCCATCGCTGTTATCTGCGATCACTACACTGCCATTCATTTTAGGTAGCTTAATAAATGAATCGCTAAACTCGCCAAAAAGTGGCCTTTCGGTATCCATCACCTCTAGCCCCACTTGCGAACAATGGATATTTTTAAAAGTTACATCGCACATACTATTTCCCCTTTCTGTCACGTTGTTGTTGCTCATAAATTTGACGTGTTATTTTTTTAACATCAGCTTCTTCACGGATGACAAACGTAGCACCTTCGAGCATACGTTCATAATTGTTGTGAATGACCTGTGTCTCTCCTCGTCCGCCACCCGCAGCATCGAAGATTGCTTTCCCGATAGCGCCAAGTACACGCTCATTTAGTGGTAAGATTGCTTCTGGTCCTGCTTCGCCTACACCATGTAAGCCAGAGTTTGTATTGGATAATGTCGGCTTATTGAAGACGCCGCCTTTTGCGTGCCACTGAATATCGATCTTGGGCAGTCCTTCCCCAAACCAATCTAACGGGTTGATAGAGCCTTTGATTTTGAATTTCGGGACTTTCAGCTTTGGCCATTCAAAATCGAATTTAAAGAAACCCTTTATGGCATCAATTGCTTTTTTAACGGCATCTTTCGCTTTTTCGATAGGCGTTTTGATTGCCGTTAAAATGTTATTCCATACTTCTTTTGTCTTCTTCCATGTTTCGCTAAAATCAGTAAATTGCTTTATTTTATCCCAGCTATCTTTTACGAATTTTACTGCTTGGCCTACTGGTTCGGTTATAACTTTCAAAATCAATTGCCAGATTTTTTTTAGGAAGTCGCCAATCCAACCAAATATTTTCTTTGTGGCTGCCCATATCTCGTCTCAGTATGCAATAACGGCAATAACTACTGCGGCCACTACAGCAACGATAGCTAAAACAGGCGCTGAAATAGTACCGACAGCTGCAACAATAGCGCCAGATGCCACGCTAAACGCTGTAGACAATGCAGGCCATAACATCATCAATCCGTTTATAATCGGCATTAAGGCGACGACAGCTCCGCCAAGTGTGCCAATCACGCCTATAATTCCAACAATGGTAGAAACTAAGACGGGGTTTTCTTTTGCAAAACTAGCAATTCCACCGACTACTTTAGCAATGACATCTAATAATGGGTGGAGTGCCTCTTTTACATCTGATACAGCTTGTCTAAGCTCTGTCATTGGATCAGAATCGAGTTGATCGGTCATTTCTTGAATTTTCTCTTGGCCTTCTGCTACAGTCACTTGGCCACTTGCTACATCCTTTAGCACACTAACAATGGAGTCGCCCTGGTCTTCCCACATCGTTCCGAAAATCTCTACTCCTATGGCTTCGCGTAAAGTAGCATCTTCAATCTGTGACAGCCATTGTGCCATTTCAGAAAATGCTTTAGAGCCCTCTTCTCCACCTTTTGCAACAGCTTTTCCCCAACCTTCCAGTTGAGAAAATAAAGCTTGTACAGCTGCGCTATCGGGTGGATCTTTCGCTATGGCCATCTTCTCGGCGTTCATCGCTTTAAATGAATCTAGTTCTGCTTTATGTGCTTCTCGCACAGCGTCCATTTCATTCGTTAGTCGTTCGCTTAACGCTTGCTTGCGATTATTATGTTCTTCTTTTAACGCATCTAATTTAACTTTATTTACTTCTCTTGCGGCTTCAATCTGTGCTT
Source organism: Lysinibacillus parviboronicapiens (assembly GCF_003049605.2). NCBI lineage: Bacteria > Bacillati > Bacillota > Bacilli > Caryophanales > Bacillaceae > Lysinibacillus > Lysinibacillus parviboronicapiens. The sequence continues at coordinate 2,737,585 of NZ_CP073713.1, forward strand.
TATTCGATTCACTAAGTGCTTTTAATTCTTCTTGTTTCTGTTGTTGAAAAGCTTCTTTATGGGCATTCTGTCGTTCTTTTAAAGCTTCCTTTTCGGCATCTGTTTGCTCTTTTAGCTTTTCTTTACGTTCATCAATCTCCGTTTTAAGGGCTTCTTTTTTAGCATCAGATGCTTCTTTTACGCTGTCCTTTTGTTCTTTTAAAGAATCAATTTGCCCTTTACGTTCTTCACGCACCTTTTCGATACGTAACTTTTCCTCAAAGTCACGTAATGCGCGCATGGCTTCTTGTCGTTCTGCACCTGTTTTTGCATTAATTACTCGTAAAGATAATTCAGAACGTTTTTGAGCGTTTTCTTGTTGTTTAATTGCTTTGTCTTCGACTTCGGTTTTTGCGTTAAGTGCATTGATTTGAGTATCTAAAGCTTTTAACTGATTATATTTTTCTTCATCGATCAACTTCATGCGCTCTTTATATTCATTATCGATGATTTTAATTTTTTCTTCGGATGCTTTTTCAAACGCCCGCACTTCGACTTCTAATGATTTTTCTAATGCTCTTTGTTGCTTCTCATAATTTTTTACAACTGCATCATATTCTGCGTTGAGTTTCTTTTCTAAACCACGTATTTGAGTCTCGTAATTTTTAGATACAGCGCTATACTCTTGATCTAATTTTTTTGACAGTGCAGTTTGTTGTTGGGTATGGCTTTTAGAAAGCGCCTTTTCTTGATTGCTTAATGATCTCGAAAGCGCATCTTCTTGCTTTGTAAATCCGGCTTGCATTGTGGAAAGCTGTTCGTCGGACATTTTTTGCGTATGACCAACAACGTCTCGAATGGTATCTTTCATGGATTCACTTACGCCACGACCCATTTCAACCGCGCGAATACGTCCTTCTTTTAATCCGTCTAGTAAATTGTCAATATTCCAGGATTTTTCTTGAGACGCTCTTGTTAATATATTTTCGATTTCTTGCGCATTGTAGCCAGCTCTTTTTAGTTGTACGCCGTATTCTGAAATAATATCTAGCTGTTCAGGTGGAAAACCGATTTTTAGTACACGATTAATTAAATTAGTTGCTTCGATGTTCGATATGCCGAGCGCTTTTCCTACTTCGTTTGTTTCCTGAATTAATTCAGTGAAATCGACGCCACTGTAAGCCCTGGTAATCACAGCTGCACCATTTACGACCTCTTGGTTTGCTTCATCTGTTGCATCCTTATTAAGCGCCCATTGTCTGCGGACACCCTCTAATGCTGCCTCCCCATCAACGCCATACGCTTCCACATCTTTAACTGCTTGACGTACAGTATCCTTTGACGATTCAGGTACATCAAAAGAAATTTTAATGGATGTATCTAGACTTGCACTATCCAGCGCCTCTGACACAGCTGTACCAATACCCACGGCTGCAACTGCCGCACCTGCCATAGACTTTAAACTATCCGTAAGCCCATTCACTTCTTGTTCGGCTTCGTCCGCCTCTTCTCCAAGCCGTTCCAAATCGCGTCGGATTTCTTCGATATTGGAACCGTCTAATCTGGATAATGCCCGTCTAATCTCATCTATATTTGTGGATGTTCCTTGTGTTGCGCGTGAAATTTGCTCAAAGGCACGGTCCAAATCCTGCGCACTTGCGCGCCCTTGATTAATCGCATTAACCATGTCAGCACCGATAACATCCGAAAAATCGTTGACGGATCGGCCTGTGACTTGCATTAATGAACGTAATTGATTAAACGCTCTTTCTTGTGTTTCAATGGCTTGACGAGTTTCAGTAATCGTATTGGCCATCTGCTGTTGTGCTATGCGGTTACGTTGTAACTGCGCTTCTAATTGTTGTGCTTCCCTTGAATTTTCTCCGTATGCCGCTTTTGCAGCTTGTAACTGTTGTGCAGTTTCTTGTGTCTCACGTTGCATAGCTGCATAGATAGCTTCTAAGCTACTTAATTTAGCTTCCAACTTTTGCGACTCCGTAGCTGTATGTTTCATTCCTTCTTGTTGTAGTCGCATAGCTTGCTGTAAGCTTTTTACTTCATCTGCCGTTGTACGTGAAACGTTATTTAAGGCTCGTAAATTATTTTGTACGCTTTCAATACTTGCGCCGTTATCTAATTGAGATAATGCTTGTCGGACCTCGTTAACATTTGCGGATGCGCCTTGTGTAGCTTGAGCAATTTGAGTAAATGCTCGATCTAATTGATGAGCACTTGCTGATCCATTTTGAATCGCTCTAGTTAAGTCACGGCCCAGTAAATCAGAAAAATCACTAACCGATTGGCCAGTGACTGTAAATAAATTTTCTAATTGTCGTAAAGATTGCGTTTGGTCTGCTTGCGCTTGCTCCGCACGCTGTAATGCTTGTTGTGTAGCTGTAATAGCGTTCGCTGCTTGTTGTTCGGCAATTTGATTTCTACGTAATTGTGTCTCAAGCTTCTTCGCTTCTTCTGAATTTTCTCCCCACAATGCTCGTACTTCTTCTAGCTGCCTTGTGGTTGCTTCTGTTTTTCTGCGTGCCACTTCATATATTTGTTGCAAGCTGTCTAATTTTGATTCCAGCTTTTCAGAATCAGTAGCGTTGTGCTTCATCTGCTCTTGTTGGAGCTTCATCTGTTGACGTAATGACGCTGTTTCTTTATTCATTTCCGTCATAGACTTATTAAATTCTTGGTTATAAGCCTTAAAGGTTATTTGTACTTCATTGCTGTTATTTGCCACATCATCACTCTCCTATCAAGCTGTTGCTCCACCCATCGAACGCTAGTTTGTTTGCATATATACGCTCTACCGTTGCAATTGGGCTATGCCAAAAGGTTTCGTGGTCGATGTCTGCTATTAATACATAGAGTGCATATAAATCCTCCACATGCTTGATAACTAGCTTTGGTGGCGGTGTTTTTTTTTAGATTTCTTTGTTTGCTTGTGTAATGCTTGAGCAAATTCATTCGATTCAGAAAGTAAGCCTGTTATTAAAGTGGCGTAAAGTTTAATCGTTTCAGTTAACGGTTGATGATACACGTCCAGAAATTCTTCGAAAGATAAGCCTATATTTTTATTTGCGCCAAGCACTGCTAAATAAATAACAGCTATTAATTTTTGTTCATCGAATGCATTCAATAATTCCAGTGAATTTTCCTCATCGGCTTGAGAAACAAGTGTTTCAAGTCCTTTTATTTTCAATAAATCCTCAAATAAACTAGACGCTAACAAGCCCATGTCATAGCCTTTTTTCACTGCGGCATTCGTTAAAAATGCAGGGTGTACTTTTGCATTTACAAAACGTCTTTCAAATTCACCATCGAGCTCAACTATTTCTACTTCCTTTAATTCGACCCTTTGTATTTTCATGTGATTTTCCTCCTATTTCATAAAGAATAAAAACACCCCCGTATAGGAGGTGTTTTGTTAAGGCGTATCGGGCGCTGGTTTTTCAACTAATGCACGCGTGAAATTTGTATGCCATTTTTCGGAGACTGTCTCATCTTCTAATTCAGCGGTGATGGCTTCATAATAAAATTGGCCATTGGCATCCGAAACAGCGGAGAAAGCTAGTTCTAACATGGCTAATTCTTCTTGGGATGCATCAATGTTGATGGTAAAGCCACCTGCATTAGAGGCTTTCGGAAAAGCAATTAATTTCGTTAGATCCTCAAATTCATCCATAACGTCAGCTGTAAATACAAAATCTTTACCTATTGAATTAGAACCGTAGCTATAAATTCCAGGTTTCAAATCAGTATTTGTTAATCCAAAATAGTCACGCAAAACTTTGACAGGTACGTGTGCACTTACCGTTACATTTAATTTTGTTGTGACTGTTTTCTCACCGATTGTTGCACGACCGCACTTCTTCGATAAAACAACCGTTTCTGGTTCAGATGCAATTGTACCCACACAACCAAATTTTGTACCTGGTTCTTGTTGATCCCCTTTGATGAATTGGATAGATGCGTTTTGAATGTTCCACGCATCGAATTGTTCAATAACTTGTGTTGGCATTATAAGCCCTCCTCTAATAACTCTTGTAGCGCTTCGTCTAACTCTGCTAAAATTTTCGGCGCTGATTTTTGTAAAGATCGGTCACTAAAATGTTGAGCCCACGGATTAGAAGGGCCTCGCCCCTCATCCGGAAATACAAGATAGCCGAAGCTTCCTTTTTTGTTAGCTGCTCCGCCTTTTGACTTCACAACAAATTCTAAATTGGCCATTTCACTTGTGGACCACTTACTTTCTTTCGCGTGTTTTTTATTACTAACACGTGAAACTGGCAAAAGATTGGTCATTTCTCTTGTTGCTATTTCGATACCACGTGTATGCAACACGCGATTAATCGCCTTTTCTGCGCGATTCGGAAGCATCCTAATTTTTTCTTCAAGTGACATGATGTCATTAAATCCGACTTGTGCTCTCATAGTTTCGTACACCCAGTAACGATTTTACGACGATATAAGAAGATGATTCGATCAACGTAGCTGTCTGTATCTTTCCGTCTTAAACGTTGCTTCTGCGTGCGTTCAAGCGTCATCGTTGATACATCAGATAATGCGGTAATAATATCAATTGTTCGTTCATCCAAATCGTCTCGATTTTCTGAGTAATAGTAAATCACGACATCCTGACTGATTGTTTTAAGATCATCATTTTTAATCATATCGCCCGTTTCATAGACAAAGAAATGGTAGTCATTCTTCTTAAACTGCACTTCCTCATCTTCTGCAAGATTATCTTCAAAAATTGATAAATTAAATGTTTGTAAAGCTGCTAACATCCCCTCAATTTGTTGATTCATTTTCTGTTTTGTCTTGCTCATGTGTACCCACCTCCTGCAAGTAAAAATAGAGATACATTTTTTCACGGTCGTGATCTACTTTGATAACATCGTATTCTGTACCATCCTTAATCACTTTTAATTTACTCTTATTCAATCTTTGTAATTGCGGCGGATAATGTGTACGAATCTTTAAATCCAATACACCACTCAAAACTTTGGCCATTTCATAATCTGCCTCACGACATGACATTTCTTGATAAGCAAGCCGCCCCATCAGTACAAATTTTCCGCCTATCTGTTTTCCCCTTGCAGATCGTTCTGTTTCTTTAACGCCATATTGAATAAAGCCATCATTTAACACATCGCGGATTTTCTTGTTCGCCACCAGCTTCCCTCATTTCCAATGCCACGTGTAAGATAAGGCGTTTGAGCTCATCTGCAAAATTCTTCTCAAATTCATCTACTGCGTTATTGTAAACATAGCGACAACGTTCCAATAGGAGCTCCGTTTCCCATGCTTCTAATTCAAAAGAAAAAGCCTTACCCGTCAATTTCTTGAAGTAAGACTTTGCTCTATTGATGATCCGATCTAATTCAGCATCTTCGTCGTCCCAGGTAATACGTAACCGATGTTTTAATTCTGTAAGTAATTCAGACATGGTTATTCGTCACTTTTTAGAGCATTTTCAGCCTTAATAGCTTCGTCCTTACCTTTTACCTTTTCACCGTTAGAAAGCTCATAATAGCCGCCGCCTGTATGTTTAGGATGCTCTGATACATGTTCTTCCTGTTCTTGCTCTCCCTTTTCTTTCTGTTCTTCCTGCTCATCAATTGCTACCTCTGCAAGATAGATTTTATTGTATTTCGGATGAACACCTGTTAAACAATAGACACGTTCTTCTGTAGCTTCAAAACCTTCAGCTGGGTACGTGTCTCCTGCACTGTACATATGGCCATTGTGTTGCATTTCTTTAAATGGATTCACTACTTTTGCTGTCATCATATGTTTTTCCTCCTTTAAGGCGTGTCCGGTGTTTGTGTCGCCCCAGTCGATGCATTATTAATAGCTGTTTTTGTAATATCAAATACTGTAAATGCTTCGTTATCAAGTGGTTGTCCGTTTATTAATTGACGAGTTAAATAAAGACGTTGGTCTTGAATCATTCGCACATGATCCGATGTTTCTAACGTTGCTTTTCCTGCGCCCATCCAGTAGTCTTTTGGTTTACCTGAAACCATTTTGTTTAGTGGTACTGCTGAACATTTAATGATTTCAAGCTCTGGCACTGGGAAATTGCCAAAAGTCCAAACACCATCATCACGTTGTTTAGCACCATACGCAAATAATTTAGAATAGTAGTCAAATGGGTTAATAATTAAAACAACACCTTGCGCATCACGTTGTCCATTTTTTGTTGAGGGTGCTAGAATTTTCGTCCCAATCTCATGAGGTGTAAATGACACTAAATCTACTGTCGCTTTTTCAGGATAAACGCCACCAACTACCGCACCATCCAGATTTCGCATCATACCAATTGGTTGTTTGTTCCCTGTGCCGTTGACGATTACTTTTTCCAATTCTGCTGATACAACTTCTGCCATGATTGCTCGCACATATCGATCTAACCATTCAGGGCCAAGCTCAAACATTGCTTTACATACAACCAAGAAGCCTGATAATTTGTATGCTTTTGCTTCAATTGTTTTGAAACCACTATCCATCATTTCTTGAATTTCGTCGCATACATCGCCCCAATATGCCGTTGTAGCACCTTCTTTACGTACAACCCATTGTGTAGTAGCACCAAGTTGCGTAAAGTTTACGAGTGATAACAATGGATGATCCAGGGCTAAATCTTCAAATACACGATCATATACTGTCGTAGGCATAAGCGCTAATACCTCGTCAAAAGATTCCACTTCAATCGCTTGTGAGTAAAATTTCTTCTCTTCATTTGTTAATTGACGTACTCCGCGAGTAGCCAAGACTGTCGCATCCCATTGTTGCTCATTTGCGCGTTTTGCTTCACGGATGGTTGTGTTCATTACATCCTGATAATGAGTAAAATTCTCTTCATATTGCTGTACAATTCGAGCCGCAACTTCGGCTGCATCGCCATTTTCAAAAGCAGCTTTCAACCCATCGATTTGCGCTTGTTTGTCAATGCCTTGTGGCTCTTTATCTAAATTTTTTATACCTGTCATGTAAATGACCTCCTATTTTTAAATAAAATAAAAACGCCTACTCAGTTGAGTTGCGTTGGAATTTGTTTAAAACATTATTTGGTTGTTGTATGGGCTCCTGCTTAAAACGAGCAAGTACATTATTTTTGTATGCTTCTGCATTCGCTTTGTCCGCTTCTTCATCTTTTGTGTCCTCTGTTGCAGTAGCAAAGCCAATCGCCACCGCTTCGTCTGCCGTGAACCATGTTTCATTTATCACAAATTGCTTCATCTCATCTCGTGTGATTTGCGCTTTGGTCATATAAATATCTAAAAGTGATTCGTCTAGTTTTGCCATCATATCAATAGTCTTTTGCATTTCTGTTTTAGAACCGATAGCAATTGTCCATGCCTCGTGTACCATTATCATAGCACCCGTATTCATGATTAATTCATCTGCGGCCATAGCCATAATAGATGCAGCTGAACAAGCCCAACCATCAACAATGATTTTCACCTTAGCTTTATGATCCTTCAATCGGTTGTAAATAGCGATTCCATCAAAAGCATCGCCCCCAGGACTATTTAATCTTATTGTGATATTACTTGTCTTTACTTCTTTCAGTGCACGGTCTATGTCATTTGCAGACGTAGATTCATACCAAAAACTCTCACCTATATCTCCATAAATAGTTAAGACTGTTTCGTCATTATCCTCATTCACTTCAATAGCAAAGTTTTTTGGAATTTCGGGTATCAGGTCTTCATATTGCGAATTTTTGAAGCGTCTTCGTCTTTTATTTGCTTGAACTGTCAATTTTCCTCACCTCCTTTTAATGCGTCTTCTGCGTCTTGATAGTTCTTTGTAACATGACGCTTATTCGCTATTTCATCATCGACTATTTCATGGCCCAACTCACTTAAAATATCATTTATTGTATAGACACCAATCGCAAACATTTTATCGAAAGCAGTTGCCAACTGTACGATGTCTGTGATCTTTATTTTCGATGTGTCTATCTTTACATAAGTACGATTTAGATAGTCTTCTTTGGAATACGCCTTGCGATTAAATTCGTCCTCCATCATCTCTGCTGGCGGATTCAAGGCAAACATAATAAAATTGTCGGTCTGTTTATCGATGTCAGCGAGGTCGCCTTTCAACAAGCCACGAGGGACGTGAAATGCCATTGCTACATAATTAAAAATGTCGTCTATAAGATTACTAATGTCTCGGCTATCAATGGTTAATCCCACTTTAGCGTCTGACATATCTTCAAGCTCAAAGCCTTCTTGTAATTGGAAGGCCACGCTTTTCTTATCTGCATCAAACCAATTTTTTAATTGTGTTTCAAACATATCGTCAATTGCTTCTTGTGTTTTATCGTCTTGCGGTCTTAAAAAATCACCTTTGACTAATACACGCTTATTATTTTTAAGCTTGTAGTAACTCTTAGCTGCCTCTATCATTCTGCCATGAGATTCATACAAATCATTTATGACAGATAGAATTTTTGTATCAGTCAACTTCAAACGAATAACTTCGGATTCTTCAAACGTCTTGTTCATCGCCAAGTTTCCAATTTGGATTCCTGAATATTTATTCTCCCGGAATGCGAACTCTTCCACATTAAAACTGTCTGCTATATAGAAGTTATCATTCTGCATGATGATTAAACATTCACCTTCATAGATAAATTTACGAATAGCTTTATGAAAGAAGGCCGTCGCATTTTGATTTTGATTCGGCTGCACGTTTAACGCGTAGTACATGTTCCCACGATGAGCTTTTCCCTCTTTAAATGTCTTTATTTCGCACCTTGATAAAGCATTTGCAATTAAATTCACACAAGTCTCTACCGCAAGCTTTTTGTAATAATACTCTGCTGACAATTCATAATAGCAATCTTTTAAGCTTTCTAATTGGCCGTTTTTAAAGAACCTCTTTACCCATTGCCACATACTCAAATTTCTCACCTCCTAGTAGCTGTATGTTTTAAATGCTTTTGCTACATTTTCGGGCGTTATCGTCGATGTCTCAGCAATTTCTAATTCGAATTGCAAAGCGTGCAACAACGCAAAAAAGCCGTCAGTCTTTCGCATCTTCGGCTCGATTTTTTCATATGTGATGTTTCCTTTACCATCTGGCTGGACATAGGTATTTCTTGTATACCAACGCATCATTAGGTCATTGCCCCATATAATATTTTCGTAAGCAAACATTTCTTCTATGGTAGGTTGTAACTTTGTATGCGTTACTGTTCCACTGCGCGCGATGTCGAGAGAAAAACCATAACTCTGAAACACTTCTCGCAAGTGATTAATTCGCATTAAATCACTCGCAATTTTTTTAATACGATAATATTTAGATTGCTCTGCAAACCATGCTGCAATGATTTCAGGTTTATTGGTTTCTTCATAAATGATTGTGACCAAGCCTTGTTCTTTAGCAAGTTCAATATCGACTGCGTAATTAAATAATTTTAGTGACCGATGATTGATAAAGGTATGATGCTTCCAGTATCTTTTACCATCCTTCTTAAACAGTAGGCCAACGCCAACGAAATCCCGCGTATCTGCGTAATCAATACCTCCTATGCATTCAGCACCTTTTAAGTCTGGCAATGGGCGATTTGTTGCTACAATCTTATCCCAATCTGCTACACCATCAGCGGATAGTTGGGAAGGTTGATTCATGCGTTTTGTCATAAATTCAATTTTTGCAGATGGTCGATTCTGCATACGATCATATTCTAATTCCATTTCAAGCATCAAATCGGGTAAATGCATAAGCGATGGATTTGCTTTTTCCCACATGCGCTTGTCATTTACTTCTTCAGGATCGTCTAATCGGCAGATGAACGGGAACAAACGAGAATTAGAAATCTCACCTAGAAGCACTTGTTCTGCCTCTTCTTTCATCTGATCTAAAAATCCATCACGAACATTTCCGTCTGTGGTCAAATAAATACGACGAGCACGCGGCACTTTTCCTAGACCAGATGTAAACACTTTAATATTATCTTCTGTTTCATAAGCATGTATTTCATCAAATACCACAACGCCCGGACGGAAACCGTCTTTCGTTTTAGCGTTATTTGTATAGAAGCTTACTTCCGATTTCGTTTTGATGTGGCGAATCACTTGCAAAGTTTTTTTGAAGTGCTTTTTGAATGTTTTCCAGTGATCCTCTAAGACATCATGTAAATCGTTAAATGACGTCTTAGCTTGTTTCTCCGATGTGGCCACAATATCAATGTTATAACCTCGGATGCCTTGTTTGCCGCACATGTGAAATGCAAGTGCTGCTAAAAAAGCATTCTTCCCTGCGCCTCGGCCCATATATAAAAGAAATTCATTGAAAACAAGTGAATTATCATCATAAAAAAGCCCGAACATACAAGTAATAACGAACTTCTGCCATATGAAAAGTTTGAATGGAAAGTATTTTTCAATGGATTCAATCGCTTCTTCAATAGCATTTTCATCAATCCATACATTTTCTTGCATTAATTTCTTTTCTACTAATTCAATTAATGCAACTATATCTTTACTGACCACAACTTCACCACTACGTACAGCAGCAATGTAGTTTTCAATATGTACATTACTTTTTTTAGTAATCATCATCCTCACCTTCTATTTTTATTTCACTCGTTTTAAGTCCTAATTCGCTTAATATTTTCAACATCTGAGCGTTCGTTTTATTTAGCTCGCCAATGCTATCATTTTTCTTTTCACCACGAGCACCTGGAACTGTGACACCCCGCTCCTGAATATCCTCAATGAGCTTGTTCTTCACATCCCACAATGCAAGATAATCGTCTACGAGATCCATGAAATGCGCCTGGGTTGCCCCTATATCAAAAAGTTGCTCTCGAAGGTCTTTTTCAATCCTTCTACGCAATTTTTTATTACCAGGTACTAACTCAATGATTTCGGGTGCAATTATTTCGGTTTCTTGCCCACTTTCTTGTGTGCGTTGCTCCCTCTTTTCCTTCCAATTGTATCGCTTGTACCAAGATTTCACCGTATTTTCTTTGACATTGTATTTTGCCGCAATGTCCTTATATTTCATACCTTCTAGCCAATCCGTAAAAGCTAACTCATGACTTTGCACCTTCACCGCCCACCTTTCATATTGCATATTTATACATTTATATTTTAGTGTGCATGTTGTCGCACGGAAATCTAAAAAAATTATTCATTCCTGAACCCTACCCGTTGAACGTTTCCCTTAATAAATCGGAAATTTTTTGACCGGGGGGTGTTTATTTTACGTATTTCAAATGCTGATCGGCAAAGTCAATGATGTACCAAACTTCGTTGGCCGAAATCGATAACAAATTGCATGTGAACTGAAGTTTATCAGTTGATTTTAATTGCTCACGCACTTTATCTACTGTCATGTGCTTACACTTACGACCGTTAACACAATCCCTTATTTGCTTGTATCGATAGTAAGCATAGCGAGTAAAAGCATTTAGCATGTCTCTCTCATACCAATCACGTTGTGAGTTCATAATGGCTGCATCGATAATCTCTGTGTCATATGTCCATGTCCCATCAGTGAGAATCATTCTACCACCTCTCTTCATTGGTAAACTTAGGCGACCTCGTTGACTCTAGACGATCATGTACATCGTTATGGCATTTAATGCATAGGCATTGTAGATTACTTAAAGTCAAAGATAGATGCGGATGTGTCTTCACCTCTTTCAAATGATGAACGTTCTCTGCTTTGTGATAACCACCAACTGCCTTGCATAATTGGCATTCGTAATTGTCTCGCTTCAAAGCTTCTTGTCGTAACTGCATCCACTCTCTGCTCTTATAAAATTTCATTAATTCATTTTGGTTAATGAACTTGATCAGTTCTTGCTTTCGTTCTTCCTTAATCATTATCATCCCCCACCATAAAAAGCCCTCACTCCGCACAAGTGAAGGGCTCGCATTCGTCGCTATATTCAGTTGTTTTGCTGTTGCTTCATCTATGAATATATACAATCTTGTCAATAACTTATGTGGCATGACTGTGGCTTTTTAAATAAATGAAGCTTCTTTCTTCTTACTTTTACTTGCAACACGGCGAATATGATCATGTGAATATCCAAGCTCATCAGCAATCTCTTGATATGTCATGCCATCGATAAAGCGAAGCTTCGCGATTCTATATTCCAATCCTTCTAGCTTTTCTACGTTCTCACGAATTTCTTTTTCAATTGCTTGATAATGTTCAAGTTTAGTTTCTAATGAAGCAATGCGTTTATTCAAACGATCTGTTCGCTGTGATGCAATATCAAGGCCATACTTTCTGGCACCTGTTGAAAAGAACGGCAAATGCTCATCCTTACCAATCCAATACTCCTTGTCTACCTCCAGCATTTCAATCTCAGCTTTCACAATATCAATAATGCGCAATAAATCCGCATAATTCTTCATAATTTCCATCAACGTTTTGCCCCTTTCAGTTCACTTCAATGTATATTGTGTTGAACTCATCGCATTGCTTTTAATCTAATTTTTACAGTGATTAGAGCCATTACCTAAAATTCAGTTCCTCACTATCTTTTTAAAGGGAACTAAATAGAAAAGTTAAATTCTAAAGTCCTTCATCGCTTTGTCCATCTGATCTTGATTAATGCCGATATAACGCAACGTAATTTTAGGCGACGAATGATTCAAAATTTCTTGTAACAAGGCTACGTCCTTTGTCTGTTTGTAAAAATGATAGCCGAATGTTTTCCTTAAAGTATGAGTGCCTATATTTTCTTCGAGTCCAACTGCTAATGCTGCTTTATTTAATATTTTGTATGCTGCACTTCGACTAATTGGTTTATTAACACCTTCACGACTCTTAAACAAATATTCATGCTCATCCTTGCCCTCAATATATTGTTTCAATTCTCGTTTGTGGTGTCATTTCAATACGTCTTGCCTTTTTTGTCTTTTTCTCCACCACATTAAAGTATGGCTTCTTTGTGTCTGACACCTTTAACTGCAAGATGTCAGAAATACGAAGGCCGCTGTTAATCCCAACAAGAAACAACATGTAATTGCGATAGTTCCAATCAAACAAAAACTTTTTGATTACACGGATATATTCTGGATCACGTATTGGTTGTACAAAATTCATACACCTTCCTCCTTTGTTTCATCTAATTGATCATTTAAATGGAAATAAAAAGGACAACAAACGAAAACAGCGATTGCTGTTATCATTTGTTGTCCTCCAGTTAGCTGGTAGTACATTTTATTTTATTATTAATGGCTCGTATTTAAATTGCAAATTAATCATCGCTTACTCAAATTATATAAATATAAATCAACTTAATTGTTTAAATTTATTCTCTATTTTTAGCATCAACGATTGGAAATGATCAGATCTACAAGGAATCCACTCTTTTTTTAAAGTACGCTCTAAGCTACTTGAATTTCCAGAATTATTTATTGTACCTATCTTAATACAATTTTGCATCAAGAAATGTAAAGAACTCAAAATAAATTTTGCGCTTATGCAGTACTTGAAGAAAAACAATTTTTCCACACTTGTATTGTCTAAAATCGTAGCTGCTACATTATCTGGAAGAATTCTTTGTTCAATTTCTACTAAGCTAGTATTAACTTTATTTAATTCTTCAAAAATAAATAGGTCAAATTTTTGTAGTAAATCTAAATTTCTATATTTCTCTGCTTGATTATTAAAAACTTGAATGGGTTTTGTTTTTGAAAGTCTTACTATTTTATCTAATTCATCTTCATTTAAAAAATTATACTTAAAATTCAGTTCTCTTATTAAACTTAGTTTAGGATAAGGTAATAATAACTCAGTAATATAATTAAATTCATCAAGTATTTTTTCAAAAAGTTCATTTTCATCACAATCATAGTATCTATCAAAGAATAATTTTAGAATAGATTCATCAAATAAATAATTCTCCAATTCATAAAAATCATAGTAAAGTATTCTGTCATCTTTACAATTTTGATCTAAAAAGAAATCTAAGTCACGATCAAATAAACATATTAAATTTGATTTATCATCTTTATATTTTTCATATGCTTTAAGAGCATTTTTTTTGCCTGATAATATTTCGTTTAAATCTTCAGCTTTTACTACCCTAAATGGAATATCACCGCTCCTTCTATGGTAATAAAATTTTTTTATAACTTGAATATCATCAGAACCCTCAACTAATAATATGTCGTTATTGTTTTCAGAATAACCAAAGAAATCCTCAGCTAATACAGCTTCTAGAAGTTCTTCATGCATCTCCCCATTACTTATATTCATCTATATCACCTAATTTTACTAGATTATTTTTATATTTTATATTAGCTACGTAAGGGGAATGTGTTGCAAGCAAGAACTTAGTGTCTTCCTTCTTTAATAATTGTGGGAGAAGTTTACTTTGCCATGATATATGTAATGATAATTCTGGTTCATCTATTATAATTAATGGCGTAAATACACAATTCCTTAACACTAACCCAATATAAGATAAAATTGTTATTAATTGTTTTTCTCCAGTTGAAAGTTTTTCAAATGGGCGTGATAAAGAAATATTATAATTTTTCTCATTAAAATCAAGTTTAACTTTTTCTTTGAAAAAATTACTAAATCCATTTTCCAAATATCTGAATGGTTCCAGCAATTTATCTTGTTCATTAACATGTTCTCTATAAAGTGTAATTAATCTAATAAAGAAATTTGTCTCTGTACTAACTGTTTTTAAAGACTGATTCACTATGTCAACAAGGCTCGGAAATGAGTCTCTAACAAAAATATAATTGTTATTCAAACTTTCTGTATATTTTATCTCTATTTTATCTACAATATTTTTAGAATCATTACTAATTAATTTTTGACTTTCAAAATATTTATTAATTTCTTCTTTGTCTATCCCCTCACCTATCCCCAATTTATTAGAAAGTTCAATTAGTTGCTCAGCTGCACTTCCATATAAATTGATATCATTTTTACTTTCTTTTCTAGTTTCATCCTTGTTTTCATATATACTTTCAATAATACTTTTTATAAACTTTTTTAATAGTTCATTTAATCCTTCTGAATTAAAGTCACGAAGCTCTTTTGAATAGGATTGATATATATAATCAATATCTTTGTCATCAACCCCAATAACACGACGATCAATTGGAAAACTTTTCAAATCTCTATATATATCAAAATCTGAAGCAGATTGAGAACTAAGATGGTATTTATCTTCTAGTAAATTTTTTATATCACTATCAATTCTTCGATAAGTTGGAAAATATAATATTGAATTTTTAATTTCATCGATGAAAGAAAGTTCTGGATAGTAATCTTTCAATTCATCAAGATTATCAAACAATCTTGTAGTAGTATAATAATTATCTTCATCCTCACTCATAGCAGTTTCATAATCTAATACTTCATCATAAAAATTATCCGTAAATTCCGTGATTTCTTCTGGAGTTAATTCTGTATCTTCTAGATAATAGTCTATTAACTTATAGGAAAAACCTCGCCAAGGCACACCAATATCTTCTATTTCTATGCAAAACTCGAAATCTTTAAATATATAATAAACTTCTAGTGTTGATTTTCTTTTATTTATGTCAATAGAAAGTAGTTCTCTTTTATTTTTATCGAAATCAATCTCAAGACTATTAAACTTTGTTTTAAATAAGCTTTCAAAATCTCCAGTAAGAACAGTAAATAGTAAATTTAATAGAGTTGTTTTCCCTGATCCATTATCACCTGTTAATATAGATAAATTTCTTATATTTTCTAATTTTATTGTATCTTTTTGGCCATACAGACCTTTTATGTAAAAACTGTTAATCATTTTTCCACCTCATAAAATAAATTTATTTTCTAATCAAACATCTCTATCTAAGAGTAATCACCCATCTTTTATAAAACTTAATAGTATTATACCAAATTTACCACAATAAATACCAAGTAATAATTCTATTATATCTATTCTATTGATATAGTTAACATATCTTTTCTCTTATAAATAATTGGAAAAGTCATAAAATACTTTATTAAAACTCCTCACCCTCATCAAATTCAACACGCTTTACTTTACCTTGATAAGTAACAATCTTAGTTTTAGCATGTGCCGGAAGTTCGGAGAATTTTGCAATTCCATCAGATAAGACGATGACACAGTTTTCGGGCAGTTCCATAATGTCAACTTGCAGCATACCTTCGTTCGTAATTTCTAGTTGCTTTAAACGCATAAATGCTTCCCCCTTATGCTATAATGGTTATACTGCTAGCAAGGGTGAAACCTTTGTTATTCTAGAGCTACGGTTGCCGCCGTGGCTCTATGCAATCCATTCCAATTCACTAACATCACATATAACTGTTTCCTCAGCAAATTGTATTACCACTGTATTTTTATTAACTTCTAACACAATTCCAACTTTTCCAATCAAATGATCACAGTAATATTTCCGATAATTGTGAATCTCCCAATCTATAGACTCGTCTAAAAGTTTAAGTTTCACCTTATCATGCAGTTTAATAGCCTCATTTTTTGAGTCTCCTGGATAATCAAAAATGCTTAGCTGCTGCATGCTAAATCATTTTTAGACACTGGACCACATTTACTAGTTACCCCCTGCCATACTTTCCATTCATTAAGTTCCTGTGTTGTAATACCGTAATATTCTGCTATTTGAAAGTTTTTCAAGCCCATTTCTTGCAAATCTAGATACCGATCTATGGTTAAAATCATGCCATGTTCAGTCATCGATTCTGCTAAAATATCATTCTTATTTTTCTTCCTAGGTGCTTGTATATTTTGACGTTTATTCAGATTTAACAAACTATTACCAATTTCATTAAATTGAATAAAGATGTCACACTTTTTACAGCTTTTAGCGTTACGATCATTTCGATTTGGACACGTAACACAGTGCTGATTGTGTAATATATTTTGTAGATTTAAGAGTTTGATTCTGTTGCTCATAAAATTCTCCTTTCCTTTAATCAATTTTACCCATACACTTATGTTAAAATTTAACTATCAATATAAAATAAGGAGCATTTAAATGGAGAACCTTTTATCCAAATTTTTTAGTGAAATTAGTTACATAGCTTTCATTCCATTATTGGTTATTACTTTTAAAAATATTATTGATAATAGAAACCTTTCAGATATAGAAAAAATATTAATGACTAACTGGAAAAGATTCAAAATTGATTTATCAAATTATGGGGTTTATAATTTTGTCCTTTTAACTATAGGCATTCTCTATATAGCTTTTAGCAACCCTAGTTCATTAGACAATGTTTTCCCTTCCATTTCAGTAGGTCTACTAGCATTTGCAATCGTTTGGCTCATCATGACAATAGCTTTTATTGTTTTATCTAACACGATTACTTGGATTGATCATAACTTAACTTCTAACAATGAGTTTTTTATTACTCTAGAAGAAGTAGAATGGAAAATTATTAAAATGAAAAATGAAACTTCAATGTTAGTAAGAAAAGACAATAGATATATGTTTATAAATGATTGGAATCACAAGGTGATATCCTCTCAACCAAAAGATTCTATTCCATTAAAAAAAATCTATATGCTCTTTCCAAATACTAAAATATTGAATAAAATTATTTTTCCCATAATCTTTGTCCTTTCACTAGTAGGGTTTATTTCTTGTTTCTTTATAAAAAACTTAATGATGTTTCCCTTATTTTTTCTTAGTGCTTTTTTATTACTTACTGTTGCAATGATATGGGTTGATCATTACTTATACTCTAAATTCAATCAACAGAGTTAATCAGCATTTATCCCCTCAAAAAGGGGATTTTTTTATTGCTAAGAATCATTGCACATTTTTGTTAATCCTCCCTAAAGTTTCTAAAATTTTTTGTTGTTCAGCTTCAAAGTCAGTTTCTTGCCCGACTTCTACAAATTCTGCGTTATCATCATTTCGCATATGGAACCACTCTGGGACAATTTCTGTACGCCCTTGCCGATGATAGTTTGGTGAAGGCGATTTAGCTTTATCCTCTTTTGCCTTTTTAGCTTTGATTTGACGAATTAGCGTTGTAGCCTTTTCTCGTAATTTTCTGGTTGAGAGAATGTTTGATTTCCAAAATGAATTCGATTGTGACCAATCAATAAGATACTCGATTTGCTCTACTGTTCTATCATCCTGTTCCATCATTAAGCGAATACCATCTGCCCATGTATTCATGTTTGGTTGTTTAAAGCCTGGATCATCAATCAGGATTTTTTGATAGAGTCTATCAGCTAGTTGGTAATACACAGAGAATTCGTCGTAAACTCGTTTGCGACTACTATTCTTTTTATTAGTAATCTCTGTATTTGTAATCTTTGTAGTAATCTTTGTATACGTCCCCACCTGTGGGGTACCACCTTCTACCGTAGAAGGTTGCACTCTCCCAACCTCCAAGTCACCACCCTCCTTACTTTGAAGGGAATACCCTCCTACATTCTGCGGTAATACCCCATTACCAGAATTAAAGGTGAAACTTTCTAAAAGAGTTACGTTTAGGTCAATAAAAAGCACATTCGATAATCGAGTTCTATTAGCATTAATCGTCCGAAATTCACGCTTAATAATGCCCCTATTTTCTAGGCGATCCATTGCTTCTTTAACTTGTTTTTTACTAAAACTAAATTGCTCAGCAAAGCGATCATACGAGAGTTGTAATAAATCAGATTTGAATTTCTTTTTTATGTTGATGAGACGTCCTGTCGTCTCATCTTTTTCATAACTTGGACGATACCAATAAACAATTTCTGCAAGAATGATTATGGCGTTTAAATCAGGCTTGCCACTATCTAGGCGGAAACTTTCAAACCACATATGTGGAATAACGTTACCTTCTAAGTGCATTTGTCCCACTAAATCGACTGTATTATTTCCTGATGTAAACATAAATGTTCCTCCTATGCTGCTCCCCAGTTAGCAATGAACTTCAAAGCGTCCTGTAGCTCATGTTGTCTTACGTCACGATATGAACCCACTTGATAGCGTTCTTTGATAGCAGAATATAAGGCTCTGAATAATACACGTCTTGCTCCTGTTTGTTCTGCTAATTGATACACACGCTCATTCACAGCTTTTCGTAAACGAAGTTGTTCTCCTGAGTGTATTGTTACTTCACACATTTGATTTTCCAAAGCCATCAACCTACTTTCTAAGTTTTGAAAATCAACTAGACTAATTGCCAAAGTTTGAGCCTGTACTTTCTGTGGCTTGTCCAACAACATTGTGTAATAGTTATCAATTAGAGCTCGATACGCATCTTTAGCCTGCTTGCTTTTAGAAAATTGGGCATGGAGAAATGCTCCTTTTTCAGTCCAAAGATAAAGTACTGAAACATATTTAAGGGTGACGTCATTTTGTCGCTCACCTTTAAAAGCTTTTAAATCCCCACCTGTTAGTGCAAAATAATGTACACCTAGTTCGAATTGATCCTGATTTCGTTGAAAGTTACGATTGATAGTTTTACTATTCGTTTTAAACGATTCAGCTAGTTGTGCACTTGTCAACACACGTAAACTGTCATGTACAATAATTTCTGGTAGCATGTATTATCTCCTTTCTTGCTGCTTCACTAGATTTTTGATATAGTTTTAGTAATATATTTTTCTTAACCCGCTTACTAGCATGCCAGTGCTTGTAAGCCTTTTTTATGCCCACTTTTAAGGGTAGCGTCATTTTGACGTGCGGCTCGGTAGATGAGCATATAACGCTCAACTGGCTTCATTGCCAACCATTCTTTCACATTGATTTTCACACGGACCACCTGCCTTTCATCGGACTCACAAGCAAGTTGCTTATGAATCCTGTGACGAGAACGAATCAGACAGCTTTCAAAGGATTCTCTAAATCTTCCACTAGTTCAATTGCGTCTTTAAGTGCAGTTACTCGACCTTTTTGTGCAAAATAATCCTTTTGATTACTCATATACAAACAACTATCGAAAGCCTCAGCAACATCGACTGCAAAATCCCGTAGCAGCTCTTCCTCATGCGCTAAAAATGTACCTAGCTTTTCTAAAATTTGTTCCATGTTAATTCCTCCTTTATTGACTTATATACAGTTCTTGCCCATAATAAAGGGACAAGGTTTTTATTAAATTTTTGAACTGTGCACCGACCAAAGTTACAGTTCAAGCTTGATGCAGGTGCTCATTGCGCTTGCATTTTTTTATTCTCAACTTTTCGTACAGTCACCAAATGAATACCGTTTACCTCTGCAAACAGGTATTCACTTTTCATTGGTTCGAATATAGAAGGCTCAATGTGGATCTCCTTAACCTATGCCGTTAAAACCTCAAAGTCCTCATACATAACTTGAGCATGGCAAACACCGTCGTAAAGATCGGTAGCTAATATACTTGCCGCCTTCGCCATTTCATGCTTTTCTTTTAACATCGCTAACAATTTATCCATGTCGAACTTTGAATAACACATATCTAAATTTGCATTAGCAAGCCTATGTTCCTTGAATTTAGACTCTTCAAGAAAAGCCATAAATGCTTTGATCTTATCCATCCATGTCTCACCTCTTCTCTTTGAATTTTTTAAAATGTTTAGTAATCCTCTCTAATACTCTCAATGGAAATCTCAGTCTCACATTTTTCTTCGTCTACAACAATTGGAATACTATGAACGTAGGCTTTAAACAATTCCTCTTCAAGACGAGACATCTTGCCCTCCATGATGATTCGAGGAGAAACTTTTGAATAGAAACGATCAGCGGAATACTTTTCTTTAGCGTTGACAGTAACGCTAGATAACTTACCATCCGAAATGCACAAACGATATTTGCAATCAATTGATTGCTTATGCTCATTTGGGTCCATATAAATGTGGTATAAATTTTCTACATGACTGGATTTTTCTACAAAAAGGGTCATCTCAACATAATCATCCATAGATAAATCATCTAAATCGTCAACTTCCTGGGCCATTTTCAACACTAATTGCGATAATTTAATTTCATTTGGCATTCCAGAACCAATAATCTTACCAACACGTCTATTAAAATCTTCTAAACCTTTTGTATAAATTGCATCATCTAGCTGCTTCTTAATTGCTTGAGCGAGCAATTCGTTGTAAGAAGGAATATCTAATTTATCTAAGTTGATTTGTAATTGTTCTTTTAGTTCCTTTTCAAGTGCTTTTGATAATGGACTCCAAGAACCCAACAAATCTTTTATGGAACTTTCAACAGTTGAAGTAACTTGCTTTTTAATAATGTCCTTAACTGTCCCCTCTTCATGTAGTTCAACTAATGCTTCGTTCATCATTTTTTGAATATCCATAATGTATAATGTCCTCCTAGCAAATATTTTTTTGAGTAATACTGTAAACCAGCCATCAAATAAACCAACAAGCAAATCCACCGATAATCGGAAGCAAAGTTTGCATGATAGTAAGTCCGTCTACCCCCATAAAAAATGCGACAGCTACTTCTTGCGAGTTGGTTTGCTTAAACCAATCCAAGAAGGTGGAAGCATCAGGAACCTTGTTATCATTCTCAAATTTCGAAATACATGGTTGTGTACGATTCATGCGATGCGCCATTTCTTCTTGTGAAAACCCTGCACGTTCACGGCATGCTTGCAAAATGGCTCCTATTTTCATATTCTCACCACCTTCCACATTCCAAACTGGAATACTCTATTCAGTTGTTGTGCGATAAAATTTTTATATGAAGCATCACACAATGGATTTAAAGTACGTGGTATGCGTATTCACCCATTCCGTATGTTCATCAATCCAATGCAACAAAGCTTTGGTTGGGATTAACACCCTCCCTGCCTCGTGAAACTTAGGAAAATCAATACGCCCTAGCAATTCAGCGGCCTTTGTATCTTTAATATTGAATAACTCTTTCATTTGATCTCGAGTTAATAGTACTGGCAGCTCTCGAACTAACGGTTTTGGTGCAAATGCCTTTTCCAGTTCCTCACGAAACAGCTGTCGAAACTCCTTCCTTATATCCGCTTTAAACTCCTCGCTATACATCCTCTCACCTCCTTCCAAACCAGTTATGTCATAGCATGTTATATCTTCTAGATTTTTGTTCAAATGTCTTTCTTAAAGCCCCTTTTTAACCACCATTTTCGATTTCGCTATAATCTTTTTAGAATCGTTTGTAATTGGAGATACTACTGGTGCCTGACAGATTGTTTTTGTATAAAGCCTCACTCTTTATAGAATTGCTGAATATCTACAGAAATCTTTCCACCAAAATTAATATCTTTATGCCTTGTCGTAAGGATTACATATACTTTTTCTTGTTCTATCACGCACACCCTCTAAAATTTCTATTTCAGCAATAATTTCATTAAAAAATTTTTCTGTAGTACATTTCAATACTTTTGCTAACATTGGCAGTTGCTCTGCTTTAAATAAATATGTCCCATTTTCATACTTCATATAAGTAGATGCATTCTTCATTTCCATTGAATCTGCTGCCTCTTGAAGTGTCATTTCTAACTCTTGTCGTCTTTGCTTAACATACTCTAAATTAAAAGTCTTCATTTTTCTCACCTCTTTAAATTGCTATTTCAGCAACTCGTTAAATACAATATACCATTGCTATTTTAGAAATTCAAGTATTAAATTTCCATTTTGGAAATTATTTTATTTCTAAAATGGAAACGTGATATATTTAATATTAGAACTCACTGAAAGCGGTGAAAACATGGATATTGGAAGAAAAATAATCTCCTTAAGAGAAAAAAGAGGATGGACGCAACGAGAATTAGCAAACCGAGTTAATTTAAACGTTAGTGTCATGAATCGAATTGAATCTAATGAAAGACCCGTTAAAGATAGTGAGCTACTTAATTTAGCAATAGTATTAGAAGTCAGTACTGACTATCTTCTTGGCCGTACAGATACCCTCGAACCTACATCAAAGCCACAAGATGATGAAACTGCATTCCAGGCATTCATCAATGATCCCGAACTTGGTGTTTGGTATAAAGAGTTACCACAATCTAGTGAGGAAGAACTTCGCAAACTTCGTACTATATGGGAAGTGATTAAAAGTGAACAAAAAAAATAGGCATACCATTCGAATGTTTGCCTATTTTCTCATCACTTAAAAGGGAAAATCATACATCATATACACATATTTGCATGTATTGTACAATTAATTCGATATCACATTTATTTTATTACTTAAAGGGTGTGAAGCTTAATGATTTTTAATAAAGTAGCTCGTGAACAATCAGGAAGCGATTCGTATAATAGATATGAATTTCAAACTTCATATACTTTCAACAAACTACTTACAATTTACAAAGAAGAAAACAAAGAAAAGACTATTTTTTGCGAACTGCATGATGATTTAATTATTTCCAACGATTCGATTCAATTTAATGAAGTGAATTTTTTTCAAGTGAAAACACGTGATTCTGGTACCTTTACATATAATAGATTATTTAAAGTAGAGCCAGGTAAAAAACATTCTTTTATGGGATATGTATTCTACAATTTTTTAAACTTCCCTAACATTTGTAAAAAATGCTATTTCATAACTAACCAAGAGATAAACTCAGAATTAAACTCAGAATTAAATGACTGGATTAAATCCGTACATTATAAGACTGATTTAAAGGTGACTCATCCTACTTCATATAATAATATTAAAAGTTCAATTAGAAATGAATTTCCATTATCAATGTGTCCTGATAATTTATTTGAACAAACTTTTAATATTTTTATAAAAAATACTTATTTTGAATTAACAGATTTAGATTTAAAAAATCATAGAAAGATCGTTCACAGTAATTTTGTTCAAATGATGGAGTTCAAAAATTTACAATTAGATACTGTACAACACTTGCACGAGGCAATTCGAAGAGAAATAGTGGAAAAAGCTACCACTAAATTTGATTACATCGCCTCTAGAGAAACAATACTAAATAAAAAGTCTATATCATATGAAATATTTGATAAAATACAATCTTCACTTATTAAAAAAAATGAAGTTTCTGAATTATTTTCCCACCTTCCCCTAAATATCATAGATATTAAGATTATAAAGAAGGCATTAAAACAACATAATGATTACATGATTCTAAATCCAGACGACATTGAATATTTTGAAGAAATCGAAGAATATTTGGGAATTTACGAGACATATTTCACTGAACATTTTTTTAATATTAGTTCAACATCTCTCCCATCAGATTTTAACAATTTAGTCTCCAGCTATACTATACAGCACCAGAATATCAAACTGAAAATATTGGAGGGTTTATTCTATGAAAAATACTTCGAAAAAATTAGCGAATATTAAACATAGAAATTTTATTAGAAATTTAAGATTACTTCAATTGAAAGGAGAAGAATCTGAACATGAGTTACCTATCCTTCAAAAAATTATTAGTGATAGATCTCAAAAGTAAAAGAGCTAAAGAAATAATTTTTAGTGATGGCTTAAATTTAATAATTGGGAAAAACAAAACTGGAAAATCTTCGTTAATTAAAAGTATTTTACATACACTTGGTTGTGAAGTGAAATTTGATGATAGTTGGGAAGAACTAATAAATTTATATTATTTAGAGGTGTCAAACGGGGAGTCAGAATTCATTTTTGCACGTAATCAAAAGTATTTTTATATAAAAACTCCTGATAATGATAATTTCGAAACTTTTATAACTTACGATGATTTTTCCGAACGTTTTAACACTATTTTTAACATTAATCTAAAAATCACAAACAATAATGGTGAATCGGTTATTCCAACGCCAGCACTATTATTTTCGTATCAATTTATTGATCAAGATATTGGTTGGAGTAATATCCCCAATAGATTTCCAAATATGAGTCATTTTTTTGAAGCCGATAAAATGAGCATTCTCTATATCACTGATACTTTACCAAATGAATATTTTATAGAAAAAGAAAAAAAAGATATTTTAAAAAAGAAAATAAGTGCTCAAGAGAAAAATAATAATGAGGTATCTGGATTTTTAGGAACTTTATATGAAAAACTAAATATTCAAGAGATTGAAAGCAACCCGGATATCCCCATTCATGAAGAATCTATACTTAGACTAGTAAATGAAATTAACAATACTGAAAACAAAATCATCGATCTAAAGAAGATGATTGTTTCAGAAGAAAATATAATAAATCAAAGCAGAAAAGTATTATCCATTATTAAAGGAAATATCGATGAACTAGTTAAAGATATTAAATATTCTAATTCATTACCATCGAAACTCGTTTGTCCAATCTGTCATACTTCTCATACAAATGAGTTTCCTGAGATTCTAGGATTAATATCTGAAAAAGATGAATTAGAAATTTTAAAAAAAGAAACTCGACAACATATAAAATTATCTAATGAAAATATAGCTAATTATCAAAATGACATAGTTGTTCTAGAAATAGAATTAGAACATTTAAAAACAGCTATTGAAAAATTAGATAATCAATCTCCATTCATAGAAAATATTAAACAAGAGGGCGTTTTAGAAATGGCGAATGCGTCTAAGGAGCTGTTGGAAGAACAAATCGGAATTTTAGAAGGTATGCAGCTTGACTACATAAAGTTAGATCAAAAAGTAAAGGAATTATCTTCAAAAAAAATTACTAGTGGTTTAACTAAATCCTTGAAAGATCTTTACCATAGCAATGCCGAAGCTTTAAATTTAGAATTAGCATCACCCTCTTTTACAAATTTTAGACCTAGTTTGAAAAATTACTCTGGAAGTGATCTAACTCGAGCTATATATTCATATTATTTATCTGTTTTCGAATACAATATTTTCAATTCAACATATCCCTTCAGGTTCCTAATTATTGATACGCCTAATCACCAAGGACAAGATGAAGAAAATTTATTAACTATTTATTCACGTTTACTTTATATGTCAACTTTAGAGGGTCAATTAATAATGGTAACAGAACGAACAACCGGAAGTGAAGATTACGCTCATGTTATTGAGCTAAGTGATTATAGACAGGTATTAAATAAAAAAGATTACATAAACAATCTTAAATTAATTAAAAACTTAGACCAGTAATTATCACCCCACTACCAAATAGTGGGGTTTTATTATACACTAAAGAAGAACACAAGTTCTCACTTTGTAATATTGGAGATGGTTTGATGGTAACTTATTTTACACACACTGAAGAATACATTAAGACACTGTACAATCATATTGGTATATTTACGCCGCAGGAGCTTAACTTTCATACGATTGCCGAACGCTTAAGGATTAATACATTTTTTTGGTCGGAAAGCAGCCAGGCACTTTTTACAGGAAATACAGGATTGCTCTTTTTAAATGAATCTCTAACACCACAACAACAATGGCAAGACTTCTGTCATGAGCTTTGCCATGTACTTTTACATACTGGGCATCAAGGGCGTATGTCTCCCCTATTCCGTGAGTACCAAGAGAATAAGGCAAACAACTTCATGTATCATGCCTGTATTCCCTCTTTCATGCTGGATGAACTTGAGCAATCTGATTCGAGTGCCCTCACCGTCCACCATGTACAACAACTATTTAATGTCGAATACGATTTTGCAGTAAAACGATTGGAACAATACATAAGTAACAAGCAATTATTCTGAATTGGAATAGCCTGTGGGATGCGGCTATTTTATATTCATGAAAAGATAGACATGCACATAAATAGGTGATGAAATGGAGGAGAAGGATGTGAGTTTAGGTGAATTATTGAAGGAGCTACGTGGTGATGAAGGTTTACGTGATGCAGCGAAACGAATGGAAATTACGTATTCTTACTTGGCCATGTTAGAAAAAGGCACTGATCGACGTACAGGCAAACCCATAAAGCCAACTCCCGAAACGTTACAGCAAATTGCCAGAGCATATAAATACGATTACATGAAGCTGATAGAAGCTGCGGGCTATTTGCATGATGCGTCTTACAACCCTACATTGAAAGAACCCTTTGCCCATTACCCCTCTTTACAGCAATGGTATAAGTCTTTACCCAACTGTAACGAAAAGGACATCGAGAAACTGAAAACGATTTGGGAAGTAATTCATGAAAGTGGTGACAACTAATGCATTTCGTACAAATCAATAAGACGACATGGCGTTGTACAGGAGAAGGCCCACGTAATCCAGCCACTGGCAAACGACGCCAAATTACCCGTCGTGGCAAAAGTAAAGGCGATGCAAGAGCAAAAGTAGAGAAAGCTATTGCAGAGCTGAAAAAGGCATATACCTTTGATGCGAAGGTGACATTCGAAGAGTTCAGCCAAGATTGGCTGAAGCTATATCGTATGAAGGGCAACAAGGAAACGACCAACGAGCATCGTGCCTACTGCATTTCCCTACTGAAACGTAACTTGGCGAAAAAGAAAATGACCGCCATCACGACCATTGAAATACAAGGTACCCTCAATCATCTATTTGAAAATGGCACAGCCTTTTACACGCTACGCGGCACACACAATGTGGCGAAGATGATGTTTGCATATGCGAAGGAAATTGGCTTAATTGAGATAAACCCTGTTGAAGCTTCATTTATACCAAAGAAAAAGCTAGCATTAGAGGATGTTAGTAATGAAAAAACAGCGAAGCTCTATTTAGAAACCGAAGAATTAAAGGAATTTTTAAGTTACGTGAACAAGCACCGCAATATTATGTACCGTACTCTCATTTACACAATCGCCTTTACAGGTATGCGCCCAGGAGAGGCGATTGCCTTGAAATTAGAGGACGTAGATTTAGACAAAAAAATCATTAACATTAACAAAACTGTATATGCGAAAAAAAGCATTCGAGGCGACTTCGAGCTCACACCACCAAAAACTTTTGGCAGCATCCGCTCCGTTGACATAGATGACATTGTCGTAGAGAAATTGAAGCAGCTCTACAAATGGCGTGAGGATCGCGAATGGATTAAATCTGACTTTGTATTCGGTGACAAAGAAGGCATCCCCCCTACCGTCAAAATGCTCAACCAAACCGTCCGACGACTAGGAGCCCTCACCGACATCAACAAACAATTCCGCACCTACATCCTTCGTCATACGCACATTAGTTTATTGGCAGAGGCTGGCGTGAATCTGAACTTCATTATGAATCGTGTCGGTCACAAAAACTCTAAAACCACGACGAAAATTTATTTACATGTGACATCAGGAATGCGCGCCAATGCATCTGAGAAAATGCATGCTAAGTTTACGGAACTATTGGAGGTTTAAACTTTTAAGAAATACTATTTAAAAAAGCATTTTTTATTAAAGTAAAAATGACTGAAGAGTACTTTAATTTTCGAAATTAATAATAACAAAAAGAGGCGTTACAAAGATTTAAATCTTCTCTGTAACGTCTCTCACATTTAACTTATGTTAAAGAAACTTTAAGCATTCCTTTAATTCTTTTGTCGTAAATATTTTAGTTTTATAGTTATCAATATTATCCAAAATAAATTCTATCGCTTCTCTAGTTCGAGCTTCTTGTAAATCGAGGTTTATTAACTCTAATATTACTTTAGTTTGCTGCAAACAGTTGTGTATACTAAATTGATTACGAATTTCTGGTTGTTTCAGAAACTTAACTAATGTATTTATTTGTTTAGAATTAAATAACTTAATGATTTCATCATAATATTGTTTTGCACCTGGAGAGACTCCTTCGCAATACCATGTACCATTACCAATTCTGCAAACTAATATCGTTTTAATTAGCTTATCTTCAAAATTAGGCAAAATATCACTTTCTTCAATAATATATTTTTTTATTTGTTTAGCAATAGGTACTTCATGATGGAAATTATCTCTAGAATTATGTGTATCTATTAATCTATCTAATAGTGCATTTACTTCTCTATTGCGAGTACCTTCACTCTTATAATTGCTACCATTACATTTTTCTAAGAAACTATTCCCTAAAGCAAGGGTTTCATCGTCTAAATTTAAAGCAAATTGATCTAGTTTAAAACCAATCTCATATTTTTTATTTTCTGGACTTGTCTCCCACACTATTGGTGCTAATTTTAAAATATTTACCCTTACATTCGGAGACGTGTTTTTCTTGGTAAAAATACCGAAAAGTGTTATCAATAAATTGCCTGATATTCGTGTATTTTGTTTTTGTAAGTTTTCTTTAATTTGTTCTATTCGTGGCTGATCAATTACTAATTCATCATTTTTTAGATTTTTTACAAGTTGTTGAACAAACAAAGCAGCTTCGGATGGTCTATCATCTATAATATCTTTTACACACGTTTCAAGCCAACCTAGTAGCTCAAAAGTTTTGATCGATTCCATATTTGGATGGGAAGCTCCGATATTATTACGCATGTATAGGATATGTTTTAATTTTTCATGTAAAAGATCAGATATTAATTCTAACTTTCTACATGTATCAATTAAAGTATTATCCTTTATGGAACTTAAATCGTCGAAAGTTGAATAGGTTTCTCTTAAATCCCCTCCCACAGCTGCGTCAAAGAATAAATCAAGTCCATAGACATTTACTTTAGTTCTTAATGATACAACTACTTCATTCCACAAATAATTTAACGCCGCATCATATAAACCAATAGCAGAACTGGCAACAAACTTTGATAAATATACTGCGTCTCTTTTAGTTTGTTGTGAAAGGTCTTGAATTGTTTGAGGCAAGTTTATACTCATTAAATTTCTTTCTCTATCTGAGGCAATGATTCCCTCATGAGGTAATCCTAATTCTTGTAAATATGATTCGAAATTTTTAAAAGGAACTAAAGTTTGAGTGCCTGATTTACTCTCAATTAAATCTGTTCTTGTTTCATCCATATTATTTATATCTCCTTAATATTAATATAATATAACTTATTAGCTATATTTTACCAATATTATACACAAAAAAGTGAATGTTGACACTAATGTTTTTCAGTAAATAACCTGTATGAATTTATTAATTTTATGGAAATGAAATTAATAGTTAATATTTGAACTTTAGGAAATCTGAAGAAAAATGTTTACTTTTCGTGACTTTTTTCAAAATCAAGCTCATTTATCCTCTACAAAGGCTGATACATCTAGGATTCTACAAAGAATGAACGCTTATATTCATCGTAAGCGTTCATCTTTTTACCCTCTTTCATATGTATTCGCAAAGCCTATTATAGCAAGGTTTTATGTGGTTGTATAATTTTTCGATTTCACCGAGATTCACTTGCATTCAGATTTTTGGTTGCTTTTTTGTTGCTTTGGTTGCTTTTAATTCTTAGTGAAATGCATTATAAAAAACATTCACAGGCAACAAATACAATAGATAGAAGAAAATCACTCATTATTTTTTAATAAGTGATTTTTTTATTTATAGATATTATTTGATTTATTCTAAGATATACCACTAATACTTGTAATGAACACATAATGTAGAACTCCAGGGAAGGGCCTTTAGTGATAAGGGATATCTTTATTATTTTAAAATCAATTAATTTCATCAGCCATTTCCAATATTGATTCTATTATTACCTCAGGTTTGTCATACATTACAGAGTGAGTACTATTTGCAACTAAGACGAATTTACTATTAGTGGATAATTTGGTCAATCGTTTTTGAGAATCCTTCCATTTCCTGTTAAGGTCATTCGCCTCTTGTTCTGAAAATTCCAATTCTAAGGCCATTAATTCTACATCAACTGGCGTGACAATTGTTAAAGGCTTATCTTCTAGAGATTGAGTGTCTTTCAGTAATTTTTCAGAGACTTCTATTTCCTTAATTTCTTCATCTAATACTTTGAAAAACGGAGCATCCCAATGGACATTTATATATTTTTCTGCGGAAATGTAATCAGGTATGGAATTAGAAAATATATTTGCCCCTAATAGTCGCACTATTCCAATTTGAGATAAGAAACGATTCATAGTTTGGTCTTGTGTCTCGAAAAACTTGTTATTATATTCTGTAGCTTGCTCT
Source organism: Lysinibacillus parviboronicapiens (assembly GCF_003049605.2). Taxonomy (NCBI): domain Bacteria; kingdom Bacillati; phylum Bacillota; class Bacilli; order Caryophanales; family Bacillaceae; genus Lysinibacillus; species Lysinibacillus parviboronicapiens. Next base: position 2,768,432 of record NZ_CP073713.1, read on the forward strand.
GAAAAATATTCATTTCTTGAATCAACAAGAACTAATCCAAATACCTTTTCTGGGTATCTGTCTGCAAAGAGTCGTGAATAAATCCCGCCAACAGAATGACCAACTAATATTACAGGTGTTTCAATTTCAGAAAATTTGAGAATCTTACTTAAATCTTCAATCGTAGTGCCAACAGAAAATCCATTGGGAGGTGGGTCACTCCATCCATATCCTGCTCGGTCATATGTTATGACTTGGGTATACTTTGATAATTCTTGCTGAACATTTGACCAATCATAAGACCAAGAACCTGTTCCTGTTTCAATTACAACAGGCGGTAGATTCGTTTTGGTTCCTTGGATATTCATATGTATTTCTCTTTTTCCAACATCAATCATCTGTCCATCTGGTGGAAATTTACTTTTCACATTTTTATAACTGATTAATTCATAAAGAAACCCCGAGATCAATGTAAGTGAAACAATCACCATAAAAACCAACCCTAATAATTTTAACCTTCTAAATAGTTTAATAATCGAATGTTTATTCTCCAAACTATCACACCCTTTTTCGCTAACTCTTTAACACTTACGACCATTTATCTGTTAAATTATACTATAACTTAACATAAATTATTCTAATATTCGGAATTTAACTAATTATTTTTTTAATGGAAAAGCGTCTGTTTGTTTAAGTGTCTTGCAAAATCCACCTTCGTAATGATTTGTTTCGTATACTCTCAAAAACGACTCGATTCTCATGTCCTCGGAATCAGCATAAAACGGTATAATTTGCTCAGCTGGGAAACGCATGAAACTAAGCTCACCATCTTCATTAAAGTATGGATGCAGGTAAGCTACACCTTTTTAACAACCTCTTTTCCTACCTTGCGTAAACGATTCATCATTCCAGCATCAAAGATTTCATCTAGCTTTTTCTGATATACTTCATCTCCACTCGTTATAGATGGTTCCTTTGAAAGTACATAACCAACCTTTTGGTCAACAAGTTTCTTCACATACCCATGCACTAACTTTAAATTAGACTTCCAAGAAGCACCACGTTTCTTTTCTTCAATATCCATTTTATTTCTGTAATACTTTTCACCAGTAATCATCAGTTTTCGTTTGTCCGACTTTTCCCAGTCCTTTATCTCATTTAGCAGCACCTAAAAGGACCCGATAGCGTTCAGTACGGTGAAGAATGGTTGGATGATTTAGATTTGGTCTCCAAAGTGTGAAATTTACAAGGAAATCTCGCAAATATAGTACCTACAAAGGCACTGTTGGAACGGTTGAGAAGAATCGAATTCACCGTCGTTTCTATACATCCATTCCCCATTAGAAATTGACAACAGATACTACTGAATTCAAGTATTTCGTGACTGAGGAGAATGGAAAAGTAACCGTGAAGAAGGCTTATTTAGACGGCTTTCTGGATATGTTTAATGGTGAAATCATTTCTTATCGTGTATCCGAACGCCCAAATGTACAAGCCATTCATGACGCCCAACTAGAAGCTATTGAACGAACAGTGGATTGTCCTTATCGTCGCACTTTTCATTCAGATCAGGGATGGGCCTATAAGATGAAACAATACGCCAATCTACTGAAGCACAATCAAATATTCCAAAGCATGTCTCGAAAAGGAAACTGCTTAGACAATTCGCCAATGAAAAACTTCTTCGGCTTATTAAAACAAGAAATGTATCACCGAGTTATCTATACTAGTTTTGAAGAACTAAAACAAGCAATTAATCAATATATTTACTACTATAATTACAAGCGAATAAAGAGTAAATTTGGATGTAGTCAGTCACCTATCGTGAAAGATTGGCTGCATAAAAGAAAAACCAGAATGGAGAAAATCATTCTGGTTAAAGTCTATCTTTTGGGTTTCACTACAGAAAGGCATGACTTCTTTTTTTGATTACTAAAAAGTCACATTCAATTAAGGATGCGACCTAAAAGGGGGGATAAATTATTAGATGTATAACCAGCATCAAACTATCATGCTTTCATATTGTTTACTAATCTAACCATACAAATCATCGGGATTCTCTCTCCCTTGTTGATGCTCAGTTAATATATAAATATCCCCTACTAGATTAACTTTTTTTACTTGTAAATTTCTTTTTGCAATTATCATTAACTTCGACTTGCTTATTTTAGTAATATAAATTTGATTCTCTGCAGAAAAAACATTATATCCAAAAACATTATACAATGGGTTCATAAAAAGTTGATCATTTCTTACGTAAAATGTACCAATGATTATAAAAAGAATAAAGTTAATTACCAAACTTCTGTTACTTTGAATGTCCATAGTTACTAATGGGACAATGTACGTGACTATATAACCAAGAGTATCCTCTCTTACAAATTCAGTATCTTTGATTTCACCTATTCTTCCTTCTGTTTTAGTATAAACTAAGAAAAACAAAAAAACCCCAAATAAAGATAGTAAACTTAACATTAACAGCCCCAGCCAAAAAAATGAAACAGATGTACTCGTTTGAAAAAATTGACTAAAAAATTCCTTTGGCGCTAGAAATCGCCCACTATTATCACGTATTTGTATGTTTTGAATAAATAATAATAAATATAATGGAATAAAAGACGAAAGGTAAAAAAGTATTTTTTGAATTCTTCTTTTAACCTTCATACTTTCCCTCCGTTCTAATCATTATTATTGCGAAATATCTTCGCCTACACGATTTAATATTAGCGACAGGTAATAGGCATCAGCGATACAAAAAAGTATTTGACTTCGCACCTGTCTATTCCGTGTATATATAATTTTTCCCTCTTCATTAAGTTCTATTTCTAAGTCAGCCTCTGCTATCACGTTGGGAAGTAGATTGGCATTCTCTAAGAATCCCTCAATCCGTCCAGGCGTATTAATAATTTTTGTAATTCTTTTGGAGGCTTGTCTATCATTTAAACAATCCTCTCTAAATTCTTCGAAATTAGATATTACGTTTCCATTCTCAATATGATCTAAAGCCTCTGTTGCTCTATTTGTGAAATAATCATGAAGATTAAAAATAGTTTGTAATGCAAACCTATTAACTATTAACATTTCTCCTTGATATACTAATATATCAATATCTCTATCTAAACCTATGAAAAGATCATTATCAAATTTACGTAAAGTGTTATCTTCTATAAAAGTTGTAAATCCTCGTCTGATTTTTTTCATCTTCGTAAATCGTCGAAATATATAAACCGATTCTGTGTTCTGTGTAAATCTAATACAATAAAAATTTATATTGTCTAGATTCATTTCATTCATGTCCCCGTGAATGTTCTCCTCTGATTCTAATTTTTCGATAGTATCATTAACATGTGCCACATGCAACGGAGCAACTGATAGATATCCATCCTGGCCTACATTTGGATTATATTCTTCTTGTGGAAGTTCAAATAATCTAGTTTGGAGCACCTCTGTATATAGTTCTTTTAAATCTCTTTGCATTTGTTCTCGCACTATTGGTTCGTAAACTTCATATTCCCAATCTATTTTTTGTACAAGTTTTACAGAAATATTTCCTGTATCAATATTGAAATCTCTAATAAAATGTCTAAGCCCTACAATATCCATTCTTTTTATCCCCTTTAACTCTCTATGAATTTATTAGTATCATCATACAGTATTTGGGGATATTGGTAAACTTTTCGACCAATAAAGAACTCTTGTTCTCTTTATATTGGCTTATACCTTAGACAAAATCAAGCAAATATCACCAAAAACTTTAAAGGGGATAAAAAGATTTTGGTGGTTGATTTTAGCCCTTTATATTATTTAGATACCTAATCTCTTTAAAAATATGGCCGGCCATGTATGTCATGCTCCGAACAAATTTGTTCATCGCTGGTCGGTCGTCGGTCTGTCTTTCTCTAATAATTAGGATTTTATAAATACCAAGAGAAGAAACATTTACCTGTCCGACCTCCCCTTTAGTTTACACCGCAACTTACCCAAATTGATACGTTTGGAACATTTGGAACATCTGGCACATTTGTAACACTTGGAACATCTTGAAAATACCAACTCTATATAATGTAAGAAATAGTTTACAATTTGTAAGAAATAAATTACAATCTATACAAGAGGTGGTGCTATTGTTAAATAACAAATTAGTAATTTGTAGGGCGGAAAAAGGATGGACACAACAACAATTAGCAGATGTGGTTGGTGTCAGTCGACAAACTATAGCAGCTTTAGAGAAAAATAAATATAATCCGTCTTTGATTCTAGCCTTTAAAATTGCTAATTCATTTGAGAAAGAAATAACGGATGTATTTAATTATGTGGAGGATGAATAATGGTTAACGTAGCTACGATTAGTATTTGTGTTTTAGCAGTGTTAGTAATTATTGCAGAGTTTTACAAATCTACATTTGAACGTAGGATGGAGTCGCAAGATGAGAGAGGTCAAATGCTCATCTTTAAAATCAAGTCATTTTCTTATTCTGTTCTAACTGTTGGTATATTAATTGGAGTAGCACTAGTAGCAATGTTTAAATTAATAGATAAAGAATATTTTATTTATTATGTAATGCTAGTGTTTTTCATTCAAAGTATATCATCATCTATTTATTTGGCCGTTGTTCGGAGAGTGTAAAATATTTTGTAAAAAACCCTGTCTTAAAATGAGGACAGGGTTATTATTGTTTAATTCATCATCATATCAATAACACGTTCTCGTACTCGCTGTACGCTTGTATGACTCATATTAAGCTTTGCACCAATCCAACGGAAAGGCATGCCCTCTAGCAACCAATAAAGTACTTCTTGCTCTATGTCGCCAGTTACCTTGCTTGTTAAATTTTGAACCAAAAGTAATTCGTCTTTGATCTTGTTTATACGTACTTCGCGCGAAGCTCTGATTTGAACATGCGCATGAACTGGATCACTTGTGCCACCAACGGCTTTTGGCATTGTTGCCTCAATACCATACTTAGCTGTAGATGCCGCCGCTGTTAATGAATCAAGCTCATCCTTCATTCTCATGTACTTACACATATTGTCATGATACTTCTTGATTGCCTTGTCCAACTGATAACGATTTAACTCTGTTTGCCCTTGTTTGCCCCCTAAATTGTTTATGATATAATTCATTTATCTGACAAGCCTTAAAAGGGCATGAACCAATTCTAGGCTGTAGCGTCTGAACACGCTGCGGCTTTTTCTTTTCCGAATCTACTAATATGTTATAATTTGTATAAAAATGTGAAGGCGGCTTATGTTCGATTTATCACTTTTGTTTGGAGTGTGACTTGTGTTATTTCCGTTTTTTTGGAATGCACATACAAACCTTTTTAGATATTTCTTCTTACCTCATTTGTTCTTGTTTTTTTAATATCAAAAAAGTTCAATTAACTAAAATTTGGTGGGTATATACCCACCAAATTTTTTCGTTATTTCCTTATATTGTTCAGCAACCTAATTCGTGAATTAGTTTCTGCTGTACTTTACTTAATAGTAAAAATTATAGGATTAATTATTTCTTTGAGGAATTTTCGGGTAGAAAGTACGCAGATTTTTATCTCCATCCTGTGTTTTAAAAACTGCCAATGTATATTTTTCGTCGTTTATTGTTATTTGTATATTTTCCACATCCGGTTCATAAAGAAATCCTACAGTACCCATAGCTAACAGCCCTTCTGTACTAAGTCCAACAAAAAATCCACCCGTTTGTTTTATTAATGTTTTTGAACCTTCATTATCTTTTTCCGTATACTCATATCTTATTGTAATCACTTCAGCTTTATTGCTCATTTCAGCACGACTATTTACTTGAACAGTTTTTAAGAATAAAATCACATCTTCTTGATGCGTTTTTTCATAAGGACCATCGTTTATATAATAGTGATACCATGAATGGTGACCATCTAACTTATTTCCACGACCCTCTTCACCAATAAATACATGTTCAAATGCTGAAGTACTATTATGATAATATTGCCTAAACCATATTTTTTTAACAAATCTTTCCAGTCTTCATCTGATGCATCAGATTTAATTTTCTCATTTTCAACTGCATAATCCCGTGCTATTTTCATTGGTTGTGTTTCAATAACAAAATTTAGAAATTCATCTACTTCATCTAATTCTTCCTGTGGCGTAGGATCATCATGTTCACGTCTCCAGTCATAATTGTCATGAAGTTTTTTGAATAATTCATAAGATGCTAATTTACTTTCAGGTATAACTACAGTTTCTAATACATTGCTTGTCTATCTGTACTATTAGAATTTCTTCCCTCCGGAAATGGGTTAGTATTAACAATTACAAACCCCATTTCTTCATTCTGTTCATTGTCACTTACGCCCTTAATTAAAGGCATTAATCCGTTTCCATCCATGTCCGCTTGCCAAATATCATTAAAAATCATCTTGTAACCTCCTTGTATTAATTAGTACGAGCTTATACTGTGGTTAAAGTCTATTTTTCATCCAAAGCATTTAATGGAATTAATTTGCATTTTTTCATTAAGGGCTTATAAGTAATACAATGGATCAGCTTTGTAGTCAGATGGATTTTATAAAACGGTAAATTTGCGATACTTGTTTCCTTAGCATCAAAGGCAATAGCTGGTCCATTGTATACACCAGTATAAACAACCCATCCAGTATTTTCCTTGATTCCTATGACAAAACGTACTTTGTCTTTTGTAATCTGTATTGGCGTAGGCACTTTACGTATATTTGCTACACCTTTACTGCGATGTTTATTGTTTGCCATATTGATTAAGCATTCAAATGTCGCTAACGATTTGCATATGATCTATTTTTTTTGCTCGTATGTTTGCCCTCCTGTTAGCACTAGTAGTCTGCTGATAAAACTTTATAGTGTTGTTCTACCGGCAGCGTGTATTTGGTTAAATTAAACTTGCATCAATCAACAACAATTCAGATTGGTTGCCTTTTAGCTGTTCTAATATTTCATTAAACGGAGGCTGTTTACCGTCTTCACCTTTTCCGTAAGCGAATCTTGCTACAGCATAGTAATCATTGACTTCAGTAAACTCTAAATCTCCTTCATCATCAGCAACATTTTCAACATACACCTTTTTAGCTTCTTCCTTTGAAGTTGCCATAATTAACGCGTAATACGGTTCACTAAATTCAAAAAACCTTGCATAATCCATAGTTTTTTCCTCCTGTGCTGGTTCACCTCATTCGAGTGGTAGTTCTCGCTGTTCAATTGAAATGTCGTTAGGTGCATTTGGTTTCACCCCTGCTTTTAGTTCTTGCTCTTTGTAATGAGAAGTGCTCTTTATTTTTGTTAAAAGCAAAAGGATATTTCAATAACAACAATAATATAATAAAAAACAATACAAATTTATTGAAAAGCGATAAAAAATGTAATAAAATCATGTTGTCATTAATAAGTGAGGTGCTTTAAATGAATGTTAAACAAGGTTCAACCACTTTCTTAAAGGTAATTATTTTTCTGATTGGAATTGCAATGCTTGCTTTATGTATCTATTGGTTGCCTGAGATAGCCATTAAAGATGCAAAGGTACATCCAGATACGGCTTATTTCCTAATCCCCTTTTTAGTATGTGCATATGGATTCTGTATTACGTTTTCTGTTGCATTGTATCAAGCATTTAAACTACTAACCTATATCGAAAAAAACAATGCTTTCTCTGAATTATCCCTTAAATCTTTGAAGGTTATAAAAAAATGTGCTTTTACAGTCATTTTCCTCATTTTGTTAGGAATAGTAAGCTTAAAGGTGCTTGCTAAAATCACAGGAGACGACCCAGCAGGTCCTATATCACTAAGTCTAATGGGTATTTTAGCAACAAGTATCATCGCAGCCATTGTGGATGCACTTCAAAAGCCATTAAAAAATGTCTCAGATATTAAGTCAAAAAATAATAACGGTTTGAGAAAATTTAATTAGCGTGATACTTTTCATGAGAGCTAAGACAAAAAGACAAAAAAACAAGTAAAACAAGGAATGAATGGTAATTAAACTATCTAGGTTATTTATTTTGGATACTTAATAATAATTTCTCCACCTGCGTTTCAATGCCATATTAGCATAAGTAAAGTAAACACTGATCATCGCCAGCTGTGGCAATAACGAGATGGCTAAAGTATTCATCAGTCTTTTCCCAACGCACTACTCTAATTTTATCTTTGGCCAACAACCTCTTAGCGTTTTAACATTCTTGTGATATGTCGTCTAAAAGTTTATCAAGTATAGGCAAATATACTTTGCTCATTTTAAGGTTTTCAATCACCTTGTAGTCTCGCTGTAATGATTGAACGGACATATCATAAACTACAAATTTATGAAGTAGTCACCTTTGCTCAAAGCTAATCATACTACTTTACGCTTTTTATGAAGGGCTGGAACAACCGCTAAAACGTGTGTTTCGGATCATCTCTATTGATAAGCATGAGTGCCACTTTTGTTGGTTGCTGTAAAACATAAAGACAGAGTTAATCTACCAAAAATATGTAGAATCAACTCTGTCTTTATGTTTTGAACTTATGTAAATCTTGAATATTTAACTAAAGCACCCGTTCAACAAGAAAAAAAGAGCTGCTTAAGCAACTCCATCGGCTTTAACGTATATTCACTTCTGCAAATTTAAATGCTATTTGGCATTCTTCATCCAATGCCATTTTTGCTCGGTACTCTTCATATCAACTAAACTACGACGTTAGGTGAATAACAACAATCTTTTGAGAAAACAGCCTTAACTAAAGCCCCTGTTTAAGGATTATTCTTCACAAGCTTTTAGTAGGTTTAGTTAAAAGTCTTTTTTATATAAATAAAAGAACTAAGCAAGAAATAATGCTCAGTTCTTTTGCAGATATCTAGTTTCATAAATGTGCGATTGTATTATTTTCGTATAGCTTCAAATGTAATGAGTTGGCTTTCTTTTGATGGTTGCTTTTTGTAAGTATAATCGGCAGAACAAGTAATATCAGAAAAACCAATGCTTTCTAATATAAGTTTAAATTCTTCGATTCCGTACCATCTCATTGCAAACTTCTGTAATTCTGTGTCTACTAGCTTACCTTTTCTCCATTTCTCGTATTTTAAATAAGATAAGGTATATTGGTCGACCCAGTTGATTTCAATTGATTTGTTTTCTAATAAAATGCCTTCTTCGTTAGAAAGAGGAAAGGTTGATGTAGTAATTTCTCCTGTACGCCAATTATTTGGGATCTGTAGATCAACTATTACGCGTCCTCCTGGAATAAGATGATCATAAAAGCATTTCAAAGCATCTGTTGCATTCTCTATCAAGCAAAAGGAGCCTGTAGGTATAACAATAGCTTCATATTTTGATTCTAAAGAAAAACTACTTAAGTTACCTTCATATAGCTTCGGATTTAAGCCTTTTTCTCTGCATCTTTTCCGACAAGAATCTAACATTTCAGGTGAATAGTCAAAGCCATCAACAATTAATCCCTTTTCAAGTAAAGGGATTAAGAATCGTCCTGACCCGACACAAGCTTCAAGTATCTTCCCTCTAGTCCCTTTTAATCTTTCAAGATAATATTCAATATCACCATCAATTGAATACCCCTCTGGCTTGGTAAAATCATATACTTCTGTACATAATGCACCGTAATAACTAAACATTTCTTTCCCTCCGATTTTATATGCGGAAGAACTTTAATTGAATTATTAAACCTTCCGCACCTCAAATTTGTTAGATGTAGATAAAGAGCTGACTATCATATTAAATCACTCACTTTCTATACAATATATTAACATTATATACCTTTCGTGGATTTAATTCACTTATTTCAATGTGTATTATTTCCATAAATAACTTCTTCAAAACTTGAGTGAAGTATGATTAGCATTCATCACTTAAATACTACAGTGTTTTTTGTTATCTGGTTAACTATTAAAATCAAATTTATAAAACATCCCCTTAAAAACATAGTTATAGATTGACATAAAAAAGTTTAAAATTTATAATCCTAATTATTAACCGGTTAACAATAATGAAATTACAATGAAGATAGGTGAAACAAATGGATAGAAAAAATGATGCTATAGAAGCCTTGCAGCAATTAATTACAGAAAGAGAATCGGCTGATAGAAGAAGAAAAGGAATGAAAGTAAGTCAGGAAGAAGCAATTGTTTCAGATTGGACACTGACACAATTACACATCGTTGCAGCAATTAAAGAGAAAGGAAAGGCAAATAACACTACGCTCTCGGAAGTTTTAAAAGTATCTAAACCAGCGATTACAAAAGCAGTAAAGAAGCTCTTAGAACATAATGTCCTTGAAAAAACACAACACGGAGATAATAAAAAAGAAGTTTATTATTTTCTCACTAAATCAGGAGAGATGCTTGCACTTATTCATGATCAATTACATGAGCAGGCAAAAAATCGTTATTTGCGTATCTTTGAAGAGTTTAATCCAACGGAATTAGAGACCATTATTCGATTTTTAAACGCAATTACTGAAAACATTAAGTCACATTAAAGCTATAAAAGGAGAATATGTATGTCTCGAAAACTATCTCTATCTCAAACGAAAATACTAGCGTTGTATTTGTTAAGTATAAGCAGTTTCTTCGCTTCTTTAAATCAAAATATTTATACACCGGTAATTCCGCTTATTCGAGATTCCTTTAGCGTATCAATTAATTGGGTGAATTTTACTGTCAGTAGCTTTATTTTTATTATCGCGATGGTTCAAATCTTTTTAGGAACGGTGGTAGATACAAAGAATCAAAAACGGTTGTTAATCTTTAGTTTCTTTTTAATTTGTATTTCGACCATCATCTGCGCGTTCACAACCAACTTTATGCTCTTTATGGTTTTTAGAATTGTTCAAGCAATAGGTGCTGGTATTATTCCCTTGGTTACGATAAATATGATTTCACATTTATTTGAAGGAGAAGCAAGAGGGAGCGCAATGGGTACTTATCAAATAGTACTTACCCTTGCCCCAGCAGTTTCTCCAATATTAGGAGGAATATTAGGGGAACATTATGGCTACCAAGGGATTTTTCTATTTCTTTTTCTTATTGCCGTCATATTGCTTATGTTTATTATGTATGCATTTCCTAACAACGGAAAAAGAAAAGACAGAAAAGAAAAGTCTAGTAGCTTTACCCAAATCTATCGAGCTATTTTATTGAATCGTGTAGGTTTTATTACGATGACGGTAAGCTTTTTTATCTTTTTCATTTACTTTGCCATTCTTGTCTTTTTACCGCTATTACTCAACGATCATTATCATGTATCGATGCAAAACATTGGTTTATTGTACTTACCTTTAACTGTTAGTATGATTTTGGGGAGTGTTATCTTTAAAAAAATACAAAAGAAAGTGGCATTGAACAAGCTGTTTATCACTGTTTTATTTTTCATGCCCTTGTTAATTATAGCCTTTGGTTTTCTGCATACCAAATCATTAATTGGACTTAGTATCCTGTTGTTTATGTATGGCTTAACAGTTGGATTTGCCCCTCCACTATTTTCAACTGTACTAAGTAATGCATATAGCGAACATAGAGGAGCTGCCTTAGGTCTGTTTAATTTCATCCGGTATGCAGGTATGGCCATCGGTGGGATGTTTACCGGATTAAGTCTAGTTCTGCCAAGTACCCTCATCTTTATTTTTTTGGGCGTTTTGCTTTTGCTTATTTCTCCATTCCAGTATCCGAGTTTAAAGAATAGAACGATGTAACAAAAATGTTTATATCACTGTAATAGTTTTAACAAGAGCAGCAGTAAATGACATTTTCATCTCGTCTCCCCTAGATAGAACATTTTGCCTTAATTTCTCTTTGGCTCATCTTCTTAACGGGTTGACGTCCTTGACGCTGCCCTTGTCATACTTACCAAATCCCTTCTGCATTAGCGTCTTGCAGAATCGTAAATTTAGCTTATTCATTCATACTATTACAAGTATTAAGAATGTAATTCATACATTGGATTGTGTCGTCAATACGTTGTTTTTTCGACTTACAAGAACGTCTATTTATACCTTCTTGAATATTTACTGCTTCGTTTATAATGTTATGCCATCTTTCAGGTATATGATTGATTGCATAACTGCTAGCATCTATTTTTGAAGCGATGTTATGTTCTTTTAGAGTATAAAATTGCCGTAACATTCCCGTAATAGACCACGCTACTTCCCTATCAATAAATTGGTTGGGTATCAGAAACGCTATGGTTTTATATTTTTTCATTGTTTTCAATCGATTTAACCAATAGGTATTCATATTTTCTTTTACATAATCAACTAGAATACTTTCATCCACATTAAAATCTAATGTGGTTACATCGGGACCCATTATGGTAATCCCATTGTTTTTTAAAATCCACCAAGTAACCGGGTTAATGCCATCATTACTCCATTTTATTTTGCCTTCATTTACGTATAAACAATTTTTCACCTCAGCTTGTTTCTTACCGACACTATCAACTGGTAGATAACTCCCGTCCATTGCTATTTTCTTATATTTTTGATTTAAATCTTTATGAAGCACAGCTATTACTTTCATATCTGATTCAGTTAAGGAGCGCTTCATAACTGCTATAAAATCAATATCACTAGAGCCTTCAGTGTAAGCATTAAGGGCAATTGAACCGTGTAAATATAGCGCTTCTAGTGTATGAGGAATTTGCTTTTGAAAATTAGATATATAGTCATTTAAAATATTTTGAACTGGGGTAGGAACTCTCACATTCATAGAAACTCTCCTTTTTAATTTGCATAAAAACTTATAATACATTTTACCATTTATGGTAATCAGTCGGTTAATTTTAAGTTAAAAGTAATAAGGGGCAAGAAGCTCTGTCTTTCACTTTATTGTGCTTTATACGCCCAATACTTGGAGGATAAGGCCATATGTTGATCTATCAACGCCGCCTTGAACTCCCTTCATATCTACAACAGTCCTTCATTTTTGCACGGTGTGTACCTTATCGATACGTTCTTGCACCGCCACAACCTTAGGCTTGTAATCTTTAAATCTTTTGCTATATTTCGAGCGTCTAGCATCCTATTACATATTACACGTTCCCTATTGCCCCTTTGGTAAAGTTGCTTCCAGTCTGTACTTCGCTGTTTTTAATTAGACCGTTACGAAGCTCGTTTACTGCATGCACCATCCAATGATAGATATTATACAAACTTCTTGTTTGCCCCCTATAATACACGCTGTGGCTTTTTTGATGTATAAATAAACAAAAATCGGTGCATCTTAGAATGTCTATAGTGTTCTCACACTACTTCAAAGCTGCAGAGACTTGACTCGCTGCGGCTTTTTTAAAAGGGTATCACGTCTAATAAGATTTCTATTCAATTCATTAATCCTGTTAAAATGTTTTAGATGTTACACCTATTAACCTATGGTAACTGTCAGTCCTGATATAAATAATTATTTGACATGATTTTAATAATTTTTTATGTATAAAACCATCGATTCTGGTTAAGTTAAATAGGCCATGAGATTTTTCTCACATACTGCTTAAGCTGTAACGAACCTTGTCGTTATAGCTTTTTTTATGTCCACTTTATTAGAAATGCCACAACCCGAAGATTGTGGTATTTTTTTCTCTTATTTTTTTTCTTTATTTGGTTTATTAATTTGTTCTTTCTTTTGTTCATTTTCTTCACGTACTTCTAAATCTTCAGGATTTAATTCTAATCCAAATTCCTCTTGCTCTAATTCATTTTTATTTTGCTTTTCTTTTGTCAAAATTCTCACCTCCAAAAAGTAATTTGCCCTCTTAGGAGTAATTTATACTGGAAAGTACCTTTTTCTGTCTATCAATAATGCCTCGACATTATTGCGTCCAGAATCGGCTTTGTACTTGCACAAAGAACTCCTTTTCGATTTCCGTGACATCCGCCGGAGGCTTTTAACTTATTTCAGCGGATGTTTGTACACCCGCTGAAAAGCAACTTAAATCCGCATTCATCTCACCACCTATAGAGGTGGGAGACTTCTGCTGAAAAGAAGTTAAACGGTCGTCCTCAATCAGCTTGTTTTTTATGAATTAATTTCATCCATCCTATCCTTGTTTGAATAATGGCCAAAACTAGAAAAGTAGGTGTAGCATGGGAATACTTAACGGAAACTCATGGCAGATTTATTAGATAATTTAGTACTTGAGTCAACTGGTGTACTTCGAAAACACGTATTTATGAAATGAGTTCTAATCAAACATTTAGGGAAACTCTTGCTTTCCTAATAGTGCGAGATAATGCTCATTAGAATGCATTTGCCAAAGCATTAGAAACTTTGGGTGTAGATTTGGGAAGCTATTCCCAGTACCGAACTTTGAGATAAATAAATATCCTGAGTGTAGGAAGTTTGTTGAAATGGGCTATCATAATGTCAATTTAACATTAGATTAGATCCTACACGTATCGGGAGATCTTCCAAGGCCAACCCCCAAGTAGAAATGGTGGAACACTGAATGTAACGCCTCCCCCAGAAGGATTACCGGTGCCAGTTATGCCAGAGATGCCAAATGAACACAACCCAGGGCTTAAAGATATGAATAATTAGAAAAATGCTCCCCATTTTAAAATCGTGGTTTTCTACGTATTTATAGTGGTAATGTTGTTATCCTCTTTAACATATATTAGTTTTGGGATAGTTCCTCTAACATCGCCCCAAGATGTTTTTGTTCAACGCTATCCCACTACCTGAATTTTGGATAAACCCAATCATTTAAGTAGTTCTTTTCTTCAACTGTAAGATCAGCGAGTCTTTTTACGTTAAAATTTACATAAATCACATAATGAGGTGATATTATGGAAAATAATTTAAATATCTGTAAGACCTGTGGTAACGACTCATTTGCTACTGGACAACTTGGTCATAGTAGTTTTACTACAGATAGTAACGTTAGACCCATAGGATCTTTAATAGCTTCTGGTTCCCCACTTATTTTGTCATTTTGCAAAAATTGTGGGGAAGTGACTTCCTTGAAAGTAGCCAAACCTGAAAAATTCAAATAGTCTCTCATAGTTATTCCTAGGGTCACTTTGCCGAGTGACCTTTAACTGGTTTCACTTCTTAAAAAAATCATAATCTCATTCAAATAAAGAAATTATTGCTATAATCCATATTCCTATCACAAGTAATAAACACCACCAGCCCATAAACTTTAGGAACTTTGTTAAAATTGGTTTCCTAGAGAGTTGTTCTGAAAAGGAACTCACCGTTAAAACACTCTCAGGATGCTTCAACAACATGTAGGAAAAGCTACCGAAAATAAAAGTAACCACTATAGCCATTATTAACATTTCCAAAGTACCCACTCCTGAACTATAAGTTTTAAAACTTCACTTAATCATTATATTATTTAGTAGCTTTTACTGTTTACTTAATGAATGTTTTGCATTAGTTAAATTATACTGATTATGGATAAAATTAAACTTTTTGTAACAAAATATAATTTAATTGTGCTTCAAGGAGAGTATAATTGAACAAACGATGCATAAAAACTTACTTTTAGGAGGTTCTTTATGTTCCAAACCTTAGAGCATTTTATGAAATCTTGGGAGTTCGAAGCGGGTGCTACACAAAGACTACTCAACAATTTAACTGATGAATCACTTGAACAGGAAATAACATTACAAAATTGGTCTTTAGGACGCATTGCTTGGCATACCGTTACTGCTATACGCATTATCACTTCAAATACAAACATAACGTTCGAAGCCCCAACGAAAGATTATCCCGTTCCTACTTCGGCTCAATTTATTGCAGACAGCTATCACAAAGTTTGTAAGGCATTTGTACAGGCATTACAAACCCAATGGACTGACAGTACAATGAATGAAAGTATTGACTTTCTAGGTCAACAGATACTAAATGGTTCACTTTTAATGTTTTTAATCCAACACCAATGCCATCATCGAGGACAAATGACAGTTCTTATGCGACAGGCAGGATTAGTTGTTCCAGGTATTTATGGACCGTCAAAAGAGGAATGGACAAAGTTTGGTATGGAAGCTCCGCAAATGTAGTTCAATAAAATAAACTAAAGTGATGAAACTTTTTTAGAATCTGTTTTGATAGAATTTTTTTCAAAATAGATTCTTTTTTCATTCTACAAAATGGTTTAGCTGAGTATTAATTACCTCGTGCAGCTGCTGCTTTGTCAAAAGCCCAATCAAGATAACTCTCTAATCCCCAACATTAAAGTGGTGTTAGTTTACGGATACAGTAGTTGTCTAGTGATTTCATGCTAATGATGATGAAAGAGCCCCATATACTTTTCTGTTATGCAAGATCTTCTTAGGATGTTTGATGGAATCACCTTAAGCAGTGTCATAACTTTGTATTGTCGCTTCTTTTATCGCTATAATAGTGCTCTTGTGCATAACAGGATTATTTTTCTCGTTCAGTTTAACTGAGCCGCTAGCCATTCATGAAGTGCAAAAAAACTGCACCTCCAATTGTGGTATGCTCCCCATTAAGTAGACAGATTAAAAAATAAAATCTGTTTATCAAATGGGGAGATTTTTTTATGAGAACGTGTAGTTTTTCAAAAGAAGAAAAATTAGAGATTTTAAAATTTTATCATACTGGCCAATTTACTCTTAATGAAGTTGCCGAATTATATAAAGTGCATCGTGATACGATTAAAGATTGGCAAAATGATTATCGTTATTTTGGAGAAGAGGGTCTTGAACGATTAAACCAGCAGAATCGTTATGCTAAGGAATTAAAATTAGCGGCTGTCCGAGACTATCTTTCAGGCGAATTTTCATTAAGAGAGGTTGTAAGAAAGTATAGACTTTCTAGTAGATCGGTTTTAAGGAATTGGATAAAAAAGTATACTAGTCATAGTGAATTAAAAGATTCGGGTAAAGGAATGAGCCAAACTATGACTAAAGGTAGAAAAACAACAGTACAAGAGCGCATTGAAATAGCACAAGTTTGTATTGCCAACGATAAGAATTATCAAGTAACAGCTGAACAATATGCGGTTTCTTACCAACAAGTATATCAATGGGTAAAAAAATTCGAAAAATACGGGGAATTAGGCTTGCATGATCGCCGTGGGCGTACAAAGTTAGAAGAAGAGTTAAGCACTGAAGACAAGTTTCGTTTAGAAATCCAGCGTATGGAACGTGAAAATGAACGATTACGTGCAGAAAATCTCTTCTTAAAAAAGTTAGAGGAAATCGAAAGGAGGCGTCGTTAAGTAAAAGCCGTATACATAGCCGTTATATTGCCATTCAAGAATTAGCAGCGAAGGAAGCACTGCCAATCATTTTATTATGTGAAATTGCCGATGTTACACGTGCTGCTTATTATAAGTGGTTGAACCGTCAGTCATCAGCACGAGAAATCGAGAATGAACAGCTTCTAGAATCAATTCAGTACCTTTATACACAAGTAGATGGGATTTATGGATATCGTCGCATCACACTTACAATCAATCGTCATCGTGAAAAAGTAGATTTACCGAAGGTAAATAAAAAACGTATTTATCGTTTGATGAAAATGTGTCGATTAAAATCGGTGATTCGTCGAAAACGAAAAAAATATCGTAAATCGAATCCAGATTATGTAGCAGAAAACATACTCAGTCGCAAGTTCAAAGCAGATAAACCGAATCAAAAATGGTGTACAGATGTCACGGAATTTAAATATGAGAATGGTAAAAAGGCTTATTTAAGCGCCATTATTGATTTATACGATAATTCGATTGTGAGTTATGTATTAGGGCACTCGAATAACAATAAACTTGTTTTTCAAACGATGACACTAGCCATACAAAAATTAAAAGAGGATGAGCATCCACTTATTCATAGCGATCGTGGTTATCAATATACTTCAAAACTTTTCAAACGTATGATAGATGATGCCGAGATGGTACATAGTATGTCTAGAGTGGGACGTTGTATCGATAACGGACCAATCGAGGCTTTTTGGGGTACGCTCAAATGCGAAAAATACTATTTAAATAAATATGATACATATGAAGCGCTAAAAAAAGCAATTTTAGGATACATTTCGTTTTATAATTCAGAGCGCTATCAAGAAAAATTAAACAGCTTGAGCCCCTTGGAATTCAGGTCTCAAGCCGCGTAAAGCATTTTTATTATTTCCACTGTCTACTTGACAGGGAGCAGTTCATTGTTAGATTGTGTCTAACAATTGGGGTGCAGTTCAAACAATATAGCAGCAACTGCTTCTTTTTAAAATTAAATAACCAAACCAACAATTGTAGCCGTTAGGATACTAACAAGTGTGGCGCCATACAACAACTTTAAGCCAAAACGAGCAACTACATTCCCTTGTTTTTCATTCAACCCTTTTACTGCTCCGGCAATAATACCGATAGATGAGAAGTTTGCAAAGGATACAAGAAATACAGAAATAATGCCCAGTGTATGTGCACTCATAGAATTCGCTACTTCTCCAAGGCTTATCATTGCCACAAATTCATTCGTTACTAATTTGGTTGCCATAATTCCTCCGGCAGTAATAGCATCTGCCCAAGGTACACCCATTAGGAAAGCAATTGGTGCAAATATATAACCTAAAATGTCTTGGAAAGATATACCGAAAATCATATCAAATAGTGAATTGATTAAATCCATTAATGCTACGAAACCGATAAGCATAGCGCCAACAATGATGGCTACTTTAAATCCATCCATAATATATTCCCCAAGCATTTGGAAGAAAGATTGCTTATGCTCATCTTCAATTTTTAAAATATCTTCGCTTTCTTCCACTGTATACGGATTAATGATCGAAACAATAATAAATCCGCCAAACAAGTTTAAGACAATCGCTGTTACAACATATTTTGGTTCAATCATAGTCATATATGCTCCAACAACTGACATCGAAACGGTCGACATTGCTGATGCGCATAATGTATACATTCGCTGTGGGCTAATCTTATCTAATTGTTTTTTCACAGTAATGAATACTTCAGATTGACCTACCATTGCAGAAGCAACTGCATTATAGGATTCCAATTTCCCCATACCATTTACTTTACTTAAAAGTAAACCTATCCATCTCATGACGAAAGGA
Organism: Lysinibacillus parviboronicapiens; assembly: GCF_003049605.2. Lineage (NCBI taxonomy): Bacteria > Bacillati > Bacillota > Bacilli > Caryophanales > Bacillaceae > Lysinibacillus > Lysinibacillus parviboronicapiens. Next base: position 2,787,449 of record NZ_CP073713.1, read on the forward strand.
AGAATTTTAAAATGCTGCAAGATCCCTATCAATACAGATATAAAAACAATTGGTAACAACACATTTAGGAAGAAGGAATACTCACCTTCATTCGCTAAACCACCAAAAACAAAGGTTATGCCCGTACTTGCGTAAGATAATAAATGATCAAATACTTTTGTAAATCCTTTGATAAGAATATAACCAAACTTTGTATTTAGCAGTAATACGGCCAATAGAAATTGGATGATTAACATAATCATTATGTTTTTATATTTTATTTCTTTTTTGTTTTTACTCATCAGCAGAGCTAAAGCAAAAACAAGTAACAATCCACAAAGGGATATTAAGTATCTCATAAGTTCCTCCATAAATAGATATGATAATTTTTGGGCGTTCGAACCCAAGACTACAAAGACATTCTTTCGTTCATTATGTTCCAATATTGAAATTTGAAGTACAGCCAAATATCTTAACAAGAAAATAACTAGTCAGACGTCAGACAAACAATTTCACTATAACAGTTTTTTGACTAGCTATTCAATAGTAAAAAGAAAAAAAGTATGCCACAAGGCATACGTATACCACAAATACCTAAAAATAGGCGGAGAAATGTTTTTCTATTTGAAGACTTCGTTCTTCTCTTTTACATTTTTTATAGCAGGAATCATAAAAGTAGCCCCTAAATTACCTCTCGAAATTCTATATCCGCAAAAGTCCTTTTATACATAACTCATTCCCCAAAATATTGCCTTATAATCGTATTTGATATGGTAAACTACAGATGTTGTTGTAGTTCATTTTTTCTGCAATGAAAACTAAGATAAATAAAGAAGGAATCCTTTTAAAAAAAACATGGTCCATAATAGAAACTCTTTTTTTATTGTGTGAGGTTTTTGATATATTATGTCCATCGTTTTGAAAAAACCTAAATTAAGAAATATTAAACAAACCTGCTGCGTTATTTGAATAACAACAATCTTTAAAAGAGTTACTTTTATTGAAAAAGGGCATTATGCTCCATCTTAATTTGTATAAATATACAGTCACATATGCAAATTTGAAAGATTTAAAAGTGCAGTAAAAAGACCACAACTAAAAATCGGTTGAGGTCTAAATATAAATAATTATGTTATTTTTTTACACTTAAGATACTGTATTTGAATAATAGTGTACTCCTAAATTCATAAAAAAATGTACACCAAATAGGTATAAAAATATTGTTTGTTGCAAAATATAGCAAGCCAATAGTCAAACTCTTAATAATCTCTTATTGAGATAACAGCCTGTCATTGACGTACTTACATAAATTATGGTACATATCCTCTTCATAATCTTTCTGACCACGGATAAACTTTTCCTTTAGATTGTAATAGCAAATTTGAAGATATTCAATGTCGTGATGATTGTTAAAGGGTTTAACCTTCTTAACTGACGCCAAATCTTCAAAGTATTTATTCATTTTCTCGTATGTTCTAATTTTATAATCACGCTTCTTCATTTCATCCATTACTTTTTCTGTATAAACATACAAATCATCTTTAGGATATTCGTATATATAATTAATTAATATGTGTTTATCTTCTTTGGCAAATATACTATTTAATTCTCTCCACTGGGAAAGTAGTTGTCCTTTTGGTAGATACTCTAATAAATCCACATGCCATAATCTCATTCTTTATTTCTCCTTATTTGCATACTGCTGATACACTTATTAATTAACAAAAAAACTCAGGTTCCTCTGGTTACCTGAGTTTTTTATGCGTGTTCGTTTGTTACCGATTGACAATGATAGGATACATATTATTTACAGATACAATAAAAGCTACTCCCTTGAGCGGTCTAACAGACTAACACTAAACATTTTGAATGTAAACTACACTTATTATCGGTGCACTAAAAATCATGTCCCCATTTGTATCGTATAAAAAGTATGCCTCATCTTCTACAACGATTTCATCTACACCATTTACATTTTTTTTAATTAAACCTTCATTCCCATAAGCAACTGCCACTTCATAATTCACTATTATGCCCCCTTACTACCTATCAAATAAAGTAAATTATACCATTTAATATATCACTAGGTACATCTCTATATTTCTAACCAGATAAGCTTTTACAAGGCACTAGGAATACTTGCAGAAAACCTTCCACCGACACTTCTCACCAAGTAACGTCCGCGGTTACATTTGTTCCTTTTAAGGCTTAGCCTATTGTTATCTTCCCTTTATCTTTTAATACGATTATTAACATATATAGGCTAAATAATAGAATAACTGAAATTGTTATTGCAAAAGAATATGTATCGTTAATATTAAAGTAAAAAGTATTTATAGAATTTATTAATCCCATTATCACCAACAATGCCCAAAAAGTATTTTGTCTTTTGTTGTTATCTCTTTTTGATTTATTCAAATAACTAGCAGCAAGCCAGATAAAGAAAGGTAGATAACATACAATTGCAAAAGTAAGAATCATCCATCCACCAAACGTCATAGTTTACACCTCCTTTAACCTTTGTACGAATAGCAAGTTAAATAGTTTCATTTTATTATTCTAAAAAACAATTATTTATTTGATCAATATTTCTTTAATTTAACCATTCAACTATATTCTTCACCAACAGTAATAAATATTCTATGGCTTTGCCCTGTTTCTTAGGTTTACCCTCCTAAATGTTATAATAACAGTTATTGCGTTACTGACATGAAGATTAAAAAATTAGAAAAACGCATCGAAGAACTAAAAAGGAACAGAAATTTATCCTCAAACTCTACAAGTAACTCGATCATCCAGTACGCCTTCGACGATGCTTTTTCTAAAATTTTGGTATTCCATCATCTTCACCGTTCACACAACCATAATCCAATAGAGACTAGATTGGCACAATTTTCTCCAATAAAATAACCTCCATCCCCGCTCGGGATAAAGGCTCGTCTATTATGGTAAACCTATATAATTAGTAGAAGTTTTGCATAATGTCTAAATATGGCCGGCCATGGATTCCGAAAATCACACCAATTCCATTAAATTATAGGATTGTCCATAACAATTCCTGAAGAAACAACATTTACTGTATTAGCAATCGTATCCCCTACAGGGCAATGGGCTACAATGAATTTTTTAAATTCCTCTACCTTTTCGTGTGATGCATTCGTTTCGATATGAAAAGTATATCGAATTGCTAAAAACCCTGGCCTCACATCGGATTTTCCTAAAAAGCCATCTGTATCAAGGTCTCCTTCTAATTCAACCCATAAATTTTGAAGGTCTATATCAAATTTATGTGCAAAAGTTCTTGCTACTATTGATTGACATGCACCTAAAGCAGCAAGAAGGAGTTCTACAGGGTTTGCACCTTGATTATCCCCACCTAATTCCTTTGGTTCATCAATAATAATTTTATGTCCTCTTACATCTGCTTCTACCAAAACCTTTTCTTTTAAATATGTGTTTGCCTTAAACGTTGTAATTGCCATATAAAAAACCTCCCTATTATTGCTAATTTTACATTTATATTACTTTTAACTCTTGCTTTAGTCAACTACTCATGATCTAATTTTAATAATTGATGTGAACTTAACGTGCCATTTAGAGTTGAACTTGTACATGGTAGATTACCACCGTATTTTGCGTGTTGCAGTTGGTTATTGCATCAAACTCCCCTTCATTCTTATGTACTTACACATTTTGTCGCGGGACTACTTGTTTGCCTAGTGTAGTTAACGAGTTAATTCTTTTACATCTTTTTTGCCGATATAGGTTAAGTTTACCCTGTGCCCTGCTAAGATGGGGAATTACTGACGAACCGTCAACAGGACAAGAACCATACTAAGCTGTGGCGTCAGAAATGCTGCGACTTTTTTAATTTATTTCTCAGGCAATTAACTATACAAAAATAGCTATCACATCATATTAATAATAGGGTGGCAATGCTAATATAGCTTTCCGCACTTTTTATATGGAGGGTTACTTTCGTCCGAGTGACCCTTTTCCTATTCTGTTTTCCTCGTCCAGCGCAATATTAAAATGCCGAAACTTTTTCCAATGTCATTCGTAGATTAACTAGCATTAGTTTTCCTTTGTCACTCTAATTATCTTTTTTAGAAAACACTTTCACTTGTCGCTTTTTCTTTTGCTTATTTTTTGGTATTTGCCAATCTTCTGATCCTAAGATTAAAAAGTTAAAAAAACAAACGGGTTGAAGAACTTAAAAAGGAAACAAGTAATCATCTTAAAAATACATAATGAGGTCATGCTATGGACATCTTTTCATGGATTTCAGTGGTTGGAAGTCTGCTATATTTAATACCACCGATGATTCTGCTACCTATTGTAATGGTAGTTTGTGTGGTCATCTACAAGCTACTATTCGGGAAAATCTTACCGACAAAGATTTATAATTTTTTTATTGGTCCTGTCGCCCTTGTTGGTTTCTTCGTGTGGGCTCTACCAATGAATATGGGGTTTTACGAATTTTTTAGGGCGATATTTTAATCGCTCTTTTTTCGTTTAACCCTCAAATTGTGCAGTCATTAAACTACGATAGATACATTAAATTTTTACATTGCTTTATTTACAACTTCAACCGACTTGGACTTCAGCTTACTCCACTACTATAATGAGTATTTTTCCAACTTTATTTTTTCTAAAATAACGGCATAAATCCTTTTTACGTGCATATGTTCTAATAAGGAAATAAAGAAATCAAATCTCAACGATAATACAAATAATACTTATTTATGTTTTTTTGTCATTCTTAACAAATAATTATCTTTTTATGGTAATATATAGAATATATTATTAAAATCGACTATATAATTCCAGAGGTGAAAAATGAATACAATTAAATCTTTGATTTTCCCCCAGGACTTGAATAGGTTAAACAAAGCGCTACTAAAAGAAGTCTGTAATGGCATGACTTTAGAATCAACAGGGAATATAAATGAATTAACAAGTAGAGTGTGGACCGCTTTTGAGCATATTGAAGGTGATGCGCTGGAAGTAATAAGTAATAACATTTTTTCTGGAGTCGTTTCTTTAGTTTGGTATCAAACTACAAATCAAGCTGGTTTAACAGGGCTTAAACAATGTATTATTAATAAAATGCCATTTAATCCTTTTGAAACAGTCATTACTCCAGATAGCGAGAATATTCCGGATGAACCTACAATTATTGCAGCTGCCGAAATTGACGGGTCACAAGCTTATTATTTAAGATTTATTCATAGAACAGGGGTAAATGTTGATTACTTTTTAGCTAACCGTAGAGAATACATTAGACACGAAATAACAACAGTTTATATTGATGAAGTTAAGGGAATAATCGAAGTACGAGCAAGTTCTGCTGTTGCTAAGAAAGTTATTGCTGGGTTAGCTAAAATAGTGGATAAGGAATATGAATTCAAACAGTATGATTTCTTAGAGAGATACGGTGGTACTCTTGATTCTTTAGTTGATGTACTTGAAGGAAAGCTTATTGATGCTATAGGAAGACCAGCAGGGATAGTAAATACATTTGAAGAAACACATGGTCAATCATTTGTAAGTATACTTTCTGCCATTGATGAATACTATACTAAGGGTGAATTATCCATTCTTGAGCAGAACTTGAATAGTGAGGATATTATCGGTACATTAGAAACAACACCTTTTACGATGTTACTTTTAAGTGGTCTTGAAACAATAGGATTAGGTAGTATTAGAGAACTTAGAGGATTACCATTATATGATTATTTAGAACCTTACCTAGCCAAACAAAAAGGATCTATAATATTTGAGCATAGTGTTGGTGGCGTGGTCCAAGAATATTCTATAAAAATTGGTTTAACGACAAAGACATTTAAATTTAATGTATTCGCATCTGAGCATGTATTGCATTATATTAGGGAAAAATTGATTTAACAAAAATTATTCTGTGAGGTAAAAGTTGTGAGCAATTTAAAACCATGGGAAATTTCTCAAAAAATTAATAATGCACTTGAGGCAATTGCTAAAAGTAAAATTGAAAAATTTTACCATAGTTATATTGTAAAAATAACTGACTTACCTCTTGGAGTAGTTATTGATAAATTATCTGAATTAGAAAAACAAGAAGCGCTTATCATAAAATTAGAGTTCCTCTGTGAAGAATGCAATCGAAACATTTTAACTGTTGCTAAATATGAACTGGATAGTATTGATCCTGAAATTACTTGTAAGTATTGCGGATCCGAAAATTGTGTTAATCCTTTAGACACGATTCCAATAATTGAATTAAGTGAGGATTTTAAAGAAAATTTATCAAAAAAAAAAACAATAACAAAGCGCATTATGTTGGTTTAAAACAGCAAAATAAACCAGAGAGTTTAAGAGACATTATCAATAACTTAGAAAAAGAAAATTCTGGTCAATTATTAGATTTAGTATCAAAGCTTGGGAGTTTAACAATAATTTTAGGAGATGGTTATATGAGCGAATCTAGTAAATATGGTGGTTTAACTTTTGGAGAAAACAAAGGTAATATAACGATTGAAAACAATGGTACCCTAAACCAAGGGATAGCTGGTCATTCAGATGATATTATGAATGCTTTGAAGCTACTTCACGAAGATATTCAACGCCTATCAGATGAACAACGAGATATTGCAGAAGCCAATTTTGAATTACTTCAAACTCATTTAGAAAATGGTGATAAAGAGAAAGCTAAAAAACCATTAGAGAAATTGAATGCTATATTAGGGGCTATTACTTCTATTTTAACTATCGCTTCATTCGTAGGACTTCGAATACCTATCAAATAAAAGTTTAAACAAAGATCAAAATAATATATGTGAAGTGAAGCTAATTTAGCAACTTTGAAGGATTGAGTTCGGTATTGTACCGGACTTAATCCTTTTATTTTCTCCTTACTCCATTTGTGATTGTGGTATTCAATTATTGTTCAAGGTCCCGACGAAGACGTTTTCAATTCCAGCGTTCTTGAGGCAAACCAAATAAATGAAAACGAAGCAGAATGCCTCATCTCGTGTATTTCATATCAATAGCTTTCGCGCGAGAAGCTGTAGGTGTGACGACGTTGTGGCTGTTTCTGCCGAAATCAGCCCCTTTTGATGTGTAAATTTATCAGCACGATCTCTCATGAAATGCTAAAAAGAGCCACATCTAGTTGATGTGACTCAGTAAATATTATAGAAGCTTATATGAATAAATGAATTATCACAATAGCATTGCGTAATGCTCTGTTCAATAAATAGATTTCTCTACGATTACTGTTGGCTATTACTTTTTTGCTAATATTAAATAGTGAATTTCTTCATTTCTTTACTTAAATTATCGGCAATTGTATATAGGGCGTTTGCTTTTTCTGAAACAGTTTCGATATTTTTTAGCTGTTCATGTGCCGAAGCGGAAACTTGTTCTGTGCCAGCAGAGGTTTCTACTGCAGAAGCAGCAATGTTTTGAACAGCACTAATGATTTGCTCTTTGCGCTCATTCATCTCATCAGATAACTGTTTCACCTCTTGTGCCACTTTACTTGTTTGATCAAGAGCTGTCTTTATGGTATTAAATATTTCACTCGTATTTTCAGTAGCTTTAGCATTTTGCTCGACAATGCTTAGGCTCGTACCAATTTCCTGTACAGCACTTTTAGAAATGTCTTGAATAGCCGTGATTTTGTTTTTAATATCTTCAGTTGCATTAGAAGTCTGTTCAGATAATTTTCGAATTTCATCCGCAACAACTGCGAAACCTTTTCCTGCTTCACCTACACGAGCTGACTCTATAGATGCATTTAATGCTAATAAATTCGTTTGAGTAGAGATTTCTGTAATCGTATTAATAATACTTGATATGTCAGATGAAGTTTTATCTACTTCTTGCACGATGCTACTTACCTGTTGTGAAGACACGCGATTCTTTTCAGACCAGATAGAGAGTTGGTTAACGGTTTCCACACCTTGACTACTTAATTTATCAATATCCGCCGTCATGGACGCTATCTTTTCTGTGTGCTCAATAACACAATCAATGTTTTCAGAAAGTTGATTTAATTGTTCCGCACCTTTTTCTGTATCATTAGCCTGATCTTCTGTTGCTTTTGCTATTTCATTAATGGCTGAGCTAATTTCATCCGTTGTACGTACCGTATCATCTGAGATTTGCATTAAAATCTTTGAGGAATCTGATAACTCGAAACTGGTATTTTGTATATTAACGGTAACATCCTTTAATGCCGTCCTCATGCCTGAAATGCCTTTTGACATAAGTCCGATTTCGTCCTGTCGATTTAATAAACTCTCTAATTCTGGACTATCCGTAAAATCTAAGCTTGCGGTTTGATGAATGACGTTTTCAAGATTTTTAATAGCTGCAACAATACGACCAATAATCCACCACATTAAAGCACCTATAATTAAAAAACTTACGACGCCTATAATAATCTGATAAATTAGTACAGTATTTATAATGGATTTAATGCCGCTTTCAGGCACCCCAATGTCAATAACTCCATAAAGCTCGCCATCTTTATATATTGGCTCCATAATGTCATACGTCCATATACCTTGCACTTCAGCATACCATCTTGTAAATTGTTTCTTGCCGTTTTTAGCACCATCTATCGTGTAGTCGTCTTCATATACTTTTCCTAATTTTTCTTTGTCACTATGTGCCACCGCTTGAACATTAGTATCAATAATAATAGCATACGTTACATTATCTTGTTCTTCCTTTAGTTGCACATATTCTTGTAGAGATGAAATGGGATCGCTCTCTGCATTTAATATCATTTCCACTTGCTTTGCCATTTCAAAAACCTGTTCATGGGCTTTTTCAATTAGAACTTCTCGGCTATTTTTACCAACTATCCACACACCTAATACGGCATTAAGTACAGATGACAATAACAGTAAACCTAATGTAAAAAACAATAATTTTCGCTTTATACTTTTACCTATCATCTAAATTTCCCCTTTCCAAAGCCATTATATTCATTGACACATGTTAATTCTTTATACCTAAAAAAAAACAAATACTGATATCTATTATCTATTATTATCCATAAGAACTACCATGTCAATACAAAACAGCCGGGTTGTAATACCTAAAAATGTAAATAAAACAGAATGTCATAGTCTTAATGTAACACTTATCAAAATTATAAAATAAACAATTATACCCATTTTAAAAATTATAAATAACAAAAGTTTTTCGGAATAATCCCTGCAACATTAGAAAAGATGCACCTCGTTAGATGTGATCATTGCCCCTATCATTATTGGACTGGAACATGGCTTTAATAAAGAAATCTATTTAGATACATTTAGATTCTTCTGATTATGTAGGTAATGGTTATTTTATTAGTATTAATATGTAGGGCCACTTGTAAGAACAGGGATACCCGTTTTCATCGGACAAACAGTTGATTTTACTTTTAGAGTTCTATTGAATATTACTGGTACGAAACGGATTAGTCTAGTACCATTTTAAACTTCCTGTAGCTTTGACTAAGAAATTTTGCTATAGCATTTGGATTGAACTTTTAATGGCTCAGCCAATTGCAAGACTTTCAATGAAAAAATACCATGTAAAACAGGCACATAAAAAAGGAGAACTCATATTGTCAAACTTTCGACAATATGAGTTCTTTCCATTTTTTAACTAGCGGATTATTTTACATACTTTAAATACTTTTTAACAAAAGCTACAATGTAATGTACTTCCTCTTCTGTAATGTTTAATAAAGTACATACTCTCCGTACTTTAGCCGGTGATTTTAATTGTTCACGTACTTTATCAATCCACATGTATTTACACTTACGAGGATTTACACAATCTCTTATCTGCTTGTATCGATAGTAAGCATAGCGAGCAAATGCATTCAGCATGTCCCGCTCCTCCCCTTCTCGTTGAGGATTCTTGACAGTTGCTTCAATCTCTTCTGTTTCAAATGTCCATGTACCATCTGTAAATTGCATATTACCACCTCACTTCATTGATAAACTTGGTGCTTTCGTTGCTTGCAAACGTTCCTACATAAATCGCTTATAGACCATGTAGATATGATAATCTTTACTTATTAAATGTGCTGAATGTTCACTTCCTTGTGCTTACGACCAACAGCCTTGCACAGTCGGCTTTCGTAATGTTTTCACACTGCAATGGTTATTTGCCGTTACTGTATCTATCAACTGTGTCGTCTAAGGTAATCGAGAATTCATGTATGCGTTCTTCCTAAATCATTTGTCATCTTCCGCACATAGTTATTAAATGCATAACAAAAAGCCACATCTGGTTAGATGTGACTCTTTATGTATTTTAATAAAGACTTTATAAATCTTTTAAAAAAATACAGATACAAATATTGTAAATCATAATACATGGTCATTGATAATACATCGACATCGAATATTATTCAAACACATTGCCTATTAGCAATAGTCGCTTGTCGTCTCCTCACCTGCTAATACTATAAAAGATAAATACTAGAAAGACATCCAGTTACTACACTGCATGTCTTTGGGACCGTATTTTATGTGTTCTTTTTGCACACGTGATTATAAAACTTTTTTAATTTCGTCCTCGAAGCTTTTAGGTTTATCAGTTGAAGCAAAGCGAGATACAACTTCACCGTTTCGATTTACTAAAAACTTTGTAAAGTTCCACTTAACGCTTCTTCCTAGAAATCCCTTTGAATGCGTTGTTAAATGCTCAAAAAGTGGGTGTGCTTCTTTACCATTGACCTTTACAATTTCATGCATTGGGAATGTAACCCCATATGTTAAACGGCAGGCTTCTGCCGCCTCTGTGGCTGAATCTACCTCTTGTTTAAACTGATCTGAAGGGAATCCTAGTACCTCAAATCCTTGTGCTTGATATGTTTTGTATAATTCTTCTAAGTCCTCAAATTGTGGTGTAAACCCACATTTTGTGGCTGTATTCACAATGAGCAACGCCTTACCTTTATATTGCTCTAAACTATATTCTGAACCATCTTCTAATTTTACTTTGATATCATAAATACTCATCTTTTTTCCTCCATATCAATCAATTGAGATAATATCACGTTTAAATTTTGTAACTGTGCTCTTAAATCTCCATCAATTTCAGTTAATGCATCACAATGCGTCATTTTTTCAACGAGCTTTTCTGTAATCGATGTCTCCATCAAGCTTGCCTTCTCTGTCAACGAAATGACAACGGCTCGTTTATCAATTGAAGAAGTTTTTTTCTTGACCCAACCTTTATCAACAAGCTTATTTAATATCGGATTTAAAGTACCTATGCCTAAACTCAATTTTTCGCTAATTTGCTTTACGACAAGATTATCTTGTTCCCACAATACGAGTAATACCAAATACTGCGGGTAAGTCAAATCAAATGGTTCCAATACTTGGCGATACAATTTTGTAAATTGATTAGCGGCTGTATAAACCGTGAAACATAACTGATTCTCTAGTAATAATGCTTTAATGTTTAAACTCACCTCCCTAAATATATCGTATACGATCATTTTATATCGCACACGATGTATTTTCAAGAGATAGCTCCTTCATTTTATAAAAAAAGAAGTAACCTTTTGGCTACTCCATCGACATATTGTGCTTATTTTTGTACTGGATCTACCTTTATTTATTTTAAATTGGCCAGTCGCGGGCAAAGAACTATACAAACATACCTAACTCCACATAATAATAGTAGTGTAAAGCTAATCTAGCTTTGCACCTCCGAAACTTGTTACTAGGGTCACTTTCACCCAAGTGACCCTTTTTTTATCTTTTGTTAAACATATTTTAATTAACGTTTAAATTTTTTTACTAAAATTAATTCATTGTTTATGATTAACACCGTCTCTCATTTTTACATCTATACATATTATAGATTGTAGAAAGGAGGGAGATATTATGGGAAATGAAGGTTATGGCAACAGCTACGGCGGTTCATCATTCGTTTTAATCGTTGTGCTATTTATTCTGCTAATTATTGTTGGCGCAAGTTTCATCTATTAACGTAAACTCCTTTTACTAGCTATCACGTATTAGTAATCTGGTTTGCCGATTCCTGATAGATTTTAAGGGTCACTTTCTATAAGTGACCCTTTTCATATTTTCTTGCCAATCAGAACCACCAACTGGTAAGAACTAAACATTAATTATTGCACCAACCCATTGGACAATCTTCTCATTTGCAAATATTAAGTTGTCGATTGACCTAACCTGACAATTTTTTTAGCCTGAATCATTCGACAACCAACAATTTTATGTAGCTTTTACTGCTTAGATACAGTGTTTGTATAAACATTTATTTAAAATCTATTTCTCGGGCAATAAACTATACAAAGATAGCAATCACATCATAGTAATAGTAGTGTAAAGCTAAATTAGCCTTACATCCCTGATTTGTTGGTTTGGGTCACTTTAGATAGGAAAGTGACCCTTTTCATATTTCCTTCTCATGTGGTCTATCCATCATTTCGAGGATTCTATCCGTCTATCGGCATATAAGCATGTGCATCGAGTTTGCTTGCACAAAATTCCATAGTCGCTAAATGCCTTTTATTTCTTCACTTTTGAAAGCGTCATCCCATCACCGATTGGAACTATCACAGATTCTAGTTGAGGATGATTGGCGACAATTTCATTGAATTTTTTCATTATTTCAGTATATCGTTTTGGTTGAACATTGGAGTCTGCGACACTACCGTTAGCAAGTACATTATCAGTCACTATCAAGGCCCCCGGATTTGCAAGTCGAATACAGCAATTTAAATAATTTTCATAATTATCTTTATCCGCATCGATAAAGAATAAATCAAATTGCTGATTTTCCTTAACTAGTTTTTCAAGACTCTGTAAAGCTGGCCCAATTAGATATGATACTTGATTGGCAAAACCGGCTTTCGATAAATTGTTGTATGCAAGCTGTGCATATCTCTCTTCTAATTCAAGAGAAATTAATTTCCCATCGCTACCAAACCCTCTAGCAAGACATATTCCGCTATAACCTCCAAGAGCGCCTATTTCAAGTATATTTTTAGCCCCTGAAATTGATGTAAGCATCGTTAATAGTTTTCCAGAGGATGGAGACACCGAGATAGAGGGCATCCCGTTTGCTTCAATGGATGCTAAAACATCTTCCAAAAGGATATCTTGATTTTGAAATAATGAATCGATATAACGATTAATTTGTTTCATTAATTTTAGTATCCTCCATACCATTTTCTAATGACTTTTCATTGTTCAACTCAGAATCTTTCACTACATTTTCATCGGACGTATCCATTGCTTCACTTTCATGTATTTCGAATAATTGCGTAAATTCGTTGATAATCATATCAATTGCTTTTAATTCACCAACTAAAATCGCTTGAATAGATTGAAACTCCGGTAACTCTAATTGTTGCTTAATAGTCGAACGCTTCAGATTCATCATTTCTAAAAAGGCAATTGCTCTTCCTCGGCGAAAGGTTTTCGGTCCACGTTGATGCGAACCTTCTCGTCCTTTGTGTCGCCCACCTCGTTGATGTGAGCCTTCTCTTCCCTCATGTCGCTCACCACGTTTAAATTCCTTAAATCTTTCATCTCTCAAAATAAACTCCTCCTTTGTATACATATGTATACACTTTATCACATTCGTATTGTATACAAACGTATACATATTGTCAAATTCAAAAATGTAGCTACCACATAATTTTTTTGTCATCAAAGTTAGATTGCGTCACCAAAATACTACATTCACCCTCCAATGAGTCAAATAATAAGCAAAAATGACCTAAATAGCTCTTTGCTATCTTGGTCATTTTTTAATTTAATTATCGTTTGTATGGTTGAGTAACTGATATTTTATAAAGTTCGTTTTACCATCGAAATAAGCAAACCGAGTGCATCACCATCACTCATGCGGTCTACTCGATCGCTATGATCAATTTTTAAAATCCCTCTTGTTTTAGCTTCTTTAAATAGTGCTTTTAAATCCTCTTTTGCTGTACTTGTAATTGACATGTTATCTTTCTCCTTTGTTGCGGTTGTTATTTCCGGGTTCGTAGATTTTAACTGCTTTTTGCGCAGCACCTCGGGATAAAACGATGTAGACCATTTCTGTGGTCAATCGTAATGGTTTTTTACCCGCTCCTTTGCCCCGCTAAACGTATACAGTGAAAATTCAACAGTGAAACTCCAATCAGTGCTCTTCTGATTGGTAGTTGAACCTATCGGGCTTTCTACGATCAGTTAAGTCTCTACCGTGAGCGTCTTACTGACCGTTATTGCGGGATACAGTGAAACTCCAATCAGTGTTCTTCTGATTGGTAGTTGAACCTATCGGGCTTTTACGGTCAGTTGGTCGTCCATAGGTGATGCCTTACTGACCGTATTGCGGGATACAGTGAAACTCCAATCAGTGCTCTTCTGATTGGTAGTTGAACCAATCGGGCTTTTACGGTCAGTTGGTCGTCCATAGGTGATGTCTTACTGACCGTTATTGCGGGATACAGTGAAAATTCAATCAGTGCTCTTCTGATTGGTAGTTGAACCTATCGGGCTTTTACGGTCAGTTAATTCTCCACCTTAAGCGTCTTTCTGACCGTTATGCGGGATACAGTGAAACTCCAATCAGTGCTCTTCTGATTGGTTGTTGAACCAATCGGGCTTTTACGGTCAGTTGGTCGTCCATAGGTGATGCCTTACTAACCGTTAATGCGGGATACAGTGAAACTCCAATCAGTGTTCTTCTGATTGGTAGTTGAACCAATCGGGCTTTTACGGTCAGTTAATTCTCCACCTTAGCGTCTTACTGACCGTTAATGCGGGATACAGTGAAACTCCAATCAGTGCTCTTCTGATTGGTTGTTGAACCAATCGGGCTTTTACGGTCAGTTAATTCTCCACTTAGCGTCTTACTGACCGTTATGCGGGATACAGTGAAACTCCAATCAGTGCTCTTCTGATTGGTTGTTGAACCAATCGGGCTTTTACGGTCAGTTGGTCGTCCATAGGTGATGCCTTACTAACCGTTAATGCGGGATACAGTGAAACTCCAATCAGTGTTCTTCTGATTGGTAGTTGAACCAATCGGGCTTTTACGGTCAGTTAATTCTCCACCTTAGCGTCTTACTGACCGTTAATGCGGGATACAGTGAAACTCCAATCAGTAATTTACAGGACACAGTACAGCAACAGAGGGCTTTCCATTGGCAAGGTTCTTTTTTTCCTTCGTCGATATTGCTCATTGAAAAATTTGCAAGGTTGCCATTACGACACTTTTATGAAAAAGTGAGTAATTTAGGCCCCGAAAAACGCATGTCGTTCTTTTGTAATCCAATCACCTAAATCATCTTTGCTACGCTTTACTAACCGATTTACTAGTACATCATGCCAAATATAATCTTCTAATAAATAAATATGAATGGGATCATCTGTAAAGAACGCAAGCTCACGATTAGCAGGAGATGGTCCATAAATCATTTCTTTTCCATCGATTGATAATATAAACCAATGGTCCGTAGTAGTCTTTTCCGTAAAATCAGTCACACGATGTTGGTCTAATGAAGCTAACGGCTCCGTCACATGCAGTGTAATGCCATGCACTTTCACTTGCTGTGCCACCTTTTGCAAGTCTTCTCGTAGTTCCTCATAGACATCATCCCACATCGATATCAGCACTCTTTTTTTCGCTTTTTTTAACATCGACTGACAATAAGTTATAATCGTATCCTTATCTTTAATACTTAAAACTTTATTGTCCTCCACAGGCTCCTGTTGTTCTAAGGATTCTAAGTTACTTGACATGGATTTAAAACTAGACTGCCAATGCTTTTCTACCTTTTGTAAAAATACGGATACCGCTAATGCCGTATAGGTTGTTATTTCTGGTGTTTCCTCTTTCATTACAAGACCTTTTTCAACTAATAAATCAAGTATTCCATAAATTCGTGCACGTGGAATACCTGAATGCTTACTTACTTGATAGGCTGTCACATGATTATTTTGTACCAATGCTATGTATGCCTTCGCCTCATATTCTGTATAGCCTAACTGTTTTAATTGGTTAATTAATTCCACTAGTGAACCCCTCCATTTTCTTTATTATAGTCATATTCCGTTTTATATAGCGATAAAACTTATACTTTACAAACAAGTTTACATTAGTTACTATTTCAGTAGTAACTAAATGAAAGAGTGATTATATGCAGCTGGATTTACAATTATTACTAATACTCATACTATTTGGCTTTCTCGCCGCGTTTATTGATTCTGTCGTTGGTGGGGGTGGACTCATTGCATTACCTGCATTATTATTCCTTGGTCTAAATCCAACAACAGCCATCGCTACAAGTAAACTAGCTAGTACGATAGGGTTATCTACTTCAACCATTACATTTTATCGTTCTGGAAAAATTGATTTTCATTCGGTCAAAAAATATTTTCCATTGGCATTTTTCGGCTCTATGTTTGGTGCTTGGACCGTCACATCAATCAGTCCAGAGTTATTAAAACCATTGATGCTATTTATGCTCGCTGCTATTGCTGTCTATACCATTTTCAAAAAAGACTGGGGTAGCATCTCAGCCATTAAGAAATTATCCCCTTTACAATTGGCTGGGTTTATTTTTCTGCTCTTTGCGATTGGATTTTATGATGGGTTCCTCGGCCCTGGCACTGGCTCCTTTTTTATTTTTGCTTTTCTCATGATTGGCACCGATTTTTTAAAAGCTGCGGGTAATGCAAAATTGTTGAACCTTGGCAGTAACATGGCAGCCCTTTTAATGTTTATGTATCTAGATCACGTTCACTATGTTTATGGTCTTGTAATGGGAACTGCTCAAATATTTGGGTCAATTGTTGGCTCGCAGGTTGCCATAAAGAGAGGAAGTGGTTTCGTCCGACAGTTATTTATCATCGTATCGATTACACTTCTAATTAAAAATTCGTATGATTACTTTGTTAATTAAAGTAGTCATACGCGTTTTATAATATTTGTTTGAAGTTTTAGTATAAAGAAAATATGAATCGCTTTCCCGCCCCTCCTTCTAAAGTTGATGTGGATTTATAGTTACGTTACAATTAAAATAGATTCATATTTTACAAATATACTAAAATAAGGATGAACTAACGAATGATACATGAACACGTTCTGAATCGAAAAGGGGCTAGGAAGAGCAGTGATATCCCAAGTGAAATACTAGATTTGCTAAATCGCGGGTTAATTGAGAGTGTAAATCTTATTGAATGGCAAGCTGTCAATCATCAAATATTGTTAAAGCATGTAATACCGTCATTCAATTTGGAAAAGGGAAAAATGGATGTACTATTAACCGAAATGGCCAATCAAAATGCTTTTACGGGGATGAAAGCGATTCGTACCACTAGTGATTTACTAACTACAGTAATGGTTGAAGAAAATGAGGCAAAAAGGTTAGAAATATTGACATACTGCGCCAATCATATATCTGATAGTGTAAGATGTTGGGCAGCCTTTATGAATAAAAATCGCCAACAAACTCTAGAAGAAAAACTGTCATTTATTAGACATTTTGCGGCGGATCATCATTTTGGCGTACGAGAAATTGCTTGGATGGCGATAAGAGAGGATCTTTCCGAAGATATAGATAAAAGTGTGGAATTGTTAACTGTATGGGCTAAGGATGATAATGAAAATATTCGACGTTTTGCAGTTGAATCTATGAGACCTCGGGGAGTTTGGACAAAACATATTGAGATCCTTAAGCAAGAACCACATAAAGCATTACCCCTTTTAGATTTACTAAAAGCAGATCCATCAAAATATGTGCAAGATTCTGTGGGCAATTGGTTAAACGACGCAAGTAAAACTCAAGCAAATTGGGTACTAACTATCTGTGAAAAATGGCACAAAGAATCTGAAGCAAACGCAACCGTTAAAATCATAAAAAAGGCGACAAGAACAATCATGAAAAATAATTGCTAATACAATAAAAAGTTCCTCTATCAAATGCTCCCCATTAGCGAGACAGATTTAACATTAAAAATCTGTTTTTCCAAGGGGAGTATTTTTATGTCTTCGAGTACTATTCATAAGAAATGACTTTGAGCAACCTGCCCTTTTTTTCTTGAAAGTAATCATACAGTAAATAAAAGCTCGTTGATATTACAAATTAAATATCATCTCATTCACTGTTGGGAAGAAAAATCCCCCAATTATTAGTATGCAATGCCAACACGAGATTGCAAATATTCATTACATACACTTTGTTGATAAGTAAATTCAGCAGTATCCGCCACTGAAATTTTAGTTCCACCGTCAGGCAGGAAATTCCGTTCTGTTCGATATACGCCAGTATATTCTCCATCAGGCAAATATGTAGGACAGACAATTGTCCAATCAACGTCAGATTGGCTTAACATGTCAAAGACTTTGTGATGCTCTTGTGCTGCAAAAGTAGTTTTCTGTTTGGATTCACTCGACTGGTAACGGAGTAAATGAGGATTTAACCGACTTTGTAATATTCCGGCTGTACCAACGGTAATAATTCGTTTCACATTTGCTTTTTTCATTGTTTCAAGAATCATTCGCATGCTTTCTGTAAGTGTATTTGTGCCATCCGTATTTAATGCACTAATTACAATGTCAATTTCAGACATTACAGATTCTATGTCCTGTTGGTTTAATACGTTGCCATGAGTAATGTCTAAATTAGTATCTTTTATTTCCACTTTATTCGGTGTACGTACTAAGGCAGTAACATGGTGACCGTCTTGTAGTGCAAGTGAAACAATATGGCTACCGACCCGACCCGTTGCACCTAAAACTAAAATTTTCACAGTTTTCATCTCCTCGTAAACAATTATACCATAGCGTAATTTCCAAGAAAAAAGACCAAGACAATCCGTTGGGCTGCCTTAATCTTTGTCATACTTACAATTTATCTTAATTTGTTTCCTTTATATCAACAATGAATGAATTTAAATTATTATTTTTCGCCACACGATTAATAATTTTTTGAATTTCTTCCTTCGACGCTTTGTCTAATTTATCTGAGTTATGTAAGTAAATTGAAATAAATTGTTTATCCGGGGAATCCACTAAATAGCCGACTGTGCTGTCGGGGAAGTAGCCATCCGCTCTTAAAGCCTGTAAAACCTCCTTCGTAAAGCTTGAGCTTTGTAATTTTTCACCAATTTCCTCAGCATAATTGTCTCTAATATCATTGTGAAGAGATTGTTCACTTGGAGATGCGTTATTTTTTATAAGTACAACTGTGATGAATATCAATAAAAATAAAATTAAAAAACTCATTTTTAGTCCCTTCATCCATTCTCTCCATTCTCATTTTACATAAAATATGCTTTATTTTACAAATAAATACTAAAAAAATTATGAACCAGACCCTAGGAATATGTTGATAAATATGCATAACAGAATGAATGTTATAACACTTGATTTTCCGCTGTATGTTATCAATTGTTATTTGAAGTTATACCATTTTCTGACTTTATTTTTTATCTACTATCTCATATTTTTTACCGATTACTGACAGCGTACACTCTTTGCTGGAAATCAAAGTTGCAGATTTAAGGCAAAAGTTTATCTAAATTTTTCATTAAAATAGCATTGTTATAGTATTCATAGCCTTTAGGTAATCATACAACTTATTTTTTAATACCAAGTTTTTATATTTTAATCTTTTCACAGGACAAATTACCAATCTCCTTTCAACCAACCTTCATAGATTATTAGTGTAAGGCAGCGCGCGCATTACTAAAAAACTAACATAAAAGGGAGATTACAGAATGCAAGATAATAGATATTATAAGTATATGAATTGGAATTATAACAATTTAAATAAAGGTGACAAATGCAATCACTATAAATGTTACTGTGAATTTGAAAAGTGTGAACATAAGCAGGAGAAATGTAAGCATAAACACGACAAGTGCGATTCTAAACATGATAAGTGTAGACATTGCGAACAGAAAAAGGACAAATGCTGGCACAAACATGATGAGTGCGAACGTAAACACGACAAATGCTGGCACAAACATGATGAGTGCGAATGTAAACACGACAAATGCTGGCACAAAGACGATGAGTGCGAGCGTAAACACGACAAATGCTGGCACAAACAGGATGAGTGCGAATGTAAACACGACAACTCCTGGCACAAAGACGATGAGTGCGAGCGTAAACACGATAAATGTGATTGCAAGAAAAAACAGGAAGATGACAAACACAAATGCAAAAAAGAGAAATGCGATGATAAATTTGAGCACAAATGTAAAGGTTGTATCTGTAATCTATTAAGATGCTTGGAACCAGGTACGCTAGTAGATGTTCTATTATCAGGTGGCGGTAGTTTCCTTGGTGTTCTTTTCATTAGATTAGATCCGAAAACTTGCTGTGCTTATTTCCTTGAAGTCGGAGATGCTGCTGCGGCTACACCAGTCGTTATTGACTGCCAAAAAATTGACGGTATTAGAAGAAATCCAGTTGCATAACAAAAAAAGGATCTCTTCTTAGAGATCCTTTTTAAGGCATATTTTTTTATAGATACATAGTGAATTGTTCTAGCCATTCGTGATCCAATATATTCGGATAGGAACAATGCTTCTAAACAATCGCTACGCTAACATACTTGTATACTTGGAAGGTCCGCAGATTTATCCACTCCCCTTCTTCTCCAAGCTTTATTCATTCACAATTACTTTTACTACAGGTTCTAATTTCCCAACAAATACGTCTCCAAGATAATCTACATCGATAACAACTGCACGTGGCTCGAAACGTCTAATGCTATCAATAATGCGTGCGGTATTCCGTCTCTTTGTAAGATAAAAAGGTGCGTCAGTATTTGACCTCCTACCATATAGAGGACAAGAAATTACAAATGTAGATAAAATATAAGCTACATTTTGCAATATTTCCTCAACGCCTGTAGCACCGAAATCAATATTGCTCGTAGCGGTAACTTGATGTGTCATCTTATCAACCTTTCTTCAATGATGCAGTCTTAGTTGTATGAAATTTGCAATATACCACAATTAAGTGAATGGCACCCACCCTTTTCTCCGAATATTGTGAGCTGTTTATTTCAATTCGCAATAACCAGCACTTAGTTATTTATGCCAAGCTCAGTTCAGATATGAACGGTATATACTTTTTCCATTCTTCGATTAATACAACCTCTGTTATTTTTACCCGCTTCAAAATTCATTTAAACTTTTGCACCTTAATCCGATATGCTGACGACGTCAAATTACTGTCCAGCGAACAATAATACGCAATTTGGTAATTTACCTTGTTAAAGCATAATAAATAACATATAGCCAACTGAAACATCCATGAATAATAGCCCACAATATAGAGTGATTGACACTCCATGATATTGTGATAGCTAGTACTGCACCAAAACCAATGCCATTTTTCACTACTGTTTTATTTTCCAATTTTTTCACCCTTTTTATTTTTTTTCGTTGAATCATCTGTCTATTTAGCAAATGTTTTCTCCTTTCTTATTGGCGTTGAATGAATTTCATTTTATAGGAATTATGACAATGCCTATTTTACGTTTGCTAGCAACATGGGTTTTTATCGGAGCATCAGCACCTAACGATACTAAGAACATATTATGTATTGAAAGGAGTGACCATTATGCCATAGCAACATAAAATTCAGTATTTAATCGGCCAACCAGTTGGAATTTCATTGACAAACGGTCAAGGGACTTCAGGCATCTTGTGCGGTGTAGCTGGGGGCAAGTTACTTGTCCTAGAATACTTATATCATACTCAATTTGCTTTAACACAATATGATTTTCACAGGATTCCAGACACTGCTAAAATGGCACCGACAAAAGAATCTGATTGTCGGTGACAAGCCTAGAATAATTCTTTGGTAAATCAAAATTTACTCTTTTCATCACCTACAATATGGAGACAAATTTATAGCTTGTAGTGGATGTCCCTGTAATTTAATTTTCGCCAATTTATTATTTCCAACATGAATTTTTATCCTCTAGATATTTCTCTGTTGATTATGCGCAATTTTTCAAGGGCATACTGGAACAAAGGACGTGATATTTTGAAAATTATAATAATTGCAACTACGTTGCTTGTTCCCATCCTGATGCTTTACTTACAACATAACAGCGATAAAACTCGACACTTTTTTAATGCTATGGCAGTAATTTCCTCGATTGTCTTTGGCAGTATCGCAGCCACTTCCATCTATCAAATTATTGTTGATGATGCAGTTTTTATGACAACCATTCATGCCGTTTTTTTGAATCCGCTCTTTTTAGTAGCCGGTGCTTACATGGGTGTGTTCCTTATATATCAATTGATGTATTTTACATTCTACGACACATAGCATCGTACTGACATCGGCCTAGTCATTCAAACTGCGATTTTCTATGTATAAACATTGATGTACATAAAAAAAAGAAGCATTCCCTAAGGAAGCCTCTTTTTTATGAAATGCATGTGTTAATTAAAGTTTAACGATGTTTTTAGCTTGTGGTCCGCGGTTACCGTCTTCCACTTCAAACTCAACTTTTTGACCTTCGTCAAGTGATTTGAAACCTTCGCTTTGAATCGCTGAGAAGTGAGCGAATACGTCTGCTTCACCTTCAACTTCGATAAATCCAAAACCTTTTTCTGCGTTAAACCATTTTACTGTACCTTGTTTCATTTAAGAAAACCTCCAAAAAATAAAATTGTAATATATAATTTCTTCTATAAAATAAAAAAATTCACATATTACAAAAAGTACCGAATAAACACGATTACTTTTTGTAATAGGTGAATTCAATATTTCCACTTAAGGAATGTATTTATTAGTTTTACTATACACTAATTTCTTTTATTTGTCTAATGAAATAATTGTTAATTGTAGTGAATATTTAATCAAAAGATGAAATTACCCATGCTGCGCATTTCAGCTTTATTAAAATATACGGCACTTACGATTACCTGCCAAAGTACCGCATGTTTTTCAAATAGCTCACTAGCTATAGTATATACTTTTTCTCTTCAAATTGCCAAATATATGCCTTTTGCAATCTTGATTTCATTTTATCATAGTACCTTCATGCGCCTCAACTATAATTGGTAAAAAACCATGCTAAAAAGGTCCATCCATCAAACTTTTTTTATTAGAAGGCCACAGTTAGTAGAAATCACAGTGAACACGCCAATCGTTGTTCTCACCATTGTAAAAGAAATAAAAATTCCCACTATCCACGATATTGAAGTGGGCCTTGTTATCGGAGGCAATTTGTAAAACAAATGGATAGGCTTCACCAAAATTATTGCCACTTTGACAAAAAGCTGGATATCCGCCAAGTTTATGGACAGCGTAAATCTCCTCTACAATATCGTCAAAGTACTCCATAGCTTCTTCGTTCTCGTACCGTATTATTTCCTCTTCCACCTCAAGCGGTATACCTCCACCATCCCATGCAGGGCAATCATTGTCAACCAAACGAGGTTTTAGTGGAAATGCTCGTATGTTGTCATGATACCAGCTACGATGCACTAGACCCTTTAATGACGGGTATGTTCTTATTTCAAAAAAACGGCTAAGATCATCTTCAACAAGATGATCAAAAATTTCTTCACTGATAAAAAGTGTCAGTAGTTCGATATGTCTGATTGCTGCAGGTACAAAAGGTAACTCTTTCAAAAAAAATGTAGCCAGTGGCTGAAATCCTTCTGGCTGTTGCTGTTCTGGCAATGACCAGGCAACGGCGCCAAACCAACTCTCAAGCAGCTTATTAGTTGGTCTGATGCCACCAGTTTCAAATATCGTAGCCTTTGTCATTAATCGTGCTTTGATTTCATCAATGTCCATCACCCTGCACCTCGCTATTCACTTGACGACAACAACAATCAACAAGATGATCATTTATCATTCCCGTTGCCTGCATAAAGGAATAACATATCGTGCTACCAACGAATTTGAATCCATCTTTTTTTAATTGCTTACTCATGCAGTCACTTAGTGTTGTTGTTACCGGCACTTGTGCTAAGGTAGACCAATGATTGATGATGGGCTGATGATTGACGAAGCCCCAAATATAATGCGAAAATGAACCATATTGTTGCTGTATTCGAAGAAATGCTTGTGCGTTCGTAACAACACTTGCAATTTTAAGTTTATTGCGAACGATTCGCTGATTCTCTCTAAGCTCAGCCAGCTTGTCCTCAGTATACAGAACAATTTTCGTCGCATCAAATTGATCGAAAGCATCACGATAGCCTTCTCTTTTTTGTAAAATTGTCCACCAACTCAGTCCTGCTTGCGCCCCCTCAAGACATAGCATCTCAAATAAATGCTGATCGTCATATACGGGCACACCCCATTCCTTGTCATGATAGTCGACATATAATGGCTCATCAAGTTTTACCCATGCACATCTCTTCATCGATACAACCTCCATTTCAAAATAATGATGTTCTATGATTTGAACTATTTAATACCTTTAATACATAGCCAGCCTTTTTGTGTATCTTCATGGCTGTTCACCGTTTGAAATCCGACACTTTTAAATAAGTGCTTTATTTCTGTTTTGGTTTTATAATACAATATCTCCATCTTTAATCGTGCCACTGTCAATTAACCATTTATTCATGCCTCGATGAGCAACATTCATTATCTGTAAAATCGCAGACCCTACAAATCCTTTAGGATTCTTTGCTTAGTCAATTAACCTTTGCAACAATGTCATGTTACCTGCACTCCTTTAAAATTCCGTCAGTTGTTGTAAAAGTTCACCAACTCTTTTAAGTAAGCAAATATATGAATACATTCACTACTGCAACAATTTATTGCCTTGTTCTGGGTTTCCCGACTCAATAACGTAGCTTTTTGAAATCAAGAACGGGCATAGGCCGAGCTTCAACGCTATGCTTTCCTAAACTTTTTCTAATAATTACCTATACGGTCTACTATTCAATTAGTTTCATTTTTCACCATAAACCTCAACTAGGTACTGCTTTATGATAATTTGTTCATTGATTTCACAGCTCAATCGATTATACAATATTTAGAAGGAGGTTTTTGGATGATTAGACAAGCGAGGAATGAAGATGCACAGACCGCAGCACAATTAGCACTATTACTTTGGCCAAACAATACACTCATGGCATTTATGGAAGAAATGACGCTACATACTACCACTGAAAACACGGCAATCTTCCTAGCCTATCAAGGTTTAGAAGCAGTCGGCTTTGCTCAATGTCAACTGCGAACGGATTATGTGGAGGGTACAAGTTCCAGTCCTATCGGCTATTTAGAGGGGCTATTTGTGAAAGAGGACTATCGGGGACATGGTTTAGCCAAGCAACTTGTCGCAACATGCGAGCAGTGGGCTAAAATGAAAGGCTGTCTAGAGTTTGCGAGTGACTGCGAATTACACAATTTAGACAGCTTGGCGGTTCATCAAAAACTTGGTTTTACAGAAGTGAATCGTATCATTTGTTTTACAAAATCATTAATATAATGATGTAATACGCCATTACTCCCTTTCAAGTTTGTTGGCCTACACAGCTAACAGACTTTTTTATTTTCTGAAAAATTTCTTCATCACTTTGCTAGCTATTTCGTTATTTTTTCTATGTAAAATTTGATTCTCCCTTATTAATTTCTTAAATGAAGGCTGATGACATCCTTTTTTCGTGCTCATTAATATAACTACATAAATGATAAAAAGGGATACTAGTATTTAGAGAAGAAAACAATCACAAAGGTTTAGTAGAAGGCCCTAACTCTGTGATTGTTTGCTAATATCCTATTCGAATTATCGTTTAAAGGTGAATATCGGCAAAACGTAAATAACACGACACCTTTTTTTCTATGCCCATTCATTATTTAGGACATCAAGTGATATGTACTATGTCAAAGACAAATTTCTCTAACTTCCGACAGAAATTTTTACGTTTAATTTAAATATGTATTGTTTGCTATGTTTCGTTCGCGCTCATCTATTACTAAGTGGATAATAAATGCTAACTGTTGTTCAATTCTCATATTGTTAAGATGAAAGATATCAGCTATTGCATTTTTTTGACTATCTGCCAACTCCACTTTTTCGAGCAGCAGCAATATTTCTTCCTTCGAAAGCCCAAACATACCTTTTTCACCTCCATTCCACTTACCTATTTTATTATTCCGAAATCATTATCTAAAGATCTAGAGCATTACTAACATAGTACTATTATTGAATCATTTATACTAATTATAGGATAAAACACCAAAATTAATCAATATAAAAACTTAATTTTCTAATAATATTTTCTGCAGTACCCAATAAGCATTACTTTTTTTGCTATAATTTTTTGTTTGTAAAAATTATGCTTCTAGAATTACGACTTTTTTTCTTGAAATAATATTATAAATAGACCTGAAAATGAAAACTGCATACTATTTAGTCTATATATATCGATATCATTCCTATAATTTGTCGGAAATTGTAAATGAAACCGCTCACATTTTATGGTGCTATGGTAGAAGTTTACAAAGTCTAAAAGTAAGACAAAAAATTTGCAGAAGCTATCTGTTCATCAAAGCTTGTATAGGCTACTATCCAGTTCATTTTTAGCAAATAATCATGTCAAGCCTTGTATTTATACATTGGATGTTTCTAAGAACTTTTGTCAACTCCTTTTATATATTGTAACAAAGTTTGATAACCAGCATTGCCTCAATGCTTTTTTTAAATTGAGTCAAAGCCATCAACGTAGGATACCTTGCTAGTTGTTTTTTGATAAACAGTTAGGCAATCATATACCTTACCGGCCTACTATTTGTTTCAAACAGTACTCATGCGGCATTCAAGAATGAGCAGGAAACCCGTTCATTTCGTTCATCGACGAGCATGCACACGTGCCACTTATTCGTAGAAAACAAAATCATGTAACAGGGTATTTTTATTTCAAAACTAATTCTAAGAGAGGAACTTATAGCACTCTACTTCAAAATCGACAGTTAAACTCATTAACATTACCCTTTCTTGTAACATTTTAAACCTTTTCTAACAACTTTTGAATTGATCTTCAATCTCCCTTTAACTCCAGGCTTTTTCATCCTTATTCTTTCCAAAAAAAGAAAAAAGTAATTTCAAAAAATGAAATTACTTGTTCTAGTCATGTTTTGGTTTCACATCGTTTTTTTAATATCTTTACTACGTAGTATTGTTGATATTTCCTGTAATACTTCAGCTGGTATCTGTAATTCTTTATTTAATTGCTGTACATTCAGGGTGTTTGCAGTACTTAGCAAGTTCACAATATGTTGTATGTTTTCATTAGATACTGTTGATTTTAAGTCACTATTGATAATTTTCGAGGAGGCATCTCCTTGCCATGTTGCACCATGTGCATAACCTCGTACATATAATTGACTCTTTTCTTGAACAATGGCAGCCGTTTTTACCTTGGCAAGATTTGTGTTAACGATTTCTAGTAGTGACTGATTGGTCATCGCTAAAATTACTCGCTCACATTCATGGACATCGCAATTCTCGATACGCCCCATCGATTTATCAGACCAAATGATTGCATATGGGCTCTGTCTAGCATTTATGAAATCACTATTTAAAATTTCAAAAATGGCATCGATACAAGTTATACCATTGCCAATGATATGAGCAAATGTACTATTTTCCACAAATAAGCGTGCATGATTGATATAAAGGTGGTGACTGTTCACCTCTTGAATTGTTGTATGCTTTAGAGTAATCTTCGCATGTTCATTTCCATAAATACCACCTGTCTGACCATGCTCAATAATGGCGTGATTTAGCTGTAGACCACTCGCATCCACAATAATATGAAATTGTGGATGATGCTGTATCTTACATTCAGTCATAGTTACGTCGGCTTCATTAAAAATAGTAAGTCCTGAAGTTGCGCCATTTCTTATCGTGCATTTATGAACTTCAGCTTTACTATTTTCTATAAAAAGTTGCGGCTTGTTGTGTCTACTCAACTGACAGGCATAGATAAGCGCCTTCGAGTGTTCTCCCACATAAATACCATTTCCTTGACCTTCTGCAAAAACACAATCTGAGACCTTTAGCTCACTTTCATGTACGACCATATTGGTGCCGCCATGTTGTTTGACTTCACAAAGCTCCATCATCATTTTACAGTGATCAAACATTTGCATGCCCAAATTCTGCCCTTGATGAATAAGCGTATTTTTCATCGAAATCGTACTAGAAGCTGCAACAAATTGTGTTTTCTGGTGGCCATGAATCTCACAATTGGCTATGTCCATTTTCATATTACCTATAGCAAAGATTGCGTTCATTTGTCCCTCTAATAACATACAATTTGTCATTGCGAGTTCACTATTTTGTGCTATGATTTGAGCTTTTGTATGATGTTGTATTGTTGAATCAGTAAGGACAACACTGGAACCATTATCGATACGCAATCCATATTGATTTAATGGACTCGCTAGTAAATCAACATTTTTCATCATTAAACTTCCAAAGCTGACGGCGACTTGTGTCCTTACCAGTTGTTGCTCGATTACGCAATTTTCTAACTGTAAGTCCCCTTTAATATAAATCCCCTGACCCTGACTAAAACGGAGATTTCGCATTTCCACGTGCGTATGGTATCGAATAAACACGCCACCTTTGATGGTGACATTCCCCACGCCATAGAGGATTAATCTTTTAGGAATATCAATGCTTTCTTCGTAAACACCATCCCTAATTTCTATAAAATCTCCAGCCTCAGCCTCTTGAATAGCTTGCCCAATATTCTGATAGCGGTGCATAATGCTCTTCTTAACAACAAGTATTGCCATCTTCACACTCCTCCTATCTAAACAAAGATTCTATTTTACAGACTAATTATTTTTTTCTCGTTTTTTATTCTATTTATATACCCAATGAACTTCCTGTTATTCAATTATGTACAAATAATTTACAAAATGGCTCAAAAGAACTGCATCCACACAAAAAGAGAGCAAAGGCTCTAAACCTTGCTCTCTTTTCAAGAATGCTAATTACGACATATACGTATAGGACAACATCGTTATATTTTGTTAGGCTTCCACAGTTATATGCTGGAATGTTGTCACATTAAATAGACCTGTGTCTGTTAGTTTTAAGGCTGGAATAACAGGTAAAGCGACAAACGAGAATGTCAACAAGAAATGGAAATCTAAGTGTGGATTTAACTCATGTAAGGCATTATGCAAATCTGCTAATTGTGCCTTCGCCTGATCCGCTGGTGCATCCGTCATTAAGCCTCCTATTGTTAAAGGCATTTCTGCTATAATTTCACCATTTGCTACGATAACAAAACCACCTTGGATTTCTTGAATCCGTGTAAGGGCTATTAGCATATCGGCATCATTTGTGCCAACCACTAATGCATTATGAGAGTCATGTGCAACGGTTGTCGCTACTGCACCTTTTTGCAAGCCGAAGCCTGTGACAATGCCCAGCCCCGTCGTATGCAAATTGTGGTGACGCTCAATAACAGCAAGTTTTAGTAGATCCTGTTCCACTGACGGTTCAAATACGCCATCTATAACAGGGACATCTACGACCAAATGATTGGTAATAAGCTGATTTGGCACGATTTCCATCACATTGGCCTTATTCCCTTTTGCAAACGGTATTGTTAGCATTTCTTTCGTCACTGTTGGCAAATGCACGGATTGATGGATGTGCGCTGGTACAGCCGTTTCTGGACGAGCTGTGAGCATTACGCCATTTTCAGCAACCTTTACCCCATTTTTCCAAACTGCTTTCGCACGCATTTCCTTTAGATTTTCCACTAAAACAAAATCTGCTTTATATCCCGGTGCTAATGCCCCTCGATCATACAAGCGGTAGCACTCAGCTGTGTTGATGGTTGCAAGTTGAATCGCCTGTAATGGCTCCATACCTTCTTCAATAGCCATGGCCACATCAAAGTTGATGCTACCTTCATCGATCAATTCATCCACGTATTTATCATCCGTACAAAAACCAAATCGACGAGCATTCGATGTATTGACTGCGGGTAAAACATCACGTAAATTTTTTGCGGCAGAACCTTCACGAATTAAGACATACATCCCTTGTTCTACACGATTTAGCGCTTCCTCTGCTGTTACACATTCATGATCGGTATGAATACCAGCAGCACGGTAGCCTGTAATTTGCGCACGATTTAAGCCTGCGCAATGTCCATCAACAACAAGGTTTGCTTGCTGTGCAAGTAGCATCTTTTCAAGCATGTTTGCTTCACCAGTCAATACTGCTGGAAAATCCATAACCTCCGCTAATCCTCGTACATCTTCATGAGCTAAAAATGGCGCTAAATCCCTAACTCCTAAAGTGGCTCCTGCATTTTCAAAACTAGTACCTGGCACACTTGAAGGTAGCATTACGAAAATATCCATATCTGCTTTTTTAGCGTCGTCTAGCATAAACTGAATTCCCTCAGTACCAGCAACGTTTGCAATTTCATGTGGGTCTGTTATGACTGTTGTTATCCCGTGAGGCACAAGCACACGACTAAATTCAGCGGGTGTTAGCATAGACGATTCAATATGTATATGCCCATCAATTAGCCCTGGCACAACATAATGTCCGGCTGCATCCTCCTCATAGCTAGCTTTAAATTGGTTGTGTGTGTCCAGTGCAACTATTTGTCCATTGTTGACAACGATATCTGCCTTTTTCCACGTCAATGTAAAAACATCCGCTACCAGGGCATTACGCAAGATAAAGTCTGCTTCTACCTGTCCTTGAGATGTCAATATGTTTTGTGCAAGTTGTTGTAGTTTTATTGGCATTCTATGCACTCCCCTCTTTTTCTTTATGAATTATCATGCATGAATTACCGCAGAGATTCAAGTAGCATTGTATGTAGTGGCCTTATTTTTAAATGTATTGACAACATGAATAATTTAGTGTTCACTTTTCTAAAATAAACCACCAGTGTTTCACTCACTTGCGCAATCATTGCAAGATGTGCTAGGCTCACGCACGCATAAATCTTGGAATTTTTCAGTTGCCATGAATCTAAACATCAACAAAGCACCCCAATTGTTAGATAGGTGTCTAACAATTGGGGTGTAGTTCAAGTTTATTTACAGTCTGAAACAAACCATCCGCTCAATGAACTTTTTTAAGTTTTATTTATTCTACTGTAAATTCTAGTTCTTTTGGGGGCTCACCTTTTTTATTCATCAGACGCATACGTATCGGTTCAATTTTTAATGTTACCATCTCATCGTTGTTGCCGATAAAAATACCTGTGAAAAATTCAGCCAGTTTGTTTTTCAAACCTTCCTCATGAATTTCTGCCATCTTGCCTTCTATCTCAACAAAAGTATCCCCAAATCCGCCATTTTCATAGCCGTATAAAATATGGGTATACGGATTCTTTTGTAACTCCTCTAGTTTTTCTGAATGTTTATTTGTCACTGTATACAATACAAATTCATCATTTTGGAAGGTCATATAACGTGAGTATGGTTTCCCGTTCTCAACTGTTGCCATCGTTCCTATTTTTTCACGATTCAATACTTCTAAAATTTCATCACGTACAGAAGTCATTTCATCCCATCCTCTCTCTTGATTCTCTTTTATAATGCCCTTCCTAGTCTAAGCTAAAACACTTTTTTTTTGAAAAATAAGAAATGATAGTCTTCGGTAATATGCGCAATCTCTTGTTATAATATTCTTTTGGAGAACATGAATTTTCAGAATGAGGGTAGTAAGTATGAAACAAGCTTTTTTTACGCGATGTCTATTTTTCTTTACAGGCATCTTGGTCTTATCCTTTGGTATAACCTTGACAATAAAAGGACAGCTTTTTGGTGTCGGCTCTTGGGATGTTTTACATATTGGATTAACAAAAACTTTGGGTTTATCTATTGGTACTTGGTCTATTTTAATTGGTCTAGCCATCTTAGCATTTGATATGTTAGTGACAAAGAAATGGCCACTTCCTGGTACATTTGTGGATATGTTCTTAGCAGGTATTTTTATTGATATTTTTAACTATTGGTTGCCTGATATTGATGGATTTTGGATGCAATTATTATCCTACCTTACTGGGCTTGTTTTACTCGGCTGGGGCTGCGGGATGTACATGGTTGCAAATTTGGGTATTGGGCCACGAGATACATTAATGCTTCTTTTTGTCCATAAGTTTAATTGGAGTGTGACACGCGCTCGTACAACGATGGAAGTCACAGTCGCTATACTTGGTTTCTTACTTGGAGGCCCTGTCGGGGTTGGTACAGTATTGATGGCATTTGGGCTCGGACCCATTGTGCAACTTGCGCTAGCCTGCAATGAGAGATTATTTATGAAATGGACTGGCATTAAAAGCGCAGTTGTATAAGTCTACCAAAACTTTATAGTATATATGTAAAAGCTTGTGACATCCTATCGATTTCACGAGCTTTTTGTTCACGTATAAACGCTAAAAAGAGCCACCTCAATTGGAGTTGGCCCTATTTTTTTGATAACCTTTTAAAGAAAAAACGTCATACATCAACACGTTGTTCTATGTTCTATGACGTTTTCTAATCACCCTTTATTCTTTTGGTTCAGAAGTATTTTGTCCGGTTGCTTCTATTGCTTCAGGGGTTTCATCGACCGTTTCTTGTTGTTCATTTTCAGCAGGTGGCGGTGTAATCGCTACTAATGTATAGTCGTCTTCATTTAAAATTTCAAAAGCACATTTTTGGCGAATATCTGCAACATAAAGTGAAGTACCAATTGCTACTTCCGTCACATCCACTTCTATTGTTTCAGGTATTTCTGCAGGCTTCACTTTAATTCGAACTTCACGATTTGGCTGTAACAGGAAACCACCGTCTGCAACTCCAATGGCGTCTCCGACTACTGTAATTGGGATATCGACTTCTAACTCTTCAGACATATTGATTGATTTAAAGTCTACATGCTTCACAAATCCTTTTAAAGCACTACGCTGCATTTCTGTTAATACCGCATTTACCTTCGTTCCTTCGACATCTAATTGGAACACACTCTTACTGCCTATTTCAGCAAGCACTTTCGCAAATGCTCTTGCGTCAAGTGAGATTGAAGTGGATTCCATTTGATAACCGTAAACAACTCCAGGAATAGCACCATTATCTCTAAGCTGTGATAAAGATGATCGTCTTCCTTTATCACGTTTTTTTGCCTGTAAAATTGTACTCATAGCTTTTTCTCCCCTTCATGAAACTAGTCTCATAAAAGGTTTTGCCCGTTAACCAGATTTTTATACCTATTGTGCATTCTAAAACACGCTACTCCTACCACCGAATCCATAGCAAACAGCCGAAGACTTTTATGTGCCCTCGGCTGGTTCGTTTTGCTGTGTTGCTATTTAGTTACAATCTTCCTGCCGCTTCTAAAGAAAGCGCCAACATTTTAGCAAATTGGCCACGTGTAATATATTGGTTTGGCAATAAATTTGTATTGTAGTCAAGAGCACCAATACCATACAATGTTTGTGTATAGCGTAATAATTCGCCTTGGAACGCATTGCTATCCTGATAGGGTAGTGTGTCATATTCTTCTGGTACAAAATCTACAGCATCTAATGTTCGACCAAGCATTAAAATGGCTTGCTGACGAGTGATTTTACCATTTGGATCAAATGTATTAGGAGCTTTTCCGTTAATAATCCCTAATGAATGTAAGGCTCCAACATGACCACCAAACCATGATTTTTTCGCATCGACGTCTTTAAACTGTTTTGTTTGTTCCTGTTGGAAGCTAAATGCACGGGCGAGTAAGGCACTAAACTGCGCACGTGTTAAGGAAT
This sequence comes from Lysinibacillus parviboronicapiens, assembly GCF_003049605.2. Classification (NCBI taxonomy): domain Bacteria; kingdom Bacillati; phylum Bacillota; class Bacilli; order Caryophanales; family Bacillaceae; genus Lysinibacillus; species Lysinibacillus parviboronicapiens. The sequence goes on from NZ_CP073713.1 coordinate 2,821,186, forward strand.
CATTTACACCGAAGTTATCAGATGTACGCCCTTGAACAATCCCGCGCTCTGCTAATGCGGTAATATAGCTGCTATATGTCGAGTTTGCTATATCATGAAAATAAATTTGTACAGGATATGCAAACTTTAATTCAGCATTATTATGAATGGTTGCAACCACTCGATCTCCTTCGTCCCGATAGGCAACTGGCTCCATTACGCCTTTTTTAACCATTTGCTTTAAGACTCCAGATTGTCCATTTTTAAAGATTTCAACCTCTAGTGGCTGTCGATTATTGACAATATTAGCTTTAACACTATAGGTTCCTTGTTTTTCAGACGCGGCAATTTTAGCGCCATATGCTGAGTAAACCGTCATATTTTCGGTTTTCATATGTACATAATCCGTTGGCTCTTGATAGGCATGTGCCTGTAGCGGAGTCGTCAATGATGCGCCTAATAGGGCAACCATTATAGCTTTTGGGAATATTCCTTTCATATTACCCTCCCTTTCATCCTTCTATAACTATCATAAATGATTTAATTGTGTAAAAATATAGTATTTTTAGCATACACTAGTATGCTGCCTCTTGTCCTATTTTGGCAAATGCAGGTTACCTTTTATCAGATTTAGCGATCATTTTCCAACTTTTATTTTCCTATACTTTGAATCCCCGCAAAAGTAACATTGTACTCGCGGGGATTCATTATTTTTCTAATACACCATAAAGTTCGTGTAACTTTTTAATTTCATAGTTTGGCAAAATATCACTTGTATTTTCGATATTGTGAATATTAAACCAACATGTATCAATCCCTGCTAGTATGCCGCCCTTGACATCAGAAGTGAGAGAATCCCCAATAATTAGTGCTTTTTCTTTATTTAACCCATCAATTCGGTCAAAAACATAGTCGAAAAATGCTGGCATTGGCTTTTGATAACCTGTTTGCTCCGAAATAAAAATACCTTTAAAGTATTTTGCTAAATCTGCATCTACCAAGCGTTTATTTTGCGTTATCGTTTTACCATTCGAAACAACATATAAATGATAGTTATCTGCGAGCTGTGCGATTAGTTCATATGCCCCCTCAACGTAATGATGTGCTTCTTGTAAGTACTTTTGAAAGATAGCTTCAAAATATTCACCGTCTACTTCTAGCTCAAATTCTTTTAGCGCTATCGAAAATCTTGTATTATGTAGGGCATTTTTCGTCACTTCGCCGCGTTCAAAGGCACGCCACATTGATTCATTAATTTCTTTATAGCGGGCAATCATCGTCGGAGTTGTCGCAATTTTTTCCTGTTCGAACAATCGACTAAGAGCTGCATTTTCAGCTAAATCAAAATCTAATAATGTATCATCTACATCAAATAAAAGTATTTCATATTTACTCAACTTATTTCCTACTTCCCTTCCTTACGGTCTTGCCGTCTTGCTCCTTCTATCATAACGTTTTTTGCAAAAAATAGCAGTAAAATCACTCCATATTACCTATTTACAGAATTATCCGAAAAATAATACGCATAAAAGTATAAGCTGAACTTCCTTAGTAAGGCGACAAAAATGTTCGTCTAGCCATATAAAAGCCCTTTCAAGAATTTCATATTTGAAAATATCACCGAATATGAGACAATAGAATGCTAGAAAGGAAGATGTACGAATTATGACGACCTTACAAAAACTTACGCCATCATTTGATCCATGGGAAGCGTATTTAGATGTTGAACAACATGGACAGATGACACTATCGAATATTGAATTTACAACAACTAACCTTTGTAATATGCGCTGCGCTCACTGTGCAGTCGGCTATACATTGCAAAATAAAGACCCTGAAGCACTGCCAATGAACTTAATCACGAAACGACTTGACGAAATTCCACATTTAAAAACACTGAGCATTACAGGCGGCGAACCGATGATGAGCAAAAAATCGGTGCAAAACTATGTTTTGCCACTATTAAAATATGCACATGCACGAGGCGTACGTACCCAGATTAACTCGAACCTCACTATAGAACCTGAACGTTATTTACTTATTGCACCGTATTTGGATGTGCTACATATTTCACATAACTGGGGTACAGTCGATGAGTTCGTCGAAACAGGTTTTGCAATGATGGACCGTAAACCAACCTACGACCAGCGTGCAGCGCTTTTCCAACGCATGATTGATAACTCAAAAATGCTAGCTGAACATGGTGTCATGGTATCGGCAGAAACGATGCTCAACAAAAAGACATTGCCCTATTTAGAGCATATCCATAACCAAATCATTAATGACATGCAATGTGCCCGACATGAAGTACACCCAATGTATCCCTCAGACTTTGCAAGTGCACTGTCATCACTTTCGTTAGCAGAAACACGCGAAGCTATACATCATCTCCTCGATGTGCGTGATGACAGTACCTGGATGCTGTTCGGTACATTACCATTTTATCCTTGTAGTACAAATGAGGCGGACCAAAAGCTATTAAAACGCTTACGCGAGGCGAAAAACGTTACATTGCGCAATGATCCAGATGGTCGCTCACGCCTAAATGTTAATATTTTCACAGGCGATGTCATCGTTACTGACTTTGGTGATACCCCTGCTCTTGGCAATATCATCAACGATGAGTTACCAGCGATTTTCGACAAATGGATGGAAACTGATTTAGCAAAATCACTCAATTGCCACTGTCCAGCAGTGAAATGCTTAGGTCCGAACGTTCTAGTCAAAAATATGTATTATAAAGATGCCCCGTTTGTAAGTGGCTCAGCGATAGGATAAAGTGAAACTTCAAACCATGAGGGTTTTTCTGCCCCTTGGTTTGATAGCTGAACCAAGCAAGCTTTACTGATCAGTTGATCGACAACCAAGCTGACTCTTTCAACTTGAGGTTACTGCCCGTTGTTGTGGGATCAAAAAACGTCCAATACAGTCAACAGTGGCTGCATTGGACGTTTTTATGTCAATAGCATATTAAAGTTTAAAACACTAGCTACTATAATAATTCTTTCGCCAATAGTTTATAGCAATTCAAACGACTTTCCTGTGCATATTGATTGCAGTTTAGCATTACTTCATCAAAACCATAGTGTTCTTGCTCTGCTACTAAATATTGGGCAATATCCTTCGGTGTACCAACAAGATTTGCCTTACGATTATTGGCAATCGTCAATTTATCCATCTCTGTTAGTGGGTAATCTTTTGCGTCTTCTGGTGACATCGATTGGATGATTTGTCCCTTCATTAGCTGAAGGCGCGTAATATCAATCGGCTTGGCCAAATATTCCGCTTCCTCTACCGTTTCTGCAACAGTCGTCGCATAAGTGACGATAATGTGTGGCTTCTCCATATAATAAGAAGGTGTAAAGGTTGACTTATACGTATCAAAAATATCTTTTGATATATTACCGGTAAAAAACTGTGCATATGAATAGCCAACACCTAGCTGTCCTGCCTGCATGGCACTTTGACCACTTGAGCCAAGTAACCATGCCTCGGGTAACTGGATATTTGTCGGTGATGCAATGACCTGATCATAGACATACTCACCCGATTTTTGCTCATTCATAAGCTTCAAAATAATATCGAGTTTGTCATACTGCTCTGTCATACGCTGTCTACGACCTTCTGCAAGCGCATAAATAGATGGATGGTCACCACCAGGAGCACGCCCTACACCAAAGTCTATACGATTAGGTGCAAGCGCACTTAATGTTTTAAAAACCTCAGCCAGTTTATAGGGCGAATAATGCATCATCATGACGCCCCCTGTGCCGATTCGTAGGCGTTGTGTTTTTGCGGCTAAAAAAGCAGCTGTAATTTCAGGTGCGGAACTTGCAAGTGACCCACTATTATGATGCTCTGCCAGCCACATACGGTGGAAACCAAGCTCTTCACCTAACAGCGCTAGCTGCTCTGTTCGCTTGAAGGCATCCTCAGCAGTATGTCCTTTAGGTACAGGAATTTGATCTAAAATACTTAATTTCATTAAGAAACACCCTTTCTGTATGTAGCTCTCCTTTCTACTGTAATATAGGGACTTCTTTTTCAAAAGTAAAAGGCACTAATGATAGGCAAGTTGTTTCAACTGCCATGTTTCATAAACCGTCACTACCAGTGTCCATCTTTGTTCCATATCTAATACGGAATCATTAAACTTCATAGCAAAGAGTGTAAATTCCGTGGCATCTTCATTCACGACAAACTGTAAAACAGCGTGTCCCACTTCCCCCGCGTGTGAAGTTTCCCCCGATAATTCCACAACATGCTGACCTGTTTTCGCCTCGTAATAACGCCAATAAGGTTCTGTAAACGCGTAGTTAAAAGCATCTCGGACAGTTACATCCGTAAAATTTGCTAAGTAACCTTGTTTAACTGCATCAATATATTCATTATCCGTTACATCTTTTTTGGTGTTATAAACATACCCAACAAGTACCCCCATAAACACAACACAAACAAAAACCCTAAAATGATTCCCTAAACTCAAATGTCATCACGTCCCCTTTACGCAAAAACACTATTTTCTTCATAATACATTAAAATAATTACTTAAAATAGAATATTTTTGTTTTTTACAGAATTTCTTATATTTCTTCAAAAATCGCCACTTCCTATTTACTCGTAAAAAGCTAGTAAGCTCAAACCATTGAAAGTAAAAAACATCTTAAACTATTTACAGCTGCTCTTCGTTTCGATAATATCAGTTTATTATTATAGAAAAGAGATGACGGTATTGCCTTTCGATTTAGATTTAAATATTCTACTGATTCTTATTATTTTTGGCTTTTTAGCCGCTTTCATCGATTCGGTGGTCGGCGGTGGTGGACTCATTTCTTTACCAGCCCTCATGTTCGTCGGTTTACCTCCTTCAGCTGCTGTGGCAACAAATAAACTAGCAGGTACGATGGGCTCTCTCACAAGTACAATTACGTTTTATCGTTCTGGGAAACTAGATATTAAATCTGTTTATAAGCTGTTTCCATTTGTTTTTTTCGGCTCCATGATTGGCGCATGGATTGTCCATTTAATGGACCCGAGCGTCTTAAAGCCATTAATGCTTGTGATGTTAGCAGTTGTAGCCGCTTATACGATTTTCAAAAAAGACTGGGGTGGCATTTCCACCTATAAAAAACTAACACCTAAACGCTATGCTTTTTTCATTGTTATCATTACATTAATTGGTTTTTATGATGGCTTTTTAGGTCCTGGTACCGGTTCATTTTTACTTTTTGCCTTTTTAATCGTCGGTTTTGACTTTTTAAAATCCGCTGGTAATGCCAAATTTTTAAATTTCGGTAGCAATATTGCTGCTCTTCTTATGTTTATGTACCTCGGGCATATACATTATGCGTATGGTTTATCAATGGGTCTTGCCCAAATTGCTGGTGCAATCGTAGGCTCTAAGTTTGCAATAAAACGTGGTAGTGGTTATGTGCGTAAACTCTTTATCGTTGTAACAATTCTATTACTACTGAAAAATACATATGACTATTTTTCGTGAACCACTTCGCCACTATGGGCGAAATTAAAAAAAAGAAAAAATCTTACCTCTGTGCGGGGTGATATTATCCCCTTTAAGTAGACAATGTTAAAAAAACTACAGTACGCTGTAGATAACATTTTACTTAAAGGGGATTTTTGTATGCCAAGAAAAAATTGCACCTATTCGAATGAATTTAAATTACAAGTTGTTCAAGCTTATTTAGCAGGCGAAGGAAGTATGCAGGAGATTGCGACAATATACGAGATTCGAAATGTTTCACAAGTGAAAGCTTGGGTGAAGAAATTTAAAGAAGTTGGGTCCATTGAAGCTTTTAATCGGTTGCCTTCTGTCGGCTCAGGGGCAAAGGGTGTGAAGAATCCGTTAAAAGGGAAACGAATTCATTTTAAGAATATAGAAGAAGAGCGAGATTACTACAAAGCGCAGGTAGAATACTTAAAAAAGCAGTATCCAAATCTGTAAATGGAGGTGTACCGACGTATTCAGATCGGTATCAGATTATGAAATCGATGAAAGATCGTTATCCCATCACATGGTTGACAGAAATGGCGAAAGTTCAACGCTCAGGCTATTATAAATGGATAAAGAATGGGAAAATATCACGTCATAAACAAAATGATAAGGCGTTAAAACAACACATTTTAGAAATTCATCAAGCGCATAAACAATACGGCTATCCACGTGTGAAAATCGCTTTACGCGACCGTGGATTCATGGTGAACCATAAAAAAGTATATCGACTAATGTGCGAATTAGGCGTCCATTCCATCATCCGAAAGAAGTGTCGTGTGTGGAAAAATCGTGTTTCTCGTGTATTTAACAATGTCGTGGACCGTCAATTTTCAGAGCGTGCAGCGAACGAAGTATTCGTCACAGATATCACATTTTTACCGACGAAAAATGGATTTCTCTACTTATCTGCCGTGCAAGATTTATACAACAACGAAATCGTTGCTTGGAAAATCAGCAAACGAAATGATTTACAGCTTGTATTAGATACGTTAGATGAGTTGACGAGCAAACGAAATGTGTATCGAAGCATCCTTCATTCAGATCAAGGATTCCAGTACACATCCATTAAATATCATCAACACATCGAGCAACTTGGCATGATTGGCAGCCACTCCCGCAAAGGAAACTGTCACGATAATGCCTGCATTGAATCGTTCTTCTCACACTTTAAAAGCGAGTGTCTGTATCTCTTACATGAGGATTCAGATGAGGCAATTATACAGGCGGTTGAAGAATATATTTACTTTTATAACTACCAACGCTTCCAAAAACGGCTCAACCATCTGGCACCGATAGAATATCGACACCAGATGGCTGTTTAGTCTTTTTTATAGCTGTCTACTTGACAGGGGTAAGTCCAGGGTAAGTTTTTTTCTTTCCATCAACTTTTTCTCCTCTTTCGCACGTCTAGTAGTTGTATACAATGAAATGATTAAATATGCCACAGTGTAATTACGTCCAGATTTTTACTTGAGTTGCCAACACTCTCAAAAAATCTGTGACAAATCCGCCGAAAGCATGAACTTGTTTCAGATGGCGCATTACTACCACTGAATCGATAGCTTATGGTATTCATTTCAACACTCTATATAGAGTGGAACTTCAGCTGAATTAAGTTATAAAGGAGCTTCTTTAGACATGAAAACAAGAAATGCATTTCAACATGAAGAGGTGTTTGTCCAGTTTATTCGTGAACAGAAAGAGCGTTTTTATTTGCTCGCGTATAGCTACACAAAGAATGAACAGGATGCCCTCGATGTTGTACAAGACAGTATTCAAAAAGCTATGCTTTCTCTCGACCGCTTAGAAAATGTGGATTATATGAAAAGCTGGTTTTACAAAATTGTTGTTCGTACGGCAATTGATTTTTTACGCAAGCATAAACGCTTACAAGTGACAGACGATGACACCATGCAATATTTAACACCTGCTCAAGAGGATGTCTACGAAGACGTAGACTTGGAGCATGCCTTAGAAGAATTGCCTCAGATGTATCGTGAAGTTGTTATTTTGCACTATTTTGAAGATTTAAAGCTCGCAGATGTTGCCAACATACTTGACATTAAATTGAGTACAGCCAAATCGCGGCTTTATAAAGCGTTAAAACTACTAAAAATACAATTGCAAGATGTGAAGGGAGAAACATCACATGGATAAAAAATTAAAAGAATTAGAAAAGCACTATAATAACGTACCAATACCGAAGGAGCTAGATTTCATCGTGGAGAATGCATTAAAACAAGGGAAAAAAAAGAAAAAGAATCGAACACCACAATGGTTACTTGGCTCTGCGGCTGCCGCTATGCTGTTTACAGCTAGTTTAAATGTTAGCCCTGCAATGGCACGTACACTTGCTGACATACCTGTTGTCGGTAGTGTTGTAAAAGTTTTAACGTGGACAGAATATGAAGTTGCCGAAGACACATACGATGCGAACATTAAAGTACCTTCTATTGAAAATTTAGAAAATAAAGATCTTGCCAATACATTAAATGAAAAATACCGTTCAGAAGGTAAGGCACTTTATAATGAATTTATAGCAGATGTTGGAGATTTAAAAGCAAATGGTGGCGGTCATTTAGGCGTAGATAGCGGCTATGAAATTAAAACGGATAACGATGAGATTTTATCGATTGGTCGATATACCGTTAATACAGTTGCTTCTTCTTCAACCGTTATGCATTACGACACGATTGATATACAAAATGAAATTTTAATCACATTACCAATGCTCTTTAAAGATGATAGTTATATCAATGTGATTAGTGAAAACATCAAGGAGCAAATGCGTGCAGAAAGCGCAAGTGATGCAGACAAAGTGTATTGGATCAAAGGTGCTGGTATTGCTGATGAGGAACTTTTTGACGAATTTACGAGCATAAAAGCACAGCAAGAATTCTATATTTCTGAAAAGGGAAAACTCATGATTTCCTTTGATAAATACGAGGTCGCACCTGGCTATATGGGTGTTGTTGAATTTGAAATACCAACAGATGTCCTGCAAGATAAACTTGTTAGCAATAAGTATATACATTAATAGAAAGCACTATCTCAGTTTACATGAGATAGTGCCTTTTTCATTACTTATAATCCTTCAACTTTTTGTCTAAGCTATATTGTATCAATATATGTTAGAGGGTTTTCATATGAAAAACGTAGGATCAATTAGTATATTACATGTTATCTTCCTATCAATGACAGTTATTGGCTTAAAAAATCATGTAACCATTCTCCCCCCACTGTTAGATGTTGCAGGAAGAGATGGTTGGTTATCGGTGATTATTGCGGCTTTCATTATATTCTTTTGGCTATTTTTATTAGTTTATATTCAAAAAAAGACGAAGCAAGAGCCTCTAAAAGATTGGCTAGAGCAAAAGATTGGGAAAGTTAGCGCTAGAATTATTATTTATTTTACTGTGGGTTTTTTAGTCATTATGACGGCCTTTACGATGGTCGAAACATTGCAATGGATAAATACCACTTTCTTACCACAAACACCAGTCATTCTATTGTTATTTATTTATACAATCCTCTGTATACTACTCGTTACTACAAGCATACAAACTATTGTTATTTTAAATGTGTTTGTGTTATTTGGCGTAGTAGTCTTAGGATTTTTTGTTGCCTTTACAAATATGCAAGTGAAAGACTACTCATTACTACGGCCATTTTTCGAACACGGTTTTCAACCTATTGTCAAAGGCTTGATCTACCCCGCATCCGGATTTGTGGAGCTAATAATGCTGTTGTTTCTACAGCATCAAATTAAAGGACGTATCCGTTGGTATCATTTTACCATCATACTTATTATTTTAATGGGGCTGACAATGGGGCCATTAATTGGAGCCATTACTGAATTCGGACCTAGTGAAGCTGCAAAGCAACGGTATCCGGCCTATGAGGAATGGGGACTTGTGACAATCGGACGCTATATCGAACATCTTGATTTTTTCTCTATTTACCAATGGCTAACAGGTACATTTATACGCGTCAGCTTTATTTTATACATTGTAGCAGATTTGTTAAAAATGACCGGTGATCCAAAGCGCATATGGAAATTTCTCGCTCCACCCTTCTTCTTCCTGTGTTTACCGCTTATGATGTTGAATGAAAACATATTTTTAAAGGTTAAAGGGAATTATATACTGACAACTACTTTTATTTTCTTTTTACTTTTATCAATTTTATTTGTAATTGTTGCTTTCATATCAGATAAGGCATCTAAGAAGGTTAAACCACATAAACAAGAAATGGAAAGCGGTGAATCATAATGCCCCAGGTGGAGAAGGCTATAGATTTAAACACCTTGAAACAATTATTCCAAAAATCTGCTGATATTGATTTTCAAGAATATACATTTTCGCACCAAAAAGTGCAGTTCATTACTTGTAATGCGATGATCGATCAGCAATTACTCAATGAAGTCATTATTCAACGTGTGCAATATTTTTTCAATAAATTAGCTGATGAGTCGATTGCCGAGAGCGTCATTACACAATTGCACATTCCAAATTTAAAGCAAGTAACGGATAAAGCAGAGGCCATTTCACTTGTTTACACAGGGTATCTACTGCTTTTCTTTGAAGAAGAATCACTTTTATATGCTAGTAATATTGCAAAAAAACCAAATCGAAATCCCGAAGAGACAAGATTGGAAGTTCTGGTCAAAGGTCCTAGGGATAACTTTATTGAAGATATTTCGGTAAATATCGCACTATTACGCAAGCGTCTCCCTACTAATTCTTTATGTGTGGAAAAAATGGATTTAGGCGCACGCTCAAAGACAACGGTCGCCATTCTGTACTTTGATGATATTGTGGACTTCAACATTTTACATGGCATTAAGAAGCAATTAGCAGCGGTAGATACTGACATTGTATTTAGTGGCGATTTATTGATGGAACGAATCAATAAAAACTCAAAATTATTCCCGAAATTCGATTATACCGGACGGCCAGATTATGCGATTCAGGCATTAGTGAGAGGACGTTTCATCATTTTCGTAGACGGTGTAGCGTATGCAATGATTACACCGGTTAATTTATTTTTACTGTTAAAGTCTGCAGAAGATAATGAGTATCCCGTAATTTTCAGTTCCCTTGAACGTGTCTTACGGATTGTTGGTATCTTAATCGGCTTGCTTTTACCTGCTTTCTGGTTAGCTTTAACGACTTTTCACCAGAACCAGTTACCACTACAGCTATTAGCAACGGTCGTACAAGCAAAAACAGGCCTTCCACTACCTTCATCACTTGAGATGCTCATTATGCTACTAATGTTTGAACTGTTTCGGGAAGCAGGCTTACGACTCCCCTCTGTTATTGGTGGCACAATTAGTGTCGTTGGTGGATTAATTATTGGTGATGCAGCCATACGGGCAGGTGTGACGAGCCCAGAAATGATTGTGATTATTGCTGTTTCTACAATTGCATCATTTACGCTTGTTAATCAGTCGCTTGTCACCACCATCAGTATACTAAGAGTCATCTTTATACTGTTGAGTGCCTTCTTAGGTTTATTTGGATTCTTCATTTCAATTTATTTTACACTGCTATACCTATGTAATACACGAATATTCGGTTACTCTTACATGAACCTTGCTGGAGATTTAGATTGGGCAACCATCAAAAAATCCATCTTTCGGGTATCACCAAAAGGCTATGCAGAGCGTCCTAAGCCACTTGCGCCACAAGATAACACTCGTACTTCTAAAAGCGGAGATAAAAAATGAGAAAAAAGTTTTTCTTACTTTTATTACTTGTCGTTACATTACTTTCTGGTTGTTGGGATGTGTCCGAGCCTCAAAGAATGTATTATATTCATGGAGTCGGTATTGATTTCAAGGATGATGAATATGAAATATTCATGCAAATTATCGACTTTTCAAACGTTGCTAAATCTGAGCAACCGAATCCAAATCCAACACAGGCTGAGATAGGACGTGCGAAAGGTAAAACGATGGAGGAAGCTCTTTTTAAATTATATCGTTCCATCGATCAAAAAGTATTTTGGGGACATATGACCTACCTTATTTTATCGGAGGAGGCCATGAAAAGTGAGCATGCTGTACCAATTATCGATAGCTTTTTACGTCATCGGGAAACAAGATATCAAATTTGGGCTTATTGCACACAGGAATCCATTGAAGAAATTCTCTTAATAACACCTATCATAGATAAATCGCTAACAGCATCCAAACTAAGTAACCCACTCAATTCAGATGCCCAAGAATCATTTGTTGAACCGGTTAATTTACGAAAGTTAATCATAGGGTTGAATGAACCAAGCCATGAAGTGAGTATCCCATTAGTGACCATAAATAAAAATTGGCAAACTGCAGACCAGTCTTCCGAGGAAACTGCCTTGACAGGTGTTGGCATACTTTCAAAAGATGGTTTTAAAGGCTTTATTAAGGATGATGCTGCGAGAGGTATGCAATGGATGAATAATAAAACAAAAAGAGGACAATTAACCTTTAAATTAGATGGTGAAGAAAGAGATTATTTAACGACAACATTGAAAAAAATTGGTGTAGACATTCATCCAATTGTCAAGAACGATCAGGTGACGTTTGAGATAGACCTCAAATACGATGTAACCGTTAATGGCTTTAAAGGTAAAATATCAGTGGACCAAATCAGAAAGAAAACAATACAAGAAGTCAAAAAGGAAATAAAAGCAACCTATGAGGAAGCATTGAAAAAAAATACTGATATTTACAATCTTTCTGAAGCACTCTATCGCGAAGATGTGAAAACATGGAAAAAATTACAGAAAGATAGGAAAATCAATTTAACATCTGATTCGATTAGCAAAATTGATGTCCATGTAAATAAAGTGAATCCTGGACGAAAAACATTTGACGAAACGATCAATGAATGATTGCAACTAGAAAACAAGGGGCTATCTACCAAACCCCTTGTTTTTGGTGAGTCGTTGTAGCTGACTTTTGCTTCCCTTTCCACAGACTGTCCAGTAGTAGTCACTTCTTTTAATCTTGTGGGTCTGGTTTGTTGAGCAGGAGTGACGCAAAATCTGTTCTTTATCAGGCAAGGTTTTATTACGTCATATCAACAAATTCCTGCATGGTTTGTTGTCCTTGCACTTTTCGAAACTGGATATGGTGAAGCTTAGCAAAAATGCCGTTTTGCGCAACAAGTTCATCATAAGTACCATCCTCTTCAATCCCATTTGGTGTCACAACAAGAACACGGTCAGCATTACGAATGGTAGCAAGACGATGCGCAATAATTAGCGTTGTCCGATTAGCTGCAAGTTCTGTTAAAGACTGCTGAATAATCATTTCGGTTTCTGTGTCCAACGCTGAAGTTGCTTCATCCAAAATTAATATTGGCGGATTTTTCAAAAACATACGGGCTATTGCCAGGCGTTGCTTCTGACCGCCCGATAATTTTAAACCACGCTCGCCGATTTGTGTATCATAGCCATCTGGAAGCTCTGCAATAAACATCTGTAAATGCGCTTTTTTTGCAGCTTCTTGAATTTCTTCTTCACTTGCATCTAATCGACCATAGGCAATATTTTCACGAATAGTACCTGTAAATAAAAAGACATCCTGCTGCACGATGCCAATTTGTGCACGCAATGAGGCTTGTGTCATATTACGCACATCCATACCATCAATTGTAATCGCCCCACTAGTGACATCATAAAATCTCGGAATAAGAGAACAAATCGTCGTTTTCCCTGCTCCTGATGGACCAACAAAAGCAATCGTTTGTCCAGCACGAACGTCAAATGAAATATCATTTAAAACCGATTTTGACGTGTCGTAATTAAAATGTACATCTTTAAATGCTATATCACCACATAAATGTGTGACTGTCTGTGCACCTTCTCGATCTTGCACTTCAGGTTCCTGTTCCACAAGCTCACGGAAACGTTTAAAACCTGCCATACCTTTCGGGTAAAGCTCTAGTAATGCACTAATTTTGTCAATTGGTTTGATGAGAACATTTGTATACAAGACAAAACTTACTAGCTCTCCGTAAGATAATTTACCATTAAAGCTTAACCAAGCCCCGACAACAAGGACTACCAAGGTTAATAAACGCGTCATCATATAAATACTTGAGTGTGTCCCTGACATAATTTTATAAGCATATAATTTTGCTGAGCGGAATAGCCCATTTTGTTCTTTAAAGCGCTCCATCTCAAATGCTTCATTTGTAAATGATTTTACAACGCGTATACCAGACACACTATCTTCCACACGACCATTGACATCGGCAATCTTACCGTACATCGTTTTCCATGCTTTGTTCATTTTCACATTACTGAAAGTAACAAGCCAAGTTAAAAATGGCACCATGATGGCTGCAATCAGTGCAAGTGTCGGATTCACATTGAACATAATAGCGAAAGCTCCAAGGAACGTCATGACTGCAATAAACAAATCTTCCGGCCCGTGGTGGGCAAACTCGCCAATATCAAATAAATCGTTGGTAATACGACTCATAATATGACCTGTTTTGGTATTATCGAAGAAACGGAATGACTGACGTTGCACATGGTTAAATAATTCTTGGCGCATATCCGTTTCAATATTTATCCCGAGTTTATGCCCAAGATAGTTAACGATAAAGTTTAAGGCTGTGCTCAGTGCATACACCAGCAATAATAATACACTGACGTTGACAATTGTGCCCCAATTGCCTGTTGGCAGTAGCTCGTCTATAAACCACTGAACAGCTAAAGGAAAAGCCAGTTCTAAAATGGCCACAATAATCGCGCTCGAAAAGTCGATGACAAACAATCGTTTATGTGGTTTGTAATATGAGAAAAATTTTTTATACATGTATGTCTCCTCTCTACGTTGTAAATTTCACTTATCATTTAATAGTATCATTTGTTAGAACTGTTCGGAAAAATATTTTCAATTTATTGCTATATTTTCTTTTGCTTTTCACTGCACACATGATATAATTCTTTGTAAGAGAACTGAATAGCTTTTGACAATTTTGTCAAGGGGGAGTAGCTAGCAGATGTGAGCGATACATCTGGTTTCACATTCGTCATTACATGGTACTTGCCATCGGGTGTGATAGCAAAACCATCTACGCTTTTGTATAGATGGTTTCTGTACCGACAGCTTTAGCAACAATTACAAAGATGTTTGTCTAAGAGACAGATGTTATTTGTACCGAAAGCATCGTCACAGGTACGAAATATTTATCTGGAAAAATGCCAGATAATTGCTTAGCAAGACCTTTGCCTATTTTTTAGGCATGGGTCTTTTTCTTTTGCCTAAAAAATAAAAAATTGGTAGAAAGCAATATATTCTATTCTTTTCCAATCATAAAGGAGGAAACAAATTTGGAAGCAATATTATTAGAATACGCATGGGTACTTGTCGTATTAATCGTTCTTGAAGGCTTGTTAGCTGCAGATAATGCGGTCGTAATGGCAGTAATGGTAAAGCATTTACCTAAACCTCAACAACAAAAGGCATTATTATATGGTTTAGTTGGTGCCTTTGTTTTCCGTTTTGCGGCATTATTCCTAATTACTGTACTTGTTAACTTTTGGCAAATTCAAGCAATCGGAGCTGCTTACTTATTATTCATGTCCATTAAGCATATTTATGATTCTCGGAAAGCCTCTCAGGAAACCGAAGAAATTAAGGAACCGAAAAAACAATCTGGCTTCTGGATGACTGTTGTTAAAGTCGAACTTGCTGATATTGCCTTTGCTGTCGATTCTATTCTAGCAGCAGTTGCGATTGCGGTTACACTACCACATTTAGGTAATTTTGATATTGGTGGTATTAATGCTGGGCAGTTCGGTGTCATGTTCTTAGGCGGTATTATCGGAGTTATTATGATGCGATTTGCTGCACGTTGGTTCGTTCGCGTCCTTGATAAATTCCCATCACTTGAAACAGCAGCCTTCTTAATTGTTGGTTGGGTTGGTGTGAAGCTAGCTGTACTAACATTAGCGCATGAAAAACTAGGTGTGATTCCACACGAATTTCCACACTCAACGCTTTGGAAGGTCACTTTCTGGGTTGTACTAGTTGCTATTGCTTTAGGTGGTTACTTAGTAGGTATCAAAAACCAAAAGAAAAATGCATAATTATATAGTGAAAACATTCGCCTCGACAAATCGTCTTGGCGAATGTTTTTCTATATGCATCATTGACAAAGCTAATGTACGTTCAGAATCTTTTCTTACCATCATTCGTATACATACTATGACGTTATTTTACAAAAGAAAGGACCATGCAAAATGGCGTATGCCAATCGAAATCAAAAGTTAAATAAAATACTCAAACACTTTACCTTTATGTGGGTTTTGACTGTAGTAGGTATGCTTGTTGCGACTCAATTGCCCCCTGCAATGGTAATGCCTTTATCAATTATTTGTATTATCCTACTTATTATTACCTGCTTTGTTCGAAGCATGAAGCTCGCTCATTCGATTATGTATTCTATCCCCTTTTTAATGGGTATTTTACTTTTTTGGACAACACAATTCTACATTGGGCAACTAGGGCAACAATTCATTTTACTTGTTTTTGGCGCAACCGTTGTCATCTTCATAGCACTGGCACTCATTGGCATGCTGATGAATAAAGATATTTCAAATTGGGGAAGCTATTTATTCACTGTGTTGATGGTGGTACTTGTATTTTCCATTATTTTTATATTCGTCCCTGTCAGTAATATGGTTGGGCTTATCATCGCTGCAATCACTGTACTACTATTCAGTATCTATACGGTGTATGACTTTAACCAAATTCGGCATAATCATGTGTCAGACGAGGCAGTCATTGGTATGGCATTAAATCTTTATCTGGATTTTATCAATTTATTTACCAATCTGTTAGAGCTTATTTGGCGCTTAAAAAATCAGTTTGACTAAATATTCTAATTGAGAACCAATATCAATTGTTTTTTGCAGTGATTACGATGAAAAACAATTTTTTTTGTACGACAGCCTATATTCACTATATACTAGAAGAGTAAGTAGAAGGTATTTACTACTAAGGGAGGAAAACTTTTATGTTATCTGAAAAACTACACAAAGCACTGAATGATCAAATGAACTTTGAATTTTACTCTGCACATGCCTATTTGGCAATGGCAGCATACTGTACGGATGAGGCCTATGACGGTTTTGCCAATTTCTTTTTAGTACAGGCTGAAGAAGAGCGCTTCCATGCCATGAAATTTTATAATTTTTTAAGTGATATGGGCTACCGTGCAACTATCTATGGTTTCGAAAGTCCAGATAATAATTTTGATTCTCTTTTAAATACTTTTAAATCTGCGCTGAAGCATGAAAAAGAGGTCACGCGTCGCATTTACAACCTCTCTGATATTGCATTAGACGAGCGTGAACACGCAACAATGGCATTTTTAAGATGGTTTATTGACGAGCAAGTAGAAGAAGAATCTACTTTCGATACATTAATTCATAAAATTGAACGTATCGAAAACGATTCAAATGCAATTTTCATGTTAGATGGCGAATTAGCAACACGTACCTTTACACCTGCAACTGAAGCGTAAGTACTAAGCGCTAAAGTATCATTTTGTGTTTTACTTTTTGAAAGAAGTTTATTCATCAAACCCAAATGGCTTACCACAGCGATTATGCTTATGGTAAGCCTTGTCATTTACGGCAATCTAGATATGATAACACTTGCCTTTTATTGAATTGCTGATTAGCAAGGCATTCACGCCTTGCGTCGTACAATTTACGTTCTTCGCTCATACGGCTTCACCGCTTCACTCGCTTTGAAATTATAAACAGGTTTAATGATTTTTAAAATATCAACTGTATCTTCGATAACTGAAGTTATTTCACTCATCGGCTTATAGGCCATTGGAGCTTCATCTAGTGTCTCTTCGTTTACAGAAGTTGTCCATATTCCCTGCATCGTTTCTTTAAAATCATCCATAGTCAGCGCTTGTTTTGCGACACGACGAGAGTACATACGTCCAGCTCCATGTGGCGCAGAACAATTCCACTCAACATTCCCTTTCCCCATACAAATAAGTGAGCCATCTCGCATATTCATTGGAATAACAAGTTTTTCTCCTGCATCGGCACGCACCGCTCCCTTTCGTAGCGTCATTGTATCCGTATCTATATAATTATGAATCGTGTCAAACGTTTCTGTAAAATCCCAACCCATGTGTTTAGCAATCGTCTCGGCAATTGTCCAACGATTCATGCGCGCGTATTGCTGGGCAATTTTCATATCATGTATATAATCATTAAAATACTCGCCTTCTAAATAGGCTAGCTCTTTTGATACTTTCGGATTTTGCTCTTTATAAGCCTGAATCATCGCTTGAATTTCCTGTGCACGCCCCTGATTTTTGAAGTCATTAATTTTTTCTGTTAAATCCTCACGACGTAACGTTTCATAGGCACGTTTTTGATGCCAATTAGCAATCTTTGCCCCAACATAACGAGAACCTGTATGGATTAATAAATAATGAGTATCCAGATCATCCTTTGCAAGTTCGATGAAATGATTACCACCACCGAGCGTACCAAGGGATAAATTCGTGTAATCATCCTTTAAGCCACTTGCGATGAATTGTTTTCCCTCAAATTCAGCAAAACTACGTGCAGGTACTACTTCTTGATGAATCTCTTGTCCGCTCGGAACAAATTCTCGAATCGTCGCATCGAGCTTTGCAAAATCGATCTTTGACTCCTTAATTTCTGCGACAAAAACACCACAACCAACGTCTACCCCCACCAGATTAGGTACGACACGGTCTTTTAGTTGGATTGTTGTGCCAATGACACAACCTTTGCCTGCATGATAATCGGGCATAATACGTACCTTCGTCCCAGCCATAAAAGCTTGATTTGTTAATGCCTGTATTTGGTCAATGGCTGTTTGAAGCGGCGTCTGTGCGTAAATCTTCGCATCCGTGTAGTGTCCTTTAATATGAATCATCACATTCCCTCCTTATCTACTATACGTTTAAATACCATATTTTGTTTCATGTATTAAATATGCTATGTAAAGTTTTGATAAAGAATGGGCTCACTCCACAGCTATTCTTACGCCAATAATGCCTTTAAAGATTTCTTTTTCCAAACAACATGATGATAAGTAGCTTGCACAAGTAGATTGACCATAAACGCTACAGGATACGCAATCCAAATTCCTGTAATACCAAGTTCGGTATAATGCGACAAGAAATAGGCAGTCGGTACCTCAATTAGCCAAATACTCGCAATCATAAAGACAGTTGGCCACAAAACCGTGCCTGTTGCGCGCATGGTTGCAGACAAAGCTTGCATATGACCAAACAGTACATAACCCCAAAACGAAATTAATACAAGACTTTTTGCCATTTCAATAGCTACGTCATTTGTTAAAAATATTTTTAATATAGGTTCAGCAAAGAGATAAACAATTACTATGAGTCCGCCACCAAGTAGATAATTTAACTTAACCCCAAGTTTTGTTATCTGTTGGATAGTAGCAGTTTTTCCAGCGCCAATGGCTTGGGCAACAAATACGGAAATCGCAATGGAAATACTCATTGCCGGAATTTGTATATAGCTTACAAGTTGATTGACAATACCGTACGCTGCAGTAGCATTGGAACCATAATCGTTGACAAATGTAATGACAGCTATTTCCGACATAGCGATTGCCACCATATTAATACTTGTAGGAATGGCTAATGTCAAAAGTTTTTTTACTATCGGACCTTTAAAATAGAGATAACGCAAAATTGTACGATCAGGTTTTAACACATGCTTTGTTGTGTATAAGTACGCGATAAGGAATACAAAGGTTATGAAGTTGGCGAATACAGCAGCATATGCGGCACCATTTAACCCGAACGCAGGTAATTCTAGCCATCCAAACATAAGAAGCGGCAACAATGTGATATTTAAAACCGTATTCAAAACTAATGCGTACAAGGGCGTTTTGGAATCTCCAACCCCCCTCAGAAAAGTGGTATATGTCATATACATAAAAGTAATGGGTAACGACACAAACAAAATTCTAGCGTACTCTATACTTTCTTGTAGTATATTCTCGGGTGTTCCCATCGATCTCAAAATATTAGCTGTAAACATGCTACCAAGAATGGCAACAAAGGCTGAAGCAAGCATTGTAAAGGCTAGCGTTACGCCAACTACTTCTTTCATTTTGGATATCTTGCCCCCACCATACGTTTGCCCAATCAGAATTGAGCTTCCTGAGCCAATGCCAACGGCAAAGGATATAAGAAAAAATAATATTGGAAAAAATGCCGAAATGGCTGCGAGTGCATCAACGCCTAGTGTTTGACCAACAACAATAATCCCAAAGACCTGACCCAATGATTGTAAAACACTGGCGAAAATGACAGGAATCAAAAAAGCAATCATTGGATTAGCTTTCAACCTATCTAAACTTCCATTATTTTTCTTCATTTCCATAACCTCCTAATACATATTGAATTTCTATAATTTTAGAAAAACCATTCTTTTTTAATCCATTCAGTGAAGTCAGTAGAGCCCACTAATAAAGCTCGGTTCAAGCTCTTACCAAAATGGGATGCTCAACTTCTTAAACGGTTCGACTAAAAATAAGAAAGACTAAAAACAAACAAAATATTATTATGTTTGTTTATTTACAAACATAATAATATAACGTTTATATTCAGTCAATGCATATTTTTAAAAATGCAATTTAATGTATCCGTAGAATCTGAGCATGTTAGTGGAATCTGTGCTTTTCACAGCACAGATAAATACGTCCTGTGGAGATAACTGTTAAGAGTGATTCAAAAAAGGAGAATTTTATGAGGAACCATCTGAAGAGTAGCGTTAGCTATGAAAAGATAGGTTTTTAGAAAATCTAGGCAACGAAGAAACTGGATGAATACTACTGACCGTTGCGCATAACTACAACGCAACAACGAAGAAGAACAGCATAAAACAAAAAAATGTCCTAAAAGAAAAATCATACTTTTAGGACATCTTTTTATTCATGGATTATCATTCATTATTATATTGTATATCCAATTTTCGAGGTATTTCTGGTATATCGTTTGAGATGACATCTGTTTCCGTTAAAGCTAAGATATGTAACAGATATTTTTCTTTTACCTCAAAAGGTATTTCTTTGTTTTCCATTTTATTATTCATTTGACTTCGAGCAAGTAAGCCGTTCTTCGATAAATCAATGGCCATGATGTTGTTGATTGTTTCTGTAAGCATTTCTTGATCCTTAGCACGTAGTGGAAGTTTGTCATCCATTAAAAACGGCTGTATTGTCTCTTTTATATAACCCTGTGCTTCAATTAAACATGAAAATTCATTTAATTTGTCAGCATATAATTTTAACTGACGCTTTTCTTTAGCACGTTGATTATTGAGCTCTTGTACTTTTTGCTCTATACGTGCCAAACGCTTTTTTGCTAAATCCATCAAATAGCTTTGTATCGAATAGATTGCCTGAAGCATTGATGCTTCCGCTTCCTGTACCTTATCAAATTGTGCAATGCACACCACTTGCTGTTCATTTAACTTATTGACACGCTCCTTAAAAAATTCATTTTGTGTATGATGGCCAAAAATAGCTTTCATCAGCCCTTTTCCATGAATTTTTTTATGCTGTGCATCCAACCGTTCATATTCACGCATGTATTCACTATGCATATTTCGATATTCACGTAACATTTGTTGATAGTTAATAGCCTTTTCCGTAAAGTTTTCTACTATGTCATCTTGTAAATAATCATTTTGCGAGATAGTTTGCAACAGTTGATACAGTGTTTGAGCTTTTTTAAAGACATTTGCAACCTGTTCATACTCTTGTTCATATTCTTGTACAATTGCTAAATCACGTTGGTAACGTGAAAATTCATATTGTGTATCGCCGGCGTATTTTTCAATGTTTTCTACAGCAGATTGGAATGGATCACGTTGTGGAATAACCGTCAGTTCGAAGCGGAATCGCTCCAGCCATTGCAAGAAGCGAATTAAAATGGCGTACGTTTTCTTATCACTATTTACAGCAATACGATGAATTTGTGCAATCAGATTATCGTATTGGCTCTTTTGCCATAACTCTTCATTTTGAGTTTGTTTTGCTTCAAGAGCATCCGTGGCAGAAACTGCGATGAAATCACTCATTAATTGTCCGATACGTTCTTTCTCAGCCAACACAAATGCCTCGGAGTTATCATTTGTGTCAATGCCATTAATCACACAAAGAGGTTCGACCCCTTTATTTTTTAATGTATCAATTAATAAGACCTCTGCATCGATAGCCTTTGAGCCCGAACGTAAAACCCAAAAAATTTCGTCGACCCGGTTGATAAGCGACTCGGAGAAGTAGGCCATTTCTCCACTTCCTGCTTCTAATGAAACAGAATCAATAATTGTGACAGATTTCAATAAGTCATTCTTCAGATAGACCTCTAAATAATCTAAATGCTCGCGTAAAATTTGTGATGCAAATGTATCTCCGGTTGTGAGTAACTCTAATTTACTCATATCAAATACCGCCACCACGCCATCTAAGAAATACGCCTTTACTTCCTCTTGCTCGCCGTATCGCAAAAATGTATTAACGCCTGTAGGATTTTTATCATTTACAGGTAAAACAGAGCGACCAAGAAGCCCATTCACAAGTGTTGTTTTCCCGACACGCTCCTTGCCAACAATTAGCAGCATTGTTTGGTTGTTAGCATCTTGGATGATTCGGTTTAAGTGTTTAGCCGTATCTTTTACATATGTATTTTGTACAATAATGCCATGCAGTTGACGCAAACAATCTACAAGCTGTGGCAAAATATTATTCGCTGAGGCTGTATATTCAAGTGGAATATTGTCAAAATTCGTCATCCCCAAAACCTCTTTTCCTATATATCTATAGTTCCATTATAAATGAAACTAATATAATTCCTATACATTGTACTAGGGAGAGATAACAAAAAAGGATATTGTACTTATTTGCAGTTGTCACAAATAGTAATTATTACTTATGATATATGACCGTCTTCCTCAATAACTATTCCCTATCCAGATATAAAGAAATAATATTAATAATATAATTTTGGTAATGCAATCACACTCGTATCTAACTATGCAGGGAGCTGTACAAAGCCTTATCTTAAAAACTTGTTAGATCGGGACTAATACTCTTTATTCTTCACAGCCACTCATGCGTGCATAGACGGCTCCAAGAGTTGGCATGCCACCTTGTGCGCCAAATTTTTCAATTGATAAGGACGCTGCTATATTCGCAAAATATACTGCCTCATCCAACGATTGACCCTCTACTAGTGCATGTGCTAATGCACCATTAAACGTATCTCCAGCACCTGTAGTATCCACCACTTTTGTCATATAGCCTGGGATATGAATAGGATATTCCCCATCAAAAAAACGCGCACCATCACTACCCAGTGTGATGATTAACTTATTTGGATATCTTTTCAGTACCTCGTCAAAGTCATCACCAAATAACAATAAACATTCTGATTCATTTGGCGTCATATACGTAATTTCCTCCATCCATCGCATGTCAAAATTCGCCGCTGGTGCGGGATTAAACAATACTGGTACATTCGCTTCTTTACATAATTTTAATGCATATTCCGTCGTCTCTTTCGGAATCTCAAGTTGCATGATTACCATTTGACTTTGCTGAATGACCTTTTTTGCAGCCTCTATGTGTATGGGACTCAATTCATAATTTGCACCTGGTACCACAATGATACGATTATCGTCATTGTATAATAGAATATTGGCAATGCCAGTGGGTACTGAAGCTGTTGTTATTGTGTCTGTATGAATATGCTCTTGTTGTAAAACGTTACGTAAAGTATCACCAAAGCTATCTGTACCCACACACCCTATCATATTTACCTGACTTCCTAATCGCGCCGCCGCAACTGCCTGATTAGCCCCTTTGCCACCTGGGATTGTTTGAAATTGTTCTCCAAGCACTGTTTCACCCTGCTTTGGAAAAACATCCATTTTTACTGCTAAATCCATATTTAAACTACCAATAACAGTGATCATATTTCTACCTCTTTCCTCGAAAGTTTGTAAGCATCTTGATAAGCAACGGTCTAAAAATACTTACGTTGTTCAACCAGTAAGCCAAAGTATAATAAACATATGATTATTTAAATGTAAATTTATTTTTTTCTAGAGTGATTGCTTCATCTGAAGTTTTTATAATAATATCAAAATGCTGGCTGTATGGCTGCATAAAGACCTCATACTGAATACGACGTTCTTCGTGTGACTGCCTTAAATAATTAATATCCATTCCCCTTTCAACAATATCACGACTCGATCTTCTCATAAATTCTGTTTCACCATCGGTATAGAAATAAATTTTCAAATCAAATAAAGCTGGATTCACAAATGCAACACTCATCCCTTCTACAATCGATACGCTTTTTTGTGACGAAAGTAACTCGCTTTTCATATAATGTGTATCGATTGTATATAGATTTAAGCCATCTCTAAGCATCCGAATATCTCTTTCTAAAGAAGGTAAATGATGCGCGGATGGATGGCAAGCTGTCATTTTATAACGATGATTTTCATTTTGGTATGTATAGTCGATTATTGCTTGATTTCTTATGTTTGAACTAACAATATAAGGATCTGTATTCATGTAATTCACTTGTTGTTGATTTAGTTGGTCTACGAGCCTATTGGCAAATGTTGTTTTTCCAGCTGCACCATGTCCTGAAATGCCAATAACTATCCGTTCATCCATTGTTTTGAGCCAAGTTGTTATTTCTTGTAATAATGTATCCATTTCTCTCCTCCTTTACGTATATAATAAGCTTATTTTTATGAATTGAGTACTAAAAAAAGCGCACAATCTTTATAGATTGTACACTTTCTAACAAAGAAAGAAGCCATCTCAAACGTTTCCTGAGACGACTCCCTTTGCTATTAGTACGCTACACGTTGTGCTTCATATGCAGCAATTTGTGCTTCATATTTAATAGTTAGAGCAATTTCATCCCAGCCATTCAATAACGTTTCTTTGTAATAAGAATCGATGTTAAAGCTATAAACCTGACCATCTTCGCCTGTTACTGTTTGTGCTGCGAGATTTACTGCCATGCTATAAGGTTTTGCTAAACCTTTTGCTAATATTTCATCACACTGTGCTTCTGTTAGTTTGATAGGCAATATGCCATTTTTGAAGCAGTTATTATGAAAAATATCTGCAAATGATGGTGCAATGACTACATTAAATCCATAGTCTAAGATGGCCCATGGTGCATGTTCACGAGAAGAACCACAGCCAAAGTTATCTTGCGCCACTAATATTTTAGAGTCTTTAAATTGTGGTTGATTTAATACGAAGTCTTTGTTTTCATTTCCTTGTGCATCGAAGCGCCAGTGGTAAAATAAAAACTGACCAAAACCTGTGCGCTCAATCCGCTTTAAAAACTCTTTTGAAATAATTTGGTCTGTATCTACATTTTTACGATCTAGTGGTGTAATGACACTAGTTACGATATTAATTGGTTCCATTTTCAATCATCCTTTCCGTGTGAATGGCCCTTACACCGTTTCCTTTACGAATTCGCGTACATCCACGAAATGACCCGCAATCGCTGCAGCCGCTGCCATCTGTGGTGATACTAAATGTGTTCTCGCACCTGTACCTTGACGTCCTTCGAAGTTACGGTTTGATGTTGATGCACAGCGTTCACCGGCAGGTACAACATCATCATTCATGGCTAAGCACATTGAACAGCCTGATTCACGCCATTCAAAACCCGCTTCTGTAAAGATTTTATCTAATCCTTCCGCCTCTGCTTGCTTTTTCGTTGAATGAGATCCTGGTACAACGATGGCTGTTACATTTCCATGTACTTTTCGTCCTTGAATGATACTTGCTGCTGCACGTAAATCACTTAAACGTGAGTTTGTGCATGAACCAATAAATACGTGTTGGATATCGATTGAAGTTAGTGGTTGCCCTTCTTCTAAGCCCATATAAGCAAGTGCTTTGCGAAGTGCAGCCTGATCGGACTCATCCTGATAATCTGCTTGCATTGGCACATTTTTAGAAACACCTGAGCCCATCGAAGGGTTTGTTCCCCACGTGATAATTGGCTCGATTTCTTCAGCTTTGATAATGCGCACTTCATCATACGTTGCGTCGACATCAGATGCTAGACTTAACCAGTAAGTGGATGCTTCTTCAAATTTCTCGCCCTGTGGTGCATAGCGACGATCTCGAATGTAGTCAACGGTAATTTGGTCAGGCGACACAAGGCCTGCCTTTGCCCCTGCTTCAATGGACATGTTACAAATTGTCATACGTTCTTCCATTGATAGTTTGTGGATTGCCTCTCCAGTGAACTCCACAATATAGCCTGTGCCAACGCCGATGCCAAATTTAGAGATAATCGCTAAAATAATATCTTTTGCAGCAACGCCCACAGGTAGCTCTCCTTCTACACGAATTTCCATCGTTTTCGGCTTGTTTTGCCACAATGTTTGTGTAGACATTACATGTTCTACCTCTGATGTACCAATACCGAATGCGATGGCACCAAAAGCACCATGAGTAGAAGTATGGGAATCACCGCAAACAATTGTTTTACCAGGCTGTGTTAACCCTAGCTCTGGTCCAATGACGTGTACAATCCCTTGGTCGGGGTGCCCCATACCTGCAAGCTCAATATCAAATTCAGCAGCATTTTTTGCTAATGTCTCAATTTGGTTGCGTGCAATCGGATCATTGATAGTTGGTAAATTTTTTGTAGGTACATTGTGATCCATCGTTGCAAAGCTTAAATCAGGACGACGCACTTTACGACCATTCATGCGTAGACCTTCGAAAGCTTGCGGAGAAGTTACTTCATGAATTAAATGAAGATCAATATATAACAGGTCCGGTTTGCCCTCTTCCTGATAAACAACATGTTTATCCCAAATCTTTTCAATTATATTTTTGCCCATTGTCTTCACCTATTTCTTAAATGTATGTTGTCATAATACTTTCTGATACAAAGCTAGTATCAATCTCATTAATCACCTTATCTGTCCATTCATTGGTAGATAACGTGCGACCACCGTCACGTGCAAGGTCCGCAGTGAAATATCCATCATCAAATACAGCACTTACTGCTCGTTCGATTTCTGCTGCTTCCTCTATAAGACCAAATGAATATTGTAGCATCATTGCCACAGAAAGAATTGTTGCGGCTGGATTTGCTACGCCTTGGCCAGCAATCTCAGGTGCTGAACCATGAACAGGTTCGTATAGTCCAAAATTATCACCACGGATGGAAGCTGATGGTAATACGCCAAGTGAACCTGTAATAACGGAAGCTTCATCACTTAAAATATCTCCAAACATATTTTCAGTGACAACAACATCATAGTGACCTGGATTTGTAATCAATTTCATAGCCACAGAATCCACTAAGTTATGCTCTACTTGCACGTCCGGATATTCTTTTTTCTTCGCTTCTACAACTTCACGCCATAAGCGACTTGTTTCAAGTACGTTTGCTTTATCGACAGAGCATAATTTGCCTCCACGTAAACGTGCTAATTCAAAGGCATTTTCAACAATACGTTCAACTTCTGCTGTTGAATAAACTGTTGTATCAATTGCGCCATTTTCAGTACGCATACGTGGTTCCCCGAAGTATACGCCACCTGTTAGTTCACGTACGATCATTAAATCTACGTTTTCGGCTACTTCACGTTTTAATGGTGAAGCATCTAGTAAACTCGGGAACGCCTTTACTGGACGTAAATTTGCGAATAAATCAAAGTACTTGCGAATACGTAATAATCCTTTTTCAGGGCGTAACTCAGGTGGGTTATTATCCCATTTTGGACCACCTACAGCCCCAAGCAAAATGGCATCACTTCCTTCACACATTTCAATTGTTTCATCTGGTAGTGGGTTATTGTGTTGGTCGATGGCAGCGCCTCCGATTGTTGCATAGCCTAAATGGAATGTATGGTTGAAACGTTTGCCAATTACTTGTAATACTCGTACAGCAGAAGCCACAACCTCTGGTCCAATTCCGTCACCAGGAAGTACTGTAATTTTTTTCTCCATCGTAAAAACACCTTTCTTTTTATAGTGTAAGTGCCTATCAAGGTTACGCTATTTTAGTAAAGACTCTCACCTACTTTTTGCAGATGAGAGACTTTTTATAAAGCAAGTACAATTAATTCACTTGTAGTGCACGAAGGCTTACTTGAATTAAATGACGGTTAATGGCATTTAAATAAGCTTTCGCAGATGCTTCTAACACATCTTGTGATGAGTTTCGACCAGTCGTTGAAACTCCATCGTAACGAATATTAATAACAGCTTCACCCAGTGCATCACGGCCCTTACCGACAGATTTCACACGGTAGTCGATCACATTAATGGCTCCTGGAACGAGCTGTTCAAGCGTATTGAAAATAGCTTCCACTGAACCAGATCCAGTAGCCACAACATTTTTCACATTACCTTCTGGCGTGACAACTGTTGCTGTCGCAGTTGGAATATTTTCTGTTCCATATTGTACTTGAACCATTTTCAATTCAAACAGAGGCACATCCTCAATTTGCACTTGTTGCTCTGTCAGAAGTGTTAGTAAATCTTCTTCTGTAATCTCTTTTTTGCGATCTGCAAGCTTTTTAAATTCAGCAAATGCTTTATTTAGCTTGTCGTCTGAAAGATTAAAGCCCATTGTTTCCGCACGGTCACGGAAGGCAGCACGTCCTGAATGTTTGCCGAGAACAAGAGGGACTTCCCCCTCACCAATAAGTGCTGGTGAAATAATTTCGTATGTTTCAGGATTTTTTAGCACGCCATCTTGGTGAATACCTGATTCGTGGGCAAATGCATTTTTCCCAACAATTGCTTTATTCGGTTGAATAACCACATTTGTTAATTTGCTTACTAATTGAGAGGTACGTTTAATTTCTTGTAAATGAATGCCCGTTTCCACAGGATATATATCTTTCCGAATATGAAGGGCAACCGCGATTTCTTCCAGTGCAACGTTGCCAGCCCGCTCACCGATACCATTAATCGTACCTTCTACTTGCGTAGCACCATTTTCGATGGCAGCGATGGTATTAGCAGTCGCCATGCCTAAATCGTCATGGCAGTGTGCAGAAAATTTAACATTTTCAGCGCCTTTCACATTCTCGAGCAGAAATTTAAACAATGCTCCATATTCCTGAGGAGATGCATAGCCAACTGTGTCAGGCACGTTGATTGTAGTGGCACCGGCCGCAACGACTTCATTCATAATACGAACTAAAAATTCACGATCTGAACGGAATGCATCTTCTGCAGACCATTGTACAAGTGGGAAGAATTTTTTGGCATATTTCACAGCTTCCACTGCTTGCTCCACCACTTGATGTGGTGATTTCTTTAACTTGTACTCCATATGAATGGGCGATGTTGCTAAAAAAATATGAATATGTGGTTGCTCTGCTACCTTAATCGCTTCCCATGTTGTATCAATATCTTTTTGCACACAGCGTGCTAGTCCTGTCACGATGGAATTTTTGACAGTACCTGCAATACGGTTAACTGCATCGAAATCACCAGGTGATGAAGCAGGAAAACCTGCTTCAATAATTGTGACCCCTAAACGTTCGAGTTGCTTGGCAATTTCAATCTTCTCAGCGGTATTTAAGTTAATACCAGCAGATTGCTCGCCGTCGCGAAGTGTTGTATCAAAAATATCAATTTTTCGCACTAACGCTCACTTCTCTCACTACTTTTTCTTTTCCTTCGTTGATGAATGGCATCATAGCACGTAGCTTAGTACCAACTTCTTCGATTTGGTGGTTGGCACCAGCTTCTTTGAATTTCGTGTAGTCAGGACGACCGTTTTCATTTTCTTGAATCCAACGACGCGCGAATGTACCATCTTGAATGTCAGTTAATACATCTTTCATACGCGCTTTTACTGAATCGTCGATGATGCGTGGACCTGCAACATAGTCACCCCACTCAGCTGTATCAGATACGGAGTAACGCATTGTAGCCATACCACCTTCGAACATTAGGTCAACAATTAGTTTTAATTCGTGTAATGTCTCGAAGTAAGCAAGTTCTGGTTGGTAGCCAGCTTCTACTAGTGTTTCAAAACCAGCTTTTACTAATTGTGTTGCTCCACCACAAAGAACTGCTTGCTCACCGAATAAATCAGTTTCAGTTTCCTCTTTGAATGTTGTTTCAAGTAAACCACCGCGAGAAGCGCCGATACCTTTACCATAAGCAAGTGCTAAATCTTTTGCTTGACCAGTTGCATCTTGATGGATTGCAAATAGACCTGGTACGCCAGCACCTTGTTGGAATTGACGACGAACTAAGTGGCCTGGACCCTTCGGTGCAACTAAGAATACGTCTACATCAGCTGGTGGTGTAATTTGGCCGAAATGAATATTGAAACCATGCGCAAACATCAGTGCTTTACCAGCTTCTAGGTATGGTGCGATTTCAGCTTCATAAACTGCTTTTTGACGCTCATCTGGCAGTAAGATTTGGATAACATCCGCTTCTTGTGCAGCCTCAGCTACAGTTTTTACGTCAACTCCATCAGCTTTTGCTGCATCGAAAGAACCGCCTGGACGAACACCTACTACTACATCGAAACCTGATTCTTTAAGATTTAGTGCATGTGCATGACCTTGTGAACCGTAACCGATGATAGCGATTTTTTTACCTTTTAATACGTCCTCGTTGATGTTTTGTTCATAGTACATTGTAGTCATTGTTTGTTTCCTCCTAAGTTTGGGTTTGTTTTTTGGTCCAGCTTTAGACATGTGCCACTTATCTGTGGAAACACACATCCAAAACTTTCATTTTATATGCAAACTATTTTAAAATAGAGAGCTGCGTATGCGTAATTTTTTGTGTTTCACGAACCGATGCTGTGGCACCCGTTCGTGTTAACTCTTTAATGCCATATGGGCGAATTAACTCGATGAAAGCATCAATTTTTTCAGGATGCCCTACCACTTGATAGGTAACAACGTTTTTCGCTGTATCAATTATTTGTGGTCGGAACGGCTCAACAATCGAGTTCATTTCAAGTCGTAAATTTGGTGGTGAAATAACCTTCACAAGTGCAAGCTCACGAAGCACGATGGCTTTATCTGTAATGTCATTAACCTTTAACACGTCAATTTGCTTCGATAATTGCTTGACAAGTTGTTCAATTTTGCTTTCGTCTTCTACATGTACAACAAATGTCATTTTTGAGAAGTTTGGCTGTTCAGTATGACCAACTGTAATCGATTCAATATTGAATTGACGTTTCATAAGTAAGCCCGTTACACGATTTAGTACACCGCTTTGGTTAATCACCGTTACTGTAATTACTCGTTTCACTTCTTTTTCACCCCAATCATTTCATGTAAGCCTTTGCCTGGTGCAACCATTGGATAGACGCACTCAAGCTGTTTTACGCGACAATCGATTAATGCTGGCTCATCAGAAAGAAGAGCTTCACGGAAGATACTTTCTGCTTCGTCAATTGTGTTAATAAGATAGCCTTTAATGCCATATGCATCCGCTAACTTCACAAAATCCGGTTGAATCGGCATAAGTGAAGATGAATAACGTTCCTCATAAAAGGTTTCTTGCCACTGACGTACCATCCCTAGGCAACTGTTATTTAAAATCACAATTTTTACTGGTAAGTTGAATTCTTTTAATAGCGAGAGTTCTTGCGCAGTCATTTGGAAACCTGCATCTCCTACAATTGCAACAACTTTTTTGTCTGGCTTCGCAAATTGGGCGCCAATTGCAGCTGGGAAGCCGAAGCCCATCGTACCTAGTCCACCAGACGTTACCCATCCATGATCATTGTTTAAGCGATAATATTGAGCAGCCCACATTTGGTGCTGACCAACGTCTGTTGTAACAATCGCTTCACCTTCCGTAATTCGATGCACAAGCTCTAGTGCTTCTTGCGGTAACACTTCTGTATCACTTGCTGCTTTGGAATACCAAAGTGGATTTTCGTTGGCATGATTTTCTAATAAGTTCAACCAATCAGCTGTATCTGGTCCTTCAAAATCTTTTTTCAATAATGATTTTAATGCTTCCTTGGCATCAGCTACGATTGGAATATCTGTCGGAACGTTTTTGCCAATTTCAGCAGGGTCGATATCGATGTGGATAATCGTTGCATTTGGCGCAAATGTTGCTAAGTTGCCCGTTAAACGATCATCAAAACGCGCACCAATATTTAGGAGTAAATCCGATTTTGTAATAGCAATATTAGCCGTCGCTGTACCATGCATGCCTGCCATACCGATAAATAATTCATGCTCCCCGTGGAATGATCCAAGACCTAGTAATGTATTGGTTACCGGGATACGATATTTTTCAGCAAAAGTCGTTAATTCTTCACGGGCATCAGCAAAAAGTACACCTGCCCCAGCTAAGATAACCGGCTTCTTTGCTAAAGAAATTGCTTGAATTGCCTTTTGAACTTGCAAATAATTCGGTTTGTAAGTTGGTTGGTAGCCAGGTAAATATATTTCTTCCGGTGCTTTAGGCGGGTTTTCCTCATCAAATAGCATTTGAGAGACATTTTTCGGGAAGTCAACAACTACCGGACCTTTCCGTCCTGTATTCGCAATATGGAATGCTTCTTGGACGATACGTGGAATGTCATTTACATCTTGCACTTGATAGTTGTGTTTGGTAATTGGTGTCGTAATCCCCATAATGTCAGCTTCTTGAAAGGCATCGGTACCAATAACTGAAGTGGCCACTTGACCTGTGAAAATAACAAGTGGAATGGAATCAATCATCGCATCGGCAATACCAGTTACCAAGTTCGTGGCTCCAGGTCCACTTGTGGCAATCACAACACCTGGTTTATTGGATACACGCGCATACCCTTCTGCTGCATGAATTGCGCCTTGTTCATGTCTTGTTAAAATATGGCGAATTGGGTTTTTGTACATCGCATCATAAATTTGAAGTACTGCACCACCGGGATAGCCAAAAATAATCTCGACACCCTGATCATGCAACGACTGTACTAAAACGTCTGCACCATCTTTCGGTTGAAAAGTTTTTTTAGCTTCAGCTTCTGCTTCTGCTGTTGTTACTAATTCTTCTTTTTCATTGATAGAAACATTCGCACTCATCAAAATAAGCCTCCTTCAAGTAGTTAAAATAGCGAAAAACTATTTTAATATCGTGAAAAATAATAAAAAGCCCTTTTCTCCACACGCAAAGAACTACCTTACGTAGGGATGAAAAAGACTTTTCATGGTACCACCCTTGTTTATAGCAATAAAATTGCTACCTCGCGAATAAAAGAAAGCATTTATGAACCCATGCAAGTAAACTTACATCCAATACGGTGTCATAAACCATTTATTCATTAATAACGAGCACTTCGATTATGCCCGGAGCTATCTAATGGCGAAACGCGTTTAATAGCTCACTCCGAGGGGATGTCGGATTTAGTTGTATCGCCGGCTTCCAGCACGACCGGCTCTCTGGTAGATACAAGGCTCTAAACCCTTTAACCTCATCAACGTTTTTACATATATATTTTTAAATTTTCATGACGCCACCTGTAGAGGCGCTTGTGACTAATTTCGAATATCTTGCTAACCAGCCACGTTTGATTTTTGGTTCAAATACTGGCAATTTTTCAAGACGTTCAGCTAATACTTCCTCTGAAACTTCTAAGTTAATCGTGCGATTTGGTAGATCAATTGTAATGATGTCACCATTCTCCACTAAAGCGATTGGACCGCCCTCTGCTGCTTCTGGTGAAATATGACCAATTGAAATACCGCGAGATGCACCTGAGAAACGTCCGTCGGTAATCAATGCAACCTTAGTTCCTAAACCACGACCTTGAATAGCAGACGTTGGTGCAAGCATTTCAGGCATCCCCGGGCCACCTTTAGGTCCTTCATAGCGAATGACGACTACATGGCCTTCCTTTACTGTGCCGTTATCAATATTTTCTTGCGCTGCCTCTTGTGAATCAAAAACAATTGCTTCACCCTTAAACACTTTAATAGAAGGATCTACAGCACCTACTTTGATTACAGAACCATTTGGTGCGATATTACCGAATAATACCGATAAACCACCAACTGGGCTATAGGGGTTATCTTTTGTACGAATAACTTGATCATTAGTAATGTGATAATCCTTTACAAGTTCACCCATCGTTACACCTGCAACAGTTGGACGATTTGGATGAATTGCGCCAGGAATGGATACTAATTCGTTTATAATGGCACTCACGCCACCAGCTTTATTAATATCATCCATTGATATATCCGAAGCAGGCATAATTTTCGCTAAATATGGTACACGCTCTGCAACTTTATTAATATCTTCGATGTTATAGTCTATTTCTGCTTCATTTGCGATTGCTAATGTATGAAGCACAGTGTTTGTAGAACCGCCCATCGCCATATCAAGTGCAAATGCATCATCGATTGCTTCTTTTGTAATGATGTCACGTGGCTTAATGTCTTCTTCAATCAAACGGACTAATTGTTTTGCAGCTTCTTTAATAAGCTTATGACGCTCATCAGATGTGGCTACGATTGTACCGTTACCTGGAAGCGCTACGCCTAGCATTTCCATCAAGCAGTTCATGGAATTTGCAGTAAACATTCCTGAACAGGATCCGCATGTTGGACACGCATTGTTTTCAATATCTAACAGCTCTTCTGATGACATTTTGCCTGATTTGTGAGCTCCTACACCTTCAAACACAGATGTTAGAGAAAGTTGTTTTCCTGTAGCAGATGTACCAGCCTCCATTGGACCGCCTGATACAAAAATCGACGGTACGTTTGTACGAACTGCTGCCATTAACATTCCTGGTGTGATTTTGTCACAGTTTGGAATGTAGAATACGCCATCAAACCAGTGTGCATTAATAACTGTCTCAGCAGAATCTGCGATTATTTCACGACTCGGTAAGGAATAACGCATACCAATATGTCCCATTGCAATTCCATCATCTACACCAATCGTATTAAATTCGAACGGAATTCCGCCCGCTTCGATTATGGCTTCTTTGACAACATCAGCAAATGTACGTAAATGAACGTGACCTGGAATAATGTCGATATAAGAGTTACAAACCCCAATAAATGGTTTGCCTAAATCTTTTGCTTTTACTTTGCCTGTTGCATATAAAAGACTTCGATGTGGCGCACGATCTACGCCTACTTTAATCATGTCACTTCTCATTTTAAACGCCCCTCATTTATTGCTATCCATTGCTATGTTCGTTGCTATATACAAAATGTTCTGTCTATTTTGTTTTTGTGTGTAAGTTAATTGCAGTAAATGCAACTAACTACTGTAACGAACGTATTAAATTGTTGTTATCATAGTACGAATAAGAGGGCCACGTCAACAGTATTTTTTGAATTGTTTAAACAATTAAAATACTCCATAAAATTTGAAATCGTTTTCATGCTGATTAAGCATCACTTTTATCTCGCTTTGATAAATATTTTGACATTTCGTTCAAATTTAAATTTTTTTATAATAAACAATATTTACATAGTTTAAATTTGAAAAACGTTCTAATATTTTTGCTATTTTCTTAGACTATCTTGCTACTCAGCGCGTAAAATTTCTAATTTTAATTAAATACCAATTTTTACAAAACGAATAACTTTTTTAGATAACCTGTGAAAAAAACATCATCTGGATCGTACAGGGCTCGGACTTCTAAGAACTTATCAATAGCTGGATACAAGCCGTGCACATGTTCAGCTGTTAAATGACTTTGTTTTCCCCAATGCGGTCTACCTTTATATTTTTGCATCAATGTATGCACCCATTTAAAATAAGGCTCTTCTGACATTCCTTTATACATGTGGAATGCGATAAAAGCCGATTCTTGCCCTTGTGTTGGACTTAAATATCCCGCTTCACCCGCAGTTGTGCGACATTCTAATGGAAAATGGACGTTTAGATGACCTTTTTTAAATGTCTCATGAATTTCTTCCATACATGCTTCAAATTGTGTTAAGGGAATGGCGTATTCACTTTCTTGGAACTTTACACTACGTGGCGAAGGATAAATTTCATAGCTTATCCCAACTTTTTCACCCTCAATAACATTTGCTGCAGCCAATCTACTCATCGCACCACTTAATGATGGCTTCCATTTGCACAGCTCTGAAATAGCAAAGAACGCACCATTTTCAACTATTTGAAGCTTTAATGTTTCCACACACTTACTCCATTCACTTTGATAGACAGGTGCCATGGCATTCATACGCTTTACCTGAATCGTTTCACTACTAGGGAAATAAAACCACTCCACATGCCGATGCTGGCGAATATCCTCACGATATGACGCAAGTCCTTTCGTGAATGTCTCCCGTGTTCCGACATAATGTAAGCTATAAAGAGGCATCACTTGCATCGTTACTTTTACAAGTACACCCAGCATCCCTAGTGATACGTGAATTGCCTCAGATAATGCGTCTGTTCCCCTTAGGTGCTCTCTGTAAGTACCAGTGCCATCTACAAAGCCCCATGCCGTTACAGTGGACGATAAAGAACCTAGCGTAACACCTGTTCCGTGTGTACCAGTAGATATCGCACCGGCAATTGTTTGCTCTTGAATATCGCCCATATTCATTAATGCAAAGCCATGTTTTGCAAGCAGTGGTCCCATTTCATATAAATAAGTTCCAGCCCAAAATGTTGCCTCTTGCTTTTCTGAGTTGACAGCTATTAGACCGCGCATGTTATGTAAAGAAAGTGCAATATGCTCCGGCATCGCAACAGCGCTAAAAGAATGAGCCGCCCCTGTTACACGTATTGTTTTTGTCGTATCTCGCGCATGACTTACCACGTTTACCACCTCTTCGATAGAAC
This sequence comes from Lysinibacillus parviboronicapiens, assembly GCF_003049605.2. Taxonomy (NCBI): domain Bacteria; kingdom Bacillati; phylum Bacillota; class Bacilli; order Caryophanales; family Bacillaceae; genus Lysinibacillus; species Lysinibacillus parviboronicapiens. The sequence goes on from NZ_CP073713.1 coordinate 2,857,548, forward strand.
GAGGTAAATACATCTCGCTTGGGTAAGAAATGATATTGCCAGCCCAATTCGTCCACTTTTCACCATTTTTCCATTTGCCTACAGAAAACATTGTCCTTCCCCCCTATATGTTGCATAAGTTCCTATATACTTGTCCTCTCTTATGACATGCAATACTAAGAATCGTTCACAAAGCTCACCTGCTTTCGCATGTCGAAAATACATGGTGTCCCCTATATTTACTGTTTTTCCTTTTATCTTTACTGGTGTTTGAACTTCTCCTGCACCTTCTAAGTTTAGATATGAAAAATAGTTTGGTTCATAAAACGTTGGCAAGCGGTCCGCAGCAATTGCACCAGAAGCCGTATACCCACCACCATGACAGACCACAATATTTTTTTGAGGTTTTCGAGTTACTCTCAGCGCAAACCCTGCTGCCTTTGAGAGTTGTAAATGTGTAAACTGATCGAAAAGTGCTGGTGCATAAAATGCTGAACCAACCGTAATTTCCGTCACTTCTTTTTGTTGAGCAGTATATGTCATACTGCCTGAACCACCACCATTCACAAAACACAGATGAGGAAAATATGCTTTTATATGAGCAATTGCTAGTCTACGAAACTGGGTTACTTGCTTTTTCGCTTGCTTCTGCATGACTTCTATTATTTTTCCTTTCACAGCATTAGTCGGTCGATTACCGACTCCAGCTATTTGAGCTTCATAGCCCATAGCGCCAACAACGTCAATATACGATAGATTTTTTATAAATTGTAAAAATGGGGTGATGGACTCCAACGAATGAAGGGATGACCGTTTCGTACCAAAATAAAGGACCTTAAAATCATTCGACAAATTGATATCAATACAAATCGGCACACGTACATCAAGCTCTGCACCTAGTTGCTCCAAAAACGCAACATGTTCTTGTTTATCCACCATAAACGTGACAGTCTTGCCCTCTTTCACGAACTGTAACAATTGACGAACAGCTAATTCCTCCATTACTGGATAGCCAAGCAATAAATCATCAAATTGGTGTTCTAGTAAGAAAATCGTTTCTGCCGCTGTAAATGTCATAAAACCTCCAATATTTGAGAGGTTGTGTTGTATATAACGTAGCACCTCTAATGAACGAATCGATTTAGTCGCAATACGAATTTTTTTCTGTCCACATGCTTGCTGCACAGTCGCTATATTGTCATCCAGTGCATCTAAGTCCAGCCAGGCAAATGGACATTCTAGGCGATGAAACACACGTTCAAATCTCCTTGTCATCCTATCACTCCTTTATATGTTCTATGTATTTGATTTTCACAAGAAAAATTCCTTTTTAATGAAAAATTGTCTAAAAGGCTTACCATACATAGCATTTGTTGCGCACCATTAAACATTCAAATGCATTCTATTGCTATCTATGATATAAAATATTGAAAATAAAAAAGTTTAGTCACGACAACAAAAAACAACCGTGGACTACGACGAAATTGCCTTCACGGTTGTTTTAGTATTGGACGAGCATTGAACTCACCTTTCTATTATATTTTTACGAGACTACGAGACAAATAAAAATTCTACTGCTAAGTTTAGCATTACAAGCATATGCAAAGATGCGATTAGAAGACCTTGACGATCTAAACGTTTCATAACAGCCATATTCATACATATCACCTCGCCTTTTTTCACATTATACTCGCACACAATTCAATTTTCAAACTATTCTTAATATTAAAATATAACTATTTTTCTGACAAACCAATCCAGATATGGCATGATAAAAGTAAATTTACACCAAAAGGAGTGTGTGGAAATTGAAAAAAGCGCTACTTGTAATCGATTATACGCATGATTTTGTAGCAACGGATGGAAAACTAACGTGCGGAGAACCTGGGCAAGCTTTAGACGAAAAAATTTCCGCATTAATTGAACAATTTATTGATGAAAATGAATTCGTTGTTTTTGCGAATGATTTACATGAAGTAAACGATCCTTATCATCCTGAAACTAAACTTTTCCCTCCACATAATATTCGCGGCACGAATGGACGCAATTTATATGGTCAAGTTGGTAAAGTCTATCAAATGCATAAAGAGCAAGTATTTTGGCTCGATAAAACTCGTTATAGTGCCTTTGCTGGTACAAATTTAGCGATTTTATTAAAAGAACGTGGCATTGACGAAATTCATTTAGTGGGTGTTTGTACAGATATTTGTATTTTGCACACAGCTGTTGATGCTTATAATCTTGGTATTTCGACTGTTATTTATGCACAAGGCGTTGCAAGTTTTGATGCGGCAGGTCACGACTGGGCACTGCGTCATTTTGAGCAGACATTAGGCGCAAAAGTCATTAAATAATATAATCCTGAAGGCCATTAACCTTAATTATTTTCGTGAATGAAGAGGAACTAAAATCAAAAAAGTAGCCTATTTATGTTTATTATTCTCCAGAAAGGATATAACTAAGTAATCGCCATTTTATATCTTAAATTTTGAGGAGATGAATAATTATGATAAGTTTCATTTGGTTTTTAATCATCGGAGGAATATTAGGTTGGTTAGCTGGCGTCATTTTAGGTAAAGATGTACCAGGCGGCATCATTGGTAATATTATTGCAGGGATTGTCGGTTCTTGGATTGGTAGTATGGTTCTTGGTAACTGGGGTTGGAAAGTCAGTGATTTTTACGTATTTCCAGCATTAATTGGGGCGATTGTTCTTATCTTTATCGTAAGCATTATTTTAAAAACTATGCGTAAAGCAACGTAATTATGCAAAATAAAGAGCTACCCTTTTTATTTTATTAAAAATGAACATTAACATTTTAATAAAGAAAATTAAGACTGAATCCAATATTGGATTCAGTCTTTGTTTTGCACTTTTTAAAATTCATAGCCGATACTATGGTTATGTCATCCGTAAAAAATGCAGGAGTTTACACATCTCATGAAATAATAAAGGCAGTTCCCTTGAGTTGTCACTCTGTATCAATATCTAAAGGTTTAACAACAGCCTCTTCATCGGTCTTATCTTCATGATTAGGTTTTACTCTTTTAATAAAGAAAGCAAGAATAAGTGCTATAACCGCAATCAATGTAGAAATGAAAAAGGTAAAATTAATACCATGTAACATCGCTTCATTCATAATTTGTTGTTGTAATTCAGCTGTAGCCTGTGCTGAAGGTTGAGCTGCATTTGCACTCAGATTGGCCATTGCGTCAGCAGCTAATTCCTCAGCTTTTACGGTCGTTCGGTTGTTCATTACGGTAATCAACAACGCGGAACCAATAGCACCAGATACTTGTTGCAGTGTATTGTTCATAGCTGTACCGTGTGGATTATTTATCGCTGGTAGCTGATTCAAACCATTTGTCATTACTGGCATCATGACCATTGACATCCCAAACATACGAAAAGTATACAGCAGCACAAGGGTAGAATAAGCCGTATTCATACCAATTTTGCTAAAGTAATAAGAGGTTACAACGGTAATGGTCAACCCACTCACCGCCAAAATTCTTGCCCCATACTTATCAAAGAGTTTTCCTGTAATGGGCGACATGATCCCCATAACAATCGCTCCCGGAAGCATTAATAAGCCCGATTCCATTGGTGAAATTCCACGAATGGTTTGTACATAGATGGGCATTAAAATCATCGCCGAAAACATGGCGACCGCAATCACGATTGAAATGGCCGATGACAAGGCAAACATTGGATACTTGTAGATACGGAACTCAAGCATGGGATCATCCATCCGTAGTTGACGCACTATAAAGCTAATTAAAGCAAGTGCACCAATAATAATCGTACCGTACACGAGTGGACTATCCCAACCTTTTTCCCCTGCTGAACTAAAGCCATACAACAAACCACCAAATCCTATGCTTGATAAAACGAGAGACATGAAATCAAGCTTAATAGCACGTTGTGGTGTTACATCTTTTAATTTAAAGACTGCAAAAATTAAGGTTACAACGGCAATTGGCAGGACAAGATCAAATAACATTCTCCAACTATAATGCTCAATCAACCATCCAGAAAGAGTCGGTCCAATCGCTGGAGCTGTAATCATCACAAGACCAAACATCCCCATTGCTGTCCCTCTTTTTTCGACTGGAAAAGCGGTAAGCATGACATTCATTAATAATGGCATCATAATCGCGGAGCCTGAAGCTTGAATCATTCGTGCCCCTAATAACACACCAAAGGCAGGTGCAATACTGGCCAGGAGTGTTCCCAATGTAAACAATAACATTGCTGTAATAAATAATTTTTTATCAGTAAAGCGCTGAATGAAGAATGCACTCGCGGGTATTAAAATACCATTAATAAGCATATAACCTGTCGAAAGCCATTGAACCGTAGTTGCATTCACATCGAATTCTTCCATAATAGATGGAAGGGCAACATTTAGTAATGTTTCATTCAATATTGCAACAAAGGCCCCGATAAATAAAATGGCAATCATGCCATATGGTGGTTTTTTTTGCATAGCATTGGTTTTCTCAGACATATAATCAGTCCTACTTTCTATGTTAAAATAAGTGCATTGTTGTAAGGCACCAACCTTGCCGCTGTCAACTGCGCCCAAAACAATGAGAAGCTCCCTCAATCATGACGGATGACTCCGATTTTTGCTTCTGTTGAATGGTTGCTACAATTTGTACAAATTGTTTGTCATGTCGGTACTTTTGCTCAGTACCTGCTGTAAAATCTCGTTTCCAATGCTAAGACTCGTTTTCGTTCCTGCGCTGGGTAGCTCCTTCCTCCAATCTGTTAAAGCTCTCCTGAATGATTTCCATTTCTCTTTTCACTGTAAAAAAATAAATATAAGAGTTGACTAACGAATAGATTGTATCGTATAATTAAAGTAGGGATAATACGCAAAATTATAATTATACAATGTCTATCTAATAAATTTACCACAAAACATTATTTTTTTCAACGCCTATTTAAGTCGCGTGACAAAAGTTTTTTTAAAAAATTACTAAAGAAGAATTACTTTTACACCTTTCATCTTTAGGATAGGGATACATATTAATATGACCCATAAATAACAATGAATTATATCATAAGCCAAATCCATTAGGCACAAGTATTTGGCTCAAGTCATGTCGAAAAGCTAGGCAATTCCATTTAACAAAACAAAGACTGAATCCAAAACTGGATTCAGTCTTATTTTCTTCATTAAATATTGACTTTTAATGCTCCGTATTTATAAGAACTGCGGCTTTTAACTCATCATGGTAGTTATTATATAATTTATAATAATGCAAAACGTTTTCAACATACTCGTCACTATGATTATAGTTAAACACGGCACGCTTTACGTCCCCTTTAGCTGCACCGTACTTCGATAAATAATTGGCTGCACTGTACACCGCATCTTCAATATCATATGGGTCTGCTACCCCATCTCCATTCGCATCTACCCCATACCCACCATATTTTTGAATGGCAGCAGGGTTCATTAGTTCAGACTTAGCAATTTCGCCTTTGCCTAACCCAGAGCATGTTGGATGTTTCCAACCTACAAAGGTACAAGGCATAAACTGCATATGCCCTTCTGCCCCAGCTGGAGAAACAAGGGATTTCATAGAGGAGAAGCGCGTTTCGATGCGATGATGTGCCGCCAACAATGTCCATGGCACACCATATTTCTCCTCTGCAGCAATATAGATGGGAATATATTGCTCAGGTATTTTTATATCAAAATTTTGTTGAATTTCTTCTATCGCCTTCTGCTGTGCAAGCTTTTCAAAAATCGGTAATGTTTGTAGTTCTTTCCACGCAAAAAAAGCGAGAACATACACTGTTATTGCAATGGGTACTAATAATGCAATCATCCCCATTTTCACAGCCGGTGATAGCAATGGTTTTTTCTGTTTTTTTTTCGCCATATGTCACACCTAATCATTCGTTATCTTCTTCTATATTACCAAATTTACCGTTTATATGTAGACATTTTTTAGCTATTTTGTTTTCCCTATGAATATAGTTGAATTTATAGTGCAAAATATAGTAAAATACAATTTGATTGTTGTTAATTGGTTAAATATAGGAGGAAATATTTTATGTGGAAAGACTTTAAGGAATTTGCTATGAAAGGCAATATTGTCGATTTAGCAGTAGCTGTTGTTATCGGTGGGGCCTTCGGTAAAATTGTTACCTCCTTAGTAGAAAATATCATTATGCCATTAGTCGGTGTATTAACAGGTGGCATTGATTTAACGAAGAGCTTTGTTTACGGCTCAGGTGAGGCACAAATTCAATTAGGTGTGTTTTTACAGTCTATTATTGACTTTTTAATTATTGCATTTGCGATTTTTATAGCCTTAAGAATCATGACGAAGCTTTCTAATAAAAAAGAAGAGGCTATTGTAGAAGAACCAGTTCCTGCGCTGGATGCAAAAGAAGAGCTTCTAAAAGAAATACGCGATTTATTAAAAAAAGAACAAATGTAAAATAGAAAGCAATTGCTTAGTTACAAGCAATTGCTTTTTATTTTTATCTTATTGTCCCAACGTCCCTTCCCTGTCTGTGTCTTGTAAAAAATACAACCCCTACTATTCCGACAAGATTTTAACACAATAATCTATCAAATTTTCTGAAATCATCTTGTCCTACCGAAGTTTACATGGTAAATTGATAACAATTATAGAGAATACTATATACGTAATCAAATTATCCAATAAGAACCTAGGTCCATTGGTGATACGCGGACCTTTTCTATTATTATGATAAGGAAAAGAGTGACGACATGACAAACAACAGAAGTATTGAAACAAAGCTAGTACAATTAGGGAATTTAAGTGATCCAACAACAGGTGCTGTGAGTCCTCCAATTCATTTATCGACAGCTTACAAACATACAGGTATCGGTGAATCTACAGGTTTTGACTATGCACGTACAAAAAATCCAACGCGTGCCATTTTAGAAGCAGGGATAGCGGATTTAGAGGGAGGCGACATGGGCTTTGCCTGTAGCTCAGGCATGGCGGCCATCCAACTCGTACTTTCTCTATTCAAACCTGGTGAGGAATTAATAGTACCTGATGATTTATATGGTGGTACATATCGTCTTTTTAACTTCTTCAAAGAAACATACAATATTAAACCTGTTTATTCCAAATTTGACTCTGTTGAGCAGGTAGAAGCATTGATAAATGACCATACACGTGCCATTTTCATTGAAACACCAACAAACCCGCTTATGCAGGAATTTGATTTGAAAGTGTATGCGGAGCTTGCACATAAGCATGGAGCTTGGTTAATTGTCGATAACACTTTTTACACACCCTATTTCCAACGACCAATTGAATTAGGGGCAGATATAGTACTACATTCAGCAACTAAATATATCGGTGGCCATAATGATGTGCTAGCTGGCCTAGTAGTAGCAAAGGGTGCTGAGTTATCTGAACGTATAGGCTTTATTCATAATGGTAGCGGAATGGTGCTGGGTGCAATGGATTCCTGGTTACTAATTCGTGGTCTAAAAACTATGCACCTTCGCTTAAAACAACATGACACAAACGCCAAAGCCATTGCAGCTTATTTAGAGGAAGAAGAACTAGTGACCGATGTGCTTTATACGGGTAAAGGGGGTATGTTGTCATTCCGTCTGCAAAAGGCTGAATGGATTGATGTATTCCTACGCAATATTAAATTAATTACCTTTGCGGAAAGCCTTGGCGGTGTAGAAAGTTTTATTACATACCCAGCAACTCAAACACATGCAGATATGCCGTATGAAGAGCGTGTTGAACGTGGTGTTTGTGACCGTTTACTCCGTTTCTCAGTTGGCATTGAAGAAGCCGAGGACTTAATTGCGGATTTGAAGCAAGTATTTGAAATCCTTAGAAAAGAGGCTTGAGCATGACACAACATATCGAAACAGCACTTATCCATGCAGGTGTGCGTGATGGTTATGAAAATAAAAAAGGTGCAGTTAATGTACCACTGTATGTATCCTCAACATTTCACCAAGAAAGTATCGATGCGTTCGGTGAATTCGATTACGCTCGTTCTGGTAATCCTACACGTGATGCTTTAGAAAAAGCTGTCGCAGAGCTTGAGGGTGGCGTTCGCGCACATGCCTTTGCCTCTGGTATTGCAGCAGTTTCTGCAGCGTTAATGTTACTATCACAAGGCGATCACATCGTTATAACCGAGGATGTTTATGGAGGAACGTACCGCTTCGTGTCAAAAGTGTTGCCGCGTTTCGGCATTTCACATTCCTTTGTTGATTTTACGGATTTAGCAGCGGTGGAGGCAGCAATTACACCTACGACAAAGTTATTGTATATGGAAACACCTTCCAACCCAACACTTGGTATAACAGATATTCGGGGTGTAGTAGCTCTGGCGAAACAACATAAATGTTTAACATTTTTAGATAATACATTTATGACTCCTTTGCACCAACGACCACTAGATTTAGGTGTAGATGTTGTCATTCACAGTGCCACGAAGTTTTTATCGGGACACTCGGATATTATTGCTGGATTAACTGTCACTGCTGACGATCAGTTAGGCAACGACTTATACTTTATTCAAAATTCATTTGGTAATATTTTAGGTGTACAGGATTCCTTTACTTTACTTCAAAATATGAAAACAACGGATGTACGCTTTAGTCGTTCTAGTGAATCTGCACAGAAAATTGCATTATTTTTAGATGCTAATCCACTAGTTGAACAAGTATATTATCCAGGGCTTGCATCGCATCCTGGCTATGCTATTCATCAGAGCCAGTGTACAAGTGCAGGTGCTGTATTATCGTTCCGCCTACCGAATTATGAAGCAGCTAAGGCACTAGTAGAGGCCATGAAAATTCCTGTTTTCGCTGTATCCCTCGGGGGTGTTGAATCCATTCTTTCCTATCCAGCGAAAATGAGTCATGCCGCAATGGAAACTGATGAACGTGCAAAACGTGGCATAACAGACGGCCTTTTACGTTTTTCAGTGGGTTTAGAACATGTTGATGATCTAATCGCAGACTTCGCACAAGCATTAGAAATTGCTGCAAAGGCATAAAAATTACCGCATCTCTCGCTGAGATGCGGTGTTAATTTGTTGCTAGGTAAATAAAAATTGATTAGCTTGAGGAATCCTGCAACCAATTGTCAATCGTCTCATTAAAAAATGCCGGACTTGCTAATGCAAGACCGTGACCGATATCCGCAACGAGCATCCCGACACAATTACTGTTGCTATTCAGTAAGTCCATAACTGATTTTTTCATCATCGATTTTTCTTTTTCACCCACAATAACTAACATAGGAGTCTCTACATGTTTAAAGTTCTCAGGAATGGCAAACGACAAATTTTCTTCCAGAACACGCGTTAATGTATGTTGTCGCATTTGGCAACTCTCTTCATAATATTGATTGAATTTTTCTGCAGGTATGTAAAGTGTCTTCGCTTGAATTTTTGAAAATGCCCTGATTGCGATTAGTGGTGAAGTTAGTTTGACAGTTGGCCCAATCCATTTTTTCATCAATGACATTGGCCTTACTAAAGCACTATTAATCACTGCATAATCTACCAATTTAGGTCTCATGCTTAATAATTGCACGAGAATTTGAGCACCTAGTGAAAAGCCAATAACAATTATTTTTCGTTCCTCAGCCACTTTTTCAATTAGCTGGATCATCTTTTCTGCGGTGTTTTCTATTGAAAAGTATGGATCTTTGTAATTCTTGCCATGGCCTGGTAAGTCAGGTACAACACAATGATAGTGTGGAGCAAAGTGCTGAATTTGTTGTTCCCACATCCACCCACTGACTCCTCCTCCATGTAAAAACAGCATGAGTGGAGCAGATCTGTCACCATATTCTTTAAAATAAACAGCCATAGTTTCTCCCCCTATTTATGTTGTGCAACTTACTTCTAACACAAAAAACCCCCTATTTAATGTGCTTCAACCATATAAAAGAGGGATATATAAATCTATTAATTTTTCACCCTTGCTAATACACGATATAGATAATCTCCATGCCCCTGCGCAAGTATCACATCATGCTCATCCTCTATCCAGTAAAACGTCAATTCCAGGTCTGCTTCATTCACACCTGTTGGACAATGTTGCCAACTATCACGCTGCTCATTCGTCGTTAAGTGATAAAAATAGCGTTTTTGTAAAGCGCCTGAATAATGATTGAAATAGTCCTGTGCAATTAATTCCTTAACCGCTAAATACGTCAAACCAGTTTCTTCAAACATTTCTCGAGCTACTGCCTCAAGTGGTGTTTCCCCTTCTTCCACAGTGCCGTTAGGAATTTGAATACCCGCTCCATTCATATTTTGCTCAAATACTAGCACTTGCAACCGTCCCTCACGCTCTCTCGTAATATAGCCATACGCCTTTTCCAAAACTTGCATGAGATCATCCCCTTCCACATGGTTGTATGTTACAATCAATATAAAATTTGGAACTGTAGGTGAAAAGTATTGACATTAATTATACGACAGATGCGAGAGGAAGACATCTTTTTTGTGCAAGAAATTGCCAAGAGTAGCTGGCATGATACATATGAAGGAATTATTCCAAAAAAGGTACAAGAGCGTTTTTTACAAATTGCTTATAGTAAAGAAAGTTTATTAAAACGACGCCAAAAGAGCTCCTTTTTAGTCGCTGTACTTGACGAGTCATTAGTCGGCTTTGCAAACTTTTCAAAAACGAACAACGGACAAGCTGAGCTTTTCGCTATTTACCTTGTTCCAAATATGCAACATAAAGGTATCGGTACAGCTCTGCTGGAAAACGGTATTCAACAGTTAGAGAATCCAACCACGCTCACAGTGTGTGTAGAAAAAGAAAATACAATTGCTATGCGCTTTTATCAAGCAAAGGGCTTTCAATTTGTAGAGGAATTTGATGATTTGTTTGATGGTCATGTCTTAAAGACCATTCGCATGGCATTATTATTCCCTCGATAAACCTATTTTTCATTTCACGTTATCGATGGAATTTCTATGTGCTTTGCTTGAATAACTAGAGCTGTTAATCCGGTGTCACTTCCTGACGCATGCCCTTGCCCAGTTTGCCAGAGGACGCCTTCACCATTTCTTAATAATATATTCTTACGATCTTCGCCACTTACCCATCCTTCGCCCTGAATTACTACAAATAATTGCGCCACTGGTGCTTCATGATGTCCGATAACACCACCAGGCTCTATGTAAACCAAACCAATATTGGTTGGCTCTACTGTTTTCATTATTTTAGTATAGAAAGCAGCAACCGAGTTATAATTGTCGATTGTCTTGCCATCATCCATCGTAAATTTATATTTTAGTTTATCAAAAATTATCAATAACTACTGTAATTTTACTTATTTGGTAATAATTTTATTTTTAACACCGGAAATTTTTAGACAAATTAAAAAAGCCCGGAAATAATATTTCCGGACTCGATACCACTTAATTCTCTAGCATGATTAAAACTGTCGGGCTTTCGCTTCACTTCTCAAGATACGGTTATGCAGAGTAATCTCCGTTTCACCATTTACTTGAGACTTCGAATGCTTAATCCTTGTCCAGTTGCGGTGGATTTTTTGAGATTTGGGGTCTAAATGTTCAGGCCTACTCATTTTACATCCTCCTCATCATTATAGATTTCATAAGTGAAATCTGTATTATAATGACCACATTCTATAATTATTATACATACATTTATTTACAAAATAGCTAATCCCGGCAAGGTCTCTATCGATTTAAACTGCCTTTCATCACCAATTCTCACCGTTTTAGAGCATTTAATCCAATAACAGATGCTTGCAAGCGTAAAAAGCATGCACATTCTTTTTAATTCGTTTACTTTTTTTGCAAGAGAATATTAACAATCGTTTCAAGTTGAAGTTCTAAAGAGTATGGATCTTCCATTACAAATTCGTCGTCAAATTCGCCATACATATAAACATTACCCTTTTAACGGCTGAAGCACTTTTATCGACCACGTCATCATATAAACATAAACATAATGTATGATTGACTCCGCCATTTTCTCTTCGTCGTTTTTTATACACTTCAAAATAGTACGCAATGTTTGTCATAGCGTACATCTTGTCTTTTGCCTGTAGACGCTCTAAAAATCGATGTCCGCAAACATCCCTTCAGATTATATGCTCGGTAAAGTTACCGGCACTATCACAAACTCTCAGCTGATTTCGGCCACTTTCTTTTGCCACATAAAGTGCTTGATCCGCTTTATCAATCAGTTCATAAAACGTTGCTATTTCCCTAGCTATAGTATATTCAGCAATGCCAATACTCACTGTAATTTTAATCAATTGGTCAGCCATCTTATATGGATGCTCTTCAACGTTTATTCTGATACTTTCTGCTATTTTTACAGCGCTTTCCAATGTGGTTATTGGCAACAAAATGACAAATTCTTCTCCACCATATCTTGTTACAATATCTATACTTCGCACGGATTCTGCTATTCGTTTTGCAACATGCTTTAACACCTCATCACCAATAAGATGTCCATATGAATCATTTACCTTTTTGAAAAAATCGACATCAATAGCTATACAGGAACAGGGATTTTGCGCTTCTACACATTCCTGAAAAACATGCTCGCCTTGCTCAATTAGATAACGACGATTATATAACTTCGTCAGCTGGCAGGTGATTGAAAGTTCCCTCAATAAAATGGTGTCTGCCTTCACTTTAGCGCTCATTTCATTGAACGACGAACAAAGCTCCTGAAACTCTTTGGCATAAGGTGCCATCTGATGTTCATTAATTTTATAATCGTAGTGTCCTTGTTCCACCTTGCCTACTCCTTTAAGCAATTGCTGAATAGGCTCCTCGATACTTTTATTGATAAGTAACATGATTTTAATAGTGAAAAATGTGCCTAATAAAATACAGATTGCTAACAGGGCCAATCTTTTTAGCAATGGCAAATACGCTTCCAACACTGCGACTTCTGAAATAATGTACCATTTTCCTTGATTGATAGGCTTGCTTTTAGCCAGCACCCATTCGCCCTTTTTATCTTTATAGATAGTGAGTGATTGTGTCGAATGATGCTGAGCTGCCGTAAGAATATGCTCATCGATCATAAAATTTTGCTTAAACACATCATGCTTCGTTTCATTTGGAAATCTTTTGTTATTATTGGATGCGAGTTCGGTAAGTAATGTGCCATCTTGATTCACGATATAGGCATGCCCTAAAAAGCCAACTCTTGATTCTTGTAACAGCCCGTCGATTGTATGTAAATTGACGGTTCCAAAAACAACACCATTAAATTGCTGTTGCTCATCTAAAATAGGTGAAGCGAAAGCAATAATGGGCTGATTTGTTACTTTACTAATAAGAATATCCGTTATATATTGCTGTTTCGTTTCCTTTGCGACTTGAAAGTACTTACGATCATTTACATTAACACCTACACCATTTCTACGATACTCGGTAACTGTATCGAACTGTACAATACCTTCCCTATTGACAAAGATTAAATCAGCAAACTCTGTTTGTTCTTTAAAATCTTGAAAATAACTCTGAGATTTTTCAAAATTGTGACCTCTAACAAAATCTAAATTAGCCATTGTATGTACATCTCTTGATCGCTCCATTAACCAGCTTTCAAAAAAATAGGTTTGTGCGTCTAAGTAATTTGCCATCTCTTCATTCTGATGTTTAATGGTTTGCTGATATTCGATAAAAAGCGTAGGAATAAAAATAAATAGACTAATGATGAAAGAAATAACAATATGTCCTCTGCGAAGTTGACTTTTTATCGTATTCTGCTGTTGAAGCTTCCTTAAAATTTTCAAGCTTTTCCCTCCACAAAATACTAAACATATCTTCCTAAATTGTTCGGAATTTTTATTCTTCACATTAAAAATACCACAACCTAATGATTGTGGCAGTGAGAAAGTTAATAGTTCGTCATTTTTTTTACAGGAAAATTTGCAGGATTGTCATAAATATAGCTGTTACTAAAGGTACTATTTTTAATAACGTAAATCCGACTGAAGATGTGCAGATTCGCTCTAAAGGTCTTTCGTAGGAGAAGCAAAATAATGAATGAAGCGATTTTAACAGAGTGTATGACTGCTTTTTCCTTTTTTTTGCAATAGCGCTCTTGGCAACTAGATTTACTTTAAAAAGATGCTCAGACAATGCCGTGAGCATGCTTGTTGGTTTTGTTATTATGAAATTCCCGCTACTCATTCACAATAAATTTATGAATGGCAGGTAATAAGTCTTGATGTAGTGGCAAAGTGGGATTTGCATATGTCGCTAAATTGCCTTCACGATTTGCTGGTGCAGTTTTCAAAACATGATTCATACCTTCGATATATAAAAGTTCGGCATCTTTTCTTCCGGTTTTTAATGCTTCAGCATCTGTCGCTTTCACTTGTATATCGGTGGTTCCTTGAATAATTAATACGCGGCTAGTCAATTTTTGTAGCACGCTAGCTGGATGATACTTTAACCAAGAAATCATATATGGTTGTATAGAAGGTCTAAACAATGCTTGTAGTTCTGGAGAAACATTTTCTACTAACTGATCTTTTTTTAACGCACGAAGGATATTCGTTGTTTCCTCCGTTAATGCTGGCGTTAACTGACCTGCTAATTGCTCAACTAATATTTCATCAATTGGTCTACCTGCACCTGCAATTGATATGAAAGAATCCACATTTGCTTTTTGTGCAGCGAGCATGCCGATTAGCGAGCCCTCACTATGCCCAATAATATGAACGCTGGAATAGGCTTTATCTGCTAAAAGAGTTTGAATAACTTGAACAGCATCATCTACAAATTGATCGATTGACACATCTTCTTCCTTTGTCAACAGGGCTTGATTATCACCAACACCCCGCTTATCATATCGGACAGTGGCAACACCTTTGTTTGCTAATTCTTCGGCAAGCATTTTTAAACTATTATTTTTACCAGCAATCGCTGAATTACCATCCTTATCGGTCGGACCCGAGCCTGCTATAATTAGCGCCACTGGTGATGGTTCCTTAGTGCTCTTTTGAAGCGCCACGGTTAAATCACCATTTGTGACGGGAACAGTGATTGTCTCGTAGGATACTGGCTGTTCTTCGTAAGATTTTAATAAAAGCGTGTACTTGCCACCGTTTAGGTTAAAAGTAGCTTCGATTTGCTGTCCTTTTAATGTACCTACAATTTCAATAGCTGAGCCATTTAAATGAATAGCGGCTTTTACTTGATCGCCATTATACTTCACACTGTTAATTGGATAATTTTTCAAACCTTGCGCGGGTACCGATAGTGTCCCACCTTCTCGTTGTAAGTCCACAATAATTGATAGTGAACCGTTTGGAATTTCAATATCGCCTGCCCATTTTCCTAGTAGCTGTTCATTCATGTCATTGATCTCCTTTGTTTTATCGACCTGTGTTTCCTTGTCCTTTTGCGTACAGGCTACTAATAACAACGCCACGAAACACACGACTAAAAGTTTTTTCATAACATTTCCTCCCTTACTTATATAAAAATAATTAAAAATATAGGTAACAATATAAGAAGCATAATGACAAAACTCCATTTATTCCGAAAAATTAACTGTCTAGCCAACACCAAATTTCTTTTGTATAAGTAGCGCTGGATCATCTTTATTTATGTAAAAAAATACCCCACTTCCAGTATCGATCATCCCCTGGGACAGTTTCATTTGTATGGATCGTCTCAAAACGCTCGTTACTTTTACTGATTCTCCAAATTAAGAGCAGCAGCCCACCAAATGTTAATATCATGAAACTGATAAAAAGAGGGAAGAAATAAGAAGCTGTTTCATTTTGCAAAATGATGGAAGTATTGTAAAACGACCAATAAAATCGTCATACCTAAATTACTTGCAGCTAAATACCAACTCCCATATTTTCGCTGATGAAGTTCTCGCTCAGCAGATGCTTTTTTTCCTGAGCACTCAATTGTATTTTGGCACTTTTCATACCTACACCCATACGTCAGTTGAATGCCAAGCAAAATTAATGGTAGCTCTATAACTGATATCCTCGTTTTTTCTGTCCAACGCTAATCGTTACTTTGTATCTCTAATCCACCGTCTCGAATACCTTTTTGCGTGTTGACGAGCATAGGAAGATAGGCTTCTGGCATCCCTGCGCCTCTCATAATGTCGGTATAAGTTGCATCATCGACTTGTTGTACAAGGATTTCTTCCCCTAATACATCTCCAAGAGCAGCTACTAATTCCACTTGAATCATTGGCTTACCGGAAAGTTCGTAAATGGTATTCTCGTTTCCATGCCCAATCAATACATTTGCTGCTGCCTCGGCTAAATACTGTCGAAGTACCCAGCCTACTTTTCCCGTTCCTGCGGATGTTACCCAAGGTGCTCCTGCTATCGCGCCTTGTATGCCTCCAATTTCATTTTCAACATACCAATTGTTACGTAAAAATGAGTAAGGAATACCTGTTTTCAAAATAGCTTCTTCTCTAGCTCTATGTGATGAAGCAAGGAAAAATTTGCCGTCACTTGCATTTGTTATACTAGTATAAGCAATAAATTTTACTAGAGCACGCACGGCAGCAACTAAGGCATTCGTATGATGTCTCATCACTGTTTCATTATCCCCGAACGTAGAAGTAATGAAAAGCCCGATCAATCCCTGAAAAAGCAGCATCTAATGTTTCGGTTGATCAAAATCTCCGTGTCGAACTTCCACGCCGCGAGCTCGCAATCCCTCTGCTTTCTCTCGATTTTGAACACTCACAGCCAACTCACTGGCTGGTTCAGTTTTTAATAGTGTTTCTACAACCTTTGCCCCTAATTGTCCTGTGGCACCTGTAACTATTATTTTCATTTCCTTGTCCCCCAATTAATTTTTTATATGGCATTATGAAGCTTGGGTATATACTAAATCCATAGTCACCAAAAAAGTACCATTGCGAAAGAGAAGAAATTCAAACAATGGCTCGATTTAAATTTCAAGGAGAACCACCTCATGAAGAACAAGAAGAAGTATTCTCTTTGACACTTACTCAAAAATGTAATCGCTGGAAGATGGAAAATTATTATTTTATGGTATCTAAGTCGGCGAACAAGAAGATTTAACGAACTTCAAAGGTTGTTACCAGGCATTTCAAAAGGCATATTAACAAGACAATTGAGAGAATTGGAAGAAGACGGAATGGTTCACAGAGAAGTGTATAAAGAAGTTTCTCCGAAAGTTGGATACTCACTAACATTACTAGGGAAAAACTTTATACCTGTATTAGACATTATGGGCGAGTGGGGTAAAAACTATATGGAGAAAAAACAAAAGGAATAAAAAGTTATAGTAGAGCCTTGTCGTATGTATGTTATAAGGTATTTATTCATACATCTTAGTCAATTAAATAATCCGATTATTGAGTAGCATACCTTACCTTCTTTTAGTAAATGAATTAACTTTTTGTCACTTTATAATTTTGGCATAAAAAAGACCCAGAATCATTCTGGGTCCGAGGACACTTATTGCCTCTAATTATTGTTACTGTTTGGCTTCTGCTTCAGACCTCAAGATATAGCAAGACAGAGTAAACTCTGTATTACCAATTCATTGAGTTTTTTGAAGCTCCACCTTATACAGCTGTGGCGGACTTTCCTGAGATTCTTTGTCTACTGGTGTATGACTACTCATTCTGCATCCTCCTCATCATAATAGATGAATAAGTGTAACCTTTAACAGTATGGGCTGTAGTTCATAAAGCTATACATAGAATGGTTAAAATTAAAGGTACTCTCCTAAAATTTTCGCGAGTTATCGCTGTGTTATTTGCGAAAATCGCTATGAGAAACAACATGAAGTTCTTTGACTCGTGCTATTATTTTACCTTGAGCTGCTTTTCTTGAAAAACTTGCTGAGCCATCGTTAGTGCATTTTGCACACGTGGAAAGCCAATGTATGGCACTAATTGCAGCAGTGCTTCCACAATCTCTGTCGGTGTTAAACCTGCATGCAAGCCTCTTTTAATATGTGTTTTTGTTTGTGGTTCAGCACCTTGTGTAACAACCGCTGTAATCACGACAAGCGCGCGACTTTTGGCCTCGAGTCCTGGTCGTGAATAGACATCACCATAAGCAAACTCAATAATCATCTTGCGTAAATCTGGCGCTATATCAGCGAGTGTATCTGAATCTACCAAGCGAGTTGCTTCTTCTTCTGTGATATAGTGTTTAATCGTTGCTAACCCCTTTGTAAAACGTTCCCCCATTTATAATCCCTCCCAAATTTTATATACAAAAACCCCAATTCCGCGTCTCCAGAATGGGGGGATTGTCCTTCACATATGTAAGGTGCTCTTTTTCGTTTCACCCTCTGGCTCCTGCGAAAAAGGAAATGGTTTGTTCATAGTGTCTCACTGGACAGCTTTAATGAAGTTCTATGCAAAAGTCACGAGGACATGCACGCAAATTTAAGAATTGTGTGTAAATTGTGTGTGTGCCAGGCACTCTTTGGCTTTTTCGATTTGGATTTTTACTTGATCAAAGCCTGTACCACCTAATGAATGACGACGGCGAACAGCCGCTTCTGGTGCCAGCACATCATAAATATCTGCCTCGATAAGCTCACTTTCTTTTTTCATATCTTCAATTGGTAAATCCAATAAATAGATATCCTTTTGAATACAAGTGAAGACGAGTTTGCCAGTTACTTCATGTGCTTCACGGAAAGGCATTCCTTTTGTTGCAAGGTAGTCTGCAAGTTCCGTGGCATTTGAGAAGTCAGAGTGCACTGCCTTGTGCAGACGCTCTGTATTGACAGTCATCGTGCGTACCATTCCTTCAAAGATTTTCAGTGAGCCAAGAATTGTGTGCACGGTATCGAACATACCTTCTTTGTCTTCCTGCATATCTTTGTTGTACGTTAACGGTGTACCTTTTAGCACAGTTAATAAGCCCATTAAGTTACCGTATACACGGCCCGTCTTTCCGCGAATTAACTCTGCCATATCAGGATTTTTCTTTTGTGGCATAATGGAAGAGCCAGTTGAAAACGCATCGTCTAGCTCAATAAACTTAAATTCATCTGTTGACCAAAGGATAATCTCCTCAGCAAAACGCGATAAATGTGCCATTAGTAATGAAGAATTGCTTAAAAATTCAACAATGAAATCACGGTCGCTTACCGCATCCATTGAGTTTGCATACACTTGAGAAAAGCCAAGTAGCTCCGCAGTTTTTAAACGGTCTATTGGGAAAGTTGTCCCTGCCATCGCTCCAGCCCCTAAAGGCAGAATATCAATGCGTTTTACAGACTCCGTAAAGCGTTGTTTATCGCGTTCAAGCATCCAAAAGTACGCCATTAAATGATGGGCAAACGAAATTGGTTGTGCACGCTGTAAGTGTGTGTAACCAGGAGCAATTGTTTCCACATGCTCTTGCGCCTTTTCTAGTAACGTTTTTTGGAATGTCTCGATTAAGCCGACAGCTTCCTGCACACGTTTTTTCAAGAAAATATGCATATCCGTTGCCACTTGGTCGTTACGGCTACGACCTGTATGAAGTTTCCCACCAACAGGGCCAATTAAATCGATCAGCATTTTCTCTAAGTTTAAATGGATATCCTCGTTCGCAACGCTAAATTCAAGCTCACCTGCAATTGCTTTCTCCTGTAGTTGTGCAAGGCCGCCAAGAATGCTCTCAACGTCAGTTGCTGGTAAAATTCCAGTCTCCCCAAGCATTGTAACATGAGCGACACTACCTTCCAGGTCTTCCATTACAAGTTGTTGGTCAAAGCCGATAGATGCGCCGAACTCATCAACCCATGCTTCTGCTGATTTTTGGAATCGTCCGCCCCAAAGTTTTGTCATAACAGCTCACCTTTTCCTTTAGTACTTATCGAAAAGGTGCAGTACAGCGCATATGCTACACTACACCTAGATTTTCGTTGTTTCTAGCCCAGTGCCTAACCCTCACAACATGATTTGCTTTCTTAAGCGAAAGTGATACCACGTTACTTTTCGCTTCGAGCGCGCAAGCAGTGTTACGGGATAAACAGAATGCTTCGTTTTTTTAACTATTTTTTATTGACCGAAGAGTTAACCACTGTTGGCAAGCCCCATAATTCGATGAAACCTACTGCTGAAGCATGGTTGAAGGCATCTTCTTTTGAGTAAGTTGCCAGTTTTTCATTGTATAAAGAATTTGGCGATTTACGTCCTTCAACAATTGCATGACCTTTGTAAAGTTTCACGCGCACCGTACCATTTACATATTGTTGTGATTCTTTTAAGAATGCTTCAAGTGCATCACGTAATGGAGAGAACCATAAACCATCATAGATTAATTCAGATAATTTTTTCTCAATTATAGGTTTAAAATGCGCTAATTCTTTTACAAGTGTTAAATCCTCAAGCTCTTTATGAGCAGCTAACAGTACTTTGGCACCTGGAATTTCGTATACTTCACGAGATTTAATACCTACCAAACGGTTTTCGACGTGATCGATACGACCAACACCGTGTGCGCCAGCAACTGCATTTAATTCTTGAATTAAATCAGCTAGTTTCATTTCTTTGCCGTTTAAAGCAACAGGTTTACCAGCTACGAATTCGATTTCTACATATTGTGCTTCATTGGGTGCTTGTTCTACAGAAACTGTTAAACCGTAAGCTTCTTCTGGTGGTGCAACCCAAGGATCTTCCATTACGCCTGCTTCGTTTGCACGGCCCCATAGATTTTGGTCGATTGAAAACGGTGAGTCAAGTGTAGCAGGAATCGGTACATTGTGTTTCGCTGCGTATTCGATTTCCTCGTCACGGCTCCAGCCCCATTCACGAACAGGTGCTAAAACTTCTAAATCTGGGTTCAATGCTTTAATTGACACTTCGAAACGAACTTGGTCATTGCCTTTACCTGTGCAACCGTGAGCCACTGCGTCCGCGCCTACTTGGTCGGCGATTTCCACTAATTTTTTAGAAATAAGTGGTCGAGAAAGAGCTGATACTAATGGATATTTTTGTTCATACCAAGTATGAGCTTGTAAAGAAACCAGTGCGTAATTTTCTGCGAATTCGTCCTTTGCATCCACCATGTATGATTCAACTGCACCTACTTGAAGTGCTTTGTTTTTAATGAATTCTAGGTCTTTTCCTTCACCAACATCGAGACAAACTGCAATAACGTCCCAACCTTGCTCTTTTAACCACGGAATTGCTACTGAAGTATCAAGACCGCCCGAGTATGCTAATACTACTTTTTTATTTGTCATGAAAAAATGCGCCTCCAATTGCTCTATAGGATATGTATGTTTATACATTCACTTAAAAGTTTATACACGAATAGTAACATGTTATAAAAATAAAAACAAGTGTATTTTTATAAAAAAATAGACTTTTATGTTTAATCGTAAAAGTCAGTTAATACAAGATTTTAGCCACTATTGGAACAGTAAAACTTTTTACTCGAAAATACGATTAATTCCTGACAAGGCTAATGTATACAATATAAAAAAATGATCTACTAACGAAAAAGAGAAGCCGTCTCAAAAATCAATTGAAACGACTCCTCTAGTAAGGAAGGCATCATCTAAGCTGTTATAGTTATTTCTTATTAAAAAATGGCTTACCCAAAAATTCAATTGTGGCCGGCGCTAAAGCATACAATTTACTCGATAAACCCATAATACGTGGTAAATTCACTTCTCTTACAGGACGTTCAATTGTTTTTAGCGTCGCATGTGCAACTTCTTCAGGTGTTAATAGAAACCTACCTAAAGACTCTCGATAACCACTTTCGTCACTTACCTTATCTAAAAAAGGTGTGTCAATCGGGCCAGGATGAATCGCAGTAACCTTGACATTAAATGGTGCCAGTTCCATACGTAAGCCGTTTGTAAAGCCGACGATCGCGTGCTTTGTTGCTGCGTAAACACTAGCCTTTGGTGTTGCTACTTTTCCTGCCTGGGAACCAATGAAAATAAGCTGGCCCCGTCCACGTTCTATCATAGAAGCCGCTAAACGTTTTGCTAAGTAAATCGGTACACTGACATTGACCTCGACCATTTCAGTGATAGCTTCATCAGATAATGCGGGTGCAATGCCAAACTTACCGACCCCTGCAGATAGAATCGCAACATCAATCGGGGGTAGCTGTGCACAAACTTCGTTAATTGCTGCAAGTGTTGTTAAGTCAGCTTGGATAACGTTAGCGCCTAATCGTTCTAGTGCTTTTAAGGCTACTGCATTGCGTCCTGTAGCATAGACCAAGTGGCCTTGTGCAACTAATAATTCTGTAATTTTCAATCCTATACCACTAGTCGCACCAGTAACAAAGATTGTCTTTTTATTCATTTTCATGTATAACCTACTTTCGTTTAAACAGATAGACACCTTCATCATTTTTCTTAGACGTCACAAGGTTAATTGCCTCTAAGTAGTCTAAATGACCAAGCGTTTTAGAAAGCGTTAGACCAAGCATACGCTGAAAAATCGATGGATATAATCGTTGTGTCATTTGTACCACTGTTAACTGATCATCATCAATCAACTCAAAGACCTTCATCGATTGCAGATGTTGGCGTTCAAGTCGCTTATCGATTAAATCCGGAATATTTTGTAAATCTGCGCCATGCCCTGTATACATGGTTTTGACGGGTAATTGGCGCAAAATTTCAAGTGATGCATTATATTGCAGTAACGATTTCGTGCGCCCTATTGAACGATCTAATGGTGGTTCAATTAATGGATTAGGTGTAATCTTTTCAAGCAGTAGGTCTCCCCCAATAACATTATGTGTTTTTTCATCCCAAAAAATAAAATGACTTTGCGCATGTCCTAATGTTTCAAACGCCTGTAATCCAGGATGTCCCGGTACTTCATCACCGTCATTTAAAATTTGAGTCAACGGTCGTTCACCTACAAGCTCTAATTCACGACGTACATGGACACTCTGTTGAATATACTCATGAGGTACTCCATGTTCAAACAAACGCTCACTATAAAACTGTTCATGATAACGTAAAAACTCTTCGTCATGACGTAGCCATTTATCGTTATAGGCATGCCCTAAAATTTCTGCATGCGGAAATGCATCCACCCAGCCTGCATGATCTGGGTGATGATGGGTTAACACAACCTGTTCAATATCTTGCAACTGAAAACCAGCTGCCCGAACCCCCCACTTCAGAGCATCGTATGCTTCCATTGTTTTTGGACCAACATCAAAAATCGTCAGTGCATCCCCTTTGACAACAAATGCATTAACATCTCCTACTTCATAGGGTGTTGGTATTTCGATTTTGTGAATAGACAAAGCTGTTTCCCCCTTATTGCTACTAATGAATACTGATTCATTTTATTTTACAAGTTTTTCTTTCTTTCGTCACCCTTCTGTTGACAGGTTGACGTATTATCAATATAATTTTGAATAATCTAATTATTTATGTGCGTTGAAGAAGCCAAGTACGTCGTGGTGAAAGGTGTTCTAGAGAATGTTACATTTGCTGCAAGTAACATCACCCGCTCCCATTACTGAACCTACTTCTGAGCAGTTATGACAACATAACCGTCCCCCTTGCGATAAAAGGGCTAAGAGTTGTGCCAAAATTGGCAAACAAAGGTGGTACCGCGGAAACGACAGCGTTTTCGTCCTTCTATGTGAGGACGAGAGCGCTTTTTATTTTGAACTGGAGGTTTTTCTTATGAAAAAAATATTATTTATTGGTGCAGGCTCTATGGCTGAAGCATTAATGCAAGGCTGGATAAAGCAGAAAGTATTCACAGCGCAAGAAATATACGTCACCAATCGCTCAGATAAAGAACGGCTACAATTTTTACACAACACATACAACGTGAACTATATGATGAATGATGACATTTATATGCAAGCTGATTTAATCATATTAGCGATGAAACCAAAGGATGCAATTGCAGCCATGCTAGAGCTAAAACCTAAAATTTCCGCCCACACTGCTGTCCTGTCCATCTTAGCTGGGATTGCCATAAACACTATAACAGAAAATTTAGGATTGCGCCCAGTAGCACGTGTCATGCCCAATACTTCTGCAACCATTGGGATGTCAGCAAGTGGCATAGCATTTAATGATCGCATTACAGCCGAACACCGTACTATGTTCCTACAATTATTAGAGGCCGTTGGGTCAGTCATCGAGGTCGAAGAAGATCAGCTACATGCGGTTACTGCGCTTTCTGGAAGTGGTCCTGCTTATATTTATTACCTAATGGAAGCTTTTGAACGTGTTGGGACAGAAGTGGGTCTGACGAAAGATACTGTACGACTTCTTATGACGCAAACACTTGCTGGTACTGCAGAAATGCTAAAACAATCCCTAGATGAACCCGATGTACTCCGTAAAAAAGTAACAAGCCCAGGCGGTACAACTGAGGCCGGCATTAAAGCGCTCGAACAATACAAATTTAATGAAGCCATTACTGCATGCATCAAAGAAGCAGAAGCACGATCTCGTTCACTTGCAAAAAGCAAATAATCTGTGCAAAATAGAGTTAACAACTAGGAATTAGGGGGCTTTGCTTTGACTAAATTATTCAAACCATATCAATTACAAAATATTTCATTAAAAAATCGCATTGTCATGGCGCCGATGTGTATGTATTCTGCCCAAGACGATGGCTTCGTGACGCCATTCCATGTTGTGCATTACGCAACACGCGCAGCCGGTCAAGTAGGTTTAATCGTGGTGGAGGCTACTGGTGTAGTACCTGAAGGGCGCATCTCCAACAAAGACCTTGGTATTTGGGATGATACACATATTGCTGGCTTAACACAGCTAGTAGACGGCATGAAAGCATACGGAGCAAAAACAGCGATTCAACTTGCACATGCTGGGCGTAAAGCAACAGTCGATGGAGAAATATTTGCACCTTCTGCCGTTGCGTTTAGTGATGCTTATAAGACACCCACTGAAATGACCCTAGAAGATATCCAAAAAGTTATTGAAGCCTTCAAACAAGCAGCTATTCGGGCTAGTAAAGCTGGTTTTGATGCACTTGAGATTCATGGAGCGCACGGCTATTTAATTAGTGAGTTTTTATCGCCAGCAGTAAATAAACGTACCGATAACTACGGTGGCTCACAGGAGAATCGCTATCGTTTACTGCGCCAAGTCATCGATGCTGTTCGTAGTGTTTGGAATGGTCCGCTGCTCATTCGTGTTTCAGCTGAAGACTATGCAGAAGATGGCACTACAATGGAAGATTTTATTGTATTCAGTCGCTGGATGAAATCACAGGGTGTCGATTTAGTCGATGTCTCTACAGGTGGCGTCGTACAGGCTGACATCCATGTCTTTCCTGGTTATCAAGTGCCACATGCTGAAAGCATTAAGCAAGGCGCTGATATGCCAACAAGTGCAGTTGGTCTTATCACAACCGCTATTCAAGCAGAGGAAATTTTACAAAATAATCGTGCTGATTTGATTTTTTTAGGTCGTGTGCTATTACGTGAACCCTATTGGCCACTACATGCTGCAAAGGAATTAGGCGAAGAAGTGACACCACCCGTGCAATATATTAGAGGTTGGTAATTAAGTACCCTCTTTACAGATCATAACAAAGTAAAGAGACTGTGATTTATGAATTACATGTCACAGTCTCTTTTAATAAGAACAACCTAGGTTGACAACAACCATTCTCCTAACAAACGTATTGATGAACTCCGCCAGTCATTTTCTTCGATTTTCGTAAATACACTCTAGTACCACTTTCTATCATCCATCGTCATCACTACCCGCTATAATGTGCTCTCAAAGAGGATTTAGCTTAATTTCCTCATCTATTGCTTGCACTAATGTCTCAGCATCATCCGCCGTAATCACTTCTCCATTGACAATCGCGAAAATACCTTGCTCGCAAACTTCACAGTGCGATGTACAACCTGATTCTTCTATTTCAATATCGGATCGCTCCATTAATACATCATAGGCATCTGCTGCACCAAGTGATAAATTCGTTATGCAAAACTCCACTCTATTTTTCAATTGTTGCGGCTCTTTATTTTTCTTAAAAAAAGAAAACACCATATCATTTACACTCCCTTTGACGTTTGCTTCCACACGATTAAATAAATTGTGCAAATAAATTATATCAATAAAGACGAATATTATTAAAGAAATTATAGTAATTGTTCATATCACATTGGTATTCTACTACAGGCAGACGCTTTCCGCAGGCAAGCACCGATCCTCTTGCTTCGTTACGCTCAGTACAGATCACAGTTCGCTTGCTTTTCCCACTGAAGCCGCCGCCTTACGCTCCTACCAAAAATGTTCGCCATTCTCTCAGTATTCATTTTAATTCGAAATTTTAATGCAAGCTACTAAATTTACTAAATTGTTTAACAATAATACACTTAAGACTAGAGAGTTCATTTTAAAACAAAGGGGAGAAACTATGATGCTAGCTAAACTAAGCCAACAGTTCCGTACTTTCGCAAAAAATGAATGTGAAAACTCAAGTCCACTTTACGAGCATTTGGCCTATACAATTGCAGATGACGAAGAAATATTGACAATTGCACGTTATGTACCTCAAGGGCAACCTGTCCCTAATTTATTGTTGGCAGCTGTACACTACTTGCTAGCAACAAATGAAGACGAATTAACGGGCTTCTATCCGTCCTTTACAACAACATCGAAACCGACAGATCATGTATATCCCGTTTTTAAAAAGTTCGTACTTTCTTACTTAGATGAATTGAAGGTTATCATGCAGGCAAAGCTTGTGCAAACAAATGAAATTCGTCGCTGTGCGTACCTTTATCCGATGATGACAGAAATTTATGCAAAACATCAAAAGCCGCTCGCTTTTCTAGAAATTGGTGCAAGTGCTGGCTTGCAGCTGGGCATGGATCAATATAACTATACTTATAATCGAAAATTATCTGTAATAAATTCAGCTAGTGACCTAGTGTTAACCTCGGACAATCAAGGTGAAGAATTACCACATTCCATTAGTAATTCAATTGTTGTTGGTCAGCGCATCGGCATTGATTTACATCCAATTGATGTCCATAATGAGGAAGAACTTCGTTGGCTACAAGCTTTAATTTGGCCTGAACATCATGAACGGCGTTCCATATTAAATAAAGCAATCCCTATTTTAAAAGGACTTGATATACAACTTTTAAGAGGCGATGCCATTAACGTCATAAAAGAGATTAGTAGTACAATTGATCAACAAGCCATTTTGGTTGTCTACCATACACATGTTGCAAATCAAATACCTATTGCGTTACGACGTGAATTGATAGAATGCTTACAAGAAATAAGCAAGGAAAGACCACTTTATCATTGTTATAATAATTTGTTTGATTACCAACTGCATCAAGACTTTATTCATCAAACAGAAATAACAACAGTTCGCACAATGGCTCAACCGGACGGTCATGCACGGTGGTTTACGTGGGCAAACAATTAATATAAAACAACGCTGCATGTGGATTTTCCTCATGCAGCGTTGTTTTATATTAAAATCTATTAGAAATACTTTCACCTCTAAAAGCCATACTCCGCATCTTTTTTTGCACGAATTTCTGCGAAAGCATCGGCTACCATAACTGTATCCTCTACTAAACGCTGTAAGCGGAAAAGAACATCATCGTTGATAATTTCTTTACGGAGAAAATCTTTTTCTTCTATAAATACATAGGTCGGTACAATATGTGCTTTCATATATGCAAGAATCGGTTTTAATTGTTGTTCAACCATTAGATAATGCTTAGATGTACCCGCAGTAACGACTGTACTCACAATTTTATCTCGGAAGGCATTTACAGGTAGTAAGTCAAATATATTTTTTAACGTTGCAGGAATTGATGCTTGAAATGTCGGTGTGCCAATGATTAATGCATCAGCAGCCATAATTGTTTCGGTCACATATTTTGTATCGCCCTCATACTCAAAATAGTTTCGACCATCACTAAATGCCATATTGTAGTCAGCGAGATCCAATAACGTTACTTCATGCTCGGTGTATTTTTGGTGAAGCATTTCAACGACTTTTGACATCGCTGTTTTTGTTTTAGAGCCGACAATTGAACCGGCTAGTGCGACGATTTACATGTAATGATCTCCTTAATTTGCGGTATATTTTTTAATCGCTGGTAATATATCATTGCCAATGATTTCAATGTTTTTCATTATTTTGTCGTATGGAACGCCACCAAAATCAATTTGTGCCATAAATCGTTGCATACCATAAAGTTCATATTGATAAAGTAATTTTTCGATAATTTCTTCTTTACTACCAACCATCAGCGCATCACGAGTATCGGGTGCTTGCGCAAATTGCTGCTTTGGATAGCCACCGCCACGAATTGCCTGGAAGCCACCATTAATATGTGGGTACATACCTTGTAATGCTTCTTTTGTTGTGTCAGCTACATAAAATAAGCTTGTTGTAGCAATTGGTAATTCTTGTGCATCAAAACCACTTCGTTCTGCCGCCTCACGATAGGCATCAACAGATGGTTTAAAGTTCACGGCTGGCCCTCCTAATGTTGTTAACATCATCGGGATACCCATATAGCCTGCTTTAATGGCACTGGCAGGTGGTCCCCCCACCGCACGCCAAATTGGCAGGGAGCCATCTTTCGGTTGTGGCAAAATTTGAGCATTGTGAATAGGTGCACGGTATTGCCCTTCCCAAGTGATAAGCTCTTCGTCATTAATCTTTTTTAGTAGTTCCAACTTTTCCTCAAAAATTTCCTCATAGTCCTGTAAATCGACGCCAAGTAAGTGGTATGCACCAACACGAGAACCTCGCCCCGCAACAATTTCCGCACGTCCATCTGAAATTAAATCAATCGTCGCAAAATCCTCATATACCCGTACAGGGTCAGAGACACTCAGCACCGTTGCAGAGCTTGCTATTTTAATTTTTTTCGTTGCTTGTGCAATCGCTCCTAAAACGACCGTATGTGCCTGTGTTGTAAAATACGATTGGTGACTTTCACCAACGCCAAATACATCAATGCCTGCCTGCTCTGCTAATTGACTTGCTTCGATTAGCTCTTGAAGACGTTGCTGTGCAGAAATTCGTTCACCCGTTAATGGATTTGGAATATGGTCCCCTAACGAATAAAGTCCAAATTCAATCCCTTTTGATTGGTCTATACGATATTTTTCCATTATTGTTCTCTCCTTTAATCTAATGGTTCTAAAATTGCTTCAATTTCAGCTCGTTTTTCCTCTAAAAATGGCGGCAAATCAAGCTCTTTGCCAAGATCTTCTATAGGAGAATCTACGGTAAACCCTGGACCGTCTGTTGCCATTTCAAATAGAATGTTATTACGATCTCTAAAATAAAGACTTTGGAAATAATAGCGGTCTACAACGCCTGTACTTTCTAAACCGCGCGCTTTAATTAAGGCATCCCATTCTTGAAGTTCTTCCACTGTTGCTACACGTAAAGCTAGGTGGTGAATACTTCCTCGACCAGGTTTTTCACTTGGTCCCTCCAGTTCTTTAACGACAATCTCGCCAAGTGTTTCCCCTGCAATAGATTGCAGGCGAGCTTCTTTTTCATTTTCAGTGACAACTGTATAATGAAATAGTTCTTGTAGTAAAGTCACTGTACGACTTATATAACGTACTGTCATTTCTACTGTCCCCATCCCTAAAATGCGATGCTCCACAGGGATATCACTTTCCCATGTTTGCCATTCGGCCGGTATTTGTTGATTGTGGTGATTTAAAAGCACCATTCGCAAGCCTTCATGATCTTCAAAAAACAGTGCATCTTTGCCTGCATAGGTCATAATCTCACTATGTTCTACTGCTAAAAGCTCAAAGCGTTTTTTCCAAAATACAAGGCTGTCATAACTTGGAACTAAAAGGCCAATGCGCGTAATGGCATTTGTTCCACGCACTGTACGTCCAGCAACAGGCATTTCAAAAAAGGATAACTCAGTTCCGGCAGCTCCTGTTAAATCTCCATAAAATAAGTGATACATAGATGGTGAATCCTGATTCACTGTTTTTTTCACTCGACGTAAGCCCAGAACTTTTGTATAAAAATCGTTATTTTGTTTCCCATTTTTTGTTAACATTGATATATGATGATGTCCACTTAATTTGTGCATTTTTGTGTCCTCCCTTTTTTCACTTGACTAAGCAAGTGATTGTCTAAAAAAAAATCACGCTTGTGGCAATTTCTTTACTCGGCTATGCTTTTCTATTTTCGACATAAGTGTATATAATGATTTCAGTTCTTCTTCTGTTAATACATCTTCAAAAAATGAGGATTGAAAGTGGAGCTGGCTTGGTGTCGCCGCATCTATCATCTGCTCACCTTTTTGCGTTAACGAAATCGTTTTTGTCTTCCAATTTTGCTTGCGCTCAATTAAACCATCCTTTTCAAGACGGGCAAGCATACGAGAAATGCCTCCTTGTGTAACCGTAACTTTCTCTGCTAACGCTGATTGTGTTAACGGTGCATATGTCTTGATTTGTATTAACACATCAAATTGTGCGGTCGTTAAATCAAAGCGCTTTAAAAAGTCATTGGATAGATGATTACTTTGATTTGTAAAGCGCATCATACGCAACCATGTAAGTGAGCCCAATGTATGTTTTCGCATCACTTTGTCCTCCCTTCATTTGTACTGTATCATCACTTTACCACGCAAGTGATAAACAAGCAAGAAAAATATCTCGAATTAGAGATATTTTTAGTTTAGAGAATTCCATGCGGGGTTATTGGGTGTAAATTTCCATTAAAAGCAAATGAAATTCTTCCCGTTTCCTCAGACACGACCATGATCAGTGCATCACTTCGTTCACTTAATCCTATCGCTGCTCGGTGTCTTGTGCCGAGTTTTTTTTCACCAGTATAAATATCTGAAAGAGGAAGAACATTTGCTGCAGACACAATTTTATTGTGACTTACTAATACGGCTCCATCATGTAGTGGATTTCCTGGGAAAAAAATAGATTCTAATAATGAATGCGTTAAGTCTGCGCCAATATGAATACCTGGTTTTAAAAAGGAATCCAGTGCATCTTCTCGTTGAATCACAATGAGCCCACCATGTCTTCTCTTAGACATATTTTGTACGCAATTTGATAGCTCTGGGTATTTTTCAGTAAACGGAGACAAATAACAATTTAAATAGAATGTCGCAGCCTGCATTTCAATCGTAATAAATTTCTCTTTGATTTTTTCAAAATCACTAAGAAGACAATTCGCTTCTGTATCCATTGCCTCTATACTTTGCTGCAAGGACATAATGACTTGACTAAGTTCATCTTTTACCGTTTGTTTCATTGGTGAAAAATCACAATTTGATTGATTCACAAAAAACACGCCTCTTTTCTAATATAATGATGGATCACCTCTTGGTATATTTAGTCTCTCTATCTGAATTTTTTTTATTCGCTTTGGAGGCATTTCACCAATCCCTCCCTTTATTTTCAAAATAATAAGGCTCACTACCTGTTCATATGTGAACAAGAAGTCGCCTATTTTTGGGTCAATAAGATATAAATTGTGCACTAATTTCAGCTATTAAACCATAGCCTGGCGCAAAATAACTGCCAAAGAATTTTTCTACAACATTTTATTTGACACGATCCATTTCATAATTAAATGCTTGAACGATTATTCTTGGACTATAAAGAATGACAATACTAGCCCACAAATACTTAATAAAGCCGCTGTAAAAAAGGCTGTCTGAATCCCTTGTAACATCGCCACCTCTAAAACATCCTGCTCTTTAAATCCTATGACAGTACTCATTACAGTAACAAGCAATGCTGTAACTATTGCTCCCCCTACCATCCTTAAAGTGCTATTCATGGCAGTTCCGTGGGCCATTAAATTAGTAGGTAGAGCATTCATGCCAGCAGTAGTAAGTGGCATCATAATCATCGCAATACCCAATGAGATACATGTAAATAGCAGTGCTAATAACCAAAGGGCTGTGGTCATACCTATTGTTATGAATAAGCTTGTACTAAACACAATGAGAGAAAACCCTACGATCGCCATTCCCCTCCCACCAAATTTATCGAAAATTTTCCCCGTCACAGGAGACATAAAGCCCATTACTAGAGCACCCAAAAGTAGGACTAATCCCGCCTCAAGAGCAGAAAGACCGCGTACATTTTGAATGTAAAATGTTAATAAAATTTGCGTGCCAGTCATAATCGCATAAACTAAACTGGATAAAATTGTGCTGATTGTAAAGGTCTTCGATTGAAAAACACGAAATTCAAGCATAGGGTTTGCTAATGCAAGCTGTCTTTTAATAAATACATAAAGAGCTACTCCACCAACGCCTAATGGAATAAACACTTGTGGGTTAGTAAAACCAACTGTTCCAGCTAAACTAAAGCCATAGAGTAGTCCTCCCCAGCCTAATGAAGATAACATAATAGAAAAACTATCTAAATGTCCATTTTTTTGTGGTGTTACATTTTTCATAAATAAAACA
This sequence comes from Lysinibacillus parviboronicapiens, assembly GCF_003049605.2. Classification (NCBI taxonomy): domain Bacteria; kingdom Bacillati; phylum Bacillota; class Bacilli; order Caryophanales; family Bacillaceae; genus Lysinibacillus; species Lysinibacillus parviboronicapiens. The sequence goes on from NZ_CP073713.1 coordinate 2,889,945, forward strand.
CTCAGTAACAGAACAGCCATTGCAACAGGAAATACCATATAAAATATATGTCGCCATGTAAAATGCGCAATAACCCAGCCCGCTAAAGTTGGACCCACTGCGGGAGCAAATCCAGTAACGAGCCCTGCAAGTCCCATCACAGCGCCACGTTTCTCTTTCGGATACATGGACAATAGAGCTGTCTGCATTAAAGGCATAATAATCCCAGCCCCCGCAGCCTGTATCACTCGCGCAATCAGTAATACAGTAAAGGACGGTGCCAATGCGCCTAATAAAGTACCTATACTAAATAAGCTAAGCGCCGACATTAATAATATGCGGTTTGAAAAACGCCCAATTAAAAAAGCCGTAATCGGAATGAGTATCCCATTGGTCAATAAATAAACGGTCGTTAACCACTGTGCTAGATTCGCATCAATGTGAAAATCATGCATGATCGGTGGCATAGCAATTAATAATAATGTCTGGTTTAAAATCGAAACAAACGCAGCCGCTAGTAAAATAGCAACCACAATATTTTTCTGTCTGATCGTCATGATGTTCATTTTTCTACTTCCCTTCATAAGTTAGTTAGTGATAACTAACATTTTGTAAAAAATAAAACTACTATACTTGCACTCCTTTCAGAAAAGCCTCTACTGTATGTTGAACAAAAATTTCTTGCTGATCTTTTAAAAAATGGTTCTCCCAAATTGCAGTCGAAACGAAAAATCCAAATAATCCTGTTAAAAAAACAATTGCTTGCCCAGCTGTATCGATTTCCTTCTTCAAGTGCCCCTGTTCAATCGATTTTTGAAAATAGTCGGCCAATAAATTTTGTAGTTGGCGCGTATTATTGTCAGAAATTATATCTATTAACTCTGGTAGAATGCTTCGATCTTGCATGGCAATAAGAAAAATAGGTTTATTTTTCTCCATAAACGCTAAATAGCTGTGGGCAATTTGCTGCAAATCCTTTGTCAAATGTCCAGTTAGTTCATGTGAAAAGAAATGTTCGAAGTACGGTATGTAGGAATACGTGCGAATAAGTGATTGTAAGATCCCCAGCTTCGTATCAAAATGACGAAAAACTGTCATTTCACTGACACCTGCAGTTAATGCAATTTCTTTCACAGAAACATTGTTATAACCACGTTCGGTCATCAATGTAAGTGCTGATGCTAAAATTTTGTCCGCAGTATTTTTTCTCAAAGTATACCCTCCTAAATGTTAGTAATGACTAACAAAAATATAGATGACTTTTCTTATACTGTCAATCATTCGTTATTAGGCTAATAAAAAAAAGCACACGCCACTCGTATAGCTACCATTGGCGTGTGTTGCATTCTTTTGGTTATTACATGTGACCAGCACGAATTTTCTTAATAATACTGTATGTAGTAAAGGCAGCTGCTGGTGCAAGAACTGCAATAAAGATCAGCCAAACTTTCAAGCTTTCTGTTGACTTAAGCACTTCATAATTTGTCGTAACATAAATAATAAGACCGCCTAATAGTAAATAGCTCAACACGTTTGGAAAAATAACAAGTAAACGCAAAACAGCTGGTGGCATTTTTTGTTGATCCATACAACCACTCCCCTTTTACTCAATTATAAGTAAATCATCTATTAAACGCACTATATTTCTACAAATTCACAGAATTCTCTATTTCACCAGACTCATCTATTTTATAGTATTATTACTCCTGCTGATGACAGTTCTTAGCAATTTACTTGAAACAGCACTCTTTTATAATGAACTACCATTATAAAAGAGTGCTGTTTAGAAATTTTTTGATGCTAATATATACCACTTTCAATCTAATTTATCATTACTCCAAGTGAACACTGTTTGATCATATGTTAAGAGCGTTTGTGAGAAAACCTCTTGGGCCTGTGCTAAGAAAGTGGGTAAATCATGCGGTAAAAATCGGGCACTTAAATGATTGAGGAGTAAAAATTTTGCACCTGCACGTTTAGCAACCATAGCTGCTTCCACATTTGTGGAGTGTCCATAATTTGCTGCTAACTCCGTCGTCTCACCATCAAACGTTGCTTCGTGAATCACAATATCTGCCTGCTGTGCTAGCGTTATCGCCTCTTCACAATATTTTGTATCGCCTAAAATGGTTAGCGTAAAGCCTTTCTTAGGAGGTGCTACAACATCAGTAGCTTTAATAATTATGCCATTTTCAAGCTCAATATTGTGCCCCCTCTTTAACTGTCCAAGCAGTGGACCCTTTGGAACGCCTAAAGCTTGGACTTTCTCCATAAGCAATTCTCCTGGTAATTCCTTTTGTTCAATGCGGTAACCAAAACATGGTACAACATGACGTAATTCACCGGCTCGTACAGTAAAGTGTGCGTCCTCGTAAATGACACCTTCCTGTACTTCTACAAATTGTAGTGGATACGTTAAATGTGTTTTTGACAATGCAAATGTCTGCTCCACCCATTGTTGTAGTCCTGCTGGTCCAAAAATCGTTAATGGTTCATCGCCGCCTTGAAAGGAACGAGAGCTAAGAAATCCTGGCAGACCAAAAATATGATCACCATGTAAATGCGTGATGAAAATTTTCGTTACTTTACGTGGCTTTAAGGATGAATGTAATATTTGATGTTGTGTCGCTTCTCCGCAATCGAAAAGCCACATCTCACCGATTTCATCTAGAAGCTTTACCATTAGAGCACTTGTATTGCGCTCTTTCGAAGGCATGCCTGCGCCTGTCCCTAAAAAATGTAGTTGCACATATGCCACCTCAATTCTTTTTCTGTCGTTCTATTGTACCTTATTGCAGAAAATAAGAAAAACCTTTGGGGACAAGCTTTCTCCAAAGGTTTTTCCATTATCCCGCATGAACGGTCAGTAAGACGACCATCTCAATTTGATAGATGAGAACGAGTCAACTTGGTGGGCTATCAACTGACCGTAAAAACCCATTGGTTCAACTAACAATCCGTGGGGGATATAGACCCTCACGGATTGAAGTTTCACTTTATTTCGGTTGCCAAGACACAAGTGCAGCATGGAAATCATGACGGTAGTAATAACGACCATCCTTTTGTTCTATAAACGGTGCCAGCGATTCCTCGATATGTGCTCTGTTAAAATCAGTGTTTAATATTTTTTTACTTTGTGTTGTGATAAGTTGTTCATACGTCTCATATTCATATACGCGTTTCAGCGGTATTATGTTGCACTCTGCATAAATATCCATTTCATATAGCAAATTCAAAAATTCAATATAATCCCTTCGTGGGAACTTGATATCATAACCATATTTAGCATGCAATAGTTCATAATGCGGTTGAATCGGACCTGTCGTCATCCCAATTATCGCACGCTTTTTAGCAAGACGATTCATATGTTTTAATGCCGATTTAATTTCATACATGCGGTAAAAACAATTCACGCCAACAACAATATCATGTGCTGGAATGTCATTTTCACCAAGCTCTTCCCATTTCGCATGGACATAAGAAACATGTTTTTCATGCGGTAAGCAACTTTGTAAATAGGCGAGAATACTTTGTGAACTGTCGACACATGTCAGCTCATGAACATATTCAGCAAGTGGAAATGTATAATTTCCCCACCCAGGCCCGATTTCAAGAACTGAATGTTCCGGTTGAATACTTCTTTTAATTTCTTCAAAAATCCGTGCAGCATAAGGGTCTGTTTGTCCCCTTTTTTTACGTGCGACTGATTGTGACCAAAACTGTTCCTCTAAATGATCATTCACCATTCGTTCAGGCATTTGCCCTTGCCAATCCTTCATGCCTTCTTGCCATAGTGCCTCATAATCAATGGCTAACGGCCCTTTTCGTGTCATATGCTTACCTCTATATTCAAAATATCGTATATTTTTTCCATATCTAAATTAGCATGTACATGAGCAGCAAGCATATTGTAGGCATCTTCTCTGCGTTCTGCATCACTTTTTACATCACTTGGTAGCACTGCAAGCCCTTTTTTCATTCGTATGTCGTTGACAAGCTGTCGTGTAAAACTACGATTATGGAATAATCCGTGGAAATATGTGCCGATAACTTGCTCATCCACCGACACTGCACCGTCCACACGGCCATCATTTAACTGCAAAAATGGTGATACCTCATTACGCAAAATTTTTGTACGCCCAAGGTGAATCTCATAGCCTGTGAACGTATCATTTCCGCGAGTTCCTGTCATTTGTACAGTCTTTTTATCGCCTACAAAAACTGTTTCCATTGGTAGTAGCCCTAAGCCTTGTGCTGCATCACCGTTCCCTTCTACAGCATCAGGATCAAGTAATGTTTCACCAAGCATTTGGAAGCCACCACAAATACCAATAATTTTTGTACCACGTGCTCGTAAGTTGGCAATGGCTTGCTCAAAGCCTTGTGCTTTTAACCAAGCTAAATCATCCATCGTACTTTTTGTACCTGGTAGTATTAGTAAATCAGGAGTGCCAAGCTCTGCAACATTTGCAATTAATCGCACACCCACCTCTGGTTCATCGAAAAACGGATCGACATCAGTAAAATTCGAAATTCGAGGCAAACGAATCATGGCGATATCCACCAAAAACTCGCCTGGTTTTGGTTTTTTAAAGCGTAATGAAGATAATGCAAGTGAGTCCTCTGCCTCAATATTGACATCTACGTAGGGTACTACGCCTAATACAGGAATGCCTGTCTCACGTTCCACCCATTCAATACCATCATCAAGTAACTCCCGCAACCCTCTGAATTTATTAATAATTAACCCTTTCACGCGTGCACGTTCGGCATCATCGAGCAATGCTAATGTGCCAATAATTGACGCAAACACACCACCACGATCAATATCTGCAACTAAAATAACTGCAGCATCAGCTAAGTGGGCCATACGCATATTCGCAATATCGCGATCTTTTAAATTGATTTCTGCCGGGCTGCCTGCGCCTTCGAGCACAATCACATCATATGTATTTTGTAATGTTCGTACAGATTTTTCAACGATGGGCATCGCCTCCTGCACAAATTTATTACGGTAACTTTTCGCGTCCATGTTCAAAAAATGCTTGCCATGTACAATGACCTCAGACACCATATCCTGCTTTGGCTTTAATAAAATCGGGTTCATATCTGTGGTAGCAATAACACGCGCTGCTTCTGCTTGTACACCTTGTGCACGGCCAATTTCACCGCCATCCTCCGTTACAAATGAATTAAGCGCCATATTTTGTGACTTAAAGGGTACTACCTTTAGCCCCGCATCAGAAAAAATACGGCATAAGGCTGTACAAATCATACTTTTTCCAACGTCCGAAGCAGTTCCTTGAATCATAATTGATTTTGCTGGCACACTCTTTCCTCCCATCACTTATCCAGAAGGTTCATTTATTCAGGCAGTACTAAAACACCGTCTGAATAAAACACAATCCTCCTATTTATCGGAACATCTCTAGAGCTGACAAATTTCTATGGACATCTAATTAAAATTCAAGTCCCTTTACTGCTGGGATGCCCTCTTCATAATAATGCTTTGTCGCATCAATTGTTGATACTAAATCCGCCATTGCAAGGAGCGCTGGATTGGCACTACGCCCTGTTACCACAAGGTGCATCGTTGAAGGACGCTGTTGAATCGCCTCAATGACTTCAGCTAATGGCAGCACATCATCAATCGGAAATTTAGTAATAGCCAAAGCATTGTTTAGCTCATCAAGAACTAGTAAATCAATGCCCTCATCTTGCAATGCTGCCTTTGTTTTTTGCCAAGCCTTCGCAAGAGCTACGCGATGCTCCTCTGGTGTTTTAGTCCAAGTAAAACCTATACCCATTTGCTCCATTTCCACGCCAAGCTTTCGAAGGGCAATTTGCTCGCCATATGTGCGCTCTGGTGATTTAATGAATTGCAGATATCTCACATTTAAACCTCGACCAACTGCACGTAACGTCACACCAAGTGAAGCTGTCGTTTTCCCTTTGCCTTCACCTGTATAGACTAAAAATAAGCCTTTTCTAGCCATGCTTCATGCCTCCTTTAAAGCCACGTTGTTTTTTCCGTAAATGGCGTACGCTTCTTATCTTTCAGCGCCTGTTCTTCTGGATAGCCAATGAAAATTGTCCCTACTACCTTTTGATGTTCACTCGCACCGATAAATGAATGCATACGTGCATCATGGACAAGTCCAACGCCTCTTGTACGCCATACAAATCCTAGGCCTTGTTCTTCAGCTGCTAACCACATGGACATAATGGCACTGCAAACTGCAAAGACATTGTCTTGTGTTGCATCTGCATCACCTTCTACAATGTCAGCTGTCACAACAATTGCGATCGGGGTTGTTTGAACAACCTTTATGGAGCTTTCCACTAGGTTTGGCTTTGTTGGAAAGCGTTCCTGTAAATAAGCGTTTGCCATTTCTTCATAACGCTTCATGGCTTCACCTTGTAAGATATAAAAATGCCAAGGCTCACGCATACGGTCATTAGGCGCAAATGTAGCAGCTTGCAAAATTTGTTCAATTTTCTCTTTTTCAACAGGCTGTGTTGTATAATTTCGAATTGCTCGTCGATTTTTTAACGCTTCGATGACTGTCATGATTGTTCCTCCTTAATGCTAATACTCTCCGACTCGTCTTGTTGTTACTTCTTTTTTTACCAGCATAATCAATGACTTGCCGGAGTTTTTTTCTATAGGTCAATGGCATAGGAGCCACTGACACACATGCAAAGCTGTCATTCATGCACATGCTTGTGCAGAATCATGTTAAAGAAAGTCCTTGCTCTTCAAACCATTGAATTTTGTCGCGAACAGTGACAACATCCCCAACAACAATCATGGAAGGATTATGATAGCCCTCGCGTTCAATGATGTCAGCAATGTCATCTAGTTGACCTGTAATTGTGCGTTGTTTATCAGTTGTTCCCCACTCAATAACGGCTACTGGTGTTGTTGCTTTACGCCCATTGTCGATTAATTTCCTTGAGATGTAGGCAATATTGCCAACACTCATATAAAATGCCACCGTATCAATACCTGTTGCCAGTGCTGGCCAATTTAAAAAGTCTTGGCCTTTTTCCTCACGTCCGTGTCCTGTCACAAGCGCAAAGCTTGTAGCAAAATCGCGGTGTGTGACAGGGATGCCTGCGTATGCTGGAGCTGCAATACCTGCCGTAATGCCAGGCACGATTTCATAAGATATGCCATGGTTTTTTAAGATTTCGGCTTCCTCTGCACCGCGTCCAAAAACGAATGGATCGCCTCCTTTTAAGCGTGTGACAATTTTGCCCTCTTGTGCTCGTTCAACAAGTAGTGCATTGATTTCATCTTGAATAAGATGATGCTTACCAGGCAATTTACCACAGTACACAAGTTCAGCATCTGGCTTTGCAAATTCCAACAATTTCGGGTTCACAAGACGATCGTATGCAATGACATCCGCCTGTTGAATACATTCAAGTCCATACACCGTAATAAGTTTTGGATCTCCCGGACCAGCTCCTACTAAATACACTATTCCGTCCTTCATCGCGATTCTCCCGTCAATAATTGTTGTAAATAAGCTTCACGTCTATCAATCTCTCCACTACGTGTCCATTCTAGTAGGCTTGGTTCAAGCAATGCTTGCAGTGCAACACGTCGTTTATCGCCTTTTTCAAACTTAGCAGTAACCATTAAACGTGCCTGCTGTAAAAAACAAACATAGTCTTCATAGACTGCGTCAAATTGCTCGGCTAAATCTTCTTTAATTTTACGGGCTAAAGAGGGGCTTGCCCCCGACGTTGACACGGTCAATACTAGTGGACCACGGCGCACAGTAGCCGGTGTAATAAAATCACTCTCGCCTTGAGCATCTGCCCGATTTATTAGTTGCCAATGCTGGGCCGCTTCCTGTACTGCTTCATTGACTTTAGTATCATTTGTTGCCGCAATGATGAGCGATGCATCATCTAAATCACGTGCTTCAAATGCCTTTTCACGCCATGTAATTTGCCCCGCCTGAGCAAGTGGAAGTAGTGTATCATGCAATGTTGGGCTAACAACAACTATACTTGCTTTAGCTGGTAGCAGGGACGCTACCTTCTGTGTTGCAACATGTCCGCCTCCAACAATCACTACCGTTTTATATTCGATATTTATATGAATTGGGAAATAATTAGTCAAGATTTTTCACCTTCTTACAAGCTGCCAACCAGTTATCGACAAGCTTTGGATTGGATACAAAATGAAAATGCGTATAGCCAGCAACTAAATTGCCCGCCTGATAACCCTCTTGTTTTTTGCCAAAGCGCCCTTTTGTCTCGTAGGCTGGCGTTTCATGTACAGCGCTATACTTTGAATAGTGGAATTCATGTCCCTTCGCCTCTTCATCCTCACCGATTAAAAAGTTTGCTTGCGTGCCAGAAATTTCACGGTAGCCCAGCGCGGCAAGCTTTGTTTGCATGGCTACTTCACCAGGAATAATACCTAGCATGTCGTAGCGTTGGCCAGTGCTATTGGTAATAGCTTCTGTCAAATACATAAAACCACCACATTCAGCTAAGGTTGGTAAACCCTTGTTAACAACCTCAGTTATGGACTTCTTTGCGATAGCATTGCCTGCAAGTATTTCGGCAAATTCCTCTGGGAAGCCCCCACCGATATATAGACCGTCAGCCTCAGGTGGTACAGGCTCATTGGCTAACGGGGAGAAAAATTGTAACGTGGCCCCTTTTGCTCGAAGAAGGGCTAGATTTTCTTCGTAATAAAAGTTGAATGCAGCATCCTTTGCAATCGCAATATGAATATGTTGATCTTCCTGTTGGTCAAATAAATCACCCGTTTCCGCTAATACAGGTGCCTTTGTTAAATCAAGTAATTGCTCTAAATCTATCGTTTCTGCCACTAGAGCGCCTAGCTTGTCAAAAAACGAATCAAGCTCCCCTCGCTCTATAGCAGGAATTAACCCTAAATGGCGACTGGGAATATCAATGTCTGCTTCACGTTTTAAATAACCAATGACAGGAATACCACACTCCTGCTCAATTGCTGCTTTGGCAATCTCGTAGTGACCGACACTCCCTACTTGGTTCGCAATGACGCCAACGATATTTGGTTTGTCAGAAAGCAACTGGAAGCCTTTCACAACTGCAGCCACACTTCGCGCCATACTTGCGCAATTGACAATTAAAATGACCGGACTTTCTGTAATAACACTAATATCAGCGGCAGATCCGGCATCAGATAATGGACTTTTGCCATCATAGAATCCCATAACGCCTTCGATAATCGAAACATCTGCATCCATACTTGCACGTGCCACAATATCACGCACAGCATTCTGTGAAAACATCCAACTATCTATATTGCGCGACACACGACCAGTCACAGCTGTATGATAGCTTGGGTCTATATAATCAGGACCACATTTAAAGCCCTGTACAATGTTCCCCTTTTCCTGCAATGCCTTCATCAGACCAATTGTAAACGTCGTTTTACCAACACCACTACCAGTTCCGGCAAGTACAAAGCGATTCGTTTGCATAGGCGCCCTCCTTAAAATGTTAATCTCGCTACAGAAATCGTCGCGTTCCCTGCTTTTTTCTTTGGTAGCACGAGCGATTCCACCTGTGCATAGCGCATAGCAGCCGGCTCACTCACACCATATGCACCTGTATATTTAAATACCGTGTCTGACGGTGACGGAAAATTAATTTCATTTAATTGTGCTGGCGTATACGTGACAAACTCCCAGTCATATTTCTTTGTGACATCAAGGAAGCACTGCTCGTCTTTCTTTAAATCAATCGTGCAGAGTGCTTTGACACTTTTTTTCGATAATTTTAATTGTGCAAGTGTTTCATCAATGACATGTTCGATTTCTTCAAGAGAAGTAGCACGATTGCAGCCCATACCAAGCACCACCGATTTGGGACGATAAATCACGCCATTCTCAATGAGCACTTCTTCCACTGGTTCAATGATGCGGTCCGTAATCAACAATGTTGCATGTGGTTTCGCCTCTATCGCCGCTTCTGTCGATGGATATATTTTGATTTGCTCTGGCATAGGACTATCACGCATCCACCAATCACGTTCACCAATTTCTTGTACAATTGCGACATGTTCCTCATTAACAACAGAGGCACTTACTGGCGTAAGCTTGTCTGCACTATCCCATACCCAACCAAAACGTGCGCCAAATAAATCAACAGGGATTGTTTTTTGTACATCTGAAGCCGTTGTAATAATTGGGTTTGCACCAAGAGCAGCTGCGACTTCATGAGTAAGCTCATTGGCACCACCTAAATGACCTGAAAGCACACTAATCACATTTTCCCCACGATCATCAATGACAACAACACCAGGGTCTGTCTTCTTATCCTGTAAAATTGGCGCAATCATGCGCACAACCGCACCAAGTGAAATGATTAAAATCAAGCCTTTATATTGTTTAAATAATGTAGGTAATAGCAAGCGCACTGTACCAGTGAAAAGCTGAATATGCTTTTTTGCTTCGTCGCCTTGCTCAAATTTACTCATATAATATAAATCACTTGCCGCAAAGGTTTGTTGCAGTCTACGCCCAATTTGTACACCATGTTTTGTAATTGCCACAACTGCATACGGATTGCGTTGATCAACTTCTGGTAAAACGCCCTCTTGCAATTCAATCACTGGTCTTCACACCTTTGCGGAAACCATGTGTAAAGGTAGCATCATATAATTTCGAACGGTACTCATCTTTATCATGAATGTTTGGATCTAATGCCCAGCCCGCTAAAATCATTGCATGTTTACGAATGCCGTTTACACGCATTGCCTCATCAAGTTCAACTAATGTCGTGCGCACAATTTTTTGGTCTGGCCAAGAAGCCCGTTGAATCACTGCCACCGGTGTATCATCAGCCCAGCCGGCATTTTGCAATTCTTTAACGATTTTCTTGGTTAATGTCGCACTCAGGAATAGTGCAATTGTACAATGATGGCTCGCTAAATCGCGTAGTTTTTCAAACTCAGGCACGGGTGTACGGCCTTCAGCACGAGTTAAAATAAGTGTTTGTGTTAAATCAGGGATAGTAAGTTCTGCCCCGATGGCCGCCGCAGCTGCAAATACTGAGCTAACCCCAGGAATAACCTCGTAGCCAATGCCCTCTTTTTTCAATAACGCGACTTGTTCCATAATGGCACCATACATGGCTGGGTCACCAGTGTGCATGCGTGCTACAACTTTGCCCGCATTGACACGATCTACCATCACTGCCACCATTTCCTCTAAGTGCATACCAGCAGTACGAATAACCTCAGCATCAGGTTTTGCTTTTGCAATTAGGTCTTCATTTACTAAGGAATCTGTATACATGACAACATCTGCTGTTTGTAACATATGTAAACCCTTCACCGTGATTAAATCTGGATCCCCAGGACCAGCACCAACAATAAAAATTTTCTTCATTATTTACGCACCACCATTAATGTTAAATATTCTAAATCGACGCCGTCTAATTCTTGCACATCCCAAATAATTTCCTCATCGGACGTGACCTTTGTTACAACTGATGCCTTATCAAGTAAATCTAAATCGCGCAGTACTTTAAGCATTAAATCAATAACTTTTGCGACTTTAATGAAAACTACCGCATCATGACTTTCAATTGCTTCACGCATTGCGTCATAATTATCATATGCTGGAATAATCGCTACACGATCATCACCATCTGCAAGGGCAATACCTAGTCGTGACGCGGAGCCGTTGAATGAAGAGATTCCAGGTACTGTACGAATTTCTACCTCTGGATGCATATCCTGCATAAGCTTCATCATATGGATGAACGTACTATATAATAATGGGTCCCCCTCTGTCACAAACGCGACGTCCTTCCCCTCTTGCAGCTTACCATATACAAGCTCCACCGATTTTGTCCATTCACGCTCTAACACAGCCTCATCCTTTGTCATTGGAAACACAAGACCAAGCATATCTTTCTCTTCTGGGTTAATGTACACATCTACGATACGATGCGCATAACTTTTACTGCCCTTCAATTTTTTCGGATAGGCAATAACTGGCGACTCCTGAATAACACGGAATGCCTTTACTGTAATTAACTCTGGATCGCCAGGGCCTACGCCTAAGCCATATAAAATACCAAGATTACTCATGATTTTCTTCCTTTCGATGTGCCGAAATAATATATATCGGATTTAATGGGACAAAACGGGTCATATCCAAAATAGGTTTACTACGTGCAAGTTGGGCCTGCAAAATTTCGACTGCAAAACCACAAGCTTTAAACGCTTCAACCGCTTTATATAAATTTTCTATCGTTGCTGCATTTAAGACAATGCGACCCTGCGGTTTCAACCGTGTACAGCACAACTGTAGGAGTTCCACCATTTCGCCTCCTGTGCCGCCGATAAAAATCGCATCCGGATCTGGGAAATTTTCAAGCCCTGCTGGTGCTTTACTATGAATAGCGGTAATATCTACACGGAATTTTTGCTGGTTTTGCATGCAGTTTTCTAAATCAGGTGCATTTTTTTCCACTGCAAAAATTTGTCCCTCTGGTGACAATTTACCGGCCTCAATAGCCATTGAACCGGTACAGGTTCCGACGTCCCAAATGATACTATCTTTTTGGAGTTGCATTGCCTGTAAACTTAACACACGAATTTCCTTCTTGGTAATAAGCCCTTTATCTGGCTTACGCTGTGAAAATTCTTCATCATCAATGCCTAGTGGATAGCGTTTTGGTGCAGATGTTTGCTGTAAAATGACAACATTCAGTGGTGAAAATGTAACGGTTTCTAATTCGTCTAGCGAATACCAACCATATTTTTCATCATTGCCTTGTAAATTTTCTGCGACAAAGGCGCGATATTCTGTCATACCAAAATGCTTTAGATAACGTGCCAGTGCATTTGGATTATTTTCAGCGTCTGTGAGTAGCGCTATTTTCTTTTTACCATCAATGCGCTGTGCTAAGCCCTTTATTGGTCGTCCATGAATACTTGTTACATAGGCATCCTGCCAACTCTCACCCATTTTCGAAAATGCTAATTGCAACGAGCTCATATATGGATAAACCTCGATGTCTAACTTTTTCGCTAAATAACCACCGATACCATAAAATAATGGATCACCTGATGCTAAAATAACTGTGCTTCGTGTCTCTGCTGCTAAGCGTTCAACAAGCACTGAAAGACCACCTTTAATGACAACTTTTTCTCCTGTAAAGCTTGGGAAAAAATCAAGGACACGTTCACCGCCAACAAGTACCTCACAGTTTTCAATCCACTGTACATACTGTGGCAATAAGCTTTCTTGTCCGTTATCCCCGATCCCAATTAATTTCATCGATCGATGCAATGTCATCAGCCCTTCCTAATAATTGTCCCTGCATCGAATAAATCGATGTGGCGAGCGTCAAGCCGCCCCGTGTATGATGTATGGATGAATAACAGCATGCCGCACATAAATGATCAAAAAAGGCCTGATAGCCCTTATCTGCCATAATTTCTCCGACCTGTGAAGCCGTATTAGCTTCCCTTACTGCGCTCACTGTGTCTTCATCTGCACCAACATCGACTGCCAATTGCGCTAAAAAATTAAAATCAATGGCTGCACTCTTTGAATGTACCATCATGACACCCTGTGCCACCTTTGAAAATTTGCCCATCATCCCTACGAGCGATACTTGCTTTATGCCGAGTCGTTTACAATGTTTTAACGTAAAGCCGACAAAATCACCCATCTCAATAAATGCCTCCTCTGGCAATTCAGGATATTGGGCCATGGCATACTTTTCACTGCGTCCACCTGTTGTCACCACTACATGCTCACATCCAGCTGCTTTTGCAACACTGATGGCTTGAACAATACTTGCCATATAGGCTGAACTCGAAAAAGGCACGACGGTTCCCCTTGTGCCTAAAATGGAAATACCACCGATAATGCCGAGCCTTCCATTTAATGTTTTTTTAGCAATTTCTTCACCTGCTGGTACGGAAATAATGACATTAACACCACGATCAATATGAAACTCGTCAAGTACGCTCTGTACGGTATTATGTATCATCTTGCGTGGCACTGGATTAATAGCCGCTTCTCCGACAGCAACGGGTAAGCCGGGCTTTGTCACCCGCCCGACGCCTATTCCTCCGTCTAAATGAATACCTGGTGTGTCGGCCCAGCTTACTGTGCCAATGATGAGCGCTTTATGTGTTGCATCTGGATCATCACCAGCATCCTTAATCGTTTCACAGATTACTGCATTGCGAGCAAATGTACATTTTTCAATTGTAAATGTTGCATCTCGTCCTATCGGCAAATGAATGGTACTCGTTTCCTGTTCTTCATTTGTAATTAGTGCTAGTAATGCAGCCTTTGTAACAGCAGTTGCACAGGCTCCCGTTGTATAACCGTGACGCATGTCCTTGGGATCCTTTTTTGGCTTCCGCTCCATTATTTTTTTGCCTGTTCGTCCGCTAAAATAGAGATGGCATTCAATGCGGCAACCGTCACTGTACTACCGCCTTTACGGCCAACATTTGTAATATATGGAATACCCTCTAGCTTTAATAGCTCCTCTTTTGACTCAGCCGCTGAAACGAAGCCAACTGGCATACCGATAATTAGATCCGGTTTTGCTAAACCTTCTTTAATTAAGCGAATTAACTCTAGTAATGCTGTCGGTGCATTACCAATGGCATATATACCGCCTTCGTGTAGTTTTGTAGCCTTTTGCATCGAAATAATGGCACGTGTTGTATTTTGTTTTTTGGCTTCAACTGAAACATCTTCATCTGCAATATAGCAGTGTAAATCCCCGCCATGCTTTTGGAAACGTTTTTTCCCTGAACCACTTTCAATCATTTGGACATCAGCAATAACATGACGTCCTGCTAAGATAGACTTAACCCCAGCTTCTAATGCGCCTGGTGTGATGATGACACTACGGCCTAACTCAAAGTCAGCAGATGCATGAATAATACGACGTACAACTTTCCACTCATCTTCTGTGAAGTTATGGTCGCCCATTTCCTCTGCAATAATTGCGAAACTGTAATCATAAATTTTATCTGGGTCTACTGTTAAAGGTTTGAAATCTGTTTTAAAATCCATATGAATTGCCTCCTAAAGTGTGTTGTGAACAGCCCGTAGTATATCCTCGAATGTGGAATACTGTTGGCCGTATTGTATATTTGGTCGAGCAATTAAAATCGTTTCTATGCCACAAGCAAGTGCGGCTTCAAGCTTTTCATCAACAGAACCAACTTTGCCGCTTTCTTTCGTAATCATCAATGTGACATCATATTGACGGAAAAGGGCTTCGTTTAATTCTTTTGAAAACGGTCCTTGAATGGCCACTATATCTCTTTGCGCCACACCAAGTGCCTCACATTTTTCCATATTATCGAGACGAGGAAGCATACGAGCAATAACACGTGTATTTTCCAGTCCTTGCAATACTTTGGTGAACGTCGCTAGCGTCTTACTACCTGTTGTCAACATAATGACACCGCGTTTTGTTGCTGCTAGTTGTGCAGCTTGCTCATAATCTCTCACAACCGTTATGAGAGGATGTGCGTAATGCTCATGGGCACGTTCATAGCGAATATAAGGTACACCTGCTTTTTCAGCTGCTGCCATCGCATTTTTAGAAGCCTCTTCAGCAAATGGGTGTGAGGCATCTACAACAAGTTGATAGCCCTTTTCCAGTAAAATTGTCGCCATTTCTTCAGCCGTCAAGCGACCGACTAAATGTGGAAGACCAGCTTTTGTAAGGCTCGAAGCTGCTGAATCAGTGACAACGGTTGCAGTCACTTGATGACCCGCAGACTGCAATTCCAGTGCTAGATTCCTTGCATCACTAGTGCCTGCTAACATGAAAATCATTTCACTGACTCCTCTTCATGGTGATGGTGGTGGTCATGGCTGTGTTGGTGGCCATGGTCGTGATCATGGTCATGATGGTGATGATGATGCGCATGACCATGCACCGCAGCATAAGCACGGTAATTTTCTAAATCTTGCATACCAGTAGAAGTACCATTCACCGCTTGCTCTATACGTTCTAACAGCACATTTTGTAGACGCTCATGATAGCCAAAATAATTGGCAATTTCTATATCACAGTCAGGATATTTGTCATTAAATTGTTGGCACATGCCCTGCATTCGTTCCATCAGAATGCCTGTAAATAAAAAGTACGGTAACATAATAATTTTTTTCGCACCAAGCTTGACGCATCGCTCAATGCCTGCGTCCACGCGCGGATCTGTTACGCCCATAAAAGCACTTTCCACGATTGGTACTGGTAGCTTTTCCCAAAGCAAACGAGTAATTTTATAAAAATCACCGTTGGCATAAGGATCACTACCGCCACGCGCAATTAACAGCACTGCCGTATCTTTATGCTCATCTTGTGCATTGAACCCAATCTCTTCAAGACGGTCTTCTAGAATGGCAAAAATTTCATCGTGAATGCCAATCGTTTGCGCATATGTGAAAGTGATGTTTGGGTAATGCTCGCGTGCATGCTCAATTTCTGCTGGAATATGCATCTTTGAATGTCCAGCATGCAGTAAAATAATTGGTATAACATGCACTTCCGTTGCACCTTTTTGTATGCAATTCGTAATGCCCTCTTCAATGTTTGGCGAAGCAAATTCCAGAAAACAAGTTTCAACTAAAAAGCTGTCATCAATCCGAGGAGTCATTTGCTCAATAAATGTGCGTACCTCATCATTTCCTGCTGCTAAACGGCTACCATGGCCGACAAATAAAATAGCTTTCATCTCTTTTCTCCTCACTAGTCGCCGCACGGAGCTGGCTCTACTTTTATTTTTGAAGACATATCTTGATACGTAAAATGCAATATTTTTTTCACACGTTTGAAGTATTTAAACAAGCGTTCATTTGGATGCGCATTGGCTTTGTACTCTTCAAGAATGTCTGTTATAAGTGGAACAAGTTGTTCTGGCTCTAACCCTTCTACCACAGGCTGTGCCGCATGCGCTGTACGCCCAACTGGTTTAGCACCGATAAAGACATCAAATTTACTTTTACGATAGACAATACCAATATCATCAAACACTGCACGGTAGCATGCCATACCACAGCCGTTAAAGCCGATATTTAGCGTTTTCGGTAATGCTAAGCCACCTAGTTTTGCTTGAATTTCCTCGGCATATGGAATAGAGTCTGCTTTCTCTCCATAACAGAAATCACATGCTTTTAATGACAGTACATCGCCGATTGGAGCTAACAAAAAGCCCACTTCACGTAGTTTTGCTGTAATTTTACCGGGTTCAGATGTTGGAATTTTCAAATGAATTTGATGGTCCGGTGTATACTCCATCGTTCCTTCTTCCCCAACAACTTCAGCTAAAGCCGTCATTTGTTGCGGCGTGAAAAACTTATTAGCCACCCCAGGACTAACGGCAAGTTCAAAAATGGATTCAATCTTTTGTTGGACAAGTTTAGATGTGACATGCCCAGCACTTGTCCCTTTCACCATTGCAAGTGCAGTTGCAGCCATTTCAAGAGATGATTTATTTAGCGTTGACACAGGTGTAATCGCTAAACTGGGCTTGCTACGTCCTGCATTCGGGTCTGCCGCAAAATCAGCACGCGCTGTTCCCGTTTGTTGATTCATCGCCCACGGTTCATTTTCTTCTTTCAGACGTTGATGTGGACGTAGTGGCTGTTTTTCATCTCCAAGCGTATATTTTCGTTGATAGCCACGCGGTGTAATCATTTTATTGTCATAGAAAAATGTAGATGAATTTCCGATAATAACAGTTGTGAGCATCCCGATATCATGCTCAAGCATCTCCGCTAGTGTGGTCATCGTAATTTCCTGGCGATCACGATAGGCGCTTTTTACGAGCCCCACCGGTGTATCGGGAGATCGATATTCTAGTAAAATACGTTGTGCTTCGACGATTTGGCGTGTACGACGACCACTTTTCGGGTTGTAAAGTGCAATCACAAAATCCGCCATTGCTGCTGCTTCCACCCGTTTAGCGATTAAATTCCATGGTGTTAAATGGTCACTTAAACTAATTGTGCAAGAATCATGCATAATCGGCGCACCTAGTAAACTGGCACACGAATTAATCGCAGAAATACCAGGCACAATCTCCACTTCAACACCAGTTGCTTCGGTCCAGCCAAGCTCTATCAATACCTCATAGACGAGCCCCGCCATCCCGTACACGCCTGAGTCACCACTGGAAATGACAGACACGATATTACCTGCCTCTGCCTGACGCACAGCTTCCTGCGCCCTCGAAACTTCTTCGGTCATTCCTGTACTAACAATCGACTTGGCAGTCACTAAATCTTGTATGAGCTCCACATACGTTTTATAGCCGATGATAAAGTCACTCTGTTGCAGTGCTTCTACAGCTCTTGTTGTTATATGTTTAAAATCCCCGGGGCCAAAGCCCACAACAAAAATCTTACCTTTTTGCGCCATTTTGTTCCCCCTCTTTCACCTTTTCAATGCCTTTAATAGCTGTTGTTTGTGGTGTACGCTGTAACGTACCTTCACGCAGTGTGAACACATGTTCACTATGTAAAGACTCATGATGTAAGTCTTGCACGAGCGCCTTTGCATGCTCTGTCGTTGGCACACGATACCAGTTTCCTTGTGGATAGGCGATGACAACACAAGCATCCTTACACCTGCCGTTGCAGCGTGTTCTTGTCGTATGTATTTCCTTATCAAGTGCTTGTACCTGTATTTCATTACGTATTGCTTGGGTAATTTCTTCGCCATCTTTATGCATACAGCTACTGCCATTGCAAATAAAAAGATGCGTTTTCATTCCGTCTAAGTTCCAAGTTGTCATTGTCTTGCTCCCCTCATTTGCGACTAGGAAAAAGAAAAGACCTTCACTCTAAACGAAGAGTAAAGGTCTTGTAGAAGCCAAATAAAAACGAATAAATATAAGTACTCGTTCTCGCTTCAACTTCTCCCTCCGAAAAGTTTGCATGCCATCAACTAAGCAGGTTTCCTGACTTAAGCTTCTTTTTACTTTCGCGCCTTCCCAAGTGATACTAGTGGCATTTGCGATTTCATCAGCTATTACAGTAGCGGGGGCTGTATCGGATTCACACCGATTTCCCTATTATCTCGAATTATCTCGAGCACTTATAGATGTATCTATATGAAATTTTAATTGTCTAAAAACGTAATAGAAAACTGTTTCTATCATAGCTTATTATTTATAAATTTCAACAATTCTTTTTTAATTTGTGAAATTTTTAGTAAAATTTCAACAAATATTTCATGCAAAAATGTGGTGTTACTCTATGATTTATCAGAATTTTCTAGAATGAAGCTCAATTAAAAATATTTTTTATAAAAAGAGATAGCATATTTATGGAAAATCATGTTACACTTTGTCGTGAAATCTCACAACTTCATCTTTTTTCGGTGCGAAGTGTAGTCATTTTGCTTAAAAGGGAAGCCGGTTCAAGTCCGGCGCGGTCCCGCCACTGTACTAGGGAGTTTTATAGATTATGTCACTGTCCAAAGGATGGGAAGGCCTATAAAATGTTGAACTAAAGCCAGGAGACCTGCCGAAAAATACGTGATCGTTTCAACCTACGAGGATAGGTGTGCGGCTTGGCAGATGATAATTTCTATTTGCTTTTTCAGCTATGCACTTTTCCTACATCGGAAAAGTGCTTTTTTATTGCGCACGCTACATTCTAAATTTTATTTTAAGGAGGAGCTATTTTGAAATTTTCTTGTTGGAAGCTTAGTTATTTCTTACTAGCATTTTTACTCGTGCCAAATCGAGCATTTGCCATGCACATCATGGAAGGATTTCTGCCGATTGAATGGGCGATTTTCTGGTGGATCGTAGCCATGCCATTTATTATTTTAGGATTACGTTCAATTCGTAAAACAATCGATGAAAATCCCGAAACAAAAATGATACTCGGTCTTTCAGGTGCTTTTGCATTCGTCTTATCTGCACTTAAAATCCCCTCTGTAACAGGAAGTTGTTCACATCCAACTGGAGTTGGCTTAGGAACTGTATTATTCGGTCCATTGGCAATGAGCGTAATTGGAACAATCGTCTTATTATTCCAATCTTTACTGTTAGCGCATGGCGGCATTACGACATTGGGTGCAAATGCCTTTTCGATGGCTATAGTAGGACCTTTTATCGCGTACTTTGTTTTTAAAGGTTCTCAAAAGATTGGCCTATCGTTCTCACTTGCCGTATTTTTTGCAGCAATGCTTGGTGATTTAGGTACATATGTTGTGACTTCTGTCCAACTTGCACTGGCCTTCCCTTCAGAAGTTGGAGGCTTTATGGCTTCATTCACAAAATTTTCTGGTATTTTTGCGTTGACACAAATTCCACTTGCCATTAGCGAAGGGATTTTAACAGTCATCGTCATGAATTTCTTAAAAAAATATAATGTCAGTGAATTAAAAGCTTTACGTGTTTTCTCAGCAAAGGAGGCACATTGACATGAAAAAAAATTTACTACTCTTAGCTATTGTTGTGCTATTGGCAATCATTCCGCTGTTCGTACAAAAAGGAGCAGAGTTCGGTGGAGCTGACGGTGAGGCTGAAGTCGCAATTGGTGAAATTAACGCTCAGTACGAGCCATGGTTTGAAAGTTTTTGGGAGCCACCAAGTGGTGAAATTGAGAGCCTATTATTCGTGCTTCAAGCCGCAATTGGTGCTGGTTTTATCGGCTATTTTATCGGCTATATGCGTGGCAAACACAAAGAAGGTTAAGCGATGTTACTCATTGATAAGTATGCTTACATGAACAAACTAGCGTCTGTTCATCCGCTAGAAAAAATGACGTTTTCTCTTGGTCTTCTACTGCTGTCGCTTATCATGAGGGATGAACTTATTTCACTCATTACATTTATTGTGATGAGTGCTTTTATCATTTTAGGTGCAAGAATTCCCTTTACGTATTATGCAAAGTTATTACTGTTACCAGGTTTTTTTCTGTTGACTAGCTTAGTGTCGATAATATTGTCTATTGCGCCATCAGCAAGTGTTATACCTTCACATATCTGGGCACTACAGCTGAAAACATGGACTATTTTTATAGGTACTGCAAGTTTGATGACAGCACAAGAACTTTTTTTCATCGTACTTGGCAGTATTAGCTGTTTGTATTTTTTAATTCTTACGACATCGGTACAATCTATTTGCCATATTCTACGACAATGGCGGCTTCCCGTTCTATTTGTCGAGCTAGTAGAATTAACGTATCGTTTTATTTTTATTTTTTTAGACAGTATGCAAAAAATTCATCTTGCCCAGCAGGCTCGATTAGGTTTCCGCTCCCCTTTGCAATGGTTACGTTCAATTTCAATGCTGGTTGCAGCGTTATTTGCAGAGATGTTTCAACGAAGTCGTGAGCTTAACAATGCCATGCAAGCACGCGGTGGTGAAACCGTCTATTGGCAAGAGAATTTTATCTCTAGCAGGAAAAACTGGCTAGGTATTGCTGTTATTATTATATTCCTCATCATTTATGGAGGGCTTTGCAGATGACAACAGGCTTATATTTTGAATTAAAACAATTATCCTACGCCTACGCAGATGGAACCTATGCTTTAACAGATATTACACTCCAAATTCCAAAAGGCAAAAAAATCGCTTTACTTGGTCATAATGGTGCAGGAAAATCAACATTATTTCAGCATCTAAATGGCATTTTAAAACCAACCACCGGTAGTATAGCATTTTGTGGCAAAGAACTTTATTATGGCAGGAAAGCTTTAAAGGCATTACGGCAACAGGTTGGGATTGTATTTCAAGATGCAGATAATCAGCTTTTTTCTGGAACAGTGATGCAGGATATTGCATTTGGGCCGCTTAATCTTGGTTGGTCTGCAGAAAAAGTTGAAGAAAAAATAGCATGGGCCGTAGCGCAAACTGAAATTGCAACACTACTTGATAAGCCCATTCACTTTTTGAGTGTAGGGCAGAAAAAACGTGTGGCGATGGCAGGTGTTTTAGCAATGGAACCATCCGTATTATTATTAGATGAGCCAACGGCAGGACTTGATAATTATTATGCTGCACAAGTTTTACAATACTTAGCCAAATTAGAAGATGGTGAAAGAACCATTTTACTAGCAACCCATGACCTTTCACTCGCTTATGAATGGGCAGAACAAATAATCGTAATGGAAGCTGGGAAAATTATTTATAATGGCGATCCAGTAGCCTTGTTTTATCAGGAGGATTTACTTAATCGAGCTCATCTTGGGCGGCCATGGGTTTTTGAAATGGCGTTAGCCTTACAACATAAAAAATTATTTGACAAAAACATATCAATACCTCGCTCGAAGGAAGATTTACAAAGACTTATTGAACAGCTTTAAGATAATATTTTAGAAAAATAGCTTTTCTTGCTCTATTGTTGTGTACTTTTCACTTGTGGTCGAATCGATTGCACAAATCTTGTAGAAGGTTAATCTCTTACTGTACGTTTTTGTAACTAGCAGTTCCATGAAGTCTGAGGGACAGTGATTCAGTATCTCGCTGTAGATAGAGACTCTTTTTTTGGTTGCAGGAGGTGTTCGACCTTCCTCCCTTTCTACTATTATTCATATGCTGATGCATTTTTTATCATAGTTGAAAAAACAAACAATAGAAATCGAAAATCTTGGAAAAATATTTACTTATATCCTTATATTATGAAACTTTTCTATCTTCCAATCGTAATATAGTTGTGACTTACATTAAAACACTTAAAGGAGAAAACAATTGAAAAACTGGATTAAAAAATCAATGGCTGTAGTATCGTCTGCAGCACTAATGGTTCCCGCTGCCTCTGCCTTTGCAGAAGCGCCACAAAACACAGCGAAGGTCGCTAGCAATCAGGAACAAGCGTTAAAGCAATTCAACAATCAAAAGGAATGGATCAGTCAGGATACAATTATTATCAAGCATTCAGGTCTTGCTAAGAATGTTCATAAAAAAATTGGCTCAAAAGTGATTCGCTCTATCCCTTCATTAGGCTACGATGTTATCCAACTTAGCAAGGGAGTAACATTAGAAAAAGCAGTTTCGTATTATGCAAAGCAACAAGGGGTTAAAAATGTATCTCCTAGCTACGTCTATCATGCCTTTGGTACAGGAGAAGATCCAAAGAAAAAGGATATGTATCATTTAAATCTGCTTCAAATTGATAAGGCGCTAGAATTAGCAGGCGATCATGAGGTGAAGGTAGCAGTTATCGATTCTGGTGTGGATTTTAAACATCCAGATTTAAAATCTCAAGTGCTTCCACCCTATAATGCAGCAGCACCTGCCAATACTACTTATGCTGGTGACCATGGTACACATGTAGCTGGAATTATTGGCGCAGCAAAAGATAATGCGATCGGTGGACATGGGGTTAATCCAAAAGCCAAGCTTCTTCCAATTGATGTATTCAACGGAAAAGACGGTGCCAATGATTTCGTCATTGCACAAGGAATCCTTTACGCCATTGAGCAAGGCGCTGATGTTATTAATATGAGCCTTGGCGGCTACGGAGAATCTCCATTAATGAAGGAAGCTATTCAGCAAGCGAATGAAAAGGGAATTACCGTTGTAGCTGCGGCTGGCAATGAATCGACAGATAATTACTCCTTCCCTGCTTCTTTCGAAGGCGTTATTAGTGTAGGTTCTACGAATGATAGAAATAAACTATCAAGCTATTCAAATTACGGTCCATCTGTTGATGTGGTAGCTCCAGGTGAAGAAGTATACAGTACTGTTCATGATGAGAAAAAAGGATCATCCTTTGTAAAATTTAGCGGGACATCAATGGCCTCTCCCGTTGTTGCAGGTGTGGCGTCCCTACTAAAATCAAAATACCCAAATTTAAAGCCCCATGAAATTGAAGCTATTCTGGAAATGACCGCAAAGGATTTAGGCGAGAAAGGCTATGATCTTACATATGGCCATGGTCTTGTCGATCCTGTAAAAGCATTACAGTTTGATTTAAAAAATCTACCTAAACAGTATTTAGAATCAAAAGATGAGCGAATGAAAAACGCAAAAGAACTTAAAAAGACTGTACTGAATACAGAAAAAGGTGAATTCAAGCAGCCTGATGAAAAAAAATGGTACAAGGTTGATTTAGAAACAAATGAATATGCTCAACTAACATTAAAAGGTGCAAACAAATTCGACTATGCATTTGATTTATACTTCTACCCTAAAGGACATAAAGATGAAGTACAACCAATCAACGTCAATGATGTCCGTGTCGGAAAGCAAGAAGGATATCTATTTAAAGCAGATCAAGAAGGAACCCTTCTTGTTGGCGTAAAAGATCATAATGGCAGCTATAGTTTAAAGGGCGAATCTAACTACGTCTTTACAGCTCAAACAACAAAGGAATTACCAATTGATTCATTAGATATGAACAATATGGAGAATATTAAACAATTCCCATTCACTACAGCAGGGAAAAACTATACCCTACTTTCTACAGATCAACAAAGTGACCAAGATTATTTTACATTTACAGTAAAAGAACCAACAACACTAAAATTTGATTTATCGGGTATCCCAGGTATTACAGCATCCATGGAACTTTATTTAAAAGAAGACGTAAGTAATGTACCGACAGAAGAACTTAATGATGAGGAATCAGCAGGGGCTTATCCAATTCAAACAGCTTACAGCATGGATAAAGGAGAGGGAGTAAGCCTTATCGTCGATGCTATGCCTGATGAAGAGTATGTACTAAGCGTTTCAAATGACAGCAGTAACGATTTTTCACTAGACATGTTCTTTAGTGGGGG
The DNA here is from genome assembly GCF_003049605.2 of Lysinibacillus parviboronicapiens. Taxonomy (NCBI): domain Bacteria; kingdom Bacillati; phylum Bacillota; class Bacilli; order Caryophanales; family Bacillaceae; genus Lysinibacillus; species Lysinibacillus parviboronicapiens. Next base: position 2,914,683 of record NZ_CP073713.1, read on the forward strand.
CTTTGAAGTGCAAGAGATTATAAGTGAATCAATGATTCCTTACACATTAAAAGGAGAAGTCATTACCTTGCCTGAAGATGAAGACGGACTTCCACTAAAAGAGGAAATACTAGAAGAAGACGTACAAAATGATCTTTTACCTGTAACTCCATATGAAGCTAAAAAAAATAATCAGATAAATGATTTAATGAATATGTTCATGAGTCCAGGTGGTATGGGTGGTCTAGAAGATGTGGATGTCATTATGGAGAAAGCGATTCGTTTTGATATTGGCGTAGACCAAAAAGCATACTTCCAAACAGAAAATGATGAAGATTACTTCTTGTTTAAAGCAAAAGAAGATGCCGTATATGGTTTCCATATTAATAAAGGCATGAACCAAGCACCAACTGGAACTATATTTGAGTATGATGAGGAAACAAATGAATTATTACCAGTTTCTTCTTTAACAAATGATTTGGGATTAATCGGATTACTTCTTGGAACAACAACTGATGAAAATGAAGCCAAAACTATTGCCTTGAAAAAGGACAAAACGTATGTTGTAAGTGTAGCCAATTATGGTGACCGTTCTTCTGAACCATATACACTAAAAACAAGTAAAATGGCAGCTATTCCAACAGATAATAATACAGATAATAATACACCAATAAATGCTCAAACGATTCAACCTGGTAGCACTTATAAAGATCATCTCATTTATAAAGATGATACTGATTTCTACTATTATAAACAACGAGGCAAAGATGAAGTCATGAGTCTTCTTGTTTCTTCCGTACCATTTACGAATGAACAGCTAAATCAATTACCTAAAGAGCTTCAAAAAGAATTGAAATTTTCAGGTTCTATTATTGAAGACACCAATGGTAATATGGAAATTGATCCAAAGGAAATGGAAACAGAAATTCCATTTGGGCAAGGTGAAAACATAATTGAATTACTACTCGGTATTTCTGGCACAACAGATGTGAATACTTCATTTAAAGCGAAAAAGGATCGCGGTTATTTTATTATTGTGAATGGAGCGAATCTTGGGCAAGTATCGCTGCAACCATATACTTTAACTATGTTTGATCATAATAGAGTAGATGAAGATGCAGATTCCGAGTTAGTCAATGGCATACCAACAAAGCCAACTCACCTTACAAAAAAAGACGGTAAATGGGTAGCAACTCAATACCTTAATGCAGGTGTTCCATTTGGTGACAAAGACTATTTTGAATTTACCAACGACAGCAAGCGCGATGTGTTCTTTTCTCTACAAACTGAAAAAGCACTCGATGGCGTCATCCGTATTATTGATGCAAAAGGAAAAACAGTAGAAACCTTAGATCTTTATGGAGCTGAAGATCCTGAAGTAGGTACAGTCGAACTAGACAAAGGAACCTACTATATTGAAGTCAGTGAAGTAGATGGCAAAGCTAGTACACAACCCTATACACTTGAAATAAAATAAGCTATAACTATCTGGACTAAAATATAAACTTGGTAGAAGGACCGAAATTTCGATAGAAGTTAGTATTGTAGAAGCACTCTTTTAGATTCTCCTTTACTTCTTTTACTATGAAATGTCCACGATATTTTCCATTACAATTAGTAAGTGAAGAATTGTCCCCTAGATGTAAAAAATCTAGGGGATTTTTTAAGCTCTTCAAGCCTAGCATCCTGGATTCACGCTTATAGAAAGCAAATGACACTGATTCCATAGTCTTTACACTAAAATAGGCTAAGATTTCTGCCTCATCATTCCACATAAAGTTTACACACACTCGACCAGTATACCTAGCCAAGAATATGCTCGTGTTCCAAACCCAAGATTTGCTGCCTGTTTCCCCTCCCTTTCCATGTCACCCCGAACACCCTAGCACTTGGCTAACCACTACGCACTATTCGTGGTACCGCACTTGCTCCCTATCCCCATTACCATGCTGAGCACAAAAAAAGCATCTTCATCCGAGATGGACGAGATACTTTTTTTTAACTGAAATATTTCACATAGTTACTATATTGATCCTGCATCATGTCAAGCTTTTCATATAGCTTACGTGCATTTACATTATCTGTTGCCGTTTGCAACGTCACATAACGAGCATGCTGCTGCTCACAACATTGAAATACCTTTTTCATCAATGCCTTGCCCACCCCTTGGCCTCTAGCATCTTCCGTTACATAGATATCATTTAAAATATACGCACACTGTAAAGCAATAGAAGAAAATGTCGGATATAATTGTGCAAAGCCAATTGTTTTACCATTTTCCACTGCTATAAAAATTACTGATTCTTTTAAGGCCATTCGAAGTTGTAAAAATGCTTTCGCACTGCTTTTATCTGACTCAATCCCATAAAATTGGCGATATTCATCAAAAAGCACTGTAAGCTCCTCTAGTTCATGCATTGTTGCTTGAAGTATTTCCATGCCATTCTCCCCTTGTGTCTACCCATCATTGTCTAAAATTATGAAGCTAGTTTTCATTATAAAGGAAATAATGGCATAAAGGAAAGAATAATTCTCAATTTCTAGCAAATATACACATTTTCATGGTTACTCTTTTAAATAATCGGCAACCTTCTGTACAATATGCTTCCAGTTTAACTCTGCTCTAGCGAATGCTTGAAGGTGCGCGCATGTATCTGCCAGTAAGGCGTCCTGCTTCGTTACTTGCTGTAATGTCCGTCCCACACTTTCCCAATCATGCGTTGGATGGATTGTACCAAAGCGTTGATGATGGGTAATATCAGCAGCGCCATCAACATCCGTCGTAACGATATAACACCCATTCTTCGCTGCCTCAGCAAATACATGTGCATAACATTCCACTAACGATGTGAGGCAAAAAATTTTAGCTTGCCTATACTCATCCTCTAACTGAACTTTATCATAAATGGGTCCTAATACCGTTACTTTGGAAGCGAACGGGCTCCCTTCTAAAAGTGTGTGTAACTCCTTGCTAAAGTCCTCAGACATTGGACCAACTAAACGATATTCCCAATCGGTGAGCTCGGCGGCTAAAAATGCTTTGACAGCCAGTAGAATTTGTTTTTCAGGAGCATCTAATCGACCAACTGTTAATATTCTATTTTTTTTCTCGCTAAAAGAAACTGGGTCAGTGGGGAAAAATTCATAAAAACCGTTTGGTATATGTTTAATATCTAGATTCAAAAATTGTTGAATAGACTTTTGAATGGATTCACTTTCAGATGTAAGGACATCACAAAGTTGTAGCAATTCCGTGAAATAAGGGTAAGTCTTTAAGCGACTTAACCAAAATCGATTCACATCCAGCTTCATATAGATTTTACCGTTTGGGTTGAATTTTTTATAGGTCTTTAGTATGGATAAATACGATGGATATGGTCCAATTGCAAATGCGATATCAATCTCTTGTGCATGTTCGATTAAGTAGGCATTCATATTGGCAACATAATCAGCTTCGAAAGGAATATGATGGAAGGTTACCGTAGGAAAGGTTTGTTTGAGTAAAGTTTCATTCATTTCAGTTGTTAAAATGGTGACATCATAACCTAAGTATTCGCCTAGTAATATAGGAACAAGACAAAGGTCTTTAAACATATGTGCGTCAGATAGCTTATACGATTCCACACTACAAATAAATGCTATTTTTTTTGACATTGTATCCCCCTTTAAAAAACTCTATATAACATATGCCGCCTCCGAAAATAAGGTGCGTAATTTGGTATTTATCGGTATATCCCCTGCTTCGTATAAATATAATTAGGCTGTTAAAGATCGCTTTATATATATTCTCCCTTCAAAATTGCCTCATTTTTGCCTTACATCTATAATTTCAAATCTCTTATTCAAAATAAACAATAGCCTACCGAACAAATCATTCTATGCATATTATAAAAAGAAAGTCTTTGTGTTGTTTATTACCATTAAGGTGGTTATAACTTCGCCCTAAAAACAGAGGCCATTAAAGCCTTTAAATGCCTAAAGAATTGAGGGTTCTTACTCATGAATATTAGTTTTTTAACTCCTGCTTACAATAGTGAAGCATGGATATTAACAATGCTCGATAGTATACCTAAAGAATATGCCTACGAAATTATCGTTTGTGATGATGGATCAACCGACAAGACGTTAGCAATTTTACAAGAATATCAAAAAAACTGTCCTTCGTTAAAAATATTAATCAACCACACTAATATAGGTGCTAGTGATTCCTATAATCGATGCATCGCAGAAGCAACGGGCGATTATATAGCCATCATTGATAGTGATGATCATTATTTACCGGCCATTACAGATGTTTTGATACAAGTGGACGGTCAATTTGATATTTATTACTACAACATGTTAACAAAAGCAGGTTATACATTTATTAAAAACGAAACGAATCGTTATTCATTACCTGGACAGTTTAAAATTATCCGCAGAAGTTTCATAGGTGATGCAAAGTTTACGAAAAGAAAAGATATTGCGGGAGATTGGGACTTTAATTGCGCATTAATGATCAAAAATCCTACATGCAAATACACAGATCTATTAGCATATTGGTACAACTTCCCAAGAGAAAATTCTGAATACGATTTACACTTAAGAGGTTTGAAATAGGCGTAGGCTTAGTAATAAGGAGGTGTAAAATACAATACGATGTTTAAAGATAAAATATTATTAATAACTGGAGGCACTGGTTCATTTGGCAATGCCGTCTTACAACGGTTCTTAAATACAGATATTAAGGAAATTCGAATTTTCTCAAGAGATGAAAAAAAGCAAGAAGATATGCGTATTTTATATCAGAATAACAAAATCAAGTTTTATATTGGGGATGTTCGTGACATCCAAAGCCTTCACAATGCCATGTATAATGTAGATTTTGTATTCCATGCAGCTGCCCTTAAGCAAGTTCCCTCCTGCGAGTTTTTCCCACTTGAAGCTGTCAAAACAAATATTCTAGGCACTGAAAATGTATTGACTGCAGCTATTCAAGCAGGCGTTCGCAAAATCATTTGTCTTTCTACTGATAAAGCCGCCTATCCTGTCAATGCAATGGGCATTTCGAAAGCAATGATGGAGAAAACATTCATCGCCAAATCAAGGATGGTTCACGCCGATAAAACTTTAATTTGCGGAACGAGATATGGTAATGTTATGGCTTCTCGCGGCTCTGTCATTCCCTTATTCATGGAACAAATTAAGACTGGGAAACCACTAACTATTACTGATCCAACAATGACGCGTTTTATGATGAGCTTGGATGAAGCAGTTGAGTTAGTATTATATGCCTTCTTACATGCGGATAACGGGGACATCATGGTACAAAAATCTCCCTCAGCATACATTGAGGATTTAGCACAAGCACTGCTGGAAATTTTCCAAGCTCAAAATAACATTCAAATTATCGGTACACGCCATGGAGAAAAGAAATATGAGGTACTATTAACAAAGGAAGAAGCGGCTAAAGCGATTGACGTTGGTAATTTTTACAAAATCCCAGCAGACAATCGCGATTTAAATTATGGTAAATACCTTGATGAGGGCTCTCCTAAAATCACTTTAACAGATGAATATAACTCAAATAATACAAAAATCCTTTCCATACAAGAAATAAAGGAAAAATTATTAAAGCTCTCGCGCATTCAAGAAGAACTACATAACTGGACGGGAGGAAAACCTTGAAATTTTTAGTTCTTGGTGCAACGGGGATGGCGGGGCATACCATTTCCTTATTTTTAAGTATGCGGGGGCATGAAGTCACAACCTATTCAAGATCAGCCTTTCCCTATGGAAAAAGCATAACTGGTGATATTACAGATTCTACTTTTTTACAAAAACTACTGCTAGATAACTATGATGTTATTATTAATTGCATTGGCGTTTTAAATGAAGCGTGTAATGATAACCGTGCAAAAGCTGTCTATCTAAATAGCTTTTTACCACATGCCATTACTGCTTTCCTAAAAAAAACGCAGACAAGGCTATTTCATATGAGTACAGATTGTGTGTTTTCAGGAAAAGCAGCACCTTATAGTGAAAACAGTATCCGAGACGGTGAAACCTTTTATGACCGCACAAAGGGATTAGGGGAAATTGACAGTCCTCGGCATTTAACATTCCGAAACTCCATCATCGGTCCTGATTTGAAAGAACATGGTATTGGACTATTTAATTGGTTTATGAAACAAAGTGGTCCCATTAACGGTTATACAGGTGCCATTTGGACGGGTGTCACAACCCTGACTTTAGCTAAAGCAATGGAAAGAGCAGCAATGGAAGGAACAACTGGTCTTTACCATCTCGTAAATCCAGTAAGTATCAATAAGTTCGATTTACTACAATTATTCAATAAACACTTTAAAGATAATCAGATTACCATTAACCCCTCGTCATTAGTAAATTTAGATAAAACTTTAATCAATACACGAAATGATTTTTCATATAAAGTACCTAGCTACGAAGAAATGATTATAGAAATGAAGGACTGGATATACGCACATAAAAAACTATATCCCCATTATTTTAAATGAATAAAAAAAGTCGAATCCTCTTTTAGGTTCGACTTTTTTGGTGCCAGGCACCTTCCATAACTTGTCATTAAAGTTTACCTATGAAACCTTTCCTTGACTCGAACTGAATTTTTCTATCACAATCTTCGCAGGAAAATTTCCCCTGCATATTTTGTTTGTATAGTTTATATTTCTTTGTCCCTTCTATAACCTCGAAAATTTCCTTACAAAAAATACAGCGAAGCGAATAGGTAATCATAATGCTTCCTCCTCTACTTGTAATCGGAATTTTTTGGAATACAGTACAAAGTATAATGCAACTGCACATAAAATACTTAGAATACCGAAAGCAACTGCAGTCATTTGAAGCGTAAACCATTGTGCAAATAGACCTAATAATAATGTAAAGATTATTTGTAAACTACTTTGAAAAATGTTTGCGATACTGCCAAAGCGCCCCATCAATTCAGGTGGTACACTGTGCTGATAAAACGTTTCATACCCCGTATTACAAAATGCCATGAAAAAACCGAGTAAAGCAATACTGACAAACGCCAATACGCTTGTTGTTGAAGCATAAAAAGCAGTATAAAATAGCATGGTCATAAATAAGCCAAAAGCCATATATGAACGAGTAGACCATTTTTTTGCAAAGCTTGCTGCAACCATCCCACCTAATATAGCCCCAGCTCCGGCAATACTTACAAAGGCACCATATAAACTATCGGATAAAGCTAAGTCTTGCTTGATAAATGTTGCTTCTTGGGAATCCAGCGCAAAGGCAATCATTAATGCACATTGGAATAGTAAATAAATCGCGATAAATATTTGATGTTGACGGATGAAAGCTACTACTGCCTGATAGTCACTTTTTAACACACGCCAGGTAATACGTTGCCGTAAAGTTTCATGAGCATCATCTACATCGGGTAATAAGTATATAAATATGGCACAAACAAAAAATGTAACGCTATTGAACCAAATCGTAATCGTTGTATTAAAAAGCATAATGAGGAGACCAGCTAATGCTGGACCAAGTAAAAACGAACCTGAATTAAATGTGCCCAGCACTGCGTTGAATCTTTGTCTATCTTCTGATGGAACAAATTTTGTAATATAATAGGTGCTACTCGGTCCAAAGAAACTACTCGCAATATTCGCTAGAAATAACAATGTATAGATTAGCCAAATAGATTCCATAAATGGCATACAAAAAACGACGATCCCTCGAATAATATCAGTTGTCATCATTAACTTACGTTTATTCATACGATCGATGAAAGAACCTGCAACCAAATTTGTTAAAACTCTCGCTAAAGGTCCGACAATAAAAATTCCGGCCATTGCTGCTGGTGATTGTGTCAAATGCCAAACAAATAAATTTAGCGCTACAAGGTAAATCCAATTTCCTAAATTGGAAAAACCTAAGCCACCAATTAACAAACTATATTTTCGAATGATTTTCATGAAGTTGTTCCCCCCCTATCCTAATAACGAACTCATCATCATTTGAACCTTTGCACTTGCAGATATGCCAATCGACAATCATCTTGTTTAAGTCTTCTTTCGGGTTAATGAACTGACCAAGAGTTACCTTTATTATATGTTATCAAAATATTCCATTTATTGTGTATTTTTACGTAAAAAATTGAATAAAGGAAATTTTCATCATATCCACAATAAAACCACTATTTTAGTCATTCTGGTGTTAGATTGTAAACTATTGATTTCCATTACAAGCTGATACTTTCCACGCTAGCACTTGCCCGCTTTTCCCACTAGAGTGAGCACCCTTTCCACCAATCAATTGAATCTATCCATAGATTTTGTATCTATGGAAGAACAAACACCATTTTCACTGTAAAATCCAGTTTAATTCCCTGTTCTTTGACCAAAAATTAAAGGGACAAACATATTATTTATGTTCATCCCAAAAATCCTTGCTAAAACTCGTATTCGCATGGTGTTTCCCTGCTGGCTTAGCTATATCTGAACCACGAATAATGGCGCCTTTTCCAAACTTCTGCTCAATTTGATCAACCAGTTTAATAATGGGCTCCTCTTTGACATGTTCTTCAAAGTTAAAGAATGTTAACTGCTGTGTCGTTTCTTTAATATCACTGACATTCGATACAGTAACACCTAGTAATCTAACCGGCTCTTCATGCCAATGTTTATTAAATAAATTCCATGCTTGCTCAACAATATCCTCTTTAGCATTAATCGCATTATTCATGGACTTACTTCGTGTATACGTCTCCCAATCAGCAGTCCGAATCATAACACTTACGGTAACGCCTGCAAGTTTTTTTGCCTTTAATCTTCCAGCAACCTTCTCAGAAAGCATCGAAATTATTTCATATAATTCATCTCTGTCCGTCACGTCATGTGACAACGTTGTTGAGTTCCCTACGCTTTTCGTATCATATATGGCTTCTGGGTCCACAGGTCTGTCATCTTGGCCATTCGCCTTTTGCTTCATACGTGGACCATTGATGCCAAAATTTTGTTTTAATACATATTCATCAGCAACCGCGAGTTCCCCAATTGTTTGAATATCTAACTTTTTCAGCTTCTCTGCTGTACGTTTGCCAATTCCATGCATCTCAATTACAGGCATCGGCCACAATATTGCTGGCACGTCTCGCTTTCGTAGTACCGTAATACCCATCGGCTTTTTCATATCACTTGCCATTTTCGCCAAGAATTTATTTGGTGCAATGCCGATCGAACAAGGCAGTTGAAGCTCGGTCCAAATTCTCTCTTGCAGATCTTGGACATGTTGCAATACATTTTGCCCCTCGATAATAGGTAGCTGCAAGTACCCTTCATCAATTGAAACTGGCTGGAGAATTTCACTATATTCCTTTAATAAATGGAAAAAAGACTTCGAAGCTGTCCGATAACGATCAAAATTTGGAGGTCGTACGATGAGCTCAGGGCATTTTCGCCGTGCTTCTCCAACATTCATCGTTGTATAAACACCTCTAGCCCTTGCTTCGTAGCTACACGTAATAATTATACCTCTACGTTCTTTAGGATTGCCCGCGATTGCGACTGGCTTTCCTTTTAAAGAGGTATCATAAATTTGTTCAACAGAAGCATAAAAGCAATTAAGGTCAATATGTAAAATGATTCTCCCTTTGTTCATATGTCATCACCCCATTAACTCAGCTACAGTTTTTTAAAATGTGAATACGAAAACATTGTATTCATAATTTCATTTCGTATAATTCCCCATCACTTACCCTGTGTTGAAATGTTAACGGGAATATGGCCCAACCGTCTTCGTGAGAATAACTATACTTAGTTTCATTATACTAATCTTGAGGAACTAGTGTGTAAATAAAGATTAATGCCATATGAACTTCAATATTTTTCAAATGACTCCACCCTTAATACGCCTTGAGTAATTAAAAGAAGGATATTGGCTAGGAATACTACTCCCACTCAATATCCCAACTTCTTTAAATTTTTTATGACTACATTTAGTGACAAATTAAGTTTCAAAGACTGCCAATCTCAGCTTCTGCAGTAGTTCCTCTATTACGCATGTGAAATTATCAGCTACTACTTTTAGACATTAACAGCCTCGAATTCAAGTAAAGGTTAGTGTTTTTTCATAAAATAAAGACAGTTTCTATTTATAGAGAGACCCGCCAAAAGAATGCTGTTCAGCAAATACGGTGTTGTATCCCTCATCCATTTATCATGAACCAAACATATTCGGTTTTACTTCTTTAGGTATAGGATTTTTATAAGCATGATTTGTTTGCTTGGCATGCTCTCGTTTCGCCTCGACAATGAGTTGTTCATTTTGTAGGAGGTCAATGGCTGTTAAAGCCATTACCTTACCAGCATAAAGCATACCCTTATGGCCCAATGCCGTTTTCCCTTGTGATACAAGTTGCCATGTATGAAGAGGCGTACCTAATACGAAGCAAGTTGTAAAGAACTGCGCTGTCGGCACTACCCAGCTCACATCAGCTACATCCGTAGAACCCGCCATCGATAAATTGGATTTTGTGTACGGCACAATTTTCTCATAAAAAGGCGTATCTACATTTTCTAAAGCTAATTCCTCTGCATATCCTCCTGCAAGTAGCTTAATCTCCTCTTTCGCACTTTGCATTTCATGTGGCGAGATAGAGTGATGCATATCTACCGCATAAGCCATTTCTTCATTTGTATAGTGAGGCAAGCCAACTTTTTGCAAGTTCTCATAGATAATTTTATTTATCGTATCATTCGGTAAATAATTCGAACACGCTTTATCAAACTTGATGGTCACATTCGTTTCCGTCATGAGCGAGGCACCTTGCGCAATCTTTACGATGCGTTGGTAAATTCCATCTACTTCCTTAATATTTTTTGCTCTAATTAAATACAAGACTTTTGCATGCGATTGCACCACATTTGGAGACATCCCGCCGGTATCCGTCACAGCATAGTGCACTCGGGCTGTAGTGGTAATATGTTCACGTAAATAATTCACACCAACATTCATTAATTCTACTGCATCTAAAGCACTTCTTCCTAGATGAGGGGAATTGGCAGCATGCGCAGCAACACCTTCAAACTCAAAATATACTTGATAGTTGGCTAAAGAAGAAAAACTAAACACGCTTGTAAATGAATTTGGATGCCAAGTTAAAGCGATATCAACATCGTCAAAAACACCTTCACGCACCATGAACGTTTTACCAGAGCCGCCTTCTTCCGCAGGACAACCATAATAGCGTATTGTCCCAGTCAATTCACCCGCTACAATTAAATCCTTTAATACAGCAAGCGCCGCTACACCAGCTGTACCAAGCAGGTTATGTCCGCATCCATGGCCGTTCCCGCCCTCAACAGTAGCCTCACGTATTGGTGATGACGACTTTTGATTGAGCCCTGGGAGTGCGTCATACTCGCCTAATATGCCAATCACAGGGCCTGCTGTACCATAGCTTGCTATGAATGCAATCGGTAACCCAGCAATCCCTACTTCTACTTCAAAACCAATACTTTTCAAATAGGACGTCAATACATGTACAGACTCATACTCTTCAAACCGCGTTTCCGCAATGTCCCATATTCGATCAGCTAAATCTATGATGTCTTGCTTATATTGCTTTAATAAATGATCTATCTTTTCTTTCATACCATTCATGTTTCGTTAGCCTCCTCATAAATTTGGAAAACCGTATTTAACCAAATTTCAATGGCAGTTAGCATGTCATCTTCTGCTATATCAAAACATTCATGATGATGTCCAGCAGCTAACGTTGTGCCAATAATGGAATAACATGCCTGACCACCCTGTTCCTGCACTTTTTTCATTAAAAAGGTTGCATCCTCAGAACCCGCTTTGAACTCATTAAAATCGATGACTTGTTGAATGCTGGTCTTGCTTGCCGCTTTTGCTAAAATTCCTGCTAGTTCTCTATTAGAAGGAATGTTGATGGCATACCCTACTTTTTCAAGTGTTGCCTCTACCCCATACATCGTTGCAGCCCCTTGAATAATTTGTTCCACTTTTTGTTCGTAAAAAGCATTTATTTCTGATGTTTCTGCTCTAATTTCAAACTGTGCCTCCGCGTACGACGGGATAATATTACGGCCAGTACCTGCCAGAAGTTTTCCGACGTTTACGCGTGAAACCCCATCACTATGAGGGGGTAAGCTATGAAGTGCAAGCGTCGCCTGCGCACTTGCTAATAGCGCATTTTTCCCACGCTCAGGAAATGCCCCTGAATGGGCTGCCACTCCATGAAACTTTACATCATATTTGGTAGATGCTAAAAATCCATCAGTTCCTGCTACGAATGTTCCTTTTGGGATTCCTGTACCAATGTGTAGCGCCATAAAAAAATCCACATCATCTAGATGCGATGACTCTGCGATCACACTTCCGCCACGTGCTCCTTCTTCTGCTGGCTGGAATATAATTTTTATCTTGCCTTTTAACATTTCTTTTCTTTCCATTAATTGTTGTGCAAGACCCAAGCCTATTGCCGCATGACTATCATGACCACAAGCATGCATGGCTCCTTCATGTTTTGATCGAAAACCAAGTTGAGAAGGAACATGACTGTTTGCTGCAGACTCCAAAATTGGCAAGGCGTCAATATCTACACGAAATGCAATCGTAGGGCCAGGTTTTCCAGTATCCAATGTAGCTACAACACCTGTAAATCCGCCCTTCATTTTTTCTAGCCAGTATATTGGAGCCCCCTCTCTTTTGGCCATATCATAGGAAGCATCCAAAACTTGCTGCTCTGGCACGCCTAAACGCTCAGAAGTAATGACCTCTTTACCTGCTTTCACATCATAATTCCAGTCATCTAAGTAACTGGCAATGAGTGACGCTGTTCTAAACTCCAGCCATCCCACTTCAGGATATTGATGAAAATCACGTCTCCATGAAATGACTGTATTTAAATAATTTTTATCTATTTTAATGGATGTCATATAAAATTCTCTCCTAATCTAGTAAGAAATTTACTCCCGGTCCGATTGGGACATTGAAGAATACAAATACGAGCATTAATACTATCCACGCAATTAGGAAAACAAGTGTGTATGGAATCATCAGGGACATCAATGTACCAATACCTGCTCGCTTATTGTAAACCTGTACAAATCCTAAAATAATCGCGAAATACGTATTAAGCGGTGTTACCATATTCGTTGATGATTCACCAATACGATATGCTAGTTGGATGAACGCTGGATGATAACCGAGCACCATAAATGTTGGAACAAAAATTGGTGCAACTAACGACCACAAAGCAGATCCACTAATAATAAACAAGCTTAACAACGCAACTAATAACACGAATAATACAATGGAGAAGACATTTGTTAAATTAATCATCGTTAAAAAATCGGCTAGATGAACAGCCATCCAAGTCGCAATATTTGTCCAGTTGAAGTAACCTATGAATTGTGCAATCATAAAGATTAATACAATATAGCTAGATAAATCTTTTATCGCTAATGTCATAATTTCAGGAACATCTGCCGTTTTTGTAATCTTCTTCACCGATATACCATATGTGATACCTGTTACTAAAAAAAACATAAATAAAATCGGTACAATACCAGATAAGAATGGTGAGCGTAAAATTGTCCCATCGTCATTTAATAACGGTGAATTCGGCATTAAGATTAACACCAAAATAATGATGATATATAGCAATGCAACTATACCTGTATTGCGTAATGCGCGGTTTTCTAGTGTTGTTAATGCTGTTGACTCTGCTTTTTTCTCGCCAGTGTAAGCGCCTAAGCGAGGTTCCACAAACTTGTCGGTTACAAGCGCACCAAGGAAAGCTAATAAAAATGTTGAAGCACTCATGAAGAACCAGTTGTCTAAAGGCGATACGATTATATCAGGTATGATTCCCTTTGCAATCTCAGTAGTTATCCCTGATAGTAAAGCATCCGTACCTGCTATTAAAATATTTGCTGTAAATCCAATCCCTGCACCGGCTAGACCTGCTGCCAAACCAGCTAATGGATGGCGACCTAAAGATAAGAAGACGAGAGCCGCTAATGGTGGAATGACTACAAAAGCTGCATCTGAAGCGATATTACCTAAAATACCAATGAACACGACCATGAATGTCACAATCTTTTTTGGCGTTTTTGTAATAGCTTTTGTCATTAAAGCTGAGAATAACCCCACTTTCTCAGACAAACCAATCCCTAACATCATTGTCAATACTAAGCCGAGCGGCGCAAAACCAGTGAAATTCGTTAACGTGTTTGCTAATATATAGCGGAGTCCGTCCTTGGATAACAAGTTTTGCACAACTACCTCTTCCCCCGTATTAGGATGTGTGACAGCAACTTGCATTGTACCCAAAATAGCTGAAACAGCAACTAAAACTACAGTTAAATAAAAAAACAACATAAATGGATGAGGCAGTCTATTACCCACTTTTTCAATAACATCTAGAAATTTATTAAAAAATCCATTATTGTTCATGTCAAAATCTGATTGTGTTTTCATCCAAATCCCCCTTATGATTGCATTACGGACATATTATTGCAATGTCTTAAAATAAGGTTAATATAAACTGAAAATTAAAACAATAGGGAAAATAGGAGGAATTTTAAGAATGTTTCATATTTGTATATTTTCTACGAAGTATTCGTTTACGTGGATGGAGAAAGTTCATCAATTAAATTTAGCCGATATTTCTTATCATTTTTTTATTTATGAGTCCTTAGGAGAGTTAGAGAATCTCTTCATAAAACACGCCCAACAGTACGATGGCGTTGTGTTTAGTGGTCAAATTCCTTATTTACATATTCACCGAACATTGCCCGTGGAGGCGACATCCTTACCGACTACTTTTTTCGATATTTCTCAGCGAGATTTTTATTATAAAATTGCGGAAGTGCAATACAAAGATCCTCAATTTTCGTTTAAAGACTCCATTATTGACTTTATTTACGAAGAAAATAGTTATTTAGATCTAAAAAATTGGTTGCCCGAAGAGGATTTTCCGTATATTTTAAGTAATACAATTGAGATTTTTGGACATGAACAAGCTTATGAGGTAGTCAGCAAACGGCATTTAGCGCTCTGGAAAGACAATAAGGTGCGCTATTCTTTTACTCGGTTAACGAATTTATATAAACATTTAGAGGCTGACAATATTACCCCCATTCTCGTCGTTCCTTCTGAAAAAAGTATGCTGTCAACACTTCATAAGTTGATGAAGGAAATTGAGGTATTGCAGTTAACAAATAGTCAGGTTGTCACGGGGCATGTCATTTTCTTTAGCGCTCAAAATGATGTGAATGAGATTGAATACCGTCAAATTGCCCTTTACAAGGCGATTCTAGATTATAAACGCCAGCAAGGCATTTCCATTATCACCTTTAAAAGTGCGATTCACTATGAAATTATCACGAATTATATGGATTTGATGAAAATCACCAATCATCTCGAATCCTGTACATTGTCTGATTTTCTTCATAAAGAACTACCCTTTAAAGTAAAAATTGGCTGGGGTATCGGCAAAACATTAGACGAGTCACGTTTGCAGGCTGAAAAAGCTGCCTCATTTTGCCACGGCAATCAGACAGAAAGTTTTGTGCTAACGAAAGAAAGCCAACTAATTGGACCATTGAATGGTCAAAGTCAGCCCCTCCCTATCCATCACGATGCGCAACTAGATGAGATAGCAACAGAAACAAACCTCTCTGTGTTTCAGTTGCAAAAAATTAAAAATGTTCTACAAAAGCTTAAAACAGATACTATTACAGCAGAAGATTTAGCGGCACATTTATCTATATCTACTCGGACTGCTAGCCGTATTCTCAAACGTCTAGAAGAATCAGGTTATGCAACTATCCTGCAAAACTTAGTGGCCAAAGCCAAAGGACGACCGCCAAAATTATTTAAACTTGAATTATAACGGATTGATAAAAATCTAACTCGTCTCTTTATATAGTCCGTTTCTATGTTTATACGAACAGTCGCAAACCTCAAGTAAACTCCCCATTGGTAGACCACATTCTATCAATTGGGGTAGTTGTTTTTGATTTGACGCAAACCTTTCTTTATTATTCTCCATGTTACTTAAAGGCTGTCCTATACAGAGGTGTTTATCGTAAACAAGATAGATTTTTTATTATTCTGATTATTGATTAAATTCTGTATTCGGTATATGATTTACTATGTTATTAAATAATACATAGAGGTGTAGGATGAAAGCTTTAGAACGTTTTAGTGAGTTTGTTAGCAAAACATTTGCTATGTGGGTGCTTCTTTTTGCAGCACTTGCCTTTTTTGTGCCAAGCGGTTTTTCTTGGATTGCAGCGTATATCACGATATTACTAGGTATTGTTATGTTTGGTATGGGATTAACAATAACGGTTGCAGACTTTAAAGAAGTATTAACGAGACCGAAAGATGTGGCGGTTGGTATAGTTGGTCAATTTCTAATTATGCCCAGTTTAGCCTTTTTATTAATAAAAATATTTAACCTTCCACCAGAAATTGCTATTGGTGTTATTTTGGTAGGTTGTTGCCCAGGGGGGACATCTTCAAACGTTATGACATTCCTTTCCAAAGGTGATGTAGCATTATCTGTGACCATTACATCGATTACAACTTTATTAGCCCCATTCGTGACACCTGGACTTATTTATTTATTTGCAAGTGAGTACATTGATATTGCACCTAGTGCACTCTTTATGTCGATTGTCAAAGTAATTATTATTCCGATTGCATTAGGCTTCATTGTACAAAAGCTCTTTAACAAGCAAGCCAAAGCAAGTGTAAAAGTGATGCCGCTTGTTTCTGTAGTAGCCATCGTTGCGATTGTGGCAGCTGTGGTTGCGGGCAATCAACAAAAAATTGCTGAAACTGGTTTAATTATCTTCGCTGTGGTTGTTTTACACAATTGTTTAGGATACTTAATTGGGTATTTATTTGGAAAGATGTTCGGTATGAACTTAGCGAAAAAGAAAGCTATTGCCATTGAAGTAGGCATGCAAAATTCTGGCCTAGGTGCGTCTTTAGCCGTTGCACATTTCTCTCCATTAGCTGCAGTACCAAGTGCCATTTTCAGTGTTTGGCACAATATATCAGGTCCTATATTAGCTACCATTTTTAGCCGTATAAACGATAAGAATACGTGAATTAAGACTTAGCATAAACTTTATATGGATTACTCACGGAAAAACTAATAAACTATGGTGCTTAGACGATTGTTTTAGCGAGTTGACGGGGTAATCCCTCATCACGATCCGTCTGAGTGCTTTTTTTGTATATCGACAACAAACTTCGATACATGCTTGTCAATTCTTTCAGTAACACTCTTGCATCGGCCAAAAGAAAAGTATTTGCGTCCAACATAATGTTAGTCACAAATACTTAGATGAAGTGTTTTAAAAAAACGAGAATATAAAAAAATATATTTGTTGTTCTCGAATACAGGCTTTAATACTCTTGCAGATGGGTTTCGAGGTAATTCTTTTACAATCCCTACATATGAGGCACCTTAAATTCTAATGTAGTTTGCGCAAAATTGATAACTTCTTGTTCAAAGTTTACTCGTAGCCCTCTTCATTAGCACTATCAATTCAGTAAAATTAACACACAAGGCCGAAAACAGTAACAGTTAACATGAAGTAGACTTATCAAACATTTACAATAACAATAAGGTATAACGTATGGTTTCCATGTTAGTGCAATACATATTTCACAAACTTAGTGTGGGCGCGATTCAATCGACAAACGCATAGTCCCCATCACTTTCGAGTAAGTCCTTTAATATTGATAAAGCTTGCTCAAGCTGCGCACTATTTTCAGGCGCTGTTACTGCTAAGCGAACCGCATTTACCGGCTTGGCATTTCCAACAGCAAAGCGTTCCGCCGCATAAACTTGTACGCCTGCCTTTGATGCAAGCAATTCAAACTGCACACCTGTAAATTTATTTGGTAGTATAAGCCATCTAAATATACATGCCTCATCCCCTAAGACTGTGTAACCATATAAGTACTGATTGACAAGAGCATTTTGTTGCTTCGCATACAAACGATGTTTCTCTAATATCGTTTGTGCCACGCCATCTTGAATCAGCCGTGCTGTAAGTTCCACCATAACAGGTGAGACAGAAATATTAATATTATAAAGCGTCTCTATAATTTTCTTTCTCAGGCCAGTAGGTGTGACGATAAAGGAAAGCCTTAAGCCAGGAGAAATGGCCTTTGAGACACTAGCAATATAAATCACCTTATTCGGTGCATAGGAAGCTATCGGTGCAAGAGGTTGTTCTTTCAGCAAACTATAGATAGCATCCTCGATTACAAGTAAACCTGTTTGCCTTGCTATTTCAGCAATCATTTTCCTGGTTTCGATAGACATCGTATGTGTTGTTGGATTATGAAAATCTGGAATAACATAAAGACCCTTAATATGTTCATTTTTGCAAGCGTATAATAGCCCCTCTTTTGTCATTTCTCCATTTCTTTGTTGAATAGCTACAAGTTGGATACCAAGCATATTGGCCGCTGTTTTTATCCCTGCATATGTAATAGGGTCTGTACCAATTCGGTCCCCTGGTTGAAATAATGCAGCTAACGTCCCTACTATTGCATTTTGACCTCCTGCTGCAAGTAATACAGGTTGATCTGTTTGAAAGCCGATCTTTTCTAACAGTTTCGTTGCTGCCTCTGTTTGCCATGCATTTCCTTCTGGTCGCCCATACTGAAATAACTTGCTGAAATTAGGATCGTTCAACATTTTTTTCATGTAGCGTGTAATTTCCTCATTTGCATGGTTTTCAGGCAATACTGAACCCATTTCAATAATATGCGCCGAATTACTTGTTGGTAATAAAATTTTATTCGTAGCTGCATCTGAGGAAACGAACGTACCGCTCCCAATTGAGGCATAAATAAGCCCCTTCTGCCCGCAAAGTTTGAACGCTCGTGTAATCGTGCTTAAGTTAACATCTAAAAAATCGGCTAACTCTCGTTGTGGCGGCAGCTTTGTCCCAGGCGATAATTTTCCATCTTTAATATCTTGCTCCAATTGCTCAGCGATTGCTATATATAATGGCGCTGTAATATTGCTGATATCTGGCTTCCAGCTCATAGGATATTCTTCAAATGAATTTACTGGCATTATTCAAGCCCCTCCTATCTCGACGTGCATTTGCATACAATATATAATTGTCTTGCATACAATCATAATATTGTATGCAAATGATTACAATGATATAATTTTTAAAAAATCAGAAAAAAGGACCGATAAATTATGCAATATTCAGAAAGAATCTTAAAAACACCATCTTCATTTATCCGAAACATTTTGAAAGTAACCGATGCAGTGGATGTCATTTCCTTTGCAGGCGGGCTTCCAAACCCAATCTCTTTCCCAGTCGATGCTTTACAAGCATCTGTTGACCATGCTATTAGAGAAAATGGTAGCAAACTATTCCAATATTCATCTACACAAGGCTATGCACCACTGCGTGAATATATTGCTGCCAAATACAAACGTCTGCACGGATTAGATATCAATGCTGATGATGTATTTATAACAACAGGTTCACAGCAAGCACTTGAACTAATTGGGAAAGTACTTATTAATAAAGGTGACGGGATTGTCATTGAGGAACCTGGCTACTTGGGTGCTATTCAAGCGTTCACATTAAGTGAACCAACTTTCTATGGTGTAACTCTTGAAAATGATGGTCTTAACTTAGAAGAATTAGAGAGTGCTTTACAACAACCAAATGTAAAGTTCATCTACACTGTACCAAACTTTCAAAATCCAACTGGGCTTACGTATTCAAAGGAAAAACGTCAGCAAATTTATGACATTGTTTCAAAATATGATGTAGCATTAATCGAGGATGATCCATATGGAGAATTACGCTTCCAAGGTGAGCCACTACCTTACATTGGTGCTGGTAAATTAGAAAATAGTATTTTATTAGGTTCTTTCTCTAAAACGGTCACACCGGGTATGCGCCTCGGCTTCATCATTACGAAGAACAAACAGTTGATGCGACACATTGAGACAGCGAAGCAAGCAACTGACCTACACACAAATATTTTCTCACAATATGTTATTTATGATTACTTAGCAAACAATGACTATACAGAACATGTAAAAAAAATTATCGCTTTATATAAAAACCAATCAGATGCCATGCTAGATGCAATACAGGAGTTCTTCCCTGCACATGTTGAGTACACACGACCAGATGGTGGGATGTTCATTTGGGCTACCATGAATAACGGCGCTTCATCATTAGACGTGTTCCATAAAGCGATGGAACAAAAAGTTGCCTTTGTTCCTGGCGACCCATTCTACACTTCTAAAACAGATGTGAACACAATGCGTCTAAACTATACAAACGCTACTCCTGAAGTCATCCGAGAAGGGATTAAACGATTAGGCAGTATTTTATAGTAAACTAGTAAAAACCCGTATGAGCGTTCTCCATGACGACACTCATACGGGTTTTACTTATGGAATCTTTTTTTATTGAAAGACAATTTGTCCTGCTTGGGTTCCCAAAGGTCATCATCTTTTCAAGATGTGCCATTAGCTTGGATAATAAATTGTCATACTTAATTTAGTTAACGTTTCCCTTGAATTATAATACGTGTGCGGTCTATCCGCTTTAAATCGAATGGCATCACCCTTTTTTAAGCAATATTCGCTGTCATTCACACAAATAGTTAGTTCACCCTCAAAAACCGTAATAAATTCCTCAGTACCCTCACGATGAGCATCAGCTTTTAATTTTCCATCCTTATCAATTTCAACCGTGTACATTTCAAAGCGGCAATCATCTTGAAATGGAAAATAAGGATAGACTCTATATTTTCCATTGTCCTCACACAATACTTGGACTTCATCTCTTAGAATAACCTTTGTATCAGGTTGTGGATTATTTATGAGTGTCGTAAAGGAGATTTTTAGCCCATTCGCTATTTTCCATATAGTTGTAAGAGTTGGACTTGACTCCCCTCTTTCAATTTGCCCAATCATCGTTTTACTTACGCCACTTAATTGGGAGACTTTTTCTAAACTTAATTTTTCTTTCTCTCTAATCGCTTTTAAATTTCTGGCAAGAATTAGATGAATTTCTTCCATAAACTCACTCCTATAATTCTGTACAATATAACGGTCGATATGTATAATAAAAAGACTGACGTTATATTGTTCATTTTAGACATTATAACATACATTATTTAAGGGGGGCTAAATATGCCAGTATTGTCATTTTTGTTATTTGTTTTTATCACTAGTTTTACCCCAGGTCCAAACAATTTCATGGCACTGGCTTTTGCAAATAAACTCGGTCTAAAAAAAACCATTCCATTTTGTCTAGGCGTGGGCATAGGATTTTTTGTCATTACCTTACTATGTAGTGTTTTTAATATAGCGCTAACAAATGTTATGCCAATTATTGAACTTCCTTTAACAATTCTGGGCGTAGGCTATATGCTATATCTTGCTTATAAAATCCTGACAAGTAAAGCCAATGACAGCGAAAATATTGAAAGTACGAACAATCTATTTTTAATGGGTATGCTGTTACAGTTTGTAAATCCGAAGGGAATTTTTTTTGGTATCACAGTAGTTGCTTCGTTTATTCTTCCGTATCATAACTCTTACGTTAGCTATTTCCTTTTTTCCTTATTTTTAGGAATGGTCGGTATTATGAGTACATACAGCTGGGGTCTATTTGGTTGTGCATTTCAAAAGTTTTTGTTGCAATATAGACGGCAATTTAATATCGTCATGGCCATCTTATTAGTGTATAGTGCTTTTTCAATTGTGGTGCACTAGTATTAATATGGTACACATCTAATTTTTTAAAATTAAAAAAAATCTGCAAGTTTTCCGATGGAGAGTAAGCCAAGCAACACGCAAGTCCTGACAATGTTTGCTGCTCACCGCGGAAATCTAGCAGATACTAGTATTTAGCATATAATATTTACCACTTTCAAATCATGAACATCTAATCATGAATTATTTTGTATAAGTTAAAACAGCATTTTTCTTAAATTTAGCTAAAGCTTTTGTCGCCTCAACTTTATCTGTGTATTCAAAAATGCGAATATCCTTTTTCTCAAAAACGGTAATAACCCACATTGTTAAATCTCCCTTCTAATTTGTTTTGTAATATAACTATCACCTAAAAATGTGATATTTCTATTAATCTTTCTTATAAAAACCTCTTGCTTAATTCCTATTCTACGCCGATTTTTCCAAAAAGAAATAGGTATGTGAAACCCTTCACAAACTGTTCATATTCAAAACGCTTTCATTGAACAAATTGTGAAAAATAGATTTTTTTAGGCATAACGTGCGTATATTTCGTCACCAGAACTATGGCTCTTCCTATCCGTCACTTTGTAGATTCTATCCATCACTTTTAGTGTCCTATCCGTCATTTCCACGTTTCTATCCGTCAGCTATAATAAAAACCGCATGTCCCCTTTTCACGACGCACATACGGTTTTTCCATGTTGATGATACTAAGGCTGGTTATATTGCTCAGCAGAATACTTCTTCTTGCTTTTGTGTTAACTCGATTTCAAATCCTAAATCTTCGAGCATACGATAATCACTATTCGCTTCTTGCCCATCAGTAGTTAAGTAATCCCCAACAAAAATGCTATTTGCAGCATACATTCCCAATGGCTGAAGCGATCTAAGATTAACCTCACGTCCCCCAGAAATACGAATTTCTTTTGTTGGATTTATATAACGGAATAATGCTAATACTTTTAAACAATAGCGAGGGTTTAATTCCTTTGTGCCTTCCAGTTTCGTACCATCGATAGCGTTTAAAAAATTGACAGGTATCGAATCTGCATCTAATTGATGAAGTGCACGTGCAATATCCACGACATCCTTCTTCGTTTCCTTCATGCCAATAATTGCACCCGAGCAGGGAGAAATCCCATGTTTCTTAGCAATTTCTACTGTATTGACACGATCCTCATACGTATGGGAAGTTGTGATGTATGAATGGTGGCGTTCTGAAGTATTTAAGTTATGATTGTAACGATCTACCCCCGCTTCTTTTAATTGTTGTGCCTGTTCCTCTTTTAATAAGCCTAGGCAGGCACAAACTTTTAAGCCATATTTTTCTTTAATTTCTTCTACCGCTTCACTGACTACATTGACATCTTTACGCGTTGGCCCTCGTCCACTCGCGACGATGCAATATGTACCAATTTTATTTTCAAATGCTCGTTTCGCTCCTGCTAAAATTTCATCTTTTGTAATGAAGGGATATTTATCAATCGGTGCAGTTGATTTAGATGACTGCGAGCAATAACCACAATCTTCTGGGCAATAACCACTTTTGGCATTCATAATCATATTTAATTTCACTTTTTTCCCATAATAATATTTACGAATAGCAAAGGCTCCGTCCATAATCTTTAATAGGTCGTCATCATCACTATTTACAATAGCCAATGCCTCCTCATTGCTAATCATCTTTCCCGCAATGACTTCTTCTGCTAGCTGTAACCAATTCACTAAACATTCTCCTTTTCTACTTGTTCTATTAATAGCTTTATTCACTAGAGATGATGGGCCACAAATGATGAGTCAAGCATGTCTTCCTGTCAGGATTGACATGGGAGCCGAATGCCCTTTGATTGAGTAGCCCTAAATCTTCCTATCCTCTCGAAATTTTGCCTGAAATAGGCTGTGAGACAACGGCATACGTTTACTGTAGTAATAGCAGGAACCCTTACACTGAGGCATAATTGATTGACCTTGCTGAATGAAATACTTTATACAGTCGTTCCGCTAAAATTGCCGAAGCAATTGCTAAGCAAAAGTCTGCAACAATGCTATTCAAAAAACCAACTAAGAAAATATGGGACCAGCTCGTTTTCATGTGTAGCCAAAAGTTCAACGATACATATAAATAAGGTACTGCCACCGCATAAATAATGATGAGTCCTACGATATTTGCGCCGATAAAATGCTTTTTCGTCGGCACTTGTACTCTTGCTATCATGAAGCCAATGACAAGCGCAGCAAGGGCAAAGCCGATTAAGTAACCAAACGTCGGCTGCAACACATAGGTGATGCCTCCTCCTTGTGTAAAAACGGGTAAACCAACTAAACCAATTCCGATGTAGACTAACTGACTTTGAAACCCATTACGACTACCGAGCAAACATCCGGCCAAAAAGACAAAGACAATTTGCAAGGTAAACGGCACTACTGGTAGTGGCACTTTCATAAATGCTCCGATGGCAGTTAAACCAGCAAACATCGCAATCATCATGAGTGATAGTGTTGATGGTCGTGGTTGCATCCCTTACCCCTCCCATTCCGCAAAAAATTGCAAAATTGTTTCTTTCGCTGTATCAATCATGAAAGTCATTTCTTCATCTGTTATGATATATGGCGGCATGAAGTACAATACATTCCCAAGTGGACGAATAAGTAAGCCCTTTGCTAAAGCTCTTTTATAAATCTGATAGCCAATCCGTTCTTCACTTGGTAACGCTTGCTTCGTCACAGCATTCGCTACAAGTTCAATTGCCCCGACGAGCCCTACTTGACGATATTCTCCCACATATGGCAACTGATTAAAGGCTGCTCTTGCAAGCTTATCCATGCGCTCTCCTTTTTCTTGCACAATGTCGATATAATGTTCCTCCTCAAACATTGTCAATACTTCTAATGCAACGCGGCATGCCAATGTATTGCCAGTATAGCTGTGAGAGTGTAAAAAGGCTTTCATTGTCCCATAATCATCGTAAAAAGCGTTATATACTTTGTTCGAAGTTACGACAGCAGAAAGTGGCAAATAACCACCAGTAAGTCCCTTTGATAAGCACATAAAATCAGGGGTAATTGCTGCTTGCTCGCAGGCGAACATCGTCCCTGTACGACCAAAACCAACAGCAATTTCATCGGCAATTAAATGTACATCATACTGTGTACATAACTCCCGTAATTGCTTCAAATATATCGGTGGATACATTTTCATGCCTGCTGCCGCTTGAATCAGTGGTTCAATAATGACTGCGGAAATTTCTGTATGGTGTATAGCGAGTTCTTTTGCGACAAAGCTAATACATTGGGCTTGGCATGAGACCGGCTGCTCTTTAAACGGACATCGATAGCAATCAGGCCCCTGTGCACGCACTGTATCCAGTAAAAGAGGCTGGTACACCTCGTTATATAGATCTACCCCACCTACGGATAAAGCACCAAGTGTTTCACCATGATAAGCATCCGTTAATGCTATAAAGCGTTTTTTGGATGTTTTTCCCGTTTGCATATGATATTGGAAGCTCATTTTCAATGCGATTTCTATTGCTGATGAGCCATTATCTGCAAAAAATACTTTATTTAAACCTTCTGGCGTTAAAGCTACTAACTTCTCTGCTAACTTAATAGCCGGTTCATGGGAAAAATTCGCAAAGATTGCATGCTCTAATGTAAACGCTTGATCACTTAAAGCTTGACTAATACGTGGGTTGGCATGTCCAAATAAATTAACCCACCACGAAGACACTGCATCCAAATAACGCTGATCTTTTTCATCGTAAAGCCAAACACCTTGTCCTTTTTTAATTACAATGGGTGGGAATTGTTCATAATCTTTCATTTGTGAGCATGGGTGCCATACATGTTGCAAATCGCTTGTTTGTAATTCAGTTAATGCCTGTGTCATTTTGTATACAGCCTTTCGAACAATGATGTGTCTGTAATGCTATAATCAACAATCTCCGAAATATTTTGAAGCTGTGGAATGATTGCGAATGGTAAAGCATGATGGAGTAATATCGTCTCTACATTGCTTTGCTCCATTCGGCTACCTGTGTCACCATTAAATACAATGCCAAGTACTTCAATATCACGTGTCCGCAAAGATTCTAAAGTCAAAAGCGTATGATTTATTGTTCCCAGTGTTGTGCGTGTTACGACTACAACTGGTAGTTTACTTTGAACAATTACATCAAGGAGTGTCGTCTTTTCGATTGTATCTAGCGGGACAAAAAGACCTCCTGCACCTTCACAAATAACGACATCGTAAGATTGCTGTAACAACTGCATTTGCTTTAATAAGTGATGAATATTTATTTGCTGCCCCTCCAGTTGTGCCGCAAAATGAGGTGATGCTGGCTCTTTAAACGAATAGCCATTCACATTCTCTAGATCAAGCATTTGCATCGAATACTTTTCATACATTGCTGTATCCTGGTAATAACCTTCACTATCCTTATACACTTCACCAGTTTGTACAGGTTTGTAGGGTGTAACTCGAAGACCCTGCTGCTGTAATTGCCGCATCAATAATGTGGTCACACATGTCTTCCCTACTTCCGTATCTGTTCCAACAACCCAAAAATGTTGCAATGTTAACCTCCCCCTCTTTTGAGTTAACTAACTACACAAATTAAGTTAACACATTTATTTTCGTTTTGTAAATGCTCTTTCATTTTTTCTACAAAAACACTTCACTTCTTTACAAAATATAGCAAATTTCGCGAGAACTACAATTTTCTTCAAGCGCGAGAACCTTTCTACGTATTTCTCGGCTCTAACAGCGATTCTTACCATGCTATCAGTATAAATCCATCTTCTATTAGCGAGATTTGTTAACTATAATGCGGAAAATGAAAGGGTTTTGAAGTTGTTCTGTAGTATTTAAATACATGGGGGTGGCTGAATGTTTGGAATATTTAAGGAATCTGAAAAGATCATCGATACATATGAGCATGTTGGTTTTATTCTTAAATCATTGCTTACTTATGAACTTAAGGACTTACCGATGCGTTACGAATTTTGGTACCGTATAGCCATTCGCCAAGAGGAATTTAAAATATTACAGGCTGAACATCGAATGAAAAGCTCCATGCACAGTGCTATTGGACGTTTTCATCAAACACAGTATGAGGCAACAAGACATAAGTGTACAAAGCTCGCACGTCTTGCAGATATATATAAATATTTTTGTTTGGAAGATGAGCGAGAATCCTTAAATCATCGACTTCATTTTTACAAAGAAACAATCGCTGAGATATATGACCATGTCCAAAAAAAAGAGCTCTATACTTATTGCGATTTGGTACAACAGCAATTTTGGGAGGCAGTAAGTGAAGACATACTAAATGCAATAGCCCACCTAGATTAACTAGGCGGGCTACAGTATTTCTTTATGCTTTTATGATTTTATCTATTTCCTTTTCAATTAGACAATATAGTCGTTTCTTATCCATCGCCACAAAACCCATCAAGACATGCAAGGCAAGTCCATCGATAAAAGCGTGTAAATATCGATTTCATCTTGCACAACTATCTCCTCTTTGAGTAAATTTTCCTGCTGTAAATAAGCAAAAACCTTATGAATTCCTCGCAAAATACTGTCTTCTGTAGGTTCTCCGCTTCGTAGTGAGAGCATTTTAAACGTCACTAGTCACCGTTAAACCTTGTAATTTGTCATTAAAAATTTCTTGCGATAAACGTGCGGTGTGTATCCAGTATATTCCTTAAAGCGATCAATATAATAACTAACCGTACTAAATCCTGTACTGGAGGCAATAGTCGTTACGGATTGCTCACTATCACGTAACAGCTCCATACTTTTACGAAGTCTATAATGTAAAATATATGTGAACGGTGTTATTCCCACTATTTTCTTAAAAAAGCGACTACATTCAGCTCGACTTAAAAAAACATGTGCGGCTAAATCGTCAAGCGTTATCTTCTCCTGATAATGATTATGTAAATAATCTAACATTTCCTTTGCACGCTCATGCTGCACTATCACCGATGGACTCATTAGCTCCTCTGTTAGCAAAGATTGGGTCAACATTGTTTCCCAAATTAATAACAGTTCTCGCCATACTTTCATCTCAAAAAATAGTTCTCGTTCTTTCAACAGCAGTGCTACACCTTCAACCGCCCGTGCTAACGCACCAGATAGCCTTACAAATGGTAGGCTGTTAGTCGTAATATAGGGGTCAACATATTTTATAGCCATAATACGCCCCTCTTGTCCCCCTAATAGCATAGGATCAACATTGACGCAGTAAATCTTTGCTTGCTCTATTTCATAAGGTCTTGCTTCATGTAAACAAGAAGCATTAACAAAGACACCATCTCCCTGTTCAAGCACAAATACTTCAGCTCCAACACGATATTGCACACTACCTTCTTTGACGTAAACAAATTGAATTTCCTTATGCCAATGTAAAGGTAAAAAATCCAGACGATCTAGTCGCAGTATAGTTTCATACAACGCCACAGGAAACGCCTTCGTACCATGCAACGTTAATTCTTGTAAGTCCTTTGCTACTTTAATATGTGTTAATGCCACTTTCTCCACCTCAATATATTGATATTTTTAGCCATATAATTCGATATTTCATGCCATTAATAACCTTTATAATTGCTCTATATTGATAGTTTAGGAGATGTTATTAGATGAATCAACAAGCACCACTGCCGAAAAATCGAACACTGGGTTTTATCCTTGTCATTCTTGGCGCAAGCTTTTGGGGAATTGGCGGTACCGTCGCTCAAAAACTCTTCCAGCAGGAAAATATTGAAGTGGGCTGGCTCGTTTCCAGTCGCCTTCTTTTAGCAGGCATTTTATTAATTAGCATTTATAAAATTACACATCGGAAAGAATCCATCTTTGTGATTTGGGGCACAAAGTATAATACTTTTAGACAAATATTATTTAGCTTACTTGGCATGCTAGCTGTGCAATATACCTATATGATGTCCATTGCTTTAGGTAACTCTGCTGTAGCGACATTACTGCAATATTTAGCACCTCTTTTTATCATGGCATATTATTTCATCACGAAACACAGCCAATTGACAAAACAGGATGGTATAGCTGTGTCACTCACACTTATTGGAACATTTCTATTACTAACTAATGGTTCACTCTCTACACTTTCAGTTCCAATAACGGCGGTGTTCTGGGGTGTTTTATCTGGGCTTTCGGCCGCCTTTTATACATTATATGCTGTACCGCTTTTACAACAGTTTCATTCATTGCTTGTCGTAGGCTGGTCAATGCTTATTGGTGGTGTGGTCATGAGTGTATTTTATCAACCATGGCACATCAATATTGCAAATTGGGCACTTTCAACTACGCTTTATTTTGTCTTTATCGTAATTTTCGGGACAATGCTAGCATTTTGGTTTTATATTGAGAGCCTACAGTATTTATCGCCTAAGGAAACAAGTTTACTTGGTAGTCTTGAACCTTTAACAGCTGTTGTCACAAGTGTACTTTGGCTACAAATCCCCTTTGGTGGTGGCCAAACCATCGGGACGTTACTCATTTTAAGTATGATTTTATATCTCACGGTATTTCAGAAAAAACGCATGAAATCGTGACAAAAATGCCTATATACATCGGATTGTACAGAATTCAGATAATTCAAATAACAAATGGTTATAAATTCCTATAACAGCAATATAAAGCTAAGAATTTATACATAAAAATTACATAATTCATATATCTTTTTTCCTTGTTTGTCCATTATACTGAATTTATCATCATATGAAGGAGGAAATAATATGGTTAAAAAAGTGATTTTCTTCGAGGTGCAAGGTGGTAATGACAAAGGACCAGATGGTTACCGAAAAGATACAATGCCAATGGTTAATGCGCTGAAACAACGAGGACAAGATGCTGAAGTAATTTTTTTTGATGTAACAAAACAGGGAGAAATTTTTAACTATGTAAAAGACCATGGCATCGCCTACGTATCACGCATCAATCCTGGAAATTTAAAGCATGAGGCAGAATATTTTACGATGCTACGTGAGTTGTGCGCAATGGGTGTGATTGGTATGCCTCATCCTGATGCAATGATCGGCTATGGTTCTAAAGATGTCTTATCAAAGTTAGTTTCAACAAATCTTGTACCCGATGATACGTTTGCTTATTACACGATGGAAGCATTTAAAGCCCAATTTCCTACTTCGCTTGCCAATACTGAACGCGTGTTAAAGCAAAATCGAGGTTCTACAGGAGAAGGCATCTGGCGGGTGAAATTAGTCAACCCACTCGCAAAAGGAGTTACTGAAGTGCCCCTAGATGCAGAGATTAAATGTACAGAAGCTAAAGATAATCACGTAGAATATTGGAAACTAGGTGAATTCATGACGTTTTGTGAACAGTATATTACTGGTGCAAACGGCATGTTAATTGATATGCGTTTCCTCCCTCGTATTACAGAAGGCGAAATCCGCTTATTTATGTTGCGTGATAAACCAGTACATGTGGTACATAAAAAGCCAGCTGATGCTGAGGATGCCTTTAGTGCGACGCTATTTTCAGGTGCCCAATATCGCTATGATGCACCTGAAGATTGGGAAGAACTTGTCCAAAACTTTTTAATACAATTACCCCTAGTGACAAGCTTACTTGGCAACTATGATCTGCCACTAATTTGGACAGCTGATTTCATGCTAGATACAAATGGAGCTGGTGAAGACTGCTACATTTTAGGTGAAATGAACTGCTCTTGTGTAGGTTTCACATCTGCACTCACATTAGCCCATCAAGTGGCTGAAGAAATTCTAGCCTGTATTGCAGAGCAAACACAAATTTTAGCGTATTAAAACTTGCGACAAAAGGTATTGAGAAGTGCTTCTCTCCATACCTTTTTGTCTTTTTCCAGGTGGTAACTCCAGCGGAAAAGCGTGGGCTAGGTGCGACCCGGCGAGCTCACAGACCGACCTTGGCAATTTCTATATTTATAGTAAAACAAAAAAGACTGTCGACAAACTTGAAATTCCCAGTTTGTTGACAGTCTGCAAGTACAACATTCCTGTACACTTTTTTACATATACACTTTTATTCCCTGAATAAATTCATAAATAAAATAACCTGCAAAGCCGATCAATAATACACCTGATACCATTGTCAGCGTTTTGATCATCTTACGGCTCATCGCCCTACGCGTCACGGAAACAATCGTCATTAGACCGATATCATGCAGTAAAATACCACTCAGCACACCTGCAGCAATTACTAAAAAACTAGTCGACTCCGTCTGATCATATGACTTGGCTAGCACGACACCAAAAACATTAACCCAAAAAACTAGATTGCCTGGTGATACTGCTACAAGTAAGCCATTTCGATAGGATTTAAAAAAAGACTTCGTCACCTTTTCACCAGCCAATGTAATATCATGGTCGGCATTTTTAATAGAATCGAGTCCTAATAACAATAAAAATCCTGCCCCAATAATCCACATTGGCAATTGAATCATTGGCATTGCTAAAATGGAAGCAAGGCCCATATACAAAGCGAAAATTAATGCAATGTCGATTGTCATGCCACCAAGCCCTACAGCCCAACCGTGCACAAAACCATTTTTTAATCCTTGCTTTGTCATTTCTACCGTAATGGCACCTACTGGCATGGCAATTGCTAGCCCT
Organism: Lysinibacillus parviboronicapiens; assembly: GCF_003049605.2. Taxonomy (NCBI): domain Bacteria; kingdom Bacillati; phylum Bacillota; class Bacilli; order Caryophanales; family Bacillaceae; genus Lysinibacillus; species Lysinibacillus parviboronicapiens. Next base: position 2,946,094 of record NZ_CP073713.1, read on the forward strand.
ACCATGACATACGCTACATACAAACTCACAGAAACACTTCTTTCATGCAATAAAATAAGTTTCATACGTCCGTTTATATGACAATTCTAGCATAAAAATACGGAAACATCTTGAATTTTTTATATTTATTCAAAAAAATGAGTTCACTGAGATAGTGAGCATTGCTACTCTAACAAATATAGTAGATACTGTATTAACAAAAACAGGTCATACCATAAAGGCACCTCTAAACGATTGAAACCGATGGCGGCAAAAGCAGGACAACAGCACTGAGCGTAGTTAGGGTTTGCTTGGGTCAGCATTAGTGAATCACAGACTTCGTCAACTAGCTTTATAAAACAAAAAAGCTGCAAGACAATCTCGGAATTTTTCCAAGGTTGTCTTGCGGCTGAGCCAGCTTAAATAATAACAGATGCCTGTTTTCTTTATAACATTTGCTTTTTCCACTGAACTAGGAGATCTTCTGACTTCGCAATGTCAATCTTTAATGCAACCTGCTTGGCCGTGCAGCGTTTTTTCGCTTTGTTCCAAGCTTCCTCTAAAGCAGGCAAATAGCTTAAATTTTTCGTAGATGCGACAAGCTGTAAAAAGATATTGCCCTGTATGTAGTACCAACGAGCGTTCATGCTATCTAACTGAATAGCTTCTTCAATAAGACGCAGTGCTAAATAAGGGCTCGCTTCAATACGATTTAAAAACAGTGCAAAGGCTCCCCAGTAAAGTGCTGTATTGGGTTGTAATTTAATAGCTTCTGCATATTGAGCCATTGCTTTATCATGTTCATTGGCAAGTATAAAATACTCCGCCATCGTATAGTAAGCGTTCGCCTGAGCCTCAATGGGTCCTGCCAGTAATTCATCTACCACTTTTCCAAACTGCTCATCATCCTGAGTGCCTAAAAAGCCAGCAAGTACATCACGCTCCGGATATGACCCATCCGCACGTTCGACACTTTGTTTCACCTTTTCACTAGTAGGGGTTGGCATATTGGCATAGCCATTGGCCTCTAAAAGTGCGACATGCTGTTGAACAATAGAAAAAGATGCATCGATTGTAAACAATTCATTCGCTAATAATGCCTTCGCAAAAGTATAGCTTTCTTTGACGCTACCATTTACAAATAATTCGTTTATTTGTTGAACTTGCTCATCAAATTGTTTTATCACTATTAAAATCCTCACCTTCACCAAAAGAAAAAGTCTTATAGGTAGTTTACCATCTTTAGCAGGAAAAATAGCGATTATCGAAAAAAACTACTCTTGCAATTTAAACGTTTCTACATATTTATGGAGTTCCTTTGCCAATTGACTTGTTTCATTTGATCCATTTGCTACTTCATCAATACTTGCCGTCGTTTGTTGCGCAGCTGCTGTGATATGATTCATCGTCTCTTCGATTTCACGAATAGCCTGAGTTAACTGTTGAATCATTTGTACAACATGATCGGATTTCTCTGTCTCAATGGTCATTAACTTAGAAATACCTGTTATTTCCTCAACTGTTTCTGCAACTGCAGATGAAATATCACTTAATGACTGTGCTGTTAAACGTACGGTATTCGTACCTTTTTCAATATATTTCGTATTGTCGTTTGTGGAAGAAATAACATGTTGAATACGGAGCATGATGTCTTGTACTAATTTTTCTACTTCTAATACTTCTTGATTTGATTGTTCGGCAAGTTTACGTACTTCCTCTGCTACAACTGCAAATCCTTTGCCATGTTCACCAGCTCTTGCCGCTTCTATGGACGCATTAAGCGCTAAAAGGTTTGTTTGTGTAGCGATGCCCGCAATTGAATTCGTAATATCTTGAATTTTCGTTGCCGATACCACTAAGTTTTGCACCGTTTGACTGACTTCATCAGAACCGTTGCGTATTAACGCCATATCGTTACTTATGTCCTTCGCACGTTGCTCGCCCTCGGTTGCAATTTTCATCGTGTCATGTGAAATTTCAACGCTATAATCCGCCTTCACTTTCATATCTTGTAAATCCTCTGCCAATGAAGAAAGTGCTTCAGTAGCATTTTCTGCATGATGCATACCTTCCGTCACTGCTGTCGTTACCTCACCAATATTATTTGCAACGATTTGCACAGTGTTGGTCATTTCATTAAGTGTATTAGACGTTTCAACCGCATTGGCGGTTAATGAATCAGATGTGGATTGCATTGTTATAATCATATTTTGTAAACTCTTCGTCATACGATTTAAAGTATTGGCTAAATCCCCTACTTCATCATGACTTTTGACATCCGTCCCCTTAACGGCCAAGTTGCCATCCGCAATTTGTTTCGCCTGTTCAATCAGTAGGCTAATCGGTCTTACTTTTCGACGAATTAAAAAGCCTGTAATAATTGAAGCTAAAAGCATAGGAATAATGCTGATTAAAATACCATCTCGTACAACAGCCCACGTTCGTTCTTTCACGATGTTGGCATCGAAATCTATAACACTTATGGCTATAATTTCTTTACTGGCATCATGATCCTTAAAAATGGGTGCATAACCAGAAAGACGGTTCATTCCGCCGAATGTATATGGTTCAGAATAAGTTGGATGTTTCATGTCCAGTAGCATTGCCATAGCATCTTCGTCCATAAAAAAATCATCTCCAGGTACAAACCCCTTATCCGCTAAGTTTTTATCAAGTGCAAGTAGTGTGCCATCTAACGTTAAAATGTACTGTGTTTGGAATATATTTTTATGATTGGTAGTCCAATTTAAATCATTTCCGATACGTTCCATTGCTTGTCGATCTCCATTAAGCGCTTGTTCTATATCTGCTGGACCAATCAACCCTGTCGTTATATTGGCACAGCCATATGCCTCGACGCCAGCTGCATCATATAACTTGTTATAAGCCGTTATGTATGTAGCAATCGAAGTAATACCTAGCATCACCACTAAGATACCAGCAATAATCGTTCCAAGTTGAAAAGTTAATGAATTTCGTAAATTCACGATTCATACTCTCCCCTTTCTTGTAAAAATCTATGAAAATTCGTCCTTCTCAACCATCATACTATAATAAGATGTATTTAAAAAGCATCTTTTAATCTCAAACTTTTGCAAAGGTCTTGGTTATTTTTCCGAATTATGCGATAATTGAAGTGTATTTTCTTCATCTGAGAGGCAGTATTACATTAAAGGGGGGCTTGCTATGAATAGACGTTTTCATTTTTTGACACTTATTATGGGAAATCTGTTAACACTAGGGGCTATCTTCGTATATGCCATACAAAGCCAAGTACAGGTCGCCCTCAGCACCTATGGCCTCGTGATGGGATTTTTAAGCACGCTATTAATCTTTATTTTTTATTTATGGGGGAATGACAAGCCACATGTTTCAAACCGTTTTTTCAAATAGCGCAAATGACTGAAGGTTGTAGTGAGTGCCATTGCTACAATCTTTATTGCTTTTGACACTATTTTAGAGTTACTAGCATTCTCCCTATTTTCTAAAAATGGCCACTTTATTTGTATTCCTACACAATAGTCTCGCAAGCACTTACGGTTCTTTAGCTAATTTTCCAAAAAATCTCCTCGTGTTCTCAAAGAGGAACATAATTAAAGATATTTTTTTAAAATGTCTTCGTCCTTTTTTACGTAATTTCCTTCTATTTTCGGGCTATTCACCGCTGAAAATGTTTGATGATTGTAGAAAAATAAAATTTTTTGTAGAAAATTAAAAAACAATGATTGAGTAGTAAATCAATTTTCTGTATAATCAGCTTGTTTGACAATACTTTAGATGAACTTGGGGGTAGACAATTGGGTAAAGCATTGATTATAGGAGCTGGCGGAGTTGCCAGTGTTGTGGTACACAAGTGTGTTCAAAATTCGGACGTATTTGAGGAAATCTGTATCGCAAGTAGAACTGTTTCAAAATGTGACGCTCTAAAAGAAAAACTAGACGGCGGAAAAACAAAGATTCATACAGCACAGGTAGACGCAGATAATACGGACGAGGTGATTGAGCTTATTAAAGCCTTTGGACCAGACGTTGTTATTAACGTTGCACTACCTTATCAAGACTTAACGATTATGGATGCTTGCTTAGCGACAGGTGTGCACTATGTGGATACTGCAAACTACGAGCCACCTGAAACGGCAAAATTTGAATATAAATGGCAATGGGCTTATAAAGAGAAATTCGAGAAAGCTGGCTTAACGGCACTACTAGGTAGTGGTTTTGATCCAGGCGTAACGGGCGTTTTCACAGCACATGCACAAAAGCATGAATTCGATGAAATTCATTACATTGATATTGTCGATGCCAACGCTGGTGACCATGGTTATCATTTCGCAACTAACTTCAATCCAGAAATCAATATCCGTGAAATCACAGCAAATGGCCGTTATTGGAAAGAAGGCGAGTGGATTGAAACAGCACCACTTGAGAAAAAAGAAGTATACAATTTACCCGAAATCGGTCCAAAAGATATTTACCTGCTATATCATGAAGAATTAGAATCAATTGCGAAAAACATTAAAGGCTTAAAACAAATCCGCTTCTGGATGACTTTCTCTGAGAAATACTTAACACACTTAAAAGTATTAGAGAATGTTGGCATGACATCGATTGAGCCAATCGAATTTGAAGGACAATTGATTCAGCCAATCCATTTCCTTAAAGCAGTATTACCGGATCCAGCATCACTTGGACCACGCACAAAAGGGAAAACAAATATCGGCTGTATCATTCGCGGATTAAAAGATGGCAAAGAGAAAACTTACTACGTCTATAACATCTGTGATCACGAAGAATGTTACAACGAAGTCGGTTCACAAGCGATTTCATACACAACAGGTGTACCAGCTATGATTGGTGCAATGCTTGTCATGAACGGTCAATGGCAAAAACCTGGAGTTTGGAACGTTGAAGAATTCGATCCAGATCCATTCATGGACGCATTAAACAAATGGGGTCTTCCATGGCAAGAAAGCCATAATCCTGAACTACTTGACCTAAATGTAGACAATAAGGAACTAAGCCGATGAAAGCAATCGATTTCACAAAGGTCCCATCCCCTTCTTACGTTGTGGATGAACGCTTATTAACCAAAAATCTAGAGCTTTTAAAATCGATTCAAACTCGTACAGGCTGTCGTATATTACTTGCCCTTAAAGGATTTTCGATGCATTCGACATTCCCTTTAGTGGGTGAATATTTAGCAGGAATTACGTCAAGTTCATTATATGAAGCGCGCCTTGGCTACGAAAAAATGGGCAAGGAAGTTCATGTTTATGCACCTGCTTATGTAGAGCATGAAATGGGCGAGCTACTAGGCTATGTCGATCATATTGTGTTTAACTCATTCAACCAATGGGCACAGTACAAGGACAAAGTAAAAGCAGCTGGTAAAACAATTGAATGTGGTATTCGTGTTAATCCTGAGTACTCTGAAATTGAAACGGCACTTTACGACCCTTGTTATACAAATTCACGTCTTGGTACAACATTAGCCAACTTCGACAAGACACAACTTGATGGTATTGACGGTCTACACTTCCATGCGATGTGTGAGCAAAACTCTGATACGTTAGAACGTATTATCAAAGTGGTCGAAGAAAACTTTGGTGATGTATTGCACCAAATGAAATGGTTAAATTTCGGTGGTGGGCATCATATTACACGTGATGATTACGATGTAGAAAAGCTTGTAAGCATTATTAATTACATGCAAGACAAGTATAATCTTCTTGTTTATTTAGAACCTGGTGAAGCAGTAGCATTAAATACAGGCTACTTAGTGGCAACTGTTCTAGATGTACAGAAAAATGGTATGGACCTAGCTATTTTAGATACATCGGCAACATGCCATATGCCGGACGTATTAGAAATGCCTTATCGCCCTGTTATAATCGGTGCAGGTCAGCCAAATGAACTTGCCTACACATACCGCTTAGGAGGGCTTACATGCCTTGCAGGTGATGTTATTGGTGATTATTCATTTGAAAAACCTTTACAACCAGGCGATCGTCTTGTTTTCACAGATATGGCACATTATTCGATGGTGAAAAACCATATGTTTAATGGCGTCAATCTTCCTTCTATCGTTTCTTATAATGATGAAGAAGGCATTAAAGTCATTCGTGAATTTAAGTTTGAAGATTATAGCGGTAGACTTTCTTAAATGAACTTAGAGCCCCTCCAACCAAACATGAGGGGCTCTTAAATATTTACAAAGACATTCACTGTAAACATGAAAACACAGTACCTCCGCTCTTAGGAAGTACTGTGTTTTTCTTTACGGCAACATCGTCATCCAACTACCCACATGATGGATGGCAACGCCCCTAAAACTTGGTAAATGATTATAATGATGTTGAACAAGTGTTAATTGCTTATACATAAAGGCTTCACCTTCTTCATAGAAGGTAATCTGTTGCCCTTCACTAGAAGGATCCGTTTCAACGCCTACAACGATAGCTTTGTTTACTTTGTTTGCATAGACTATCTCATTTTCAACAATATTGATAATCTCTTGAGCGACATCACGATATGCCATAATCGTGACACTTTCTACTTGGTCAATAACCCATTCAGCTAATACACCATTCCCATATTGATTGTCATACGAAATTTCATCAAACCAAAATGGCATATCTACTTCAAGAGGAACTTGTAATTGCTGTGCCCCCTCTTTTGCTTGGAGAAGTATTGCTTGGTATGCTTGAATTGTTAGTGCTTGATTCATTTGCCATCCACTATTTAAATAAGGCTCTACATCTATATGAATACCTACAAATCGTGCTGATGGTATTGCATTATTATTGTAGGATTTTAACCAACCTATAAACTGATCCTGCTCACTATAGCCTTTAGCGGAAACCCAACTTGCAGAACCATCTAATGCGTATACGTTGATGCCGTTGGCAGTTGCTTTTTCAATAAAGCCGCTATAAATATCATGTGTTATTTCATAATTAATTTGTAAATATACTTTGGTAATGTGTTTACTTTCTAAAAATTGCAGTACACCCGCTTCATCTTCGATAAGCATTGCGGTATCCCATAACCAAGTCGTTCTCTCTTGTATTGACATCGCGTCAGCCTTTCCAAATAAAACCCCAAATGTACTTGTAATCGTTATCACGAAAATAATTACAGTTTTTAACAGTACAGACTTTACCATTTTTTTGCTTCTCCATTCCATTCACCAAGGCTCATAGAATAGAACCTGGCAGCCTGACAATCTTGCACTCCGTAGTGTTTAGACTCATGGCTTTACGTCCTTCCCTTTCGGAGAAGTTTGCCTTTTTCAGTAGTATTTCATTAAAAATATTACACTGCAATATTGTTTATGTCTGTAGGACAAATGGATAATTATCAAAACCTTAGGAACCAAAAACTCGCTCACACAGGTAGATTGATTTATGTCTCTCACTAATTAAAAGATAAATTGAAAAAACGTAGAGACTCAGGCCTCTACGTTTTCTTGTTCGTTTTCAAGCATTTTGTGTAAATAATTAATAATTTCACGGATACCATCCAATGAGTTAACAAGTATTTTAGGGTCAACGTAAGTAATCATACGATTTTCTAGGTTAGCCACAGCAGTAAAGTAACGGGTTTTTGAATAATTAACAAGCCCCATCTGTTTTAATACCGACTCTTCTAAATCAAGAATTTCACGAGCCTCCGTTACAAGCAAGCCATAATTCACAACATCTGTATTTAATACGATAACACGTGCCGTTTGTGAATTTGATGAACGATTATATAAAATACGCTCAAAATCTAGCACAGGTACAAGTTCTCCGCGTATTCTTGTAAAGCCTAGTAAATAATTGGGCAAATGAGGAATCGGCGTAACATGCTCTAGTTTTTCAATGGATATCGCTTGTTCAACTGGCACTGCATATTCCTCTGTTCCACAAGCAAAAACGACTGCCTTTACACTTTCCATGCGGTCACCTCCTCTAATTCTATGTTATTTTTTCGCTGTTTCTTTGACTACTTCGACAAGTAAATCTGCTAATTTTTCTAATTCTTCTACTGGGATTTTTTCATTTGTTGTATGAATATCTTCATAACCAACAGATAAATTTACCGTAGGAATACCAAATCCTGCAATGATATTGGCATCTGAGCCGCCACCAGAAATACCAAGCTGTGGTGTACGATTAATGTTACGAGCTGCGGCCATCGCTACTTGCACCACTTTATCATTTTCTGTCACACGGAAGCCAGGGTACATCAGCTTCACTTCTACTTCAGCACGCGCCCCCATTGTTGCAGCCACTTGCTCGAAGGTATCCTGCATGTGCTTTGTTTGAGCGTCTAATTTTGAATTATCAATAGAACGTGCTTCTGCTAAAATCATCACTTCGTCACAGACAATATTGGTTGCCTGACCGCCTTCAAAACGACCAATATTTGCAGTTGTTTCTTCATCTAAGCGGCCAAGTTTCATTTGTGCTATACATTTTGAAGCAACTGTAATTGCCGAAATACCTTTTTCTGGTGCAACACCTGCATGAGCTGTTTTACCAATTATCTTTGCGAAAACTTTTGCTTGGAATGGAGCTGCTGTCACGATACCGCCAACTTTGCCATCACTATCTACTGCAAAGCCATATTTTGCTTTAATTCTCGAAGGATCTAATTCTTTTGCTCCAGCTAGACCACTTTCTTCTCCTGCGGTAATGATAAATTCAATATCCCCATGTGCAATATTTTGCTCTTTTAAGCGCTTCACCATTTCAAATAATGCTGCCATACCCGCTTTATCATCAGCACCTAATATTGTTGTACCATCAGAAACGATATAGCCATCCTCACGAATGGATGGTTTTATGCCTTTTCCGGGTACGACTGTATCCATATGACAAGTGAAATAAATTGGCGCTACATCTAAAGTACCTTTTAAAGTAGCTATTAAATTTCCTGCACCATGTCCATTACGCGTATGCGCATCATCTTGCTCTACTGTGAATCCGAGTGCAGTTAATTTGTCGATTAAAATGGGAGCAATCACTTGCTCATATTTTGTTTCTGAATCGATTTGTACGAGTTCAAAAAACTCTTCTACTAAACGACTTGTCATATTGTAAGACTCCCTTAGTTTACGTGTTATTCCACGTCATAGTATAGGTATTATTTTAGCACAACCAATGTAGAGTTGAAATAAATCACATGAGATATCTTTCCTTTTATGGGGAAGCACAAAGAAATACCTGTGAAAAGAGGTGTGATTCCCTTCCCACAGGTTTCGTTAAAGTTGTAAAATAGCATCCTTTTCTTGTTGTAATGTCTCTAAATAGTCAATTGCTTTAGTATGTTTATCCTGCAAGCGCCAAATGGTATTATGTACATCATCCTGTACACGAGATACCTGTTCTCTTGCTGTCGATATTTTTGAATGCACAGACCACGCTGAAAAAATATCATCAAAGAAATAATCGGCAAATTTCACAAAGCCATCCGTCTCAATGTGTAGAGATTTAGTAGCCATATCCTGAACGTCTAAAAGCTCATTTTGAAAACGTTGTAAAGCAATTTGAGCATTATGAAGATAGCTTTCGGTTTTATCGAGAGCGTCATGCTTTAAATGAGTAGCAATTAGACCACCACCAAAAAACGTATCCCAAGTCGAGTAACCATTTGCTGAATGCAATGAAGCTGCTGCTTGTCCAAGTTTCGTAAGAGCGAAATCTCCTGCTTCTTCGGCTTCTTTTATTTCTATCAGAAGTAGCTTTGTTAACATTTCTTCATTTGCCAATTGTGCTAATCTCTGTGCTTTTTCTGGTGCATGTAATTGGAGATAACCTTTCTTTTTTGCATTCAATTGAGATAAGTTTTCTTGTAGTTGTTGTTCATTGATTTGAGCTAATTTTGTATGTACCTGCCCAAGATCCTCCGTCAAGTCTTGTAGCATATTGTGCGCTTCTTTTATTTTTAACTCTAGAATTGCTGCTTTATCAATTTTCTCTGCACGTAGCTCATCTTGTTGTCCAGTCCATGTACGAATCATATTCATGAACGAAAATCCTTCTAACTTGTCGAGTCTACTCCGAATATGATTGAGTGCTGTTGAATGGTTGTTAATGTCCCGTTGTGCATGGTCGATTTGCCCTTCAATTAAAAGCTTTTGTTCACTTAACCTACTAGCCTTTCTTAACTGTGCATGAATCATTTCTTGATCTTTTTGTAATTGTTGCCATTCCATTCATCTCAACTCCCCTTATATAGTTGTACGAATGAACCTAAAAAATGTTTCAATAATCTGTCATTTCGGGTGATTATTTTGCTGTCTTACACAAGAAAAACCCAGTAACAAATGGTTACTGGGCTCGTCCGTCCAACTTATAGCGGAATATTACCGTGTTTTTTCTCTGGACGTGTTTCTTGTTTATTGGATAGCATATCTAAACCTTGGATGAGCTTAATACGCGTATCACGAGGATCGATAACATCGTCTACCATACCGCGAGATGCTGCAACATAAGGGTTTGCAAATTTTTCTTTGTATTCTTCGATTTTTGCTGCACGTGTTGCTTCTGGATCATCAGATTTTGCAATTTCACGCGCGAAGATAATATTTGCTGCACCTGCAGCACCCATAACAGCGATTTCAGCGTTTGGCCAAGAGAATACAAGGTCAGCGCCGATAGATTTAGAGTTAAGTGCAACATACGCACCACCGTATGCTTTACGCAGGATAACTGTAATTTTCGGTACAGTTGCTTCTGAGTATGCATACAGGATTTTTGCACCATGACGGATGATACCACCATGTTCTTGTTTAACGCCTGGGAAGAAACCAGAAACGTCTTCAAATGTAATGATTGGTACATTGTATGCGTCACAAGTACGGATGAAACGTGCTGCTTTGTCTGAAGAGTCGATATCAAGACCACCAGCTAATACTTTTGGTTGGTTACATACAAGACCTACCGATTCACCTGCGATACGTGCAAAACCAACTACAACGTTTTTCGCAAATTCTGCGTGAACTTCCATGAAGGAACCTTCGTCCACTACTTGTGCTACTACTTTACGCACATCGTATGGTCGAGTTGTTTCAATCGGCACAGTATCGACGATTTCTGGACGGTAGTCGTCACCCTCTGGCTTCGCTTGACGAGGTGCTTTCTCTTTATTGTTTTGCGGTAAATAGCTTAATAATTGTTTAATTTGATCAACAGCTGCCTCTTCTGAAGGAGCACGGAAGTGAGCATTTCCACTAATTGCATTATTAACTTTTGAACCACCAAGGTCTTCAGCAGAAATTTTTTCTCCTGTTACCGTTTCGATTACTTTTGGTCCAGTAATGAACATTTGAGATGTTTTATCTACCATTAGGATAAAGTCTGTGATTGCTGGAGAATATACAGCACCACCCGCACATGGACCCATAATGACAGAGATTTGTGGAATTACACCAGAGTAGATTGCATTACGGTAGAAAATATGACCGTAACCATCAAGGGAAAGAACACCCTCTTGAATACGTGCGCCACCTGAATCGTTGATACCAATGAATGGTGTACCATTCTTCGCAGCAAGATCCATTACTGTCGCCATTTTCTTCGCGTGCATTTCACCAAGTGCGCCACCGAATACAGTGAAATCTTGAGAGAACAAGTATACAGGACGTCCGTTAATTTTACCGAAACCAGTTACTACACCGTCCCCAGGGCCTTCCATTTTGTCCATACCGAAGTCTACTGTACGGTGTGTAATGAATGGGTTAATCTCGAAAAAAGTACCTTCGTCTAGTAATAATTCAATACGTTCACGAGCCGTTAATTTGCCTTTTTCATGTTGCTTCTCGATGCGCTCATAGCCACCACCAAGTTCAATTACCGTCTTACGATCATACAAGTCATTAATTTTGTCGAACATATCCATACTGATCACTTATCCCCTTTTCCACTTTTATCGCATAATTCATACAACACACCGAAAGATGATTTAGGATGCATGAATGCAACCTCTGCACCACCAGCACCTGGGCCAGGCTCATCAGATAAAAGACGTACGCCTTTTTCACGAAGTTCTGCCATACGCTCACGAATCCCTGTTACACCGAATGCAACATGGTGAATACCTTCCCCACGTTTTTCGATGAATCCGTGAATAGCGCTTTTCTCACTCATTGGTTCTAATAACTCAATTTTTACGTTGCCAGCGTCGATGAATGCAACGCGTACCTGTTGAGATTCAACTTCTTCCACTTTTAGTAACTTTAATCCTAAAGTTTCTGTATAATATGTAATGCGTTCATCAAGATCACGCACCGCAATCCCAATATGATCTACTTTCTCCATGGTGACATCTCCTTCTGTTATGGTACATAATCTATTTTACAGACTTTTTTGTCAAAACTCTACTACTTGAGAAATTTTTCAGATTTGCTAAACTATTTATAAGAAAAGAAGGAGCGAACGAGCATATGAGTAATAAAAAATTTCAGAAAATCGTTATTTATGCCATGATAGTAATCATGCTAATTTCATCTCTTGCATTCGGTTTATCAATGCTAGTCTAAAGGAATGATAGGCGTCCACACTACTGTGGGCGCTCTTTCTTTGCCTTCAATCCTTTAAATGATTGCTTTATTTCTAAATAACGGTCCATTTCTTCGATAAATTGATAGAGAGCCGCTTGCGCTAAAAATTCAGCATGGTTTATGGGCAATGGTAATTGAGAAAAATCTCGTTTCACGCGCTCTAATTTCTCCCTAAAATGGACTGCCGTATTCCCTGAATGAACATGCTCTCCTAAGTCCTGCAAAAAGTCTGCCACAATCGAAGCCTCTTGTACTATAACAGGAAGTGCCGTCACTTTTGGTAACACTCGCTCAATTATTTCTAGCTGTTGTTCACGCATATCAAAATACACATAATAATCATTTTCTCGTCTCGTAAAATGGTTTTCAACATCTTTAAACGCTAATGACTTAGCACTATTCAATACTTTGATAGCTTCAATTAATTCCTGTCCGCCCCATAAAGTATCGCCTTCTCTTAAATACACGGCAATTTCTAAAAAAATCTTACTGTAAAGTTCCTCGATTTTCAGCCGATAATAATTTAATTCTTTTTGAATATCTGGCATATACATATTAATCGCAATCCCTGTTCCATAACCAATCGCCATTAATGCCAACTCATTATAAACAAGTGATAATGAAAAGCCCTCAGCTGCGTAGATATGCATAATAATAACCGCACTAGAGACAAAGCCATCTGCTACCTTTAATGACACAATTGTTGGTATAAACAGCACAAGCATGCCTGCTAACGTCAGTGGATGATACGTAAATAGTTCAAAACTCACAAATGCATAGAGCATGCCGACCATACTTGCGATGAAGCGTGTATAGGCAGCGTGAAGAGATTTTTTCTTTGTCGGTTGCACACATAGTATCGTTAAAATACCAGCTGACGCATAAGAAGCTAAATCGAAATACTGGGCAATGGCAATGGCAATGGATGCACCAATTGCTGTTTTTAATGTACGATAGCCGATTGAAAACTTTTTCAAGTCGACTGCCTCCCATCCTGCAAAGTTCTTAACAAATTTTTATTCATTAGCTACTGTGAATTGTAATCGTTGATGCTGTATCTGAGTGGACTTACTTCCTTGTTAAATCCCCTACACATTGCGGTACTAATAGAAGATGTTCATGCGAGTGTTGCTACTGAAATGGGCGCTTTTAGGCTTTTTTGCTACTCTGTTTCATATAAGAGTCTTGCTCCACAGCTCATTTTCAAGGCTCAAGTTGTAGGCACTCCTATCAACTTAGTAACAATAAGGAAGCATAACAAAGTCATCCATTAATAGCGGGGAAATTGTTCAAGTGTTCATCTACAAAAATAGCCAATATTACAAAAATTCGAAAAAGGAATATGACTAAAGTGCTCGAAACACTCTAGTCATAGTCGTATGAATCTTATAGTTCTTCGCAGTATTCTTCAAAATTTGCTTGCAAATTTGTCACAACTGACATTGGGTCATGACCTTCGATTTCATAGCGCCCAACTTCTGCTACTACTTGTCCATCTTTTAGCAGAACAAATGATGGAGATGATGGTAAGTGGTCTTCACCAAAGTGGTAACGAGCTGCCGCTGTTGCATCTTTATCTTGCCCCGCAAAAACAGTTACAAGATGGTCTGGACGTTTATCGTAATGCACGCATTGTGTTGCTGCTGGACGTGCAATACCTCCTGCACATCCACAAACTGAGTTCACCATAACTAATGTTGTTCCTGGACGCGCAAACGCCTCTTCAACAGCTTCTGGTGTGCGTAACTGCTCATAACCTGCTGCCTCAATTTCAGCACGTGCTGTTTTTAAAATTTCTTGCATAAATAAATCGTAATCCATATTCATAAAGCGATAGCTCCTTTCAAGTTCGCGCCATCTAAAGCGATACTTTAGATATTAAAACGCTAATACATCTCCTATCATAGCAGTAAGTGACGATTTTGTGCACCTACATGCTCATATAAAAGCGTACATTATTTCTGTGCCTGCTCATCGCTAAACAAACGATCTACACCTTGTGTGACTGTCAGTTGTCCATTGAGAATTTGTCGCTCAAAAAGTTGTACCTGAGCTTTACGTTCCGGATCCCCATAAAATGTATCAATTAAATGGTCAGTAATCATTGACTGGAACCATTCTTTTGTCTGATTTTGGCGCCTTATGGACCAGTATTTATTGGCTTCAACAGTCTCTCTAAATTCGCCTATTGTATCCCAAACTTTGTCGAGCCCCCGTTTTTCCCACGAACTAACTGGCATCGCTGTAGACATCCAACCGGGTGTTGCTGGCTGAAGGAAATGCAAAATTTGCTTATACTCGGATACAGTTTTTTTCGCTAGACGTACATTATCGCCATCGGCTTTATGCACGACAATGGCATCAGCTAATTCCATAATGCCCTTTTTCATGCCTTGCAGCTCATCTCCTGCGCCCGTCAATACTAGCAGTAAGAAGAAATCAACCATACCTCGGACATACGTTTCACTTTGCCCAACACCAACCGTCTCAATTAAAATGACATCATAGCCTGCTGCCTCACAGACAAGCATCGTCTCACGCGTCTTTTTATGAACACCCCCAAGGGTACCAGCAGACGGTGATGGACGTACAAACGCATTTGGCTTTTTCACAAGCTCTTCCATACGTGTTTTATCGCCTAGAATACTGCCACCCGATAAAGAAGAACTCGGGTCTATAGCAAGGACCGCTACCCTTTTCCCCATCTCACAAAGCATTGTTCCGAAAGCTTCAATGAATGAACTCTTTCCTGCACCAGGTACGCCCGTAATACCAATTCTGACACTATTTCCTGTATGCGCCAGAAGCTCTTGTAATAACTCTTGTGCCTGCACTTTATGGGCTGTGTTCGAGCTTTCAATAAGCGTAATGGCCTTCGACAATTGCGTACGAGAGCCTGCACGTACTTCACGCGCAAGCTCCTGTATATCAATTTTGTCTACTTTTTTCTTTCGGAATTTTTTCGGTACACCGTATTGCATACCGTCGTGAGATGCCTCTACGCCACCCATGACAAATAGTGCACTTTCCTGCGTCCCTTTGTTTTTGTCCATTATTTAGACACTTCCTCGTAACCTAAACGTTTATAGATTTCCTCGATAATTTTAATTGCTGAAACAGGAATAACTGTACCTGGTCCAAAGATTGCAACTGCGCCAGCTTCATAAAGGAAATCATAATCTTGTGCTGGAATAACACCTCCAACAATAATAATAATGTCTTCGCGCCCTAACTTTGTTAATTCAGCAACCAGCGCTGGTACCAATGTTTTATGACCAGCTGCTAAAGAGGATACGCCGATACAATGCACATCATTTTCAACTGCCATCTGTGCAGTTTCCTCTGGTGTCATGAATAAGGGTGAAATATCTACATCAAACCCTAGGTCAGCATAGCCTGTAGCAATAACTTTCGCACCTCGGTCATGGCCATCTTGGCCCATTTTTGCGACTAAAATACGTGGACGGCGTCCTTCATTTTCAAGGAATTCATCTGTCATATTTTTCACTTCAGTAATTTGCTCTTCGTCAGAGAAGTTTGCAGAATATACGCCAGAGATAGAACGGATAATCGCTTTATGGCGACCTGATACAACTTCAATAGCATCTGAAATTTCACCTAGTGATGCACGTGCACGGGCTGCGTCAACAGCTACAGCTAGTAAGTTTTCTTCACCATCTTGTGCCGCTTTTGTTAGTCGAGCTAAATGCTTTTGCACTTCAGCCTCATCACGAGATGCCTTCATCGCATCTAATTGCTCAATTTGCTTTTGACGTACAAGCGTATTGTCGATGTCGAGAATATCAATAGGTTCTTCTTTGTCTAAACGATATTTATTTACACCCACAATTGTTTCTGATTTAGAGTCGATTTTTGCTTGTCGTTTTGCGGCAGCTTCTTCAACTTTCATTTTTGGAAGACCTGTTTCAATCGCTTTCGCCATGCCGCCAAGCTCTTCAATCTCTTCAATTAATGCCCAAGCAGATTGGGTAATTTCATCTGTTAATTTCTCAACGTAGTAGGAACCACCCCATGGATCGATTACTTTCGTCATAGCAGTTTCTTCTTGTAAGAATAACTGTGTATTACGTGCAATACGCGCAGAGAAGTCTGTTGGTAAAGCGATGGCTTCATCAAGTGCGTTTGTATGCAATGATTGTGTATGACCCATTGAAGATGCATTTGCTTCGATTAAAGTACGTGTCACATTATTGAATGGATCTTGTTCTGTTAAGGACCAACCAGATGTTTGTGAATGTGTACGTAATGCTAATGTTTTTGGGTTTTTCGGATTGAATGTTGACATCATTTGCGCCCAAATACGACGAGCAGCACGCATTTTCGCAACTTCCATGTAATAGTTCATACCAATTGCCCAGAAGAAAGATAAACGCGGTGCAAAGGCATCGATGTCAATACCAGCTTTTAGACCTGTACGAACATATTCAAGTCCATCTGCAAGTGTATAGGCAAGCTCGATGTCGTTCGTTGCACCCGCTTCTTGAATATGATAACCAGAAATAGAAATTGAGTTAAACTTCGGCATGAATTTCGCAGTATATTCGAAAATATCTGCAATAATTTTCATCGACATTGCTGGTGGGTAAATATATGTGTTACGCACCATATATTCTTTTAAAATATCGTTTTGGATTGTACCAGCTAGTTGATCAGGTGTAACGCCTTGCTCCTCAGCTGCAACGATATAGAATGCAAGTACTGGTAAAACAGCACCATTCATTGTCATTGAAACCGACATTTGATCTAAAGGAATTTGGTCAAATAAAATTTTCATATCTTCTACAGAGTCAATCGCTACCCCTGCTTTACCAACATCACCAGTTACACGTGGATGGTCAGAATCATAGCCACGGTGTGTTGCTAAGTCAAAGGCCACTGACAGACCTTTTTGACCCATAGCAAGGTTTCGTTTGTAGAAAGCATTGGATTCCTCAGCAGTTGAGAAACCTGCATATTGTCGTACAGTCCAAGGACGAGCAACATACATAGTAGGGTATGGCCCACGTGTGTTTGGCGCAATACCTGCCACGTCATTTAAGTGTTTTGCATCTTTGATATCTTCTTTTGTATAGATATCTTTTATTTCAATTCCCTCGTTCGTCATGAATTTTTCTTCTGACGCCGCTGGTGCTTCCACTGTTAATACTTTTTCGATTTCAACAGCACTAAAATTTGGCTTGCTCATCGTTGGACCTCCTTCATGCTAGCGAACACTGAATTTAATTTTTCAATGATGTTTTGTCCTGCGAAAATAAAGCCGTTTAAGCCATTTGCTAACCAAGCTTCTTCTTCGTCTTTAAATTTACCTGCAACGTCTATCATCACATCTGCTGGTTTACCTGCCAAAATGGCTGGTACTAATGCTTTTGTATGGTCATCACTTGCTGCAATAACAACATATTTAGCATCTGTGGCATTTAACCAAGCTAAAGCCTCCTCAACTGTTGTTACTGGTTCGCTTTTTTCTGGAACCAGACCCATCGTGTTCAAGAAACCAGATACGAAATCAGCACGCGGTTTTGAACTTTTCAAGGAGCCTAAAGCTAAAATACCTGTTTTCACATTAGCGGCGGTCATGTCAGCACGCAATTGCTCGAAAGGTACAGCAATACGCTTAATTTCTGCAAATAGTGGGTTTGTTTCATGGACAAGATCGTCTGCAGGATTCGCATAAATGTTCGTACCAATTAATGATTGCTTACGAGTTTGTGCTGCTTTCAGACGTGCTTGGTAAGATACTTCTAGTTCTGCCGCTAATTTACCGGATGCTGTGTAAGCGTCCATGCCCCCAGCTGCTTCGATTTCTAGGAATAATGCCCATGCCTTTTTCATGAAGTCTGCAGTTAATGATTCAATGAAGTATGAACCACCTGCTGGATCGGTTATTTTTAGGACATTTGTTTCTTCTTTTAATACTAATGATACGTTTCGAGCAATACGAACAGATTGTTCTGTTGGTTTCGTTAACGCATCATGTGGGTGAACTGTAAAGACATCCGCACCGCCAATTAGTCCAGAAAGCGCTTCATTTGCAGCTCGCAGTAAGTTTACATAAACGTCTAATTTAGAGAAACTACGAAGTGAAGTTTCTACTACAGTCGGAATTTTTACGTTTTCTGTTATGCCATAAGCAGATGAGAACGCTTTCCAAAGAACTTTAAAAGCACGGAGTTTTGCAATTTCTGTAAAGAACTGTGTATCCACTGCAAATGAAACATAAAATTTCTTCGAGAATGCTTCAAAGCTTTCTTCTTGCTCTGCATATTTTGCCGCAGTTGCAAGCGCATACGCCAATTCTTGCACAGCATTCGCACCTTCATTGTGATAAACTATTGTGTCAGCCACATAAGTGCGTACATTAGGGAAGTCCGCAAGAGTGATTGGATTTTGAGATACAATGAAACCGTTAACAACTTTACGTTTGTCAGCAGCGATGTTGTCAAATACTGCTAATAAAGGGTCTTTTGCGCTTTTTACGGTAATTTTAAATGAATATTCTGAGAAATAAGTCGCTAATTGTGCCACTACTTCTTCTGTCCATTCAAAGTTTACACGGCTATCAACTGTTACGATTTCATTACCACGAGCTAAGCTATCATCAAGTTGTGCAAAGAATGCTTCGCTTGTGTCTGCATAAACTTGTTGTGCCACACGAAATACTTGTCTATTTTGTAGGGAACGGATTGTGGCAACTTGTTTATCAAGTTCTTCACCAAGTTTTGCTACTAAACTTTCTTGTGTGTAAAGAGGTTCTAATGTAATACCTTCACTTGTTTTCGTTAAAAGAGACTCGAATGGTTTCCCTTTTAAAGCTTTGATTGCTGCATCTTGCCATTCTGAAAAGGACGGCTTTTCAAATTCTATATTTTTCATGTTGTTTGACATGCGGACGCTTAATCAGCTTCCCCCCTTAGTAGTTTCTATTTGTTATTCTACATGACAAATTGCGACTCGAAAAGCAAAAAAAAATCGGAAACCGTTATACAACAGGTTTCCGACAAGTCGTCAGTAGACTGACGTTGAGGATAAATTTGTATTTTCGAGTATTTCTTTTACTCTATTTAGGAATTTACCACAAACTAATCCATCTAATACACGATGATCCAAAGATAAACATAAATTCACAATATCACGCGCTGCAAACATACCACCTGGTAAGACAACTGGTTTTTTAACAATACTTTCCACTTGTAAAATGGCTGCCTGCGGATAATTAATAATGCCCATAGACTGAACAGAACCAAAAGCACCTGTATTATTTACTGTAAATGTGCCGCCTTTAATATCATCCATCGTTAGTTTTCCTGCACGAACTTTTGTAGCAAGCTCATGTATATCTCTGGCAATACCTTTAATAGATTTTTCATCTGCATGTTTTATAACAGGAACATATAACGCATCATCTGTTGCAACTGCAATGGAAATATGAATATCATGCTTTTGAATGATTTTGTCTTCTGCCCACATGGAGTTCATCATCGGGAATTCCTTTAAAGCCTGTGCAACGGCTTTGACAAAGAATGCAAAGTACGTAATATTAAAGCCTTCTTTTTGCTTAAACTCTGACTTAATACTATCTCGGTAAGCAACTAAATCTGTGACATCAACTTCCATCATCATCCAAGCATGCGGCACTTCTTGGGCACTACGCACCATATTATTAGCAATGGCACGGCGCACCTTTGTTACAGGTATTTCTATATCGCCTGCATGAACAGCTGATGATAGGACTGGTTTTTCCTGTGATACTGGTGCCGATGTTGCCTGCGGAACAGCAGTGGTAGCCACTGGCTCAGAAGGTGTTGCCTGTGTCGTCGGCACATGTCCAGCATCTATCAATTGCTGCAGGTCTTTTCTTGTTATTCGCCCGCCTTCACCTGTTCCAGTAACGTGTTCAAGTGCAATATCATGCTCTTGTGCAAGTCTTAGTACAGCTGGTGAGTAGCGACCTTTATTCTGTCGTACTGGCTTTTCAGCAGTAATAGTAGCTGTAGTTGCCTTAGGCGTTTCTTGTTTTTTTTGAACGCCTGCATTTAAAATCGCTGTGCTTACTGCTGATTTTTTCGCAGGAGGTGGTGGTGGTAATTCACTGTCACCCGCTATTTCAATTGAACAAACAACTGCTCCAACAGGTAAAGTTTGCCCTTCCTCTGCAAGTAGCTCTGTAATAACCCCTTCAAAGGAAGATGGGATTTCTGCATTTACTTTATCGGTTACAACTTCTGCTAATGGATCATATTTTTTTACCTTATCGCCTGGTTGTACGAGCCACTTTTCAATCGTACCCTCTGTCACACTTTCACCAAGCTGTGGCATTGTAATATTTTGAATCGCCATCATTTATTCCTCCCATCAATTAGGCCTCGACGAAAATAAGTCTGAATTTTGCATAGACCATAATTCCAAACTCGTGACATCCGCCGGAGGCTTTAACTGTTCCAGCAAGCGCCCCTTACGCCCACTCAATAGTTACTACAAATTAGTACTTCTCTCACCATTTATAGCGGCGTAAGAATGTTATCGAATATGTTTAAAATGCAGCTAACTGTCGCATCGCTTTTTCTACTTTTTCAGGATTAATCATGAAAAACTTTTCCATCGTTGGTGCATATGGCATCGCTGGCACGTCCGGACCTGCTAAACGTTGAATTGGCGCATCAAGATCAAATAAGCAATGCTCTGCGATTATTGCTGCAACCTCACTCATAATGCTTCCCTCTTTATTGTCCTCAGTGACTAGTAATACTTTACCTGTTTTACTAGCAGCTTCAATAATCGCTTCTTTATCTAGTGGATAGACCGTACGTAAGTCAAGAATATGCGCAGAAATGCCATCAGCCGCTAGTCTTTCTGCTGCTTGTAAAGCAAAATGTACAGCTAGCCCATACGTAATAACAGTAACATCATCACCTTCGCGCTTGACATCCGCTTTACCTATTGGGAGCGTATAGTCATCTAATGGAACCTCACCCTTTATCAGTCGATATGCGCGTTTATGTTCGAAAAATAAGACCGGATCTTCGTCGCGTATTGCTGCTTTTAATAAGCCCTTGGCATCATAAGGTGTTGATGGAATAACAATTTTCAATCCTGGTGTACCCGCAAAAAGTGATTCTACTGATTGCGAATGATAAAGCGCCCCATGTATCCCTCCACCAAATGGTGCACGTACTACAATGGGACAAGTCCAGTCATTGTTTGAACGATAACGAATTTTCGCTGCCTCTGACACGATTTGGTTAACAGCCGGCATGATGAAGTCAGCAAATTGCATTTCAGCAATGGGGCGCATGCCATACATTGCTGCGCCAATTCCAACTCCTGCAATCGCACTTTCTGCAAGCGGCGTATCAAGCACTCGATATTCACCAAATTGCTCGTAAAGACCAGTAGTTGCTTTGAAAACACCGCCTTTGCGGCCAACGTCCTCTCCTAAAATGAAAACTCGCTCATCGCGTTCCATCTCTTCTTTCATCGCTAATGTAATCGCATCAATATAAGACATTACTGCCATTACACGTCACCTCCGTCCACTGGTGCATATACGTATTTCAAGGCCTCTTCAGGCTTCGCATAAGGTGCTGCTTCAGCATAATCTGTCGCCTCATTCACCTCTGCCATGACACGTTCTTCTATTTCAGTACGAAGCGTTTCTGTCATCACGCCAACATCTTGCAAATACTTTTCGAATAACACAATAGGGTCTTTAGCCTTTCCTTCTGCAATATCTTCTGCTGTTCGATATTGACGATCATCATCATCAGAAGAATGCGCTGTTAATCGGAAAGTCACTGTTTCTATTAGACTTGGGCCACCACCGCTACGTGCACGATCTGCTGCTTCTTTAATAACTTTATATACTTGCAATGGACACTTACCATCGACAGTCACACCCGGCATACCGTAGCCAATGCCTCGATCAGATACTTTAGCACAGCCTAACTGGCGCTCTACTGGTACTGAGATTGCGTATTGATTATTTTCTACCATAATAATAACTGGCAGTTTATGCACACCTGCGAAGTTTGCCCCTTCATGGAAATCCCCTTGGTTAGATGATCCTTCACCTAACGTAACAAAGGAAACGAAGTCCTCGTTTTGTAATCGTCCCGCAAGCGCTATGCCCACTGCATGTGGTACTTGTGTTGTAACTGGTGAGGATCCCGTCAATATACGATTTTTCTTTTGTCCAAAATGTCCAGGCATTTGGCGACCGCCTGAATTTGGGTCCTCGGCCTTGGCAAAAGCGGACAACATTAGCTCTTTTGGTGTCATTCCGAAATGTAACACCACACCCATATCTCGATAATATGGTGCGATATAATCTTTATCCTTATCAAGAGCAAAGGCTGCCCCAACTTGTGCTGCCTCCTGTCCCTGACAAGAGATAACAAACGGAATTTTACCTGAACGATTTAACAACCACATACGTTCATCTAGTCTTCTAGCCATTAACATTGTTTCGAACATAGCAAGTACATCTTCATTTGATAGACCTAAATCTTCATGTTTGATTTGAACATCTTGCATACGAACACCCCTCTCGTATTAAAAAAGTGCTATAGCGCTTTAATCCCCACGTAGCATGCGCCTTAGTCTACATATTTAAAAGTGAATTGCACGATCATCGACTGCTAACGCAGATTCCACCAATACCTCATTCAAAGATGGATGCGGGTGGACAGCCTGACTAATTTCCCACGGAGTGGCATCCAGTAATTTAGCTAGTGAAGCCTCTCCTATTAGATCTGTCACGTGCGGTCCTACCATATGAATGCCCAATATATCGTCTGTTTGTTCATCAGCAATGATTTTTACAAAACCATCAGTTTCACCATTAACTAGCGCTTTTCCAATTGCCTTAAATGGAAATTTACCAACTTTTAATGCATATCCCTGTTCACGTGCAGCATTTTCTGTTAAGCCAATACTTGCAACCTCAGGATAGGAATAGATGCACTTTGGTACGTTAAGTATATTAAGTGCTTCTGTTGTCCCTGTGGCAATATGTTCAATGGCGGACAATCCTTCATGGGAAGCCACATGAGCCAATTGCAAGCCGCCGATAACATCGCCTATCGCATACATATGTGATTCTTTTGTTTGATAAGTATCACGTACTTGGATAAAGCCATGTTCAACTTCAATTTCTGTATTTTCTAAACCTATACCTTGCGTATTTGCTTCACGACCTACACAAAGCAATAATTTGTCTGCCTCAAATAACTCTTCTTTGTCATTCAGGTTAGCCGAAATGAAAACGTTATCATTTTCAATTTTAAAACTTGCAGGATCTAGCTTTGCATTCGTCACTATACGGACGCCTCTTTTTTCAAGTTGCTTCGTTACTTCTTTAACAATATCTGCATCTTCCGCTGGTAAAATTGATGGCCCATACTCAACAATCGTTACATAAACGCCAAAATCACAAAGCATGGAGGCCCACTCAATACCAATAACACCGCCACCAACTATTAATAACGACTTTGGTAATACTTCCATTTGTAACGCATGATCCGAGTTCATGACGTACTTTCCGTCAACGGTTAGACCTGCCATACCTCTAGGTTTTGACCCAGTTGCGATTACAACATTAGTCGGTACAAGCATTTCATTTTCTTCGCCATTGTTCATCTCTACAGAAATGGTACCTGGCATTGGTGAAAAAATGGACGGTCCTAAAATTCGTCCTGTACCTTCATAGACATCGATTTTGCCTTTTTTCATCAGTGTATTCACACCTTGACTCAGTTGCTCAACGATGGCTTGCTTTCTAGCCTGCACTTTATCGAATTGCAATGTAACGCTTGCAATATCTACACCAAATTCACTAGCCGTTTTATTCGCCATACGATATACTTCCGCACTTCGAAGTAACGCTTTGCTAGGGATACAACCTTTATGCAAGCATGTGCCTCCAAGTCGCTCTCGTTCAACAATGGCTGTTTTCAAGCCAAGTTGCGCCGCGCGAATAGCAGCCACATAGCCTCCTGTACCTCCGCCTAAAATGACAACATCATAATTTTGAGCCATTTATTATTCCTCCTATATGAGAAAAGTGCTAACGCATCCCCTACTCAAGACAAGCGCTGACTTGTGGCAATTGCTCAATGAGAGAGCATCACTACAGCAAGGTTTTACTACTCCCATACTAGTCAGAGAAACCACTATAAACGTATGATTCACTTCACTTAAGAAAGGATGACTCTTTAGCCCAGACATCATTTAAAGCATATTTTTTAATGTGTATAATAGAAGAAGTCGACAAAGCGACTTCTTTTCGTTTCAAGACGGTTATTAACGACCGTGCAAAATATTTTTTTCATTTTTTAAAAATTGGCTGCGTGATTTAGCTACTCGAGCAATACGCTCTTCTGCTAATCGATTGGCTGCAACATAAGTTGGCACACCATCACGTTTTGAAATAGCAAAGATTCTTTCAATGCTATCGTAAATACCATCCACACGCTTCATCGCACGTTCACGATTATAACCGTATAATTCGTCAGCAACGTTGATTACGCCACCTGCGTTAATAACATAGTCAGGTGCATACGCAATACCTAATTCATGTAAGTAATCTCCATGGCGAGAGTCCTGTAACTGGTTGTTTGCAGAGCCCGCAATGACCTTAGCTTTTAACTGTGGAATTGTGTCATCATTTAAAATTGCCCCAAGTGCACACGGTGAGAAAATATCAACATCTTGTGAGTAGATTTCCTCCGGAGCCACTGCTACTGCACCAAAGTCATTCACAACACGATCAATCGCTGCTTGGTTAATATCAGTGACAACAAGTTTTGCACCTTCATTATGTAAATACTCGCAAAGCTTGTATGCTACATTTCCTAGACCCTGTACAGCAATTGTACGACCATCTAACATTTCTGAACCAAACGCTTCCTTTGCAGCTGCTTTCATACCACGGTACACACCATAAGCAGTCACTGGCGATGGGTTACCTGATGATCCAAATGCTGGAGAGATTCCTGTTACATAATTCGTCTCCTCATGAATTAAATCCATATCTGTCACAGTAGTACCAACATCTTCAGCCGTAATATAGCGACCGTTCAGTCCTTGAATAAATCGGCCTAATGCACGAAACATTTCTTCATTTTTATCTGTAAATGGGTCACCGATAATGACCGTTTTTCCACCGCCAAGGTTTAGACCAGCAGCCGCGTTTTTATAAGTCATCCCGCGTGCCAAACGCAATGCATCTTCAATCGCATTTTCTTCTGTTGCGTATGTCCACATACGTGCACCGCCTAGTGCTGGTCCAAGTGTTGTGTCATGGATAGCGATAATCGCTTTTAACCCTGATGCTTCATCTTGGCAAAATACCAATTGTTCATAATCATACTTTTCCATATACTTGAAGATTTCCATGAAAACTCGCCCCTTTGCTTTGAAAAGTGCATCCCCAAATGCCCATTCCAATCAAGTTATAAATAGTGAGAAAACTATTTTGTAATGGATAATATTGCTCCATTTAATTTTACAATACTGACAATTTCACAATTTCGCAACTATTATTACACATTCTCGTCTAAGTAAGAATTTTCTAAAAATTCAGTTCCTCTTGCTAGTTTTCGAGTTACTCACTATAGTGCTCACAAACTATGACTGGTACATAGGCTTTCTTGACATTCCATCATCCGCAGGTACAATTAAACTAGGTATGAGGAGGGATATGCATGGCTCGTTTTGCTGCATTCATTGTAATGCTGATTCCAGGTCTTATGGCTGCGGGTGGCATTAAATTTATGCGTGATACATTATTCGGTAAGCTCATCTCACCTTTCCCATTTCTATGGCTACAATTTGTTGTTGGCATCATATTTTTTGTTGTCGGCTTTGGCTTTTTCGCAGGCTTTTTACTTCACCGCGATCGAAAAAAAGGAAAAGTGGCTCCGCGCTTCCAAAAAAAATAAAAATAGCTATCCAAATAAGTCGTTTGACTTACTGGATAGCTATTTTTATTGACGGCGCTGCACTGAAATTACCTTATCGGGGAAATCTGTAATCCAACCAATAACTGATGAATGCGGATTCTTCAGAAATTTTTCACTCCCATCAATTGCATAAAAACGACATGCTTTAGCGCTTGCTACACACGCCTCTAAATAACGAGGTTTATAATACTTTTTATGCATATGTACACTGTCAATTGCTTGGTAATCACATAGCAAATCCCATTTCAATTTTTTCGTGGCAATAAGTGCTGTCTCATATTGTGGAGTATGTTGTTTCACAATCTCTAATAGCTCATAATGAAAAGATGAAAAATGACTGCCCTCTGGTAATGTTAGTCCATGAAGCATTCGGACAAGTGCATCTTTATTGTCAAGAATGGTTGATTTTAATTCGATATTTAGTGGTAATTGTTGCGTATTAGCCCACACTAAAACGGCATCAAAGACTGGAATTTTATACGATGAAAATAGCCTTCTCCACGGCTTTCCAAGTTTAAAACGCTGTAGTTCGTCTATCGTACATTGATTCACAAGTTTATTGATGCCAACTAGTCTAGATAATTGTGGATCATGATACACAACGGGTATCCCCTCTTTTGACAGCTGAATATCTATCTCAATACCGTCAGCCCCAAGCTCTAGCGCTTTATCAAAAGCTTTGAAACTATTTTCAAGTGCATAGGCAGAAGCCCCTCGATGTGCAAAAACAGGGACAAACGATTCTTCAGACATTTAATTCACCAAATTCTAGTATAAATTTACCATTGGTCATTTTAGTTAATAAAGATGATTTTTTGCCAATTTGAATATAGGTACCTGGATGCGCTTCCTTTGTCACCGTAATTTCTTCTTTTCCAGCATGACGCATTTCATCCATCATTAACTTTATTTCACGGTCTACCGTCACTGCTTCAGCCTTCATCTTTGATAAACTCTGTTTTGTTTGCTCAAAAGCAGCAGTTTGTTGCGTAGTCATTTGATTGAGGATTGGTAATAAGCTCTTAATCTTCGCCTCATGACCAGCAATCTCCGATTGTAGTTGTTTTAACAGAGTTGCCTTTTCCTGCATCAAAGAATAGCTCTCCTGTTTATTGACACTTTCAATAATTAAATCTGTTCGACGTTCTAAACGATTTCCAGATATAGCGGTTACAATAGAACTTTTTGCAACAGCTTGACCACCAATAATTTTACCCTTTCGTTCATCTACAAAAATAGAATGTGCCGAAAGATGCGAGCCCAGTGAATAAAAGCCTATATGAATACTGTCAGCCGCTACTAAATTGGCTTCATTTACATGTTTTACGAAAATGTTGCCCCCTGCTTCCACAAGCGTTGAACCAAGACCAAAAATGCCACCGCGAATAAACACATCACCCTCTATAGATTTGATGAGTTTCGCGCCACTTACGCCTTCTGCTCCTTCGATTGAAATATCACCTGTTGCAATAACTGTATAACCCGTGGTAACTGTTCCTTTAATGCTTAAAGAACCATTAAATTCTAGATTGCCTGTTTCAACTCCAACATCCCCATGTATTGGTAAATGACGATTGACGCCAATCATCCCTTTGACATCATCTAAAACACCAGCAATTTTTGACCGGATGACAGTTTTTCCGTCTTCTTCTACTTCATATGCTGATTTTTTGTCATAGCGAATAGGGTAATCACGACCTGGTGTCGCGGCTAGTATTTCACCACAAACATTTTGGCCTTGCTTGCCTAATGTTGCAGGAATTTTCTCCCCAAGCCAAGAACCTTCTGAAATTTCTGATATAAAATTCATATCATAGTAATCCGCTTTCCCGTCATCACGAATAACTGGCTTTCTCTCTGGTTTTGGTAAGTATGTAATTTGTGCATCCGTTCCTGCCACAGCTGGTGTTCCTTGAGCAATTAAAAATGCTTTACCGGGTTCAATCTTCGTAATATCAAAATCTAAAATGCCATGTGTAATTCCTTCGTTCGCTAGTGTATCGAGAATTTGTTGATTTAGCTTTTCTTTATTCTTATGAATGTAGTCCGTTTTTTCATATATAAATATAGTAGCAGACATTTTGTCTCGTGCAATTTCAGCTTCTATATTTGGAAGCCAACGCCCAATTTCAACAGGACTTGTACTTTCTGTCGCTAATACGCTTTTTAAAATAGAAAAGTTTGACAGTTTTAGTCGGGGATGACTACGTAAGATGCCATCAAATTCTTTTAATGGAAAACCGGCATTGTATGTGAGCATAAATACCTTTCCGTTTTCCTCCGATATTTCGAAGTTATCATTTCGAACTAGAATCACGCTACCTCCTCCTTCCCTCTATCTGTAAGTATATACAATCTATTTACATTTGTTTAGAGACAATTGTCACTACTCACAAAGAAAATACCCCTACTTTATCAGTAATGCTTCATTAGAATCCAAGCATTTTTATCAGTAATAGTAGCCTATTTTTCCTACACAAAAACATTTTTTACACCATTAAAAAGCTAATACTGTCATAATTGTACAAAATTTCTGTAAAAAACAGCCAATCTACATTTTATTTTTTTCAAATTAACTAATCAGATTGTCTTCCTCACTATTTTTCTTTTATCAAGTATTGGGTCTTGTCTCCTAAAGGATAAAAAAATACGCCCCTCAAACAGTCGGCGCAAACTGTCTAAAAAGGCGTTATAAAATATGCAATATATGCGTTCTAAATAATATGTTCACCGCTTGTTCATCGCTACGCTAAATAGTCAAAACTCAGTCATATCAATCCTTAGCTCGCCATCATATCGATGCGAATCTTGTCTGCAATCATGGCGATGAATTCGCTATTTGTCGGCTTGGACTTTAAGTGATGTACTGTATAACCAAACATCGACGAAATCGATTCATAGTTACCGCGATTCCATGCAACTTCTATAGCATGACGAATGGCACGCTCTACACGGGAAGGCGTTGTGTTAAATTTTTTAGCAATTTCTGGATATAGAATTTTCGTCACAGAACCTAATAACTCGATATCTTCATACACCATTTGAATCGCTTCTCGTAAATAAGAGTAACCTTTAATATGGGCAGGAACACCGATTTCTTTAATGATGGCTGTAATCGTACTATCTAATTGATGTTGATTTAATTTTTGAGGAGTTGCTTGTTGTAAAACACTCGTCTTTTTCGGTAATGTGGCCTTCTGACCTGCACAATGCAAGATTTTTTGAACCAACTGATCAAACTCAAATGGCTTAAGCATAAAGTAAGAGGCCCCTAAATCTACTGCTTGTTTCATAACATCCTCTTGTCCAAATGCAGTGAGCATAATTACTTGAATCGATGACATACGATCATTTTGATACATTGCCTCTAATACCGCTAAGCCATCAAGATGAGGCATAATAATATCTAGCAATAAAATATCTGGTGTAAATTCTTCAAGCATTTGAAGACAAATTTTCCCGTTTGAAGCAGTTGCAATTATTTCAATCTCCGGATGTCCTTGAAAATACTGCTCCATTGTTTTTAATAATTCACGATTATCATCTGCTATCGCCACTTTTACCTTTGTCATTTCAATTCCTCCTTCTGGACTTCGCCTTGAATCATCAAAGCGTTAAACCTTTTACCCTTATGCCATTTTGACACACTGTGGAATTTTCGACATTTTTGTGTTAAAAACCTTTTCTATTTCCAAAAATGAGTATGTAGTCCGATACTTTCTTTTCATATCGACAATTTACGATATTTCCCAGTGGAATGGTTAGCGTGCAATATGTTTATTTTAGTGAAAAATCCCATATAAAACTACACTTTTTTTTAGGTATCGATAAATCCTCCTTAATTTTGGTATGAAATACTTGGTGAACGCTATAATAAATTGCATAAACTTTAGAGAACGGAGCTACCTATGGCAGCCCCGTTATTTCTTCATGAAGATTTTTTTAGCATTTCTGCTACTGTAATTGCTGCCCCTTTTTTTGGTTCTTCCACAAACATATGCGTTACTGCGCCTACAAAACGTCCGTCTTGAATAATAGGACTGCCACTCATTCCCTGCAGGATGCCACCTGTTTTCTCAATGAGCTTTTGGTCAGATACTATAAATTCGAGTCGTCCATTTTCAATCTTTGTTATTTCAATTGAAAATTTCTCCACCTTACTGCCCTCAATTGCTGTAAAGATTTCAGCTTTCCCTGTTTTTATATCTTTTTCATGCATAATTTCAATTGCTTTTGGCAATCTTTGTTGATAACCGACTTCCCAACGTCCAAAGATACCGTAAACTGTATTTTTATCAATGCTACCTAGTCGTTCTTGGTGTTTTTCGATGGAGGAAATTTTGTAGCCTGGTTGCCCAGGTGTACTTTTACGGATTTGTTGGATGGAAGCTAAAAAAATCGAGCCTGCTCGAAAGACGGGGGCTTCTTGTAAGGTTGAGTCAACGATTTGATGACCTAATGCACCATAATTTTGTGTCTCTGGATCAATATATGTCAATGTTCCTACTCCATCTGTTTCATCTTTCAAAAAGGAAATAACATGTTCTGCTTCTTGTGCCTTTAATTCAACTGTTACTTGCTTTCCTTCACTTTTAATCGTCCATGTCTGTTGCTCCTGTTGCGCAATAGCTTGTTTGGCATCATCAAGGGTTTTTACAGTGGTGTCATTAATTTTTTCAATGACTGCACCACCTTTCACCCATTGATTGGAAGCTAACAACACATCATGAGCAACAAATACATGAGATAACTGAAGCTGAATCCCAATTGCTTCGCCCATCGGAATAAGCTTTTTGGCTGCAAAAGCTTGAATAGGCAAACATAAGAACACGATGAGCATAGGCAAAATGACAAATTGACGCCAACGACGATTCATACGACACCTCCTTTTCATTATAGTCTTGTTACTATGTGTTTTTGTATCATTCTTATGAGCGGTAAATATTTGCGCAAAATGAAAAAAACCCAGAAACACTTGAAATCGTTTCTGGATTTTTTTTAAATTATGCTACGCATGTGCTTTTTTCGCTCATTGGCCATGTTTAAAAGCTCTGTTGCATGCTGTAAAGTTAAGTCAGTAATTTCTGCACCTGACATCATACGACTTACTTCTTCAATACGAGCATGTGTATCTATTTCTGCCAATGACGTAAAGGTACGATCATGTTCGACTTCTTTTTTTATAAAATAATGATGATCTGCCATTGCAGCCACCTGTGGTAAATGTGAAATACATAAAACTTGCGAATTAATGGAAACGGCAGCAATTTTTTCAGCAATGGCTTGTGCCACTCGACCGCTTACACCAGTATCAACCTCATCAAAAATAATGGATGTTACACCATTGGATGAAGAGAAAATAGTCTTCAACGCGAGCATCATACGCGATAATTCTCCACCAGAGGCAATTTTCGGTAAAAATTTTGGTGGCTCACCAACATTCGTTGAAATATAAAATATAACTTGATCTTTCCCATATGCATCGAAATATGATAATTCATCAAAATTTACAATAAACTTTGCTTTTTCCATATGTAATTCACGTAACTCAGCCATAATGGCTTCACTTAATTCATGTGCAGCTACTTTACGTACATTAGATAGTTCAGCTGCAAAATCATATAAAACCTCTTCCATCTCAAGAACTTTGCGTTCTTTCACCTGTAAAATTTCATCACGATTTAATAGCTCGTTTAGCTCAGTTTTAATTTTTTCATAATAGGCTAAAATATCTTCAACAGTTGCTCCATATTTACGCTTCATGTTTTGTAATAGTGCAAGCCGTTGCTCGACTTCATTTAATCGGGCTGGATCAAATTCTAGTTCATCAAGGACATTTTTCACCTGATAGGCTGCATCCTGCAAAGCATAAAACGCGGTTGTAACCGCTTCAGAAGCCTCTTTAAATTGTTCATCGATGGTTGCCGCATCCTCTAATGCGCCCATTGCATTGCCGATCCAATCCAGGCCCTTTGTTTCGCCTTGGATGGCTTCATAGGCCGCACTAGATCGTTCAAAAATTTTATTGAAATTCATGAGACGGCGACGCTCATCGAGGAGATCGTCTTCCTCACCTAGCTTTAAATTTGCATCCTCTAGCTCCTTCATTTGGAACTGGTACAAATCAATACGCTGTGCCATTAACTGCTCATCAATAGAAATCGATGCCAATTCTTTTTTCAATGCACGATATTCATCATATTGCTTACTGTACTTATCTTGAATTGGTGCAAGCTGGTCCTCAGCAAATTGATCAAGTAAATGAATGTGTTGCTTTTCATCCATTAATTCTTGGTTTTCATGCTGTCCATGAATATCAATAAGACTGGCACCAACATCACGTAAAACAGATAATGGCACAAGCTTGCCATTTACACGACAAATACTTTTTCCGGTGTCATTTAAATCACGACGTAAAATAATGGTATCTTCTTCTATTTCAATACCTGCATCATCTAATTTTTTGTATACAGGGTGTGCAGGACTAGCAATTTGAAATAATCCACCTAACTCTGCTTTTTTAGCGCCATGGCGAATAAATTCTGAATTCCCTCTCCCACCAGCAAGCAAATGCACCGCATCAATAATAATTGATTTTCCTGCTCCTGTTTCACCTGTTAACACCGTTAAACCATCTGAAAAACTGACTGTTAAATCCTCAATGATGGCAAAGTTGCGAATACTAAGCTCTCTTAACACAAAATGTCACCTCTGTATCAAATTCACCCTGTTATTACTAACTGGTGTTACTATTAAGTCTTTCATTTTAAAACGAAGACAGTGGAAAATCAAGCACCCATTCGTTCAACTAACAATTAGGGACCCAGCGATTAAATTTGCAATTATAGCATTTCTAACAAGCGATTTTTTGTATTTTCACGCTCATTTTCATCGCGACAAATGATTAAAATTGTATCATCCCCAGAAATAGTTCCTAAAATTTCTGGCCAATCTAAATGGTCAAGTAGTGACGCAATGGCATTAGCATTACCAGGAAGTGCCTTCATGACTAAAAAATGCGAAGCGCCATCAATGCTGATAAAAGCATCTGCTAATGCTCGGTGTAATTTTTGGACAGGATTGAATCGCTGGTCCGCGGGTAAGCTATATTTATAGCGTCCATCTTGCAATGGCACCTTTACAAGGTGCAGTTCTTTAATATCACGTGATACTGTTGCTTGCGTCACATTATAGCCTGCATCTTTTAAAAAATCGACTAAATCATCTTGTGTTTCAATCTCATGATTGGCAATAATATCCCTAATCCGTATATGTCTTTGGCCTTTATTCATGTCCTTCACCTCTTATAAATAATTAAGTATTTGTATATTTACACTACCATCTAACACATAAAAGCACAAGAAAAAACACGGCTCTACAAGCGAGCACGTGTTATTTTAGTGCACTATGCGCTTCTTCAACGAGTGCATTAAAAGCTGTATACGCAGGAATTTCTTCTGTGGTAATTGGATTCACTAAATGGAATAAAAATTCAATGTTTCCTTCGCCACCCGTGATTGGCGAAAACGATGCATCCTTGACAACAAATCCAACCTCAGTTGCCATTTTAGCAGTCTTTTCTAAGACATCAAGGTGTACCTTTTTATCACGTACAATACCCTTTTTGCCCACATTTTCTTTCCCTGCTTCAAACTGTGGCTTCACAAGCGCCATTACATCACCGCCAGGCATTAATACCGTTTTTAAAACTGGCAAAATTAACGATAATGAAATGAAGCTGACATCTATTGTAGCAAATTCCGGCAATCCTTCTGTTAAATCAGCCGCCGTCGTATAGCGAAAGTTTGTTTTTTCCATAACAGTTACACGTTCATCAGAGCGGATTTTCCATGCAAGCTGATTCGAGCCTACATCAAGTGCATAACAATGTCTTGCACCATTTTGTAAGGCACAATCTGTAAAGCCTCCTGTAGAGGAGCCGATGTCGAGCATCAGCTTACCTTCTACAGACATATCAAAAATTTGTAGTGCTTTTTCTAGTTTCAAGCCACCACGGCTGACATATTTTAAATCAGAACCTTTTACTTGGAGCGGTGCATCAATAGCAATTTTTTCTCCTGCCTTATCAATGCGAATTTCATTGGAAAAGACTAGTCCCGCCATAATAGAGCGTTTCGCCTTTTCGCGTGTTTCACTTAGTCCACGCTCTACAAGTAAAATGTCTACACGTTCTTTTGGTTGTTTTGTCATTATTTATTTAAACCTACTTGCTGTTTTTGTTGTAGTAACACATGCATACGTGCTACTGTATCTTCTGCTGTCATATGGATTTCTGCGAGCAATTGGTCGACGTTACCATGCTCGATAAATTGGTCTGGTATCCCCATGCGATCGATAATGGCATTTAAATAACTATGATCATGCGCAAATTCGAGTACACCGCTACCAAAACCACCTTGTAATACGGCCTCTTCAATCGTAAGCACTGGCATGCGATTCGTTAAAATACGATGTAGCATATCCTCATCCATTGGTTTAATAAATCGTGCATTGACCACTTCTACTTCAATACCTTGTTGCGCTAAAATATTTGCCGCTTCCATCGCCATTGGAATCGTCGTACCAAATGTTAAAATAGCCGCGTCTTTTCCTTCACGTAATACTTCCCAGCTACCAATTGGCAAACTCATTGGTTCATCATCCATCGGCACACCTAAACCATTGCCACGTGGATAGCGAAGCGCAATCGGTCCACCATTATAATCAATAGCAGTTTTCACCATATGCTGCCCTTCATTTTCATCCTTTGGCATCATAATTGTCATATTGGGCATATGGCGTAGGAACGCAATATCAAAGACACCTTGGTGCGTTTCACCATCTGCACCAACTAGGCCAGCACGATCAATACCAATAAAGACATTTAAATTAGGGCGTGCTATATCATGGAGCACTTGATCGTAAGCACGTTGTAAAAACGTTGAATAAATAGCTAAGAAAGGTTTCATTTTCTGTGTAGCAAGTCCTGCCGCCATCGTGGCAGCATGTTGCTCAGCTATCCCTACATCAAAGAAACGTTTAGGGAAATCCTGCTGTATACCTTGTAATTTAGAACCAACTGGCATCGCAGGCGTAATTGTGACAATACGCTCATCTTCATGTGAAATTTTACGAACTGTCTCCGCGATTAAACTACTCCAAGCAGGGCCTCTCGTCTCTGATTTCACAAATGCGCCAGTCTCCATTTTATAAGGACCTGTCCCGTGCCAATTACCAATCGTATCATCTTCAGCCGGCTTGTAGCCTTTGCCCTTTTTCGTAATAACATGCAAAAGTACAGGGCCTTTTACCTTTTTAGCATACGATAACGTCGTTTCAAGTGCTTCAAAATCATGACCATCAATTGGTCCTAAATATTTAAAGCCCAATTCTTCAAAGAACACACCTGATACTACTAAATATTTCAAGCTATCTTTTAAACGTTCCGCGGTTGAAGCAAGCTTACCACCAAGAACAGGGATTTTATTGATTAAGGATTCTAATTCTTCCTTGGCTTTTGAATATTCCTTAGCAGTACGCATACGCCCAAGTACATTATGCAAGGCACCAACATTTGGTGCAATTGACATTTCATTATCATTTAAAATGACAATCATGTTTGTTTTTGCGTGACCGATATGATTTAACGCTTCAAGTGCCATACCGCCTGTTAAGGCGCCGTCCCCAATAATAGGCACAACAAAGTTTTTTTCGTTTTTTATATCACGTGCTGCTGCCATACCCATGGCTGCTGATAATGAAGTCGAGCTATGACCTGTTTCCCATTCATCATGTTCACTCTCCACAAGCTTTGGAAATCCACAAAGCCCTTTGAACTGACGTAATGTATCAAATTGACTAGCGCGACCTGTCAAAATTTTATGCACGTAAGCTTGGTGGCCAACATCCCATAAAAACTTATCTTGTGGACTGTCAAACATTTTATGAAGCATAATCGTTAGCTCCACAACGCCTAGGTTTGGTCCAATATGACCACCTGTGACAGAACATTTTTCGATTAAGAAGGCTCGAATGTCTTTTGCAAGCTGTTCAAGTTCCTTCTTATTTAAGTTTTTTAAAAAGGATGGACTAGAGATCTTGTTTAAATCCACCTTTCTCACACACCTTTTCAATAAATTATTCACCGCAATCGTGTTTCCACCATTATAACAGTGTTATCATTATGCTAAAAGTACGAACACTTTCTTGTTTACACATTGGCAAACGTCCCCACCTATTCTAGCATATTCTTTGCCTATATAGCCTTGTTTTTCTCTTAGTTTTTACGATGAACAATATACGTTGCGAACTCATGTAGTAAGCTTGCATTTACATGTAATTTCTCTAGTGCAGCAATAGCAAGTTGATAATGCTCGTCAAGTTTATCTTTTGCTCCATCTAACGTTAACAATGCCGGATATGTGCTTTTATCACTCGCTACATCTTTCCCTGCTGTTTTACCTAGTTCCTCTGTTGTTCCCTCAATATCTAAAATGTCGTCTTGAATTTGGAAAGCAAGGCCTATATGATGGGCGTATTCCTTTAAAGTTGCACGGTCTTCTTCGGATACATCCGCTAATACGGCCCCTGATTCAATACTAAATCGTAATAATGCACCTGTTTTATTGACATGGACATGCTCAAGCTCTGTTAGGTTTAACTGGCGTTTCTCACCTTCCATGTCCAGTACTTGACCGCCAACCATACCTTCTGCACCAGCTGCTACACTTAACAGATTCACTAGTTCAATTCGTTTTTCCGCAGATAAATCCAGACGCGCTAAAATTCCGAAAGCTAATGTATTTAATGCATCACCTGCAAGTGTGGCAAGTGCCTCACCAAATACCTTATGATTCGTTGGCTTACCTCGACGGAAATCATCATTATCCATACTTGGTAGGTCATCATGAATCAAAGAATACGTATGAATCATTTCAATAACCGCACCTACAGTGAGTCCGTGCTCTTTGTCTTTCGCAAACAATTCTAATACTGCTAATACGAAAAGCGGACGAATGCGCTTGCCTCCTGCTTGTAAAGAATAGAGCATCGATTCCTTTAAATCGGCCGGTGCATCAATTTTTTCAACAAGTGCGAACATTTCAGCTTCTACTTGTGGTGTATTGCTTTCAATAAAATGTTTTAATTGCTCGTTCATTGATTAGTTCTCTCCCTTTAGCGGATCAAATGCTGTCGTTTCTCCTGTTTCTTGAACAATCGAAATTAACTGTTCTTCTGCGTGTTGCAGCTTACTATGGCAAAATTGTGAAAGCTCCATACCTTGCTTATATAAATCAATTGCATTTTCTAATGGTACATCCCCTTGCTCTAACTGACGGACAATTTCCTCCAGTTCCGTCATTGCTTCTGCGAATGTTTGTTGTTTCTTCGCCACATCTATTCCTCCTCATTATTTGGCAAGACATTAGTCACTTCAGCAAGTACTTTCCCATCATGGAAGGAAAGTGTTAGCTGATCTTTCTGCTTTAAGTTAGCTGACGATTTCAACATTTTGTCATCTTTATAAGCAACCGTAAAACCCCTTGTTAAAATAGCAAGTGGATTTAATGCTTCAAGTGTTCGGACAGATGCCTCGAATTGTTGCTTTTGCTTCGTTACAAAATGTGTTGCCGAACGTGTTAGCTGATGGACGCGTGTTGCCAGTTCTTTTTGATGGAATGCTAATGCTTTTTTCGGTGATTGCTGTTCTACAGCACTGTGTAATTTTTGAAGCTGTGCAGCTTTTTTCATTAAGTCAACCTGCATTGCTTTTTGCAAACCCGACTCAAGCTGTGCTAGTTTTTCTGTAAATGGACGATACAATCTCTCCGGCATCGATAGTGGATAAGACTGTTGGAGCTTATTTAGACGTTGTCGTTCTGTCATAAGTTGCGCTCTCACAATTTGATGAAGTTGCGACTTCTGAGCTAGTACACGTTGGAATAATTCCTGCTGATCTGGCACGGCCATTTCAGCCGCTGCTGTTGGTGTGGGTGCCCGCAAATCTGCGACATAATCAGCTATCGTTGTATCGGTTTCATGACCAACTGCACTGATGATGGGTATACGACTTTCAAAGATTGCACGTGCAACCATCTCCTCATTAAATGCCCATAAATCCTCAATGGAACCTCCACCACGACCAACAAGCAATACGTCACAACTTGCATCCCGATTTGCACGTACAATACTTTGGACAATACTTGGAGCGGCCTGTGCTCCTTGCACAAGTGTTGGATAAATCAAAATTTCAGCAAGCGGATATCGACGTTTCAACGTTGTACAAATATCTCGAATCGCCGCTCCCGTTGTGGACGTTAAGATACCAATTTTTTCTGGAAACTTCGGTATCGACTGCTTCCATTCAGTTTTAAAAAGTCCTTCTTTTTGTAACTGTTCCTTAAGTTGGTTATAGGCAACAAATAAGCTGCCGATTCCATCTGGTTGCATTTCCTGCACATATAATTGATATGTACCATAACCTTCGTAAACGTTTACATCTCCTCGGATAAATACCTGCATGCCATCCTTTGGCTCAAAAGCTAGTTTAGATGCTGCTGTTTTAAACATCGTTGCCGCAATACGTGCACCGTCATCCTTCAACGTAAAGTAAATATGCCCTGACTGATGTACCTTGACATTTGATAGCTCTCCCTTGACATAAACCTCACGTAAATGTGGGTCAGCATCAAATTTTCGTTTAATATATTTTGTTAATGCTTTTACAGTTAAATAAGAAGCTGATGACATTTTATTCGGCTCCTTTACTAGAATCAAGTTTTTCACAAAACTACACCTATCATAACATTTTTTATTGTGCCTGACCTGTATAAATGCAGTTTCGTAAGAAAAAAGGCCAGTCTTAAAAGTATATAATAAAAATTTATTGACGAACGAAAAGATAAAGCCACATAACGAGAGTATCGTCATGCGGCAAAGGATTTAATAGAAAATCAACAATAATATACCGACAATAAAACAATAATAGGTAAAGTAACTAAGCTTGCCACTTTTCATAATGCCCATAAACCA
Organism: Lysinibacillus parviboronicapiens; assembly: GCF_003049605.2. NCBI lineage: Bacteria > Bacillati > Bacillota > Bacilli > Caryophanales > Bacillaceae > Lysinibacillus > Lysinibacillus parviboronicapiens. Next base: position 2,985,631 of record NZ_CP073713.1, read on the forward strand.
GCGCATTGCAAAGTATGTCATAAATAGTGTGGCAATAAATGTCGCTGCATAAGGAATTGCTAAAGCACCTTTATTTGGCTCATCTAAAAAATCTGTAATCCCAAGTACGACGCCACCGAGACTGACTGGGATATAGAGCATGAACGAGAAGCGTAAAGCTGTGTCCTGTCTCATGCCAACTGCAATGGCTGAAATAATCGTTGCACCTGAGCGACTAATACCAGGCGTTAATGCAACAGCTTGACCAAGCCCTACTATAATCGCATCTTTCACACTCAAATCAGCATCCTTCTTCGTACCGCGCATATTACGAATTAACCAAAGTGCAATCCCAGTTACAAATAACATCATAGCAATGGTCGTCATGCTTATATTGTCTGCAATGACATCACTTAATAAAACGCCTAATACACCAGCTGGAATGGAACCAATAACAATGTATAGAGCAAAGCGAAAATCCGCTTTATATCGTTTCTCATGCGTTTTGATATAAAGGAAAAAATTCGTAATAAGGCGTACTATATCTTCGCGATAAATATAGACAATGGCTAATAATGACGCCGTATTCGTTAAAATCGCAAAAGTAAAGCCTTGATCACCCAAACCAAGAATTTCACTAGCAATGAGGACATGACCACTTGACGATACGGGAATTGGCTCCGTGAATCCTTGGACAAGTCCAATAATAATATGCTTCAAAATAAGCATTATATCTAAATTTTCCATTAATACCCTCCATATTTAGGATGTATTGTATAACGCAAACTTTAAATTAGACGTTGAGTCCGTCTTAAAGGTTCGCACAAAAAAAGAGCATATCTCAATTTATGAGACATGCTCCTTAATTAGTATTTTCATTTCGCCTTTGCTAAACGAACTATTTTTTTGTTTAGTTTTCTAAAAATCGCCAGGGAAGAAAATTCTCACCTGTTATTGTTGTACTTTACTGGCAAGCGTATATTCTGCTGCTTGCACTGTGTTGAAAAGTAACATTGTGATAGTCATTGGCCCTACACCACCTGGTACTGGTGTAATATGTGACGCAATGCCATCCACATCTGAAAAGTTTACGTCACCGCATAGTTTGTTATTTTCATCGCGGTTAATACCAACATCAATAACAACTGCACCTTCTTTGACATGCTCCTTCGTAATAAAGTTTGCACGTCCAACTGCTGTAATTAAAATATCCGCTTGTTTAGTAAATGAAGGTAAATCAGGTGTTTTTGAATGCGTGTATGTCACTGTTGCATCCTTTTGCAATAGCAATTGTCCCATAGGTTTCCCTACGATATGACTACGGCCGACAATGACCGCATGCTTTCCTGCAATTTCAATTCCTGAATATTCAAGAAGCTTCATAACACCAAACGGCGTACATGGTAAAAAAGTTTCTTGGCCAAGCATCATTTTCCCAACACTTACTGGTGAGAAGCCATCTACGTCTTTTTCAACAGCGATTGTCGCAATAACCGTATCCTCATCAATATGTTTTGGTAGTGGTAATTGTACTAAAATACCGTGAATATCTTCACGTTCATTTAATAATTCGATTTGCGCTAGTAATTCTTCTTGCGTAGTTGTTTCTGGTAATTTTACTAGTTCAGAAAACATACCAATTGCTTCACAAGACTTTTGCTTGTTTTTAACATATGTAGCAGAAGCTTGGTTGTCCCCAACTAATACAACCGCTAAGCCTGGTGTTAATCCTTGTTCTTTTAAACGAGCTACGCGCTCTGCTACAGAATTACGAATTTCTTGACCAATTTCTTTACCATTAATAATTGCACTTGACATAAACCTATGTTACTCCTTCCAATACAACACGTTTTTATTGTTCTGTAAATTTAGAAAGTACGCCATTAACAAATTTCGACGATCCCTCGTCGCCAAATGTTTTGCATAACTCGATTGCTTCGTTAAGTACTACTCTTTTTGGTGTTTCTGGCATGTATAAAAGTTCATATACAGCTAAACGTAACACTGTTCTTTCAATTTTCGGTAGACGGGCAAGTGACCACTTTTCTAGATGCTGCGCAAGGGCCGCATCGATTTCCTCCAAATTTTCAGCTGTTCCATTTGCAATCTTTTCGTAGAAAGCATTTGTCGGTTGACCTTTAATATGTCCCATTGCTTCTTCGACTGTTAGATCGGTATTGTCTAGCTGAAACAAAACTTGCAACGCTTTTTCGCGTGCTTCATGTCGTTTCATGTAAAGCTCTCCTTCTTAAGTGGCATTAAGGTTTATAATAGCATAAATTCGTGTGAGAAACACGATTTCAAGCAAGTTTTCAATAATCTGAAACCTTTTTCAAGCAACTTTCTGCTTATTTTAACTTTCTTAATCAATGGTTTTTTGTGCAAAACGGAAACGACAGCGACAAATTGTTTTTTGTGCGAAAGTAAATCGACAGCAATAGATGTTTTTTGTGTAAAAAGGAAACACCAAAGACAAATGTTTTTTGCACAATAAGAAAGCGACAGCGTCAGATGTTATGCACGTGGTGTAGCTTAGCGACTGCCGCAATGTCATTGTAAGCTTGTGTAAAAATGATAGGGCTAGCCATATTTTTTTAAATACCTTGAATGTTATAATAAAAACGATTCAATTCTAGCTTTAGAGGTGTTTATCGTCATCATGAAGTAAAGAATTAGAAATTTCTTTTCTACTGCTAGGGAGGCTATCTATGAAAGAACATTATTATACAATTGGAGAGGTAGCAAAATTATCCAATCTTTCTGTCCAAACACTTCGCTACTATGATCAAATAAATTTATTTAAACCTGCTTATACAGATAACTCTAGTAATTACCGCTATTATAAAGATGATCAGATTTTTTACTTAGATCTCATTAAATCGCTTAAGTATATCGGTACATCACTTGAAGACATAAAAAAAGCACTTATGCTGACACCAGAAGAACTACTCGTTTTTTTAGAACAAAAAGAGCAACGTCTAGAAGAAAAAATTTCCCGATTAAATGAAGTAAAATATACCCTTCTAAAAACAAAAAAACAAATGCAAGAGCAAATTGATATTCCTGTCTTTGGTGAGGTTTATACGCAGTTAGAAGAAGATATGGCAATTTTACAAGTTACAACCAACGAACTAACACCGACATCTAGCACAAATTCGTACTACAGTACATTAACCAAAATCATCGAAAATGAAGGGAGTGTGCTAAATAGTCGTTACGGTTGCAGCTATCCACTTGCCAACTACATAGATGTAAATGATATTATTTATGATGCCATATTTACACCCCTACTAACCGAGCGAACCTTTTCTAAACTTTCGACTGACGTAAAACAAACAGTTGTACCCGCTGGCATTTATGTATGTATTGCCTTTATCTATCACCCCGAAACGTATTTTTCATATTATGAAAAACTTAAAAATTATGTAGATTCACAAAAAAAAGCGTTCGAATCCACTGTATATGAACTATATATGCCGGCTACATTAATAGCAGAGCAAGAAAAAAAGTTTATCGTTGAATTGAAAATTAGGCAAAAATCCCTCAACTAATGTCATTTCCTTCTTTTTTTGAAACAAATCTTTTGACCCTATAGCTACTATAGGGTTTATTGTAATACTTGAAAATATTCTAGTAGATTGGATTTTTGGTATCTTATGTAACGTGAAATGTTGAAGGAGTAAAGAAAATGAACAAGAAACAAATCTTAACGTTAACTATTTTGTTAACTAATCTATTTATCGCCTTTTTAGGCATCGGTCTAGTTATTCCTGTCTTACCAACAATTATGAACGAGCTTAATATTACAGGGTCTGTCGTCGGCTATATGGTTGCAGCATTTGCGATTACACAGCTTATTGTTTCACCAATTGCAGGTAGACTCGTAGACCGCATTGGTCGGAAAGTTATGATCGTTGCAGGTCTTTTTGTTTTTGGACTTTCTGAGCTATTATTCGGGATGGGCCGTACCATTGAAGTGTTATTTATATCGCGTATGCTTGGTGGTGTAAGTGCGGCATTTATTATGCCAGCGGTCACAGCGTACATTGCTGATATTACAACAATGGCCCAACGTCCCAAGGCTCTTGGCTATATGAGTGCTGCCATTAGTACCGGCTTTATTATTGGACCAGGAATCGGTGGCTTTTTAGCGGAATATGGTACCCGAGTACCATTCTACGCTGCAGGTATACTTGGTTTCTTAGCAGCCATCTTATCATTGACATTGCTAAAAGAACCAACACGAGCAGCCGATGATACTGAAGCTGCAAGTTCTATTTTTGGTAGTGCAAAACGTATAATTAGCCCTTTATATTTCATCGCCTTCATGATAATTTTTGTACTATCATTTGGCCTTGCTGCGTTTGAATCTTTATTTAGTTTGTTCGTAGATCATAAGTTTGGATTCACACCTAAAGATATTGCAATTATTATTACTGGTAGTGGCATTATTGGGGCACTTGCACAGCTTTTATTATTTGATTGGCTGACAAAAAAAATGGGCGAAATTAACGTTATTCGCTACTCACTTGTTTTATCGGCTATCCTTACTTTTGCCATGACCATCGTAAATCATTATGCTGCAATATTATTTGTAACTTTCTTTATTTTTGTCGGCTTTGATTTAATACGCCCTGCCGCTACTTCTTATTTATCAAAAATCGCAGGAAATGAACAGGGCTTTGTAGGTGGTATGAACTCCATGTTTACCAGTCTCGGCAATATTTTCGGTCCCATTTTAGGTGGCATGTTGTTCGACATTAATTTAAACTATCCGTATTACTTTGCAACAATTGTATTAGTTGTCGGGGTGATACTTGCATTTTTCTGGAAAAAACCGAATCATGTTGAACTTTAAATTATTATTAAGTTAACAGAAAACGAGGCTATCTCAAAATTTTGAGATAACCTCGTTTTTCTTATTCTTGTACAGCCACTTCTTCTTTTTCAAAATGAATGCCTGTAATATGTACATTCACTTCTGCTGTTTCAAGTGCAGTCATATTTAAAATCGCTTGGCGAATTTGCGTTTGCACGTCCTTTGCCACTTTAGGAATTGCATAACCATATTTTACAGAGCAAAATACATCAATGGCAATTTCACCACTTTCAGTGACGCCAGATTTGATGCCCTTGTTGTGTACTTTTTTACCAAAGCGTTCTACAACGCCTGTTGCAATATTACCACGTGTTGCTGCGATACCTTCTACCTCGCTAACAGCAATCCCAGCGACAATTTCAATTACTTCCGCCGCTACCTCAATTTTACCAAGTTCCTCTTTACCAGATGGTGTTGGTTGTACAAAAGATTGTCCTACTTTCTCTGCCATGCAAATATCATCCTTTCCCTTACACATCGCAAGCAAATGCTGTTGTTACGTTTATTATACTATAAAAAGGAAGGTTTGGCTTTGGAAAGCCGTTATAATTTCAAAGTAGTCAACTCTATGGAAGGTTCATATCGATATTTTCAAAAAGTTAGGCGATAAATTCCCATACATGCTCGATAAATCAAGAAACAATAGCTATTAAATATAAAAATGTCTCGATAAATCATGAAAAGCGAAGAAATCATAAGGATTTCTTCGCCTTTGTATGAACGATTATTTGCTTGTCCCTAATACGTCGTTTTCTTCTAGGAATTTCGTGTTGAATTTCGCAGATTTGAAGACGTCGTTATTCATTAATGCTTCATGGAACGGAATGGTTGTATTGATACCAGGACCAGAAACTTCAAATTCCCCTAGTGCACGATTCATTTTCGCAATTGCTTCCTCACGCGTATCTGCATGAACGATTAGCTTCGCTACCATTGAATCATAGTATGGAGGGATTGTATAACCGGCATATACAGCAGAGTCAATACGTACACCATAACCACCTGGAGTGATGTAAGTATCTACAGTACCCGCTGATGGCATAAAGTTTTTGTATGCATTTTCTGCGTTAATGCGGCATTCAATTGCCCAACCGTTTAATTTAATATCTTCTTGTGCAAATGGTAGTTTTTCACCAGATGCAATTTTCAATTGTTGTTGAACAAGATCGACACCAGAAATCATTTCTGTTACTGGGTGTTCTACTTGAATACGTGTGTTCATTTCCATGAAGTAGAACTTGTCTTCTTGGTAATCATAGATGAACTCGATTGTACCAGCACCTTCATAATTACATGCTTGTGCTGCTTTCACCGCTGCTGCACCCATTTCAGCACGACGTTCAGAAGATAGTGCAGGAGATGGGGCTTCCTCAACTAATTTCTGCATACGACGTTGAACTGTACAGTCACGTTCGCCTAAGTGTACAACATTACCGTGACCATCCGCTAACACTTGAATTTCACAGTGACGGAAGTATTCAATGAATTTTTCTAGATATACGCCTGGGTTGCCGAATGCTGCAGCAGCCTCTTTTTGCGTAATGTCGATACCTTTTACAAGGTCTTCTTCCGTACGAGCTACACGGATCCCTTTACCGCCACCACCAGCTGTTGCTTTGATGATAACTGGGTAACCAATTTTAGCAGCCCACTCTTTACCTGTTTCGATATCTGGCACAATACCAGTACCGGGCACAAGTGGAACCCCTGCTGCTTCCATTGTTGTACGCGCAACGTCTTTAATCCCCATAATTTTGATAGAATCAGATGAAGGACCAATGAATTTAATGCCTGCGTTTTCACATGCTTCAGCGAAGTCAGCGTTTTCAGATACGAAACCGTAACCTGGGTGGATACCGTCTGCACCTGTTTTCTCTGCTACACTCAGTAAAGCTGGGAAGCTAAGATATGAATCTTTTGATAGTTTAGGACCGATGCAATAAGCTTCGTCCGCTAATTTCACATGTAATGCTTCTACGTCTGCTTCAGAGTATACGGCAACTGATTTGATACCAAGCTCTTTACAAGCACGAATGATTCGTACAGCGATTTCGCCGCGGTTTGCAATTAAAACTTTTTTCATGGTTGTGAACACTCCTTACTCAGCTTTTACAAGGAATAATGGTTGACCGTATTCTACTAATTCGCCATCTTTTACAAGTACTTCAACGATTTCGCCTTTAACTTCTGCTTCGATTTCGTTGAATAGTTTCATAGCTTCTACGATACATACAATCGCTTCGTCGCCCACTTTGTCGCCCACTTGTACATAAGCTGGAGATTCTGGATTTGGAGCTGCATAGAAAGTACCAACCATTGGAGATACGATTTTATGTAACGAAGAGTCGTTGTTTGTTGGTGCTACTGGAGCTTCTTCAACTTTTGCTGGGGTTGCTGGTGCCGCTTGAGTTGCTGCTGGTGCAGTTTGTTGTACAACAGGAGCTGCAACTTCTTTCTTAGGTGCTACAGTTTCAGTAACAACAACACCATTCTTTTTTAATTTAACTTTTGCGCCATCTACTTCATAAACGAACTCGTCAATTGAAGAAGAATCTACTAATTTAATAATTTCACGAATTTCTTGAATTTTGAACATGTCTAAGTCTCCTTATGAAATAATATCTACTACACCCACTATTCTATATTTATTTCGAACAATTTGAAATAGTTTAATGAAAATTAAGTAAATATAAACATAATAAAAGGCTTTCTTTTACTAAACGAAAGCCTTTTCATTATCCTGATATATAACAACGACTACATAATAAACAGAATATTCCTTTTTTTCACTAAGTTTTAATAGTTGTTCGCACTAAACTTAACTTGCACGTCATTTGCGCCTTCCCATTCACTTCTTACCAAATAGATTATCTCATTTGCTTGTGATTTAGATAGCTCTTCCGCCATGACAGTGACAGATACTTTTTCACCTTCCGCTCGTACAAAGGCATCCGAATATCCTAAAGATTTAACAAGCATTTCTAACATCGCTTCCGCTGATTCCTGTTTAATAAGTCCATCAATTTCATTGAATGCCTTATTTTTTTCTTCAGCTGTGGCTTCTTCAGATGCAATTTTTTGCGTTAGCTGCTGTCGTAATTGGCTTCTCTCATCACTTACTTGCATACGCATTTCTTCAAACATATGACTTGGCGAAGATACTTCTGTCGTCACACCTTGCTTTGAAGCCTCTTGATCTGTTACACCTGTTATCGCTGTTTGCTGTAATGTATCATCTGAGAAAATAGTTAAACCATTAAATTGTTTTGCTGGATCAACTAAATAGTATACTGAAATTACTGCTACTAGACTTAATAATGTCATAAACCAAACAGTTCTTCTACGCACGCGCATTCATTTTTCCCCCTTATTTTCCATTGGAACGATAATAATTCGATGAATAGGCAATTGCATCACTTGACTGACGACAGCACGAATTTCATTTTTAACAAAAATATCCGATGCTCCCTCTGAAACAATGAGCATTCCTGTTACATCCTTCACGCCTTTGTCAGTCCCCCTAAAATATTGGCTAAATAAATTATTTTCATCCGTCTCATTCGTCATCTCTCCATAATAAAAATAAACTTTTACCTCCCCAACACCTTGCATAGCTCGCAGTGTCTGTTCTAGCTTTTCCTCATTTGAAGACGGTGTTACTCGCTCATTTGTTGAACTTGTTTGAAACATTGGCAACACGATGAAAAGTCCCACGGAGGCGGCAATAAGCATTAAGACCAAAAATGACTTTGTTTTTTTTCCTGTCTTTTCCACATCACTTGTACATTGCCTCCCTTCATCTTCTCTTTTTCAAGTGTATGTACGCTTGTTTCCTCCTATGAGTTGATAAATGGAATCTTTAATAGCAATTGCAAAAATACTAACGTAATGACGAGTTTTGTTAGTGAAATTATCTGCTTATCATCCGTTAGAAACACGAAAAGCTGACAAATAAAGAGCAACGCCAATAAAAGAATCAATTTATCTCCCCCCTGCCATAACCTGCACAAAAACGATAAGGAAAAAACAAGAAAACATAAATGAAAAAGCAATTAGAAATGATACTGCACATAGAGTAAATAGAGATTTACTAACATGATCTAGTAATCTACAAATATCATCAAAGGCAATTGGTTCTAAAATAGCAGCTAACATCTTTAATGAATAGGCACTGACAACAAGCTGTACAGTTGGAATAAACGAAATTGTGATAACCGCTATAAAAGCACTAATACTACTAATAGAAGAAGAAAATTGTGTCATATGCTGAAACATGGAAAAACTATCAACTATAAAAGACCCGACAACTGGAATATTTTCTTCAATAAGTTTTTTCACAGGTTCTGAAACAGCTTTGTTGACGCTAAATGCTGCAACACCACTTGCCGACATTAAAATGATGTAACATATGACAGATGCTGATACGATACTCATAATTGTGAATCGAATGAGATCTGCAATTCTCGTAAAGGATATTTCTTTTACAATTACGCTACAAACATCAAAGACAATGGCAAAAAGCACGCCAGGGATAAGCCATTTACTACTAATTATTGTTAAGACTTGTACAAAAAAAAGTAAAAAAGGCTGCCAAGAAGCAATCGCTGTAATACTACTAGACAAAAGAAAACTTGATGTTAGAATCGGATAGAATGCCGTAAATATATGCGAAAGTCCCTGTGCAATTTGATCGATTAATTTAAATGAGTTGACCACCACAGGTCCAATTGTCGCTAATACAATGAGAAAAAATAGAATCCTTGTCCCTTTTTCAAATTCAGGTAACACCATATTGACAATCAGAATGATAATGACGTAGCCACACAATATAAGTGTCATTTTGAGCAAGAGAAAAAAAGGATCTATCAAAAACGAAAGTAGTTGCTCCTGCAATGTATTCGCTCCTTAGCTTATCCTTTGTAAAATGGCCGACACCTCCTGTAAAACAGCCAGAAATTCTTTGAACCAGTACAACAAGATAACAATTTTCACCGCGTCAAAAACCAACCCACCGAGTACCTTATAGCTATGTTCAACCAGCAACAGAGACACCCATTGCCCTACATAAAAAAGGCTAGCGCTCATGACAATAGCTTTTGCATAAGGCAAAAAAGCTAACATTTCGAGGAGCTGCTTCACGAGTGGCAAGAGGAGTGTCGAAAACAATAAACTGAACAGTAAAAACGAAAACATTACACTAATGAGCGCATGGAGTGGTTTTATAACTTCTTTTATAAGCAATAATAAAAGCAGCATGACAACAGCGACAAGGACAATTTCCATCTACATTACCCAGAAGAGGTTAACCATTGAAAGAAGGTTAAAATTTCATTGAAAAATAACCTTAAAAATCGCAGTAATTCTGCTGTCATATATAAGTAGGCAATAAAAAATAAGAAAAACGAAAACTCTTTCTTCCCTGTTTGATCAAAGAAAACATGAAGAAGCGCAACTACTAGTCCCACTCCAGCGACTCTTAATACGTCTTGTAATTCCATTCATACGCCCCCTCGTGTACAGCAATATATGACGCTAGCAAAAAAAAAAGACCTCCATACAAACGTATAGTGGTCTTGATCATAAAATATTTAAGTTTTTGCGTAATTACCTACGATTTAAATTGTGCTAGTACAATTCTACAGCCTTCAACATAAGAGAATTACAGTAAACAAGATGTAGCTTACCGCAACAGGACCTAGCAACTTAAGCCAAAGGGCTGAAAATGTGTCTTTGGTGTACACTAGCTATTAATCGTCTCACATGATTTTTACATACAAGAAACTATATAAACTTTGCAATAATATCTTTCACAGAGCCAGCTTGCACTAAATAACTATTTTCCCCCATCCACATTGATAGGTATTGGGCGTTTCCTTGCTCTGCACTTTCCTTACGAATAGTAGTCGTTAAATAATGTTGCAGTGGATAAGGCGCTACCACTGCATCCTTCATTCGTTCCGTAAAATCATTGGCTAAACCACGTGCCGGTTTACCAGTAAAAGCACGAGTAATGGTCGTCTGCTGTGCTTTTGATTGCAGTACGGCATTTTTGTATTGTGACGATATTTCGCATTCATGTGCCACTAAAAGAGCCGTGCCAATTTGTACAGCCTGTGCACCATTTGCTAACGCCGTCTGTACATCATCCTTGGAGACAATTCCTCCTGCCACAATAATCGGAATGGTAATTTTACCTCCAACTTGTTGTAGTAGGTCATTACGAGCGATTAACTGCATAGGCTCAGTAAAAGAGCCGCGATGACCACCAGCTTCACCACCTTGCAACACTACAGCATCCATGCCCGCTTCCTCTACACACTGCGCTTCATTTAATGTGGTAGCCGTACCTATGACATAAACGTTATGCTCCTTTAGGCGACGGATGACATCCGCTGATGGAATACCGAATGTAAATGAGCAGACGGCTACATTTTCATCCAAAACAGCTTGTATTTGTCCTTCAAAAACTTCCGAAGATACTACACTTTGGACAGGTGAAAGACCAAGCTCGTCATAAAACGGCTGTAGAGCCATACGTGCATTTTGCAATACATCGACATCAATACGTGGCTCCTCCTGCACAAATAAATTAATCCCAAATGGCTTTTGTGTAAGTTTTTTCACTTCTTGAATAAAGCGTTTTGTTTGCTCCCCATCTAAATAACCCGCTCCTATTGAACCTAAAACTCCAGCTTCCGCACAAGCTGCAACAAATTTTGGCGATGTAACCCCAGCCATGGGTGCTTGAATAATTGGATATTGCATCTCGAATTTATGTAACATAGCATTCACTCCTTACTTTTATTGTAAACACTTTTTTTACTTAAGACCATCTATCTGATGATAGAAACAAATGCCTAAAGATAAAAAAAGGTAATTGTCCGTCTATCTATTCTCATAATTTCCAATAAATAAGTCATAAATGTATAAAAAAAAAGTAAAAACCTACTCTTTTGGTAAAGAGTAGGCCTACTAAACATTGATTACGCGCGAGAAACGTAAGATGAATCAGTTGTATTGATAATTAAAACATCACCTTGGTTGACGAAGAATGGTACTTGAACAATAAGACCAGTTTGAAGTGTTGCAGGTTTTGTACCGCCTGAAGCTGTATCTCCTTTAATACCTGGTTCTGTTTCAGTAACTTCTAGTTCAACAGTATTTGGTAACTCTACACCTAGCATTTCACCTTGATAAGATTGGATGTGTACTTCCATGTTCTCTTTAAGGAACTTTAACTCATACTCAATTGCAGATGATGCTAATTCTGTTTGGTCATAAGACTCCATATCCATGAAGACATGCTCGTCACCTTGTGCATATAAATACTGCATTTTACGATTATCAATTTGTGCTTTTTCAACTTTCTCACCAGCGCGGAAAGTTTTTTCTTGGACGTTACCATTACGTAAGTTACGTAATTTTGAACGTACGAATGCAGCACCTTTACCTGGTTTTACGTGTTGGAAATCCATTACACGGTATAGTTGGCCATCCACAATAATTGTTAGACCTGTTCGGAAATCGTTTACTGAAATCATTTATTTTCCTCCATTGTTTATAAAATGATGAGTTCTTTTGACGAATGTGTTAGGAGTTCATTACCTGTCTCTGTGATTAGAATATCATCCTCGATACGTACACCACCGATTCCTGGTAAATACACGCCTGGTTCAATCGTTACGGCCATACCTGGCTCTAGTACCGTATCTGAACGCATCGATAAGCCAGGGCCTTCATGTACTTCAAGACCAATACCATGTCCTAATGAATGACCAAAAGCCTTGCCATAGCCTTTTTCTGTTAAGTAGTCACGTGCAATTGCATCTGCTTGAATTCCTGTTAATCCAGGACCCACTTTTTCAAGTGCTAATAGCTGTGAAGCAAGCACGGTATTGTACATGTCTACTAATTTTGCAGATGGTTCGCCAACAGCCACTGTACGTGTAATGTCAGAGATATAGCCATTGTAAAGGGCACCATAATCCAGTGTGACAAAGTCGCCATTTTCAATAACTTTATCTGTTGCAACACCGTGAGGTAATGCTGAGCGAAGACCAGACGCGACAATCGTATCAAATGAAGACTGTGTTGCCCCTTGTTTACGCATGAAAAATTCTAATTCATTCGAAACCTCAAGCTCTGTTTTACCTGGCTTGATGAAGTCTATAATATGTGTAAATGCGTGATCAGCAATTTCACACGCAACCTTAATAATATTAATCTCTTGTTCCGTCTTAATCAAGCGAATTTTTTCAATTAGTCCAGAAACCGGTACTAAATCAGCTTGAATCACATTTTTGTATAGCTCATATGTGCCATAGCTGACAGCATCTTTCTCAAAGCCCAATAATTTGATGCCCATTGCTTTTACTTGTGTCGCAATTTCCTCGAGGATTGTCGCTTCATGCTTGACGATACGATAGTCCTTGATTTGAGCAGTTGCTTGTTCTGTGTAACGAAAATCTGTAATAAACACAGCATCGTTTTGTGACACAATCGCTACACCCGCTGTTCCAGTAAAGTCTGTCATATAACGGCGGTTGTACTCGTTCGTAATTAAAATACCGTCGATGTTTTGTTCCTGTAATGCCTTACGAAGCTTTTGTAATTTCAACATTTTAGTTCTCCCCTTCGATGAATGTGCGTAATGCTAGCTCATAGCCTTTTGTACCTAGTCCACAAATCTGGCCAATGCAAGCTGGTGCAAGATAAGAATGATGGCGGAAAGCCTCGCGTTTATGGATATTTGAAATATGTACCTCTATAACTGGCACTGAAATTCCTGCAATTGCATCATGTAATGCAATGCTCGTATGTGTATAAGCACCAGGATTAAAGATAATACCATCATATTTTTCGTCCTCTGCTTCATGCACCCAATCAACTAGCACTCCTTCGTGATTGGATTGTCGAAACTCAACTGTTGCTCCTAGTGATGCCGCAAGTTGTTGAACATTATTTTTTACATCATCTAACGTTTCATGTCCGTAAATATGTGGTTCTCGTTTACCAAGCCGATTTAGGTTAGGCCCATTTAAACATAATAACTTCACGCAATATTCGCCTCTTTCTATGTACTTGCACTTTATTTTATCATACCCGTTGCATACGGCAACTAATTTCCTTTTTGTGCAGTATGCTCTTTCTGGTGGAAATTTGCTGTTTCAAGTAAGAATCGCAATAAACAAATAACTACTACCATAAAGGGAATTGATAATTTTTTAAAAGAAGCGGGCTGTAAAGGTAAATCTAGGACAATCCATTCTAATGTGATCGTAAAAATAAGACCCAATAAAAAAGATGTCAGAACCGCCGGTATAATATGGACATAACGCAAAGTAATAAACAAAAAGAAGCCGAATAAGAACAGGATGAAAGTTAGAAAACTCCATTGAAACAATTTAGAACTATCTTCAAAGAGCTCCCACTTCTTATAAAAACCTATCGGATTCCAATCAATTAAATGAAAGAAGTGAAGCCCTCTCAAGCATAATGCTAGAACAAATGCACTTACAATTGATGTTATACTCGCTACTTTCAAGCATACCCCTCCTAAATTTAAATGTTTTACACTATTACCCAAGCGTTATAGGCTATGGAGTCGAGCGCCCGAGCACAAAATCTTTGCACCTGAGCGTTTCTCGCGTTGACCCGAGCTTTCCTCCGTTGCTCCTGAGCGCTTCTCGCGTTGACCCGAGCGTTTCGTAAGCTACTACATGAACGTTGCATTCAAGCATTCAAATAAATCAAAATTATACGTTTAGTGTAGCCATATAGAAAATTTACTATGCGTTCCTCTAGAGGTTTTTCACTAAATTTAGTACAATGGTACAGTTGAAATATATAAAGAGAGTGGTGTTAGCCTTGAGCAATTCACCTGTATACGGGGGACAAGCACAATTAGAAGGTGTGATGTTCGGAGGAAAGGAACATACGATTACAGCCATTCGCCGTAACGATGATTCCATTGATTATTATCATTTCAAAAAAGTTCAAAAACCAATTCTACAAAAACTAAAAAAAATTCCTTTTGTACGAGGTGTTGTTGCACTTATTGAATCCGCTGGTTTAGGTTCACGCCATATGCAGTTTTCAGGAGATCGCTACGATGTGACACCTGGCGAGGAAGAGGAAAAAGTAGAGGAAGGCTCTAAGCTGCAAATGATTTTAGGGGTTGCTGTAGTTGGGATACTATCCTTTTTATTTGGCAAATTTGCCTTTACATTAATCCCAGTATTTATTGCAGACTTTTTCTCCAATTGGATAGAAGGCAAAACAGGCCAAATCTTATTGGAAAGTGGTATTAAGCTTATACTACTCCTTACTTATTTGTACTTTATTTCATTAACACCCATCATAAAACGAGTCTTTCAATATCACGGTGCGGAACATAAAGTTATCAATTGCTATGAAGCTGGTATGGAAGTAACAGTTGCAAATGTACAAGCACAATCTCGTTTACATTATCGTTGCGGTAGTAGTTTCATGCTATTTACTGTGTTCGTCGGCATGTTTTTATATTTCTTCGTACCAACTGATCCACTTTGGTTACGTATTGTAGACCGCATTTTATTAATTCCTGTTGTACTCGGCGTATCATTTGAAGTACTACAAGCAACAAATGCCTGCCGTAACTTACCTGTGTTACGCTTCCTTGGTTATCCAGGTTTATGGCTGCAATTATTAACAACAAGAGAACCAAAAGACGACCAAGTAGAAGTTGCCATCGCTTCATTTAATATGCTTCGTCAGGTCGAACAACAGCCAGAAATCGCGGCAACCTTAAATCACGACTAAAAAGCAGGAGAAATCATTCATACATGATTTCTCTTGCTTTTCTACTTTAAGTTCCACTTATTGAGGCTGCACAGCAATGATTTGTTGCTTCGCCGCCTCATACTCCTCTTGCAATGTCCCGCATATTTCTCGAACTGACTCTCGCTGTTGGATATTTGTAACGCCATGACCCGCTGACCAGATATCTCGCCAAGCCTTGGCATTTACAAGATGGCTTAAATCAATATCTTCTCTCGGCTTTAACGTAGATGGATCAATCCCTTCCTTTAATAGCGAAGGAATTAAGACATTCACATGCACGCCACTAAAGGCATCCGTATATAAAATGTCATCTGTCTTACTGTCAATCACCATCTTTTTATAATCTTCTGGTGCATCGCCCTCATCACAAGCTAAAAAACGTGTCCCCATATAAGCGTAATCGGCGCCAATAATTTGTGCAGCCAACACGTCTGCACCGCTTGACATAGAGCCCGATAAAATAATTGTACCCTTAAAAAACTTTTTCACAGCAGATACAAAGCCAAATGGATTTAGTTGACCACCATGTCCTCCTGCACCTGCACAAACAAGTATTAGACCATCCACGCCAGTGGCCGCTGATTTCTCAGCATGCTTGACATTCGCTACATCGGCATAGACTTTTCCACCATAGCCATGCACAATTTCAATGACACGCTTCGGATGACCCAGTGATGTAATAACAATCGGTGGTTGATGTCTTTCAATTAACTGCAAATCCTCTTCAAAGCGCGCATTCGCTACAGGATGGCAAATGAAATTGACCGCCCACGGCTCTGTTGGTAGCGCCTCTTTAATGTTCTGTAACCATTCAGCACAAACTGTTGCTGGTCTAGCATTCAATAATGGAAACGAACCGATAGCCCCTGCCTTACTTGCTTCAATCACCATCGCTGGGTTAGATACTAAAAACATGGGTGCCACTATAATTGGTAAACTCGACATACACCTTCCCCCTTTCATTAAGTATTCTATAGCAATCCTAATAAGTCCTACTTAAATATTAATTTCATCTTTACGCGCTCATTTTTCGCTTAAATTCTAAAATAATCAAAGAAAAGAAACCATTTGGAAAAAAAAGTGAACTGAACCCTATAAAGTAGACAGTTTAATAAAAGACCATTCTCTACATTAAACAGCGATTAGATGACTTCGGTATGCTGCCGGAGTCATTTTTTTTAATGTCCATTGCTTTCTTGTATTGTTGTAGTGCTCCATATAATTATCTACCATATATTCTAATTCTGCTAAGCTTTCAGCTTCTTTATAGTCTATTTCATCTTTAAAATGCCCAAAGAATGATTCCATTGGCGAATTATCTAGGCAGTTTCCTCGGCGAGACATTGACTGAAGTAATCCCATTTCTTTGACGCATTTTTGAAATGCTGGGTGTGTATAATGAAAACCTTGATCTGAATGAATCATCGCTTCTGGATGTAAATTGTCATTGATATGCTCTTCTAATTTCTTTAGCGTACGATAAACAAACTCCATGCGTAAACTTGTCGATACGTCATATGCAACGATTTCTCGTGTTGCAACATCCTTTATACACGATAAATACGCTGTTTGTCCGCCACGGTATTGTAAATACGTAATATCTGTTAAAAACACTTTGCCTGGCTCTGTTTGATGAAAATCACGATTTAGATGATTAGGTACTTGACGATGGATTTCTGTAGCTTTGGCAAGATTTCGATAAGGGTTTGCACGTCTTACTTTCGAATATAGATTGAATTTACGCATTAATCGTAGAATTTTTTTATGATTCATCGGGACTTCAAGTAGTTCTTCTAGTGCCATGTAAAGTCCTCGATAACCCACTTTTCCTTTTGACGCATCATAAATCTTTTTTAATAGGACGTAGTCCTGAAAATCTGCTTCTTCACGTATCGCTTGTTTCTCACTATTTTGGAGCCATTTATAATAACCACTGGGGCTTACATTTGCCAAATAACATAAATAACGTGTCATATTTTTCAACTGATACAGTCGAATGGTATCATTAATTGCTTGATACTTTTCCCTTGGCATTAAAATTGCCGTTTCTTTGCCTGCCTTTCCATCTCGTCTAGCTTTTTTAACAGTGTTAATTCAGCTTCAAGTAAACGAATACGTACCTCTGCTTTTTCTAATTTCTTTTCAGCCGATAGGTTTTCTTTCTTTGGTCGACCAGAACCTCCTTTTCCGCGTCTTTCCTCCGAAAATGCTTGTTCTCCATGAGTTTTAAAAGATGCTCTCCATCGTTTAATCGATGATCTTGCTTTTTCCACACCAATCACTTCTAAATCAAATCCGTTTTCTTTAAAGATTTGTACTGGTCCCTTTCCAGCTAGATTTTCTTTGACCGCAAAAATTTTAAATTCCGGTGTATATTGAATAGAACGATCTGATACAGATGCTACAAATCGATTTGCTTCTATTTGTCGTATTTGATATACGTTAAAAATGATTTTACTCATGCTAATTTCTCCCGTTCTTAATTTCGTATAGTTCAGTATAACGGGTTTTTTAGTGAAATGAACAAAAAAACCCGAATAGGGTCACTTTTTAAAGTGTCCACTATTCGGGGTTCAGTTCAAAGATTAATCAAGTGGTTTCTTTTCTTATCAACGAATTTGCTGTTTTTATAAAAGATTGTCTATTTTATTTGATTTCCTCAGCCAGCTCCAAAATAATTCCTTCAGGCCCGCGAATGTAGCATAATTTATAAACGTTTTCGTAGTTATATATATCACCAATAAGTCCAGCGCCCTTCTTTGTCAATTTGGTAACAAGAGCTTCAATATCTTCAACAGCAAAGGCAATATGCTGGATACCCTGAGTATTTGTTACAGAACGCTGTATGCCATTTTCATCTAATGGTGAGTGAAATTTTACTAATTCTATATTTGCGTCACCGTCTGGCGTTCGCAACATTACTAGTTCTATATTTGCTTCACCATTTGACTTTTGCAACTCGGCAACTTCCTTATCGTTTGGAAGTCCTATTATCCGCTCCATCCGCTCCACCCACTCGCCTTCCACTTTTCCTTCACCTAGCATTTCAAGGCCAAAGTCAAGAAAAAACGCTTTAACGGCAGGAAGATCATTGACGATTATACCCACATGATCTATTCGATGAATTTTCATATCGCATACCACCTTTTTCCTAATATTATTACATATATCTCCTAAAGATTTCTTCTCGATTGCCTCATAGCTATTCCCTTTTTCATAAAGATTGATAAGATTAATCAAACACGCTCTTACTATAATTTTTGAATCATTCTTTTATAAAAAAGTATAATCTATGATATTTCCCTTATTTAAGCGCCCTTTAATGGAGGACCATGCCAGAGGTTGGGTAATCATTAATGTTCAATTTTTGTAAGTTTGAAATACTTGTCTCTCCTTTTGTGCGTTGTGGGTGGTACTTCCATTTTAGCAAAGGATGGTTTCTTTTTGGTTTTCTTGACATAAAAAGGGGCAACCCCTCAGCCAATTTTCCATGGCTTTTGGGACTGCCCTAATCCTTAACTGATAGAAAACCTGTTCAATTTTGCCTCAGTATCAAGCATGACAGTATTAAGCTAATTCCCTCGGCTATCTTGTCCCCTTCTGAAATAGAGACTGCGTAAAAAATTCTTGCTGTTGACGCGAGCAATCACCTGACTGCGACTCAACCTTGTGTATCCACTGTTCAATCTCAGATGTTTTTTCTTTTCGACATAAAAACACCCCTTTAGATAATTATATCAAGGGGTAAAACGGTGCAATTTATGGTAAATCTATATATAGCGTAGGCTTAAAATAAAGTTTGATCAAAAACACCTCTTAAACCCACATCTTACGTTAAATTAATAGAACCCGTTTTGAAAAAAGATTGATCAAAACGGATTCTTCCTCTGTGAAGTATTGTTTAATTTTTATAAAAAAGTTTGATCATTTTCTGTGATCTAATCTTCAACAAATTCCTATCCCTTTTCCTCTCTTAAAATGCAGGTATCGATTTAGCAGCCTTCTAAAATTTTGAAAAAGATGATTTATGAAATTGATTCAGTTAATTTTAAACATAATAAAAAAGCACTCTCTCAAGAATGCTTTATAAGTCAGGATATATTGTTGTATTGTAAAAATTTATATCTTCCTCAAAATATTGCTGATACCTGTTGAAATAAACTTTCTTTAATCAGCTTGATTTTTACGATGAACCTCAGTAAGATCTTTTATATAAATTAATGAATAGTCATCTCTAATATCCACTTCAAAAAAGTAATTTTTTTTAGTTACTATATCTTTAACTTCTATTGCAAACAACCCCATTCCTCTTAGGTAATTGCTTTCTTCAGATTTTAAATCTTCTCTACCAATACCATAGTTAGTTTCAATATAGTTTTCCACATAGTTGTATACGATAGCGTTTCGAGATTTAGAATTAAAATAATTGTAATTAACAAAAATAACTACTATACAAAATAATAGATTAAAGATAATTATTTTTTTTTCATTTTCCTCTCCTTCCGCCATATCAAGTATCAAGACTATATTTATTAATAATTACAATTTTTCAAACTATAAAAATTCAATTTTAGTGTCTTTACCTACCAATTTAACAATAAAGAAAATTTATAATAATACAATTAATTATTAATTGAAAAACTCACCATCGATATAATTGCAGAGTTAACGTTATAGTTTATATCACGTATCGTACTATTAGGAGCTAACGTTTGAACTCTTAACATTGTACCTGTGGAAGCGTAGATATATCCAAGTCCAGGTGTCCAGTGATAATCATATGCATAATCTGCATTAGGTTCAAAAAGAGTAAAGTATTTATCAAATTTTACTGCAAGCGGTCTATTATTATCTATTTCAGTCTTATATGAGAAAAAATTATTAAAACTACTTGATGAAGCTGAATATCCTCTTGCAATCGCTTCATTTTCTAGACCTGAACGCACACCATTTACACTCATACCATAGGAAGTGCCACCACGATTAGCATACATGCTATTAATAAATGCCCCTTTAGTTGAATAACCACTGTTAAAAACTTGTAATTTTGATTTACTTTTTGAATCATGCCAGTATTGTAGAATAACTGCTATAGTAGTTGGACCACACGCAGAATTTCGGTAACTTGATTTAACATCTGTATCATATTGAGAAAATGTAGGAGATGATAATAATTTCGAATACTGTTAATAAAAAATCCGTTGTCATCACATCTGGCTCAATTGTTTTTGGGTCTGTAGGATGTTTAAGACCTAATTCATCTGCAATAACAATTGTTTCTTCCAACGGTAATAATGGGTATTGTTCTCGAATATCAACAACAAAAAAATCAGAATATTCTGTTAAATAAAAGTAGTCTCGTTCCAAATCTGATAGAAATTCATGCTGTCGGTTTTAATTTCTCTAAGACGGGTGGATCTTCCTAATGAGGAAACGTCCTGAATGTTTAGCCATGACTTATAGTCTACTCCAATACCCGAACCTCGACCTTCCTTAATCCACTTTTCAACTTTAGATGTTCTCGTTCTTTTTGACATAAAAACACCCCTTTAGATCATTATATCTAAAGGGGTAAAACGGTGCAATTTATGGTAAATCTATATATAGACCTTTTTCATAATTTTATAAACCACATTTAAGCTGTGCACCACAGTTTGTACATGTGTTACAGCCACCCATTTCTTCGACTGTTCCTTTACGACATACTGGGCATGTATTTCCAACGTCAGAGCCAATAACTGTCGTTGACGCTAGCGCTTGAATCGTATCGACTAATACGACTGGACGCTTTGTGTGTTCTTCTACTAATTCTTCTTCAAATGATAGTTGATCCATATCATTTTCTTCGGCTTTCAGCGTAAGTACTTGTGAGTCACGGCTACCATCTACATAAACCGTACCACCTTTAGCGCCACCTTTATATAGACGTTCATATACTTTTTCTACCTGTTGTACGGTATAGCCTCTTGGAGCATTTACCGTTTTCGAAATCGATGAATCAATCCATTTTTGAATGATACATTGTACATCCGCATGAGCCTCTGGTTTTAATTCCATCGATGATACGAACCATGAAGGTAACTCGTCAGCACTTACTTCTGGATGACTATCTAAGTATTCCTGTACGATTTCTGCTTTAACCTCGATGAATTTACCTAAGCGACCTGAACGGTAATATGTGAATGAGAAGTAAGGTTCAAGACCTGTTGCTACTCCTACCATCGTTCCAGTAGAACCTGTAGGCGCTACAGTCAGTAAATGCGAGTTTCGAATACCTGTTGCTAAAATTTGCTCTCTGATATGCGCTGGCATTTTTTGCATGAAGCCTGTTTCAGTGAAGGCTTTACGTAAACGTGCAGTTTCTTCCGCTGTCGCACCTACTAAGAATGGGAAGCTACCACGTTCTTTTGCTAGTTCTGTTGAAGCCTCATAAGCAGTTTCTGCAATTGTTTTAAAGATTTCATCAACAAGTGCATTTCCTCCCTCTGAGCCATATTCTTTTTCACAATAGATGAGTAAATCTGCTAAGCCCATTACCCCTAAACCAACGCGTCTCTCACCTAATGCTTGTACGCGGTTTTCCTCTAGGAAATAAGGTGTTGCGTCGATGACATTATCCTGCATACGTACACCTACGCGTACCGTTTCACGCAATGCTTCATAATCAATTGTTTGGTCCTCTTTATTGGCAAACTGCGCTAAATTCACAGCTGCTAAATTACATACCGAATAAGGGGCAAGTGGTTGTTCCCCACATGGGTTTGTTGCAACAACGCTTTGTCCATACGCCTTGGCATTTGTCATGTCGTTTGCATTATCAATAAAGAAGATACCTGGTTCTGCAGAGTAAGTTGCACATACATTGATTAAATTCCAAAGCTCTTTCGCTTTAATCGTACGGTATGTGCGTACTTTGTAGCCCAACTTCTCCCATTCTCGCACGTCGCCAACCTTATGCCATTCTGTATTGTAGACAGCCATTTCTTCTTTTGTATATTCTTCAACAGCTGGGAAACGTAGCTCAAAATCAGCGTCCTTTTCAACAGCTTCCATAAATTCTTTTGTCAATGTTACGGAGATATTCGCGCCAGTTAAAAACTCTGAGTTATGGACTGTAAACGTACCACCGTCGCGTAGTTTATTTTCTGCATCACGGATAATCGCAGCATCAAATCCACCTAAGCCTTCGATATTTTTGTAATTAACAATACCTTGATACATTGCTTCATCTTGCTGTGATAAAGGCTTAAAGTTTAACTTTTCTTTAGCTAGACGGATAATCGACTTGTCCGTCGTGTTTTCAATTAAGTATCGTAGAATACGTGGATTTTGCATTTTGGAAATGATAAATTCCACAATATCAGGGTGCCAATCTGCTAACATAATCATTTGAGCACCACGACGTGATCCCCCTTGTTCCACAAGGTGAGTCAGTTTGGCAATATCATCTAACCATGAAACCGAACCAGATGATTTTCCGTTCACACCACGTGCTAACGTATTACGTGGACGAAGTGTCGAACCGTTTGTCCCTACACCACCACCACGGCTCATAATTTCCATTACTTGCTTACGGTGATCACTGATTCCTTCACGTGAATCCGCAACAAACGGCATTACGTAACAATTGAAGAATGTTACATCTGTTTCAGAACCTGCTCCATAAATCACACGTCCAGCTGGGATAAATTTCAATGATACAAGTTGCTCATAAAATCTTTCAAACCATTCCTGGCGTTTTTCAGTTGTTTTTTCAACTGAGGCAAGCCCTGTTGCATTACGCTTGGCAATTTGCTCATAAAAAATTTCAAGAGGCTTTTCTAACACGTCAATTGAACGCGTAATCACACCCGTTCCTTGCTCTTTTGGATCATCTAAAGCGCTACGGTAGTCTTCTTCAATCAAAATATCTGCTGTTTTTGTAGACAAATCGATCTTTTGAATAGTCCCTAAACCACGTGCAGGGAATTTTGGATCTGCTTTTACTGTTAAGACAACGAAATCACCAGCTTTAAGTGTTTTCTTCTCCGTATCCTTAAATGAATAGCGATCGATCATTACAAGTCTAGAAACACCTTTATGCGTAATGTGCATATCAGGGGTTACGGGGTGAACCTGTGGAAATTGTTCAATATCTTTGTTTAACTGTTCAATTTGTTTGTTTACTTCGGGTTGATGATTTGTGAGTACCATCGTTTTGCCTCCCTTATGTTCTGCTTACAATAATAAATACACAATATCATGTGTCGTTAAACACTACATATTGTGTATGTTTCTTAACAAAAGATACTATATATAGTTTTTTAATTCAACTCTTGCAATTTTGACTAGAATCAGTACTGCTTGTCATCACAAGGTTTAAACGATAAAAAAATATTTTTCTTATACCATTTTTTACTTTTTGAAGTTCCAATCATCATGTGCATATTTTTTTTCTTCAAGTGCTCGTACATATTCTAATTGCTCCTCAGAAAGTGTAAATGGTTTTAATTCAATTTGCAACGATTTTGCAAAACCATCTCGAAAAGCTGTCACACATTGTTCAATGGAAACAGGTTCGTTCACAAGGCTATTAATGGCAACAGCCTTCTCTGGCAGCTTTTTACGCATGCGTTCTTTCGCCTCGTCACTAGAAAAGTTAAACACTGACAGTAGTTTCTCTTCATCGAGATCCAGTAAAATCGCACCATGCTGTAAAATGACACCTTTTTGACGCGTTTGTGCACTACCCGCTATTTTTTTCCCTTCTACGACAAGCTCATACCAACTTGGTGCATCAAAACATACTGCACTTTTTGGTTGCTTCAAGTCAGCCTTTTTTTCTTCTGTGTCAGGCACACTAAAATATGCATCCATCCCTAAATTATGAAAGCCCTGTAAAATCCCCTCGCTCAGAACACGATAGGCCTCTGTTACCGATTCCGGCATATTTGGATAGCTTTCTGTGACAATGACGCTATATGTCAACTCATGTTCGTGTAAAACTGCTCTTCCACCAGTTGGACGTCGCACAAAACCTAGCCCTTGTTGACGCACAGCATCTAAATTTATATCTCTTCTCGCTTGCTGAAAATAACCTATCGAGAGTGTTGCGGGCTCCCACTCATAAAAACGAATCACTGGAGGAATTAAACCTTCACTATGCCAATCGAGCAATGCCTCATCTAGCGCCATATTAAACGAAGGACTACATTTCCCTGAATTTAGAAAATACCAAGTTGTCATACAATCATCTCCTACAAATATCAATTACGCCTCTGCATAAGTAAGTCCAATTTTTGAATTTTTTAGGTCTAAACATAGGCTGACCCGATGTCGATCACTTAATAAAACTGCTTAAACTACAGGATGTGCCGTTTTTCCAATACCATCAATTAGTAGTTGTCGCATCGATGTGACGAATCCTTTCAAAATTTGTGACCTCCACCAGAGGCTTTATCATACAGCATTATTGCCAGCAATCACATTACCTATATGTAAGCGACTGTCGTGGTTGATGCTACGTTTAGCATCTGCCGACAAAGAAATATCATTTTTAGCCACAATCTAGTTAATTTTATCAAACTCATTGGACTATCGCTACCGCATCTTTTATAATAATAAAGAAGATAGAAAGGGGTAAGAAAATCTTGGACATACTTATCACAATTGGTGTAATTTTAGTAGTTCTAATTGCATATATCGGTATCAATGCAATGCGCCTAAAAAAAGCCGTAACCAACTTAACACAAGAACAATTTATTGAAGGCTATCGCAAAGCACAGCTAATTGATGTGCGTGAGCAAAAAGAATTCGAGGCAGGTCATATTCTTGGTGCACGAAGCGTTCCTTCTACAGCACTACGTCAACGTTACAAAGAAATCCGACCAGATTTACCAGTATATTTATACTGTCAAAACACAGGTCGTAGTGCACGTGCTGCACTATTCCTAAAAAAACGTGGCTACAACCAAATTTACCAGCTTGAAGGCGGCTTCCGTAATTGGACTGGTAAAATTAAAACAAAAAAACAATAAGATTTGCGCCTTTGCACACTTTTTAAATTGGCGGTTCTCATTGCTCAAATAACTGTTCGCTCGGCGGCTATGTAGGTAAAACGCGCCATAACTGATAGCTGAACGGACTTATGTGTGCTGGATGCAGCGCGAATGCTTATATTTTTGATAAAGAGCTAGCAACTTTTTTATTGCTAGCTTTTTTCTAATATTCTGAGTTTCTACTATATAATAGTAGTTGTCTAACGACTAACCATTTAGTTCTCTTTCACCAAGCCCTTGAGCATGCATAGGACAAAAAGAGTAAAATCATGAGGCCATTACATTTCATTCGGAGCGAACATTTCTTGTTGCCAATAAAAGCTTTAGGCTCCCCGCTATTAGCCTGTATGACTTAGTAGCTACACAACTTGTCATACCCGTCGTTCTTTATATAGCTGTGCTACATTATGATTGGCTACATGACTATCTTCTGAAATTGTTTTTTTAAGTAATAATAACTTCACCTTGTCACAATTCTCGTTTTGCTAATAACCTCACCGCTTCTTCCATTCGTTTTTATCCTGTCATTCCACTTGGAAAATTATAACCCGCTCCCCCGTAAAGCATGCAATCGGACATGTCTAGTAGCAAAATATAGCTTTTTTAGTATGTCTAAAAATACTACATTGTGTAAATAAATTAACAAGCAGCACGCTATTTTTCTTTTTTCTGAAAATAGCTAATTTTTTATACTTGAATAATAGTGAAAGCACTGATAGGATGGATAATATCTTAAAATATTGTATTGTCTTTACGACGATACGTGCTATGAATGCTATGGATAAAACTATAGCAGGAGCATTTCTGGAGAGAGCGCAATATGCGTCGCCGAAGGGTTCACTATCTCAGGCAAAAGGACAGAGGAGTAATACAAACTTTCACCATGAAAGCTATACCACACGAATGGAGCTTAATTTTTTTAAATTAAACACCCTCAAATGGTATTTGTTATTCTGACGTTTACGAGACTAGTGTCGCTACTAGTCTCTTTTTTATTTTCCAGTCTTCGCTTTACGCATCTTTGGAGGGGTTAACGTGGAACAACAACACTTAAAACGCGAATTAAAAAATCGTCATGTGCAATTAATTGCCATCGGCGGCACAATAGGCACAGGCTTATTTTTAGGATCAGGAAAAGCCATCGCCTTAGCAGGACCATCAATTATTTTCGCCTATCTAATTGTCGGAATTGCCCTATTCTTTGTTATGCGTGCGCTTGGTGAACTTTTATTATCGAATGCAGGTTATACATCATTTACTGATTTCGCCACAGAATATATCGGGCCATGGGCAGGCTATGTCACGGGTTGGACATACTGGTTTTGCTGGATTATGACGGCGATGGCGGATATTATTGCGGTCGGTGTCTATACACAATATTGGTTTGATATTCCACAATGGGTACCAGCAATTGGCTGTTTAGTACTGTTATTAATTTTAAACTTACTGACAGTAAAACTATTTGGTGAGCTAGAATTCTGGTTTGCACTTATTAAAGTCGTGACGATTGTCGCGCTTATTATTATAGGATTATTTATGCTATTTACTGGCTTCCAAACAAGCTCTGGTACAGTTTCTGTGGAAAATCTTTGGGCACATGGTGGATTTTTCCCTAACGGTATCTACGGTTTCCTAATGGCCTTCCAAATGGTAGTCTTTGCTTTTGTAGGTGTTGAACTAGTCGGTGTTTCTGCTGCCGAAACAGCAAATCCACAAAAAAACATCCCATCTGCCATCAATAAAATTCCATTACGGATTTTACTTTTTTACGTAGGTGCCCTATTTGTCCTTCTATGTATTAACCCTTGGAATGAAATGTCTGCGACAAGTAGCCCATTCGTGCAAGTATTTACGCTAGCTGGAATTCCTATTGCAGCAGGTATTATTAATTTTGTTGTGCTAACATCAGCTGCTTCTGCTGGTAATAGTGGCCTATTCTCCACTAGTCGCATGCTTTTTAATCTTGGTAGCAATAAGCAAGCATCACCAACATTTGCAAAATTAAATAAAAACAGTGTGCCAAGTAATGCACTTGTTGTGTCTGCATTTGTCGTATCGGTAGGCGCATTATTAAGTAAGCTAATGCCAGAGAATGCCTTTAGTGTCGTGACGACCATTAGTGCTATTTGTTTTATTTGGGTATGGAGTATCATTTTAATCTCTCATATCATCTATAAACGTAAAAAGAGAGCCCTTCATGAAGCATCGATTTTCAAAGCACCGTTGACACCATTTGTGAACTATTTGGTGCTTGCCTTCTTTGCTTTCTTATTAGTAATCATGTTCATCTCTGAAGCAACACGAACAGCACTGCTGTTAACACCCGTATGGTTTATCGTGTTATTTATACTCTACAAAGTAAAAAGAAAATAAAATCAGTAGACAAGCCACTGTGCTTGTCTACTGATTTTTAGTGCATATGCATGTCAAGGATTACCGCAAGAACAGCTGTGACATGAGCGCTTCCATTCACTCAGGCAAGTGGGCCAACTCACGAAACCTCTATAGTCACTAGAAAATATTCATGTTCCACTCTGTAGCGATATGCTTTAGTAAATGAACACCTGCAACACTGTTGCCGATTGTATCGATGGCAGGTCCATAAATGCCGATACCACAACCAGTCGGAAATGGTGATTCTAAGCCTGCATGGCTAGGCACAGCAGCTAAAATCGCTCCCGAAACACCACTCTTGGCAGGCAATCCAATAAACGCTGCAAATTTGCCAGACGCATTATACATACCACATGTCACCATTAATGCTTTCGTTAATTTAGCTACTTGCTTTGGAAATAGTTGTGTTTTTAAAAGAGGATGATAACCATCATTGGCAATTATCAAGCCGATCATAGCCATATCCGAAACGTCTATTTCAATGGCACATTGTTTTAAATAAACCTCTAATGCTTCCTCTACTGGGCAATCTAAATAACCAGATGCCATCAAATAGTACGCTAGCGCCCTGTTCCGATTAGCCGTGTGCCATTCCGATTGAAAAACCTCTTCATTAACACTTACTTTTTTCCCTATCATTTTTTCTAGAAAACGCAGTAAATTATCAATTTTTTCCTGTGGTGAATCTCCTGAAAGCATCGAAGAAACTGTAATAGCCCCTGCATTAATCATTGGATTAAAAGGCTTTCCAGGCTGATGACTTTCTAAACGTACGATAGAATTAAACGTGTCACCAGTAGGTTCTACGTCAACACGCTCTAATACATATGGCAATCCTTTATCCATACAAGCTAAAATAAACGTCACAATTTTAGATACACTTTGGAGTGTAAATCTTTCAGTCGTATCTCCTGCCCGCATTTCACTACCATCTGGTCCGATGACAGCTATCGCTAATTGATTGGGATTTTTTTCGGCCAGTGCTGGTATATAGCTAGCGCAATTGCCTTCTTTTGCATAAGGGCGAAACTGTTCCACCCATTGTGCTATTTTTGTATGGTTATCTAACATCTTTATGTTCTCCTTTCAAGAAAAGCAGAGCCTTCATAGAATAACCCTATGAAGGCTCTATTCAAAAATTAGCAATCCCTTGTTAAAACTTTGGAGGAGTAGCATCCTGAGGAATGAATGAAACATACTTCTCCCCTCAAGATGCTCTTGCCATTCTTTCTTCGCCTCTTCAATAAACGCAGGATTGTCCATCAATGTAATGGCGGTACAAGCCATTGCTTTTGCCGCCTGCAACATGCCTTTATGAGCAATTGGCATCACTCCTTGCGACACAACGCCATGTACCCAATGCTATACAAGTTGTGGGACATTGCACAGTTGGAACATTCCAACTTACATCTGTACATCGGTAGAGCCACCCATTATAAATTCTGGTAGTATATTGGGGATACTATCAGCAATCACTTTATCTTTTAGCTGTGTTGCATCTTTTTTACTTAACCCTGCTAATGCTGTCGCCTGAACCTCGGGAGAAAACGTCTTTATAAATAGCTTCAGCATGTTTTTTGCTTCAGTTGTGTACGTAGGCATCCCTATTTCAAGCATCTGCTTATACATAATATCATAAAGTGTTTTATTTGAAATAAGATTTGAGGCTACCCCTTCAAATTTAATCTTTACAGATGTTTCTGTCATTAATCAATGACAGCCAAAAAAATACTCCCCTTAGACGGGGAGTAAATTGTGTGAAAATTGCGTGAGTGCCAGGCACCTACAAATCATTTGGGTATAGATTATTGTATAGAATCTCTAATTTTTTTGAGAGCTTCCCATACGCAGTTTGCCAAGCTTTACGAGCCGTTTCCCCATTTTCAGCAGGGATTGCTTCATGCAATGCATGTACTTCCGCTACTTTTTTCAAATCACTCTCTGCCTGTGTGAGCTTTGAATAATTTTTCACAATACTTTTTTCTGAAGAACTAAGTTTATCATAATCTGCTCGAATGCTCGTAACCTTCGTTTGTAAATCAGCTACATAATCACCATTTTGAACAAGCAAATTAATAGCTTCTATTAAGCCTAGAGCCGTTTCATTTGCTTTTTGTTGGTTCTTATCAGCTTCAATAATCTTTTGACGCGTATCCTGACTCACCAAATTCATTTGCTTTGCCGTTAGTTTAGTGAAGGCTTTAATAACCGTAGATGGATTACTAGCAAATGACTTATCATACTGCTTCATGAAAGTCTCTACTTTTTTCACATCCGCTACAGCTGCTGTTAAAATCGAAGCATTGGTGATGAGTTTCTTATCACTAGCACTCAACTTATTATATTGAGCTGAAAGATTTTGAATTTCTTGGAGAGATACCGTATATAAATCGTCCGAAACTAAGGCACCGATTTTTCCGTTTAATGTTGATAGATTTGGTGCATTTTCATCTACTAAACGATTGTTAAGTAAATCCTCATACTGTGGTTTTGCTAGATGTTGCTGGTTTGCTGGTAATTTTGCATAGGCCTTTTCCACAGTTTCGATTTTCTTAGCTTGCTTCGCAACATCCATTTCTTCCCTAGCAGTTTGCACCTTTTTATGGAAGGATTTTACCCCTGAAACATCTTTACTAGCTGCCGTTAATAAATGGTAGTTCGTCACATACTTACGTGCTGAAGAGGAAAGACTTTTATACGTCGCTGTCGCTGCGTTTACAGCAGTTTCTAATTGTGTAAACGAGTACTTTGTGATATCAGCAAACTTTGCAATATCAACTTTTAGCGCCTCTGCTGCAGCTTTATCTGCTGGCTCTTTGCCATTGCCATCAACCGTTACATCCGGTGAGTTACGCAAAAATTCATCTGCATTATAAACAAGCGATTGTTGCAAGCTTGTCAGCTTATTATAAGCTTTTAAAGTACTACTATAAGTTGATTGTAATTTACTTGCAGCTACACCGCTTGTCAGTTTAAGATTGTTATACGCGACCATATCTTTAATGATTTTTTCTGCTGCTTTTAAATCTTTTTGGAGCGTTAAAATACTTTGATATCCGATAATTTTAGCAGCTGAATTTTTCGTTAAAGTTTTATAATCAGCAATTATTTTGTTGACAACTTTCACATGACCCTGCCATGTTTCCGCTGATGGATTTATAGGATAGCTTTCCTCTCCAAGATAGCGATTTATCTCAGCATTTAAATAATAAATTTGATTCTCTTCTGCATTTTCCGCCTCTAATAATTGCGTGACATAAGTAGCAGGCACTAATTGAAGCTGTTTATACGTTAGCTTTTCATAAGCAGTACGAATGGATTTTGCAGTTGTTACTTGCTTGCTTGGTGTATTATTTACTGATAATTTATCAAAAAGTTTAATAAATTGTTCAATCTTTTTA
Organism: Lysinibacillus parviboronicapiens; assembly: GCF_003049605.2. Taxonomy (NCBI): domain Bacteria; kingdom Bacillati; phylum Bacillota; class Bacilli; order Caryophanales; family Bacillaceae; genus Lysinibacillus; species Lysinibacillus parviboronicapiens. Next base: position 3,017,142 of record NZ_CP073713.1, read on the forward strand.
ATGTCCTGCTTCGCTTCGTTTAAGATCGTTTGATTTTGTACTGTTACTTGGTAGTTTTTTGATAACTTCGCAATATCCGTTTCAATCGCCCCAACTGCTGCTTTAAGAGACTCCATACTTGTAGGTACATACTTCACAAGAGCATTCTCATAGGATAATAATGCAACAATTGCTTGATTCAATCTTCTAACTTCCGCAATTTCTGCTATATCTGCTGGCTCTTTCAAAATGTCCTTGATATTCGTATATAAAACATCACCTAAATCTAAGCTTCGTAGCAATAAGTCAAACTTATTGTAGGTATCTTCAATTTCCGCTATATATTTTGGCAAGTCTTTTTCACTTACTTCTTTTACTTTATTCACTTTTTCATTTAGTTTGCTAATTGCCTCTATGTCAGCAAGTGCTCGCTTCAGTACATCATAGTTGGTTACATTCGCCTTTGCCGCGGCAGATAGCTCTTGGTATTTCTTTTCTAATAAATCTACTTCTGCTTTAAACGATTCGAAGGTTGTTACATTATATTTACTATCGCTTATACGTATAGTTTTAATATCGTTAATCAATGTATCAGAAGGTTCTTTAGATACAGTCAACGGAGCCGATACATCCGACTCAACAACTGCAGGACCAACCTTCGCTTGCACCTTGACGATAAAATCCTTCATTCCTTTTTCTAAAGCATCCGCAGGAATTTTATATGTACCACCTGTTGCCCCGTTAATAATAGTGAAAGATTCACCAACTTTATAAAACCATTGATAGCTATATGTAATTTGACTGCTTTGTAACTTTGCCCCGCCTTTATCTGTTACTTTGGCTCCTGTGACCCTTATCGTTTCATTTGGTGCTACAAAGTTTGAAGTCGTATCGAATGTTGGCTGTGTAATCTCAAGTTCCAAAGTATTAATGGTACGTGATTCACTTTTGAACGTAGTGCCCGTCGTCGAAATCGCTTCTACAAAAATGGTTTTTCCTGCTGCTTCAGCTGGGATTGTGAAAGATGCCATTGTTGCACCAGAAATCGGTTTATTCGTAGTAGTGCTTGACCCACTTTCGCTCTCTACATAGTACCACTGATACTTATTGATAATTGTGTTTGCTGGTAATTTTTCAATGGACGCCTTTAACGTCTCATTGACTGTATTCGTACCTGTGACTAAAACCGTGGATACTTCCTCTGCCCCTGCTACAGTAGGAACAATAAAGGCTGCCGGAATGGCTGCTACTGTGAAAAGTAATTTTTTATTCAATATACTCAGTCCTCCTCTTTCCTTCTATAGAGTTATATCGGTAACATTTAAATAATTTCCTTTGTTTTATGGCATTTTTCTAATAAAGTGTATTTTCTACCAAGTTTTATTATCCAATAAATAATAATTTGATTTTTTCATCGTTTTCATATCAAATATTACGCAGCTATCATAAGATTTTTTTAATAATAAACTGTCAGTATTTTCCTCAATCAATTTAACAAAAAAATCTAGCCATCCAAATGATTGACTAGCCCTCAGACTGTTGACAAAATTCCCGGAGCGTTTCATATAAAGTTTCCAGGTCGATTTGATCGACTCATTTTCGTCGCCCCACCAGATGAAAAAGCAAGACAACTAATTTTTCAATTGAAGTTAAAAGGACGATATGCTGAAGATATAGATGTAACAACACTTGCTGCGCAAACTGAATTTTTCTCTGGTGCAGATATCGAAAATGTCATTGAATTAGCTACTGAAAATGTACTTGCTGAAATTTTAACAACTGGTGATGAACGACCAATTACAACAAATGATTTACTACATGTATTAAAAGATTTACAACCATCTACGTTAGAATGGCTGCGTACAGCAAAAAACTACGTTAAATACGCAAATCAAACGGGGCTCTACAATGACGTTGAAAAATATCTTCGTGTCCAAGGTCGGCGTATATAAAATAAGATTCAATGCAGTATGGAATATCAGCAGAAAAGAGGCATCTCAAACTTTGAGACGCCTCTTTTTTAACACTATAGTTTTTTACACAACTAAATAATGGGGCTATCTTGGGGTAAGCGCAGTTATATTGCTTCCGTCTGTCGAAGTTTTGTTTGAGTCAAGAGAGGAATCGCTTGGGTACAACGGTTTAACGCTCTGGCCGAGCCAAGTAACGCTCGGGTACACATGCTTTCCGCTCGGGTCTAACCAAAAATCGCTCAGGTATCTAGATTCCACACGAGAGACAACCAAATTACCTCCCCATTTGATAGTAATATGATTAAAACTCCCCTACTTTATTTACTGGCATAATAAAACCTGTATCCTCCAATTTTATATAGTGCTATATGTATCCATGCGTATACAAATTCAATAAAACGTTTCAATATTTTATAAGTATTCATTCGAAAAACTTCCACTAAAAAAACCTCCTACTCAATTTTTATACTGAACAAATCGCCTCAGTACGGAAATTAATTAGAAGGTATTGTGCATTGTAGTTTTTCTTTACTATCCTTTTTGCAATAACTTTTAGTACCCTTTTATAAAGTGAGACGACCATCTACTGTGGACAGTATGATCAAGTATGTCACTTCCTTCATTTACAGTGATTCGAATAGACATTCCTTCGTCTATAGCTGACTCGATATAAAACTGTCCATTAAAGGCTTGTACACGTTCTTGCATGCCCTTTATCCCCATAGAATCAGATTGTCTAAAAGCTTCCATATCACAACCTACTCCATCATCTGAGTAAATAATTTCAAAACCGTTGGCCATTTCTTGCAGATGAATTTCGACTGAGTTTGCATAGGAATGCTTTAATGCATTGTTTAGTAATTCCTGAAAAAGTCGATAAATCATAAGGTTTAAACGTTCATCTTCTAAATAAAGTCGATCCACCGTGTAAATTAACACAAAGTCAGCTCTCTTATGAATCTTCTGAATTAGTTTTTCGAGTGCAGCATTTAACCCTAAAGTATCCAATAGTGGGGGCTTTAAATTCTCACAATATAATCGTAAATCCTGCAACGAGGCTATCATGTGATCATGAATTTTGGCAAGCTTCGACTGAATTTCCATCGTATTCTTGTCATGAATAAGTGCATTGACTTCACGAGCAATATGAAGCTGCTCTTGTAAATTAGTATCATGAAGCTCTTGCGCCAACTGATATTTCTCTTCTTCAAATCTAAACCATAGCAACTTGTTTAGCCAAGGTAGTTGATTTTTATCAGCCTCTTTCACATGCTTTAACTGTTCTAACAATTCTTCAACCATTTTCGTATTTTCAATAAAATTATTTAAATATAAAAGTAGCAATTCTAGCCACAATAGTTCCTCATCTTTTAAATGGATTGAATTATAATGATCTATTACTAATATTCTTTTATAATCCAAATCTTGATGGATGAAGGCAAGATAATATTTGTCAAATCTCTTTATATCCCCGAGCTGTAACCGCTCAATTATGCCTTCATTAAAATGATGATGTAGATATGCTGGTGATTTATTGGCAGCAGTAAATTGGTGGTTTTTGTAATCATAGGTTATAGCATACACACAGTCAATCTCAAGATGTAAAGAGGCTTCCTGTACAAATTTTTGAAGTAAATCCTCAATTTTAATGACACGGCCTATTCGATCGACAGTCTTATACAATCGATGAATGTAATCTCCTTTTGTGGAAAATAAAACTTTCCGCATTCGATAATCGATTTTTTCCTTAGCATAAAAAAGAACTGTTAGAGAAAAAAAAGTAAAGAAGAATATTTCTGCCATTTTTGATATGGATAAGTCAGCAAACCAATATAGCCCTAATAATAACCAAAGCGTAAAGGCAAATGAAAAACTAACGTAATAGCGTAAACGCGTAATAAAGTATTCCATATCAAATATGCGTTCTGTTAACTGAGTAAAAATAAAGCTAAAAGGGATTAACATAAGAAATATAGAGCAGATATCTGCAGAAAGAAAATATCTATGAAATAAGATTTCGGGTAAAGCATATAGAAAAAGGAACGGCAGAAACGGGATAATAATACTAATTAATAGTAATTTTAATTGTTGTGTTTTGTACTTGAGATAACAAATCATTAAAGTACTTAGAATCATAATAAGTAATAGAAAAAATAACCATAAGACAGCATTAGAGAACACAAATTTTTTAAATGGAAAGATAATACTAAAAATACTTAGAAATACAGCTGCTAAAGGTATTGTATAAAATAACTTTATGTTATTAAAAAGCTGCCAATGTAAGTCTAAAAAGAGAAAATAATTTCTTAAAAAGTGTATTAAAATTACTAAACACAAAAGCATACTACCGCTATTCACAATAATTCCTATGCTATTTAATTTACTAGATGCGCCGATACTAACATACGCTAAGGATACAGTTAATATAAACAAAATGAGTAAACTTAATAGTGTGTTATTTCTCTGTTTGTAATACAAATAAAACGAGATAATTAAAGTTAGAAAAAAATAACTAGCCGGGACTATCAGCACTGAGTAAAATTGTTGCGGAATATCTTCATGATTTATTTGAATATCCATACGTTTTCCATCCGGCTTTAATATTGTTAACTCATTAGCTGCTCGAATGACTGAATCGTACTTGATACTAGGAATATCTTCAATTTGGATACCATCTACGTTTAAAACTCTATCTCCAGCTTCTATTTGTTGTTTAAATGCCCACTCTTTATAATAAGGCGCTGTGATGAGCCATTGCTCATTTTTTTCCTTCAATTCAATACTTAAAAAAGGCGCGCTATAAGAGATATAGAGCAAATAAAACCCTAATACTAGATATACACTTATAGCAGGCCAAAACCATTCACATTTCTTTAACTTTATTGCCAAATTCGATTATTCAGGCAAAGCTCTTCATCATAAGATTCTAAAATAGCCTTTTGTTCAAGTTCTGTTACGCCAACTAGAGAAGCCTTTTTTTCTTTTAACAGTGTAACCAATGTCGGATTTTGCTCTAAAAATTGAATCATGTTAATCATAAAATCTCCTCATTTCATTAGTTTTTTTCTAGCGCATAGTCACATTCACAAAATTATAACTAGTAGAATCTTAATAGCTATCGCACAGTGAATAGCCTACTTTTCAATTAACAAAAAGTAATTAATAACCATAAATGTAACTATAAATTAATTATACTATCAATTCACAATTTTTCAACATTATTTTCTATTAAATGCTAATTTTTTTTAGATTAGGTGTGTTTTTTGTTCACAACGTCATTTTTCGCTAATGCATTGGGCTTTGATTCTTAATTGTTGAATCCAGCATCCTTATTTGGATAACCTGCACTCGTTCATCAAAGATTTACGTAAAATAGGTGTCTTTTTTTAATAGATTCAACGAATAGAGATCGCTCCCCCTTTATCACTCGTGGTCTTTGATTCTTCCTTGCAAATACTAAACCAATTAATAAATAGTACTTTTTTTTATTGCTACGACACATTTCACATGTAGCCTAGCCTACTAGCAAAAGTTGATTCACATATGTATAGTACTAGCATTAATAAAAAATGCCCAAGTAACGATTCACATCTCACTTGGGCTGAATTATTATGGGATTAAAATCGTAGTAAAATACTCTTTTTTCAATCATGAATTCCACTATGAGCATAAAAATCTTTTTTTAGTTAGCCATCACCTTTGGTAGTAGGAATAAAAATTGCCTGTTCTTCATCATTTATGTTCATGCTCAAATAAAATTTAACACTCAGTACACTTTCAATTTACGTATTTAAACATTCAAAAAAGCACTTGCCGCCTTTCATAGACAATCAAGTGCTTTAAATTTTACAAGGGCATTAATATCTTAAGTTTTCATTAGTTTGGAAGTTCCATTTTTTATATTGACAGTTTAATCTTATTACCACTGCGGAAGTGTAACGTTTTAAACCATTTTACCCTCCAATCAAGGTCAGCTCGAAGACAAGAACCCATTTTTTATTGTGTATAACACTAAAAAAATCGCTAATTGTAAACTAGTCAAGGGTATCAGCACAACAAATTATACCCCTATACAATTCCCAAAACCATGAACTTATACAAACACACTATCTATCGCATTATTAAAGTAAAGTCAGTTCCCACAAGAATCAAAAATGGGTTTAACATTTATTCTTGTTCTCAAAGCCCGACCATAGATTTCATTATTTATTACAATATCGGTGTAAGAGCCTTTTAGATTCTCTGGCATAATAAAGTCTACATCCTGGATTTTAAGATAACTTTTTGCCACTCCAATCGTTGGTTTATTTAAAAAGAATGAGGCATGAGTAGCAATACCCATGTGACGATAATGTAAATAACCATTGCCATCAAACATATATACATCTGGCTGCTTCGTTAGTTTTTTAACTGCCTCTATTACTAAAGGTAATTCTCGAAATGCAAGGAAACCTGGAATGTAAGGGGTTTGTATTTCCCCATAACTGTACACTTTTTATATCTTCAAGCTTTGCTTCTTCCTTAAAAGCTTGATTTACTGCTTGAATTTCTGCACAGTTTTCTACTTCCCATCTCTCAAAACTATCTTTACCTTCTTTTTCCATCGCACTCTGTTTAGTTTTTTCCACCAACTTTTTTGCCTATAACTCCTTTAGGAGGGAGGCTGGAAAGGTGTCCACCTCAGCCGTCGAGGACTTTATTCCCGTCGTCGGCAATGCCAAGGCACTATATGAATCTGCGACAGGTAAGGACCCGATCACAGGTCGCAAACTAAGCAAGGCAGAACGAGCAATCTCCGCAGCAGCGGTACTTGGAGGACAGCCGTCAAAGGACTGAAGCGTGGTGGAAAAGCGGTCATGAAGATCGCGACAGGTGGGAATAAGTCGAATAAGGTGAATAAAGCTGCGACAACGAAGCCGAAAGTGCAAGAAAGTTCAGCGAGCCAAGGGAAGGTAGCTCAGGGCCTGTTAAGGGTACTGATAAAAATACAACTAGGGTATTAAAACAAGACGAAGCCATAGATGTAGCAAACAGATTTAAGAACGGGAAATCCTAGATTCAATCCGACAGCATCGGATTTACACGATGATACTTGGTGTTTTTGGCGCCTGTTTTCGCCATAAATTGCTTGGTATTTTTACCTGCAGAAACAGCTGCTTTTTTTGATGGTCTTTGCGGCTGCCTTCGTTTGCTTTACCACTGTCTTGGTTGCCTTTTTCACCGCTTGCACTGTTTTTTCACAGCTTTTTTCGTTGCCATGACGACTTTTCGCCGCTTTTTTGATTTTCTTTACGAGCCTCCACTTGGATAAATTGTTTTTCAGCTTCCTTGCCTTGGTGAATACTTTACCAATTTTCTTTTTCAGCTTCTTCTTCAGCTTTTCAAACTTCTTTTTCGCTTTCTTTTTGAACTTAGCGATTTTCTTGTTCACCGATTTTGGCGGCCTTTTTGACCTTGCCTACAGCAGGAATACTGCCTAAGAAGCTTGCTGCTGCCTTGAAAAATCCTCCACCCTTTTTGGCCATTACGCACCACCACCTTGTGGGATGGCGCCTAGCACATCCGAGCGGCTTCCATATCAGGCTCTTCTCCGTCATCCTCTGCACTGGCGATGGACACGGTGCTTTGATACTGCAATCTAGTGACACGACTTGTCCTTGAATATCCGTATTGCCATCTAATACAAGGCTACTGGAGCTACAAGTAAAACGCAAGGTTTTCTGTGCTTGGAAGCTGATGCTTTTGCCTGTCCAAGTTAAATCGCCGCCTGCTGTAATCGACAACGGGTGCTGACTATGTACCGTAATACCGCTCGCTTGGTCTGCCTTATTAAATACAGACCCTTCCTTCGCCGTGACGGTGATGGCTTGTGGATCAAGCTTAATGTCCTTGCCTTTTGTGTTGCCCTAATAGGTTGTTTCGATTACAATGTTATAAATTGTAAAATACCATGATGAAAGTTACTAGCTCGCATCATGGTATTAAAAAGTTAGAGACTATTAGTTTTCACTGTCTAACTACAAAAGAAACCTTTAAAGCTAATTGACTAAATAAGTAATAAGCTTCATCCTTAACTCTATCTCCTTTTATTAGGCAAATAGGGGATTAGCCCTATACATTATTATAGAATTTTAGAAAATTTAGTACCGTCAAATTCATATCCCCAGCCATCGTCTTCCAATATAGAAGATTTTAAAAAGGGTTCAATACTAGGTAATGGATAATTGTAGTTCAACATATGACAAATGAGTGTTTGTAATGAATCTAAACTTCTTTCTCCATACCCACTAATATTAGTATAAGCATGACTTACCCCAAGTTCATGAATGTCTCGTAGTAAAATATGAATGGATTCATCAATATTTTGATAAAGTCTATACAAGCATAAATACTCTTCTTCACTTATTCGCTCAAAATCTTCATCATATATTTTTGTTTCCATTAAATTTTCAGGAATTAATTCAGCCGTAGCTGAGTGGCAATCTTCTAAATTACTTGAATTTGTAAACTCCCATAGGTATCTTAGAACAATCTTCCAATCTTCTGAAACATATTTTAATGATATTAATGCATTTTCAAAACAACTAACCCCGTATGCCACTCTACCTCTAAATGAAATTTGTTTAAATCTATCCATATTCAACCCTAATCTCCTCCTTTATACCATCCCGTCAATACATCTGCTACATTTCCTTTAAAGGTAAACGTACAATTTTTACAAGCTTCTTTTGCTTTTCCAAACGCACTTGGAGTCGTTTCAATAGTGTATAAATACAAATCACTTGTATTTGCACCTCTATTTAAAGCTTGGTTCACTCCATCTACCTCTGCACAATTCCCTAAGGCATATTTATTCAACGAATTCTCTGGTAGTAACCCTCCTTTTCCTTTATCACCAAATAATATTGGGTTTTTGGAATCACCACTTAATTGCACACCTTTATTCATTCCATAATAATATTCACCAGTTCGTGAATCATAAATTACAGTTGATGTATTAAAACTATCCTTTTTCCGTTTAGAGGGTGCTAATTTTTTCTGCATATTTGACCATTCAGTAACAGCATTAAATAACTCTTCATCAGAAGGTAACTTAGGGTTTCCCGTACCCTTAGTCTCTCCACTCTTTGCAGACGGCATTGAATTACTCTTTGGAGTTGGACGTGGTGTTGATCCCGATTCGCCTACTGCCTTCGGAAAACTAATTACTTGCGCTTCATTTTTACTTGCTGCTTTTGGTATCTGTATCTTTTCAATGGAGTTAGGAGTTGTTTCCATACCTACAGCCTTTGGTAGACTATTTACCTGTGAATTGCTATTTGGTTGTTCTTTATATGCCACTTTTGTCTGAACCGTATTTTTTGGATCTGGTTTTTTCGGTGGTTCTTTGTATGCCACTTTCGGTAGAACCGTACCTTTTGGACCTGGGTTTTTAGACGCTACTTTCGTGCCAGTTGTTGGATTCGACTTTGGCGGCTTCGCTGTTGCTATCTTCATTCCGCCTGTTGGATTCGACTTTGGTAGGGGTGCTGTTTTTGTTTTCATTCCTGTTGCTTTCGGTGGTGCTGCTGGTGCTTTAGTTGGGACTCCTTTTTTTCCAGCCTTAGCAATACCGCTGACTGCTGATCCCCCAATTTTTGCTGCGTGCTTCGCACCTTTGACTGCCGGTCCACCTACGATGGCTGCTGCTGAGACCGCTCGTTCCCATGGCGCTAATTTCTTTCCAGTGAATGGGTCTTTCCCGACTACTACTTCGTAGGCTGCCTTGACATTACCAACAATCGGGATAAAATCAACGGCGGTTGATATCGCTTGTTTTACATCAATCGACTTAACTGCTGTTGCCACTTTCTTCGCTGTCTGCGTAACTGCCTTTGTAGCCGCCTTTGCTGTACTTTTCGCTTTACTTGCAACCTTTTTCGCTGCAAGTACTACTTTCTTGGCAGCCCGCTTAAACTTCTTCACCATTTTACTCTTAGATAGATTATTTTTAAGCTTCCTGGCTTTTGTAAATACTTTCCCAATCTTTTTCTTGAGCTTTTTCTTTAGTTTTTTCTTGGCCTTTTTTATAGCTTTTTTCAGTTTCTTTTTCGTATTTTTGATTTTCTTTTTTACAGATTTGGCGGCATTCTTGACTTTGCCGACAGCTGGGATACTACCAAGAAAACTGCCTATCGAGCCGAAGAAACCTTTCCCTTTCTTCGCCATTAAGCACCACCCCCTGCGAGGGGAATCATGCCCATGACGTCAAGAGCGGATTCAAGGTCATCTCCGTTACCCTCTTCGGATGCACCAGATAGCTGGAACAGGGGCCTTGATGTAGCCCTCCATTTCAACTATCTGTCCCTGCATATCGGTAATGCCATCAAGGACGAGGCTACTAGACCCGCACGTGAAGTGCAGGGATTCCTCTGTGCTCAAAAGATTATATTCTTCCTTTGATAATTCTAGCGAATAATCTGTGTATTTCTTTAATTGTTCATATATATCCATCTTTTCCTCCGCTATTGCCATAAAATTAATTATCCATTAATAGAGGTGCTCATAAAATGGCTAATACTACGGTTAGTCATTTGATAAAATAAGTGAATATGGTAGTCTAACGGTTAATTCTATTCTATCAATGATAGGAAAAGACATTAAACAATTGGATTATTCCATCGTCTAATGTCACTACTAGAGGCTACTACAGATCTCTGTTCAGCCTTTTGCAAATAACTTAAATTTCTTAAAATGATTGATTCGTTGCATATTTTAAACTACAGACCAATCTTAGCTAAATTCTCTATTTGATTAATACTTTTATTTTCAAGCTCAATAATCAATAATTTTAATAATATTTCTGTTACCTTAGAAAATGAGAATTTACTTGATCCAATTTTCCCATGTCCCCCCATAAAAAAACTCTAAATCTCCATATGGAAATAAGGAATGTTCTCTGACAACTTTATTTGTAATATAGACAATTGATTTCAAAAAAAGCCAAAAAGCTTAATCCTCCTTATTTTAAGTAGGAATAAGCTTTGAAATTTAATCTAATGCAAGTATCTTAAGATACTCACTAACTATTTGCTTTTATTTCTTGAATTATTTCAGTAATACCATTTGTAACTGCTAATGCGACTATTTCAGAATAGGAAGAACAATTTGGATGATGTTCTTTAAGTTTATCTAATACTTGTTTAAAATCTCCATCTATCATAATTCTTATTCCTTTTACATTTTCAGAACTTCCTTCAAAGGCCAACTCATCCTCAAAAATATAGAAATCATTCATTTCTTGTTCTTCCCTTCAAGTACCATTTTATTAATTCCATAAATTAATGCATTGGAAATAATCTCAATATTATTTGGATACTGTTTAGAAACAGATTGAATTGTATCAACAATCTGTTTAAACTCCCCATCAATCACTATCGTAACGGCTTTTACTACCTCATTACTATTTTCCTTTGAATATTCATCTTCAAATACATTAATATTTGTTTTCAATATAATCCTCCATTCTATACAACAAAAAAATCACACTAAAGAAATTTTCCAATGTCATTCGATAATATTCCATCCCATCCCTTAGGGATATATTCCTCATAGGAACCCGGTTCTAGGAAAAATGAATAAAAACATTTTTTATCAAAATCTATAAAGAAAGATATTTTCTTCAATATTTCTCTACTACTGAATTCCTTGTTCTCAAGTACTTTATAATAATCTATTAATTCTTGGGAATCCACTTTAAAGTCTTTAATAACTTTCATAAAATCTAAAATATTAGTCTCATCAAGCAGCTCAAAACCTCTTCGTTCATCTTCAGCAACTGTCTCATCAACTATCGGCTCATTCATTTTTTTTCTAAAAGCATTATCTAACTTTAACAAATTCAAAATCCAGAGTTCTTTTTCAGTAACATACCAATGAAAAGAGTTATTAACTTTCACCAAAACTATTACATAATCTGGAAAATTAGGTTCGCACTTCACTTTATTCCACTCCTTATTTTATGATTTTAGCATTTGTAACATATTCTTCAAGCCAATCATGCCAAATTGGTGGAAGCTCCATGGCAAAACCTGGTTTAGAAGGATCAACAATTTTCGGAGCAGTTTTTCCTTGATTAAGTGGATTAGTTTTATAATCTTTCTGTTTAATTGCGTACTCCTTAACTATATCATGGAACCAGACATCGACTTCCATTTCAATAATATAAGAATCATCACCTCTTTTTCTATGGAAGTATTCAGCATGCTCCATTGTTTCAGCGCTTACGCTTAGATTCGAATTTTTAGTCGCTATACTTATAGTTCCATCATCATTTACATTCATTCTTTTGAAACTAGCATTGTCACCGCTACCGCCTTGAACTCTATAATATTTCACCTTATCCGAAGGAGTATCCTTACTCGGCCCTTTTACCGCTGCTGGTTTTGTCACTTTCGGCGGTGCCTGTGTAGCACTTGGTTTCGAAGCAACCGGTGGTGTACTCTTGCTCTGTTTCTTTGTTTCTGTTGGCTTGGCAGGTGGTTTTGTCGCTTTCGTCGGTGCCGGTGTTGCTTTTGGTTTCGCAGCAACTGGTGGTGTACTCTTGCTCGGTTTCTTTGTTTCTGTTGGCTTAGCAGGTGGCTTTGTTGCTTTCGGTGGTGCTGCTGGTGCTTTAGTTGGGACTCCTTTTTTTCCAGCCTTAGCAATACCACTGACTGCTGATCCCCCAATTTTTGCTGCGTGCTTCGCACCTTTGACTGCCGGTCCACCTACGATGGCTGCTGCTGATACCGCTCGTTCCCATGGCGCTAATTTCTTTCCAGTGAATGGGTCTTTCCCGACTACTACTTCGTAGGCTGCCTTGACATTGCCTACAATCGGGATAAAATCAACGGCGGTTGATATCGCTTGTTTTACATCAATCGACTTAACTGCTGTTGCCACTTTCTTCGCTGTCTGCGTAACTGCCTTTGTAACCGCTTTTGCTGTACTTTTCGCTTTACTTGCAACCTTTTTCGTTGCAAGTACTACTTTCTTGGCAGCCCGCTTAAACTTCTTCACCATTTTACTCTTGGATAGATTATTTTTAAGCTTCCTGGCTTTTGTAAATACTTTCCCAATCTTTTTCTTGAGCTTTTTCTTTAGTTTTTTCTTCGCCTTTTTTATAGCTTTTTTTAGTTTCTTTTTCGTATTTTTGATTTTCTTTTTTACAGACTTGGCGGCGTTCTTGACTTTGCCGACAGCTGGGATACTCCCAAGAAAACTGCCTATTGTTCCGAAGAAGCCCTTGCCTTTCCCACCTTTGCCTTTCTTCGCCATTACGCACCACCCCCTGCGAGGGGAATCATGCCCATGACGTCGAGAGCGGATTCAAGGTCATCTCCGTTCCCCTCTTCGGATGCACTAGATGCCGGAACAGGCGCCTTGACGGAGCCCTCCATTTCAACAACTTGTCCCTGCATATCGGTAATGCCATCGAGCACGATACTGCAGGAGCCACAGGTTAAGCGCATGGATTCTGAGGCGCTTATGGAGATGGTTTTACCCCCAAAGGTAATATTGTCATTGGCCTTTAGTGTAAGCGGATGGTTACTATGCACCTCAATTCCGCTGTCCTGGTTTAACTGCAGGAAAACGGCGCCTTCCTTGGCGGTAAAGCTCACAGATTGTGGGTCGAGTTTCATGTCTTTGCCTTTTGGTGTGCCCCAATAAGCTGTTTTGGGATCGGCTATTTTAGGGTTGGCATCGCCGCCTTTGCGAACACTGTGACGAACGACTGCTGTTTCCTCTCGGTGATTCGGGAAGGCAAGGTGGACACTATCGCCGATTTCCGGTGGACTGTAAAAACCGCTATGACCCTCGGCTGTATACGACGTAGCCAGTGAAAACCACGTGGCTTCTTCCTTCTTTTGCGCCTCATCAATGGCTAGGTGCAGTCGCACTTGATCCTTCTTTACCTCTAATACGGTCCCTTCAATCGCTGTGCCTGGAAGGGAGGGAATGCTGAGTCTCCCTTGGCGAATTCCTGCCTCCGACAGTAAATGGTATTCATAAGTAAGAACTCCTCGTTGCATGTGGGCAATGGACTTTGCCACGACTAGCTCCTTATTTTGGATAAGGACACGGTCACCGAGTGCTAATGTTTTTTTCGATTCAATTATATACGATACCGTATCTCGCTCCTCCATCGGTCGTTCGGTGTCATTGTGTAGCGTATGTAAATAGATGGAGCGATCCTTAGCGATGGTATAGCTAGTAGCGGACAGCTTTTCTACTTGTCCTTCCGGCAGACCAAACCATAGCTTGGGCGTATCGGCATCTACTGCGGGTACCAGTACTGTCCGAAAATGAGAGGCCATACGCTGGAAGAACTGCCAATCTGTCTCCTTATATTGTAATATAAACTGCTTGATAGGAGTAGCCTTTGACGCCGTATCTATGACGTCCGCTCCGGGATGAGCAGCGAGCACTTGCTCAAGCATTTTACTATACGTCAGCTTATCGTGTTGGAAGGAACGCGCATTTCGTTTACAATCTAACGTGAATGTTGACGACACAGCTTCAAATTCAATTTGATAGACGCCTCTCACCATACGAACCGCCACTTCGGTTACTTGTCCCTTAAAAAGTGGGCGCACGCGCTGGCCATTGTACTTTTGGTAGAGCTCTATACGATCTGCACTACTAGCAAGCTGCAGACAACTATCTTTCTTTTCCTCGGGGATGATTCCCGTAATGGATAACCTTGCATGGTCATTAACGGTTTGTATCAGGCTGATATCATGCAACGTCTGGACTTCATAGGGGGATACGAGATCGAGTTCTCCGTACCCAATCACTTCCTCATACGTCTTCACATGAATTCCCTTCTTTCCTCAGGGGATGGCGGCTTATTCCTGACCGTCATCTTCTACTTTAATGGTCCCGCAATAGAGGCACATATTGATAGATTGATTGATTAGTGCGGGGGATTTCTCAATCAACTGATCTGCTTTGCCATTAATCCATGGCATCGTGATAACAGGTGTGCAGGGCATTGGTGTCAGGACACCGTTATTCGCTGCTGTAGCTGCTGCGACCGTTGGATTGGATAATGTTTGGCATAAACCAAAGGGTTGAATATTGACACCCGGTTTAAAATCCATCGTATTCATCTGTGCCTTGTTCTTCACGTAAACGCCGTGGCTTACGGGCATCTGTAAACTACTTGTTTGATCTCCCTGAGAGCATGATAATTTGGCGCCTGCTACTACATAACTGCGCTGCTCGTCGCCCTTTGTTTGCATTTCGTCTGCCATCGAGAACCTTCCTTTCTATATGAATCGTGCATTCGCGTCCGTTTGAAGTGTTTCTTTACTTGCTTAACAAACAGAACTCAAACGTGTGGAGTGAATGCCTAGACTTTGATTAGAAAATTTATAGTACCTTGTATCAGAACATTAGAATTTCTTCTTTTTTCTCTTGTCCTTCCTCAAACAACTCTGTATAAATAACTTTTTTCTTGCTATCCTCTAGCTGACCAATTGAAATTTGTAAGACCTGTTTTGTATTTTCTCCACCCATACGATAGAAATGACCGTTCCATCTGCCTGTAATTTTTTGTGCATCAGAAGCTACGATTTCCTCTACATATGTTAAGTCACCTAAATCGCTTGTTAGCGTGTTGCCATCCGCACTAATTGTCAGCTCTTTAACAATGGAAGCTGTAGGATTTTGTACTGTTGTCTGTTCATCAACTGTTGTAATGGTGATGTCGCTTTCACCAACTTTTCCAAGCTGGAAGTGTTCATTTGCCTCTAGTAAAAACTTGTACTCATTTTCTGTAATGCCTAGTTTTTCATCGTAGGGCAGAATCTCGCCTTCAGCTAAGCCACTTACTGTCTCTAAATACCATGCTTCATTTTTTGCAAGAGACGCCTGCATAGTTTCTGTGATTTTTTCCATCTTTTCATTTAAATCTGCAGGTAGACCGATTGCCATAACATCCGCTTTGTATGACCCTTCTGCAAAAATTTTAGCGAGATTCGCTTTGCTATTATCTACTTTTTCTTTAGCTGCGCTTTCCTGTCCAGCTACTTGTTCTTTTTTCTCACCTTTTTCAGCTTCATCTGAGCCACAGCCTGCTAGTACTAATGCTGCGAACATAACTGAAATCCATTTGCTTTTCATAATTACTTCTCTCCAAATCTAGTTATATGAAATACTGCAATCTGTTCCACTAAACGTCGCGTTCCATGTTCCCTCAGTTTGCACCTTTAGCAAGCGAATGCCTCGAAAAGCTCGGCGCAGTATGCTTTCTGCGAGCTCGATATTAACGATGAGATAATCCTCTTTAATACCCTCAATTTTAAAGATGGTATACGGGGCAGCTAACGCCTCATCGATAACCAATTTTTTCAAAGTTCCATCTAGATGGAACTCTGTTTGAGCTGAAAGACAAGCCACTTGTGGTGGAATGATGAGCCAATATAACACCTGTTTTAACTTGGCCTGTTCCATTAAAATTACCGGTTTGAATGGTAGTCGAGGTTCGTATTTTTCGACTAATTGTTTAACAGGGTCTGCTAATAGAGCAATAGGCTTTGCGATAAAATCGATATAGTCATTGTCATGCTTATTTAAAATTGGGAATTGACGATCAATGTCCTCCAATTCCTCCATTCTTTCCACTGTTAATAATTCTTTTTTGATGACTTGGGATAGACCAATTGGTTCTACAGCATTCGAGATACGATCATCCTGGGATAGAATAAAATAGTTCATCTTCTATAGGCTCCTTTTTACAACATCTACTTCCAAATGACATTTGCGGCTTGAAACGGATCAAGCTTCAGATGCTCCCGTGCTTCCTGCGAGAATATAGCCCGCTCTAAATTCGCACCTGCAAAATCAGTATTTTTTAGCTTCGCCCCGATAAAACAAGCCCCTCGTAAATTAGCCAACTCGAAGTTCGCCCCTTCTAGATTGGCTTCCGTAAAGCGTACTGGAAGATAACCTGGCATTTCCCACTTCTCTCGATTAGCAAGACCGCTTGCCCCTTGCACCTGTTGGAAATTCGCCCCCTGTAGCTGGCTATTGCTGAAATCCGCTTCATGTATCGCGCTAAAGCTTAAATCTGCTGCCATCAGCTGACTAGCATGTAAGTTAGCGCCAATCAGCAGACTACCTCGCATATGGCTATGCGATAAATTGGTTTTTTTGAAAAATGCATAGCGAACATCGAGGCTTTCATAGTTGCCTGCGGATAAATCTAAATTGTTAAAGACCTCATACGGATATTCGTCCTCTAGTTTTTGGGCGAGCCAAGCCTTAATTTCTTCCGTATCTTTCTTGGAGAAATCATCACTATAAACAACTTCATTTATATCCATATACTCGCCGATACGAATTTCCAAAGTTTCAGCTCTTTCAAGTGCTATGTATTGTGGGCATCTAATGATGTCAGGCAGTGCATATCTTGCAAGGCTAATGACATACTGATGAAAAAGAGTGGCTTCCTGTAACTTGATGCGCTCTATCTCTGCCAGTGTAATCGCGCCCATGAATGTTTTGCTGTACATAGTTAGCTCTGCTATGAACTGCTCTAAAAAACGAAATGCCCAGTTTGCATCATAGCTCGCTAAAATAGGGTGGAGGTCAAAAAACCATTCTTCATCCGTGCCCTCCACTAGGTAACGATGCTGCCCCTCTAGAAGCTCTGTTCGTAGCATGGAAAAAGTGAAATGTCCGATTGGCCCCTTTTGTTGCTGGGATTGCTGTTGTTGCAACTGTAGACAAATGTTTTGAAAAGATTTTTGAAAGTCTTCTGCAAGCTCATCTTTAGAAGCTTGAAAAAAATCTTCTAATGCCAATAAATACTTCAATCGTCTTTTTTCTACTTCGGTTTCATAAAAATGCTGTAAAATTTCCTGTGCTTGCATATACGTCTCCTGCTTTCTTTTTGGTCAGAACGTCTCCTATACGGCTGTTAATTTGCCTTGACTTCTTTGCCGAAAATCTGGACATTGCCATCCATCGTTATTTTACTTTCTTTGCATTTTAATGAAATTTCTTCCTCCGCGGACAAAAGAATTTTCTTACTGGCATTGACAGAAATATCTGCCGCTGAAATAAGTTTAATGTCCTTCTTGCTAAAAATCTCGATGCCGCTTTCTTCATTTAAGCGGATAAAAATATCGCCATCCTGCGCCGTAATGACAATTTCGCTTGGGCTCATCTTAATTTCTTTGCCAAAGGCCGTTCGATAGTATTTAGTAGAAGGATCATCGAGCTTATTCGTTGCACTACTATCTAAATTTTTGCGAATCGAGCTACTTGCAAGCCCCTCTTCTTCTTTATGGCTCGGGAAATATACATGGACATAATCATTGATTTCAGGCATACAATACCAGCCGCTATGCCCCTCAGCTGTATAGCCAGTCGAGTACAAGAACCAATGTGCTTTTTCTTTATCTTGTTTTTCATCGATAGTTAGATGGACCTTGATATGATCCTTAGCGACCTCAAGCACTTTACCCTCAATGGACAGACCAGAAATAGCTTGATTAAAGACTTCGCTTTTGTTCATGCCCTTTTTTGTTGAAAGGCTATAAATATGTTTTAGCAGTCCATCCTTCATGGACGTGGATGCTTCAGCTACATAGAGGGTTTGTTCATTAAACGATACATGATCCCCAATATTGAAAACTTTGTCCGTCTCCACCTCATAGTAAAGAAAATCATTTTCTTCCATACCTTCATTACCGTTCTCTGTATAGAGAAGATAGTCTGCTAGTTTTTTTCTTGTTGTATAGTGA
Source organism: Lysinibacillus parviboronicapiens (assembly GCF_003049605.2). Lineage (NCBI taxonomy): Bacteria > Bacillati > Bacillota > Bacilli > Caryophanales > Bacillaceae > Lysinibacillus > Lysinibacillus parviboronicapiens. The sequence continues at coordinate 3,035,869 of NZ_CP073713.1, forward strand.
TAGTCTGCAAGCTTACCTTTCGCACTACCAGCAGGAACACCGAAATGAAATTTCGGTTTATCGAAGGTCGCCGCAGGTACTAACCCCGTGTTAAAACGAGAGGCAAGTCTTTTTAAAAATTGCCAATCTGTTTCCAGGTATTGCATCGTAAATTTGTCTAATTTACCGCCTTTTGTTGCTTCATCAATAATATCGAGGCCAGGGTAAGCGGGACTCATTAGTTGGAACAAGGATGCGTAGGTCATATCTTTGTGCTGATAGGAGCGACTTTTCGTTTTAATATCAAGTTGATAGCTGTTTGAGGCAGCCTCTACTTCGAGATAGTAAATATCTCGAACTGCGCTCACTTTTATGCTTAAAATCACACCTTTAAATAAAGGAATGGGATTTCCTTGATGATCCAATTGATTGACTGCAATGGCTGCGTTGGCTTCAGTCATTTCGACGTATTTATCTCTGATCTCCTCAGGCACAATACCAGTAAAGCGTAATGTGGCATGCTCATTCATTTTCTTTGTCAGTGTAAGCTCTTGGAGACTGACTAGCTCAAAAGGTAAGACCTGTAAATTGTGATACGCTGTGACGGATACGCTCATTACTGTGCCCCTCCATTCATTCCATTAGGAGTAAATTGCAAGGTTTCCATCATCGCCCTTGCGATAGGACGCCAATCCTCAAGATCCTCCTCCATACAATTGAACGTACCAATGAGCGCTTGTCCATCTATAGAAGCAAAGAACATTAAATTAAAAATATCGCCATCTATAGCAGGTGTAATCACTTCGATAAAGCCAATTGTTTTGTCATTAATTTCTATCACATCTGTGTCTAACCATTCCGCTGATGGCTGGGCTTTTTCGAGAACGTCAATCATGTTTTCTTGAAACTCAGCAACCCCTGTTTCTGTTAAAACATGTGGTGTCATGTTGAAGGCTAGATTGATCGTTGTCGATTCATCTGTATAAATAATATTCGGCCTACGTTCCGAAGGGTATTTGAGAGATGCTAATTCAGGTAGCATGATGGAAAATAGCTTAGGCATTCGTAACGTAATTTTCCCATTCAATAAAGCTTGGTCGATGACTGGAACATCTTCACCATCAATATCTACAAAGTCCTGGTAAAGGTCAATTGCTTGTAGCTCCTGCTGTTCCTCCTGTTGAGGTTCCGGCTTATTTTCTTGTAAAGCCGCTTCCTTTTGGGCTAATTCATGCTTTTCTTGTTCCCGCATTTCATTTCTAAGTGCAAGTATCTTTTCATCTAAAAATTTCAACCTGTTTCACCTTCCCTTTCTTGAACGTTTTATCACTTACAGACTTTCATTATTAGTCGACAATCATGCGCTTTGGGCGTCCTAGAGTCTGTCCTGCCTGACGACTGCCGCCCTTTGCTTCCACTAAAATACGACTTAAATATTTATGAATTTGTACATTTGTATACGCTTGGTCTTCCAACCCTAGTCGATTGCTTACGTAAAAGTCGATGACATCCCGTTGCACACGGTCATGATTTAAACATTGCAGCGCAAAAGCTATATCATAGGCATTTGAAGGTCTATTTTTCAAAAGCTCGCGCGCAAAAAATTGTAAAATGATTGGATGACATGTACTTTTTAGTACACCTGCATACTGACAGTGAATAAAATTGACCGTATTATATTCAGTAGCTAAATCGTGAAAATCGACATGTTGTGAACGAAGCTGAGCCCCTGGTTTTAATTTAAAGCGACCTAATTCCAGCTCATTTTTAGCCATTTCCACCGAATCATCGAGAACAATTTGCGTTGTGAAAGATGTAAAATCTAATTCATTTACTTCTTCGGCAAATTTTATTTTCACCATCGTTTCATGCCCTGTTGCATGATAGGGCAGCTCGTAATCTGAATGGAGTATATAGAGATGATCGTTATACTTGACAATTCCCTGGGTAATAATGAGCGATGTTTCAGCTATAAGGACATTAACCCCAGTGATTATGCCATTTGAATAATCCTTAAAATACAAATCGAGAAAGTCTCTTGGATAATCACGAAGATTTTCAAGCATTTCTCGCTTTAAAATCCTTCCTTTTTGGAAATGCGGATATTGATTGGCAAACACTCTGTCGTTCACCCCTCTCATCTAAATGTGACTTACTTTAATCCATCAAAGAAATCCAGTTCAGACAAATCTGTTTCAAAGGCAAAGAAATCTTTCTTCCCTATAAATAGTTGCTCTTCTCTTCTCGCTACAGGTACTACATGGAAGCCCCAATGATCTTCTCCTGCAAATACAAAGAATTTTACTTCGCCATTAACGATGGAATCCGTCTCATCTTGTGGAATTTTATCTTGATAGTAGGCAGCGATGTTCTCATAAAGAACTGAAACAAAATCTTCTTGTCGATTAAAGTAAATGTATTTATGTGTTGTATGGTTGTCACTGCCGCTGAGGTAAAATTCAACTTCCGTGACACCCCATGGACGTGATATCGTACCGTGAATTTGGTTTAGTCGCTCTAGACTGCTGATGAGCAGCTTTTCCTGACGGTTATGCGTAAAGGCACTAACAGCATAAGGCACTACTGGTGCATGGTTGGTTACATTGGTTTCGATCATGCCAATCTTCTTGGCATTTAAATATCGGAGTGCGCCTCGTAAACAAGCAAGCTTTAACTCCGGTACCTTTCCAACATTTTCAGCCTTTTGCCTAAATTCAATGCTTCGTCCTGGTACAAATTCCTTTAATGCCTCTCGGAAGGCATCGATTCTACAGGATTGACCCGTTAGCTTAATAATCGAATATTCCCCAAGAAGGCCGTTTTCATAAAACTCCTCTAAAAACTCTCTGACAATATCATAAATATCAGCCTTAATAAGGTGATTAATTTCCTTAATATTGAAATAGACATTAGGATAGTCGTAGACATCTTTGAATTGATTGTTTTCGAGAAGTGACAGACACCAGCGATCCACTGCTGTTACGTTTATATCACTATCTTGATGCAGATCATTTTCTGAATAAAAACGACTTCTTAAAATCCCTGTCTTTCGGAAGAATTCCTTCTTCATCTCATCTGCCATTTCCCATAAGAAATAGTAATTATTTCGTACACGCAAGTATTCATCGCGCGTTCGATTTTCATATTCTTTAAAACGAGTAGGGATAATGTGTTCGGCTTCACGAAAGGCCGTTTCGAATTGCTCATAGACTGCTTCCACACCAAAATCATCGACATGTCTATATATATCCTTGCCCGGAATATCGATTAATGTATCGATATCATAGGCACTCTTACCCCGACTATAATAATTCGCAAAAACAATTTTCATAAACTGAAAAATACGGTATGTAATATTATTGCCACCGAAATTGGTATCTCCATTTTCGTAAGTTGTATGAATATCAATTTTATAAGAGATATGTCCATCCTCGATTTGGAACTTACAGGAAGAAAGGTCGGTTGTACCGCCTCCACAATCGATGACCAGTGCTTTGTATTCCTTGCCATCCGTAAAGCTATTATTCTCTATTTGATTCGCGATGGTATTATAGAGCACAGCCATCCCTTCATCGAGTGCATGTTGTGATTCAATTTGATATTCAGGCAAAATAACATGAAACATATCAAGAAATTGTGTTTTCAGCTTTACGGGACTTGAAATGTGCAAGTGCTTGAATCGACATTTAAATTGATGCTCCGCCATGCGGACAATGTACAGCACAAACTCTCTTAAAATTTGACTTCGTGGAACAAGTGCCGTGTTACCGTTTGCATCCATCACTTCTTCCAGCTTTGCATAATTACTGACCCAGCGTTTAATGCCCTGAAATTTTGTTGCAAGCGTTGTATAGCTATTTTTTTTCATCACTTTTAACGCTTCGTAGCCAAAATGATAGCTTACTTGATCTGGATTCGAGCAATCTGCTACGGTCATAACGGTCGGCACTACTTCAATCCATTCATTTTGATGAAGTGGGTCTGGGAACGCTACAAAGTTGATGCTATTTAACTGAATTCTTTGGTTTAATAAATCATGACTACATGGCGAGGTAACATAATCACTATCTAAATAAACACCTGCCGTTGTATTCGTCGTTCCAAAATCGATTGCCAGAATGGCATTGGTCGTTTCCAACTGTTTGATTTCCAAATCTGGTAATGGCACTTTATAATAATGAAGATTTGTCGGTGGCAGTGGGTTCTCTTGATAGTAAGACTTGTAAATATACTCTGAATCTTGCTTTCTTAAGAAAATACAGCTGTAGTTTTTATTTTTTGTCTCCCGTATGCCGATTGCTTGCTCAGCTGCAAGATAGTAACGATTCGGATACTGGTCATCTTTTATTAGGTTAAGAATTCCGCAAAGCGCAAACTGTTCATTCACTAACAGTACATTGGACTCCACAAGAAAACCGCCTGTTTCTACAAGATACTGGTCTGGCTTATCGATTTTCATTCCTTGATAAAGGCTCATTTTCGCAGGGATTTTTATCTCACCATTGTCAGAAAGAGGCGTTTTTAAATAGGTTTGCATCGCGGCTTCAACTCGTTCAAAGCCCCCATCTTTGTTCTCTTTAATTAGAAGATTTTCTTCAGCACCTCTGTATCTTAATATGGTCTGAATTAGCTGATCTCTTGTTAGTGTATTAATGAGCCCTGTGACAAGCTTTTCCTTAGAGCAAATATTTCTAAGCTGGAAGGTTGTCATTTCCATTAATTCCACACGTGTAAATGTCATATATTTCTTTTCTGTATAGCGCTTATTTGCATACAGTTTATACGAATATTTATTCATCCTGAATCCTCCTCCGCTCTATTCAGTAAAGGGCTATGCGATCCAGCTTCATTGTTTCCTCTGCACCAATTATGCCAAAGTGATTTTGCCAATAAACCTCCATTTGAAAGTTCACTGGTAGGAAGATTTCTTGAACAAGTCGTACTTTCATCTCGTTAAACGCTGACTTCTTTTGGCCAATATATAGAAGTAGCTCATCTTGTTCCTCCGATTTAACATAAATCATGCAATGTGAAAAAAGCCTTTTCATCGTATCCTTTAACAAGTAAATTTCATCACCTGTTTGATATAGCCTTAAAATATTTAGCACGACCATCTCTTTTTCCTTTTTTGTAAATGCATGCATGTTGTCCCTCACCGTATTGCCAAATACATTTGCGTCGATTTCTCTGAGGATGAATTGTATCGAGAACTCTCGTTTATTCATGCCTTGCATTCGATCGATTTCTGCCAGAAAATGCAGCACAAAATCCAAGAAATACTGCCTTAGCTCTAAATCATTCACGTTATCTGGATGAAATAGGTTTTTAAAGATTTCATAATATCGATAATAGGGATTTACTTCGACCTGCTGTTCTAGCTGTTGTGCATTCAATAATTGTGGGCTAAGTTCCATATAGGGTGAAAAGTCTTTGGCAAGATGAAACTGGATATCCTTTTTCGCAAAGCCCTCGTCCTCGGCTCTAATAAGCAAATCCCAAATATAATTCATAGCCATATACCTTTGCATCTATATTCAAAGAAATGTCTTTGCACTTCCGAAACAAGGAAGCTTAAAATATCATTTGAAATAAAACTTTTTTCCTCTTTAGCTATAAATTGCAACAGCATGACTTTTTTGTTGCTTTTTTCACCTATTACATCTAATAAGGACGGATCTGTAGAATGACTGAAGCTTGTTCCTTGGAATGATTCCATTATTTCTACATTTGCCAGCTCTATCTTTTCAGCAATTTCAAAGGAATTGACAAGTCTTATGATTTCACCTTTTGTTTTCACATTGGCTGAATATTTACTTGCATACTTGTGCATAAAACGATCAGTTCTGCGATTAGAGACAAGTGGATAATTCAGTTTTCCAATTTTCTCTTCTTCTATTTGCGCTATTTTTAATAATTGCCAAATACCGGATTTGTCCTGTGGTGAAACAATGGTTATTTCATTTTCTAAGCGTTTCACATAACGTACATTTTCCTCTTGTGTATCTACGAGATAGCCATGGTGACTTCCGGTCTTTCGAAGGGAAAGAACATGCTCATAATTCACTTTATCGACGGCTGGGGTGGGGAATCCTACATTCTTCACCGCATGTCTTTCAATATTCCATAGCGGCACCATATCCAGACGTTTTTTATGCTCAAATTCTTGTAAATCCATGGTGAATTCAATAATTTCGGCATCTTCGTTTAAAGGAGGGCTATCGATGAGAACCACATCAAAAAATTTATGGGCATAGGGGTGATTGATGGTTTTCCACGGTAGGCCATTTATTTGAAAAATGGGATATAGCTTGTCTATCTCTTCCAAATAAGTTGTATTCTTTTGAAGACTTACCTTTATGTCGACTTGTCCTTGCGTCGTTAAAAGTTTGCCAGCAAAGTAGCGCTGCTGCGTAAGTAACTGCTGGATTTGTCTAGAATCACACTGTAAAAATAATGTGAGCAGGACAAATGTTTCATTTTTCCTAAGTGCTTCAAGCATTTTTCCAATATGAATTTGTTTCCGTTCAAGATCAGATGGAAGCATAGGGAATAAGCAATCATGAATGGGATCGACATCTTCCTTTGAACTGAGTGTTACAAAAATATCGTGCTTATTCTCCAAATCTTCCATTTCGTTGAATATGCGCTCCTCAAGCTTTTTGTTCATTTCATCCTGATAATCGACTAAATTGACAAAGACGCCACTGACAATATCCTTTAGCAGTTGACGTTGCTCTAGATTTTCTATTTTACGTAACCGTTCAAACATGAGCTCTTTTATCACTTTACTTTCCTTCTTTCTCAGTATCTGAATGCTGATCGGCCGCTGTCGCCTCATCCATTGGCGGTTCCGCTCCACTCGCTGCTGTATCAGCTGTTTGTGCTTGAGGAACCGGATTTAACTTGTCATTGGCATTCATGATTTTACGTTCGAGACCTAAAACCTTCGCGAGTAAATCTGTCTCCTGATAGATTTCTTGCGCAAGTGTATAGGATTCGATTGCCTGCAAGTATTGTTGTCGTGCATAGCTTTGATCGCCGTTTTTTTCTAATCCTTCCGCTTTCAATTCCTTCTGTGCCTTCTTCAATTCCGCTATTTTTTCTTCTGTTTCTTCAATCTTGACCTTTATTTGAGGTTCACCAGTAAAGGATATCGCAAGTGCCTTCTTTCGTGCTTTTTGATAGGTTTCTAGTGCGCCATTATAGTCCTCTGCCTCAAATCTAAAATCGCCATCCTTTATGCCCTCAACAATTTGAACAATGGAATCCATATTGGCAATTCGTTGTTCAATAACCTCTTTGCCGAAGCTTTTAATAAGCTTGCCTTCCTTTTTGGCCTTCTCATAATGCGCCATTGCGTCAGTAAATTCCCCTGCCTCAGCTGCCTTATCGCCATTAATAATCAGCTGCGTCACTCTTAACTTTCTAGCTAGTAAATTTCTATGTATAGGATCTTTCAATTTCTTGGCGGCATTTCGGCCTTCGCTATATTCCAGTAAAGCATCCGCATAATTTCCATCCTGAAAATTAACGTTACCGGTCTTTTCATGCTCCTTCATCTCTACTGTCAATTCTGCTAATTTTTTTGCTTGTTTTGCTTGATAAAAGATCGTACTTCCTCCAACAATTAATGCTACGATGAGGGCAGCTACAATCATCTTAATGTATTTCATTTTTTTCTTGTTTGTTTCCTGATAAATCTTATTAGCGAAAATAGATGCTATTGTGTAGTTATTGACGACTTTTTTTTGCCTACTTAAAAGTACTTCCTCCAATAGATCTGTATATTGCTCGGGTTCCTTGGCGCCCTCTAATGCGTCTGCCATCTCAATTTCACTAACTTCTTCCCATAATCCCGATGTGCAAAGTAGCAATACGTCGCCATCCATTAGCTTGATCTTATTCGAAACGAAAGGTTGAAAGCTATTCGGCTTTCCAAGATAATTTAACAGATTCGTTCGTTCATCATGTTGGCTAATATCGAATGAACTGTTCCTGTCATTCACTAGCTCTTGTGCTAGACTTTGATCACTGCTTTTATAGGTCAATAGGCCATTTCGAAAATGATAGAGTCTTGTATTCCCTGCCACTGCACAAATCATTTTGGAATAATCTGATACAACGACGACGATGCTTGCTTTCAGTCTTACTCTTAAGCTTTGCGCTTGTAGTAAGTTTTGCGCATTTTTTATATATTTTTTAATGCTCCTTTTAGACATTGATGGTTTTTCCATAAATTTCTCAAGGATACCCTTTGCCGCTAACTCTGCACTATTGATTTCCTGATCCGCATCTAGTCCTTTTACAGCCACCCAGCAGACAACATCGTCTAGCTCTGCATAGGCAAAATAGTCTTTATTCTGCATAAACGAGCCCGCTTCTGATAGAAAGCTTGTTTTGAAATCGCTATTTTCCTTTCTCATGATTATCCTCCTTATTTACTGAGCCAATAATAATCACGCATAAATCAGCATTATGTCCATGTTGTTTCTAGAATGACGATGGTGGCATTGTCTTGATTTTTTAAGCGCTTTTGTTCAACAGCTTTTATCATATTTTGAGCTAAATCATAGGGTGGAGCCTGTTGGGAAAGAATTTTTTCCATTTCAACCTCTGTTAAGGTATCATAGATGCCATCACTAAATAGACATACCTTATCTCCTCTATGAAGCTTAATTGGACTTTTTCCAGTATCTATATTTTTAAATCCTTCATACCCTAAATAATTAATAAGCCTTTTTTTTAATGGATTCTCTTGCACCTCTAGCTGCGAGATTTCCCCAGAGATATAACGCTCTTTTAATACAGATTCAAAAATATGCTTTTGATTGATCGCTATAAATTCTCCGTTTCGAAAGATTGAAATCACACTATCTCCGACGGCTCCCCAATGTAGAAATCCATGTTCATCAATAACTGCAGCCACGAGTGTAGTGCCCCCATTAGAACCATTTAGATTTTGTACAATCATCTGATTACTGGCCATCGCAGTTTCCTTAAAGAAGGATTGGATATTTCCTAGACTAGTAAGCTTCATAAACTCTTGAATAAATGTCGTGACAGCAATCGTACTTGCCATTCGACCGTTAGCCAAACCACTTATCCCATCTGCAAGTACAGCCATTGTTCCAATATTCGTTTCAGCTGTAGAAAAATAATCATCCTGCTCGTCACGTCTACCAACTGTCTGACCATTGCCGATTTCAATCTTTCGCGTTTCAACTTTTTTCACAATAATATTTCTAATGATTAGCAAACCTATGAGTACAATGAGAAATCCAAGTACAACTATGTATGGCAGTAACTTCTGTTCCATTTGTCATCATCCCTCACTCTGGTTGTTTTCCCATTCAAAGTGAACACCACATAAAGGAATAAACAGAAACATACTTCTACCTAATTGGATAACATCGTATGCCGCTAGCTCTGTGGGCGTATAGACTGCTTCATTATTGAGATAGGCTAATCCTGATGCGTCGCCGGGCAGGAGATAGAAATTTCTTTTTTTAGGATCATAGACAATAACAGCATGATTACGTTTAGAAATGGAATTATCTCCAATAATCCGAATATGCATATCTTCAGCTCTGCCGATAAAGTTCTTTTCAGATAAAATGCGGTAGTCTCTTCCCATTTGAGGACCTTCAATACAAACTAACCAACCTGTAACAGGGTCAATACCATCCATTTCTCCAAGATAGGGCATTGTTTTATCATCCGCTTCCATTACAGCGATAGGTTGGCTAGTACCCTTTGGTTCCTGCTCCACCATCACATTGCAATACGGACAAATATTTCTATGTCTTCTTGAACTAAACATGTGACCATTTGTACATCTAATCAAACTCATTTTCATTTTCCCCCGTCTTTGTTACGAATCTAGATTTTCTTTATTTCACTAAAATACGTGTATTTGCTATGTATAAAATATCTCCATGATTTATGCGAGATGGATTGTCATATTTTAATCTATTTTTAACCCGTTTATTGGATTTCTTAATGCCTACGCCGTTAACAGAATCAATATCCTCTATGTACCACATGCCGGAAACACAATTTAACACAGCATGCTCGTAGTTAATGAGCGATTCATATTCTGTACCACTTAAATCGATGTCAGCTTCTAGTTCTGTTGTGCTTTTTCCTATAAGTAGTGAGGTTTTTCCTTTTATCGACCATTCTTTCATTTCCTTCCCTTGTTCACTGAGAAGGACGATTTTCTGAATGTCTGTATCCGTTATGTCATTTAAAACTTTCTTCGTTTCATACATAATGGAGCCATAAACAATGATGATGACCGCTAGTATTGATCCAATAATCGTTTTCAGCAGAAAATCTTGATTCATTACGAATACATATAAAATGAAAAAGAAAGCGATAGTAACAATTAAAATATCTATAATTCTTAACATCATTTGTTTCTTTTCACTCTGCGCATAGGCTGAATTTTTCATGTCATACACGTTATCACTCTCCCCCACACTAATTGTTCATATGTTGTTATTTATTAAAAAAGCGCTCAAATAAATCCGTCGTATCTATTGGATTTTTCTTTGCCGATTTATTTTGTGCTGACATTTCTTTCGTTTTCGGATTAAAGCCAAAAAAATGCTCGAAGTTCTTTTCAATATCATGCATATTAAAATCTTGCTTATTTACCTTGGATTGCTGACGTGTTTTATTCGTATTGTCATTTGTATAACTAGCATCTTGTCTCACATCATCAAGACGAGCGTCATATGCCTCTCTCGAATCTGTGTCTTTCAGTACTTTGTATGCCTCTTGCACCTCTAAAAAAATCTTTTCCGATTCCTTGTTACCACCGCTTACATCTGGATGATGTTTTTTTGATAGTTTTCTGTATGCAAGTTTTATTTGATCTTGTGTTGCTTGCCTGCTAACGCCTAGAATTTCGTAATGATTTTTCATTAAATTTCATCCCCAGTATTAGGATTATTCAAAATTATCTAAGGAACTATATAGTCCCTTAGATAATTTGGTGTGTTCTATCAAACTACGATTTAGACAGCGTAGCCGCCTTCGATTTTTGCTAAATCTGTTTTGTCTTTCTTTTGTTTGATGAATAGGAAGAATTCGCCAATACCTTCTGTGTCGCCGTATCTTTCTGTGTAGTCAACAACAAACGCATTTGGGAAATTAATTTTTCTTACTACTTGATCAGCCGAGATAACTTCTAATGTTACTTTACGGTAACAGTCAGCTTTTTCAGCAGGTACTAATGACCATAATCCTAATTTCATCGTGTCATCAGAATTATCGCCATCTGTTGCAGTAAGGATTTTCCCTTTAATTTTTAAAGTTGCTCCAACATCTGTTGAACGAGCGTTTGAGTCATCTGGCGTATCTGTTTCATACTCAACCGTCATAATACTTTCTAACCCTAGTTCAATTGCTTCTGATCCTTCTACTTTTAATACAAAACCCATTCTTATTACCTCCTAGAATTTTTTCGAATCAACACTTAATCTATTCTTGGTGAAATTGCAATGTTTCAAGCTTTCTTAATTTCTCGTCGTTTGGCTAAAGCAAACATCGAGAAATATGTAAATCTTTCACCAAGTACAGGTTTAAGGAGATTCATATATTTATGTTAAAAGATTTATTGATGAATAAATCTTAAACATCCAACGAATACATCAATGGATAAAATTTAAAATGCAGGTGAAAGTCGCTTAAGCTTTAACTGCACTTGTGCCTTTTGTAATCATGACTTCAAGGTTCTTCACATTGCCGTTAAATACTAAATCTATTTGACATAAGCTCGTTTTCTCATCAATAATGTAGCCGATATCGTCTCCATCATGGATAACCGAGTTTACATAGCCTTTATCATTAAGCCACTTGCTTTTTTGGCTACTTGGATTATTACTAAAGAAACGAACAATATTTTCATGTTTAAAGTCACCTGATTGGAAACGTAGAATTCGTTCGATATAGGTACTAACTTGTGTTTTGTAAATAGAATCGAATCCGTCTTCCTCCATTGCAAGGCTTCTTGCTTTATACACGGTAATACGTTTAATGTCTTTATCCTGAAGCTGAGCGTTTTCTGATGAGAACACAAAGCCAAAGCTTCTACTGTTAATGGCGTCTTTAATATTGTTGGTAAAACCTGAGATTTCTTTTGCCATCGTTGTAACAGCTCTTAGTGAGTTATCTCCTGCTTCAATATCAAATCGAACGCCAGGGTAGCTTCTTTTGACATTTCGGAAAGATTCTTTTAGATATTCTGGACATTGATATGCAGACACAATACCTGCGGCTACATAGCTAGCACCTACATAGACACCCTCTATCCATAGCTTTAAAATATCTTCCTTTTCCTTAGACAGCTTTGCCCCATTTTCAGTTGTCTGCATTCTTGTATCAATCACTACTCCAGATTTATCTTTTGGAATAATTGTGAAATTCGGGAGACAAGGGATTGCAAATTCACTGAATTCTTTTCGAACGAGAACAGAACATTTATCGATAAGTCGATCTATACCTGCTGTTGCTATTCCGTTGAAAGTTGTTTCTTCTTCTGCCATAAAGTTGAAGAATATTTGAACTTTATAATCCTTTACAGTATCAAGCAGCATAGTTAGGGATTCCATTGTGTTACCTTCTTGCTTGGCAACTTTCTCATTCCCTTTGAAACGTGCTCTGCTCACTTTCATCTTTCCAGATGCTTCTAGCTCTAGTGATGGCACAATGCCATACCAGACCGTGTCAGTAAAGTCATTTTTCGAGTTTACTGTATTTAGATACGTACTCAATCTTGGGATATTATTACTTTTAACGAGCATGTCTAATTTTGTATTAGTTACAAGCAACGAAGGCTGCATCCCTTTGTTTTTTGTCGCATACTGATCAAAATACATTTTGACGCCAAGTAATTTTTCTACTAATGGCTTTACAGTCTTTACAAATTCATCTTTAGCATCTTTATAGAATTCTAAGTATGTATTGTAGTTCTGTACCTCTGTTTCTACATCAAATTCTGCTCTCACTGTTGGTAATGGTGAGAAGGTTCTTACTACTAAATCTTTCACATAGGAAGAAGGTGATTCTGTAATCGATTCATAGTCCTCTTCAAACACTGTACTTAAACCATAGTTACTGTTTTCTTCAATGACCATCAGTTCAGAATTCGTATTTTGAGGTGCTTCGATAATTTTTAGTTCACCCGTTTCACCAATAGTAAGTGTGCCAATTTGCAGTTTTTCGGATTCATCTTCTTCCTGGTTAGCACCTAGTAGCAGTCTCGTCTTAATATCTTCGATTGCTAATGGCAACATTGCCATTACGTTGTTATAGTTGCGACTTGCTACTTCAAACATCAGGTTTAGCTTATCCCCGGTATCTAGCTTTTTAGGATCACCGTCGTCTAATTTTTCATATTCACCGTACATGTAATGAATTTCTTTTCTGACTTGACGGATATCGTCCATAACTTTTTTCGGCGAAATCATATCTAATAGATTTTCAAATTTAAAGTCAACATTGGTAATGCCCTGGCTGCGTTTCGTATCGATGAGGGTAAATAGCATCTTTAAAAAATCATTATTTTGATCGATTGCGATTTCAGAAATACAATCATCTTGAATGCCTTCTGGCTTTTTTAATGTATACATCACTTTTTGATTTGCTGCATTGTAGAATGAATAGACTGTAGGAGAAAACTTATCTAAAAATTCGTCGAAGCTTTTTACTAGAAGATATTGATTGATTTCTTTGACTTTCTCATCACTGAGGCTGTCAATTCCTTTTACATCTCCTACAAGGGTAATTAAGTCCAGCTTTTCTGGATTAATCTCCTCAAAGAGCATTGTTCTGTTTGTTTGATTGATAATCTCCATTTATTCGGCTGCAAAATTCTACAGCCATCCCTCCTTTATAATGAATTTTGAGTAACTATTTGTAAAACATAATCATTAGTGGTAACACTTTTTATCCAATAATACACAGTTAACAAACACTATTTTTATACTTTATAGTAATTAAATGGTACCAAAAAGCACAGAAAGCCCTTGGAATTCCTCATCCGACAAAGGGTACAGTATGTTTATGCAGTTGTAAAATGGCATTCACTGAAGATCCAGTCATATCGGGCGTTACACTAGTGACAATATGTATCACAAGTAACTATACATTACGAAAAATTATTGTCAATATTTACAATAGTATTTTTTTCAAATTAAATTACATAAATGTATTATTAGTAAAAAATAACCATGTTAATTTTTGTGGTAATAAATAACTTAAATTGTAATAGAAACATTGATTTAACAATATTAAACAGCTATTAGATGACAATATAGGCATCCACTAGCTGTTATAATTTTCAATATTATGAAATTGCAAAATGATTACATAGCTTTATTTTTGTAAAATTATTTATTATTATAGTCAAAATAATACTTTATTTTAATGACTATACTCTCAGATAAAATAGTCAATAACAAGAATTTTAGCGAAAAGCATCTTTTTTTTGCGTTGACCGTTAGACTCCACATGATCGCCTGTGCCATTATAAAACTCACTTTTTTGTTATACTGTCTGACATTTTTTATACCATCTTCAATTACTCTTTGAGATACATCCATTGGTACAACGTCAGTAAGAGCATAGTAAAATGTTGCCGCTAAACTATAGATATCTGTGTAAACCCCCTGCTGAGTTTTGTCAGAATATTGCTCAAGCGGAGAAAATCCAGGGGATGTAAAAATTTTATGTGCCGTTGCTGCTTTATAAAATACAGCTGAACCAAAATCCAGTATCTGCGGACTTCCTTCTTGATCAATTATTATATTACTGGGTTTAATATCTCGATGTAGTATGCCTTTGTTATGCAGATAATCTAACGCATCAATTAACGGCAGAAATATACTTTTATACAACTGATCTCGATTATCCAATTGATATTTTTTTACATATTGATGTAAAAGCATCCCTTCATAAAATTCCATCACGATATAAATAGTCCCGTTTTCTTGAAAATGTTCGAGGTACCTCACAATATTTTTATGAACGATTTGCTGCAAGAGAACTGCCTCATGTAGAAAATTCTCCTTGAGCTCTGCAAATTTTTCCTTTGTAGAAGGAAGGCGATTAATCACGCTTATATTATCTAAGTCACGTAAAGTAATTTCACTTGGATAGAACTCTTTTATGATAACTTGCTCTCCAGAATCGAGGTTTTCTCCTCTGTAAACAATTGACAACTTACTTGAAGAAATGATCTCATTGATTTTATATGTATCTTTCAGAACACAATTTATTGGTAAGCTTACGTCGTACAAAATAGCATTCATGTGCCTTCTACCATCCTTTTTTGCAATATCCATCTTGAAAAATATGTACATTTTATGACAAAATTACTGCGTATTGTCATAGTTCAAATTCCAAATTAATGTAATTAATATAAATATATTCCTCTATATTAGCAATTTTCTTGTCAATTGTCAGTGCTATAACCATGACTTTTATTATATTTCCCATTACTAGACATAAACTGGTTGAACTTGCGAAACTCAGTGGCAGGCATCGTTTCGCTCGAGTTGCTCGGCGATACGTTCGGAAAGGTGGATTAGTACGCTCAAAGATGGGCTCGGATTGTTCGGGTATGGACTCCGTTCGCTCGGGTTCCACTCAGGTTCCGCACAGGTTCGGCTTCCTTTCGCGCGAGACTCTAGCTAAGTAAAAGGGTGTAACAAAACAAACAAAAAAGCTGTTCGATAAGTAAATAAATACTTTTCAAACAGCTCTATTGCAATGCATATTATGCTTTTTGGTAACGTAGCACTGGTGTACGAGCAGCGCGTGTTTCGTCTAGACGAGATACGACTGTTGTATGTGGTGCTTCTTGCACAATAGATGGATTTTCTTCTGCTTCTTTTGCGATTTGAATCATAATGTCACAGAATGCATCTAATGTTTCTTTTGATTCTGTTTCAGTTGGCTCAATCATCAACGCCTCTTCCACGTTTAGTGGGAAGTATGTTGTTGGTGGATGGTAGCCAAAGTCTAACAGGCGTTTTGCGATATCCAATGTACGTACGCCCAGTTTCTTTTGACGACGACCCGATAATACAAATTCATGCTTACAATGACGGTTATATGGTAGGTCGAAGAACGGCTCTAGACGACGCATCATATAGTTTGCATTTAAAACTGCATATTCCGTTACAGCTTTTAAGCCATCTGGGCCCATCGTACGGATATATGTGTACGCACGGACGTTA
Source organism: Lysinibacillus parviboronicapiens (assembly GCF_003049605.2). NCBI lineage: Bacteria > Bacillati > Bacillota > Bacilli > Caryophanales > Bacillaceae > Lysinibacillus > Lysinibacillus parviboronicapiens. The sequence goes on from NZ_CP073713.1 coordinate 3,052,095, forward strand.
ATCCCAAAGTTACCATAGTAAGGCTTTACGCGACCAATTGATTGTGGACGTTCGTAGTCGAAGTGGTATGTTCCCTCTTCTGTTCTTACTAGGACAGGTTTTGGTAGGAACGGAATTAAATCTGCCTTTACGCCAACTGGACCTGAGCCTGGACCACCGCCGCCATGTGGGCCTGTAAATGTTTTGTGTAAGTTCAGGTGGACACAGTCAAAGCCCATGTCGCCAGGGCGCGCTTTACTCATTACTGCGTTTAAGTTAGCTCCATCATAGTAAACTTTACCGCCAACAGCGTGAATGAGCTCTGCCATTTCGATAATATTCTCTTCAAATAAGCCCAGCGTATTTGGATTTGTTAGCATTAATGCAGCTGTGTCAGGACCCACTACATTGCGTAAATCTTCAATATCAACTAAGCCATTTTCATCGGATTTTACCGTAATTGTTTCAAAACCTGCGACAGTTGCAGATGCCGGATTTGTACCATGTGCTGAGTCAGGCACGATAACCTTATTACGGTGACCTTCGCCATTCGCCTCATGGAAGGCACGAATCATCATTAATGCTGTCCATTCACCATGTGCGCCTGCTGCTGGTTGTAATGTGACTTCGTCCATACCTGTAATTTCTACTAAAGAAGTTTGTAGGTCATACAGCAGTTCCATTGCACCTTGTACAGTGGATTCATCTTGTAATGGGTGAACGTTGGCAAAGCCAGAAAAACGAGCAACGGCTTCATTAATTTTCGGATTATATTTCATCGTACAAGAGCCTAACGGATAGAAGCCAGAGTCTACACCATGGTTTCGACGAGAAAGTGCTGTATAGTGACGCATAATGTCTAGCTCAGAAACCTCTGGTAATTCTGCAGCTTCTTCTCTAATTAAGTTTGCAGGAAGTAAATCTGTAAGATCAACTGCTGGCACATCAAGTGCTTCTAAGCTGTACCCTACGCGACCTTCTTTTGTAATTTCAAAAATGAGTGATTGATTTTCGTTATGCATTGAGAGCCCCCATTTCTGCAACAAGTGCATCAATTTCTTCCTTCGTGCGTAATTCAGTTACAGCAATTAACACATGATGCTTTAAAGCTTCATAAATTTGACCTAATGGATACCCACCGATAATACCTTTTTCAATTAAGCCTTTATTGATTTCCTTGACGCATCTATTCGTTTTTACGACGATTTCATTAAAGTGTGCACCTTGGAATGCTACTGTGAAGCCTGCCGCTTCAAAGGCATTTTTCGCATAGCGCGTTTTGGCAATATTTTGCGTAGCCATCTCACGAACACCTTGCTTACCAAGTGCTGTCATTGCAGCTGAAGCTGCAAGTGCCAGAAGTGCTTGGTTTGAACAAATATTAGAAGTCGCTTTATCACGACGAATATGCTGTTCGCGTGCTTGTAATGTTAGTACGTAACCACGTCGACCTTCACCATCCACTGTTTCACCAACAAGACGGCCAGGAACTTTCCGCATTAATTTTGTTGTCACAGCGAAGAAACCACAGTGAGGACCACCGAATGCCTCTGCGATACCAAAAACTTGCGCATCACCAACACAAATATCAGCACCTAACTTTCCAGGAGGTGTTAAAATACCTAATGCTAGTGGATTTGAGGATACAACAAATAAACTTTTTGCTTCATGTGCAATGTCACCGATAACTTGTAAGTCCTCGATTTGACCAAAGAAGTTTGGATATTGTGCAATGACAGCAGCAGTATTGTCATCGATTAGCTCTTTTAATGCGCCAACATCCGTTACACCATCTTTTTGAGGGATTGTTACGATGTCAATCGATTGACCGTATGCATATGTAGCAACGACGTCACGGTACTCAGGGTGAACCGTTTCAGATACTAAAATTTTCTTACGACGTGTATGGCCTGCTGCGAGCATACCTGCTTCAGCGAGTGCAGTTCCTCCATCGTACATAGAAGAGTTAGCAAGATCCATTCCTGTTAGTTCGGCAATCATCGTTTGGAATTCAAAAATTGCTTGTAATTCCCCTTGTGAAATTTCAGGTTGGTAAGGTGTATAAGCTGTATAGAACTCTGAACGAGAAATAACGTGATCCACGATAACCGGTTTATAGTGATTGTAAACGCCTGCACCTAAAAATGAGACATTAGCGTTGGTATCTTTGTTTTTCGCAGCAAGTGCTGATAATTCTTTTAAAAGTGCTGATTCTGATTTCGCTTCTTTAATGTCATAAAGGCCTTTAAATCGTACTATTTCTGGAATATCTTCGAATAGTTCATCAACTGAGGATACACCAACTACGTCTAACATTTCTTGTTTATCTTGCTCCGTCATTGGTAAATAACGATGTTTCATAAATGTAGGTCCCTCTTTTCAAATTTTATTTTGAACGCTTGTAAAACGGTGTTTCAACTGTGATTACCTTTAAGTGCTTACCACGAATTTCGATTTCTAATTCTGTTCCGATAGTTGCGAATTGGCTGTTAATTAACGCGTGACCAACATTACGTTTAGAAGAAGGAAGCTGTGTACCTGTTGTCACTTCACCAATTTCCTCGCCATTGTTGAACACTTTGTAGCCATGACGTGGAATCCCTTTATCGATCATTTCAATCCCAACAAGCTTGCGAGATAAACCATTTTCTTTTTGTGCAACTAATGCATCGTGACCAATAAAGTCTTCTTTATTTAATTTCACTGCAAATCCAATACCTGCTTCAAGTGGAGAAATTGTCGCTGATAGCTCTTGACCGTAAAGCGGAAGACCTGCTTCAAAACGCAGTGTGTCACGGCAGCCTAAACCTGCTGGAACAACACCTTTGTCTTTACCAGCTTCTAAGATTTTGACCCACAGTGCTTTAATATCTTCTGGGGAACCGTACAGCTCAAAACCATCTTCTCCTGTGTAACCACTGCGAGAAACTAACGCTTTGTGCCCAGCAACCTCAACGTCCTCTTGGAAGCGGAAATATTTAATTGCACTTAAATCAGTCGTTGTTAATGTTTGAAGAACCTCTTCAGCTAATGGACCTTGAAGGGCAATTTGCGCATAAGCATCTGATTGATTGTCGATTGTGACATCATACTGGTTTTGGTTTTCCAACATCCAGTCATAATCTTTTTCAATATTCGCTGCATTGACACATAATAAATAATGATTGTCAGCCAATTTATACGTTAATAAATCATCGACAACGCCACCATCTTCATAGCACATTGCATTGTATTGCGCTTGACCTGTAGCAATTTTTGAAATGTCATTTGACAAAAGATTTTGTAAAAAGTCCAGTGCTTCAGGACCTGTTACGACAATCTCTCCCATATGTGACACATCAAATAAGCCAGCACGACTACGCACGGCATCATGTTCATCTTTAATAGAAGAGAATTGCACTGGGAGTTCCCATCCACCAAAGTCAATTGTTTTACCACCAAACTTTGCGTATTCATCGAATAGAGGTGTACGTTTTAATTCATTCGTCATGAGTATTGCCCCCTTATTGTTAGTATCATTTTTACTTGTAGTAGTTCGTCTGTTTTTCTACATAAAAAAAGACAGACGAACCCCTTTTCGGGATTCTCTGTCCTTGCACCTGAAAGTTACACCACACTGACTCGCATTAACTTGATTGCCAATCAGTAGGCTTTCCCCTTTGGTGGCTGTTGTACTACAGCTCTCTCCAGAGTTGCGTCTTGTACGAGTCCTTTTACCTGAGAGATTCATAGCCCTTTGCTACTTGCTCCTTCGGTGGCGTCTATACGCGCTCTCCCCGCACAATCATCCGCCCAAGAATCATCTTGGTACTATTTAGTATTCAATGTACTTAAGTTACCTTATTAGTCTATATCCTAACATTGATTGTATTGAAAAGGCAATCATTTTTTAAATTAACATAATAAACGAACATTGCATGTGTTTCCACTTATTATCGTTCGCCTTTTAACCTTTTCACCTGGAATACTAAATACTCTAGAATATTGCGCATAGTTCTACCTTCTGTCAAAACCTGTATATGTCCTGCTTCACGATAAAACTTCCTTCTGTAGTGATACAGTTCTTCTAACTCTTCCTTTGTTGAACTTTGTACAATTGGTCGGTTTGGATCATGCTGTATTCGTTTGTAAATATCTTCGAATGTCGCATCTAAAAAGAACACGAGGCCACTACGTCTCATAATTTTTCGATTTTCTCCATTTACGGCTACACCACCGCCTGTTGAAATAATACAAGCTTCGTCTCGGAAATTTTTCAAAAATTCTGTTTCTATCTCTCGAAAACGTGCCTCTCCGTATTTTTCGAAAATTTGTGGAATTGTCATGCCCTGTTGTCTAACAATTTCATGATCCATATCATAGTACGGTAGCTTTAATAAATAGCTTAACCTCCTTCCTAACGCACTTTTCCCGCATCCCATAAAGCCAACTAAATATATTTTTCGCATTCGAATCACCTTCTTATAACTACGATTCTACACTGTCTGACAAAATTTGTCCTAATAAATTTATCGTAGCTCGAACATTGACCTTTTCAAGCGCATCATATGTTCGTAACTGAATTTCATAAGACATACAATACGTAAGAACAAAAGTAGTTACAAAAAATAATAATGCAATTGCGATTAAAAATATAGCCCCTCTGTCATTTTTCAATAATTGGCACATAATAGGTCCGCTCCTTCTGCAAACCACTCGAAAATTCAACAGCAACTGTTAGTTCATTATTTTTAAATTGGAACTGACAGCTACGAAGACCGATAAGCAATGGTACATGTCCACCATTCACTTGATTGCGTATAATATTGTTGTAGCAATCAATATGATGAAGTGTGTTAGAAACTTGGAAAGTTATTCTCTTTTGATCATCGCGCATCGTGAACGATGAAACATCCACTAAATACATATTCAAATCATAAACAAATAGCTCCCATTTCGTTTGTTCATCCGTCAATATGGTTGTTTTCATTTCTGCATACCACAGCATGATGACTATAAAAAGATGAGAAATTAACACAAAAACGACGACTTGCAACAATGATTCTAATAATGTATAGCCTTTTTCGTTCATTTATTTTCACCCGTAAGCTGAATACACTTGTGACGCAATTCACGTGTGTTGTGAAAAGCGACACATATCTCTTGTCCATCGTAAGTCCAATGATAATTCACACCCTCTATTGTTTTCATACCTTCTAATTGTTGTAGGTATCGATATTGCTTCAAACCTTCATAAGCAGTTTCTGCAGCGACAACCTCAAGCTTTTTGTTGTATAAATTTGTTTTCATATTATAGGTAACAGGGACGAATGTTGTACAGATTAGCATGACAATAACCACCGATAGAATAGTTTCAACAAAAGAGTATCCGGACTCATTCATTCCACTCTGGATCTCCCACGTCCTAATGTAATAACAACCTTTTTAATACCTTGAGGTGTTCTAAAATACAATGTACCTGCATTCATCACATTCCCATTGTAGTTATACATAATCGTTTGAATCGTACTTGCCGCTGTCATCAATTCAACTCCCTTTGGAAAAGCTCGCTCATAGTAATTGCTATAAAAATCTTTTTTTATAATATAGCGATGGGGTGGGCTTTCAAACTTCATAGAAACATACTCCCGCTGCTGCATGCTATAAGTTTGAATAAATTGAATATCCAATTGAATTTGTGTAAAAAAACGCTCAAGTTCCTTAGTTTCAGCTATTTTTAAGGAAAGCTTTGTCACGATACCCGTTAAACACATTACGATAAACAAGACGATTAGCATTTCTATCAGCGTAAATCCGCGCTCATTTTTCACCTCAATCATGTTCCACCCGCATCTGCTCCAGACGACGGATTTGCTAATTTTACTTCGCCATCACTAGTAATCACTATTTCGCTTTTATTTGGACAGGTTGTTTCATTTTCTTTTAAATAACCGTTCGTTACTAATTCTTCTAGTGTCGGATAGGTCATAAAATCCACTCTGTATGCCTCTACTTGCCCCTGCACCATCGAAATATAAGCGGTACAGCCTTTTTCATCTATCGTCGCAAAATGTTTCGTTACATTTGGAATGGTGATTAAGATTAGCACCGAAATAATTAACAGTACGATTAACATTTCTATTAGTGTAAATCCTGCTTGTTGTTTAACATGTTTCATTTATTATCTCTCCTATACTAGTTCAATCATGTGATATATCGGTAATAATAAACTTACATATGCAGCTACTATGCACAGGGCAATGATGAGAAAAAACGTTGGCTGTACAAAGGCGAGCATGCGCTTTAGAAATAGTTCCTGCTTTTCCGCCAGTAATTCACTATATAATACGAGCTCTTTACCTAGATAACCACTCTGCTCACCATGTTGTACAAAAATGGAGAAATCCTTTTGCCATTCCGCCATCAACTGCACGGCCTGTGTAAGTGTATCTCCATATATAACCCTTTCTTTTATACAACCTGCAAAATACCGAATAAACGGTTGTAACTGTTGTTTTTCTAAAATGTGAAGACTTGCTTGTAAAGAGAAACCGCTTTGTAGTAAACTCCCTAAATATGCAGCAAACTGTCTTGTCATCGATAATCGAATGAAGATGTTCATAAATGGTATTTTTAATGACATGTATAACTGCTGAGCAATTGGTTGTCGTTTAAGCCAAAACTGAAGAATGATGGAACCCAAAACGGCTACAATCCCTATCGTAAGAAGCACATCAGGCAAATGTAGTAAGTAACGTGAGAAGGCGATGCTTGTCTCCCCCGTTTCACTGCTACGGCTTAAGACCATTTTTTCAATATTCGGAAAGAAAATTGTCCGAAATACTAAGAAAAGCAGCAATAAAAACAACATTAATACGAGGGGATACAATAGGAGACCTTTAAATTTTTTCTTTGTTGCCTCATTCAACGCCATCTGCTTGGCTACACCTTTAAAGGCTTCTATCATATGCCCATTATTTTCTGCAATAGATATAGCTACTAAATAATGCTTAGAAATTTGCAATGTTTCCAGTATCCCTGTTACACCTACTCCTTCTTTAAATTTGTCTTCGATCATTAGTTGTATCTCTTCATGCGCGTCTATATGATGTGGTAGGAGCATGGAAATAGCTTGTGTAAACAAATATCCTTCTTGTATTAACACACTTAAGCGATTGAAAAAATTAGCCTGCTCCTTCACTCGCCATTTGGTCGCCCTGTTGTAATCCATCTGCAATTTTTCAATAAGCACTCGAAGATGCATAATGCTGTCTCTCTAACAATCTTTTTTGACCATTTAGCGTACTATCATGTGGCAACTCATAGATAGCTTTTTGTTTAATGGCTTGAATAGCCTCACTAAGGTGAACGTCACTTAATATTTCTAACAGTGCACGTCGCTCTTCTTGTTTTGGTGCTTGGATTAGTAGTTGGGCCACAACCCCAATAACCGTTTGACGGAGTTCCTCAATAGTCACACCTAGGTCAATTAATCGATAGAGGCAACTAACAGAATCTTTGGCATGGACCGTCGTTAACACAAGATGACCGGTAAGCGAGGCCTCTATTGCAATCTTTGCTGTTTCTTGATCTCGTATTTCGCCAATCATAATAACTCCCTATATATATACGATTTTCATGTTCAAAAAGCATATTACTTGATTTATTCAACGTTATATTAATTTCAAACAAAAAAATAAATGAACAAAACAGAGACGATATCTTCATGAACTATGGCTAAAGCTATTTGTTATTTAAGCATATATAAAAAATTATCATCTTTATCTTTTCGCAAGAAGGATTTAACTCTTTATGAAATTCGCACCTGAAGTGCAGAGTCTGCACCACTGATGATTTGCCGTTAGTAACTTTCCGTCTGTTTTATTTTGTTTTTTCTCAAAACACCATTGCATAAAATGCTTCATGTTAAACATGGTCATTTTCAAAAAAACAAAAAAACACTCACATTGCACCTTTCATTAACGGTGTTGTGAATGTTCCTCTAATTTGATATTTAAATTCAACTTGTAGCCAAGGGAGATTAGGCATTGCCTTAAAACGCTCTAAATCAATTGTTGTATTAATTACCTCTTATTCAAGTAATTACGATAATACCTCCACTTTTTTTGTCTTTCTCCTCTGCCTTAAGCTTGTAGACCATACTTTTTTTCCTCTCTTTTATTTGTATTTACACTTTTCCGACAAAACGCAAAAAAGCCCATGTTGAAGAATCAGTTTTAGAAAAGGACACAATTATCCTGTTCTCGATTCAACCACATAGGCCGATAATAAGTAATTTCAACGTAGCACATTAGTAGATTGCTACAAAAAAATAAAAGAAAAAGTGTATAGATTTACTATATCAAATCTAAAGGGAAAAAACTATAAAAAATGAAGGTAAATAAAAAACTCATCCTAAAACATATGTATAAAAGATTCGTGACAGTGACTTCAATAAAGAGCTAACTGTTACATCAATTTTTAAATCTCCTCTTCATTAGGAAACACCAGATAATCGTTCCGTGAGACAAGGTAATCACTACTCAAGTTTCACTCTTACAATATTGAAGAGATATAACTCTCAAAGAACCTAGCGCAGAATTCTATTTCTCTATCAAGGTAAATAGCATTGCGATAAAATTGGGTTTGATATATTAATAAATTTAGGTTCAGTGATACTCATAAAAATAATTATTCCTTGAGATAGCAATCTAGAAAAGAGAGCTTTTTAGTCAAGGATTAATTCATCTTTTACATTTTCTCCTACGTGACAACGGGTGGATAATCACATCTAGTTACAAGTTGAATGCGTTCTAAAATACCCTTCTTCAAAAGCGTTTGATCATCCATTTCAGTTTATTTAATTAATATATATTTATACACTTACATTACTTCCAAATAATAATTACATTAGATTTTTCCTCTAATTAAAATTATTTTACATACTCCTTTCTTTTTTGATACTTTTCAGTGTGATACATTGTTATAGAATTACAAAAAATAAACCACTCGATTGAGTGGGTACAACTAATATATAAATTACATCTTTAAAGCTCTATTCTTCATATGTTTTAAAAATTTCATTAGCAATTTTTAATACTAAGCGAACTTCGGCTTCGCTTCTGTCTTCTATTAGATTTTGCAAAATCATAATCAATTCTTTTTTTTCTAAATACTTATTATCTAAATTGAGAGTATCAAATTTAAAGATATTACTGGGTGCTTCTTCCAATCCTTCAGTAATCTTTTCTAAGGTCTGTATAGTAATATTCCTATCCCCTCTTTCAACCCCAGCCAAGTACGAAGTTTGCAGTCCACATTTTTCAGCTAATTCTTCCTGAGTGAGTTTTTTCAATTTCCGAATTTCTTTGATGTTGCTACCAACTAATTTAATTAAACTTTCCAAAAAATCACCTCACATTTAGACTATGTGAGATTAGTACCACCTTACAGATACATATAGTATAAATTTGATTGAAATATATACTTATAAGTACTATAATGTTTTAGTATTAAATTTTACTTAAGGAGTTTTAATATGAGTAATAACTTACCTTCAAATATAGCAATAGAAAATGTATTACAATCTAAGATGCGCGGTCGTGTTACTTACCAAGGCTTTGTCTCATCTCAAATTGCAGTCAACTTCTCATACTCAAAACTTTATAACGACCCATCTGGTAAAGGTTATCAACGACCTATAGATAAAAAAAGGTGTAAAGATTTTGCAAATTATTTATCACAAGGCGAAGATGCTCTTTACACCCCTATTTTATTAAATGCTTCAGGACATTGGGAATTTCATGCTTATGATAGTCAAAGAAGAAATTTTGGGAGATTAATATGCAAAAAAAAAGCTACATTAATGGATGGACAACATAGATTAAGCGGGATAAGTGAATATATTAATGAAACAGATAGCACACTTAACGTTCCCTTCTTGGCTTTTCATTTTTTAGATGAGGATGAAGAAATTAAATTATTTGATGTAATTAATTCCAAAGCTAAGGGGATTGGTACATCACTAAGTCGCTATTTAAATAGGGACAATGATGACATTAGCTGGGTTGCTACGAATCTAATTCTTAAGCCAGAAAGTCCTTTCTTTAGTAAAGGGACCTTAATCGGAAGAAGAACTAAAGATAAAAACGTTACACTACAGAATCTGTACAACATCATAAATTTATTAACTAAAAAATCTGCTTTAGCAAATCTCTCAAAAGAACGAAAATTAAATATAGCTTTATTTTACTTTAATTTAATAAAAGATTTGTTTCCAGAACAGTGGGACGACAATCAATTGTATAGAATGACCCATATTACTTGTCTAAATGCATTGGCGATTGTTGGTAATAGATTACTTAATGACAACTATTTAATGAAATCTCAACAACCAGATTCCGTTAAAATAACTAAACTATTAAGTAATTTGAAAGAAATTGATTGGCTAGCTACTGGGAATTTAAAATATCTTAAAGGAGCTGCTGGTTCTAAAATGCTTGCCGAAGATATATTAAACTGCATTAAAAGTTATAAATAAAAAATAGACAACCAAAACTAAAAACGCCTGCTTTATTAAAAGAAAACGGTTATTTTAATATGCAAATAGAAAATAAAGTCGTTTAATTTTGCTATAATAACCCACGCATTTTGATCAATCTCTCTGAGTAATGACAATAATGTTGTTTATTGAAGCTGAAAAATGCATTACACCGTCCATATTTGCGGACGGTGTAAAAATAAAGTCGTTTATTTTTTGGTACAATTGCCAAATAAGAACCCGTAAATGCGACAATAAAGTCGTTTAAAACCTAATTTTATACAACAAATGCGCCCGATTGTTGAAGATCGTTATTGAACTAAAGCACCCGTTCAATAAGGAATTTGATGTTGGAGAATCTATTTTTGGGACTCTAGTTCTTCCATTCTTCCCTAACAAAGGCTATTGCACTTTCAATAGTTAAGACATTTTTCTTAAGCCAACTTTCACCCATTTCTCTTACCAACGAGTGAATAAAGCCAATTTTACTAACAATGTTCACATAATCCAGTAATACATTTATTACACCATCATTTAAACCTAACTTTTGTAAATCCTTCACCAGTTCTACATCATCCTGAGAAACAGCACCATTGCAATTTTCAAGATAATCAATTGGTGTTAAAGAATTAACCTGTTTTATATACCATTCGTCGTAACTCATTCCTGTTTTAGTTATAAACTCTTCTTCTTTTTTTGCATTCCATTCCCATTCCTCAATTGTTACTCCGTGAATTTCTTTAAATCGTTCTTCAGCAGTCGTGCCGTATATTACTTTGCTATTTATTTTCTTATATCGCTTTTTATTTTTCTTCGCCCCTTTTTTCGCTTTTTCTTCAAGTTTCCCTCGCCATTCCTCTATTGTCATTTCGTTTACTTCTTTAGAATGTTCTTCGTTTTTTTGTCTATGTTTTGCTAAATAGTAGGATTTTTTAAATCGTTTTTCATCTTTACTCACTCCATTTCACCCCTTTTCTTAAAGATTGTTGTTATTCAACTAATCAGCTGCGTTAGCTTAAGTACATTGTTTGACAAACTCACATCAAGATTAACATAAAACCCCATTTTTAATTTAGAAGTGTTATTCAATTAAATGGCCCTTTAATGAAAAAAGCACTTTCCTTATTCCAGGAAAGCGCCCGTTAGCCACACATGTCGCGTAAAATCAACACTACACCACAGAAAATGAAAGATCATTACGTTCTTTCATGTCTATGTTTCCAATAACTATCTCAACTTCAGATAAGTGATAAAATGTACTTGTAGTTTCAAAATTATTTACTTCTTCATTCGGTGAGTAAAGATATATCTTATTGTCTTGTCCAAGAGCTATCCAATTTCCCTTGTTGACCTATTTTCCTTAAGTCTTTAAACGATGAAGCTCTGAAGTCAAATAGACAAAAAAGGACCGGGCAACTTTTTGCCCAGTTATTCTTATTCGTTTATAATTTCTTCATACCCAGTCATAGTATCCATATGGCTCGCAATCATGGCGATAATGGTACTTGCCTCTTCTTTTTTAAATGACAAGGTACTTTCATCTTCGAATAGTTCCCCGTCTTCTGTCCAGATCCGATTGACTCTTCGCAGAACGCCATCTCCATTAGCTCTATCTACCCCAAACTGATAGGTTACTTCAAGATTATCTTCAATTTGGTAAGCCGTGACTTCCGGAGTTTCCCATTCCACATCAATTTCTTCAAGAGTAATTTCATCATCTAGAACTTCATATTCTTCTTCATCATCTACATAAAAGACTTCACTATCTTCGTCAATAAATTCATGAAAACTTTCATGAACAGCTTCAACCACATCAGTAATATCATCCAAAATAATTCTTGTAGGTTGTTGAAGCGTCATATCAAAGCTTTCTAAGTAAAATTCTTCATTATACGGATCAAAGAGGAGGGTGCAAAAGTAAACCCTGTCGTCATCTTCTGTCGAGATAAAAAATTCAATTCGGGGATGTTTTGAACCTCGATTGATATTCATATGACCGATTTGGTCATATTCTTCGCAAATCGATTTCAAATGATCTTGAAGCTCACCAGTTACTCTGTTAAACCATTCCATAGACATGTCACTACCGCCTCATTTTCTTTTTATCTAGTCATAATTTTTTTCCGTTTATTCATGCTGATTATATCCATTTATCGTGAATTATATTCTTTACAACTTAACGTGAGGACCTATTACTTACAAAGATTTGTTTTTGAAGAAAATTCCACTTATTGCACTGAATATTTTTAGTTAAATCGGGGACGATAAATCTTGTGACTTTATTAAAAAGAAGGAGGAAGTAAAATGGAGAAAAATACCCCAAAGCCAGATGATCGATCAGATAATGTTGAAAAGCTTCAAGATATGATGAAAAATACTAAGGAAAATATGGAAGCTGCAGAAGAAATGATGGCTTACGTTGATGAAAACGAACGAAAGGCACTTAAGCAAAAAAATGCACGTAGGGAAGAAAGTATGAGTGGTTTTCGAGAAGAGATTTTAGATGAAGCGGCTGCTCGAAAAAATGGTAACTCATAAATTTAAGTAAAGTGTCTTTTTATCCCGCGTACCAAAGTTCCTTAAATAATCAATGGGTGATGAAGAATGCCCCACTGATTAAGTTTCATTTCATGTGAATACGGGAAAAGACGGAAAATAATATATTTAATTTATAAAGCAACAGAAATTATACGGAAACAAAACGGAGAAAAGTGATACATTTACTTTTCTCCGCTTTTGAACGTTTCACAGTGGTTACTTTACATACTTTCAAACAGTAGGACGACGACTATTCAAAAGTGGAGACTTATAAATTACCGCGATATTGTTAGTCCTTATGTTATCTAAAAATGTAGAGGGTTTTCGTATAAAAGGCATAGGGAAAATCAGTATATTACATGTTATCTTCCTATCTCTGACGGTCATCGGTTTAAAAAAATCATGTTCCAGGGGGCAAGCATCAAGCCGCTTCCACAAAATGTAGAAAGGCTATAGGTTTAGACAAAAAACCAAACTCTTTTGAGCTGGTTGCCGTTTTCTTCATGTTATTGATTAACTGCGTAACTTTCCCGAAACCTATACTAATTAAGAATTACAAAGATGAGTGTTGGGGATTCTTAACACTATTTCGTAGAGATCATCAACCACTATTTATTGGGCAATCGCTCTCCGTTAGTTAAAGTATGATTCTTCACAAATTCTTGGTTATTCGTAATAGGTAGAGGATTACCATATTTATTAATTTCCTCATATTGTTCAGTTAATATCTATGCTTCAGCTACTTCCCTCGCTGCGGCTTTTTTATGTATAGATAACCTTAAATTGCACATATTAATATTGAGTGTATCGCACGCACTTAGCTGCGGCGCTAGTTGACAGCTGCAGCTTTTCTTCAATTTAATCCGCAACAGCTTGGCGCCAAACTATTACGCCTTAATAAAAATAAAGGTTGGCTAGTACCCCCGCCATTACATGTAGATCATCCAGAAAAATAATAAGTATTTATTAAGCCTGATTAAACCGTCAAATAATTAGTTCCCCAGTATAAAACTGGGGATTTTTCAATATGACTGAGTTTCTAGGAAATATCTCTGCACATTTTTTATCAAAAATTCATTCAATATAGAGATGGAATTTAAAATTCCACTTTGGTATACCTGCTTAAAATAATCTTCCCTTCTTCAACTAAACTGCTCCGTTAGCTTAAGTACATTGTTTCACAACTCACATCAAGATTAACATAAAATCTTATTTTTAATTTAGAAGTGTTATTCAATTAAATGGCCCGATTGTTGAAAATCATTATCCGACTAAAGCACCCCTTAGTGAAAAAACGACTGCTCTATTGAACAATAACTCACATAAAAACTATTTCATTATTATTTTTTTAAGTCGATGACAATAGTCTCAAGCTCAATTTTTGTATGACCTTTTCCATAATTAAGACTTGCAATTTGAATTGGCTGAATGATGAGCTTACTAGCTCCCTCTTTAATTGTACCGAAGTCGCTTGTTCCTTTAAATGTTTTGTAGTCATTAGTTGTCTTTCCACCACCACCAGTTCCATTCATATACACATTACCGAGGTCATCTGTTACATGAAAAACAGGTGTCACACTTTCCCACTCTTTTAGAAGTTCATCTTTTATCACTTGTTCATAGCTAATTACAGTGGATACATCAGTGAACTCAATAGATTGAAGCGTGAAGCTCACATTCTCCTTCTGTACGGTTTTATTTAACAACTGTATATCACCTTCTAAACGTTTGAGTGAAAAAGCAAATGACCAATCGCCTTCTACTACTGAATCATTCGATGTACTATTAAAGGCTTCAGGACTCCAAGTAATTTCAACGGTTTCAGGATATCCTTCATCTTTGAAATGGGGAGTGAAAGATGCCAATCCTACATAGCGATTGTCACTAATCTTTGTAATTTTTTCACTACCTCCCATACCAATTGCATCAACAACATCAAACCTATTCATTGCACTGATTTCAATTTCTTGTTCAATTTCTTGTTCTGTTTCGAGTGCGAATGAAATAGTAATATTTGTTCCGTCATATACCGCATTGTCTATCATAACAGTCGTACCATTGCTCGTCTGTGCAAGACCAATATCAGTTGAAAAGGTTTCAAAATCTTTGTAGTCTCTCTCCTCATCATTAAAAAAACTAATGACATTATCCATAAATGGAATTTGAGATGCAAGAGACGGAAAGGCAAAAGCAACTGAAGTAGTAGTTAACCCTAAAATCATTGCTGCCGCAACAAATGGATTTTTAAATCTTCTTTTTTGTTGCTCAGCTTTCGCTTTTTTCACACCCAATTTAGATCTTTTATGTAATTCTTTTGGGATTTCTATTTTTTGTAACTCTTGATTTATTTTATTGTTCACAAATATCACCCTCCTTAAATTGTTTACGAAGCTTAACTAATGCACGATAAAGAACTGATTTTGCCGTTCCAAGTGGTATTCCCAATACCTCCGATATTTCTTTAAATGTATGATTATGATAAAACCTTAGTAAAACAATGCTTTTTTCATCCTCTTCCAATGTTTCTATCAAGTCTTGTAATGTTATAGAAAGAGGAATATCTTCATTCTCTGTTCCTATAAATTCCTCATATTCTGGTTTTAATTGAACTACTTTTTTATTCTTTTTAACTTGATTGGTTGCACAGTTCATTGTTATTTTCATTAACCACGTTTTGAAATACTCTGGGTTTTTCAATGTATCTATCTTTTTAAAAGATTGGTAAGCTACCTCTTGAACAACATCTAAAGCATCATCTCTATTTTTAACATATACATAAGCCATTCGATAAATATCTTCTTCGTATTCTCGGAAAAGCTTTAAAAAGGCTTTATCATCTCCTTTTTTTGCTTTTTTTACTAATCTAATAATTGGAATTCACTCCTCATTTTTTGTCTTACACTTATTAGACAAACCAAAGTCTAATTTGGCTTAAATTTTATTGGTTTTTTTATCAAATAAAATAATCGTCCAAATTAAGGACGATTACATTATCTATTTTAAGCCTCTTGTTAACTATTCTGTACGTTAGTTTAAGTATATTTCTTCACAACTCCTACTCTACATTAACATAATTATCCAATTTTTCCTCTTCATAAAAAAAGACGCTTTCCTTATTACGGAAAAGCGCCCTTTAATGGAATAACTAAAATACGGGCTTTTATTACTGTAAACATCTCCCTTTTAGATTTCAATAAATGGAAGTATTTTGTTACAAGGGAGCAAGCAGAAATTTTAATTCTAAATTTATTGAATAAAAAATTCTAATATATTAGAATATAGGAAATACATAATAAGGAGGCTCTTTTATGAAACACCTTTATTCTCCATATCCAGCTGAAAGCATTTCCTTACAAGTAGAATCCTCACCTGTTTGGGAAGTGATACTTGGTATTGCAGGGTACACACATGGACAACTTCGACATACATTCGATTTAGATGAAAAGTGGGTATCAGAGCAAGATTCAATGCCTTCATCATTGTTAAAACATTTGAAGGTAATTGAGGAGACCAATTTATGGTATGGACTGATTATGCTTCAAGATAAACTATCTGCATTATCTGTTAAAGATTTTTCGAATCAACTTTCAGAAATTCCAATTGCTCGCTTTTATGACATACTTTTGCCGTACAAAGATCGGAATACAGAGCCTATAAGAAAAGCGACAGCCACTGAACATCATCGAGGTGAATTATTTGAGAAGTATGCGACATATTTTGAAGACCACGATTACTTAGGTGGGTATGTGCGTAATCTTAGTCGTTATACACAACAAGAAATTTGTGACCTATTCAACAATACATTGGTTGAGTGGTACATGTGGGTAAGTCAACAAGAAGAATGGGAAAAATGGACTCATGCACTTGCTTTTGAACAGAAACAATACAAATCATTGGATATAACAAATCCTATTGAGGAAATCGAACGAATTACGGGTGGAATCAAGTATCTCCCTGAACCTTCTGTCTGGAATGTCAAATTAATTCCACACGTATCTTATCGTCCTTGGATCTTAGAAAAACGCACACCTGATACTAAACTTTTCTTTTATCCTTTAAAGGAAGAATATTTGATAGAGCCTGGTGTTCCATCAAATGAGTTAATTCGTGGTCATAAGGCCTTAGGGGATGAACTTCGATTGAAATTGCTTTATCAACTTCTAAAGGGACCTTTATCACTTCAAGAGTTGAGCGTGCAGTTTAATACATCTAAAACAACACTACATCACCAACTTTCTATATTGAAAGCAGCAAAGTTTATTCGTGTTGATAAAGGTATCTATTCAGCAAATCTAACGCAGATTAACGCTTTTTCTGGACGACTCACTCAGTACCTGGGGGTTCACAAATGAATAAGTTCTCTAAGTCATTTAAAGCACTTTGGATAGGTGAAATTGTATCCGAATTTGGTGGAGCAGCTGGAGGAATTATTAATGGATTATTACTTTATGAATTGACAGGTTCAAGGGAATGGATGGGTGTACTTTGGCTTGTATATTTTATCCCCTCTTTAATTTTGCAAGGCATTAGTGCGCCTTTCCTAAACCATGTTGTGAAGGAGAAAATGCTTCAAAACATACAGTTGATTCGTGCTGGAGCCTACATCCTTCCACTTGTTGGTTATTTAATTGGTACAGACGTGGGAACCATTTTAGGATTAGTCGTTTTACAGTGTTTGTTAGGCTTGATGCAACCAATTTACGCAAGTCTATCTTTTTCACTTCTACCAGAAATTTGTAAAGAGAAAGAACTTGTCGAAGCAAATGCATTACTAGATGGAACTATTCGACTTATGAGTTTTATCGCTCCTGGAGCAACTTCATTATTGCTGTTGGTCAGTCCTATACATTTTATATATGGATTTTCATCTGTTATGTTCCTCGTCAGCTTTCTCGCACTTTCACGTATCCCTCAATCAAGTAAGAAGAAAGTGGCAACTTGGACAAAGAAATTTTGGTGGGCAGAAATGAAGGAAGGCTATCGAACATTCTTTAAATATCCAAATCTTTTTCGACTTACCATTCTTTCTTCCACGGTACAATTTGCGGTTGGAGCAACGATGGTTTTAAGTATTCCTTTTATACGAGGAGACCTTAATGGTCATTCTTGGGAATATGCGGTCTTTTCTGGGTCTTTCCCAGTCGGTTATGCTGTAGGTATGGTACTACTTACGAAGTTACCAAAAACTTATCAAACTATGTACCTCGGTTTAATAGGAGGAGGTCTTTCATTCGTACTCTTGTTTTTTGTAAATTCAGTTCCTATTGCATGGGTGTGTGAATTGTTTGGAGGAATGGTATTTCCTTTATTCAATGCTCAAAGTGCAGCAATTTTTCAGCGTGAAGCTCCTAGAGATCGTTTAACCCAACTAAGTGCAGTTCGATTACTATTCATTCGAGTTACCATGCCATTAGGGATATTGTTTGCTTCCTCAACATTTTTAAATTTAAGTACGCGTCAAATATATGCGATTGTTGGTATGTTAATTGTTTTACCTGGATTATTTCACCTCCTTGCTTCATTTTCCCAGCCAAATAAAGATTTACTTACAAATAAAAAATAAAAAACAAGTAAATATAGCTTTAGAATACAGATTGATCAAAAAATTACCTTCAGACTTTATTTATCAGCAAATGCAAAAACTCCATTTTGAAAAAAGATTGATCAAAATGGAGTTAATCTTTATCTAACTCTATATTTCAACAATAACATCCATTGAAAACGTTCCTCAATAATCTGGCCCGATTGCTGAATAAGGAAAAATCCTGCATATAACAGGATTTTTGATCAAACTTTTATAAATTATCATTCTAAGATCTAAAAAACAGTTCATCTTTTTTATAAATGTTGGTTTGGAATAAAGTTTGATTAAAAATTTCTCTAAACTTTTGATTTCACTGCATACGAAGAGCCGTGGTTTTGAATAAAGATTGATTAAAACGATGGTTTTCTTCTACTTGTAGGGACTACTTTTTATAAAAAAGTTTGATCAAAATTAAATATAAATGTTGATATAACGGTATTTTATTGATTTTGATAGGCTTAAAACGATTAAACTTTCTTCAAAATGGTGCGACTTTTTCAAAACAGTTCAACTTTGTTTTAAACCGACATAAAGAGCTGCTATCAAAATAGCTCCAACAAGCAGGAAATTCAAAAATACCTCTCGAGAGTTCGAGGGGTGTTTTTGAATGGTTTTAATACTGAAGTCTTTCTGATCAATTGTTAATGCTTTATTTTTTTACCTCATTTATTATTTCTTTAGCCTATTTTTATTTTTTTGATAACACCATGGAAAAAAAATCGTGAGCATATATATTTACATATCGTAATATCGTGATATGATGATGTGTATAAAAATGATAGTGAGGTGAAGTCGTGACGAAAATTCAATTTAATCAGGTTGATTTATTTAAAGCATTATCTAATGAAGCGAGACTGAAGATATTATACTGGTTAAAAGATCCTACAACGCATTTTGATACAAAGCGACAAGCGATAGAGGAAATGAATGAAGTAGGGGTCTGTGTAAGCCTGATTAGAGATAAGCTTGAGATGAATCAGTCTACTACATCTCAATATTTATCAACTTTACAGCGTGCAGGTTTGGTCGAAGCAAGACGCATCGGAAAGTGGACATACTATAAACGCAATGAGCAACTGATACATGAGTTAGCAAACTTTATAGAAACGAAGCTATAGGATTTAGAAAAAATATCAAAATTTGAAAAGAGGTAATAAAAATGAAAATTGAAATATGGTCAGATTATGCATGTCCCTTCTGTTATATTGGAGAAGCAAGATTGGAAAAAGCAATGAATGAGCTAGGAATTAAAGATCAAGTAAATATTGAAATGAGAAGTTTCGAATTAGATCCTAACGCTAGTTACGAAGTCGTATCCAATACAGAAGATCGTTTCGCAAAAAAATATGGTCTATCTAATAGTATGGCGGCAGAAAGAATTAGACAAATAGAGCAGTATGGTAAAAACGAAGGTATTGATTTCAAATATTATACTACACGATATACAAACACAATGGATGCTCATCGCTTAACACACTATGCAGCAAAACAGGGTAACAAAACGATTGCAAAAGATTTATTCAAAGCCTATTTCACTGATAATTTAGAGTTGAGCGATAAAAATGTACTAAAAGAAATTGCTGTGAAAAATGGACTAGATGAAAATGAAGTAGAAAAAGTTTTGAATTCTAATGAATTTGAAAGTGATGTACGTAAAGATGAAACGCAGGCATATTCAATGGGAGTCCGAGGTGTACCTTACTTCTTGATTAATGGAGAAATCAATTTGAGTGGTGCTCAGAATGTCGAAACATTTAAAACGGCGTTAAAACAAGCAATGCAGGATGATAGTCAGAATAATGATTTATCAGGAATGAGCTGTGGTATTGATGGATGTAATTAATAATCGAAGCGTTGTACATCAATTAACAGTAAAAGATGTATTTTATGCAAATGCATTTTTATATATTGATCAGGATACGAAACATGGGTTTTTATTTGATCCCGGTGCAGAAGCAGAGAAAATATTACATGTGATAGAATCCAATGGTTATCATATCGAAAAAATATTATTAACACATGGACATTTTGATCACATAGGTGCAGTCGATAAAATTAGAAATAAATTAAATATCCCTGTTTATATGCACGAACTCGGGCGGGAATATGTGCAAAATGCGAGAATGAACTTATCAGCTTTATGCAATAGACATATCATAGTTGATGATGTGCGCTATGTACAATCAGGTGAAACGTTTGAACTGTCAGCTAATTCGAATTTTAAAGTAACGATGACACATACTCCCGGTCATTCAATGGATCAAGTTATGTATTATAATGCACAGGATAAAATAGCGTTTGTTGGTGATACCATCTTTAAAGGTAGTATTGGATCCACTCAATATGAAGGTGGAATGAACAGGACCTGATACGAAGTTTAAATTTGATTCTATCATTGCCAGATGACGTTGTTTTATATAATGGTCATAGTGGTAAAACAACTGTAGGTGATGAGAAGAAAAGACTCAGCATATAAAGGGTAAGTGACATATTTTCTGTTGAGTACAGGAAATATGTCATTTTATTATTGTTTATTGTAAAAAAGTAGGAACAGAATATAATGTCCATGTTTTAGAGGTCAATTGCTGTTGTTTAGATATTTTTGCACCAAAACCTTTAAAAGTGACTCATGCTATAAATTATAAGCAAAATTAATGAAGAGAATAGAGATGAAATAAGATGATAAATAACTTAGGGCGTATTAATGAATTAGCGAAAAAACAGCGTGAAGAAGGTTTGACAAGTGCTGAACGGATTGAGCAACAAGTATTACGCAAAGACTACTTACGCGAAATTCGCGGACAAGTTCGCGAAACTTTTTCAAAAATGACTGTACTCGATTCACTAGGAAATGATGTAACACCGGATAAATTGCGTAGAGAAAAGGAAATAGATTCACGGGAAGTATAAGCTTAGAAGAAGCACTTACATTCCACGTTAATGGTGATACGCAAATGTGTAGCCGCATGCATTCAATGTAAGCTTTGCAGGATGTGTTGAATCGTTTTTAGTAAATCTTAATATGGCGGGTAATTGTGCATCAAGTGGATCGTCGTGCACAGAAGCTTCGATTGGCCCGTTACTTGTCTTGATGGCAATGTGTGGACATGGTGCTGAAAAATTACGTAATTGAATTCGTTTTAGCTTCGGTTAAGGCTTGACAGAAGAAGATATAAAACAGGCAGTGGAAAAAAAGCTATTGTGAAAAGATTGGTGAATTAAGAAAAGAAAAGGTGACCTTAATGAAAGAAACAAAAGACCCCTCGCAAATACGTGTCGTTGTTGGCATGTCGGGTGGAGTGGATTCTTCGGTTGCTGCGTACCTGTTAAAACAACAAGGCTATGAAGTAATCGGGATTTTTATGAAAAACTGGGATGATACAGACGAAAATGGTGTTTGTACAGCTACAGAAGACTATGATGATGTTATTAAAGTGTGTAACCAAATTGGTATTCCATATTATGCAGTTAATTTTGAAAAGCAATACTGGGATAAAGTTTTCACATACTTTTTAGAAGAATATAAAGCAGGCCGCACACCAAATCCAGACGTTATGTGCAATAAGGAAATTAAGTTTAAAGCTTTCCTCGAACATGCGATGAGTCTTGGTGCTGATTATCTGGCAACGGGCCACTATGCACGTATTGATCGGAGTGGTGATGGCGAAGTATTAATGTTTCGTGGTGTCGATGAAAATAAAGACCAAACGTATTTCCTAAATCAATTAACACAGGAGCAGCTTAAACATGTTATGTTCCCAATTGGTGATATTGAGAAAAAAGAAGTGCGTAAAATTGCTGAAGAGGCAGGTCTTGCAACAGCGAAAAAGAAAGATTCAACAGGCATTTGCTTCATTGGCGAACGTAACTTTAAAGAGTTCCTAAGTAAATTCCTACCAGCACAACCTGGAAAAATGGAGACAATGGACGGCGTGGTAATGGGACAACATGACGGGCTAATGTACTATACACTTGGTCAACGTCACGGGCTTGGTATTGGTGGCGACGGTGAGCCATGGTTTGTTCTTGGAAAAGACCTAGAGCGTAATGTATTGCTTGTTGGCCAAGGTTTTCACCATGATGCATTGTATTCTACTTCATTAACAGCAGTGAAAATGAGCTATACTTCGACAAAAAAATTACCTCGTAAATTTTTTTGCACAGCGAAATTCCGTTATCGTCAAACAGATACTCCGGTTGAAGTCGAGATTTTAGAAGATGGCAGTACACATATTACATTTGAAGAACCGGTTCGTGCCATTACACCGGGACAAGCAGTTGTTTTATATGACGGCGAGGTATGTCTTGGTGGCGGTACAATTGATGAAGTGTTTAAAAACAACGAAAAACTAACATATGTAGGATAAACTTGTGAGAAGACTGCTTAGGCAGTCTTTCGCTACGTAGAGGTGTGGAATTGGATATGGATTTTGGTAGGAAAATCCATATTCAAAGTAAGCTTCATTTCTTCGGTATCTTCATCTAGCTCCAGTTGAAATCAGGTGGAGTGCATAATCTGTGCGAACTATCATTTTTTGACGTCGTATTCACTTACTAAAAATAATAAATACTCGCTATTGTAAAAGACAAGGAAGAAGTCTTTTTGGACGTCAAGTTGGGGGCATTATCAGCGGGCGTACCTTTACGGGACATGCTCATGATATTATTGTGTGCAAAAATTAAATACCTTAGCAATTTAAATCAAGCCACACATAAACACCATTATATATCTATTTAAAGGGATATTCTCTTAACATAGGAGGTATAACTAATTGGTTATGAATATAAATTTGAATAACCTTCAAATATTTTTGAAAGTCGCAGAAAAAATGAATATTACAGAGGCGTCTAAAGAGTTATTTATTTCACAGCCAGCAGTCAGTAAGGCGGTAAAAAATTTAGAGGAATCCCTGAATATTAAATTGTTTAATAGGGATAAGAAAAATGGACTAACGCTCACTGAAGTGGGAAAAGAAATTCTTATATTAGCGAGACAATTGAAAGGTATTGAGAATAAAATATATCAAGTTGCTAATCGGGAAAATAAACTTCTCAGTGGTAAGGTTAAGATTGGCTCTGTTCCTGCTGCATCAACAAATATTCTACCTGAGCCCATCGCATTATTCATGTCGAAATATCCACTTGTAAATATAGAATTAGCAGAAGGAACCTCAAATCAAATAAAAGAATGGGTGAAGGATCGAACTGTTGATATAGGGATTAGTATATCTCCCTTTGATCCATATGAATTTGAAATACTCTACCATGATTATATGGTCGCAATACTTCCTCATAATCATCAATTAAGTCAAGAAAAAAACGTTGATCTGGTAAAATATTGTAATGAAATTATTTTTTGCAAAGGAGGACATGAAACCGCTATATCAAACATGTTTCAAAAAAATAATATTGAATTTAAAGAGAATCTAACAGTCCAAAATGTCGAAACTTTAATTACTATGGTCAAAAATAATTTAGGTATAGGTGTTACTTCAAACTTTACACTTTCTTCTGTAGCTCATAATTTACTCGTAAAGGATATTAATCCAAAGATAACTCGTGATGTCGGTATAATTGCACACTCATTTGATGAAGTAACACCTGCAACAAAAGAATTTATAAACATCATGAATCAATTGCATAAATCTTTAATTTTTTCTGATCGAAATATTAACTAAATAATAAAATGCAACAAACAGGAAAGGGTTTTAATGAAGGAAATCAAGTTAAGAAAAAACGCGTAGAAACCTACGCGTTTTCTGCTTTGAACACCTCTTACCAGATAAACTAAACAATCAGTCGCCAATCCAATACCGACAACTGGTTGGATAATGCTTTTTTGACCTCTGTCTAATATACGGGGAACAGTCCCGTACCTCCCCGGTTCATTTTTTTCTCAGGGAGCGTTAGTTGATTTGAAGCACCTGCTTTTTTTACTATTACACTTTTCATATTATTATATATTAGTAATATGTAGTGATCGCTAACATTTTCAAGAAACCTTTTTTAGCATTTTTGTTGAAGTTCTTTTAAATCTATAGGTATTCATAAAAATGCTAGTACATATAAAAAATGCTCCAATAATAATATTAAATGTTATCTTCTCCCCAAGTTGGAGCCATCCGAATATAAGACCTAAAATAGGAACAAACATTAATGCTATAGAAGCCTTCGAAGCATCCATTTTATTTAGTACCCAATACCAAACTACAAATGTAAAGGCAGTAGAAAATAAACCAGTAAATAATGTTGATAAAATTGCTTCATTAGACCACTGGATTGAAGGATTTGATTCTAATATTAAAGAGAGAATGAATAAAAAGATTGCTCCCATAATAAGTTGCCAAGCAGTCATATGAATGATGTCTTTATTTTTGGAGTTTAGTTTGTTATAAACATTTGCTGATGCCCAACTAAAAGCCGAAATAAATAATAATAACTCTCCAAATACTAATTTTTTATCAATATTAATAAATTCTATTCCTAGAATAAATAAAAGGCCGATTAGACCCAATATCAATCCAATCATTTTATACATATTAATTTTATCATTTAATTTAAAATGACTAATAATGGTGACAAATATAGGCATTGTGTACACCAAAACAGAAGATCTCCCTGAATCCACAAATTGCATACCATAAGTCATTGTTCCCATATAGCCTAAAGGCATTAATAAGCTCATTATCAGATAGGTTTTAAAATTACCTTTACCTATAGAGAGCCTTTTTCTTTGTACTAGGAGGATGATAAATAAAGCAATCGCCCCTATTAATAAACGCAAAGAGGTAAATAAAAATGGGGGTATGTCACTTATGGCTATTTTCATTGTAACCCATGTATATCCCCAAATGAGAGTAACAGAAGTAATGCCTAACAGAACTTTAATCATAATAAAAGCCTCCGCGTTATTATTTTTAATATGTCATTAATAGTATGTTACATCCGTTCATTACTGAAATATATTTTTCACATAAGGTATATAACTAAATGGTTATGACGTATCTCAAATAGGAATAGAAGGGTATCATTATCAATAAAAACTTTTAATTAGCCCATTAAATGCTTTAATGATGTATATTGGGTACAAAAATGAGAGTCAAATGGAAAAGGCTTTACTCAAAATAGATAAATAAGAAAAGGACCAGGAGAGCATTCAGCTATCTTGGTCCTTGTTTGTTCTCTTCTTTTTATTTTTAGTTATAGTAGGAAATCCATACTTCTCTGATTCAGCACGAACGCCTTCTAGTAGTTTCTTTTTCTTTTCATCTGTCATAGTTTTGGCCACCTTTCGTTTGAAATTAGTCTGGCCAATTTACTTTTTTATTATACGTATGACTCCCCTAGCGGCAGCATAATTGAAGATAACTCTAGACCACTAAGTCAGTTACTTAAATTAAAAGCATAAAATGGAGGTGCTCTATGACAACGAAAGGGCAAAGGAAGGTAAGAAGTGATAAGAAGATGGATCTGAAACCTACTCTTACAATCGAGCTGAAGGACGCTATTTATCGGCTATCGTATGTTACCAATACACTAGTTAAAGATGTATCTGCACACCTGTGTGCCGTTGCAATTGATAGTGTTGAAATTATGAAAAGTATAGCTAAACATTTTCAGCGTGACATCCGTAAATAGCACCTTTTATTTAGGTAATACCGCAAATGATAGTGTAGTCTAGACGGAGAAATTCGAATTCATTATAACTTCGAAAATCCGTTTAAAACGCAAATAGAAGACAGTAACCTAGATGGTTAGCTGTCTTCTTTAAAAAGGATTAATTCACTTCTTTTAAAATGAGTTGCGAGACGCACTCGACGTGTTTGGAGTGTATGAACACATTTGGGTTTAATTATATAGTTCTGGTTCCTATTAAGCGTGGTTTTGGGAGGTTTTTAATCATTGTAAGGTAACCTTTCATAAAAGAATGTTATTCAATAATATGGCCCTATTGCTGAAAAAGGCACAATTCATCTACAAGAATTGCGCCCGATTATTGAGTACCTTATTGAAGATAAGCACCTGTTCGTATTATAAGGTCAGCCAGAGTAATCTGGTTGACTATTTTTTATTCAATTTATAGATTGATAGTAGCCGGGGTCGAACGGAAGCACCCGTGGGACTAGATCCCGACAACTAAACTGTTCGCCCTCTACTTGTTAACACATGATTAGGCTGGTTGGGACATTACGATCTCGTATAACAAGCGAAGATATGAATAACAAGCTAGATAGAGGTTACCGGTCAATACACTACCTTAGGAGGAGATAAACTATGAATCCAGTAGTTGGTCTGGATGTCGCAAAAGGTGAAAGTCAGGTTCAAATGTTCTTGGATAAAAAAATGCCCTATAAAAGCAGCGTGAAAGTTGATCATACGGTGGATGGATTGGAAGAGTTACACTCTTATTTATTAGATTTAGAGCGTCAAACAGGAATGAAGCCACCTGTTGTTTTGGAATCAACAGGTCACTATCATGCCCCAGTTGTACAGTTTTTAGAAGCAAGAGAATACATTGTCATTATCGTAAATCCACTGGTATCTTACCGAGCAAAAAGTTCTAGCTTGCGAAAAACCAAAACAGATGCCATTGATGCTTATCACTTAGGCGAACTGTATTACAAAGAGGATTTAGCGCCTCAGAAAAAGCGTGGTGTACAGTTATTAAACCTTCGGCATCTAACAAGGCAACATGAAAATATGACGGGAATTATGATTCAAACAAAGCTTCAATTTCAAGCCGTATTAGATCAAATATTCCCTGAGTACAAAGGAGTTTTTGGCGATTTATACGCTGAGATTTCCATAAAAACTTTACAAGCTTACCCTACTTCTGAATCAGTTAAAGAAGCAGGGGTAGAAGAGATCGCACAATTCATTGATACACATTGCAAAGCACGTTCGTTTAATTGGGCGCTTGAAAGATCGGAAAAATTAATCGGAGCTGCAGAACGCAATCCATTTCAATCAACTCTTTATCAAAGTCTTCTAGTCAGTTTGAATATGTATATTGATTTACTTCAAGTGTACCACCAACAACTTTCTACGTTGGAGCGTGAGATTGATGAGTTAGCGGCACAACTTGAAGAATATGAATTACTCCAATCAATTCCCGGTATTGGTGAAAAAATCGCTGCAACGATTATTTCAGAAATCGGAGAAATTGATCGGTTTAATCATCCGAAAAAGTTAGTAGCCTTTGCAGGACTAGATCCCAGTGTGTTTGAATCAGGTCGCTTTAAAGGCACGAAAAATCACATTACTAAACGCGGCTCGGCTATGCTTCGCCACATGCTTTATACAGCTGTTCGTTGTTCTATTCGAGATAGTCGGAAAAAGAAAACAACACCTGAAACTATCGCACGAAATAAGCGATTACGAGCCTTCTACGATTTAAAACGTGAGGAAGGAAAGCCATATAAAGTAGCCATTATTGCTTGTGCAAATAAGCTTTTACATTGGATTTATGCGATTTTAAAAACGAAAACACCATTCCAAGAAACCATGTAGTGACAGCATTTTCAAATACAACAAAAACCTTCCAAATCGAATTCGGAGGGTTATTTGGGTTGCGCTTTTTAGTATAGCATGAAGTGTTTTTTAATTTAAAAGATTTTTATTGACAATCTATTAGCTGGTTTAGTTCAACAAGGTTTTGGTATTTTTTCAAGTACAATAGTACCCGTTATATTTGTCGTTGTATTGACTGTTCGGACTTTGATACGAGTAGGTCTTATTACAGGAGAAACTTCATCTAAATTCCCAGCCCAAATAGTTTCTCCATATTTAGTTAAAGGGGACAATGAGAAAATCCAACTTATTTCCTTCGGAATATATGCTAATACTTCATAACCATCATAATCCCCAAAACTAGATGGTTTTGGTAAATGAAGTGCGTGAACACTGAGACTTGTTCGTTCATCATTAAACTTTCTTTCAATATTATAGATCAGTGCTACTCCTCTGGCATTTTTAGGTACGTTTTTTGTTGGTTCAAGTATTGCTGAACAAGATGGCAACTCTTCAATTTTATTCTCAGAGTGTGTTTGTGGAGGAAGAATTACTAAAACGAAGATAAGGCTAAAAAGCAATTTTTTCATTTCTGATTCTCCTTAAATTTGTTTAGTATCATTATTCCCCAAAACTCCATATTTATTGTATTTCTATCGTTCCTTGTTGCACTAAACTGCTTCGTTAGTTCAATAAAGAAAAAAAGAGCTGCATATGCAACTCAATGTTCTTCAAGTAAACCCCATTAGTTTAAGAAGTTCTAAAGTAAAAAGGGAACAATTTCATTCCCTTTCACTTTAATTTATGCTTTCAGCTATTGTCATAAAGCTTTTAGTATTTTAAGACAAACACCATTAACAGATTATTACCATGATTGTTTATGGGGAAATGATAAGAGTTCAGTAAGCCCCTTCGTAAAGAGAATGCGTAAATACAAACAAAACCAGCAAAACACCTTTTCGGTGTCATACTGGTTTTGTTGAAGTACATCTTAAATTGTAGTTAGTTCAACTTGATTGCAAATTCCGAATTCGGCGCACCAGCAAATACAACCGTTCCGTTCATCGGCAGTTGTACTTTGTTATTGCCGCTTACAACGGTAAAATTGATACCTACTCCATTCTCATCATACACCGCGAACGAACTCTTCGATGGCAACGCCACGGTCATCGTTTTCCCTGCTGCCGCTTGCGGAATCGTAAACCATTTCGCATGCCCATTTGCTTGCAGCGTAACTTTGGATGATTGGCTTACATCCAGCGGTTTTACGTTGGTTTCACTTACGTATAAAAATCCGGACATCTCCATATATTCATTACCGCCTTTTGTATAGAAACGAGATTCCGTCGTATCACGGCCTGCCATCCCAGGGATCTGGAGCTGATGTGCAGCCGTGTTTGGGCCGGTAATTTTTCTGCCGTTCCAATAGCCCTCTAGACCATCATGACGATTAATTTGTGTTGTAAGCAACAGTGGTACGAGATATTGAGCAGAACTATATTTCTCGTTTACGAGATAGAACTTGACCCCCTCCCGCTTTGCCCATGCGGCAGTGGTTTCCTTCGATAGCACGTTGTCTTCTAGTTTCTCGGCTACATATTGAGTCATCGCTATTTGCCCTAAACCTGGCACCGATGGATATGTACTCTCCTTCAAATAAGTTCGTCCATTCTTCTCAGTGACGAAATTGATGGTACCATTCTCATTAATAAAGCTTCCATTCGCAGTATATACATATTTTTCTTTTGGATTATATGGGCTCTGGTAGATTAGTTCTCCATTCTTCGTAATTTCTATTTTGAAATAACCTAAACTATTTCCGTAAAAACCCGCTTTCTTCACTACGTCTTGAGGCATTTTGGCTTTGAGCGGCTTGCCAAAGGATTTGTTCGGCTTGATATCCTTAATTGTGCCCTTCTCTTTAAGCGCAGTGAGCAGTAATTCAGTCGCCATCAGTTGATTTACAGAACTCCCGCCGCCGGATGACAACACAGCCACTGCCATCTTCTGTTCAGGAAGTACGACCAGTGAAGCATGTTGTAAAAACGTGTCTCCGCCCTTAACCAAGCCCTTTATTCCATATTCACTGAATGGATATAGTTTCACACTATCCCAGCCAAGACCATAGTTGAGATTGTTAGCTTCATCCCCCGGCCACATTCCTTTTTTATATTCCTCTTGCTCCATCGCTTTGACTGCCTTATCAGAGAGGATCCCTTTTTCCTGTCCCATAAATAATTGTGAGAATCGCACCATATCTTCTGCTGTGGAAGAGATCCCTCCCGCCCCGATAACATTCACCGATTCAGTGGGAAGCTGCCCTTGGTACATCGGAAAATAAAGTCCAGCTCGCTTATCATCTTCCCATTTGTCCTGCGGCGTTTTCGTATGATTTAGCTTTAAGGGTTCTGTAAACCGTTGATGTATAAATTCGGTAAAGCTCAAACCGCTGACTCTTTCCACCATAATCTCAGCCAGCGTAAAGCCGTCGTTGCAGTATACCGAGAACGCACCTGGATCCGCCTTCAAGCGCTGGTTGGACAATTGCTGCAACAAGTTATCATGGGCATAGGTATCATTATCTTTAAATAAAAATGCATTCCTATACTCAGTACCTTGCAAGCCGGAGGAGTGATTCAACAGCATACGCGGCGTAATGCTTTTGTAACGCTCGTCTTTCATTTTGAAATCAGGAACATAGTGGACAACAGGAGCATCCAAATCAACTTTTCCTTCGTCGACCAATTTCATCACAGCCGCCGTTGCATACATTTTACTGACTGAACCAATCCCGTATAGGGTATCTTTGGTCAGCGGCTGTTTCCCTTTCATATCATTCTTACCTGCCTGACCCGACAAAATAATTTGGCCATTGTCAATTAGCGCATACTGCACGCTATTCGTCTCATACGACTTCGTGAGTAGCGCAGCCTTCTCTGCCGCAATCTTCTTCAGTTCCTGGCTAGCTACTTCTTGGCTAGCTACAACCGTAGTCTGACTGCTAGAAAATGCCATCGCCCCTGTTGGTAAGCTCATCGTTAACGCTAATGTAGCGGCTAACACCCCAGATAGTTTATTTTTCATAAAAGAATTGCCTCCTTAGATA
Source organism: Lysinibacillus parviboronicapiens (assembly GCF_003049605.2). NCBI lineage: Bacteria > Bacillati > Bacillota > Bacilli > Caryophanales > Bacillaceae > Lysinibacillus > Lysinibacillus parviboronicapiens. Next base: position 3,083,331 of record NZ_CP073713.1, read on the forward strand.
AGTGATTGATTTCATTGCTGTTATTTCGAACAAAGGTATCTCCTTGTTGTCTTTATTTAACAGATGGTAAAAATTTATAGAAGCTGCCTTCCAAAAGATATTTATCAAGTAATTTCTCAAAATTGCTTACAAGAGATTCAATTTTTTCATTTCTAATACAACCAAACTAATGCGGTAATCATTGTAAGACAAGAATTTGCGCAATCCTTTCCCATAGGATTCCATTTACTAGTTCATTCATTTTTTTCTCCTCCAAATTGTTTATTTACCCTTAATACGATTACGTTCGTCTAATCGTTCACTCACGAAAAAATAAATAAAAAAAATCTCAGGAATTTGATCCTGAGACCTTTCTTTTAAATATTTTTCTTGTAAAAATAAGATAGATAATAAGATACGCTGGAAATTGAATAAGGCCTAAAAAGCCCCATAGCCAAGCATTGTGTCCCCTCTTCCGTGCATCCCAAAACATCCATGAGCTCTGACAAATCAGAATGAATGCAATCACGATGCATAACCAAAGCGGTGTGCTACTTAGTTCATTTGAGATCATTCATTACTGACCTTCTTTCTAGTTTTTTTAAGCGCTAAGGGCAATAAGATAATCCCCACAAGCTGAAAATAAAGAAAAAGAATTGGCTGACGATAAACGACAGCAATCCCAACCGAAAGCACAAATACTGCAACAGAGATAAACGTGAGGAGGTCTTTCCATTGTTTTTTTCGTATTCTTTTTTTCTCTAATTCAACATTCTGTTGAAACCATTGTAAGCTTGGAGTAGATACTGGATTCCATTGATCCAGTTTTTCTAAACCATCTATTAATTGCTTAACCGTTAATTCATTTTCATCATCCAACATAGAATGACTATTTTTAGAATCATACTCTTTCAAGTTCAGCCAACTCCTTTCGTACACTTTTTAGACCATTTGAAACTCGAGATTTTACTGTTCCTTCTGCAATACCCATCATTTTTCCAATTTCCTTATATGAATATCCGTAATAATGCTTTAACACGATTGGCATACGTATTTCTTCATTAATTTGAGCAAGTACATCAAGTACATCATTCCATTCTTCGTTCATAATGGCTGCATTCCATTTCATTTTTCGGAGCGCTTGTTCCTGCTCTAGCCAGTTTTCCTCCCGCTTCTTTCTGCGCTGGTGATCGATAAAAAGGTTCGTTGCGATTGTGATGAGCCATGATGAAAACTTGGATTCACCATTATACAGTTGGATTTTTTCAATACACTTCATCATCGTCTCTTGTGCTAAATCTTCTGCGATTTGTGGATGAAGAGTAACTTTCATTAAATACTTTACGAGGAACGAATAATTCTGTTGTAGCAGTTTCGAAAGAGCCAATGTATCTCCTTTTTTCGCTTTTCGAATTAAATCCTTTTCATCCATGAGATCTACTCCATACAATAATGATTTATATGTAATACGATTTACTGGGAAAAATCGTTCATTTTCAAAATAAAGAATCACAACAAAAATCCATCTATTAGTATTTATTAAGTTTACTTGAAAGTTATATATTTCACCAAAAACCAAAGTATTGTTGCTCATTCAACGAGTTCCGAATGCTTGTCTAATTATTATCGTATTATCAAACTACTCACATGTTTTGTTTAAGTATGTCTTCTTTAACTAACTGGCCCTATAATGAAATCGAGCGCTGATCCTTATTACAGAATTGCGCCCTATAACAAAAAACACCCATTTCTCCATGAGTGTCTTAATTGAATGAAAGTTTTTTAAAAGTATTTACTGTATAAATCCTGTCTTAGCTTTCCGCTTAGCTGAGCGTATATCTTTGTAGTCTCACTCTTTTCATGACCTAGTAAACTTTGTATGACATCAATTGGCGCACCGTTATTAATCATATGCGTTGCATAGCTGTGTCGTAATTGATGCGGATGTATACTCTTTTTTATACTTGCACGATTTGATATGCGCTTGATAATATATCTTAAATTATCAATGCTCATTCGTCTTTTCGGCCTTCTGTCCGTAATAAACAAACAAGGTTCCTTATCCTCTCGTTCATCTAAATACCTTTTTAACCAAATAGAACAGCGGGTATTAAAGTACACTTCCCTTTCTTTATTACCTTTCCCTTGTACAATTACTGAATTCGATTGAAAATCGATATCTTCTCGATTTAATTTTACAATTTCACCAATACGGCAGCCGGTTGAATACATAAACTCAAATAGTGCTTTCTCCATCGTTGTTTGACAAGCTTCCCTTAGATGTTCTATCTCTAATTCTGAGAGAAATTTAGGAATCCTTTTACCTAATTTCGGCTCTTTTAATTTAGCTGCAGGATTTTTTAGAGTATAACCTTCTTCATGTGACCATCTAAATAATGATTTAACACAACGAATCCTATGTCCTAAACTAGAAGGCTTTAAGTGGTCTCCTGATCGTATTAAATATTCTTTTAATCTATCTGTATTAAATTCGTTCATATCAATATCACCAAAAAATCGTAATAATAGATTGTATTGAAAACAATATGTTTTTAATGTAAGCGATGAATATCCCTCGATTTTTTTATCCTGTTGATACCTTTTCCATGCTTCGGATAATAACATGTGTCTTTCACTCCCCCACCTATAAATCTATTAATTCTAAATTCTATTATGTTCAATGAAAGATTTTTTCATACAAAGATATTCAACAACCTAAAAAATAGTGATAGTTTTGAACTCTAATTAATCTAAAAGGCACTTTCCATGTTTCCAGGAAAGCGCCCGATTGTTGAGTAACAATGAATCATTAATTAAACAATGACTTTTTCTTATATTTCGAGGCAAAAGGTAATCCAGTGTCTTCTTTGACTGGTAGTGCATCAATGTCCGTTCTTGACCCAATTATTGGATGGTCTTTATTGTCTTATAACATTGCGATTAATCTAGTTCCAAGGTACTGGTGAAAATGATGTCTTAATCCGATCGTATAATCTTTGTTTTCCTTAGTTAGGTTCTTTACATTCATCTGTTATTCTTCTTTGTTTGTTTTATTCAATAGAATTGTCAAATTAAGTACAATACAGATATGCCTCAAAGGAAACTAAAAGACATGCTTTCTGTTAGAATTTAGGGTTCATGCCTTTTAAGGATTTTATTCAGTGTCTATTCTAACGGGCTTGACATTTAACGGCGTTGTTTTTTTGATTGATTAGCGAAATGCATAACCCCTTACATACTCTCTTTGCGACAATGAAGCAAAATGAAAATCTAGGGTCTTAACATTTCTCCCTTGTCCCATGAAACAATTAATCGATTCAATCTTCTTAGCCGAGTTTCTTCTTTTTTAGCACTCATTACCCACCAAATAGAATCTCTTCTGTACGAAGGTGGAAGCTGATTAAAAAATTCCCAAGAACTTGGATGTTTTCTAATTTCATCCTCATATTCTTTCGTTAAAGTAACGTTCCTATGAACGGAAGAATAACCTGTTTGATCATTTCTTTGATTGAAAACAGTCAATCCCTCAGGCCTCATTTGATTGTGTTCTATCAGTTTATGCACCTTTTGCACATTAACTTTACTCCAGAGGCTATTAGGCTTACGTGGAGTAAAGCGAATTTTATAGCAATCTTCATCAACTGTTTTTCGTATCCCATCAATCCAACCAAATGACAGTGCACAATCTACTGATTCGGACCAAGTGAGACTTGCTTTATTGGTCTTTTTCTTAAAAAAAACTACCCAAATTTCACTAGCTGTTTGGTGATGAATATCCAACCAATCAATAAATTCTGTTTGATTACTAAAAAATAGCACTTCACTCATTTTTCCAGCCATTCTAAAATCATTTGATTAAGCTCTTCAGGTCTTTCTTCTTGAATCCAATGACCAGTGTTTAAACTCTTAATGTCTATATTAGGTACAAAATCTTTTATATTTGGAAGCGGCGGAATAATATCTTTCTCACCATAAATCATCAATGTTGGCTGATGAAGAATAGGAGATACATCACCTAATAAATGCCAATTGCGATTTAAATTTCTGTACCAATTGATGCTTGGAGTGAAACCTGTCTTATTGAAGGCTGTGATATAAACAGAAAGATCATCATCGCTCATAACAGGTTCACCTAACGGCTGGGTTGCTTTAGCTAGATTAATCATTTCCATTCCTTCAACAGAGCCTTGTGATGGAACATTCTTTCGATATAAGTTACGAAGAAATTGGGCTGCATTTTCGTCTAATACAGCATCTGCAACACCTGGTTGTTTGTTAAAGTGAACAAAATAGTAATCATCGCCAAAAGCTTCTTCCATAAAATCAATCCAAGGTCTCTCTCCTCGAACTTGGTAGGGCAAGCATAAGTTAATCATTTTATTAACACGTTCTGGATGCAGCAAAGCCATACTCCAAACAACACTTGCGCCCCAATCATGGCCCATAAAAATGGCATCTTTGTATTGGTAGTGATCCAAAAGAGCAACAAGATCACCCGTTAAATGTTCAATATCATATTTTGTGACTTCTTTTGGACAAGAAGACTCTCCATACCCTCGTTGATTAGGAATAATAACGTGATAACCTGCTTCTACAAGAGGAGTCACTTGATGTCTCCAAGAAAAGGCATGCTCTGGCCATCCGTGGCAGAGAACGATAGGTTGCCCCCCATTTTTTTGTCCAGCTTCAAAAACCTCTAGCTCCACACCGTTACCTGAGATAAGTGTTGGTGTTGGAAATTCATAATTGTTTGTCATTTAACATCCTCCTAATTAAAATAAAAGTATCTTACAATGACAATATTATCATGGACGTTTGACAACGGTCTGTCAGCTTTGAGAAACTCACTTAATGATATTTGTCAGCCATCAATCTGAGTTTGGAAGCAATTTTTTTGCGCATTTCTTTTGGAGCTAAGACCTCTATATGCTCTCCAAAACTAAATATGAGAGAGAACAACCATTCTTTTTCGGGGAATGTAGCTGTAACAAGAAGTTCACCTGTTTCTAACACCGCAATATCTTCTTTATTAAAAACATCCTTCACACGAGACTTCATTTGAGGGGAAACTTTTAAGACAATTGTTGTCATTGTTGTTTGTTCATTTAATAATGCCATAATCTCGTGATAGGATTTTTCTCGACGTTCAAATGAGTGATTTTCAATGTGAAAATCACTTATACGGGAAACTCTAAATATTCTGAAGTCTTCTTTTAAAAGACAATAAGCAAATAAATACCAAGTATAATTTTTAAATATGAGCGACATAGGCTCAACTTGTCTTTTGCTGACGATATTATCATAATTTCTGTAGTCAATAGTCAGTAAATTAGTCTGTGTAATAGCTTTCCTTAGCGTCTTAACTAATGCTTTTTGATTTGGAGAGTCTCCATAAGGATGTAAATCAATGATGATTTGTTCCATATGCAGCTTTAGATAATCTACCTTGTTTTCAGGAATGATATTTTGTAGTTTTTCTATGGATGATTCTAACTCAATGTCGTCAACTGTGAAATTAATATCCTTGAGAACAGAAAGAAGGGAGGACAGGTTATTAAGAGTTAGTACTTGATGATTTAATTTATAACTCTCATAAATGCTGAATCCACCATTGTTTCCGGAATGGGAAATGATGGGAATACCAGCTAGATTGATTGTTTCAATATCTCGGTAAATAGTCCGGACCGACACTTCAAATTTCTCAGCCAATTCATTTGCTGTTACACGATTTCTATTAAGTAACATCACAATAATGGTTAACATACGTTCTATTTTCATCTTGTTCTCCTTAAAAATATAATTTTATATTATGTAGTAGAATCAATTTCATAATACGCACTTTTAAAAAATCATAAAGAAACAGAATTTCGATGATTTCTTAAAAAAACGTATAAATAGCTAATTATGCTACAGAAAGTTGTAGTTGGGAAAGCCGATCAACCGACCTTTTCATCACAACATCTAGGATTGGATGAATGTCAATACCGGATAAAACCGAATTAAAACGTTGAGTAGGTTCCAAATCGAATAAAACTTGCATGTCAAACAGGCTTTCTTGTCGTATAATGGACATAGGGGTATCTCTCCAGTCTGTTAATGTGTGTGTCGTAACTCTCATTATACAGGATTTGGGGAGGTACCCTATTTTTTTGTCGTTTTAAACTTAGAGCCCAAAGGGCTCAGAGATATGAAATTGATTCATCTACATTTAAATTTTAAACTAACCTGTTTCGTTAGTTTAAGTACATTAATTCACAATATAACCTAAATTTTAACATAATTACCCTGAATTTCCTTAACGATGTTATTCAACAAACGGGCCCTTAAATGAAGAAAGACGCATTCCTCCTTACTAAAGAAATGCGCCCGTTTGTGGAAGTTCATTATTTAATTCTCGTTTTAGGATATATACTTTAACTGTTATTACTTTTCCCTTTAATAAAGAATCCAATTAGTGTCAAGATAAAACCAAAAGCTAATATAAATATCTCGTTACCATAAAATCTAATTCCTTCTTCATTTTGAATAAATAATGAGATTATCATTATTGAGATACCAAATAACATTAATTTCGTAGAACGCATTATCTTACTCCTTCTTATGTAGGTATTAATTGGTTGAACACAATGACCCCTATTTTAACATAATTCCCTCAAATTATTTAAATTCGTTATTCCACAATCTGGCCCGTTTGTTGACTAAACAACTTTATTATTTTTTTAAAAGGCTTTATTGTAATTTAAACAACTTTATTGTTACTTAACATAAGTTTAGTAAGTTGAAATCTTTGAATTATAAAAACTATACACTTTAGTTATTTGAGGTAATTTATTCATGCTATTCTTACAATTTTATGTGCAATCTCTATTTAGATTGGATGGGGCTCTCCCCTTGAGCTCACGCTTATCTTTCTTATTGTAATCACAATCCGTATGTCTGCCATTCGCTACAATTGGAGACTTCCCCTGCCCTGTCATTATGATGAGAATAGTAAAATTTATATACGAATCTGAACTATCTTCTTAGTTGGATGTATACTACCCTCTACTTTTCCCACAATGATAATAATCGTTTACAGTAAAAGGTTTATCGACTTGCAATTGCTTTCCTTAATTCATCATCACTTTTTCCCAGTTCTTTTTTATCTGAAAAGTAAAAGCTCAAATTCTTCTCCCTAAAAAATTGTTCATATAGTTCAGGAAGTAGTGATTGTGCTTTATTACTATTTTCAATGCTACGTTCGTTGGGTGATCCATCAGTTTTCCTACCGTTTCGACGTATATCATAACAGTATACTGCATTAGGGTTATTTCCCTCTGCACGACTACCAATTAACTTTCTTTCTGTATCACTTTTCGAAATTATTTTTTCTTTAGGAATAAAATCAGAAAAAACTTGAGAAAAATCTTTGAATAAATCTCTCATTGCATTTCCACTTTCAACACCAAAAAAATCACAAAAATCTTTTACATTATTAAAACGTACTTCATAGAAATCAATATATCCTTTAATGGAATGATTCGTATTGTTATTTTTTACAAATTCAACTTTAGCTTTTGCATACTTACCTGGTTTTCGCTCCTTATCACCATAAAGAGTTAATATAACAATATATTGTTCTTTTTTGTATTTAAAGAGAAATGAATCAATAATCCATTCCTTTTTCTCCATATCGTTTAATAAAAATGGCAAATTTTTAAAACGAATTTCGATTTTCTCTTTCTTCAAAGTCATCATACTCCCATTCCTTCGATTTTCAGCCATAATGAATTCCGAGAATTCTTATTCTATCAATTCTTGACAGTCTAGTCCCAATTTTACGGCAAGTTTTGTTACAAATGTATCTACATAATATACGGAAACCTATTAAATCAACATTTCTATGGTTTTAAATTTCTTATTTTATCGCAACTTTTTTATAAACGGTGTAACTATTATTTCAACGCTACACATAAAATAGAACCCGAGTTAATCTACAAACTACATAGAATCAACTCGGGCAAATGTTTAACCTATTATACCTTGGAATGCTTGGAGTACTTGACCGCCAAAAGTAACCACTGCACTACCAGTAGCAGCAATTTCATTAATATTTCTTATTTTCTCCATTGCCATTTTCACGATTGCTTTTTTAGGTTTTTCGGACTCTAGTTCTTGAACCGCAGCCTCCAGTAACTCTACCGCATCTTCTTTATCTGAATCAGGAATAGATGCATCTGCAAACAAAGCTTGAGCATACTCTTGTGCAATGTCCTTTACTGCCTGAACATCAGCTTCATTGTAAACTTGATTAGCAGTAATTGACGCTTGTCCTTCAGCATGGTTAATCTGTCCTTTAAACCCTGTTATATTGAATTGAGTGCCTGATTTTTGATCTAATCCCATATCTATCGCCATCTCCCCTAAATAAGTTACAATGTGGTCAACAAGTGGTTTCACAACTTGATTATGGAAATTATCGCATGCTTCTTGAAACTTCCTACCGTAACCCATGAACACTCCACGATAACTTATATTATTTTGTGATATATAATTAAGTAATTGATAAATGAAAGCAATTTCTTCTGATGCACGTATAGGTAACTTTATAGTTTCATTAAATTCTTTCTTCTCAAAAAAATCATTGAAATCATATTCAGAAACGTTATTCTCTTCAATGAAAATTTTGATTGTTGGACAATCTTCAATAAAAATCAAAAACCTATCCAAATTATCTCTTGCATCCTCAAAGTCAGAATTCAAAAACCTACTTGCAATTTTTCTAAATTTTACTGATAACTTTTTATACTCATTTTCTGAAAGTAAAACTTCTTGACTCATTTAATTCACCCCACAAAACGGACAATAAACATTTGATACTTTATGGTTAAGGTTGACCTTAATTGTTTTGTCACAACAAAATAAGTCAATTATCTCTAAATCTTCATCTTCCGTTAATAATTTTGGTGCTTCTTCTTTTGGTTTCTTAGTTTTAATAGTTACTCCAGACCCTTTTACTTTTCTACTCGTCTGTTTAAAAGATTTAAAAATTTCTTGTTGCATAAAATTTAATACAAGTGCCTCAGCGTGTTCAATAACATCTTTCGGGAAAAAGCTTGAACTATTACCCACTAATCCACAAGAAGGACAAAATAACTCCAATATATCTTCAGCATCAATATCTCCTGCCAAAGCTTTAAATCGCTCCTTACAATGCGGACATTCAAGAGAATAATAACCCTCGCTATCAGTAGGTATATTAATTTTCATTTGCATTCTAATCCTCCTAGTACACTATTCTTACATTATACCATTTAATTGTAAGTATTTGGGGTTGGGATGAACATTAACCATGTCACTTATTAAATTATTCTTGTCCCTTCGATTGATATGTAATGAACTCTAGTTCTTTCAAAGTTGTATCTTCAGGTTGTTTTTTATCAAACTTTATTATAAATCATCGAACTTTGTTTCAAATTATCAACCTTTATTAAAAGACGACAGTTGTTCTATCATTTCAGCTTTGGTTATCAATCCGATTACCTTCCAAAGTAAGTATGTGTTATCCTTTACTCATTTTACTGTCCTTTATTACAATAGCAACAATCTTTGAGAAAACAGCCAAAAATTAAGACTATTAAAAGGCTTATCTAGAGATGATTTAGCTGAAAGATGCGAAATACATATTACCTACTTAGCTGGAGTCGAACGCGGAGAGAGAAATATTACCATTGAGTCATTAGAAAAAATTTCAATCGGGTTGGAAGCAAGCCTACAAGAGATTGTATCTTTCCACACCTTAACTGTTGATAATACAGAGTATTACAATAAAAAAGAAGCATTGATAATTTTAATGGACAAAGTAGCTACTCTAAATATTATTGAATTAGATTCTTTATCAAAAATAATTGACGGTATTCTAGAATTCAAAAAAACAAAATAAAAGGCTGTGGATCTTTATTAAAAATGGTCCGCAGCCTCTTATTAATTTAAATAATTATTGCATAATTATTTCGTAGAATTGATCAAAGTCCTTTTGTACGAGTTCCGATATACTAACTCCTATACCATCTTTAAGTTTCTCTATAAAATCTCCGATATTTATAGTAATTAATTCAACTTCTTTTATTTCGCTTACTAACTCAGATTTATGAGCAGGATTGGTAATTTTCTTTTCTGTTGTTTTAAGTTGTTCTAACTTTTCTTGCCAATAAGTAATGTAATTAAATCTTTCGGCACTATAAAGTGTAGGTTTAACTTGTTCTTCACTTTCCCCAAAGTATGTATCAACGTCAGATTCCGAAATAACTGTAAATAACAGTTTTTTATAATAATCTCTATCCCTCATTAATTCTAAAATTTCATACATACAGGCTTGTGACTTTAAATATTTGTCACTAATAATTGAAATTACAAAATCATGTTTTTTAATTGTTTCCATATATTCTTTAATACTATCTTTATATTTCAATCTATTTATATCTCTAGAAATTTTGATTCTTTCACCACATCTATCTCCTAATTTTTGCTCTATTAATGATGCTATATTGGTCTCATTATGCGTATAAGACATAAAAATTGTTTTTTCTGTAATCTCCTCAAAATTCCCATTATCACTATACATATATGCTACTCCCTCAACTTTAATCAAATTTTCAGCTTTATCAACAATGAGTACTCTTAATTTTCCATTCTCTATAAGATAATCTTCAACTTTAAATTCTAATGGATGACTTAGTAATTGCCTTATTAGTATTTCATTTACACTAAATGGATAATTTTTTATATGAAGGTTTATCCCATCATCATAAACGCCTAATATTATCATTCCGCCTTCTTTATTCGCTAATCCGCAAATATATTTGGCAAACTTAATATTAGTAAGAGGATAGTCTATATATAATATATTGCTTCTAATTTTATCTTTAATTACTTGTTCTATTCTAGACTTCATAATGCACCTTCTATTCTAGTATATCTTGCGTAAAGGTATTACATTTATACCTGTGGTTTTCAAAATATCACCTAGAGTAATATCCTTTGGTTGATCTATACCATTATCAGTCCATAACTCATATAATCTGCTATCCAAAACTGCAAGTTCAGCATCTTCATGTATAATTATTTTGTCTCCATCACTAGGTCGTATAATAATATTTATATAAACATTATCTTTTTTTGCAGGAAATACCGTTCTAGAGTGTCTACTTTTTTTCCATTCTTCTAAATTTTCCGGGACCTCATATTTACGATTCGATTTCAAATACTCATAAACTCTTTCAGTAGATCTATCATACTTTTCTTTAAAATATAAATAGTAATCTATATTATGAATTGAACGATGTTTAAACTCTGTTAAAATATTTGTATTTTGTTCATTGCCTAATGCAATTAGTATTTCTTCAATTTTTTTATGATTACTGAATATAGTGTCTAAATCATCAATATCAATCTTATTTGATTCTACTTTCTCCGCAATCTTAAACCTAGTTATTGTTTGTTCTAGAGAAGATAAAAGGGGTCTATTTTTAAATAACTTTTCAGATAGTTCTTTTCCTCTATCTGGATTCTGTAAGAACCAATCAGCTAATGTATTAAATGCTCTTTGAATATTTCCATCTCTATTTTTAGTATTATTTAATCCAGCTTCATCACTTAATATAAGATCTACTTTTCGTTCAATTTTCTTAATAATATCTTTATCTTCTAAATATTCATCAATAATTTCATCTGCTATTATTAAATTAGTATTTACTAGTTCATTCCTGATATCTTTCCCTAATTCTGTAAGAACTTGTTTAAATTCTTCGATAATCCCTCTATCTTTATTCAGTTCTTTTGCCGGTTTAAATTTTAAATTTTGATTTAAAATATATACCTCATTAATAGATTCTTTACCTAAAAAGGTTTTTTTCCATAACTCATAAAATAGATTTAACCAATCTATAATTTCTTGTTCGTCTTTTTGATAAATTTCTATAAGTTTATCTAGACTTTCATTTATCTTTAAAATGTGATAATTTATATCGGTAATATCACGATTAATAGGAATAATATTTATCCAATTCTTATATGTTTCTAAAGTTGGGATAGGCATTTTCAACATTGAATTAACAATATGCCACATCTCGTCTCTTAAATCTTCAGAGCTATGAAACGGTATAGATATATAATTATCCTTTTCTTCTCCTGTAATTGGCCTTAGTCCTATATAAACACCATTTATATTAGTTTCAACAAGTGGGATTTTTGAATAGATACTAGTTACCTGCTCTAGTAGTTTTACATTTAATTCAGTTTTATTAAACGCTGGGACAATGCATAAATTATGCAATCTTTTGAAATGATTACCGCTTACGTAATTTAAGATATTTTCATATAACGATTTAGCTTCTTCTAATATTTGTATATTATTGATAGCACCTTCATGAATACCATCTCTGTCTTTTAATACATCCAATGTTGGATTATTTATTATTAATGGAAAACTAAATTTTTCTGTTCCCACTAACGGAAAATCACAAAATATTTTTGCTATTCTAGGATTCAATTCTATGATTTCATTTGAATTTTCTAACGATATATTAAATGCTACTTCAGTATTATTTGTTTTAAAGACCATCACTACTGTCTTTTCTTCATTAAGATTTGAGACCGTAACTTTTCTAGTATTTTCATTTACCAGTTCTTCTTCAATCCAATACTTCAAACCGTTAATTGAAATGGAGTTTATCTTTTTATTAAATGTCAGTAGATACGGAAGAGTTAACAATAGATTGTGTATACCCTTTTCAACTGCTTCTTTTGAGCCTATTGAATGAGAAACATTATATTCAAAACAGGTCTCAAAATTCCCTTCTGCTTCTGAGTAGCGTATTTCGTTACTCTTTTCCTTGATTTGTTCTACATACTCTAATTCTTTTTGTATATTTCTTTTAATTTCATCATATGTTTCACCACTTCTATCAAGTAACATTTCAAATGGCATATAGTTGTTATTATTATTTCTAAAATAACTTTTTAAATTTATAGTAGGAGATAATAAATGTGTTGAAATAAAACCAGTGCCAAATTTCCCTGTTTTTTCTTCATCTGAACTTTGTTTTGAAGATATTTGAGTTATCAAATCAAGTAAGTTTTTATATATAAAAACTTCACCATCATGTGAGAACTTTAAAATTTCACCATCGAAATCAAAATTAATGTTTACTCCTAATTCTTTATTAGCACAATCCGAAGCATTTTGAACCAGCTCCCACACCCATCTTCTACTAGCAACTTCAATTTCTTCAGACGATGCCCCTTTTATATTTCTTAACTCACTCCATATATTATTAGCACCAGCATCTAAAACTTTTTCAAGTAAATCCGTCACATCTGTCATGACTGCCTTACCTCCTTGTATACTTTATTTATTCAAATAGAAAACTGCCCACTCTTCAGTAATAAATTCAATTTCTTCTGGAGATACAATTCTCAACCTTTCAATTGGAGGAATAGCACTACCTACTAACAAATCTGCATTGGTCAATTTAATATTTCTAGCTTTAACTCCAATTTTAATCATACTAAGTTCACTTTTTTCTTGCAAAATAATTTCCCTCCCTCTAATCTTTCAGATTATCAAAAATTTGTTCAAAATCTTTATTTACAGACATTGAATCTTGAATATTATAATTAAAATCATCAGTTATAGAACGCTCTAAATTTTCCAAAAACTCAATTTGCATTTTAAGTATCTGTTTCCTTTTATCTTTATTAGAGGATTGAGATAACGAAAACAAGATAGATTCCATATAGAACACTTTTTGATTTAGTTTTTTAATCTTTTCCTCAAAAATAATATTTTGCTCCTCTAGCTTGTTTACTTTGTTCATTTCAGCTAAATAACTTTTCTCTATAATTTTTAGCGTTCTTTGTAACTTTTCAGGCTCAGTACATATCTCAGGTATATAATGTAAATAGTTAACGAAATCTATATCTAAAAAATGATCTGCAAAATTTTTCTCATTATATTCATCAATTAACCTTCTACCTTGTCTCCCGGGAATCCTCCAATATGAACTCTTTAGCTCATTTTTATCATGAATAAATTCTCCTGTTTCGATTAGATGATTAAAATATTCGTGGACTTCCCTATATGTCAGCTTAGTCGTTATACCATAATCTTCAACATATTTATCTAAAATTGCTTCTACTACGTTTTCATCGAGTTCAATCTTATGTCTGCCCATCACTAATCACCTCCCTAAAGAAAACTTGCTCAAAATCTTTAAATTGGCTCATTAAGCCTTCTAACTTCTTGGCATTTTCTTTCAATTCAATATCCAAATCCTTATCTATCTTCCTTTTCTTTTTATATTTTTGAATATTTTGATATAACTCTACCATTTTAATTAAAACATCTTTTATTTGATTTTGTTTTGCTTTCTTATGTTCAGCTAAGTCTCTATAATATATAGTCAATTGGTCTTTAGTAATTCTCCAAAAATGACAATCAAAGCAACTACCATCGACTGGACATCTAATATTTTCCTCAATACAAAACCCTATAGGTAACTCATGCCTAATTTTAGGTAGTTCATCAATGCTTTTTACAACCTTTTTAAATTGTCTATATACAGTATAAACACTCGCTTCTTTATCATAGTTAAAGGAATTAAATATATTTAACAAATCTACATCAATTAAATTTTCTAAATGTCTTGAATAATGGTATTGAGTGATTGTTGATCTATGGCCAGCTAACTCTGCTATTTCATATGGATTATACCCTTGCCGTATTAAATTTATAATTGATATATGTCTTGTAACTATAGGTGTAAATAAATTCAAATCATTTTGATATAATTCTTTTTCAGCATCGTTAAAGACCATAGATAAATATTTATTAATTGCAAAATCTAAACTAACGCGATTAAAATACTCTAATAATCGTTGATCACGGCTCTTTCTTTGTGGTAGCGCCTTTTTACTAAACAAAGTAACACTTTTTCCATATTCTCTGGATTCCTTATAATATTTCTGAATTAATTGGTATGTGGACTCAGATAGCAACACTGTAGTTTTTAGATTACCATTTCCTTTATTTCTATCAAATGTAAGGTGAATTTTATTATCTACTTTTTTTATATTTTTATATTTAATTCTTGCTACCTCTATCGGTCTCATTGGGACAAACATCGAAATTTCCCACCAAATTCTAATTAAATAATGTAATAATTGAACTTTATGAGGCTTTTTACTAAGTTCCATCTCAAAAGACCTAATTTTCTCATGGAATATTAGTAAAAAAATCACACGTGTTTTATTTGAATGTTCAAACTTTAAATTAGATATATAAGTTACTAAAGATTCACTTAATAAATCTTCATCATAAAAATTCAAATTAAGTAACCCATTAACTAAAGCCTCTTGTTTATACGCTGCTACTCGATTTAATACTTCTTTAATTTCTCCAACTTTTGATGATTCCATTTCCATGCTTATATTAAAAAAATCTATTATTACTTTTAATGCAAGCTCCATAGTACTAAGACTATAGGTTCCAATATTATTTGCAACCCAACACTTCAATAAAACTTTTAAATCCGCATTATACTTCAAAATCTTAGTTTTTTTATAATAAGTATTTAACTTAGTAAAATCAAATTTATTAAAAACATGATTTGCTTCACAAAAGAACTCCCAAAAATCTTCTTCAAATTCTCTTTGATTAAGTTTCGAATTTAACTTTAAATCTTTAAGTATTTTTTTAGAATCCTCTACTGAGTCTTCATCGTATTCATTTAAAGTAAAGATGTTCAAATTTTCTTCCATGAAACTCCTCCCCTATAGTCCAGTCGGTTTATTAAGTTTTAAAAGTCTGCTTTTTAATACCTCGAATTGTTCCCCCATAATATATTCAATAACTGGTTTCCCAAATTTCTTAACAAACATCATAACTTCTTTCAAATCTCTAATAATACTATTATATATTTTAATTTTATAAGCTGGTAATCCTTCTTCATACTCTATCGAAATATAAACATCAATGTTTTCATATAGTCTTTTAATTAACTGGTTCACTGAATAAAAATGTGGAATATGAAAAATACAATTTTCACAATCTCTTTGTTTATCTACACAATCTTTAAATAGACAGCTAATATTTTTAGCTTTACTAGGATTTGCTCTTGTGACTACATTATGAAAGTCATTTTTAGTCAGCACTAGTTGTTTTTTCTTCATGAGATCAACAAACTCAGATACTTCTATTTCTACTAACTTTTGAATATCTTGTATTATATTCTCTAAAGCTAAGGTATCACCAAAAACACTTTTTATCTCATTAATAATTACTGATTTACTTTTAAATTCTAAATCATTTGATTCAGCTTTTATAAATTCAACTAGATTTTCATAAAGATAACCAAAAAATCCAGTATCATAATTTTCTAAGATGATTTCATCTAATCTATCTTGTGTAATAACTAGATAGCTCATAGTACTTCTATTGCTCTTATCCTTATGCCCTCTTAAAAACTTTGATGTGTTATCATACGTCCCTTCAGATACTCTCACTTCTATCTCATTTACTACTGTCATTAGGGTCTTAGTCATTTTCTTTGAATGAAATTCTTCTAACTCTCCAAAAAAATCCTTAATTATATTTTTAGAGAAATAATTCTTTTCTAAAACTATCGTATCCTCAACAACAGTTGAAACTGTAGATTTTTTTAATTGATACAATATTACCGAATACGCAAAGGACCTCTTTAGCAAATCAGGGCAATATATCAAAGCTTTACTACCATTCTTAGTATGAATGTAAGTTGCACTGCATATATAACTTATAATTGAATTCAATAAATCCTCTGTTATATATTTCTCATTTATTTGCTCTATACTATCTATCGAATATTTCGCCAACAAATCTTCAACTCGTAATTTATAATCAAGCGCATTTTGGCTACGCAGCCCCGTAAATATATGCAACAAACTGTATATCCAAAATTCTATATATAATGACTCTTTATTCATAATGATATTATTTTTCACTATAAAATCTAGATGACGATTATAATCAGAAATCACATTATAAATTGCCTTGTATTCTTCATAACCAAATATTTCTTTTCTTTTAAAACTCTCATCTGAAACCTCAATTAATTTGGTAGTGTTAATAGGTTTGATCTTTGCATCAATCAACATTTTATTTAACCTATTCAAGAAAGTTCTTAAAGTCATTCTATAAACAATTGGAACAGTATCACTAAACAAAGCTAATTTAATTTCATTATACTTAAACTCAAATACTTCCTTTTCCCCAATGAATTGATATAAAGTTATAAACACGTTTTTTAATTGTATTATTTTATTTTTAGTTTTTGAAATATTTTTTTTCAAATATTTCAATTCACCTTTTATATAATTGAACCACTCATTCCAAGTCAAATTGTTCAATGATTCAATATTAATCCCATTAAATTCGATTAGAGATATATACTTCTCATAATTATCAAGGCTAGCGTCTAGCAGAATCTTTTTTGAATTATTGTTAAATCTAAGTTCCTCTAAATAATTATCAACTTCTTTTTTACTATAAAGAATGGATTTATTTTTATATTTTGGGATTCTTAAAATTTCAGGTATTTCTTTTTTAGTAAAACTTGACAACAATTCACCTTTTTCTTTTGCTAAACCTTCCTTTCTTACCAAACCTATTATCTTATGCAAATCATAATATTCATTTTCAAACTGTTCAATCAGCTCTGATTGATATTTTACGAGCTTTTCTGCATCCTCCTTTTTTAAAAACACTTTCTTTTTGAAACCTCTGATAGTTTGAATATTATGCTGCTTAATTACAATATACAATGTTGAACGAGGTAAATTCATTTCCTTTAATACTTGAACTATTTCAATAACATCATCAATACTAATTAGTTTATCTAAATCACTTTTCTTAATAAAAATTGCTTTATTAAATTTCAACATTTCAAAAGATACTATGTTTTCTCTTTTGAGGTATTTGTTAAAAGCAGCGTACTCAGAATACATACCATTTATCAGATATGCATCCCCTAAAGAAATATATTCATTTTCAAACTTTTCAATGGAATCTTTTGTAATGCGAATAGCACTTTTATTTTGTATTTGCAAAGGTAAAGAAATCTCTTCTAATCCCACCGTTTTGATAAATTTGTAAATTTTATTATAGAGATTCCTATTGAATTTAATTCCACTTAAAATAAAACTAATTTCTTTAATCTGTACAGACTTTTCAAGAATCTCATCAACTTTTTCAACATATAATTCTAAATCTCTTTTACAATAAGTAACTTTATCTTTTTCTGTTTTTCTTTTAACAATGTTTAAGGCAACCAAAGAATCTACGAATTTTTTACTAGAACAGCCATGTCCAAAAAGTTGTTTTACTTTCCTCTTGCATAGAACACCTACTTTTTCAACAAATTTGCAACGTCTTTTATTTTAGATATTTCACTACTTTTCATTAATTGAGGCACAATATCTAAAACTTTCTTCGCTTTTCTTAGCAACGTTATTCTATCTACATATAATTGCGTAATTCCTATATTTTTGTCGTACCTCATAAGCATTACATCATGGGGAGTCCATTTTAGATCATCAATTAAAAAATTAGTAAATACACCTCTCCCAAAATGTGACCCCCATTCATGCTTTGATAAATATTCATAAGCATTTCTATCTTTAATAAAGATATAGTCTAAAAAAATTTCTTTAATATAATTAAATTTTCTGGCGTAACTTTGGCCACATATGGCTTTACCATTCTTTGAGATAAACATAGCTTTACTTTTAGGATTAATAGTGTCTATTCTTGTCTTATGAATTTTATATACTTCATTTACAATACCTAAATTTAAAACTAATTGTTTCCTTACAACTTTTACTTCTTCATTTACTGAATTAATTTTATCTGGGAATATTTCTTCAAATCTATCAGCTACATTCACAAAAAAATATGGACTTTCAGAATCTATTTCACTTGAAAAAGCATCACGACTTAGATTTACAACTTCTCCTCTTCTTAAACCGCCAAAAAATTGTAGTGCTATCCCAAAAGCTATTTCTGGAACAGTTGACAATGCAATCTCTAAAAATGTCTTCATATATTCAACTCTATTATCCGGGAAATCATGTATAACCTCACTCCCAAACAAAGTGTCTGTATCATTCTCTTTAGCTAAAATAACGTTATAGTCTGGATGTTCAAATACGTTTTTCTTCACGTATAAACAATAATTATTTATATATACTTTAATAAAATCATTATCATGAATTATTCCCTCAAATTCACCTTCATCTTTTAACCATCTAATAAATCTTTCAAGAATCATTGCCTTTCTCTTAAATGTAGACTCCCTCAAATCTCCTTCAGATATTTTTTCGTTCAGAAAATTCAAATAATCTGTAACATACTCCAACTTAATGTTTTTTATTCCAACTTGCTCATAGCTGTTAATCAAATAGTTTAGAAATCCTTTTAGATCTTCTGCATAAGCTCTAATAGTATTATTAGCTAGGTTCTTAGCAAAGTATTTTGATTTAAAAAAACTATTTACTGGGTGAGGGTAACATATATCAATATGTTTAAAATTTAAGCATAGAATAATTTTTCTCTCTTTTAATCCTATATCTTTCATAACCTCTCTTTGTACAACTATAAATTCATTTTTCAAACAAAATTCCTCCTTTGTTTAAAAAAACCCTATTAAATTAATATTTAGATTATTTTAATACTTTTGAACACATATGTATAGATAACATCTGGTGAATGACGTAATATGGCCTTTAAACCCGAAGCATACGTGATGCCTGCTCGTTCATTTACTTGAATTTGGAGAAGATGTGCCTGATTGTTTTCTACAGGGTCCTCTAATGAAATCACATGTTTTTGGAGATGAATGGCACAATGATGAACGAGGGAATATAAGGATGTCGTTTTACCGGAGCCCGTTGCGCCACTAAAAAGCAAGATGCCTTGCCTGCTATCAACTAGCTCTAATAGCTTATTTGCTGCACCTTTGGAATAACTTAAGGAAGTAAGAGGGAATGATTGATTTTGAAGAAGAAGCCGAATAATTAGACTCTCTTTTAAATAGGCAGAAGGAAGTGTAGAAACGCGGAAAGCAAAACGGCTTTGTTCGACTGTTTTTTGAAAGGAGCCACTTTGGGGTTTTCGTCGTTCACTAATATCTAAAGCCGCTAGAAATTTATAATAGGATACAATTCGCTCCGCTAACTCATTTGGTAGTTCACCTGCGGAAAGCAATTTATCATATTTGCGAAAGTTAATACGATAACGACCCTCATCCGGTATTAATAATAAATCCGAAGCACCAAAATGATAGGCCTTTAACAATAGTTGCTCACATTTTTGTTCGACTACCGACTCAAAGTTTTGCATAGATGCACCTCTTTTCTGGTTCGTTCGAATATGACCGCTCTATTCGTTATTTCCTAGTATAAATAGGAAAGTGATACGAGGAAAGCCCTTTACTTAAAATAAATTTTTGCTATAAATTTTCCTATCAAATGTGATTTTTGCTAAAAAATTGTGGATAACTTGCAAATTTTCACTAAAAATGAACATTACTATATGTAAAAGTTAATATTTATGTTGAAAGGAACTGTAACTTTTTCAATAATACAATATAATAGAATCAACATGATTTTTTTCCTAGCTATATTTTAACAACATATTCAAAAAACCATATTGAGGTGAAGCAAATGATCCATCCATTAAAAATTACTAGTACATTAGCTGATGAAACTAGATACTCTATCTATGAGTACATCCTAAAAGAGAAAAAAACAGTAACCGTACAAAATATCGCTGATAAATTTGGTATACACCCAAATGTTGCACGACTTCATTTAACGAAGCTATCTGAAATCAATATTATTTCAGCTGATTTTGCCAAAACCGGTAAAGGTGGTCGCCCTGGCCGTGTTTATAAAGCATCTGAAAAAGGTGTATCGCTGACATTTCCCCGCCGTGATGAAGATCGTCTGTTAAAATGGTGCATTCAACTGATTCAAGAATTAGGTGAAATTGCATTGGCAAAATGCCAAGACATCAGTTATCAAGATGGCTTCCAGCAAATGAAAAATTATCTAACTGCTGAATTAAAATTGAATACTACATTTTCCTTTGAACAAAAACTTCAATTGTTAACAGATAACGCTGCATTAATCGGCTATGTTCCACAAATCCAGCAAACAGAACATGGAAAAAAAGTGATCTTCTCCATTTTTAATTGTCCATTTCAAGAGCAGCTAAATAAGCATTCAGAAATTGTTTGTACTTTACACGAATCTTATTTAAAAGGACAGTTAGATGCCCTATTTACAAGTAATGAATTTGTTCAAATTGAAAGCATGGTACATAACTGCGATTTATGTAAATATGAAATAAACGTGACAGAAATCGAAAGCTAAAACAAAAATCCAATTGTTTGTCACAAAGAAGAAGAAGTTCCAGTTTACAGACACCTTTCATATCATTTATAATGAATAAGAGATTATTGTGTCGTGGGCAAAAGGAGGGGAAATTTCATGGATAATATGTATAAAGTTATGGCATTCTGGACAGGTATTTTTGCAGTTATGTTCTACCTTGGTGGTATGAACGAAGTATCGCTATTATTCGTAGGTAATACAGGTTTATTCTTATTATTAGGCTTCTTAAACCTTTCAGAACGTATGTACATGTACATTTTCGGAGCATATTTAACTGTATTCTTCGCTGGCTTCACGTACTATACAACATTCATTCACGTACCTGGTGCGGGTCATTAATACAGAGAAAATAGTGTGTCTCATAAATATGTGAGACACGCTTTTTTTATGTTCATTTATGCAATCATTTCGATAAGAGCAGAAATTGATACATAAATATGTAATAAAATCTCCATTTGTTTAGCAGTTGGTCATATAAAAACATAGAAAAATCCCCTTCACTATCAATTAGGTTAAAATTCGTCTGCTATCAAACCTATATGAAACGTTTGGGGGATTTTTGCATTAAATTTATGAAATACAAAGGTCTGTAAAATCATTCAAGATGACACGGTCTAATCGAATAGTATGGCAGAGGGCATGAAAATTGAAAATATGGCTATCATAATAGGGATCACAAACATCAACATTTTCATTAGTGGCTTACTATTGTGTGATTGCTTTAATGACATATAAATTGAATCATTATCGCTAATCCGCCATAAAACTATCCGCAGAACCTATTACCTAGTTCCATTTCATCCTAAATGCAAGAAAGTGTATAATTTTACCGTTTATACAGATTTATAATTTTTAAAAACCATTTAAAAAAGGATTTGTTTCCATTTCAGCTCCAACTGTCGTGTAATGACCATGACCAGGATAAATAATCATATCCTCCGGCAGTGTTAATAGCTTGTTATGAATTGATGCCAGTAGTATCTTTGTCGAACCACCCAGTAAATCAGTTCTTCCAACGCCTTGCTCAAATAATGTGTCTCCAACAATTGCAAAACCATCATTTTCAAAAATATATGAGATACTACCTGGTGAGTGACCAGGTGTAAAAACAGCTTTAAAAACAAAATTGCTTATGTCAAATTGTTGCTCTTGCTTAATAATATTTTCCGCTGCAGGTGCTGCTACAGTATAATTCGGCAACGCTGCGTACTTACTAGAACCATTTTTACTTGGATCACCTAACCAGCTTACTTCTTTTTCATGTATCCATACAGGAAGATCAAAAGCCTCTCGCACTGCATCTACTGCACCAATATGATCAAAATGTGCATGTGTTAAAAAAATAGCTAGTGGTTTAAGTCCGTTACTACGTATCACTTTTATAATACGCCCTGCTTCCTCACCTGGATCAAAAATTATACATTCTTTGTCTTTATTCGATACGATATAACAATTCGTTTGTACTGGACCAAGCGAATAACTTCGTACGTTCATCATCATCATCACCTCAACTTCATATTATACATTCATTGCCACAATTTGACGATAAAAGTTCATAGTTTCCACTATATTAGTTCTCGACAAACAAAGGTAGAACGTTTACAATTAAGGAGGAATATTGTTTACGACATTCATTTTCTGATGTCGAAAGGAGTGTCTTTTTAATGAACTTATTAATGGTTATTTTTGGTCTAGTAGCGATCTTAGCAGTCGTTGGTACATTCCAAGCAATTAAAGAAAAGAACCTATTAAGCGTTGTTTTCAACTTATTAAGTGCAGCTGTATTTGGTTGGTTCACAATCATGACAGTTATCCATAGCGGATACCCACCAACATTACACTAAGATTTAGACAGAGTAAAGAGCAGTCTCATGAGAGGCTGCTCTTTATTTTTATGCCTTCTACTCTATTGATATAAAGTGTAAACACATCTATGTTTCAGCTTTAAATATCCATGACACCATCACACAAAATTATAACAGTTACCTCTTTTCATTTAAGTTACACTATTTGAAAAAAGGTTAAATTAGAGATTTATCATGCAGCGTAAAAAATTCATTTTTATGGTATTTTCTGTCGTTCTAATTATTTCACTAATAGGGGTTGCTGCGAAAAATAAAATATCAAAAGGACGAGGCACATTGTCTTTGAAACGAAATTAACTCACCTAGATGCCTCAACGACAACATTGGAACAATACAAAGGGAAGATTCTCATCATTAATTTTTGCCTTCTTGGTGTGGCCCTTGTCAAGAAGAAGCGCCAGACTTAAAGGTAAATCGGCTTATCATTATATCTCAAAGCTGATTACCGCTCTAAACGAGCTTGTCAAAGGCGAGGCTTACGCTGTTTGTTGGTCTCACCAGCCCAATTTAAAAGCATGTGTAGCAAAAGTAGCATTGCCCTGTATAGACAATTTTTTAATCCCTCGCAAGGTTCAACGCATATCATGCTGTGCTTGCACATTGGCAAAGACACGTTCAATCGTTTCTCTTGGGCGTGCATAGATATTTATATTTTTTGTCATCATAGCCACCACCTCACGCACTTATAGACGTACACTAGTTGATTGGACCGCAAGCAGCGACTTCTGTGGATATAGCGGCAAGCTGAAGACCCCGTAGAAGCGCAATGACAAGAAACCTGATATAACTCTTGAAGTTCCATATAACCATGTTTCCCCTCTGGTAAAGTCTAGCAATACATATTTCCTCTTCGGCCATAAATTAGCCATAAAAAACACCCCTAAATCGTTAGATTTGGTGTCTAACAATTTAGGGGCAGTCCAACCCGGTAGAGTTGACGACAAACTAAAGAGAGAACCCATAAGGAGTTCTCTCAATTTTTACCCTGCATTAACAATCAATGGACATGAAGAAAGCCCCCACTGATCGAAGTTGCCCTTTATTTCACTGCATCTTGTTTTAAGTTGCCTGTTTTTTCATCATAGAAACGGAGTAAGTCTCCATTAATAATGGCATCAGAGTTTTCTAATTCTATTGTGGCACGATCAGCATAAGGCTGACATGGCTCAACATCGATTTGCTCACCCGTTGCTTTGTCATAGCAAGCTTCACCAGCATAGACATATTTGTCAGTTACAAAACGACCGTCACGGAAAATAACAAAATCCTCATGCTCTGGAGAGAATAAATCTGCCCCTAGTTGCATATCTTTTGACGTTTCAATACCTAGAAGGTGTAAAATCGTTGGACGTAAATCCAATTGACCAGCTACTTCTTGCATTTCTTTACCTTCACCAGAACCAGGAATATGGATGAATAAAGGTACCTCTTGTAACAATGCATTATCATAAGGTGTAATGCTTTCTTTACCTAAATACTGTGCCATTGCCTTGTTATGATTTTCAGAAATACCATAATGGTCTCCATACATGACAATAATTGAGTTATCATAGACATCTTGGTCTTTTAAAGCTTGGAAGAAGTCTTTAATACCTTCATCCATGTAACGAACTGTTTGGAAATAGCGATTTAATGTACCTGAATTTGAAGTATATTCAGGAATCATCACATCATCTGGATCCAATGTGAATGGATAGTGGTTCGTTAACGTAATTAGACGAGAGTAGAAGGGCTGTGGCATGTCTTTCATTAGTGCTGCAGATTGCTCAAAGAATGGAATATCTTTCATACCCCAGTTGACTGCTTGGCCTTCTTCTACTTTATATGAGTCTACATCGTAAAATTTATTGATTTTTAATGATTTGTACATAATGTCACGATTCCAGAACGATTTGTTGTTCGGGTGCATAACGTTTGTAAAGTAACCATTTTCCCCAAGACGCTCTGCCATAGAGTTATACGTGTTTCCACCATGTGTGAAGAATACTGCTCCACGACCTAAGCCAAATAATGAGTTTTCTACAATAAACTCTGAGTCAGATGTTTTCCCAAGACCTGTTTGGTGATAGAAATTACTGAAATAATACGTGTCTGGGTCTTTTGTTAAAGAGTTTAAGAACGGTGTAATTTCATGGCCGTCCATATCATTATTAATCACAAAGTTTTGTAAAGATTCAAGTGACACGTAGATTACATTACGATCCTTGTATTTACCAAACATATCTTTATTGATAGCTGCTTGATTTGAGCGAATGTAGTTGTTTACTTCTACTAATTCACTGCCATCCGCTAGTGCGCGTTGAGCAGAAGATTTAGACTGAATATAAATATCATACAAATGGTAGTTGTACGTACCGATATTTTTTACAAGTAATTCACGGTCAAAGCTTCGTGTTAAAAGTTGTGGACGCTCTGTTTCCGCTAAACCTAAGTTTAAGAAAGTCATTGCAATCGCTAATACGAAGAATGCACGACGGAATTCAATATTGACTTTTACCGCTGCTTTCATTCTTGGTAAGTATTTATTCGCCAGTATTAAAATAAATACATCCGTAAAGTACAATAAATCCCATGGATTAATAATGGCCGCTGCCGATGTTCCTAAATCACTAAAGTTACTTGTCTGGAATAATACCGGTAATGTAATAAAGTCATTGTAGAAACGATAGAAAGCAACGTTCCCATATAAGACTATAGATAAAATAACACTGACAATAATAATATAACGATTTCTTGCTTTCGGTGATTTAAAGAATAACGATAAACCATACGTAAATAGTAAAAAACTTAACGGGTTAATAAACAAAATAAATTGTTGCATTGCATTTTCAATTTTCATCTCAAAGCTTGTGTGGTAAACAATGACCGTTTTTATCCAAGTTGCTACGACTGCTAGTATCATAAATGAATGTTTAGGCCACTTTAATGATTTCATTCCTAACATCCTCTCCTATTCCTTACACAAAAAAATAATAAATTTAACTAAACTGTTACTGAAACAAAATATATCTTAATCCTTTTTTAACAGATAATCAACAGATATATTTTTGGAAAACTTTTCTGCTCTTGCTCTTATATGCTCGGGATACTTATATATACGTTTCTCATTGTAAAAAGTTTCGTAAAAACATAAAAACAGTGGGAAACCACTGTTTCTGAGAATATTACATACATATTACAATATTTTTACCATACCCAAATCATTCACAATTAAAACACTATTGTTTATTTTGTTCAACTCGAAGTCTTGTTGATTCTTGTCGAATTAATAATAACGCCATTTGGTAATCTTTAATGTCTAGAACATTCGCCTTATATAACTCACGAATTTCATCTTCCATTAACATTAAATCGCCCATTGGATCACGGGTATAAATATAAGTGCCATATGTTTTCAGTAATTCATAAATATCTAACATCTTATCCATTTTTATTCGCTCCTCGTTGTGCTACACAGTTAATACGTTTTGTAGGCGTCACAATGATATCCACCGGACAATCATGTGGCGCTTTTGGTACACTTGCACGTAGCTGTTCATCGAAAAGCAGCGACATGAGCTTACCCTTTGTATAGTTTACTAAATAGCGATCATAATAACCACCACCGTAGCCTACACGATAGCCATGTGTATCAAAAACAACACCCGGAACAAGTATGATATCTATTTCATTTGCGTCAACAAATTCAGTGACTTCCGGAATTGGCTCACGCAAATGCATATAAACAGTTTCTAGCTGCGCAAACGATTCTATGACATAAAACGACATTTCTCGCGTTTTCGGGTTACATTTAGGAACTGCCACCTTTTTGCCCAGTTGCCACAGCGCTTCAATAAGATGAATTGTGTCGACCTCTGGCTTATTAGAAATCGTCAGTCCTATCGTCTTTGCTTCTATTATATATGGTTCCTGTAACACTTTTTTAGCTACTAAAAATGATTGGTCGCGATATGCAGTTGCAGTCATCTTCGCTAGCGTTTCGCGTACTTCATTTCGTAAAATTGTTTTTTCCATGCCAGGCTACCTCCTATTAGAACGTAGAAAGCCAAAACCACATGTGGTTTTGGCTTAATGAGCGATTACTTTGTTTCACGGTGAAGAGTGTATTTCTTCTCGCGAGAGCAATATTTTTTAAGTTCAAGACGCTCTGGATTGTTACGCTTGTTCTTTTTTGAAATGTAGTTACGTTCGCCGCAATCTGTGCAAGCTAAAGTAATGTTTACGCGCATTATTAACCCTCCCACTCTATATCAAGAATTAAAATTTGAGCATGATTTATACGACTAATCCATTATACCATAAACTGAAAAAAAATCTACCTTCATTTCATATTAACTTTGCATGTGGTAAAATACCTTATAATTACATAATTTAATGAGGTGAGACTATTGGATTTATCCATCATACTTATGATTGCTGGTATCGTTCTTATCGTTGTATCGTTCTTTTTCAAAAATACTGCGAAAAAAGTCGAACAAGATGTTGAAGAATTATCTATCTCTATTTTTCAAGAAACAAATAATTTGAAACGTCGCTTGAAAATTGTTGAAGAGGAGTTATTGCTAGAGCCAGATTTTCAGGTGAAATCACCGGTAGCTCAAAACCAGCCACTACAAAATCCAAAAATGCAGCAGGTGATGCAAGCTGTTCAACAAGCAGCCCAAGCAACAAAGTCAGCGCCAACGCCCCAACAAACGAAGCCTATTCACCAAATAATTATTAGTCAGGTGCTTGAACTTAATAAGCAAGGCCTATCTATAGCTGATATTAGTATTCGTTCAAATTTAACAGAAGAGCAAGTTCGCCAAGTGATTGCAAACGGAGGTCGATAATTGTGAATAAATCCGCTATCCGTGCATTTGGTATCGCTCTTTTTCTAATCGGGGCATTGCTTGCCTTAGCAGATCGTTTTGATATGAATATTGGTTTACCCGCTGTAAATTCCTCTACAGATAAGGATGTCGAGGCATTGCAAAAAAAACTCGAGATGGCAAATAAAGAACTTGCCTCGTTTAAAAAGCAGGCCACACAGCAAACTGCTACCAAAGATTCGCAAGATGTTGATACGCCTAACGAAACACACGAAGTCGACAAAGAGACTGACACCCCATCAGATAAAACAACGATGACGCTTCAAATATATAGTGGTATTACCCCTTATATCGTGGCACAGAAGCTTGAAGATGGTGGTATCATTGAAAATAGTGTAGAAATGGAACTCCTCCTTGCAAATGCTAAATATGCACGTAGCTTACAAATAGGTGCTTACGAAGTGAACTCTTCCATGTCATTAGAAGAAATTGCTAAGCTTATTACCGGAAAGAAGCAATAAGTTACTTCTTATATAATGCAATTGTGATACATTAGATTAAGCACTTAATCGTCGTCGCCAGCAAGCTAAACTATAGCAAAAGGCTGTTTACAAAAATCAGAGACAACTGACTTTTGTAACAGCCTTTTTTTATACCATATGCACTTGTTCTAGAAAGGCCAGCATCATATCACTGCCCTCTTTCGTAGCTATTGATTCAGGATGGAATTGTAACCCGAATAACGGGTACTGTTTATGCTGAATCGCCATAATTTCAGCATCATCACTTGAAGTTGCCGTTATGATAAAATCCTCATGTAAAGTGCTCGGTTCAATAATTAACGAGTGATAGCGCATCACTTCAAGCTCACCGTCTAAATGAGTGAATAGACCTATTCTACTATATTGCAACCTAGACAATTTTCCATGCATAATATTTTTTGCCTGCACGATGTTACCACCAAATGCCTGCCCAATCGATTGATGACCAAGGCAAATTCCTAAAATCGGAAACTCTGTATACAGCTCTTTCACCACATCCACCGTAATCCCTGCTTGATCCGGCGTTCCAGGACCAGGTGATAAAATAATCCCTTGTGGCTGTAAATCCTTTATCTCTTCAATCGTTAGTTCATCATTTCGAACTACCTTCACTTCTTTCCCCAGCATACTTACCTGCTGATATAAATTATAGGTGAATGAATCATAGTTATCGATTAGTAAAATCATTTTTTTACCTCCAGTAGCGCGCGAGCTTTATTGAGTGTTTCTTCATATTCAGACAAAGGGATTGAATCATAAACAATACCTGCCCCTGCCTGTACATGCGCACGGTCATCTTTGATAATCATTGTCCGAATTGCAAGAGCTAAATCCATAGCTCCCGTTGAAGAAATATAACCAACTGCTCCTGCATAAACACCGCGTTTCACTGGTTCCATCTCATTAATGAGCTGCATGGCACGAATTTTCGGCGCCCCTGAAACAGTACCTGCTGGCAAGCATGCACTCAGCACATCCAATACATGTACATCATCGCGTAGTTCGCCGACAACCTCTGATACAATATGCATAACATATTTATAGCGCTCAATGTTCATATATTTAGCCAATTTCACTGAACCTACTTTTGATATACGGCCGATATCGTTGCGACCTAAATCTACCAACATCCGGTGTTCAGCAATTTCCTTTTCGTCGTTTAGCAAGTTCTGCGCTATTGTCTCATCTTGCTCAACCGTTTTACCTCGAGGCTTCGTACCTGCAATAGGATTCGTTGTTACCTTGCGATTCTTCACCTTTACAAGACTTTCAGGAGAAGTGCCTAAAATTATATATGCGCCATAATCCATATAAAACATATACGGTGACGGATTTGATGTTCTCAACTGACGATATAAAGCAAAGGGGTCGCCTGTATAGGGTGACGAAAAACGCTGAGATAGTACGATTTGGAAAATATCCCCCTTCATAATATGCTGTTTGGCGCGGTCCACCATAGCGACAAATTGTTCTTTTGGGAGCATAGGTTGGAATTTTAATGCTCCTAACTCCATGTCTCCAAATGTCGTACCCGCATAAAGCTGTGCCTCCATCTCATCAATAGCTGACTCCATCATTGTTAACGAACGTCCTTCTTCAAATAAATCAATTGCTGCTAGTGTAACCTCTTGCTTTAAATGATCGAAGACGATAAACGTGTCATAGAAAAAAACATGTACATCTGGCATATCTAAATCATCGTGCAAATAATCACCGATTTTCTCTGCATAAAACGCTGTTTCGTAACCAAAAAAGCCCATTGCTCCTCCGAAAAAAGCAAATGGATAATGTGCCTCATGGACATGCATCACCTGCTTTAATTTAGCAAAGACATTACCGCTTGATTTTTCCAAATCCTGCTCTTTCGTAAATGTATAGCCATTTTTATCCCCAATAAGTTCAGCAATTGGATTAACGGCGATAAAGGAATAACGCCCACTTTCCTCGTGCTTGGCCGAGGATTCAAATAGCATCTTAAGTTTTCCGTCTAGCGCTTGATACACCGAAATCGGCGTCATCATATCCCCTTGTAATACCTTCGTGGCAAATTTTCTAAGCTCAACTGTCATGCTCTTTCTCTCCTTCGCTATGCTCTGCTCTTCTACACCAAATACTCTTGTTACTAACACCTCAGCGTATTTCAGTCCTTGACTAACATCCTACTCGATAGCCTTCAAATCCAAGACTTCCGTCAGAGGCAATATCTTCAATCAATCAGTGTTTGACGACAAACTGAAAAAAGCAACACTCGCATTCTTGTTACTAACTATTTAGTCGGCAACCATCTTATGGGGCTATTACTTCACTATTCCACAAATTTACGAATGAATATAAAAAGGCCTTTCCATCACAAAAGGACGGAAAAGCCGTGGTGCCACCTTCATTGGTCTCATAAAGACCCACTCTAAGCCTGATAACGTAGGCAAACGCTAACCCGTACTACTTCTTTCAGGATTAGAGCTCCGAAGTCCATTCACCATTCATCTGTACTAGCTCTCACCTAACGCTAGCTCTCTGAAACAACATGTAATAGCTACTACTCTTCATCAACGCTGATTGTTAGTGTATATTGTAAAACAAAAAGTCACACAATTCAAATTATTTTTCGTTATGTAGCCAATAATTCTCATCATACTTTGGCAGCACAATATCATAATCTTTCAATATCTGTCGAATCGCGAATAGTATATCCTGTCTTGCACCCAATAACACACCCGTATCGTTAGTTGCCACAAAGAATCGCACTAGAATACGGTAGGAATCAGGTCGGAAATCATCTATAAATACATGAATCAGATCTTTTTCTGTATCATCATGTAAATAAATTTGCTGATGAATCATACTTAATGCACTACGTAGTTTTTCTTCTTCGTTTTCAAGTGCTACATAAAAAAATTGTTCACATTTTCGTTTTTCTCGTTTCGATAAATTATATAGTGGGCGATTCACTAAATAGGCGTTAGGTACATAAACCAGTCCTTTATCACCGGTTTGAATAAGCGTACTACGTAGGTTAATATCTTCAATTGTTCCTTCAATCTTTTGATCTTCTGTTGCTACCCAATCACCAATTTGAAACGGGTTGTCAAGTGCAACGGACATACCTCCAAATACATGTGCCAGTGTATCACGAATCCCAAACGCAATGGCTACACCTGTTAAACCGATACCTGTTAAAAAGCCATTCAAGTTAAAATCCCAAAAAGAAGCAATTGTAAACATGGCTAAAATCATGATTAACACTTTACCTATGCGCAGGAAAAATGGCAACAGTACATTTTGCTCCTCGTCACTATTGATAGCCAAAGGTTGCTTTGTATAATAATGCAATACATCGTACACGCCTTTAAAGGCAAAAAATACCATAATGGACAATACAAAATTCTTTGTTGCCGCATCTGTAAAAAAGCGTACTTCTAGTAACACCGTTAAGCTAAGTACAATAACGGCTGACATGAAAGCATAACGTATCGCTTTATTAAATTGTTCCAGCACTGTTGCTTGAAAGTTACGCTGTCTTTTTTTCAAAAATGCAACCATGACCGTTATTATTTTTTTCAGCACGAACTGCTGGAATAACCAGCCAATTAGACAGATAGCCATTGCAATCATTATGTCCATCCAAGTCGGTACTGTCACATTTGGTAATAACCATTTTATTGTGTCCATGTAATTCTCCTTTTTCCTACCTATGTTTACAAAAAATAAGCCGACCAACATCCAACTGGTCAGCTTCATGTGTTTATTGAATAGCATCCTCCGCAAAAAAAGCTCTATTCGCAAACCAAAATTGTTGCTCGTTAAAATTTTGCTCATGCATTGCAATTACAGCAAACTCTGCATGGTAGCTATGCTTCATATCTTCTATCATTGCTTTCGCACGCTTTCCTAATAAATATTGACCATCGACAGGGTTACCTTCAGTGAAAATTATAATTTCCGCTTCAGTACATTGCTGATTTTCTTTGAGCAATCCTTTCACAAACTGTAACACTGGCAAGATTGCAGATTCTCCTCTTGCCTTATATTCTATAAAATCTTTAAAATCAGTCAAATTTATATGCCCGTTTTCAAATCGGTAATGTACATGAATTTGGCGATCATACGGTACGATATATAAATCCCGTTGCTCTCGATGGGCATTCATAAATAACGGTAAAATCATACTTTTGCACAGCTCAGAATAGGCCACCATTCCCGTTGTTTGTTCAAGACAAACAATCATTGGTCCAGGCTCTTTTTTATAAGCAGCAAACGGCACATAAAAGATGTTTCCTTCTTTTGTAGTATGATGTTTTAGTTGTTGTCGCTTAGCTTCCTGCCATTTCCGTTCATAATACAAGCGTTGCTCCTTGCCATTTGCTAGCCGTTCCGCCTGCTCAATTGCAGGTATATTTTCTCGAATTTCATGCATGATATCAGCTAACTCATATGCAAATGCTGCCATATTTCGTAATGTCTCACTCTTGTAAAAATATTCAATAAAAAAATGTTGTTCTTTGTCACTTAACTCCTCTAGATGTAAGTGTTCATATAAAAAACACAAGCTTTCTCGTTGTTCAGTTGTGAGATCTAGTTCAAATTTCTCTATGAGTGTTTCTACAACATCTTTCACGAAGCAGCACCACCTTAGCGCATAAATTTTGGATAATGTCTATAGTATAACCAAATTAGTATTTTGACAATACAAACCCGCTGCGCAATATTTGACGTTACTACGCAGTACAATGTTGCTGTTATTTCAGTATTTTTTCAGTACTTGCACAGCAACATAAAAAGGAAGAGAATGGCTTCATCCGCCCTTCTCTTCCTTTTTAATTATTCAATTCGTAATGTTTACCTTTGACTAAGTAAAATAGGTGCTCGGCAATATTTGTTGCATGGTCAGCTGAACGTTCTAAATATCGGCAGACAAAAGTTAAATGCGTAATCTGGTGAATATGAGCTGGATTATCAGCACCTGCACGCAACAACAGTGTAACTGTTGCACCATATAAATCATCTACATAATCATCAAGCTCCGCAATTTCTTTCGCACTTACAGTATCTTCTTCAGTAAAGGCTTTGATAATACTGTCAAGCATTTCAACCGTTTTATTGCACATTGTCTGTAAATTTGTTGTCGGGAAGATAAGGGGCTCTTTTCCAAGACGAATCGTCTCTTTGGCAATATTGACAGCATAATCTCCAACTCTTTCCATATCTGATGCCGCTTTCACTAACACCATTAAACGGCGTAAATCAGTCGCTACTGGTTGTTGCTTGGCAATCATCAAAATTACACGGTCATTAATTTCTTCCTCTAGACGATTAATGATTAAATCATCCTCTAGAATCTTTAAGGACTTTTCTAAATCCTGCTCTAATAACGCATTAAAAGCTATTTTTAAAGCATTAATACTGCTACTTGCAATTTCAACAAATTGAGCTTGAATTTCTTTTAGCTCCTGCTCAAAACGTTCACGTACTACCATCTATCGTTCCTCCTTAGCCGAAGCGTCCTGAAATATAATCTTCTGTACGTTGATCTGCAGGTGTTTGGAAGATCACATCTGTTTTATCGTATTCGATGACTTCGCCGCTTAGGAAAAATGCTGTACGGTCTGAAATACGCGCCGCCTGTTGCATATTATGTGTCACAATAATAATCGAATAATCCTTTTTCAGTTCTTGAACCAATTCTTCAACCTTTAATGTAGAAATGGGATCAAGAGCGGAGGTAGGCTCATCCATTAAAATGACATCTGGTTCGATTGCTAAACAACGCGCAATACAGATTCGTTGCTGTTGACCACCTGAAAGGCCATAGGCATTTTGATTTAAGCGGTCTTTTACCTCATCCCAAATAGCCGCACCACGCAATGATTTTTCAACAATTTCATCAAGAATTTTTTTGTTTTTTATGCCATGTATCCGCGGACCATAGGCGATATTATCATAAATCGATTTCGGGAATGGGTTTGGCTTTTGGAAGACCATTCCGACATGCGTACGTAATTCTTCTACCGTATAGTTTTTATCTAAAATATTGCGCTCACGATATAAAATTTCACCAGATGTACGAACGATTGGTACTAGCTCTACCATTCTGTTTAATGTTTTTAAATACGTCGATTTCCCACATCCAGAAGGGCCAATTATCGCTGTTACTTCGTTTTCATAAATACTTAAATTGACATCCTTTAAACCATGGTGATCGCCGTACCATAAATTTAAATTGCGTGTATCATATACCACTTTTTTTGCTACATCTATAGAAGGCTTTGCGCCTGTATGAATCGTTTTGACAACTGACTTTTCCTCTTTAAAATCTATTACCATAAGGTCACCTCATTAATAACGTTTTTGGAATTTATTTCGAATAAAGATCGCGATAGAGTTCATCAGTAAGAGCACTGTCATTAGCACTAAAATACCTGCCGCTGCTACATATTGAAATGCCTCTTGTGGGCGTTTTGCCCAATCATAAATCTGCATTGGTAGCGCCGTAAACTGACTTAGTAAATTATCTGGCAAGAATTGTAAAATAACTGGGATTCCGATAACCACAAGTGGCGCTGTTTCACCAATTGCACGAGATAATGCTAAAATACTTCCAGTTAATATCCCTGGTATTGCTGCAGGAAGAACGACACGTAGTATTGTTTGCCATTTTGTCGCCCCCATGCCGTAAGATGCTTCACGTTGTTCACTTGGCACAGCACGAATTGCTTCCTGTGCAGCTACTATAATAACGGGTAAAATTAGTAAACTCATCGTAAAGCCAGCCGCTAAAATACTTTTACCTAGCTCCATCATACGAACAAAAATCGTTAACCCTAGTAAACCAAAAACAATGGAAGGTACCCCTGCTAAGTTTGAGATATTCATACGAATAAAGTCATTTAGTCTATTTTTCTTTGCATATTCTTCTAAATAAATCGCAGTTCCTACACCTAGAATGATTGACACAGGTGCGACAACGCCCATCAGCCAAAGTGAGCCGACTAATGCCGCCTTAATACCTGCTTTATCTGCAAAACGCGAAGCGAAGTTTGTTAAGAAGTCGAAATTTAAAAAGTCAATACCTTGTGTCACAATACGATAGAGTAAAATAGCAAGCATTACTAATGCAAATGTAGTAGCTAAGAAAAACAAGGTTTTCCAGACTTTATTGAACGTAATACGCTTTGTCATTCGTTTCATGACGACTGAGTCATCCATATAGCGCATGCTAGTAAACCTCCCTGAAACGTTTCGAAATATAATGAGCGAGTAAGTTCATCACTAATGTAAAGATAAATAATGTGAAACCTACTGAGTAAATAGAGTAGTAAATTGTCGTTCCATAGCCCGCATCACCTGTTGAAACCTGTACAATATAAGCTGTCATCGTTTGGATAGAGTCCGTGACATCCAAATCAAATTTCGGTGTGGACCCTCCGGCAAGTGAGACAATCATTGTTTCACCGATTGCCCGGGAAATAGCAAGTACAACAGATGCTATAATTCCTGATAGTGCAGCAGGTAAAACTACTTTAATGGCTACTTCAAACTTTGTAGCACCGAGAGCCAATGCACCTTCTCGCATACTGTTAGGGACAGACGACATAGCATCTTCTGACAGCGAAGTGATCATCGGTAAAATCATAATTCCCACAACAATCCCCGGACTAAGTGCATTAAATAATTTTAACCCTGGAATAATTTGTTGTAACATTGGTGTGACAAATGTCAGAGCGAAGAAACCATAAACAATTGTGGGCACCCCTGCTAAAACTTCTAATATTGGTTTAACCGTACGTCTTGTTTTCTCATTCGCATATTCACTTAAATAAATCGCTGACGCAATCCCAAACGGTACGGCCACGACAACTGCTATGAGTGTGACTTTCAACGTTCCTGCAATAAGTGGTAGAATCCCAAATAACGGTTCCTTCCCTGAAAACGGTAACCACTGTGTACCAAATAGGAAATCCGTAATCGAAACACGTTTAAAAAA
Organism: Lysinibacillus parviboronicapiens; assembly: GCF_003049605.2. Lineage (NCBI taxonomy): Bacteria > Bacillati > Bacillota > Bacilli > Caryophanales > Bacillaceae > Lysinibacillus > Lysinibacillus parviboronicapiens. Next base: position 3,119,977 of record NZ_CP073713.1, read on the forward strand.
CTCAAACGTTTCAAAAATAAGGGTGAAAACAATGCCAAATGTCGTCAAAATAGAGATAAGGGCTGCAGAAAATAATAGAGCTGGCATTGCTTTTTCCACTATTTTCTTCGTTTTTTGATTGCGTGAATTCGCAATTAATTGTTGCACAGATGTTGTCTTATTTTCTTTTTGAGAAACCATTGGGTGCTCCTTTCAAGTAAGCGAGGGAAAGAGCATACATCTCTTTCCCCCTAATGCATGTCTACTTATTTTAAGCCTTCTAAAGTTTTTAAACCTTCAGCATATTTTTCTTCTGGTAGACGTACATAACCTACAGCCTCAGCCATATCTCCTGAATTTTCTAGTGTGAATTTCATAAAATCGTATGCTGCTGCGTTATCTTTAATCGCGCTATTTTTTACATATGTGAATAATGGACGAGAAAGTGGTGCGTATTTACCAGTTTCAATTGTTTCGTTTGTAGGTTCTACTCCATTTACTTTCACAATGTTTAATTTATCTTTATTTTCTAGGTAATACGCATAGCCGAAGAAGCCAATTGCATTTTTGTCACCTGCTACACCTTGCACTAGCATGTTATCATCCTCTGATAATGTTGCAGAACTTACTAGATCCGCTCCATCTAAAATCACTTCATCAAAGTAGTCATATGTCCCAGAGTCAGTACCTGGAGAATAGAATACGATTTTTTCTGCTGGCCATGATGGATCAATATCAGACCACTTCTTCTCTTTACCGTCTTCAATCCAAATCTGTTTTAATTGCTCTACTGTTAAATCCTTCGCCCAATCATTTTCAGGATTTACTACAACTGATAAACCGTCATATGCTAAAGCTAGTTCTGTAAAAGCAATACCTGCTTCTTCTAGTTTCGCTTTCTCTTCATCTTTTATATAACGAGATGCATTTGAAAAGTCTGTCTCCCCTGCGATGAATTTTTCAAAGCCACCACCAGTTCCAGAAACACCTACTGATACTTTGACATCCGGTTGTGCACCTGCATACTCTTCTACAACTGCTTCAATAATTGGTGCTACTGTTGATGAACCATCTCCAGCTACAGAACCTTGCAGTTTTTCGTCAGCAGCATCTTGTCCTGAACTTGCTGGTGCATTCGTTTCTGTATTGTTACCATTTTGAGTAGAGTTGTCACTACCGCATGCACCTAGCATTAATGCTGAACCCATTACCGCCGTCATCGTTAAGTACTTCCACTTTTTCATCTCATTTGCCTCCGTCACTAACTTTTTTTATAGTTGTTTGCCTTACAATCTTTACTATAAACACTGATTGTTGAAGTCGTATAAACCATTCGTAAAAGAGACGTAAAGGAATGTAATGGTTTGTAAATGATTGTAAAGATACCTTTACAATTGAAAAAGCTTGCTTCCTCAATGAAAGGTGCTATAATAAGCAATTGTGTGTCAGAAAATAATATATAAGGGGTTTGACTTTGTGATAAAACATGCAAAAGTACAAAATGCCGATTACTTTAAAACGTATTTAACACTTGTCATGACTCATCGAGAGTTATCTTTACAGGAGGCTGTGGATTTTATGGTACAGTCTTATTTCTGTAATAATATAGAGCTTTATGGTACAAAACCAAAGCAACAATTTGAATTAGCTGTTCAGCAACTATCTGCCTAATACAAAATCGACTGCCTCTACAAAGAGAGACAGTCGATTTTCTTATTTAATAGAAGCACGCGCTGTAAAACCCATTCCAGTTTTGTGGCGAGTCCGTCTATCTATCTGTTGTTTTGCACTTAATCCGTCACTTTAATGATTCTATCCGTCACTGAAAGAAAAAAACCGCTAGGCATTTTTCATGCACTAGCGGTTTTTCTTATTCTTGCTCATCTTCACCAATTTTCTCTTTTGTGATTGCCGGTAAAATTGGTTGCTCTACATTACTATCAGAAACTTTCGTAGAATCATATTTCGCTTTTAGTTCATAATATTTATCTAAAGAACGTTTTGCAATTTCATTATTTTGATCCAAATAAATTTTGAAGTTTGTAGTTACCCAAGGAATAACAACAGCATAAGCAATTTCAGGATTTTCATATGGCGCAAAACCAACATGTGTTAAGTTAGTTGTATTTGTACCGTAATGCTCTTTTAATGGTCCATAATAAACTACCTCAGCTGTTCCCGTTTTCCCTGCTGCAGTATAAGGTGTATTTGCAAACTGTTTTCGAGCACTACCTTGATTACCAGTATATACACGACGAAGCCCTTTTTTCACATAGTTAATTTCATCTGCAGAATTCTCAATGCTATTTAAAATCGTCGGTCCCACTTCTGATACTAATTGGCCAAGATTTTGACCATCTTTTGATGGCTCACGTACTTCTTTCACCACGTGTGGTTGAATACGATAACCGCCGTTTGCTACTGTCGAAATATATTGTGCTAATTGCATTGGTGTGTATGTGTCGTATTGTCCGATCGCTAAGTCGAGTGTTTTACCACCCATTGTAGGACCCGATGGACCCTGCACGCCACTAAATTCATTCGGTAAATCAATGCCTGTTTTTACTCCTAAGCCAAATTGTGCATAGGAATTACGCATTTTTGAAAACGTATCGTCCCTTAAACGGAGCGGCATCATATAACTATATGGTGTCCCGTTAATAAGTAGGGCCGTTTTAAACATATATACGTTAGAAGAACGCTCAAGAGCGGTCAAACCATCCATCGATACATAGCCAGAACGGTTAAAAATCGAGCTCTTTACTGGTGTACCAAGTAAATGAATTGGTTCATCTCCTAATACAGTGCTTGGCGTAATGACTCCTTGATTATAGCCAGTAAGTAAGGTTGCAGCTTTGACAACTGACCCTGCCTCATAGGCTGTTGTGAATGAACCATATGCATAATCGACGATGATGTTTTTACCTGTTTCAGGATCTTTCTCAATTTTCTTACCAACCATCGATAAAATTTCTCCTGTATTCGGATTCATCATCACTAAAAAGGCACGATCTAATAAATACGAACCAGCTATCGATTTTAAGTTGAGCAGCTCTTCCTCTACAATTTTCTCCGTCTCTGCCTGTAATTCGCTATCAAACGTTAACACTAAATCTTTACCTGGCTCGCCCTCATACGTAGTAACAGTATCGACAACTTGCCCTTTTTTATTGGTAATATTTTTGACAACTGTTTTTTGTCCTTGTAAAAGCTCTTCGTACTGGGCTTCAATATAACTTTCCCCAACACGGTCATTGCGTGAGTAGTCGCGCGCTAAATAATAGTTTAGTTTCTCTTTAGGAATCCCTTTCGTTGGTAGCGTTGTACGTCCTAAAATAGAAAGCGATGATAATTTGACACGCTTCCAGTCAGTTGTCGTATTGACCCCAGGTAATTCTGTTAGCCGCTCTGAGACACGAGCAAATTCATCAGCGGATACATTTTCACTTTTAATGATTTGGGGTGATAAATTATAGCCGGATGCCATTTCTCGGTAAATCGCCAACACTTCTAAATCAGCCTCTGTAAGTTGCGCTAATTCTTCGTCGGTAATACGTTCGCGCACAAGTCTATCAATCTCAGCATTGATTTGACTTGTCGTAATATTTTCTTGCGTTTTAATTTTCGTTTGTTCTTTATCGGTTACTTTCTCATAGGCAGCATCGTGATTTTTAAGAATCCAAAAATCCTTTTTATCCCGTAATGTGACACGTTTCGTTGGCTGTTCAATCAATTGCGCCAGCTTCTCGGCAATTTCCAGCATTTCATCCGTTTTTGTCGTCTGCATTTTTGTATATGTAATCGCATTTTCTGGTTGATTGTCGACTAAAATACGGCCATAACGGTCATACATTCGCCCTCTTGGTACACTCGTATTTACTGGAACTTCCTCTGTACGCTCTAGAATACGAACATAATCTTCCCCTTTTACAATTTGCATATAACCAAGCCTAAAAATTAACATCGAAAATATGATAAATATAGCAAAGAAAAGGACATTCATTCGAAATGTTAAATTGGAATGATGCTTAGCTTTAACACTCGCCGCGCGATTTTTCCCTGGTGTTTTGCGCATGTATTCCCCTCCTTCTCAATTACTGTTTAAATACACGATATTAAGTATACCATCCGAAGTACCGACAGAAAAGCATACTCTTGAGTGAAAGCATCATTTATTTGACGGCACTTTCATAAAAAAGTTTCTTACCATTGTAAATTAGTGAATTTGGGGGATAAATCACAAAAAATACTCGATAAAATTTAAAGTTTAGGCGATAAATCAAGAAAGTACTCAATAAATCAAAAAAGCTATGCCACGGTGATTTCGCACCTTAGCATAGCTCTGTATTAGATAATATTATTTTGCAGCTTGGAATTTAGCTTCTACTACATCCCAGTTTACTACGTTCCAGAAAGCACCGATATAGTCTGGTCGACGGTTTTGGTAGTTTAAGTAGTAAGCATGCTCCCAAACGTCTAAGCCTAGAACAGGAGTTTTACCTTCCATTACTGGAGAGTCTTGGTTTGGAGTAGATGTTACAGCTACTGAGTCACCATCAACGATTAACCATGCCCAGCCTGAACCAAAACGAGTAGTTGCAGCTTTTGCAAATTCCTCTTTGAAAGCGTCGAAAGAACCGAATTTAGCATCGATTGCTTTTGCCACTTCACCAACTGGTGTATTTGAACCGCCTGGAGCGATTAATTCCCAGAATAATGTATGGTTAGCATGTCCGCCACCATTGTTACGAACCGCTGTTTGTTTATCAGCTGGAAGCGCATCGATGTTAGCGATTAATTCGTTAATATCTTTTTCTGCAAATTCAGTGCCTTCAACTGCTGCGTTTAAATTTGTTACATAAGTATTGTGGTGTTTAGAATGGTGAATTTCCATTGTTTTTGCATCGATATGTGGTTCTAATGCGTCATAAGCGTAAGTTAATTGTGGTAATTCGTAAGCCATTGTTAAGTTCCTCCCTAAAATAAAGAAATAATTAGTACATCCTTAGATTATCAAAATTGGTCAAACCATTCAATGAAAAATACCTCAAATCCAAGATTTCAGCCTTTTGACTGAAAAACCAATTCAATTACTATCATTCCCGCTCTTTTGTTTTGTTAAACATACCATCAATTCGATGAACGTTTTTGTACTCGTTGTCTCACTCTTGCGAAATAGCCGCATTTGTCAACGTTAAATAGCGATAAAGAAAACTACAATCATGACGACTTGAATAACACCTTTTGCTACAGTTGATGTTAAAAAGCCAATCAGTGAACCAACACCACTTTTTACGGCCTCACTTACTGTACGACGTTCCACTGCTAGCTCTGCAATCACAGCACCTAAAAATGGACCAATTAATATCCCGGCAAATGGGATGACGAATGGGCCAATTAATAAACCAATTGTACTTCCCCACATGCCCGCATTCGAGCCACCAAATTTTTTTATACCGAATGCATTTGCAACCGTATCAGCGCCGAATAATAATACTACAAATAATATTTCAATTACCCAGAACCACCAGCTTAAATCAGCAAATGAGAAAAACAGTCCATATAGTAAAAAGCCTCCGACTAGAAAAATTACACCAGGTATAATCGGATACACTAGCCCTACAAAAGATACGATAAAGCAGGCGATTACTAATATCCAGCCAACAACTTCCATAAAATCTCTCTCCTTTGCCTCACATTGACTTTTATACGTAAAATACTATAAAAAGTTTCACAATTTTAATGGCGAATACCTAAAATAGAATCTGCAATGTTAACGGCATGATCGCCAATACGCTCTAAATTGCTGACAATATCCGTGTAGACTATGCCTGCTGCACCGCTGCATTCATTCGTATTTAAACGCGCAATATGTTTTTGTCTTAGTTTATCCTCCATATCATCAATTAGACTTTCTAATTCAGTTACTTCTTGCGCTAGGCTAAGACTCGCTGTATCAAGTGCTGCAATACTTTTACGTACCGCTTCTATCGCCAAACTAAACATGCCAATTAAATCCTGTCGCGCTGATTTACTTAAACTTACTTCATGGTGATCCTTATACTGTAGAAGTTCTAAAATATTTTCGAAATGATCACCAATACGTTCAAGATCTCGTACATTCGTTAACAATGTATGATGACGTACCGAATCTGCCCGAGACAGCGGTTGCTTAGACACCATCACGAGATAGTTAGTAATTTCTTTATCTAAATGATTAAGTGCTACTTCTAATTGTAGGACTGTGGGGATATGCTCTGAATCACCCGTTTTCATATATAAAAATGTTTCTTCCAAACCACGTAATGCATGGTCACCCATACGTAAAACCTCTTCTTTCGCCTGACCAAGCGCAATAGCCGGCGAAGAATCAATGAACGTCGGATCAAGATGTTTCGTCGTAACATCAATATTTCCATCGTGCCCTGGCAGTATTTTTGTTACTAGAACGGCCAATCCGCCAATAAAGGGTAATTGAATCAACATATTAAAGACATTAAACGAGCCGTGTGCGACAGCTATTTGCATGCGCGCTTCTAAATGGAGCAGCCCGCTTATCCATTGAACATAGTGCATAAATGGTATGAAAAATACCATAAAAATCACTGTCCCAATGATGTTAAAAAGGACATGTGCCGCCGCTGCTCGCTTGGCATAGATGGAAGCACCCAGTGAGGCTAATACTGCGGTAATCGTTGTGCCGATATTTTCGCCAAATAAAATGGGTAAAGCACTTTCCAATCCAATTAAATGTTCAGCATATAAACCTTGTAGTACACCGACAGTTGCTGTTGAGCTTTGAACAAGCAGCGTAAAAATTGTACCAAGAAACACGCCTAAAATCGGTTGGTTACTTAGAAGTATCGTTAATGAAGCAAAGTCAGCTAATTGATGGAGCATCTGCATACTAGCACTCATAAGCTCAAGCCCTAAAAACAGACCGCCAAAGCCAAATAAGACTTGCCCAACATGATGATAAATTGCTCTTTTAAAGAAAAATAAAAATGCCGCTCCAATCGCGAGTAGCGGATAAAAATAAATGCCAATATCAATACCGATAATAAATGCCGTTAATGTCGTACCAATATTTGCCCCCATTATTACACCAATTGCTTGACGCAATGTTAAAAAGCCAGCACTCACTAGTCCAACTGTTATGACTGTCGTTGCAGAGCTCGACTGAATACAAACTGTTACGATAATACCTACTAATACACCCATTAACGGATTTGTCGTAAAACGATTCAACCATTCGCGCAGTCGGTCATCTGCGGATTTTTGTAGCCCTTCCCCCATTAATTTAATGGAAAATAAAAAGACCCCTAAACCGCCTAAAAATTGAAATAGTATGCTTTGCCAATCTATTGTCAATTGTATTCGCTCCAATTCCTTGTCTCTACTACTCTATTTCTAATCTTTAAATGAAAAAGTACAAAAAGTAAAGAAAACCTTTAACTTCTTTACATAATGTTAACATTTTAGCATTTGTTAAACAGCCAATCGAAGTCAATTCATATCTTGTCCCAGATGAACATGTTAGAATATCGATTGGAGGTGATATTTTATGAAACACTCACAACTATTTATCGACAGTCTGATTCATCCTAAAAAACTAGCTGCTTACCGTCTACTGCCTATCGGTAAGGTTATTCAATACACCTTTTTACTAGTGAGCTTTGTCACAGTTTTCTCATTTGGACGTTTTACAGCTGGTGTGTCTATCAATACCATCGATTTTAGCGGTTTGACGGAATACATAGAAGATATTAAATGGCTATTATATCCGGCGACATTCATCTTGCTATTTGTCTTTACAACCATGCTTATTTTTGCGCAAATCGCCATTTATGCATTGGCTGGCCACTTTATCTTAAAGGTGATGAAACGCCGTGGAGAATACCGTCATATATGGCGTACAACTACATTCGCAATTACTTGGGCGACTATCTTGAGTACACTTTCAGAATACTTGCCAATTAGCAATACAATTATCTCAATTTTATCGCTGTTATTAACCATTACTCTATTAATTGTCGCCTTTACAAAATATCCAAAACAACCAATTGCAAAATAGTGTGCATGAATCCCCTCTCTTCTCAATATAGTGTAGAAAAGGAGGGGATTTTTTGCGTGCCTTAATTTTAACAGCCATTATTATAGTTATCGCCTTTGTTGTAAAAATAGATTTAACAGAAGGGACATTACCCCTTGCTGCATTTTATCCAAAAGATACAGCAAACGCACTTTGTGAAGACCAACGTGAGCCAAATTATCTCAGTGTCCAAACCATTCAAGGAGATACTATCCATAGCTTATTTGCTCTACATCCTGCAAAAGTACCCATGACCTTTCCTGAACGACTACAGCTCTTTTACGAATTAAACCCACATTTACAGTTGCAGGCTCTTATTCCAGGTGAAAATATTAAGCTTCCGCTCTCTTTTGCATTCGAAAACAACTGCGGAAAATGAAAAGTTAACGTTTCTTCCTTGTCCTTATTTTCTTACACTGCTAAAATAAATGACAGTGACGGCTGAAAGTAGTGGCCCGAAAAGGAGAGAAAGTTAATGAGTGAAATTTGTCACCGTTCAAAAACACGTCCTGTACGTGTCGGTAATTTAACAATAGGTGGTAGTAATGAATTATTCATTCAAAGTATGTGTACAACAAAAACACATGATGTCGAAGCAACAGTTGCAGAAATTCTTCGACTAGAAGAAGCAGGCTGTCAAATCGTTCGTGTCGCAGTACCTGATGAGCGAGCGGCTGATGCGATTGCAGAAATCAAAAAACGTATCCATATTCCATTAGTAGCTGATATTCACTTTGACTATAAATTAGCATTAAAAGCGATTGAAAATGGTATCGATAAAGTCCGTATTAACCCAGGTAATATCGGTCGTAAAGAAAAAGTAGAAGCAGTTGTCAACGCTGCAAAAGCTAAGGGAATTCCTATTCGTATTGGTGTAAACGCTGGTTCGTTAGAGCGTCATATCTTAGAAAAATACGGTTACCCAACAGCAGATGGCATGGTAGAATCAGCTCTTCACCATATTAAAATTTTGGAAGACTTAGATTTCCATGATATTATCGTGTCGATGAAAGCATCAGATGTCAATTTAGCAATCGAGGCCTATGAAAAAGCTGCAAAGGCCTTTGATTACCCGCTTCACCTTGGAATTACTGAATCAGGAACTTTATTTGCAGGTACAGTAAAATCTGCTGCTGGTCTAGGTGCAATCCTGTCAAAAGGAATCGGTAATACACTACGTATCTCCCTATCAGCAGATCCAGTTGAGGAAGTAAAAGTAGCACGCGAACTATTAAAATCATTTGGTTTAGCCTCTAACATGGCTACACTTATTTCTTGCCCAACATGTGGTCGTATTGAAATTGACCTCATCTCGATTGCCAATGAAGTAGAAGAATACATTTCTAAACTTAATGTACCGTTAAAAGTCGCAGTTCTTGGTTGTGCGGTAAATGGACCTGGTGAAGCACGTGAAGCAGATATCGGTATCGCTGGTGCACGTGGCGAAGGTTTATTATTCATGAAAGGCAAAACAGTACGTAAAGTTCCTGAAAAAACAATGGTTGAAGAGTTAAAGAAAGAAATCGATAAATTAGCTGCTGAAATGGCAGAAAAGCGGGCGGCTGAAGAAGCAGCGAAAGCCAATGCTTAAGGAGGTACTAGCATGAAAAAGCCTCGTTTTGGTATCGATATTGATGGCACTGTGACATGTCCTAGTACACTCATTCCACATATTAATAAGCAATACAATGTCAATATCACGTTAGATGATGTGTGCGAATATGACTTTTTGTCTGCATTTCCACATCCTGTGGATCGTATAGCGTTCAATACATGGTTTAAAGAAAATGAACCCTACATGTATGAAGTATCAGAGGCTGCCAAAGATGCTAAAGATATTTTAAATGCTTGGCGAAATAACTATGAGTTGTATTACATTTCTGCACGAGGTGACAATGTAGCGGATATTACGTTGAATTGGTTTAATTCGCAAGCGATTCCGTACGATCATATCGAATTAATAGGTAGTCATGATAAGCTGGCAGTAGCGAAAAAACATGGCGTTGAGGCATTCTTTGAGGATAAGCATGATAATGCGGTTATGCTCGCTGAAGAGTTAAAAATACCTGTCGTATTATTTGATACACCATATAATCGCCTTGTTGTACCTGACAATGTTGTGCGTGTTTACAACTGGCAAGAAGCCAATCAATTTATTACAGATTATTTTAAGGAACAAATACGCTAAAATGTAGTAAATATCCCTTGACAAGTGCGAGCAATAGGTAAGCACTTTGCCATTATTGGCCAAGGAATCGAAGCAACATCGCGGATGTAGCGTTTTTGCCAAGACGATCATCATGCTCTAAATTATTCATCGGCCTTACCAATAAAAGAGTCGTGTTCACATTGCTGAACACGACTCTTTTTTATAACGAACAAAAGCCCCTTCAACAACTTAAACCTCAAGTATCCCTCGAACCCATCGATCAACAAAGCTTTCAAATGTAATACCATAGTTTTCATAAATTGCGTGATACACAAAATAAGTTCCTAACCTTTCAAGTATTTCATCATTAATCTTCATAACAAACAGCTCCTTTTCTTTGGAAATAAGTTACGAAGTTTTGAGATTTTTTTACCTGCCATGGACAACATCACAATTAATGACAACGCGTATCGTTGCAAAAACGACACAAACTCATCTCCCCATGCCCTTTTCTCCTGTTTTCCTTTTCGCTAATATAGAAAGTAACAACTTGCTATATTGGAGGGATTATTAGTGAAATGGATAACAAAAGTAGCTTGTGTGTTATGCCTTTCTACATTACTGGTAGGCTGTAGCGAGCGATTAACTGAAATTAAAGATGCCGCATCTGGCATTACTTCCGCAGCAGACTCAGCAGCTAATGCTGTTAGTCGAGATGTTCACGCTATTAGAGCGATAGCGATTGACTACAACGACAAATCATTTACGATAAACGACTTATTCAAAACTATTTTACGTGACGTACGCTGGGATTATGACGCTAAACAAAACGAGCTTCAAGTACAAGGCACTTGGCAACCACCATTATTTTCTGAGCAAGGCTGGAACCAAGATAAGCAAAAACAGCTAGCAGAAACTGGTTTGGTTACTGTTACGTGTGTGATTGACGGCGATAAAATCGATAGTACTCTCACAGATTTAAAGCTTGTCTATAATAATGAAATAATGTACCAAATGAATGGTGAAGAGGCTCTTCATTACCTCTATGATACATACTTACAAAAATAAATTTCTTAGCTTTTCTAGCGATTCTTTCGTTAAGAAAAGTTTTTTTATGCAACACTCTACTATGCAAAGCTTAAATGTAATACCCCTACTACCTAATCTACTATATACTAAAATAATCGCTTTACATTTTTACACAAAGGGGTTTTGGCTATGAATAAAAAGCATGCTGGCATTTTACTGGGGGGTGTTCTGTTGCTTATCATTGCGATGGGCATCAGTCGTTTCGCGTTCACACCGATTTTACCGTTTATGCGGAGGGACGCGGGCTTCACATTAGAAACAGCAGGTTATTTAGCATCAAGCAATTATGTTGGCTATTTTGTGGGGGCATTATGGGCAGGATTTTTGTTTAGACGCAAAAAATTATTTTTATTAATCAGTGTTATATTAAATATCATATCGGTTATTTGGATGGGCTTAACAGAAGCTTTCTTCGTATGGATGTTATTGCGTTTTATTGCTGGGGTTACAGGGGGCCTTATTTTTGTATTAACTTCCAGTATTATTATGGATTACCTAGCGCAGGTTATATTAACAAAATGGTCAGGCTATTTATTTAGTGGCATTGGGCTTGGTATCGCAATTTCAGGCTTACTTGTGCCTTACTTAGAGCTATCCTACACATGGAAGGGAGCATGGTTAGGACTAGGTATACTTTCACTTGCTTTCTTCTGCATCACAGTTGTCACATGGCGCAATTTAACCATACAAGATGGTGCCAAGCAAGTGTCTTCCACTAGTGACAAGATGACAGTGGGCTTTATGCCTTGGCTGATTGCTTCATATGGTTTAGAGGGGCTTGGCTATATTATAACAGGCACCTTCTTAGTGGATATCATTCATAATATCCCTGCATTATCAAGCTATTCTACATATAGTTGGGTGGTAGTAGGATTGGCTGCTGTGCCATCTGCCCCAGTATGGATAATGTTGTTATCAAAATATTCACCAGTAACCATATTATCGGTCGCTTATGTGATGCAGGTTGTCGGCATCATTCTACCAGTCTTTTCACAAACGGTTGCAAGCGTACTTGTTTCAGCGTTTTTATTTGGGATGACTTTCGTTGGTATTGTAACGATGACCACGTCCTATGCAAGACAGGTATTCCCTAGCCAAAGCAATGCAGTCGTTTCTGTGTTAACTACTTTTTATGCTTTCGGTCAAATTATCGGACCGATTATTGCAGGTAAACTAGCCGCTCATTTTAATAGCTATAAAGCTGCCTTACTGTTTGCAGGAATAATGGTTTTTGCGGCATTAGTGATCATGCTCATTGGCCATTACAAAACACATATACGTTTGGAAAGCCAAAATAATGGTACATCTATCGAAACATAAAAGACGCGCTGTCTCAAAAGTAAAAACAACATGCCCGTAATCCTCATGGCATGCTGTTTTTTTTGAGACAAAGGGTCAAGACCATGTTGCCTCTATGGCACAGCAAGCATAACGATAGTGAGGAAAATAACAGCAACGAGCGTTACGGCTTGTGCCCTGCCCTCCTTGTTCCCTTCTTGAAAGCTAATTAGTATTGGTTGGAGAATCTTTGGGTCAGCTCTATTTTATGTACTAACTTTATTTGCACAGCAAAAATGGCATGAACCATCAATCATGAATTTAGCAAATACGTTGTTAAATAAATCTACAATTTTGAAATATTCAAGCCTATTATTTGAATTCTATAAAACCATCACGCTATAATCAAAGTATCACGTGATGGTTTGGGAGGTGTTTGTATTGGGACAGAGAAATTAAGAATTGGCGAGTTTGCAGAAAAAACGGGCATTACCAAAAGAACAATTGATTACTATACAAATATTGGCCTGTTAGAAGCTGAACGATCTGCATCAAATTATCGCTATTATGCACCTGCAATGGTTGAGCGGCTGCATTATATCGAGCGACGCAAACTGGAGGGTCTTTCACTTGAAGAAATACAACACGAACTAAACATCACGCCATATGAAGAAATAGATGTCCAAATGCTTCGCTTGAAAATGCAAGATTTAGAGCATGAGGTAACGTCTCTCCTTGCGCAGATGGATAAACAAGACCAAAAAAATATACAAACAATAAAAAAAAACGTTTCGCCTGAAAGTATTGCACTAATGCAATCCTTACTACTACTCATTAATAATTAGGAGGTGACGTTCTGTTTTAACAGAACGACTATTTGGAGACCATACTTAACTTATCGATTTTTACCATTTTATTAGCATTAACAGGCTTTTTCGTCGCAACGGAATTCGCCATTGTAAAAGTACGTTCCTCAAGGCTTGACCAATTGATTGCGGAAGGCAATAAAAAAGCGATTTCTGCAAAACATGTCGTCGATCACTTAGATGAGTACTTATCGGCGTGCCAACTTGGTATTACGGTGACAGCCCTTGGTATCGGGATGGTGGGTGAAAAAACCTTTGAATTTATGCTGCATCCCCTTTTCGATATGGTCGGTATTTCCGATAAGTACATGACAATTTTCACGATTGGTTCAGCCTTCGCCATCGCAACATTCCTACATGTTGTTGTCGGTGAATTAGCACCAAAAACAGCTGCGATACAAAAAGCAGAAAAGATTACACTACTTTTTGCTAAACCAATTATGGCATTCTATAAACTAATGTATCCATTTATCTGGTTCTTAAATGGTTCAGCTCGTGTTCTCGTTGGCTTCTTTGGTATGAAGCCCGCTTCTGAGCATGAACTATCCCATACAGAGGAAGAATTACGTCTATTGCTCTCTGAAAGTTTTAAAAGCGGTGAAATCAATAAAAATGAGTTGAAATTCGTTAATAATATCTTTGAATTTGACGAACGTATTGCACGCGAAATTATGGTGCCTCGAACAGAAATCGTTGGTATAGAAAAGAATGAAACGTTTACAAATATCATTCACTATATCGCTTCCGAAAAATATACACGCTATCCCATTTATGACGGCGACCGTGATAATATTTTAGGCTCACTTAACTCAAAGGAATTATTCACCCGTGGATTGATTGAACAGTTAACAGACGACTCATTAGTACTTGAAGATTTTATTAACCCTGTTATTCATGTTATTGAAACGATTCCAATTCAAGAATTACTCGTACGTATGCAAAAAGAACGTATTCATATGGCTATTTTAATGGATGAGTATGGTGGTACGTCTGGACTAGTTACAGTTGAGGATATTTTAGAGGAAATCGTCGGTGAAATTCGCGATGAATTTGATGATGATGAAATTGCTGAGATTCGAAAAATAAGCGAAAATCATTATATTCTAAATGCTAAAATGAGTGTTAAAGATGTAGAAAATTTATTAGGTGTGGCACTTGATGCAGAAGAAGTAGAAACACTAGGCGGCTGGTTTTTAACAGTGAATAATGGTAACAAAATAGCCAAAAACATTGAACTTGCTCCATATGTATTTAGTGTCTATGAGCAACAAGGTCACCAGCTACATTATGTAGAGGTTCGTCCTTTACGAAAAACTGCACCTATCGTAACAGAAATAACAAAATAGTATTAATATTTTATTGATAGTTTATATCAAATTTAGCTTCCATCACCCTGTACCTATAGGGCTATTCTATCCAAATACGCTTGACTTGTTCCATTATTAGCCATCCCCCTATATAATAAATTATGATTCTATTCTCAGGGGGCATTGCTATGAAATTATTCAAGCTTTATCATTCGGACGGTATTCACATTATTACCGACGTTAAAAAACACAAAACAAATATTGAATTAAAAACCATTACAGGCGAAGTATTATATATAATCGTTGTGACTGACGAAAACTATACAGTATACGACGATCGTTTTGCGGGTGCTTCAAAGCAGTTAAATTCTGTGGAAGCATTTGATATTGACGGTAGCTTCCGGAGCTTGGACTTCGATACAATGCGCACATTATTCAAAGAGGCATTCACAAAACTTTTACAGGAAATCGCTGAGTGCGTAAATGACAGAGACGAGCTAGTAGATATTGATACACTTCGTCATAAAGTAAGTGCTCAAATTAAAGGCATTCATTTCAGAGTCATCTCTGATACGAAAAAATACGAATATTAAAAGCCTTTTCCCATGATACCTATCATATAGACTGCTCAATGTGTACATACCGCATTTGAGCAGTCTATTTTTTTAGTGTGTATTCTACCGACATCAGCCAGTGACGCTTACGCTGTTTGGGCTTTCATGTATAATGGAGCTTAATAACCTGAGAGAAAGGGTGTTTGGATGAATCGTGAACAATTAATCACACTTGTTACAGAAAAACTAAAATTAATTCGAACAGAAAAAGCATTAACTCAAGACCAAATGAGTGATTTACTAGGCCTTTCCAAAAAAACGCTTGTTCAAATTGAAAAGGGCCGTATTGAAACAGGCTGGACAACAGCGGTTGCCGTTTGTGCACTTTGCCGCGATAGCACCGTTTTACAACATGAACTCGGTGGTGACCCACTTGAGGTCGTTGATTTAATCGCCAATCACGGGACATTGCAACCGAAAGAAAAAACAATGGGCGGCTACATATGGTGGAAAAATCTTAGCGAACGCAATGGCTATCGTCTGCAGCAGAACGTTATCAGTAATCATTATCGAATTTTAGATACCAATAACTACTGCCTTCTCTCTTCATTTGATGAGCAAATCGCTATGCAAGTATGGAAGAAACTTTAAGGTTTATAGTGATTTATGTAAACATACTACGCTAATATAAGCCCACCCTTTCAAGTGAGGCTTATATTAGATAAGCATACAATATACGGGGAATGGCTTATCGTTAATGCATTATTGAAATAACCTTCCTATGAAATGCCACAGTCAATAGCTGGACCTTTGATTGTTGTCTATCTGTATGAAGATGCTGAAAGCTTTATTAAACGTTTCCTTGTTATCTCCCTGCTAGTTCCTTATTGCCCACTCAATATAAAGGTTGTAAATATTACTTTTCACTAGATTTCATAGTCCTCCTTGTCATTGTTTTTGCGCCTCCTCCTTTCCTATACCAACTCTATAGACGAATGAATAAAGAAATGGAATCCTCCTGACATATGATACAGTGCAAGTACTATCAAGAGATTTACAGTGAGACCATTCGTTAGTACTTATAGTCGCTTGTTCTTACTTGAATGTCTTATTTCCTCGCTGTTTTCAAGTAGTAGGTTTAGCAACTGGCACGGCGTGCTAAAAGATAGAACAGTCGAATTTTGTAAAACATTTCTCTATACTTATTAATAACTGTATTTATACTGGAAAGGATGCTATTTTATGACACGAATATTAGCAATTAGTGATATACACGGAGAATTAGACCTTTTTGAAGAATTATTAGTAAAAATAAACTATGATGCCCAACAAGATCAGCTATTTTTACTTGGTGATTATATCGACCGTGGGCCTTCATCTAGCGGCGTTTTAAATTTAGTTGGAGAACTACAGACACAGGGTGCTCGTGTTTTGCTCGGAAATCATGAAGCTATTATGTTAAAAGCCTGTCGCTCAGGCATCCCTAAATCTTGGATGCACTGGATTAATCTTTGTGGTGGAGATAAAACACTAGCTAGCTATGGTTATCAGGTAGAAGACTTTGTAGATGCCATTGCCACTAATACATTACCTAGTTTTATTCAAACTTTACCTAAGCTTGAAGAACATTTACAGTTGATTGAAACATTTGAAACATATATTGAATTAGAGGATGTTATATTCGTGCATGGCGGTGTAGTGCCTGGTTTAGCTCTGGAAGATACAGACCCCTTGCAGCTTTTATGGATTCGTGAAGAATTTCATACAGGCTATGAAGGGGAAAAACCAGTGATTTTCGGACATACCCCAACCTATAAACTGCACCACGACCCTGCCAATTACACGGTTTATTTCGGGGAAAATAATATCATTGGAATTGACGGTGGTGCAGTATTTGGTGGACAGCTACATGCATTGGAATGGCCGAGTTGCCATATTACATCCGTAGAAAAGGAAAAGCCAACAAGTGAAGAATAACTTGTTGGCCTTTGCTTCTAAATTTAATATTACTACTCTTAATATAGTTTAAATATAACTCCTACCAACGAGTAAATGATTACCGTTGAAAATAGAATTGTCATATGAAATAGGGAGAAGACAAACATTTTTGTCGCCCACTTCACTTGATCCTTATTACTATGATAACCGTAAATACTCATCACAAGCCATGCGACACTTAGTAATAAAGCAACGAGCATAATACCAATACTCAACGTGCCAAATAAAAAGCTTGATAAAATCAGTAAAATTAAATAAAAGTTCGTTTGATAGTATGTGCGACGCATCCCTTTAATCACAGGTAGCATCGGTACACTTGCCGCTTCATAATCCGCGCGTTTACGAATAGCAATGGCATAGAAATGTGGCATTTGCCAAATCACCATAACAAAAAATAGCCCGATTAAGGCAGGGTGCGTAATATCAGAAGATACAGCGGACCAACCGATTAATGGAGGTACAGCTCCTGAGATACTACCGATTTCAGTATTGTAAATCGTGCGGCGCTTTGTCCACATTGTATAGGGCACTACATATAAAAAGACGCCTAAGAATCCAAATAGTGCAGCAAGTGGAGAAGCAAATGCTAGCACTCCTACGCCACCAATAAGCATAGCAATGGCTAACATCAAAGTTGTTTTCGCAGTCATTTCACCAGTGACAGTCGGACGATTTTTCGTACGTGGCATAATGGCATCAATATCACGATCATACACATTATTAAATGCCCCAGCTGCCCCGATAACGAGAGCAGAACCAATTGTTGCAAAAATTATTTCTGGCACATTTGCCATTAATGTCATTTTATTTTTATACATACCTAGCGCCAATCCAGCCCACATAGGAATTAAATTAGATTTTATAATCCCAGTTTTCACTGTCTGCGCCAAAATATCAGAGCGCGAATGCTTCTCTAAAGTCGTTTCTACAGATTGTGGATTGTGCTCCGTTTTTAGATTCTGTTCCATTCATCTTAATTCCTTTTCTCTCATAATTTCTACACGCCTTCCTCCCCCGATAGAAAGCGACAAATTTTGCATCAAACATATCAAATTATTATTTTACCTCTTTTGGAACGGCTATGTCTCAAAGTTCACATAAAGTACATGATTTCGTAAATGGTAGATGCCTGTCCATGTCACAACTCCTTCTATGATACCACCGTCTGACATGAATTTGAACAGTATTGCCTTCATTCCTGCATATTGCTATTCAAGAAAAACATTCTGTTCTATACTTATGTCTATGTTCTACTAAACGAAGGAGTGTTACCAAGTGAAATACGGATTTATTGGCCTAGGAAATATGGCCACAGCCATTATTAAAGGAATGTGCAATAGCGGCGATTTCCAGTCCCATTTTATATACGGCTATAATCGTACAAAAGCAAAAACAACAAAATTAGCAACTTCATATGGCATACAAGCAACAGACTCTATTGAAGAGTTAATGTCGCATTGTGATGTTATTGTTTTAGGCGTCAAACCACAGATGCTACCAGATGTTTTACCTGTAGTCAGAACGTACTTACAAGAAAAACATGTGATCGTTTCCATTGCTGCTGGGAAAAATATAACGTATTTTCAGGGATATTTATCTGAGGTCACACCTATTATTCGTGTGATGCCCAATATTAATGCCCTGATCGGTGCATCGACAAGTTGTTATACGGCTAGCGAGCAAGTACCAAATACACAACTTCAGTTGGTTACGACATTATTCGAAACCGTCGGTACAATTATCGAAGTACCTGAACACTTATTCTCGATATTTACAACAATTGGCGGTGCTTCTCCAGCATTCACCTATATGTATATTGATGCATTAGCTCGAGCAGCCGTACGAGAAGGTATGCCTAAAAATATGGCCCTCGAAATTGCCGCAAATGCGGTACTCGGCAGTGCCAAAATGATTTTACAATCACAGGAGCACCCATGGTCACTTGTCGACCAAGTATGTTCTCCAGGAGGTACGACTATACAAGGTGTATCATCTCTACAAAGTAATCATTTTGAAACAACGATTCATGATGCAGTGGCTGCAGTAACCGATAAAGACCGAAGCCTATCGAAGTAATGCACAAGCCGCTTCCCTCTTAACGGAAGTCGGCTGTAATATTTTTATAGCATCATGACTCACAACTATGACCATTTAATCTCGTAGAAAAAATTAGCGCAATTTCTCTAGACTCGCAGTAGCTGCAATAATTTGTTTCGATGTCGTACAAGTTGTTTTAATCTGATATGTTAGTTTATTACTACTTTCGCGATCAGCATATATTAGATAGGGCGATAATACGTTGGTCTTGTGACAAATTAAAAATAGAGGCTGGGACAAAAGAGAAAAAAGTGTTAGATTGACTGATGTCGATCTAACACTTTTTTGCTGTGAACGTTGATGTCCACTACGGCGGACGCTTTCCGGGGGCGTGGCCTGAGCCTGTAGTCTCAGGCGTCACGCTAATCCCCAGGAGTCGCCGCCTTCGCAACCATCAACTAGTGCTCTCTTCTAAATTTTATTGATGCCAAAAGGAAGAACGTCTAATTTTTTCTTCATTTTAGATAGCACAAATTTAATAATACCTTTGCTCCTCTTTCTTAAAATTTAATGTTTTGTCCCAACCTCGTTTTTTAATGTATGTTCTCTTGTAATTCTTGTGCTAAAAAAATACCTATATCTTGCATATTCTCTGGTGTGACACCATGGCCATCTGGGTACTGTTTGAACGTAACTTGTGCACCAAATTGCTCGAATAATTCCTTACTTTCAATGCCCCACTGTGATGGTATAACATAATCATAATCACCATGTGAGATAAATATCTGTAGATGATTAACTGGACGAATAGCATACTCTTCTGTAACAAATTTTGGTATGTAGCCACTAAGTGCGACAACCCCACGAATTAAATTACCCATGACGAATGCCAAAGATTGCGCTAAAATCGCTCCTTGGCTAAAGCCTAAAACGTAAACTTTATGTGGGTCTATTTGATATTCATCAATTGCTTCTAACATAAAACGTTGCAGAGCCACTAACACCTGATCAAAAATCGCACGATCTGGCTGACCAATTTCTTGTATTGTAAAAAATGCATAGCCCGGCTTTTGAGTGATTGGACCACGTAAACTGAAAATGTGACACTGCTCTTGAAAATTTTGTACTAATTGTGGTAAGTCATCCTCATTACTCCCCATACCGTGTAGTAAAAAGATTGCTGGGTATTTTTTATGTGGTTCCATATTGGACGGTTGTGTATGTTTAAATGTAAATGGTGAATTCATGAACAAAATCCCTTTCAAATAAAATTACTCCTATCTTACCATATTCAATAATTCCCCTGCACATATGTTGGTTTATTTACTACACATAAAAAATTAAAAATTTTTCTTGTACCCACTCTTTAGCTCTAGCACCCTTCAATAAAAAGACTCCACTTCAGTTTAGGAAGGGAGCCAGTCAACATTACATTAATGTCGTTTTATTAATAAGACTATCTATGTGGTAAGCAATATAGCCATTGATAATACGAATCGTTTCCTGCGGATCGGCATCAAAAAGCACCTTCGATTGTTCTGGTGTAGATACGAACACTGCCAATAAATCCATGCGCATTGAATGCCCTGCTGAACTATAAGCATAATCATAGACAATATCTTCTTCTGTTAAGCCTTCTGCTTCATACTGTTTATGGAACAATTCCTTTGCTGTCTCCATTTGTTCAGCTACTTGCTGACGAACGCGCATTTGGTGCATCAGTAGCTCCTCTTCAAGAACAGTTGGCTGTAACCACTCTTTTTTTACAAGCATTTTCATAAACTCTTGTTCCCAAGTTTGCTCATTTTCTGTGAAATATAGCATATTCATCATCAACATATCCCAAAAAGCTATCTGTGATGGCTCTGACTCTCGTTGCATCGCAATTGTCTTTTTAAAATGCTGTTCAACCTGTACAATATTCATATTTCGAACCAAATGATTACAAACATCTTCTATAAATTTATTCGCCACTTCTTGTGCCATTATAAAACCCGTCCTTTATATCTACAAATCATTTCACATCTATCATACCATGATTGTCGAACATAAATAAACGTACAACATTAAGGCTTGTATAGTTGCTTGTTAGAATAGAATGGACACGCCAGATTTAATATTTGTACTTCCAACAGCTTTTGCGTTCATTATAGTCCTTTCAATTTCAGGGCTCAAATCACCTAACGTCATTTATATTATTTCCACTGTCTACTTAACACGAAGCAGTTCAAGTAGCAAGGCTGTTTTAAAACTTTTCATTTTCTAACCTTCCACTACATTAAGCTTTTCTAAAATATTTTGTGCATTTCGTTGAATACTGTCATAGTTTTCTTGTAAAAATATTGGAAGTAGCGGTTTACTAAATAAGTAGCCTTGCACAGTTTCACAATGACTTGCTATTAGATAGGAAAGCTGTTCTACCTCCTCAATCCCTTCTGCCACTACTTTCAGTCGTAAATGCTTGGCCATAGACAAGATCATGTCAACTAACGCTTTATCAGTAGAATCGGTTTGAATTCTATGAATAAATGAACGATCAATTTTTAAACAATCGATTGGGAAATCCTTCAGATAGGATAACGATGAGTAACCTGTCCCAAAATCATCTACCGCAATTGTCACACCTAGGTCTTTAAGTTGATGCAACATAGTTGTCATATGATCAGTATTTATGGTCATGCTTTCTGTTATTTCTAGTTGTAGGTATTGAGACTCTAACTCTGTTCGCTGTAGTACATCTTGAATCATTCTAACCAGGTCGTATTGGAACAGTTGACCTAATGAAAGATTGACAGCTACTTTAATCGATGGTAAACCAGCTCGTTGCCATTGTTTCACTTGCTTACAAGCAGTCTCCAATATCCATTGTCCTATCGGAATGATTAATCCTGATTCTTCTGCAATTGGTATAAAGACACCAGGCGAAATCAACCCTTTTTCTGGATGTCTCCAACGCACAAGTGCTTCTACTGATGTAATATACCCTGTCTGTAAGTTTATCTGCGGCTGATATTCTACAAATAACTCTTGATTATCAAGTGCATGGTGTAAGTCATTTTCTAACATAAGTTTTTCCGTAATTTCACTAGACATAGAAGACTCATAGAATAAAAGACGTGTAGGTACTTTACTTGCCTCATGCATGGCATATAAGGCAAATCTAACTAATTCCTCTCCTTTATAGGAATCTTCCGGATATAAGGCAATCCCAATGTTTAAATTGCCGTTTAGTGAAAAATGTTGTACTTGGAATGTCTCTACCATGGCCTCCTGTAGCTGTTGACTAAGCTCTGTAAGATGATAGCTATTTTTCACCTCGTCTACTACAACAACAAAATAATCCTCTCTTAACAAACACAGTAGGTACTTCTCTGGTAAAACTTCTTTCAGCCTATGCGCAACCAAGCTTATCAGTTGGTCAGCATATGTACTACCAAGAGATGCTTTAATCGTGGCAATACGCTCGATCTCTATGGCCAAAATGGCCTTTTGTGATTTAGATATGTATAAATTTCGTGTTAATTTTTCCATCAAAAAACGTTCATTAGGTAAATTTGTAAACTCATTATGATAGGCCATAAAGTGCATTTTTTCTTGAGACTTTTCTAGGTTTTCTTGCGTATCTAATAACTGCTGAAACGGTTTTTCAATTGAGGAAAAATATAGCGCTCTAAAAAGAAAATAAAAAGCACAAAGTTGGAAAATATGACCGATAAAATTTTTAATATCGTACACATCACGATAAATTGTAAAAAGAATATCACTAAAAATTAAGTAAATTGCACTAGCTAGCAGTAAGAATATTATTTTGGGGACATATTTAAAATATTTGAGCAAAATGACCATAACGATGACATGAAATGCAATTGCGATATATTGCAAAGTATTTTTTAAAATCGTTGGGCCAACACCATCAATAACAAGAGGGGGCAATATGTGTGTCGGTGCATATATAAGAGCAAAACAGCCACTAATTATCAGGAAAGGTATGCTATATATCAACCAACGAGAGGATGTATGATGCTCTTTTTCCTTTACTAGAAAAATTAAAAAGCACCCGATAGATAATAGCAATCTTGCTAATATATAAAACCATGTAGCAGCGTAAGTTGTACTCTCCGTGATAAAAAACGGCATCCCTTTATAGGAGAGGGCATGTGCTAATTCAATAAAACTAATCGTTAAAAATAAAGCACCAATATAGAGAGCTCTATTTGATACAATATACCGGGAAATCAACCATGACTGAATCGCAATCGACATTGTCACAACTATAATAAGTATTTCCATCATTAAATGAATCGTGACATAATTGCTTTCGCCGAAAATCCCATAAAGTTCGTCACTCCAAAAGCTAATCATCATCAATAAAACGAATGATAGTAGGACAAATGGGACACTCTGTCTAAGAAAAGAAAAATTTTCGTTTATCTTCCACATGGTTACACCTTCCTTTCACCATTTTAAGTTATGAAACAGTTAATTATCAACATGATACATTGGAACTATTATACTATTAGATTACCATGAAATTCCGATAATTCAATTAATTAAAACGCTAGAATGTAAAAAAACAATGTAAATTGACGCTCAATCTTTCCTATTTATGCAAAAAAAGAGTTGTCTCAATTGGTATTTGAGACAACTCGAATGAAGAATAAATATGCTCTTGTTCAGCAAGTAGGAAATTTAAATTACCCTCATTTTTTTATGAAAATACATAACTATCCATATTATTAATAGTATTTTGAATCGCATCTGTTAATGATAGCTGATGTTCCCCACAGTCAGCAAGCGCTTCTTCTAATGCAATGGCTGCATTGGCCATAAACGGAGCCATTTGTAAATCTTTTGCTAATTGGATAAGAACGAGTGCCTTATTCCACTTCCAGCGCGCATTGTTTGGATCAAGAATAATTGCCTGCTCTAAATAACCGAGTGCATCAAACGGCATCCAGCCAAAGCGGTGCATTGTTTGACCCGTTATCCCCCAATACAATCCCTTATTGGGATTTTCCTTAACTGCCTGTTTGAAGCAATGTACACTTTCATTATAATGATGTGCAAATAAGAATAACTCACCCTGGGTAAAAAAGGATTGCGCCTTTTCGCTCGCTGTGCCTGTTTTCGCTATTTCCTCTAGCTCTTTTACATGCTGCGCAAACGCAGCCTCATCCTTTATAGCTCGAATTGCTACGACAGCATCGGATTCAGGATAGCTTTCATCCGCTCGTTCAGCGTGCTGTACTTCCACGATAAGTGTTGGCTTTGGATATTTCGCAAAATCATATTCTTCAAGTAAAGCAATATATTTATCAGCTAATGCCTTTTCAGGTCCATCAACTACTAGCTTTGCCATCTCATAACATTTCATCAACTCACCATTATAAAAATAATCATCCATTATCATACATCTTCCTCCAGTTTACAACTCATCAGTAATTATAGTATACACTACAAAAAACATCTCTAGATACAATGCATTTAACAAATAAAAGTCTTATTAATCAACGCATATCAACATAAACGACAAATAGACTTCCTTTCAACAGCCAAATTATAGCTAAGGAAACTATAACAGCTTTTAACTGTAGTACAATCTTTCGTCAAAAAAACTACACCTCTCATTTGTTAGAAATATCTCTAACAATGGAGGTGCAGTTTAATTTTGTACAGTCACTTTGTAATAGCTATTTTTTTAGTACCTCTGTATTTAAGAATGCGCGTAAGTCTTCTTCCTTTAACGCACCTACGAAGCGATTAACTTCTTTACCATCTTCAAAACGGATGAATGTTGGTGTGGCTTCAATCTTGTACTTATTCCATAAATCGTCATATTCATAGACGTTTAATTGCGCAATGTCGACACCTAGCTCATCTGCAATCGGCATTAATTCTGGCGTAAACGCTTGACAGTGTACACAAATCGGGCTGAAGAAATAAGCATTTACATCCTCACCAGCTTCGATTTTTGCTTCTAGCTCGTCAGGCAGCATAATATTTTGGTAATTTTCATCATCTAACTGATCAATAGTTTCTTGTTTTAATTTTTTGTCACCATACGGGTTATTTGCATTCGATAGCTTGTTGTTATTAGACACATTTGTTAGCACAATCACCGCTGCAAACAAGACAACAATAATTGACCCAATAATTAATAGCTTTTTCACTAGACTGTGTTCCTCCTTTTTTACACTAAAATCCTAGTTTTAGTGTATTCGGAATTGATTATAAAGGGTTTTGAAATCCTAGTAAACTAATTAGTCTTTCAAATTAAGTTTTTCCACAATTCAAACATAATTTAGATCTTTTTTGGAACCCTACTTACTATAATGCTCAAAATGAATATGGAGTGAAATGTTGCTATGAAACATACTATCCATCATGTTTTCCAAATTTATAAACGTGATATCCATAACATATTAACAAATTGGGTTGTTGCAGTCATTATTGGAGGTCTACTCTTTTTACCTTCTCTTTATGCTTGGCTTAATATTTATGCCTCCATGGATCCATATGCGCATACAGCAAATATGAAAATTGCTGTTGTCAACGAAGACACCGGAACAACTGTTAAGGGAGAGGATATAAACGTCGGACAAGAATTACTCGTTAATTTAAATACCAATAAAAATTTCGCCTGGCATTTTACTTCCAGGCAAAAGGCTATTGCTGAATTAAAAAACGGTGACTATTTTGCCGTAATCGTTGTCCCAAACGATTTTTCCAAAAATCTGACGTCAATACTTACTGATAAACCAACAAAAGCACATATCGATTATTATGTTAATGAAAAAATCAATCCGATTGCTCCCAAAATTACTAGTAAAGGGGCCAGTGTTCTTACTCAACAAGTGTCCAGTGAGTTTATTTCCACCGTAAACGGAACACTTTTCTCTATTTTTAATACACTTGGTATAGAAATGGAACAAGATATCCCTGACTTTAGAAAATTTGAAAACTATATTTTTACCATTGAGCAGCACCTACCAGAAATTGAATCATTTTTAAGTCAAACGGCCAAAGATGTACAACAAGCTGAAAAATTAATGAATCGAGCTAAAATGCAAATTCCTGAAGTTCAAACACTCACAAATGACGGCCTTTCAACTATACACAACGGTTTACAACTGGTAAATGATGCAGAGGCTGTGTTCACTAAATTATCGCCAATTGTCAAAAAGGATTTACAAAGCGTACAGAATTTGGCAAATCAATTTACTCAACTTTTTGAAAGACTCAATAATGCAAATTTAGACGCTTCTGGCTTATCACAAGCCAAAGAGAATCTTCAAAACCAAGTGAATTCGTCTCTACAGAAAGTGAATAGCAGCATTCAAACACTCGAAGCTTTACAAAACTTAACCTTAGCAGACTCAACAACACGAAAGCAGCTTGAAAAAGATTTACAAGCCGTTATTACTTCACTACAACAAAGCGACTCAGAAACAGCCATTTCCGAGTTGAATACTAAGCAACTGATTCAGCAGCTTGAAGCCATACAAGGCGATTTGCAAGCTAACCCTAGTTTAACCGACTATTCCTTGAACTCACTAACTGCCTTAAATCAGCTAAAATCTTTACTAACCACTCTATCTGAAAATTTACAGCAATTGGGTCAAGTAGATGAGGAGACCATAAAAAAAGACATAGCGGATGTACAACAAGTTGCACAAAACGCTGCAAATAATATAAATGAATTTCTTAGTTATTACGTCAATCAGCTAGAGCCTCAAATTCAAACGACGTTGACAACTGCAAAAAACACATTAACAAATGCATCATCCATGCTTACCAAAGTACAATCGATTATTCCACAGGCAACTCAATTAGTAACCAATGCACAAAAAACATTAACTACCGCACAAAATTCACTTACTGCTGCACAATCTGATTTTCCTACGTTAAGCAAAAAAATTATCGAACTTGCCACGAAACTGAGAACACTTGAAAATGAAGCTGATTTATCCGAAATCGTCCAATTACTAAAAAATGATGTGAATGCCGAACGCGATTTCTTTGAAGAACCCATCAAACTTGAAGAACATAGAATGTTCCCTATCGCTAATTATGGAACGGCTATGACACCATTTTATACCGTGTTATCTATTTGGGTTGGTTGTTTATTATTGATATCACTCCTTGCAGTAAATATTCATCAGACAGAACAATATAGTATTCGTGAAATATACTTTGGTCGTTTATTTACATTTGCTACTATTTCCTTTATCCAAACACTTATCATTACAATCGGTGATATTATCATATTAGACGGTTCAATTAGTGCGCCTTACTATTTTATCTTATTTGGTCTATTTATTAGCTTTGTATTTGTGACGGTTGTTTACACGCTTGTATCTGTATTTGGGAATGTTGGTAAAGCATTGGCGATTGTCATGTTGGTTTTACAAATTGCTGGCTCAGGCGGCACGTACCCTGTTGAATTATTACCAAAGTTTTTTCAATCCATCAATCCATTTTTACCTTTTACCTATGCCATTGAAATGATGCGAGAAGCAGTCGGTGGCATCATATGGACCAAAGTTTGGATAGACCTTGCTTTCTTACTATGCTTCTGGTTATTTTTCATACTGTTTGGTTTCTTCTTAAAAAAATTGCTGAGTGAAAAAATGGAACTTTTAATGAACAAAATTCGTGGTTCAGATATATTTCACTAATATTCGCCCTCGTCTTCTATATATGTACATGTGAGCGATGTTATAATGGAAGCATTGTAAACATATAGGAGGCGCTATTTTTGAAAAAGCTTATATCAATTTTTGTTATGGCCTTACTTGTTTTAAGTGCTTGTGGGGAAAAAAAACAAGTCATTGAACAAAATCTAGATGAGTCACAACGTGAAGCTTCACATGACGAACATGCACATGATTCTGGAGATATTCAAGAAGAAACTGCTGGTGCTGATGTCCTGCCATCTTTTTTAGATAGTCAATCAGAAAATATTCGATTAGTATACCAAATTGCTGGTCAATCTACCGAGATTCTAGAATGGATGCCCTGTTACTGTGGTTGTGGTGAATCCGCTGGACATAAAAGTAATTTGAACTGCTTTATTCAAGAAAAACGTGAGGATGGAACAATTGTATGGGATGATCATGGTACACGCTGCCTGGTTTGCTTAGAGATCGCCCTACAATCAGCAAAAATGCATAAAGACGGCATGAGCCTACAAGAAATTCGCCAAACAATTGATGATACTTATAAAAATGGCTATGCTAAACCAACACCAACAGCAATGCCCGCATAACAACAAAAAACTCATCATAATGATGAGTTTTTTTCTTTATTTAATAAGTTGTAATACTGTTTTGAAATGTGCATGATCCGCTCGTTGAAGTAGCTCATACAAAATCATTTCTGTACTCGTAGGCAAAATTCCAAGCGCCTTCATTTTTTCAAGACCAACCGCTTTGTTTGCCTTTGTTCTAGAAGATACGGCATCCACTACAACCTCAACTTCAAATCCTTGCTCCTTTAACTGTCTTGCAGTTTGATACACGCAAATATGTGTTTCAATACCTGTCACAATAAACTGCGTACGACCACTCGCCTTCATAGACTCAACAAAAGCAGCCTCTTGGCATGCGCTAAAAGCTATTTTAGCAATGGGTTGTCCGTGGATGTGCTGTGCAATCTCCAGCGCTGTGCCCCCTAAACGACTTGGATTTTGCTCAAGCCATAAAATAGGTATTTCTAATGCCTGCATAGCTTGCACTAATTTTGCCACATTTCCAATTACCGCTTCACTTTCATCTACAATTGTCGCTAACTTGCCTTGCACATCAACGACAACTAAACATGCATCCTCTACTGTAAACAATAACAACACCCCTTATTTTCTTATTCACGATTCATTATACAGAAAGTTACTTGATTGATGGAGAAAATTAGCTGACAATTTAATACGTAAAATAAGTTTACACATTACTCGATTCAAGTTATCCTATTTTAATCCCTTAATATCTGCTACTAGCATTTCAACATGTTCTTTTTTGGTAGCCCAACTGGTACAAAATCTCACAACACTGTGTGTAGCATCAACTTTTTCCCAAAAGGAAAAAGAATACTTTTCGCCCAATATTGCTAACACATCATTAGATAAAATAGGAAACTGCTGATTTGTTTTTGAATCATATCGTAGCGAAAAACCTTTTTCTACAAATGCTTGTCGAATCATATTCGCCATTTCCACAGCATGTTTAGAAATCTCATAGTATAAACCATCTTCAAACAACACTTCAAACTGGATGCCCAATAATCTCCCTTTTGCTAGTAATCCACCATTTTGCTTCATCAAATACCGAAAATCCTTTTTAAGGTCTTCCTTGATGATGACTACGGCTTCTCCAAACAGAGCACCTATTTTCGTTCCTCCGATATAAAACACATCACAGAGTTTTGCAATATCTGCTAATGTTAGATCACCATCTTGGGAAACTAGACCGTATCCTAATCTGGCTCCATCCATAAACAATGGTAACCCACATTCACGGCAAACTTTACTGATTTGTTCCAGTTCGGTTTTACTGTAAGTCGTTCCATTCTCTGTTGGATGGGATATGTACACTAAGCCTGGCTGTACCATATGTTCATGCGTCACATCGTCCCAATGCGCATCAAATAATTCTTTTATCTGCATTGCCTTAATTTTCCCATCATCACTCGGCAAAGTAAGTACTTTATGTCCAGTAGCTTCTATTGCACCCGTTTCATGTACGGCTATATGACCGCTATTAGCGGCTATCACTCCTTGATGGGCCCGCAATATTGAAGCGATGACCGTAGTATTCGTTTGAGTTCCACCTACTAAAAAATGAACATCTGCATTTTTAACAGCACACCTTTTTCTAATATAAGATCTAGCCTTTTCACAATGTTCATCCGTCCCATAGCCGGGTGACTGCTCTTCATTCGTTTCTACCAAACGTTGCAGAATTTGCTGATGAGCACCTTCTGTATAGTCATTTTCAAATCGTATCATTGCAATAGCCCCCCGAAGCTTCTAAATTCTTCTTAATCAACAACATCGAAGCATGTATTTCTGTAATTTGCCGTTGTGACAAACCATGCAGTAAATTTATGAGTTGTTTATCCGATTTTTCATTTAATTGATTAAATAAAGCAATGCCTTTCGCTGTCAATTGAATGACACTCGTTCTGTTATCTAACGTTGAAATTTCCTTAGTAAGTAGCCCATCTTTACTAAGCTTGGCAATAATTCTACTCATATAGCTACGATCAATATCCAGTTTTTCCACTAAATTGTTTGCAATACATGATTCCATGAAACCAATCTCTAAAACGACCCGTGCCTCTGTAAAAGAATAACTAGTATTCAACACGTGTTTATCTAATAAACTAAGAATCTTCGTATAAAACCGATTGAACTCTCGTATATCAGCTACGATAGTATCTTCTATATTCATTGTCGCCCTCCTTTTTGTGGACCTAGTCAACAAATAATTTAAGGCATTTAGTGGACAAAGTCAACATTTTTCACCATGTAGTGGACGCCTTGAATTTCGAGATATTTCTAATTGTGTGTAATTTGTGTGCGTGCCAGGCACTATTATGCTCAAATATTGAGAATTTTGTTTTTTCTCTTGAAAATTAAGTTATAATCCTATAAAGTTCATTTATTAAACAAAAACAAGGAGTGTACCATTTTGACACAACGTGCATACAATTTTAACGCAGGCCCTTCTGCACTACCACAAGAAGTATTAGAAAACGCGCAACAACAATTAGTAAACTTCCGTGAATCAGGGATGTCGATTATGGAGATGAGCCACCGTAGCGCCATTTTTGATGAAGTACATAACGAAGCAATTACACTTTTGAAAAAACTTTATGCCATCCCTGAAAACTATGAAGTACTATTCCTCCAAGGCGGGGCAAGCCTTCAATTCACAATGGTGCCAATGAACTTCTTACAGTCAAATCAAAAAGCTAGCTATGTTTTATCAGGTTCTTGGTCTGAAAAAGCCATCAAAGAAGCAAAGTTCTTCGGTACAGCTGTAGAAGCGGCAAGTACCAAAGAGAACAAATACCGCAATATTCCTGCATTAGCTGACATTCAATTCAATGAAGATGATGCTTATGTCCACATCACATCAAACAACACAATTTACGGTACACAATGGCATGACTTCCCTGAAACTGGCCACGTCCCATTAGTAGCAGACATGTCTAGTGACATCCTTTCTAAACCAGTAGATATCAGCAAATTTGGAATTATTTATGCAGGTGCTCAAAAAAATCTTGGACCTTCTGGTGTTACTGTAGTTATTATCCGTAAAGATTTACTTGAAAAAGCAAACAAAGAGATTCCAACAATGCTTAAATATACAACACATGCTGATAGCAACTCTTTATACAACACGCCTCCGACATTTGGTATTTATATGTTAGGTGAAGTGTTGAAATGGGTTGAGTCTAAAGGTGGCGTTAAAGAAATTGCCAAGCACAATGAAGCAAAAGCAAAAGTTATCTACGATGCAATTGACAATAGTAATGGCTTCTATACAGGGCATGCAACACCAGAAAGCCGTTCATTGATGAACATCACTTTCCGTGTTTCTGATGAGGAGCTAGAAAAACAATTCTTAGCTGAAGCAAAAGCAGCTGGTTTCGTGGGACTAAACGGTCACCGTTCTGTAGGGGGCTGTCGTGCATCTACTTATAATGCAGTACCTTTAGAAGCTTGTGAAGCATTACGCGACTTTATGGTAGCATTCCAAAACAAACATCAATAGTATGAAGAATGACGAATGATTTCATTACGATAATCATTCGTCATTTTTTGTTAGTGAACACAACATTCCCTGAACATTCCCGTCTTTTTTCTAAGTAGAATGTTGCATCCCTTAAATCATAAAAATTCCGACAGCTATCTCGCTTTTTGAGCCGTGCGAGAATTTCTGTAGCTATCACTTTGTTTCCAGTACAATAATACAATTGTTGAATGAGGGTAAACTTTACAAGAAAAATAGCGAGGAAAACAAATAAAAATTTTATCGTTTTATAGCATCCTTATCAGCTTAGGGATTCATACAATAGAAAAGTTTTTAAGAAAAAAATAGTTTTTCCAATCGTTTATCGGACATATTACCAATCTCCTTTCCTTCAAAAATCATAGATTATTAGTGTAAGGCGCTGCTTTACATTCACTATGGAGAAAGGAGGTCTTGAACATGGAAGATAGACGATATGGAACACATATGAACTGGGATCGTTGCAAATGCCAAAAAATGAGCAGTTGTTGTAAAAAAGAGGAAAAATGTCACTGTAAAAAAGAAGAAAAGTGCCACTGTAAAAAAGAAGAAAAATGTCACTCTCATAAAGAAGAAAAATGTCACTCTCATAAAGAAGACAAATGCGCAAACAGATTCGCTAACAATTGTAGAAGTTGTATTTGTGACCAACTAAGAAAATTAGAAGCAGGAACTTTAGTTGATATCTTCTTGTCAGGAGGTGGTAGCTTCCTTGGCTTGACATTTATTAGCTTCAGTCCACAAAATTGTTGCGCTTATTTCCTTGAAGCTGGCACAACAACTTCACCACTAATTATTGACTGTAAAAAAATTGATGCGCTTCGTAGATTATCCTAGTTAGTTGCTGAAAGATCCTCTTCATAAAGAGGTTTTTTCTTTTACAGTTATATTTACAATCCAAAAAACACTGTCAAAGATTACTTTGACAGTGTTTCTTACTTACAATTTGGACATTTTCCGTAAATCTCGAATTTATGGTTTTCAATTTCATAATTAGGAAGTTTTTCTCCAAGCATTTCCATTGGGCAAAGATGAAGCTCTTTGACATTACCACAGTCCATGCAAATAAAATGATGGTGATGATGTTCAGACTCGCATTGCATACGAAAATTACGTTCGCCAGTTAATTCCGTTTCTTCTAATATGCCTAGCTTCACAAACGTTGCCAGATTACGATAAATCGTATCAAAGCTCATGCCTGGAAAATCTTTTTTCAGCACGTCTAATAAATCACGAGCGGTTAAATATTTATCCGTTGCCGCAAACATAGCTAATATCAATTCACGTTTATCGGTTTTTTTATAGCCGTTTTCTTTTAAAATTTCCCACGCTCTTGAAATATTCACAGTGCTGCCTCCCCTTGTTTTGCCGATCGTTTAAATACTAATTTCTTGCCCACGATTACGAGTAATAATATTAAAATTGACGTGACTACAATTGTCCCACCCGGTGCTAAATCTAAATAAAATGCACTCACTAAACCAATTAATACGGCTGTTTCGCCAAAGATAATCGCATAGATAATTGTTTGTTTAAAGCCTTTTGCTAGTCGCATGGCCGCGGCCACTGGTAACGTCATCAGTGAAGATACAAGTAAAATACCAACGATACGCATGCTAGCAGCAATAACAAGCGCTGTCACAATCATAAACAATAGATGTACCCAACGTGCAGGCAAGCCACTAGCCTTTGCATACTCCTCATCAAAGGACAGCACAAATAGTTCCTTAAAGAATAAAAATAAAAAGACAATGACAACTACAGCTATCCCCACGACTACCCATAAATCCTGACGTGATACGGCTGATACAGAGCCAAATAGGTAACTCATTAAATCCGTACTAAAGCCACTTGCTAGCGAGATGAATATAGCGCTAATTCCAATCCCACCTGACATAATAATCGGAATCGCCAACTCCTCATAATGCTTATATAACCGTCGTAAACGTTCAATTAACACAGAACCACTTACTGAAGCAAATATACCTAAATAGATTGGATTAAGCATTGCAAATGTAGCAAAAGTTTGACTTACATATAAGCTACCTGCTATCCCAGCCAGTGTAACATGTGATAAGGCATCCGCAATTAATGATAATCTGCGAACTACAATGAATACACCTAGAAGTGGTGCAATGATGCCAATTAAAAGCCCTGAGAAAAAGGCGTTTTGTAAAAATTCATAGTTTAATATTGCTTCAATCATTACGCCTTCTCCTTTAGTGTATCTTTCTCACCGAATGGCCGTACCAAGCATCTAGCGCATCCTGCGAAATCGTATCAAATTCATTTTTGTAGCCATGGAAGTGAATCGTTTGATTTAAACACGCAACATGGCTAATACGGTTTGACACTGTATCAACATCATGTGTGACAAGAATCATCGTAATTCCCTGTTCCCGATTCAATTTCGCCAGCATATCATAAAATGACTGCACATTCTCATGATCGATGCCGACTGTTGGTTCATCTAAAATTAGTAGACTGGGCTCACTCACCAAAGCACGTGCAATAAAGACGCGCTGTTGTTGCCCACCGGATAATTCTCCAATATTACGATTCATAAAATCTTCCATCCCAACTGCTTGTAAAGCTTCTTGCACTTTAGCTTTCGCATCTCGGGGAGGACGTTTAAAAAGCCCTAATTTTTTTGTTAAGCCACTTTTAACAACTTCTTGTACAGTTGCTGGAAAACCAGAATTGAAGGCATTTGATTTTTGTGACACATATCCAATCCATTCGCGGTGCTTAAACGTTGCACTAGCCTCGCCAAACAACTTGATGTCACCAGACATTGGCTTTAATAAACCTAAAATAATTTTTAGTAACGTCGATTTACCTGAACCATTCGGACCAAGTAATGCTAAAAAATCTCCTTCTTCCACTCGAAAAGAAATATTTTTTAATACTTGTGTATAGTCATATTGAAATGACACGTTTTCAATTGCAATTAACGTTTTTTTCATGTTTTCGCTTCTTTCTAATTCAAAATCATTACGATTTACAAATTGTAAGTATAAATGAAAGTTCCGTTTTTGTAAAGAAACACAACTTAAGAGGAGGGTTAGCTTTGAGTATTCAATTTTTACAGCAATTATCGCAGAGTAGTGATAAGGAAATTGTGGCGATTGCACGTAGTGAAGGTTTTGAAATTAGTACTTCTGAAGTGAAAAAACTTAGACCTTATTTAGAGCAATTTTCATTTTCTTGGCTCTTTTTAGGTATTCCCAAAGATATACTTGTAGAAGTCGAAGCGGTGTTGGGAAGAAAACGTTCTCGCCAACTTATAGCCCTATTTACCAAGTAATGTGCTGTTGACCCACTAGCCATAATTGACAATAAAATAGCCCGAATCAGTAGATATATCTACTGATTTCGGGCTATTTTTTACTTATCCACGTAATGCATCGATCAGTTCAGGTTTGAATTCTTCACTACGCAACATCTCTATTTCGTACTTATAAGGTGCTGACTTCGATTTTGCATCACTATTTAATGCAACAAAAGGTGTTTCTAAAATTTTTGGTATCGCCATTAACTGTGGATGATGTACAACATATTTTAACGCATCAAAGCCAATATGACCAAAACCAATATTCTCGTGTCGATCTTTACCGGCACCACGAACATTTTTAGAGTCGTTAATGTGAAGCACTTTTATACGATTCACACCAATGATTTTATCGAACTCATTTAACACACCATCAAAATCTTCTACAATATTATAGCCAGCATCATGCGTATGACAAGTATCAAAACATACTGAAAGACGTTCATTATGTGTCACACCATCGATAATTTTTGCTAATTCTTCGAAAGAGCGACCACATTCAGTACCCTTCCCTGCCATTGTTTCTAAAGCAATTTGTACAGGGAAATCCTGTGCTAATACTTCATTCAAGCCTTCAATAATTTTCGCAATTCCTGCGTCTGGCCCTGCGCCTACATGTGCACCAGGATGTAACACAATTTGTGTAGCTTCCAAAGCTGCAGTACGTTCGATTTCAGATTGCAAGAAATCTACACCAAGGCGGAATGTTTCTGGTTTTTCTGTGTTCGCAATATTAATAATATAAGGTGCATGTACGACGATGTTTGTCATCCCATGCTCTTTCATGTGTATTAAACCATTCATAATATTGAGATCAGCGATAGCTTTACGACGTGTATTTTGTGGAGCCCCTGTATAAATCATAAAGGTATTGGCTCCATAAGAAAGTGCTTCTTTACTAGAGCCGAGCAGCATTTCTTTCCCACTCATCGAAACATGTGAGCCAAGTAGCATCAGTATACCCCCTTATTTTTTGCCACGTGCTTTTATGCGACGTTCACGTTTTTTAATTTTTTCCATTTCCCACTTCATATTACGCTTGTAGCCAGGTTTTACTTTTTTCGGCTTACGCACTAAAGATTTTGCTTTCGCATCAATTTCATTTTCGTGCTTCACGCGGTTTTTGCGGGCATGACGATCTTTCAGTTCTGTCCATTCCCCATCTTTTACGTCCTTTTGTACGAACGGAATTCCCATTTTTTCCACACGTGCTAATGCATCCTCATCAGATGGCTCGAATAATGTAATGGCAGTTCCTTTATTCCCTGCACGCGCTGTACGACCAACACGGTGAATAAAGAACTCTAAATCTTCCGGAATTTCATAGTTAATAACATGGGAAATCCCTTGAATATCGATTCCTCGAGCAGCTAGGTCAGTTGCCACGATATATTGATAATCTAAATCACGAATCTGCTTCATCATACGGCTACGTTCACGTGGCGCTAAGTCACCGTGAATTTGTCCACAACGAATACCATTTTCTGTTAAATAGCCCGCGACGTGCTCAGCTGTTTTACGTGTATTCGTAAAGATTACCGCTAAAAATGGGTTGATGCCTTCAATCACATCAAGCAAACGTTTGTTACGTGATTTTGAACGAATTGGGACTAAAACAAAGTCAATACCTTCCGCAACAGGGCGTTTGTCGTTCATATGCACGTGAACTGGTGCTTCCATATATTTTTTCAAGAATGGTTGCAGACGTTCTGGGATTGTTGCTGAGAAAACGTACATTTCAAGCTTATCCGGCATTTGGGAAGCAAAGCCATCGATATCTTCGATAAAGCCCATATCAAAAGCTAAGTCTGCTTCATCCACTACTAAAATTGGTGCCGTATGCACAAATAACGCTTGCTCTTTCACAAGATCACGAATACGTCCTGGTGTACCAACAACGATTTGTGGTTGCGTTTTTAACTTATCAATGGAGCGTTGTTTGTCCGTACCCCCAATAAATAATTTCGCTTGAATTTCTGTTCCTTCAATTAGTTGAGTTAATGCATCAAAGATTTGTTGCGCTAATTCACGTGTTGGTGAAGAAATAACAGCTTGTACCTCTTGTTTTGTCACATCGACACGTTGCACTATCGGAATTAAGAAACTATGTGT
This sequence comes from Lysinibacillus parviboronicapiens, assembly GCF_003049605.2. Taxonomy (NCBI): domain Bacteria; kingdom Bacillati; phylum Bacillota; class Bacilli; order Caryophanales; family Bacillaceae; genus Lysinibacillus; species Lysinibacillus parviboronicapiens. The sequence continues at coordinate 3,157,563 of NZ_CP073713.1, forward strand.
TTTCCCTGTACCCGTATGTGCTTGGCCAATTGCACTTTTTCCTTTAAGAATAAGTGGAATGATTTCTTTTTGTATTGGCGTTGGTTCTGTGAAGCCAAGTTTTGCTATTGCGTCCTGCAAAAATGGCTGAAAATTATAATCTGTATATTTTGACATATTTCGTACCTCCTAATATCTAACCTATTGTACCATGATTCGCACATTTAGGTATCCTTACGTTCTATAAACACAAGTATTATCATTAATCTCATGTATTTATCCCCGTTTCAACGCAAACCCTTATCAAACTTACTTTAAATATAGCTTTTATGCAATTAAAAAAGTGATATGTGTAAATTGAAAAGCCATGCAGGTAAATTTTTAGTAGTTTTTATGTCAATTTTCACTAACTAATGATTTGTAGAATTACCACATGTTATGATAGAAAATGTAAGATACTAGAGGAGGTTGATTTATGATGAAAGCAGCAAGATGGTATAAAGCAAGAGACATCCGAGTAGAAAACATTGAAGAACCAGTTATTGCGCCTGGAAAAGTGAAAATTAAAGTACATTGGACAGGTATTTGTGGTAGTGATTTACACGAGTACGCAGCCGGGCCAATATTTATTCCAGTTGAACAACCTCACTATGTAAGTAAAGACATTGCGCCAATAGTTATGGGTCATGAGTTTTCTGGTGAAGTTGTAGAAGTTGGCGAAGGTGTTACAAAAGTTAAAACAGGTGATCCTGTTGTGGTTGAACCTATACTTGCATGTGGTGAATGTGCTGCTTGTAAGAAAGGAAAATATAATATTTGTAAACATTTAGGATTCCACGGTCTTTCTGGCGGTGGTGGCGGCTTTTCTGAATACACAATGGTAGACGAACATATGGTACACAAAATGCCAGAAGGTCTTTCATTTGAACAAGGAGCGCTGGTAGAGCCAGCAGCAGTAGCATTACATGCCGTTCGTCAGAGTAAATTAAAAGCAGGAGACAAAGCAGCTGTTTTTGGAACAGGTCCTATTGGGCTACTTGTTATTGAAGCACTTCGCGCAGCAGGAGCATCTGAAATTTACGCAGTAGAACTTTCCGCAGAACGTGCAGTAAAAGCCATGGAATTAGGTGCTACAGCAGTCATCAATCCAAAAGATGAAGATGCAGTAGCTCGATTACATGCGTTAACAGATGGAGGCGTGGATGTTGCATTTGAAGTGACAGGGGTACCTGTAGTATTACAACAAGCCATTGACGCTACTACATTTGAAGGCGAGACGATTATCGTTTCGATTTGGGAATCAGCAGCTTCCATTCTGCCTAACAACATCGTTCTTTCAGAGCGCACTGTAAAAGGCATTATTGCTTATCGTGATATTTTCCCAGCTGTAATGGAGTTAATGACAAAAGGTTATTTCCCTGCGGACAAGCTTGTGACAAAACGTATTGACCTTGATGAAGTTGTCACAGAAGGCTTTGAAGCATTAATGAAAGAAAAAAACCATATTAAAATACTTGTAAATTCACAACAGTAGCAGAGCGAGGCACTCGCTTATCCATATAGAAGCCGGTAGAGCACATTTTATGCTCTACCGGCTTTATTTTGGGGATCTTTCTACATACGCTCACTAATCATGTTCTTTCATCTTTTTAAATATCTCCCAGTTTGCCAGCAGGAAATTTACTTTTTCTCTCCAAATACCCCTAAATCACGGCTTTCGGTGTTAGCTTTCACAATTTCCCTACCATTACTCATGATCGACCGCTTGGTCAGAAATTTAGAAATTCTGCATTTAGCAAAACACAGTGTTCGTGCATGATGAAAAAGTGTATTTGACGCCGATTGACTATAATTCGTTTTGAGCATATGTACAAAGTACTGGACGCATAATTTCTATTAAAGGAAATATGACGAAATGTAGTTCCAACAGACATGGATATACCTTGGAGTAGATGAATTATCCTCTATTTTCTTACGTAAAGTTTCATCAGGATACTAGAGCTCCGAAAAAGCTCTTTCAAAAATAGTAGGAGAATAGAAATCAACTCTCCAGCTCTTCTTATTTTCGTTTAAATTTTAAATTTAATAATTTCTTCTTTCACCGATAACGCTTCATCGCTTAATGACTTTGCTACAGTGTTAATTTCCTGAATGGTTGCTACTTGCTCTTCAATTGCCGATGCGATCAAACTTGACTGCTTTGCAGCATGATTGGCTGAGGAAGACATTTCATTGACAGATGCAGCCACTTCTTCCGTACTTGCTGAAATTTGTTGTGTAGAAGCGGAAACGTCTTCAATCTGAGAAGTCATCGCTTCAATCGCGCTCAATATCTTATCGAAGGCATTTTGGGCATTTTGAATAAATGTTACACCCTCGTCCACATTTAGTACCGTGACACCCACTGCCTTTTCCACTTCGACTGTATCTTGCTGGATGAGCGCTATTAAATCAACTATTTGATTGGCAGATTTTTTGGATTCCTCCGCAAGTTTACGTACCTCATCAGCAACTACAGCAAAGCCTTTTCCATGTTCACCAGCACGTGCCGCTTCAATAGCAGCATTAAGCGCAAGCAGATTCGTTTGTTCAGTAATGTCTGTTATAACTTTTGTTATAGAAACGATTTCAGTCGATTGTGCACTTAACTTCTTAATGCGTTCACTTGTATCTTGCGATGATTGCTGAATAATCGTCATTTGATTTTCTGTTATGTGTAACGTTTTTTCACCTTCATTTGCAATAGATTGTGTGTCCATTGCTTTAGAATGCAGTATCTGTGTTGCTTCGGCAATGCGTTGCACTCCGTGCGCTGTTTCATCCATCGCACTCGAGCTTTCATGTCCAGTAGCAGCAGCTTGACTGTCACTTGTTGCCATCTTTTCAACAAGTTTAGCAATATCACTTGATGACTGTGAAATTTCATCTGTGCTCGCCGCTAATTCTTCAGCAACTGAAGTGGTATGTTCGACATTTGCCGTCATACTATGAATCAGTCTATGTAAATTGGACTTCATTAAGTTAAATGAATTGGCTAAATCTCTTATTTCATCTTTTGTTCTGACTTCTACATCTTTTTGACTTAAATCACCCTTAGCTATAACTTCAGCAGCAACAGCAAGTCTATTGACAGGTACCACGATGGAACGAACCAATATAAAGCCTACAGCTATACAAATACCTACTATGATGCCAAATATCCATAAAAACCATTTCTTATTATAATCTATTAGTGCTTCAACACTGTCTAATGCAGTTTGCGTTTCCAAGATACTTTCTTGCTGAAGAATTTCAACCTTTTCATTAATTTCAATCGAAGTTGAGTCAAATTCGAGCATGATTTGATTTCCTTGCTCTGGGCCACCTTGAATATAGCTAGTTGCCATTTCCCGCCCTGAACTGTAGTACTCATCAAAAGTTACTTTAATATCTTCCAATTTTTCTTTATGTTGAGGATGTATGTTTTTCAGTTGTTCTAAATCTTTATAAAATATCTGACTATATTTTTCTGCTTGTTCAAACCCATCGTCTAAATTATTCTGAGCACGTGTTGCACTAATATCAGTTAAATATTGTTGCACCTGCACAACAGACAATTTCATCTCATCAGCTAGTAATGTTGCTTGAAGCGTTTTTTCTTTAATCAATTGTATTTGTTCCAGTTGAGATTTTGAATTCTGTTGTTGAAAAATACCCAAAATTAACACTAATAATACGATAAGACTAAAAGATAAAATACTTCTAAGTTTAATAGTCACAGAACTCCCCCTAAATTGCATGCTACTGTTAAATGGTATTTGTTTGTTAAACGAAACAATCTTAACAATAACTTTACATGTTTTCATAAACGTAACATAAAATATCTCTCCAAAGGGGAACTTTCAGAAAAGTTAAACAAATCTCCTTAGAATTCCGCTTCATTTGTACTACTTTTTAGCTAAATAAGGACATTTTTCGACAAATTTAGCGCTTCCGAAATTATAAAAAAGGGAAAAGTTAGTTATTTGAGAAATTTCTTTAATTCCATCCGCTACATCAGTGTAATTTTAGTGAAGAGTTGCATGAACACAGGAAATGTAGTCATACCTATCATTTGTTTTGTTTAAGTGTGTTTGTCGAACGCTAATTTAAGTATCTGCATATCATATCTATAATCAGGTATGTCATCAATGATAAACTTGTATGAAAGGAGATTAACATGGTATTTCGACCACCTTATCCGTTTCAAATGTATCCCGGCGGCATGGGGATGCCCATGCAAATGCCAATGCAAATGCCTACCCCTACACCAATGTCACCACAATCCTTCTATCCACCAGGAAGCTTCCCTGCACAACCAAGAATTCCTGGTGGCTTTCAACCACGAGTTCCAGGTGGCTTTCCAATGTCTAATGGGATAGGGTCTTTTGGAGGGCAAATGCCAACGCCACCTGTGCAAGAGCCTTCAAAAATAGGCTCATTTTTACAATCAGCAAATAGTTTGTTTAACTCTGCCAAAACGTATACCCCTTATATTCAGCAAGCAATGCCAATGGTGAAAAACATCCCTTCCCTTTTAAAATTGTATAAAGGGTTTCAGGGCCTTCCTGCTACTGGTGCAGTTGCAGGGGCAGGAGCTGTTGCAGCCGAGGCAGCCGCTAGCGATTCCGTAAGTACGTCAAGAAGTAGGCGTTCTTCACAACAAAATACACCATTAACACCACGTGAACCGCTTCCTTCCAAACCACGTATTTTCCAGCCACCTATGTAATTTGGTAGAGTGAATAACTTTTGCACATTAGCAATGATACAGCAGCATATTTGAATATCGTTTGTTATGTAGATACCGATTCACTGTCTTGATGCAATTGCGTCAAGACTTAATTGACAGAACGTTTCTTTGTATTCGCTGTGGCTGTCCGTTATAATGTAGATACGTAAGCTTGAAAGGAGTCACAACCATGCAAGTATTAAAAATTAATCCACGTGGCTATTGCTACGGCGTTGTTGATGCGATGGTCATCGCACGTAACGCCGCACTAGATAAATCATTACCAAGACCTATCTACATTTTAGGGATGATCGTACACAATAAACATGTCACTGATGCCTTTGAAGAGGATGGTATCATCACATTAGACGGCGACAATCGCTTAGAGATTATTGAACAAGTTGAAACAGGCACTGTTATTTTCACAGCGCATGGTGTTTCACCTGAAATTCGTGAGATCGCGAAGCGTAAAGGCTTAGTATCCATTGATGCCACATGTCCTGACGTAACTGTTACACACGATTTAATTCGCGAAAAATCAGCTGAAGGCTACGATATTATTTATATTGGTAAAAAGGGGCATCCCGAACCAGAAGGTGCAATTGGCGTTGCACCAGAACACGTCCATTTAGTTCAGTCGTCCACTGATGTTGACTCGTTAAACTTAACAAATGATAAATTACTTGTAACGAACCAAACAACAATGAGTCAGTGGGATGTTGCTCATTTAATGGATAGTTTAAAAGAAAAATTTCCTCATATAGAAGTGCATAAAGAAATTTGTTTAGCTACGCAGGTACGTCAAGAGGCCGTTGCGAAACAAGCAGGGGAAGCCGATTTACTAATTGTTGTTGGGGACCCAAAATCAAATAACTCAAATCGTTTGACGCAAGTGTCAGTTGAGATTGCTGGTACACCATCTTATCGTATCGCAGACGTTTCTGAACTAAAAATCGACTGGTTAAAAGGCATTAATACCGTAGCAGTTACTGCTGGAGCCTCTACGCCCACACCGATTGTAAAAGAGGTTATTACATTCCTTGAGCAATACGATAATCAGGACGAAACAACACATACTATCAATCGTACAGTCACACTTGACAAAATCTTACCAAAAATCAAAACGCCAAAGCCTGTAGAAAAAATTATGCCCTACTAAAATTCTTCAGGTGATGTACTAAATCTTAAAAGAAGCTGTCTAAAAAGTGAGAGAACATACTTTTTAGACAGCTTTCCTTTTAGAAAAAGTAATTTCACTAAAAATTGTCATCATAACGACAGTTGAGACAACTCCGATTACTATTTACTAAAGTAATAATTTATAGGCCGACCGATGCCTCCATAATGCACATCCATCGTTATTTCTTGTTGTTTCTCTAAATAATCTAAATAACGTCTTGCCGTTACGCGGGCGATACCAACGCCACTCGCAACTTCTTCTGCTGAAGCCCCATCCACTGATTGTAAATAATGGACAACCTTTTCAAGGGTCGTCCGATTAAAACCCTTTGGCAAATTCTTTTCGTAGTTGATGACATTTGCCTGCACGCTCTCTTCATTGCCCCCATGGTAATGGAATAATTGGTCGAGCTCCCCTTGTGTGAACTCCCGTTCCGTCTGCATTTTCTTCTTAAATCGCTTATAATTCTCAAGTGTCCCTTGTACTCGCTCAAACGAAAAAGGTTTCATAATATAATCAAAGACACCGAGATGCAATACCTGTTTCACCGTCTCCATGTCATTGGCTGCTGTTACGGTAATGATATCGACTTGCATTTTAAGTTCCCGAATTTTATGCAAGCTAGTAATTCCATCCTGCTCTGGCATGAAAATATCCATAAATACTAAATCTGGTTTGAGGGTACTAATTTGCTCTACCCCTGTAACACCATTTGCCGCTTGGCCAATTACCTCAAATCCCTCAACCTTTTCAATAAATTGGCGATTGACCTCGCGTACCATGGGATCATCTTCAATTAATAGTACTCTTATAAGTGTCACTGTCAGCCCACCCTTCAAAATATATCGCTGGCGCTTCGCTTTCTTACTAAAATCTGTTGCTTAATGCAGATAAAATGTTAATAAAAAACTTGTTCCTTTATTGGGTTCACTTATGACTTCAATATCACCATGTCCTTTTTGAACAATTTCTTTTATCAAATAGAGTCCAATGCCCCTGCCCTTTTTTTCCTTTGTCGAAAAACCATTATCAAAAATATGGGCTTTTACTTCTTCTGACATGCCAACGCCATTATCCGTTACTAATATCGCAAGCACATCGTCTTCCTCATCAACTGAAACATGCACAATTTTTTCTCCAACTGGCATGTCTTTTAAGGCATCAAAGGCATTTTCTATTAAGTTTCCAAATAAAATAACGAAATCATGATGATCTAAATTTTTCGGAAATGTTGAGAGATGGCTTGCTCGATCAATTTCCAATGTAATCCCTTGCTCCTTCGCATAGGAAATTTTACTAAGCAGCAGGCCAGAAATATTTTCGTTTTTAATACGTTCATTTAGAAAATTGGTAATTTCATCATGTTCTTCCTTCACTTGCGTTAGATAGGAAAGCGCCTGTGCATGATGGCCAAGCTGTAAAAGCCCTGCAATGGTATGCAATTTATTTTTATGCTCATGTGTTTGCACACGCAGAGCCTGAACGAACGCCCTAACACCCGTTAATTCCTCTGCGAGCTGTTTCACTTCCGTACGGTCTTTAAACATAGCTACAGCACCAACAGTGTCTCCGTTTACCTGTATTGGAATTCGATTACTCATAATACTATGATTATTAATATAGAGCTCACGATTGTAGATAGGACGATCTAATGCTAAAATTTCAGGCAATCGTGTATCTGGTAACACCTCAAAAATTTTCTTACCAATGAGCGTCACCGGTCGTTCCGATACCCCTAAAATCTCACAGGCTTTTTCATTGAAAATTGTAATTGTCAAATCATTATCAATGGCAATAATTCCTTCATGCATAGCGTTAAATGTTTCAGTTCGTTCCACATACATTTTGGCAATTTCATGTGGCTCTAATCCAAACATTTGTTTTTTCATGTGAAGCCCTAACGTATGCGCGCCCCAGGCACTAAATAACAATGACAATAGGATGGTAATGAATAGCTCTTTTTGGATAGACTGAAGCAACTCAGTGACAGTCAAAACACTATAACCCACCACAACTACCCCAACTTGGTGACCCTCATTGCTCATAATGGGGACGAAAGCACGTACCATCTCTCCATGTTGTCCATGTGCAATTGATGTATAATAATGTTCAGAAAATGCAGCGTTTAAATCGCCCGATTGGGAGATTCTACCGATTTCTTCCGCACTTGGATGCGAATATTTGCGTCTTTGCATATCGAGCACAACAATATACTGCGCTCCATTTATATCACGAATTTCTTCCACAACAGGATTAATATGCTGTGTCGCTTTCACAAAATCATCATGGACAATATAAGTTTTTAATTCTGGTAACTGCGATACTGTTTTTGCTACAAGTAATGCCTGATTTTCAAGCTTATCTTTCTGCTCATTCATAACAAATCCTAACAAAAAAGTACCACCTATACTAAAGGAAACAATGAGTATAAAAAAAGTAAGAGACATGATTTTTCTCTTCATTGATAACTTATGAAATTTCAAGATCATCGCCTCCTATCACTATATTTTAGCTTACTCCATATGTTAGAATAACAAAAACATAGGAAAATACGAATCAATTGGGTGTAATATATGAAAAAATTTATTATTGGAACAATAGCAACCGCAATATTGTTAACAATTTCCATAAGCATACAGCAAGGCTTACTTTTTGCAAAACCACTCCCCTATGACGATGAACAAAAGGGCTTGGATACACAAATCACCATTCATTTAAGTCATGTCGTTGCAGAAAATACACCGAAAGGACAAGCAGCCAGTAAATTTGCTGAGCTCGTGCAGGAAAAAACAAATGGTGAGGTCAGGGTACATGTTTATCCAAATGCCTCGCTTTTTAATGATGAAAATGAGTTTAATGCACTTCAAAATGGTGAAGTTGAAATGATTATCCCTACTTTTTCAAAGATGACATCTTATGTACAAGATTGGCAAGTGCTCGATCTTCCCTACCTTTTTAAAACAGATGATGAAGTGAAACAAGTACTAACAGGCTCAATTGGTAAGCAATTATTAGAAGAGCTTGAGCCCTATCATGTAAAAGGTCTTGGTTTTTGGCATAATGGCTTCAAACATTTAACTGCAGTCGAGCAACCTATTCATAGCTATGAAGATTTACAAGGTTTACGCGTACGTACCATGCCTAGCAAAACACTTGAAAAACAATTTGAGGCAGTTGGTGCTACCCCTGTCCCTATTTCTTTTAGTGAGGTCTTTACGGATTTAGAAACACACGCCATTGATGCTCAAGAAAATACGGCATCCAATATTTACTCGAAAGGTTTTTACAAAGTGCAACAACATATGACTTTAACAAAGCATGGCATTTTAGGTTACGCAGTTTTAATCAACAGTAAATTTTGGAAATCGCTTCCTCCAAAAATTCAAAAGCAAATTGAGGAAGCTATGGAGGAAACGACGGAATGGCAATTCGAACAAGCTGTTCTCATGAATGAAATCGATTTACACAAACTTGAGCAACAGGATGACTTTGATATTTATGTTATGAGCGAACAGGAACGGAAACGTTTTAAAGAAAAACTATCCCCCGTCTATGACCATTACCGCAAAAATCATGAAAACGTTCATGTACTCACTGAAATTCAAAAAATTGTTACTCCTTAATACTTTTGTTCATTAATGAAAAAACCTCACTTTTTTAGTGGGGTTTTTTCTTGTGTATTATAATAGTTCACTAAAATACTATCTACTATAAAACAGCTCTAAAATCTTGCTATTCCTTGTTTTCCTTAGACATCACCAAAAATGAACAAAATGAACAATAGAAACTTTTCGGTCATAAAAACTATTGTCGGAAAATTTCAGCTATGATAACCACATGAAAACGTTCACAAAATATTCATCGACTTTTTAAGGGGGAGAGTTTAATGCGTATTAATTTTAAAAATTTAACTGTACAAGTACTGATTGCCATCGTGCTCGGTATTATTGTCGGTGCTGTGTTCCCAGAATTCGGCGCTAGCTTAAAAATATTAGCAGATATTTTCATCAAATTAATTAAAATGTTAATTGCACCTATTATTTTCTTAACCGTTGTTATTGGAATTGGTAGTATGGGTGACGTTAAAAAGGTTGGTAAAATCGGTGGGAAGGCACTTATTTATTTTGAAATTGTGTCTACATTTGCACTAGCAATTGGTTTACTCGTTGTCAATATTGTGCAACCTGGGAAAGGCTTTAATACAGAAGCTGCAAATGGTGCTGATGTATCACAATATACTGAGCAGGCTGCTGCTGCAGAGCATGGCATTGGCGCATTTATCATGCAAATTATCCCTGATAATGTTGTTGGGGCACTTGCAAATGGGGAATTATTACCGGTGTTATTCTCTGCTGTATTATTTGGTTTAGCGGCTGCTGCGATTGGCGAACCAGCTAAACCAGTCATTAAGTTTTTTGAACAAGTAGCAGATATCTTCTTTAAAATCGTCAATATGGTGATGAAAATCTCACCAATTGGCGCATTCGGTGCTATGAGTTATACAATCGGGAACTTTGGTTTAAAATCACTTGGTAATTTAGGTTTCTTAATGTTATCGGTTTACATTACAATGTTCATATTTATCACTCTTATCATCGGTTTAATTACACGCTACTTCGGCTTTAGTATTTTTAAATTTATTAAATATATTAAAGATGAAATTTTTATCGTCATTGGGACATCCTCTTCTGAATCTGCGCTACCTTCTATGATGCGTAAATTAGAAAACTACGGCTGTTCTAAACAGGTAGTGGGACTTGTTGTACCAACAGGCTATTCCTTTAACTTAGATGGTACATCTATTTACTTATCAATGGCGGCTATTTTTATCGCACAAGCATATGGTGTTGATTTAGATATTTGGCATCAGATTACATTGCTAGCTATTTTAATGCTAACTTCTAAAGGTGCTGCCGGTGTAACAGGTTCAGGATTCATCACACTTGCTGCAACGCTTGCTGCATTCCCAATGATACCTGTCGAGGGCATTGCATTATTAATTGGTGTTGACCGCTTTATGTCAGAAGCACGAGCAGTAACAAACTTAATCGGTAACGGTGTGGCAGCAGTAGTCGTTTCTAAAATGGAAAAAGAGTTTGACCCAGAGCAAGAAAAACGCGCACTTGCAGGTGAAGTAATGGTAAAGTGAACCTTCAATCAGCGGGAATATCTTCGTCTCCAACTGATTACTAGCCGAATCAAACAGGCAATTGCGCTCAGTTAATCATGCAAATAGTTGACTCGTTCTCAACTTTCAACTTAAGATGTGTTTTCATGACTGTTCATACAATATAAATTGGTATTTCATACAGGCTGTCCAATAGAGCTGTTTTAAGCTTTAGCGGACAGCTATTTTTCAGTAGAAATCGCTCTTTGTGCTCTGCTTTCTTTGTAAGACTTCTAATAGCTCTTTATATTACTACTACTAATTACTATATAAAGAATGACAAAACCTGTTCCAAGAGCACAATTAACTTTTACAAGAGCGCTTGACCATGTCTTGATTGCCCTGTTACATGCAACATTCGATTCTACACGCATTTTCACTTCATTTTAAAATGGGCAAAATAAAATGAAAATAATGCGAAACCTCCAGTTTAGGTTACTCGTATATAGTAAATAGATTGGAGGTTTTTTCATGGCTATATTTTCACTTACATATCCTAAATTATTTAATAAAATGGCAAATTTACCGATTGTTAATGAGCACAATGAAACGGTTTGCCTACTGCAAAAAGTTGAACGTTCAACTGTTGGAAAAGTACTTAATACTGCACTCCTCATTGCGACGCAAGATTCACTACCACAACGTTATGAAACATGCACTACTCAAGGGAAGCCACTTTTCCAAGTGCAATCTACGCTATTTCCCAAAGGTGTAAGTCACCAGCTAACTTTGCCTGATGGAAGTATGCTACCGATTCAACGAAAAACTGTACAATTACTGGAATCTTCCTATTCCTTTACGATGGATGGCCTAGTCTTTCGCTTTGAAAAGGACTTTACTTCAACAGCTTATTTATATTGCAATGATAAAAAAATTGCGAGTGCTTGTTTTGTAGAAAATGGCCTTGTACGGGAAGGTATCGTCTATAAACTCTTGCAATCCGACGATGCTTTATTTGTGGCATTATTGGCTTCACTTTACCAAACATTATTTGTAGGAAGTAACTAACTTCACTTTATGCTATAATTCAAATCATTCTACAAAGTTAAGAGGTAAAGTATGAACGGACAACATCGAAAAGATATTCACCCCGGTCTTGAGGTCAACATTATTCTCAAAAAAGATCAGCGGTCAGGCGTAAAAACAAAGGGCATTGTGAAGGATTTACTGACAAATTCTCCTTACCATCCACACGGTATCAAGGTTCGCTTAACTGATGGTCAAATTGGCCGTGTTTGTGACATTCTACAAAGATAAAATAGCTGGTTATCTCAAAATGAGATAGCCAGCTATTTTATGTTCTTGTTGGGAACTAGACAGGCTAGAAACATCTTTCTGCTATGGATATAGATTTAAAACAGCAAGTTATGGAAGAAATAAAACATTAATCTTATAGATAATGTCAATCAATTGGCTCTTATAGGTTTATCAAAAGAGAGAGGCTGTCCAACAGATGAGGTATTAATCAATTAGGGCAGTCTCTCTTATATTGATTATTGATAAAGGTGGAGATTTGCGCTAGACGCATACTGTGTGCTTAATTCTCAATCTTTACGGTCAACTTTTTCACATATACTGCAGTGCCAGTAATAGAAATGTCTAAATTATTCTCTTTCTGTTTTACATGTACACGTACACGCCCGTCTCTACCAAGTTCTTGCCCTTGTTCAACAAGGAGTGTTTTTGGTAATGACATGTTATTATCGATATATTTTGCATAGTAAGCCCCCATAACACCCGATGCAGTGCCTGTCACCACATCTTCAACTGTCCCAGAGAAAGGTGAAGAAAAATGTCTTGCATGCATATCTGCAGTTTCATCGAACGTTTCTAAACAAAACGGATGCAATGATGCTTTAGGCATTTCTTTTAAAATACTTGGAAACGTAGCTGTTTGAGGTACCATCTTTTTGATGGCTGCTAAACTTCGTACAGGAATTAGCAATGTCCAAAGCCCTGTACTGCCATAAATAATCGGTAAATCTAAATTTAATTCATGCTCTGCTAATCCAATCGCTTTCGCCAACTCTACCCTTGAACCATTGAAGGATTCGAATTGCGGTGCAGCATGTTGCATGGTTATAAAAACATCCCCTGCTCGCTCTTGCAAATGAATAGGTAAAATACCGGCTTTTGTTTCAATTGTGAACATAGATTTATTCTCTAACAAACCATTCGTTTTAAGTGCATAAATCGTTGCCATCGTGGCATGACCGCATAAATTCACCTCGTGTCCAGGCGTGAAATAACGTATGCATAAATCCGCTCTATCTGATTTCATGGCAAAAGCTGTTTCATTAAAGCCAACTTGCTTGGCGATTTCTTGCATTTCTAATTCATTGTAGCTATCAGCTTCTAATACAACGCCAGCTGGATTCCCCTTATTTGGTATCGTGCTAAATGCATCATAATGATGGACGATAATTGTTTTCATAAATCTCTGCCCCTTCACGGTATTTAATGAAAAATTATAGCATGCCTTTCAAAAAATCTTAATGATCAAAGCGTATATTTTCACGTTTGACAAAAGGCCACAATGTAGAACTTGCTGTTCCCAAAATCGCGTCTTGAGCAATAAAACCAACATTCGGGTCACGACTATCTATACTTCTACGTCTATTATCGCCTAAGACGAAAAAATGCCCTTGTGGTACTGTCATCTCTCCTAATTGCTCTTCTAACGTGAAATCATATGTAAAATCCCCTTTATCTTGTAGGGTCCCTTTATATTTTTTTAAATATGGCTCTTCGTACTTCTCCCCGTTTATATATAAAACGTCATCCTTATAGGCAATTTGATCTCCCGGTAAACCAATAATTCTTTTAATATAATTTAAATCTTTTTTCTCTTCAAATACAATAATGTCAAACCGATTATAGTTCGTTAATCGAGGACCGATTTTATTAATTAATAGTTTTTCCCCATCTTCAAAAGTAGGCATCATCGAAGCACCATCTACAATTACTGGAGAAAGTATGAAATACCGAACACCGATTGTAAAAATTATCGTTAAACCTATTATCTTTGCCCATGCCCATGCTTCATTTTTATTTTTCTTTTTAGTCAAACTTAATACTCCCCCTTAAATAACCATTATCCTATTTTACTTCCAATAATGTATACGCTTTACTAGTGAAAAAGTTTCTATCAGTAAAAATTAAATATTGTTATGAAAAGTACATTGGACAAAAAAAGCAATATGCACATATTATTATGTACATATCGCTTATGGTTATTAGCGAATTGTTTTTAATGCTGTTGCCCATGGAATGACTTGATCTAACATTTGGTTAACTGAATCAGCTTGCACATCTTTTGGCTTAAATACGGAGCCGTTTTCGAAGTCAGTAAATAAAGATAGTGCTGGATGTACACGAACATCTGCTACCAGTAACTCTCCAAGAATGCCACGTAAATGCTCTGCAGCACGTGCCCCACCAACAGAACCATATGAAACAATACCAGCTGCTTTGTTATTCCATTCTTCCCGTAAGTAATCTAATGCATTTTTAAGTGCCCCTGTGATGGAGTGGTTATATTCTTGAACAATGAAAACAAAGCCGTCACACGCAGCAACTCTTTGAGACCATGCAGCTGCCCCAGAAGCATCAGTACCTGGCTCACCTAATAAAGGTAATTTGAATTCTGCAATATCAATAATTTCATATTGTGCATCACGGCGTTTTTCTGCTAATTCCTTTACCCATTGACCTACTTGGGGACTTAAACGACCTTCACGTGTACTTCCTAAAATAATTCCTATTTTCAACATTTCTTTTCCTCCTTCTTGTTCATACGAACTGAAAACGAATAATTTTTTGTAATGCGCAAGCTTGTGCCTTCCTATTCTCCGTAAATTTTAAGGAAAAAAGCTCTCTAAGCCATGGTGCACAGGAATTCATTCCTTTATTCAATATTTACTCATAATTTAATAAAACCTGGAGCTGCAATTATCTCGAATTCGAGATATTTATAAAAAAATATAAATTCTTATTGTGAATTTACTTTTAATTCTTTTATCTTTAATTCGAGATAAATTTATCATACATTAAACATTATTGTCAATTGTTTCGTTTTGAATTTTTTTACTTTTCTAAACGAAAAAAGACACAACTCTTTGTACAATTGCGTCTCTTCAGGTAATTCATTTTATTTTTATCGGACGTTCTAAAGAAGCTAGTTCATCTTCAATTGTAGAGAGCTGTCTTTCCATTACGTATTTCGCATCAGAAATCGCTGCATTATAAATATGAGGTGCCACATATTCCTTCATAAAATCAAATACTCGTTCAGCCTCAAATTCCGTAATATCCTCGTCACGATTATTATAAAAAAAACTTTGAATGTCAGCTATTATAAGTTCTTGTTGTTCCTTTGTTAACCGGATAAACAACATCACTCTCTCCTCTCTGTACTTTCCCAACATCCCATCACTACAAACTTGCACAATATATTGACAAAAAGACTGAATTACCAAGATTGTATAATCCAGCCTTTTGTTCTTCTATTGTTTACATTCAAATGAATAGCTTGTTGATAAAAAGTTTTTTTCCTTTGAGACAATGGCCTTACCACCATCATTCTCACATTGCTGTGTCATCGTATCTATTTTCTTATCATTCATATTATTGGTCA
Source organism: Lysinibacillus parviboronicapiens (assembly GCF_003049605.2). Taxonomy (NCBI): domain Bacteria; kingdom Bacillati; phylum Bacillota; class Bacilli; order Caryophanales; family Bacillaceae; genus Lysinibacillus; species Lysinibacillus parviboronicapiens. The sequence continues at coordinate 3,173,275 of NZ_CP073713.1, forward strand.
TCAACGTCATGCCGCCCCCAAATACAGCAATCATTAGGCCAATAATAATCCATAACTTACCAGTGTTATTGCCCGCGGGTCGCCTATTTCCCACACTAAATTCCCCTCTCTTAGACAAATAAAAATGGTTCTGTATCAATGGTAGTTTGAACAAATTCTACTGTAAAATTTTTATCTTTACACATGTCTGCCATTTTTTTAGCTACGCCTGCAATCATCACTTTTTCTACATGATGTCCTGGGTCCACGATTTGTAGACCGATTGCTTGTGCATCTTGTGCAGTATGGAAATACATATCACCTGTTAAAAACACATCTGCCCCTGCACGTTTTGCCGTATAAATATATTTATTGCCGTCCCCACCAACAAGTGCTATCTTTTTAACCTTCGATTGTAAATCACCAACAACACGTACTGTTGGCACATCTAACTGCTGCTTTACAAACTCTGCAAACTCATGGAGCGTCATTTCTTGTGGTAAATAACCGACACGTCCTAAGCCCATAATATTCGTTTGTTGGTCCAAACGAATCACATCATATGCAGGTTCCTCGTAGGGATGCACATTTAACATCGCCTTTAATAAACGATTTTTGAGAGAGGCTGGGAATACGACTTCCACCTTTACTTCACGCTCGACATGCAACTCTCCAATTAATCCTACATGCGGATTCGCTCCATCTCGTGCACGGAAACGCCCTTCTCCGACCGATGTATAACTACATGCCTCATAGGACCCTAAACGCCCTGCGCCAGCCTTTGCTAGTGCCTCACGTAATTCTTCTGCATTGGCAGTAGGAATAAAAACAACCAGTTTAAGTACATCCTCTGCATATGTTTCTTCTAATATAGAACGGTTTTCAAGTTGCAGTGCATCAGCAAGTAAATCATTGACACCTCCATTTGCTACATCTAGATTCGTATGAGCAGCGTAGACTGCAATATCATGCTTGATAAGCTTTTCGTATAATTGTCCCGCTGGGTTATCGGTACGAATATTGGCAAGACGTCTAAATATGGGCGGGTGATGCGCGATTATAAGCTCACAGCCTTGAGCGATGGCTTCATCCGCTACTGCTTCGTTAACATCCAATGTCACTAAAACTTTAGTTACTGGTTTATTTAGTGTGCCAATTGCGAGTCCAATTGGATCATTTTCCATGCATGCTAGTTTTTTAGGTGACCATGATTCAAACAATTGAATGATTTCCTGACCGTTTTCTGTCTTCAACTTATAAAACCCCTTCCACTAACTTTAATTGCCCTAGTAACTCTGCGCGTTTTTCAGCAATTTCAGGTGTTTGCTCTGCTCCTTCAATAGAATGTAAAACACGCTGCCAGTTTTCTTTTTCACGCGTCCATTTTTTTATAAATGCTGGCATTTTACGCAACATTAATTTCGGTCCAAATAAAAGTTCTGAAGCTGTTAGCTTCATCGGTCCACGTTGCAATACGAGAATTTCATAAATTTTATCGTCTTCTTCAAGAATATCTTCATCAAGGATTGCCCAATTATTCACTAATGCCCATTCACGAATGACTTTTGCATGAATATTTGGCTGTAAAATAAGACGTGTAACGCCGTCTAGGCTTTTTGGATGTTTTTCTAAAATCGATACAATCAGAGGTCCACCCATACCTGCAATTGTAATTGTGTCAACATGATCTGTCTCTTCCACTGCCGCTAAGCCGTCTGCTAGTCTCACAGTAATTTTTTCTGTTAAACCTTCTTTTTGTACTTGTCCAACAGCTGATTCAAATGGACCTTTGACTACTTCACCTGCTACTGCGGAAGAAGCAATACCTTTATGAATTAAATAGCAAGGCAAATAGGCATGATCACTACCTATATCAGCAACAACCGCACCTGTTGGCACAAATTTCGCCACTGTTTCTAATCTTTTTGATAATTTTTGTGCGTTCATTTTTAACCGCCTACCTTATATAGAGTCTACTCTAGTATGTATGATGTCGTAAGAAAAAACAAATGGAGCTGTCTCAAATTTTGAGCAACTCCATCAAAATAATAGAGGCTGTACCAAAAGTGTGAAAACACTTTTAGTACAGCCATTGTCAAACTATTTTAGAGTAGAAATGTATTCAGCGATTGCTTTTGCTTCCGCTTCATTTTTCATTCCTGGAGTCATTGGTGTACCTTCGATACCGTTTGTTAATACATCTACGATATGAGCTTCATCTAAACCGTGTAGGTTTGGACCAACACCACCAGTTAAGTCACCACCGTGACAACCGATACAAGATTGTACTAATGCAGAACCATCATCAGTAGCTTCTGTAGTGTCGCCACCACCCTCATGTTCAGCAGCAATTTCTTTCTTGTTATCTGCGCCTTGTAAAGACATGAAGAAAATAAGACCAATACCAAATGCCAGAATTAAGATGTAAGGAACGACTGGATTGTTTTTCATGTGTTTCCCCTCCTCATTTTTAAATCTACTTCTATTATAATATAGAATCAGTCAACATCTAATATTGTACTGCATTAAACAGGAAACGAAAAGCCCTATTCGCTAAGTTTTCCTTTGTTTGTAACAAATTCGACATTTCTGTATCAATTGGATAAAATATGACTTGCTATCCCCATATTTTGGACTTCTAATATAGCTTTTCCAATCGTTAATCGTCCAATCTTCTCGAAACTATCTTTCCACTTTCAGCGCTTTCATATACCTAAAACTATCATGATTTTTTTATGTCGACCAAAAACATGTTCAAAAAAACACAATTCCTAATGAAATAGTATATCCAGTCTTTTGAATCACTGTGACGCAAATTTCTAATTACTTTTTCACTAAATAAGCCATACTATTATTTCAATATATTTTTAATATGTATTTCTACTGTTTTTTCCTTTTGTTTCTGCTTATAAAAAAAGCCATACTACTATTTTAGAAAAATAAAATACCCTCCTTTGAGCTGATATCAAAGGAAGGATAGGTTTATGTTAAGTTTATGATATAATAGCCAATTAGTGCAATTAACCCTAGAACACCAGAGACTGTGAAATAAAGTAGCTTCATTTTTATGCCTGACCACAGCCACACACCACAATTTGCTGCAATCAAACCAAATAATGCAATATTATTCCCACTAAAATATGTAGTACAGATGCGAATTGAAACACTAAATAACAAAATAGCGGCAATAATATGGAGTATAGGAGCGAGCAAATTATGTTGCTTCACTACTCTGAACGCTATTATGAATAACGTAATCGATGCACTAGCTACAATAAACGTTAAAATCATTGTTAAAGAAGGAACTGTAAAATAGACATATAAGAGTGCAATTACGCTAATACATAGAGTTCCTAATAAGAATATCATTTTTCGTTTTTCTAAGGGTATAACAGCCTGTTTATGAGACGCAAACTCTAGCTCCTCCAAGTCTGTTCCTTCTGCATAAAGTGTTGCTAAAAAATCGCAGTAATGCTCTGGTAATAGTTTATTTTGCTTCCAAAACAAAATCTCATTTAAGATTATTTTTTTTCGAGGATTTGTCATAGTGTATTCTCCAAACATTGCTTAATAATGGTTGTACTACAATTTTATCTCACAAGCGGCAAAAGGGCATCTGTAAAAAGTCGCAAATAGGAGAACTTATGCCCCGTTCTAATGTGGTATTTTTATGACCATGCATATCGTTAGTAACGTTTTTATTTAATTTTCAAGTATAGTTGTTTCATCAAGGCAATATTCTTTTGCAAAATTACATATGTCAGCTTATTTCCGCCAAGACCTGCTTAGCAAACACCCTACGTAGGTGCTAGTACTTTTATATTTCTATATAAGAGATACCTCCCAATGAGGAGCGCACTGAAAAAATCCATAAAATGAATTTTCGCCATTCGGAAACGATAAATCATTCCTGCCATGGCTTTTTCTTTGATGGCGTTGATTTCCGTTACAGCGGACGCTTTCCTGGGGCGAACCTTGTGCCTCCTGGTCGCTAACGTTCCTGCGGGTTCCCTAGTTCCCTCATGAGTCACTGCCTACACTCACATCAACTAACTTTATCGTTTTTTCTGAGTTTTCATCCTTTCCGATTCATATCTACCACTTTCTATTGAAAGGACTAATGCAAGATGATGCTGTCCATAATTTCCAAACAAGAAACATTCACGCTAAGTCCTTAGGCACTGAAAGACTTACATTTTGTTGTCCTTCAAATTAAAATAGGGCACTTTCTGTTCGAAATTGAACAAGAAGTGCCCTATTCCTTTGCTTTTTTCCCCCTTGACTGTACGGTGATAGCAAGACAGACGAGACCCCGCAGCGAAGCATAGGTGGAGGCTCGGGCTCGCCCACGGAAAGCGAGTGGAGTGCTTCGAAACAACAGGGGAGTTTCGGGTGCCAAATGAAAAAAAGCGAGGTATTCAAACGATCAAATCGTCGAATACCTCGTAACATGAAACGATATGGACTTTCAGTGGACTACCTTATTTGAAAGGTAACTTTATATTGAAATTTATTCTAAGAAATCTTTTAATCGTTTACTGCGGGAAGGGTGACGTAATTTACGAAGCGCTTTAGCTTCAATTTGACGTATACGTTCACGTGTTACACCGAATACTTTCCCTACTTCTTCAAGAGTGCGTGTACGTCCATCATCTAAACCAAATCGTAGACGTAGTACATTTTCTTCACGGTCAGTTAATGTATCTAAAACATCTTCTAATTGTTCTTTTAACAGTTCATATGCTGCATGGTCAGAAGGAGATTGCGCTTCTGAATCCTCGATGAAGTCACCTAAGTGTGAATCGTCTTCTTCCCCGATTGGCGTTTCAAGAGATACTGGTTCTTGCGCAATTTTTAAAATTTCACGTACTTTTTCAGGCGTTAAATCCATTTCTTCTCCAATTTCCTCTGGAGAAGGCTCACGTCCTAAGTCCTGAAGTAATTGACGTTGTACACGAATTAGTTTGTTGATTGTTTCTACCATATGCACAGGAATACGGATTGTTCGTGCTTGGTCAGCAATTGCACGTGTAATTGCCTGACGAATCCACCATGTTGCATATGTCGAGAATTTAAAACCTTTGCGATAGTCGAACTTTTCAACTGCCTTAATAAGTCCCATATTCCCTTCTTGAATTAAATCAAGGAACAACATACCACGACCAACATAACGTTTCGCAATCGACACAACTAGACGTAAGTTAGCTTCTGCTAGACGTTTACGAGCTTCTTCATCACCTTGTTCAATGCGTTCTGCTAAGGCAATTTCTTGCTCGGCAGAAAGTAAATCAACTCGACCAATTTCTTTCAAGTACATACGAACGGGATCATTTATCTTCACGCCGGGTGGTACGCTCAAATCATTTAAGTCGAAAGTCTCTTCACTTGCTTCTTCTTTCATTAGACTTTCTTCTTCAAATTCTTCTTTACCAATGATTTGAATGTCTTTATGTTTTTCAAGATCTTCGGCGAAGTGAAAAACCTCTTCGTTTTCCAATTCGTAAGGTAATAATTTCTCTGAAATTTCTTTCATTGAAATTTCACCTTCTGTTTTCGCCTTTTCTTGAAGCAATTTTTTTGCTTCATCTAATGTAATTTCTACTTCTACCTCTTTTGAACGTTCAGACTTGTCCGCCATAAACCTTCCTCCTTCTAAACAACCGAATCGGGTTAAATCGCCGATAACGATTTTCTTAAATGAATAATCTGTTGGGCGATTTCAAGTGCACGCGCATACTCATGCATCTTCTCCGCTTCCTTTGACTCATGCATCTTTTGTTGAATTTCTTGCTCAATTCGATATTTCTGCAACTGACGTATAGAATCCGTAACCTCTGCCTCTGCTTGATCAGGGTCTCGCTCTACTAATGCAGCTTCCATAACTAATTTTCGTAATTCAGCGTCATCTAGAATCTCTACAAAACGCTGATAATCTGAATGACCGTATTCCTCATAAAAACCTACTAATCGAACAAAAACAGCCAAATACGCATCTCGTACAAAAGGCTCTCTTTGTTCATTACGTAATACCCTGTCCACTACATCTATATTATGAAGCATATGAGCCAGTAATAAACGTTCGGCACGTTCGGCTGCGTCCATAGGCTTTTGTTGCTGCGTGACTGGCATTGAAGGCACTTGTTCTGGTAGCTCTACTTTTGCAGAGCGTACCTGACTTGCCTCTATTTTTCGAAATTGAGCATAAATCGCTTCTTCCGAAATATTTGTTTCATTCGATAGCTGCCTTATATACAAGTCTCGTTCCACCGGTGAGGATCTACCTACTAGTTGTTCGAGCACTTCTTGAATATATTGAAGCGTATCATTTTCAAACTGAAAATTCTTATTGCGTCTAGCATGCATCATCATAAAAGCAATATACGCATGTGGATTTTCCAAAATTTGTTCTTTAAAGGCTTGTCCACCAAGACTCCGAATATATTCATCGGGGTCTTGTTTGTCAGGTAACACTGCAATATCTACTTTCATGCGTTCAGTTTGTAATAACTGTGCCGCTCTCTTCGCCGCATCAAACCCAGCATTATCACCGTCATAGCAAATCGTAACTTGCTCTACTAAGCGCTTTAGCTTTGTGATATGCTGATTCGTAAGCGAAGTACCCATTGTTGCGACAGCATTCATTACACCAGCTGAACTAGCTGCTAAAACATCCATAAAACCTTCCATCAATACTACTTGACGATTTTTTCGAATAGAGGTTCGTGCCTTATCTAGGTTATAAAGTACTTCACTCTTATGAAAAATTGGTGATTCTGGACTATTTAAATATTTTGCCTCTTCACCTGTCGATGAAAGTATTCGTCCTGAGAATGCAATGATTTTTCCATTCTCATCACGAATCGGAAACATAATACGTCCTCTAAATCGATCAAAATAGCGTTCTTCCCCATCACGTTTGATAATTAAACCACTATCAGCGATTTCTTGTAAGTTATAACCTTTTCTTTCAAGCAATATCGTTAAAGCATCAAAGCTTGGGAGAGACCATCCAATGCTATTAGATTCGATAAGTTCCCTTGTAAATCCTCTTTCTAGCAAATAATTTAAAGGCTCTTCACCATCTTCTGTGTTCAACAGTAAATGATGGAAAAAATCCGCTGCAAAAGCATGTGCTTCTTTCATGCGCTCTTCTGCTTTTGAGACTGTTTTCGTCATTTCAGGTAAACTTGGACCAACATCTAAATGTATGCCAGCACGTTCACCAAGTTTCACAACTGCGTCTGGGAAAGTTATACCCTCAATGTCCATGACGAAAGTAATAGCATTACCGCCTGCCCCGCAACCAAAGCAATGGAAAATCTGCTTGTCTGTAGAAACAGAAAAAGATGGTGTTTGTTCTCCATGAAATGGACAGAGTCCAAACCAATTACGCCCACGCTTTGTGAGTTGCATATATTCGCTAATGACATCCACAATATCCGATTGTGTCCGAATCTGTTCAATCACTTCTTCAGGAATCTTCCCTGCCATATTCATCACCATCTTTAAGTTACGTTCTAGAACACAATTCGCTATCCGTTTTAAAAATCCTTTATTTCTCGACAAAAAAATAGGAATTTTCTCTTTTTAAATATTTTTACCACAATTTTATTATTATAAAACAAAAATTAGTTTTTATCTATACTATTTTCAATACCGACTCAAAAAAACCGCCTCTAACAAACCGAGGTGGTTTACTGAACTTTGTTTCTTATTGACAATTTGTAAGATGTTCGATAATTTCATTCGCTGTTTCTTCTACTGCTTTATTGGTCACATCAATAACTTTACAACCAATTTTACCGACAATTTTTTCAAAATGTTGAATTTCTTCTAAAATACGCGTGTGTTGCGCATAGATAGCATCATCATTTAATCCTAAAGACATTAATCTTTCTTTTCTAATATAGTTTAATTTATCAGGAGAAATAATTAAGCCAAAACATTTTCTGGGATCTATTTGTAATAATTCTTCTGGTGGCTCCACTTCTGGGACTAAAGGTACGTTCGCCACCTTATAACGTTTATGTGCTAAATATTGCGAAAGGGGCGTTTTCGAAGTACGAGAAACCCCAACTAACACAATGTCAGCTTGTAATAAACCACGCGGATCTCGACCATCATCATATTTCACCGCAAATTCAATTGCTTCAATTTTTTTAAAGTAATCATCATCAAGCTGATGTACAATACCTGGTGTTTCTAGTGGAATCTCTTCCATAAACGTAGCCATAGATTTCAGTGCAGTTCCCAATATATCGACCGCATGTACTTTTTCTTTTTCACACAATTCATGTAATAACGAACGCATCTCCTGTCGAACAAGTGTATAAATAATGAAGGCCTTCTGTTTCGCTGCTAGGCATACAATTTTTCGTACAAGTTCTTCAGATTGAATATGTGGAAAACGACGAATAATCGTTTTTTCTAAACCTGGTCGGAATTGACTAATAACGGCTTTTGCTACTTGGTCACCCGTTTCACCGACGGAATCGGAAACGACAAAAACTCGAAGTTTCTTCATGCTGTTCCCCTCAATTTCAGACATTTTGTGCAAGTGATAAGAAAGCACGTGTAATCGTCGTTTTTGTGAGACGCCCAACAATCGTTAGGCCACCCTCTTGTGGTTCTATTACTGGTAACGAATCAACTTCACGCTCAATTAGTTTATTCGCTGCGACAATTAACGAATCAGATCTTTCACAGTACGAAATATTTGGCATTCTCGTCATAATAATATGTACAGGAATTTTATTTAAATCCTGCGTGCCAATACTTGTACGCAGTAAATCCTTACGAGACAACACTCCTGTCAAAAATTCGTTCTTATCTACGACAAAGAGGGTCCCCACATCCTCCGAAAACATGAAGCAAATCGCATCATACACAGTCATTGTTTCGGGTACAACAACTGGGCCGGAGTGAAAATCTTTTACTTTTAAATTGTTGATGCTGTCCGTCATCGTAACGGACGTTTTTTTACCTGAATAGAAATAGCCAACACGTGGTCTTGCATCTAAAAAGCCCGCCATTGTCAGTATAGCTAAATCTGGTCTTAATGTCGCTCTTGTCAGATTAAGACGTTCTGCAATATGTTCGCCTGTAATCGGGCCGTTTTCTTTCACAATTTGTAAAATGTCTTCCTGACGTTTATTGAGTTCGATTGGACTCACCGCCTCAACTCTAATAGTGTTATACTCATGCTCAATTATTATATACTATTTTAATGGTTATTGCGAAGAAAAGAACTACATGCTACAATATTGACACAGACGCTAGCTCTACATGTATTTTCGAGCGATATTGCGTTATACAAGCGATGATAGGAAAAAAGTATCTGTTCTTTCTAAAAGCGAGTAGAAGATGGTGAAAGTCTACACAGTAACAGAGAAAAGGCACTCCTTGAGCTAACTTATTAAAAAGAGGTTTTAAACAAGACGTTTAAAACAATCAGGGTGGAACCGCGGGTATTAGCACTCGTCCCTGGGCATTATTTGTGCCCGGAGACGGGTGCTATTTTAGTTTAACGAGGATGACGCCGAATGCAGCACAACAACCTGCACTTAAGTGTATCTGATTAAACTCCTCACTCATTTTATGTAAAACAATTAAGGAGGCTATTTAAATGGCTAACAAATCAATGGAAACTATTGTATCTTTAGCAAAGCATCGAGGCTTTGTCTTCCCTGGATCTGAAATCTATGGAGGCTTAGCAAACACTTGGGATTACGGTCCGCTTGGTGTTGAATTAAAAAATAACGTAAAAAAAGCTTGGTGGCAAAAATTCGTCCAAGAATCTGAACATAATGTAGGTATTGACGCTGCAATTCTAATGAACCCAAAAGCATGGGTTGCTTCTGGCCACGTAGGAAATTTCAACGATCCAATGGTGGACTGTAAAGCATGTAAAGCACGTCACCGAGCTGATAAAATCATCGAAGATGCTGCTTTAGCAAAAGGCGATGAAATCATTGTCGACGGAATGACGTTCGAACAAATGAAAGAAACAATGGTGAAATACGACGTCGTTTGCCCTGATTGCGGTAAAGCTGATTTCACAGATATTCGCCAATTTAATTTAATGTTCAAAACATTCCAAGGTGTAACAGAATCTTCTACAAACGAAATTTACCTCCGTCCAGAGACAGCACAAGGTATTTTCGTAAACTTCAAGAATGTTCAACGCTCTATGCGTAAACGTACACCATTTGGTATTGCACAAATTGGTAAATCATTCCGTAACGAGATTACACCAGGTAACTTCACATTCCGTACACGTGAATTTGAACAGATGGAGCTTGAATTCTTCTGTAAACCAGGTGAAGACCTTGAGTGGCATGCATATTGGAAAGAATTTTGTAAAAACTGGTTACTGAACTTAGGTATGAACGAAGATTCAATGCGCCTTCGTGACCACGAAGACGATGAATTATCCCACTACTCAAACGCAACAACAGATATCGAGTTTAAATTCCCGTTTGGTTGGGGCGAGCTTTGGGGAGTAGCTGATCGTACAGACTACGACTTAAAACAACACATGGAGCATTCTGGTGAAGATTTCACGTATATTGATCCTGTCACAAATGAACGCTATGTACCATATTGTATTGAACCATCATTAGGGGCAGACCGTGTAACATTAGCTTTCTTATGTGATGCCTATGATGAAGAGGAGCTAGAAGGAGATGATAAGCGTACAGTATTACGTTTCCATCCAGCTCTTGCACCATTTAAAGCGGCAGTGTTACCACTTTCTAAAAAATTATCGGATGAAGCTGGAGATGTTTGGTCAGAGCTTCGCAAAGCATTCCCGGTAGACTATGATGAATCACAATCAATTGGTAAACGCTACCGTCGTCAAGATGAAATCGGTACACCTTTCTGTATCACATACGATTTTGATTCAAAAGAAGATGGTCAAGTAACAGTACGTCACCGTGACTCTATGGAACAAGTTCGTATGCCAATCGCTGATGTTAAGGCATATATCGAAAAACATCTTCAATTTTAGTGCACATGCGTATTAATGGATGCGAACACTTTGACAACAGTAGTCTTCGGATACTTATCGCTGATATTCTATATGGATGGTAAAAAGCAAGGGAGTCACACCATGTGACTCCCTCTTTCTTATGCCTTTAATTTTGTAAACAAACGTTCTTGCATTTTTTCTTCAAAGGAAAATTTTTTCATACTCGTCCCTACTAAACTAACAAGCAACTCTTCAATATCTTTTAAGGAGTAATAAAGAAATGTGCCTTCTCGCATCGGACGCACTCTTTTTTCCATTGTTAACTCATCTTCAATAAAATAGGCTACATTTACCTCACAGTGCTCCATAAGCTGTGTAATCCGCTGATCATCACCTGGATTAATAAAGAATGGCACGATTTTATCAATATACAAAATACTCTGAACTAATTTAATGAAAAAATTTTCGCGAAGTGTTGTCTCCACCACTAAAACTGTCGTTTTATCATGCTGATAATCCATGTACAAAACATTTAGCTGCTCTTCTAACAATATCTTTAAAATATTTATAGAATTTCTATACTTCGTCATATCGGTTTGAATTTCCCTTGTTAATAGTCGCAAAATTCGGAAAGCAGGTAAGAAGATTTTCAAAACTATTTCTTTTGGATGCAAATGATCGATTAATTTATTAAAATGACCTCTTAATTTATCTTCATCACAACGTATAAGTTGCTCAACAAATAAGTTAAATATTTCCTCAAAACTATTTACACGATAGTCAATCATTTCAGCAATTTTTATACTATAATTCAAAGGTAAATTCATAGACGTTTGCTCATCTAGCAATTTTACTTTCGGTAGCGTCGGGAATAAATCATAGACAAGCTCTACTTGCGCCCGTCGATAATCGGAAAGTAGCACCACTGAATTCACAGGATAAATCCCTAGACACTCTACAAATTTATGCATAAACTTTTCGTTATACAAATGACGATCACGATATAAAACAGCTAACGCATCTGTCGCACCATACCCTGTATGATACACACGTTTCGATGTCATGGCGGAATACACATCTATTATTTGTAATAACTGAACACCCTCACTCATTTCATCTGCACAAAGATGATTAGGATAACCTTTCCCAGCAAAGCGTTCATGATGGTCACGTGCCAAATAGGCAATATCTTCTTCGCCATTCTCGACAAGTAACTCAAAGCCTTTTGTAGTATGCAATTTAACAATTTCAAATTCATCTTCAGATAGTTTTCGCTTTAAATTCAAGATTTCTTGGGGAATAAATAACTTTCCAATATCGTGGAATAAATAGCCTCTTGCAAGTGTTTCAATATCTGTTAAGCCTAAATGACGCGCAAAAATTGTACCTAGTACGAATACGTCAAATGAATGAACAAATGAATACTCATCCCATTCCCTTAATCGCATCAGTAAGTCATAGCGATGCTTTTCTGCCAGAATCTGTTCAAAAATATTTCTCACATAGGAAGTATCCTGTATACTTTTTAAAATTTGGCCATAACGCAATTCATGAACAACATTTTCTAAAGTTGTCATAAAAAGATTGTTTACCGCTTCTTTATATTCATCAATCTCTTCCTTTTTCTCTATGAGTGGTGCAAATACATCCTCGTACTCCCTTGTACGCTGTGCACCTAAATCATGGACAATTCGTACTGAATCTGAAGGCAAATAAACTGATAATTCTTCTACTTTTCTAAGCTTGAGTAATGCAATAATCCGCTCTGTTAACACTAAATCTCTTTTAGCTAATAGGCGGTACTCGGAAAAAATATCTTCTGCTAAAATATCATCCGCTTTCACTTCATCAATACTTAATGTCACTTTTCTTAGCACATTTTTTGCCACATACGCAATGTTCCAGCATTATGTGACCTCCCTCCCTTTTCCATTGGACTGCGTTGTTCTAATAAACGTAGTTTTCATACGTTTTGCTGATAGAGGCATGTTTTACATTTTTTATATGCATGTCAGATATATTATAAATAATGAAACTAATTTTCAACTGGTACAATACGTATAAATTATACAAGAATAGCATAAATATAATTATCTATATTCCTTACAATATCATAGGTTAAAATACCTTTTCAACTAGTATATGGGACTGAAATGATTAGTTAATACTATGCTTATATTAAAAACCCTTTTCATAATCATTTCTTTTGGCTTATAAATTTCCATTTTACTCAGATTTATTTTCTGAAAATATTATACATATATACCTATCAATCAAGAAAAAAAGATATTATTATTATTAAAAAACATTTTTTTGTTATAAATAAATTTCTAAGAAATATGATTTTTTTCCTTTATCGTTACCGTATAAGCGTTTATTTCTATTTTTCAAACAAATACTTTTGCTTTCGGTAAATTGTCTAGTACTGTATATTTTTTCAGTTTTTATTCAACTTCACTCTTACTTTATGTTGAGAGGATAAAATTCCCTCTATTCTCACCTTCAACATTTTGATATAAATAAAGTATTATAGTTAATGTTGAATGTTGAAAAACAATAATTTAACATTTTTAAGGTATACCGCCGTACTTTTTCAGGCGTCCGGAAGTTTGAATTTGTTAACGGTTCACTATCGCAGACAGTACTATAATGTACATCTATTTTTTGGAGGAAATTAAGTGAATACACATCGTTTTTATCAAATGGCTTTAGCTGCAACTTTAGCGACTAGCGCTATTGTCATTACTACCCCAGCACAAGCTGCTACATCATTCCCCGATATCAATGCATCTACAGAGGAAGGCAAAGCTATTCTTAACCTAGCACAACGAGGTATCATTTCTGGCTACCCAGATGGCACATTCAAACCAGCAAATTCGATTACTCGTACACAAGCAGCGAAAATTTTAGCTGGAATTCTACATCTTGATACTAACAATGTCACAAATCCACAATTTAAGGATATTCAACCAGGCGATGAGAACTATGGAGCGATTGCAGCATTAGCAAACGCAGGCATCATCAGTGGCTCCAATGGTTACTTCTACCCAACTAAAAATATTACACGTGGTCAAATGTCAAAAATGATAGTAAAAGGTTTTAAATTACCAATCGCTGACACTACTGATATTCCTTTTACTGATGTGGAAGCAGGAAGTGAATACGAACCTTATATTCAAACGCTATTTGCCAATCACATCACAAAAGGAACTACACCTACTACATTCGGACCGCAAAACAATGTAAAACGCTCACAATTAGCTACTTTTGTTGTTCGTGCTGAAAACACTCTAAACAACGCTACTATTTATGCTAGTACTTATAACCAAGATTATATCTTTGCCTCTTACGGTGGCATTGAGCCGGCAGAGGATATATTCGCTTGGGACGAAGAACAAGATATGTCAGAGTCTATAACGATTAAGCCTTTAAAAGAAGGGACTGGTAAATTAGTTATTACTGGTTTTACTGAGGATAATGAGGAGTTTACGGATGTCTTTTTCTTAGTTCATGTTAAAAATGTAAATGGAAAATTACAAACAACTTTGCAAGAAGTTCAAGAAACAGACCACATTGAAAATCTTCCTCTAGATCTAGCGGAAAGTGATTTAAAATTCGTACCAACGGAAGTAACTATACAAACTGCTGATGGTCAAGCCCTATCCCCTGAGTTATATGCTTTAGACACAAAAAATAATGCAACAACACTGTCCATCTTTAAAAACGGACAATATCTTTTAACATTTACTAATGATACACAACAACAAACAATGGCTGCTGATGTGTATACGTATGATTTTGTTCGTAGCATCGATCTTTATGAGCTTTCAAATGATCTTACATTTACAAGCGAAGATTTATCGTTTGAGCCAGTGAATGTTGTATTAGAGGATTTAAACAATGGTTATGATTCTGCATACAAGATTCCAGTGAAGGCAACAATTGAGGGCAGTACACTAAAAGTTACTCCTCTAGCGGAAGGGACAGCTATTTTACATATAACTGGTAAAAATGGTGAAACGACTTATCTGTTTATTGAATTCCTAAAAATCGCTGGTAAATGGGCTGCTTATCATGATGTTACCACTGACGAAGATGAATTTTAAGAAATTGTAGGTGATAAAAAATGCCAGAGGAATGTTAATCTTCCTCTGGCATTTCTGTATTTGTACTTGTTAATCTCGGTTGTAACTCAGGTGTTCTCTCCAGTTGCTCGATAAATTTCTTTGTCTTAAAGCGAATTCCTGTTTGTTCCTCATAAATAGTTGTAATAATTTTTTTGATAAAATATTTTGTTTCCTTCTTCAATTCTAGTTTACCAATTTGATCAATTGGTACAGCATAAAACATTCGTATAAGCTTTAGTTGTGTAGGTGTTAAACGGATAATATATGGATCATGCCGATAACAGCGATGACATAAAAAGCCACCTTGCGCAAAGGAAAAGGCGAATTCACCGTCTACTGCACCACATGTGGCACAGGCATGTAAAATTGGCTGCACACCAGTATAAGGTAGCATTTTCCACTCTACAAACAGCGTAATTGCTTCTGGATCATAGCCGTCCTCAATCGCCTGTAATGCCTGTAACAGCACTTCAAACGCAAACGGCTCTGGCTTCCCTTCTTCCACCACACGCTCTACCAGTTCCATGATATAGCTGGCATAGGCAGTTGCCATAATATCCTCACGAATATGACGCATGGAATTCAGATGTTCGCCTTGTTGTAATGTCCCCATGCCCGTATGATGTTGTACCATAAACATGCCGTATGTGAATGGCTGCGTCACCGCAGCTAACCTACTCGAAGGCTTCTTTGCGCCCCGTGCCATAGTTGCAACCTTTCCAGCTTCACGCGTCAGTAGCGTGACAATTTTGTTGGACTCACCATATGCTCGTGCCTTTAGAACAATCCCTTCCCATTTATATAGCAAGTCAGTCTCCCCCTTCCCCTGAAGCATTCACAAGAAAATAGAGCTCCCCAAATCAGTATTTGGACAGCCCCTTCTCGCACTATATAATCATTACGTCTAAAATCAGTATTATTTTGGAGCGACTACAGTAGTGAGAATACACTACAAACTAAAATAATTGTTAATATTCGTCATCACGGAAACCAAAATCACGGAGATGTGTTGCTTTATTACGCCAATCCTTCTGCACCTTAACCCATAGTTCTAGATATACTTTTGATCCAAGAAGCATTTCGATATCTTTTCGTGCACGTATCCCAACTTCTTTTAATAATGCTCCTCGTTTACCGATGACAATTCCTTTTTGCGAATCACGTTCAACGATAATTGTCGCTGCCACATGGATTTTGTCTTCATTTTCTTCATCACGACGGATTTTTTCGATGACCACGGCAATAGAATGCGGTATTTCTTCACGAGTTAAATGTAACACCTTTTCTCGAATAAGCTCTGAAATAATGAATCGCTCTGGGTGGTCTGTTACTTGGTCAGCTGGATAATACTGTGGACCTTCTGGCAAATATTTCGTTAATGTAGCCAATAGATTTTCAACATTATTTCCTTGCAGTGCTGAAATAGGCACTATTTCTGCAAAGTCATAGCGTTCCTTATAGCTCTCGATTATTCCCATCAATTCATCTGGGTGCACCTGATCAATCTTATTGATAACTAAGAATACCGGGGTAGGGTTACCTGCTAGCAATTCTAAGATGAACTCGTCTCCCTTTCCAAGCTTCTGCTCTGCGTTAACCATGAACATAATTACATCCACTTCACGCAAGGTGTTTTTAGAGACCTTTAACATGAAGTCGCCTAACTTATGCTTTGGCTTATGAATCCCAGGCGTATCGATAAAAATCATCTGGCTTTCATCTGATGTCAGTACACCTTGTACTTTGTTTCGTGTTGTTTGTGGCTTATCACTCATAATGGCAATTTTTTGACCTATTACTCGGTTTAAAAATGTTGACTTCCCTACATTTGGTCGACCAATAATTGAGATAAAGCCTGACTTAAAGCCAGTGTTATTTTCCAGCATTCTCTAAATCCTCCGTTGTGAATGCGAACGGTAGTAATTCGCCCACCGACGTTACCGTGACATCACCTTTTAAATTTGTTAAATAGACAGGCATAGTTGGCCCGCAAAACTCCATCATCACTTGACGGCATGCTCCACACGGCGCACATGGGCCATCCGTATCAGCAACAATTGCGATTGCTTCAAAATCATATATGCCCTCTGATACTGCTTTAAAAAATGCTGTACGCTCTGCACAATTGGTCATACTATAACCTGCATTTTCAATATTACAGCCGTGAATGACATCGCCATTTTTCGTTAAAAGAGCTGCGCCCACTTTAAATTTTGAATATGGAACATACGCCTTTTCACGCGCCAATTTTGACTCCTCTAATAATGCATGCATATCAATTGTCATCTACGCTAATTCTCCTCTACATATAAATCAATTTTGCCTCGACATACTAGTAACTGACACCGCGCTTCCAATAAAGCAATAAAGTGCAGATTGACACTAGTATGTGGCTTGTTTGTTAAACGCGTTGTATGCATCTCCATACTTTATCGCTAACATCTAATCAGACCTTCTCAACATTCATGCCCATTGTCGAAGCTTTTTTCCACTTGATGTGGGTCACACAGGCGAAGCGCCGTCCTGTCGCTTCGCCTGTGTTTCTTTCAATACGGAATGAAGTTAAAACCATTTCGGTATAAAGATTAGTAATCCGATTATAGCACTGAATATAGCAAATACAAGCACTGCACCTGCTGCTAAATCCTTTGCTTGCTTAGCAAGAGGATGAATAGCTGGTGACGCCAAATCCACCACTCGTTCAATGGCAGTATTTATCATTTCAAGAGCAAACATCAGTGCTATTAATAATAACACAATGAACCATTCTACACGTGATAAACCAGTAAAATAGCCAACAATCAAGACAATTCCCGCACTCAGCACATGCGATTGGAAATTTTGCTCCTCGCATGCTGTTAGGATGCCTTGAAAGGCATAGACGAACGAGCGAATATATTTACGCCCATCCATTTAGTCACGTCCTAAGCCGTAAGACTGTAAAATCTCATCTTGCTTCCCGAACATCACTTTTTCATCTTCAGGTACCATATGATCATAACCAAGTAGATGCAAGAAGCCATGCACCGCTAAAAAGCCTAATTCGCGTTCGAACGTATGACCGTATTCTTCAGCCTGCTCTTTCGTACGATCCGTTGAAATAATGATATCCCCTAAAATTCGCGGCATCCCTTCAAACGTTACTTCCATTTCGCTCTCTCCTAATTCTTCTAATGCAAACGAAATTACATCTGTCGCTTGGTCCTTATCACGGTATTCTCGATTTATTTCACGTATAGCTTCATTTGTCACAAATGTAACCGACACTTCTGTTTCCGGTTCAATGTTTTCAGTTTTTGCTGCATGCTGTAAAAGCTTTTCCACCAGCTCCATATGTTCTGCAGTTACTTCGTTTGTTTCATCTGTAAAATCAATTGTTAAAATCATAGATCCTCCTACTTATCTGCCTTTGGGTATTCGATTCGTGAGTGGAAAATTCCATTCAATGTTTCACAAAGTACTCGCTCTATACATTTTAACTCTTTTATTGAAATATCGCATTCATCAAACTGATTGTCCTGTACACGATCATCAATAATTGCCTTCACAAGCTTGTGAATTTTTTCTGCATTCGGTTCCTTCATTGAACGAACAGCCGCTTCAACACTATCAGCAACACTAATAACTGCCGCTTCCTTTGTTTGTGGCTTCGGACCTGGGTAGCGGAACTTTGCTTCATCAATTACTTTGCCCTCTTCCTTCGCTTTATATAGGAAGAACTTTAACAAACTCGTCCCATGATGTTGCAAGGCAATATCAATAATTTCTTGTGGCATTTTGTAGCGTTTTAACATCTCTGCGCCATCCGTCGTATGTGCAATAATAATTTCAGCACTTGTTTCTGACGGCATCGAATCATGTGGGTTAATACCAGACATTTGATTTTCGATGAAAAAAGCAGGTCTTTTCGTTTTCCCGATATCATGATAATAACAGCCAACACGCGCAAGTAAGCCATCCGCACCTATTTCTTCACAGGCAGCCTCGGCTAAGTTTGCAACCATTACACTATGATGATATGTTCCTGGCGTTTCCATGAGTAACTTTTTCAGTAACGGATGATTGGGATTGGACAGTTCAATCAAACGCAATGTCGATAATAAGCTAAAGGCTGATTCAAAGAATGGTAATAAGCCCATTGTGAGCGCACCTGAAAGTAGGGCAGATAATATTCCGGCAATAAAGTAAAACATTAGCTCAGAAAGACCATAGGACGACTGTGTCATGAGTAAATAAAATGCAATAAAAGCCATATTTACAAGTGAAATGACGCCGACTGCTTGTAAAATATGCGAGCGTTTTTCAACACTACGCATAAAGAATAGGCTCGCAAAGCCACCAAAGATAATATACAGTGTGATTTCCATTTGCATCACTGATGAATAGCCTTCTTGGAAAACAACCCCTGCTGAAGCGGCTGTCATAACTGTGATTAGTACCGCAGCCCGATCGTCTGCCAGCAAACGTACAAGCATTGTCGCTAATGCCGTCGGGAATAAAAATGCGACGGTCACATCAAAACCATCCGCGACTAAGCTAATGAACTTCATTAAGAGAATAGATAAACTATAGACAATCACGGTAACAAGTAGTGCATTGCGCTTTTTTTGCTCATCTGTTTCCCAGCGTTCAAATAAAATATACATGAATATCAACTGCAGGAACGTTAATATTATCAGCCCTGCAATAGGTTTCATAGAAGCTTTATTGCTTACCATCCCAAGAAGTTCCAGTTGCCGGTAAGCCTCCGTATCGATTATTTGGCCTTCCTGAACAATTATTTGTCCTTGTAAAATACGGGTAGGTTCAATTGATTCTTTCGCTTGCTCGATTCTAACTTTTGTTTGCTCTTCGTTTATCGTTTCATTTTCAATAATACTTGCACGCCCGATTAGAACGACAGCACTTAATATTTTATCGGGATAACCACGCTGCCCACGAATTTTTGTTTCCACATCATTTTGAGCAGCTAGCACATTTTCCGTACGTATTGATTTTTGTAAAAAGTCCTGCACAAGCTTTGATAGCATTGTACTCGTTCTCTTTAAATCTGTATCACTTTGCACTAGTAAACTTTCTAGCTGTGCATCTGTAAAGGATACAGACATTTGGTCAACATCAATGGATTCTACTTTTTTTCGGAGCTGCGCCACCTGGTCAACAATAGCAACAGGTTTTTCACTGCTGTCAACATCCTTCTTGACTTCAAGGACATAGTCAAATAAAGACGTCACAATAGCGGCGCGTTGTTTCGCGACGTCCTCTGAAAACTGATAGACGGGCGTTACTGCGTCTGCTGCTTTTTCTCGCTCTTGTTGTGTCTTAACTGTATCTTCGATTGTTTTAGTAGATCGAACAGTTTCTGGTGCAAGCTGTAAGGGTTTAAAATCATATGTAACACCTTTAACATTGCCATACATAAATGCAAACTGTAGGGCTCCTGTTAAGATGAGAACAGTAATCAAAAAATAGCGAAAACCAATAAGCTCGGTAATTTTTCGAAGTTGTTTCTCCATCTGGCACCTCCTCTATCTATCTTCTATCATACCAATTCAAAAAACATTTTTCTCGAAAAATGTATAAGAAAGCAAAAAACAGCTATACAAATTTGCATAGCTGTCACAATTTTTCCCAAAATATAACTATATTCTCATTGAAACATGTGTCTACTGTCACGATTTGTCACTTTACTGTGGGTACTAATCCTTTGTTGTAGTCAGGTTCACCCTTTGCACAAATTGCGCTGTACCTGCCGCCTTCGCTTGCGGTACTTAAAACCAACTGTTGCTACCGGCTTCACCTTTCGCGCAGACTTCGTTGTACTCATATCGGGGCAGACTTTAGAATTGCGCTTGTGCGCTTTATTACCTTGTTGCCCCTGCCGTTTCGTTTTTCTTCACTTTCGGGGCAGACTTTAGAATTGCGCTTGTGCGCTTTATTACCTTGTTGCCCCTGCCGTTTCGTTTTTCTTCACTTTCGGGGCAGACTTTAGAATTGCGCTTGTGCGCGCTTTATTACCTTGTTGCCCCTGCCGTTTCGTTTTTCTTCACTTTCGGGGCAGACTTTAGAATTGCGCTTGTGCGCTTTATTACCTTGTTGCCCCTGCCGTTTCGTTTTTCTTCACTTTCGGGGCAGACTTTAGAATTGCGCTTGTGCGCGCTTTATTACCTTGTTGCCCCTGCCGTTTCGTTTTTCTTCACTTTCGGGGCAGACTTTAGAATTGCGCTTGTGCGCAATTCTAAAGTTGCTGTTCTTCGTAGGCTTGAATGATTTTTGCTACTACTGGGTGGCGAACAACATCGCCTTGTTCTAAAATTTGGAAGTGGATTGATTTGACATACTTTAACGTACGTTCTGCCACAATCAAACCAGAGTCAGTATTTTTCGGTAAGTCGATTTGCGTTTTATCACCTGTGATAACCATTTTTGAGCCGAAGCCTAAACGTGTTAAAAACATTTTCATTTGCGGATGCGTTGTATTTTGCGCTTCATCTAAAATAACAAAGGCGTCATCCAATGTACGTCCACGCATATAGGCTAACGGTGCAATTTCAATGGTGCCCCGCTCAATAAGACGTTGCGTTTGCTCCGAGCCATAAATGTCATTTAACGCATCATACAGAGGGCGTAAATAGGGATCTACCTTTTCTTTTAAGTCCCCTGGAAGAAAGCCCAGAGACTCTCCTGCTTCTACAGCAGGACGCGTTAAAATAATACGCTTTACATGTCCATTTTTTAATGCTTGTGTAGCCATTACCACCGCTAGGTACGTTTTACCTGTACCTGCTGGCCCAATACCGAAAACAACGTCTTTGTGACGAATCGCTTGTATGTATTCTCGCTGACCAATTGTTTTCGCACGAATTGGTTTGCCCTTCGTCGTGCGCGCAATTTCTTCATCGTAGAGTTCTGCAAAATATTCAATTGTACCTTTTTGTGTCATTTCGATTGCTGTCGCTACATCACGCTGATCAATGTTAATGCTTTTACGAATGACTTTTAAGAGTGCCTGTAAAAGAAAAGTCGCTTGTTCCTTTGCGTCTTCTTCACCAGCAAGTTGAATTTGTTCACCACGAGTAATTATATGGACATGTAGTGCCTCTTCAATTAATTTCATATTAGCATCGGAAATACCGAGTAGCATCACCGCTTCGTTTGGATTATCCACTTGTAATACAGTTAAATGTTCAGACATAATCATTCTCCTTGTGGGCCATGTATTGGACTTGCAATGTTTTCATTGACTAAAAATAGAACTTTCCCTTCAACTGTACCATTCCCCCACTTCGCCTGTAAAAGGTTTTCTTTTTTGATAACCGTTTTAGCGGGTAGTGATCGTAACATTTTTTCATGGAGTAATGGAATAAGGAGTGAATCTACTTTCGATTCATCCAGTACTACTTCCATCTTTTTGGTTTGTTGCTCCTCAACAATTGAAACGTATGGATCCAACCAATTTGGTAATTCTTTTTTTTGAACATAGTCAACTTCTTCGCTATGAATGCCCTTTACTAATACACGCCACTGTTTCTGTTGTAGCGTTTCCATCGTTAGCTTAGTCGGAATTTTAAATGTACATTCAAGCCAATAATCTGCAAAAACCTCTCCTTTTGCACCGACAAAGACGTGATCATCCCCACTTTCAATAACTCCACTTACAAGGACATCGCCGTCATAGGCTGTATCATTTACCGAAATTTTTCGTTCGCCGTTTTGAATATTAAAGTGTGTTATAACGCCACTTTTCGTAGCCACCAAGTGTGTTGCTAATTTTTCATTCGTCTGCTCGGCTTGCTTAGGAGATTCTTGTGGCCGTAGAATTACACGACCGCCATGTTTTTCAATATGCACCCATGCTAGCTCTCGATGCTTTTCTAACAGCTCTTGCCGGATGATTGCATCTGTTGGTAGTCCTTTTTTAGACATAGGTGTTTCCATTTTGAAAGTCTCTTTGAATGTTTTTTCTACCTGCTGTTGTAATTCAGGAGAAGCTGCCTCAATATCAACGCGCCAGACTACCTGCGCACAGAATAGTGGTATTAATATCATTATAAATAAGCCGAGCAATGTCCAAAGCTGCGCTCGAAATACATGAAGTTCATCTGCATAATGTACAGTCATTTTTAGTCGGTAACGGCTACGACTGCGACGAATCTTAGATAGATAACGCATATTTGTTTCAAATATGACTTCTTGTTCCCGAAAGACTACACGTTTTAACGGGACATGTTGTGCATGCAATGTTTGAATAAAAGGATGAACATTTTCATGACGCTTTATACGTATGATGATTGGCCGATTATTCCACATTGTCGCTCACACCCATATCTTTTGTCATTTTTACATGTAGCTCTTGTAAATCATCAATTGAAAGATGAAGCATTTCTTCTTTAATAGCGTTTATATCCACGGATTTTCCGCGCACAGTAATATGATAATCTGCATAGATGAACGCACATGATGTAGCATCTGCATGTAAAAAACGATATGGGCCGATGATTTTTAATGTTTCAAACTGTGATAATTCAAGTAGTGGCGTTAATTGAAATAATTTTTTCATAAAAATGCCTCCTTCTTCGGCAATATATGCGCCAAAAAAGGAGGACATGCTAGTTATTTTCTTTTTGCTTTCGGTGGGCCTAAAACTTCTGCCATCACCACAGCCTGCATTAATGCTTTTTTAGAATTTGGTAACAGAAAATCCTTATTTGTCGTCGCTACATGTACACCTGTAGTTTTACCAGCAGCCAATCGCCCTAGACTTGGACGATCACTTGTGCGACTTAATGGCTCAGTCGGAATCAGTGGTGGCGCCACATAGCTTGGCATTTGCTCCATCACTTTTTCTTCTATTCGTTTAACACGTGTCTCACGGGCTTCCACTTTAGGTTTTTCCGCATTCCTATTCCCTAAAAACTCACGTGCGAAATCTTCAAAGTTTTGTGTTTTGACAGTTGGACGTTGTGGTTTTGGCTCATCTGTCTCTATAATGACATGAGGTTGCGGCTGCTCTTCCTTATTAAAGGGCGGCATTTGTTTTTGTTCTTTGTTGTTTTTTGATTTACCGAAAAGAGAGCTGACTATGGCAATGATCGCAAATATTATTAATTGTTCCATTTGTTAGTACTGCTCCTTTCCGTATTTTATGCGTTTGGTTCATTTGTCTCTGATTTATCCGAGCTCACCTTGGAAATGGAGTCACGCATAGCCGTATCAGCTTGTATATTACGGTAGTTCATGTAATCCATAATACCAAGATTACCAGAGCGTAGAGCTTCCGCCATCGCTTGTGGCACCTCAGCCTCTGCTTCTACTACTTTCGCCTTCATCTCTTGAACGCGAGCAATCATCTCTTGTTCGTTTGCCACGGCCATTGCACGACGTTCCTCAGCCTTCGCTTGGGCAATGTTTTTATCTGCTTGTGCTTGCTCGATTTGTAATTCAGCACCGATATTTTTACCGATATCAACATCCGCAATATCAATCGACAAGATTTCAAACGCTGTTCCAGAGTCTAAACCTTTTGAAAGTACAGTTTGTGAAATCATATCTGGATTTTCTAATACTTCTGTATGATGTGTAGCAGAACCAATTGTCGATACAATCCCTTCACCAACACGGGCAACAATTGTTTCCTCACCAGCACCACCGACTAAACGTTCGATATTGGCACGCACTGTAATACGTGCTTTTGCTTTAACTTCGATACCGTTCATCGCCACACCTGAAATAAATGGCGTTTCAATAACTTTCGGGTTAACCGACATTTGTACCGCTTCTAATACATCACGACCTGCTAAATCAATGGCTGCACAGCGCTCAAAAGATAACTCAATATTTGCTCGATGCGCTGCAATTAACGCATTGACAACACGGTCAACATTACCGCCTGCTAAATAGTGACTTTCTAGTTGATTAATCGTAACAGGTAAGCCTGCTTTATGTGCTTTAATTAACGGATTAACAATTCGTGACGGAATTACACGACGTAAACGCATCCCGATTAATGTGAAAATACTAACACGGACACCTGCTGCTAAAGCAGAAATCCATAGTGCCACTGGTACAAAGGTAAAGAATACCGCTAGTACAATGAATAGTAAAACTAGCCCGACCACTGGCCCAATTAGAGCTAAATCAAATCCCATTTATAATTCCTCCATCTCTTTGTTTGTTGGTCTCACGACAACACGTGAGCCTTCTACTTTAATGATTTCTACATACTTACTTGCATCAACGTAGCCACCTTCTGATACTACATCAATACGTTCACTGCCAAATTGCATCGTACCTGAAGGACGGAGTGGTGTCATCGTTTTCCCCACCTTCCCAAGCAACTCAATGCGATTAACATTGGACACATAACCTTCTTCCGTTGTTGTCGCATCCATCAGGACAAGCTTGTTTAAAACATGCATTTTTTTTCCGAAAAATTTCATCAGGATCACCATTCCTATTATTGCTACTACGAGTGCAATGAAAATTGCCACAACCATTTGCATCATGTTTGCACCAGCCAGTAACAAACTAAGTAATATAAGCACACCACCTAAAATACCAACAATGCCTCCGGGGACAAAAAACTCCGCAATGACAAGTGCTAATCCAGCAATAAACAACAGTAATGTTTCATAGCCCGCAAAACCTGCCACCATATGACCGAAGAAAAATAACCCTAGAGACGATAATCCCATTATACCCGGAACACCGAAACCTGGCGAATACAGCTCCATGACAAGTCCTAAACTTGCAATCGATAGTAAAATTGGTACTATGATTGGATTTGTAATAAAACGAGCAATTTTTTCTGCAAAAGTCGGTTCAATTGATACAATGTCACTACCCTTTAAATTAGTATCGGCTAGTAGTTCTTGAAAATTCGATACAGTACCTTCGGAATAGCCTACTTCCCGCGCCTCAGATGCCGATAATGTTAATAAATTTTTGCCGCCTGCTCGGAATTCCGGTAAATCAATAGATGAATCCGCCATTGCTAGGGCATATTTAGGATTACGATTAGACGTTTCTGCTGCCGCTTGCATTTGTGCTAGCCATGCACTATGAGCCTTATAATCTGCCGCATTTCCTGCTGAGTCAATGACCGCCGCTGCTCCAATTGTTCCATTTGGCACCATATAGATTTCATCTGCATGCAAGGCTAAAAAAGCACCTGCTGAATGCGCATCTTTATTAATGTAAGCAATCGTGCGAATCGATGTGGCATCCATAAGCATGGCGATGTCACTTGCTGCATTGACGAATCCACCAGGCGTATGTATGTCTAGTATAATTGCTTCCGCATAATTATCCTCTGCCTCTTTAAATGCTCGTTCTAAAAATGCGTGAAGTCCTCGTTCGACTTCATCATGAATAGGCACATGGTATACCTTGCTACTCGCAAAAGCAGATGTCAATGGAAACGCTAACAAAAAAGTCATCCATATGACCATCAAATAGCTAAGGATCCTCCTTTTTCGCATCTTTTTCCCTCCCTTCTAACATGCTTCTCTTCTTATATACGAATGACCTTGTAAAAAGTTTCACAATTCCTTTCATTTTATTATACAGTGAAACTTTACTCTGTGGGGTGTTTTCCAATTCCTTTCGATATCCAAAATACTTCCGCAATGAACCATAAGCGCTACGGCGATTCATTACCTTTTAAAGGTTTTTCATTCAAAGTCTTAGCAAACGCTCGAATATGATACATAAAAAGCCGAATGAAATCAAAGATGACTTCATTCGGCTTCAGCAATATGTACCGCAAAATAGAGCAACATGTAAAATACCTGAAATTAACCATAAGTATGATTAATTTCAGGTATATCATTGTCTGCTCAGTGAACCATAAAATTGCGTGTTATGAACGTAGGGATTTTTAATGGGAAATTAAATTACCACTTACGTTTACGTGCAGCTTCTGATTTCTTTTTACGTTTTACGCTAGGTTTTTCGTAGAACTCGCGCTTTCTAACTTCTTGAATTGTACCACTTTTTGATACAGTACGTTTGAAGCGGCGAAGAGCATCTTCAAGCGATTCGTTTTTGCGAACGACAGTTTTTGACATCTCTCTTTCCCTCCCTCCGAACACACGTCAATACACAAATAGGCAAATAACCAACTGTTGTGTACTAAAGAATTATATCGTATTGTCTAATAATGGTCAATAGAAAGAATTCGAATTATTTTCGAGAATTTATAGTTAGCATTTGGACAACAATAAATACATATGCTTTACCTAAAAATAAGGGGTTTACAAAAAATAGAAAATGGGCGTAGAATAATCTCATTCAATTTCATATCTGCCTAATCTCAGTATTGGGAACGGAGGAACCAATTTTTTGGGGTTAATTCTGCAAATTGTAGAAGGGATGAGAAACTCTTTCGCCATCCTACCCGTCAGCTAACTTCGTCGGCTAAAGCGAAGGAGGTCATGAAGACCACCAGTATTTAGATTGCTTATTTGTGACGCCTAAATTATCCAGCACTCTAACATACATAGACAATGGTCTTTTTCTTATGCCTATAAACAAATAAATAATATTAAGTTTACAGATTATAGAGTGGATATCTGTGTTTTACTGTCCATTCATGAGGAGATCATCATGAAAAAAATTAAAGATTTTCTTAATCCGCCGAAAGTTCTTGTGCTAGGCTTTGCAACGATTATTATTATCGGGGCACTCTTACTAATGCTTCCTATAGCTACTGAAGACGGAAAAGGTCTGTCATTTTTAAATGCTTTGTTCACAGCTACCTCTGCAACATGTGTAACGGGTCTAATCGTTGTAGACACCGGTGACACTTTTTCTACGTTTGGTGAGTTAGTTATTTTAGCCCTTATTCAAATAGGTGGCTTAGGGTTTATGACATTTGCAACATTTTTATTTTTACTATTAGGAAAAAAGATTTCATTAAAAGAAAGACTACTGTTAAAAGAGGCGTTTAATAACATCTCAATAGCTGGACTTGTAAAATTGGTTAAGAGAATAATTATTTTCACTGTTGTTATTGAAGTAATGGGTGGGATTATTTTATCCATTCGCTTTTCATTTGATATGGAATTAGCTACAGCTATTTATTTCGGCTTCTTCCACTCAATATCCAACTTTAATAATGCTGGCTTTGATTTAATGGGAGGTTTTCAAGGTCTGACTGCTTATGTTGATGACCCGTTTGTCGTTTTGACTATTTGTGCCCTTATTACCATTGGTGGGTTAGGCTTTATCGTTATGAATGAATTGTATGAATATCGCGATACGCGACGTTTATCAGTGCATTCGAAGATTGTTTTGTTTACGACGACTGTTTTAACCGTAGGAGCTACACTGTTAATCTTCTTGTTCGAATACGATAATAACAAGACAATTGGTCCTTTATCTGAATGGGGGAAAATATTAGGTTCGTTTTACCAGGCAGTTACGCCAAGAACGGCTGGATCAAATACTCTTTCTATCGGTGATTTAACTCATTCCACGTTATTTTTAATAATTTTGCTCATGTTTATCGGAGGAGGTTCTGGTTCTACGGCAGGGGGAATTAAAATTACAACCTTTGCTGTTTTAGTTGCCACGCTCTGGTCACAAATTAGAGGAAAAGAAGATGTGGTCTTATTTAGACGTAGAATTGTAGTTGAAACGATTCTAAAAGCACTGACTGTAACCATGTGTGGGATGATGATTGTTGTACTTGTCACCATAATACTCAGTATTACAGAACAAGGTCACAACTTTATCCTGTATTTATTTGAAGCAACTTCAGCATTCGGTACAGTTGGACTTTCTATGGGGTTAACTCCTGAACTAACTCCATTTGGTCGAATACTCATCATATTTACCATGTTTGCAGGTAGATTAGGGCCATTAACCATTGCTTTCGCTATTACAAAACGGAGAAAATCACAAGCTTATCGACATCCAAAAGGAAATATCATGATTGGTTAATTACATGCAAGGAGCTGACTATTATGACCATAAAACAATATGCTGTAATCGGTTTAGGAAGATTTGGAACAAGTGTAGCACGGAGATTACACGAAGCAGGACAGGAAGTTCTAGGTATTGATGTGAATGAAGAAAGGGTCGAGGATGCTGAATTCTTTGTGACACATGCAGTCGTAGCTGATACCACTGAAGAAAAGGCATTAACCTCCATAGGAATTACAAATTTTGATTGTGTCATCGTCGCTATTGGTAACGATATGCAATCTAGTATATTGACCGTTTCATTACTCAAAGAACTTGGTATTAAAAAAGTAATTGCAAAAGCTCTAGGAAAAAGACACGGGCAAGTGTTAGACAAAGTCGGAGCTGACTGGATTATTTACCCAGAGAGAGATATGGGTGAACGGGTGGCTAATCAGCTCCTCTCTCCCAATATGTTAAATTATATTGAATTGTCTAAGGAATATAGTGTAGAAGAAATTATGATTCCTTCTAAGATGGCTGGAAAAAACTTACGTGATTTGGACATTCGGGCTAAATACAATGTTAGTGCCATCGCCATCGTGCGAAAAGGAACAATCATCATTTCTCCATCTCCTGAACAAATTATCGAAGAGGAAGATTTATTAGTGATGATTGGACATAAGTCTGATCTCGCTTTATTTGCAAATATAGAATAAAAAGCACACATTATCTATTAAAATTGACTGCATCATTCTTTGCATAAAAAAGGGGTAGTTCATCACGAACTACCCCTTTCTTCTATATGCACATAATACTAATAATTTGAATCTGTAGTTTTACTTCATTGCAAACTCAATAGATACTGGGTTGTAATCCCTTTATTTTAAAGCTTTATACCTTCTAAATGTATTTTTAATAATGCAAAGTAAAGCATAAAATTGTATTGTTTTGGGGCTAAGTGGGGCTAGATTGGGGCTAATTAAAATTAGGCAGGCGTGTGTACAGGAATAGGTGAGTAAAAAGATTATGAGCTTTTGCTTTAAATTTTTTAAAATCTTAAATTAAAACCATCTACCAAGGAACTAGACTGGACCACTCACTAACGAGTGGTCTTTCATCTTTAAAAAAACCTAGTTAAATCGTCTGGATCTTCAAATAAACTTTTCTTTGGTTCATATATAAATACTTTAGGCTTATCTATCGGATGTACAGCGGTAGAATTTGGATTAAATAAGACGAGGTTGTTTCCATAAGAACGACTTGAAGTATATAAAATCCCATTAAATCCTGCTTCTCTCGCGCAATCAGCTATAAAAGTAGTTAAAAAATATTGTGGTCTCCATTTACTAGATCTATCTTCAACTTTTTCGAATATATAACGGAAAGCTAAAAGTGCTTGAATAACTTCATTATGATCATCACTTAACGTATCCCAATCATTTCTTAAATCCAATATCCCAGTTAATTCTAATTCTTGAATGTACTTTTGAATCCAAATTAAAGAAGGATTATTTGGATTATCTAAAGTTTCAATCATTGCAAGTTCATCATCCTCAGCTAGATATAAAACACTTTGACCCTGATGATGAAATCTACCACCAGAGGATAGGCCAACTTCAGGTGCGGTCATATCAGTTTGTTCAAATACCTTAGAATGAGTAACTAGTCTAGCTCTAGACCAATTAGTTTGTTTAATAGATATAGTTTTTACATTGTTGTTAATAATCTCCTTATGTATTTTTCTTCCTAGTGGATGGGCTAATGCTAGGGAAGGTAATTTTTCTAAATGAGATCGAAAATCAATTAGTTTTTTTTCAAAACGAGTATAAATTGATTTAATTTTTCTTTCTTCCTCTAAGACATGTAAATCTTCTGTACCAGCCACTTCATACTGTTCAAACCCAGATTTACCGCAGTTTGGACAATGTAGGTGTTCAGCGATATCTTCACGATATTTTTCAGGACAATTTATATCATCAAAAATTTCATCGATTGAAGTTTTATTTCCCATTATCCAAATATATTCACCACCATCATACGGTTGACAGGTAGTACAATATTTTAACTTCTTTTGGGCTTTATCTCTAAACTTTTCAGCTGTCCTATTTAACTCTGGTAAGTATTCTTCATAATACATACCCTTTCCCCCTTCTTAATTATAAAAAGAAATTTTACAATTCAATAATATCTTACCTTATATAGATTTTATATAAAATATTTTCACTTTATGTTTTCTGCTATATAGAATCCTATTACATTCATAAAACATAAACAATTACTAATCTCCCATTTCATTCTTTGAAAAGCTTTCATATGCTTTTAACTTTCCTTCTAACTCTGTAACTTTCTTTGTAATTTCAAACATATAATCTTCTACGATTCGCGCGAATACATCATAACGCTCAAAATCATGAGCGGCAAGATAAAGATCATCTTTCTTCTTTGTTGGTTGCCATTTACTAAAGTAACCATCAATAAGTTCTTGTTGAGTAATTCGCGCCTTCTCTAATGCGATAGAGACCTCTGCTACTAAATCTCCAATCGCAAAATAATTAGTCAAGTGTTGTGAATTTTGTTCCATGTTCATCATTTCCCTTCTAAATATGATATACATTATTTGTTTGCTACTGCTTTTAAAAGTAATTGTTTATTGTGGTCAGACATGACACGCCATTCTTTAGCTGTTACTTTCATGTGTCCTCACTTCCTTCATATTAAAATACTTCTGTTGGTCCGTCTTTATCAGTTAGCCAGTTGTAGAAAGGCACTGTATGCACATTTACAGGTTTTTCACCTATAGATGATGTATTTATTGTGGGGTGCTTATCTTTGCGTTGTAATGCCTTCTTATGAGCCCCTACAAATATGGCACGTATTGTTTTAGTGACCATCAGCACACCATCTTTAATATCGTTAGCCATTTTAAAAATGATGTTCTTGGCCATTATGAATTCCTGAATGTTACTTACATTGGATGCTAGTACCACTTTATGCAGCTCTTCTTTAAAGTTATCTGGAAGAGGTAACGAATGCATAAAATCATACAACATCACTTGATATTCATTCATAAATTCTTTGCATACTTCTTTTTCAGCATTAGCCGCGTTATATGCTTCTTGTAATGAAACTACCTCACATTCCTCGAAAGTCTCCTTACGGCTCCCACATGTTTCAGAATGACTGGGCAAAATAATATATATATTTGCACCGCGTCCACCTTTTTCTTTCATAGTTATTTCCTTTTTGATGATGCCTAGTGATTCTAATTTCTTAATGGCGCGGTATATAGTTTTCGTGCTGATCTCTATGCTGTCCGCAATTGTGGAAGCTTTTAAGTGGCATGCCCCAGGATAATTAAGTGCATGCGAAGCGAGTTTATAAACAATGGCACGCTCTGATTCGGTCAGGTCATAGTAATGTTGCTGGATATGCTGCTCAATATGCTGATCCATTTCTTGTACAGAATTGAATGTTTCATATTGTGCTAAATATTCGAACGCTGCCATTGTTTTCACCTCACTTTCTAACCCAGTTTGCTATTTAAACGCTTGTTTCAATTTCTGTCTCATAAATGAAACTTCCTCATCAGTTAATAACTTGTGGTATTTCATAATACGCGCTAAACGGTGTGTATGCTTTCGAGCGTCTTTTACCTCGTCCAGTTGAATCATTTTATTGTGGATGTACTCATTTCGTTGTGAGATGGTTTTCAATGCTTGTTTACACATGATTCCTCCCCCCTTTCTGTTACTGCAGCATGTCGGCTATTTCTTGTCCATTCACCGACTAACCTTTGATGGTTAAATCCACACTGCTTTTTTATCACGATTAACTCTACAAGGTTAATATATCACTCCGAAAAGTTAATGTAAAGTTAATTTTTAACCTTACAAGGTCACTTTTTTATATTTTTTAAAACTATTTATCATCAAAAGTGTTATAATTAACCTTAGAAAGGGGTTTATAAATGGTTATAAAATCAAATTTAAGAATTTTAATGGCTGAACATCGTATTGATGGAATTTCAGAATTAATGGAGAAGTCAGGGCTTAGTAGAAATGCTATTAATCGGTTATACAAGGGAACTGATGAAGAAATGAAGTCAACAAACTTAAAAACGCTTATCACACTATGCGAGGTTTTTGATTGTAAGCTATCTGATCTATTGGAATTCACCCCTGATTAAAAAGAGTAAACAAAAAAACACTCTCGGCTTTAGCAGCTGAAAGTGTTTTTCTTTTGGCCATAATAAAAAGCAACCACATTTCTGCAGCTGCTTGATTATATATATTAATTATTAAGAGCTTGTTTTAAAAGATTAAAAGAATAAATGATTAAGATATAAAATTTATATGTCCTTGCTTACTCTCCCAATGGATTTCAGCATTTCAACGGTAGGACATTACGGTGGGACATTTAATACAATGTGGAAAATCGATAACTAATTACAATTGTCTGTTATTTATGTGTACTTCCATTACATAATTCCCTAAAATAGGAATTGGAAGAAGCTATATATGAGTTAAATATAATAGGTTTGAGAGGAACATGGAATGTTACCAATATATCATGATGTAAAACCAGATGTAAAAGCAGTAGCTAGAGATACACTTGCATCAATCATTAAACATTATTTCATTGTTAAAAGGGATTCCGGAGATGATTTTTCAGATTTATTTCCAGAAACAATATATTACACTAAGAAAGAAACATGTGATTCTGCCGCTAGGAATATTGAATTATGGAGTAGAGATAACTTTGAAAGAGATATATCTCCACTTCATGAGTATGCGCTATACCGAATTTTAAAATGGGCCGAAGATGTTGAAGAAGATTACAAACAAGAAAATAATGAAAGTTTATTTTTTGAACACTTACCTAGAGAAAAGTTAATAAATAACGAAAAAAAATGGAACATTTCAGATACAGCCGATATGAATTTTTATTATAATAATTGCTTTAGAGATTATGATTTTTCAGATGTCGCTACTTACATGAACTCATTAGAAACACACCCCCTTTCTTATATCGAATCAAAATTTCATATAGATTTGAAAGAATACACAGACTTAATGCCTTCTGATATAGAAAAGAAAATAATAGTGGATAATTCCCAAAGTGAAAAGTTTATAGTTGAAGCTGAAAATGTATTTCTTCTACAGGGAAACAAGGAGGTAAATTTAATGTCAAAAAAAATTGGAAACATTACAGATTCATCATTTGGAGACAATGTTAATCTTTTAGGTGATAATGTAAAACAAAACAAAATTATTACGGTTAACGACTCTCTCAATAAAGTTTTTGAAGAACTATTCAAAATTATAGATAACAGTACAATTAGTCCATATGAAAAGCAGCAAGCAAATTACAACGCCCAGGAATTACAAACGGCTATTCAGACTAGAGATAAAGGTAAGGCTAAATTACTTCATAGTTTTTTATTAAACTCATTAGGTTCGATTAGTTCACTATTAACAATTGGACAGTTTATTTCCGAAAAGTTTTAGTAAAAAAACTGTGTATTAAATTAATACTTGTAAAACGAAAAAAGACCAAGGCCACAGTACCTTGGTTTTTGTCATTACAAAAAAACACACCTGGTTGGATGTGACTAGAAACGATTAATATGTTTTTATATCAGAACGTCTAAAGCACTCATTACATTGAATTTTAGTTTTAGTAACGAATCTTCCATCGGGTTCCCTAATAAATTTTTTGGTCAATTACTATAATGTTTGATGATTCGCATCCAAGACATTTCATATAATACCCTCTAATTTTACCTATATCATAGACCGGAAAGGGTTAAATGTGTTTTAGAATGTTGATATAAAAAGGAACTGCATTGTTGCAGTTTCCTATAAATGTATAAATTATAAAAGCGTGTTATATATTCTATCTAACTGCATCCTGTGGATATGGTAAAACTTCTTCATAGTCATACCAATACTTACCGTGCCCTGGATATTTCGTTCCATTCACCATAGAACCGACACGATAAAGTGGTTTATCCCCAATTAATCCAAGCACTTCCCTAATACGTTTTTTATATTGACTTTCTAGTAATTTTGAGTAGTCTCCCCAAGCAGCAAAAATTCTATCTTTTTCTTCGTTAAATACATCTTCATCTAATAACTGAAGTAAAACATTATTATTTTTATTTCTGTGTATTTGCTCATCCGAAGTTCCTATTAGTTCTCTAATATTACCTGTCATTCCACTTACTATAGTAAATAAATTTAAGATTGTTATTTTTTGATATGATTTCTTTTTGTATAAGTAGTCAGATACCTTATAAATTGTATCGTCAGAGAGTCTTCTTCCTGTATTATCTTCCTTACCTGCTTTACTCGGATTTTTTAAAATAACTATTGCATGGCCCCCACCTTTTCTGTCTCTGAATGATAATGTGAGTGAATACCGGTGTAAAGTATCTTCATTAGCGTTATATATCGGTGGATCCATTACAATATTTTCTTCATCAATGTACTCTGAAAAATAGACTTCTTTCATTTTTATTTCTCCTTATTCTAAGAATGTTTTTCTATTTTCAATATTACTTCAAATTTACCATTCCAACCAATTTTCTATCGCTAGTTCACATTGCACAATTAATTGTAGAAGGCCTACACGCTCGTTTAACCAAATATAGAAAGGCACAGAACACTCTCTGTGTACTTTTCCTCCACAGATAATGATTTAGTCAACTTATTATTTAATCGATCTACAGCCTTACAATATTCTCTTATAAATACTACTTTTAATGTAATAGTTACTGTCAGTACTGTAGATCTCTAATCTTGTGGTTTTGTCCTCCTCAACTCATATTAAATGCATAATAAAAAGCCGTTCAAAAATGAACGACTAATTTAATTATCCATTATTTATAAATTCAACGACATTATTGCTTTATCAATTTTATCTTGATATTCTTTTAAATTATAAATTTCAAATGTATCGTAACCATCACCAATTACATTAATTCTTAACCCTATATTATGCTTTTTTTGCCAATCCTGCATACCATCAATTACTAGAATTGCTGGTAACATAAACGGATCATCTTCATCAAATCTATATTTACCATATTCATTTTCAATTAATACTTTACACAATTTCTCAACAGTTACACCTAATCGTATTAAATCATCTTTTTTCATGATAAATGATTGTGGACTTTTACGTTCCATAATTATCCCTCCTCTAATATTAATTGTATCAAATAAGAAATGGATGTAAATTACAGAAAGATTAATCAGTAATTTTACAAGAACTAACTTTTATAATAAAAAGTCACTTATAGTAAGATGTGACTTATCTCAACTATTTCATTTAAAAAGGTAAACTATCCTTATCTACTATTACAGGTACATTTTCATTTATTTTAGATTCTTCTTTTTTCTTTTTAACAGGAGCTTCATATATATAATTGCCCTCTTTGTTCTTTAATACATTTACATAATGATTTAAAAAATTTACTGTTTCATTTTTTGGATGATTCCCCAAATAAAACGATTCTTCTCTTAAACCTTGAATTTTTATCCCTTCTTTTTCGCATAAACGTTTTTTGAGCTCTTCAAATAAGCCCAATTCTTCATACTTCTCAATTATCCCCTTTAAATCAGCAATATAAGAATTGATAGGGTATCCCATATGATATGTGATAGTTGTTTCTCCAAAACTTGATAATTCTTTAGTGGTATCTATGAGTTCCCACCCCTTTGCTAAATAAGAATCTACAAAATTAGCATCCATTGTTTGAATTCGAGAATATCTTGACATAAAAATGGTTCCTTCCTCTTTTTTGACATTGTCCTTTTTAGTATCTAAATCATTATAACTATCTAATTGAATGTTTAAATTCCCGGCTATCCCCAACCCCTTTTCAAGATACTCGTCTAAGGGCATTTTAGCAACGATATGGTCAGCTTCAAGCTCTCTTATACTCCAAGATTTCTTTTCAAGATAGCGTTGTTGACTCTCAAATAATTCTCTATTAGTATATTTCAATCGATCTTCATCTGTTGTTTCTCTCCCTAAATACATAATAATTTGGATAAATTTTATTTCATCAAATGATAGCTGGTTTACATACTTTTCTAGCTCTCTACTTGCTTCAATGCTTCTGCAAGTTCGTCTATTGCAAGCAAGTTGATATACTGTTTTTGTGACGTTAATAAAATGAGCAAAATTCATTTTTTCCCCCTCCAATCATTTACCAATATTATATATCTAATTCCAGTAATTAAAAAACACCTACCGAAGTAAGTGTTTTGACAATCCTATTTATTGCCACCCGTCACGGAGTGTTAGTTTTTCATTAGGATAATCAATAGAATTTGCTATATCAATAAGTACGTCAGATGTTACTTTATCAGAAACATCTTGATCAATACTAAACACATACTGCCAATTATCTCTTTCAAAGACTAACATATTAAAACCAAAATTCGGATTTTCTATATATGCTGCATCACTTCCATTTTTTAATTCAAATACATCTAAAATATACTTTTCGAATGATATTTTATGCTTAATTGGACGAACATCAATTTTAAAATGATTTTCAGGGAATTGATCACTTATCATTTTTATCTCGAATGCATCATTTATATCTCCATCTAAGTTACTAAATCTACCAAAACGATGGGTAAAACTTATTGGTGGTACTCTAAGTGGCAGCTTAAGTTCCTTTTTATAATGTTGTTCAAAATCTTTTATCGCAGATTCTACAGTTTTATATCCTCCTTCGGGGAAAAATTCTTCAAAAGGTTGTGGTGAATCACTTGACTTCGCATCTACCGTTTCGTTAATGGATCTAATTAATATACAACCTAATAACAATAATATAAGAAAATATTTATTCATTTCATCCTCCTAAAATTTAATTTAGGAATATTTTCTCCAATTGAATAGTTAATATGCTTTTTACCTCCGCACATTATATCTTAGGCGATTTATATTTGGTTGTTCCAACCAATTGTAAAAAGGCACTGGAGGCTCTATATGCGATTTGTCCTTCACAGATTTATAAATAGAGTTGATTTTTTGTATGTACTTCCAACTCCTAATTCCCTAAAATGGAAATATAAAGGGAGGCTACAAACAATGAATTGGTTTAAAAAATTATTCTCTAAAAAGAAAAAAATTGATATTACTATCGAAAAACAAAAATCAGAACGAAAAGATTATACAGTGAAGTTAAGAATGAACGATTCTTCTGCTATGACACCAATAGAAAAACGTATTGTTGAATTACATAATGAAAATCCTAATATGACAGAGGAAGAAATAAAAACAAAAATTATCGAGGAAGAAAAGCGAAAAATAGCTGATAATATAATTAACAATACTAAAATTGAAATTGTTAGAGGAAAGCCGAATTCAAATAATACTATACAACAACCGCAGAAAGTTACCAGTTTTAGGGATTTAAACATCGTTCCTGATAGCAAACTTGTCTATTCTAGAATAAGAAAACTTGTGCCAAATTTTATAGTTTTAGATTTTGAAACAACAGGTCTATCTAATAATACGGACGAAATTATTCAAGTTGCTGCCGTGCGATATGAGAACTTTGAGGAAAAAGAAAAATTTGTTACCTTTGTAAAGCCTTCTAAACGAATTCCTTATGACGCAACAGAAATAAATGGTATAAGTAACGATGATGTTAAAGATGCCCCTTCAATTAAAGAAATACTACCAAAATTACTTGAGTTTTTAAAAGATGATGTCATCGTTGCACATAATGCCTCATTCGACATGAAATTTTTACTAAGTGCAATGTACAAAGAGAAAATCGAATACCGTAAATTTAAAGCTATAGATACTTTAGCTTTATCTCGTAAACATATTGACTTTACAAAAAATCATAAATTATCTACATTAAAAAGCTTCTTAAAATTGAATCATTTAAAATCACACGATGCACTACACGATTGCTATGTAACAGCTGAATTGTATAAATATTGTTATGAAGAAAACCTAGTTAAAAATTAATTCACTCAAATAAGTGGCTTTTTAATTAGGAGGTTTTATATGAGGCTTGTAAAAGGGTTAATAGGGTTAATATTAATTGCGGTTGGGCCTATGTTTATAGTCATAACAATTGACGATTCTTTATTAATCAAAAATATGCTTTTAAAAGTTTTAGGGACGTTTTGTATTTTTATTGGCTCAGATATGTTACATAAGCAATTCCATCCTAACAAATACAAAAAAATATAGAACAAAACCAGGCACTCATTTTGAAGTGAGTCCTGGTCATTTGTTTATATGGCTAAATAGTAATTCTTCAGAATAGAAGAAAAACGAAGGATATAAAATAAATAGTATGGAAACCTGAGGTCTCTGAAATATCTCAGTGTACGATGAAAATAGTTTAGCAGGTTTTTTACGCTTAAAGTATATCAAAAAAGGGTGGGACTTTTTATGAAAAAACTACTCGAGATTTTTTTCGATGAACAGTTTATATTTCCATACATGCATTTGGAAGATGTTCGTGAACAGCATTCACAATATGGAAATTCAAATATTTATATGGTTATGTTAGCAAAAAAATATCAAATATTAGATGCGCAGTATATCAATCAACAATTAATTGTCAACTATAAGTGCTTAGAGTTAAACCAAAGTTTTAGAATATCGAATATTATACTACTGCCTTTCGATATCCCGGAAAATTCCATTGATATTAATATCAGCGATTACGGCACTGCAATTGAAATAGGGATTACTAATTATGGGATCGAATTCATTAAGAAAAATCATGTTGATTACTTCAATAGTTCGAACTTAAGTCAAAAAAAGAAGATCTCTATTTACGATCTAATAAATATATCGAATCAAAATGAGGAAACAAGTGAGGAGTACGAAATTTTGTATATTGGGCAATCTCTTGAAACTGGTGGGGGTAGAAATATCTTTGATAGATTAAACAGTCACGAGAAGATCTTAAAAATATATAGAGATTATAATATGAAGTACAGAGATAAAGAGTTGGTAATATTATTGCTTCATACAAAATCTAAGTTGCATACAGTTATGACCCCAGATTCAATGACTTCCATTTTATTAGGGAACTCTTACTGGCAAACTACTGATAAATTGGGAGAAAAAATAACTGATGCTACAGTAGTTAATGTAGTTGAAGCCATGTTAATTTATCATTTTAAACCTCAATATAATATTAAATTAAAAAACTCTATACCTAAACTTGATTTAAAAACATATTCCGAATTAAAAAATTCAGGTGTTCATCAAATAGATGTAGGATTGAACCTTTATTTCGAACAATCAAAAACATGTATACATTTACTTACTGATAAAGTTGGTGTTTATTCCAAATTAAGAATTCTACATTGTTATCTTGAAAATTTATATGATAAAAAAGATTCATCCGATATTGAGGTGGAGGATATTGACGATAAGTTATATTGGCTAATTAATTTGTAATTGAAAGAAGGTTGCTTATTATCAAGGAAAATACAAAATGGACATTAAAATCAAGCTCAGGAATGCTCCTATAATTTCTATTTCCTTTGAGCAAATGTCATTCTAAAGTTTTGTTGTACTCCCTGTCACCTCGACACATATTAATTACATTGCATTGCTTTAACTAATTGTTCTTTCATCCTTCTACACTCCCCTTCACAAGAACACTCGTTTGTATTTTTTGAATAGACGTTCTCTTTTTATCAAGTGTAATTTCTGGAAATAAAAAAAGCCTAGGTACTCACCTTTTAATGAGTATCTAGGCATTCATATTATTTACTGCGTCTTTGTTGAATCGTAATATACAAGCCCATTAAACGGACAGTCGTCATTGTACTATTCTGTAAATCCTTAAAGTACGATTCCTGAATAATGCCATCTTTAATTGCCTGTGCATATAGTTCCCTGTTCCCAGATACTTTAAAAGCTTGTAAGACTTCAGTTGTCGAAATTTCAGAAATACTCAGGTTAGAAAGAGAGAAGAATATCCACACAAAAAAGCATCTACTCAATTGAATAGGTGCTTTTATCTTTTGTGCGCTGCTGAAAATTTAGCAGTCAATAGACATTTTGTCCGTAGCTCCCCCCTTAAATTTGATGGGCGGTTAAAAACCGCATACTGAATTATTCAACCTACTCTAACCATGCACAAAGCATTTCCCCTTGATTCCGCTTTCTATGAGGCGTTGTAAACCCTAAATAGTATTATTTTTATCACCTAACATTCGAAACCGCTGTACATGCTTCCTATGCATCGAAAACCCATATATAAAATTTATCTACAACCTGGACACACTTAACCATTTATAAAAGACCACTCATGAAGAGTTGCCAAGGTAAATTAATCAAAGACGTACAAGAGATCCTGTGATTATTTTTCGGAGCTAATTGCGCCATTTTTTTCTAAACTCTCGATATCTTCAGGTTTAAATCGTTTTAAATCATATGTTGTTAATACATTACCTATTTTGTATCGATCACCATTGTGTCGAAGATCTCGATTTACATAATAGATTAATTCATTACTTGGGTTTGATACTATGTGATGGTATTTCCGACAGAATTCTGTGAATGTACCACTTTGCTCATCATTTAACCACATTGCTACAAATCGGGTTTCTGGATAATTGTGTAGTTTGCGTTGTTTAGTCTCTTTAATATATTGACGAGCTTCATAATTAACGATGGCATTCACCAGTTGAGTATCAGTATTCACACGTTTTAGTATAGTTTCTAAATCTGGTTGTTGAGTGGCCATGTACTTTTCACGTGAGACTTGTTCTTTATAAGACGTTAACTGCTGAATTAAACTATCTAACATATCCACCCCTTTTTGCACAGGTGTAGAGTCGAACATAATATTATTAAATGAATTGACTAATGTTATGAGTTTTTGTTTTTCATCCACACTGATATCTGTTTCTTGTTTTGCTAAAACGTCTAGTTTTATTTGAACGGCCATTTTCTTTGCAGTTACATTCGTTAATTCCTCTTCTAATTCAGCAGCTCTCTTATGATCGCCTTTAATTTCTTTTATCGCTAAATCTTGTGCTAATTTTTGCTGCTGCTCTGATAATTCTTCAATATTCACCTTAATATCATCTACTTTATTTCTAAGATGAAGCGTAGCAGATGTCGCATTTTTTAATAAATCTTTAATTTCATCAATAACTTTATTTTCAGAATTTCTATAACGCTGTTTTTCGGCGGTTATTGTATTCATAGTTTCATCAAAAAAATTGTTTAATGTGCTTTTTACAACCTCTATTGCTTCTGTTTTCTTAGACATGAGTAATCACCTTTCTTTTAAAAAAATAATTTTTTCTGATACATATCAATTAACTTTTAGTTTCAAATGCTTCAATAAGTCCTTGTACTTCCAAAACCTCATCTGTAGTAAGATCATTAGTGTCGATCCCTTTTGTATTCAAATTTTTCATTGTTTTCATTACATTGATTGCATACTCACCTTCTTCACGGCTACATGAAGGAGGTTTATCCTTTGGTAAAGAGTTAATCCCAGGTTTGTCTTTTAACATATTTTTGTGTGCCATTATTAGTTGCCTCTCTGTTGATTTAGAATCTTCTGTTGTATTGGATGCAGTGAATGAGCGCTTATTTGATAACTGATTTCTCATTTTTTCAACAACCTCTGGTGGTAATACACCATTCACTAAATGTGGCATGTTAATGCTTGCAGTAACACTTTGCTCGTTTTCAAACATCACTGAATCGATAAAGCGTAATTCCAATGCTTGTTGGGCATTCATCCA
The DNA here is from genome assembly GCF_003049605.2 of Lysinibacillus parviboronicapiens. Taxonomy (NCBI): domain Bacteria; kingdom Bacillati; phylum Bacillota; class Bacilli; order Caryophanales; family Bacillaceae; genus Lysinibacillus; species Lysinibacillus parviboronicapiens. The sequence continues at coordinate 3,216,027 of NZ_CP073713.1, forward strand.
AGTTGTTTTATCCATCATGGACTTTAATTTCGCTTCATTCAAACCAGTTTTGGCAGTATAAGCATTCATAATAGACTTGTTAATATTTTTGAGAAACTCACTTGTATGATCCATTTCACGATAATCACCATGTACAGAAACACTTGCGTTATGAATCATTAATTGAGCCGTAGGAGACATTTCAACATTGCTACCGGCCATCGCAATTACACTTGCTGCAGATGCAGCCACACCCACAATTTGAACGACTACTTCTCCAGAAAATGATTTTAAAGCTGTATAAATTTCAGAGGCACTAAAAACAGAACCACCCCCGCTATTTATTAAAACGTTCACTTTCGTTGATCCTGTTTTTTTAGCAGATTCTAATTGTTTATTAATTACACCCGGACTAGTAGCAGGAATATTGAAGTAATCGTAAATCTGCTGCTCGCTATCTGAAATGATTGGACCACGGATGTTAATATTCATTTGTTCTTAATTCCTTTCTTTACTTTCGTTTTGTATACACACCTTACTTTCGTCTTTTTCACTTATATCCTCGCTTCATTTTTCAAAGCATTAGATGTAGAAATTTTCTCAAAGTTGTAATTTTGAGCTCCCACAAACGAAAGCGAAAGTGAATTTTTCGGAATAAAAATAGACCACTTTTGGGGCTCGCAAGCCCCGCATGCAACAAGAGTCCTAGAAGAACCTACGCAAACTGGCCGGACTTCTAATTGAAATCAAATGCCACACCCCCTAATAAAGAAAAGCCCAATAACATACACATCACTGTGCAGTTACTGGACTTTATGAGTCTCTATGTTTATCTTTGTAACGATTGATCGCTTTACAGCCAGATCGTGTGCATTGTACTTCTAAATCACAATGGATAAGTGCAGCACCAGCTTCATATTCACGCGAAGCTTTTAATAATAGCTTTCCGCATTTTGTGCAACGTAGCTCTTTCATAAAATCACCTCATTATCTTTTAAGTATTAAGAGAATGACGAGTGTGTTCCTCTTTCATTTTTTCATCACGCCAATAACGTTCACCAATTAATGTTAGATTGTTTATGACAGCTTTCCTTAAGGTTTCATAATCTACCTTCTGAGACTGCTCAAAATAGCGTATAAACAACTTTCTATCTTCCGCACTAATTAGTTCACATATCTCTCTAAAACGCTTGTATTGAAGCCTAATACGTTCTAGCCGTTTCTTGTAAGATGCCTTCTCGTCAATAATCATAAATGCTAGAATATCCGACCTACTCGAAATAGATTGATCGTTATCATACATAGACACGCCATAACTAAATTCGTACAGCTGAGCAAAGTGTGCTGCTTGTCTTTTCTCCAAATAGTTTGCTAGTTTGTAAGCTTGGGCATCCATCCACAATGAATACATATACTTCCTTACTTTTTGTTCTAGTTCTGAAACAAAAGTATCTGAATCACTTTCAATTGCATAAGGTGTGTCAGCTGTAATAAGTGCTAATTGTTCACCGAAATCTTCTGAAATTGTGGTTTGGTTCATGCAGCACACCCTCCTTTCAACTAAACCTAACCGGATAGTTTGTTTGAATTAAATAGTCAATTTCCACACCTGTATCAAGATTTAAATACAATGAAATCTTTATCATGGCTGCATCTCTAATCTTTGTATATGTCATTGCACTTATTGGTGGATCAAACTTTAAATTGTAGACGTGATAATCTGTCAAGTATTCACTATTAGCTGACAAATACCTTGCTTCAATTAGAAAGCGTTCCGGTGTCGGTAATCTCTCAATAGCTCGTTCAATCATTTGTTGAAAGGCAACATTATCATTATCTGGATCAGTAAATTTAGAAATTCGATATCGTGCCAATTCTTTTACAACAGCTTTACGAATTTTCACTTTCTCTGCTCTAGTTAAGTGTTTTAATAGTTCCATTGGTATCATCCTCGCTTCTTACTTTTGACAACCTATATTTCAATCACTCCAATCAAAGTCATTTGGATCATTCCCGTCTTGTATCCAGCGTTGGAACTCTATTTCTTTATCTCTAGGATCATATTGCGGTTTTTGTTTTGGTTGAGAAGGTTTTTTATCTGCATTCATTTTGATAGCTAGCTCCATAAATCTCTCACGAAGCTTTTTGGCTGATAGTACATTAGTTTTCCAAAATGAATCTTGTGTTACCCAATCCATTACTTGTTTCGCTTGATGTTTATCTACTCCATCAAGCTCGATTAATTTACGCATATCATCAGCCCAGGTTTGCATATTGGACTTTTTAATCAAATGAGATATTCCAGCTTCATTTGCAACTGCTGAAACTTTTTCATGAAAGTACATTGCCATTTTGAAATAGGTGTTATCCTCGTCATATTTTTTTTGACGAGTAGTATTTATATCTTTTATATCTTTTATATCTTTATTACATCCCTCAAATCTGAGGGTTCTCTCCACCAAATTTGAGGGTTCTCTCTCCAAATCTGAGGGTTCTCTACTTTTAGAACCGTCATTTTTGAGGGTTCTATTTTTATAGAACTTCTTTGAGTTTTTCACTTTAAAAATATTTCCATAGGGTGTTCGCTTTGTGGTTATATATCCGTGTTTTTTTAAAGTTGAAATATTCCGTTCAACTTTCGCCAGACTGTAACCTAACGATTCGGACATTTCAATATTTTTAACAGGCCTACCGCCAAGAACAATGCCGATAGTTTCATCATTCTCGACGACTTCTTTTGTAACTTTAGATATTAACCATAAAAACTCCCATAAAGCAGAACCAATTTTTTCGACATGTTCTGGCTCGAGTAGACCCGTAAAAACTGGAAAAAAGAAATTATCGGACATCGTCACACCACCTTGTCAATGCCTATGTTGCTTAAACAGTGCAGATGCTCTTTTATTCATCATCGTCTAATTCAAGCACCAAAAATGCTTGTGTAGCTTCCTCATGAGTTATGAGCCCTTGCTTAAGGGCAAACATTACTTTATTTATTTTTAGGCTTTTTTCCGTTAAAGCTGCTCTTTTGTTTCCTTGAGGGTCTAGCTTCACCCTAACTTGTGCACCTTCATAAATTGACGAACCGTGATTCCACACCTGACTTGAATCGCGTTCAATTGTGTTTAATATATCTTTAATAGTAATCGCCTTGTATTGGTCATCCTCTTTTACTTCGATAAGATCACCTTCTACTAAATCCATGTACGAAAAACGGCCATTTACTTTGTGCACTAAGGAAACAATATCAATGCCAAAATGCACAGTTATACGTCCAATTAAATATTCTTCATTCATCTTTCTCACCACCTTTTTTATGACTTATTCCTATAACACACGCCGCCAAGCTGTGTATTTTCACCATTCACTTGTAATTTCGCTTATTACTTCAAAAGCCTGTCTCGCCGGCCACCAGCGTTTACGATTTTTCTTAACCTCAATGGCTCGCATACGTACATCACATACAAGCTCACTTTCTAAAAATCGTGGTGACATATTCGTTAGTTCTGCCATTTTGTTTAAATCAATCCACCACAATACTTCTCTTATTTCTTCATCAAGCCGTTTCTCTATGTATTGTCGAATGGCTTGTTTATCGAAGTTAACCTCAATGTTTGCTGGAATCATAAACATTCCACCTCCTATCTATCAGTTTTTTATCCTCATCCTTTAATTAAATAGACCCCCTATGGTTTACTGCCTTTTAAAAGAGCAATAAAAATAAAAAGCAATTAAGCTATATGGCTTGACCTATATTTATTTAGACAAAGATTTTGACTCTTGTTGTGTTATCCAGTCATCAAGCGTTGTTTTTCGAAACATAATCTTATTGCCAATACGGTAATGAGGAACTTCGTTTCCTCGAACCATCTCACGTAACTTGTACTCTGATGATCCAATGTAAGGAGCTGCCTCTTTTACAGTCATTTTATCCATTCGATTTCACCACCTCGCATTTATGTTGATACATCAAATTTTTATGTTGATACATCAAATATTAGCGTAACTATCGTTGTTGCGTCAACATTTATTTGTTTCAATTTTGTTATTCGTTATTATTTGTTGCTATATCAACATTAAATGTTTATGATATTGTCAAAGAGGAGAGGTGTACTAATCATGGATTTAATTCAATTTGGTTCTTATATAAAAGAATTACGTAAAAAAAAGGGGCTAACACTCGCTTCGTTATCTGCATTATCAGGAGTTTCTCATCCTTATCTATCTCAAATAGAAAACGGAAAACTAAAAAACTTCCCGTCACCAGAGATTCTAATAAAAATTTCTGAACCTTTAGATGTTCGATATGAAAAACTTTTGAAAGCTGCTGGACATTTAGACAATGAGGCTTTACACGATTACTATGAACATGATGTAAAACTACATGAGATGACAACAAAAGTTCTAAAAGCACTTTCAACAAATGGGTATTTTTTTGAAGATGTTCAAATAAAGATATTCAAAATATTTTTAGGAAATATGAGTTTTGAACCAGGTCTTGAAGATTTTGATAAGTTCTATCTCGAATACTTAAGATATAAAGAAGAGGAAGAACCGGACTATATAGACGTAGAATTGGAAGAAGCATTCATAAAATTTTATAACTACAATACGGTGCTTAAAACACTCACTGTTGAACTCAATTCAAAGGCGTTTGATTGGAGAGAAGAAGTATTAGGTAAACTCACAGAATTGGCTTTGGAGCGAATAAACCCATCATCCGAATCAATTGAAACATCAAATAAAGAACTTTCGTTTTTTTTAGAACAACCCAATATCCTATATAAAACTCATAGATTATCCAAACAGCAGATTAAACTTCTTGAATCTTTTTTAGATACATTAATTATGGATTCGCTAAAATCAAAGAAAATAGCACTAACATTGTTTGCCCAAGGAAACAGCGTTGAAGAAATATCAAAAATAATAAATGAATCACCAGAAACCATTCAAGAATGGACAATTAAAGAAAATAAATAATACCCACCTACTCACCTATTCCTGTACACACGCCGCCAAGCATGAAAGGAATGGACAAGGTGAAATTATATAAATCAACAAAAGAACCTGAAATATATCACTATTTCAATGCGAATAAAGAAAAATTGTGGATGTTTCGACATAAATACTATGATGCTACCGGAAAACGGAAAGAGAAAAAGAAAAGTGGTTTTATAACAGAAAAAGCAGCATTAAAAGCCCTACTAGAAGTGAAGGCTTCAACGCTGCGTGGTGAAACAAAACATATAGAAAATGAAAATTTAACTATTGGTGATTATGTAAATCTATGGTTTGAGAAGAATTGCAAAAAGAAAAAATGGAGCGATAATTCAGTTCTCATTCGTGAGAAAGCTATACGTCTCCACTTTAAGCCTCTGCTGGGACGCTATAAGCTTCAAAGCCTTAATGATGTTATGTATCAAGAAAACTTTATAGACGTGCTAGCTAAACAGTACAAGCCTAGTACAGTACATCAAGCCCACAATGTCTTTAAAACAATTATTAATGCTGCTATTAAAGAAAGAATCTTGCTCCACAATCCTCTTGTTGACATTGTACTACCTGCTAATACTAAAAGGGATGAGACCGGTAAGAAACAAGAAAATTATCTCACTCCTGCTGAATTAGTGACGTTTTTGAATGATGCTAAAAAAAATGAAAACATCACAAATTACACTTTTTTACTCGTAATTGCATATACAGGGATGCGTTGCGGCGAAGCATGTGGATTACAGTGGAAAAATATTAATTTTAAAGAGAATACAATAACAATTGAACGTTCCAGGGATTATGGTGGCACACATACGCCTAAAACACTTAACAGTTATAGAACCATTCTAGTGGAAGAGGCTGTTATGAAGCAATTAGAAACCTATAAAAAATGGTGTAAGCAAAAATTGTTGTCATATGGTCAAAAACTGAAGGATGAAGATGAATACGAGAATGATGATACATTTGTTTTTATCTCACATTTATCAGGAGATCCTATCACACCAAACAACACAGCTAAAATCATGTATAAGATTATTCAAAGAACCAGGCTTCCAAAAATAACTTTACATGGTTTAAGACACACGCATTGTACAATTTTATTGAATCGTGGGCTGAATGTGAAGGTCATAGCAGAACGTTTAGGAAACACTCCTAAAATGATTTACGAAATATATGGTCATGTTCTTAAGGAAATGGAAGAGGCATCAGTAGTAGCATTTAGTCAAAGTTTAAAAGAAATTGGGGCTAAAAGTGGGGCTAGTTCGTGAAGAACAGCCCCGTATCCATTACTATATAAGGATTATCATTACTATTAATAATTAGAATCTGCAATTAATCCATTCATAATAGCGACACCTGAACTTGCACCGATTCGTGTTGCCCCTGCATCAATCATGCTTTGCATATCTTCCAAGCTACGTACACCGCCAGATGCCTTAACACCTAGTTCTGGACCAACTGTTTTACGCATTAATGCAATATCTTCTGCTGTTGCTCCACCTGTTGAAAAGCCTGTCGACGTTTTTACGTAATCAGCCCCAGCCGCAACTGCAAGCTCACATGCTTTTACTTTTTCCTCATCTGTAAGTAAACATGCTTCAATAATAACTTTAACGATAGCACTACCCTTTGCAGCTTCTACCACCGCAGCAATATCCGCTTGTACAAGGTCAAAGTTTTGATCCTTCAGCGCGCCAATATTGATGACCGTGTCCACTTCTTTTGCACCATTTGCAATGGCATCCTTTGCCTCAAAAGCTTTTACAGCAGGTGTATTAGCGCCGAGAGGGAAGCCTATTACTGTACATACTAAGACATTTGAGTCTTGTAATAGCTCACTACTATATTTTACCCAAGTCGGATTTACACAAACAGATGCAAAACCAAATTGTTTCGCCTCCGCACAGAGTTTTTCAATTTGAGCCTTTGTTGCCTCAGCTTTTAATAAGGTATGATCAATCATACTTGCATAATTTATTTTCAATGTATAACACTCCTTCTATCTTAGTTGTACGTACCTCTCTGAAATGATACCATTTTTTCACGTCGCCGTCTAATTTCTTACTATTTAGTGGTTGTCGGCTATTAATTATAAATCTACATACTATATGCAAAAAATGGATTTCAATATCAAAAAAAAGGATTGTCCTATTGTTTAAAGATAGGCAATCCTTTGTCTTTTTATTTTACAGTTTCCAATACACGTACAAACTGCCCTTTGGAATGAGGGTAGCCCGCTTGTATAATTTTCACCTTCACTAGCTGACCAATAAGGCTTTCAGGGCCTTCAAAAACTACTTTTAAATAATTATCTGTATAACCCGTTAATAGACCTTCTGCGTCGCTACCATCATGTACATATTCTTCTGGAATTACTTCTAACACTTCACTTTCGAAGCGTGAAGCATATTCTTTTGCGAGTTGATCGTTTAATGCGATTAAGCGGTGAACACGGTCATTTTTAATGTCCTCATCGATTTGGTCCTCCATTCGTGCAGCTGGAGTACCTGTTCGTGGTGAGAATGGAAAGACATGTAGTTCAGAGAATTTATGGTCGCGAATAAAGTTATATGTTTCCATAAATTCTTGCTCTGTCTCACCTGGGAATCCAACAATTACGTCAGAAGTAACTGCTAAATCTGGCAGTGCTTCGTGTAATTTTGTTAAACGTTCACCGAAAAATTCCATTGTATATTTACGACGCATACGTTTCAATACAGTATCTGAGCCCGATTGAATCGGAATGTGTAAATGATTAACAACAATATTTGACTCACGTAACACATCAATCACTTCATCTGTTAACTGACTTGCTTCAATTGAAGAAATACGTAAGCGTTTTAACCCTTTAACATTTATCTCTAAGTCACGCAGCAATTGTGCAAGGTTGTAGTCTTTTAAATCTTGACCATAGCCCCCTGTATGAATTCCTGTTAGTACAATTTCAAGATAACCAGCATCTACTAATTGCTGAGCCTGATGAAGTACCTCTTGAGGATCTCTAGATCGCATTAAGCCACGTGCCCATGGAATAATACAAAAAGTGCAGAAGTTGTTACAACCTTCTTGGATTTTTAGTGATGCTCGTGTGCGGTCAGTAAACGCAGGTACGTCTAATTCTTCGTACACACGATTTTTCATGATGTTACGTACTGCATTAATCGGTTGGCGTTCATCGCGATATTGTTCAATATAGCCAAGCATTTTCGTGCGGTCCTGTGTTCCTACAACAATATCTACGCCAGGAATCGCCATAATTTCCGCAGGAGACGTTTGGGCATAACAACCTGTAACACAAATAACTGCATCTGGGTTTTGGCGAATTGCTCGACGAATCACTTGACGCGATTTTTTATCACCCGTATTTGTTACTGTACATGTATTAATGACATAAACGTCAGCTTGACGATCAAACTCAGTTCGTTCATAACCATCATCTTTAAATAACTGCCAAATTGCCTCTGTTTCGTAGTGATTTACTTTACAACCTAACGTATTCAGAGCTACGGTTTTCGTACGCCCTTTGCTCATAATTATTTCATCCTTTCAATTTCACATTACACTTTGTAACTTAACATTTTATTTATTGATCCGTTATTTTAGATACGTGATTTATGATAACATAAACCTTTTAAAATCAGTACTTTTAAGTTTTTTGTGAAACGATTCACTAATAATTAAAATTAACAGATAACTAATTACTTTTGTTATGTACGTCTAAATCTCATTTCCCTAAAATGGAAGAATAGCAGAGCAGGGACATTTAGGGAAAAATTATTTTTTAATGCTTTAGCGAATGTATCTCTTTATACGTTAACAATTAAAATAAAGTTGTTTAAAATGGCAATGAAGATTTATGCTCATTTTAAACAACTTTATTTTAAAAACCATATTAAATTGAATTTGCAATTTCAACTAATATTTCAGGTGTTGCAGAGTTGGCTACTTTTTTATGAATTCCGACCATATACTGCAAATTGTTTTTTTCAAAGACAAAAAAACTAAACAATTGGTGTTCAATATAAATCCCTTTGTTCCCATCTTGAAGTGTATACTTCTCACCTTCAAATTCCAATTTATTTTTTAATGAGCGAATATCAATTTTAAATATATTTTCCCTGATATCTTTATTAACAAACCTTATTTCTAAGCTATCATTCATATTATATTTATCATCCTCAGCAAATTTCCCGAAATTATGCGTAAAAGGAATAGAAGGCAAAATTGTCGGTAGCTTTACTTCACAATTAAAATGATTTCGAATTCTTTAACCGCTTCTTCTACGGATTTATATCCACCCTCAGTGAATTTTTCCTCAAAAGTAGGCAGTTGAGAATTTGCATACACATCTTCAAAAGTGAAAAACATAATAATAATACTGAAAATAGATAACATATATTTAACCTTTTCAAACATTTGTAATTCACCCCATTTAAGGAAATTTTATTCTCTTATTATTGTCCAAATTATTTTTATGCATACGATATTTCTTAAGCGGCAAAAAAGTTAGATTTTAAAAAAATCACCCTTAAAACTTTTATTCAAAAGTTTCATCGTAAAAATGAAATATTTTGCGAGTCTAAATAAAACATACAATGTAAATACTTAATTTTGTATTACCAATCGTTATGAAGTTCCCTGTCGAACTCTCACAAGTCTCCCTCAAAGGCATAGCGATTGGTCCTTTTTAATTTATGTAATAACCTATAGACTAAAACAATATTTGTTCAGGTCTATAGAAAAAGAATTGAACTTATAACTTATTATTTTGATGAATTACCAGTTAAATTATTAGTTACAGCTTGTAATGGTTGAGTCATTTGTTGTGAAAATTGATTTGTTTGTTGTTGGGGTTGTTTCGTCTGTTGAGAAGATTGGTTCATCTGTTGTAACGGCTGAGTCATTTGTTGTAATGGTTGCATCATTTGTTGTGCATTTTGTAGATTTAATTTGTTCGAAATATTTTTTGTGAACTGTTGAAGAGTACCATTTTGCAATCCTCTAGCTACACCAAAAATAGCAGCTCCAATCGCACCCCATGTAAGAAATTTCACTTATGAAAACCTCCTTCCTAAGATTTTTGAAACAGGTTTAGTATTGGAAATCAAGCTAATACTATACTGCACATTATTTGGATTATTATTTTGTATCTTGAGTTATTACATATCTCTTTTTAAACTAAATAATTGTATAGATTAAACTTATTGAGTGAATACTAAACCGTAAGGGGGAATCGCTATGAGTACATCTGTTTGACTAAAACCGTTTTTTCATCAGAAACCCCTCACTCTTAGCGATTACCATTCTAACCAATTATCTAAATTACCTGGTCTACTACAAACATAAATTCTATCCTTACATTAAATCTAAATTGCTATGCATATTAAAGAAGGTGTACTGACAGTTGCTAGTACATTAAGAGCCGTATTTGTAGGGGCATATAGTAGGGCTGTTGAGCGTTTAGATAAGAAGTCGATAATTCATCATCTATAGAAGAAACACCGTCTAAGGAACGCCCAGTGCCTTTTTATAACTGGTTAGAGGAACGTGATAGTTAAAGCTTTGGCACAAAAATTATTCGTCGGATAGGAACTATTCTAACAACGGTTATCTAAATGTTGAATATTACATTTTCTAAATTAATTTTTATATAACTCTAAGTATTTATGCTAGAAAAAACATCTCTCCAATAGTCAGCTTTATACATTGGACATGGAATTGGATGAAAAAAGGAATAGTTTTTAAAATTAAGGTCTACGGAACTCTAAATACTTCTAAAAGCGTTGATTTTACTGCGTTTTAGCTTTTCTATATTTCATTATACTACATCTAAAAGTAATCTAAATTAGATTTTTTCATTAAGTTGGTCGCTTTTTGGTCGCCCAAAGTCGCCTGTTTTTTTCTAAGGCTGCCCCTAAAAAGGCGGTCTTTCTTCTATATACAATTACTCTCTTAAAGACAAAAAAATAACCACCCATCACGGAGTGGTCTTAATTTACATTTTTTAAGTAAGAAAGGCTTCTTCAACTAAAGCCCCGCTTCGTATTATAAGGTCAGCCAGAGTAATCTGGTTGACTATTTTTTATTCAATTTATAGATTGATAGTAGCCGGGGTCGAACGGAAGCACCCGTGGGACTAGATCCCGACAACTAAACTGTTCGCCCTCTACTTGTTAACACATGATTAGGCTGGTTGGGACATTACGATCTCGTATAACAAGCGAAGATATGAATAACAAGCTAGATAGAGGTTACCGGTCAATACACTACCTTAGGAGGAGATAAACTATGAATCCAGTAGTTGGTCTGGATGTCGCAAAAGGTGAAAGTCAGGTTCAAATGTTCTTGGATAAAAAAATGCCCTATAAAAGCAGCGTGAAAGTTGATCATACGGTGGATGGATTGGAAGAGTTACACTCTTATTTATTAGATTTAGAGCGTCAAACAGGAATGAAGCCACCTGTTGTTTTGGAATCAACAGGTCACTATCATGCCCCAGTTGTACAGTTTTTAGAAGCAAGAGAATACATTGTCATTATCGTAAATCCACTGGTATCTTACCGAGCAAAAAGTTCTAGCTTGCGAAAAACCAAAACAGATGCCATTGATGCTTATCACTTAGGCGAACTGTATTACAAAGAGGATTTAGCGCCTCAGAAAAAGCGTGGTGTACAGTTATTAAACCTTCGGCATCTAACAAGGCAACATGAAAATATGACGGGAATTATGATTCAAACAAAGCTTCAATTTCAAGCCGTATTAGATCAAATATTCCCTGAGTACAAAGGAGTTTTTGGCGATTTATACGCTGAGATTTCCATAAAAACTTTACAAGCTTACCCTACTTCTGAATCAGTTAAAGAAGCAGGGGTAGAAGAGATCGCACAATTCATTGATACACATTGCAAAGCACGTTCGTTTAATTGGGCGCTTGAAAGATCGGAAAAATTAATCGGAGCTGCAGAACGCAATCCATTTCAATCAACTCTTTATCAAAGTCTTCTAGTCAGTTTGAATATGTATATTGATTTACTTCAAGTGTACCACCAACAACTTTCTACGTTGGAGCGTGAGATTGATGAGTTAGCGGCACAACTTGAAGAATATGAATTACTCCAATCAATTCCCGGTATTGGTGAAAAAATCGCTGCAACGATTATTTCAGAAATCGGAGAAATTGATCGGTTTAATCATCCGAAAAAGTTAGTAGCCTTTGCAGGACTAGATCCCAGTGTGTTTGAATCAGGTCGCTTTAAAGGCACGAAAAATCACATTACTAAACGCGGCTCGGCTATGCTTCGCCACATGCTTTATACAGCTGTTCGTTGTTCTATTCGAGATAGTCGGAAAAAGAAAACAACACCTGAAACTATCGCACGAAATAAGCGATTACGAGCCTTCTACGATTTAAAACGTGAGGAAGGAAAGCCATATAAAGTAGCCATTATTGCTTGTGCAAATAAGCTTTTACATTGGATTTATGCGATTTTAAAAACGAAAACACCATTCCAAGAAACCATGTAGTGACAGCATTTTCAAATACAACAAAAACCTTCCAAATCGAATTCGGAGGGTTATTTGGGTTGCGCTTTTTAGTATAGCATGAAGTGTTTTTTAATTTAAAAGATTTTTATTGACAATCTATTAGCTGGTTTAGTTGAAGAAGAAATAGTTTTAATTAGTTATTTCTTCTATTGGATTGTTCTAACATCATCGTTTTGTTTTATCGGTTTTTCCTCTAAAAAATCTAGAACCATGTCTTTAAAAAAGTCACATTTCCTTATACTCAAAGGATTAAAAGCTTTTCTGAATAATTTAATTGGAGTGTAAATGTGTTATTTTCTTCAAACGCAAAGAATTGAACAAGTAAACTCGCCTTACGGATTGACACCTACTGAAAATGGACGAGCTCCGACTGAAATCGTAGTAATCACCGTGTTAGTTACGCCATTAATTACTGAAACTGTATTATCATTCTGGTTTGTAACATAAATTATATTAGTTAATGGATTAACTCCTATACCATTTGGATTATCTCCAACTGGAATGGTAGCAAACACAGTATTTGTTAATCCACTAATTGCGGAAACATTATCACTATCACGATTTGGTACGTAAATATTATTCGTAGCTATATTAACTGCCACTTCACCTGGAGTAGTCCCGACAGGAACAGTAGCAATCACTGTATTGGTTGTTCCATCAATTACGGAAACAGTGTTACTAGTGAAATTTGATATATAAATACGATTAGTATTTGGATTGACCCCTATTCTGAACGGATTCACTCCGACTGGAATCTGAGTTATCACGGCATTAGTAAACCCATCAATTACTGAAACGATATCAAAATTAAAATTTGCTACATAAATTCGGTTGGTTAAAGGATTGACACCTACTCCAGTTGGAAGTGACAAACCTCCGACAGGAATAATGGTAGCAACTACTGTATTGGTTGCTCCATCAATCACGGAAACTGTACTATCATTAAAATTTGCTACATATATGGTATTTGTAGCGGTATTGACCGCGACCGCACTTGCTCCATCCCCAGCAGGAACAGTAGTAATCAATGTATTAGTTTTACCATCAATTACTGAAACATCATCACTATTCAAATTCCCCACATAAATTCGGTTGGTTAAAGGATTGACACCTACCCCTGCTGGATTGACTCCAACTGGAATGGTAGCAACTACTGTATTGGTTGCTCCATCAATTACAGAAACTGTATTTTCATTAAAATTTGCTACATAAATATGATTTACTGATAATAGCACCTTAGATTCGATAGCCTTGATTGGTCCTATGTGTACTCTAGGTAGTCTGCAAACTTTACTGCAAGAGCAAACATCTATATTACATTTACAACATTTACGACATCTACGATTATAGTAGTTATAAAAATTCAATTTCTCACCTCCAACTGTATTATTCTATTCTAATAGTTGTTGTTGGGACGGGCTTCCACCTATTTGACTAACATAGATTAATCGCAAATTGTATAATTAAGCGAGACGCTCATGATACCTCAATTCACAACTCAATTTTCCCACCTAAAACAGCATGACTTGTAATGATAATAGGAACATGAAAAAACATATAAGAAAACCGCCCATGATGAGTGGTCTTTTCTTTATCTCCACTCACATATCTATTCAAAAAGAAGTTAACGCAAAAACCATAAAAAATTGCGTTAAGAAATCACCACTCCAACCAATTCCCTAACGATGGTTCAACATGCACTATTGATTGTGGAAGGCCATCACGTTCTTTTAACCAGTTATAGAACTCCACCAAATAAATAACAATCCATTGAGTTAATAACCCTCCCCCACTTACTTTCTTCCACATAGCATAAGATGAAAGGAGGGAAAATTGTGTGCATAAATAATGGAAGTTGTAATTGTTTATCACCACAAATAGAATGTGAAAATTTTGGACCCTTTGTGGCAAAAAATATAAACTGTATAAACTTTGAAATTGAAAGTGGCGAAGAAAACGACAGCGGTTCAATAATCCCTTTTTCCTCGGGAAGTTCAACATCTGTAGTTACTATAGGGCCTGCCTTTGGATTAACGGCTAGTCTTATAGGATTCGGTACTGCTATTAATGGTGTGCCTATTTTAGACAATACAATAGACTTAACTGGACTTTTAAGCGAAGCTTTCTCAGTTCCACGCAATGGTAATATTACTGCTATTTCCGCAGCATATAATTACTTTTTAAATTTTAACCGAGGAGGGCTTACTACTATAACAGCTCAAATCTATCGTGCTCCTGTAGGAAGTAACATCTTCACTGCTACAAATGCACGTGTTGATTTAGCTCCTCCTGTCGCTGGAGTTCTAGCAGGAATAACTTTTGGTTCAGCAAATATTGAGCCTGTACCAGTATCGGTTGGGGATCGTTTATTAATGGTATTTTACATTTCATCAATAATAAATCCTCCTGCATTGAATATCTCAGTTGAAGGTACTGCAAGTGCGGGTATTAATATTGTATAAAGATTTCCCTCTACTATTAAGACAATAAATTCATTCAGATCAGGGATGGGCCTATCAGATGAAACAATACGCCAATCTACTGAAGCACAATCAAATATTCCAAAGCATGTCTCGAAAAGGAAACTGCTTAGACAATTCGCCAATGGAAAACTTCTTCGGCTTATTAAAACAAGAAATGTATCACGGAGTTATCTATACTAGTTTTGAAGAACTAAAACAAGCAATTAATCAATATATTTACTACTATAATTACAAGCGAATAAAGAGTAAATTTGGATGTAGTCCAGTCACCTATCGTGAAAGATTGGCTGCATAAAAGAAAAACCAGAATGGAGAAAATCATTCTGGTTAAAGTCTATCTTTTGGGGTTCACTACATAAAGCTTTTGGAGAAAAAGGTTTACAACGGAAAACAAACCATGAAGAATATCCTGTTCAATTCAAATTAGATGTATTAAACTTTATGAAACAAACAGGTGCTTCTTACCAAGATACCAGCAATTCGATTTAACATTGAATCAACCTAGTTTAATCGCAACTTGGAACAGTAAGTTTTTAAAAGAAGGAGTAGAAGGCCTGAAACATGCGAAGGGAAGGCCATCTATGTCTAAAAAAACAAAAGCTACATTGACAAAAGCAGAAAAACCAATGTCTCGTGAGGAGCAGTTAGAACGTGAAAATGAACGACTTCGTCTAGAGGTTGCGTATTTAAAAAAGTTGAAGGCTTTTCGAGAGAACCCGGATGCCTTCCTCGAAAAGCACAAGCAGCAATCGCCTTTGAACTCAAAGAAGAAGGGTTCAGATTAAAAGACATCTTTAAACAAGTCGATATTCCAGAAGCAACGTATCACTATCACATCAAGCAAATGAAGAATGAAAATCCAGATCAAGAGTGGAAAACGTTGATTTTAGAGACTTTTGAGCAACATGAAGGGCGATATGGATATCGTCGCATTCATGCGGAATTAAAGGGACAAGGACATAAAATCAATCATAAAAAAGTACAGCGAATTATGAGTGAATTGAATTTAAAATGCGTGAAATTCGTGCGTAAATCTCGCTATAAATCGTATAAAGGTACTGTAGGGAAAGTCGCGAAGAATAGATTAAACCGCCGTTTCCATACAACGTACTTCCTACAAAAACTTGTGACAGACGTAACAGAATTCAAATGTACAAACAACGAAAAACTCTATTAAGTCCGATTATGGATTTATATAACGGTGAAATACTGGGCTTTAGTATGTCTAAACGCCCTACACTTGATTTCGTAATAGACTCATTGAAACAAGCACTCCCAATTATTCAAGAACATGCCCAATACCGTACAACGATTCACTCGGATCAGGGCTGGCACTATCAACATCATTTATGGGTGATAACATTAAAGCGAAACAAGATTTTCCAAAGCATGTCTCGTAAAGCAACCTGTGCAGACAATGCGACCATGGAGAACTTCTTTGGCTTACTCAAACAAGAAATGTATTACGGAGAAGAATTAATCTCCTATGAAGCATTAAAGAAGAAAATAGAGAAGTATATCGATTACTTTAATAACAATCGAATAAAACAAAAATTGGCCGGCATGAGCCCGGTAAAATACCGAACTCATGCCAGCCGATTAGCTGCATAAATAAAACTCTAACTTTAAGGGGTCACTACCCAATTTAGTAGTCTCCTATGCTTGTTTCCAGAATACACGTACAAGTGAACGTGCTTATTATTGTAAGGAAATTTTGTGTACTCATTTCCGTACGCTTTTTGATATTACTATCATATAATGGTTTTCCAATAGTTTCAGCCTCTACTTAGTAAGGTACTATTTTAATACCTTACTTTGATGAAACTTTTTGAGCATACTCCATCATACGCATGATGTTTGCGTGCTTAATCTTGATGTAATTTGTACTGTAATTTGATTCATTTGCAATTGTTTCAAGTGTCTTGCCTTCCACATGCTTACGATAAAGGATTTTATATTCAAGCCCATTAAATGTACAAATGAGCTTCTTTAAATCATGTAGGTCGTTAATTTTATGAGCCATTTCATATTCGATTGCTTCTATTTTTTCTTCTACATTCGCCCCGAGTGACTTGGCTTCTAACTTATACTTACCTAAGTCTTTTACGTTCTCCCAGCGGTTTAATTCACGTTTGGTTTTACTAAGATTAAAATCAAGGTATGCTATTTCTTCCTCAAGCTTGCGATAATCCTTCAACCATTCGTACATGTGTGGGCCACTCCCCTATGTGACCCTTGTTTACCGTAGTGTTTAATAACGCCGCAGTTTTTTACTTTATAAATCTATTTCAAAGGCAATGAACTATACAAACCTAGTTATCCATTCATATAAATAGTAGTGTTAAGCTAATTTCGCTTAACTTGGCACCTTCGGATTTGTTGGTTTGGGTCACTTTCCTACGAGTGACCCTTTAATAATTGTTTAGTAATCCCATTTGTCTCTTAGAAATTCTTTTCATACAGTTGGAATGGTATTAAACCCCATTACATATATTAGTTTCGGGATAGCTGCTTTTGCATCGCCCCATACTGTAATTGCTTTTTGCTATCCCACCATTCCAAATCTTTCGATTGATCTTCAAAATGTTCAGTAATTAAATTCATTTTCGAACAATTTCTAGTCAATGAAATGTTCATTTAACCCCAATGACCGTTACGTTTTATCGTTACACACTGTTTTGAGTATAAATAAACTAAAATCTGGACAAAATGAGATTGTCTATAGTGTTCTCACACTACCTCAAGGCTGCAGAGATTTCCCCACTGCAGCTTTTTTAATTTAAAATGGAGTAACGCCTAACTTAATCTCTATTTAGTACATATAATGAAAGTGACCTGTCGAAATGTTTTCCGTTACTCCTATTACTCCTTGAGAATCTATACTCCTAATGTTTCTTGATTATAACAATCTTAACATTTGATCACTTTCTGAAACGGAAGTGATCCTTTTTTTACAAAAACCTCAAAATGTGCAGTAACTTCACATTTATATAAATTAATTTTAATCATGTAAACCAACTTCCTTTTAAATAAAAAATCAATAATGAACTTTTTAAATTATTAGTTGATAGTTAGCCTATTGCCCTTTACTCCATATTTCATTCGAATAAAATACTACAAATGGAGGTGAAAAAATGGATAACTGTAGTAACTGTAATAAACGTTCCTGTTTATGTGGAAGCCAAATAGGACCATTCACAGCCGTTGATCTCTGTGGAATTACTGGCGCTATTCCCCCTGCAACACCAACAGCATGTAGTGGTCTTTGCGAATATGGATATATATATAATCTAGGTCCTGAAACTGTAGCTGTAGAAGCAGATATTATTTTTGATTCAACAGGTATAGTTACTCCGGGAATTACGCATGCTCCAGGAACCTCTCAAATTTTTGTTACTAGACCAGGAATCTACGAGGTTACTTTCAGCGTATCAGGTGTTGAACCTAACCAATTCACATTATTTTTAAATGGTGTACCGATTCCAGAAACAGTCTATGGTTCAGGGGCTGGTACTCAACAAAATACTGGCCAGGCAATAATTGCTATACCATCCGGCGGTATACTTACACTTAGAAATCATTCCTCCGCTGCAGCAGTAATCCTTCAAACTTTGGCAGGAGGCACACAAACTAACGTAAATGCTTCTATTATCCTTAAAATGTTAAGTCCAATTGTCTAGAGATATAAAGACTCTCTTTGTTTCAAAACTTCAAAAAAATAGATTTCGTAGTTAGGAGTGATTAACCTTTTGCGCAGGAATTACTCCTTTTTTCTTTTCATATTTATGCACGCTTCCTTTATAGCAATAGGTAAGATTTTGAAGTTATCTCCATCTTTTCCCCTGCTCCACACCCAACGTGCAGCTTTCACCGCATTAGGCGTTCCATCTTATCCTTTTAGACTAAAGCAACTAAATTACATTTCTTACGAAATTGGTTTAATTTCTCCAATTGTTTACCATCCAATCGGAGAAGGCTCTTATATCGTTCAATCGTCTCTGTTTCTGTAGCGTGGATTAATTTGTGAACATTTCTATGCACTATTACGAGGTTCTTGAATTCATCAGTACCACCCATATGTCGAGGGATTCTGTGATGACAATGAACTTCTTCAGCCACTAAGAATTCTCCTGTTATCGCACATTTACCTGATTGCATAGAGTATCTTGAAATTCGATTATCTACATATTCAAGATTATCGCTATAAGGAATTCTTTTTAGTAGTTTATTTATTTCAATAGCTACGTCACTTTTTAACTGTTTATGTAGCTGTAATCTTCCTTCTTTTGTATAGTTGCATAAGTCTTGACTAAAATTTCTACTGTTCACAGTTTTTATATCCGCTAAAGGGAAAAGGTGTATTCCCTCTATTTCAAATGTCTTATAATTATTTTTGTTAAACCTTTTATATGTTCCTGAGGGTTTAATTGGTATTCCATATTTCCCAATAGATTTGAGTCGATTGTATAAGGTTCGAGAAAGCCGATAGGCTATTTCAGAGAAGTCAGTATTCACATGCGTTGCTATCTTGTAGTAGTTTTTTATTCCAAGAACATATGCGTTATAATTCATAGCCATTTTAGCTGTTGGATTTTTTCGGATTTCATGAATTAACTTTCTGGCTTTTTGCAGAATTGTTTTCACTTTATCATCCATAACGTGTGTATTGGCTACATATCGCTTTCCTTTTTTGATTACTTTGAGTGAGAATCCAAGAAATTCGGATGCTCTTCTCCGTAAGTTGGTGATCTTTGATTTTTCATTGGAAATGTCAAGATGTAAGTAATTCTTGAGATAACCTTTAACTGCATGATAGATTTTGGTAGCATTTTTATGGGATGTTGTGAATATCTTAAAGTCATCTGCATACCTCACGATATACATTTCCTTTAAGGTCGTAGTTCTTTTTATCATGTAAACTTTATTTTTTCTTTCTTTATAATTGGAATTGGTTTTCATATTTTCCCATTGATTGCTTATCCACCAATCTAAATCGTTCAATACAACATTGGATAGAAGAGGTGAGAGAATCCCTCCTTGCGGAGTTCCTTTTGTTGGGATTCCTATACCTTTTATAGGGGCTTTTAGCATTTTTGATACTACACTTAATACCCTTTTGTCACAAATTCCTATACTGTACATTTGTTTTAACAGTTTTGAGTGACTGACATTATCAAAGAAACCTTTTATATCTATGTCTACTACATGTTGATTTAATGCAATATTAGCAAGGAATTGACATCTCCCCATTGCATGATGAGTTGACCTATTTGGTCTAAAGCCATACGAATGGTTGTAAAATCTAGCTTCACAGATTGGCTCTAGTATTTGTTTAAACATTTGTTGTATAAGTCTATCTCTCATGGTCGGAATCCCTAGTGGTCTGGTTTTCCCATTTGGTTTTGGTATTTCTACTCTTCTGACCGTTTGAGGTTTGTAGTTCTTTAATGTTGTTCTTATTTCGTCCACAAATGTTTCAACATCTTCTATTTTATATTGCTCTATGGTGATACCATCTGTACCAGCTGTTTTTGAACCTGTGTTAGCCTTAATATTCCGATAAGCTAGTAGAATATTATTTTTAGATATAATATGTTCGTATAAATTTAAACCTTTGGTTGCATTATTCTTACTTCTTTCGTAAAAGTCATCAAATATACTTTGCATATCATAATATTCTGCATGTCGTAGTTTGTACTCACCGATGGTGTGTTGCCCCTTTCATAAGAAAAGTCCCATCATCTTACTCGACCTTGTGAGTTTCATTTAGTTGATTTAGTTTTCAAAGAACAAGACTTGGGGCTATCCCTCCACGGTCATTACTCGCTTCATTGGTACTGTGCCCCTACTTTCACAAGGATAAAGAAATTTCGGCATATGCCTTATGTCCACCATCCCGATAATAGTCGTTAAATGGATGTTCCTTGCTTACAACGTTCCGATTAACCTAGCTTTCCATATATCCTTAGGTCTTGCTATAAGCCTGTTAAACTATATTCTCCTTGTCGAATATCCCGAAGTTCATATTCAGTAATCTTACTTTTCGGTGTTTAACTCTGAATAAATCAGACTATGTTTTTCAATCATAGTTATTGTCTAGACCCTTACATTCGCAAGTTCGTCAGCCCTAATGGGCATTCTCACCATAGATATTTTATAGCATCCCGACCTATTAAGTACCTTATCCTTTCTTAGCAACTTAGGTACTCTTCAGCCGACTTTACCTAGCTTCATACACATCCTGTCTATTACCAGTTCATGCATGTAGGAGTATCAGATAATTCGTTTCAGCTCAACATGACGGCTTTCATTCCGAATTTCGGTTAATCAGTTGTGGCTGTAATAACAGCCCTCCCATTTCATGAATAAACATTTATAGGGAAACGTTTCGCACACTGAACAATATATTTCAGACACGATTCTCATATTGTTCAGCAACTAAATACTATCTATTATATGCAACATAAGATCTCTCCACATCACAGCAAAAAGACTTGTTCATGTTCTTTTTTGAAATCTCACTTCTAAGCACCTTTTGTAAAAATTAAGCCTGTTGCTTGCGTAAGATAACAACTTATTTTTAATGATTTTATTGTCACTGCTAACCTCTCATTTCAGAAAACTTGGGTGTAACAATTATTTTTAGTGAAAATGGGGTAATCGACTAGAAAATTCTCTAAAAAGGAGATTTAACTAATAAACCTCCTTTAATTTAAATGAAGTTTCCCACCAAATTATTTGTTAACCAAAATCATGGATAGCATTGAGTGTCACATTTGACGGTTACCGTTGGACCATTATGATAAAAATAACCACAGAAGTCCGTATATAACCCTCTATTACATGTTTCAGGATTACTTATACGCCTCCTACTATTATCTAAATCCGTAGCCAAAGTTGCTCCTGGTTTGTGTCCCCACTCCCAATCAGGCCCATTTTGGGTACATCGATAGAAGTGAAAATCCCAAGGTGCGCTTGGCTTAATCACAGCTGCAATAATCAATACTTTTTGTGCACTTGGCCAACAACTGTGGTGAGTCCAACCATCGGCAAATAGAGCCCCATTCATTTCACTACGAGAAGGGTTTATAATTGGGCGGCCTCCTTGTAGCCCCGGAAGCGTATAGCGACCAGTACCAGGGTTATTCGCTGCATAGGCATAGCAATTACTATGTCTTACGTTGTGTCTATTATTAAAAATAGAATGATCCCTACCACTAAAATAATTAGAATGGCAAGTCTCCCATCTAATGGATCGAGAAATTTCATCATCATCAGTTGTCCCAATAATTTTCTTAGGTGTTGGTAATAAAACAACTCCCTCCGAAACCAATTCCAGGAGTTCATCTGATACTATACTTCTCTGTTTTTCATACGTTTTCAAAAGCCACTCAGCAGCAGTTTGCTTAGATGGTTTACTCCCAACCCGGAACTCATTAGGTATTGTGTTCTCCAAGGCTCGATTGGTCTTGTTCCAAATACCCTCATCACTTTTGATTTCTCGGACAATCAACCCACGATAGCCAAGGCCAAACTGCTCTTCGGGCGTATACACCGGTGAAATTTCTGTTGGATCAGAAAGTATTATATTAAGCAGTTCCTTCTCTTCTTCCTCTGATAAAACCCATTTTGGATTGGTTCTTCCTGAAAATATATCTAGTTCAACCTCTAACATACAATCCCTCCAAATTTAAATTTATTGTGTAGGTACCAGGATTTTATTCGTATCATTATCCAAAACGAGCTTAAATATTCATTCGTCAATAATTGTAAGAATTTAGGCCACTATTTATTTTTTATACATTGTCATTTACCTTTCATATTGTTCAGTTGCTTTCTTCGATTTCTCTACCGTATTTTTCATCTAGTCCAAATACAGTTGCACCAAAGTTAGATTTATTTTCTTGGCTCATCTTATTGATGAATTCAGCTAAATACTCTTGAAATTTATCTTCTGAAATTCCCACAACACTGACTAATGCATACTGTCTTTTCATCATTTTCTCTCCCGAACAATTATTTAGTAAAAATATTGCAATTATCAGCTGATAACCATATAAAAATTTGATAATTTAACCATGATAGTAATTTTCATCTTCATCCTCTAATAAGCCATTCATTGCTTTCCATGCTGTTATTTCATCTTGCTCAATTAGTTTTTGTTCTTCTCTGTGGAAAGCTGCATCACGTGCATTTTCAATTAATGGTATAAATTCACCGTGATAATCCATCTCTATAAAATCATCCCCGTAACCCTTATACGGATTTCCTGCACCTGTTAATTCTGTTAAAAATGCAAATTCGTCATAACTTATTGCTACACGATTGAAGTGCCTACCGCATACCGATGTGCTTGTAATCTCTGCATTTTGATATATCGCTTCAATGTTCATTTTTCACACTCCTTTACTGAATAAAATCTTTCTGAAACGAATTTCATTATGCCTATTTAACCCAATCAACTAATCCACGATTTATTAACTCATCGCATAAATTTCGTAATTGTTGCTCTGTGTTACCTTCATCGTTGAAGCCGATGCGATAAAAAGCATCTCCCATTTCCCACAATTCAGGACCTCTTGTTAAAATTTGTGACATAATTAAATCGCAAATGCCCTCTCCGTTACTATAAACTTCGATTTTTGTAGAAAATCTAAAAGTGTCAGGCACGTCCATTACAATAGTATTTTTTTGAATAAACCGTGTGCGCTGCTCATCTTCTTTTGCTATAACATAGACTGCGCTTGCACCTTTGTTTATTGCCTCCACACAACCAAAACATTGATGTTCCTTTCGTGTTGTTACGACTTTCTTGCTTGTAATATCTATCATTAGCTAATTTCCCCCTTACACCCTTTTCATTTTTTCAATTTGTTTACGATTGAGCTTTGACACACCTTTAGGAAGTCCATATTGCTTGTGTACTTCTTCGCGAGTCATTCCATGCACTAAACGACAATGCGCTTTCGTAATAACGATACCTATATGATTACATTCCTTTACAGGACACTTGAGATACCCACCATGTTTAGCATTCCAATAAGGTTCAGTCATCACGCACCCCCTACCGCTTCTAAATAATGCACCGCATATATGCCCGATTTGATTCGGACGCAATGATCTCTGAAAAATTGAAGCGGTATAGATTTAGCACCATCATTGTTTTGACCTATCCAAGCCACTTCTAACTGCTCGAATTTGAGGTAATAAATCTCCGGTTCGTTTTTCCCCTCAATCCGAAAACAGACTATTAAAAATGCGTTCGCTCCCTTGTAATGCCAAGACCTAAGTAACTCGTACTGACCTTTCGTTAGATTTTTCAAAGGGAAATTTTTAATCTTGGTTTCTTTAGCATCAAATACAATAGCTTGCCCCTTAAAAACTCCGCTATAATCTACCCACGTAGGGCGTTCTAAATTACCCTTCACCACATTCCCTATCACTTCTAGAATCTTCACTGGCGTAGGTACTCTTGGAGCAAAATCATAAAACCCTGCTGCTCCTGCTCCGTCATTTCGCCTAACTTAGTCACCATGCCATCGAACACCACTTCATCTTTAATGTCATAAATCATATTCACTGCCCCGCCCCCTTTCAAAAAGAATTAACGTTGCCACCGTCACATCGGCTATAAGTTTGAATAATTTCATGTACTTTAATATTGAAAACGGAATACGGAATGTAACTGATCAACATATCAAATTGCTTCATTCAGAATTCAATGCAAATGAGAATTGGCTTCGTACTGGTGAGGGTTCGATGTTTGTAGAAAAAGAGACATTTTCTTTAGATGAGAAAGCTCGAAGGTACAATCTATCCGCACTAGAGATTGATATTATGATGGGCTATATGGAGTTGCCCGCTGCCACACGCAATGAGCTTATGGCATTGTTTGGTTCAATTTATGGTAAGCATTCGGAAACTGCCGCTTCTTTAGAACCTACACCAGCGCAAATTGCAGAGGAAGAAGCTGAAAACTACCGCCTTGAAGTATTGGCTGAATTAAAAGGGGTAACATTATCAGCTTCAGAAGAGCTAAAAGGGAAATCAGGATAAGGAGAGATTCTTACCATAAGTAGGATTGATTAATCTGCAAATGAATAACAAGTGAAAAGAGCAGGCTTATATACGTCTCGCTCTTTTCTTATGAATGAAAGGTGATAGTGGTAGTGAAAAAAGCAGCACTCTATGACGTGTAAGTACATTACACCAAATAGATAAGGATTCCTTACCTTTTCAACGTCAAGAATTAATGAATTATGCGAAGTATGTACTTGGTATAGATCAATGCGAAATATTTGAGGATGCGGGATATTCTGCGAAAAATACGGACAGGCCAAAGTATCAACAAATGATGGAGCGCATACGCCAAGGGGAATTTACGCATTTGCTAGTTTGGAAAATCGACCGCATATCCCGTAACTTAAAAGACTTTACAGAAATGTATGATGAGATCAAAAAACACAACGTTACTTTTGTGTCAAAGAATGAGCAATTCGACACCTCTTCTGCTATGGGTGAGGCGATGTTAAAAATCATCCTAGTCTTCGCCGAATTAGAACGTAAGATAACAGCTGAACGTGTTTTCACTATTATGCTTGATCGTGCTAGTAAAGGACTGTGGAATGGCGCTACTGTTCCTCTTGGTTACGTATGGTCGGATGAAGCAAAGTTTCCTGTTGTGGATCAAGAGGAAGCAAATGTTGTTCGTTACATTTACGTTCAGTACGAAAAATCCGCTTCTACATCTAAGGTTGCTTTTCGTTTGAATAGCGAAATGGTTAAAACAAAGCGCGGTGGGAAATGGACTGCAAAAACAGTCAGAGATATACTACGCAATCCCTTTTACATTGGAACATATCGTTATAATATGCGGCAAAGCGAAGGCAGTAGGCGCTTAAAAAATAAAGAGGAATGGAATATCCGTCATCATCTTGTTAACGCGATGATATTGTTCTTTTGAAATGATTGGTGAGTGGTTATCTTCGACTACAATTATAAAGGTGTGGGAGATGCCCAGCGAGCAAATATACACATGCATGTCTTTTCCAAAATGCTCTATTGTGGGAAATGCGGTATGTTACTTACTTCTGGATTAGATGCTGCACGCAAAGACGGTTATCGCCCTTCTCGCTATACTTGCTCGACAAATAAACTCACAGAGAACACAAATAGCTGCAATAATTTTGTGAGTGATATTACACTTATACCCTTCGTACTAAATTATGTGTCTAATCTAATTAGACTTCAGGATAAAGTGACACCTAAACATGCCTTGAAAGACATTGAAAGAATGCTATTACGCGGTAGTGCATTTGTAGACGTTTTGGGAATAGATCGTGAAGCGTTACAAGATACTCGCTTAATGTTTATTGACGGGTTTAATGAGCAACCATACACGATTGAATCGGAGAATGAAGCGAGCAACAACACTTTTGCCCTGGATCAGCTAAAAAAGGAAAAGCAAAAATTCGAGAAAGCACTTGGCCGCCTCGAAGATTTATTTTTATTTGGTGAAGAGGCAATGAGTGAAAAAGATTACATTTTTAAAAAGCGCGAATTGATTAGTAAAGTGGAGAAAATAAATGAGGGACTTAGCAACTTCTATCAATCCACTAATACCAGCGGAATGGACAAATCATTTTTAAATAACGCCAAGCATTTTTTTATCACACAAGAGTTGTTCCATAGTCGAGATATAGACTATAGAGCATTACTTGATATTGTGGGAAAAGAATTGCTTACAGATTTCATACAATCCGTTATTAGTAAAATTACTGTGACTGATAAAAAAATTACATCCGTCACATTTAAAAATGGTATCATTCATAATTTTGCTTACAAACCTGTACAGGAGCGCAAAGCTAATAATCGTGAAAAATTCTTATATCAGTCTTATGAAGAAATTGTTTTGAATCACCTTAGAGAACATGGTTCTGCAAATCGAACTGAATAGAGAACCTAACCAACATGAAACGTAGTAGCACACTTGCTCTATTACATGAATTGATGGAGAAAAATTTAATTGAGAAACGAGGCAATTCAGTTGCCCGAAGATACTATTTAAGTGAAAAAACCACTTAAAAATGTTCATTTTAAGTGGTTTTTGCCCAAGCATTCAAGCCTTGTCGTTATTGAGTTTGTACGCAATCATAATATAGTTTACTCACGCACAGCCAAGCGTGTGAAAAGCCACTTTCGACAAGGCTAAACACCTCTTTCATTCAAATTCATAAGATATTGCAGACAGTGCATAAAGTGGCGCTGTTTCTGCTCGTAAAATTCTTGGTCCTAGAGACATCGTTTGTGCGCCCGCTTCAAGCAACGCCTGTGATTCCTTGCGCGCAATGCCACCCTCTGGACCGAAGATAATAAGGATTGATTTCGACTTCTTATCATAAACATTTTTCAGCTTCTCGGCAAACCTTGTGCGCTTTTCAACCTTTGCATCCTCTTCATCCGCAATAAAAATAGCGTCAAATTTTCCTAATTGCGCAACTAGTTGCTTAAAACTTATTGGCTCGAAAATGACAGGTATATGTGTTCGATGGGACTGCTCTGCAGCCTCTTTTGCAATTTTTTGCAGACGCTCCTGCTTTTTTGCTCCCTTTTTTGTGTCCCATTTTACAATGGAGCGTTCGGCTTCAAATGGTAATAGCGCATACATGCCCAGCTCTGTCGCTTTTTGTGTAATGAGCTCAAGTTTATCTCCCTTCGGTAGACCGCAAGCCACTGTCACATGAACTGGCAACTCTGGTGAAGTGATTGTACGGCCAGTTGATTGAACAAGCACGTCATCACCTTCGAATGCAGTAATGGTACAAATATAGGCTGTATGTTCAGCAACAACTACGATTTCTTCGCCTTCCTTCATACGCATCACGCGTCCAATATGGCGTGCATCTTCTCCAGTAATGCGCGCAGTTTCAATGCCAGTTTCAATAAAATAACGTTGCATATTGCTCGCTCCTTCACATGAAGAAAACGCCATACCGTAAGCACTCGGCTCACGATTTGGCGCTTCCTCCGTCAATTTATTGCGGACGACGGGCGATAATGGCTACCCAATCTTCCATCAGTAATACTTCTTCAATCACAAAGCCAGAAGCTTCGAGTGCAGCTTTCACATCATCACGTTTAGCGCCAATGATGCCTGAAGTGACATATAGTCCACCTGGTTTGACTATCGTGAATGCATCGTCTGTAAAGGACATAATAATTTCCGCTAAAATATTAGCCACAACGACATCAGCAGGTTCTTTTACCGTATCCAGTAAGTTGCCATGGAAGACCGTCACTTTATCGTCTACTTTGTTTAACGCAACATTTTCCTGTGCTGAACGTACAGCTACCTCGTCTAAATCAAGCGCATGAACGCTTTTAGCACCAAGCATTGCTGCGCCGATTGAAAGAACGCCTGAACCAGTACCAATATCGACAACCTTATCACCCTCTTTAACGACCTTTTCAAGTCCTTGTAAACACATGACAGTTGTTGGGTGCGTACCTGTACCAAATGCCATACCAGGGTCTAATTCAATAATCAATTCATCCGTAGAAACAGGTGTATAGTCTTCCCATGTTGGTACAATTGTAAAGCGTTCAGAAATTTTTACAGGGTGATAATATTGTTTCCACGCTGTTGCCCAATCTTCCTCGTTCACTTCAACAATGGATACAACATTTTGACCAATATCGATATTGAAATTTGTTAAATTTGTAATAGCTGCTTTAATTTCTTCGACAGTTTCATTTAAAAAACTAGACTCCGATAAGTAAGCCTTAACGATAACCCCCTCTTTTGGGAAATCATCCTCGTTTAGCGCATAAATCTCACCAAACTGATCTTCGCGTGGCTTCGCATATTCAGCAGAATCCTCAATTACAACACCACTAGCCCCTGCTTCATGCAAAATATTTGAAATTGCTTCCACCGCTTCATCTTTCGTATGAATCGATAATTCTGACCACTTCACGTAGCTCTTCAGCTCCTCTAATTATTCACCTTGGAATTTTTTCTTGATTTTATCAAACAGTGAGCTTCCTTGTTCTTCTGGAATATCGCCACTAATTTCTGCAAATTCACGTAATAATTGCTTTTGTTTTTCAGTTAATTTTTCTGGCGTGATAACTTTGACTGTCACATATTGGTTACCTGTGCCATAGCCATGTACATTCTTCACACCTTTATCTTTTAGGCGGAATTGAGCACCTGATTGTGTCCCTACAGGAATACGTAATTTCACTTTACCGTGGACAGTCGGAACCTCAATTTCATCTCCAAGAGCTGCTTGTGGGAATGTTAGTTTTAATTCGTAATAAATATCGTCCCCATCACGTTCAAATTCGTTGTGCCCTTGTACGCGGAACATAATATATAAGTCACCTGCTGGACCACCGTTGATACCTGGTTCACCTTGCCCAGAAACACGGATTTGTTGACCATCATCAACACCTGCTGGGATTGTAACTTTGATTTTTTTACGTTTTTGGACTTTACCTTCCCCACGACAAGTTGAACATTTTTCTTTTATGATTTTACCTGTACCATGACATGTCGAACAAGCACGACGATTCATCATACGACCGAAAGGTGTGTCTACTGCTTGATTCACTTGCCCTGCTCCATTACATGTTGAACATGTCTCAGGTGTCGTACCAGGTTTAGCTCCAGAACCATGACATGTATCGCATGTTTCATCTTTTGGAATTTCAATTTCTGTTTCTTTACCAAAAATTGCTTCCTCAAATTTAATGTTCATACGATATTGTAGGTCATCGCCTTTGCGTGGTGCATTCGGATCTTGACGACGGCCACCTCCGCCAAAGAATGAGCTGAAAATATCCTCGAAGCCGCCAAAGCCGCCTCCGCCACCGAAGCCACCACCAAAACCTGCATTTGGATCTTCGTGGCCAAATTGGTCATAGCGCGCTTTCTTTTGTTCATCACTTAGAACTTCATAAGCTTCAGCGATTTCTTTGAATTTTTCATCTGCACCTGGTTCTTTGTTAAGATCAGGATGGTATTGCTTTGATAGTTTACGGTATGCTTTTTTAATGTCATCTTTTGAAGCCGATTTTGTTAAACCAAGCACCTCGTAGTAATCGCGTTTCTCCATGATTCACACTCCGCTCTTTTTGCATAAAATCTATTGTAACATGCAGTTATAAAAACTGCTTCTATTTTTTCATCATATGAAAAGCTAATTCATGCCGCTCCGCACTCTTCTAGTATTAGAGCATCTAAAAGTAGTGGCTTGAATACTTTGACTCTGTTTTTATTTTTTATCTTGTAAAGAGAAAAGCCAAAGCCGCAAGCGGTCTTTGGCTTTTTCACTTTACTGTGTTATTTGAAATTATTTATCGTCTTTTACTTCTTCAAAATCAGCATCTACGATATCTTCATCTTTGTTACCAGCGCCAGCATCTGGTCCTGCTTCGCCACCTTGAGCCGCTTGTGCAGCTGCAGCCGCTTGTTCGTATACTTTCATTACTAGTGGTTGTAATACGCCTTCTAATTTTTCTTTAGAAGTTTTAATACCTTCTAATTCACCAGCTTCAAGTGCTTTTTTCAATTCATCACGAGCATCTTCTACAGATTTTTTCTCGTCTTCAGTGATTTGTTCACCTAAGTCTGTGATTGTTTTATCCACTTGGAATACTAATTGGTCTGCTTCGTTACGAAGGTCTGCCTCTTCTTTACGTTTTGTATCTGCTTCAGCGTTTGCTTCAGCATCTTTAACCATGCGTTCAATTTCGTCCTCTGATAAACCTGAATCAGATTGGATGACAATTGTTTGTTCTTTATTTGTACCAAGATCTTTCGCTTTAACAGAAACGATACCGTTTTTGTCAATATCAAATGTAACTTCGATTTGTGGAATACCACGTGGTGCTGGTGGAATATCCGCTAATTGGAAGCGACCTAATGTTTTGTTATCCGCTGCCATTGAGCGTTCACCTTGTAATACGTGAATATCTACTGCTGGTTGATTATCAGCCGCAGTTGAGAACACTTGTGATTTAGACGTTGGGATTGTTGTGTTTCGGTCGATTAATTTTGTGAACACGCCGCCCATTGTTTCAATACCAAGTGAAAGTGGTGTTACGTCTAGTAATACTACGTCTTTTACATCTCCAGTTAATACGCCACCTTGTACCGCTGCACCCATTGCTACTACTTCGTCAGGGTTTACACCACGGTGAGGCTCTTTACCAGTTTCTTTACGTACTGCTTCTTGTACTGCAGGAATACGAGTAGAACCACCAACAAGGATTACTTGGTCAAGTTCTGAAGCAGAAAGACCAGCGTCAGATAAAGCTTGACGTACTGGACCAACTGTACGGTTTACTAAGCTTAAAGTAATTTCATCAAATTTAGTACGTGTTAAAGATACTTCTAAGTGAAGTGGACCTTCAGCACCAGCAGTGATGAATGGTAATGAAATTTGTGTAGAAGTTACGCCTGATAAATCTTTTTTCGCTTTTTCAGCTGCATCTTTTAGACGTTGCATTGCCATTTTATCTTTAGAAAGATCAATACCATTATCTTTTTTGAATTCAGCTACTAGGTACTCGATCACTGCGTCATCGAAGTCATCCCCACCAAGCTTGTTATCACCAGCAGTTGCTAGTACCTCAAATACACCATCACCTAATTCAAGGATCGATACGTCGAATGTACCACCACCAAGGTCAAATACTAATACTTTTTGATCTTGATCTTGTTTATCTAAACCATATGCTAGTGCAGCAGCTGTTGGCTCGTTGATAATACGTTCTACTTCAAGACCTGCGATTTTACCAGCGTCTTTTGTTGCTTGACGTTGTGCATCATTAAAGTATGCAGGAACAGTAATAACAGCTTTTGTAACTTTTTCACCTAAGTAATCTTCAGCATAGCCTTTTAAGTATTGAAGAATCATTGCTGATACTTCTTGTGGTGTATACTCTGTATCTTCCACTTTAACTTTTTCAGCAGTACCCATTTTAGATTTAATAGAAATAATTGTGTTAGGGTTTGTTACTGATTGACGTTTCGCCACTTCACCAACTTGACGTTCACCATTTTTAAACGCAACGACAGATGGTGTTGTACGGTTACCTTCTGGATTTGGAATTACTTTTGGTTCTCCACCTTCAAGTACAGATACACAAGAGTTCGTTGTTCCTAAGTCAATACCGATAATTTTGCTCATAGTAAAATTTCCTCCTAATATTTAAACGCGTTGGTGCGTTCGTTAACTAATTTAATTTATTAAATAGTGCTATGACTATTCGTTAACAGATACCATGGTTGGGCGTAATACACGATCTTTCAAAATATAGCCTTTTTGAAGTTCACGTACGACAACACCCGTCTCTTTTTCACTATCTTGTTCTTGCATAACAGCTTGGTGAACATTTGGGTCAAACTGCTCACCTTCTGCTTTAATGACCTGTAATCCTTCTTTTTCAGTTGCCTCGATAAGTGAACGGTACACCATTTCAATGCCTTTCACGATTGATGCAGCTTCATCAGAAGTAGGTTCGATTTGTAGAGCACGCTCAAAATTATCTAATACCGGCAATAAATCTGTTAATAAATTTTGCGCACGGTACTTTTCAGCTGCCTCACGTTCAACTTGCTGACGACGACGTATGTTGTCGAAGTCTGCACGTAAACGTAAGTGACGATTTTCTTCGTCATCTAATTTTGCTTGTAATTCTGCTAGCTTTGCTTCATATTGCTCTTCAATCGTTAGTTCTACCTGCTCTTCTACTACTGCTTGAGCTTCTGTTTCTGTTGATTCGTTTTCAACTTGTACATCTTCTTGTACAAGTTCTTTGTTTTCGGTTTTTTCAGTCACTTGAATCCTCCTTAATAATCACTACGATTCTTCGTAAAGGCCTGTGATAAATCCATGCGTATTACGTCTAGTAAAGCAACAACACGCTTATAATCCATACGGGTCGGGCCAATAATAGCGATGGCACCCTGCTGTTCTTCACCAATTGAATAAGTGGTCGTAATGACACTACAGTTCTCCATCTCCAACTGCTTATTTTCTGAGCCTATACGTATATGAATACCTGATTCATTCGGATGGAAGAGCGACTGCACTTGGCTGGTCCTTTCCATCAAATCCATAATCATACGGACTTTATTTAAATCGTGGAATTCCGGTTGGTTGAACATATTTGTTTTACCGCCATAAAAAATCTTACTTTCCGAATTATGCATCGTTGCTGATACAAGGGAATGAATAAAATCATCGGCTGATTGTATATGCTGCTGTAACACAGCAAGTACTTCAGCTTCAAGTTTTTTTTGGATTTCATCTAGTGACGCGCCGACTAAGCGCTCATTTAAGATATTAACCATCTTCTCAAGCTCAGAAGCGGTAATATGAGGTGGTAAACTAAACATGCGATTTTCAACATGCCCGTTATTCGTAACGATAATCGCTACTGCTGTATCACTTGAAAGTGGTACGATGGAAAAGCGTTTCACTCGATGTCTTTGTACATCAGGTCCTAATAGTATCGACGTATACGATGTCAGCTCCGATAAAATATTGGCAGACTTTCGGATAATTTGCTCGACTTCTACTAAACGTTCATTGAAAATTGATTGAATTTGTTGAATATCCTTAGAGTTTATACCTTGAGGATTCAACAAATGATCTACATAAAATCTATACCCCTTTTCCGAAGGCACTCGACCAGAGGAAGTGTGTGTTTTTTCCAAAAAACCTAATTCCTCTAAATCCGCCATTTCGTTTCGAATTGTGGCTGGACTAAATGTAATCTCTTGTTTTTTTGAGATTTGGCGAGAACCTACCGGCTGTGCAGACGTAATAAAGTCGTCTACGATGACTTGTAATATCTGTAATTGCCGATTTGTAAGCATGATTATCACCTCTGTTAGCACTCGACTAAGAGGAGTGCTAATACTATTATTAAGTTATCAAATCCCACATTTTCTGTCAATGGAATCGCTCAATCTTCTAATAAAAATTGTTGAAAAACTTCATTTCCTACAAAACGGCCTTTTCGCGTAAGACGAATTCCGACATCATCATGTTCCAATAGGTTGTCTAAAACTAACTTTTCAATGACTGGCCCATAATGCATTTGCATAGTCTCTTTAAATTTCTCTTCATATATATTATGAGAAATGCCAGCCGTTTTACGTAGCCCTAAAAACATTTGCTCTTCACGTTTTTCAGCATCTGTTACGGCATGTTCGTGCACAATAGGTAATTCTCCAGCGTCTACTGCATCCATATATTTTTTTAATGGTCCATGATTGGAATAGCGTAAACCACCCAAATAGCCATGTGCTCCTGCCCCAAAACCAGCATATTCGTCGTTTTCCCAATAAATGTTGTTATGTGTTGAAGCAAAACCAGGTTGTGCGAAATTGCTAATTTCATATTGCTGAAGACCATGCGCCTCCATTTCTTGCATAAGCACATCGTACATTTCCGCTTCTAAATCTTCTGTCGGTAAGTTCAGCTTACCTTTTGCATACTGGTTATAAAAAATCGTTTTTGGTTCCACTATAAGTGAGTAGGCTGAAAAATGGGGTAAATCGAGCGCAAATGCTTTTTCTAATGAGTCCGTCCATTGCGCCATCGTTTGGCCAGGCAAGCCATACATTAAATCAATACTAATGTTTTGAAAACCAACCTCTTTAGCTAATGCTATCGTTTCATAGACATGTACATTGCTATGTGTGCGACCAATTTTTTTTAGTAAGTTTTGATCAAATGACTGCACACCCATACTTAAGCGATTAACACCGCCTTTATACAGTGCTCGCATTTTAGCCTCAGACAGTTCATCGGGATTGGCCTCTGATGTAAATTCTGTCACACTGTGCATCGGAATATACGTGCGAATGAGATTGAGTAGTCTCTCTAATTGCTCAGATGACAATGCAGTAGGCGTCCCACCGCCAAGAAAAATCGTTTCTATCTGGTTAAAACTATTAGGATGCTTTTTAGTCGCAAGGGCCATTTCCTTGCCAAGTGCTTCTATATATTCATCTACTGGTTGATTTTTAAAGTAAAATTTATTGAAATCGCAATAATTGCAGATTTGATGACAAAAAGGAATATGAATGTAAACACCCCGTGCCATGACTATCCCTTCTTTCTTGTTAAGTCCTTTTCCATTTCCCCATTATAAACAATCGTTAAGGAGAACGCTATGAATCCATCTAGATAGAATTATGAGATAATCTTTACACTGTTGATTTAATGACATGCAAAAAAATCAAAACCATTAGAAATGTAGTGGCTTTGATTTTTGTGAAAAAATGTATAAATTAAAAATCCCCTTTATAGTGCCTAATAAAAAACAACCCCTACGCCAATCCCTAATAGTACAAGTAAATACGGCTGGATCTTC
The DNA here is from genome assembly GCF_003049605.2 of Lysinibacillus parviboronicapiens. Lineage (NCBI taxonomy): Bacteria > Bacillati > Bacillota > Bacilli > Caryophanales > Bacillaceae > Lysinibacillus > Lysinibacillus parviboronicapiens. Next base: position 3,251,423 of record NZ_CP073713.1, read on the forward strand.
CAACGAATTAAGAGTACTAAAAAACCTATAACAATAAATACGTCCAGGCCACCTTGGATTGTTTGCGTTACGATCGGCTGTATAAATGCAGCCGCTAATATGCCGACTACTGCTGCATTGGCACCAGCCATCGCACCTTTCATTCCTGTTGTACGACTAATTGTAAACCAAAACGGGAGGACACCAATTATTAGTAAAAATGCCGGAAGAAAAATGGCAATTGTGGCGACAAGTGCGCCAGGAATTCCACCAATAATCATGCCTATATAAGAAGCAAATGTGAATAATGGTCCGGGCATAGCCTGTGTAATGCCATAACCAGTTATAAAATCAGATGAACTTAATAAGCCACTTTGCACAAACTGTACCTCTAGTAGTGGTAGTACAACATGACCCCCACCAAAAACTAAAGCTCCTGAGACATAAAATTTTTCTATTATCTGGAGCCATTCATAGTTAAATAGTGAACTAGCTACAGGTAACCCGATGAGTAAAATTATAAATAGTAATAAAAAACGCATCCCTATTGATTTTGAGATTGGCAATCTAATGCCCTCCGAGTCTCTGTTTGTCGTGCTTTCTTTAAATAATTTAAAGCCCACTAAAGCTGAGGCAAAAATAACAACCACTTGAGCAAATGGATGCATCCATAAAAGCAATACTACTAGTGCCAAGAAGGCGATTAAAAAGTGTCGAAGGCTGGGAATTAACTTCTTTGACATATCCCAAACCGCTTGTGCAACAATTGCAACAGCCACTAATTTTAAGCCATGGATCCAGTTCATCTCTATTTCTTTGTGTGCATAAAAATAAGCGCAAACCATTAATAGAAGCACAGAGGGCAAGGTAAATCCAATAAAAGAAGCAATACTCCCTAGTAACCCACCCCGTAGTAGGCCTATCCCCATTCCCACCTGACTCGATGCAGGACCTGGTAAAAATTGACTAAGCGCAACCAAATTACTATATTCTTTGTCAGTTAACCATTGTCGATTTTGCACATATTCATGTTGAAAATATCCTAAATGTGCAGTTGGACCACCAAAAGAAGTACAACCTAATTTAAAGGAAACGAGAAAAATCTCCACTATCTTTCGCAAATGTTTCAACTACTTTCCATGTCATATATAGTAATAGTACATGGAATATTTATTAGGTTAGATTAAGATATTGTAAATTTTCTCTGTAAGTCAAGATTCCACTGTTAAACGTAAATTCTCATAGTTATTTCTCACCAATTTTAATTATTGGACCAAGTTCTTTATCTCTATCACCTGTTTCAACAGGTATTAACTCATACATTTTATCCTTCAAATACAGCGCATCGAAACGGATTCCCCACTGTGTATGCTCTTCATTTAAAGGATAAGAAGAATCATAACGCCATGTTTTTCCAGACTCAGATAAAATGTTAAATGCAATAGATTCTTGTAAGCTTTGTGTTGACTGAAAGTATATGGTAGTAGAAATCGGTGTTGAAACAACCTTTTCTACCTTAATTACTTGACCATCATTTAGCGTAATTGCTTTGTCCACAGAAAAAATTATTCTATCTTCTAGCAATTGCTCTTGTAAAGCCTCTATTTTAAATACCCACGGTTTATCAATCGGCTTTTCCCAATTCCAATCGTTATAGCGTATTTCAAGTTTTAGCTTTTCATTTTGCGGTAACTCACTCATCTTTACACTGTTATATATCGTATAGATTGAATCAGTTTGTGCAATGGTCTGACCACCATTCCGAACTGTAAAATTCTGACCATTCACCAATACTTGTGGAATGAAAAAAACTTGATAGTCGAAATCTAAATCCTCTACTGGCTCAAAGGTTGCATTAAGTAATATTTGATTATCATCCATCATCACCTCATTTAATGTCAAACGCCCGAAATCGTTTTCAATTGTTTGACCAACAAATGTTTTGTAGACACTAAAATCAGGCTCCTTAGATTTATCTAAGAACGAGGCTACGACAGGCAAATTAGTAATTATTACACAACTGACTACTACTATACACAAAGCAATAACAAACCATTTTTTGCGTACTCGTTTTTTCTTAGGCTGGTCTTCAGATAAACTATAATCACTGGACAACATAAACCCCCCCTTGTTCTTACATGGCAATATATTGTTATGATTCATTGTAATAACGAATTGAGTATTATATAACCAATCATCCACTGCAAAAAAATACAGCAGCGCACCAGCAAACTTTGTCACACGAATCAAAGCTTAGGACAGCAACAAACTAGCTAACTTATCTAGTGAACAAAGACCTCATTGACTAACGTAATAAAACAGGTTGAACCTTGCATAAGAAATAACAATACCGTTAGAAAGGTTGGTTGCATAAATGAAAAAGAAAATCTTCTATATATCTATTGGTGTGTTGTTCTCTATTATTTTAGTATTAGGCACATACAAACTAATGAATGCTCGAACATATCAACTGTTTGGAGAAATAACGGCACATATAGATACAAATGAAAAAGTTGTCGCTTTAACATTTGATGATGGCCCACAGAAAACGTCAATGAACTGCTGCCTATATTAGACCAATACCATGCGAAGGCAACATTCTTTCTTATTGGAAGCGAGATAGAGGAGAATCCAGAAGCAGCACAAAAAATCGTCAGGGCAGGTCACCAAATCGGTAATCACACTTACTCACATAAACCAATGGTGTTCAAAAGTAACTCTTTTATAAAAGAAGAAATTGAAAAAACCGATCAACTGATTCAAAGCATCGGTTATACTGATGAAATTGCTATTCGACCACCTTATTGCAAAAAATTAATTGGTTTCCCTTATTACTTAAATAAAAATAAGCGGGACACCATCACGTGGAATTTGGAGCCAGATACGTACTATTCGACAGCTAAAGAAAAGATTAATTATGTAATGGAGAATATCCAACCAGGGTCCATTATTTTGATGCATCCCATGTATGATGACACTGGTAATGAACTACAAGCCGTAGAGGGTATTTTACAAGCACTCACTAAAGATGGTTATAGATTTGTGACAGTGAATGAGCTCAAAAATTTTGTAAGTATAGAAGATTAGTAGCATCAACTACGTTCCAAGATATTACTTTTTGTGATAGTAATTAAAAAGGCCATCCCAATTATTAATTTCAAACAGGGACAGCCTTTTTTCATTCAAAGCCATGTTATGTAAATAATAAAAACCTCATTAGTAAATAGGCTTCATATGATTTTAGTTAATAATCAGATAATAATATTCTCAATAAAATTATTGTAATCAACTTTGAGTTTAAAACTTATCGTTGGTTTAGAATAAAGGTATCTGAAGTAAGTGTAAGTCGTCGCCCTCCCCTTTTTAAGTAAAACCGCTACTCCCTCATACTAAAAAATTTTTTATCATCATTACTGTTCTTTCTAAATCATCCTTCTCTAATTAGTTAGATTATTAAGAAATGTCAAAATTTAATATTTCAGGCAAACATTAATATATTTTCTTAAATAATATGTTATTATAATTTTAGCAAAATGTCCTATTATCCCAGACACACTAGCGAAATATGAACTATAAAGGATGATGAAAATGAAACAAATTCAGCAACTTTTCCAGAGTGAAGATGGAAATATCGAACAAAGAGAGAATTTTCTTTCACTATTAGAGAAAATTGTAACCTCATTAGATAACTTAAAGAATCCCCAAAAAACAACACTTGGCCCGATGAAAGAGCGCTCTGCCAATTTCTATCAAGAATTGATGCAGGACAACCAAGTACCAACATCAGGAGTAGGCCTTGATCAAGTCGTTGACGATTTAACACAACTGATGCAAGGACATCCTTACCATACACGCAACTTTGTTACGAATGTTTTACCAATGGCAAGCATTCCTGGCGTATTAGGTCAGTTTACAAATGCCTTACTAAACGGGAACAATCTGTGGGATGTTTACGGGCCAGCTGCAGCAGAATGTGAGGTTAAGGTTGTTGCGATGATGTCGAAGTTAGTAGGTTATGACTTTACACAAAGCTTCGGTTATACAACTTGGGGCGGACAAGGTGCTGTATTCAGCGGGCTACGACTTGCTATTGCTAAACAATTCCCTCAGGCCAAAGAAGAGGGTGTGCCAAATAATTTATATTGCTTTGCCTCAGAAAATGCTCATTACAGCTTATTAAAATCGATTGAAGCAGTTGGTATTGGTAGCAAGCATTTAATTCGTGTGAAGGCTGGGAAAGATCATTCAATGGATGTTCAAGATTTGCAAGCTCGCATGACAGAGGTTATTGAAAATGGTGGCATCCCTGTTTATGTAGTTGCTACTACAGGTGCTACAGATCAATTCGGCATTGATGATGTACAAGCAATCAAAGAAGTTACGACAAACCTTGAGAAAAAGTACGACTTACAATCTATACATATACATGCTGATTCAGCACTAGGTGGCTTCTATGCCTTCTTCAATGATTACGATTTCAAGAAAAATCCGCTTCATTTTGAAGAGGATGTCTTACAAGGTCTACTACAAATTCATGAGCGTATGCAACATCTTGCCATTGCCGATAGCCTTTGCTTTGACTTCCAAAAGCTTGGACAAACTCCTTATTTAACAAGCTTATTCTTAATAAAAGAAGGTAAAAATTTACGATTACTGGACATCGATGACTTTGATACACCATATGTAGGCAATCGAGGCTATGGTTCATATCATACAGGTTATACATTAGAGTGTTCTCGAATGGGCAGCTCCATTGCGATCTATGCTGCTTTGCAAGCATTCGGAAAAGAAGGCTACCAACAAATCTTAGCTAATTATGTGCGTGTAAATTTAGCCTTCCGTAAGCAATTAGCTGAAAAACTTCCTATGATACAAGTAGTCAATGAAGCAAATATTGGTCCTGTAACAGCCTATCGTTTGTATCCTAAAGACTTTAATTGGGCCTCTGAACAAGCAGGTAGCTATACACAAGATCAGCTAGAATATATAAATGCTATAAACGCTTCTTTATTTGAAATTTTAGGAGAAGGCCGCGACGAAGTATTTTTCGGTGATACAACACGTGTATGTACTGTTAGCGCTAGTGATACTAAACAACAAATACCGGTTGCTGCAGCAAAATTCTTTTCAATTTCTCCTTATACTAAGACGGAACATATAAGCAACATCATCCATTTCTTGCAACAAAAGGTAAAAGTATTGGAGGCATCACAAATTGAGTATAGTCACTAAATTAAAGAGTTCGTTACTCTATAAATATATTGCAAGTTTTACCATTCCAATCGCTATAATATCAGTAATATTTAGCGTTGTATTATTTGCTGTTTCCTATAGAATAATTGATGATTTTGTTATTACGCAGTTTGAATCTTCCTTAGAGGTTGTATCTGGTACGATTTTTGATGATATAGAAAAAACTGATGTCATAGCAGCAGATAATGGCAGTCAGGAAAAATATCAAAAAGTATTAGATGATTTAAATAGAACAATCAAAAAGTATGATATAGAAAATGCTTATGTGCTTTCCCGTGCAGAAGGCAAGGAACATATTGTAGCTTTAAGTAATCAAGATAGTTACAAAGCAGATTATGTTTTTGATGATAAAATGCATACTGCTTTAGACAAAGGTAACATTCAAGTTAGTGATATTTATGAAGATGAATTTGGTATCCATAAATCGATTTTTATTCCTTTTAAAGATACGAATATTCTGTTTGGTTTAGATATGGATGCCTCATTCATTTCTAAACTTCAAACTCAGACTCTTTGGTTATGTATTATTATGACTGTTATTTTTGTGATATTTGGTATCATTGTGGCTTATTTCATTAGCATTGGCATTACAAAACCAATCAAAAATATGACTGGTTATGTTGGTAAAGTGGCACAAGGTGACTTATCTGTTCAGCCCTTGCAAATCAGTGGCTCAAATGAAATTGCACAACTTTCTAACGGTATTCAAAATATGACCGAGGATTTACGTTCTCTTATCTACCAAATTGGTGAAAATGCTGAGCAGGTAGCTGCAATGTCAGAAGAATTATCTGCTAGCTCGGAGCAAACAAGCGCATCCATTCAACAAATTACCTCTTCTATGCAGGAGGTAGCAGGTGGCTCAGAAGTGCAAACAACTTCCATTGAAGAGGTTGAAAATCATATTACAGCCATCTCCACAAAAATGTCAGAGGTTGTATCCAGCGTCAATGATGTAACGACTAAGGCATTTAGTGCATCCTCTATTGCAGAAAAGGGCAATACAACGATTCAAAGTGCTACACAGAAGATGGATGAAACATCCGATGCAATTCATGCGACTTCAGATGTTGTGAAGCGTTTAAGTTCATACACGAATGAGATCGGCGATATAGTAGCATTAATTACTCAAATTACAGACCAAACGAATTTACTTGCATTGAATGCATCGATAGAGGCAGCACGTGCTGGTGAACACGGTAAAGGTTTTGCTGTTGTAGCTGAAGAAGTCCGTAAACTAGCTGACCAATCTCTAGAAGCTGCTAATAGTATTCGCTCACGGATTGATACGATTAAAGAGGAGTCTACTCAAGCTGTGAAATCCATGGCGATTAGTAGCAGTAATCTTGAAGAAAGTTCTACTTCCTTTAATGCTTCAGGCGAAGCCTTTGGAGAAATTTTTTCTCATATTACAGCACTTACCCAAGATATGGACCATGTTAACAACATCATCTCCAATATAAATAACGGGGTTAGCAGTATTGCTAGTTCTGTAGAGCAAGTTGGTGTTGTAGCTGTTCAAGCATCTGGAAATATTCAAAGCGTTGCTGCCGCTTCAGAGGAACAGTCAGCTAGTATCGAGGAAATTACTGCTTCTTCGAATAATTTAGCTGAAATGGCACAACAGTTACGCAATATCATACAAAAATTTAAGCTATAGCAAATAAAATGACTTTGAGCGCATCTGCCAAAGTCATTTTTTTGTTTTCAATGTATTTCTATTGAAGATTGATTTGTTATTGCTCCCTCTCCTTCAACCATAACAATGTCTCTTGAAGCCCTTTCTTATACGGCGTTTGTGGTAAAGTACCTATAGCTTTTTCATATTTTTCCCCACTCAATATGACAGGCTGCTCTGTTAAATACATCATTTCCTTCATTTCCTTCATAAATGGTGAAAAGATGGCTAACAGTCCAATCATTGCTTTCGAAACTGAACGAACCTCTCTCTTGTAGCCAGTAATGTCTCGTAAAATCGACACTAGTTGTTCTCCAGTAATTGTGTGAACAGCTGGCACATGCCAATTTTGATTATATGTGTCTGTCCGTAGAGCAAGTTCAACCATTGCTTTCGCTCCATCAAATGTATAAAGGAATTCTCTCGCCACTTGCATGTTCCCCACATAATTTGCCTTTTTATCTTTTACAACGCTTTTTAACATTCCGTATAAAATTGTATTTTCAGCATTTGGACCATATAAATCAGGCAGATGAACAATTAATGATGGTATATTACTGTCCATTAATGTACGTTCCATAGCTAAGCGAATTTTTCCTTTTTTCGTTTGCGGGTCTTTCATTGTGTCTTCTGTAACAACGCTTGTAGTTGGCTCTCCATATGCATATATATTATCTACAAGTACGATTTTCGCCTGTTGTGCCTGTGCAACCCTAATTAGGATATTTAAGCACCGTATATGCTTTTCTTCCCATTCTTGATAGGGAAAGCTAATTGCATGAAAAATAACCTCTACCCCAAGGGAAGCCTTCTCTAGCTGTTCTACATTGAATACATCGCCTGAATAAATTGTCACGTTCGGTTGCTGTTGAAAAAGGGCTACCAACTTCTCTTTACCCCTAGCGAAAGCCACCACCTCTATACCTCTCGCAGCTAATTCGTTAACAAGTGCATAGCCCATTCCACCGGACGCCCCTACTACTAATGCTTTCTTCACATTTCATTCCCCCTTTAATTAACCACCGGTCAAATAATGCTAAAAGCAAACTCCAAATTCACATATTCTAGAGCCTACATTCCTTATGTTAATGCTTTGACAAGAAATTTAGCATGTACATTTACAGCTTCTCTTGCTTCCTCATAGTCCTTCACATAATGTCGATAATGTGAAACAAAACCATGTAACGCAATAAAGACAGAATGAATATCTGAAACCAATAATTTATTTGTAGCTAGAGCTTGTAGAGATTGCGCAAATTTTTCATAGCTAAGATTTGCAGCCTCTTGTGATAGACCGTCTATTTCAACATCTCTCACCATAAACATCAATTCATATTGGCTTTGATGATTTAAACCAAACTTCATAAAACCTACAAATACATTATAAAGTTTTGTTTTATAATCTTCAGTTCCATTCACAGTGTCATCTAAAATTTTATTTAATTGCGTAAAATACGCACCAATAATGACATAAAATAATTCCGCTTTATTTTTAAAATGATAGTAAATTGCCCCATGGCTACAACCTAGCTCTTTTGCGATACTACGCATGGAAACTTGTTGAAAATCTTTTTCGGTAAACTGTTTATGTGCTACTTCTACAATCATTTCTTGCGTCAGTTCATGTGCTGATGGCTTACGTGGTGACATGATACCCTCCCTAACTAACCAGTGGTTAATTAATAGTATAAATTTTTCTCATTTAATTGACAACGAACAAATTAAATTATAAAAACAAATATTAGAGAAGGAAGAAGGGATAACCCGCTAGTGTAGCTGGCTATCCCTTGTGTTTGAATGTAAAACTTTATCTTTCCCTTAAGGTGAAGCGTTATATTTCACATAGTTGTTAGATTAAACTTTTTACAACTTTTGAAATAACGGCACCTTCTGCTTGACCCGTTAACAGTGGTTTAGCAATTTTCATCGCTTCTCCCATATTCATGCCTGAGATAACTCCTGCTGCTGTTAGTTTTTCAGCAATTTCCTCTTCAGTTAATTGTTTTGGCAGGAATGATTTTAATAACACTAGTTTCGCTTCTTCTTTCTCAATTAAGTCTGCACGACCAGCATTTTGCGCGCCTTCCAATGCCTGATTAGTTTGCTTCACTTCACGATTGATGATGGCAATTTCCTCATCGTGTGTTAGGGCTTCCCCCTTTTCCTTCTCTGCCAAATCTAACGCTGATTTCACAAGAGTTAGCACACCTTTTGCCAATACGTCCTTTTCTCTCATCGCCTTTTTAAGTTGTTCGAAAACTTCAGTTTTTAACATCTTTTTCACTCCTTCTATCCCATTGACTCACTTTTTATTGTAACATTAATGCTTATACTCGTTGTAGCTTTTGAGCGCTTAGTTGAAACTGCATATCCGCAACGTTTTTAATAATTGCTTGATCGTGCGATGCAATAATAACCGTGCCCTCATACGCCATGATGAACTGTTCCAAAGCTTCAATGGCATGAATATCAAGAAAATTTGTAGGTTCATCTAATAATAATAAATTATAATCACCCAAAAACAACTGACAAAGTTGCAAACGAATCGCTTCTCCGCCACTTAATGCAAGAACACTTTTTTGGACATCGGTTCCTACAAATTGCATTGCATGAAGAACACTACGCAGCATCCCCTCATCATAGTCTGAACGCTTCTTCAAAAATTGCAGGACTGTTTCTTGTTGTTCTAATCGATAACTCATTTGACGAAAAATACCGATTTTAACCTTTGGTGAAATAATTAAACCCACTCCATGATTCGCCATATGTGAAAGTAATGTACTTTTACCACTGCCATTAGGACCCGTGATGGCAATCGTTTGACCAAGCGGTAATTGGAAGTTGACATCTTGTAGCAGCACCTTATTTGCTACTAGCAGTGTTAAGTGCTGTGCCATAATTGGAAACTTGTTGTGCAATTCTAGAGCAGGTACTTGTCTAAAAACAATTTTCTTCTGCTCTTTGACAGTTTCAATCTTTTGTAGCTTGTCTACACGCTTTTCAATAGCCTTTGCTGCTTTATAGACGGCCTTTTGACTTGTACTTTTCGATTTTGTTTCAAACATACGATTGGCCATCGCCTTCGATTCCTTACGCGACAACTTACCAGCCTGTGCTATTTTCTCAGCCTTTTTCATTTTCTCCTGAGCCGCTTTTTCTAGTCGAGCCTTTTCCTTCATAAATTGCTCGTGTGCCTGTTCTTGTTGCTCTCGTTCCAACTGTTTTTGTCGTTTATAATCACTATAGTTGCCCTTGTAAACCCGCACTTTTCCTGATTCGACTTCCCAAATCGTTGTCACCATCTGATCTAGAAATGTTCGATCATGACTAATACATACAAGTGCCCCGTAATAATAGCAAAGCTCGTCTAGTAAAAAGGCAATACCTTGTTGATCTAAATGTGTAGTTGGCTCATCTAATAGCAATACCTCATAGTAATGTGTGAATAGCTGTGCTAATTTTAGTCTTGTTTGCTCTCCACCACTTAGTTGGTTAGTTTGAGTTGGAACAGCTAATTTGCTAAGCAACGTCCCATCCGCCTCTGTCATTGTAGGTGCTTCGATTTGTTCGATATACCCTGGATTGACGTATCGCCTAACTTGTCCGCGAGTTGGTTGAAGCTTCCCTGCAAGTAATTTCATTAAGGTACTTTTCCCGGCCCCATTATCGCCCACAATACCGATGCGATCAAATTGATGTACTGCTAAACGATCTATTGCTATGATTTCTTTCTCCAAAAATGTCACTTCAATATTTTCTAATTCCAAGCATATTTGTTCCATATTCGCTACCTCCGAAATGTAGTATTTCGTATCGATAGCTAGGATCGATACGAGCTTATTCTGCTAAGCTCGTATTAATAAAACAAAAGCATCATCATAAGTTACCACTCCTTATCTCTATATAAAAGTACTCTGTTAGTCATTCTATCTATGATTTTTAGGGAAATCAAAACTTCAGAAAATGAATCTATCAAGTAGCATCCGGCAATCTCACTTCATAATAGCGCATGGCCTTTAAATCCCCTTTATGCATAAAAACACCTTGCTTGATTAAACAGCGTAATCGATATTCAATCCACTCATCTCCTCTATATTGCTCCATATGCCCCATTACCTCGCCAATTAAACGGGCCGATTTTCGAAATTTCTTGTTGCCCTCTTCCTTCTCTAATCGCTTTGCACATGCAATAATAAACGCATCATCACAATCCTCATTTGTATTTTGCCATAGCTCATGATGTTCCCATGACCGAATTAAATAGTCATCATCTGCAAGCATTCGCAAGCCTTCCGCACATAATATTTGTCGTTTCGCCTGCTGTAATGGTCGTAAATCATACTGTTCGTAAAAGCTTAGCAAATCCTCTGAACTAACTTCACCAGACGATCTTGGGTAGTTATCTTCCGCTAAATGTGGGAGGGTATAAATTTCATGAAATGCTGTATACGTATCCAGAACAAACACGGGATTTAACTTATTTTCCAACATTGCTAAAACGAGGCGTAAACCCGTTTGCTCATGGGCATTTTGACAAGTCCAAATAACGATATGCTGATGCGGGGGAATATTCTTTATTTTTTCCACAATATCGAACATAGAACTTTTATATAATTGTAGCCCATCATCCTCAGAGTTATAGCGTTCTTGGAACCACTCAAATCGAGCCTCGATACCAGAGACTTTATGTAAATCTTTCAATGGACCAATTGAAAAGTTTGTTGGCAGCATAATAATATCTTCCGTATTGGTATAGTCTGTATTGCGAAAAGCAGCTTTTAGACTTCCAGCTGGCGATTCACCAAAAACGATGTGCATCGTTTGCACATCCCTCGTTTTAGGCTTATCCCCGAACTTTAAAATGGATTGTCGTATATCTTGTAACTTTTCTTCATTCAAACTGCTATTTACCAGCAATAACAACAGCATCGATTTTGCATCCGCTTCATTCAACCTTTGAATAGCTTGTTTTAACTGAGTTATTTTTTCCACATCATTCACTCCCTCTATAGACTATATACAGTTCCTATTTTGAATGTAATAGTTTTGGGTTTATCTTGTCATATAATATACCGCTAATCATCCAGCGACTATAATGATTACATCAGCAAGCAGAGACTTTAAAAGTATCCACTGCACAGAATGTTTCAGTAGTTTCCCACCACCTTAAATGTTACAGAATGCAACGGTAAACATAATGGTATAAAGCACTCCTATTGCGATTATTTGCTTGATCGACAGCCTTTTTATTTTTTCCTTATTTCCCAATATTTTATAGCTTATCATACAGAAACACATCAATATAGCTAACATTTTAATCCCCTTCACATCTTATGTTCATCCAATACACAATGCCAAGGATATTGCCAATCGTCACTGGAATTAAATTAGCTATGGCGCCACTCATAGATACAAGGTCCCCATGTGGCACCATAAGTGCTAGGCTAAAGAGTGTCATATTAGCAATACTATGCTCAAACGTAATAAATGGAAAAATACAGCTAAAAATCATCGCTAATTTTGCGATTTCTGTTTTCAATTTATAGTTGCACCATACTGCCAAACAAACAAGCAGATTACATAAAATGCCGCGGCATAAAAGCGCCACAAATCCTGCAGTCATCTTGGCCGTTGCCATTTTTTCGATATAAGCTGCCGTATCTCCCATCGCAAGTCCCGCATATACGAACAACATCGCAGCGAACAGTGAACCGATAAAATTTCCTAGATAACTAAACGTCCAAATACTAATCATTTCTAATGGTGACGACTTTTTTTCTAATGTACTAATCGTCAATACTAAGTTATCTCCTGTAAACAAATTTGCTCCAGCCATCATGACCATACTAAGGGCCACACCAAATGCGAGACCCTGCACAACTTTCATACTGGGTACACCTGATGGCTCAAATAAGCCGCCGATTGTTACGATGAGTAAAATACCAAAGCCAATAAAGAGCCCACCAAAGGGCTTGCAGTAAATAAGTGCTCGGTCTTTGCTTCATCATCTTAATTTTGGTTTGTGCTATAGTCGTTATTGTAGCAATTGTCTCCTTCATTTGTTGCCATCCCCGACATACACTCAACTCCTCTTATCATAACTTATTTGCTAGTTTTCCAAAATTACCAATCTAATGGTTTTTACAATGATTAACTAAATTTTTATGTTTTACTGCTACCTATTGGGCCGATTTATACAGGGAAGCATCACAATAAAAAGATAGCCATCTGTGACAGGCAAAAGTACTAACTGTTAGCAATAATTTTTTTCTATCAGCTTTTTTATTCTTTCTATCATGGATTTTCTTGCTCAGCCAAATTAGTCATGATAAGATATCTTTAATTCTTACTATAAAGGTACGTTAAGTGGGATAATTAAAAAGGGGATGGTTGGATGAGTCAAATTGTTGCTAATAAAATTAAGCAGTCGATTACAGAATTAGTGGGACATACGCCACTATTAGCGCTTAATCAATACAAAAAAGAACAACAGCTAGAGGCAGAAATCATCGTAAAACTGGAATATTTTAATCCTGCAAATAGTGTGAAGGATCGTATTGCAAAAGCAATGATTGAAGATGCAGAAGCTCGTGGTCTTTTATCGAAAGATAAAACAATTATCGAGACGACAAGTGGCAATACAGGAATTGGATTAGCAGCAATTGCAGCGGCGAAGGGCTATAAATTACGCATTTATATGCAGGATGGTGTGAGCGAAGAACGCACAAAAGTAGTAAGAGCATATGGTACTGAGGTAGTGCCATTTTCGGATGTTCCAGAAATGGTAGCTGCATTTGAAGAAACTGAAGGCGATTTTGTGGAAACAATCAAAGTTTTTAGAGAAACCGTTGTAGAGCAAGAAGAAAATGTTGTCTTTCTAAATCAATTGGACAATGATGTCAATCCAAACATACACAAACTAACAACTGGACCAGAAATTTGGGAAGATACTGCTGGTCAAATTGATATTTTCGTTGCCTCTATCGGTACAGGTGGCACGATTAGTGGTGCAGGCGCTTTCTTAAAATCCAAAAATCCAGCCATTCAAATTATTGGTGTAGAGCCGGCCGTAAATTCCATCGCTTCGGTGGAAAATCCTGATATCGTTGAAATTACAGGTGTTCATCGTTTCTCTGATGCTGATGCAGCTCGTGTCCCCTCAAATGTCCATCTTGAAATTATTGATGAAGTGCTTGAAGTGGAAACTGCACAAGCTTACGAGGCAGCACGGGCCGTTGCGAAAACAGATGGTATATTAGTTGGCACGTCCTCTGGTGCTGCTTTATATGCAGCAACATTACTGGCTCAGCGGCCTGAGAACAAAGGGAAACGTATTGTTGCTATCCTTCCTGATACGGGGTTACGCTATTTATCGACCGATCTATTTTAATGCTAAAAACGAAGGAAGATAATTTACTTCCTTCGTTATTCTACAGCACTTAATAGCTCGTTAAAAATATTTTCCCCTTAGTTTTTTTAGGAGATTCAAGTACATCTATAGCTTTGTGAATGTTTAGTAGATCATATTGTGCATCCATCTCCAGCATCATTAATTTCTGTTCTTCCACAAGTGTTATAAGCTGTTGAAACGTTTCTTGCCATTTTACTGTTGATACCTGGTTATTCCAATGTCGTAAATGAAACATATTTGCCCGAACATGGGCATCATTAACAATATTTCCCCAATTTACTTGTACGCCCGATAAAAGACCAATTGTTAAAAAATTACCACTAGGGCGTACGCAAAAAGCTAGATCATTGCCCGCCGAACCACCAATGGAATCTATGGCTGCATCTGCACCTTGGCCATTTGTTATCTCCATAACAGTTTCACACAAATTCACTGTTGAGGTATCTATTACATACGAAGCACCAAGCTGCAATAAATCTCTCGTGTGTTTAGGATTTCGTGTTACGGCAATCAAATGAAAGCCAATTATTTTAGCTAGTTGAGCAAAAATATGTCCAATCGCAGACCCACATGCATTCACCAATAAGACATCCTTAGGTGTTAGTTTTAAAACTTCCGTACAGATCACCCAAGCCGTCATTGGGTTAATGTACATCTGTGCGGCCGTAAAATCATCCATTGAATCAGGTATAGGCACTGCGAATTCAGCTCTTGTCTGAACAAGCTCTTGCCAAGTGCCTTCACCGCGTAATGGTAACACACGCTGTCCAAGCAAATTTTGTGAAACAAGTGGGCCTACCGCTTCTACAACCCCCACTCCTTCATAACCTGGAGTATTCGGTAAAGCAATGCGATGAGCATATTTACCCCAAATCGGTATCAAGTCAGAAGGATTTATAGGACGTGCTAACATACGAACAAGGATCTCGTGATTTTGCGGCGGTTTGATGGTTTTGTTTTCAAATTTCAGTACATTTTTAGGACTACCAAATTCATAAATCTTAATACATTTTGCCTTCAAAACGTTTAACCCCTTTTATAAAGTTTATGTGTGCATTTTAATCATAAAAAACCATCATCCCTGGTGCATCTAGATCACGTTCAGTAAAACCAAACTGTTGATAAAAGAGTTGTTTGCCTTTCGCACAAAATAATTGAACCCATTTTATGTTCTCTTGCTTGCAATGCGCCAATAAAGATTCCATTACTTGTGAGCCAATCCCTTGTCGTTGATAATCGGGATGTACCATAACATCACAGATAAAGGTTTGATAAATACCATCCGAAATAATTCTTCCATAGCCTACTAAAGTTATACCATCGTAAATTGATGCACTAAACCAGCTATTGCAAATTGCTTGATACAATTGGTCAAAAGTATAAAGCCCTTTTACATTCCAGCCAGTTGTTTGATGTAAATTTTTATACTCTTCAAAGGAAGGATTTGATTTACATAATTCATACTTCATAGTATCTCCCCATCTCTTTTTGTATAAATATACATTTCGATATATATTAAAACAACAAAAAGTTAAGGAAATTTGGCTAAAATAACATGACTAGAAGTTAGGAAAACGACATTGTTAAAATTATAGTTTTAATATCATAAATTCCCCATGTTCTGTCATGTTTAATTGCAACGCACTATTCACTTCAATGGTGAGTGGACTGACAATTGCATCTTTATCTGAAAAATACCAATTCCGTTTACTAGGTCCTAATAAAATATTTGCGCCATCCTGATAATTCCCTATAAAAGTAAGTGCGTCTGTACGAATTTCTTCACCAAAGCAAGGTAAGATACCATATTCCATTATGCGAGCCGCGA
This sequence comes from Lysinibacillus parviboronicapiens, assembly GCF_003049605.2. Classification (NCBI taxonomy): domain Bacteria; kingdom Bacillati; phylum Bacillota; class Bacilli; order Caryophanales; family Bacillaceae; genus Lysinibacillus; species Lysinibacillus parviboronicapiens. Next base: position 3,267,572 of record NZ_CP073713.1, read on the forward strand.
CTGCCTGTATAGAATCTGTTGTTAAATTTATTTCCCCAATATTAAGTAAATGTTCTGATGAAAATGAATCACTATCATTTTTAGGGTTTACTTCACATCTTGCAATAAGCTCTACCACATTCCCCTCTGGATCATACAAATAAAGAGAATGTGCCTTTAGTGCTTCAAAATATACTTCATCCTGTTGATTTAATTGTAAAACTTCGAGTCGTTGCTTTACCCAATGCTTTGCTTGCACAAATAAATTGCTCGGAATATTAAATGCAAAGTGATATTGCTTTTGAATCGCAGTAGGAATCCATTCAAATGTGAGAATGCTTTTGCCAACTGCTATTTCAAAAAAACTATCATTGCTCGTTAACAATACCAAACCTAATTTTTCACAATAAAATTTTTTCATGTTGGGTAAATCATATGCGAATAACTTCACCTTGGTAATCCTCATCGACTAATCTCCTTTGCCATCGCCATCTATATCTATTACTATACTGAACAATCCCCATTCGTACCTCATGCAAAAGCATGAAGATAACCGGTTATTTTTGTATGAGCGAGATTCGCAAGCTAATATTTCACACTATAGCTACCCACAATTACCTTTGCTATTGATTGATTATATTCCCTAATATTATGTAATTCGTTCTCTTCTTGGACTATACGATTAAAAATACTGCTATCTTTTGTAGCTAAACGTTTTACTAAGAGCCCTCAAAATTGCCCATAACGAAGATTTAAAAAGATGTATAAATGGAGTGATGAAATGAACATAAAAAAATATTTGCTGAGCTTTAATTTTGGCTATGTGTTAGCGCTCATTATCGTATTCTTCCTGTTTGATTATTTTTCATGGTCGTTTGCAGTTGGCTCATTACTTGGAATAGGTATATTTGGCTTGCTTATTAAGATACTGACAAGAAGAAATCATTAAATTATGTAGCCGGACTTTTAAAATCAACTTCTGATGTACTTTTATTCACATACCCTCACTATTGAATGTCATCTTGGAAATAGCTTATTATGCTTTTTCAAGTTTCAACACGATATTAATTTTACACTTTCACAGCTTTGCATATTTTTTATGTGTCCGGCCAAATTAAGTGTGGTGACATTTCACCAATTACTAACTACAATGGAGGGATTTTTATGAATATTCGTGAAGGTTTAATCCCAACTGTATTAGGTTCAGCTGTTACTGCAACTGGGTACATTTTGAAACAGAAACATGGTTCTAACAAAATGTTTGCCAATACTATTTTTGGATTTGGCCTAGCCCACATAGTGTTAGGTGCAATTGACCTTGTAGAGCATCGTCGTTAGTAGGAGAGAGCGCAAAAGTTTGCGCTCTTTTTTATAGCGTAAAGATTCAGCTATTTTTATTTTCGCTAAAATAGGGCTTTTTTGCTCCATTTCAACAGAAAATACTGCCCCATTACGTCCAAACATTTCGCTCTGTAAATAACACACTAAAATCCTCCCTAAGTGGTTTCTATTTTTGCTTAGGGCAACTCTTTTTCTCCCCCCTAATTTACTAGTGAGCAGGCAAAAACGTTGCCATAGACCTACACGATATTGACCTGTTATCATAAGTTTAGATTTTTTAGGGAGTGAATTATTATGAATTCTTCAAAGGTTGCTTTTTTATCAGTTATAAGCAATTCTCTTGTAGTGATACTTAAAATTATTGTCGGACTTATGACTGGTTCGGTTGCTATTTTATCGGAAGCTATTCATTCATTTTTGGATTTAATGGCCTCGTTAATCACTTTTTTCTCAGTTCGAATAGCCAATAAACCGGCAGATAAAGAACACCCATATGGACATGGTAAAGTCGAAAATATTTCTGGTACAATCGAAACCCTATTAATATTTGTAGCTGGGATTTGGATTATATATGAATGTATTCACAAGATGCTTGCACCCTCTCCAATAAAACTCCCGCTCCTAGGTATTGTTGTTATGCTATTTGGAGCTATCATAAATATTTTTGTTTCAAGAATTGTCTATAGAACTGCTAAAAGAACCAATTCCGTAGCCATGAAATCCAATGCACTACACTTACTGACAGATGTCTATACTTCTTTGGGCGTCGCTTTTAGTCTACTAGTAGTTCATTTGACAGGATGGTATATTTTAGATCCCATCATCGGTATAGTGTTAGCATGTTTTATTATGGTAGAAGCTTTTAAATTAATGAAAGAATCTTTCCCCCCATTACTGGACGCAAGATTATCCGCTGACGAGGAAGAAAAAATCATGCAAATTATTGAAATATATAAAGAGGAGTATATTGAGTATCACGATTTCCGCACTAGACGCTCCGGCGCTGAGGAGTATATCGATTTTCACTTAGTTGTCGCCTCAAATAAGGATATAAAGACCGTTCATGAACTCTGTGACCGTATAGAAAACAAAATTCAACATCATTTTCATAAAGCCCATATTTTAATACATATGGAACCAGAAAACGAAAAGTTAAATTAAAAATTTGGCTCTTTACATTTTGTCATAAAAAACTACACCTCAATGGTTAGTGGTGTCTAACAATTGGGGTGTAGTTCAATTAGTGAGAAACTGTCTTTTCTGTTAGAGCTAAGTAATTTCTCGACATATCTCCTTACTGCATCGTTCCGCTGTTGATATAGTTAGTCTATTGAAAGATTGCTCCATTTTTGCTCGTTTAAGTGACGAACCAAAACATCTATCTCTCCAAAAATAGGAATATCAGGATTTGAATTACTATTGCATTGCTTATTATGCTAACTGTAAAACTTTATGATTAAATAGTTCGTTATATAAATTTAGATCTTCCTGATAGAGTTTTCTATAAGTTGAGAGGCTATGAGCCTTTATGACCTCAAATTCGTTCATATCTACTAGATGTACTTCTTTATTAAGCTGCTCTGCGTTGTCCCATGCAGTTTCTTCAAATTTAATATTCATTATATGTTCTTCTAAAATCATAGTTAAAAGTCTATCATTATTATAAATTTCTTTAAATGAATATTGCTTCTTCATCTCATATATTTCAAGTGTTCGTATCAGTGATTCTTGTAATGCTTGACGGTCAATGGCATGGCCTAATTCATGCAAGGTAATTGTTTTAATGTATACCTCAAGTGGAAGCGGTAGCAATATTTCTTTATGGGCTTCGATAAGCCTTTTTGAATCAAAACTAACATAGTCCCCAATAAAATTATAACTCATATTTATGCCGGAATTATCTTGTTTTAATGTTAAATTCATGCCAACATCAGACAATACAGATAATATCAAATCATAAATGCAGTCCACTGTATATTTTTTCATTATTTAATTTCTTCCTCATTTCTCTTGATAATACTGTGATGAAATAACAAAATATTACTAAAGCTGATTTAATATATACTAATTTTTATGTAAATTCAACTTTTTTATTCTTTTTCATCAAGAGTGAATAAGGTATTATAAAATGCAAAAAAGGTGTTTGTAGTTATTAACTACAAACACCTTTTTACAATAGTTCTAGCATCCTCATACAATATTAAAAATTCTTAATTATTATCGTTACTGCGACGATTACGACTCTCGCCGCCTTTTCGTCCTGCTTCAGTCATATTTCCATTGGTATTGTTTGCACGTTGATTAGCACGCGCTTCTCCACCCTTGCGTCCAATCTCTTCATAAAATTCATGATCATGATTCTTAGAAGTGGCTTCCCCACCCTTACTTCCAATTTCTTCATAAAAATCACGACCATGATTGTTGGAGGTAGCTTCTCCGCCTTTACGTCCCGCTTCTTTGACAGTCATGTTTTCATTGTTGTTTCTGTTGCGATTGTTCTGCTTGTTAGCCATTATTAATTCCTCCTAATATTTTTTTGAGCTGTTTGACTAGCTCACTATTTATATTCCCAATTAATAGAACACTAAACATTTATTTTTAAAGACCTGTTTTGCGACTTCCTCATTGAACCAATGTCGATTTTTCAATATGGACATGAATAAAACATGTTATTCATATACTCAATTGATGTATTTGAAAATAGAAAGGGGGATTTTCTATGTTTACTCAATATAAATATTGGAGACCTTATATAAGCCCGTATGATCCATGTAAGCCTATAGAGGTTAAAAGTTATGCCACGCCTCCTCAGCTTTATTTAGGATTCCAACCTTACGGGCTTCCACAATTCAGTTCACCAAAGGAGGCTTTAAAGTTCGGCACTTTGTGGCCACAACTTTTTAGCCCCTACCCAGATCCGCATAAAGGAGTGGATAAACGTGACTAAGAAAATGCCACCTGAGTTTTATCAGCTCTTAGAGGAAATACAGGCCATTGATTTTGTAATAGTGGAATTAAATCTTTATCTAGATACACATCCTCATGATTATGAAGCTATCAATCAATTTAACGAAAATGCGGAAAAAAGTATGAAATTAAAGATTGATTTCGAGCAAAAGTTTGGACCTCTTATGAATTTTGGGAGAAGTTTTTCCAATTACCCTTTTAACTGGATCGATACGCCTTGGCCGTGGCAAGTGTGAGAAGTAATTTGAAAAGCTGGATAGGAGGAATCGTTAGTGTGGTATTATGAAAAGAAGCTTCAATATCCTGTGAGAGTAAGTACATGTAACCCTATGCTAGCCAAATATCTAATTGAACAATATGGTGGTGCAGATGGGGAACTTGCTGCTGCTCTTAGGTATATGAATCAACGCTATACAATCCCCGATAAAGTTGTTGGCCTGCTAACTGACATTGCTACAGAAGAATTTTCCCACCTTGAAATGATTGCAACAATGATATACAAACTTACAAAGGACGCAACACCACAGCAAATTAAGGAAGCTGGTCTTGGTGACCATTATGTCAATCACGATAAGGCATTGTTTTATCAGAATGCAGCAGGTGTTCCATTTACAGCGTCCTATATCCAAGCTAAAGGAGATCCAATTGCTGATTTATATGAAGATATTGCAGCAGAAGAAAAAGCTCGTGCCACGTATCAGTGGATAATTGATTTGTCTGATGATCCCGACTTGAATGATAGCTTGAAATTTTTACGAGAAAGAGAAATTGTACATTCTCAACGCTTTAGAGAAGCTGTGGAAATATTAAAAGATGATAAGGATAAGAAAAAGATATTTTAATAACAATGAAAGAATAACTTTCGTTTAGGAAGATCAGGCTCCCAAATGAGTACTGATCTTTTTTACATATATCTTTGTTTAATAGTTCTTAGTCTAGTTTAAAAATTCAGGTCATTTTTAGAAACAGATGTAGCCTATTCAAATGCTGCCCGCTCAGCATTTGAATGTCCGATTGCCAAGACAATGTCCTCCTTTATAACCCTTATACTGTTTTTGAGTCATCCATCTTCAAAACCGACATGAAGATTGTTATAATTTGGTTGTATGAAAGTTATTATGTTAGCTCTAACTATATTCTACTAACCATGGTTGGAAGTGTTTTTATGAGCGTTAAATTATTATATTTTTGTATATTTGATTATATTCATCGCTTAACTACTAACTTTGATGGCAAGCCGGAGCCGAAAAAACTATCAATAAAATTATCCCCATCACGTAGTGGACTTTTCACAGCTTTTTCAACTATAAGGTTTATATTAATATTTCCCCCGCTAATATCAGAACCGCTGAACCTGCAATAGCTACATCGTTTACTTTTGGTGTAACATATAATAACCCACCACGTTTTGAGAGCTGTTTGCTAACGATACTTTCTTTTGATAATTTCTTACACCAGTAAGGCCCTAACGCACCATGAGTAGAACCATTTACATGGTCTTCATCAATGCCCTGTGCTGGAGAAAAAAATCTAGAAACAATATCGATGCCCTTCTCTTGAGACATGCTCGTAATACACACGCCGCGCACTGGAAAGTGTTTCATGGCAGGAAAATCAGGTTGAAAATCTGCTATATATTCTTCATGACTTAGTTCCACGATATAATCCAAGTCTGTTTTCCCTACATATGTCGGTTTTGTGCCAAGCCATTCTTCAAGTTCATAGGGACATTCAATCTCTTCTAACTGATACTTCTTAATCGTTATTCCAACCATTTCATTAAACCAATTTGCCTGCAAGGACCCACTTACAGTCTGGAATGTAATAGAAGATTCTACTGGCAAAATTCCTTGGTGCCAGAGTAGAAAAGCACCAGCTATTGTTCCATGTCCACAAATTTGGATTTCCATTTCTGGCGTAAACCATCTAAGAAAAAAGACATTATCCACCTTTTGAATAAAAGCTGTTGTTGGTACAGGTATCTCTTGAGCTATTTTCTGCATGGTCAACGCAGGAATTGTTGACTCTAGTAAACATACGGCAGCTGGATTTCCCTTGTAAAGTTCTGTAGTAAAAGAATTGACGATAAAATATGAAACTTTGTCCAACTTTCTCACCTCATTTTTCATTACTAATTATTAGTATAGATGTATTAGACCATAAAACAATAATCAAATTACTAAAGTTTCACTTACAGTCGAGAGAGAAATCAAAGCTATAAAATCGTTAGAATATTGTCAAAAAGAACACCAAGAATTACTAAATTAGCATTCTCTGCAATTTACTCAAGCAGTGTGTTAATTGAAAGTGGTCAAGCTATTTTAACTGTTCAAAAAGGCACACAGCAGGTCACAATTTCTGTGAACGCACAAGTAAGCACATGATACTGCCGAAAGGTTACACGGATATATCCCGAACGACATAGAGAAAAGCGCGCAAACAGTCATCAAATAACCTGGGATTCACTATAAATGAGCACCTGGTTATTTGATGACTTACAGTAAGGCTATCTGTGTTTTTAATGCTTTATTTGCAAAGCAGTCTATTCTAAAGAATTCTTTAAAGTTTGGAACTTTATACTTCTCCACCACTTGCATGGGCAAGCTTCATTAAATAATACTGTTCCTCCCTCCACATATGATCTGCCATTGGAGCTGTGAATGTTCCTAATACTTCAGCGCTTAGGTCCATTTCCTCTAACTCCTGTAAAAAGGCTTTAAATAAAGTCATTTCGATCTCTACATCTTTATTAAAGCGTGTTAATGCCGGAAATGACTGGATATTTGAACGTAAATAACCCGTTAACTCTACTGCCTTTAAATAAAATTGTTCGAAATGTTGGGCAAACGTATTACTCTTTTGTTTCAGTCTTTTTTCTACTCCATCTAACTCATCATTGATGACACCAGCATGTCCTGATGCATCTAAAAGCCAGAGTAAGTGATGATGTAGTTCATGAAAGATAGGGGGGATTTCACCTTTTTTCAAATAGCTGAGAACATTTTGATACTCCTCTAATTCATTGACCATATGATTGACAAAGGTAGGCGTTAAATGTATCCCAATTTTCCCTGATAATTGGCGTCTAAGAATATGAAACTTAAATTGCTTGAACTGTTCAACAGTCTCATCAACAGTAAGTGCAAAGGTAACGGCTTCATCGGAAGCATTCAGTGTATTTGCAAAAGCGAGTAACTGGGCAAATTGATGAATAAATGAATTTGCTGTGTTAATATCCTCCACCTCTGATGGATACAAAGAATCATGAATAAATTGACCATGGTCTTTCAATATTTCTAACCAAAACTTATGTTCAAATACTGCATGCTGTACATAATTTGACAACCATTCTCATCCCCTTTTATTCTTACGTCCTTCCATTCTATTCTTCTTTAAATTCTAATATTAACCAAGGCGAAATTATGTTAGGATTTTTGTAATGATAACAACCTAGGCAATAGTATTCCATTCCGCTCAAGAATGGCATTATCTATACTAGTTTTGAAGAGATGGAATAAGCGATTGATAGGATTACAAACAATTAAGGGTAAATTTAGATGTAGTTCGCTCACCTCTTGAGAGCTGCACATAAAAGAAAAAACAGAATGGAAAATCCAATCTAGATAAATGGTGTGGCTTTTTTATAAGGAGGCAGCATAATGAGGTATATAGGGTTTATGATAATTTGGTAGTTTACTAAAAGGCATAACGATCGATGATGCTATGATGAAAAATTTAGTTTTGAGAATTGGTGGTGCTATTTCCCTCTTTATTGGAGCTAATACGCTTCATAGACAAATTCTCCAAGGCAAATTCAAAAAAGACCAAGACTCAGTCAAATTATGAGCCTTGGTTATTTAGATTGCTAATCTTTTCTAGACAATTTTATAAGTTGTCCACTTTCAACCAACATCGATTCATTGCTCCCAAGACATTCCTTGTGCTTGTTTAAATACCAAGACTTTGTTGTTTCAAGTATTCGTATTGTTTTTACTTCTTTAAACTCTAGTTAACATTTCCAAGTATAAATTAAATTCTCTAGTTAATAGTAAATAATAAAATGCCTATATAAACGATTTTCCTATTCACTTTTAGGCGCTTATTTCAATAAGCATTTGAGTATTCAAATGCCATTCTGAGTTGGAAAATTACCGGTTAAGGGATTGTTAGCAACAGCTTGTAAATGTTGATTCATACGAGTAATTGGTTCTTCTTGTGTGTACCGTGAGTTTAATTCGTTAAAGTTTTCTTTTGTTACTTGTGGAAAAGTACCTTTCTTTACCCCTTTAACTACATAAAAAACAGCTATTCCGATTATACACCATGTTATAAACCTCATTAAGAAAGCTCCTTCCTTTTACTCTAAACACTTTTAGTATTGGGAATCAGATAGAGATTATACTGAGAATAATTTTCCTACCGGATAAATGAGTTAAGAATATTGAAGTACAGTGGAATTACTTACTTTTTCAATAAAGAGAAATTGGTCACCACATTACTACCTCACTTCATCATCAAGCTACAAGCCACAAGCCAGAATACATTAATCATAATCGACTAATGTCATGTTACAATATTATAAGGTCTTAATAACCTGACGTCCCATAGTCTTTGATGGTTAATTTCACCTTACACTTAATTGGAACCTCACTAAATATTTGATCCCAATCTTTTTTTACTTTTTTCCATACTTTAGGGTACTCTATTCTCAACCTGTTTCCAAATCCAGAAACGTCTACTTGATATTCTTTTTGGATTTTATCTAATGTATTCTTCACCAAATGTTCCACTTCTTTTTCGCTAACTTTTTCTGCCCTTTTGAGAAATTCATTATTAAATGGTTTCTCTGAGAGAACCCAGTGTTCAGCAATTCTTCCCTCAGATTCAATATTGACATCAAATGAGATATTGTCCCCATCTACATGAGGTATAATTTTACTTTTCATTGATAATACCTCGTAAATAATTGGTTGGTCTGTTTCTTCATCCAAGCTTTTAACCAATCCGCCTTTCCCTTTCCCGGTGATCCACGTTATACCCTCTAATTCCTTATTATTTAAAACACCGATTAGTTTCTTCGTCTTTCCTTCAATTACGGCAGCTCCTGCAAATTTCACTTCTCCTTTCTCTGACACAACGTTTTGCAAAAGAAAACTAGATCCTGAATGTAATTTCCCGTCTAATTTCGCAAATGTCATAGGAGGCAAAATTTTTGTGGTTCTTTCGTAACCTTTTATAATTTCTACGAGTTGGATCGCTGGAATTTCAACTGTTTCTTTCGATTCTAGCGTGTCACTCGCTCGGTTTTTCGCAATTAGGATTGTACTACTTGGTCTTATCTCTAGTTCTCTAAGAAAAAAATCCAAAAGCTGTTGCATATTCACAGTACTTGCAAGATCCTCTCCAATGACTAGTACTTTTGAATGTTCAGCAAAAGCACGTTTGTCTATTTTCAATATCATATTTCGTAAGGTCGGGAGTATTGCATCTCCTGTTTCAGAAACGTTTTTGTAAGCTTTTTGTTGTGTTGAACCTTCTTTTGCTCCAGTACCGATAGTCTCTGAAGTAACAAACTGATTGGTGATAGTTATCAGATCTCTGTTAGAATACTCGCCATCTTGTTCCTCCCAAGAATCCCCATCATTTTCTATATCCAACGCTGTGCCAACAATAAGGCCTAAATCTTCAATTTCTTTACTGCTCCAGCATCCAGTAAGTGGCAGAATCATCAGAAATAAAAGCAAACCTAGGAGGAGCCGTATATTATAATAATTTAGTTTCATACTTTTCGACCCTTCAATTTTGAAATTAGCAGTAACATTAGTGGTAGTACACCAAATAAAAATAATGCGATATTACCAATCATATCTCCAAATTTAAATAAGTCATTGATATTTTTTGGAATCATAGCAATGATATAAATAATCGGTAGCAAGCCATACATAAATGGATGAATATTTTTTTTGAAGAGTTGAGCCAGCCCTAAAGAAGCTGCATAGAAGGTGATAGTAAAGGTAGCAAATATTTGCATAATCCAAATCACAAGTAAAAAAGACTCAAAGCGTTCAAAAATCAATCCGGGTATTTCAAAACTTCGCATAAGTTCAAGCGTCGGCCATGTTTTCATAACCACTCCATCGATTGATAAGGCTCCTATCACCATTACAACTGTTATGACGTAAAATATTAAAGGGATGGATAATCCAACTAGAACTACTTTCACGGCTTTGTCCGGCTTCTTCATAAACGCTACAATGAGTAGCATAATTTCAGGGCCTAAAAATGCAAGTGTAGCTGTCTTTATTCCCTTTAACACTGGTAACATGCCTAACCCTAGTACTGGGCGGACATTATCTATTTCAAATATTCCTAAGCTCATAAAGGTTACAATCAAAAAAATGACAATCGTAATAGGGAATATAATCTCAAACAGTCGAGCAATCGGGTTTACTCCACCAATAATCAAATAGAGTCCTACCCACATAAAAGGCATGATAATAGCCCAAGTAGGGGTGCCTTCCAGTAAAAAAAGACCTGTTACTTCCGCCATTGTTCTAACTTCAAATGCTGAAATTGTAAAAAAGTAAACTATAATAAGTAAACTAAGAACCCTTCCCATCCATTTTCCCACGATATCTTGACTGTATTGATAAAAAGTTTTTTCCGGGAACTGTTGGCTTAATTTCACAATAATTACCCCGACAATCATCGCTATAAGTCCTCCTAAAAATACACTAATCCATACATCCGGTGTTTTGACTTGCTCTACAGATGTGCGGGGTAGAGTCAGAATTCCAGTTGCAAGTATATAATTAACGAGGATAACTAATGCTTGGGAGGTAGTAATTTTGTCATTTGAACTGATTAGCATGATTGGCTTATTTCCTTTCATAGTGATTAATCTTTACGAATAGAATCTTTCGTATGCAGCATCTTCGGACGACGTTTCATCATCATAAGTGGCATGCGAACCATAAAGTCTTTCCAATCACTTGCTCGATAAGGAACCGTAGGGCTTACATAAGGTACACCAAAACTCTTCAATTTCACCAAATGGCTGCAAAGGAAGAGGAAGAATAAAACAACTCCGTATAATCCAAACATAGTAGCGAAAAACATAGCTCCAAAACGAAGCATACGTAATGTAATCCCTGCACTGTATTGAGGGATGGCAAAGGAAGAGATGGCAGTTAAAGCAACTACTATCACCATAATTGGGCTAACAATCCCTGCTTGCACTGCAGCTTCCCCAATGACTAATCCACCGACGATTCCCATTGTTGCGCCAATGGGTTTAGGCAAGCGAAGACCCGCTTCCCTCAAAATTTCGATTGCTACTTCCATTATCAGTGCTTCTATTATGGCAGGAAACGGAACACCCTCCCTTGTTCCCATCATAGAAAATGCTAATTTGGTTGGAATCAATCCCTGATGAAATGACACAAACGAAATATACAAGGAGGGTCCTAAAAGCGAAATAGCGGCTGCTAGATAACGTAATAGGCGGATAAGGGAACTAGGTAACCAACGCTCATAATAGTCTTCTGGTGATTGCAACAGCATGCTAAAAGTAACTGGAACAATCAATGCAAAAGGTGTTCCATCCAACAAGACTGCTACTCGTCCTTCCATCAAGGCACCAAAAACACGGTCGGGGCGCTCTGTATTCTGTACTTGTGTAAAAGGACTAAGGTAATTATCTTCAATTAATTGTTCTACATAGCCTGATTCTGGAACATCATCAATATTTATTTTTTTAATTCTTTTCTTAACCTCTTCGACCAAATTAGGATCAGCAATCTCTTGCATATAGACGATAACAAGTTCTTTCTTTGTACGTTGTCCTACTTGAAAATTGATAATCGATAAGTTTCGAGTTTCACCATGTTGTCGTAAAAGAGCAGTATTATCACTCAACGTTTCTGTAAAACCAACTCGCGGGCCTCTAACTAATGCTTCTGAAACTGGTTCTTCAATATTTCGCGATTTCCCTTTGGTTGTACCTAGAATTAGCACAGTCGACATTCCATCAACTAACAGTGCAGTTGAGCCTGTCAATACTTTGGACACTAAACCTTTTAAATCATATACTTCTGTTAATTCACTAATGGAAAGTACTTGATTTTTAATAAGCTCTTTTGAAACGGCCCCTTTCACAAATGATGGATCATCATAGGATTTTTCAGAAAAACTCAACATAAGTGATTTCATAATATGGTTGTTAATAAGCTCTTTATCTGACAGCCCATTAACAAAGATGATTACCGCATGAACACCTGTGTTCCCTATTTGAAATTCCCTAAATTGCACATCCCAGTTGTGACCAATTTCTTTCCTCACAAGTTCCAGATCAACGGTATAATCGCCCGTAAATTGATTTGATGACTCATTTGATGACTCTTCCGCATACTTTAATGCATTTTCTTTTTGGTTTTCAAAATCAAGTTTTTGTTTGATCTTTGATTTCCACCATTTCATATTTATCAATCTTCCTTTGATGTACTAATCCAATTAAACACTCTTGAAATAATGTAAGGAATGAAAAATACAATAAAGCCCTGCATAAATACTTTCCATTCTGGAAAGTAGGAAACCAATATTCCCCACATTTAAATCCCCCTTATAAACCCAAGTCTTCACATTAAAAAGTGTTAGTTTCCAATTATCAGCATGAACTTCTACTTTATAATTCCATCTTTATCTAAGTAACAAAATTTTAAACTCAAACCTTAAATACTTTACTGCCCTATTTAAATGTTCTTTGAAGTAGAAAACATGTAATTTACTTATCACAAATTTTGTAGAGTTTTCTAGAACTCTTTATCGATACAACTAAAGACATGAAAAGCATAGTTCAACTTTATTGGCAACTTCACAGAGAAAATCCTAATTTATAAAAGATTCATTAATTTTAATCCAGTAATTAACAAATCAAAAAAAAAGACCAGGTACTCACAGTAAATGAGTGCCTAGTCACTTGTCATTTTAGTAGTAGATAAGCAAAACTGCTTATTATAACTGTAATTTCATGTTTACTGTTCTTAAACTAAATCCCAATTTTTCATAAAGCTTAATAGCATTATTCCCTACGTAAGCACTAAGTCTGACTTCAGAATATCCTTCCTGTCTCAAGTGTTCAATGGCAACATTCATTAACCCCTTTGAAATACCTCTACCTCTAAATTTTTCTTTTACAAATAGCTCATAAATAAACCCGTTTAATTGGTCTGTAAACTGGTCTTTATTTGCCCCGATCAGGATCCATCCCATTAACTCATTATTCTCTGTTGCTATCAAATAATAGCACCCTTTTTCTAGAAGGGGTTCTATAAGGTTTAATACTTTTTCATTTGTTGCTCTTACTCCGCCCAGTGTACCATCAAATAAAGCTTGTGGTGAAAGAGCTATAATTTCTTCTAGCTCTGAGTTGTTCGGCTTTCTAATTTCCATTTATAATACCTCCATCTTAGACTATTACACCATTTTACCAATCAATCATTAAAATACCATACATCCTCTCCAACAAAACTTTATACCTTCAATAATCTAAGTATAAAGAATCAATTAAAAACAAAAAATGTGTGCTAAATATCTATTTCAGCTCCAAAAAAAATATGGTAAATTAATATCTGCTAATAAGGATTTTTATCTTAAGAAGAGGAAGAAAGTCTTTGAATTTATTAGAGAAAAAAACCGCCAAATTACATAATAATCAATATAGTATAGAAGAAATTAATACTGCTTATGAAAATGCCTTTAAAAAAACTAAACTATGTTTATCTGAAAGGATTAATTGCATGATTATTACTATTGAAGAAGTTCAAATATCCGAAGCAATAAATGCTGTTCGGAAAACAATTGAATTAGTAGGAAATATTAAATTTATTGAGCATAGGTATGCAAATGAATGCTATGGCTATGAAACAGCATTTAACGGAATAAATGGAAGCATAATAGTTAAAGGCGGATTTTCTTCAGGTTATCAAGGAGAAGGTCCACAGGGGTTAAAAAAGATACTTGCAGAACTTGGATTTAATGAAGCACTAATTGAACAGAATGTTAATAGTGTTGGAAGGAGATTCACATTAATTAAATAAACAAAAAAGCTCAGGCTCAAAGGCAATTGATTTGAGCTTTTTGACTTATAGATTACTAAATAGTTTCTAGTGTTAGCAATAAATTCGAGTACACAGAATGTAAATGCTGCTCCATCACCTAGGTACTCAATACCTGAAAAAGAGCCTCCAATTTGGACGCTCAACTTTCTAACAATCTTTAGTTCAGTTAATAATGTTTATTTAAAAATTTTTTTATGACAATATTTATTCTTGTTAAATGCTCTACGGTTGGAAAATGGCCCATATTGAAAGAATGAAAAACAGCCAAATTCGGTATTACTTCTTCAACTCTTTTTTTAACTTTTTCTTCAGGGAAAAATATATCTTGTTCTTTCCTACAGATAACGAAAAACGCCTCATACTGCTAGTGCAATAAGAATGTTATTTACGAAAAAAACATACCATATGCTTGTACGTTTAAATTCACGATCAACTCGTAGCTGGGCATATGAAAAACTTAAATCGAAAGAGGACAACCTCTAAAAACTGTGTTAATGCCCCATTAGAAGTACCTGTTGCGGCTTCCTCATCAATTCCTAGAATGGGCAAAAGTTTCTACTCTCTACTATTCCTTTTTGTGTATCAAGCGTAAATGCATGGAATCCTCCTACTTTATTAATCTAATATTCGGAGGAGCCCTATGTAAATGCGTTTGAAATAATTCATACATTGGGGGTTGCCCTGTAGATAAAGTTTGCGGTTTCGAATGGAAACATATAAATTTTGAGGGAAATGACCATGTAGGCAGGATTTTAAACATGATTATGTATGTAAGAAAGAAAATGGCGAAAATTGTACGCCAAGTGTCATCACATATAATACTAGAAAAATTAGTGAAAAATTAAACATTAGTTTTAACTATCACTCCTTGCGCTACACACATGCAACAACATTACTAGAGAATGGTACGCCTGTTAAACCGTACAAAAAAGATTAGGACATAGTCGAGCTGCCGTAACAGAAGAGCGCTATGTCCACCTCACTGAGAAAATGGCTAGAGATGCTGCGAACATCTTTGATTCATTTGCTCAAGATATATAAAAATCACTTGCATTTAAGAGAGCTAAAGTACCGTATTTTATTTTTATGTATTCTACCATATTCATCGTTTATCTGTTAACTTCGGTGGCAGTATGGTGGATGAATTAAAGGAAGACCACCCATTTAGGAGTGGTCTTTTCATGTTGTTAAGTACATGTTTCATTATTAATTTTTAATACTCTCTTTTGCCATTCTTTTATAAACGTGAAAATATAATTTTAAACTTACATATATACTATATCCCATTAATGCCCCACCTATTGAGCTAATATGGAAGCTCCAATCGTCTCTAGAAACATAAATCCCATAATAACTAATTACAGATCCAATTAAAAATAAAAATAAAAAATTAAGAATAATAAACTTTTTCAATTCACAATAACCTCCAACTGTTTTTGATTTAGAATCAAACGAATTTGCAAAAAAATATAATTATGGTAATATATTACTTGCACTTAACCAGTATAATACTATATTAACAAAAGGAGTAATTCATATGTTAAAAAAACCATTTTTTCTATCTTCTGCACTAGTACTCTCTATAAGTCCACTCGCTTCAACATTTACAGCACAGGCTGCGGAGAATAATACTGATTTAACAAATGAGATACCATCAACTGAAAACTTCTCTCAAGAAGAAAATTTAACTTACTTGCCGTTAGAAACGTATATCCATGATAATAACGATTTACAAAGTTTTAGTGTGCAACCACGTGCTACTATGACTATACAAACTGGATATTACATAAAAGAACAAGGTTACCTAACAAATAAACAATTAAGAGATTATGTGGAATACGTAGACAAACAATCAAATACGTTAGGATGGACTTTTCTTATTACTGGATTCATAACTTTAAGTAAAATCGCAATAGCACCAGCAATTTTAATGCAATTTGCTGGAGGTGCAGCAAACTTTGATATAGTTAAGGAACAGGCTTATGCAGGAAAAGGAATGGGATGGGCACATATGTATGCAGATGGCCCTAATACATTAAGTATAATTCCTAGAAGAGATTTTTCTACACTCACTATAAAATATACAAAATAAAATTCCTCTTCCATAATGTATCTTGAATAGTGCTTTATTGACTGATTCAAACATGAAGATTAAAACATTTGTTACCACATGACCACCCTAATAAGGTGGTCTTTTTCTTCTATTATATAGCTTCACCAATTTGTTTTAAGATTTGTAAGAATAGTGGACTAAGGTTTATCAATACATAACCCAACCCTTACTGCAGGAATTGATGCAGCTAAAGCTACATACCTTAATGTTGCATACTTTTCATCACCTTCGAAACGTTCACTATAATCTGTGTACTCATTAGCAGGTACAACCTCAGTTTTAATACGTTTTTTAAACATCTATATGCCCCCTTTGATTTCGTTAATTGTGTACACCTTGCCCTTTAGCCCTCCACAGGATGCTTCTAGCTGTTGCCTACGCAATTCTGTAGTGGTCAACCATACAAGTGTTGGGTAATAGCCTAATTGCTTTACAACACTTGGCATGATCTCCTTATAGCGTTTAATCTTCTCACGATTCTCCTTCATAGTTTGAAGGTTATCGACTTCTAAAAAATATTGAAATCCATTACGTGAAAACATGCCGTCCACAATAATTGAAGTGGTGCCATCAGATATTTTGACTTCATTCTTCCAATCCGTAGGACACATATAAAATAGCCAGAACTCATTACGCATGATGGTGTGTTGTATATGGCCGCCTTTTTTACGTACCTTATCGCATCCAACATAAATGCGTCCTAAGCTATTTAGATAGTAAATCGTTTCGTAACCATCCCGAATGGATGATAGATAACTAGATAAATTGTGGAGGACCCTATTTGTATTTCGCTTCATTCCTAAATTGAAATATCTCCTTAGTTGATCACGCGTCATAAAATCAAACTTCTTCAAAAGTAACAGTATCTGTTCGTCTCGGTTGGATAGCTGTTTCTTCAACGCGCTCTCCTTTCTTATCGATAATGTGAGGCTGAATAGTATCGTAGATAATTTGTGGTGTAATTAATGGTGTTTGAAGTATTTCTCTTTTATCAGCCGTTTGGTAGATTGCACGACCTTTAATCATTGGTAACGACTCTGCTCCCTCAGCATCCAGTACAACCCTTGAAGCAACAGCCGACTGTACAAGGAAGCATAACTTGGCATCAGCATTTTGCTTTACTTGTCGTGGAATAACGTCACCTACAGGATACTGAGTGGCTACAACTAGCCTAAAGCCTAGTCCTACACCTAAGCGCGCTATTTGTGACATGATTGTTTGGCATTCCAGCTTTAAACGCTTTTCTTCCTTAGTGACAGCTTCAGTAGCATTAAGCTCTCCTACCTCGTCAATGACTACAAAATAGCGTTCCTTTATGCCAGCTTGCTGTACACTTTTCTTACCTACTCGTTTAAGCTGCCTTTGAATATCACGCATCTTGTTATAAGCCATCTGTAAAGTGTGGAGGGCCTCATTTGGTTCGTATGCAATCGTGATCGTCTGTTTAATATTTTCATAGTCGCACAGTTCCACTCCACCTTTTAGATCAATGAGATAAAGGTTTGTGTGCTCTGGTTCACATTGCACCAGACTGCAAATAATCGAATTGATGAAGTTACTTTTACCGTATCGAGTCGCACCACCTAACACTACATGTGGCACCATTTCAAAGTCATGATACTTAAACTCATTCATAGCCCTAGTAACGCCTACAGGCACACGCCAACCTTTTCCTGAAATGAATGGCACTTCTTTAGCTAATGGTTTATCGTACACTCGCACGATTAATAGACCATCATAAGACAGTTCAATTTCCTTTTGTTCCGTTAGCTTTGCCTTCCACAGTTCTTGCAGTTGCATGAGAAGGTCTTTGTTTAAATCTAACTGCTTTAGATCACCGAACGTAATATTCTTCCTACGATTATTCAATCCATCCTCAAATACTTGCAGCTTAGCTTGATAATCAGCGAATGAACGACCAAGTGGAATCTTGTACTTGTATTCCCACCCCCATTCAAACTGTTTCTTCTTTACAAGCTGCGTAGTTAAGGTATCTTTTCCATCACGAACATTTAAACCAGACAATGACATAATGCGCTGGATCTTCCCTGAATCATTTGAGGATAGTCCCCTATGTTTTGAATATGCTTTTAACGCAATTCCACCCATCAGCGAAGTTGTTAGTATTTCAAAAAGCACACTTTCATCCTTTCTTCATTTTCAGCGTCACGGTTCTCTTACGTAGTAAGAGTTGCTTGTATTGGGCATTCTTAAATACAGTACAAACCATTGATACAACTGAATTTTATATCTACCCACTTCAATACCCAGTTGGCATTCAATCGGGCACAGTACCGGGTATACAAGTGGTATAAAAATCACCGAACAATATATCCCACTTTGCGAGGTTCTTTTACTTTTTTATCAACATGCTTATTTACATTTCTAGGTGTCTTTTTGAATTTCATTTCTTCATATTGATCCAGTAAATCATAAATAGTAATTTGACCTTGCTGCTGCATGTAATCAAAATGTGTCATATCTATATCTCCCTTTACCACAACAACCAGTTATCGATTGTTGGTCTTGTATTTGATTGTGGACGGCTATCTCGCTCTTTTAACCAATTATAGAAAGGTACTGGACGTTGTTTAGAAGGAGTTTCTTCTATAGATGATGATTTATTAGGCTTCACTTTTGAACGCTCTTCAGCCTTGTTAAATGCTCCTGTGAATACGGCCCTTAATGTACTTGCGATAGTTAATGTACTCTAAAGATGATTTAAAAATACAATCAAAAGAAAATTTAAGACTCTTGAATGAAAAAATAAATGAGAATCATCCATTCTATTTACCATTTCATATTGGATTTCATTGTGGAGTTCGAGTTGGAGAATTATGTGGACTTGAATGGAAGCATATAAACTTCGATGAAATGATAGTAGAAATTGAACAACAATTAATTAATAAAAAGATTACAGATGAAGAAGGAAATGAATATTTTAAATGGGTTGTTGCCACACCAAAATCTAAATCTGGATATCGTACTATTCCAGTTGGCAGAACTCTAATGGAGATTTTAAAGAAAGCCAAAAAGAAACAAATTGAAAATCGATTAAAGTACGGAGAATTTTATCATCAAGACCCTGATCATGATTTTGTTTGTAAAAAAGAAAATGGAGAACATTACACACCTGCTGTTATTAAGTATCAAACAAGAGATTTAATCAGAAAGAAGTTAGGTATCGATTTCAATTATCATTCTTTACGACATACCCATGCAACGATGTTAATTGAAAGTGGACAACCAATAAAAACTGTTCAAAAAAGATTAGGACACAGCAGATCAGCAATTACTGAAGACCGCTATGTCCATTTAACACAGAAGATGGCAAGAGATGCCGCTGATATTTTTGACTCCATCGCTAAAGATTTATAAATTGCTGGAACAATTTCAATTCGGTGGCAATCTCCACCCAACTGATACAAAACTATTTGTTTAAAACCCCTATAAACGCTGTTACATCAACCTTACTTCGTATCATCCATTTTCAGAACAGCCATGAATGCTTCCTAATTCATAAACGTATTTTGTTGATATTTATTGTATCTTTTTAACTTCTAAAAACCCTCTTAAACCATGAATTTATAAGGTTCCTTAAACTCGTGTTGCATTAAATCAAATCTTTTCAAAACATAATGATTTTTTAACCTTCCGTAAGCAAAATGTAGGCAACAATCACTCCATTGACTTGTAATCACAATAAGATGTTATCAGAGATGAAGAAGTAATTAAGTGAACCAGTTAGAACAAACAACAAACGAATTGCTTGAAAAAGGCTATACAATCGAGGAGATTAAAGTAGCCTTTAAGGAAGTAATTAATAAAGCAAAACAATTAAAGACAAATGATAAAACAGATAACTAATTACGGTTGTCTTTTTTTTGTTTGTACTCCTATTTTAAATTCAGTTGAATAGGCTTTTTTTCTTTTCATAGAAAAACCCCCGCCAGTCATGTAATTGACTATAAGTATAGTCTTTTTTACATCGTCTACTTGATAGGGGATTAGACCATTTCTGAGGAGTAGTCTTATTTGTTTGTTTGATTATTTTTTCATTAATATGTCTATCCTTTTAATTAAACTATATAAGAAAGACATTATCTTCTCTAAGGTCTCCACGATAATGAAGCAGATATTATTTTTTAAAAGCTGAGAGGTGAAGAATTTGAATGAGGAAATTATTGGTACTCGTCAGTTTACTATAATCGTCTTTCTCTATTCAATAGGTACAGCTATATTAGTTATTCCTGCTGTTATGGTCGAAGTGGTTAAACAAGATGCTTGGATTACATCTGCAGTAGGGGTGGTATTAAGTTTCTTAGTGATAAAACTTTTCATAACCTTAGCAAATAAGACTCCTAATTTATCCTTTGTGGAGGCCAATGAAAAGATATTAGGAAAATTTATTGGTAAATTTACAGCCGTTGGATTTATCATTTTGACCTTTATTTCAGCAAGTCAATTATTATACTATATAGGGAATTTTATGCAAACAGAAGTTATGCCCGAGACTCCGACAGTTGCATTTGTTATCTTAGTTAATGTGGCTCTCATATATGCTACTTATTTAGGTATAGAAGTCTTTGCACGTTCTGCCGAAATTCTATTAACTTTGTTTTTGTTTTTATTTCTAATTTTTGTGATTTGCATATCTCCGGAAATAGATGTTAAGAATGTACAACCCATACTTGAAACAACAACAAAGCCATTTATATCCAGTATTTTTATTTTTACGAGCATTCATTCCCTTCCTATAATTGTATTATTGATGGTTTTTCCTTCTGCAATAAATGAAAATAAGTCTGCTCAAAAAGGATTTTATATAGGCACAATAGGAGGAGGTGCAGTATTAACTTTAATCATTGGTTTATGTATTTTAGTACTTGGAGTTACAAATACATCCTCACGAGCTTTCCCTAGCTATGCACTTGCTCAAAGGATATCTATAGGTAATTTTTTACAACGCATTGAGGTAGTTATGGCTTTTATGTGGTTTTTCACAATTTTTATTAGATTGTATCTATATTTCTACGCAACAGTTAAGGGATTAGGACAAATACTCAATATTAAAGATCATCGACAGCTAATATTACCACTTGGGATGATTTCAATCGCACTTTCTCAAATTATACATCCTAACGTTATTCACTCAACTGAATATAATAAGGTAACTTGGCCACTATTTATATCTTCCTTTGCCATTTTTTTGCCTTTGTTATTGCTTATTGTAGCAAAATTGCGGAAAATAAATTGTGCTAAAAAAGATAGTAACACAATAAACGAACGTGTAGATAATGAAGAAAATAATATTAACTAATTTACTAATTAATTATTGACTGCTCCAATTAAGGCTTCCTCGCTTCGCTCTACAGATTTATTTGTCAGTGATTGTCGCATACTCCTGAAGATTTTTGCACAAGCTATTTTTCGACACCAGTTTAAGGGAGTGATTTATGTATGGGAGACTTTATCCACACGCAGTTTTGGGAAATGATACTTAGAGTTATATTTTCTTTTTTTGTGCTACTTATTCTAACTAGAATCCTCGGAAAAAAACAACTTAGTCAACTCACTTTTTTTCACTATATAACAGGTATAACACTTGGTTCTATCGCAGCTCAAATTGCATCACAGGCTCAAACAAACTTTTTAGATGCATTCATTGCACTAGTCTGGTGGGGGGTTTTAACATATATAATGACTATTGTTACCATTAAATCTACGAAAACTCGTGTCCTCATTGATGGTAAACCTACTATAGTTGTACAAAATGGACTTATTTTAGAATCTGCCTTAAAGAAAAATCGTCTGCATATGGATGAGTTAACAATGATGTTACGCGAACAAGCTATTTTCTCTGTACAGGATGTTCAATATGCATTACTTGAGCCGAATGGTAAACTCAGTGTTTTGCAAAAGACTTCTGAACAGGTTGCTACGAAGCAGGATGTTAAAGCAAGTGTATCACCTCCTACCTACCTACCAACAGAAGTGGTTTCAGATGGCCAACTTATTTACGAAAACCTAGTAGAGCTTGAGTTGACAGAAGATTGGCTAATAAAAATGTTAAAAAAGCAAAATATTCAATCTGTTGAAGATGTCTATTTTGCTCAAGTTCAAACAAATGGCTCTTTATATATCAGCCTAAAGGATAAAGCTAGACATTCAAGCCCTTGACACCTTGCTATATTAAACGGCGTCCCACTAAGTGTGGTCGGTCATTACTACGTGACTTGTATGATATAGGTACAGAAATGAAAAACGTATATATAATAATGAAGTAAAGAAGACCACCCATCACGGAGTGGTCTTATCATAGCTTATTCAACTAAAACCCTCCGTTAGTGAAAAAGCGTTCCTGCTTTATAATAGAAACGCAACCTAATGAACTGTTGAAAATAATTATTTTCATACCAATTCCTCTTCTTTATTTTTTTGAAAACATACTTGAAATAATGTGCAATACTGCAGCAATCAGTATAGCCATGACATGAATTGTCATGAACATATTAAAAAAGGGAAAGGAATAAGGGGTAATCCATTCAGTAAAGAGCTTTGAGTCCAAAACCCATCTTCCTATCCTGGCAAATAATTTATCACTATCGTTCATGTTTGGCTCCAGGGAAGTTCCATCAACGGCGATAAAGATCAATTGAACAATTAAAAATATACCAAGGGTGATTAACCAACGTTTTGCTAGATTACTATTATGCGTTTTTTCAGTGTCAGTCATTTGAACACTCCTCCTCTCATGCTTCATCAATTTGAGATTTACTAAACTCTAACCCTCTATAGAGTATAAGTGTAGTGGTTATACCCTTTCATTAGTTGTCCTTGTAGACCAATTTACATATAATTGCTTAAAATTGTATATAATGTGTATATACTTCAATCACATTATATACATAGATAAAACATCGTGCAACCATTTTTATTTGAAAAATTATATAAATATTTCCACTTCCATCCTGCATTTTGTTCAGTAAAGATATATTGGTTAATTTCCACGCATGTCGCCCGCCGTATAATCACCAAAGCCACCACTAAACCATTAACGGTTTTTCCTTTGGATAAAACCTACTGTGGTTTCGACTTTATAACAATCTACTAATTCAGCCGTAACAAGCACCATTTCTTTTAATCTAGGTATTCATTTATTTTTCAACATTTCTAGAAACAAATTATTTTTACTCTATTATAGGGTCAAATTACCACGTACCCTTCATTTAAATTCATAGATTAGAAGTGTAAGGCTTAACGCTAGCATTACAAAAAAAACTTACAAAAAGGGAGATTGAATGATGAAAGATAGTAGATACGGAAAACATATGAATTGGGATTATAACAAAAAGATGGCTAAAGATGAAAAATTCAAATGTTGGTGTGAATGTGAAAAACACGAAGAGAAACATGATAAATGCAAGTGTGACCACAAGAAACACGAAGAGAAACATGACAAACGCAAGTGTGACCACAAGAAACACGAAGAGAAAAAATGCCATCATCGCAAACATGAAAAAGTATTTATTGATGTAGATGTAGAAGTAGAAGTAGATGTTGACGTCGAAGTTAAAAAACGTTGTAAGAAAAAAGAGAAAGATTATGGCCACAAAGACGATTACTACTATGAAGAGGATTCTTACTATGAAGATGAAAAGTACTCTTATAAAGAAGAGAAATCTGACAAACACCGCTGCAAAGGTTGCGCTTGTGACTTCTTAAAACGCTTAGAACCAGGGACTTTAGTAGACGTTTTCCTATCAGGTGGAGGCAGTTTCTTAAATCTTACTTTCATCAACTTGGATCCAAAAAGTTGTTGTGCATACTTCCTTGATCTAGATTGTACAGGTGGAAGTGCTGCTGCAGCTGCAGCTACACCAGTTGTTATTGATTGCCAAAAAATTGACGCTATTAGACGCGCTTAATAATTCAAGCAGCCATTATAAAGGAATAAATATTGCATTTATTTTTAATAATATACCTATATAATTTGCCAGGCTAACACTTCTATGTAGCCTGGCAATTTCATTATAAATCGGAATCACCTTGAAGGATTATTCATTTAAGATTACTTTTATATTGGGGTTTACTAATTAATTACGTTGCATTGCTTTAATCAGTTGCTCTTTCATACTCTACACTCCTCCAAAAAGAACATTTGTTTGCGAACATCACAGAACGAACGTTTGTGTTTTGACAAGTTTTAATTAACAGAATAAATTTTAGAAACATAAAATTTTATGTTTCCTGTAGCTTTATAAAAAAGTTTGATCATTTCTATAATTTTTTTCTATTATAAAGCGCCCGATTATTCTTTCTTCTCTGCTTCAATAATAAAATCTGTATATGGTTTTTCATCAACTAAAACAGAAATTTTCCAAAGCCCTTTTTTATCAAATCCAAACTTCGCCCCACTCTGTTTGTTTTCAATTGCCCATTCATAAAGTTTTACAATTTCTCCTGTATCCTTATGTGTTGCTGTAATTTTAAAATTTTTTCCGATAAAATCTTTTTCTAAAAAATAGACTCGGTATAGTCTTCCTTCGTCACCAACTGGAAACACTGGCTCATCACTTTCCCCATTAACTTTTATAATACCGAATTTTCCTTCTAATCCATGTAAAATCATATTATCTTTAGTAAAAGTCGGGCTTGTTTTCCAGTCAGCTTTTACATCTTCTGAACACCCTGACAAAATTAAACCCACAATAAAGAAAAAACTAATCATTTTCCTCAATGTCGTTTCCCCCTCCTAAAACTGCCTCAATATTTAAGTACGGTCCATTACTAGTCTGCCAATATTTTACCACAATACGCTGATTGCATTAATGATGATGCTTAGGGCGCTTGCACGTTGAAGTTGGTCTTGTAAATCTCTTTCACGAGCGCACCTCTTTTTCGAAAGAATAAGGCTCGTGCAAGGCCGTTCATCGCCTCACCTTTATTTAATCCTGACGACCGGGTAAAATATCTTTATTTCGTTGAATAAGAAATCTGATATACTATTGATTATTGATGTACTGTGTTGTACGATGTACATCGGGAGGTACAATACATGAATGTAGAAGATTGGAAATCACAAATTAAGCGAGGAACACTCGATTTTTGTATTCTATTGCTAATAAAGCAGCGTCCGTATTATGGCTATGAAATCATAAGTAAGTTAGAGCAGTATCCTATTGTTGCTGCAAAAGAAAACACAATTTATCCTCTGCTTAGAAGATTATTGAAAGAAGAATATATTTCTGCATTTTGGCAAGAAAGTAAAGAGGGCTTGCCACCGAGAAAATATTATTCCATTACAGAAAAAGGAAACGAATACTTAAACGCTATGTCCCTAGAATGGGATAATTTATTATCAGCTATATCAGAAATTAAGGGAGGGTTAAATAATGGATAAAATTACGAATGACTATCTTGTAAAAATTGAAAAGTATTTGAAATCTATGTCTGCTTCCGAGCGTCTTGACATTGTAAAAGAAATCAAAAGTGTAATGCTTGAATTGCAAAATAATGGTGTATCTTCTGAGCAAATCATCGAACGATTAGGAAACCCAAAAGAATTAGCGAAAGCATACTTAGGTGAAGCCATTTCAAAGAACAGTAAATTTAGTTGGCGTAAATTCGGCGCTGTATTTGTATTTTGTAGCAGCTTTGCAGGCGTCAGCGGTATGCTTCTTTTGCCTTTTATCAGTACTCTTTCCATTGCTTTAATGATTAGTGGAGTTATTACACCAATAGGCGGAATCATTAAATTTGTCGGGTATCTTATGGGATATGATATTGCCGGAATAACAATCCAGATGGGAGCATTTACACCAAGCCCAATGCAGTTCTTGCCAATTTCTATTGTGACTGGTGTGTTGATGTTTTGGTTGGGGAAAGTGTTATGGAAACTTACAATTAAATATATACACACAATTAGCCAGAAAAAGAAAACATTGTAAAAGAAATAAAGAAGCGATAAACTACCATAACTTCCCAGAATAAAGCCTCCTTATTCCCTATTATAGAAACTATTTTGAACGTAAGTAATTCGGAAGGAAAAGGATGTGAAAAAAGAGGAATTTACCGCTTGTTGGGGAAAGATGATTGTTGCGTGATTAATATGGAACAACAAGCACTCACCTATACAATATTAATAGAGGAGAGGAATGCCTTATGAAAATACGTAGTCAAATTACATTTGTAAGTCTGGCCCTTTTAATAACTGGAAGTTCCCCGCCATACGTAAAAGCAGAGCCCACTCAAAATGTATCTAGTTCGTTACAAACAAGCACTCAAAGAGATCATAATTCCGTCAAGAAAGCAATGCATGATACATTGCAACTTGGATTCCCAGGGATACTTGCTAAAACTTCTGAGGATGAAAAAACGTGGGGTTATGCCGCAGGGGTAGCGAATCTGAGCACCAAGAAACCAATGGAAACAGATTTTCGCTTTCGCATTGGCAGCGTAACAAAGACGTTCACCGCAACGGTTGTACTTCAATTAGCTGGAGAAAACCGATTGAATCTAGACGACTCCATCGAAAAATGGTTGCCTGGTGCCATTCAAGGAAACGGATATAATGGTAAACAGATTACCATCCGGCAGATATTGAACCATACAAGTGGTATCGCTGAATACTCAAGGTCAAAAGACGCTGATTTTATGGATCCAAAAAAATCGTATACAGCTGAAGAACTAGTGAAGATGGGGACTTCTCTGCCACCAGACTTTGCCCCAGGAAAGGGATGGTATTATTCAAACACAGGATACGTATTACTGGGTATTCTTATTGAAAAAGTAACCGGAAACAGCTACGCGGAAGAGATTGAAAATCGGATTATTGAACCGCTTGAATTGTCGGATACTTTCCTGCCTGGCAATTCAAGCGTTATCCCAGGCACCAAGCATGCTCGTGGATATTCCCAACCAGACGAAGCAAGTGAGATAAAAGACGTTACTTATTATAACCCAAGTGCAGGTAGCTCGGCTGGAGATATGATTTCTACTGCTGACGACTTAAATAGATTCTTCTCTTCTTTGCTCGGTGGCAGATTACTGAAGGAACAGCAACTAAAACAAATGCTTACTACAGTTCCTACAGGAAAAGCAGGGATCGATGGATATGGTCTTGGAATCTTTGAAACTAAGCTTCCAAATGGGGTATCAATATGGGGACACACAGGTGGCCTTCTAGGGTTTTCTACTATTGCTGGAGGTACACTTGGAGGCAAGCATACGATGGTCGTCAGTTTGAACAGTTTAGGTAGAGATAACAGTCCTAATCCTTTTACAAATATTTTACTTGCTGAATTTAGCAAGTAGACAAAAAAAGAAAGACGGAAAAAACAAAAAAATTAAAATATACCTTTCTGGTCCAAAAGCCCAAACTTATTTTTATACGTAAGCTTGGGGGTAGATGAGCTTAGAGAATCAGTGAACGATGAAAAATTTGCAAACGATCAAGAGTATATTGAATTGTACATTGAACGTCGAACATGCGAGAGAAGAAGATTCAGTGTTTATTGAAGTGTCAGAATCTGAATTTGGTGTAACTGTATTAAATGAAATAGCCCAGGCTCAAAATTAATTGAGTACCTGGGCTTTGGTGTATGGTTGAGGAATGGTGCATCTTAATCCTTTGTGCAGAAAAGAAAAGTTGCACCGGAATTATTATATCAATACAAGTATATAGGTAATAACCACAACCCCTATCTGTAAATTTAGATAGAGCTTTTGCTAAGGAAAAAGATGAGAACAATGATTGTAATAGCTGTTCACAAAAATTACCTTTACCAATAGAAAAAGCAGGTTTATTAAAAAATAATATATTAATACACGATGTAAAAGAAGATTTAGATATAGCGGAAAAGTTTAGTCATAGTGAGTACAATAAAGATGATTTTGATTGGGAAAATACTGAGTTCTTAGATTTCGGCAAGGATAAAGATGGTTTAATGATTCCTTATAAACAAAACAACGAAAACTTTGATATTCGTTTATTGACTGCTTATGATAAAACAAATGGTGAAGTTAGTAATGATTTTATTATCATGAAATCAATTCTTGATATCGAAAATAATGAAATTGAAATTACATATTCAACATTAAATGACGAAAAAATAGTTGGTTTGACTCTAGAAGTAGGCACAAACGAAATTATTGAAAGAAAAATATACAACGAAGTATCTCCAACTGATAGTGGTACAGCAGGTTATTGGAGCGATACCTGGGATTGTTTAAAAAATGCTTGGAAAAATGCTCCTGAACTTACGAAACAATTATGTTCTGCTGCTTGTCTCTCTGTAATATTTGGCGGAAATATTGTAGGTGCTGTAACTTGTGCTAGTTGTTTAGGCGCTCAAGCTATGGTATGCCTTATCCACTAATAAAGTTTAGGATGCATTATTTTACACATAAGCCTTGCAATATATATATATTACAAGGCTTATGTTATGAGGAGTTCTTAATTTAACACTGCAACTCAGCTTTTACTACGTCGTTGTTGAATTGTAATGTATAACCCTACCAAACGATCAGTAGTCATAGTACCATTCTGTAAATCCTTCAAATGCGATTCCTGAATAATGCCATCTTTAACCGCCTGTGCAATAAAGTTTCCCGTTTCAGTTTTCATAGCTGGTGAACCCGGATTCCAATTTGTCACTTTAATTTCCTCCTTTTTGTCTTCCACAATTAATTGAACTTTATATTTACTGTTGCTTGGTACAATTACTTGTCCTTCTAATTTGTAACCCTTTGGCATTAACCAATTCGCTTTTACTTCAAAGTGTGGACGGTCAATAGCGTTAGTCCAAGTCCCTCCCCACTCGATACCTAACTTCTTGGCTATAGCCCCCACTCGGTTTAGAGTGGTCACATCATATAAAGATTGTGGAGGGCCTACAGCAATATCCCACGCTAGACGTGATTTATGATTACTGTTTAATGTCCAGGTAACAATCTGCCCTGGTCGTGTTCTTCCTTGTGCGTATAAGTACTTTTGCCTTTCTTGGCTGCGATATGTTTCTGTGATGAAGATGTTTTTTATGCCTGCCTTGTAGCACTCCTGAAACAATAATCGACAGGCTGTTTGTGCAGCTGGTAATAGCTCATCAAGATTTCGGCATGTAGTTGTTACGCTTGTCATTTCACATCATCCTTTGGTTTGTCATCATTGTCGATTTGAAGTTGCGTAAATGCATTCATTAAAAACTTTGGTACTTTGATTCCTAACTTGCCAAGATTCTCAATCATGCTTATTCCTTCCATACCGATAAGGAAAAGTATCATGGCGTTTCGCATAAAGTTACCGCTCTCGGTTGCTAAGTCTAATTGCACTGCAGCAATAACCATCAAACACATCGCTGTCTTTTTGATTAAGCCTTTAAACGCCTTTTTGCTCTCAATATTTTTAAAGATAAATCCAACCATTAATCCAAGTGCATAATCAATCGCCATAAAAATAATAAAAGCTTTAATTAGATGGTCAATGCCACCAACAAAATAAGCGATCCATGCCATGGAACCACCCACCAGAGAGGTATATAATGTGTCTGTTTTCATTTGACACCTTCCTTTTTTGCATAATAAAAGCCCTCCACAATTATCTGTGGAAGGCATTAAATCAATCCTCTTTAATTAATTCATATAGCGAATCGTGTTCACTTTTTAATACCTCTATCGCTTCTAATATCCGTTTATAATGCTCGTTTTCTTGAATCGTTTCATATCGATCTTTTTGTTTTAAATTATTGAGAATCCAAAAGAACATACGTACTTAAAAGGTGGTGATTACTATGTGAGATTAACATAAAAAGACTAAATATGAGAGGAGTTTGTTTTATGAAAGGCGGAGTTCGCAAGCGTGGTAATAGGTGGTATTACTATTTTGATTTAGGTATGGTTGATGGCAAACGGAAAAAGATAGAACGTCCAGCTGAAAGTGCTCAAACTAAGGCTGAAGCAGAATCTGTATTAAGAAGAAAAATATTAGAGTATGAAAATGCAGGTACTATATTCAAACCATCCGAAATGACCTTACATATTTTCTTATGTTTTGGCAAATCGAATATGTACAATTACGATTAAAACCAAATACACAGGAAAACTACCGTATTACTATTAAAAATCACATTTTACCACACATCGGTAAATATAAATTGAAATCTCTTACACCACATGTTTTACAACAATTTATGAATTTAAAAGTACGGGAAGGGTTGGCTAGACAAACAATTAGTATTATACAAGGAATACTCAACAAATCATTGAAGCAAGCTGTTTATCCTTATAAGTATATAAACGAAAATCCAATGCAATATGTTGAGTTATTAAAAGAAAAGGACCGTAAACCTACTAAAGATGATTTAAAAATACAATCAAAAGAAAATTTAAGACTCTTGAATGAAAAAATAAATGAGAATCATCCATTCTATTTACCATTTCATATTGGATTTCATTGTGGAGTTCGAGTTGGAGAATTATGTGGACTTGAATGGAAGCATATAAACTTCGATGAAATGATAGTAGAAATTGAACAACAATTAATTAATAAAAAGATTACAGATGAAGAAGGAAATGAATATTTTAAATGGGTTGTTGCCACACCAAAATCTAAATCTGGATATCGTACTATTCCAGTTGGCAGAACTCTAATGGAGATTTTAAAGAAAGCCAAAAAGAAACAAATTGAAAATCGATTAAAGTACGGAGAATTTTATCATCAAGACCCTGATCATGATTTTGTTTGTAAAAAAGAAAATGGAGAACATTACACACCTGCTGTTATTAAGTATCAAACAAGAGATTTAATCAGAAAGAAGTTAGGTATCGATTTCAATTATCATTCTTTACGACATACCCATGCAACGATGTTAATTGAAAGTGGACAACCAATAAAAACTGTTCAAAAAAGATTAGGACACAGCAGATCAGCAATTACTGAAGACCGCTATGTCCATTTAACACAGAAGATGGCAAGAGATGCCGCTGATATTTTTGACTCCATCGCTAAAGATTTATAAATTGCTGGAACAATTTCAATGCGGTGGCAATTCGTTGGCAATCTCCACCCAACTGATACAAAACTATTTGTTTAAAACCCCTATAAACGCTGTTACATCAACCTTACTTCGTATCATCCATTTTCAGAACAGCCATGAATGCTTCTTGAGGAACTTCGACCGAACCAACTTGTTTCATACGTTTCTTACCCGCTTTTTGTTTTTCAAGTAATTTACGTTTACGAGAAATATCCCCACCGTAACATTTTGCAAGTACGTTTTTACCCATTGATTTAATTGTTGAACGTGCTACAATTTTTTGACCAATTGCTGCTTGAATTGGTACTTCGAATTGTTGACGCGGGATTAATTCTTTTAGTTTTTCTACGATCACTTTACCACGCTCGTAAGCAAAGTCACGGTGAACGATGAAGCTAAGTGCATCGACTTGTTCACCATTAAGGAGGATATCCATTTTTACAAGTTTCGATGGTTTGTACCCAATTAATTCATAGTCAAACGATGCATAACCTTTTGTGTTCGATTTTAGGTAATCGAAGAAATCATAGACAATTTCTGATAATGGCATTTCATAAATGATGCTAACACGTGTAGTATCGATATAATCCATCGTCATGAAATTACCCCGTTTGATTTGACAAAGCTCCATAACTGCACCTACATAATCGTTCGGTACCATAATCGTCGCTTTGACATATGGCTCTTCTACACGGTCAATTTTTTGTGGATCTGGCATCATTGACGGGTTATCGACCTTCACTGACGAGCCATCTGTCATATGCACATCATAAATTACAGATGGTGCCGTTGTAATTAGGTCAATATTGAATTCACGCTCGATACGTTCCTGTATGATTTCCATATGTAAAAGTCCTAAGAATCCACAACGGAAACCGAAGCCAAGTGCTTGTGATGTTTCAGGTTCATATTGAAGCGCAGAATCATTTAACTCTAATTTTTCTAATGCATCACGTAAGTCATTATATTTCGCTGTGTCTATAGGATATAAACCGCAATATACCATTGGATTTAAACGACGATAACCAGCTAATGCTTCTTTTGCTGGGCGTTTTGCGAATGTCACTGTATCCCCTACGCGCGTGTCGCCTACATTTTTAATTGACGCTGTTAAATAACCAACATCCCCAACAGTTAGTTCTGCTTGTGGTGTGATTTTTGGTGTATGAATTCCGACTTCAATAACTTCGAATTCTGCATCAGTGGCCATCATGCGGATTTTATCGCCCGCTTTTACTGTACCATTCATGATACGGATAGAGATGATAACACCTTTATACGCATCATACACTGAGTCGAAAATAAGTGCTTGTAAAGGCGCATCTGGATCACCAGTTGGTGCAGGTACCTTTTCTACAATCTGTTCTAAAATTTCTTCAATCCCGATACCAGCTTTAGCAGAAGCTAAAACCGCTTCAGAAGCATCTAGACCAATTACATCTTCTACTTCTTGACGTACACGTTCCGGATCAGCGGCTGGTAAGTCAATTTTATTGATGACTGGTAAAATTTCAAGGTCATTATCTAATGCTAAGTAAACATTTGCGAGTGTTTGCGCTTCGATGCCTTGCGCTGCATCGACGACTAAAATAGCGCCTTCACAAGCGGCTAAACTACGTGATACTTCATATGTGAAATCGACGTGTCCTGGTGTGTCGATTAGATGAAATGTATACACTTCGCCATCTTTTGCTTCATATTTTAATTGCACTGCATTTAATTTAATCGTTATGCCTCGCTCACGTTCTAAATCCATTGAGTCGAGTAGCTGTGCTTTCATTTCACGGGACGTCAGTGATTTCGTTTGCTCTAGAATGCGGTCAGCAAGCGTTGATTTCCCGTGGTCAATATGTGCGATAATAGAGAAATTTCGAATATTCTCTTGTCTTTTTAAACGTGCTTCTCGGTTCATATCTTCCACTCCTAATTAAACTATAATGAATTATACTATGAACGATATGCAAAGTACAACAGCAACTAGACTTGAAAGCCTATAACATCAATACTTGAAGTGTTTTATGCTGTTTTTAGATTTTGCAAGATACGGCATATAAATGCATAGATTTGGGGCTAGGTGGGGCTAATAATCATAGGGCGAGCTTATGTACAGGCGTATGTGAGAAAGGATTGATTGGGGCATTTGCGTCCCTCTTTTTACATTTGGACTGTTTTCTAAAAAGATTGATACTTTCAACATACTAGGGTACTTTATAAGGTTTCTGATCTCGAATATATTCTACAATTGGACAGGAAAATTAATGTGCCAAACAAAAAAAGCTGCCAAGAGAGCTGCAGCTTTTAGCTTAACTATTGCTAACATTATTATCAGCAACGTAAAAGTCGATATCGTTTAAAGATGAAAGGTGGCTCTTGCATTCCTTTGCATACGTCCAATCTAAGCGTGAACAGATTGTTGATCATCTCTTTTTCTTTGGAACACATAGTGCTCTGAAGAAATTGCTTGATGGATTGTAGTAGTGATGGCTTCAAACGATGTGTTGTAGGTTTCCTTTTGTTAGGGTTGCTACCGCAGTTGTGCCATCGTAATGGTAGTCCCTTTCATTGTCTGGTGTTGCGGCGGTGTTTTTGGTTCAATAAACAACGTTGCGTAATACGCATCCGCAATGACAATCAAGTAAATCACAAAAAGTAATAGTTTCATTCAACGGTTCAAAAATTCATGTCTCCCTTTTTTCAGTTCTCTCAATTCAAATTGTCTAGTTATAATACGAATGGTACGTGAAAAGGTTTCAAAAATAACAGCACGACAATTTTCTTACGATATTGAAAAAGCAAGAACGCAATAAGCATTCTTACTTGTGTGTTATATATCCCTTTACTGTCAGAAAAAACTTCATTTGAAGAAGAGTTTGTTATTCCTCAACATGCGTTTGATTCAGTAGTGCTTGTTGAATTAGATTTGTTAGCGTTTCGACTCCTTTTTGTTCCAAATGTACACCGTCTGGAGCAAAATATTCAGGATGATCAATGGCTGCGGCATGCCAATCGATCAGCGTAATATTGTCATGCTCTTGAGCCTTCCTATACAAAGCGTTATTCACTTTTCCTTCCCATGGACGTGGTACACGCGTATTTACTAAATAAAGGTGAGCATTTGAAAATGCTCCAAGAAGCATGTCTATTTGATTGTTAGTAAAATAACCATTTGTACCTAGTTGAATAATGACTGCTTTTTTCGATTGATTAAAATTAGCAAAAGCAGGTGCCAACTTGACAGCTTGCGAAACTTGTCTGCCAATTTTTGCATCAATTGTAATGTTAGGATATATTTTTTGTAAGCTTGAAGCAATATCAATCATTACAGAATCTCCAATGGCTAATATTCCCTCATAAGAATCATTCAATGAGTTAGAATTAGAATCGTTTGTCTCCGTTTGAGGCGTTTCTTTATTGTGTTCGATGTTAGTGCCAGCTATTTCTCCATTATCGCGAGATTTCTGATCCAATGTTTCCGGATTGTTATCGATGTCACTGCTTGAAGTCTGTGGTTCACCATCTATTTTTACATGCGTTGGATATAATTCTTTTGCATCCTTTTGTGCTTCACCAACTACCCCTGTAATGCCTGTAAAAAACACTAGAAGAAATAGTGGTAAAAGTACCGTTGATATTTTTCTTGCAAAAGAAAAACTTGCCCATTTTGTTAGATCGATTACAACATACTGACGATAAAATGAACGGAATCCACGTTTGCGAATCGGCGTTTCAATAAAACGATAAGACAGTTCAGCAATAATCAATATAACGATCATCTGTAAAGC
This sequence comes from Lysinibacillus parviboronicapiens, assembly GCF_003049605.2. Classification (NCBI taxonomy): domain Bacteria; kingdom Bacillati; phylum Bacillota; class Bacilli; order Caryophanales; family Bacillaceae; genus Lysinibacillus; species Lysinibacillus parviboronicapiens. The sequence goes on from NZ_CP073713.1 coordinate 3,302,907, forward strand.
GATACGCCAGTATACTGGATTTCCGATTTCGTGAACAGGGGTACCCAACACCATTATTGGATAGTGCCAAAGATAAATTCCATATGATCTTGAGCCTATCCAGCAAAAGGGCTTCCATGAAAGTAATTTTCCCAAAAAGCTAACTGGGTGACAAACACATGCTATCAATATCGCTGCATTTATCGAAACAAGGAACATGCCTCCTCTGTATAAAAACCCTTGATATTCATCTACAAAAAAAACACAAAGTATCAAGATACTAAAAGCAACCCAACTTGTTATATTTAGTTTATTGACGTGTTCGCTAGAAAGTTTTTGGGATGTAAGCCGTTTCATGGGCCAGACTAGTGCTAACCAACAGCCAATAAGTAACTCAAACGCGCGCGTATCGGTCCCATAATAAACACGACTCGGATCCATTCCTGGTTGATACAGTATGCTCATTAATATCGCCGAACATAATGCACTGATAAAGATAAATATCGATAATTTGCTTTGCTTTCTAAAAATATATAACCCAACAGTTAATATGATAGGCCATACGACATAAAATTGTTCTTCAATGGCTAGTGACCATAAATTTTTAAAGGGTGAAGGCGAACCGAAACTATCAAAGTATGAAAGTTTATGATAAACGAACCACCAATTGCTCATATAAAACAGAGACGAAACTGCATCTCCCCGCAAAGTATGTAGAAGTTCCTTGTTAAATAGCATTACCCAAACAAAAGTAACAATTATCATGACATATGCAGCTGGTAAGAGACGTCGAATCCTACCAATCCAAAATTGACCTAAACTTAACTTTAAGCCATTTCCTTTTACCGGTAAAATTGTGGAGGTTATTAAATATCCTGATAATACAAAAAAGATATCAACTCCTAAGAACCCTCCACTGGCCCAACTAAAGTTAAAATGGTAAGCAATGACAGATAGTACTGCTATAGCTCTAATCCCATCTAATCCAGGGATATAACGATGATTTAATGTCTTGCTTAACATAAAATTCCTCCAATAATCTGTACAACCTCTATTTTTATATGTTGCAAATTTTTTGTCTGATGATAAAACAACGTCCCCTTTTTCGTTCTGATTCATTTTCTATAAAAAAGACGCATGAATTACTTTAAAAGTTTAAGACAAAAATTTTTTTACCTAAAACTAAAAACAAAGGCTGACTTTGAAGGGTCGTCTATAGTGCTATCACGCTGCATAGCTAACAATTGAATTAAACTAGTGGTTATGTAGGGACATCGAATTCTAGCAAAACAAAAACAACTTTTTAACTCCATCTCCAGTTGCTTTGGGATGTAGCTAAAAAGTTGTTAGGGAAAAAGTGGCTAATAACTAGCCTTACTTTCTCTATGCTTTGATATATTAACGTTTTGGATTATTTGAAGTCTCATATTAGTTAATCATGGTGTATTTTTCAATTCTAACAATGACTATTATTTTTTCTCCGCTGCGAAAGCTTTCGCAATAGCTTTCCCTAAAACGGCAATTGTTCGATTGATTTCTTCTTCAGTATTGCCAATTCCACCAACCTCTACAATCATCATTTGTTTTGCTAAATCCTGATTGTAACGTCCGTCCACACCATCGCCACTTTTTGAGATAACACCTTTGGAAATATTAGGAACAATCGAATTTAAGGTTGTTGACAAACTTTCAGCATATGCCGTGTTCCATCGATAATTTACATGCTCAGCCCCTACAACAAGGGCAATTTTCGCATAGTTTTCACCATTCAATGTTAAAGTTGTTCGATCATGTTTTAAAGAATCTCGATGCAAGTCTAATATTAAATCATATTTATTTGTTTCCAAATGTTTACTCAAATGTGGTCTCATCACATTGTAAGCTTCATGATACCCTCTGCCTTCTAGTTTAATTTCTTTCATGACATCTACATCTAAAACATCTGTTTGCAGTCCATTTACATTAAAATGATTGACAATCATATCTTGCAAACTAAAAATATTGGTCGTTTCATGAGAAGTTGCTACTTTTCCGTTGACAGCTTGCACAATCGGTTCATATGCTTCATGTGAATGGGTAAATAACAATAAAACTTTAAAGGGATCTTTCGTCTGCTCTAACACACTTTGTTCAGCTAAATTAGTAGCGGCAAACACGACTTGTTTATCCTCTGGTTGTTTTAACGGAGTCGATGCTTGCTTGTTGAACGGAAGTTGCCCAGCAATGACAGGTAATACGAAGAAGAACAATAATAGACCAGTTGACCATTGTAGTTTTTTTAGCAAAGTCACACCCTCCTCCCCTTATCGTATGGAGGGGATGTGTCTTTTAGAACGATGAAATTATAGTTCGCTTGCCCATTTCGTTAGCATAGAAGAAATGAGTGTTGCATACTTATCAATCCAATAGTCTGCCTCCTTTGGCGTGACCATCAGCTGTGAATGAGAGGCCGCAAATGTTTCTTCAAACAATTGTTGTCGCTCCTCCTTTGACCAAGTAGCCCATTCCCCAAAAATAGGTGTTATCAGAGACATATCTAATTCTTTATTAGTGTCTGGTTGCCAAGAAGACAGTGATAACTTAGATGAAGGTTTACCACGTTCTGCGACACGTGCCGCTATAGAGCGTAGCATCAGTTCTACAGCATCTGCAATTAAAACGGGTGCATCCACTACTGTTGGGATACCAATTGCTGTCACAGGCACGCCAAGCATTTCAAATGAAATTTCCTGACGCTGGTTCCCTACACCAGAACCAGGGTGAATCCCCGTATCTGTAAGCTGAACTGTTTTGCATAAACGGCTACTTGCCCTCGTTGCGAGTGCATCGACGACGATAATTAATTTTGGTTTTATACGTTCTGCCAACGCCGCAACAAATTCACCTGTTTCATAGCCAGTCTGGCCGGTTACACCTGGAGCGTACATCACGAATTTGTCATCGATTTGCTCTAGACTATGCAAATGGTCTATCAAATAAGGGCCGATAGCATCCGGTGTAATTGTGCGATTTCCTAAACCTATAATTAAAATTTTGTCATCATCTTTCCATGCAATCGATTCATGTAATTTTTTAAAATTCGTCAGGAGTGCTTTCTCTAGCTGTTGAAAACCATCCTTATCTTCTAATGTAAGGGTTGGTACGGACAGGGTAATATACTGCCCTTGCTTTTTACCGATTTGCTTTTCGCCCTCACCGTTGACTTGCACATCCGTAATTTTCACTCGGCCAGCATTTCGATCTTCAACTTGTATACCACTCGACTGCTCTAGCGTTTGTTTCTGTTCCCTCGTTTGATGTAAAACAACCTCATCAGATTCATCAATTAAGTCTGAACGTTGCCAATTTAAATTTTGCATATAATTCACCTCAATCGGTAGTTTGTTCAAACTGTCAAGTAAATATTCTTTGCATTTATCTATTGCAATTTAGCCTAGCGTTTGTTAAAATGATTTTTGTTGTATTGACACAAGAAATCAATGAGAAGATATCATCTCGTACCTAATTTAGGAGGTGAAAGATATGCCAAACATTAAATCTGCGATTAAACGCGTAAAAGTTAACGCAAAAGCTAACGCTGCTAACTCTCAAGCTAAATCTGCAATGCGTACTACAGTGAAAAAAGCTGAAAACGCTGTTGCTGTTAACGCTGAAAACGCACAAGAACTTTTACAAGCAGCTTACAAATCTTTAGATAAAGCAGCTTCAAAAGGACTTATCCACAAAAACGCGGCGGCTCGTAAAAAGTCTCGCCTAGCTAAAAAAGCGTAAGTGTTTATAAGATCAGTTTACTCTCTTAGGAGTAGCTGATCTTTTTTCATTTTTAATGAGAGAAGACTGCCCAACATTAATATTGGACAGTCTTTTTTAACAAATCTAGACAATGCGTTTTACTAGTGGTATTTTTTGAATGATCCATACAATCATCGTGGACAGCACTAGAATAATGAACACTTGCATTGGAATGGCCATAATCGGCTTTAAAAAAAGCTCATCGTCTTCAAAAAAGTAAGGACGTACTTTATCAAGAATCATCGCATGAACTAAGTACACACCAAAACTTGTTTGGCCAATTAGTTTTATAATTCCGCTTGTCCTATAAGTGCCGCGAGCAGCTTTTCGATTGACCCAATATTTCACAAAGACAAAGAGTGCCACACTCATTGCAATGACATTGGGACTGGAATACGAAAAAGCATAGCTTGTGAATTGTCCCTGCTCCGCCGTTAAAACATTTGTCCGTAATACCGTTTCCATTGCTCCGATAAACCCTAAGACATATATCCCTATACGCCATTTCTTTGTTAACTCAAATGCCGCCAAGTAATAGCCCAGTAAAAAGAAGCCAATGTATTCACTCAACGGGAAAAACAATGTAAATTCATTACTCACTATATAGGAATAATAGCGCAAGACTCCATAAAATAAAATCCATAGAACCACAACATAGCCAATCATTTGTTTGGATGCATGATTGACAAAAATATTAACTATCGGTGCTAGCAAATAAATGCCGATAAGTGCATAAAAATACCACAAATGATAATATATTTGATTATTAAAAAACATAATAAAAAATTCTTTCCATGAATAACCAGGGCTCCACATATATGTTGCCCATGCGTAATAGATAATTGACCAAGCAATAAACGGCAGTAAAATTTTATTGGCTCGTTTTTTGAAAAAGATACCTAGTGGTTCTTCCGTTCTGCCCAGCAGAAGTGCCCCACTGATCATTAAAAAAATTGGCACACACCAGCGAGACAAAGCATTATAAATAATGCCGATTTGCCAATCGATTTCATTTATTTTGCCATAAAGTACGACATAAGGAGTCGCTACATGCAATAATAACACGCCTAAAATTGCAATGGCACGTAAGCTATCCATATACTGAATTCGTTTTTGCACGTTCAAAACCTCCCACGACATTATACAACCATTTAAGTCTAACTCAAAAATAAATTTTACAGTTGTCGTAGTAAAAACAGCTCTAAATAACGCTCACGATTACCACCGGCCGTTTTTAGTTGTAAATCTACTTCAGCTAATTGGTATAGAGCCTTGAGTAAACTTTCCTCCGAGGGACGATTACGCTGTTCAACCATTAACTTCACACGATAAGGATGAATTTTTAAATTTTTGGCAATTTGCTGCGGATGATAACCTTTTTTCAATAAATAAAAAACATTCGACATTGTACGTACATTGGATGCTAGAAGACCTACAAGCATGATGGGTTCTTGCTTTTGGCGCAGCAAATCGTGATAAATAGATAGTGCCGCAACAGGCTCATTGGCTAAATAAGCATTCAACATTTTGAAGGCATCCTGTTCCAATGTTTTCGCCACTAAATCCTCAACTAAAGTAACTGTAATTTCCCCACCCTCTCCTAAATATAAGGACAGTTTTTCAATTTCCATTTGAAGTTGAAGCATGTTTGAGCCAACCATCGTTACAAGCTGTTCAATGGCATTTTGTGTAATAGTGTTTCCCTGTGCCTTGACAAGCCCTTGAATCCACACAGCTAAATCTTGCTCTTTCGGTGTTTCTGCTTGTACTAAAAAGGCATGTTCTTTCATCATTTTCGTTACTTTTTTACGTTCATCAAGCTTTTCATATGGGGCAATAAAAACCGTCACAGAAAAATCTGAAGGGTTTCCTAGCCATGCCTCTAACCGTTTCACATCGTGATCAATTTTTTCTTTACCTTTTTCTGTCGCTTTTAAAAAGGAAGCATTTTTGGCAATAATAAGCTTACGTTCTGAGAAAAAAGGGATGGTATCTGCTTCGTCAATCACTACATCAACGGGCGTTTCTTCTAAATCAAATGTAGTCATTTCTACCTCATCATTTGCAGCAATTGCTTCTTTTAAACGTTTTACAGTTTCATCTATAAAATAGCTTTCCTCCCCAACGAGCAAATAAACTGGCGAAAGCTCACCTTTTTTTATGTTGTTCCAAACGTTTGAAATCATTGTTTCCCCTCCATTTAGCAATAGAAATAGTATACATGATTTATGGCCCTTTGTGACTTTGACTAATTTGTGTCCCTTGCAGCACGGTTAATTCACGTTTTCGATATAGCTTTTATGAAAATGATGTCTTATAATAAATAACAGAATTGGAGGGATAACAATGAATCCATTTGAAGGTAAAAATATACAATGCAGACGTAACGATGCAATCGACTCAGGCATTGGTTTCGGCGTATCTTTTGCAGTCTTCGCTATTATGTTCATCATCGCAATAGTAGTAGACTACGCTGCAATGTAAATCTACCTCTTAGACAGGTGAAAAGACCTTGTTCAATATTGGACAAGGTCTTTTTCTGTATGCATTGTCCATCTATTCGCTTGTATTCGGATTTCAATAGTGCCATCGATTGCAGTTGTCCTTGTCATTAATTGACGCTTTCTAAAACGTTCTACAACCATATCATGTGGGTGTTGATAGCGATTATTGAGCCCTGCACTAAAAATTGTCAATTCAGGCTGTAACAGTTCAACAAAAGACTCGATGCTTGATGTTTTACTGCCATGATGCCCTGCCTTTAAAAGCGTCATATTCGCTAACAGGCTTCCATAAAGCTTGATGAGCTCTCTTTCCCCATCCTCCTCTAAATCACCTGTTAGCAACGCTCTAAACGTCCCTTGTTGCATATATAAGACAATTGAATCGTCATTGCCCTCGTAATCCGTATCACGGGGCCATAAATAGTGAAAGCTTGACTCGCCCATTTGCCACGCTGTTCCCTGCATCTTTTCCTTCACAGGCACTTTTTGTTGCGACGCTTCTACTAACAAATCTCGCATCACAGGTTTATCCATGGAGCCAGGCGTTACATGAATTTCGAGCATACGAATCTCCTTTAATACTTCTTCTGCTCCCTCTACATGGTCTGCATCCGCATGTGTGACTAAGAAAATATCTATTGTTCGGATCCCTTTGCCCTTTAAAAAAGGTACAACTACCTGTTTTCCAACCTCATATGGGCTACGAGATGTCTTCCATGCCTCCTGTTCAAAGCGCAGAAGCCCACCGGCATCCACAACATACACAGCCTTGCGAAAAGGCAATTCAATAACCGTACAATCTCCCTGACCTACATTTAAAAACGTGAGCTTTGTATCGTTAAATAACATTGGAGCGATGTGAATACACATAGCTGGGATGATAAGCACTGTTATAAACTTTCCATAGTACCGTTCCTCTAAAAAATATAAACCTGTTAACACACTAACAAATGCCAAACAAACAAGCCAAATTGCAGGCTTACCAGGTGTCCAAAGTTGATATGGCAATGTTTGTAAATATACGATTGCCTCCGTCAGTAAAACACGTAACGGCTCATATAGATGAAACACGCAGTTTGCTACAGGTATGGATATATACGTCATAATTAGCAGCACAATATTAGATGGTAATATTATAAATGAAAACAATGGTACGAAGACTATATTTGCAAAAAATGAGGAAATGGAAACTTCATAAAAATGATGAAGTAATAGTGGATAAACAAGCACTTGGCAAACAACTGTTATTAAAAATGACTGCATCAACCAGCCCTTTGACAGTTTAAAGAGTACTCCTGAATAGACAATGCCCAACGTAGCTAGATACGATAATTGAAATCCTACCTGAAAAATGACACCAGGTTCAAGTAGAATAAAGCCAATAAAGCTAATTGCTAGTGCATCATCAATAGGCACTTGCCACTTCACATACCGCATCAGCAAGACAAATTCAACCACTGAAACTGCACGCCATACGGAAGGGGCACCACCAGCCAAAATTCCGTACATAGGTAAAATAATAAGTAAAACAACCCTAGCTATTTCTTTGCGTACACCAACACGCAATAGTCCTTCGTAAAACAGCCATGACACGAGTGCTACATGTAGACCTGAAATCGCAAACAAATGCGTAATGCCAAGTTTTTGATAAGCACGTTGTAGTTCATCGTCGACATGATCTTGCAGGCCTATAAGAAGCGCCTGTGCCTCTGCAGCTAATGATTGTGGGAACGTAGCCTCAATATGCTTTTTCACCTGCAACCTTTGCTTCGCAAGAAAGGATCGAATCGATTTTTCTGTGGATACGTAGGACCAGTCTGTCACTTCGAATATGCCATTTGCACCTTTACTCACCAAATAATCTTGCATTGAGAAAGCATAAGCGTGTGCAGGGGGTGTTGGCGCTACAAGTTCGCCTTGTACAAGATAGTTGAAGCCTGTAATTGATGTATTTATATAAAAATTTTTCTCTTGCTCTGAGGCAAAGCTATACACAACATAAAGCTTTTCACCGGTCTCTGTTTTCGCAAAGCCACGTAGCTTTTGCCCATTGATTTTATATTCGTTTGTCCATGTTAATTGAAAGGATGACGGTAAAGGGGAAGGTTCCGTCAATTGCACGACTAATAAGAAGAAAAATGAAAGAAGTCCAGCGCTCACAACGAGCGCTGAAAACACATGTGTCTCACCTTTATAGATTAGCCACATTGCCAGTAGTAGTAAAATAATGAGTAGCCATGCTGACTTGTGTACGGCTATGGATGCTACAAGTACAGCTAATGCTAGGTAAATCCATTTATGTTTTACAGTGTTTTGCCAAATAATGCACTCACCTTCTGTTCATAAGGGAGTAATTTTTCTGCCGGTAGGCCACTCTCACGTAACTCATTCAGCATGTCTATGTACAAAGCTAATTTTTCATTGCTTAAGAAGTCAATTTTACGTTCATCAAATGGTACATGCAAGACTTCCACGCCCGCTTTTCTAAATAATTCTTGTGCATACGGGTTGTTTTTATAGTCTGTAGCATAATACACGCGCTCAATACCAGCTTGAATAATTGATTTTGTACATGGTAGGCAGGGGAAATGCGTAACATATAAGTCTGCACCCTTCGTTGGTGTACCATATTTTGCACATTGTAGAAGTGCATTCATTTCTGCATGTATTGTACGCACACAATGATTATCCACAACATAGCAGCCTTCTTCAATACAATGTTCATCACCAGTAATCGAACCGTTATAGCCTCCTGCAATAATACGTTTATCACGTACAATTGTTGCACCTACCGCTAGTCTTGTACAAGTGCTTCGTAATGCGAGTAAATGGCTTTGTGCCATGAAAAATTGATCCCAAGTAATACGCTCCATATGACTACCTCCAATAATATTAGGCTATCGCGACTAACTGTCAACGATGCTTTTCTACTCTAGTGTAGCCCTTTTCGAAAAGAGTCGTCAATATCTCAAAATATTGAAGAGTTTAATTAACCGTAATTGAATCTTTTAGTTTTTCAAATGTCTTATCGCCTATACCGGTAATCTTTTTTAAATCTTCTATGGATTTAAAGCTACCGTTTTCCTGCCGATAGGCAATGATACTTTGCGCCTTAGACGGTCCTATTCCAACTAAAGTTGTTAGTGTGGCAGCATCTGCCTTATTTAAATTTACCTTTCCGTCTTTCACGCCCTCATTCCCTTTAGTTGTTTCAACTGTCGGCATAGCGATAAAACGAGACGGTACTTGTTCTAGTTGCTCACCCTTTGCAGGTATATAAATGACCATTTCATCTAACACTTTTTGTGCATGATTCATAAACTGTGTATCTGCATCCTGTGTATAGCCACCTGCAAGCTGGACGGCATCTATGATACGTTGCTCAGGTTTAAGCGCATAAACACCAGGATATAATACAGCACCTTTTACATCAACAATCACCTGTTGGAAGACCGCTTCTTGGACAGGCTCTACCGTTTCTGTTTGTTCAGTAAGTTGGATTGTTTCGATGAGCTCTTCTTGGGGAGGTGAAGAGTCAAAACTCGAAAAATAGAAGTAACAAAGTCCACTGATGACAAGTATGCCGGGGAGCAACACACTTTTATACTTTTGCCATAAAGATTGGATCATAACAAACATCCTTTCTAGTCAAAAGGCACATCATATGGAGCTATCTTTATTATACAATATTCCCCTAAAATTTAAAAAGTATTGTATCACTCTATTATCGATTTATATTTTAATTTTAGCTCTTGTGTTAACACACCTTCCTTATTGAAATGGTTAACACAAACAAATTGCATCATATCTTCCTCATCAAGTAACATAACTGTTAAAATAAGCTGAATAATAGGTGCTAACTCTATGGCATTAGCATACATCGTATTCCATGCGCGAACTTTCAACTCCGAATGGGTTGCCAAGTGCTGCTTCTTCTAACACCTCTATAGGTACAGGCTCACTGAAATCTTTGAGCATGTCTATGGATGGAAAGATTTAAAACATCAAGTACTTATTTGATGGACTACGACTGCTGTTGGACATAAAAAACAGCCCTATAAAGTTTAGAACTTCAACAGGGCTGTCCATTATTTCACCGCACGTATAAAAATGCGTTCGCTTTCGTATTCAGGTGCTTCGTCTGTAAAATCAGCCGTTACCTCAACATCCGTAAAACCAATAGTACGAAGCCATATTATATACTGTTCAATCGGGAATGTGCGTTGTACATGCTCCTCATCGAAGCGTTCGTACAAATCACTTGCCGCATCACGCACATAAAACGTCATTTGATGGACAACTGAATGGTCAAAGTCACCAGGTTCAGTATGCCATACATAACTAATATCACCATCATCATACGTAAAAGGTCCATCTAAAAAGATGTCATCCATTTTAAATAATGAATGGACATCAAAGAATAGCTGTCCACCATCTCGTAAAGCCTCGTAAATATGTTTTAATGTTGCATAAACATCCGCTTCCTCAACAACATAATTGAGTGAATCAATTGCAATAGAGATAACATCAAAATTCACAAAACCGTCTAATTCATGCATCGACATACAGTATAGTGGTACATGCAAGCCTACATCTGCGAAACGCTCCGCCGCAATGGCGAGCATCTCCTCAGATAAATCGACTCCACTTACCTTGTAACCAGCATTTGCAAGCATTAGACCAAGCACACCTGTACCGCAGCCAATATCTAAAAGATTCGAGAATTGTTTGCTCGGTGCATGCCGCATCACCCAATCCACATAGCTACTATAAGGAATGTCAATTTGCAGCTCATCATACACCTGAGCAAAACGCTCATAGCTACTCACTTACGCCTCAGCAATGTCTAACTGAGGTGCATCGCCCCATAGACGCTCTAAGTTATAATAAGCACGCTCATCCTTGTGGAATACGTGTGCCACTACATCACCTAGGTCTACAAGAATCCAACGTGCGCCATCAAAACCTTCCACACGACGAATCTCATGACCCTCTTTTACTGCCACATCTTGTAATTCACGTGCAATAGCTTGCACTTGGCGGTCTGAGTTACCATGAGCAATAATGAAGTAATCTGCTAATAGTGAAATACCTTGCATATTTAACACGACAATATCCTCACCATGTTTGTCGTCAATTGCTTTGTAAGCTGCCTGTAATAAAGTTGAAGTCATCCTTCACTGTCCTCTCTTTTCATCAAATCGTTATAACAATCTATTGATAATGGATAAATCGGTTGCTTTGTATCAATTAAAAACGCCAATGTATGACGTACACAAGCACTCACAGCCTTATCCAAATTCTTTTGTGCCTTCTTGCGCAGACGTTCTACACCATTAAATTTTCGATTAGGTTCAATCATATCTGCAACAAAAAGTATTTTTTCTAAACGGCTCATGCCCACGCGCCCTGTTGTGTGAAAACGTATTGCATTTAATATATCTTCCTCAACAATGCCAAATTCATGTTCTGCAATATACGCTCCAACTGGTCCATGTAGTAATTCACTACCCCATCCAATCAGACGGTGATCCAGTTTTTCGTCTCGAACAATTTTCTCCATCCAAGCTATGTCTGCGTACTTTGCAATATCATGCAGTATGGCCGCTATTTCAGCATTTTTCTCGTTCTCGCCATAGACCTTCGCTAACGCAATCGCTGTTTCCATCACACCTATCGTATGAATATAGCGTTTTTCAGGCATTCGTGGCTTAATCGCCGCTAAATACTCTTCACGTTCCATATAGACCTTCCTCTCGTATGAAAGTCTCTACCGCTTCAGGCAGTAAAAATGTTACCGTTCCACCAGTAGCAAGGCGTTCACGAATCAAGGTTGACGATAAGTCGATTTGTGGCACTTCCACCATTAATACAGGGTACTCGGTTCGTGCCTCCGTACTTGGACGTTTCACACCTACAAATTGCACAAGCTCTACTAATTCGTCAATACAGTACCACGTATGAAGCGAATCAATCATATCTCCACCAATGATAAAGTAAAACTTTACATCCGGCTCTCTCGCACATAATGCAGCAAGTGTGTCATACGAATAGGATACGCCACCTTTGACTACCTCATACGACTCTACACGAAATTGCGGATATGGACTTATTGCACGCTTTACCATTTCAAGGCGATGAGCATCACTTGCATCATGTCGAGCTTGTTTATGCGGTGGTAATGCATTCGGCATAAAACGGACTTCATCTAATGCCAACGCATGAAATACTTCATTCGCCATCATTAAATGTCCGATATGTGGTGGATTAAACGTCCCTCCGAGTAAACCGACTTTCTTCATTGTCTCACCTATTTCGCTGCTTTTGGTAATACAATCTTTTTGTTCGTGCGTGATTCTTTATATAAAACAACTGTTAGACCTATTAATTGAACAAGCTCTGCATGTGCCCCTTTCGCAAGAGCCTGTGCCACATCATGCTTGTCCTCTTCACAGTTATCTAAAATACGTACCTTAATAAGCTCACGTACTTCTAATGCTTCTCGAATTTGCTTTGTCATTTCGTCATTAACGCCGCCTTTTCCTACTTGGAAAATTGGAGTTAAATGATGTGCTTCCGCACGTAAAAAACGCTTTTGTTTACCTGTTAACATAAAAATTATTGTCCTCCTAATTGCGCCTTCAATTGCGCAATCATTGAATTTGTATTTGGGTATTCGCCAAGCCAGTAATTGAAAGCAATTGCTCCTTGATGCACGAACATTCCAAGACCTGCAACGACAGTTGCCCCTTTTTCCTCAGCCGCTTGTAAAAAAGGCGTCATTAATGGATTATACACAATATCCGCAACAATTGCGCCTTTTGCAAGTCGATCTAGTGAAAATGGCATTGAAAAATTACCCGTAGCAAGCCCAGCTGACGTCATTTGCACTAAAATGCTGAAGTCAGCCAATGTTTCCTCTGCCTGTGCTAACGAAATGGCACGACCAGTACCCATTTCATCGACGATAGTTTGTGCATTCGCCACAGTACGATTAGCAATCGTTAAATTTGTATAGCCTTGCTGATGCATTGCAAAAGCGATGCCACGTGCCGCTCCACCAGCTCCAATAAGAAGCACAGGCTTTTCTTTCTGCGATGTGCCAATCGCTTCTTCAAGTGAGCGAACAAATCCAACACCGTCTGTATTATAGCCTTTTAATTTGCCTTCATTTGTCCGTACAACTGTATTTACTGCTCCCATTTTCTCTGCTAACTGATCTAGCTCATCTAAATAAGGAATGATCGCTGTTTTATGTGGGATTGTGACATTCCAGCCACTTGCACCTAATGTTTTAAAACCACTAACAGCCGCCTCTAAATTTTCTGATGGCACATGCACTGGTATGTACGTTGCATCGATTGCCATCTCCTCAAACCAAGCATTGTGCATTGCTGGTGATTTCGAATGCTCGATTGGATCACCAATAACTGCAAACCATTTCTTCATTTTCTAGTGCCTCTTCTCTTCTAATAATTAAATGAGTGACGGACGAATCGATACTTGTACACCTTTTGGTGCATGAGCGGCAACGACAACATTTGCATGCTGTATCGTAATCCAACCGAGACCAGAAAACACCACATCAGTTTTTGCTTCTTTTATGGAAAATTCGTGACGTACCAATTCTGGCAATTGGTCGATAAAGTTTGCCGTTGGGGGTGCAAGTAATTCGCCTTTATGCTCAGCATACAATGCATCCGCCTTGTCAAGCTTTGTTCTGTGAATTGGCAAATCATTAGCCACATGTACCGTAAATGCTGAACGCTCACCTTGGATAAAGTCAAAGCGTGCAAGTGCCCCAACAAATAAAGTTTGACCAGCATTTTGCTGATATACTTTAGGCTTAATTTCTTTTTTGGGCATAATATATTTCAATTCACTTGCGTCAATATGGTGTGCCATCTGATGGTGATTAATAATCCCCGGTGTATCATATAATGCACTACCATCATCGAGTGGAATTTCAATCATATCTAATGTCGTTCCTGGGAAATGAGACGTTGTAATCACTTCCCCTTCACCAGTTGCTTGTTTTATGATGCGGTTAATGAACGTTGATTTCCCAACATTTGTACAACCTACAACATAAACGTTTTGCCCATTACGGTATTCGTCGATAGCCTCCATTGCTTCAGCCATGCCTTTACCCTTATGTGCACTGACTAAAAGTACATCAATTGGTTGTAAACCGAGTGCCTTCGCTTCTCTTTTTAACCAATTAATGACTTTCTTAGGCTTCACAGATTTAGGTAGTAAATCGGCTTTGTTTGCTACTAGTAACACTGGATTTTTGCCAACGAAGCGGTGTAGACCTGGCAACCAGCTCCCATTGAAGTCAAAAATATCAACTATTTTTACGATTAAGCCTTGCTGTGTTCCTAGACCATTTAAAATACGTAAAAAGTCGTCATCTGTTAATGACACCGGTTGAATTTCATTGTAATTTTTCAAACGGAAGCAACGTTGGCATATGACCACGTCTTTTTCTAATGATGAAGGGGGTGCATACCCAACTGCTGTTTTATCTTCTGTTTGAATTGTCGTACCACAGCCAATACAATTTGGCATTTCGTTCATTCTTTTTCCTCCCAAGTAAGTATTCCTTTTCGTTTTAAATCATTGAACACTCGGCGTTCAATGAAACGATTAAATTTTGTAACGAGCCCATCAGATTGTGCAACCGGTTTTACTAAAACCGTATGCAAGCCCAATCGATTAGCCCCCATTACGTCTGTTAGTAGCTGATCTCCAACCATTACTACTTCATTTGGACGTAACCCTAGTTGAATAATGGCACTATAAAATGCATTACGGAATGGCTTTTTCGCTTTATGGATATACGGAATCCCAAGTGGTTCAGCAAAATGTTTTACACGTGCCTCATTGTTATTCGACGCGATGATAACACGAATGCCCGACTCTTTCATAATACGTAGCCAAATAATTAGCTCTTCAGTTGCGTCTGCACGATCCCATTCTACAAGCGTGTTATCTAAATCCGTAATAATGCCTTTAATACCTAGTTCTTGAAGCTTTTCTGGTGTGATTTCAAAAATACTCGTCACAAATTCATCTGGTAATAAAAAATTATACAAAATAGCGACCCCTAATCTAAACGTATTATTCGACCATTATAGCATATTTGCAAAGGCTTCACCCATTCGAATTGGGCTACCTTGCACTACATTATCAGTAAATGCAATAGCATCTTTTTCAAAAAGCATAACTACTGTTGAACCGAATGAAAAATAGCCGACTTCCTCGCCCTTACGCCAATGAGCTGTTGTATTTGTCAACACAATGGAGTTTACAAAGGTAGCACCAACTTTGATGAATGCGACTTGTTGGTCATTCACTGTTTTCAGCTCCGTCACTTGACGATAATTATGTGAAATCGGTTTTTTACCATATGTGAGACCCAGTTGATTAACTGGGTAGGACGTTTGACCGAGTGTATATTGTCGTAGTACATGGCCATCAATTGGGCTATGTATCCGGTGATAATCCGCTGGGCTTAAATAAAATACGATGTAATGTCCATCTGCATAGCGCGCAGCACGCTCTGCATTCCCTAGTAAGTCTTGCAAAGAATAGGGCTTGCCTTTCACAAGAAAAGTCATATCCCATTCAATTCGGCCGAACGATTCCACTTTCGCATCAACAGGACTTGCATAGACTGTTGGACTTTGTTCGATTGGTCGTGCTTCTTCTAAAAGCTCTCGTGTAAAAAAGTCATGTAAACTTGAAAATTGTTGTGGTTTTTTTGAAACTTCTTCAAGGTTAATATCGTATATTTTCATATAGCTTGGAATAATACGTTTACTCCACTTTGCTTTTGCAATAGTTTGCAAAAGATGGGAAGATTGCTTGCCATTCGTTAATTCTATCAAACGTTGATACAGTTTCTCTTTCATAAAGCAAAACTCCTATCGATTAAATTAGACTGTCAATTTTTTCGCATCCGAAGTATAATGGTACAATATCTTAAGTGCAAAGGAGTGATCCCCCTTGTTTTTTTATCACAAGTTGGTGGATACCACGGTTAAGAAAATGAAATCGCACGCAGCAAACTTCATTACAATTAGTAATATGTCCTTTGGTGGCGCGGCCATTATGGCCACTTTACATGAATATTATAGCTATAGTGTCCTGTTTATCTTTATTGCAGCCCTTCTTGATCGCTACGATGGAAAAGTAGCGCGCGCGCTCGGACAAGAATCTGAGTTAGGTAAGCAATTAGATTCTATGAGTGATATTATATCATTTGGTGTAGCACCTGCATTATTAATGTATGAAGTTGTCCTAGTCGACTTTGGTTTTGTCGGTATGATGATGACCGTTCTTTACATCGTCTGCGGTGCAATGCGATTAGCTCGCTTCAATATTAGTGAAGCTAACGGCTTTTTCACAGGGTTACCGATTACAGCTGCAGGTACGTTATTAACATTAACGTATTTTGCATCAAATACGTTCCACCCTGCGTTTTATCTTTTCCTTTTTCCAATACTAGCGTTATTAATGATTAGTACATTTACGCTAAAAAAAGTGTAACAGCAAACTTGCTGTTGCACTTTTTTTCATTGAACGCCGTTTCTTAACATATACTGTCGAAAAATGGGGAAAGGATGAAATCATTCAATGAGCGGAATTTTTACTTCTATGCTTCAATTATGGTTTGAGATCCCAGCATTATTAGGTTACTTAAAAGGGCAAACATTCCATAAACCCTTTTCAAAGGAAGAGGAAGCTGCTTGTATTGAACGATTTTTAGGTGGTGATGAGCAAGCACGTCTAGATTTAATCGAACGCAATATGAGGCTCGTCGCACATGTCGTAAAGAAATTCCATCCAAAACATGAGCAGCTTGATGACTATATTTCCATCGGTACGATTGGTCTTATGAAGGCCGTTGAAAGCTATACCCCTGACAAAAAAACACGGTTAGCTACGTACGCAGCACGCTGTATCGAAAATGAAATTTTAATGCATCTGCGTACCCAAAAGAAAGTTCAAAAGGATGTATCCTTGTTTGAACCAATTGGTACAGACAAAGATGGCAATGCTTTGCAAATTCGTGACCTTCTACAATGTGATGAAGAAAGTGCGACAGAAAAGCTCGAACATAAGGAACACGTTGCACAGCTATATCACTATTTACACATGCTCGATGAACGTGAGCTTGAAATTGTGACACTCCGTTATGGCTTAAATCATCAGGATGCACTCACGCAAAAAGAAATTGCTGCGCGCTTGAACATTTCTCGAAGCTATGTATCTCGCATTGAAAAGCGAGCACTCATTAAACTCTATCAATTTTATAAACGGGATCAAAAGTCTATTGAGTAGTTTATTGTAATTTGTTAAAGACAAAAATTCAACACAAGTCATAATAATTCATGATCGCGTATAAAATTATTAGTCTAAGTAGCTTGTTATCTCCTCTGATAAGAAAAAACTCCTTTGCGGCTTTAGCAGCCTCAAAGGAGCTTTACATACTATTAATGAGTAGCTTCAGAAAGTTCAGCTGATATAAGTGAACCGATTAACGTCGTAAGAATGACTACACCTGCTGTCAAAAATAACATCATTCATGCCTCCCATCCGAATGTAAAGAGAATTTACCCCATATTAAAGGGTGCTCTGACACCTATCTTCAAGGTGAGTAGGTGCGCATTTATGAGGGCTAATAGGAACACACATACAGTTCACCGCATTGTGTGGTACCGTATGTTGGACCCGCTCCTGATGGCCAACTAAAATCGTGGATGATGAACTACTATAGTGTATCAATGCTTGTATAGCATGTCCTGAACATCGAAAGTTCCATGATTAAAGTTTAATTTTATTAATGACAGTGTAGCATTAGTATGCACTATAAAACTGTGATTTTTCTCACTTTTCAGGCACTCATTTTGACCATTTTGTGTAGATTATAGCGAGGAAATCGCTTTTAACACTACTTGTGTCGAATGTTTTGCTGCCACCGGTAAAAATTCATCAAAGCTAATATTTGATTCTTTTCCTGCAATATCAGATAGAGCACGAATAACAACAAAAGGTGTTCCAAATTGGTAACATACTTGTGCAACAGCTGCTGCTTCCATTTCGACTGCTTTCATTTGGGGGAAATGAGCACGTACAGCTTCGACACGCACAGGATCATTCATAAAGGCATCACCTGAACAAATTAATCCAATATCATATTGATGTTCGCCTACTGCCTTCACAGCCTCTTCAGCGACTTTCATAAGCTTTGCATCTGATTTATATGCTGCCGGCATACCAGCCATCTGACCCATCTCATAACCAAAAATCGTCACATCCACGTCATGATGACGCACTTCATCTGAAATAACAACTGCACCCACTTCTAATGCCTCGTCATAGCCTCCAGCAGAGCCTGTATTTATCACTACATCTGGTTGAAATTCATGTAATAAAATTGTTGTTGACATGGCTGCATTGACTTTACCAATACCGCTCTTCAATAAAATAACTTCATTGCCTTCATACGTTCCAGTTGTATATTCACTACCCGCAATTGTTGTGCTCTTAGCATTTGCTAAAGATGCACGTAATAGTTCTACTTCTTCTTCCATTGCACCGATTACAGCGATTTTCATGTGTATGTTACTTCCCTTCTATATTCAACTCTATTAAAAATAATCAATAGAGTTACTTTCGTCAATAGGCACCTTCCAATGTATTCAGTTGCTCAAGCTTTACAGGCAGCCAGCCTTCATTATTAACCCACTCCATGCTCACTCGATACATTTCTGCCTTGTCATTAGTGGATACCGTAGCAATGGCTGTATCAGCGCTACCATTATTTTTTAAACGCCAAATAATCATATTGTTTTCGGCAATGCCTGTTGCAGCTGTAATGGTTGCTACTTTTTCTGCCCAGTCTACAGATTTATCATTATAGGACGACACATGCTCACCTGTCTGGGTTGTAGGTGTAGGTTGCCAGTTCTTATCTGTCACCACACGGTCAACAATTGGATTATCGGATGTTGTTTCAACAGCTGTATCCTGCTCAGGCTGTTGTGATTCCTCTGTAGGCAGTTCCTCTTTAGATACTTCCTCGTCTACGTTGACATCTTCCTCATCTACTTTGCCGTCTTCGTTGTCCTCTTTTGAAGGCTCTTTCGTCGCCTCCTCGTTCTTTTGCTCCTGACCTGGGTCCTCTTTTGCTGTTTCTTCTGAGTCGTCTTGCCATTTAATCACATATATTGCTGTTATAACAATTAGTATAAGCACAACGCCAATTAATACATTTAAAAGTTTATCGAACTTTTTATTGTGAGATGGCTGTAGATGACGACTGCTTCGTGTTTGTCGTTCACTCACGAAATCTCCCCCTCTCTAGCCAATATTTTAACAAGTTCCTGACCACTTGCAAAATAAAAACAGCTAGCCCTTCTTAAGAAAGAAAAGCTAACTGCTTGTACACAACAATTATTTAATCGAAATAATTTTCACTTTCATCTCGCCACCAGGTGTTTGAACAGCTACCTCTTCACCTTCTGCTCGTCCTAGCAAACCTTTAGCAATCGGTGATTCATTTGAGATACGGAATTCCATTGGATCCGCTTCTGCTGAACCAACAATTGTGTATGATTCTTTATCTGTTGATGGTTTTCCATCAATAATCTCTACAAATGTAACCGTTTTCCCAAGTGAAACTACACTGTTATCTGTTTCATCTTCTGCGATAATTACCGCGTTACGAATCATAGATTTTAAAGTAGAGATACGTCCTTCTAAAAAGGCTTGTTCTTCTTTAGCAGAATCATACTCCGCATTTTCAGAAAGATCCCCGAAGTCACGTGCAATTTTTATACGTTCTACGATTTCCTTACGTGTTTCTGTTTCTAATTTCACTAATTCTTCTTCTAATTTTTTCTTACCCTCTGCTGTCATTGGGTACTGTTTTTCATTTGACACAGTTCTTCACTCCCTAATTCTTCAATATAAAAACATAAAACTCGACCAAATGCATGCAATGATGCATTTAATCGAATTTTATTATTTTTAATCCATTTCAAAATGCTCTTTGACCTAATAGTATGCATGCTTTACAAGTATATGCATCGATAAGCATGTAAATATTGTCAATACCACTCTATCTTATTACAATACGTGGTCAGTTTCAAGAATAGTTTTAATTTTCGTTACCATCAAATCGATTGCCACCTCATTATCCCCACCTTCAGGAATAATAATATCAGCATAACGTTTTGTTGGTTCAATAAATAAATTATGCATCGGACGAACTGCAGATAGGTACTGATCGATTACAGAATCCGTTGTACGTCCTCGCTCTTTAATATCACGTAGTATACGACGGATAATACGTAAATCAGAATCTGTATCTACAAATAATTTAATATCCATTAAATCACGTAAATCTGCATCTTCTAGTACTAAAATACCTTCTAATATAATAACATCGACTGGGGCTACCTGAATTACTTCCTGCGCCCTTGTATGTTGTACATAGTCATATACAGGTTTTTCAATAGGCTGACGCTTTAATAGCTTGTTAATATGCTCAATTAGCAAATCATTATCAAACGCAAGTGGATGGTCATAGTTTGTCTCTAAACGCTCCTCAAACGTTAAATGACTTTGATCTTTGTAGTAATAATCTTGCTCGATTACCACTACGGAATGCTCACGGAAAACATCATAAATAGCACGTGTCACACTCGTTTTACCCGAGCATGAGCCACCAGCGATTCCGATGACGACTGGACGCTTTGTTGCCATTAATTATTCTCCTTTCGCATCATATTATGCGGTTTTAAAGGCGTATCGCATTTAAATTTAACAATTTGTAATGGATGACGTGCCGCATCTAGGCTATTACCATCCTCATCCCAAATTTCACCCATTGTTAAGCGGAAGTTTTCAATTTCTGGCCCAAAGAATTCTACTTCGTCTCCAGGTTTAAAATAGTTACGCTGTTGCATTGTCACAATGTTTGATGCTGGATCATGGTCTAAAATTAACCCTGCAAATTCATAGGTCGTTTTACGGCCATGAACGCCAAACATTTGCTCTTCGTGGCCAGGCGCATCATGGAAGAATGCTTCCGCTGTGTCACGATTTGCACATTTATCTAGCTCTTCAAGCCATTCACGTTTAATGATGAAGTTATCTGGATCAGCACAATAAGCATCAATTACTTTACGATAAACAGAAACTACGGTTGCCACATAATGTATTGATTTCATGCGGCCTTCTACCTTTAACGAATCAATACCAAGCTCAATCATATGAGGAATTGCTTCAATTAATTTTAAATCTTTTGGGCTCATAGCAAACGGCGCATGATTATCATCGAATAATGCTTTTTCCGCACCGTCTTCTACCTCATATAAATCATAATCCCAACGACAAGATTGACAGCATCCTCCACGGTTAGAGTCACGTGCAGTCATATGATTAGATAGTACACATCGGCCAGAATAAGCGATACACATTGCACCATGAACAAACGCTTCGATTTCAATATCGACTTTTTCCTTCATTAGCTTCATTTCTTCGCCGCCTACTTCACGTGCTAATACTACACGGTGTAAGCCCTCTTCTTTCCAATACTGTACTGCCTTCCAGTTAGATAGAGATTGTTGTGTAGAAAGATGAATTTCAAGCTTAGGTGCAACAGTACGGCATGTTTCAATAATTAACGGGTCCGCTACGATAATGCCCGTTACACCCGCAGATTCAATATCCTTTAAATACTGCTCTAAGCCATCCATATTTTCATTGTGGGCAAAAATATTCGTTGTCACATAGATTTTTGCGCCATATTTGTTGGCGAATTCTACACCCTCACGCATTTCCTCAATAGAGAAGTTATCTGCGCTTGAACGAAGACCGAATTCACGACCACCAATAAATACAGCATCTGCACCGTAATGAACGGCCACTTTTAATTTTTCTAAGCTACCTGCGGGGGCAAGTAGTTCAGGTTTCTTTGTAATGACACGCTTACCATCCACGATTCCACGGATTTTGTCATTTTGTTCTAATGCTAATGCCATGTTCTTGCCACCTCCTAGTACACTGTTTCTTTGAAGATAAACCCAGTATCGAGAGGTCTGATTGCTGGCTGAATGTCTTCAATTTTTGCTAGTAAATCATCTTTAATGTCTTCATAAGCATCTTCTGATTCGTCAAAATATGTGTCAATTGCTTGACGATAAGCTTGTGTTACCGTTACAACGTATTCCGGTGTTTGCAGTACACCTTCAATTTTTAATGCATCAATACCAGCCTCGAATAATTCTCCGAGCTCATCGATCATGCACATATCATTTGGACTGAAAATATGTGTACCATTTGCATCCTCATAAATCGGATACTTATTGTTACGTTCATCATCATGAAGGAACATATTCCGATTTTCCTTACGATTTTCAATCTCCATAACTTTTTCTTGATATAAGAAATAATGGCCTAATAAAGGACGCTTCGATTGGAACATACATGTCATACCATGCACCTGTACTTCTATTTCCATCTCGACATTTTCTTTGATTTCTAACACTTCATCTAACGAAAGTTCACGAGCTAGAACCGCTCGAGTGGCACCACGTTTTCCCCAGTAATTAGCCGTAAACCAGTTTGTCGCGGTTGTTTCTGGATTCCAGTGCAGTGGAATTGTGACACCTTGCTCACGACGTACGATGATAACAGCAGGGTCACCGTAAATTAAACGGTCAACGCCAATTCGCTGCATCTCTTCTAAATAGTTGCCAAGCGCTTCTAGTTTTTCATTATGGAAAAGCGCATTCACTGCCACATATACTTTCTTACCTGCTGCATGAATAAGCTTTGTTGCTTCTTCTACTTCGCTGACAGAAAATTCTCCAGCTAGACGAAGGCCAAATTGTTGTTCACCAATGACAAAAGCATCTGCTCCAGTTTCTAATAATGCTTTTACATGGTCCACCGTCTGTGGTGTTACAAGCAATTCAGGTTTTTTCATAGTAGTCACCTCTTCAAACATAATAATAAGCCATCACCGACTGGTAAAAATGCACTTGTATAATCAGGATGATGCATAATCCAATCAGTGAAGTTTTTTAAATTTCGAATCATAGTGCGCTTGCGACGCGGCACGTCCTTTAAGTCCAAATCTGACAAGCCATGCATATACATATTATCGATATATAACACTCCACCTGATTTCACAAGCGGCGCATATTTTTCAAAAAAACGTTGATATTGTCCTTTTGCTGCATCAATAAAAACTGCATCGAATGCCGTATGAATCGCCTCATCATCCACTTCTAAGGCGTCCCCCTCAATAACAGTAATACGATTTGAATCCGTGGATCGTGCTATATAATCCTTTGCTTTCTTAACCCGGTCTACATCACGCTCAATCGTAACGATTTGCACATTTGGCAAAGCTTGTGCCATACGTAGTGCCGAATAACCGATGGCCGTACCAATTTCTAAAATGTTAGATGGATTTTGAATACGCAGTAACTGATTCAATGCATCTATGCCTGCAAGTTGCATAATTGGTACATGATGGTCCTTCGCATACGCTTCCATTTCTAAAAGCAAATCATTACGTGGTTGAATAAATGATTGTATATATGCATCCGATAATTCCATTGTTTTATTTACACCTCAATTAATCACACCACCGCAGAATTGCCATTGACCCATTGCTAGCACACTGTTTTCACATAGATAACAATACGTCCAAATTCACATTGCATGTAGCAATGCAAGAAGGTAGAGTCGATGTCAATAACCTAGGATAACCATAGAAATTGGCATTTTTAGCTTTAGACCTTTCCTCAATTTTGACATTCGCTGGGCGCTTTCACTTGACTCAGTTGAGTTTGAATCTCAATTGAGCCTAAAATATTTTTTGGCACTTATCCCCGTAGTAGAGGATTCTGTAGCTATCGCTCACTTAAAACATATTTTCGTCACATAAAAAAGACCTGCTGATAAATTACAAGCAACGAGAGAAGCCCCATTGACGATACCCATATTTCATCATCATTTACTACAAAAAGAAAAAGACCAAACGTGATGTCTTGGTACTTTGCCATACAAAAATGAGCAATTGTTTTTTCGAATATGCTCGAAACAATTGCCACCACGTATATATTGAATCAATTACACTAGGTGTAATTGCGTCCAGATGATGAATTGTGTGAACACAATCCAATACTTGCAGAGTCTTTATTGACGCTTCATTTTCGCGTAAAAAACAGCTGTGACAATCACGGAGGCATTAACTTTATTCTACAGTCATTTCCTATGCCTGCTTACGGCAAGTCGAAACCTGCACTTGCATCAACCTATAAAGGTAGTATTTTGCTGAATAATGTTAAAATCACAACTTATAATAGCATGAAAATAGAAGGAAAGCTATTTTTCTTTCCTTCTATTCATGCTATTGCATATGCTTTTTTCTATTTACATGCAACTATTCAGCTTGGCGTAAATATTTTTCTACCTTTTGTAAATGCTCATCATAAGTTTTCGAGAAGTGGTTGACCCCTTCTTTATCAGCTAAGAAATAGAAATAATCCGTTTTGCTAGGATTTAACGACGCTTCAATCGATGTTTTTCCAGCACCCGCAATTGGTCCAGGTGGTAAGCCTTTGTTTTTGTATGTGTTATAAGCATTTTCTACTTCTAAATCTTCGTATAGTACACGGTCTTTATGAGATCCAAGTGCATATAAAACAGTTGGGTCTGTTTGCAATGGCATGCCTTCATCGATACGATTAAAGAATACACTTGCTATTGTTTCACGATCTGTTTGCGCTGTCGCTTCTTCCTCCAATAATGAGGCAAATGTTAAAAGCTGATGCACTGACATTTGTTTTTCAGTTAAAACATCACTGTAATTTTTCACAACATTATTCATAGCGGCTATCATTTCTTCTACTATAGACTCTAAGGAAGGTTTTTCTTCAAAGTATGAATACGTTGCTGGGAATAAATAGCCCTCTAAATCATAGCGAATATTATCTGCTAAAACAGCCTCTGTCACAAGTTCAGGATAGTTGGCCATCATTTGCTGCACAAACGTCTCACTTGTCACAAGTTCCATAAATTCTTTTTGCGTATACGGCGTTTTCTTCTCAATAATTTTACCTATTTGTTCAAGTGTTAAGCCTTCTGGTATTGTCATTGCGAAGACTGGCGTACGATAAACTTTCCCAGTTTTTAAACTCTCGATCAGCTCGTCCAATGTCATAGCTTGTGTTAAATCATAATTTCCAGCTTGGAATTGTGATTCATTTTTAAACTTGGCATAATACTTAAAAACGCGTGCATCTTTAATAATTTTCTTATCTTCTAATAAAGCCGAAATAGACCCTAAACTTGAACCAATTGGTACTTCAACGGCAATTGTTTTTGTTGCATCAGGATCCATCGGCTTTAGTGCACTCTTCACATAGTTATAGCCCATAAAACCAACAATCCCTAATACTAGAACAAAAACAATTGCTATAATAGCAACTATTTTTCTCACAATTTTTACCTCAGATTTTTTTTCCTGCATTTTTGAAAACATTTCTTGTTTTTTTGAACCGTTATCCACGGGTTTCCCCCCTATCACTATCCAATATCATACTAGAAATCAACTTTTACGACAAACAGAAATCGACAATTCAGGAGAATTAGCACACATAAAAAAATCTGCTGACACTTTTGTCAGCAGATTACCTGATTTTCATAATTGAAAAGCACCTTGTTTTTCGTCCACCAATAAGCCTTGTGCAAGTTGTGAAATGACCACATCGTCAGCAGGTGGATTGAAACGGCTGCACTGTACGTCCCGGAATAAGCGCTGCAATTTATTGGATTTCGAAATGCTACGCCCACCAACAATTTGCATAGCTTTTGTCACAATTTCAATCACATTATTACAAATCATATACTTTGCAATACTCACATCATCCGCTAATTGCTCCTTAATAGCTGGAATCTGTTCTACCTGCGAGGCAATGCTATAAAGAGTACGTCTGGCTGTTTGATACAACACTTCCATTTCGCCAATTTTTTGTTGTACATGACTAGCATGGGCAATCGTATTATTAAGACTGTATGAATAGGTATTTTTCGCACAGTCAATCGCATAATCCCTGGCAGACCCTGCAATACCTAAATAGACAGCTGGAATTTCTAGTGAATAGACCCGACCATCTGCTAAAAAACGATTCACTTCATTCGGGCGATGACGGTATAATAATGCTTCTTCAGGCACAAATGTGTCATGAAAAATAATATCATGACTACCAGTAGCACGCATGCCCATCGCATCCCATGTATTAAGAACTTCTACCTGCTCGTTTTTCGTCATTAAAAACTCCGCAGTTAAATTTTCTTCTTCTAAATAGGCGATAATCGTAAATTGCTTTAATATCGGCGCTAATGAAGCAAAGGCCTTCTCACCTGAAATAATATAGCCACCATTAACTTTTTTAGCAATCGTCCCAGGCAAGCTACCGCGTGAAATATTGCCCTTCCCACGCTCACTATTTATAATATTTAGTAACGATCCTTCCTCAACCGCTTTACGGCTCAGTTCTGCAAACACTGGTTCTGGCCATGTCCTTGCCTCTCGAACATTTAAAAAGGTTAATAAATGCCAGCCGACTGACAGTGCAGTTGAAGCATCACCTCGAGCTAACTGCTCCTGAACTAATAACAGTTCATAGAGTGAAATTTCATCCCCTCCATATTTTTTCGGCACTGTTAATCGGAAATAACCCGCATCTTCTAAAATTTTAAAATGCTCAAATGGAAATTCTCCACGTTCATCATAGGTAGCTGCCGTTTTTTCAATTTGTGTGGATAAGCCACGAGCATATTGTACAAGCTGTTGTTCACGTTCATTGCGAATAAAAACATCGCTCATTGTGGTGTCACCTTGCTTTTGACAAATCGATTTTCAGGTATTTTCAGCCCTAAATGCTCTCGCAAGGTCGAACCTGTATAATCTTTTCGATAAATGCCGCGTTCTTGTAAAATGGGGATTACCTTTTCTACAAAGTCCTCTAAATCACGTGGTAAAAGTGGGAATTGCAACATAAAGCCATCTGCTGCATGCTCTTTAATCCAACGCTCCATCTCATCGGCAATTTGAATGGGTGTCCCTACAAAAGCATCACGGCGTGCCGGACCGAATAGGCGAGCATATAAATCCCCAACCTTTAAATTTTCTTTTTTAATAATGTCTAAATGTTCATAGAAATGACTTTGAATACTGTTGACCTTCGGGAATTCTACTTCGATTGCTGGTGTATCTAAAGAATACTTCGAAAAGTCAACATTACCCATATAACCTGACACAAACTTCAAACTCTCATACGGATCTATCAGCGCTTGTAACTCATTGTACTTACGATTGGCTTCTTCCTCCGTATCACCGACAATCGGTGAAATACCCTGTAATATAAGAAGCTCTTCTTCCGAACGACCAAATGGAGCAAGTTGCGCCTTTAAATTACGATAATGCTCCTTCGACTTTTCTATATCATCCCAGTGTACAAAAACTACTTCAGCTGTCCGTGCAGCCAATTTTTGTCCAGGCTTCGACGCACCTGCTTCCACAATAACAGGCTGCCCTTGTACTGAACGAGCGATATTTAACGGACCCTTTACCGATAAATATTGTCCTTTGAAGGCCGTTTCATGGACCTTCTCTCGGCGATAAAAAATGTTATTTTGACGATCATAAACAAAAGCATCATCTTCCCATGAATCCCATAATGACTGGACGACATCAATAAATTCCTCTGCACGTTCGTATCGATGATCGTGCTCCCAATGCTTATCACGACTAAAGTTTTGAGCCGTTTCACCAGTTGCGTCGGCGGTCGTTACTAAATTCCATGCAACGCGACCGTTACTTATATGGTCAATAGACATTAACTGTCTCGCCAACACATATGGCTCACTATACGTTGTAGATGCGGTTGCACCTAAACCAATTTTTGTCGTTGCTGCCGCTAAAGCTGTAATCTGAATGAGTGGGTCAAAACGATTTAAAATATGTGGATGAGATTCATGATTAATTGCTAAACTGTCTGCCACAAAAGCAATATCAAATTTACCCTTCTCCGCAATCTGAGCTGCCTTTTGCAATGCTTGAATATCAATACTTGCATTTACCTGCCCTTTCGGATGTTTCCACGCTGCAACATGCATCCCTGCACCTATTAAATACAACGCTAACTTCAATTCCTTGTTGTTTACCATAATCATCACTCCCTTTTTAATATGAATAAAACTTCTTCCATGAAGCTAATTCTTCCAATGACATCTTTACAGGAATATAATTCCCCTTTGAAATTTCTTGAATGAAATCCGCCGTGTCTTCACGTTGATAGATGTCCACAACTTGTTTCAATATGGTATTGTCCTTATCTTCGGCCTTTGCCACAATCACATTGATAAATGGTTTTGCAGTTTCATTCTCATGAATAATAGCGTCCTTTAAAAGCAAGCCAGCTTCTACTGCCACACCATTATTAATAACCGCGAAATCTGCATCTTCCATAACGCGTGGTGTTGTTGCACCGTCAACAGGTAACAGTGTTAAATTTTTCGGATTGTCTTTAATACGGTCCTCTCCACCATTGCCATCAAAATCATCTGAAACTGTCAGTAGATCATATTCTTGCAGTAATAACAATGCACGTCCCCAGTTTGACGGATCGTTTGGTACAGCAATTTTAGCACCTTCTTTGATATCCGCTAATGAGCTGTATTTGTTGGAATATAGACCAATAGGTGCCATAATCGTCGTACCTATCGCCTGTAAATCTGTATCATTATTTGTATTAAATAAATTTAAGTAGGCTACATGCTGAAAGGCATTAATATCCACTTCATCTTCTGCTAACGCTTGATTTGGATCGAATTGTGCGGAGAACGTAACGAGTACTAGCTCAAGGTCTTCCTTCGCCGCTTGTTCTTTTATATATTCCCATGTTTTCAGTTCTGAGCTGCGAATCCCCACTTTTACGACATCCTTTTCTTCGGATTTCCCACATGCTACAAGTAAAAAGAGCAATGTAAGCAATCCTAGGAGAACGTGAATTTTTTTCATTGTAAGACTTCCCTTCTACGACACTCTTCTTAGTTTTCTTTCAAAGCTATTGCCGATACTTTGAATAATTTGAACGAGCACAACTAAAATCACAACCGTTACTAAAATCGTGACATTATCAAAGCGCTGATAGCCATATGTTAGAGCTACATCACCAAGACCACCGCCACCAACTGCGCCTGCCATTGCTGTAGCTCCAATTAAGCCAATAGTGGCCGTAGTGACACTTAAAATCAATGATGGGAAAGCTTCAGGCAACAAAAATTTACGGATAATTTGAAACGGAGAGGCCCCCATTGCCTTTGCTGCTTCGATGATGCCCTCATCCACTTCAAGTAATGAATTTTCTATTAATCTTGAAATATACGGTCCAATATGCAAAATAAGCGGCACAATTGCTGCTGTTGTACCAATCGCCGTACCAACAATTAAACGTGTAAATGGAATAATGGCAACCAGTAAAATAATAAAGGGAATGGAGCGCAGCGTATTTACAATAGGATTCACGATAGAGAAGAATAATTTATTTTCCAAAATATGTCCTTTTCTTGTTACAACCAATGTAATGCCTAAAATAAAGCCCAAGATAGCTCCGAAAAATAACGAGATACTAACCATGTACAGCGTATCCAACACTGCGTCGATAATGATTTGCGCGCTCACCTTCATGTGCACTGACCTCCTCCATCTGAATATTTTTATGTTGAATATATAAAAAAGCCTTTTGTATTTCTGCCTTAGGACCCACAAGTTCGACGATTAAATGTCCAAAAGGTATACCTTGTAGCTCAGTAATATTACCAAACAGTACATTTACATCGACATTGAATCTCTTTGCCACCTGCGAGACGACCGGTTGCCCAACATCCACTCCGATAAATTTCATGTTATAAACCCGTTTTTAGCCATTGTTTTCTTTAAGTTGCTCATAGATTGACAGAGGAATGTCATCACGTACGACTGATTGCACAAAGTTTTTAGTTGTGTCTTCCTTCGGTGCTGAAAAAATGTCAAGTACATTCCCTTCTTCAATAATTTGACCGTTTTCCATGACTGCAACACGATTACATATGTCGCGTATTACTTCCATTTCATGAGTAATCATTAAAATTGTAATACTGAACTCAATATTGACACGCTTTAATAGCTCTAAAATGGATTTTGTCGTTTGTGGATCAAGCGCACTTGTCGCTTCATCACACAATAAAATTTTGGGCTTTGTGACAAGGGCACGCGCTATCCCGACCCGTTGCTTTTGACCACCTGATAATTCGTCTATATAACGATTGGCCTTATCTTCTAGGCCAACAAATGCTAATACCTCGCTTACTTGAGATTCAATTATTGTTTTTTGGGTACCAGCTAACTCTAATGGCATCGCCACATTTTCAAAAACCGTTTTAGAGTTGAGAAGATTGAAATGTTGGAAAATCATCCCGATTTTTTTCTTTTCCTCTCGTAATTGCTTTTTACTCAACGAAGTAAGATTTATGCCATTTACAAGAACCTGACCTGCTGTTGGCTCTTCCAATAAGTTTACGGTTCTAATCAAGGTACTTTTACCAGCTCCGCTAAAACCAATAACGCCAAATATATCCCCTTTCTGAACGGTCAAATTGATGTGATTCAGGGCCTTCACAGTGGATTGCCCTACCTGAAATTCCTTCGTCGTTTCGATAAATTCAATCATGCATTTTTACCTCCTTGTCAGTGAACCTTTTGCCGTTATAATTTTGCAAAATGTATGTTAAAAAGCTGGAACGACAGCACCTTTATATTGTTCTTCAAAAAACTGGCGCGCCTTATCACTTGTCAACCATTTGACAACTTTTTGAATGGCAGCATCATCCTTTTTATCTTTTGTCGTGGCGATAATATTGACATATGGTGATTGTGAATCTTCAATGATGAGTGCATCCTTCACAGGGTTATAGCCCCCTTCTAAGGCATAATTCGTATTAATGGCAGATGCGTCTACATCGTCTAATGAACGAACTAAAAACAGTGAATCCACCCCAATAAATTGAATATTTTTTTCGTTTTTTGTTATATCCTCGACTGTAAAATCATTTTGCTTTGCATCATCTAATTCAATCAGACCATTGCTCTCAAACAATAATAATGCACGAGAAAAATTGACGACATCATTTGGTACCGCTACTTTTGCATTGTGTGGTAAATCATCTATGTGATCGATTGTTTTTGAGTACACACCAAACGGTTCAATGTGAATACCTTTTACACTTACTAAATCTAAATGGCTTTCTTTATTCGTCTGCTCTAAAAATGGGATGTGCTGAAAATAATTGAAATCCAATTCACCGTCTGCTGTTTGTTGATTTGTTTGTACGGCATCCTTTAAAATAGAAATTTCTAATTTCACACCCTCTTTTGCTATATCATCTGCCAAATATTCCAGTACTTGTGCATGAGGTACACTTGCTGCCCCTACTTTTAATGTGACCGTTTCATCCTTACTTGCCTCACCTGATGCAGCACAACCTGCTAATACGCTAATCACTAACACACTGACTAACAATACCCCTAATTTCGTCAATCCAATATCCCCCTTTGTAAATAAATTTACTTGGTTTTATAACGAAATAAAAAATAGAATATTCTTGCACATATAAAATTCACTCTCAAAAAATCAAATAATTTGAAATTTCTTATTTTTATTTAAACAAATCTTATCTGTTTACTCGTAATTGGTCAATGCCACTTTATCTTATTTTTTCCTTACAATTAAAAAATCACGAACGTAAAAATCACGAAAATCAATTATTTTCTCGTTAATGACAAATATTAAATTAAAAATACACATTTTACGTTTGTAGATAGAAAACTTTTAGTGATACGATAGAAATTTTCAATTAGGCTTACGTCTAAAACGTCAAAAAAACTCCGAATAGCATATCGCCACTCAGAGTTTCATTTATAATTCATTTAATATATCTTCCACAAATGCCCATTCTTCATCTGTTTCAATTGGTAGTAATTCCTCAATATAGCCTTCTTCATTTGGCACAAACTGCGCAGCAAAAATATCTCGCTCCTCAATTGGCTCGTCCGTCGCAGGGACGTAGAGCACATACGATTTAGCAAATTGTTCTGATGTAAACGTATGAATTACCTCACACACTTGATCATTACCTTCTTCATCTGTCACTGTAATAAGTTGTGGCTGTTCTTCAAATTCATCAAGCAGTGTTAAAACAACCTCATTAATCATTTCCCACTCTGCCTCTGTTTCAACAGGCTGTAAATTGGTCATTTCTCCATTGTTGTCATCATAGTCGAACGTCATGGCTGAGATATCGCCGGGAATTTCATTGCCATCTGCATCAATTAGTGAAAACAGTACATAGGATTTTTCTTCCGCGTCGAATGTAAAGACTACACGACATTTTTGCTCCTTGCCATCCTTACCTATTATCATAAACTCTTGTATTTCTTCGTTCATTCAAACATCACTCCTTCTTCAAAACAATTGTCTTAAACAACATCAAAATTACGTCCTCATACTTTGAGCAGAGAAATTGTCGAATGGTGCGATCTTGAAGCTATCACCATAAAATAACTATGTTCAGTAGAGGTTTCTCTTCACGAATGAACACAGTAAAAAAGGAACAAGGACCGCACATTGCCATCCTTGTTCCCACACTTTAAATAGAAAAACGATTATTCTTCGTCTTCGTCCTCTAAAGCGTTTAATACGTCTTCCACCATATCCCATTCTGCTTCCGTTTCGATAGGTGTTAATTCACCATCTTCGCCGTTTTCAGATGGTACGAATGAAGATACGAAAATTTCAACAGAACCTTCTTCATCTTCTTCAGCGCCTACCATTGCATAAAATACGTATGATTTGCCAAATTCAGGAGACTCGTGTACGTGAATAACTTCGCAAAGTTGCTCGTTTCCACTTTCATCAATCACTGTAATATGTTGTACATGTAATTCTTCTTCATGGTTATGCTCTTGTGCCATGTCTGTCACCCCATCAGTTAATTTTTGCTATCTAAATAGCCTTGTAAAATCATCACAGCAGCCATTTTATCAATAACCTGCTTGCGCTTTTTACGACTCACGTCCGCTTCGATTAGCATGCGCTCTGCAGCCATCGTTGTTAATCGCTCGTCCCATAGCTTGACCGGTAGAGAAAATGTTTCTTCTAATAACTTTTTATAGTTTTCAGAAGCCTCTCCACGCGGTCCTACCGTATTATTCATGTTTTTCGGGAATCCTACAACAAATTCTGTTATCGTGTATTCCTTCACTAGCTCGGCTATACGGTCGATGCCGAACACGCCATTTGCTTCATCAATTTTTACGGTTTCAATACCTTGTGCCGTCCAGCCAAGTGCATCACTAATTGCAACGCCCACAGTTTTCGACCCAACGTCTAATCCCATAATTCTCATTTCTAGTCCTCGTTATTCTTTTTGATATAAAATTTAACAAGCTCTTCTAGAATTTCGTCCCGCTCAAGCTTGCGAATTAAATTACGAGCATCCTGATGGCGAGGAATATACGCCGGATCACCAGAAAGTAAGTAACCGACAATCTGATTGATAGGATTATATCCCTTTTCCTCTAATGAAGAATGTACTTTCAACATTACCTGCTTGACTTCCTGTTCCATTGATTCTTCTGGAAAATTAAATTTCATCGTTTGATCAAATGAACTCATGACCAGCACCTCGCTTTCAGAAATAAGGAGATGTGCAAAGAAGCTCATCTCCAATTTCTCTTTATTATAACCGATTTGGCGGATTAATTAAATGGATTTAACGTAATCATACACAGAAAGTAGAGCTTCTTCAAGTTTTGATGCATCTTTTGCTCCTGCCATTGCCATATCTGGACGGCCGCCGCCTTTACCGCCACAAGCTTCTGCGACCATTTTCACGATATTTCCTGCGTGATAATTTCCACCATTTAAATCTTTTGTTACGCCAGCACAAAGCATCACTTTATCGCCATCCACAGCACCTAAAACGACAATAGCTTTCGTCATTTTTACTTTTAAATCATCCATCATTTGACGCAATTGATTATTATCCTTCGCTTCTACTTTAGTAGATAGCACTGTTACATCACCAATTGTTTGTGCTGCGTCCACGATCGCTCCTGCTTGTGCGTTCGCTATTTTTTGTGATAGTGCTTCATTATCACGTTGTAATTCTTTAAAGTCGGCTTGGAGCGCTTGTACTTTTGTCACAATATCTTTTGGATTTGCTTTTAGCAATGTTGCTGCATCGTTTAAGTACGCCTCTTCTTCTTTTACGGCTTCGTAGGCAACTTTACCAGTAACTGCTTCAATACGACGAGTACCCGCACCAATACCACCTTCAGAGACAATTTTGAAGAAACCAATTTCAGAAGAGCGTTTTACGTGGATACCACCGCAAAGCTCAATAGAGTAGTCACCAACGGATACAACACGTACAACATCGCCATATTTTTCTCCGAATAATGCCATTGCTCCCATTGCTTTTGCTTCATCAATACCTTTTTCTTCAATCACGACTTCAATATCATCCCACACTTTTTCGTTTACGATACGTTCAATTTGTTGTAATTCTTCTTTTGTTACTTGGCCGAAGTGAGAGAAGTCAAAACGTAAACGATCAGGACCCACGTATGAACCAGCTTGATTTACATGGTCGCCTAAAACATCTTTTAATGCACGTTGCATAATATGTGTAGCTGTATGGTTTTTAATTATTAGATTACGCTCATCACGATTAACTACCGCTTTTGCTGCATCTTCAACATGCATTTCGCCAGATGCCACAATTACAGTGTGCAAAGGTTGTCCATTAGGTGCTTTTTGTACGTCTTTGACAATTGCAGTAAAACTATCATTAGAAATGACACCACTGTCAGCAATTTGTCCACCCATTTCAGCGTAGAATGGTGTTTTTGCTAATACCACTAACGCTTCTTGGCCTTCCGAAGCCACTTTTGCCACTTGGCCGTTAACGATCATCGCCGCAACTTCTGTATCTACAGTTAATGTTTCGAAACCAACGAATTCACTTGCCACTGTTAAGTTTGCGAGTACTTCGTTTTGTACTTGCATAGAGTCTACATCTTGACGAGCGGCACGTGCACGCTCACGTTGTTCCTCCATTGCAGCTTCAAATCCTTCATGGTCTACTTTCATGCCCACTTCTTCCGCATATTCTTCTGTTAGTTCAATTGGGAATCCGTATGTGTCATATAAACGGAATGCATCTGCACCAGGAATATAGTCATGACCCGCAGATTTTTGAGCTTCAACGACATCGTTAAAGATTGCTAAACCACCATCTAATGTTTCATGGAAGCGAATTTCTTCATTTTTAATAACACGTTGGATAAATTCACATTTCTCTGTTACTTCTGGATAGAAATCAACCATAATTTCACCAACAGTTGGTACTAATTCAAACATAAATGGTTTTTCGATACCAATTTGTTTTGCATAGCGAACTGCACGACGTAGTAAACGACGTAAAACATAGCCGCGACCTTCGTTTGAAGGAAGTGCACCATCACCTATTGCAAACGCTACTGTACGAATATGGTCAGCAATGACTTTGAACGGTGTGTTAATGTCTTCTTCAGATCCGAAAATTTCACTTAATTCCACTTCGCCTGGACGTTTATATTGACGGTTGGCGACGTGTTCAATTTTTTCAATAATCGGCATGAATAAATCTGTATCAAAGTTTGTTGGAACATTTTGTATCACTGAAACAATACGCTCTAGACCCATACCTGTATCAATATTCTGCTTTGGCAGTGGTGTATATGTGCCATCAGGATTATGGTTGAATTGAGAGAACACTAAGTTCCAAATTTCAAGATAGCGCTCATTTTCACCACCAGGATACATTTCTGGATCATTTTCATCTGAGCCATACTCTTCTCCACGATCATAGAAAATTTCTGAGTTCGGACCTGATGGACCTTCTCCAATATCCCAGAAGTTCCCTTCTAGACGGATTAAACGCTCTTCTGGAATGCCAATTTCGTTATGCCATACAGCATACGCTTCTTGGTCTTCTGGATGAATTGTAATTGATAATAGTTCTGGATCAAAGCCCATCCATTTTTTATCTGTTAAAAACTCCCATGCATAATGTATGGATTCTTTTTTGAAATAGTCACCGATTGAGAAGTTTCCAAGCATTTCAAAGAATGTGTGGTGACGAGCTGTTTTTCCGACGTTTTCTATATCATTCGTACGGATTGATTTTTGTGCATTTGTAATACGTGGATTGTCAGGAATAATACGACCATCAAAATAAGGTTTTAGTGTTGCAACACCTGAGTTAATCCATAATAACGATGGGTCATTGATAGGTACAAGTGGTGCTGATGGCTCATGATGATGTCCTTTTTCTTTAAAAAATTCTAAATACATGCGTCGAATTTCTGCTGCTTTCATGTGGAAAGTTCCTCCTCTTATCTACGTAAAATTACAAAGATGAATCCGCTAAATAAACAAAAAAAGCCCTCATCCCCAAAAAAGGGACGAGGACTTGTTATTATCTCGCGGTACCACCCTAGTTGTAAGTATAACCTACTTACCTCTCAAGCACTTGTAACGTAAGTGAACGGCAGTGATTAGCTGCACTCTGGAGTAGCTTTCGGCATTTGTTAGTCGTGAGGATTTTTCCAGCCTAGAAATCCCTTTCTTGTCCACGTACAAATACGTACTTGTTCCATCTTCGTTTTTACTATTATACAATAAATTATAAAAAAGATTGCAAAGAGTGTCAACGTTCATCTTGTTTTAAAGTAAATACTGCTCAAAGAATTACTGTGAAGATTTTCTATATATAATCCCATTATTGAATAGCTAAAATACTTTCACAACAGCCGTTTTTAAAAGATAAACTACTATTTGAAATTTTTCAATGTACGGTTAATTTAGCGTTCACTTACCATCTTTTAAACTATTCTCTCCATTGACATGATTGATCTAACTACAATTTTGTTAAAGTCCACTATAGTCTACCCCAACAGTGAAGCGTTCATTTCTTGAAGTTGAAATCTTCTTATAGTCCATGTAATTCCCCCCACTCCGTCAGTCTAAACGTTCCCAAAATATACATTTTTTATCAATAAAAATAAGTTATACTTAAAATAGTATCTCGCTATAAAGATACACTATAACAAGGAGAGGATAATTATGCACAAGCAGAAACATATGACAACAATGACGATTGGAAAAAAATTAGGCTTAACTTTTTTCTTCGCACTTATCATTCCGAGCCTACTTATCGCTATAACGTCGTATTCAGTCGCAAAAAATGAAATATACGATACTATGCATACAAGTGCCTCACAAAACGTTGCGGTTGTCGATGAATTTATCAATAAACATATCCAACCGATTGTAGAAGATGTGACTTACTTTGGCAACTCATTAACAGAGGCAACTTTATCCCAAGAAGAACGCACTATCCTGCTACAAAGCATGCAGCAATATTTCGATACGAGTAAAGGGCTTGTTTCTTCGTTTATTGGTACTGGGAATGGGGAGATGATTCAAGTTCCTAATCTTGGATTATCTGGAAAAAAGGATTTCGATCCACGTACACGGGATTGGTACAAGAACGCCATTGAAGCACAAGGAGAAGTTGTTATATCTGACCCACACGAATCTGCTTCAACAGGTGACTGGGTTGTGACGATTTCCAAAGAAATTAAAAATGCCGATGGTGTCTTTGCTGTCAATCTTAAAATGGAAGAGCTAGCAAATTTAATCGGTACCATACATATTGGCAATGAAGGTTATGCATTTTTAGTAAGTCGTAATCAAGCAATCATTTCACACCCAACAATAAAGGTTGGTGCAGATATTTCAGATGAGTCTTGGGCATCAGCGATGTTAGAAGGCACAGACAACTTTATTAACTACCGATTAGATAATGAAGAAAAGCAAATGTTTGTACAACAAAATGCATTAACCGGATGGCATGTAGGTGGAGCGATGTCAAAAAGTGAAATATCTAATGCGACAAAACCTATATTTATTTCTACATTCATCGTCGTATGTCTTTCTATAGCATTTTTCGGTGTCATTTTATATGTCATAATTCGTACAATTACACGCTCACTAGGCTCTATGATCAATGCAGCTAAAACGATGAGTGCAGGTGATTTACGTGCAAAAGTGGTCAGCAAGAAAAAAGATGAAATCGGCGTTCTCGGTAAAGCCTTTCAAAAAATGAGTGATTCACTACGTGATGTATTATCACATATTCACGAAAAATCAACTTCACTACTTGCTTCCTCAGAGGAATTAAGTGCAGTTACAGACGAAAACTCACGTGCTACAGAACGGGTGTCACAGGCTGCCATCGCCGTTTCTGAAGGTATCGAC
Source organism: Lysinibacillus parviboronicapiens (assembly GCF_003049605.2). Classification (NCBI taxonomy): domain Bacteria; kingdom Bacillati; phylum Bacillota; class Bacilli; order Caryophanales; family Bacillaceae; genus Lysinibacillus; species Lysinibacillus parviboronicapiens. The sequence continues at coordinate 3,341,683 of NZ_CP073713.1, forward strand.
AAGCAAACTGCCAAATTAGTAGCAAGCTTTGATACGTTAGAGCAAGTTTCAAATGACATTCATCAAATTTACGAAAACACCAATATCTTAACTCAAAAAGCTGAAAAAGCTGAAGCAACTGCTGATATAGGTCAAAATGTCGTTGCATCTACTCAAAAACAAATGAGAACAATCGAGGGCAAAATTAACGAGCTTTCAACGGACATTACAACGGTGAATACCTATGTCAAAGAAATTGACGAAATTTTAGCGGTTATTACATCGATATCTGAACAAACGAATTTGTTGGCACTAAATGCTGCCATTGAAGCAGCACGCGCAGGCGAGCATGGTAAGGGGTTTGCAGTTGTAGCAGATGAAGTACGGAAGTTAGCCGAGCAAACGAACCACTCCTCTTCACAAGTTCGTCAAATAATTACAGCTATCCAACGAGAGGCATCAAAACTAGCAACATCAATGGATACAAGCCATAGCGAAGTGACTTTAGGATTACAGATGTTTACACAAACTGAAGAGAACTTCCATGAAATGAAAACATTCATTGAAGAAATTAATGATCAGCTCCATGATGTATTAGAAAAATCAAAAACGATATCTGCTAATAGTCATCAAGTTGTAGGAGACATGAAAGTGATAGAAGACATTTCACTTTCTTCAAAAGATGAGGTAGAGGCAATGGCACAGGCGACTGTTAAACAAGCATCTGCTATGCAAGAAATCGCTGCGACTGCTGAAGCACTCGAAAAATACGCAGAAGAATTACAAGAAGAAGTACGTACATTTACACTATAAGGAAAAGAGCAAGGGAAATCACTATCGACTTCTCTTGCTCTTTTGCACTTCATATAATCAAATATTTTTTCTATGTCTTCACTTGATCAAATTATCAATAATGATTTACTGACTACCATTATTTAATTTTCACTTAAAAAATCTTCCACCCGTTTCACTAAATTTTCTCGATTATAAGATTGATAAAGCATGCTCGACAAGCGTACAGGATCACCGAAGAAATAGCGTTCATACAAAGTTTGCCTTGTGCCAAAGCTACTCATCGTTAAATCCCAGGCAAGACGGAATTTTTTCACACGCTCCTCCCCACCATCACGAGAGGATTGTAAATAATGTTCGAAGTCACCATCATCCGCTACAAATGCTTTTTCGCTCGGAATCGACATTAATCCACTCGCTCCAAGCAACTGGATTATTTCCGTAAAGGACGGATATACTTTAGGGAAAATTTGAATCGCGACTTGCAATGTTGGCTGATCGGGTCTAATGAAGCCAAAAGCATCTCGCTTGGCATCTATTTCTGACTTTAGCAGTAAAGCCTTCATCGTTTCTAATGTTACAATGACTTCAACAACCTTGTGCTGAACATGCTGATAGTCGCCAATATTTATCGTATCTACAATTGTTTGCACAACACCTAATACAAATTCAGTCTTGGCAATCTGGCGTGACAACACTTGATGTAAAGTGAATGCTTGGAAACCACTAACATTCATAAAATTATTAGCGACTTCCACATTCTCAAAATAAAACACGCGGTCCCAAGGCACTGTTACATTGTCAAAGACCACAATAGCATCCATTTCTTCAAAACGGGCGCTTAACGGGTGATCGAAAGTTGATTCACCACCCACAAAGGACTGCCTACATAAAAATTTCAAGCCTTTAGTATTGCTTGGAATCGAGAAACCAAATCCTTTGCCTTCGTCATAGCCATTTGTCGATAATACAAGGAGCTCATCTGTGATTCCACCTTGTGTCGCAAGCAACCTTGCCCCTTTAATCACTAAACCATTCTTTGTTTTATCCACAATTTTAGCTGCAATTGTTAATTCTTCATCTTCATAATAAAATCTTTGCCTATTTACTTGTGGCTCAATAAATGTATGAGTCATTGTCAGATCATGCTCACGGGCATACTCGTAAAAATTAAGCAGATGATCAGGAAAACAATTAGGTTTATCTTTTAAATATTCCGCAGCTGATGCTAGAGCCATGAGTGTGGTATTCATATAATCAGGACTTCTTCCCATAAAACCATGGTTACATAAGGCCCACTCTCGAGCCGCATGACGTCTTTTCGTTAAATCTTCAATCGTCACAGTTTGAAGGAAAGACATGCCCACCCTCTCGTTAGTCGTTGGTGATACATAGGTCATACTATCATGTACCGCTTCATCATATTGCAAATCAAAGAGTCTTGCTTGACTCTGTATAACACCTTTAAACGCTGGATGCTCTGAAATCTTTCCCTTAATTATTTCTCCATCTAACGATATATACGTTTGCAATGCATCAATACGATCAATATATTGCTGTCCTGTAATTGCTGGCATACATTCACCCCTAATTGATACCTATGTTTTTTACTTATTAATATATGATTTTTCACCATAATCTGTTCCTCAACGCATCAATCTGTATTATATCAGTGACTAAAAATAACAATCTGTATTACTTTTTAAATACAGTTAAAAAATTTAGCATTCGTATGATTTATCAGTCATATTAGAAGAAAACGCTTCCAGTAAGCACTTTTAAAACAAGTTCATGTTTGTGTCACATTCATCCAAAAACTTTTTTGATTAGTACAACCTTGCTAGATTTTTAGTACAGATGGGTGTATGATAACATCGTAAACAAAACAAATACACTTTTTATCCAAAAAAGGAGTAAATATACATGAATTCTCAAATCATTTCTTATGTAGCTAAAATGGAAGCGGCTTTAATGAACAGCATGGAGGATCACAACGAAGAAAACTTATTATTCTCTATCGCTTCTAACATAATTGCAGAAGAAAAAGACCAATTCAATAATGTTTGCCAAGCATATGAAGTTGTCAAACATCACTTAATCGGCTTACACTAATTTCTTGTATTCTGAACATTGCTAACATCTAAACTACTACACAACAAACCCGCATCTTATCACGAGGATGCGGGTTTGTTTTTGCGCTATCGGTAATTAAAGCATAATGATGTTTTTGAAGAAGCGTTTGCTTTTCACCAAAAAAAGACTCCTCCCTCGTTAACTGGGTGTATGCCATACGCGTGTGTACTAGAAAAACCACAGAGAAAAGCAAAAGGTTCCAGGAATGTTTGGCATTCCCGAAACCTTTTATTTTCTGGGTGAGCACCATCTAATAGTAGTTCAGTTCAGAATTAGCTATTGTGCAATTGGAGAGACCATTTTTTGGTATTGTGCAAAGGATGTTTTTTGATCGCTATACAAACGTTTAATTTGATAGACATCATCATATGGATTGTTATAGCCAGGCATTGTTGAGAATGCCATTGAAAATCCAGCTTCTTTTACAGCATAAATCGTGTTGGAATTATATTGACCAAACGGATAGGCAAATGCCTTGGCATCCGGAATAATAGTTAAACTACGTTTTAAATCTTGTACCACTTCATGATATGGAATAAGCAGCATCTTTCCTTTGTTACCTACCATATCATGTAAGTTATACGTATGTGACTCATACGTAAAGACATCTTGCATATTAGCCATATCCTGAAGGGAAATAGCTTGTAAGTCTGTATAATCAAACATTTGCTCCATTGACGAATGTTCATTACGATACGTAATTAAAAATTGCGCTGCTTGAAAACCATGTTTTTTTAGCACAGGATATGCATATTCACGTGTTGATAATAAACCATCATCAAATGTTAAGACGATGGAATAAGCAGGCAATGTTATTTCATTGCGCATAAAACGTAATAATTCATCTGTACTGACTGTTTCATAGTTTTTGCTTTTTAAATACTGCATTTCCTTGGCAAACTGCACATCTGTCATCGTGGTACTAACATTTTTAAAGCGGCCAAGCTCATGGTCTTTTAAGAAATGGTGATACATCATCACAGGTACGCCTCGATCTAATGCTACCTTTGAGCTGTGAATATAGCCTTCACGTCCTCCAAGTGTCGTCACGTACCAGCTTGCTTCTTTTCGCAAAATTGGATAACGGCGATTGCTATCAAGTTTCGCAAATGGTTTTAAACTGCCTGAAGAACGATCATAAATATCGTTATTTTCAGAAATAGGAATGAAATATTTATTTTGTACTGCTTTATCATTTCCTAAATTTTTATAGGCAGGTGTATGAACGAATTTCACTTTCGATTTTTCAGCATAGACAAATGTTTTGCCCCAACGTACTTGTACATATGTCGCGTCTTCCGTATTTGTCACTTCTAACTGTTGACCTTTTAATAAAGTAGCTATGGCCATCACATGATTTTCACGGCGTAAATCATAAAGTATTGTGTTTTCTAACGCTTCAATATAGCCATTTTGTTTACTTGGTAATGTTGGTGTAGGCTTTTCAGTCGGTTTCGACGATGTATCCGTTGTCTCTTCGCCTTTTTCTTCTTCAACTAACTTACTATGTACATACCCTAGTCGTCCGTTCACAGCAATGCCGTACCAACTGCCCATCCTACTATAGATAGGGAAACTAGCACCTTCAGACAAGGTTGCAAACTGTACTAGCTTATTGCCAGTATTATCATAAATCGGTGTGACACTTGTTGCCACTATATAATCTTTAATCTTTACAACTGATGGCACGGTATTTTTATACGTAGTTGTTGGTACAACAGTTGTATAGCGTTTATCAACATAGCCATAATTACCGCCCCAACGAATTTGCCACCAATTGGCTCCGTAATCTTTTGTTACAACAAAGGTTTGTCCAGCTGATAATGTTCCCACTTGTACAAGTGAGCCTGAACGATTATCAAAGACAGTTGCTTCCTCATTTAGCTGAATAACCGTATTATTCGCATGTACCTGTTGCGCAAATGGTAAAAACAGCATAAATAGGAGCAATAAAACGATGCGTTTCACTTTCTTCACCTCATAAATCTTTTATTTAAGTAATGTCATCCATAAATTCATACGGTGAAACACCATCCATTCCAATCATTGGATGAATATGTGGCATCGTGTCTACCGTGAGTTTCGCAGGGATTGTTTGTTTCTCTTCCTGCAATGTTTCTTCTTCAGTTAGCGAGGCTTCCACTACCTCAACTATTGCCTCAGTTGCTTCCATCGGATTAAGTCGAGCACGCAACGAGGTAAAACGTTGTAAATCGTCTGTACGTTGTAAGCCACCTGCTAGTACATCAGGCTCCCCACATAAAATCAGGAAATTTTTCGCGCGTGTAATGCCCGTATATAACAAATTACGACGTAGCATTTTTGAATAGCCTCGCACGACGGGCATAATAACAGTTTGAAACTCAGAGCCCTGTGATTTGTGAATAGAGCAACAATAGGCAAGCGTCAATTGATTTAGATCACTGCGTTGATAGGTAACTTCAATTCCTTCGAAAGACACAACGAGTAAGTCTTGCTTCTCAATTGTTTCCTTTGCCTTAATGATACTAATTACTTCGCCCATATCGCCATTAAAGACATTGCTCTCTGGTTGATTGACGAGCTGAAGTACTTTATCTTTTATGCGGTACGTTACATCGCCAAAGACAAGTTCTTTCCTTGAACCCGTATCATTGGGATTAATCAACTCTTGAATCATTTTATTTAAATTATCAATTCCTGCTGGTCCTTTATACATTGGCGCAAGTACTTGAATATTGCGAATTTCTTGGCCTTTTGCTACAGCACTTTTGACAACCTGTGTAACAACATTTGCCACCTGTTCTGAGGAGGCTTTAATAAACGAACGATCTGATGTTTTCACTGTTAAATCGTTGGGAATCGTTCCGCGCTTTATTTGATGGGCAAGTTCGATAATTGTAGACCCTTCAGCCTGACGATATACATCTGTTAATTCTACAGTAGGAATTTGCTGAGAGGCTAGTAAATCCTTTAACACTTGTCCCGGACCTACTGGAGGCAACTGATCTTGATCCCCTACAAATACTACCTGTACATCCTCATGTAACGACTTCAATAATTGATGTGCAAGCCATGTATCCACCATTGACATTTCATCTACAATAATAAGCTTGCCTGTCACTTCACGCTCGGTTTCTTCTTCTTTTTCCTGTCCTGTAAACCCTAATAAACGATGAATTGTCATAGCAGGGAGCTCTGTCGACTCTGAAAGACGTTTTGCTGCACGTCCGGTCGGCGCACATAAAATAATGGGAAACGGTTCCTCTTTTTGTGCATACTCTTTTGGGTTCAGTGATAGCCCATGTAGCTTTGCGTAGACTTCAACGACACCTCGTACAACGGTCGTTTTCCCTGTCCCTGGTCCACCAGTTAAAATCATCACTGCGGAATTGAGGGCTTGTTCAATCGCGTATGCTTGCGTTTCTGCATATGTGACGTTTAGAAACTCTTCTGTTTCGCCAATTGCCTTGCGAATCTCATCCTTACTAAAATGCTCAGCCTTACTGTTCCGTTCAGTTAACGCTAAAATTTTAGAGGCGATGCCGACCTCTGAAAAATATAAGGATGGCAAATAAAGCCTAGTCTCTTCGCCATAAATTTTACTGTCCTCACGCATTTCAATACACGCCTTAGAAATCGTCTCATAAGGAATTTCCTCGCGTTGACTTTGTTCGAGCATGTCCTTTACCTGTGGTAATACATGTTCGGCATCTAAATACACATGACCATCTGAAAGTGCAGCTGTATTTAAGTTGTGTAAAATTGCTGCCTTAATACGGTCAGGGTGACTGCCGGTAATACCTAATTTTGCACCCAGTTCATCGGCACGTAAAAATCCAACACCTTCGATGTCTTCAATAAGACGATACGGATTTTCTGTTAATAACGCTATTGCTTCCGTACGATATGTTTGGTAAATTTTCATTCCGAGCTGTGGTCCAAAGCCCCATTCATTAAGTTGAATCATGACACGTTCTAAGCCAAGATTTTGTTCAATCGTGCGATGAATAACCTCTTTTTTATCAGCAGATAAACGAGGTACGACATCGAGTGCATTTGGGTCCTCTAAAATAAGGCGTAATGCATTTGCACCAAGTTTTTCAACGATTGTTTCGGCTGTTTTTTTGCCAATTCCAACAAATAAGTCACTCGATAAGTAATGGACAATCCCCTGTTCAGTCGCAGGCACTTCTTTTGCAAACGTCTCAATTTGAAATTGTACACCATATTTTGGATGTTGTCTCAAAATTCCAGTAAATCGATACTGTTCATCCATTTGAAGCGGAGGAAAATAGCCAACTACAATAATTTCTTTATCGTCATATTGTAAATTTGTTTCTTGAATTTTTACACGGACAATGGAATACATATTTTGCGCATTATGAAAAATTGAGACGATAGGACGTCCGAGAATAAAAAACTTATTTAGCTCAAATAAATCAAGATTTTCTGCCATTTTTCGTTCGTCCTTTCTCGTTCATTTCAATCTTTTTATTTTACCACAGCATGCCTAAAAATATCGATTTAACTTGCAAATCCGTAAAATCTTTTAACATTATTTTGACAAATGACAATTGACCGCTATTTTAACAATTTCCATGCTATGATATAAAGAATGAATGTGTAGTACGGGAAGGATTGTGGAACAATTGGAATTTAGACCTTGCATCGATTTACACGATGGCAAAGTGAAGCAAATTGTTGGCAGTACATTAGGACATGAAGATCAAGAAGTTGTTGAAAATTTCATTTCTACTCATAGTTCTAGTTATTATGCCAAGATGTTTGCGAAAGACCAGTTAACAGGTGGTCATGTCATTATGCTTGGTAGTGGAAACGAAGAAGCCGCGTTTGCAGCTTTAAGCACTTATCCTGGTGGTTTACAGGTTGGTGGTGGCATAAACGCTAAAAATGCACAACAATATATTGATGCAGGTGCTTCACATGTGATTGTCACTTCGTTCATCTTCCATAATGGAATGCTCGATCTTGTCCGCCTAGAGCAATTAGTAACAGCTGTGGGGAAAGAACATCTTGTCATCGATTTAAGCTGCCGTATGCGTGATGGCAAATGGTTTGTTGTAACAGATAAATGGACGAAGTTTAGCGATTTTGAAGTGAATGCTGATTCAATTGCATATATTGAAAGTTTTTGTGATGAACTACTTATTCACGCTGTAGATGTAGAAGGAAAAAAAGACGGAATGCAAGAAAGCTTAGTACGTGATTTAGCCGCCTGGACTACGATACCAACCACCTACGCAGGAGGGGTTCATTCTTTAGACGATTTGAAAAAATTTCAGGACATTGCGAATGGTAAGCTCCATGTGACAATTGGCAGTGCCTTATCTATCTTTGGTGGAGATTTACTTTATTCAGATGTTGTAAACTATTGTAAAAAAGGCGGGGTATTATGAAATTAATATATAAAGAGTATGTTTTTCCATTCACAGAAACCAATTTAGAGCGAATTATTGATGGCAAGTATTTTAAAGTAAATACTTTTGATGACTCTCTTTCATTACAAGTACAACTTGATAACGAACAAATGCTGTTAGAATTTTCCAAATCATTAAAAGCGACATGTGGTTTTTTACGTGATCAAGAAAACGAACCTTATATCGGCACATATATTGATTTACAAATTTTTGTCGAAGAGTTTAATAAACGTTACAACTTAAATGCCAAAATTATCGTATAATACTAGAAAAACCTATCTTCTCTGTTGAAGATAGGTTTTCCTGATTGGAGCGCTTATTTCTCATTTCATCTAAGTTTTGTTAAGCTTACTAGTGAGAAAGCCTGTATATCCCTCAAACATATGCTAACTCATAAAGCTCGAGTCACTAATTCACTACAGGTGGGACTCCCACTACTAATTGTTTCACTTTATCATGAAAGGATTTAACACTATATGAAAAACGAACTTGAAACAACTACCTTAAAAAGCTTCCAAACAGAACTAACGCGCTTCTTTTTAGGCTATAAATTTGCCCTGAATGAAATTGAGACGAAGATAAATATATTAAAAGAAGAATTTAAACTCATTCACGAGTACAATCCAATTGAACATGTTTCAACTCGCATAAAATCACCAAAAAGTATTTTGTTAAAAGTGAAGAAAAAGGAATTACAACCTTCAATAGACGCTATTCGTGAAAATATTCGTGACATAGCTGGCGTACGTATTACTTGCTCATTTGTGGAAGATATCTATAAAGTGAGTGCTATGCTTCAGGCGCAAAGTGATATTGAAGTCGTTGATGTAAAAGATTATATTGCCCAGCCAAAAGAAAATGGCTATCAAAGTTTGCATCTCATCATAAAGATTCCTATATTCATGTCTGATCGGATGGAAAAAGTCTATTGTGAAATTCAAATCCGCACGATTGCGATGGATTTTTGGGCCAGCTTAGAGCATAAAATCTACTATAAGTATAATAAAGAGGTTCCTACACATATTCGTACAGAACTAAAAGATGCAGCACTTCAAGCAGCTGAACTTGATCGTAAAATGGAACGTCTAAATAAGGAAATAAATATTTTAAAAGCTAATGAAACGGAGACATCATTTATCGACGAGACACCTATTGCTCATTTAGCAAAATATTTGTCTCTTATAACATCTGATCGACAAGTAGAAGAATAATGCAGAAAGGACATTCCTATTATGCAAAAAACCCTGACCTTTTTAAAAACAATTGACACGGAATTATATCGCTATATTGTTGAATACGGTATCGTTATGTATATAGTGTTATTTCTCATCATTTATGCCAAAACAGCATTTATCTTATTAACTTTTCTCCCAGGTGATTCAACCGTCTTTGCCAGTGGTACAATTGCTGCAATTGGTCATTTAAATGTTTGGTTGTTATTTTTGTTATTTTTCATTGCAACTATTCTAGGTGATGCACAAAACTATGCAATCGGAAAGTTTTTAAATAAGGCAAAATTAAAATCGTGGCGATTTTCTCCACTTCGCTTTATTCCGGATAAGACAATTTTAAAGGCTACAAATTTTTTAGAACGCTATGGTAAAATTGCGATTACATTTTCCCGTTTTGTGCCATTAATGCGCACGACTGTACCGTTTGTAAGTGGTTTTACTTCCTATAATTTTCAATATTTTTTAATGTACAATTGTCTAGGAGCACTGATTTGGACAATCGTTTGGCTGTTTTCAGGTTTTGCACTCGGCAATATCCCATGGATTGCAGATAATTTATTTTTATCTTTACTGTTTATATCATTAACCGCCTTTATCCCTGCAACCGTCGCCTTTATCTTTGAATATATTAAAAAGCATTCAAAAAAAGCTCGTCATCTACTGTAGTAGAGACGAGTTTTTTCATTTAATTAAATCGCTGTGCAATCATGTCATAAATATAACGTGCTTGTTCATATTCAGGTTGTAATGTAAAGGCTTGTTTTAAGTGATACATCGCGTCTTCCGTTTGCTCTGTCGATACAGCATAAAGAACACCTAAATTATAATGCGCATCGGCATTATTCCAATCTTGTTCGATTAAAAAGTCTAATTCTTTTTTACCTTCGTCAAACATTTCTAAAGCACAAAGTACAATCGCATAAGCTAATCGAATTTGTGTATCTTCTGGAGCAAGCTCCGCCGCACGTTGTAAATACGGTAAAGCTAGCTTCGGATTTTCCATTCGTTCGAAGCATTTGCCCATCATATAATAAACATCGGCACCCTCAATCTTATGTGTCACCGCTTGTTCATAAAGCTTTAACGCTTCTGCAAAACGCTCTGCATTAAAATATAAATTGGCTAAACCGTAGTAAGCCGTTGCAGCCGAATCATCCACCGTAATAGCCTTTTGGAAAAAACGCTCTGCGCGCTCTGTATCCTCAAGTACTGCTAATAGATTACCGAAATTCACATAACCAATGGCATTGTCAGGCTCAGCTTCTATAGCTTGGGTAAAAAACTGTGCCGCATCTTCATAACGTTTTTCTTGAAATGCTAGAATGCCCTGTTCATTAAAATCCATTTTTTCACCTCTATGTAGTGAACGACTGCTGTTACATATGCGTAATAGTCTCCGAATTTTGAGCTGTGCCAATTCCCTACAACATAGTACTTAACTGTAAAAGAGGTAGGAAAGGAAACGCATACTGCATCATGTTAGCAGCAGTCTTTTCACAATTTATCCAACGTATGTTAATTTCTCGCTATTTTTAAAGACTTCGTCGATTGTGCCGCCACCTAAGCACACTTCACCATCGTATAAAACAACAGCTTGTCCAGGCGTAATTGCACGTACAGGTTCTGCAAATGTAATATGTGTACGACCATCTTCTAATATTTCTACTTCAACTGGTGTATCTGTTTGTCGATAACGGAATTTCGCCGTACATGAAAATTTCCCGGGCAATTTTTTTGTCGAAGTATAGCTCATTTTTACAGCTGTTAATGATGTAGAGTACACTGCATCATGGTGGAATCCTTGTCCAACAAGTAGCACATTTCGTTCTAAATCTTTGCCGAGCACGAACCACGGTTCACCGTCTCCACCAATACCAAGACCATGGCGTTGACCTAGTGTATAATACATTAAGCCGTCATGCTGCCCCATTACAACTCCATCCATCGTTTCCATTGTGCCAGGTTGAGCAGGTAAATATTGGCTTAAAAATTCTTTGAAATTACGCTCACCGATGAAGCAAATCCCTGTCGAATCTTTTTTCTTTGCTGTAGCAAGCCCAGCTTCTTCCGCGATTTTTCGTACTTCTTTTTTCTCGATATCACCAATCGGGAACATAACATGGGATAGCTGCTCCTGAGATAATTGGTTAAGGAAATAAGTTTGATCTTTATTGTCATCCACACCACGAAGCATTAAAACTTCGCCGTCACCATTACGGTCGATGCGTGCATAGTGACCAGTTGCCAAATAATCTGCACCTAAATTTATCGCATGTTCAAGAAAAGCTTTAAACTTAATTTCCTTATTGCACATCACATCAGGATTAGGTGTACGCCCTGCTTTATATTCTTCTAAAAAGTAAGTAAAAACTTTATCCCAGTATTGTTTTTCAAAATTCACTGCATAATATGGAATACCTATTTGATTACATACTTTAATAACATCATCATAGTCTTCTGTAGCTGTACAAACGCCGTTTTCGTCTGTATCATCCCAGTTCTTCATAAAAATTCCGATCACTTCATAACCTTGCTGTTTTAACAAGTATGCTGCAACCGAGGAATCTACCCCACCCGACATGCCGACAACGACACGAATTTGTGAAGGGTCACGTGTTTCTTTCATTGCTGTCACCTTTTCTTTCAATCAACTTTATGACCACGTATGGAATCACTGATGCTTTAGACATGCACATTTCTAAACATACATGGTTTCCGTCAGAGGTTTCAAGTTATCTGTTATTTTAAAAGCAAAGTACTTGTTCATTAAATAATATTAATTTGCGAGTCTTTTCACAATTACGGCTGTTTTTTCTGCGGCTTGTCGGACATCATCTGCTGTTAAACCTTCACCAAAGCTAAAACGAATAGAATTACGTAATTCTTCAGTTCCTTGCCCAAACATCGCAACTAACACGTGTGAAGGATCAATTGAGCCCGCTGTGCATGCTGAACCACTTGATACACAAACGCCGGCCATATCTAGATTTACTAAAAATGATTCAACTTCCATGCCTGCAAAACTTACATTTAAGACATGTGGTAGTCCATTTTGTAAATCTCCATTTACATGGAATGACAGCTTTTCATGTGTAAAAACCTCAAGCATAATTTGCTTAAAGTGATTGTACAGTGAACGCTTGTCTAGGCGCAACTCACTTGCATTTTGTACGGCAGTAGCAAAAGCAAGAACAGCCGGTATATTTTCAGTACCTGCACGACGTTTTTTTTCCTGTGCGCCACCAAGAGCGTAACTAGCAAGTGGCGTACCTGCCTTCTGATAAAGGAAGCCGATTCCTTTTGGTCCATTAATCTTATGTGCAGATACACTTAATAAATCAACTTGTAAATCCGTTACATTGATTGTTTCTAATCCATAAGCTTGTACAGCATCTGTATGGAACGTTGCTTGATGGTCGCGTAACAACTCACCAATCTCAGCAATTGGTTGAATGGTACCTACCTCATTATTGCCGTACATAATCGTTACTAATATCGTATCCTCACGTAATGCACTTTGCACAGCTTGTACTGAAACTCGCCCCATTGTATCTACTGGCAAATACGTCACATCAAAGCCATCTTGCTCAAGCTTTTCGCATGTATGTAACACTGCGTGATGTTCAATTTGTGTAGTAATAATATGCTTTCCTTCAGTAGCGCGTGCATAAGCAGTACCTAGAATCGCTGTATTATCCGCTTCTGTCCCACCACTCGTGAAAATGATTTCACCGGGCTTCGCACCGATAGAATGAGCAAGTATCTCACGTGCATCATCTAAATATTTGCGTGCTTCTCGTCCTGCGCCGTGAATGCTTGATGCATTCCCATAGACCTCACGCATCGCTAAAGTCATGGCGTCAATTACCTTGTCATTCATTGGCGATGTCGCTGCATGATCAAGATAGATGTATGAATTCATGTTGAAAACTCCTTTATATGAAAAGCGCTAAAGCGCCCTTTTACCCTCGATTATCATTCGTTCACAAAAGTCGCGCGTGGTGATTTTACGAAGGGTGGCGCTTTAGCCTAAACTTTTTAAATATAGAACATGTAGCCATCCACTACATTTTCCTCTGTATGTTGTGCTAAATCTTCAATTGTTGTTGTATCTAAAACATTTTTTACAGCGTCACGAATACGTAGCCACAATTCACGTTGAGGTGCTTCCTCATTTTCAATTCCTTCTACAGGCTGGATTGGGCCTTCTAATACACTAATAACATTTGCAGCCGAAATTTCACTTGGTGGATTTGCGAGCATATATCCACCGTATGCACCGCGCACACTTTTCACTAAGCCTGAGTTACGTAATGGCGATACTAGTTGCTCTAAATAGGCTTCAGAAAGTTCCTTTTCTGCGGCAATCTTACGTAGTGGTATTGGGCCTTCACCGTAGTGTTTTGCCAATTCAATCATAATTGTTAGCCCGTAACGGCCCTTTGTTGAAATTTTCATTTTATCACCCTCAATTAGTCTAGTCAAAATACTAAAGACAGTATATCATAATATCCTCTCGTAGAACTCGGAAATACTCCTATAAGGATATGATATACTATAAATTAGAACAGACGTACGAACGGAGGATGACTTTTGCATAATGAACCACTTGCTTATCGCATGAGACCGCATACCCTTGATGAAATCGTTGGTCAGCAAGATTTCGTCGGTCCTGATACTGCACTTTATAAAATGATTCAACACGGCCATGTCCCGTCCATGTTACTTTACGGGGAACCAGGCATTGGTAAAACATCCATTGCTAATGCGATTGCAGGTAGCTCAAAGTTACCGTACTTTTCGCTAAATGCCACACGCGCGGGAAAAAAAGATGTGGAGGATATTGTCCAGGAAGCAAGAATATCCGGAAAGGTTCTACTTTTTTTGGATGAAATCCATCGCTTCAATAAATTACAGCAGGATACGTTGTTACCACATGTTGAAAACGGCTCCATTGTTTTGATAGGTGCTACTACAGAGAATCCATATCATGATGTAAATCCGGCTATTCGCTCGCGTTGCGGAGAAATCCATCAGTTAAAACGCTTAACCCCAGAAAATTTAGTTGAACTTCTTAACAAGGCCCTAACTGATGAAAAGCAAGGACTTGGTAAATATGAATTTACGCTAACAGCCGAACAAATTGAACAAATTGCCATAGCGGCTAATGGAGATGCTCGCAAAGCACTTACTTTACTTGAATCGATTTACTATGCGAGTGATGAAGTAAATGGACAAACAATTGCCTCTGACCATATCATTGAACACCTTATTGGTCGAATAGGGGTTTATGGTGATAAAAATGGTTCTCATTTTTATAATTTGCTGTCCGCATTGCAAAAATCTGTACGCGGCAGTGATACAAATGCAGCATTATATTATTTAGCACATTTGCTTGAAAATGGCGATTTAGTTGCTGTTAGTCGTCGCTTACTCGTTATGGCCTACGAGGATATCGGTCTTGCCAATCCAGATGTTGGTGCTCATATGCTCGCGGCAGTGCAAGCAGCAGAACGTCTCGGCTTACCTGAGGCGCGCATACCACTAGCAAGTGCTGTCATTGAAATGTGTCTGGCCTCGAAATCGAATTCTGCTATCATAGCAATAGATGCGGCTATCGCTAGTATCCATGCAGGTAAAACCGGTGATATCCCCCTTCATTTACGCGATGCTCATTACACGGGGGCACAAGATTTAGGACATGTTGGCTATCAATACCCCCACAATAGCCCCCTCGGTACATTCGGTGGCTGGGTCAATCAGCAGTATTTACCTGATGCACTTGTTGGAACAGAATTTTATAAGCCTGTTATTGCTGGGGAAGAGAAACGAATGGCTGGCATTTACGAAAAGTTGAAAACATTCCAAAATAGCAAAAAGTGATGTCGCCAGAAGACGCATCACTTTTTTCTTATTTCCTTGAATTTTGATACTAGTGTACCTTTAACAAGTGAGGGCCGCGCGTTGAATGTGCGCCATCATACCTTCTGTTGACTTTGTGACCAGATTGACCACACGAACATTTTGCAAATATATTTCGCTACACTTCATGCATTTATCCTATATTAACCTTGTAGGATGGTATCTTCCTGCTTTTTTATCTTTATTTCAACACGAAAACTATAATGACCTCTATTATATGTATCTTACATCTCATCAAAATTCTTTGCATTGCAATAAAAAACATAATCTAATCTAAAAAAACCATTGTCTCTTTAAGAACGACAATGGTAAAAACTCAATATTAATCCATTATTTCCTTATCAACAAATAGTTTAAATTGCTGTAAGCATTGTTTGACTACACCTTTTTGTGCTAAAACGCCTTGGCGCAGTGCAGTAGTCTTTTCATCATCGCCAACCACTTCACCATAAAGTGCAAAAATAGCTGTCAAAAATTCTTCATTTTCTTCTTGATCAATACTTGGTAATGCATAGGCGGCAATCGCTAATAATCGCTCCACCTTATCAGGTATTTTTTGTAGTTCATTTGTTGAATAGTAGGTGGCTGCTGCTAAAAAATAGCTCAGCTTTGCACTACAGTCTATAAACAAGTGCCAATACGTATTCGCAGTCGGTAATTCACCTGCAAGGCCATCAACATGCTCTTTATAAAAAGTTGTTACTTGTGTATATAAAGGTTTTAATTCTCGCATAGCCTTTGTGTAATTATTAGATGTGTCCAGATAGTCAAATACAATATTATTCATTTTATCTTGGAGCTTTACAATATCTAAATGATCACGAATTACTTGTATTTCCATTGTCCCACTCTCCCATGTTCTCATTTGTTTTATCAAACGCCATTCCTACTCCCCTAAGCAGTCCTGTACATTCCAAACAAATTGACCTGTTGTCTATCATATATTGGAATTATTCAAATTATAGCAATAAACCAAATGAAGAAGTGGGTGCATGAAGAAAATAAGGCAATTTCGTGAATTATTAGCATTTTGTGAACGTGAGATTTATTATTTTGGGAGAATTATACTCTTTGTACGTAGACGTCAAACAGGAATTGTTCCTTTTCTCGATCAACTATTTCTACAATACATCCATTTGCATATTTTTTAATTCTTTGTTTTGGACTATAAAAATACGCATTATTTGTTATGAGCCATTCACTTAACGTCAATTCACTGGCAGGTTGCTGCACTGTTAAAATACGTTTATGACGAAGTATATCAGCCATTTTATAAAAACCCTCTGATAATTCATAAGCAGATACATCAAAATTGAAAATGGGCGTAACAACCTGTCCAATATCAAAAATATGTATTGTCCGTCTCGCCTCATCGATTGCTAACTCCACTGTGCTAATTTCATCGAATAGATTCAAGCCTCTATATTCCATTTGATAAATTTGCTCCATTGTCATTGCCTCCTCTTTTTAACTGTACTATTGTACCATAGAAAAAGTAGCCGTCTCAAAAGGCAATTGAGACGGCTGCTAGCTGTTTTTTTATATAGACATAATCCCTTACATTGGCAAAAACAAAGCGTATCGTCAAAACGACAAGATTAATCATTTTTCAGAGGCTATGGCCAGATGGAATACTATTATTTAATAATTAATATGGAATTAGCCTTGCACACGTGTAATTTTCACATCTGCTAAAATGGTATTTACCACCCAACTTGCAGCAATCAAACCTGCAACTGAGGGTACAAATGCATTAGAGGATGGTGGCATTTTCGCCTTGCGGATAGCCGCATCTGGTTTCCCTACATGCTCTACGACATCTGGTCGTACGACAATCGGACTTTCATCAGAGAAAACGACCGTTATACCTTTATGAATGCCTTCTTTTCGTAATTTTGTGCGAATCACTTTCGCTAATGGGTCCGTATGCGTTTTAGAAATATCCGCAATTTTAAAGCGAGTTGGATCCATTTTATTGGCCGCTCCCATACTTGAAATTATTGGGATATTACGCTTTAGACATTCCTTCATAATATGAATTTTATACATCACAGTATCACTCGCATCGATAACATAATCAATGCCCTGTGCAAAAAATTCTTCAAACGTTTCTTCCGTATAAAACATATGCATATCAATCACTTCACAGGCAGGATTAATATCTGCAATGCGTTCTTTCATGACACCAGATTTTGATTTTCCGACAGTTGATAGATACGCTACTAATTGACGATTGACGTTCGTAATATCGACATTATCCTTGTCCACTAAAATAATTCGACCAATACCACTTCGTGCACATGCCTCTGCAGCAAATGATCCGACACCGCCCACACCTAAAATAGCTACTGTTGTATTTTTTAATTTATCGAGTCCCTCTGTACCTATTGCGAGCTCGTTACGTGAAAATTGATGTAACATCTTACACTCTCCATCTATTGAAATTTTTATTAGTAAACCTAGTTACATACTAAGATAAAATCAAACCTATATTACATTTTATCACGATATCCTTCAAGTGAAAATTATAATCAAAAAAATAAAGTATTCCCTTGTAGGAATACTTTATTAACAAATCAATTATGCCACCGTGCATAGTTTTCCTGAAATGCTTGCACAAACTGGTCATCAAGTTGAATATTTTCCATATTAAACGCACCGACTGCGGCTCCACCGATTGGCTCTAAAATAGGCGAAATAAAATGCAATGGCAGACGCTCTTGTGCTGCTAATTGCTCAAGCTTCGGCACAAAATAAGCTCTATTGGAAAATACTCCTCCCGCCAATACTACTGGTATATTCGTTTGCTCCCAAGTCATGTAATCATAGCATGCCTTTATCGCAGTATAGTACTTTACACAGGCTTCTTGAATGAGGCTATTCGCAACAGCATCCCCTTGATCTGCAACCTGAAAAACATACCTACTTAACGGTGCAATGACAGACCTCGGATGACCTTTGCCATAAATACTCTCTATTAGTTGGGGTACATGTTCCATAGAAAAGTGTTGCAAGAGGACGTCTGTTAAGGCTGTTGGCTTTGCCCGCTGATCATAGCTTTGAAATACAGCCTTTAGTGCCTGAATGCCTAAATCATAGCCACTTCCCTCATCATCAAAAAGGTAACCCCAACCACCCACACGATGATAATTCCGCTGATTATCGTAACCCATCGTAATAGCACCTGTCCCGGCAATTTGTACAATGCCTTCCTGTCCAAGCGTACCTGCATATAAGGCTATTAAAGCATCATTTTCAATCACAACTGCCGTCGTCTTGTCAACATACTGCCGAATAATCGCGTTAACTTTCTCCTCAGCTTGACGCTCCTTGACCCCTGCCATACCTGCAAAACAACTATGTAGCGCAGCAAATATTTGTGGATTTTGTGCCTGTAATTTTTGTAATAAGTTATGAATCGTTAACTCAAAGCTTTTGGCATCCATCGCAGTTGGGTTACTTCGTGACGTTATGACTTTGGCATAAATGTAGCCATGTTCATCACAAATAACTGCAGATGTTTTTGTGCCACCACCATCAATTGCCAGTACATACATCCTCTTCTCCCCTTAAAAAGGATTGAGCGCAAACCGCTGTTGGCTCAATCCTTCATCCAAATATCAATCATTTCGTAAAGCCAAATGAAGCCCACGGTTGTATGTGCTTTATTAAAAACTGCTCTTCTTCTACAACTCTCGCTACTACATTTGTCGAGCCCGTATTCGGTATTTCCTTTAAGACTATTTGTAGCTCTCCTTTATAACGAACATCTAAATTATTGTCAATTGTGATATCCCCTGGTTTCAGTGGATGAGTGTCATGGACTTGAAAATCTCCATTTTTATATTTAACACGAGACTGTGTACTACGAATAACATATTCCGATATATCCCCACGATTAAAATGAGGCTCTTTAAATAGGATTGCTTCTTCTAAAATACTTGTTTCTGGCGCCTGCACAACCTTCAGCTCTAGCTTGTGGCGATTTAATTGCCCTAACGCTCGTATCTCTTCTTCAGAAGCATACATATTGCCGATAATACAATCATCAATTAAACCAGTGTGCCATAAATCCTTTGCCTGCACAGTAATTGGCAGATGACGATGCTCTTCTAATGTCGGTAAACCATGCTGTGTTTTTTCCCATGGACCAAACATAGCCTGCTGAGAGGAAATCATAGCAGCTGTACGAACATGATTTGCTTTAAATAGTTTGGAGGTCTCCAAAAAATGCTGACGTGAAAGACCCGTGAACTGTCTCGGATAGAAATTATGGCAACCAATAATATTATCTTTATTTGGTTGGTAGGATAATATATTTTCTAGATATTTTGTGCCATTACTAATATTTAATTCAATTTTCAAATGACTAGCATCTTGTGACATAAACGCTTCCTCTTGACCAGAGAACCCCATGTCTAAACGCAAAGCCGCTAGATGATATTGCTCTTTGAAAACAGCTATGTCTTTATACGTTAAGCCAAGCTCCTCAAAAACGGTAGGTGCGATATCAGCAGATATATCAAAGCCCAGTTGCTTGGCAAAAGCATTAATTTGCTGTAATTTTATTCTTTCATCCTCATTGTTCAAGGACATCAGACAGGTAAAAATGCGATCAAAGCCATTATCATGTGCTAGCTGAACATACTGCTTCATTTCTTCTAATGTACTATGCTGAGGATAAAGTGAAATACCTAATCGTCTCAATTCAAATACCTCCATTGCTAAGCTTTTACATTTTGAGTTTCCAATTCAGCATTACGCTTTTCTTCTTGCTTTGCTACGCGGTTTGCCATCGCTAAAAATGGTAAGTAAATACACACTGCGACAACGATTAATAAGATACTAAGCACAGCACCACGCCAAGATTGCGTCACTAAAAAACCATTGATAATTGGTGGTGTCGTCCACGGTACTGGAACTGTTGCCGCCGGAACCCACCCCCATTTTGTTGCAAAGAAAGCAATTGTTACATTAATCATCGGTGTCAAAATAAATGGGATAAATAAAATTGGATTTAATACGATCGGTAAACCAAATAGCAATGGCTCATTAATATTGAAAATCCCTGGTGCAGTTGATAATTTCCCAACCGTATTATATTGTTTATTTTTTCTTGCAATAATGAAAATAGCGATAATGAGTGCTATTGTCGTACCCGATCCCCCCATATTGATAAAAGCGTCAAAGAATGGTTTATTTACGATATACGGCGCTGCTTCACCAGCTGAAATAGCTGCAACGTTCGCATCAATTGCTGGTAGATTAATAGTTTGCATAAATGGTTCGATAATATTTGCACCATGTACACCCAAAGTCCATAAAAACGTAGGAATAAATGCTAAAAGTAGTGCAGCGACCCATGTATTCGTTAAGCCCATAAATGGCTCTTGAATTGCTGCGTAAAACGAACCCACAATATCAGGAATATCAAAGCCAGCCGAAATGATTGTGCGCACTAAAGCAAATATACCAATTGTTATAATAGCAGGTAGTAAAGCTGCAAACGATTTCGAAACAGCCGGTGGTACACCATCTGGCATTTTAATCAGCAGTCTACGGTTGCCTGACAATCTACAAAATACTTCAGTAGAAAGTAAAGCGATGATAATGGCTATAAATATTCCACCTGTACCTGTTGTTAAGTCTGTTAAACCACCTTCACCAAAGGTACCGAAGGTCATATAACTTGAAAGACTGATGACCCCTGCTGACAGTCCATCCTTGTCATAACTTTTCGCAAGATTGTAAGCAATCGTGAAGGCTAATAATAGAGAGATTATTCCAAAAGTTGCCCCCCACATATTGCCGCCCCATTGTGTCCAAGTTTCATGTTTCCAAATGGAGTCAAGTGCATTTTGATAAAAGTCGATAGGTAAGTTATTAATTAATACCGCTAGTGATCCAACAATTGTCAATGGCATTATCGTGATAAAACCGTCACGTATAGCAACTAAATGACGCTGATTCCCAACTCTTGCAGCTACCGGAACAAATTTTTCTTCTAAAAAACGGAACATTCCCCACACTCCCTTTTGCTTTTTATTGTGACATCAAAAATTGATGCTACTCCCCTTTGATACGTTCATATAGCTCTATCATTTCTTGCGCTAAATCACGAAATGTAATAGCATTCATTAAGTGATCCTGTGCGTGAATTAAGAGCATCGATACTTCCACTTTTTCTCCCCTTGCTTCTTGTGTTAACAAAGCTGTCTGAGAATGATGGGCTTCAGTAAGCGCTTCATTCGCCATGTTTATTTTTTTCTTTGCTTCAGTGATACGTCCCTTTTTCGCTAATTGAATGGCTTCCATACACTCACTTTTCGTATTACCACTATGCACAATCAGGCCCATAATGGCTTGCATCATTACTGTTTCTTCCATTAGTTAGCCCCCCTCACCCAATCAGCTTAAGTGCCTGTTTTAAAACATTTTCACCGTTCATCATGCCGTAATCCGCCATATTAATGACATCAATTGGTAATTTCATTTCCTTATACTTTGTCTCAAATGACCCTTTTAAATAACGTACTTGCGGGCCTAGCAACAGTACATCGGCTCCTTTATTTGCCAGTACTTTTTCAACCTCACTTTCAGCAATAGCGTAAATATCAGCCTCAATATTTTGTTCTTGTGCTGCCTTTTGCATTTTTGACACTAATAAACTCGTACTCATCCCTGCTACGCAAACTAACATAATATTTTTCATTGTCTGCACTCCTTTTCTTATCTCGAATTGTCCGCTCAATTTAATGCCAAATTTACAATTGCCAAATATCCTGTAATCGCTTTCTTATGTTGAGAATAGCACCAATTGGTATAGACCACAACACACTTTTTACACTAACTCCCTTGCATGAAATGGAAATTAATAATTGGGCTAACGCTCCATAACTTGCAAATAAATGGATTAAGCAAACTGGTATAGTCCAGAAAAAACTTTAAAAAAATTTCATATTTTAAAAATATTCATAGAATACAGGTCGATTATTGGGGATTGCTTTTTGCCATAACTCCACTACTTCTTTTATAGCATCTTTTTTTGCATAAATTAGTGCATCTTTAACCGACAGATAACCGACCATCATTGCTGAAAATAGATTGATTGGTAATGCTAACATATGCTTATCCATGATAGAATTTGCCTCGATTACCGAGACATGCCCATCTTTATTTATTCTGTAGACACATTCATTCCACGTACAAAAAGCATCTTCTAAACAGACATACAATGGTTCATGAATCTCTCCCCATGGATAACGCTGCATGAAGGCAAAAGCATCCACTATTCTTACCATAGCATCCATGTGAATCTCTCGTTTAAATTGTGGTTCCTGAAATTGAAAACCAAAATGATGATCATTTGCAGTGAATCCCTCAATTGTGTGTACACTCGTGGCATGTGATGTTATAAAACGCCAAATTGCTTGTTCTGCTAGTATATCCTCTGCTATAAAATCATGAATTATAAACGTACCATCATGAATGATATAGCGAATATAGCCTGCTATTTTATCTGCATGAAAATACGCAGCAAAGAGGCTATCAGGTGCTCTTCTTTCGATTCTTTTCCACCATGCTTCATCACGTAGCATACTACCATTGGTAACGAGTGCTTGACAGTTATGAAAATCTTGTATGGTTTGAAAGAGAAGCTCATCTGGCCATTCAAAACTCATACGTTTCACGACGTCTAGTTGTTTGCCTACATTAGGAAACATCGCATGTGGAATTGAATAGTGAAGCTTTTCAGAAAATAATTCCCAGCCAAAATACCGATAAAAAGACACAGAAAATGGTGCTAAAACAGAAATGTACTGCCCATTTTGGCGCATTTCCCGGAGTGCCTCCAGCATAAGTTTTTTAATAATTCCTTGCTGACGATACTCAGGATACGTCGCTACAAATCCTATACCTCCCATGTCGAAGTTCTTCCCATGTACCGTCATATTTAGCGGAAGAATTAATAGCTGTCCAACAACTTTATCTCCATCATAAGCTCCTATCGTTGTACTTTGCTCAATCCAATATTGGAAATCATCACGCTTTGCTCCAACATATTTATTCGGAAAACAATAATCCCTTAGTCGGTGTACTTGCAGATAATCTTTTGGTGGAATTAATTTTATTTCCATAGCCAATTCACCTCCATCTATTTATAGAATATTCTAACTATTAGGGGTGGATGATTAAATATTTTTTTACGTATTCTTCTACCTCTGACGCAGTTGATAACTTTAATATAGGTTCAATATGTTGTAGTAACTGCTTCTGTGAATACTTGGCAATTTGTGCTCTTGTTTTTAGAATAGAAGATGCTGTCATGGAAAACTCATCTAATCCTAGTGCCAGTAATATCGGTATTGCTACTTCATCTCCTGCCATTTCGCCACACATCCCCACCCATTTATCATGCTGATGGGCAGCATCAATAACAGTCTTAATCAGCCGAAGAATGGCTGGGTGATAGGGCTGATATAGGTATGACACATTCTCGTTCATACGATCTGTCGCCAATGTATATTGGATTAAATCATTTGTGCCTATCGAAAAAAAATCCACTTCCTTCGCAAATATATCTGCAATCATTGCTGCCGATGGAATTTCAATCATGATACCAACTTCAATTGTTTCAGATACTAAAATACCTTCGCTTTTCAGATGGTCCTTTTCTTCAAGTAATAATGCTTTTGCCAGTCTAAATTCATCTAATGTAGCAATCATTGGGAACATAATTTTTAAATTGCCAAAGGCACTTGCCCGTAGTAGTGCTCGCAGCTGCGTACGAAACATTTCTTGATGGGATAAACAAATACGTATTGCTCGATAGCCTAAAAATGGATTCATTTCTACAGGGAGTTTAAAATAGGGAAGATTCTTATCTCCACCAATATCTAGTGTACGAACAATTGTTGGTTTGCCCTGCATTTTTTCGAGTACTGTTCGGTACGCAGTGAACTGCTCCTCCTCATTTGGCAACTCCTGACGCTCCATATATAAAAACTCTGTTCGAAACAAACCGATACCATCCCCACCAGCATTGTTAACCATTTCTACATCCTCTGGTTTTCCGATATTACCAGCAATTTCTACACGTAAGCCGTCAGCACTTATACTTGGTAATGAACGAAATTGATTGAGCTCGCCTTGCAGCTGTTGTTGTATCTGTTGTTGACGCACATAAAATTGTGATATTTCCGCGGTAGCATCTAGTAGAATTTTGCCGTTTATGCCATCCATTATAATAGGTGCTCCCTGCTTTATAACTTGGGTGGCCGTTTTAGTTCCTACTATCGCTGGAATTCCCAATGTACGTGCGAGAATAGCCGAATGGGAGGTCCTCCCGCCAATATCCGTAATAAAGCCCTTTACATACTTTGTATCTAGCTGTGCAGTCATGGATGGTGTTAAATCTTCAGCTACAATAATTACATCAGAAGACAAGCGACTGATATCCGGTAATTCCACACCTAATAAATGTGCTAATAATCGCTTCGACACATCACGTATATCAGCTACTCGCTCCTGCATATATTCATTGTCTATTCCCTCAAACATTGCGATAAACATCTTAGATACTTCATCCAATGCATACTCAGCACTTATGCCTATGTTTATTTTCCCTTCAATGGCCGCTAACATCTCTGGATCTTCTAACAATAATTGATGAGCAGCAAAAATGGCCGCTTCCTCATCACCAAATTTCCCCTGCGCTATTGTATAGATTTCTTGGAGTTCTGCTTTTGTTTGAACTACTGCTGCCTTAAATCGAGTAAGTTCAGTGTTTATATCCGCGATTGTTACTCTTTCAAATGTTAAATCTGGTTCCATTAAACAATAGGCGTTTGCCAAGGCAATGCCCTCAGAAACGGCAATCCCGCGTATTTCTAGCATTCTTCACCAATTCCTTTAGTGATCATAATATCTGATACTGTCTGTATAAGCTTGTCAGCATCTGCCCCCTCGGCTGAAATAGCCACAATGCTTCCCGGCAATATGCCTAATGCCATAACACCCATAATGGATTTTAAATTGACTGACTTATCATTATATGTTAACAGAACGTCACATTCGAATGGTGTAACAGCGGTAACTAGTAAAGCGGATGGTCGCGCATGTAGGCCTTCAGGTGTTGTTATTTTAAATGTTTTCTTCATCTATACCCCTCCAATTTTCATGTAAAGTTAATGCGATTTTGATAGTTCGCAATCATGTCATCATTATGATGCAGATTGGATTCTACATTATTACTTTCAAAAACAGGCACAATCCCTTGGAAATCTGCCATTTGCTCAATCACTTGACTAAAAATAGCATTCAGGATAGCCGAGCCAATAACCGTAGAAGCTGGTGCATACTGCATATTTTGACGACGTAATAAACCATCCCCAACTGGTATATGCGTATTTATGATGACATCCACTACCTCTTCTAAACGCTTCCCACTTCGGTGGCGAGTCTGCTGTTCACGATAAGTAAGTGATTGAAGCGATATGACAAGCACACCTGCCTCCTTTGCAAGCAAAGCGGCGTCAATTGGTGCGTAATTTCTTCCTGAAGTCGATATCACTATAAATACATCATTTTTTTGAAATTCAAAATAATGTTTATGTCGCTCGATTATCGTGGGATCTTTTTCATTTTTTGAAGACGTCAATGCCCCGGCTTGTAATGTTAACGGCTCAATCGTAATTGGACGTACAGGCACAAGCCCACCCGCACGGAAAAATGCATCTTGTGCTAACAGGTGAGAATGACCACAACCAAATAATTGCACAATACCACCACGTTGAATTTGTTGAACGATCATTTGTGCAGCTTCTGCAATATTTTCTTGCTCCTGCACAATTACTACTTGTAAAAGTCTCTGTATTTCCAGAAAATAAGCATGCATATAATCACCTTTTAATTTCACTAATGAATTTGTATCGATCTGCCCGATAAGTACTACGCACTAGCTCGAATGGAGCGCCATCCGCTAAGTAACTTGTTCGTTTAATAATTAACACTGGTGCCGTACCTTTGATTTGTAAATATTTACTATCTTCCTTGGCAACAATAGCTGCCTCCATTTGTTGAATGGCATTTCCAATTTTCTGGTGAAATTTCGCTTCAATCAACGCATAGAGAGAGCCCATAATTTTCTTTTCATCTAATTCCGGATAAACTTTCACAGGAATATACGTTTTTTCAATCGCCATCGGCTTAGCATCAGCGTTGCGTATTCGCACAACAAAGAATACCTCTTCACCTGGCTCTAACAATAAATCTCCTGCAACATCTACTGGTGGAATAATTTTTTCAAAGCGTAAGACCTTACTACTTGGCTCCATTCCACGCGCTCGCATATCCTCTGTAAAACTCGTCAAGCCCATCAGTGGTTGCTCTAATTTCGGATTGGCAACATAGGTACCTCTTCCTTTTTCGCGGTACAGAAGCCCACTATTCACTAAATTAGTAATAGATTGACGCACTGTCATGCGGCTGACATCAAATTGCACTGATAGCTCCCGCTCAGAAGGTATATTTTCGCCAATTTTATATTCCTCTAAATAAATACGTTGCTTTAATATTTCTTCTATTTGTATATAGATAGGTATATGAGAATTTTTATCTAACAAGCCCTGCACCTTCCTTATCAACACTTTACTATGATTTCTCAAATACAACTTTACCTCGACAAATAGTTTTTTGTACATTTAATTTTTGATCTAGTAATACAAAATCTGCATCATAACCTTCAGCAATACGCCCTGTTGTTTCTAGTTGTAGCTGTTCAGCCGCATTTGCAGATGACATGGCGACAAGTTCCTGTAAAGAACAATTTGTTACCGCTTTCATATTTTTCACTGCTTGTTCCATTGTCAAAACACTACCTGCTAAGGCTCCATTCGATAAATGTGCGCCACTTTCAGTCACATGAACCATTTGACCACCTAAATCATAGTCGCCGTATTGTAATCCCTTTGCACGCATTGCATCAGTAATCAAAATAATTCCTGAAGCACCCTTTATTCGGTAGGCTAGTTGCACCGACTGCGGATGACTGTGCACAAAATCAGTAATTAACTCTACCTTCACCTTATCTTCTAAAAAAACTCCTCCGACAACGCCTGGACTACGATGATGGAAAGGGCGCATTTGATTGTATAAATGAGTCGCCTGTTTTACGCCCACTGTTATCGCCTTATGCACCTCTTCTATTGTTGCATCCGAATGTCCAATCGAAACGAGCACCCCTTGTTTACTTAATTCTTCAATAAATGCCAATCCACCCTCTAACTCAGGTGCTACTGTAATTTGTTTAATACGTCTTTTACTTAATTGCTGCCAGTGCTCAAATTGTTCAATAGAGGGTAAAATCATATACTCCACAGGCTGTGCGCCTGCACGTTTCTTTGACAAAAATGGTCCTTCAACATGTATACCTAACAACCTCGCTTCGTCATCCCCATGTTCGAATTGAGCTAAATTTTCTAATACATGCTCAATAGTTGTTATAGATTGGGTCATTGTCGTAGCAAGGAAACCTGTCACACCCTCTTGTACTAATGAACGAGCCATTTGATGGAGGGCTTTCTGAGTAGCATCCATCGTATCATTCCCAGCGGATCCGTGAATGTGCATATCAATATATCCAGGAAGTAGCAACCAATTTTTATCCTTACCATCAATATATTGCTCCGCCTTGTCAGATATTTCGTGACTTATCTTACTAATCTGACCATTCTCTATAAATAGATCACCCTTAAATGGCGTCTCATCATAATTGACTATTGTGACATTGGAAATTAACAGCGTATTTCCCAACATTCCACCCCCTTGACCTCTATTTTTGGGAAGACTTTAAGGAAAAGACAAGCTATTTCCTAATTTGGTATAGTTGTCTATACCAATTATATAATGTTCACTAGAAAATAAAAAGATAATTTTTCTATTTTTCTAAATTTTTTATATAAAGTTTAAATTCTATGTATCTTGAAAAGCTATTTTAGTCGTAAAAAAAGTAGCCATTACAGGAATGACTACTGTCTTTCTTCTTTTTAAAAGAGAAACATCTAACATGAGCCGACTGATTTCCACTACGGCGGAAGCTTTTCGCAGGTATGGCTTCAGTCTCCTTGTCGTTATGCTCTTGCGGGGCCTTCAGCTCATGCTATTCCCACAGGAAGCTTTGTTTTGTAGCAAAAGGCAAATGCCGTATGCGCTCCAATCCGTCCATAAATGATTGAGACGATGAATAGGATGACGACCAATCAGTAATAATGAACGAGATTAGCAATGTGCTGCCATTTGATCATTTAGTATGCAAATTAGAAGCTGCTATGGATTTTAATTTTAGAATCATTGGAAATTAAATAGAACTTCCTATTGGGTGTAGCATGTGGAAGAAGCCAATTGTTGACGTCATCAAAGTGACATAAAACAAATTTATGTAAGTCGAAAAGCAATGATTAAACGTGTATGTGCGGATATGAAAGAAAAGCATGGTATGCTTTGGATCAGCCTTACGAGGGATTAAAATATTGTTCATCCAGGCGATGCTGAATGCCATGAAGCTAACCTGCAAGAAAATAGTTGATCGTAGCCTACTACTCTCGTTAATAAGGGCTATTTGTAACGACTATTCCTCATAAAATTCCAAAAGGTATTCGAAATGGAATCATCATTTCGAATACCTTTTGTCGTCAATTTGAAATAGCCATTACATGAATGACTACTGATTTTCTATGTAATCGACGAATCCCGATAGTGCCGTAATGCCATTGAAACATTCGTTTTGAACCCGCGATTTGCAGGTGGGTGCCCGCTTCATAGCGTTAAACTTCCCTCTCCGTTGGGGCATGTTTGCTACTATAAAATAGGAGGCTCCCGACGATATAGTGTTGGTCAAAACTGTTTAAGATAGTTAGCAGTTAGACAAACACATCAGGATTCGTATTACAGTTATAATAACACCATATTTCAGATAATTCAAACGATTTTCTATTAAAAAATTAAAAACCTTGCGAAAACGCAAAAAATACCTAGATTTCCAACAAAATTTGCTAGAGAATCAAGGTATTTAGCATTACAGTACTTAGTTGTTCTTACAAATGGTTTTGGCAGTGCCTATACTCGACTCCTCGAGGCTTAGCTGAGGCCTCCAGGACGGCGAGCGTAAACAGTACCTAACAAATAGAATTGACAACAGCTTATTTTTTAAATGGTTTGATTGCTAAACTTAGCTCACTCAATTGGTCAGGAGACACTGTACTTGGTGCATTTGTCAGTAAGCAGCTTGCACTTGCTGTTTTCGGGAATGCAATTGTGTCACGTAAGTTCGTACGGCCTGCAAGTAGCATTACAAAGCGGTCAAGGCCAAAAGCAAGACCGGCATGTGGTGGCACACCGTATTCAAATGCTTCTAATAAGTAGCCGAATTGTGCTTTTGCTTCCTCTACTGTGAAACCAAGTAGTCCAAACATTTTTTCTTGTAGTTCACGTTCGTAAATACGTAATGATCCACCACCAAGCTCATAACCGTTTAACACGATATCATATGCTTGTGCACGTACTGCTGCTGGATCTGTATCCATTAAGGCAATATCTTCGTCAAATGGACGTGTGAATGGATGATGCGCTGCTTTGTAACGACCATCTTCTTCCGAGTACTCCAATAAAGGCCAGTCTGTAATCCATAAGAATGCAAATTGTGATTCATCAATTAACGCTAAATCTTGACCTAATTTTGTTCGAAGTGCGCCAAGAGAAGCTGCAACAACAGGAGCTTTATCGGCAACAAATACTAAAATATCGCCAACTTCAGCACCCATACGTTCGATTAATGCTGCGGCTAATGCTTCATCAAAGAATTTTGCGATTGGACCATTTAAGCCTTCCTCTGTTACTTTTAGCCATGCAAGACCTTTAGCACCATAGATACCAACGAATTTTGTTAATTCATCCATGTCTTTACGAGAGTATTTGTCTGCTGCACCCTTTATGTTGATACTTTTCACTTGTTTGCCCTGAGCCACAGTATCAGCAAATACTTTGAAATCACAGCCATCAAAAATATCGTTAAGTGCTACTAATTCTAAGCCAAAACGTACATCCGGTTTATCTGAACCATAACGATCCATTGCTTCTTGATATTTCATACGTTGGAAAGGCGCAGGAATGTCGATGCCCTTTATATCTTTCATCACGGCTTGGATAAGGCGCTCGTTCATTTCTAAAATTTCTTCCTGTGTTAAGAAGCTTGTTTCAATGTCGACTTGTGTGAATTCAGGCTGACGGTCAGCGCGTAAGTCTTCATCACGGAAACAACGTGCAATTTGGAAGTATTTCTCAAATCCAGCAACCATTAATAATTGTTTAAATAATTGTGGTGATTGTGGTAATGCATAAAATTCACCTTCATGCACACGAGATGGCACTAAATAGTCACGTGCTCCTTCAGGAGAGGATTTCGTTAAAATTGGTGTTTCTACCTCTAAAAATCCTTCGTTTTGTAAAAAGTTACGAATTGTACGCGTAACGTCTGAACGCATTTTGAATGTATCAAACATTACCGGACGACGTAGGTCAAGGTAACGGTATTTTAAACGTAAATCTTCTGAGACATCTGTACGATCTTCAATTTGGAATGGTGTTGTTTTCGCCGTATTAATAACGACTAAGCTTGTTGCTTCCACTTCAATTTTTCCGTTTGGCACATTTGGGTTAATTTGATCTTCTGAACGAAGAATTATTGTCCCTTCGATTTCAATTACGTATTCACTACGTACTTTATCAGCTAAAGCATGAGCTTCTGCTACATCTGGACTAAAGACAACTTGTGTAATACCTGTACGATCACGTAAATCAATAAAGATCAATCCGCCCAAGTCACGGCGACGTTGCACCCAACCTTTTAATACGACTTTTTCGCCTTGTAACGTTTCTGATAGCTCGTTACTAGCATGTGTTCTTGTTGCCATTTGTAATTCCTCCAAAGATTATTTATTTAATAGGTAGTTAACTAATTCTGAGAAAACGACCTTTTGTTGCTCGCCTGATTCCATATGTTTCACAGCTGCTACATGTTCTTCTAGCTCTGTTTCACCTAGGACAATTGTAAATTTAGCGCCTAAACGGTCAGCTGATTTCATTTGTGCTTTCATTTTACGGTCTAAATAATCCATTTCCGTCGAAATACCTTTTGCTCGGAACGAACTTGTTAACTCTACGGCTTTTAATTTCGCTTCATCACCCATAGCTATCATGTAGACGTCAAGTGCCGAAGCTGTATCCAGCTCCACATTTTCTGCTTCGAGTGCTAACAACAAGCGCTCGATACTCAATGCAAAACCGATTCCCGGTACGTCTGGTCCACCGATTTCCTCTACTAAGCCGTTATAACGACCACCACCACAAAGCGTTGTTATAGAACCGAAACCTGCAGCTGTTGACATTATTTCAAATGTTGTGTGATTGTAATAATCAAGACCACGTACTAGGTTTGGATCTACCTCATACGTAATGCCAAGCGTATCTAAATACGTTTTCACCTGTGCAAAATACGCCGCTGAATCCTCTGTTAAAAAGTCTGTTAAAGCAGGTGCAGTAACCATTAACGGATGCTCACGATCTACTTTACAGTCTAAAATGCGTAATGGATTTTTTTGTAGTCGGTTTTGACAGTCCGAGCAAAACTCTTCTATATGCGGCTCAAAGTGATTGATCAATGCTGTACGATGTGCATCTCGCGTTTCTTTGTCACCCAGTGAGTTAATCACTAATTTTAAGTCCTTTAAACCCACTGATTCGTAAACATCCATTGCCAGTGCAATGACTTCTGCATCGATTGCTGGATCTGCTGACCCAATAGCCTCAACACCGAATTGCACAAATTGACGATAACGACCTGCTTGTTGACGCTCATATCGGAACATTGGCCCTAAATAGGAGAGTTTTACGGGTTGATCTGGCGCACCAAACATCTTATGTTCTACGTACGCACGGACAACACCAGCTGTATTTTCTGGACGAAGCGTTAACGAACGACCACCACGATCTTCAAATGTATACATTTCCTTTTGTACGACATCCGTTGTTTCACCAACGCCACGAGCAAATAAATCTGTTTGCTCAAAAATCGGTGTACGAATCTCGTTATAACGATAAACTCTACATAAATCACGAATAATCGTTTCAACCTTTTGCCATTTTTCTGATTGGCCTGGCAAGATATCTTGGGTACCACGTGGCACTTTAAAACTCATGGAAATACCTCCTCTATTGATTGCTTATGAGCGAGTGTACCTTGCTGGATGGAGGGAGTCTTTCGCAAACTTGAATGACGCCACATCGGATTGAGCGCAACTTTTCAAGCCAATAAAAAAAGCCCTCGCCTCCTTGCAAAATTGCAAGGGACGAGAGCTGTATAAGCTTCCGCGGTTCCACCCTAGTTGACGCAATAACTACATGCGCCCTCCTCATAATCGGATAACGGCCGATTCCGTTTTTTCCTACTAAAGTATCCCTTTTCAGAAAAAAGCCTCACAAGTGTTGTTCACGCTATACATATTTGTAGGAAAGATTGCAGCCTAGGTCTTTCCCTCTCTTCTCCAATAGAGGTATACGCTACTCGCTTGGTCATAAGCGGTTAATCATTTTTTGATTACCCTTTATGTTAGTCACAACAACAGCTAATGTCAACTATTTTCGTATTTTTCATGCAACAGTTGTCAAATTATCGAATTCCATTACCTTTTTCCCACGAACAAATCAATAAAATCATGGTAAAATAGCACAAGAATAGGAGGAATCTGATGACGACAAAACTTTTACATTTAACCATCATCTTCGTACTATTATTAACGATTACGATTCCAAGTATACACGATGATCAAAAGGCTCTTGCCGACACTAGTGATTTAAAAGTAACGGGAACAATCCTTCATATGCGCGAGGGACCAGGACTTTCTTATCCGATCATTACGACATTAGAAGAAGGCGACTCGCTAACCTCTATTGGTCGTGAGGGTGATTGGATTCAAGTAAAAACTGGTGAATATGAAGGTTGGGTTGCCTCATGGCTGACGGCTTCCACAAACGCCGAACAAGCCATTGCAAAAACAGTTATCTCACAGGTTGATCGTCTGAATATACGAACAGAGCCAGATATTTCTTCAGCAGTTCTTGGTCAACTTTCCACGGGTAATCAGGCAATTCTCATAAAAGAAAGCGGCGAGTGGGCAAAAATTAATTGGAATGGACTAGTCGGTTGGGTTTCTTCAAGCTATGTTACGATTAACGAAACAACAGAAAAAACATCCGATGAAAAAGTAGTCGAAGTATCTACTTCAAAGGACAGCAAAGGTACGACCTTTACCGTTCTAGTTGATTCACTAAACATCCGTAAAAAGCCAGATTTAACAGCTAAAAAAATAGGAACTGTGAGCAAAGGACAAACCTTTAAAGTACTTACGCAAGAACATAACTGGGTACAGATTCAATACAATGATAAAAAGACAGGGTGGGTATATAGCTTCTACGGTACGTTTTCAAATGCAGTGAAGGCAACCTCTAAAACTTCGTCTGCAAAAGAACTAGAAGCTGTCACAATTATTTATAACGGGACAAACCTACGAACAGACGCAACAACGGCAGCAGAGGTGGTTGAACGTGTAGATGCGGGTGAATCTTTTCAAATTGTCGGCACTAAAGATGATTTTTATGAAATTCAATTAGACGACAAAACCGCCTTTGTCGCAAATTGGGTCGTTTCAACTTCCAAAAATAAATCGTTAGCGAACGAAGAAAAAGCAGAACCACGAAAGAAAGGAACACTAAATGGCCTTACTATCGTCGTCGATGCTGGCCATGGTGGTAATGATCATGGTACGACAGGACAACGCGGGACCGATGAAAAAAACATCACCTTAAAAACAGCATCTTTATTAGAATCAAAGTTAAGTGCCGCCGGAGCAAACGTCGTCATGACACGAGAATCAGACGAATATGTTGCGTTGCGTAAACGAGTGTCAATTGGCCATCAATATGAGGCAGATGCATTTATTAGCCTGCACTATGATGCCACTGATAATAGTTCAATTTCCGGCTTTACTACTTATTATTTGAACGGCAATCAGAAAGGACTTGCAGAATCTATACATAGTGGACTTGCAAGTAAAATTGATTTAAAAGATCGTGGTACACAGCAAGGCAATTACTTAGTGCTACGAGAAAACCGTCAAAAAGCAGTATTAATTGAACTTGGATTTTTAAGTAATGCCAGTGAGGAACGTGTTATTACAACAGAAAAATTCCGTGAACAAGCAACACTCGGCATCTATCAAGGCATTCTTGATTACTTTGAGGTAAACGAATAAAAATAAGCACAGCCATGTTTGAACTGCTCCCTGTCAAGTAGACAGTGGAAATAATAAAAATGCTTTACGCGGCTTGAGACCTGAATTCCAAGGGGCTCAAGCTGTTTAATTTTTCTTGATAGCGCTCTGAATTATAAAACGAAATGTATCCTAAAATTGCTTTTTTTAGCGCTTCATATGTATCATATTTATTTAAATAGTATTTTTCGCATTTGAGCGTACCCCAAAAAGCCTCGATTGGTCCGTTATCGATACAACGTCCCACTCTAGACATACTATGTACCATCTCGGCATCATCTATCATACGTTTGAAAAGTTTTGAAGTATATTGATAACCACGATCGCTATGAATAAGTGGATGCTCATCCTCTTTTAATTTTTGTATGGCTAGTGTCATCGTTTGAAAAACAAGTTTATTGTTATTCGAGTGCCCTAATACATAACTCACAATCGAATTATCGTATAAATCAATAATGGCGCTTAAATAAGCCTTTTTACCATTCTCATATTTAAATTCCGTGACATCTGTACACCATTTTTGATTCGGTTTATCTGCTTTGAACTTGCGACTGAGTATGTTTTCTGCTACATAATCTGGATTCGATTTACGATATTTTTTTCGTTTTCGACGAATCACCGATTTTAATCGACACATTTTCATCAAACGATAAATACGTTTTTTATTTACCTTCGGTAAATCTACTTTTTCACGATGACGATTGATTGTAAGTGTGATGCGACGATATCCATAAATCCCATCTACTTGTGTATAAAGGTACTGAATTGATTCTAGAAGCTGTTCATTCTCGATTTCTCGTGCTGATGACTGACGGTTCAACCACTTATAATAAGCAGCACGTGTAACATCGGCAATTTCACATAATAAAATGATTGGCAGTGCTTCCTTCGCTGCTAATTCTTGAATGGCAATATAACGGCTATGTATACGGCTTTTACTTAACGACGCCTCCTTTCGATTTCCTCTAACTTTTTTAAGAAGAGATTTTCTGCACGTAATCGTTCATTTTCACGTTCCATACGCTGGATTTCTAAACGAAACTTGTCTTCAGTGCTTAACTCTTCTTCTAACTTTGTACGCCCACGGCGATCATGCAAGCCTAATTCCCCGTATTTTTCGAATTTTTTTACCCATTGATATACTTGTTGGTAAGAAACCGCATATTGTTCAGCTGTTACTTGATAATTCTTATCGTTGGCAATACAAACTTGTGCTATTTCAATGCGCTCTTGTACTGTTGTTTTTCTACCTTTAGTCATAGTTTGGCTCATTCCTTTACCCGAATCTTTTAATTCACTATGACTAGTATACTTTTTTATCCAATTCCTTAAAACCGATCTACTAGAAAGTCTATACTTTCTTACAACCTCTCTTAATGAAAATTCGCCTGAAAGATAGTCTCGGACAGCCGCTAATTTTAATTCCTTAGCATAACGATTCTGCTGGTTTAATCGTTCAAGACCCTCTTCTCCAAAATAACGATAATCATTTTGCCAATCTTTAATCGTATCACGATGCACTTTATATAATTCGGCAACTTCATTAAGAGTAAATTGGCCAGTATGATAAAATTTTAAAATCTCTAATTTTTCTTCTTTTGAAAAACTACACGTTCTCATAAAAAAATCTCCCCATTTGATAAACAGATTTTATTTTTTAATCTGTCTACTTAATGGGGAGCATACCAGTTGCAGTGGCGTGCTTATTTTTTATATATTCTCCATTAAACGCTTAGCAATTTTTTGAAACTCCTCCGGCCCAATGCCTGGTGCAAATTCTTCTGGCATCTCGTCTAAATTTGGAATATCATAGCCCTTTGGTGAGCCTTCCTGTACATATAAACGTTGACCAGATGTAGGATTTGTTCCTTTCCATATTCGATCAATATCTTTATAATCCCCGACATTATTCCAGGTAAACAGAACATTGCCATAGCCCATATCCTCGTATTTGCGCGCGTGATCGAAAACACGATTATCAAGATTAGGAATTGGAATCAACTTCGAGACATCCACACCGGTAGCCATTTCAAGCGCCCTCGCATAAGCGAGGACATGTGTACCACCACGAACAAGTAAATAACCAATCATTTCTCTTGCTGTGGGATGATTGGTCATTTCATACACACGCATTTTATGGGTTCTCGCACCACATTCCAAAAAGAAATTATGCAATAAATCTAACACTAAATTACCACTTGTAAAAACATTCAACCCTGTCCATGGCATCCCCATAGAATCAACAGCAAGTGAAGTTTGTGCAGAGGCAATAAATGCTGCGGTTGAGCGCATATCCTTGCCGTTTTGCAATGGTGTTAGATCAGGTAGTGCGGTAAATGAAGAACCTTTGTTCAACAAGTTTATCGTATTCGCCACCAGCTCGACATGGCCAAATTCCTCAGCGGTAATACTTGCCACCAAATCGTAAAAAGGTTTTAATTTCTTTTTCCCACGAAAATTAAAAGATTGATACATATAGTTATTTAATGTCGACATTTCTCCAAATTTCCCACCCAGCAGCTCTTGTACTGCACTCGCTGCATTCGCATCACCATATTCGACCTCAGGTAAATCAATTAGCAATTTATTTACACGTTGAAACAAAAAAGCACCTCCATTTCACATTATGTGAACATGAAGGCCCTTATGAAATTATTTTCTTTTCGTTGCCAATGTCACCCACACAATCTCTTCCATACGAATAAAGAAAGGTGTACGACAAACCTCAACAACGATATGATCAGGTAAAACAGAGGTTAAAATACCTTGCTGAATATTTTTCACCGTTTGAACAACAATTGCTTGGCCAATCATCATTCTTATTGTTTCATATAAATATGGATTCGATATGCTACCTATCTGCGACATTTTATATGCACTTCCTTCCAACAAACTAACCATTCTTTATAGTGTATGAAGGAATGACAGGAAATGTACCTTTATTTTGACTCTAACAGTATTGTTACAGGCCCATCATTCGTAAAAGCAACATCCATCATGGCCCCAAAAATACCTGTTTCAACCTGTAACCCATGTTCGCGCAAAGTATCGTTAAAGGCCACCCATAATGGTTGTGCTATTTCTGGTCTCGCTGCACCTGTAAAGCTCGGTCGATTTCCTTTTTTTGTATCTCCATACAATGTAAATTGTGAGACGGATAGTATTGCCCCTCCATGCTCTAAAATGGAATGATTCATTTTTCCTTCAGCATCTTCCCATAAGCGCAGATTAGCGATTTTTTTGGCTAAATAGGCTACATCCTCTGTTGTGTCCTCATGTGTAATACCTACAAGAAGAACATAACCACTATCGATAGCGCCTGTTACTTTTCCGTCAACAGTAACAGATGCCGCTTTACTACGTTGTAATACCACTTTCATTTTTTAAAACCTCTATTCTATCAAAATCCGTACCCGCCACTATTTTGTCTGTATATAACAGCACAGTGTTCTAGCACGAAACTTTCGCACCATAATCACCTGGGGTAGCTTCTATGCAAGACTTACTAGCCCATAGCGCATAGTTTTTTCGAATACTATTAATTGATGACACGTTGCACAGAATAAATATCAGGCGTTTGTTTAATACGTTCTACAACTTTATGCAAATGTGAAATATTTGATATTGAAATTGTTAAATGAATCGTCGCAATTTTATCGCGATCTGCACGACCACTCACTGCTAAAATATTTGTTTTTGTTTCACTGACAATATGCATAACTTCGTTTAGAATGCCCGGACGATCAAATGCAGATACCTCTATATCGACAGGATACTCTTTTTTCTCGGGCGTAAGACCATGCTCCCATTCAACCTCGATTAAACGCTCTTGCTCATCTTCCACTTGGATATTCGGACAGTCTGCACGGTGTACAGAGACACCTCTACCTTTAGTAATAAAGCCGACAATATCATCCCCTGGAACTGGAGTACAGCAGCGGGATAAGCGAATAAGCATATTATCGATACCTTTTACGATAACGCCTGACTCCGTACGTTTTTGTGGAATTGGATTTTTCATTTTTTGCTCAATTTTTTCTAGAGCTTCTTCCTGTTCACGCTCTTTACGGCGTTTTTCTGCCAAACGATTGACCACTTGTTGTGCAGTAATACCATTTACACCAACAGCTGCGAATAAATCATCTTCATTTGTATAGTTAAATTTATCGAAAACACGTTTAAAGTTTTCTGCTGACATTGTTTCTTTTATGTCAAAGTCTTGTGCACGAATTTCCTTTTCAATCATCTCTTTACCTTTGATGATGTTTTCTTCACGAAGATGGCGCTTGAAAAATTGCTTAATTTTATTCTTTGCTTGTGAGGATTGTGCAATTTTTAGCCAATCACGGCTTGGACCAAACGATTGTTTCGATGTTAAAATTTCGATAATGTCACCTGTTTTTAGTGGTGTATCGAGCGGGACCATTTTACCATTAATTTTCGCACCAATTGTACGATTTCCGACCTCTGAATGCACACGGTATGCGAAGTCGATAGGTACTGAACCGGCCGGTAATTCAATGACATCCCCTTCAGGCGTAAAAACATACACCATATCTGAGAATAAATCGAATTTTAAAGATTCCATAAATTCCTCTGCATTGGAAGACTCATTTTGGAATTCTAAAATTTCTCGGAACCATGTTAATTTTTGATCGACATTTTGTTTTTCGTTATCAATATTTTTACCTTCTTTGTACGCCCAATGCGCTGCAATCCCATACTCCGCAATTTTATGCATTTCCTTAGTACGAATTTGTACTTCTAGCGGGTCACCATAAGGACCAATGACCGTCGTATGCAGAGATTGATATAAGTTTTGCTTTGGCATCGCTATATAGTCTTTAAAGCGTCCAGGCATCGGCTTCCAAAGCGTATGGACAATCCCTAGCACGGCATAGCAATCTTTAATGCTATCAACGAGTACGCGTATAGCTAATAAATCATAAATCTCGTTAAATTGCTTTTTTTGCAACACCATTTTACGATAAATGCTGTAAATATGTTTGGGACGACCATAAACATCAGCATCAATTTCAACATCTGTCAGCTGAGACTTCATTTCACTCATGACATTGTCTAAATACGCCTCACGTTCATCTCTTTTCTTCTTCATTAGACTCACGATACGATAATATTGTTGCGGGTTTAAATAGCGAAGTGCTGTATCTTCAAGCTCCCATTTTACAGTTGATATACCCAGACGGTGCGCAAGAGGTGCAAATATTTCGAGCGTCTCTTTGGAAATTCGGCGTTGCTTTTCAGCAGGCAAATGTTTTAACGTGCGCATATTATGCAGACGATCTGCGAGCTTAATTAAGATGACGCGAATATCCTGTGCCATCGCAACAAACATTTTTCGATGATTTTCTGCCTGTTGTGCTTCTTTCGATAAATATTTGATTT
The DNA here is from genome assembly GCF_003049605.2 of Lysinibacillus parviboronicapiens. Classification (NCBI taxonomy): domain Bacteria; kingdom Bacillati; phylum Bacillota; class Bacilli; order Caryophanales; family Bacillaceae; genus Lysinibacillus; species Lysinibacillus parviboronicapiens. The sequence goes on from NZ_CP073713.1 coordinate 3,381,949, forward strand.
TCCCTAGCTTCGTCACACCATCAACGAGCATAGCCACTTCTTCACCAAATTCACGGACCAAATCATCTCGCGTAACTTCTGTATCTTCGACAACATCGTGTAAAAAACCAGCTGCTACTGTTTCAGGATCCATTTGTAATTCTGCTAAAATACCGGCCACTTGCACTGGGTGAATAATATACGGTTCACCAGAGCTACGGAATTGCTCAATATGTGCATCTCGTGCCAATTCATATGCTTTTTTCACGAATGCGACATTTTCGTCATTCATGTAGGATTTGACTAAATCAAAAACGTCTACAGGAGTCAAAATTTGCTCTTTCGCCATAATATGTCCACCTTGCCCGTCAAATTTTTCAGATTAGATATAAATTTAATTGTATAAAAAATAGAGGTCGATTGTAAAGGGACTGTGTCATTTAGTTTAGTTAATCTCGTGAACAGCTTACAACATTGTAATATTTATCCATTAATATAACCAAAAAGACCCTCCGTTTCGCTAAGCTTCACAGAGAGTCTTAAAAAAAGATGATTATTTTGCTTTATTATAGGCTACAGCAATTTTCGAACCGATTACTGCATTGTTTTTCACTAATGCAATGTTCGCATCAAGGCTCTTACCTTCTGTCAGTTCTTTCACTTTACCAAGTAAGAATGGTGTTACGTTTTTACCTTGAATACCATTTTCCTCAGCTTCATGTAGCGCTTTTTCAATGATATTAGTGATGAATTCGTGCTCTAGTGCTTCAGCTTCTGGTATCGGATTTGCAATAACCGCTCCGCCTCGTAATCCTAATTGCCATTTTGCACGAAGCATCGCTGCAACTTCTTCAGGTGTATCGGCTTTGAAGTTTACATCAAAACCACTTTGTCGTGTATAGAATGCTGGAAGTTCATCCGTACCATATCCAACTACTGGTACACCTTTTGTTTCAAGATATTCAAGCGTTAAGCCAATATCTAAAATGGACTTCGCACCGGCACAAATTACCGCTACATTTGTTTGTGATAATTCTTCTAAGTCTGCTGAAACGTCCATCGTTGTTTCTGCCCCACGGTGTACACCGCCAATACCACCTGTAACAAAGATTTCAATGCCTGCAAGCTCTGCACAAATCATCGTTGCGGCAACCGTTGTCGCGCCTAATTTTTTAGTTGCTAATAAATAGGCTAAGTCACGGCGTGAAGCTTTTGCCACACCTTGTGCATTGCCAAACATTTCAAGTTCTTCTTCTGATAATCCAATTTTAATTTTACCATCAATTAATGCAATAGTAGCTGGTACTGCACCGTTGTCGCGAATAATTTGTTCCACTTCACGCGCTGTTTGTACGTTTTGTGGATATGGCATACCATGCGAAATTATTGTTGATTCTAAAGCAATAATTGGTAGACCTTTCTCTTGACCCTCTTTTACTTCTTCTGATAATACGATGAATTCTTTCATGATGTTATTCCTCCATTTCATTTTTCAACGATTCTTCTGATAATTCAGGTCTTACTGTGTACGGAGACGCCAATGTTTTTTTGGCGTTTGTTAAGCCCGCATCTATACATGTTGTAAAGGGTTGTCCCCGTAACCAACTATGAATAACCGCACTAACAAAGGCATCTCCAGCGCCAGTAACATCTTCAATTTTTTCTATCGCTTTAGCCATAAAATGACTTGCTGTAATTGTAGTTGATGCTGCATAAACGCCTTTTCCGCCTGCTGTAATAATCACATGTTCAGCTCCTAGTAGCAGAAGCTTCTGTAACGCTTTTTCATAATGTGCCGCATTGTCAATCGTATGACCGACAATCGTTTCTGCCTCGTCTGTGTTACAAATAAACCATGTGACTCCTTGCAAAGTATCCGGAAGTCGGTTCATTTTTGGTGAAGATACTGGCACAATTACTAGTGGAATTTCACGAGCAATCGCTACTTGTTGAATGTAGGCAACTGTTTCTTTCGGACAGTTTAAGTCCAGTATAAAGCAGCCCGCATTCATTAGCATTGCCTCGTATTGCTTTAACAAACTTGGCAACAATAAGTCATAGACTTCCATATTGGCAACGGCTAAAGCAAGTTCGCCCTGTTCGTCCATAATGGCGGTATACGAACCCGTGGCAGCATCAGGTAGCTGTTCAACATAGCGTAAATTCATAAATGGTTCTGAAGCTTCCTGAATCACCAGCCAGTCGGCATCCTTTCCTGCTGTTGTCAGTAATGTAACCTCATGGTTTAGACGGCCTAAGTTTTCAGCAATATTTCGACCCACACCACCTACACTAAATGAAGAGCTGGCAGGATTTGATGTTCCGAGCTGCACAGTTCCTTTGACATGAAATTTACGGTCGAGATTAGCGCCACCAATACAAATAATTTCATTTTCCTCAGGTAAAATATAGGCACGACCTACAATTTTGCCTTGCTTTGTTAAGCTCGACACTAAATTTGCAAGCACTGGTCGAGACAAGTTCATTTTATCTGCCATCTCTTGCTGAGACATAAACGGATTTTGGCGTATTAATGCAAGTACCGCCTGTTCTCTTTCGTTCATAGCATCACCTTTTATTATATTTGTTTATATTATAAACTTTTGTTTGGATTAAGTCAAAAGATTTCCGAAAATATAGTGATTCATCGAAAAAAACAGCCACAATGCTCGTTTTCGAGATTAAGGCTGTTTTAGTATGAGCTGATTTCATTCGGAAAAAAATTTGCTAACTCTATAATCACGGATATAACTTGCAGTGTTCAACACCATAACTTCATTATTAAAGAGTTACTGTATTTGGTTGTTGCTTCTTAACTATTATTACAAATAGGCTCGCTAACACACAGAAAACGCCAGCTAAGAAAAATGCCCATGTGTAAGAATCGAAATATTTATAGATGAGACCGCCACCGTATGCAGCCATCGCCGCACCAGCCTGATGAGATGCAAAAATCCAGCCGTAAATTATTCCACTTTTAGCAGTACCAAAAATTTGCCTTGAAATACTGATTGTTGGTGGCACAGTTGCAATCCAATCTAATCCATAAAAAACTGTAAAAATAACGAGCAAGGTAAATGAACCTTGGACTAATGCATACGGTAATATAACGAGGGAAGCTCCTCTTAATAGATAATACCAAAATAGTAACCAACGATTATCAAAACGATCAGACAGCCACCCAGATAATGTAGTCCCAACAAGATTAAAGATTCCCATAAATGAAAGAAACGAAGCAGCTGTCACTAAAGGAACTCCGAAACTAATACAGTAGGAAACAAAATGAGTACCAATTAAACCACTAGTTGAAAGCCCGCAAATAAAGAAGCTACCGGCCAATAACCAAAATTCTTTCACTTTCACAGCGTGAAAAAGACCCTTGAACGCAATAATAATCGGATTATTCTTTGGCTCTACATCGTTAACGTCTAATTCTTTATCACGCCCATAAGGAAGAATGCCAACATCCTTTGGTTTGTTTTTCATAAATAATAATATAATGATAAACATGACGGAACTTAGAACCATGATTAACCCAATCGCCCATCGCCATGAGTAATTATCTATAATCATCGCCAATATAGGTAGTAGAATTAATTGACCTGTTGCTGTACTTGCAGTTAATATACCTACGGCAAGACCTCTTCTTTTTTCAAACCAATTGTTTGCTACATAAGGACTCAAGACCGTTAAAAAAAGACTTGCACCGAGACCGATAATAAAGCCCCAAATGATGGTTAACTGCCAAGCCTGATTCATGATAAGAGTTAGCGCAATACCTAATATTAATGTCGCCATCGCTGCTAACATCATTTTCTTTAAGCCAATTACTTCAAGTAATGCCGCCATAAACGGACCTGATATCCCATATAAAAAAAGACTGATTGCAAAAGCCATGGCAATCATTGAGCGATCCCAACCAAATTCATTTTCGAATGGGCCTATAAATACGCCTGATGATGACAATGTGATGCCCGCTACAATAATTGAGAAAAATGTAATAACAAGGACAAACCAACTATAATGTATACGCTTCATAACACCACCTACATTTCTCCATAGTATAAAATTAACTTGCTGTCCTAGCTTCATTTCGTACTGTAAAAATACCCTCCTTCTAGCTAACATCGATACATGTATATACATGTATGTGTGTAAAAAAATAAAGAAAATCCATTTCTTTAAAATATATGTATCTACATATATAATGATAGTAATAGCGTTTTCAACTGTCAAGAAGCTAATTTCACTTTTATTAATTATTTCAATTATCATGATAAACTAAAATCAAGCTTACCTTAACTTGAAATAACTTAAAAGGAGTTTTTTTATGGATAAAGAATACATGAACATAGACTATACTCAGATTTGTGTGTGTGCCAACCTTAGAAAAAAAACAAGAGTTGTTACGCAAATGTATGACAAATTGCTCCAACCTACCAATTTAAAAATCACCCAATATTCCATGTTGGCAAATATTGATCATCAGCAGGCGGTTTCTATAAGCAAATTAGGGGAGATTCTGTTACTTGACCAAACTACAATTACACGTAATGTCAATTTATTGAAACAAAGTGGCTATGTTGCTATTACGCGAGATAAGCAAGATGCTCGAACCAAAATTTTATCACTAACTGATGTAGGTATTGCAAAATTAAAGGAAGCAACTCCTATTTGGCACGAAATACAGGAAAAAATTATTAATGACATTGGACCAGAAAAATATAAGGATTTCTACGAAACACTAAGACACATACAAAAGATAATCAAATCCTATGATAACTACTAGTTAATATTAATTAAATAAATGGCTGTCTATAAGTTTTTTCACTTATATGACAGCCATTTTTCATAATTTAATATTGAATTAATGTCTTGATACTTAAATCGCCAAGTTTTGCACGACCATTTAGTTCAGTTAGCTCGATTAGGAATGCACAGCCGACAACCTCACCGCCCAATTCTTCTATTAAACGAACAGTCGCTTCCACAGTACCGCCAGTTGCAAGTAAATCATCACAGATTAAGACTTTTTGGCCTGGCTTAATAGCATCTTTGTGCATAGTAAGCGTATCTTTACCATATTCAAGACCATAGTCAGCACTTACCACTTCACGAGGTAATTTTCCTGGTTTACGAACAGGGGCAAAGCCAATTTCAAGTGCATAAGCGACTGGACAACCGATGATGAAGCCACGCGCTTCAGGACCTACGATAATTTCCGCGCCCACTTCTTTTGCGTAAGCGACGATTTGGTCAGTAGCATATTTGTATGCTTGTCCGTTATCCATAATTGTTGTAATATCCTTGAAGCTGATGCCTTCTTTTGGCCAGTTCTCAACTGTTGTTACGTATTGCTTTAAATCCATTTTGATGTTCCTCCTACGAAACTTTTTCGTATATTAATGTATTCGTTCATCAAACCATTGCTTTAACTCTATATAAGGTGCATAGACAAGCTTTTGCTCTATATCAATCTGTTCTGAACGTTGTTTGTAAGACGGTGCTTCCGTAAGCGCTGTTTTTGGTGCATTCACGTTGACAGTCGTCAGTCCACTCTCCATTTTAACAAAATCAAGCTCAAAAAACACCTGTGTCATAAATTTTAATGCCTCTAACGGCCAGCCTGTATGCTTTGCTAAGTCTGGTAAGTGCATATTTAATGGGAATGCTGGACGGTTTTTCAAAAATTTGTAATACCAAGCAAATTGCTCACGTGTAGGCATCCCATTGAAATACTGTGAATCAGGCATATAGAAATGCGCATAAATACGAGAAGGCGCTGTTTTTTGCAACACATTTTCTAACAATTGAACATTTTGTGGCAAATCTAATAACACTATATAACTTGTTTGCGACACGTTTGCAAGTGTTGCCTCCACAAACAAAATTGGCACGCCAAGAAGCGACTGATAATATGTCACCGTCTCGGGACGGAATGCTATAAAAGTTGCCTCCTCTTTTGGTACAGTATTTAACCAACGTGAAGTTTGACGAATGCCACGAATATCAAATAATTGCCACTCTGTTGTTTGCACGTCCTCAATCATAAACTGAGGCTTTTTACGCCCTTGCCACTCATTAATTTGAAGATCACCAATAAAGGATACTTTAATGCCATATGTCAGTTCGTCATGCAGATGCCCTTTATGAAAGCCAACGCTATCCAATTTTTCATAGCCATCAGTTAATTCCATTTTAATATGATTTTCAGCTGCGCCAATTTTACGCATTGCGGCTATTTCGACATCTTCAAGTACATAAACAGGTTTCGGGAATTCGGTACCAAACGGGCCAAGCTTGGCAATTTCTTCAATAGCGTCCGCTGAAATTTCATCAATTTTAAGCGGAATATCAATATTGAGTACAGGTGTCAATTGCTCCTCAGTTAAACAAGCTTTTGCCTGTGCATCTAATCTTGCTCGCAGTTCATCTACATGCTCAATGGGTAAAGTCATACCTGCGGCCATCGGATGTCCCCCAAAATGAGGTAAAATATCTCGATTTTTCGCCAGTTCATTAAACAGATGGAAACCATCGATACTACGTGCCGATCCTTTCGCAGTACCTTTCTCAGAGTCTAGTGATAGTACAATAGTCGGACGATAATAAAGCTCAACAAGACGAGAAGCTACAATCCCGACAACACCGGCATTCCAGCCTTCTCCAGCAACAACTAAGACCAGTGATTCGCTAATTTTTTCGTCTGCTTCAATTAATGCAATCGCTTCATCTGTAATACTCTTCACAATATCTTTGCGCTCCGTATTACTGGCATTTAGCTGTTTCGCTAATGCCGATGCTTTGCTACCATCCTCGGCCATTAGTAGTTCTACACCAGGCGCTGCTTCGCCTAAACGGCCAATTGCATTTAAACGCGGACCAAAGTAAAAACCAATTGTTTCTTCATTAATCTTTGATTGCTCTGCACTTGCTACCTCACACATTGCCTGTACCCATGGACTTAGTGAACGACGCATTTCTTCAATTCCACGTTTGACAAGATAACGATTTTCATCGACTAACGGCACTAAATCAGCCACCGTACCAATCGCCACAAACTCAAATAAATGCGTTGGCAGTTCCCCGTACAAAGCATGTGCTAACTTAAAAGCTACTCCCACCCCTGCTAGTTCGCCAAATGGATAATGCCCCTCTGGCACACGAGGATGTAAAATAATATCCGCTGGCGGTAGTTCCTCACCAGGCTCATGGTGATCTGTGACAATGACATCCATACCAAGCTCCTTCGCCACACGAATGGGCTCAATGCCTGAAATACCATTATCGACAGTAATAATTAATTGCACGCCTTCTGTATGTGCCTCACGGAATAATGCTTCATTCGGGCCATAGCCGTGCAAGAAACGGTTTGGAATTTTAAACGATACATCTGCACCAAGGTCTAGTAACACATTGAACATCACGGTCGTACTTGTGACACCATCTGCATCATAATCACCATATATTAATATTTTTTCGCCGTTTTCAAGTGCTAGTTTGATACGTGCCACTGCTTCTGCCATACCATGCATTAAAAACGGGTCATGAATATTTACTTCAGTCATATTTAGTAAACTTTCTGCTGCTGCAGAAGTTTCACAGCCACGTGCAGCTAAAATCTTTGCCGCAATCGCAGAAATTTGTAAGTCATTTTGTAATGCTTGTACAAGTTGTGCATCTGGACGCTCCACTTGCCATCTCTTTTTTGATAGAATCATTTTTTCACTTCCTCACGAAGGCTATTATACCGAAAATCAAGCAGGGACGCTATCCGTCAGTTTGACAGTTCTATCCGTCTACAACCTAAAAAAGCCTACTCTGTTAAAGAGTAGACTTCTCTCGCATATTTTTAGAGGCAGCCACCAGTGCTTCCACCTTACCAAAATCGCCTTCATGTAATGCCGTAACAATGGCACTGCCAACAATCACCCCGTCACCTAGTTCGCCCATGCTCACCACTTGTTCCGGTGTCGATATCCCAAAACCTGCCAACACTGGAATGTGGCTCAATTCACGTAATCGCGCAAAATGTCCTGCTAAATCATCCGCAAAACTTGCACGTGTCCCTGTAATACCGTTTACTGTTACAGCATAGACAAAACCTTGGCTTGCTGTGGCGATACGCGCAATTCGCTCGGGTGGACTAGTTAATGATACAAGCTGTACAATATCCACGCCGTGTGGATTTAACTTTTCGCGTAAAATAGCACTTTCCTCTAGTGGTACGTCAGGTACAATCAAGCCTTTAACACCAGCTGCCAGACAAGCCTCCGCAAAGGATACTAATCCATAAGCCAATACAGGATTAAAATACGTCATCACCACTAACGGGACTGTTATTTCTTCACGGAATACAGCAAGTGTTTCTAACACTTTGCGCAATGTCACCCCTTCCGCTAAAGCACGCTCACCTGCCTGTTCAATTGTCGGTCCATCTGCTACAGGATCAGTAAATGGAATACCCACTTCAATCGCAGTGACTCCCAATTTTTGTAGCTTCAAGATAGTTGGTTTTATTGTTGAAAGTCCTCCATCGCCTGCCATGATATACGGCACAAAGGCTTTATTACCTGCTATTTTTACTTGCTCAATTGCCTGTTGTAATGTTGTCATGATACCCCACCTCCAAGTACTGCGTTGACTGTATGAACATCCTTATCACCACGACCCGATAAGCAAACAACAATGATGTCATCCACACGCATCGTTTTTGCAAGCTTTGTTGTATAAGCAATCGCATGAGAACTTTCCAGGGCTGGTAAAATGCCTTCAGTCCGGCATAGCAATTGCAACCCCTCCAGTGCTTCACTATCTGTAATTGAATCGAATTTCGCACGACCAATATCGTGTAAATAACAATGTTCTGGTCCCTTTCCTGGATAATCAAGGCCCGCTGAAATTGAATGCGCTTCCTGAATAAAGCCATCTTCATCCTGCAGTAAATACATGTAAGCACCATGTAAGACACCTAGCTGTCCCCCTGCAATGGCGGCTGCATGCTCGCCTGTTTCAATGCCATTACCTGCTGCCTCGACACCATACAAGGCAACCTTGTTATCATCTACAAATGGATGGAACATCCCAATGGCGTTACTCCCTCCCCCAATACAAGCAACAACAGCATCAGGTAAACGCCCTTCTTTATCTAAAATTTGTGCGCGTGTTTCAATACCAATAACGCGCTGGAAATCTCGTACAATTTTCGGAAACGGATGAGGCCCTAAAGCCGAGCCCAAAATATAATGGGTATCCTCGACATTTGTCACCCAATAGCGTAAGGCTGCATTAACTGCGTCTTTCAAAGTTTTTGAACCAGTTTCAACAGATTCGACTTTTGTGCCGAGTAACTCCATCCGGAAAACATTTAACTGCTGACGTTTAATATCCTCGGCCCCCATAAAGACCACACACTCAAGATTTAATAACGCACAAGCCGTCGCAGTCGCTACACCATGCTGACCCGCTCCTGTTTCAGCTACAATTTTCTTTTTCCCCATTCGTTTTGCGAGTAACGCTTGCCCGATGGCATTGTTAATTTTATGAGCACCTGTATGGTTTAAATCTTCGCGCTTTAAGTAGATTTTTGCACCGCCAAGTACTTTCGTTAAGTTTTCTGCAAAATAAAGTGGTGTTTCACGACCTACATATTCTTTTAAATAATAGGCCAGCTCATCTGTAAACACTTTGTCGGCCATCGCTTCGTCATAAGCCATTTCTAATTCCAACAGTGCTGTCATTAACGTTTCTGGAACAAACTGTCCACCAAATTTTCCGTAGCGCCCTTCCTTTGTCGGCACGCTATTTGCAATCGATTTCGTCATGTTACTCTCTCCTTTTTTACTAGCTGCAAAAATGCGACTATTTTTGCTATATCTTTGACACCTTCTGTCTCGACACCACTTGAAACATCTACCATAGACGGCGACACAAGTGACAGTGCTTCCTCGATATTTTCTACCTTCAAGCCACCTGCAAGAATTAGTTTTTCATGAGGAATGCCCGCTGCTTTAAGGAGCGTCCAGTCAAATGTATGGCCACTGCCTCCTTTATAATCCGTGCCAGGTGCATCAAATAAATAATAATCGACATCATAACATGCAGATTTTTGTACATCCTCCGCACAATGAACTGATAGGGCTTTAATAGCGGGATACCCTTGTTCTCGAATAAAATCAGGTGTTTCCTCCCCATGATATTGCACATAATCTAATGGCACTTCATTCACTGCGGCCTGAAGTTCTTCAGATGTGGGATTGACAAAAACACCAATTTTCAAGACCCCTTCAGGCACATACTTTGCTAATTCACGAGCCTGTTCAATCGACACTAGACGCTTGCTCGGTGCAAAAACAAAACCTATTGCATCCGCGCCGGCCTGCACCGCCGCTTGCACATGTTGCACTTCCTTCAAACCACAAATTTTCACCTTTGTCATACAGATGCACCGGCTTTACTTACTTGTAAGCTCCTTAAGGCTGCTCCTGCATCGCCACTACGCATTAACGACTCACCTACAAGAACACCACTAGCCCCTATCGCCGCCACTGTCTGGGCATCGTCTGTTGTCCAAATACCACTTTCACTAATGAGCACGCGCTCTTCATCAAAGGGAAAGGCTTCGGCAATTTCACGTGTACGCTCTAGACTCACTTCAAATGACCGTAAATCGCGATTATTGACACCAATTAATCTAGCACCGACAGCAATAGCTCGTTCAAGCTCCCGGATATCATGCACCTCTACTAATATTTCTAGCCCTAAACTTGTGGCATAGCTATATAAGTCACGGAAAAGCTCGTCTTCTAAGGCTGCCACAATTAGTAAAATAATTGATGCACCTGATGCTTTGGCAAATCGAATTTGTACACGGTCAATCATGAAGTCTTTACAAAGAATTGGTGTATTAACTGCATGCGCTACAGCTGCTAAATCATTAAACGAGCCTTTGAAAAACGCCTTATCTGTTAACACAGAAATTGCTGCTGCCCCAGCCTCTGCATAAATTTTTGCCTGTTTGACCGGATCTACCCCTTCGGCAATTACGCCCTTCGAAGGCGATGCACGCTTCATCTCAGCAATAACTTGCAATGTCTGTGATTTTCGTAATGTTTCAAACAAAGACATCCGCTTTTTTTCTATGAAGTTTGCTAATGGGTCAGGCTGTTCAAGTAAAGCTCCAACTTCTAATTTTTTTTGTTCAATAATTTTGTTTAAGATATTCATTGCCCTACCTCCACTTCTTTAATTTGCTCACTAAAGGCAACAACTGCCTCTAATTTCTGTAATGCTCGACCGCTCAATATACTATCCTTCGCCATGTCGACACCTTCTTTAACGGTTTGGGCGCTACCATAGCAAAACAATCCGATACCAACGTTTAGCAAAACTGTATCAAAGTAAGCACTTTCTTTACCAGCTAGTAATGTACGCATAATCCTCGCATTTTCTTCTGCATTGCCACCGCGAATTGCTTCTAACGGCGCATAGTTAAGTCCCGCATCCTCCGCCGTTAATGCAAACGGAATTAAATCTCCTTTATCTACAAAAACGAAGGTGTTCTGCCCAGCCAATGATGCCTCATCTAACCCTTGCGGACCAGAAACAACCATTGCCCGCTCACGGCCTAGCATTTGTAAAACAGAAGCATACTCCATGACAAAATTCGGTCGATTAATGCCTGTAAATTGTGTTGATAAAGAAACTGGATTTGTTAACGGACCAACAAGATTAAAAATGGTTGGCTTGCCAAGGGCACGACGCACCTCACCGATACGTTTTAATTTTGGATGAACATTTGGCGCATATAAAAAGGCAATGCCCTCTTTTTCCAAAAGCTCAATCGTCTGTTCTATGGAAATATTTGTGTGAATGCCAAGTGCCTCCAAAACATCAGAGCTACCCGAAGCAGAAGAAATTTTACGATTCCCGTGCTTTGCCATTTTGACACCTGCACCTGCTAATACAAACGCGGATGCAGTACTAATATTAAATGTATTTAAACCATCTCCACCGGTACCGCAATTATCCATATAAATATCCGATTTTGCGGGAACATCCAGTGCAAACGACCGCATAACTGTTGCTAATGCCGCCACTTCATGTGCTGTTTCACCTTTTAAAGACAAGTCCGTTAAAAAACTAGCTATTTCACCCTTTGGAGTGTCGTCCTGAAACATCCATTTTGCAATCTCTAACATTTCTTCGTACATTAAATGTTCTCGTTGCCGTACTTTCCCTCGTATTACGTCCATTAATTTGCACCTCCTTCTTTTCCGAGTAATTGTAAAAACAAGTCCTCTTCCTCTTCCACTTTTTTGAGAATTTCTTGGACATTACTATATTTCGTAATCGTTACAGTTGTTTGCATATGCATGGTTTCGTTTTCTACGATGATAGATTTCCCTGTTAGCGCAAAATCTAGATGTCCATTAAAGCCGATAAATCCTAGAGCACCACCAAAAATACCAGCACTTTGAGACATTTTCTTCAACTGATTTTTTGCATGTTCCTTCGGGATACCTGTAGAAGCGAATGGTGGTAAAGTTGCAGCTAATACATCTAAAGCATGTAGCATCGGTAAAATTTGCCCCTCTACACGTGAAGTCATATGCAGAGCTTGCTTTGAACGCTCAATTCTCATGGCATCTATGACTCGAATAGAATCGCGAAAGCATACAGCTTGAAGTTCTTGTTGCATAGCAGTAACTAATACAGCATGTGATTTCCTCACTTCCACGTTTTCATATAATTTTCGTTCATTTGCTAAGTCCTCTACTTTTGTGAGTCCACGTGAAGAGATTCCTTCAGTAGGAGTCGCAATGACACGTTCACCCTTTACTCGAATTAGGCTTTCTGGTGAGGTCCCCAAGACAATATGGTCATCAAACGTTACATAGTACATATAAGGGGCTGGATTTTTTTTACGTAGTTGACGATAGAGTGCGAAAGCGTCCCCTTGTAAATTGGCTAAAAACTGTTTCGATAGTACGACACGTGCATTTTCATCATCTAAAGAATCTTTTATTTTTGTTAAAGACATTTCAAAGTGGTCATTAGTTGTTGTATTGCTTGTTTGATAACTACAAATCGAATCCTCACTCTCTCTACCTTTTAACAGCTGCTCAGCTAATACTTCTAAATTTGGCTCTTTATTCTCAGCATCAATATTTGTATGAATCAATGTCACTTCGTCTGTAACGTGGTCAAAGACAATAATTGTTTCATAGACATGGAAATGTACATCCGGGAGCTGCATTTCTTCTTGATTGGTTGATAATATTGCCGTTGCACCCTGGCCAACATAACCAACTGCCCCACCTGAAAATGGAAATTGTGTTGTGTTGGAAATGCGGGGCATTAAGCGCTTTAATAGTACGAAGAGGTCACCCTTATGTGTATAGGTTTTCTGTGTTTTATAGGAAAATTCTTGGATTTCATTGCCTATGCCTCTATACGTCTTCCGCGGGTTGGCTCCAATGAACGAGAAACGTCCCGTACTCTCATGCTGTGAGGAACTTTCGAGCAAAAATTTGTGCGTACCTTGTAAACGTCTAAAAATTAATAGAGGTGTAAGTGAATCACCGTTAATCGTTTTCATCTTTGTTCTTGAACTCGTTGTTTGCATATAGACTAGTCTCCTTTACTCAAAAATAATTTCATACTAACTGGCTTGGGAAATCCCCAATAAGTGAAGCTTCAATCAGCGGGGTTTTCTTCACCCCTCCTTTAATTGAACCAATCGGGCTATTACGGTCAGTTGGTCGACCACCTATCTCATTATTCACATTGGGGTGGGCGGCTTACTGACCGTTAATGCAGGAAAACACAAAAAAGCCCTCTGCAAAAAGGATTTTCCTAATTGCAGAGGACGATCATGACCGCGTTGCCACCTCATATTAGAGCTATGTGCTCTCACTTGTGTGCTTCATCTATATGGCCTCAGCTAAATAGGCACGTTGCTTTGGAGCATAAAACAGCTCAGCTATACCTGCTGTTTACTTGCTAAAACAAAAATTCCATTTGAGGCTATAACCTTATCAACGAGTGTTTAAAAATCGCTAAAATAAGGTTGAAGCACCCCCGATAACGTGGGGAATCCGTTCGCTATTATAAATAGCGACTCTCATAAGTCCATTCACATAAGCTACAAATCAGTTTACACCACCCACTGACTCTCTTACATTGCACACCTATGCTACTACTCTTATTCAACAATTTCTCAGCTATTCTCGACTATACTCTGCTCATCTGTTCTAAGGCTGATCTCGCTCCCGAAACCTTCTACCTGTATCGAACGAAAAGTTAGACTTATTCTATGCCAATCCATCATAATTGTCAATTAATTCTGATTAAAATAAGTGATTATATGTAAAAGTAGCAAATGATATGGAGAAGGTAGAATTACCTCTAAAATTTCCTAAGAAAGCCAGATAAATATCCTATTCTTGAATAATTTCCATGTATTGACCTTATAAAAATATCAAGTTATAGTAATTTCACAAGGACTAACAAAAATTTTCTCCTTTCCACAAATTAAAACAAAAAGGCGACCACAGTCAATACTTCGTATGTGGTCGTCTTTTGCTATATTTTAAATTGTTGCACAAGGGATTGTAAGTGCTGTGCATTGTTACTTAATTCCTCAGCCACTGCATTGACCTGTTGAGTCCTAACGCTCACGCACTTTGCATCCCCTTTATGGCCAAATAAAATAGTATGTCTTAAAGTAGCAATGACCTTATAAGACAGTCTTATAGACAAACCTATATTTATTTTTTCAATGTAATCTCAAATTTGGAGCCAGCTTCTCCTGCAAAGACAATTCTACCGTTCTCTGGTAACAGAACTTCATTGTTACCGCTGACCACGGTGTAGTTAATGCAAATACCTGCTTGATCATATACAGCAAAAGAGCCCTTCGTAGGCATCTTAACCGTCATAACCTTTCCTTTTGCAGCCTCAGGCACTGAAAACCAGTTCGCATAGCCGTCCGCTTGAATCGTTGTCGAAGATATAAATTCTTTACCAGTGTAGAGCGGTTTTACAAGTTCCTCACTTGCGTATAAGTTACCTCCTGCTGTAACATACTCTAATCCGTTCTTCTTAAAGAAATTGATTTCCAAAGTATCTCTCCCAGCCATGCTAGGGATTTGCAGTTGGTTCGATGCATTGTTTTCTCCCATAATCTTATTACTTAAAAAATATCCTGGAACTTCTTTAACCGTATCAATAGTTATCATTGATCCAGAATTGAAGTAAAGCATCGAAGTATATTTCTCACTCACCAAGTAATATTTTTCACCTTCACGTTTCTCCCACGCGGCAGCTACGCCGCTGGGTAATACATTGGCTTCGAGCTTTTCAGCATTATACCCTGAGACAGCTGTTTGTCCTAGCCCCGGGAAGGTTATATACAAGCTGGACCATAAGTAAGTGCGCCCATTTTTCTCAACAACGAATTTTAATTTTTCTGTGCCTTCAGCGTTCACAAAAGAACCATCAGCTGTATACATATACTGTTTAACTGGATTGTCCGGAGCCGTTACCGTGGAAATTGACAATTCGCCTACAGGATTAATTTCTACCTTCATCAAATTACCAGAACCACCACCGTAAATACCTGCATACTGAGAAAATTCCTGCGGCATACTCGCCTTTATAGGCAAACCATGCAACTTGGCTGGCATCCGTTCATGAATAACCCCCTTCTCCTGAAGTGCACTAAGCAGCAGTTCATTCGCTAACAATTGATTTACTACGCTGGAACCACCTGAAGAAATAACAGCCGCAGCCATATTGTGTTGTGGAAGCACGACTAACGAAGAGTGATAATTCATCGTATCTCCACCTTTCGTAAGTGCCTTGATGCCGTATTCATTGAATGGGAATAAATTCACACTATCCCAGCCTAGCCCGTACGCGATGGAGGAAGGATCAGTTTGCTCTGGCCACATGCCTCTTTTATACTCTTCTTGTGCCATAGCTTCCACCGACTTCTTAGAAAGAATATTATCTACATGTCCAGTGAAAATTTGTGAGAATTTAACGAGATCTTCAGCTGTGGAGTACATGCCACCTGTTGCAATGATATTGTAATTCTCACTTGGGAGTTGGCCATTAAAAGCAGGGGAATAGATCCCGGCCATTGTCTTTGAATCCACTTGATCCAGCGGTGTTTTCGTGTGATTCATTTTCAGAGGCTCTGTCAAATACTTGTGTATAAAAGCTGTAAAAGACATGCCACTTACTCTCTCTACCAAAATCTCAGCTAATGTAAAACCATCGTTGCAATATACCGAGTACGCTCCTGGCTCTGCCTTTAAGTTTTGAGTCGCCAATTGCTCTAACAAATTATCGTGTGCATAAGTATCATTATCCCCATACAAACTTGTATTACGGTAAGAGGTTCCAAGAAGACCAGAGGAATGATTCAGCAGCATACGTGGTGTAATCTGTTTATAACGATCGTCTTTCATCTCAAAATCAGGTATATATTTTACAACGGGTAAATCCAAATCTACCTTACCTTCGTCTACAAGCTTCATAATGGCAGCTGTGAGTACCATTTTGCTTGTAGAACCTATACCATACATTGTATTTGAAGTAAGAGGTATATTGTCCTTTATGTCGTTTTTGCCTGCATGCCCTGAGATGACAATTTCTCCATCATCAATAATCGCATATTGCGCACTTGAGATGCCGTAAGTTTCTGTTATCAGCTTGGCTTTCTCAGTAGCTATTTTCTTAGTCGCATCAAATGTTACAACACTGCTATCGGTGGTTGTTGTGGCCTTTGCAGACATTGGAACTAACATTGATGCAGACATTGGAGCAAGCATTGTTAGCATGAGGGTTAAAGCGACGATTGGAGTTCGTTTTCTACCTGTTTTCGTGCCCATCTTCATTTTCATTACCTCTCTTATTTTCATTACCTCTCTTATTTTCATTCGTATCTTCTCCTCTCATTATCTGTTTATTGGGCTACTAACGGGCCCTAAGGAAAGCCTATACGACGAATATATACACCCAGTGACGTCAGTATGAACGGAGTATGAACAAACGAAAAAATGCTACAACGCACATGCAAGAAGCTTGCACACGATGCCGTAGCATGGGTCGTACGAGGACCGTTTCGTTTAGATAATGCGAATGAGCGCATGTTGTTTACATCAACTAGTTACAAACAAACTTTCATTTTTAAAATTATCTACTGTCTTGCTTTACTTCTTCCATAAACGCCCTGAAGTTTTCAGCGATTTCTTTTGATTTGGTATGGTGTAAATAATGTGTTCCTTCAAATGTCATCACTTTTCCATATACAGAATCTTTTACTTGCTCTTCATGTAGTGTTGACCATCCTTCAATTCCAGTACTATTCGGTTGTAAAAAGAAAATAACAGGCAAGTTTTTTGGGAATGTTAAATTTTCAGCTGCATTAAAATTAGGAGACCTATTTTCTATTTCATTCACAATGGTAGGATTTCTAAAGTTTTTGTAAGAAAGAATTCTCATTTGTTCTTTTGTTTCATCATCAACTGGTAGTGCAGCATATGGGTCAGCACTTAGTTTCATTACCAATCTGCCTAAACCTGATTCTTTGAGTAGTGTAATTACTGAATTAGGTATTGGAGATTCAACAACCTTATCACCATATTGCCTTGGAGCACTGCTATCGATCCCGACAAATGCACTCACTTCCTGTTCATATTTGTTCACATAATCTAGTCCGTAAATGCCCGCAATGGAGTGACCCATTAGAATATAGCGGTCAATTTTAAGAATCTGTAAAGCTTCATGAATTTCACTTACAATATTTTCTGTGCTTCGTTCTTTTTCGGTTATATCACTTAATCCATAACCAAATGGCTCAATCACTACGACTTTGTAAAATGGCGATAACTCTTCTACTAGCGGCTTAAAATCAAGTGCTGGTGTTCCTGTTCCCAAACCTGGTAGTAGCACGACGGTTTCTTCGCCTTGTCCTTGAATCAAAACATTCATATTTTTCCCATCTACTGTTACAGACTGACCATAGGGTTTTATTTTTCCTTCCTCTGATTTGCTAATGATCTTATCAACGACAAAAACGATGGCTATAAAAACGACGATTGCTATAACTAATGCTGCTAATATTTTAAGTAAAATGATAAGCATTTTTTTCATCTTATTAGCTGGTTTTTTGCCTGTTGTTGTGTCCAAGTCCATTTTCTTCACCTTTTGTATTTTCACTCACATCTTCTCCTATCGTTTTGGGCTACCTTTTAAGAGCCCTAAGGAAAGCCTAAACGACGAAGATATACTCACAGTGACGGCAATATGAACGGAGTATGAACAAGTGAAAAAAATGCTATCATCATATACACAGTGAAAAACCGCCCCAAAGGACGGTTTTCATATCACTTATGCACACTTACTTTGCTTCTTTCATAAATTCTCTAAAGTTGTCAGCGATTTCTTTGAATTGGGTATGGTGTAAATAATGTGATCCCTCCATTGGGATCATTTTTCCATATACAGAATCTTTTACTTGCTCTTCATGTAGTGGAATCCATCCTTCTACGTCTGCATTATTCGCTTGTACAAAGAGAAGAAGAGGAAGGTCTTTAGGAAATGTCAAGTCTTGAGCCCCTTTAAAATTAGAAGATATATGTTCCATTTCATTCAAGGTAGTGGCATTATACATGTTTTTATTCGAAATCATTTTCATTTGCTCGACGGTTTGAGCATCAAACGCTAGTCCAGCATAGGGGTCACCACTTACTTTCATGATCAATCTTAAGAGACCTGATTTTTCAACAAATGCAAACGTTTTTACTGGCAATTCGACATCCATACCCGGTTGTGTTGGAACACTGCTATCGATTCCGACAAATGCACTCACCTCGTCTTGATATTTGTTGACATAATCAAGTCCATAGATACCTGCAATGGAGTGGCCCATTAGCGTAAATTTGTCAATATCAAGCTGTTGTAAAGCTTCATGCATCTCACTGACAATATTCTCAGTGCTTCGTTCTTTATCGGTCTCATCACTTAATCCATATCCGAAAGGCTCAATCGCAACGACTTTGTAAAATGGAGATAACTCATCGATAAGCAGTTTAAAATCAAGCGCTGGTGTAGCTGTTCCATAGCCAGGTAGGAGCACGACGGTTTCTTCTCCTTCACCTTGAATGAAGACATTCATATTTTTTCCGTCTACTGTTACAAACTGACCATAAGATTCTATTTTTCCTTGCTCCATCTTATTGCAGATAATATTAACTAGAAAAACAATAGCTAGAAAAAGCACTATGACTATAGCTAAAACTGCTATTATTTTACCTATGATTGACAACGTTTTTTTCATGATGTTTGCACGAGTGGTGTAGAGCGGTATGCTCGTTCTCTACCTTGTACTCGTGCCTACCCTCCCTTTCATTCTCTATTCGTATGCGCTATCCACATCCGTATATTCCGGCTACTTTTACAAACCGATAAATACAGTTTATACAACGAAAGTGTACTCACGATGACAACAATATGTACGGAGTATGACACATAAAATAATGTTACGCGTCACATGCTAGAAAACTTTAATAGTAGCTTGGAGAATGTGGCTTAGACAATGTAATTGATACAAAACTATTACAATAATTGTGACAGGAATTTTTTCACTACACTTATTTTATTTCATCCATATACGCCCTGAAATTTTCAACAATTTCTTTTGCTTTGGTACGATATAAATAATGATCCCCTTCAAATGTCATCACTTTCCCGTGTACTAAATCTTTTATTTGTTTTTTATGCTCTGGTATCCATCTTTCAGTTACTTTATGATCTGCTTGTATAAAGAAAATAACGGGTAGATTTTTTGGGAATGATAAATTTTCAGCTGCTCTAAAATTAGCATACATATTTTCAGCTTCATTTAATTGGTTGGGATTAAACCTGTTTTTGTGTATAAGAATACTCAATTGTTCTTTTGTTTTATCATCATATGGTAGTGTAGCGTATGGGTCATCGCCTAGCTTGATTTGCAATCTGGCTAAACCTGATTTTTTGAGTAGTTTTAAAGTGCCTATTATTGGAGATCCAATCTTTTTCTCGCTTATCGTTGGCACACTGCTATCGAGCCCGACAAATGCACTCACTTCGTTTGGATATTTGTTCACATAATCCAGTCCGTAAATGCCAGAAATGGAGTGGCCCATTAGAATATAACGCTCAATGTTTAGCTGCTGTAACGCTTCATGTATTTCACTGACAATATTCTCTGTGCTTCGTTCCTTTTCGGTCAGTTCACTTAATCCATAACCAAAAGGCTCAATTACAACGACTTTGTAAAATGGAGATAACTCATCGATAAGTGGCTTAAAATCGAGTGCTGGTGCTGCTGTTCCATAACCTGGTAGGAGCACAACCGTTTCTTCTCCTTGCCCTTGAATGAAGACATTCATATTTTTCCCATCTACGGTTACAAACTGACCATAAGATTCTTTTTTTCCTTGCTCCATTTTATTGCAGACAATATTAACGAGAAAAACAATAGCTAGAAAAAGTATTATGGCTATAGCTAGAGCCGCTATTAATTTACCTATAATGGTTATCGTTTTTTTCATGATGTTTGCACGAGCACGAGGGTGTAGCGCGGCAATAGAAGGCCGTTTTCTCCTTTAGTCTCGTGCCTCTCCTCTCTTTCATTCTCTATTCGTATCTTCTATCCACATCCGTATATTTCGGTTACTTTTACAAACCGTTAAGGACAGCTTATACAATGAAGGTGTACTCCCTATGACCACAATATGAACGGAGTATGAACAAATAAAAAAATGTTACGGCGTCATATGCAACAAAGTTTACACATGACGTCATAACATCGAGAATACGAGGTTGTCACCATAATTTGAACGTACAATTTGTAGTTACTTGTTCGGTGTTGCAATGGGCAAGGTGACAATGAAAGTCGTTCCGTTGCCGGGTTCGCTTTCTACGCGGATGTTCCCTTGATGAAGCGATACAATCTGTTTAACAATGGCAAGCCCCATACCGCTACCAGTATACTTACGACTATGAGAACGATCGGCCTTAAAAAACCGCTCGAATATACGCTTCTGGTCCTCGTAGGAAATTCCAATGCCTTTATCGGATATTCGTACTGTCACGTTTTTGGTATCTTGTTTAATGCTGACGTTAATCACGCTGTCATCCTTGGAAAATTTGATACTATTCACAAGAATGTTTGTCCATACCTGGTTTAATTGATCATAATCAGCTTCTAGTCGAACGGCTTCCAAATTAAGCTCAAAACGGATGTTGCGAGCCATCCATTGCGGCTGAATAGCCACAATGACTCGTCTGATTTGTTCATCAACACTGACTGTGTCCAGCTGCAATTGCTGTGACTGCGATTCAAGCATACTCAGTTTTAATAGACTATCGCTCATCTTGGACATTCGATCTGCTTCAGCAATGATAATATCAAGATAACGATGTCTTTCGTTATGTGCGATGTCTTCTTGCTTGAGCGCTAGAGCATACCCCGATATTGAGGTAAGCGGTGACTGAACTTCGTGTGACACATTGGCTACAAATTCCCTCCTCATCTTCTCAAGTTGCTGCAGGTCGTGCGTCATTTCTTCGAAGCTACGCGCTAAAGTACCTAGCTCACCCGTTTGCTTAATATTCAGCTTGACATTAAAATCGCCACCTGCTATATGCCTAGTCGCTTTTGTCAGCTTTTTGATTGGTTTGACTAGGAACATGGCAGCAACCAGAATCAATAGGCTTCCTGCAATCAACGAATAGCTTGAAAAGTTTAAAATCCATTTTATTACAAAAGAGGTGGAAGGAGGGGCTATTGGTTCTACAAACATCGCTTGCTTGCCCCTTTCAGTTATCATCGGCAAGCCTAAGAGAACCGTAGAGACTCCACCCCGATTAACTTGAACTATTTCTCCATCTAGCACTTTTTTCACTTGTTCATTCGTTACAGTGATAAGTTTGTGTCCGTTCAATGCTCCGTATGACTGGAACTGCCCCGTATCTTCGTAAATTCGAATATGATAGGAATTGAGTTGATTCATGCCACTTACGAATGCGTCTGCTTCACGTAACGGCAATGTCTCATAAATCTTGGCGACGTCCTGACCAAAGTTTAGTAAGGGGATTCCCAAATTTTCGTTTAGTTTATCTTCAAATACCCAAGTTGCGACAAAAAAGGCAATGATCGTACCACCAATTACGGACACTAAAAATATTAGCACTACGCGTGTATATAAAGATTTGATCATTCATGCACCTCAAGGCGATAACCAAGCCCACGCACCGTTTCGATACGAAAATCGGTAGTAGTCGCAAACCGTTCACGCAGGCGTTTAATATGTACGTCTATCGTTCGATCATCTCCAGCGTAATCAATCCCCCAAATTTGATCGATTAACTGTACGCGCGTATAGACTTGTCCGGGAGTTCCGGCGAGCTTGTAAAGTAATTCGAACTCCTTCAATGGCAACGTGAGTGACTCCGTGCCCCTCATCACCTTATAGGTATGTCGATCAAGAATGATGTTGCCGAATTGAATCGTCTGCGTTGAGCCAATTCGGTATCGTTTCAATAATGCCTTAACACGAACTGACAACTCCAACGGATCGAATGGTTTCGTCAAATAATCATCTGCTCCAAGTTCAAATCCTTTCACTTTCTCCCATGTTTCGCCCCTTGCAGTCAGTAAAAGTAACGGAAGATCAGGATTGGCTCTTCGGAGCTCCTTACACAATGCCCAACCATCCATTATCGGCATCATGATATCGAGCACAACAAGATCAACTTGTTCCGTAGCATAAACGGCCAATGCTTCCTTGCCATCTGCCGCTTCTACAGTTGTGAATCCGTCCTTGCGTAAAAATAAACAAACGAGTTCGCGAATGTTCACATCGTCGTCAGCAACTAGTATAGTAGTCATGTGTTCCATCTCTCCCTGTTTTACATGCCATATTTGAAATAATCATTATACTATAAATATAATAGAATTCCCTCTAATCTCCCTCTAATTGTGAGCTGCATATTAGTAACTGTGCCAGCGTTCGTATGCGAAATTCACAACAAACTGAGTCTCTTTCATTATCAACTATTCTTACAACCGATATGTGAACAGTCGCTGCATGCAATCAGCTATTAAACGATAAAACTTTATAACCATGATGGGGTTTATGCATAAAAAAAGATGCCGTCTGTAAATTACAGACAGCATCTTCTTCAAGTTGACTAGAGTTTTTAACATGTCCTATATAAAGGGCAGGGACACTTCATCTAGCAAGTAAGATAATGAAAATTTATTAAACAGTAGGTTCGTCAGTACCCCATTGTTTTTTCTCTTTTTTGTGTAGCTGACCATCTGATTTTTTCATCTCACGGATTTTTAGTGAGTACCAGATTTGTGCTGCGATACAAATAGAAGAATACATACCAGTGATTAAACCAATTAATAACGCAATTGAGAAGTTTTGAATAGATGGTGCCCCTAAAATTAACAAGGCCACAACGACGATAATTACTGTTAATACCGTGTTCACAGAGCGTCCCATTGTTTGACGTAATGATTTATTCACGATATTCGCCAGTACTTCACGATCTTGAATGGTATCATATTGATTTAAGTTTTCACGCATCCGGTCAAACGTAACGATTGTATCATTGATAGAGTAACCGACTATCGTCAGCACTGCAGCAATGAACGTTATATCTACTTCTAAACGGAAGAAGCTAAATACAGCAACAATTAAGAATACGTCATGGAGCAAGGATACAATTGCCCCTACACCCATGCGCCATTCGAAACGAACCGCTACATAGATAATGATGCCAAGAGCAGCAAGTGATAAAGCATAAATCGCATTTTTCACAAGCTCTTTTCCGACTGTCGCTGAAACAGTACTAACTGACGGTTCATGGCCATATTTTTCGCCAGCATCTTTTTTGAATTTTAAAATCTCATCTTGTGATAAGTCATCTTTATAACGGATAACCGCCGAATTGCTCTTTTCACCAGAAAGAACGATATCCTCTGATGGGAAGCCGATGCTATCGATATATTTAGAGACTTCTTCTTTGTTTAATGTTTGGTCTGCTTCAATCTGCACACGTGTACCACTTGAGAAATCAATGCCAAGATTTAAGCGGAAGATACCAATGACTACTAAACCAGCTACTAAAATAGCTAATGAGAAGGTATAGAATTTTTTACGATTATGAACAAAGTCAAAACGATCAAACTTCGTTGATAAATCTAGCGTACCTATATTTTCGTCTAAACTATGCTGTTTAGATTTTGCAATCCCAAATAAAGCTGGGTTATTGACGTAACCACTGTTCACAAGTAATCCCAATAGTACTCGAGATCCCCAAACAGCTGTTAGGAAACTTAGTAAAATCGAAATAATTAATGTTGTAGCAAAACCTTTAACAGAGCTTGTCCCAAATTGGAAGAGTACAGCTGCTGCTAATAACGTAGTTAATTGCGCATCGATAATTGCAGATAACGATTGTTTCGAACCTATTTGGAACGCCTGCTTTACCGAGTGTCCTACGCGCAGTTCCTCTCGGATACGCTCCGCAGCTAAAATATTCGCATCTACTGCCATACCAATACCGAGCACAATGGCTGCAATACCTGGAAGTGTTAAGACAGCATTAATCCAATCGAATACGACAAGGACTAGGAATGTGAAAATGCACAGTGTAATAATTGATATGAAGCCAGGTAAACGATAATAGAATAGCATGAAGAGGAAGATGATAACTACCCCTACAATTCCGGCAAAAACTGTACTTTTCAGTGCTTGGTCACCAAATTGTGCGCCAACTGAAGTAGAGTAAGTTTCCAGTAGTTTTACTGGGAGTGCCCCAGCATTTAATATGCCTGCCAAATTTTTTGTTTCTTCAACTGTAAAATTACCACTAATCATTACATCTGTAGTGTTTAATGTTTGGCTTACTGTTGCAGCTGACGCATAGCGAGGTTTAGCTTTTTGTGATTCCGCTTTATATGAATCAACACCCTCTTCAAAGTCTAACCATACAACAAGTAAGTTCTGACCTGCTGGCTTTGCTGCAATTTTACTTGTAATATCCGCAAATTTTTTCGCATCTTTTAATGTAAGTGAAACAATTGGACGATTTTGTTGGTCAAATGAATCACTAGCACCATTTGCCTTTAAATCATCACCGTCTAATAATAAATTATCATCGACATCACGGAATGTTAAGTTCGCTGAAGTCGACAATAATTTACGCGCAGATTCTTGGTCTTCGACACCCGCTAATTGCACACGAATGCGGTTCTCACCCTCAACCTGAATGCTAGGCTCACTAACCCCCATCGTATTAATACGATTGTTAAGAGCCGTTGCAGTAGCTGTCACAACTTCTGGTGTGATTTTTTGTCCTTCTTTTAATTCTTGTACTTCATAAAGAACCTCAAATCCGCCCTGTAAATCAAGGCCAAGCTTAATGTCCTTTAAGACGCCTTCTACAGTCGTACTCATGGTAGATATAAATAACACCATAAGCAGCACGAATGCAACAATACGACTTCTTAATTTCATCTAAAAATCCTCCTCGAAATGGTGCAAGGACAACCCTTACACTACAAACAAGTATACTTGCAATACTTTTGAAGCGTTTATTCCTCCTTTTCTTCTAGAATAATATTACTTGTGCTTCAAAAGAAATTGCTCTACTTAGTTCAATCGTTCAATAACGCGCACATTTATACAGCTTGTTTTTTTGACGAAACTTGTACAAAGTAAAAAAGCGCAACACACTCATTATGAAACACGTTGCGCTTGGTGTCAATTCTACACTGTAGTATTCTTTTAATCTTTTACAGATCCTACATATTCTGGTTCGACATTAACAGGACCAAGCAATAATTTTAGCTCGTCCGTGTTCACTTCTGCAAACCAATCATTACTTTGTAAAAACTCCACTTGGTTAAACGATACGATATCGGACGGCCTTACAGCAAAAATAGTAGCGATTACTTCATAAAGGCGTAATTGCTCGATATTTTTTTTCCGCCACTTCTTTTCTACACAAAAACGCCATAGTTCCTCCGCTGTAATAGCATCGTACTGAAAGTGCTTGAATTCTTCTATCTTACTATCAATTGCCGGACGAATTTTTTCAAATAGTTGCGCATGTTGCATACTCATTTTGAATCATCTCCAATCAAAGTTGTATCGTAAGACGTGTTTGCATACAAATAGTGTAAATGAATTTTTGCGGCTTGAGAAGGGACGGATGGCATGAGTTCTTTTGTACGTGGTACATTATTTTTAATGTTTGTTATTTTTTTATCTAAACTCTTTGGCTTCTTTTATAGAATGCAATTTATGCGTATTGCAGGTGAAGAGGCTGTCGGTATTTATATGACCGCCTATCCTGCATTTATTTTCTTCATCTCACTCATTCAATTAGGACTACCTATCGCCGTGGCAAAAATTGTGGCAGAGTTACTAGCAAAAAACAAACGAGAAAGCATTTTCGGTGTTATGCGTACGGCCATTCTCTGGTCGTTTATTGGTATGATTGTTTTTATGCCACTCGTTGCACTCACTATACCTTACATTTCTTCTACACTTTTACATAATGAACAAACAACATTTACACTATGGATTGCACTCTTTGCTGTACCTGTATCCGTTGGCTCTGGATTATTGCGTGCCTATTTACAAGGTGTCGCTAAAATTACGCCAACGGCTTGGGCACAAATGCTTGAACAAGTTGTACGCATAGGTTTCATTACCTTTATGCTACCCTTTGTGGCTGCCTATAATAATGCGGCAGTGACAGCGGCCTCTGCCATGGGTATTACGCTTTTAGCGGAAGTAGTTGCTTTCTTGTATTTATGGCTCCACTATATCGTTTCAAAGAAAAGATTATTGACACGGAAAAGCAAAATTGAGTCCTATCCTGCCTCCCCAATGCTACGAGTTGCACTACCGTCTGCGGGAAGCAAGCTTTTTGGCTCCTTCACATGGTTTTTAGAGCCCATTATATTTTTAAAAGCATTAACAATGGCAGGTCTAACCGCTTCTGCGGCAACCATTCTATATGGGGTCATTTCAGGCGTTTTAGTCCCACTTTTATTATTCCCAGCATTCGTATCCACCGCACTGTCAATCGTATTGATACCTGCTGTTAGTGATGCTGTAGCACGTCAACATACATCTCTCTTACAGGAGAGGATTTCTGTCTCCTTACGCCTTTCCTCTTTGGTTGGTTGCTTTGCCGCTACGTATTTTTTTATTCATGGGGACGAACTTGCTATGAAGCTCTTCCACTTAGAGGAAAATCGTGGCTATGTGAAAATTTTAGCACCAATTTTTTATTTTTATTATATTCAAAGTCCATTACATTCGATTTTGCAAGCCATTGGCGAGGCGCGAGCTGCCATGATGAATTCCATATATGGCGGCCTTGGTAAATTATTTGTCATGTTTGTCCTTGCTTCACAATCGGGTATACAGGAAAAAGGGGCTGTTGTAGCCATTGGCTTTGGTGTGTTGCTCACATCGTTCTTGCACATTGCGACGGTACGACAACGTAAAAACTTACGCGCTGGCTTCCGTATGTTCGTTGTTCCTTATAGCTGCTTTATAGCCGTTTGTATCGCGCAATATTTTATCATGCAGTTCATGCCGCTTCCGTTTATTTTAAGTAGCTGTGTTACGCTATTTTTACTGTTCACGTTCTTATTGTTTTCCAATCAGTTACGCATGACAGATTTACGCTATATTCGCAAGCTGGCAAAAAAAGTTTAGGATTCTTTCAGTTGAATATGGAGTCGATTGTCCTCCCATATACAAAAAAACACAGCACTACTGTCCTTAATATTGTTTTTGTCAAGCTCTGCCATTAACCATTCAACATCTTTATGCATAATCATTAAATGCCTTTCCTGAATATCACCGTCGATAATAAGTGGATAGACAAAAGCCTTCTCATCTTTCTTATAAACGGATAGATTGCCAGAAGGCTCTAAATATGCATACGCAATTTCTGTAACAGAAGCGATACCATGTTCACGTAATTGCTGACATAAATCATCTAAATTATAGCGTTGTTTGCGCATTTCACGTTCTAAGATGACACCATCTCTAACAAGTAACGCTGGTTCACCATCAACTAAATCACGGATTTTTTTATTTTTTAACGATAAATAGGCACTGGTGATTTGAATAATCAGCAATATGAGTATTGGCAAAATCGCATTAAATAACGGATTTTCATAGTCATCCAGTGCAAAGGCAGCTACCTCTGCAATTAACACAAATACAACTAAATCGATTACAGATAACTCACCGACTTCCCGTTTACCCATTAATCGAAATATTATTAGTATGAACACGTATAGAAAACATGTTCTAAAGATAATCGTTAAATATTCTTCCATACAGACACCCCCATACTATCAAGGTGACCGTGTTAGTGATTTTTTATACAAAAAAAGCTGTGTCAAAATGTATCACCATTTCACGACATAGCTTTTTGTAAAATTTCATAAGGCGCTGTCCAAATAACTTTGGAACAACGCCTCTTTGAATTATTTTTGGTCATTTGCGATGCGTCCGATTGCTTGACGGTCAAATTTCACACGTACATTATCAGCAATGATTAATGTTACAGATGTGTCCTCAATTGAGTCAACAACACCATGTAAGCCACCGATTGTAATAATTTTATCACCACGTTGTAAGCTACTTTGCATATTTTGCGTTTCCTGTTGTCTTTTTTTAGCAGGACGGATTAAAATAAACCACATCGCAACGAACATTATTAAAATCATTATTAAGCCAGAATATTGCTCCATAATTCTTGCCCCCTTTCCAAATCTCACTTTTTTAGTATAGACCATTCCACCCTAAAAAAGCGATGGACTAGCCCAAAATTTTTCTATATTATCAATAGTTTTTCTATTATAGGTAAAATTTCGCTAATATATATTCCAAAACTAGAAGTTTTTTGCATTCGGTTCGTTAAATCCATACTTCTCGAAAAACTCTTCACGGAAATCACCTAGGCGGTCCTCACGAATTGCTTCACGCACCTGCTCCATTAATTTCAACAGGAAGTGAAGGTTATGATAAGACGTTAAACGAATCCCAAATGTCTCTTCTGTACGAATTAGATGACGCACGTAAGCACGAGAATAGTTTTTACAAGTATAGCAGTCACAGTTTGGATCGATTGGACCAAAGTCACGAGCATACTTTGCATTTTTCACGACCAAGCGGCCTTCAGATGTCATTAATGTCCCGTTACGTGCAATACGTGTCGGTAATACACAGTCAAACATATCAATCCCACGAATTGCTCCATCAATAAGTGAATCAGGTGAACCAACCCCCATTAAGTAACGAGGTTTGTTATCAGGCATTAATGGTGTCGTGAATTCTAATACTTTGTTCATGATATCTTTAGGCTCACCCACCGATAAACCACCAATCGCATAGCCCGGGAAGTCAAGCTCTACTAACGCCTCCGCTGAGCGACGACGTAAATCTTCGTATTCGCCACCTTGAATAATCCCAAATAAACCTTGCTCTTCTGGACGAGCGTGCGCATCTTTACAACGCTTCGCCCAGCGTGTTGTACGGTCTACCGATTTTAACATATATTCATGTGTTGCAGGGAATGGTGGACATTCATCAAATGCCATCATAATATCGGATCCAAGATCATTTTGAATTTCCATAGCCTTTTCTGGACTTAAAAATAGCTTGTCCCCGTTCAAATGGTTACGGAAATGTACACCTTCCTCTTCAATTTTACGGAATTGGCTAAGTGAAAATACTTGGAAACCACCTGAATCTGTTAAAATTGGACGATCCCAGTTCATGAATTTATGCAAGCCACCTGCTTCCTTAACGATATCATTACCTGGACGTAGCCATAAGTGATACGTATTTGAAAGAATAATGCCTGCATTCATTTCTTTTAATTCCTCAGGAGACATCGTTTTAACAGTTGCCTGTGTTCCGACTGGCATAAATGCTGGCGTTTCAAATGATCCATGTGGTGTATGCACGATGCCAAGACGTGCCCCTGTTTGCTTACAAGTATGGAGTAGTTCATAACGAATTGCTGGTTGTGTCATAAAATAAAAATTCCTCTCTTATCTGAAGTAAAAACAGTACTTCGATTTTGTTTCGGTTAAAGTCTTTGTGGTCGAATAAACATCGCGTCGCCAAAGCTAAAGAAGCGGTATTTTTCTTCTACAGCTTGATGATAGGCACTTAAAATAGTATCTCTTGTGGCAAGTGTACTAACAAGCATCACTAGCGTAGATTTAGGTAGATGGAAGTTTGTAATGAGGCCATTCACTACGGTAAATTCATAGCCCGGATAAATGAAAATGGATGTCCATCCTTGTTCTGCACGCACTTCGCCTCCATATTTTGAGCCGATTGTTTCTAAAGTACGTGTAGACGTTGTACCTACAGCTACAACATTGCCTCCATTAGCCTTTACACGATTAATGGTCGCTGCCGCCTCTTCGGTAACACTATAAAATTCCGCATGCATCTCGTGGTTTTCAATCGAATCAACACTTACAGGCCGGAAAGTTCCAAGGCCAACATGCAAGGTAATGAAAACAATTTCTACACCTTTCGCTTTCACTTGTTGTAATAATTCCTGTGTAAAATGAAGACCTGCTGTTGGCGCCGCCGCTGAGCCACGTTCTTTTGCATACACGGTTTGATAGCGCTCTTGGTCGTCTAATTTTTCACGAATATATGGTGGCAGTGGCATTTCCCCTAACCGCTCTAAAATTTCGTAAAATATACCGTCGTAATTAAACGCAAACAAACGTCCGCCATGATCAAGTTCACCCGTACATGTTGCCGTCAATAAACCGTCTCCAAATGTCACAACCGTACCGACTTTAACACGTTTGGCTGGCTTTACAAGAGTTTCCCACTCGTCAATGCCAGCAGTTTGCTTTAATAACAACACCTCAATATGGGCACCTGTTTCCTCTTTCACACCCATTAAGCGCGCTGGTAAAACACGTGTATCATTTAACACAAGGCAGTCACCTGCATTTAGTTCATCTACTATATGTGCAAAATGATGGTGCTCTACTTCTTTTGAACCTGGTGTAACCACCATTAAGCGACTCGCTGTACGGTCCACAAGCGGTGTTTGCGCAATAAGTTCTTCGGGTAATTCAAAATCAAAATCTTCTACACGCATTAAAAAAACTTCCTTCTTCTATGTTTGTTGGGGATAATCATATCCAAAATGTTCGTAAGCTAGATGTGTTGCTACACGACCACGTGGTGTACGTTGTATAAAACCAATTTGCATCAAATATGGCTCATACACATCTTCAATCGTCACACGTTCCTCACCAATGGAAGCTGCAAGTGTATCTAAGCCTACTGGACCTCCACGGAAGCGCTCAATCATATTGGTCACAAGTTTATGGTCAATATGGTCAAGCCCTCTAGGATCAACCTGTAGTAACTCCAAAGCTTGCTGCGCAAGGTCCTCCGTTATCATACCATCTCCAAGGACCTGTGCATAATCTCGCACTCGTTTTAGTAAACGATTGGCAATACGTGGGGTACCACGAGAACGTCTTGCCATTTCTCCTGCAGCCACTTGCTCAATATCAACATCAAATAAATGTGCACTGCGCACAACAATTTCAGCGAGTGATATATCATCATAATATTCTAAGCGTAACAGCACCCCAAAACGATCGCGCAGTGGTGCAGACAAAGCTCCGGCTCTTGTGGTAGCACCAACAAGTGTAAATGGGGGTAAATCAAGCCGAACAGAGCGAGCTTCAGGCCCCTTGCCTACAACGATATCTAGACAAAAATCCTCCATTGCTGGATAAAGCACCTCTTCAATCGCACGAGGCAGACGATGTATTTCATCAATAAATAAAACATCACCTGGTTCAAGTGAGCTTAATATTGCCGCTAAATCCCCTGGTCGTTCGATTGCTGGGCCACTCGTCATGCGCACATTGACATGCATTTCATTGGCAATGACTGCAGCTAATGTTGTTTTTCCAAGCCCAGGAGGACCGTATAACAGCACATGATCTAAACTTTCCTGACGAAGCTTGGCCGCTTCAATGAAGATTTGCAAATTCTCTTTTACCTTATGCTGTCCAATATATTGCGCTAGCCTTTGTGGTCGAAGAGATAATTCAAACTGGTCATCATAGCTACCTGCTTCACTTGCCATCATTCGTTCTGACATGTACTTGCCCTCCTTTCTTTATTTTAACTTCAATAGTAATTGCAATGCTTGTTTCATATAAGCATCTGTCGTTTCAAGCTTATCATTATCCTCTAGCTGTGGACGAATTTTTTCCAGTTCCTTTTCAGAATAACCAAGTGCCATTAGCGCAAGTATGGCTTCTTCAAGCTCATGCTTATGCGGATTGACACCAAATAACGGTAATTCATCATCTGTACTAGGTAATTCGATTGTATCCATTAAGGAACCCAGCTTGCCTTTTAAATCTAAAATCATTTGACGTGCCGTTTTTTTGCCCACACCTGGGAATTTCACTAAAAACGTCTCATCCTCGCGTTCAATGGCACTTATTACCTGTTGTGGATTACCAGTCGCCAAAATCGCAAGCGCCCCCTTCGGCCCGATACCTGACACTAAAATCAGTTTACGAAATAGCTCTCGTTGATCTAAATTTGGAAAACCATATAGCACCTGTGCATCCTCACGTACATGCAAATGGACATATATTTGTTGCTCCAGTGCCGCCGTGCGAAACGCAAATGGATTAGGTGTATTCAACTGCCAGCCAATCCCTTGTTGCTCAAGCACAATATACTCTGGGGTAATACGCATTATCTGCCCTTTTAAATAATCATACATATAAAATCCCTCACATTCATCGTCTTCGATTATAGCATATAGCGAACGAATGCTCGACTATAATAAATGGCAATAGTGGCCGTCCACATACAAAAATGACCGCCCAAAGACGGTCATTTTTTCATGAATCTATCAATATCGTACCACAGTTTTGGCCAGTATGTGAGAGCTCGTTTGGTAAACGGGATTAAATAATCTAAAAATACAAGCTGCTGCTCCAAAGGTAAGTCCACTGCAAAAAGCCATTCCCGTAATAGCTCATTTGGAAATTTCAAACGATGAAACTTTCTTTTATCTAAACGCCGTAGCTCAGGTAACTCTGTTAAAATTTTAGCAAGGTCATAGTCCACAGCTGGCAATACTCGATGTAACCATAAAATATATTCATCGTCCGCTTCTCCTAGATGTGCTAAATCAAAATCAATTAAGCGTAATTGTCCGTCACTACACCATAAAAAATTATGATGGACGACATCCCCATGTAATAGCGTAATATCTTTTTCTGGCACATCTTCCAATGCAATTAACTGTAATGACTTTTCACTATAATGAACAATTTGGTCTACTTCTTGTTTCGTTAAAAATGGACGAAAATCATTTCGTCTGCTTTTAAAACGCATGTGACGCATTTGCCATTTTAAAAGCTGTGAATATGTGTGCAAACCTGGCACTCGCTGCCAAGCAATTTTTTTATGTGTCTCATGTAAAGCCATTAATAGCTTAAGAGATTGCTCGCGGTCTTTTTTATGTGCAAAATTCGCACTATGACTCCCCTCTTGCCACAATTGCACGATAAGTTGCTCATCATCACTTTGCACTAAAGGCAGGATGAGTGAGGGTTCAAGTCGTCCAAGTTGTCGATGAATTGCCCTCACCTTTTCTGCTACTTCTAATTGCTTTGCCCTTTTAACAAAGTAATTGTTGGATTGGTAATTATACTTCCAAATATTAGGCTTTACTTCCTCTACAATGAATGCTTTTTCACCATCGATAAGGCGTCATCCCGCCTGGGAAAAAATGCGGGGACATCCATGGACCACACGTTTGGCACGGCGGCGGACATGGTGGTGGACATGGCGGCGGACAGTTGCATTGGTCAAATTGCCAATTTGGCATCATTGCGGGCTGTGAACTACCACAACCACAGGATTGCCCCATCTGCATCTCCGGCATTTGCTCAAAATGATGCTGGACCTGTGCATCATTTACAGGGAAGAATGGAGATGTGCTTGACTCTAAGAAATGACCTGCACCAGCAACATCACCTGCTGGCATTGTATATGGTACCGGTTGCTGTGGCATTGAGCATGTATCTACCTGCGGGTGCATTGGCATTTGGTGCATCGGCATTTGATGCATTGGCATTTGATGCATCGGCATTTGATGCCACCACATTTGATGATGCACCGGTTGATGGCAACTCGGACAATGTGGCACCATTGGCATTTGTGGCATTTGTGGCATTATATGAACAGGTGGTGTTGGTTTGGCTACTGGTGGTGGTGGTGGTGGTGGCGGCGCTGGTGGTTGAATTTGAATTGGTGGTATAACAGGATGTTCAACTTGTGGCATGACTAATTGTTGATTCCAATTAAGTTCTACAGGCTGAGGCACCCACATTGGTTGCTGTGGCATTGGTTGTGGCATTGGCATCGGCATCGGAAACGGTATTGGAATCATTTGTGGCTCAGGCATTGGCATCGGCGGAGGTGCAACAATCGGAGGCGCTGGCATAGGCTTCTGCACCTCTTTTTTAACACTTTCTTTCACAGACTTAGTAGGCATTTCTTTATGAGTTTGTGTCTCCTTATGTGTTCCTTGGTTATGTGTTTCCTTGTGTATTTTTTCAGGCAAAATAATTTCCATGCCCGGTACAATATAATCAGGGTTGGCAAGATGGACATTGAGCCGCTTCAAATCTTCAAACGAAATGCCGTACTCTTTCGCAATCTTCCACAATGTATCTCCCTTTTGAACAATATGAATACGCAATTTTTTCCTCCCTTCCTCTCTTCGTATCATATGTTCAATGTTTCATTTGGATACAAAAAATTCACGCATGTTGTAAAAGCTTCATGGTACACTAATGCTTAAGGAATACGTTTCCTTCATTACAGGCAGAGGTGATCTCTTATGAAAAAAATGTTAGGCGAAGAACGCCGACTGCAGATTCTAGCACAACTAAAAAAAAGCAACACACCTATAACAGGAACAGACTTAGCTAAATTTGCCAATGTTTCAAGACAAGTCATTGTCAATGATATAACATTATTAAAGGCTAGAAATGAACCCATTATTGCAACGAGCCAGGGCTATATTTATATGCACCAAGACCAATTATACCAAACAGTTGAACGGACTATTCCATGTTTTCACACCCCGGAAGAAGCAGAAGATGAGCTCATGGTCATTGTGGATTGTGGCGGTACAGTGAAAAATGTCATTGTCGAACACCCCGTATATGGAGATATTACAGCTTCCATTATGGTGTCAAATCGTCATGATGTTGAAAAATTTGTACAACGTGTTAGCGAGACGCAAGCGAGCTATTTATCTGCACTAACAGGTGGTACACATCTTCATGTTATTTCTGCTCCATCTGTAGAAATTTTAGATTTAATTGAACAAAACCTACAAAAAAAAGGCTATCTAGTCACAGATCAATAAAGTATAAATAAAAGAAGGGATCCCATAAGCAACTGGGATTCTTTCTTTTTTTGTATAATATTAATCCACTTGACCTGCTCTTCTACTAGGCTTACTGATTAAATAACCTACAAAAGATAAAACAGTACTCCTGTTCACACAAAAACCGAGCGCTCCCAAAAATGGGGCGCTCCACAATAATTAGAGAAATCTTTGTTGTTGCGAAGGTGTTGGTAATAGGCACTGTTCTTTTTTACCAAAAAGACGATAACGGTTTTCAGCAAATTTCCTGTATAGGATGTTTCGTATATAGGAAGGGATTACGATGAAAACATAACAGGTTGGCCACAAGCTATCTAAACGACGACTAATTTTCAGAGCTGCCGTGGATTCCCAATAAGCTTGACCATGCTCTATTAAAATGACACTATCTATGTTTGTCGGAACGTTATATGTTGCAAGAATTTCCTGCCCAACTTCACTTTGAATCGAGGCAAACCGAAAATAAGCACGCTGATCACGTTTTATAATAAACTGCACACTGCTATGGCAAAAATTACAAACTCCGTCAAACAGAATAACTCCACCCACTCTGATGCCCCCTAACCGAATTTAAACCTCGTCAGATGTTAGATAAGTAAAGTATGTACCAAGTGATTTCACCTTACAACCTAGGGCTGCTAACTCTTCCATAGCACCTCGCATCATTGGTTCTTTCTCATCCGCTAATACATCAATCATGAAGAAATAATCACCCAGTCCGGTTTTCAAAGGACGTGATTCAATTTTACTTAAATTTAGTTGGCGCCAAGCAAATACTGAAAGCACTTGATGTAATGCCCCTGAACGGTCTGTTGGCAAGGTAATCATGAAGGTTGTTTTTGCCTGTCCCTCTGATAATTCCTGCGGTAATCGTTTGTTTTGTTTTGATAATACAAAGAAGCGAGTATGGTTAAAGTGAAAATCATGGATATTTGATTGCACGATATCTAAACCATATCTTTCAGCAGCTGCCGCATTGCCGACTGCTGCGATGCACTCCTGTGGATTTTCAGATACATATTTAGCTGCTGCTGCAGTAGATGTTGTTTGATGTAATGGAACATCGCTAAAACGGTAGAATAAATACTTATGACACTGTGCGAGTGCATGCGGATGTGAATACACACCCTTAATGGACTCCCAGCGGTCTTTTTGTTCTTTGTTGACCATTAAATGTTGCTGAATTTTCAGTTGTAACTCACCTGTTACATAAAGCGTCGCCTCATGGAATAAATAATCAAGGGTTAATGGCACTGAGCCTTCTAATGCATTTTCTAGAGGGACAACTGCTAAATCTACCTTCCCCTCTGCTACTGCTTCAATACATTCTGGAATTGATGCACAAGGGACTAGCCATTCACTTGCGAAAATAGCTTTTGTTGCTAAATATGTAAAGGATGCCTCTGGTCCTAAGTATGCGATTCGTTTCTCCCAATTTTGCTCTGTCATTGAATTTACCTCCTTCGCTACGATTGGTAGCCTATATATCATTCTTTTTAGAAAACTCACTCTAAAAAGAAAGAGGCGTTCTATAAGCCCTTTCTTTGAGTAAGTTTCCCTATTTACAGAATGAGGTGACTCAGATATACCTCTGAGTCACCCCTTTTACAATGCTCCAGAACTAATAACTTCCGCAGACTCTACAAAATCTAAACGCTTAAGCTGATGCAATAAATCATCAAGCTCACAGCTCATGCTTGTTACATCTAACGACAGTGTAACATTGGCACGACCTTGAATTGGAATCGTTTGATGGATTGTAAGTATATTACAATGCGTGTTCGTCACAGTTTCTAAAAGTTTTGCAAGTGTTCCTTTACGGTCCTGAAGCTGTAAAAAGACTGTTAAAATCCGTTCTTGCACAATAGAGTGGAAAGGAAAAACAGCATCACGATATTTGTAAAACGCACTACGCGATAAATCCACTTGTTTTACCGCATCCCATATGGAAGATACCGTACCACTTGAAAGTAAGTGTTTCGCCTCCAAAGTTTTTTGCATAGCATCTGTCAAAACGTCTTCACGAACTAAATAATATCGCTGGTTAGCAACGTTTTTCATACTCTTCCCCCTAAAACCTATTCTTAGTCGACAAATTCAAATTCGAATTCTAATAAGCGTACAATATCTCCATTTTGTGCACCGCGTTCACGTAATGCTTCATCGACACCCATACCACGTAATTGGCGTGCAAAACGACGTACACCGTCCTCGCGGCTGAAGTCTGTCATTTTGAAGATACGCTCAATCGCATATCCACCAAGAATGAAGGTACCATCAGGGTCACGAGAGATTTCGATTGAATCTGCTTCAGATTGGTGTTTGTAAAGTACCGTTGCATCTGATTCTTCATCTAGATCATCGAATAATGGGAATTCAGGAGTCACTTCCAGTAAGTCTGCAATTTCAAATAATACTGGTTTTAAGCCTTGGCGAGAAACCGCTGATACTGGGAAGATTTTCACATCTTCGCCGACTTTTTCACGGAAAATTTCTAAGTTTTCCTCTGCATCTGGCATGTCCATTTTATTTGCTACAATAATTTGCGGACGCTCTGTTAAACGAAGATTATATTGTTTTAACTCATCGTTGATTGTTAAGTAATCTTCATAGGGGTCGCGACCTTCCATGCCTGACATATCAATTACATGCACGATAACACGTGTACGCTCAATATGACGGAGGAATTGGTGACCTAGACCAACACCTTCGTGCGCACCTTCGATTAAACCTGGTAAATCCGCCATTGCAAAGCTACGATGATCATCCGTTTCAACCATTCCTAAATTCGGCACGATTGTAGTGAAATGATAGGCACCTATTTTTGGCTTTGCCGCAGAAACAACAGATAGTAATGTTGATTTACCTACACTTGGAAAACCAACTAAACCTACATCTGCCAGTACTTTCAACTCTAATATAACATTTAATTCTTGTCCTGGCTCACCTTTTTCAGAAAGTTCTGGAGCAGGGTTGGCTGGTGTTGCAAAGCGGGAATTTCCGCGTCCACCACGGCCGGCTTTTGCGATAATCGCTTGTTGACCATGCTCGACTAAATCGGCAATAACAACACCTGTTTCTTCATTCATTACGACTGTGCCTGGTGGTACTTTAACGATTAGATCGTCTGCACGTCTACCATGCATCCCCTTACTCATACCGTGCTCACCACGGTCAGCTTTGAAGTTGCGTTTGTAGCGGAAGTCCATTAACGTTCGTAGACCCTCTTCAACTTGAAAGACAACATTCCCACCGTGACCACCATCGCCACCAGCTGGACCACCATTCGGCACAAATTTTTCACGACGGAAGGCTACCATTCCATCCCCACCGTCGCCACCTTTTACATAAATCTTGACGTGATCGACAAACATTTAATTCACTCCCTGCTCGCACTCAATACATATTTCCAAGACGTATTTGTCTCTTCCACTGTTTGAATGTCAAATTGTTTCAAACCTTTTTCGGTGAATGCATCAGCACTCCACTGTCCATTTAGCGTGAACGTTACAGCAAATGTATGGTCGTCGACACACACATGAATCCCTAAGCTTTGTTCAGTAAATGGATCTAATGTATCATAAACATGTATAACTGTTTTATTTAAGTATTCTACAACTGCCGCATCAATATTATTCGTGACAGGTTTGCTAATCTCACCACTAATTTTCATTGATAACGAAGGATAGCGCCAATTCGCTGTCTGTAGCCACTCCATCGTTTGTGGTAACTGTAGTCGATTTATGCTTGAAAGCACCCGTAATTGGTCAGAAAAATTTTCAATAAGTTTCTTTGATTCATCGATTCTACCTAAATCTAAATTCATGCGAATTAGTTGAAGCTGATTCACATAATCATGATTTGCAAA
This sequence comes from Lysinibacillus parviboronicapiens, assembly GCF_003049605.2. Classification (NCBI taxonomy): domain Bacteria; kingdom Bacillati; phylum Bacillota; class Bacilli; order Caryophanales; family Bacillaceae; genus Lysinibacillus; species Lysinibacillus parviboronicapiens. The sequence goes on from NZ_CP073713.1 coordinate 3,421,391, forward strand.
ACGTAATACTTCACTAATGGTTAGTGATTGACTGTTCATCCCATTCACTCCAATAAAGTTATCTTCATTAGTATAACAAGTTTTGACGTTTTTTTCTCTTAATTCCGCACAACAAATATGCTTTTTGAAGAAAAAAAAGGACTGCAATAAATGCAGCCCTCCGCTTTATGTTCATATTTATGAAAATTAAGCTTGTTGAGTTTCTGGGTATACAGATACTTGTTTGCGATCGCGACCTAAACGTTCGAATTTAACAACGCCGTCAACTTTAGCAAATAGTGTATCATCACCACCACGACCTACGTTTGTACCTGGGTAAATTTTTGTACCGCGTTGACGGTAAAGAATAGAACCACCAGTTACGAATTGGCCATCAGCACGTTTAGCGCCAAGACGTTTAGACTCAGAGTCACGTCCGTTTTTAGTAGAACCTACCCCTTTTTTCGAAGCGAAAAGTTGAAGGTCTAATGCTAATAACAATTTCATTCTGTTCCACCTCCTACTTGGTTGTAGTTGATTTGGATATATTGCCCGTAATTTTGCACCATAGAATACACTTGAGCAGTCATTACTTGGACAATTAATTGTAGTTTTGCATCAATTTCAGGCTCTAAATCTGTTGGTAAATCTACCTTTAGATAGCCTCCACCTTCAGCTGCTTGTTCAACTTCTGGTTGTAATTGTAGTAGTGCATAAATAGCATTTACCGTACCAATGGCAATGGTAGATGCGCCTGCGCAAACTAAATCTTTACCAGATTCGTCGTACTCAGCATGTCCTGAAAATTCAAATGCAGACACATGTCTATTTTCATCATGATGTATCGTAACTTGTATCACTCGTTACACCTCACAATTAAGCGTTGATAGTTTCAACAACTAGTTTTGTGTAAGGTTGACGGTGACCTTGTTTACGACGGTAGTTCTTTTTAGCTTTCAATTTGAAAACAACGATTTTCTTTTGACGGCCTTCTTTCACAGCTTTAGCTGTTACTGTAGCGCCCTCTACGAATGGAGCTCCAACTTTAACGTTTTCGCCACCTACGAATAAAACTTTATCGAAAGTTACAACCTCGTCAGCTTCTACGCCCAATTTCTCAACATAGATTTCTTGACCAGCTTCTACTTTGATTTGTTTACCACCAGTTTCAATAATTGCGTACATTTTACTGCACCTCCTCTTAAACTCAGACTCGCCTGTTTATGAAGGTGATCATAAGATACTTAAACCTTCCCAGAGCGGTTGTAGTAGCACGGGTGCTACAAACAATAACATTAAAATATTACCATATCATATTTTTCAAGTCAACCTATTCATAACATATTTCTCAAAAGCTAAACGGTATTTTCGATAACTCCATTCTTTGATTACTTGAAGCCATATAAATAGACAAAGTACAGCTAAAAAAATAGACTGCGGTAAGTAACTTATTGTCCATAGAAATAATATCGTCACAATGGTCAGACAAAACGAGTAGTAATATTCAAATGCACGTACAGTCGGATAAAATAAAAATAAACATGCAATCAATATTCTCCCGCCATCTAGTGGAATAATCGGAAATATGTTTATAGCTAGTAACACTAGCTGTACCTCGATAAGCTTAGGAGCAAGTAACTCAGGCATAAAAAAAGCGAGACCAATCCCTAATACCGTAGCGATTGGTCCTCCTAAAGCAATCCATAGTAGTGATGTAGCCTGCACAACCGCTGGATTATCAAATTCAATTTCCCCCCCATACGGTGTAATGACACATGACTTTATCTTTACACCACAAATTTTTGCCGCCAATAAATGTCCTGCCTCATGCCAGAGTAACGAGGAGAGAATAATAGCATAATAAGCAATTTGACCGCTAAAAATCATTATAAACACCAGAGGGATACATAATATATGCAATTTAATCTTCATCGTTATCTGTTTGAAGCCACTGCACGATTTGTTCTAAATTATAGTGTGTATCAGCTTTTTCAATCGATATATACAGTTGTCCAGCCTTTTTCATGCCGATCAAATCATTTGCCTGCACTGTTGTGTATGGCAATTGCGCTAAACTATCGAGCATACCATAGGATACAGTTGTACCATCCTCATAACTAATGGTCATCGTTTTACCTGTATATTTTGTATGGCCTGTAAAAACAACTAGTCCACTCTGCCCAGCATACACAGGAAGCCCTACATCATACTGTAACAAAAAGCCTTCTTTAAAAACCTGCGCATTAGAAAAAGTTAAAAGTTCAGTTTGCCCTACATCACTCGATACCATAATAGTTTCTTGTTCTTTATTTAACAAACTTTGGCCGAGCTTACTTAAATATGTGATATCTGCTGATGTCGTAACAAGCTTTCTCACTGGCGTTTCCAATACGCCCTGATCTTCTAAACGAATAACGAGCATGATTGCAGCCACGAGTAATATCATAACAATCCATTTCCATTTTTTAAACAAGCCCTCATCCTTTTTTCACACTATATGAGGTTGCATGTCCATTCATGCACAAGAAACGTATATTCCCCCCGACAATCCCTATCGCTTTCACAATAGATGAATGCTCGCCAAAAAATAAATACACGAAGATGTTCGTCCATCGTCCACTGCGACAATCGCAGGGACGATAGTTCCTTAACAAGAAAAAAACCTTTCGCGCTATTGCACGAAAAGGTCTTAATTATCTTGAAAATAATGCTTTGAATTTTGAAAACATACCTCTATGCTCATCTTCAATGGCCATGAGTGGCACTGATTCCCCTAATATACGTCGTGCAATATTACGATAACCTAACGAGGCTTTATTGGCAGGGTCCATCACTACAGGTTCCCCTTTATTTGATGACGAAATAACACCCTCACTATCGACGATTATACCTAATAAGTCAATGGACAGATGCGTAGTAATTTCATTAACATCCAATGTATCACCGTTTTTCATCATATGCTGACGAATACGGTTAATAATTAGTTTGGGTGCTGTAATTTCCTCTTGCTCAAGCAGACCAATAATACGATCTGCATCACGTACAGCTGAAATTTCTGGTGTCGTGACCACAATTGCATGATCTGCACCAGCTACAGCATTACGATATCCTTGTTCAATACCTGCTGGACAGTCAATTAAAATATAATCATAGTCTCTTTTTAACTCTTCTACTAAGCTCTTCATTTGCTCAGGTGTGACAGCGTTCTTATCTGTCGTTTGAGCAGCAGGTAGTAAAAATAGTTTGTCATCAACACGTTTATCTTTAATTAAAGCTTGATGTATTTTACAACGTCCTTCAATCACATCAACTAAATCATAAATAATACGATTTTCCAGACCAAGAATTACGTCTAAATTCCGTAATCCAATATCCGTATCAACCAAACATACTTTTTTACCTTGTAGAGCCAATGCAGTCCCAAGGTTAGCCGTTGTCGTCGTTTTCCCGACACCGCCTTTACCTGAAGTTATGACGATCGCTTCTCCCACACTAGCTTCCTCCCTTAGACACATTTAACAATGGTCGAATATTTTTTAACGCATGAATTTGATCGTACGTAATACGCCCATCATAGCCGATAAATGCACAAGCCATCTCTTCTTGATTAATAGCTTTTACATGCTCATCTGACATTGCCTCAACCTGATCGGCAATCATTATATGTGTGGCTTCTAAACGAGAGGCAGCAATTATTGCTTCCTTATTACCATGTACACCAGCATGCACAATTCCCTTTAGTTTGCCTAGGACATACACATTGCCACCAGCCTCTACACGTCCATTCGGATTGACATTGCCAATAATAATAATGTCCCCCGAGGAACGGAGAATTTGCCCCGATCTGACCACACCTACATATGTATCTTGTTGACTTTCTATCATTTTCTGGTTGCTTTCATGGACAGTCAGTACATCACTTTGCACTTTAGATACGATTAGTTGTTCTGTTTCCTGGACAATTTTTACTAGCTCTTTTATTTGCTCATCAGCACAGTATCGATTGCCTAAATGTAATTGTACATCTACTTTACCATCGATACCGCCTTCTGAAACTTTTCTTTTTAACTCTTCTACTAATTCGGCATACGCACACTGATCGTCTAAACGGAGAACAAAACCATCCTTTGTCCCCTTCATATTAACTAATTGTTTTTTCATGAATGCCTCACCCCACGTTGCTCTTTATTAAGAAACTTCACGTGCTCTCTGTAAGACACGCGCATTAATTAAATATTTGAAGGCCCAACCAAGAATCATTAAAAATAACGTATTTGCAATGATTGTTGGTAGTAGTCGTGAACGTAAGAAATCCGTTAATGGTATCGTTGTAAAGTCTATTAAATAGAAGAATTGATAGAGTACGAATTCTAAAATTGCTACTAAAACAACTGAAATCGTCGTTGTCACAACTAGGTGCTGATGAATAATTTTCACAATAGATCCAGCTAAAAAACATATGAGTGGATAGAGTACGGAATATAATCCAATAATATCAATGTAAAACACATCATACAAGACACCAAAAAAAAGTCCATACATTACCGCTCTTTGACGGCTGTAATAGATGGATATAAATATTAAATATAAGATTAAAAATCGAGGTACTAGATAAAAAATTTGCCCTTTCACTTCAATTGGTGAAAGCATAGCAAACTCTGGTTCTAGTAAAAATAACAAAACCGCCACAGAGGGGATGAGAAATCGAACCATCATTCCGCCTCCTCTTTATTCGCCTCTGGTGGATTCGATAAATCCTCATTTGTTGCCTTGCCATCAGAACCGTCAATCATTGTTGTTGAACGTTTAGCAATGACAACATGTTCTAAAATTGAAAAATCAGCAGATGGTTTTACATAGGCCATTTTCGTTAAGCCAAAATCATCTGTACTTACTTCAGTAATTTCTCCGATTGGCACCCCTTTTGGGAAAATACCGCCAAGTCCTGATGAAACTACCTGCTCGCCTTCTTTAACCGTTAAACTAGAATCGATTCGCTTCATAATGAGTTCATTACGTTCTTCATCAAAGCCCTCGATTAAACCGTATGCTTCTTTTTCTCCTAAAACCATCGCAGAAACACGATAATTTGGATTATTAGTATATAAAAGCTCTACCTCAGAGGTGAAAGGCGTCACTAATGTAATTTTACCGACTAAGCCTTTCGCTGTCATAACTGCCATATTTTTTTCCACACCATGAGAGGAACCTTTATTTAAAATAATTTTCTCTTCCCACTGATCAGGATTTCTAGCAATAACCGTTGCTTGAATTGGATTAAATGCTTTTAAACTCTCCTTTTTATCGAGGAGCTCATTAAGTTTATCATTTTCTTTTTTCAAAGCCAATGCTTCGGTTTGTACAGCAGCAAATTCTTCTAAGCGTGCTTTTAAACGTTTATTTTCTTCGTACGTGTTTAAGAGGGAGTCAATATCATTAAAAATACCCGTAATATAATTCGCCGGCTTCGCAACAATGGATTGTGCGACGCCGACAGTATCTTTAATAATTTGCTCTGGTAAAGTTGCATTCGTCCGATCACGTAATGAGAAGCTAATCAATGCCACAAGAAAAACCATGCCCACGAGCAGCAATATTAATTTCTTATTGAAAAAAAAATGTGGCATTGCCTAAACCTCCTTAACCTTTTACTTGTTGACGACGAATCACATCGATATTATCTAATGCCTTACCAGTACCAATAGCAACACAGTCTAATGGATCTTCTGCGATAAATACGGGCATATTCGTTTCACGACTAATAACTTTATCTAAATTAGATAATAATGCTCCACCACCTGTTAGCACGATGCCGCGTTCCATCACATCGGCAGATAATTCTGGTGGGGTTTGTTCGAGTGTTTTACGTACACCATCAATAATAGATGCTACCGCTTCACGTAATGATTCTGAAATTTCCTGAGATGAAATTTCAATCGTCTTTGGTAAACCTGTTAATAAGTCACGACCTCTAATTTCCATTTTTTCTTCAGGACCCTCAGCAAATGCCGTACCGATCTCGATTTTTACTGCCTCTGCAGTACGTTCACCAATTGTTAAATTATATGTTTTACGGATGTATGAAATAATTGCTTGGTCCATAGCATCCCCGCCAACACGTACAGATTCACTTGTGACAATACCACCTAACGAAATAACAGCTACCTCTGTTGTACCACCGCCGATATCGACTACCATTGAACCTGTTGGATCCCATACTGGTAAGTTAGCACCAATAGCTGCCGCAAACGGTTCTTCAATCGTGAAAGCTTCTTTTGCCCCCGCTTGACGAGAAGCATCGATAACTGCGCGTTGTTCTACAGATGTAATACCGTAAGGCACGCAGATCATTATATTTGGTTTTTTCCAATTTCCACCAGAATTTTTAGATGCCTCTTTTAAATAGTACTCAATCATCGCTGTTGTAATATCAAAATCAGCAATTACGCCATCTTTCATTGGACGAATAGCCACAATTGAGCCCGGTGTACGTCCAATCATATTTTTCGCATCATTACCAACTGCGACGATATCGCCAGTTTTCGTATTTTTTGCTACGACTGAAGGTTCGCGTAAAACGATTCCCTTCCCTTTAATAAACACTAATGTATTCGCTGTGCCGAGGTCAATCCCGACATCTTTACTACCTAATCCAAACAAATTGTGTACTCCCTTTCTATTTAAGCCATACTTTCGTTGACATAAAATCATACCGTTCATTATAACGGAAAAAACCAAGAATTTATAGTGCCATACACCTCATCTTGCGGAAAATATACTATTTTCATCCCTCTTAAACTTAAAATAGTACGTATAGATTAGCATATAATTTTTATTCATCTAAGACAACGTCTAATAGGCTACCAATTTTTGTGAATCATAGAGTTATTTCTACCAACTACATTAACGTCATTCATCAAAAAAAGGTTCGCCTTTAAATGAATAGCAATTAAATTTCATTGCATCAACAACATCAAACTACCATCAAAAACTTGAACTAATTGCTTACGCTTGAATAATGTGACAAATCAAGGCTTAATTAAGTTCTTCCACATCTGTAGGATGGTTTCCTCTGAGTTTATGACCTCAAAAAGCTCTGCAAAATTGCTTGCAGAGCTAAATATACCCTTTTTCTTTTAAACTAATGTATTGATGATCACCAATGATAACATGATCAATCAGCTCAATGCCAATAATATAACCCGCTTCCTGAATCCTCTTTGTTACCTCAATATCTTCTGGACTAGGTGTTGGCACGCCGCTAGGGTGATTGTGCGCGCAAATAATCGAAGCGGCAGAACGCTTTACTGCCTCTCGGAAAATTTCTCTCGGATGGACGATGCTGGCATTTAAGCTCCCTATAAAAATTGTCTGTTTATGAATAATTTGATTTTTGACGTTTAGAAAAAGTGCAACGAAGTGTTCTTGGCTAAGGGAAGTCATATCAGGCATTAAGTACGCAGCAGCGTCTTGCGGGGAGCGAATCGTATATTTTTCATCATTGTGCTTTTGAGCTAAGCGCCGCCCAAGCTCAATCGCTGCTAATAACTGAATTGCCTTCACCTCGCCAATTCCTTTAATAGCCACCATTTCTTCAATCGTAGCATGCTTTAAATGATGCAAATGCTCAAAAGCACCTAATACACGATTTGCTAGGACAAGAACCGACTCTTCTTTCGTTCCTGTCCTTAGTAAAATAGCCAGTAGCTCCTGATTCGATAAACTCATGGCTCCTTGCCTTAAAAGTCTCTCACGTGGTCGATCCGCGATATGAACGTCTCTTATCATCATGCTTGGTAATACATCTGTCGGCAAAAATTGTCACTCCTTCGCAAATTGGATAATTTGAAGTGCTACCAATTGCGTAAACAACGCCGCAAGTGGTAGGCCTACAACATTGTTATAATCACCTTCAATTCGCTTCACTAAAAGGGTTCCAGCAGTTTGAATGCCATAACCGCCAGCTTTATCAAAAGGATCCCCCGAAGCTACATATGCTTCGATAAGCTCCTGTGATAATTCGTTAAAGACAACTGTTGTTTCTTCTACAAATGTTGTTTCTTGTCCTTTTGAATCGATAATAGCAACTGCTGTCATAACCGCATGACGCGCACCTGATAATCGAGTTAAGTGGGAAATTGCTTCCACACGAGTGGTTGGTTTATGCAATAGTTCGTTGTTAAAAACTACGATAGTATCTGCACCAATTATTGTTGCATTGTCTACTTTTTTTGCTACATCACGTGTTTTTAACAGTGCTACACCTTTTACATAATCTTGCATTGTTGCTGCTTGGACGCTTGTCTCTTCTACTTCGCTCGTAACAATATCGAAGGGAAGCGCTAGCATGGCAAGCAATTCCTTTCGGCGTGGTGAAGCAGAAGCAAGTACTAACTTATGATTTGTTGTAAACATTATTTCACCATTCCTCCTTATACTTATCATAACGGAGAATTAGGTATTTGAAAATTTTCAAAAAATCAAGAAAATGCCTATTTCACTATATTTAATTGTTAAAATTTAATTTGGAGACACGCATTACTCTTCTTGTAATGCGCAAATAAATGTAAGCGAATGATATTTATATCACTGGAAATAGAAGAAACTGCTGTCCCTACAGTTTGCCAATCGGAAGGCAACGTTGAATCTTTTACGTTGTCCTTAAAATTTAATTTTTTAGCATTTTTATCAGCTAATACGACAGGAAGTTCTTTAATCGTTGCTTCTTTACAGCTATCGCTCGTAACACTAAACACTTTTTTAAATGTTGCAGGAGCTTCTAAGAAAACGAGTTGGCTTTCCTCTATCGCAATGCTTGTCCAAACATAGTATTTACCATCTGCCTCTACAATGGCACTTTCTTTTAATGCTGGATACTCGGCTAAAAATGCACTCGCACTTTCATAGTTAGAAAAAACACCTGCTTGGCTTGCATAAAACATAGACGAGTTAGGGGTAGTACCACCTGCTGTCGGAATAGTCTCTTTCTCGGAATCTTTACTCGCTACTTCACTATCCTGCTTTAATGAAAACTGGGTACTTACTTGAAGAATACCTAAAAATATGGCCACACCAAATAGTCCTACAATACCGCCAATTAGCATTGCACGAAATACTTGTTTTTTTATTACCTGACTAACAATTTTCATACGTCCTTCACCTCTTCCTTTAACGTATCAAAATAAACATAAAAAAAGACAAGACTATTGTCATCTATGATTTCATATTAGTATATGTTTCAAAATATGTGAAAATGCTAATTAACTGCATTTCATTACTAGTATTTTTGGAGGTTTTAACATATAAATTAATTTCTTTAATATCACAGGCCACCGTAGTATATTTTTGCATTTTCCTGACGAGATTCTCTGTGGTACTCTTATAAACAAAATTCCATGATATAGGTGTTTGTGATTTTCTAAATTGAATAGATTTATGTAAACACTTCTTTTTTGCATCACAAAAGCCTTCCACAAGAATATTGGAAGGCTAATCCTAAACGGTTGGTATAAATATATCGGCATAGTCGTGCGTAGCGTGTCTCCACATAAAAACTCTATTATGGCGTTACAGGACAACCATCATTAGTTGTTGCCAATCAATTTGTTACGCACGTCCGTTAATAAGTACAATGAACCTGTCACGACGGTCCTGCATTTATTTTCCGATTGTGTTTGCAAAAATTGAACATAATCACGTAACACTTCTTTTTGAGAAGCACCCGAGAGTTCCACCATATCTTTTGCTGACATCGCACGCGGATTGTTGAAATCAACAAAATAAAAGCAATCACTCACTTGTTCTAACTGGTTAAAAACATTTTGTACATCTTTATCTGCAAGGATGCCAATAACGAAAGTAATCCTCTCCTCAGGGAATTCCTGCCGAATTGTAGCTACTAATGTTTCCGCACTTGCTGGATTATGTGCGCCATCTAATATAATAGAGGGCAGGATTTCTTCAAAGCGACCAAGTATAGTTGCCTTATTAATCCCATGTTGAATACCTTCAATACTTACTGGCACATGCAATGCTGTTGCCACTTCAAAAAACGCGGTAATGGCTAGTGCCATATTATTTGCTTGATGCGGCCCTTTCATTTTTCGCAACAGATTTGCTATGCGTAAGCCATTTTCTTCATTTGTATAACACTCACCATTGTTCGTATGCTCAATATAAAATTGATCGTCAAGTTCAAGCACAGTCGCTTGTTTGTTGCGTGCTTCTTTATAGATAACTGCCCTCGCTTCAAGCGGTAGCTCGCCAATAATAACAGGTTGATGCTGTTTAATAATACCTGCTTTATGATGGGCAATACTTTCAATGGTATTACCTAAATATTTCGTATGCTCTAACGCAATGCTCGGAATAATAGAAACAATTGGCGTCACTACATTCGTACTATCCAGTAAACCGCCCATCCCGGCTTCGATTATGGCCACATCTACATTACTATTAACAAAATGTAAAAATGCAGCAACAGTGAGAAGCTCAAAATCTGTGAGCTTGCCACTCAGCCCCGCTGCTTGCACTTGTTGAAACACTCGATCCATCTCTTCCGCTGAAATAGGTTGCTTCGCTACTTGAATTTGGTCATGAACATCTAAAATACAAGGAGACATAAATTTGCCAACGCGTAAACCATGCTCCATTAAAATAGCTTCAAGGAATGTAAGTGTTGAGCCTTTTCCGTTTGTCCCGGCTAAATGGACAATTTGCAGTTTTTTTTCGGGACTACCTATAAGGGCTAATGCTTCTGCAATTGCAGTAAGACCTGGCTTGATGACATCATCGCTTGTTACTGCCCACTTGTCCTTATATATATCAAATTTCGGAATCATTGTTCTTCCTCCTGTAGCCATTGCCGAACTTCTGCTATGAAATAAAGCGAACCCGTGATCACTACAATATCTTGTACTTTCTTTTTTCGTATGGCCGCTCTGACCACTTGTCGCCAGTTGTTATTCCATTCTTTATCGGGATGTTGCGACAAAGCGCCTAATCTATCAGCAGGCATTGCATTCGGTAGGTCTATTTGTGTAAATGCCATGGATGTTGCAACAGCATCCATTAAAGCTATACTATTTGCATGATCTTTATCTGATAACGCTGCATAAATAAAACGATAATTACGATTGGGATATACTGCCTGAAGTGCTTGAATAAGTGCTGCTGTTCCTTCTGAATTATGAGCACCATCTAATACAATATTGTTGTTAAATTGTTCAAAGCGACCTGCCCATTGTGCTTTTTGCAAAGCATGACGTATTGATGTCTGTGATATTTCGATATGACCCTTTTCCAGTAACAGGAGTACAGCAGTTATTGCCAGACTAGCGTTGGCTATTTGATGGGGTCCAGCCATTTTCAATTGCATGTCGTTTATCTCAACCTCAGCTTTTCGATAACTAAAATACTGCATACCAACTTCTTGCTTATTAGCAGCTACGATAAAGTTATGGCCAATAACGTGACATTGTGCATGACGTTCTTGTGCAGTCTGTTGAATAACTGCAAGCGCCTCATTCTGTTTTACACCTACCACTACAGGCACACCTTCTTTGATAATTCCAGCCTTCTCACCTGCTACCTTAGCAAAGGTATCTCCTAAAAACGCTGTATGTTCCAGTGAAATGGTCGTAATAATTGATACAAGTGGCGTAATGACATTCGTTGCATCTAAGCGACCACCAAGACCCGTTTCAATAAGTGCAAAATCAACGGCTTCCTCCGCAAAATATTGGAACATGATAAGTGTGACGACCTCAAAAAAGCTCGGATAGTCTCCGTCATAATCTGTATCCACAATGAAAGCAATGTTGTTCATATATCGTAAAAATTGTGCATCGGGAATTAGTTCCCCATTTATCGTCATACGTTCATTGACACACTTTAAATGAGGAGATGTAAAGGCGCCTACCCTATAGCCTGCCTTCTCTAGCATTTCCCGTAACATATTGACCGTTGAACCTTTCCCGTTTGAACCTGCAATATGAATCGTTTTTAGCTTATTCTGTGGATTATCTAAACGTGCCAAAACTTCTCGCATCATAACAAGCGGCTCACGCTTATAGTCAACTGCTTTTAATGTAAAAATAAAATCTGTACAAGCCTTCATCGATGTAAACACAAAAACACTCCCTCTAACTACGATAACTCTAGTATAAATGGTGCCAGGCACACACACAATTCTCACACAATTTAAAAACACACAGAAAATCACTGTTAAAGTGAGTTTTTGTGTATTTTTACCAAATGTACTTTGGGATTTATTGTGATTTTTGCTATCTGCTAATACATGTTTAATAAGTACTCGACCACTTGTATTCAATAGCCGGTAGTATTTTGCTTCAGATAATTTAATGAGATTTGCCTCTATCATTCCTCTTGCACTCACAAAATCTAAATCATCACGGGCTTTGTTTATTTTCACTATAATTGTTGCAATATTTCCGACATATGAACCTCCGTTTTTTTATTTGCCTTACATTATAAAAGACCATTCTATTTTTAGCAGAACAGCCATAGATTTTAATAAGCATCTCTTCAAGTGGGTACCCAGGCGATTCTAGCTTGAAAGAATGACTATCTCACTGCCGACGACCATAGGCTTCACGACCCATCATGCCACACAGATTACCTTTATCTATTTTACTAATTTTTCTGAATATTAATATATATTTTGTCCTAACTCAATACATATCTTTTGATTCATAATAAAAAAGTAGTGGATGACTTTTTTCGTCATCCACTACCTCAACAATCCATTATATATGATTACATATTTTTCAGTTCTTCTAAACGTTTTAATACCACTGCATGTTTATCTTCATAGTCGGCTAATTTTTCACGTTCTGCATTGACTAAAGCTTCTGGGGCTTTTGAAACAAATTTCTCGTTTGATAACTTTCCACTAACAAGTTTCACTTCTTTTGCCCATTTTTCTAATTCTTTTTCAAGACGAACAATTTCTTCTTCTAGGTTAATGAGGCCTACAAGTGGCAGGAATAGCTCTGCTCCAGTAACGACCGCTGTCATAGATTGATCAGGAGCCTCTAAGCCCTCACCGATTGTTAAAGGTTCAGGGTTACAGAATTTTTCAAGGTATGCTTTATTTGCTTCAAGAATAGTAACTGTTGCTGCATCTTTTGCAGAAATGAATAAAGGCACTTTTTTGCTCATTGGTGTATTAACTTCCGCACGTATATTACGCACTGAACGTATAATATCCATAAGGAGCTTCATATTGTCCGCTTCATCCGCAAAATGAAGATCCGTACGTACAGTTGGCCATGCAGCCACTGTAATAGACTCACCTTCGTGCGGTAAGTGCTGCCAGATTTCTTCCGTGATAAATGGCATAAATGGATGTAATAGACGCATTGTTTGATCTAATACGTAAGCTAAAATAGAACGAGTAGTTTTCTTCGCTGCTTCATCTTCACCATTCATTGGTAATTTCGCCATTTCAATATACCAAGAACAGAAATCATCCCAGATAAAATTGTAAAGCTCGCGGCCAACTTCACCGAATTCATAGCGCTCAGCAAGCGATGTCACACGTTCAATTGTTTCGTTTAAACGAGTTAAAATCCATTTATCGGCCACTGATTTTTCGCCAGTTAAGTCGATTTCATCATATGTCATGCCATCCATATTCATTAACGCGAAACGAGAAGCATTCCAAATTTTATTAGCAAAATTCCAAACTGATTCTACTTTCTCTGTTGTATAACGTAAATCTTGCCCTGGAGATGAACCAGTTGCTAAGAAGTAACGTAACGAATCGGCACCGTATTTTTCAATAACGTCCATTGGATCTACACCGTTACCTAAAGATTTACTCATTTTTCGACCTTCTCCATCACGTACCAAACCGTGGATTAATACGTCTTTAAATGGAAGTTGATCAGTAAATTCGATACCTTGGAAGATCATGCGAGATACCCAGAAGAAAATAATGTCATAGCCTGTTACAAGCGTACTTGTTGGGTAATAGCGCTTATACTCTTCATTTGCCTCGTCTGGCCAACCCATTGTAGAAAATGGCCATAGCGCAGCTGAGAACCATGTATCTAAGACATCTTCATCTTGTGTCCAATTTCCTGCGTCTGCTGGTGCTTCTTTACCAACATAAATTTCACCCGTTTCATTGTGATACCAAGCTGGAATTTGATGGCCCCACCATAATTGACGAGAGATACACCAGTCACGGATATTTTCCATCCAGCGAGAATAGGTGTTTTCAAAACGAGCTGGAACGAAATTCACTTTGCCTTCTTCGTCTTGTTGTAGTGCTAATGAAGCATCAGCTAGTGGTTGCATTTTAACGAACCATTGTGCTGAAAGATACGGCTCTACAACAGCGCCAGAACGTTCAGAGTGACCAACTGAATGCATATGCTCTTCGATGTTGATTAAAATACCAGCCTCTTGTAAGTCAGCAACGATTTGCTTACGGCATTCAAAACGATCCATCCCGTTATATTTACCAGCAAGCTCATTCATTGTCCCATCTTCATTCATCACAAGAATGCGCTCTAAGTTATGACGGTTACCAACCTCAAAGTCGTTAGGATCATGGGCTGGTGTCATTTTTACTACACCCGTACCAAATTCCATATCAACGTAGTCATCTGCTACGATTGGAATTTCACGGCCAACGATAGGCAAAATAATTGTTTTCCCAATTAAATGTTGGTAGCGTTCGTCTTTCGGATGAACGGCAACCCCAGAGTCACCTAGCATTGTTTCTGGGCGTGTTGTCGCTACCTCCACATATCCTGAACCATCTGCTAATGGATATTTCATGTGATAGAATGCGCCTTGCACATCTTTGTAAATAACTTCAATATCAGATAACGCTGTTTTTGCAGCAGGGTCCCAGTTAATAATACGTTCACCACGATAAATTAGCCCTTTATCATATAATTGAACAAATACAGTTTTAACAGCATCCGATAGGCCTTTGTCGAGGGTGAAACGCTCACGAGAATAGTCTAATCCTAGGCCAAGCTTTGCCCATTGTTGACGGATATGTCCTGCATACTCTTCTTTCCATTCCCATGTTTTTTCGAGGAATTTTTCACGTCCTAAATCATAACGTGTAATACCGTCTTCTCGCAGTTTGGCCTCCACTTTTGCTTGTGTTGCAATCCCAGCATGGTCCATACCTGGCAACCATAGCGCATCATAGCCTTGCATACGTTTCATACGCGTTAAAATATCTTGTAAAGCTGTATCCCATGCATGACCAAGGTGCAATTTCCCTGTTACGTTCGGTGGTGGGATAACGATTGAATATGGCTCTTTCCCACTGTCTGGTTGTGCTTCGAAAAATTTACCTTGTAACCACCATTCATAGCGTCCCGCTTCAATTGACTGTGGATCGTATTTCGTTGGCATTGAAATGTTTTCTGTCATTTTGACTCCTCCTGTTGACTAAAAATTTTTGATATACATCAAATTAGCTAAAACGAATTTGCTGTCCAGATTTTCCATTGTGTTTACACAATGAACTCCTTTGAAAATCTGATATCTACTAGAAGCTTTATTGCCACAAAATGTTTAAACATGATTTTTGGACAATAAAAAAACTCCTAGCGTCTACAAAAGGACGAAGGAGTTTAGTTCGCGGTACCACCTTTAATTCCAGCAGGGCTAAGTCAAGCGCTCACGTATATTCTCATTTTATGTCTGACAGCGCTTATTGCTAGCCCTAGTCAACACACAATATGATTTATACTTGATTTGCTTATGCTTACTTCTACTGGCTCTTAATTCGATAACGGTGTTTAACCGGCTTTAACTACTGTTAGTTCACTAAAACTGCTCGAGGGCTACGTTCAATTATGCATAAATAGAAACTTTTCAGCTACCGTTTCCTCTCTAAAAATGTGCGAATAATTTACTCTTCCCTGTCATAGCATCTATATTCAACTTTCCACATTGTAACGCAAAATCGTGCACTTTTTCAAGTAATTTAGTTATTTTTGGCTAGCTGTAAGAAGTAAATAGAAAAGGAAGTGAATATTCATATGCGACGACGTAAATACAATCCCTGGTTTTTACCACCTTGGCTACGACAAATTCGTTTCTATTGTCGAACGATTATTATACCAATTTGTGCATTTCAGTTTGTGCGTGTCATCATCGTACCAACTTCTGGCGATTTAATCTTCTTATTACTACTGCTTCTTCTTTGCTATTTACTTTTAAATGATATCATTTGAAGCGCGAACTTTTAACGGCGTATAATTCTCAGTTAAATCCCAAATCATTGTCGGCACTTCATCCCAGGAGCTGGACTCACGCACAGCAGTGTGACTAGAAGATTCTCTTAGCACGATTTTTTGCTCAATAGGAGCAGCCTTCTCTACATGAACAGCCACCTCTACAGGAGCAACTGGTTCTTCTAATACTAAAGCTTTTTCTACTACAGGCTCTGGTTCACTAAAGATACTTGTAACTGTCCATTCCAACTGACACATTTGATTGGCAAGTGTTGGTCGTACGTCTTTCACCATCAAATCTTCAATAGCGGCATCTTTCGGTAAATCAACATGCAAAGGTACAGCATACTCAAAATATCCTGTATCTCCTTGAATATCAAGTGCATCAATTTTAACTAAATCTTCAACATCCTTAAAATTTTGCAAGTCTTGAAAATCGAAGCGAACATGTGAAGTAATATGATAAATACCGACTAAACGTACTGAATCATCTAGCTGCGTAGCTTGCCACTGTGGCTTAATCTGTACAGCTGCAATTTCTGTTGGGCAACCATACCCCGGAAAACAAAATGTCTCACGCATACTCCAAGTTTTCTGTTCGATAATAATCCCTCCCTTTGCATCATATGACTGTCGAGCAGGTTGTATGCTTTATAACGAGCTAGATATTGTTGTTTCACGCTACTTTTTCCTTCCGATATTGCTATTATCATGGCATTAATAAGGAAAGTTCTAAAAAGTCATGCAAACCATGACATCTTTCTATTGTGAAAAATCCGCTAGGCTTTCTGCAGGCAGACATTTGCAACAGAGAAGCCTATGCGGATATTAATATTAATATAAAAAAATAGCATACTAAGAAGAACTCCTAGCATACTATTTTCACTTTTGGAACAGCTACATTTATATTCTGTTCACAGTAAAATGTAACTATAACATCTAATTCAATATAAAGGGAAGGGAAAACTAGATTTCGATGCCTGTGGCATTAAACTATAAGCACATCCAAGGCGTTCAAAATCTCCAACGACCAGCGTTTTTTTAGACGTTAACCATTTTTATTTTATTTGCCACTCGATCCGTTAGCATTTGAGTTGCTTTCGGTACAATCGGTTTAAAGATTGGATTTAAAACAGGCCCTGCTAATCCGCCTGCTGTTACTTCTAAAAAGCCTGTCATTCTTGTATTTCCTGCGTCAATGCTTTCAGCAAGGAAATAGCCATTTCCTGAGAAGTTATCAGATAAACCTTTTAACTTAAACGTTACTTTAGAGGGTGCTGTCCATTCTAAAATAGTAATCTCTACTTCTACTGTTTTTTTAAGTACGCCTACATTCCCTTTAAATGTCCATGTAGAATTTTTATCATCTATCATCGTATGTGCACTATAACCTGGGACAAGCTTTGCCCATTTCTCCATATTGCTTACGAAATCCCATACATTTTCAATCTCTACGGGTACTTCTACCGTATGTGTGCCTGTTGCCATATAAAACCACTACTTTCTTTTCTGAATAGCTTTATTATAAATGATTTCGCCCACGATTTGGCTATGCTGAAAGTTATAATTTTGACAAAAAAAAGCCATCCAATATGGACGGCTCTTAGTATATATTATTTTGCTAGTTGCGCAAAGACTTTATGGAAGGCGTCAACCGTTTTTGTAATATGCTCTTCTGTATGCGCCGTAGAGATAAATAAGCCTTCAAATTGCGAAGGAGGTAAGAAAATACCTTCATCGGCCATTAATCGGAAATATTCTGCGAATAATTGTAAATCAGCTGTTTTTGCTGAGGCAAAGTCAATTACTTCTTCATTTGTAAAGAAGAAGCCAATCATTGAACCTGCACGATTTACTGTATGTGGAATATTGTATTTCGTCGCCGCAGCTCGGAAACCTGTCTCTAGTTGATCACCTAATTTTTTAAAGTGCTCATATGAGCTTGCATCAAGGCGAGATAGCGTTTCATAACCAGCCGTCATTGCTAATGGATTACCTGACAATGTCCCAGCTTGGTAAATAGGGCCTGCTGGGGCCACTTGCTCCATAATCTCTTTTTTACCAGCGAATGCTCCAACAGGAAGTCCTCCGCCAATTACTTTACCCAGAGTCGTCATATCTGGTATAACATCAAAATAACCTTGTGCACAGCCATAATCAACACGGAATCCAGTCATAACCTCATCAAAAATTAAAAGTGCACCATGCTCAGTTGTTAGCTCACGCAAACCTTGCAGGAAGCCTGGTAGTGGTGGCACAACACCCATATTACCTGCTACTGGCTCTACAATTACTGCGGCAAGTTCAGCACCAAATTTTTCAAAAATTTGTTGTGCACCGTCTAGATCATTGTACGCCACTGTTAATGTATTACGCGCAATGTCTGCTGGTACACCAGGGCTATCAGGTAAACCTAATGTCGCCACACCAGAACCTGCTTTAATAAGTAATGAGTCGCCATGGCCATGGTATGAGCCTTCAAATTTTAATATTTTATCGCGCCCAGTAACACCACGTGCTACACGTAGGGCAGACATCGTTGACTCTGTTCCTGATGACACAAAACGAATCATTTCCATACCAGGTAAACGATCCAATACTAATTTCGCTAGTCTATTTTCTGTATAGCTCGGCGCGCCAAAAGAAGAGCCTTTCGCTGCTGTTTCAGCAATCGCTTTTACAACTTCAGGGTGGGTATGCCCTAGAATTAGCGGGCCCCATGATAATACATAATCGATGTATTCATTGCCATCAATATCTTTAATAATCGCACCGTGACCAGACTCCATGAAAATTGGATCCATGTTTACTGATTTGAATGCTCGTACTGGGCTATTTACGCCACCTGGCATTAAATTTAGAGCTTCTGCATATGCTTGTTTTGATTTTTCATAAGAACGCGTCATTTTTTCTCCTCCAGCCAACGTGCTACATCTTTTGCATGGTACGTAATGATTAGATCAGAACCTGCACGCTTCATGCCTAGTAATGTTTCAAGCACTACTTTTTTTTCTTCAATCCAGCCATTAATAGCTGCGGCCTTAATCATTGCATATTCGCCTGAAACGTTATAAGCAACAATCGGTAATGTGAAGTTGTTTTTTACATCACGAATAATGTCTAAATAGCTAAGAGCTGGCTTAACAATTAAGAAATCCGCACCTTCTACAATGTCTGATTCCGCTTCACGGAATGCCTCCATACGGTTCGATGGATCCATTTGGTATGATTTACGATCTCCAAATTGGGGTGCTCCGTCAGCTGCATCACGGAATGGACCATAATAGCTTGAAGCATATTTTACTGCATAAGACATAATCGGCACATTTTCAAAACCCGCTTCGTCTAATCCGGCACGAATTGCTGTGACGAAACCATCCATCATATTGGATGGTGCAATAATATCTGCTCCCGCTTTAGCTTGAGATACTGCTGTGCGTGCTAAATAGTCTAGTGAAGAATCATTTAAAATTTGGTCGCCTTCAATTAAGCCACAGTGGCCATGATCGGTAAATTCACAAAGGCATGTATCCGCAATTACCAAAAGTTCTGGATGTTGTGCTTTAATAAGACGGGTAGCTTCTTGCACGATACCATGATCATGGAATGCGCCTGTTCCCACTGCATCCTTTTCTGCTGGTAAGCCAAATAAAATAACTGCTGGAATCCCTAAAGCCACAACTTCATCAATTTCAGCACCAAGGTTATCTAAAGAAAATTGGAAAACACCTGGCATAGAATGAACTTCTTTTTTAATATTTTCGCCTTCAATGACGAAAATCGGATAAATTAAGTCTTCTTTGTGTAAGTAAGTTTCTTTTACCATAGCTCGCATCGCTGCACTTGAGCGCAAACGACGATGTCTTTGAAATTGTAATTGTGTCATGTTCTTTCCTCTACTTTCATTATTTCCTCGATGACTGCTTGCATTGTATATACACTGGGCATTATATCCACAGTAGCACCATGATTTAAAATCGCTGCCTCTGTAATATGACCGATTGCTGCTACACGAGTTGCTTCCCAGCCTATTACTGATGCTACATCCATGGCATACACATCAACAGCAGACGGGCTAGCAAAAATCACTGTTACATCCTCGTGTGCACGAATACAGTTGATAATTACTTGTTTTTGGTCGTGACGTTCAATCGTTTCATAGACCGTCCATTCTTTTAGTTCAAACGGTAAGCCTTCCTTTAATGTCTTTTTCGCTTTTTCACCACGAATAAATAAACACGTTGGATTTTCTCCCGCTACACTTGGAAATTCTTTGACAAATACATCTGCACTAAACACGGAAGGCATAAAGCTGACATGAAAGCCTAGTTGTTCTAACGCTTCAGTTGTTTTCGTACCGATAGATGCAATTTTCCCTTGAAAATGCCTTGCGTTTAAATTAAATCGGTTCATTTTACTAGCGAAGGCATCTACTGCATTTTGACTCGTAAAAATTAGCCACTTAAATTGACGTGCAAATTCTAAATGCACATCATCATTTCTATCTATGAGTTCGCAGGTTTCAATCAATGGGGTAATAACTACTTGGCCACCTAAAGTTGTTATGTCATCAATAATTGCGGAAGTTTTAGATGTACCTGTCAAAATTATTTTTTTACCTTTTAAAGGTAAACTATTTTGCATCTTGCTCTGCCTTCACACGTTGAATTAAATCAAAGGCCCCTTGCTTCGTTAAAATATCAGCAAGTTCTTTTCCAATTATTTCTGGTTTTGAACCTACTACAGTTTCTTTATAAATCACCGAAGCATCAGGTGCAGCAACTAAACCTGTAAGTGTAATTTCTTCCCCATTTGTTTTTGCATACCCTGCGATAGGTACTTGACAGCCACCATCCATAGCCGCCAAAAAGGCACGTTCTGCATGTGCTTCTTGCCATGTTGCATTATCTGTTAATTTAGCTAGTTCCGTTAATAGCTCAGCATCATCTTCGCGGCATTCAATGCCTAACGATCCCTGCGCTACCGCTGGTAAACAATCTTCTACAGATAAGAATTCAGTGACAACATCATCGCTCCAACCAAGGCGTTTTAATCCTGCTGCTGCTAATATAATGGCATCATATTCTTCTGTTTCTAGTTTCGCTAAACGTGTATCCACATTGCCGCGAATCCATTTTATTTCTATATCTGGGCGCACTGTTAAGAGCTGAGCACTGCGACGAAGCGAACTAGTCCCAACAACAGACCCTGCTGGCAGATCGGCAAATTTTATATGTCCTTTTGAAATAAAAGCATCACGCGCATCTTCACGTGGTGGGATACAGCCAATCACTAGGCCCTCTGGCAATACTGCAGGCATATCCTTCATTGAATGCACCGCAAAGTCAATTTCTTTGTCATAAAGTGCTTGTTCTATCTCTTTTACGAAGAGCCCTTTGCCACCAACTTTAGAAAGTTGAACATCTAAAATTTGATCGCCTTTTGTGACAATTTCCTTTACCTCAAATTCAAATGGCACACCTGCTGCCTTTAATTCATTAATGAACCAATTCGTTTGTGTTAATGCGAGCTTACTTCTCCTAGAACCTACAATAATTTTTCTCACCAGTCTCCAACCTTTCTTCTAATACCATAAATGGAATCGAGATAAACTACTTCCTAAAAAGAAATTGGCGACAACTAATAAATACGCGTAAATATGCACCCACGCATAATTTGTACCTGTCAGCTTACCTTTACGATTCACATATAAAATACAGCAATACAAAACTAATATGATAAAGGACCCTATTATCTTCGCATCAAAAATAGATAAACTCTCTAAAGTTAATAGTGCCCATTCAAACCCTAAAATTAAACTTATAAATAACATTGGAATGCCCACATAAAATGAAACATTCATCCAATTGCTCGTTTGTTGCAATGATGGTAAACGCGTCCATAAATGTGACCATTTTTTTTGTTTCAGTAAACGATATAAAACTAAATACAATATCGCAAAAACAAATGTCAGCGTAAAAGCAGCGTACGATAATATCGCAAAGGAAATATGAATAAAGAGCATTTCTGAAATTAAAGTTTCGCCTACTGCTCCAGTCGGCCGTTTCGGCATAAATGTAAAAATACTAGCGAACACAAATCCTAGTATATTAATGATAAATACCGGCAAATCTACCCTCGCTATACAATGAAGAATAATTGACAACGTCACTAATAGCCATGAGTAGAACAGAATCCCTTCATATAAGGATAATATTGGAAATCTCTTCGTTTCCACAAACGTTAATAAAATAATGGCACTTTGAATTACCCATACAAATGAAACTAGCCAAAACGCAATCCGCCTTGCTCGTACTTGTTTATAAAAGTAATCAGTAAAGTAAAATACAAGACTGATCGCATACAAGACGATCATCACTTCGTAGAGCCTTGTCATTGTCAAATCAGCCAATAGACATCCCTTCTTTATATCAAAAATTACTAAAGTGACTTCAATAGTACTTCAGCCTAGAAAACAAAGACGTTTTCGTATCCTTAGTTTACCATACAGATACGAAAACGCCTCATGTAATGCCAATAAAAAAAGGCGCTTTCGCGCCCGTTTGCACCTGCCGCTGACGCTTTCGGCACGGAAAAAGATTTACTATTGTCGCTTCGCTTTCGCGTAAAAAATTTGTTGCTACCGCTTCAATTTCGATACTCAAGCTGTTTTTTGAAATTAGAAAGAATAGTTTGTCTCAGCAGAAGTTTGCTGTAATCGTTCTTTACGCTCGATTTCTTGCTTACTCATTGCTTCAACTTCTGCCTCTACAGCATCCTCAATACCAAAAATTTGTTGGAATAAACGCAATTGTTCATTCGCTTTCGGTGAATTTGCCATTTCTTTAGCCTGTAAAATAGGCTCTTTTAACAATTGATTTATAATGGATTTTGTATGCTTACTTAAAATTTTACGTTCGCGATCCGTTAAATCTGGCATTTTATTTTCAATACTGCTCATTGTTTCTGCTTGAATATGATTTGCTTTTTTACGTAATGCAGAGATGACTGGCACGACACCAAGTGTTGCAAACCAATCTTTAAATTGCACAACTTCATGATTAATCATTTGTGTAATTTCAACTGCAGCACGTTCACGCTCTGCTAGGTTTGCCTCTACAATGCCTTGTAAATCATCTATATCATATAAGAAAACATTTGGTAGCTCTCCAACACGTGGATCGATATCGCGAGGAACCGCAATGTCTACCATAAATAATGGTTTACCTTTACGTAAACGTTCAACAAATTGCATTAATTCATAGTCAATGACAAAATCTGTTGCACCAGTAGACGTTATTAGAATATCTGCCTCCAATAATGAACACTGTAATTCCTTCATTGATTTTGCTTCACCATGGAACTTTGCAGCTAAACTTTCTGCTTTTTCAAATGTACGGTTAATGACTGTCACTTTTCCTACACCACTACCATATAAGTTCTCAATAGCAAGTTCACCCATTTTACCTGCACCTAAAATTGCCACATGTTTGCGCTGTAAAGAACCGAAGATTTTCTTGGCTAATTCTACAGCTGCATAAGAAACTGACACCGCATTTTCACCAATGGCTGTTTCGTTATGTGCACGCTTCGCAAATGTGACTGCTTGTTTAAATAACTGATTGTAAACCGTACCTGTCGTCCCAATCTCTTGTCCATTCAAGAAGCTTTTCTTTACTTGTCCTAAAATTTGCGTTTCACCAAGAACCATTGAATCAATTCCAGCTGTTACCTTAAATAAATGTTCTAATGCCTCATCTTCTTCACGAATTGTTAAATACGAAGAAAATGTCTCCACAGGCAAGTCGAACCATTTAGCTAAAAATTGTTTCACAAAATGACGCCCTGTATGCAATTGGTCTACCACTGCATAAATTTCTGTGCGGTTACATGTCGAAACAATGACGTTTTCTAATATACTTTTTTGTTTTTGTAGCGCTTCCATTGCTTGTGGTAGTTCACTTTCTATGAAAGATAACTTCTCACGAATCTCAACTGGCGCTGATTTATAATTCAGGCCTACTACGATGGTATGCATGAATAACACCTCACACGTTCTAATTCACAAATCTCATTATAGCACAGTTCGACAAGAGTTCATCTAAAATTTGTGAACATGTCATGAAGAACTATAATTCAACTTTCTACATTAGAATTATTATAAACTAAGTGTAACAAATTATACGTATTGTTTCAAATTAAAAATCTGCTGCTAGAATCTAAGAGCAGTCAGACTGAAGACAGACTCCAAAATTCGTGTTAGTTTACAGTCATATTTCTTTTCAAATAGAAGTATTTATATGAACCCGTTGATTTCCGTTACACGGACACTTTTCGCAAAGGCTTCAGCCTCCTTGTCGCTATGCTCCTGCGTAGCCTTTTGCTTATGCTATGCTTCGCAGGGAAATTTGCCCTGTAACGACGAATTGTTCATGCAAGTAATGTTTACTTTTGCTGCGATTTATTTAAAAAAACTTGCTAACTGAACATGGCGAAGTCCAATGATGGCATAATGGATGAAATTAGCACTCTACTCACTTTAAGCATGGCTGACTTCGTGCCATTTTAAACGACATGGAAAAAGGCACTCAGAATATGATGATCATTCTGAATGCCTTTTGTCGTCAAGTTGATTGCTTCTATCATCTAGGAGCAGTTTACCTCTTAATTGCTAATTGTAACAGTTTTCAGAGCTAGCAAATTACCTTCGTTATCATAGGCTAAAAACTCTATTTCGCCATTTACTTTGAAGTCCTGCATTGTCTGTACTGTCTTCGTTAACATATAAACGCTATCGCTACGCTTCGTCAGCTCAAATTTAACGTCTCCACTAACAGAAGAGTAACGTACACTGACACTTGCTACACCAGGACAATTGCCATCAATTCTTGCATTCATCGTAATATACCCTTTGCGCAGAGATACTGTTGACTCTTCAAATAAATCTTCAGGATTAATGCAACTTGAAGGTGTTGTTTTACATAAAATTGCATCAATTAGTTTTTGATACACTTGGTGTAATTGTAGATTATCAATTGCATGATAATATGCACCACCTGTTTCTGACGCTAATTGTGTTAGTATTGCCTCATTGATTTGATTTTTCTTACCCATACTAACTGTGTAAATTTTAACGCCTTTCTTTTTCGCATCATTCAGTACTTTAGTCATTTTTGCTTTACTTGTTTTACCGTCTGAAACAACAACAATAGACTTGGAAGTTTTTGTATCATTCGAGAACTTTGAAAGTGCTATCTCAATACCAGCAAAAATATCCGTTGCCCCTTTGTCTTTCGAAGTGCGATAAAGGTCTTTCTTTAAGACATTTTCAATAGTACCTTCTCCTAATACATTCGCACTCGTGTTTGTTTCAATGACGATATTATTTTTCGCCTTAATTTGATCGATTAATTCAATTGTTTTCTTACCACGATAATTTGTTTTATCTATACGTTTCATAGAAGACGAATAATCGACTACATAGGCAACTTCAGTTGCTAACGAGCATGCATTTTTACTAAAGTAAGGATTTGTGAAAATTTCTTTTGTAATCGTTTTATCTATTAAGTTCTTTAAAATTGTTGCATAACGTGGATCTACTTTATTGACTAGCTTAGCTTCTATTTTGGATTTCCCATAAATAATGGAGTCAAAATACGCTACAGCAGTTCCCGGACTACCAGTATTATCTACAGAATTTGACGTATTTGTGATAAAGGACGCTGTTTTTTCAACACCATCAAATTTGATTTTAACTGTTCCCTGATAGTCCGTAATAATTTCGCCACCTGGACTTACAAGTGTTACCATAACTTTCGTATAACGGTCTTTACCAGATGGTCTCGACGCTTCTTCTTCACTTTCCTTTAATGCATCCACGCGCTTTTTATAGGCCTCTACTTGTCCAAGTAATTTACCACCTTGATATTTCAATAATACTGTACGGTCATAGTTACTTAAACTTGTTAAAATCGCATAAATTTTCATCACACTATCATAGTGTTCGAGAGTTAGTTGTTTTTCCTCTGGCATATAGCTCATCAGCTGTATGATAGAGCCAACAGGATTGATGTTTTCTACTTGCGATGCTATATCATCATCAATTCCCTGAATTCGATAAATTGGACGACCATCTTCTGAAATCATATACATAATCTCGATTGTATTATCTTTATTTACAGAATTGTCCAGTCTCTTCTGAATGATTGTTTCAAAGAGCCAAACCGAAATATTATAGTTTTCAAATTGCAAAATTGCATTTTCATAGCCCAATGCAGGATATTTTGTATCACTACCACCGTATTGTAAATACATATTCTGCACATTTCCTAACGGCGTTGTCACATTTGTTTGCTGTCCGATACTAAATAATTTATCTTCTGGGTCAATCCAATGGACATTAACAATGTTTTCTGTAAAGAATTCAGGTAATTTTTCGTATGGTACATATGGTGGTGTTACATTTCCATCACCATCATCTAAGTTAGCTGGATCATATACTTCAAAATCGATACGCATCTCAGGTTGAGGTGCATAACGAACTTGTGCATTTAATTTTTCTCCTACAAGACATTTCATACTCGGATCAGTATTGTTAATCAGTTCAAAAGAAATTGTATCACGCACAGATTTAGTTAGTTTAGGAGCTACTACAATCGCTGATACCGTAGAGCCATCTGATTGTACGTTTCGTACAGCATCACCGGACGTGTCAACAATCTTCGCACCATACGATGATGTCACTCGGAATGTATAGGATTTATCGTCCGCAATTGGATCTCCATTACATGCCTTTAACGATACCGTAATAAGTGTTGTATCTAGATCATTGGCAATTAAATCCGGATTGTCAACATCAATACTTTGTAATGCATTATTTACATATTCTGGCCCCGTAAAATCATTGTTATTATCCTTTGGTTCCTCAAATTCTGAACTATTTGAACCCATAAAACCTGCAGGCAAAGTAATTTTGTCATTATCACGGCCTGTTGCTGTACGCTTTAACCCTTGTACCGCAAATGAACCGTTTTGTACACTGCGATATAAAAATTCTGCTACATCACTACGTGTAAGTTTCGTAGACGGATTAAAATCAGCAAATGTTTTTTTACCCGTGTTACCTGTAGAAATATCATTCGTATACAAATATTGGACTGCTTGAGGCTCGTCTAAATCTAAACCTTTAAACGCCGCATATATGCGAGCAAAATGTCCACGGGTAATCGTTTTTGAACGATTTGTCGCGACATAAGTACCTTCAAGCGGTAAATAAAATTCACTATAAAAATTATAAGCAACACTTTCGTTATATGTTAATGCATAGTTTTTATCGAGCTTTGCAAACATTGTCACAAGATCTCGTTCTGCTACTTGTTCATTCGGTAAAAAGTTATTTGCAGCATTCAATGATAGTAATTCATTATCGACTGCCCAAGAAATTGCTTTGTACTTACTATTATTCGTCGGAACATCCTGAATTGTTGTAGCAGCTAGGGTAGTTGGCGTCACTGTCATTAAGACGAGTACGAAACAAGCAAGCAATAGCAATGCTTTTTTAGCATATGTCATTCATTTCAGCCCTTTCTTTAGTTAAAGAACAATACATCGTCTCGATAGTTTTGTTTTAAGTCATTTTCTAAATAATTCAAGAAACGATCAAGCATAACAGATGCTTGCGCACGTGTTAACGGTTGATTTGGATTAAACTTACCTGTTACAGGATCACCTGTCATTAAACCTAATTCATTGACGATATATATTCCGTCACGTGAATAGTCTGGAATTTGCGCATCATCAACAAATTTCGTAATATAACCTGGGTCTGGAGCTTTGTTTTCCAGCCCTAATGCACGTACGAATATTGCGGCAGCCTGTGCACGTGTTAATGCGTTGTCTGGCTTGAAATAATCTGATGTTACACCTTTAATAATGCCTTTATTTACGGCTGATTCAATGTATGGGTAATCTTTTACTGTTCGTTTCACATCTTTAAAAACACTTGTTGTTGTCGTTTTCTTGGATTTCTTTTCTTCCATTACACGTAAATCAACAGCCTTACCAATTGCAACCGTAAAGTCAATACGTTTCATTGGTGTATTTGGTGAGAAGAAATTACTTGCATCTGTATAAATACCTAAAGAATATAATTTATCGATTGCGTCTTTCGCATAATGATTCGTTAAATCACGAAATTTAGGAATGATTAAACGTTCAATTGTTGGCATAAATTCTGTATCCAGGTCAACTGTCCCTTTTGCACCAGATGCTAAGTCATATGTGTATTCGGATATAACATCCTTTTCACTTACAACTGCATAACCTCCGTCAAAACTTGCTAGACTAGCTGGATTTTCCTCATAATTTATGACACGAGATTTGCTTGTAGATAAACGATTTTTAACATGACTTGTCGTACCATTGCTATAAGAATAAATAGATTCTGTAATTTGTGTTTCTGTTGCACCCCAGAAGTTTTCATAGCCGACGTGACGACTATCAGTATCCACTGTTACCGTATTTTTTTTGGCATTTCTTCCACTTCCGGTTTGATATGCGTAAGTTTTTCTTGAAATTACATTCCCTGAAAAATAATCAGAGGCTGCACGATTATCTGTCACTGTTCCTTGGGAGAATTGGAAGTCTACCAATGTATAAGTTATATTACCTACAACTATTTTCTCAGAGTATTTTTTTACAATGCCATTCGATGTCTTTTGGCCAATCGTTGCATAATCTACAACATCTGATTCGTAAGCAATATTTCGAGTCAGTGTAGCACCCGTGCTTGCTGTTAATTTTAAGCTATACGTTTCTGTTAATTTTCCTTTTGTTTCTTTTTGGGTAATTTTGATGTCTTTACTAGTACCTTTAAATACGATAGGTGTTCCTGTAATGAACACAGCTTCTTCATATGTATATTCATTTTTTACAGCACCTGTCGTTTCTGCTGAAGCAGCAGAAACATCTACTGAGATATTCGCCACAATAACGAATACTACAAGAAATGCTAACACTATCTTCGATATATGATTTCGCATTCGTTTTTTGTCCCTCTTTTCTAAAATGCCTAGATGTGGCTTTTCTTATAAGTCTAGTACATACATAAAAGACAAGAACCTGCTCACATGCTGCGGGGTAAGTTGCAATCCACTACAGCCGCTTCTTGCTTGGCTTACTTTCCCTCAGGAGTTGCGCAGATTCTTTGTCTTTTCTAAATCATTTACGAGAGATTAAATTACGGCTTAATATTTACGTATAAAGCAACTCTCTAACTTTATTAATCAACTAAAATGAAATGCGCTTTGACAAATCGATCAGATAATACAACTAAACGATCGGAAGGTTTTAAATCCGAAGGTTGAATGACTTTACCTGCTTTGATTAGTGTAGCTTGGTCTATATTCATATCAATCATTTCACCAGCCTCATACCAACGACCATTCTGCCATTGACTAACACTCTTCACATTGATAACGGCTGGATAAGTTGATTTAACCGATTGCAGCTTACCTGCAAGCATTAACGGTGCCACCGGTTTTGCATTGTCTAAAATATGAAGAGCTTGAACATGGCCATCTTTTACATAGAAGTAACCATAATCCCCTTCAGATAAATAAAGCTCAATATCCGGCATAACAGTGTATGTTTTATTACCATCATCAACCTTTGCCTTTGTCGTATTGCTAACTGAAAGTACTACTTTATCTGTATCCTTAAAGACATTCGACTCAATTTTTATTGCATCATCAATTTCGATTAAATAGCCATCTGCTTGAGATAATCGACCATAGTATAAATCGTGCGTTGCTAAGTTTGGTGACATAAAGCTATCACTTGTCACTTGTACAACCTGTGCATAGTGGTCGCGAGCAGCACCGTCGGAAATAACAAACGCAGTCCCGTAAGCTAATAATCCTGTTGGTTCGATTAAACGATTATTACGAATCAAAATTGTTCCGTCATGGAAGTACATTGTGCCGGCTGTTTTTAGCTTTAAGAATTGATAGTTTGTATCAACAGCAAGCATCGGTTCATAGTAAGTGCGTTCATTGTTTTTTAACAGCACAATTTTTTCTATAACTTCTTTGCCAAACTGCTTAACAGTTGCATAATACGCTTCACTGCCAATGTAGTTTTTCAATTGACCTTTTTCAATTTTAGTATTACCTACGTAAATCGGTACTTTTGAAGTAAAATTCATCGTTGTTAAAGCAGTTGTTGTCTGTGCCCCAAATTGCCAGTTCACAAAGGCATGCTGATTTTTTACAGTCAGTTTATTTGCGTTAGCATTAACTGCCTGTATTTCGCCTTTATAAAGATTTTCTACTAAAGTACCAGACTCACTAATATTTACTTTTGTTACGATTGAGGTACTTGTGTTTTTAAGACTCAGCTTTACTCGATCGCCTACATACATTGCACTAATATCAACAGACGATGAGTTTTTTTGATAGCTTGTATCCTTGTTAATATAGTACGTTGTTTCTTGGCCAATGTCTGGCTTCACCATTATGAACATGCCATTAGGATCAATGCTTGTTACTACTCCAGCAATAGTTGTAGCATTTTGTACAACTGTTGTCGTTTCTTCTGAAGTATTGGAAGTACCTCGAAGCTCCACGACATTACGAAGTGAGACTTCTGCTTCTACTTTCATGCCCATCTTAAAGCCCTCAATAGAAGTTTCCGTGTTATTAATATACAGGCGAGTATTATTATTAATGTTGTACGTTACTGTTCTACCGCTCGCATTTTGCAACGTAATTTTACTTAGTGCCTTTTCTATTTCTCCGTTGGTATTCGCATATTCAGAATATGTCACATCCACGAAGGTCCCTGTTACTAACTGTGCAGCTTGTGCAGTTTGTCCTGATGGAAGCCCAAGAGCAAGTAGTAACAAAATCATAAATATGTATGGAATCTTCTTCAACAATTCCCGCCTCCTTAAAAATTTGTTATTTATGAATAGTATATCGTATTATTGGTAGTTTTTCTTATTGAAAAAGTTTCATTTTAACACTATTCTATTTAATTTCGAAATTACTATTAGACATAAAGACAGAGGTAGCTTCCAAATTCAAGCTACCTCGCCATTATCATACTTGAATGTCAATTGTATGTCCGGCTGTTGGATGTGGAGCATCTAACATTTCTACTAACTGCTCGGTATTTTGTTGTTGCATATCCATTGCTTGTTTTGTCACTGCTAAAGATACGTTTTGCATTAGACTTGCTTGATTCATTGCGATAGATAAAGCTGCAATATCCATTTAGTCCACCTCCTATCTAATTTATCGGATAAAGTTTTCGTTCATCAAGTCATTTCCCCGTATTTCTACCAATTTTCATACTGCATCACAAATAAAAGGACTTGTCTCTAGCGCAAAGAAATTAACGCTACATTTGCATATGTAAAATCTGCAAATCTTTGTTCAAGCAATCGTTAATACGAAGACAAATAAAAAACATCTACTGTCCTAAACCTTAGACGCAATAGATGTTTTTTTATTACATTTTATTTTCGATAAGATGCCAAGCTTCTTCAAATCCGATTCCTTTTTCAGAAGAGAACACAACTAAAGGATCATTTCTATCCATATCGAGGGTTTCCTTGACAACTTTCTTATGTTTATCCCATTTACCTTTTGGAATTTTATCTGCCTTCGTAGCAATCACAATACACGGGATATTGTAATGCTTCAAGAAATCATACATCATACAATCATCAGCAGTTGGCGGATGACGTAAATCAACAATTTGAACAACTGCTTTTAATTCCTCACGCCCAGTAATATAGCGCTCAATCATTTTCCCCCATGCTTCACGCTCAGTTTTGGATACTTTCGCATAGCCATAGCCTGGAACATCGACGAAAAAGAGTTGCTCCTCGATTTTATAAAAGTTTAGCGTTTGTGTTTTCCCCGGTTTAGAAGAGATACGTGCTAATGCTTTACGACCAATCATGCGATTGATAAATGATGATTTCCCAACATTGGAACGACCTGCTAATGCAAATTCTGGCAGTCCATCTTCTGGATATTGGTCTGGTCTTACTGCACTTATGACCATTTCGACGTTATGGACTTTCATTTCTTTAAAAACCTCCGTCCAGTGCATATGCTAATACTTCATCAGCAGACGACACTAGTTTAAATGTAAGTTGCTCACGCACACTTTCAGGAATATCTTCAATATCCCGCTCATTATCTTGCGGGCAGATAATTGTCGTTAGTCCTGCTCGATGGGCACTGAGCGTTTTTTCTTTCAAGCCACCGATTGGTAGCACACGACCACGCAGCGTAATTTCACCAGTCATACCAACTTCACGACGAATTGGGCGGTGTAAAATCGCAGAGACAATCGCTGTAGCCATTGTAATGCCAGCAGAAGGTCCATCTTTTGGCACTGCGCCTTCAGGTACGTGAATATGAATATCATGCGTTTCAAAATATTCTGCATCCACTCCAAGATCCTCCATTTTCGTACGTACATAGGATAGGGCTGTTTGCGCTGATTCCTTCATGACATCTCCAAGCTTCCCTGTCAGCTGTATTTTGCCCTTGCCAGGAGTTAATGAAACCTCAATTTGTAGCGTATCCCCACCAACAGTAGTATACGCAAGTCCAGTTGCCACTCCGACCTGGTTTTCTTTCTCAGCTTGTCCATAACGGAAACGATGCTTTCCAAGTAAATCCTCTAAGGATTTTGAACTTACCGTCACACGTTTTTTTTCGCCAGAAACAATAATTTTTGCGATTTTACGGCAAAGTGTCGCAATTTGACGTTCCAAACCACGAACCCCTGCTTCACGTGTATAATAACGAATAATATCTAGCACAGCCTCATCTTTTAGAACAACTTGTGTTTTCTTCAGACCATGTTCTTTTAATTGTTTAGGAATTAAATGATTTTTTGTGATTTGTGCTTTTTCAATTTCTGTATAGCCCGCAATCGAAATGATTTCCATACGATCTAGTAATGGTGCAGGAATTGTGCTCAAATCATTGGCAGTTGCAATAAATAACACGTTCGATAAATCATAAGGTTCTTCGATGTAGTGATCGCTAAATGTATTATTTTGTGCAGGGTCTAGAACTTCCAACATCGCGGCTGCAGGATCTCCTCTGAAATCATTAGACATTTTATCAATTTCATCCAATAAGAAAACCGGATTAATAGTACCAGCTTTTTTCATGCCTTGAATAATACGGCCTGGCATGGCACCTACATAAGTGCGTCGATGCCCACGAATTTCTGATTCATCACGAACGCCGCCTAATGAAATTCGAATAAATTTACGATCTAGGCTCTCGGCAATTGAACGTGCTAAAGAGGTTTTACCAACACCAGGAGGTCCAGCTAAACATAAAATTGGTCCGCGTAATGAGTTTCTTAACTGTCGAACCGCCAAATATTCAAGTACACGTTCTTTTACTTTTTCTAAACCATCGTGATCTCGATTTAAAATTTCTTCAGCATGAGCAATATTCATGCGGTCCTCAGTTGCCTTTGTCCACGGTAACGAAACTACCCAATCAATGTAATTACGAATAACGCCACTTTCAGCACTTGCTCCCGGAAGTTTTTCATAACGATCGAGTTCTTTAAGTACTACTTCTTTTGTCGATTCTGGCATACCAGTTTCATCAATACGTTTGCGTAATTCTGCAACCTCGCCTGTTTTTCCTTCACGATCCCCAAGCTCTGTTTGAATAGCTTTCATTTGTTCACGTAGGTAATATTCTTTTTGCGTTCGCTCCATAGATTGCTTCACTTTTGTATTAATTTTCTTTTCTAAATCCAGTACTTCTTGTTCATCATGCAGGCGTATTATTAAATGATCTAAACGCTTTTTTACGGTTAGCATTTCTAATACTTCCTGTTTATCTGCAATTTTAAATGGCAAATGTGACGCAATAATGTCTGCCAAACGGCCTGGCTCTTCAATATCAGTAACTGTATTAATTGTTTCTGTCGTAATTTTATTGGAGGATTTCGCGTATCTTTCGAAATACGTTAACAACGTACGCATTAAAGCCTGTGTTTCAACATCTTTATCAGCAGTTTCTTCCTTGACATCGATATCAACAACAGTATATTTTTCTAACGCTTGGTAGTTCGACCATGTTGCGCGTGCTACACCTTCCACTAAAATACGGAGTGTTCCATTCGGTAATTTTAGCATTTGCTTTACATATGCCATCGTACCAACTGCATATAAATCTTGTTCTTCCGGCTGTTCATCATGCATTTCTTTTTGTGTTACCAATAAAATCAATTGGTCCTCTAACATCGCTTGTTCCAGCGCTGCTACAGAACGATTTCTACCCACATCAATATGTAACACCATTGAGGGGTATACTAAAAGTCCACGTAAAGGCAATAATGGTATATTTGTTGTTTTTTGTATTGTCACCATGCGGGTATTCACCTCCGTCAAAATTTTGTTTACAATCCCGCGCTACTAGTATGTGTCTAAATAATGGATTCACACTATCTAATCAAACGAGCCAAAAATTTCATCTATTTACAGTTGGCTTTATGTATGAATAAAAAGCTGACTGTCGATATGTGCGAATATTGCACAATCGAAGTCAGCTAAGTTACTCTTTATCCCATAACAATAGACAGCCAAGTCTGTTCATTATGCTGAAGTTTTTGTGTCGCTACCTTCATCGAGTTCAGTGCCATCTTCAAGAAGCAATTTCGGTTTTTCTTTATCCGTAATTGTTTTTGCTGTAATGATACATTTTTTCACGTCATCACGTGATGGTAGTTCGTACATTACTTCTAGCATTGTTGACTCAATAATTGAACGAAGACCACGTGCACCTGTTTTACGTTCTATTGCTTCTTTGGCAATTTCTGAAAGGGCACCTTCATCAAACTCAAGCTCAACACCATCTAGCTCAAGCATTTTTTGATATTGCTTCGCTAGCGCATTTTTTGGCTCGGTTAAAATTTGCACAAGCGCAGACTCGTTTAATTGTTCAAGACTCGCAAGTACTGGCAAACGACCAATGAATTCCGGAATAAGACCAAATTTCAGTAAATCCTCTGGAATCAGCTTCGACATTAGTGAACCTTCATCCACTTCTACTTTATTTGGATCTGAACCGAAGCCAATTATTTTCTCACCTTGACGGCGCTTGATAATAGATTCAATACCATCAAATGCTCCACCTACGATGAATAAAATATTTGTTGTATCAATCTGTAAAAATTCTTGGTGTGGATGCTTACGTCCGCCTTGTGGTGGCACACTTGCAACAGTTCCTTCTAAAATTTTCAGAAGTGCTTGTTGAACACCTTCACCAGAAACGTCACGGGTAATTGATGGGTTTTCTGATTTACGAGCAACTTTATCGATTTCATCGATATAAATAATGCCTTTTTCTGCACGTTCAATATCATAGTCTGCAGATTGGATTAATTTTAATAAAATATTTTCTACGTCCTCACCTACATAACCAGCTTCTGTTAGAGAAGTAGCATCCGCAATTGCGAAAGGAACGTTTAATATACGCGCTAATGTTTGAGCTAACAATGTTTTACCGCTACCAGTTGGGCCGATTAACACAATGTTCGATTTTGCTAATTCTACATCATCAATTTTACTATTTGTATTGATACGTTTGTAGTGATTATAAACCGCAACCGCTAAGGCTTTTTTAGCACGCTCTTGTCCAATTACATACTCATTTAAAATCGATAAGATTTCTTTTGGTTTTGGAATATCTTGGAATTCAATCTCTTCCTCAACACCTAGTTCCTCTACAACGATTTCTGAACAAAGCTCGATACATTCATCACAAATATAAACTCCAGGCCCTGCAACTAGTTTACGCACCTGTTCTTGTGGCTTTCCACAAAATGAGCATTTTAAATTGCCTTTTTCATCATTAAATTTGAACAATATGTTTCACCCCTATTCAAGCAACAATCTTACAAGATTATTGAATCATTATCAAATAAATTGACTGCATCAATTACGCTTCTGCATAATTACGTCCATATTTTGAAGCGTGCTTTGACTTGCTAAATCACAACTAGTTAACCTTCACCGTGTAAAATTAAGCTAACATTTAAAAATAACACCCTTCAAAACCCGTAATATCCGCCTGTGGCTTAACTTCATTCAGCAGGGGTTTGTTATTTCATTGCACGGAAAAACCCTTTGATGTCTATTTCCACTAAAAGTGGGTGGACAATCTTGTCTCTTAGTTTAAACGTTTTTAGCACATACAACTTTGTGTATACAATCCGCTTCGAGAACATCTGCTGAATGAAGTTAAAATTTAGCATCGTGTGATAAGTCAAACAACAATACTATGTATAAGAAAAGTGCTAAGGCTTCTTACTTTTCCTAACATAAAATTATGAAGATTCTAAAAAAGAAATAGAAGAAGCTTAGCGTAGACCTAAAATGTATGTGTTATAAAACAAGGCACGGTAAAATGCCGTACCTTGTTTTCTTATAAATTTGCTATCTAGTTACAAAAATCTTATTCCGTAATTTTAGCGTTTTCTACTAAAAATTCAACTGTTTTTTGAATTTTAATGTCATTTTCAAGAACTGCAGTACCGCCTAAAGCGCCAGTAATTTGTTCTTTAGTCATGTTGAATTGAGCAGCCATTTTTTCTAATTCTGCTTCAATGTCAGCTTCAGTAGCTTCAATTTTTTCAGCTTCTGCGATAGCTTCAAGTGTTAACGAAACACGTACACGGCTTTCAGCTTCTTCTTTCATTTGACCACGTAAATCTTCTTCTGTTTGACCAGAGAATTGGTAATAAAGGTCTAAGTTCATACCTTGTGTTTGTAAACGTTGGCCAAACTCTTGTAGCATACGATCAGTTTCAGAGTTAACCATACCAGCTGGTACTTCAAACTCAGCATTTTCTGCGGCTTTTTCCACTAATTCATCACGTAGTGCAGCATCTGATTCTGCTTGTTTTTGTGTAGCAGTTGTTTCTTTAATTTTAGCACGTAATGCTTCTACGCCTTCTACTTCTGGATCTAATTCTTTCGCGAACTCATCGTTTAGTTCTGGAAGAACTTTTGTTTTTACTTCTTTTACAGTTACTTTGAAAGTAGCTTCTTTACCAGCTAATTCTTCAGCGTGGTATTCTTCTGGGAAAGTAACGACTACGTCTTTCGCTTCGCCAGCTTTTAAACCTACAACTTGTTCTTCAAAACCTGGGATGAAAGAACCTGAACCGATTTCTAGTGGATAGTCTTCCCCTTTACCACCTTCAAAAGCTTCTTCGCCTACAAAACCTTCAAAGTCGATAACAGCTGTATCGCCTTCAACAATCGCTTCGTCTTCTTTAATTTCAAGTTCAGCTTTACGTGCTAGTTGTTCTGTGATTTGTGCTTCTACTTCTTCGTCAGTTACTTCAACTGGAAGTTTTGCTACTTCTAGACCTTTATAGTCACCAAGTTTTGGTTCTGGTTTCACAGTTACTTGTGCAGTGAAAGTGAAATCTTGACCATGTACGAAGTTTTCTGTACCAGAGATTTCTGGATAGTCAACTGGCATAATAGCCGCTTCATCGATTGCTTTCGCATATGAATCTGGTACGATGATTTCTAATGCATCTTGGTATAAAGATTCGATACCGAAACGTTGTTCAAACATTTTACGAGGCATTTTACCTTTACGGAAACCTGGTACGTTAATTTGTTTTACAACTTTTTTGAACGCTTGGTCCATCGCTGCGTCTACTGCTGCAGCTGGTACTTCAATTGTAAGAGTACCGATATTACCTTCTTGTTTTTCCCATTTTGCTGACATGTATAAATACCTCCAAATAAATAATCAAGTTTAAAATGTTAGACAATTCATTCGTAACTACGATTTTGACAACCATTTTAGTATATCATAGATGCGTATAGTTTCAACTTATTTCATACTTCCTGTAGTTCTGTTAGTTTTTCTAACATTTGTAAATAGTCGATGATGTCATAGTCCATTTCCTGTACTTTACCGAGCATCGTTTGTACAAAATCGATGTAACTATAAGCAATATCATCCGTTTCGAATGGATGCCATTCAAACGGATACGTCACAATGGCATGCTTTGCCATTAAATATTGTACCATTTCTAGCGTCGATGGGTCTTGTTCTAATTTACTCTCAATAATCTTTTTCACTTGACCATACTGAGGTAACTGATTAGGCAAAACCAATTCTACAGGATTAATGGTTTTTGTCTGCTCAAACTTTGTGACGTTGAGTTCAATAGATACTTCTTGCTCCACAAGTAATAGTAATGCCAAACTTTGTACAAATGGATGGATATTAGGGCTTTCGATAATGGATTTCAACGCTACTTTTAATTGACGGACGTTTGTATCCATTAAGCGATGCAAAAGAATTGATTGTTCATTTGGCGTTAACGCACTAAAATGAGACAATTCGTACTCTTGTTGTTCGATCATTTGCTGTGTATCTTCTTTTTGCTGAAGATTTCTCGCTACTTCTCTATTCAAGTTTTGTAAACGCTCAAATTTTTCAAGTTGCTCCACTGGCAGTACATTTTCTTCAATGAGCGCAGAAATTAACGCCTCTACTTGATGATACTCCTTTAGCTGCATACATATAGTTATATAGAGTTCCATTACTTCTACATACATTGTAGTACCCATCGCCAGTAACTTCTCACATATTATTTTCGCTTTCACATACGCCTTGATTTCATATAAAGCATACGCATAGGCACTTAACGTTACTTCATCTCCCTCTTCATATAAAAACGCCTTTTCAAAGCACGCTACAGCTTCTTCATATTGATAATTCTCCGCAAAGCTTTGGCCCTCTCGAATTAACGTTTGGGCTGCGCCAGGAAAAACAACAACATTATCATGTTTAATAACATGGCGCTTTCGTTTTGTCATTTTTCTCACCTCTTTACTTAAATTTCTCTGAGCAAGTATTATTATTTTTTTACATATCGCTTATTTTTTTACAAAAATCATTGCTTTTAGATTCATATTTTGTAATAAATTGTATTATGATTAATGATACCCATAAAAAAATACTATTTGCAGGCAACTCTCACCCATTAATTGTCTGCCTCTTAGTAAACAAGTTTGTCACAAGGAGAGGAATATATGCAATTAATGGATACAATCAACGAATTCGATAGTCGCATCTCCCCCGCTTTCGAGGCACTATCTATTAGAGTTACTTCATTTACTACCGCGGATGGCCCGCAACAAGATTATCCAATTGATTTTGATTTTCTCACAAGCACTAAGATAGATATGTACACGCGGGAAGCAATTACACATATCACGAGTATTCGAGGTAGCATTCCTGGTTCCATCTCAGTTGGGCATCAAAACGACACTCTTTTTATTCTTCCCCAAAATGTACACATTGAATGCAGCTATAAGCTTTTACGTATAGATATGAAAGATATGCAACGTATCTTACAGCATCCTCAACCAAACATCCATTATAGTGAGTGGATTATTGAAGCGATTAAAAACGCAAATATTCTTGTGGAATTAAAGACAAATCACAACACCCTCATAGATTGGCCTATTGGGATAAAAGCGGCCTTTATACTATAACTAAGGTAGACATACTTATAATAGGTATGTCTTTTATATTTGTAACAAACCTTATATGAATAGGTCGTTCTTCTTTTGCTGCGCTTCTATCATATCAACTTTCCATAGATTCTGGAATTCCCATGTGTCATTTACTCACTATTTCAATATAAAACATCAACTATCTGATTAAAAACACGGTATAATTTAAATAGACTTATCATTGGGGGCTTTCAATTGGATATTAAAGAAACATTACAAACACTTTCTAGTAAGAGCTTTACTGAGCGCCAAGACTTTCTTGTAAAAGAAGGTGATTGGCTGTTACAACAAACATTGACGCATATAGGTTCAACTAACGCTGAGCTTCGCGACTTTATATATCGCACATTCATAGACATTCTCAGTGATAATTTACTGAGTCCGCAACAATTACAATTTTTGTTTGATACTACGACAAATGAGGATTTTTTATATGCTAACATTGGTGAAAAGTTCACAGATAGTGTATTTATACGTTCATTTTCGGCTTTACTTGTGGCAAATATACTAACAAAGGATGCTGAAATACTTACTTTAAACGACGAAAGTTTACAACCATTCTTTAAACAGATTGGCCGTTATTTATTGTTAGAACAGGATACGCGCGGACACATTGAAGGGAAAGGATGGGCACATAGCATCGCACACGGCGCTGATTTAGCAGCTATAACAATTAAACACCCAAAGTTCGACTTACAGTACGCACCATCTATCCTCCACGCTCTAAAGCTAACTACTTGGAAAGATGTAGTGTATATCAATGATGAGGAAGAACGCTTAGTAAACATTATTGAAGCTTTACTGGATCGTAGCTATTCTGAGGAAGCCATAATGGAGTGGGTAGAACAAGTTTTCGATAAATTTGAAATGCATTTAGTGACACAAGGCTATAACGAAAGCTTTTTTAGCGGACGCACTTGTACATTAAATGTAATGAAAACATTATACTTTGCCTTAAAAATGAATAATCGTGCGCCAAAAATTCAGAACATCATTTATGTTCAAGTCGCAAAATGGTTAAAACTTGGCGCATAATCGTCCTTAGAGCATCCTCATATGTAGGATGCTCTATTATTTTTCAACCAACCATAAAATATACCAATATTTGGTTTTAAATGAAAACATGTAATTATATTAACATAATTAATATTTGCATCCAAATTTATCCTCTTCAGTCATTCCTCATAATGAAGAAATATCCTTTAAGTCCCTCAATACTGTCTTTTTTCATACTCCTTTTTATAAAAAAACACAACTAATTTGCACTGAATGTCTAAGTATGACGCTGATTTTATTACAAAACAACGTCTAAAATGTGAAACGAAACTTTTCACAAAAAAAATGTTTACTTAGCTAAATTTGATAAATCCAGTGTTTTCAACGTTTGCACAGTGTTTATTTTATTAAACAAGAAAATACCAATGGTGAAATAACAATTTTTGTTCAAAAAATGTTCATATTCTTCCCCTATTCGACATTCAAACTATAACAAAATAATTTTTTTCCTGAAGAATCGGGCGTATAATCCAATGTGCAAACAACGACAACTTGTGATTACAGACATCCAATAAATGTCCTTTTGTGGTTGCACAATGCATTGTCATTGCAAACGCTTGCTAGACCAATCAAATACTAGATTTTACGTTTCATATTGAACCATGCCATTGTAAATGCACATGTATTTGAATTGGTACATCAGATAAAAGAGGTGACCTCAATACCTACTATTTGTAAATGTGACTATATACTACACCACATGAATTTTATGAATAGCTGTTTTATAGAAAGGAGTCAAACATGAATAAAAAAATAAGCTTAATGTTTTTAGCATTTGGTGCACTTGCGATTCTAGCTGGTTGTGAACCACTAACAATTTTCGATCCAAAAGGGCCTAATGCCAGAACATTATCAGACACAATTATTTTATCCATTATTACAATGGCCGTTATATTACTAGTCGTGTACGTGCTTTTAGCATTTATGCTAACGAAATATCGTGCATCAAAAGCATCTGCCGATTACGAGCCTCCCCATGAAGAGGGAAGTCATCTGCTAGAAATTACGTGGACAGTTATTCCTATTATTATCGTAGCTTTCTTAGCAGTTGTAACTGTGAAAACGACAAGTACAGTTGAAACAACACCTGAAGGTTATGATAATAAAGAGCCACTTGTAATTTACGCATCTTCTTCGAACTGGAAATGGCATTTCAGCTATCCAGAAGAAGGTATTGAAACAGTGAACTATGTCAATATCCCAACTGACCGTCCAATTGAGTTTAAACTTTACTCATTCGGACCTATTACAAGTTTTTGGATTCCACAATTAGCAGGTCAGAAATACGCTATGAGTGATATGTTGACAACTATTCACCTTGCAGCAGATGAAGTTGGTTCTTTCATGGGTCGTAACTCAAACTTTAGTGGCCGCGGATTTGCGGAAATGGAATTTGAAGCACAATCTATGACACAAGCAGACTTCGACGAATGGGTTACTGATGTAAAAGCGAACGAAAAACCATTAACAGAAGAAAAATTTAATGAGCTTTTAGCAGCTGAGCACGTTGGTCGTTCAAGTTACTCATCTACTCACTTAGAATTTAGTCCTGCACCAATGGAACACGGTGATATGGACATGTCAGACGACGAAATGGATCATGAACAGATGGACCATTCCACTGATTCACATAAAGATTCCGAATCAACACATTCACACTAATTTTCAAATCTGAAAGGAGCGCATCCTATGAGTATGGAAGAAGTATTCCATCCAATGCAAGAACCGATGATTTTAGCGGCAGCTATTAGTATCGTAGTTGGTGCAGTTGCTATCGTAGCAGGCCTTACGTATTTCAAAAAATGGGGCTATTTCTACAAAAACTGGCTATCAACCGTTGACCATAAAAAAATCGGGATTATGTATATCGCCGTTGCACTGTTAATGCTTTTCCGCGGTGGTATTGATGCACTTTTAATGCGTGCACAAACAGCGGTTCCAGATAACGGACTTCTTGATGCACAACATTATAATGAGATTTTTACAACACATGGTTTATTAATGATTTTATTTATGGCAATGCCATTCGTTATTGGTTTAATGAACGTTGTCATTCCACTGCAAATTGGTGCCCGTGACGTTGCCTTCCCACGTCTAAATGCAATTAGCTTCTGGTTATTTGCAGCCGGTGCAGGCTTACTTAACCTATCATTCATCATTGGGGGTTCGCCAGATGCAGGATGGACTGCCTACTTCCCACTTTCTGGTACAGAATTTAGTCCAACTGTCGGGAATAACTACTATTCTTTAGCACTTCAATTATCAGGGATTGGTACGTTAATGACTGGGGTTAACTTCATCACAACGATCATTAAAATGCGTACACCTGGTATGACATTAATGAAAATGCCAATGTTTACTTGGTCAATTTTAATTACAAACGTGATTATCGTATTCGCGTTCCCAGTTTTAAC
Organism: Lysinibacillus parviboronicapiens; assembly: GCF_003049605.2. Classification (NCBI taxonomy): domain Bacteria; kingdom Bacillati; phylum Bacillota; class Bacilli; order Caryophanales; family Bacillaceae; genus Lysinibacillus; species Lysinibacillus parviboronicapiens. The sequence continues at coordinate 3,464,674 of NZ_CP073713.1, forward strand.
TGTTGCGCTAGCATTAATGATGTTTGACCGTCAATTCGGTACAAAATTCTTCGCCATGCAAGATGGCGGTATGGATATGCTTTGGGCCAACCTATTCTGGGTTTGGGGACATCCAGAGGTTTATATTGTTATCCTACCAGCCTTCGGTATTTTCTCAGAAATCATTGCAACATTTGCACGTAAAAACTTATACGGTTACAAATCAATGGTTATGAGTATGGTTGTTATTTCTTTACTGTCATTCTTAGTTTGGGCCCACCATTTCTATACAATGGGTCACGGCGTTATGGTAAACAGCGTCTTCTCTATTACAACAATGGCGATAGCTGTACCGACCGGGGTTAAAATATTCAACTGGTTGCTCACGATGAGGCACGGGAAGATTCAATTTACAACCCCAATGCTTTATGCACTTGGCTTTATTCCTATCTTCACAATCGGTGGGGTTACAGGGGTAATGCTAGCAATGGCTAGTGCCGACTACCAATATCATAATACGATGTTCTTAGTTGCTCACTTCCACTATGTATTAATTCCAGGTACAGTATTTGGTGTACTTGCAGGTTACCACTACTGGTGGCCAAAAATGTTCGGTTTCCGTTTAAATGAGAAATTAGGTAAATTAGGTTTCTGGTTTATCGCAATTAGCTTCAACGTGACATTCTTCCCTCTATTCATCTTAGGTTTAGATGGTTATGCACGTCGTATGTACACATATTCAGAGTCAACAGGCTTCGGTCCATTAAATATGCTATCTTTCGTGGGCGCACTTGGTCTAGCAGTCGGCTTTGGCTTAATTGTTTATAACATTTACTACAGCTGGAAACATATGCCTCGTAACGAAAAAGCAGATGTGTGGGATGGTCGTTCATTAGAATGGGCAACACATTCTCCAGTACCTGAATACAACTTTGCAGTAGTTCCTACAGTTACACGTTTAGACGAGTTCTGGTTTGCGAAAAAAGAAGGTCGCGATATTACTGCAGGTAAAATTGAAAAAATCCATATGCCTAACAACTCTGGTGCACCGTTCTGGATGAGTGGATTCTTCTTCCTAGCAGCATTCTTCGCTGTATTTAATCAATGGATTCCAGCCATCCTAAGTATGCTTGTTGTATTTGGTTTTATGGCTTATCGTTCATTTGAAAAAGATCATGGTCGTTATATTTCAGTTGAGGAAATTAACGAAACTGAGAAACGTTTGAGAGGTGACAAATAATATGAAAATCGATTCTTCACTTCCATTAGAATATAGTACAGAGGAAAACCGTCTAAAAATCTTTGGTTTCTGGATATTCCTCGGCGCCGAAATCGTGTTATTCGCCACACTCTTTACCGTCTATTTCACGCTTCATAACCGTACAGGTAATGGCCCAACTGGCGCTGAAATTTTCGAGTTAACACCAGTATTATTAGAAACATTTTTACTTTTAGCAAGTAGTTTTACAATTGGTCTTGGCGTACATGCTATGCGTCTTGGCAATAAAAAAGCAATGATGACATTCTTCATCATTACACTTGTGCTTGGTCTTGGTTTCTTAGGTATTGAGATTGATGAATTCGTCACTTATGTACATGAAGGTGCGACAATAACTACAAGTGCATTCTTGTCATCATTAATGACTTTACTTGGTACGCACGGTGCCCACGTAACTTTTGGTTTCTTCTGGGGCTTAGCAATTTTAATCCAAGTAGCAAAACGTGGCTTAAACCCACAAACGGCTAACAAAGCGTTTATCTTCTCACTGTACTGGCATTTCCTAGACGTAGTTTGGATTTTCATCTTCAGCTTCGTCTACTTGAAAGGACTGATTAGCTGATGAAGGAATTATTCCCAAAACAACATGTGATGGGCTTCGGCTTCTCACTATTATTAACACTTGTAGCATTATCTGTTGTGGCATTTGATATGTCCTACACAATGGCATTCGCTATCCTACTAGTGACTGCACTTGCACAAGCAACAGTTCAATTAGTGTTATTCATGCACATCGGTGAATCCGAAGATAAGAAAACGTTATATACAACGATTTTATATTCAGTATTCGTAGGTGTTGTGACAATCCTTGGTACATTATTTGCAATGATCTGGGGTTACTAATGAAAAAAAGCCGAGAAAATGCTTAGCATTTTCTCGGCTTTTTCTTTTCTAAAATAACATTTTCCATTAAACATGATACATATGAAAGGAAGCAGAGCAAATTGACTTCAAGTGTAAATTTATGGATTAATATGCCTAGCTTTAGTACAGGGCGTATCGCCAACAAACAATAACACAACAACGACTAGTGACTTTACTTCTTATTTATTAAACGCTACTGCTTCTCTCTAACAACTTCCACTTCTAACAGCATTGAAGCACTACTACCCGAAGCGTACGAGCAACATAAATCAAGCTCAGCGTCGCTGTATAATTTGTTTGATCATATGAATGGTCATATCAATACCTCGACGATGAGAACACCAACAATGCCCGACTACCTACAAAATGCATTTCAAGCACAACAATTCAAAACATTGTCAGCTGCACAGGACAAGCTACAAACACACATGACAAACTTTGCTGCAACAATTAACGAAAACAGTTCTATCATTGACCAACAAAGGCTGACAAAAATGAAATACAATATTGCCCTATTAAATGATTACTTAACAGAAAAAACAAATACAGCTATTAACACTAATCATCATCTAAATGCATTATCAACTCGCACTTCTACAAGCAACAATTTACTTGATATCCTGTCAACAACATCCGCCTTATCTCAATACTTAACTGCTAAAAAGTAATGGGTAACAAAATTGAGGTTTTCTAAAAAAGAACCACAGTTAAATAGCCTCTCTTCACCTATAGATCCTCCCTCCTCTTAATTTGTAAGACATTCCTTTAATATAGTAATAATGATTCATTATTTATTTTTTCGAAACTTTTGCCCCTATTCCTCGTATACTAGTAAATAGTGTGTTTTTTCACAATGAATAGGAGATGATTGAATTGAAGAAGATTTTCAAAGTTTTAGGCGTAGGAACATTTGCACTAGTATTGGCAGCCTGTAATACGAGCGCTACACCAACAAAGGATACAACTAAAACAAGCTCACTTACTTTAGAGCAGGTGTACGACAAGGCAGTAGATCGTCAAACAGACATTAAAAGCATGAGCGCAAATATGGAAATGAATCAAGTAACAAAAATTGGTGCAGGCGAGGAATCAATGGAAGTAGCTATTGACTCGAAAATGGAAATGGATGTAATTACTGACCCTCTCGCTATGCACTTATCAGGCTCTATGACAATGCCGGATATGTTTGGAGAAGGCACTGAAAAATCAGAAATGCCTATTGAAATGTATATGAAACAAGATCAAGGCTTCTTTATGAAAGATACGGCATCTGACAATTGGTTTAAATTGCCCAACGAACAATTTGACGACATTTTAGAGCAAACAGCTTCATCCGCAGATGCAAAAGAACAATTACAACAACTTAAAAAATATATTGATGACTTCACATTTGAACAAAACGATGATGCTTATGTATTAACACTTGAAGCAAAAGGTGATCGTTTTAAAGATTTAATTGATTCACAAGTTAATGATTCTATGAAAGAACTTGGTCTTGAAGAAAATCCACTTGATAACTTAACAATTGATCAAGTAAACTACGTGCTATATATCGATAAAGAAACATTTGACACAACGAAAATGGATATGAACTTTGACTTTAAGATGAAAGTTGAAGGCGAAGAATTAGCCATGACAACAAAGTCAGTAGTTACTTATAGTGAATTCAATCACCTTAAAACAATTGATATTCCACAAAATATTATCGATAACGCAACTGAACCACAATAACCCAAAAATAGCCAGTTTCCATGATTTTGGAGACTGGCTTTTTTATCAAAAAAATTTTTTCTATAAGGAAACTAACTAACTGTCTGTAAGCTGTAAACCTTCGTCAGACGAGGATTTACAGCTTGTTTTTATAAATAATACCTATTAGCGAACAAGTAGCACATCACATTTCGCTAAGCGAACAATGCGCTCTGCTACTGAACCGATTACCATTTTTTCTATTTGATTTAACCCTGTAGCACCACATACAATTAATTCAACCTCAGGCAACTGCGTTAAAACGACTTTTGGTGAACCTGTCTCTACAGTCACTACTACATTCGTTACACCTTGTGCTTGCGCTTCATTTTTCATTTTCTCGATTTTGATAAGGTTTTCCTCTTTCAGTTTCTCTGCATACTTTAAGTCATATGCTGTGATAGCCCCAAATGATTTCGTATCAACAACATTGACCAATTGTAAAGTCGCTCCGCCCTCCTGTGCTATACTTACAGCGCGTTCATAAGCTTTTAGTGACTGTTCGGAAAAATCAATCGCTACTGCGATTTTTGTGTAGTTCTTCGTCATCATAATCCTCCTTGTAAATTACTTTAAAATTATCAATGGAATTCGATACAATTTGTCGTCACTTTCCTGTGGAAAACCCCGTCCATCTGTATTATTGCTAATAAAATAAAGGTACTTTCCATCAACTAGTATATCTCGAATTCTGCCTAGTCCACTAATTATTTTTCTTTGTTCACCTTTTTCTATATTAAATGCCAAAACTGCTGTTCCTTTTAATGCGGCAACATACAATTTACCGTCATAATAATCCATGCCTGAAGGTGCCCAAGTAGTGTTATTTCCGGATGTAAACAGTGGAGCTATCATCCCCTCTTGTTGCTCGGAACCTTCAATTATCGGCCAACCATAATTGTGCCCCGCTTTGATTCTGTTTATCTCATCATTTGCAGTATTGCCATGTTCACTAGCATATAATGTGCCGTCTGTCGACCATGCCATGCCTTGAGGATTACGATGCCCGTAACTATAAACATAAGAATTTGGAAATGGATTATCACTTGGTATCGATCCATCTAAATTCATTCTTAAAATTTTTCCTTCCAACGTATCTTGCGCCTGTGCTATTGATGGGGCTCGTGCATCCCCAACAGTTGCATATAGTTTACCATCTGGACTAATTTCAAGTCTTCCTCCATGATGGTAGGAACCACTTAAAATATGATCGACAAGCAATTGTTCTTCCTTCCAGATATCCCCTTCAAGTCTTAATATAATAATTCGGTTAAATTGTTTGGTGCCTTCTACATACGTATAATAGGCATATGCTCGATTCGATTGCAGAAAGTCTGGAGCAAGAACAAATCCTAATAAACCTGCCTCTGACGCTGTCGCAAGATTTTTTTCTAGCTTCACCCGTTGTCTTTGTCGTTCACCATTGACTATCTTCACTATATGCCCTGGTCTTTCTGATACATAAAATGTATTGTCTACTTTGTCAATTGACCAAGGTGTTGCTAGTTTCTGTGCAATGACTTCTAATCCCACATCAGCTACCTCGCCAGCCCCCTGATCTACGTTTTCGGGCTCCTTACTAATAGATTGTTGCTTAGTTGCCGTACACCCTGCTAATAAAAATATTGTAAGCATAATTAGAACTAAGGCTCTCTTCAACGACCATCACTCTTTCTATGTTATTTTTAGCATCAACATGTTTGCACGTGAAATTTTTAACATTGCACTCATTAATCTAAAATATATCTTACCTATAAATTCAAGGTACTTTACTTCCTAATTAAATTCCAATAAGCTGTAAATAATATTTAGTATCGTCCTACACTAAGTTTAAACTAAGACCCTAATGGAGTGATTAAAAATAGAAAAGCATTTTCAAAAAAAATCATCATATTTGATTTTTAAATGGGTTACCCATGCTTATTTTATCCATTGTCTTTATATAACTGTTACCGAAAGAAAATACGTTCTTCATAACAAGTAGTAAGCATTGGATTTGAGCTATATCGTATGCTAAAAATGAGCTTGTCATCATTAAAAAAATCATTGAAACTGGAGTACAGGGGGTCACTATTGGAAGAAGTAAAAGTTGTCTATGCATTCATTAATCGATAATGAAATTCTTATGGTATATAATCATGAAGGTCATTGGTCACTACCTGGTGGAAGAGTTGAAGTTAATGAAACGCTAACGGAAGCAGCAATTCGTGAAACATTTGAAGAAACTGGCTATAAAGTGACAATTGGAAACCTATTAGCAGTAAATGAAGCAAAGTTTACAAAGAGACATCACCATGCTATATTTTTTACATTTGAGGCCCAGATAGTAGCTGGTACAGAAGAAATAACATTGCCACATGAAATTTCTCAAATCGAATGGACAGCTATGGACACGGCCAATTATCGAATGCCTTACTATTCACAAGGACTTGACAAACTTTTAGAACGCCCTGCCTTTTACAGTAATGAAGGAACGATATAATGCTTCAGATTGCGTATAGTAGAGACATAAAATGAATAGGTAAAATTTTAACAAAGAATCGAGTTGCATACGATGAATTATGTAAAACAGATGCGGAATTTTATTGGTCATGAAACACTTTTTACAGTTGGCTGTGGAGTAATTATAGAGAGCAATAAAAAAATTTTACTACAACATCGTACAGACGAAGATAATTGGTGTGATGGAAATAGGAGAATCATTTGAACAAACAGCGACGAGAGAGGTATTCGAAGAAACTGGATTGGTGGTTCATAACTTACAGTTATATGGTATTTACTCAGGAAAAACTTGCTTTGTGGAATATCCCAACAAAGATAAAGTATTTAGTGTGCAAATTATTTTTAAAACCTCAGATTTTCAGGGCGATTTAAAACAAAAGAGCGAAGAAAGTAAAGCACATCGATTTTTTCAAAGGAAAGATTTACCTCCAAATTTAAATCCCCGCCAAAAAAAATTTATTGTAGATTGGGTTGAAAATAAGAAATTACCAATTATCGATTAATAAATGCACCTTTCATTAAATATCGACATCACTCTAGTAACTGCTCAAAAGCCACTACCATCAAAAAAAAAGAAGAAGACGTCACTCAGGCGCCTCTTCTATTATACTATCAAATTCTAAAATTTCGCCTTCAACTTTCGTTTTTTCAAGCACTTCTAAATACTCTTCTTTTCTGTCGATGAGTCGTTCATGTTGCAATTTTTGATACGAAAATAGAAAATCATTACTAACTGCTTTTCCCATAAACTCACCCCATATAATAGTATTAGTTATCCCTATTATAATATTGGTAATATTTTCTGACAATTATTTTTTAATTTTTGATTATATAGAACCAATTGTCAAGGAGGTCCAAAGACTCGCAATCATTAGAGTCATTTCGCTATTTATTTCATTATTTTTCAAACGGCAACTTGCAAAAAGCCACACTTCCATATAAGTGTGACCCTAAAAATGACAATCTTTTTATTTAATGAAAAAAGGGCAAAACTTTTTCTTCTACTACCTTTTCACCCGCATGGATCCACTTACTTTTATTATGGATTTGAGCATCTTTATCAAGAGGGGCTTGGAATTGACTAGCTCCCGTAGCATCTAGCAGTGAACCCTCATCATAATCTAATCCTACGTTCGTCACATGTTTAATGACAAAAGGGGTCTGAAAGCGAATCTGCGCATCATAAAAGTCCAACTCGCCCTCTGTTACGATAAAAGGTACCCGTAAATAGATTGTTTCGCCTGCCTCACGCCATAACACCGTATCGAAACTGCCCTTGTCATAATCCCAATTACCTCCGATTGTAAAACCATGCCTTTCAATATGATCGCGTAAATAACCAAATCCTATTTGTTTTCCTACAATATTTGATTCAAATTGTAACAATTGCCTATCCCTCCTTTTATTCGATATCAGTCTATCCTTAAAAAGGGAAATACAAACCATTACTTACGCTAAAGAACGCGTCTTTAGGGGTTAACATTAATAGAAAATATTTTAATTATGTACTTATTAATATCATACACTTACACTATAATTATTATAAATGTGTATAAAAAGGATAATTAATTCAAGGGAGTGTTTATGAAATGAAAAAGTTTTTTGTAAGTATGTTTATATTCTTAACTTTATCATTACTTCTTGTTGGATGTGGAAATAGAGATGTTCCTTATGACTATGAATATGATCGATAATAAAAGACGGGATTGTTAAACATTATGATGGAATACATACGCTGGAAAGTACGAAATTTCTACTAATAGACACTACATCCTCTTGTTAATGACCTCGAATTTGAATCGTATGTTTGAGGATTACGAACGTTGTAATCTAGTTATCCAAATCTTGAATGTTCTCCAAAGATTTCTGCAAACTTTGAAATTTGAATTAGACATGTTGAGTTTACTAAACTACATGAAAAGAAGAACGCAAGAGTGTTTATCTTTTGCGTTCTTTTACAATGCTAGTATTCAAATTGATTTTGACATTGTTATATTCGTAATTTCGTAACCCATTTTTTCATATAATCCCCGTGCGATTTTGTTATGGCCAAAAACGTGTAGACCGATTTTCTTCATACCCATTCCTTTAGCGATTATTTCTAGTTCCTTCATTGCTGCCTTACCATATCCTTGTCCTTGATATTGTTCATATATGATGAAATCATAAATAAATCCTTCGTCAAGATGTGTAGGCGATTTTTGTGAAATCCAAATCATTCCTACCAACATATCGTTGTGAAAGATAGAAAATAAAGTATTTAAGTCCGTTTTTTCGTCTTGAGGTAACAATCGAGTAAATGAATCCCTAGACAGGTCAATTGCTTCATCTATATGCCAATTTCCAGCAGCGACCTTATCTTTCGCGTAGTCTTTAATTGCAAAGCTAATGTACTGTTGAAACTCCTTATGGTTCATGGGCTTTAATGTAATCATTTATATTTCCCTCTATTCCTTTTGTAATTTACAAGGCTTTATAATTATCGGTATCTATTATTGTATGAATAACCTATCGTCACCTTGTCATTCTAATGATGATTTACGTTGAAAATAATTGTATTAATCTCGTTGTTTCGTGTTCCCACGTAATAGTTAATGACAAATAAAAGTCACGCGCTCTGCACACGGCTCAATTGTGATTATTTAACTTTGATTTTTTCGATCTCCGCAACATACATTGATGCTTCACTTATTTTTACATATTGATATTTCGATTCCTTACAATAACCAGTTTCAAATACGCTTTTAGCTTTGATTTTTTTGCAAATACTTTTTCTTAACTCCGTTGTTCCCATTCTTGACGTCTGCGCCGCCTTTAATAATGGACAATAAAAAATTTTTAGACATACAACTACATCTCCCCTCAGCATTCTTACGCATGTTTTTTAAAGAAAGTTTCAAAAAAATTATCCTCAATAAATCTTACCGCATATCCCCCCTCAATTTATGATTCTAACTGATGAAGTTACAAAAAAATCCATAACAGCACTCTCAAACTATAAAACCTCCTATTTATTCCCATTTAATATTATTATTACTATATATAAAATACATGAAAATATTGTGCCCAGTGTGGTATGGTAAATTATCTATAACTAATAATAGAAGGTGAAGACCATGTTAGAAGTAAGTGATAGTAAATTAGCAAAATATGTTGTCCATCAAGTAAGTGATACGCTTATTTTAGGTGAAGAGACTTTCTCTCAGCCCGAAATCATGCTAGAGGCCGCCTTTACACAATTAGCATTTAACAAACTTGATATGGAGCAACAATATGAATTTTTTCACGAAACAGATATAGGGTTAAATGAAGTGTATACATATGTAATGTCTATTTTCGATCAAGAGAATAGTTTTCTTGAACAATCGAAAAATATCGCCACACACTTACATAGTGCCTCTGGGCATCCTCAAATTAAAAGTGGAGAATTATTTATTGGCCTATTCGAAAATTGTTTTATGTCTACAGATGTAACTAAGGTCATTGCTATTGTAAAAATTGATGAAAAAGAAATATTTTTAGATGTGAAAAACGAGCAAAATAAAATGATTGTCAATGGTATTGACGGTATTAATGTTAAAAGAATTAATAATATGGCCGTCATCGTGGATATGGGGTCTGACAAAGCACCCGCTGTCTTTATGAAAACAAAAAAGAAAGAAGATGTTGTCTACTGGCAAGAGCGCTTTTTAAAGATTAAGGTAGCGGATGAACATTATCATAAAACGAATTTAGCGTTAACAGAGTGTAAAAAATATATTTTAAAAGAAGAGAGCTTTACCAATACCGAGAAATTAGGATTTTTAAATAAAACCCTCGATTATTTTAGAAGTGAAGAAGAATTCCAAGTGAATGATTATATTGAAACGGTCTTTGAAAAAGCAGAGCCTGTACAAAAAGATATCATTGTCAATACGGTAAAACCCTATGAAACAGTTATTTCTGAGAGCGCGATTGCAAAAGCAGAAAAAAGCTATAAGCGTAAAATTAAACTCGATTCTACTATAGAAATACAAGTGAACGTTCGTGATATCGAACAAGTACATGAATTGATTGAAGTCGGCTATGATGAAACAACCAATCGAAAGTTTTATAAAATCTATTTTCAAGAAGAAGTTTGATACATGCACTCAAAAAGAGATAGAGCCCCACAATTCTTAGATAAATTTTGGGGATTGCATAGTAAAAGCTAGTGAAAATGTTCTAACACGTAGCAGCTGTCTTTCCATTACAAAACGATCTACTATGCGAATTGGCATTAAAACCAAAACCTTAAAGGATTGGCTGTGTACAAAGAAATAGTGAGCAACTACATCCTTACAGACGTATTGCAAAGTTTCTTTTCAAAAAATAGAGCCCAATGTTCAAATTAATGTTATTCTTAGAAAGAAAATTTTTTTAATGAGTAGGAGAACAATATGATTGAAGTAAAAACATCTCCATTAAGTGATGGAGAATTCAATAGAGGGGTATTTGCTACATGTGATATTAAAAAAGGAGCGCTTTTACATGAAGCACCTGTTATTTCTTATCCAAATGACCAACACCAATACATTGAGCAAACACTTCTCGCTGATTACGCATTTGAATATGGAATAAACCATTCTGCTATCCTTCTAGGGTACGGAATGTTGTTTAATCATTCTTATGAACCTAATGCAACGTATGAAATTAATTTTAAAAATCACACCTTTGACTTCTATGCTTATACAGATATCAAAGCAGGAGATGAAATTTTAATTAATTATAATGGTGACGTTGATGACAAAGAAGAATTGTGGTTTAATCAGGACTAAAAGGATATTATCGTGAATCTTTAGCGGTTTATCTGCCAAAATGTAGGATTGAAAAACAATTTATAACCATCTATCAAAGAGCAACTGATAGATGGTTATCGTGTTTCTAAAAACTTTATTTTCCCTACAAAATTTAGAGCCGGACTACATTGGCCCCCTTCCCAGCTAAAAATTGTATGATCACGATGGTTTCCTCTATTGTTACTTTAACCATATTCTTGCTAATCTTTTGGTGTATACGGGAGGATTGAAGTTTAAGTAGCCTTGCCGTCATCCTGCGCTGGTTGCGAAGTAAATGAGGGGTCGTAAGGTTTTTGCATGGCGCATGAATTACTTAGCAATATGGGCCTCACGAAAGATTTCGATTCAGTACTAGACAAATACGATTTTTAGTTATATAATAAATTTAATAACATCGTTTGCAAAGAATCAATGAATTCACATATTACAAAGAGTAATCATGTTTTGTTCGATACTTTTTGTAATATGTGAATTTTTTTCTTTTGAAGTTTATGATATTATTTAATACAATTAATGGAGGTCATTCAAATGACACAACAAGGTACAGTAAAATGGTTTAACGCAGAAAAAGGTTTTGGATTCATCGAAGTAGAAGGCGGAAACGACGTATTCGCTCACTTCTCAGCTATCCAAGGTGACGGTTTCAAATCACTTGACGAAGGTCAAAAAGTTGAATTCTCAGTAGAAGACGGCCAACGTGGACCACAAGCTACAAACATCGTAAAACTTTAATTTCTAATTATCACCATACAAAAAAGGCATCCTTTCATTAGGATACCTCAGACTGTAGACAGACTCAGTAAAAATTGAGTTTGCCTACAGTTTTTTCTTTTACAATAAATTTAGATGAAACCGTTGATTTCTAAAACAGCGGACACTTTCCACAGGCAGGAGCAAGCTTTAGACCAGGTTCTCGACTTTCCCGCTTTTTTCGTAAGAGTCACCGCCCTTCGTTCCAATCAACTTTTACATAGGAGTCGATTCTACAAGTAAATAGCTTCAATTATACTTTTTTAATGTGAAAATAGATATCGATTTAATTTGCAAGCCCTTGATTATATTCAATCCACTTTTCCATTTCTCGCTCTACCGCTCGATTTTGCCATTCAAACCAAATCCCAGAACATTCACTACAATGACTGTCTACACCACTTTTTTTATGCTTGTCTTTACATGTAAATAAAGTTTTTTTACGACAGCTGTAGCAGTAAATTTCTTTATCCTTATAAAATTCCATCACTACCACCCCTTCATTTTACACCTATTCATTGCCGAATTTTATACAAAATATTCTAAATGATTAAGGATTTCATGAAGGATGATAAATCGTTTAACGCATTCTCAAAAAAACGCTTCAATCCCTTAATCATAAAGGATTAAAGCGCTTTTTAGTTGATTCATACTTATTCTATCTCATTTCAATTTTCCCCTTATCTTTTATCACTTTAATAAGCGTTACTTATAGTATTATTAAGCGTGTATATCATCTTCTCGATATTGTCTTACATATAACCTTTCAGTTTGCAAGATAACCATTTCATTATATATAAAATTTAATTTCCTATTTAAGCAAAACTGCTCCATAATACCTCCTACTAGTTTTCATGTGGATAAAAGCACGAAACACTAAAAGATTAAATCACTCAAACGAGTTTATTAAAATACACTTTTGTCTAGGCTAACAGTATAAAAAAATTCACACCTCGGTTTAACGGAGATAAAATGAGAAATAAAATTGCATTTCTAATAATGATAATTTTTACTATATTTTTAACGGGTTGCTGGGATACTACTGAACCCCAAAGAATGTATTATATTAATGCAGTAGGTGTCGACTTTAACGATAATCAGTATGAGGTGTATTTGCAAATTATTAACTTTGCCGATTTAGCAAAATCTGAACAACCAAATCCAGACATTGTACCTACTGAGGTTGGGTATGCAAAAGGGAAAACAATTGAAGAAGCTATTTTTAAATTATATCGTTCTATTGACCAAAAAATCTTCTGGGGCCATATGAGATATCTTATATTTTCAGTACGAGCAATGGAAAATGAACGAAGTATTCCTGTCATAGATACATTCATACGGTTTAGAGATACAAGATATCAAATTTGGATCTATTCTACGGAGAATTCAATTAATGACGTTCTTCTAGCCACACCCATTTTGAAGAATTCTCTTGCATCTTCAAAATTAAGTAACCCTATAAATCCTACAAAACAAGAGTCGTTTATTGAACCAATAAATTTAAGAGATATCGCCATTGGATTAAATGAACCAAGTCATGAAATCAGTATTCCTTTTGTAGATTTCAATAAAGAATGGGAGACTGCTGAAGGACAAACAGAGGCGACAACCTTTGCAGGTATAAGTATACTCTCCAAAGACGGTTTTAAAGGAATTATTAAAGGTTCCGCAGCACGTGGAAATCAATGGATGCACAATTATACTAATCAAGCAGAAGTCACATTTAAATTAGATACAAATGAAAGAGATTACATCACTGTAACTCTCGATAAATTAAAAGTAAAAGTAAAACCCATTGTAACAGGACAACAAATTCGATTTGAAGCAGAGATAAAGCTCCGTGCTAAAGTCAATGGTTTTAAAGGGGCAGTCACGACAAAAGAGCTAAGAGATAAAATTGTTACAGAAGTAAAAAAAGAAATAAAAGAAACTTACGAGGAAGGACTAAAATTAGATGTAGATATTTATCGTTTATCTGAACATCTTTATCGAAGCAACGTTAAGGCATGGAAAAAATACGAAGCTAACGGGAAAATTCCATTAACAAAAGACTCACTAAGCAAAATAGATATCCATGTGGATAAAATATATTTAGGTAACAAAACATTTGAAGAGACAATTGAAGAATAAAAAATACCAGGTATTCTCTGTAAAAAGAGAGCCTGGTTATCTATTTTGTGACTAAAACCGCCTCCTCTGTACATCGGATGTGAACCTATCCTTCCCTTTGACGTCTTAAAATAAGTTTATGCCTGCCTCCTCTAAGTGCATTCCCCCTCCAATCACCTGATTCAATTAAATATTTTGTGATTTATTTTAAATACATATAGCATGGCATAATATGGGCGTCTATAATAATCGTATTTGGAGGGTAACGAATCCCTGGTGGTATATATGTGTAGAAGGCTTCTCGAAGGGCTAGAAAATCTCATACTTTGATGAGATTCCAGAAGAATTTACATTAGGTATTAGGCGAAAAGCTTCATCGAGAAGAGGTTTTTCATAGTAAAAAATATATATTGGAGGATAAATATGAAAACAATAGCAGTTATTGGTTCTTTATTTTTTTGGGATAATATAAAAGAGTATTTTAAAGAGTTTCCTAAGGTGCAATTTATCCATTTCCCTTACACTGTACCTGAAGAAAGCGTTGGTTTAATAGATGAAGCAGCTTCCAAATCGGATATTTTATTATTTGCAGGCTCCATCCCTTATTATTATTGTTATAAAAAAATACAAGTTCAAAAAATACAAGCAACTTATATTCCTGTCGATGAATTATCATTATCGCTTTCATTATTGTCCATTATACACAGCCAAAAAATTGAACTTGCCAACATATCAATTGACTTACCAAACAAGGATAGCTTTTATCAAGTAATAACGGAAGCGGGCTTACAGGCTGACCACTTTTTTTTAAAGGATTACGCCTGGGTGTATGAGCAACAACGAGAAATGAAAGAGTTTCAAATTGAAGAATATATTCACTTCCATAAAAATTTATACGCAGCAGGTAAAACGAAGCATGTACTGACTTGTTTACATGCTGTATTTGTTGCGTTAAATCAATTAGGTATCCCTTCCACCTATATGGTTGATAGCAAACATACTTTTGTATCAACCATATCTAAAGCGATTGATGCTTACAAATATTCTTTATTGTCGTCATCACAAATTGCTGTTGTATCCATTGCTAGTCAAGAAAAATCACTGGTAAATAACCTTTTATTCTTAGAAAGTATAGAAAAAATATGCAAAATCTTTAATGCACGAGTTTCACAATCACAAAGTGAGCCTTTTGTTATTTATGCCACACGAGGAGCTATTCGAAAATCAAATATTGCTTATTTCCAATCTTTAATTGGTCAACTAGAAAAACAGTTCGAGACATTTTTTAATATTGGAATAGGAATTGGTTATTCACTCCATGAAGCTGAGATTCATTCATCGCAGGCTTTATTTTTCACGAACAAATTCAAAAACCAAACATCCGTTCTATGTTTAGTTGATGAAGACAGTCGATTGCTTGGATCACTCTTTGAGAATGAGCGCAAAATTTCGTTATTGAATAACGATAAACAAGTTTTAGCATTAGCTGAAGAAATAAAAATGAGTGCGAAAAATTTAAAATTAATGAAACAGTTTATTGGCATGAATAATAATCGTCCATTTTCAGCAGCTGAATTAGCAGAATATATGAACCTTTCCCGTAGGTCTGCTGAACGAATTATTAGTCGATTAATTGATAATAACTATTTGCTATTCATTGGTGAGGAACATCCATACAATCAGGGCCGCCCTAGAAAGGTTTATAAAGCAACGACACATTTAATTTCTAAAATAATAGAAAATTAACACTTTACATTAAATTTAATCTATTGTATATTTATTTTCAATTAACGACATATAACGACAATTTGGGGTTACGAAGGGAGACATATAGAAGCATTAAGGTAACTACCACAGTACAATATGTCAGATGGAGCAATATCTGAAGTCTTATATATAGGGGTGTATATATGGAGAATGAACAAGGTAAGAAAAAGAAGAGTTGGCTTAAGGTGCCTCATACTTATACAATCATTTTTGCTATTATCTTTCTTGCAGGGATTTTAAGCTATATTATTCCTGCAGGTGAGTTTGACCGTGTTGAGGATAAAGAAGGTCGAATGCTTGTTGTAGATGGCAGTTATCATCATATCGAAAGTAATCCTGTATCATTTTTTGAGATGTTTACAGCAATTCCGATGGGCCTTGAAAAAGGGGCACAAATCATTTTTTACATATTTTTAGTAAGTGGTGTATTTGGTATTATTCGTTCTACGGGAGCTATTGAAGCTGGCGTTTATAAAGGCGTAAAAGCTTTAGAAGGTAGAGAAAAATTACTAATTCCATTATCTATGATTCTATTCTCTGTTGGTGGTTTCACCATGGGGATGGCAGAGGAAACGATAATCTTTGTACCGATTGGTGTAGCCATTGCACGCGCAATGGGCTTCGATGCCGTAACAGGGACTGCTATGATTACACTCGGTGCTGCCAGCGGTTTTTTTGGTGGTATGTTAAATCCATTTACAGTAGGTGTAGCGCAATCTTTAGCTGATGTACCTTTATTTTCAGGGATTGGCTTCCGGGCTGTCGTTTACATTTTTGTGCTAGGATTTTCTATTTTCTACGTGTCACGTTATGCCTTTAAAGTGAAAAAGAATCCACAAGCGAGTGTCATTTATGAGATTGAACAAAAGGCAAAGGCTAATCATTCTATTATCGATATACCTTCATTAACGTGGAAACATAAATTCGTGTTTCTTGTGATGGCATGTGGGATTGGTTTTAATATTTATGGTGTGTTCAACTGGGGTTGGTTTTTAACACAATTAACAGCATCCTTTTTAATTATGGGGTTAATTGCTGGTCTAATCGGGGGTTTAAAACCTGGTACTATTTTCGACTCCTTTATCGAAGGGGCAAAGGCTGTGACATTTGGTGCTTTAATTGTCGGCTTCGCACGCGCCATTACTGTTGTGCTAGAGCAAGGGAAAATTATTGATACGATTGTTTATGCAGCGTCCGAAACGATTGGTCATTTACCTCATGCAATCAGTGCAATCGGGATGTTATTTATTCAAGCGATATTGAATTTATTTATTTCATCTGGAAGTGGTCAAGCAGCAGCAACTATGCCAATCATGATCCCTATTACAGATCTACTAGGTTTAGAGCGTCAAATTGCTGTATTAGCATTCCAATATGGGGACTCTTTAACAAACTCTATTATTCCTACTTCGTCTGCGCTCATGGCATATTTAGCAGTAGCAGGTATTCCTTATGAAAAATGGATTAAATTTATTTGGAAGATGATTCTTGGATGGGCAGTCATCGCATGTATTGCATTAATTGTAGCCGTAGCTCTAGGAATCTCTTAGTAGCAATTTACGTCAAAAAGCTGTCAGAAAAGTAGCATTTACATTGTTCTGACCCAAAAAAGATAGACAATTTTTTTAAGCAGCTTCTCAGATCTAAGTCTGGTATTGTACTGGACTTAGATCTTTTAATTTTGCCTTCGCAGCTTTTTTAATTCACGTTATTTAAATAAAGGGGTTTGATTTCGAACGGACAACTAGCATTTTTTTGAGACATTTCCTACGCTTTTCCAACTTGTTTTTTTAAAAAGGGGCCTTAATTCTCTCGATACCAATTTTTTCTAAGCACTTTACAGTTGGTTCAAAGTCTACCTGAACCTCGATACGTCATAGGAAGACATACTAAAACGACGATATACCAATAGTCTGCACTTAAAATATTTACCCTATTTTTTTATTCACGGAGTGGTCTACATTCTACCGTTTGAGAATGTTTACCTATCTTCCAAATAGCAGCCTATTTTTAAATTTTGTTAAAAACCATGAACTTTCTTAGATGGTAAATCGTCTAATTATTGGTAACACCTAATTTTAAAGATAAAAGGAGAAATAAATATGAAAAAAACTTGGATGATTGCTTCAGCACTTACTATAGGAATGGCTGTTTTAACGCCACTTCAAGCAGGAGCTGCATCAGCAGAAAAAACAATTGAAGCATCCGTTCAAAAGGAACAACAAATTAAAGGAACTGTTAAAAGCATCTACATGAACGGAATAAACCTTAAAGGACAAGATGGTAAAAAATATTTCATCAGTTTCAATAAATTTTCTACAGAACAACTAGAAAAAATGAACTTAGTTGAAGGACAGGAAATTTCTGTTGAAGGTAGTGTTGTAGAAAATTATAATGACTTCAATACGTTTGAAGTTTATAAAAAAGACCTACCTAAAGAGGTAACAAAAGAAGATTTAGTAAAATTAGAAAAAATGTTTAATGAAATGAAGAAGCTAGAAAAGGAAATAAATGAAGACAATGATTATTCAGTTGAAGAGATAGAAAAGAAATTTGAGGAAATGGATAAGATTTATGACGAAATGTATAAAATTAAAAAGCCATATGTATTAGCTAATAAATCATTTGATGAATATATAGAAGAATATGGATTTAATGAAAGTAACATAATTATTAAAGAAAACGATAAAAAACAACTTAAAGCTATTTATGAAGAATGGGTAAAGCTTGAAAAAAATGGGGATGAAGAAAAGGCTAACGAAAAATATGACGAGTTTGATAAAATCCTTCAACCATATTTAGATGAGCTATATCCACCACAAACTTTTGAAGAAACTTTAGATGGCTTAGAATCAGAAATCCCTGCTGAAACTTTAGCAAAACTAAAAATAATCTTTGAGGATGCTCGAAAAGCAGATAAAGATGAAAATGAAGAGTTGTCTAATCAGCTATGGAATGAATTTTATGAAATCCTTGATCAGTACTATGTGCCTGCCACATTTGAAGAATACATGGCTGACTTTGAATTCGAAGTGAGTGAAGCAGATAGCAAGCAATTAAAACAGCTTTATGAAGAAGCCAGAGCTCTTAATAAAAATGAGGAGCTTGAAAAAGCAGCAGAAGCATGGGATGCCTTTAACAAAATTCTAGACCCATATATTACAGCAAATAAAGAAATTCTCATCTTTGCTTCTAAACTAACGATAAACGGTCAAGAATATCTTCCACAACATTAACCAGTAAAGAATTCGGGGTTGTTCCAAAAGTCATTGAAAATGATTTTTGGATATAACCCCTTTTCTCTTACCTCCATGTATTCAATGCGTCATCTTCAATTGCCCTCTCTATCATGCCAGCCAATTTCTAACGATGGACCTATTACGGGCGACTAATACGCTTATTACCCCAATTATAAAATGATACCAGACACTCTCTATTCCCTGTTTCATCTATAGATGCTGAATTAATAGACTGTTTACTTAAACGCTCAATAGCCTTACTATATGCCACTAGGTAAACTCCAGTAGCCAAATTCAGACGATGCCTTACGTAACAAGTAAAATCCGGTTATTCTCATCTAGTATATTGCTGCAACTCCAACTTTAATTGTTTCAAAAATAGAGCTTAAGTTTAAAATAAAACGCTAATTATTTTGATATGTTTTAATTGCAGGAGGCACATAAGCCAAACATTTTTCTAATAGTAGTATTACGTCGCTATCTACTAACAGTGCATTTCGATACTGTGTTTGTAAAAATTGTTCGTCTTGCATATGGTCAAATAATGCAATAAGTAAATCATAATAATGATTAATGTTTAAAATTCCACAAGGTTTTTGAATCAAACCAATTTGATTCCACGTAAACACTTCAAAAAATTCTTCTAAAGTACCCGGGCCACCGGGTAAAGCTATAAAACCATCAGCTAGCTCCATCATTTTACTTTTTCGTTCGTGCATGGAATTTACAATAATCAGCTCTGTTAAATGTTTATGGGAGATTTCACGGTCTTCAAGTAATGTTGGTATCACACCAATGACTTTGCCCCCCTCTCGAAGGACAGTGTCTGCTACCGTTCCCATTACACCGACACTAGCTCCACCGTAAATTAATGTAATATTTCGTTTAGCTAATTCTTTCCCTAAAAGTATAGCTCCTTCTCGGTAAACTTCAGAAGCTCCTATGCTAGACCCGCAAAAAACTGCAATGCTTTTCATGTAACTTTCCTCCATATTAGGCTATATTCTTTTATAGTATAATTTAATGTATACAAGATAGGAAGTAGGCATGCATTCATGGAATTAAATGAATTTCAACTGTCGATAAAAGAGTACTATGAAACACGTGGCTGCTCAGATTTAAATATTTATACACGGATTGGCTTTTAGCAGAAGAAACTGGAGGAGTAGCACACGTGATTCATGCACTTGAAATTGGAAGCTACAGTTACTCCAGATACAGCTAAAGTAATTTGGACAAGTAGTGATGATTCGATGCCACTGTAAATCCAAATGGTAATGTAACTGCTATTCGCGAAGGTGAGGCAATTATTACTGCAAAGATTGAAAACACCGATATTGTAGCCACTAGTACAGTCATTGTTAAGAGACTAATCAATGAACAATCAAGTGCTGTCCTAAGTATCACTTTAGTAAATGGGTTAACAAAAGAGTATGATCTATCAAATAAAGTTTTAAACGATTACTTGACTTGGTTTGAAAGTACTCACGGTACTTCAACATTCAAATTTTCAAAAACTATCTCCCCTTATAAAAAGGTAACTGAATACATCGTACATGATAAGATTGCTTCGTTTGAAATAAGAGAATATTAACCATAAAAAGACCAGGTACTCACATATTTATATGAGCGCCCGGTCACTTTTGTTAAAATTTTTGGATAAATAAACTTCCATCGGATTCTTCAGCATAAAACACTTCTTCCACACCTTTTATATTTGCCTTTCTTAACTCTTTATTTAACCAATCTCTACTTTTACCAACTTCCAATAAATTTTTAGGTAATAATTTCCCATCAGTAATAATTTCTATGGGTAAGTAAGCTGGAGGTGACGGATATATGTTTAAATCTCTTTTTTGTGTTCCTTGATATTCAGGCTTTTTGAGAATGCTAAGTCTACCATTCGGTTCTAGAATAGCGTAATCTATTTCTGTTATTGAAAATGTTTGATATTGCCTAATCATCATCGTTAAGTCATCAATATTAACACCTGTTCTTTTTAATGCTTTTCTGTCTATCTCTCCATGCTTTATAATAATTGTAGGTTGACCATCAAGGATGACTCTAATTTTCCCAGACTTAAGACTTATATAACCAAGAATTGTAGTTAGTAAACACCAGATTATCAAGCTGAGTAAATCTTTTGTGTAATCATTTGTACTAAGAACAACCATATTTGCAGCCATCGAACCTATTGTAATTCCTGTTACATAGTTAAAAAAGGTTAGATGACTTAATTGTTTTTTCCCTAAAAAGCGTGTAAGAGTTAGAAGGACAAAAAAAGTTAGAACTGTTTCAATGGCTATCCGCAAGTAACTTATATCGTTCATCTTTTCACTCCTGTCTCTACAATAGAATAGTCAAGTTTTAAATAAATTAGACTACAAAGCCCAGGCTCAAAATTAATGGAGTCCTGGGCAAATTTTAAATACAAATGACGCTCTATTCTAAAGACTTTCCACGGACTAAGGCACACGCACTCGAGTATCTTACTTTACAAAATTATTTCGATTTTTTATGTATCAGAACGTCTAGGACACTCTAACATCGATATTACAACATTCTACGTATGCACACGTCTTAAATGAGTTACGGGAACGTGACTCCCAGCAAACTAGTAACATCTTTGAACAACTTCTTGTTGTATAGAAACATCGTTTTATAAAGAATTTACAGAAGGCTTCTACATATTTGAATGTAAAGCATCTCTGGGGCTCCCATTGAAGTAATTCGTAGTTTATTGGGTCATGAAAAAGTGAAACTACTTGGATTTATGCACAACTAAGCGGAAAACTTAGTAATACATAAACCCCAATAACTTGCTGTTTGATTTTTAGCTACAAAACATTCGCCCCTATTGACATATCCCTAATAATCTCTCTTGAAGGGTCAGCCAATAGCAAAAATTTGACTTCTTTGATTATATATCATTGAATTAAGGGTACTTTTTCACTTCAACTTGAATGTAAGGAATCGTAACTTCTTTCTTTTTTGGGAGAGTAACTGATCCCCACAAACACTAGAAATACTCCGAGAATCTGGTAGACATCAGGACGGTAGTTCAAAATAGTTGCATCCAGTAAGATTGCAACAACCGGATCAACAAAGACTAAAATTGCAATTGTTTGTGCCTTTAACTCACGTAAACTACTGAAAAATAAATAAAACACAAATCCCGTGTGAATAAATCCTGTAACAAGGATATAGAACCAGTTTTCAACGGTAAGATGAATGAAGTTTGACCAATCCACTAATGGCATCAATAATAAAATACCCAAACTTGTTTGAATAACGGTTGTTAACAAAGGACTAAGCATTTTTATTCCCTTCCCCGTAATAGAAGTTAGAGCGTAGAAGAATGCTGCTGCAAACGCCCATAAAACACCGGTGGATAAAAATCCAACCATAGTTGTATGTTGATGAATTCCCCCAACTAACAATGTCCCTAAAAAGCAAACAAAGAAAAAGACCAATCCTATTTTTGTTATTTTTTCTTTGAAAATAACAGAGCCTAAGAGAAGTACAATAACAGGCGCTAAATGATAAATGGATACCGCCACAGTAATAGGCATTACTTCTAAAGAACGGAAAAAAAACACCCAATTTACGATAAGGAATACACCGCATAATAAGGCAAGTAAATACTCCCTATGAGGGATAGCAATTTCCCTCTGTTGTTTTGTTTTTAATGTACTAATCCCCCATATTGTTCCCAAAAGAATACTTGCACAGAGGCAACGCACAAAAACTAGTTCAATCGAGCGCAGACCTGTTTTTTCTGAAAATAGACCGACTGAACCGAATATAGCCATGGAGATGGCAAACTTTATTTTGGCATACATTTAACACCCTCCTAAGTCGTTATTGTTATAACTACTATTAATTTGGTGGTAAAAAAACAGCTTTATGCTAAGCTGTTTTTTCCTGTCATTACATGAATTAAATCTTCTCGAGCTTTCCATAGCTCATCTAGCTTTTCAGGACCGAATGCATTTGTGATTTCTTCTACCATAATGTCGTGCCTAATATATTCAGTAGCAATAAGGACAAGTGCAGGATCTGTTGACTTCACAGCCCACTCTGAACCTCTGTCGCTAAACTTAGCAATTAGAGCTTCTTCTTCATCTCGAATGAGAATAGTCAAATATCCGCCCATGCGTTTACTCACAATGTCTGGGGCCATGTAGTTATGATGATAGGTATGTCCCAACGTCTCACTTTCAGCTCCAAATAAAACTGTAAAAATTGGTATCGAGCCTTCTTTCTCTCGAACAGCTTTTTCAATATCTTTCACCACAGGAGCCCAAATTGATAGCCAAATCTCTTTTTCTGCGGATCGAATCATCGAAAGCATTTCTTGAACAATATGGTCGTACTGGACAATTCTCGTCACGACGTCCACTTTTTGATCACTTTCTAAAACTGTAAGAGATGACTCTAACAATTCAAATGATGTATTCATCTCTTCTTTAAGACGAGAAAGCAGTAGTTTTGGCTCTACAGCTTTATAGACAATGGGGTCAGAGGGAACCGTTTGAATAGCCCCTTTATCAAGTAATTTCCCTAATACTTCATAAATCATTGACCGTGGAACCCCAGAACGCTTACTTAATTCATAGCCAGTAATTGCAGGGGATTTCAATAAACCTATATAGGCCTTACACTCGTATTTTGAAAATCCATGCTTTTGCAATTCGATTATCGCTTTGTCTTCCATAAACCCACCTTCTTAGTAGTTAATATACTAACTACTGTAAATCATTCATACCAAGAAGTCTATAATTTTAGAACTATTTAAAATCTTCTTCAACAAACCTGCCCCTTTAGTTCCATAAGAAAAGGCCGCCTCAGCAACCTTCTAAGCCTAAATTTTCATTGGTTTATGCTTTTTCTACTATTATGTGATTCTTCCAAAATATTTAGAAATAGAAACCTAAACAAAAGTAAATCAAACAGTAATGAGTATAATATGTGGAATACTACATAAACGAAATTTGCACTTAAGAAGCCATAAAAGAAAAAGCCCAACCATTTGAGCCTTAGAATAAAGATTGATCAAATTAATACTAATAGTCTTGATAAAGAAGCAAAAAAAAAGAGCGTGTTTTGAAAAAAGATTAATCAAAACACGCTCTTGAATCATTCTTTTAGATTCATCTGGACTGAATGCCCCGGTTGAACCGTTTACAACACCAGCCTGTTGTATACTCATAATAGCTTCATAGTATGGATGACTCGTTGATACATCACTAAATGATACGTCCTTTCGTTTCAGTGTTAGCTCAAAAGTCCGTGCGATCATGACTGCCATATGCTGACGTTTAATTGGTTCATTCGGTCGTAACGTGTAGTCTGGATAGCCTGTGATAATACCACGAGCTACGATGTCTTCAATCATGTCCTTAGCCCAGTTTTCGTGGAGATATCATTGAATGTAATATTAGGCTTTGAATCTACAGGTTTTTCTGGTTGCTCTGGCCCTTCAGGTATTGACTCTATTGGTGCTGGTAAGGACTTCCGTCTTTTAGAACAAAAGCAGTTTTACTTTCCACACCTGTAGCAGATATAGACTTTATACCATATGTGTATACTTTACTATTATTTGCAGTAGTATCTACATAAACAGTATTACCTTGTGTGTTATAAACCACGTCTACTATATTTTTAACGTCTTCATATGAACCTTCTTTTGTTCCATCAAATCGGTATATTACATATTTTCTTGGTTGAGTACTATTTTTATCTGTAATAGTAAGCTTCATGCCGGAAGACTCTTTACTCAATTTAACATCAGTTGGACATAAAGGTATTGCAGAGCCTTTCCAATAAATTGTAGGTGTTAAAGCTTTAGTATTGTATAGTTGCTGATTTAGATAAGAAGCATATCCAAAAGCGTTATTGTTAATACTTCTTAGAGAAAAATGCATTTGTCCTTGAGCATTTTTATTTGCTCTGTTGGCGATTGCTTGGCTGATAAGTTCTGTCTTATTATTCCATGCAGTATCAGCATCATTTCCAACTTTATAATCAGCCATGCCAATATATAGATTAACAGGATGGTCTTTTGCGTACGTTTGAACTTCTCTTCCCCACCAATCTAATAAAACAGAGTAATTTGCTGCTTTATGATTTCTGGACCAATAGATTTGAGGAGCAATATAATCGATACTTCCATCTTTAATCCACTGTCTTGTATCAGCATAAATATCATCGTAGTTACTCATTCCATTCGTGTTACTACCAGTAGAATCTTGCCCTTTGTTTCGCCAAATTCCAAACGGAGATATTCCATATTGAACATGAGGTTTAATTGCCTTAATGCTTGCATAAACCTTTTTTACTAATTGATTAACATTATCTCGGCGCCAGTCTTCTATTTTTTTGAAAGAGCTACCATACTTTTTAAAAGTTTGTTGATCTGGAAAAGTCTCACCTTTAATTTTATAAGGATAGAAATAATCATCCATATGTACAGCGTCGATATCATAGTTGCTTACTAATTCTTCTATAGTTGATAGTAAGTAATTTTGAACTTCTGGTAAACCAGGATTCAAGTAGTATTGTTTACCGTATTTCACTACCCAGCTAGGATTTTTACGAGCTACATTGTCGGCAGCTAGATCAGGCAACGCGTGCGAAGGCATAGTGACTCTATATGGATTTACCCATGCATGAAGTTCTAATCCTCGCTTATGTGCTTCGTCCAGCATAATTTGCAAAGGATCAAAACCAGGGTTGGTCCCTTGTTTTTTGCCAGTTATGTACGATGACCATGGAGCAAGCTTAGACGGATACAGTGCATCATTTAATGGCTTAACTTGAAAAATAACAGTATTAAAGTTAGCGGCTTTTAATTTGTCTAAAGTGCTTTGAGCCCATTGAGTATATTGGGCTTGACTCATTCCTGCCTTCATATCAATATTAGAAACTGATGAAATCCAGACTGCACGCATTTCATTTTGAGGTAGTGAATTAGCTGTAGCCTTATGATTTGTAAAAACAGGGATAAGTAAAAGTAAAGCCAAAAAAGTTACTAAGCACTTGCCAAAAACATTTTTAAACATAAATAATAAAATCTCTCCTTTTTTAAATATAATAATTTTTCAACAACTATTTCTCAGCTATTAAACATAGTTGTTACTATAACCTAAGTAAATACCATATCAGCCTATTCTATAAAAGTAGGGACTGATTTATCCTTCCAAAAGTGTCTTACAGTCATTAGGTCTGTAGCGTTTTATCGGTAGGACCCGCTATTGGTAATTTCAATTGTTTGCGAAGCTCGTTGGATAATTTTATTCTTGTTTCTTCGCTTACTATATAATACCACAAATCCCCAATTATTCTCCCTTAACTGGTAATTTCCATTTCTTTAATATTACTCTTCGTATCTTGTTACTATTTATTCAATAAACCTGATACGTTAGTTTAAGTGTAACATTTTTACAATGGCTCGCCGAAATCTCCTTGATGTGTTACTCGAATAATTTATCTTAATTAAAGTACTACCATCCCCACATTTCGATTCAGAATAGACAGATAGCATCTTCAAACCACTTTTGCTTGTGTAGAAAATGTGTCGAAACTTTTCATTTTCTATCGTTTTCTAACTGATTCTCAGAAAAAGGAAAAGCGCCTCAAACTCCTGATATTAAAGGATTTGAAGCGCTTTTCAGTTGGTTCAAACTTATTCTACTGAACCTAGATAGGTCCTAGGAGGACATACCATAACATTGATATATCAACGTTTTATAAATACAATGTTTACCTTTTGTTTACCTCGATTTTTAAACCACTCATAAACAAAGTATATTTTATTAGTTAAGTTAAATAATATCTTTAGGAGGTGTCGAAATGAAAAGGGATAAAAAAGATACAGAATTTGCAACAGACGAGCCAACAAAACAATCAAATATTAAAGAACCTATTGAGCGTGCCGGATGTGCTGAACCCCCTCGCCCAAAACATGAAGAAGACCTTATTATTAATGAGAAAAAAAGTAAGTCAACTTCGTTATAATTTAAGGCTATTTAGTATTTTATTTTTTGACCACCCATTACGGAGTGGTCTTGTCTTTTTATTCAACTAAAGCCCTCCTTACTTGAAGAAGAGTTATTTCTTCTTTCTTGTTTGAATGTATTTTTCCGACAATAATCCCGCATTAAACACCGATAAAATCATGATGAAGAAAAATAGTACCCGAACGGATAAAAATCTCTCGTCACCAGTAAACTCAATAGTAGAAAAAGTAGAATAAACAAAACCAATAGCAACAAATATAGATAAGATAAATTGCCCTTTTAAAGACTTAATCATAAAATCCCCCCCTATAAATATTATTAAACTAACCTGCGCCGTTAGTTTAATAATACCTCAAATCAGATTCATTTGGATATTTATTTCCATTCGCTGTTATATTGAGTAGTCATTTTATCTCCGCACAATATACCCAACTATCCGTGAACCTTTAAGAACAGGCTTATTAACATTTGTGGAAGATTTTCTAAACTGCAGTTCTTCATATTCATCCTGTAAATCAAATATTGTCATTTGCCCCTGTTGCTCCATGTATTCAAAGTGTGTCATACCTATTCCCCTCTCTCTATACAATAGACTGTTTAAAAATTACAAAATAAATAAATACTAAAATTATAAGGGGGAATCGCTATGAACCGAATGGAATAACCCCTTTTTCCAACCCCTCTAGTTCATAGCGATTACCATTCAATCCAGTTTTCCAAATTAGGTCTATTACATATTTCCGCTCGACTATCACATTCTTTCAGCCAGTTATAGAAAGGTACTGGACGTTCCTTGCGCACTTTGCCCTCCACAGATGGTGATTTAGTTACCTTATTACTTAATCACTCCACAGCCTTGTTATGTGTCCCTACAAATACAGCTCTTAATGTCCTTGTTACAGTAAAAGCTTAACAATTATACAATCTTAGCTGTGATGAAGTAGCTATATTTTGAATATATTGGTATAAAATTGCCATAAAAATACCTATATGTAAATGGTATACTGAATTTGCAAGTACTAATTATAACTACGGAGAGGAATTTTTCTATGTCTGAAAACAAGCAATTTATTAAGGATGTTAATGAAAATGATGTGAAATTTTCCGTTATTATACCCGCTCACAACGAAGAAAAGTACATTGGGGGATGCCTCGAATCAATTGCAAAAGCTGCACAACTTTATAATAATCAAGTTGAAGTAATTGTTGTGCTTAATCGTTGTACAGATAAAACAGAGGAAATTGCAAAGTCATACAATTGTGTAACATTGATAAATGAAGATAAAAATTTATCCAAGATTAGAAATGCTGGAGCAGCATTAGCAAAAGGTGAAATTCTAATTACAATTGATGCAGATACTCGAATGACAGAACACTTGTTATCAGAAGTTGAAAAGCACCTAGCATCTAATCAATATATTGGAGGAGGCGTAAACGGAAATTTTGAAAGAGTCTCGCTTGGAATCATTGTTTCGACCATGCTATTGATTGTTCCCTTATTGTTTAAATATGGATTGATTTCTGTAGGGATTTTTTGGTGCTATCGAAAGGACTTTCAAGCAATTAATGGTTTTAATGAGAAGATGCTTATGGCTGAAGATGCTGATTTTGCAAAACGATTAAAACAATTGGGTAAAACAAATGGAAAAAAATACGGAACAATAAAGAAAGGTATGATTACTTCTTGCAGGCGTTTTGACCATTATGGGGACTGGATTTTACTTAAACGACCTAGTATGATTTTAGCTTATCTAAAAGGCAATAATCAAAAAGCTGCAAATGAAGCCTATTATGACGATCAAGCAAGATGAGAATGAGTAAACCCAATTGTTTATATTAAAACAGATAACTAATATTGGTTGTCTGTTTTTTTATATGTACTTTTATTACTAAGTTTCCTAAAATGGTAATAATGAGGGAGGAATTTTGAAATAAAAAAATTAATTTTTAGCACGGCGTTAGTATTAAGTTTAGGATTAGCTGGTTGTGGTTCAGATACAGCGAAGGAAGAAAAGCCTAAAGAGGAAACAAAGGCACCTGTATCTTCGGACAAAATAGACAAAGAGGTTTATTTTAAAGATAACGAGGCAAAATTAGAGAGTTTAAAAATAAAAATCAATGAAACAAAAGTAATTAAACCAGGAGAAAAAGGAAACGAACATGGAGAAAAACCTGTATTCGCCATCTGGTTTGAGGCAACAAATTTAATTGATGATGGCATTACTCCATCAGATGCATGGTTTGTAGTCTTTACAGTAATTCAAGATAACAATCCAAATGCTATCAACGAATTAGAAGTTGGAGCATTACCCGACGAGAGATTTTTAGAAACACAATTAGAAAAGATTAAAAAAGACGGCACTGTGGAACATGCCATCGCATATGAATTGGACGATTTAGAAACACCTGTTACATTAGTAGCGAACCAAGGTATTGGTGGCAAAGAATTAGGCAAGCAAGAATATCAAATTAAACAATAAAGGAAAATTGAGTCACTCGCTGAGTGGCTTTTTTCAAAAATAGCCGATTATTATCATGGTAAATAAGTATCAAAATGGTTAAAGTTGTTATCGGAGGTTATTTTAAGTAAATAACTTTGATAATTTTTAAGGAGGATACATAAATGAATTTATTTAAAAGGGGTTTTATTTATCTGGCATTAATGCTGTTCGTTCTAATTAGTTTTAATGTTGAAAGTGCATCAGCAGCAGAAGTAGTTGATTATGAAGAAGGGGTAACTAATTTAAATAACACACCTGAAAATAGTGCGATAATCGGAGATCAGTTACTTAAACCTGAAAAAGGATGGAAAAGATACGAAAATACAGATCCTCATTTTAAATATATCGGAAATTGGGAATTATGGTCCCAACCAAACGGATATAAACAAAGTGGTGAAAATGGACATCTTACTTCTAGGGATACTATAGATAAAGTAACTTTTAAAGCAAAAACAACTAAGATTAGGTTCATTGGTTGGGGAAGTAAAACAGATCCAGCCATTTCGGAAAAAACAAAAATAACCATAGATGGTATTCCTTATTATTTTTCTAACAAAGTAGGAGATCCGAATGGTGCTAAGTTACTTTTTGAAAAGATAGGGTTAGATAATATTGAACATACTATCGAAATAGAAAATGATTTAGGAAAATTTTATATTTTAGATGCAATCGATATCGATTCAGATGGCAGCCTTGTAGACGAGACAGCTAGTAATAATTCAATTACTTTAGACAAAAACGCGCTCGAACTTCTAGAAGGTAGTCAAGATAAGTTAATAGCAACGGTTACTCCTGATACAGCAAAAGTAATTTGGTCATCTAGTGATGAATCAATTGCCACTGTAGATCAGAAAGGTAATGTAACGGCTCTTCATGAAGGTGAAGCAATTATTACAGCCAAAATTGAAGGCACTGATATTACAGCCACTAGCACAGTAATTGTTAAGAAACCAAACAATGACTTCTCAAGTGCTATTCTAAGTATCACTCTAGTGAATGGAGTAACAAAAGAATATGACGTGACTAATGCTGTATTAAACAATTACTTGAATTGGTTTGATAGTGCACAAGGTACTTCAACATTCAAATTTTCAAAAACTATCTCCCCTTATAAAAAAGTAGCGGAATATATCGTACATGATAAGATAGCTTCATTTGAAGTAAGAGAATACTAATCACAAAAAGACCAGGTACTCACTTTCAATTGAGCGCCTGGTTATTTATTTTGGTGACTGATTAATAATTTTTCCACCTGCGTTTTCTATGCCATATTAGCATACGTTAACACTAAATCCTCGACAGCTGTGGCAACAACGAGATCGCTAAAATATTCATCTTTCTTTTCCCACTTCACGACTCTAATTTTATCTTTGGCCAACAATCTCTTTGCGTTGTAACATTCTTGTGATATGTCGTCTAAAAGCTTATCAAGTATAGGCAAATATACTTTGCTCATTTTAAGGTTTTCAATCACCTTGTGGTCACGCTGTAATGATTGAACGGCCATATCATAAACCACAAATTTATGAAGTAGTCGCCTTTGTTCAAAACTTATCATACAACTGAGCGCCCCTTGTGGATGATTGGAACAACTGCTAACACGCTATCTACCATAAATGTACGCTTTGCTTGCCTTGTAAAACAATACGCCTGAAACGAATTACCAACAATTTTTATAATCTTGATACGCCTTTTTGACACTGTGCCGTCTTTAGCCATGTACATCATATTTATAAATTTGTTACGCTGCATTGCTTTAATCAGTTGTTCTTTCATCATTCCACACTCCTCAATACAGAACATTTGTTTGTATTCTGACAAGCGGTAATTTTTAACTAATAAAATTATTTCATTAAACAGGCATATAGTATTAATTTATTTATGTACTTTTTCCATCTATAAACTTAGAATGGTAAATAGTGAAAAATAATTTAGTTTGTAGGAGATATTGAAGTGAAAAAAATAGTAGCAATAGTTGCAATTGTATTAGTAGCGATTGTAGGAATATCTTACTTTATTATTGATTCAAGATATGAAAAAGAAGAAATATTAAATGAGTTTTTAGTACCTAAAGATGCTGAAATAGTTCTGAAAGATGAAGAAGTACTTAGTGAATCAAATACAGTTAGTAACACGTTATTTTTGGAATGGTCAAAAGCTAATAAAGGGCTCCCGTTTGACTATAGACTTTTTATAAAGTTAAAAGGGTGGAAAGAAGAGGACAGTGAAAAATATAAAGATGGTGGCACATCGGGGTATTATACAAAAAATGATGTTGAAATTTCACTTGATTCTTTAAAACGGTTCTGTGCAAATAACACTAAACATGCCTGATAAAAAATAATTAATATTTGAAGTTAAACAAATAATGACCAGCTCGGCTAAATTAGCTTTGCTGGTCATCTTTTTATTTATTGTTACGTCTCTGCTGAATCGTAAAATACAAACCAACCAAACGATCAGTTGTCATTGTACGATTTTTCAAATCATTTAAATGAACTTTCTGAATCACACCGTCTTTAACAGCCTGTGTTAAAAATGCTTCTGCCTCTGTAATCATTGTTGGCGAACCTGGATTCCAATTTGTCACTTTAACTTCCTCCTTTTTGTCTTCCACAATTAATTGAACTTTCATTTTGCTGTTACTTGGCACTATTACTTGTCCCTCTAATTTGTAGCCCTTTGGCATTGACCAATTCACTTTCACTTCAAAGAGCGGTCGGTCAATACTGCCTATCCAATCACCGCCCCAAGTAATGCCTAGCTTACGTGCAATAGCCCCTACTCGGGCTGGATGCTGCTTCAAAAAGTTCTGTGAACCATTTTCGATTCTAATTGTTGTTCCATCTTTATCAATATCAGCATCGCACTTTAAATCGATTTTTAAAAACCGTATGTAGCGATGGACTTTTGCTAACTTAATTGGATCGTCGGCGTGACGTAATAATAAATCTTTTTCGATTTTTTTTATTCCTTTTTCCACTGTTCCTCCCTCCTCCCTCCTATGAGCGTTTTTAACATTAATTTTTAGACAGTTGGGGGACCCGTCGGTCTGGGGTCCTTTATATATTGAAAAACCTTTTTGACCGGGGGTATGTGGTTTTAACATTTCTCTACCACATTTCGTCATCCCATTTCTTTTCTTTACCATCGAAACGATTATGTCGTTTGTTATGACAGGCTTTACACAGTGTTCGTAGGTTTTCTATTTCAAGTGCCAACTCTGGATGATATTTAATTTCTTTTATGTGGTCGACTTCAAGAACAGCATCA
This sequence comes from Lysinibacillus parviboronicapiens, assembly GCF_003049605.2. Taxonomy (NCBI): domain Bacteria; kingdom Bacillati; phylum Bacillota; class Bacilli; order Caryophanales; family Bacillaceae; genus Lysinibacillus; species Lysinibacillus parviboronicapiens. The sequence goes on from NZ_CP073713.1 coordinate 3,497,524, forward strand.
TGTTGTGTTGTTACTCTGCCTTCTTGCGCGCACCATACACATTCGTGATTATCGCGTTCAAGTGCTTTAAGTCGTAACTTTTGCCATGATGAAGATTTGTAGAATGTACTTTTCTCTTGCTTTGTTTTATATTGCTGCATGGTTGTCAGTCGCTGCCTTCTAAATGTGTTGGTACTTCCTCATCATTCATTGAATCAATAGCATCCAACTCATCAGCAAATGCACCTCCGTGCTTTGCGATTGTTCGTAACTTTAATTGCATCTTGTCTGTGTCCATATCAAGTGATACTGTAATTCCTTTTGCTTTTGCCATTGTTATCCCTCTTTTCGTTGATGTATGTCCACCAAATTATCGCGAGAACAAATCATGTTTAATCATTGTTCATCCCTCCACAGTTCAAACCTCTTGAATAAAGTTCTCTTTACAAATAAATTTATCTATTGCTAGAAGTAAATCCACATCATGTATATTTTCTTTTCTAAGAGGCTTTTCAAATGGAATTGTTTTTCCGTCGTATATAATCTCGCAATTAGCAACTGCTTTTCCTTCTTTGTTGCCTACTATTTGAAACTTATTAAGTTTATATCTTGGTCTACTCATATCATTCACCACCTCTCAATACATAATAAAAAGCCACGACCTAAACGATCGTGACACTCTTAATACCCCTAAAATATTTTACTTTACAACCTAATCATACTTCTTAAAATACTCATCGAAAGTTTTGAATATCGTTTGAATATTATTATTAACTTTAAATCTGTTCTCATTTCAGAATCGACTTTCCCGACATTTCTCTCAAAATAATTCTCAATATCTCCAACCCAGTAGTGTATCGATTCAATATTGTTAATAAAATCAAATTCAGTTTCTTTCAACATAGCTGAATGTTCATTGATAATTTCATTAAACGTTTTAGCATCTCTTGTGATTAACGAACTATCTAAATAAGTCTCATCATTAATTCTAAAATCTAAAGTAACCATAGTAGGTAAAATCTTTTTATAAATGTATTTTGCCTTATCTACTTTTTCTTGCGACATAACTCTACGTTGATCTTTGATTGTCAATTTAACACCTATTAATGTCAATCCACCCGAAATAATTCCTCCGAAAATTGTTCCTACGAACGCTACTGCAATATCAACACCGATAATACTATCTTTTTCAATCGTCCAATCAATTATAGTAAAGAAAGCTAATATACTGATTGCACCTAATGTAATTACGATAAAAAAATCTTTCCAGTTCCAATTCATCTTCATTTTCAATCAATCCCTCCACAATAATCATAAAGTTGATGGAAATAATTGTAACTAATGTATTTCTACATAATAAAAAGCCACACCTTGTTAGATGTGACTTAATACATTAATTAGTCTTATAAATAATAAGAGCTGTATAAACAAAATGATCAGTCATGTAAGTAACAGTAGTCGTAGAAAACTTAATATCAATAAAATCTCCTTCAGGTAAATCATACAAATATTTATTAATCATGTTTTCAAGAACTCCATTATCCTTCGCTTCAAGCATTTTGGTTCTTAATTGTGCCACTTTAATCCCCTCCCATCTACCTATAATAATAGGATAAATGGAATGTATTGTCATTATAAAAAGAGACTACCAATTTAGTAGCCTCTCATGCTTGTTTGCGAAACACACTTACTAGCGAACGTGCTTATTACTGTAAGAAGTTTATTTGGCGTATTTCCGTACGCTTTTGATAAAACTTGATAATATCAATTTACACTGTTTTTGTGCGAACTTCCCTGGTGTTAAGAAGTTCACTTTTATACCCATCCAATTCTTTCCGCTGTTTTATCGATTAAGATGTTACGTTTCCTCAAATTTGTGGCGTGAAATATACAATCGGTCTGCAATATCCTCCCATTCGTAACATCCATCCTTGTCCCAGTAACGCATGTCTACGATTGTTCGCATATCCTCGTCTAAGTCTCTGTATAGGTCTTCCACAGTTGAAATAATGCGTTTTAAATTTTGATAATAAGCATCGCTAGCAAGCACCATAGCTTTCTTGGCTGTAGTATCGGAAATTGTATTACTGCGACCACCAACCAACTCACCTTGTTCATTATGTGGATGCAACAATTTCCATTCTCGATATTTTAATTTCTTCCTATATTGCTCAAGTTCAATCCAATATTTTTCGATTGTCTGTATATCATTACGCGATAACGTAGGCATGTGCAGCACCTACCTTATTTGTTAATTTACTTAAATTTGAGTTGTAGCGTCGTCATACGCTGTGGCTTTTTTAATGCATAAATAAACAAAATGTGTACAAAATATATATTGTTATAAATTTTTCTCTATTGTTTTAAAGCCACAGTCACTCCCTTCGCTGTGGCTTTTTTATGTTACATTTTCCTCATATTATTCATTAATCTATAAATTCGAAACGACCATATAATTGTTCCCAAGCCCACTCCTGATTTAATCCAGACGCAATGATCTTGGAAAAATTTAAGTGGTATGGATTAAGCTCTGCCATTGCTTTGACCTATCCAAGCAGCTTCTAACTGTTTTTTGTGTACTCAAAATACGTAACACGATTATTTATTCATCAAAAGAAAATATTGATTAGATAAACACCTCCATTCCTTTTTACAACTAACATATTATAGATTGTAGAAAGGAGGGTTTTTTATGGGATATTCCGGAAATGTAGGTAACTACAACAACAATTGTTATTACGGAGGCTATAATAGCGGTGGCTATGGTGGCGGTTCCTCTTTCGTCCTAATTGTTGTTCTATTCATCCTTTTAATTATTGTCGGCGCTAGTTTCTTGTATTAATCTTTATAATCCTCGTTGCTTGTTAACACCGCATTGAAATATATATTATGATATGGCTAATTTAGCCTTACGCCCCCTTATTTCAGGGTCACTTTTACAAAGGTGACCTTTTTTCATTAAATCTCTTGATATAACTTATTATTTTTAAAATTTATTTTATTGAATAGATAAATATCGCAACTCCATTTGACAACTATACATATTATAGAAAATAGAAAGGAGGGAAGTTATTATGTCTCAAGATTATAGTAGTGGTTATGGCTCTAATTCTGGTTCAAAATTCGCCCTAATTGTGGTTCTATTCATTCTTTTAATTATTGTCGGCGCTAGTTTCATGCATAAATCTTATTAACATTTTAATTTTTCAGGTGTAAAGAGTTAATATAGAAGGCTAGCACCTTCATTATTGGCAACTATCAATAATCTCCCTTCTGCGAATTATCATAATAGTAGTATAATGCAATCTATCAGCTTTATTCACTCCTGTTATGACCAAAGGGTCACCCCCAGCCTGGTGACTCTTTTTTATTCATAAATGTCAAATGTCTAAGTGTACCTGTTTAGCAAACGTAATATGGTAGTGTCATGAGTAATCTACAAATTCAATTCTTTTGTTCACTTCCAAATAGAAACACGCTCCCCATAAATAATTGGTCACTTTCTGAATTGGAAGTGATCTTTTTTTACTTACAATTTCCTCATATTGTTCAGTTAATCACCATGCATATCTGATATTCGTATTCCAATCTCATCATTACTATTAGCTTTTAATGACTTTGGTCCAGAAACTATTTTTCACTCCCCCTTCCTTTTTGTCCAAACAACTGTATTCGATATGAATAAAATATTGTATAGGAGAGGAGGTGAATATAAAATGGCATCATTTGAAATTGGGGCGAGAGGTCTTTTCAATTTTAGAAACGAACGCTTTTTCCTATTAGTTGAAGATGAAATTACAATTCCAGAAAAAGGTGTGGAGATTGATCCAGTTAATATCTATGAGATTGACCAACAAACTTTCAATTTTATCAGAGATGAAGGAGATACACCTGTAGTTGTACCACGTTTTAATCTTCCTCCTGTACCACCTGGATTTGAATTAGAACGAAAATGTATTTTTACAGTCGATAATTCATACTTTGTAATCTATGAATTAGAAAATGGCACTGATAACTTTGTTCTTTTAAGAATCAGTGCAGCTTTATTTAACTCATTGAGAAATTCTGGTGTTCGTGAATGTGTTCCTCAAGATTTCATTAATTAGATAGGTATTGTTAAATATCCCCTCAACAATGGTTTTAGATTTAACAAACAGCTATACAAAAAACAAGCGATCAAGTTTATCGGTTGCTTGTTTTTATTTTGAAGGTACTTACGCATGTTAACACTTCAAAATTAAACGACTAATATTCATCCTCCCTTGCTGAACAATTTCTTTCTAACGCGCTCATTCGAAATACAATACAGTCCTTATTTCTTTGGTGCTTTTCCTTCATCCAACTCACCATATTCAGCTTCCACCGTCATATTAAAGTGTTTACAAATTGCTTGAATACCTTTAGCAATGAAATATTGTTTATTCGCAGAAACCTTTTGTTCGTTTGCTTTTTCAAGACAAGTGCATAAAGTTTCGATGAATTCGTGATTCTTGTTTAAAACGTCTTCTTTTGTTCGGATCAACTCATCGTATTTATCCGCATTCTTCTTGATAGATTGGAAACTTTCGTAGTTAATTGTGACTGTAGCGTTCTTCATTTTCTGTCACCATCCTTCCTGAATAAAATTTTTCAATTAAAGATTAGACATATCATCTTTTAACCACTCTTCATTTTTTCCATCATCGTAACCAAAGTCTGTCACAGTTCCTTTTGTGCCTTCTGGACACCATTTATCGCATGTGTCATCTACTTTAACTGTATTTTTGTATTCACCTGTTACAAAGCAACCAAAAGCATAATGTCCGCAAGTCCAGCAAACTTTTTTACACATAAATTACAACCCCTCTGTACAATATTTATCTAGTGTTTATCCTAATTCATGAATTAGTTCCAGCTGTACTTTACTTAATCGCTTTTCAGCTATTTTTATATATTCAGAGTTAAGCTCTATTCCAATGAAATTACGGTCATGTTTTAGAGAAACTAACCCTGTAGTTCCTGAACCGAAAAACGGGTCTAGTACAACACCATCCAACGGACACCCTGCTAATACACATGGCTCTATTAAATCCTCCGGATAAACTGCAAAGTGAGCTTCCTTTAACGGTTTAGTTGAAACTGTCCATACTGATCGTTTATTGCGTTTATCTCGAATTGCTCTAAAAGCTTCGTTACCATACTTTCCATCAAAGGAACCTCTAGGCTTATCAGTACGCCTTGCCTTTTGCGGTTCTCCTAATGTACCTCGAGATCCCCTAAGTCCATTCGAAATCGTAAGGCATGATTATACTTACTTCGCATCCATCAACGATTATTACCATTTCTATAAAACGTGTATATGGATTGGGTATGGCCTTCCACAATCTACCCTGAAGTTGTTTCGATTTCTTCACCGACTGAACAATAGGAATCCCATTGCGCATGTTCACGATGGTTAGAACGCCCCTCTCTTTAGGTAGTTCTTCATCTGGTAATAAAAATGGTAGTAAATAAAATTCCCACTAAACTTATTATCTAAGTAGACAATTTCGAAGCCGTAGCGGGCCTTGAAAGTATTCAACGCCGAGTAAAGCAAGTGGATTATACTTTGAGCGATATTGACCATTTAGTATTTTTTTATATCCATCTGGGTCCTCCACAATCAAAGTAAATGGATGTTGGCTTGCACGAATTAATTCATTTTCGAATCGTGTTCGTTCATCCTTACCTAAGTTGCCAACGAATTCATCGATTGATGCTTTACGTTCAATACAACTATTTAGATAAATATCTCGTAGTATTCCTAATTCCTCATTACGTGGAATCATTGCTGTGTAATCGCCAGTATCTACTTTTTGTAATTTGATTGGCACATCCTTGCTGCGAAATATTCAAGGATATGACCGTTAACTTGTTCACGACTATCTACAACAATTTTCATTGTTTTTAGGATGTTATTTAATTCGGTTTCTGTGTATTGATAACGGATCATCTTGAATTGATCTGACCTAAAAAAGTTAGACATATTTAGTTAAGCAACTTCTAAAACCTGAGTTCGGTACTCCACCGGGCTTAGGTCTTTTAATTTTGCCTTCATTCGTTTGTGATTGTAATAGTGAATATAGTCTTGTAGTTCCTGTTCAAAATGTGCCATGGATTCAAATTCTTGTAGATACAGGAGCTCAGATTTTAATAAGCCAAAGAAATTTTCGATGACTGCGTTGTCCAAACAATTGTCCTTACGGGACATACTCTGTGTAATCCTATATTGCTTTAATGTTTCTTGAAACTTTTTCATTTGATAGTGCCAACCTTGATCCGAATGAAGAACGACTTGATCACCTGATTGAAGGCGCCCCAATGCTTGTTCTAGCATATCATGGACGAGATTATACACTGGGCGATTCATTACTGTGTATGCAATAATTTCGCCATTACATAAATCAAGGACAGGTGATAAATAGCGTTTCTCACCAAATAGATGGAACTCTGTCACGTCTGTTACCCATTTCTCGTTCATATTTTTTGCTGTAAAATCACGTTGTAATATGTTTGGGGCAATTTTTCCGACTTTTCCTTTATACGAACGATACTTCTTCATACGGACTTCACATTTTATGCCAATGGCATTCATCAAACTATTAATCGTTTTAGGATCATGATGAATGCCGTATTTTTTTAGTTCTTTGGTAATCCGACGATAACCATAACGTCCTTTGTGTTCATGATAAATGGACTGAATTGCGGCTTTCACATCCGTGTATTTATCAGTACGATTCAAACGCTTTTCCCAATAATAATACGTACTACGTGGAATATCAGCGACTTTGATTAATTCCACCACTTCATAGATTCCCTTTAGTTCATAAATCACTTGCGCTTTGATTTGATTGGTAATTTTTCTTGCATTTGAACTAAAGTATTCAACTTTTTTAAGTACGCATTCTCCATTTCTAATTGTCTAATACGTGCTTCTAACGCCTCAACAGATCCTTCAGCTGGTGTTGATTTCGTTGTTCTTTTTGTTTCTTTTTTCATAGATGGACGCCCCTTTTTCTTAGAAACGAGGGCATCATAACCACCAACTTCAAACTTCAACTGCCAATTCCGAATCATGCCAGGAGATGAAATATTAAATAGTGCAGCTGTGTCAATCGAAGATGTACCTGTCTCGTTCATATAATTAAGTACATTCATTTTATAGTCAGCTGAATATTTTGTATAGGATTTTAAGAAAGCCTCTACACCATTTTTTTGATAACGGCGAATCCAATCACTGACAACTCGATCTGTCACTCCGATATCTTTCGCAATTCCACTCATGGATTCATCTCCATTTAAGTATCGTTGAACTGCTTGAATACGTTGTTCCACACTTACCTTTGCCATAAAAAAACCCCCGTAAAAGTTAGATTGGTGTCTAGCTTTTACGGGGCAGATCATCCAGTGGTAGTCCGTAATCATTGCATCTAGCTTGTCTTGTGTAAATGTTAATACTTGTCCTTGTTTACTCATAGTTTTGCCCCCCTATGGTATAATGATTTTGAATAGCACCATCAAAGGGCATGAACCAATTCTGGGCTGTAGCGTGTGGAGACGTTGCGGCTTTTTCTTTATCAAAAATCATTGGACTACATAAATCTGTTCGAAACTTTTTCCATTTTCATCCGTAAATAAATTTGAACAGTTTTCCTTTATCAATATCAGGAGGTTTCCAATGAATACTTTTGCTTTAGTAGCTTTTACACTTGCGGCAGCTGCGTTTGCATTTGCATCATCAGCTGATGGTAAGATTAAAAAGCTAGAAAAACGTATCGAAGAACTTGAAAGAAACAAGTAATTTCTTTAATACATAATAGATTTATAGAGCGATGTTTTAATCGCTCTTTTTTCTTTTAATCCTCATATTATTCAGTAGTGTTTTTAAGATTTACTTTATTGTGCTAATATTTACATAAGTAAAAATATTAGGAGGTAACCTTTATGAATTCGCATGAAACTAAAGTAAAGGAATTTTTAAGCTCTAAAAATGTAAAAGCTGAACACTTAGTATTTAATCAATCTTGCCACTCAGTAAAAGAAGCCGCTGAAGCAGTTAATGGCTCGGAAGACGATTTTGTAAAAAATATTTGCATGATTGACTCAAATAATGAATTAATAGTAGCTATTGTAAAAGGAAGTAATAGAGCTAGTACAACTCGTGTTGCAAAATCGTTAAATATAGAAAAGCCAAGACTTGCTAATGAAAATGAAATTATTGAACGTACAGGCTTCCCACCAGGAGGAGTTCCTTCTTTTGGTTATCAAGCAAACTTTTTAGTTGATCCTAAAGTGACACATATGGATTACATATACACTGGTGGTGGTTCCGAAAACTCATTAGTTAAAATAAATGTTCAAGACTTATTAAAGATTAATCAAGGTACTATTATTAAAGTAAGTAAATAGCAACCCTTAACAACCGTATAAACGGTTGTTTTTACTTTGGAAGAAAAACACAATAACCCCTACTGAACATTTTTTATCAACTAACCATTTTCTCTTTCCCTAACAACCCTGATTCTTTATTCTTTTTAAACCCTTCAAACCAATCATCATAATCACCGTCTAACCTCTTACCAATCAACCCGTGCTTCCTCGCCTTTATTACACCTAACAACTCCAAATCCATAGCGATAAGAGCTGCATTTGCGTATGTGTGAAATCCAGTTGCACCATTTCGTGTTCATTTTGTGAGAATAAGATGTATCTGCCTGTTACTTTTCGGACCATTCAATCATCACCTCAGCTCTTGGATTATCCGAATACCACTTACGAGCAACCAACTCTGTTACTTGGCTATCGTCATGCCATATAACCTTGCTCAGACCGTCTTTAATGCCTTTTGCTAGATTGTCGATGTCTGGGCTTAGTTGTAGGTCGTAACTCACCGCTTAGCGCCTGCTGAAGCTTTTTCTTACTGTTGCTAATAGCTTTTGGCATCTTACGATACACATCAATGCTCAGTCTTATTTCCTCTGTAATGAGTGCATCCGGTGCCACCTGTGAAGCTACTAATCTCACGAATGATTTATAGTCTTTTGATTCTTTCGGGTCGAATGTGCCGTTTCGTGTTACACGTTATAATGTCTGTTGCTTTGGATTGGGAAATTATCGAAAACAATCCTTGTAAAGACATACCCTTACCTAAACTAAAATACAAAGAAGGGAAAGCATATAGTCAAAATCAAATTGTAACTTTATTTGATCGTTTACGAAAGAAAGCCTCTCCCGAAAGACGATTACTAGTTGAATTAGCAATTGTAAGTGCAGCGCGGCAAGGTGAGTTAGTTGCTTTAGAAGAAAAGCACCTAAATCCTTCAAATAATACGATATTAATAGAACAAGCTCTTGTTAATGTTAAGGGTGACGGTATTGTACTTAAAGAGAAAAAAGAAAAAGAAAAAGAATAATTTCTATCCCCCCAAACATTATGAGTAACCTTGTGACCCTTGCTGCAGTTAAGAGATATCAACTTGAAGAAGCTGGAGATGAGCGAGAGTGGAAAGAAAGCAACTTCCTCTTCTCTAATGAATTCGGCAAACCATATAGACCTGATTCAATAAGCCAATGGTGGGAACGTTTCATGAAAAGAAATACGGATTTGGAGACTATTCGGTTTCACGACCTTCGCCATACTTCGGCCACTTTATTAATTCATGAAGGTGAACACCCGAAAGTTATTCAAGCTCGTTTGGGACATTCAAGTATTAGCACAACAATGAATACCTATGGTCATTTATTTAGAAGAAACTGATCAAAGGGCAAGTTCTCACTTTGATAAGCTTTTTAATAAAAAGGATTGATTTGGACAAATTATGGGCAAATTTTAAAGCTATTCACATCCATGCATAAAAACAAAAAGCCTTACAACCGTTGTGGCTGTAAGGCTTATCTTAACGTCCCAGGAGGGATTCGAACCCCCGACCGACGGCTTAGAAGGCCGTTGCTCTATCCTGCTGAGCTACTGAGACATGGTTACTTCCCTATAGAACAAATCTATTTGAAAGACAATATTTATTATATGTGCTTTATAACATAATGTCAACATGAATTTTACTATGAAGGGAAGGATTACCTCGCTTCGCCTGTTTACCTATTCATTATATGAATTTCTTTCTCACATTATTCCATATGTTTAGGGTCATTATCCGATATTACATTATACTTTTGCTAAAATGACTAAAAGAAAAAATGGAGGAATGGACATGTTTCAAAATTTAGTTGCCGTTATTACTGGCGGTGCGCAGGGTAGAGGAAGAGGCATAGCGCTTGCGTATGCTAAAAGTGGTAGCCAGTGTTGTTGTTGCCGATATCAACTATGGGCTAGGCCATGAATTCGAAAAAGGGTTACATGCACTTGGCTATCCCGCTTTGTTTGTGCAAACGGATATTACGAAAGAACAGGACATCGTTGCTTTAATGCAGAAAACGGTAGAGCGTTTTGGTACCGTGCATATTCTCATTAATAATGCAGCCAAGTTTCAACACATTTCTCCCTATGATGTAACAATGGAGGTTTGGAATCAGGTGATTCAAACGAATTTGACGAGTGTCTTTTTCTGTTGGAAAGAGGCCGCAAAAATTATGCGCTACAATGAAAAAGGCGGTTCTATTGCCTCGATTGCCTCTACACGTGCTGAAATGTCTGAACCACACACGGAGGCATATGCAGCAACAAAGGGCGGGATTGTGGCTTTAACACATGCCATGGCACGTTCATTTGGCTCAGATCAAATTACCGTCAATTGTATATCTCCTGGATGGATCGAAACAGGCGACTATGAGCAACTGCGTGCGATAGATCATTCTCAACATTTATCGGGTCGTGTTGGCACTCCTGAAGATATCGCATTCGCTTGTCTTTATTTAACGAACCCCACTAATAATTACGTAACAGCTATGAACCTTACCGTTGACGGTGGCATGACAAAGAAAATGATTTACGAAGATTAGCCAAAAAAGCTTCTTTGATTGTTAAAAAATCGTTCTTTCACACTTGGCAGTACCACCGAGTATTCTACATTAGAACGAAGAATTTGAAGGAGTGATTATACTGTGTACCTCTATTCAAATGGCTATGATGTAAATCCTTTACGTGCTGCCTATGCTTCTCCAACTACCCAATATACTGCACCAATTCGATACATTTTAAATCGGCCCAATGACTATCGTCGTTGCATTAGTACAGCAGAGTCCGATTTTTTGGCCATGAACCGATTGCTGTGGATGGAACATGTCAATTGGACGAGAATGACCATTATCAGCATTGTCTTTGACTTGCCTGATTTACCATTTGTGCAACAACGTCTTTTACGCAATGCGACTGATTTAGGTAATTGCCTTCGTCCGTTTTACGGTGACCAAATTGCAAATCGTTATGCTGCACTTATTAAAGAGCATCTGGTTATTGCAGCACAACTAGTAACTGCGGCGGTAAAAGGGGATACAGCAACAGCACAAGCGAAAGAAACAGAATGGTACAGAAATGCTGATGACATCGCTACATTTTTAAGTCACATCAATCCATACTTGAGTAAAGAAGCTGTTCAAAAAATGTTCTACACACATTTAGCTTTAACGAAAAATGAAGCTGTAACGATGATACAGAAAAACTATCAAGCAGATGTGCAAATTTTTGATGAAATAGAAGCTGAGGCACTCGCAATGTCTGATATGATTGCAACAGCAATTGTGATGCAATTTTGTTATCGCTTATAATTTTATGGCACTTTTAATCTCAAATGTATTCATTTTTTTTAAAATACCAGCTTCATCGACAATATGTAATTGTTCATGAGCTGGTATTTTATATTTCGAATATAGGCGGAAAAATACGAGCCGTTTTCTTTTTGGCATAATGAGCGATTGGTTGCTTACCTTGAATGCTACGCTTTATAAAAGGTGCCATTGTATTCGTTTCAACACAAGCATTAACTCGCTGTAAACGCCAAGGCATATGACTAATATCAATACGTATTAAATGCTTTTGCCCCCTCACCCATGAATGATAACGCTCTACTAACCACTTTTCAAATGCATGACTTTCTATCTCACCGGCCTTGGGTTCAAATGTAACATGAAATGATTCATCCGCGTTCGTGTTTCGGTAGTTATGAAGCAATGACAATATATTTCCCTTCCTGCTACAAATTATCTCAGCATAGCGGTAAGGCAAAAAATGACCTATTGAAGTTATTTGAGCAATAAAGTTACTACTGACATCTGAGCTAAAGAAATAAATCCCCTTCCGTTCTCTACAAGTTACATACGTACGGACATTTAGTTGTAGAAAGGAATTCATTTTAGGAATGGGCGGCATAAATCGAAATCTATTGCCTTTTACTTTAAATAGGACGATGCCAAGCCATGCAGTATCTTCATAGAGATCCAGCTTCAATTCTTTTGGCATACGCTGCTGTAATTCATGTGGCTGAATTGGCCAATGAAGGAATACTACATCATGCCATTGTTGCGTAAGTAACCACGGTTTCTTCCACATAAAATAACTCCTCCCTGTTATATCTACTATTTCCAACAGGGGAGCCATTCAAACAGAGCAACTGGCTATTACTTATTGACTATCTTGCTGTTCATGTTCGACATATTGGTAATATAAATTACGTAATTCTGATTCTTTTAATAGCCCTAAATGACATCGTAATTGTGGATGGTATTTAATTCCTTTTGAACGTAATTGCTGTACAAACCAACCTTTTGAATATTTATGCACCTCACACATTCTCCTTTTCATTTATTCATACATAGCGTATGCGCAGGTATGATGTGCGGTGACCTTCTTCCCCTTTGAACAAATAAAAAAACGAAGGAAACTTCCCCTCGTTTTTAAATATTTTATGTGCCGCAAAAAGTTTGATACGGACAATCTGTTTGTTGTGGTAATGTAGCGTAATTCTCCTGTTCGGAAGAATAAGCAAACGGCTTGGAAAGCACCTCAAGTAATCGTGTCATTACACGATAGTCTCCATGTTCGACTGCCGCTTCTAATGCCTCTTCTACTCGGTGGTTGCGAGGAATAATTGTTGGATTATTGTCTCGCATCAATTGTTGAGCAGAGGCTTTCGATGCCTCTTGTCTGTCAAGCCTTGCCAGCCACGTGGCATACCAGTTGTCAAATTCTTTGGTACCAGATAAGGAAGTTTCCTCAGGTTTATCAAGGGTTAATGCACGAAATGTATTAGTATAATCTGCTTGATGTTGCTGCATTAATCCAAGAAGTTCATCAATAAGGGCTGCGTCCTGTTCCTCTTCGTTAAAGATCCCTAATTTCGCTCGCATACCTGTTAACCAGTTCCTATAGTACAGCTGTGGATATTGTTGAATCGTCTCCTGAGCCAGTTCAACAGCCTCTTGTGGATTGTCATGGATTAGCGGTAGTAACGTTTCTGCTAATCGTGTTAAATTCCATCCTCCAATATGTGGTTGATTCCCGTATGCATAGCGACCTTGTCTATCAATGGAACTAAATACTGTTGCTGGGTCATAGCTATCCATGAAGGCACAAGGACCATAATCAATGGTTTCTCCACTAATCGTCATATTGTCTGTGTTCATGACACCGTGAATAAAACCAACCAGTTGCCACTTTGCAATGAGTGAAGCCTGTTGCTTGATTACTTCCTGTAGCAAGTAGAGATAGCGATTTTGTGCTCCGTTACAATTCGGAAAATGACGCTCTAACGTAGTATCAGCTAAAATTTGAAGCTCCTCATCAGTACCCCACTGTGCTACAAATTGAAAGGTACCGACACGCAAATGACTGCTGGCAATACGTGTCAGAATGGCTCCTGGCAGTTCTGTTTCACGGACAATCGTTTCACCTGTAGTCACCACTGCCAAGCTACGAGAAGTTGGTATACCCAGTGCATGCATGGCTTCGCTCATAATATATTCTCGGAGCATTGGTCCAAGAGCTGCTCGGCCATCTCCACCTCTAGAATAGGGTGTTCTACCTGAACCTTTGAGTCCGATATCGAAACGCTCCCCACTAGGCGTTATTTGTTCACCTAGTAAAAGCGCTCTACCATCCCCCAACATATTAAAATGTCCAAATTGATGCCCTGCATAAGCCTGCGCCAGTGGGCATGCACCTTCCGGAACCTCATTACCAGCAAGTATCGCTACGCCATTTTCACGTTGTAGTAAATCGATGTTTAACCCTAGTGATTTTGCAAGTGAATGATTAAGCACTATTAATGTCGGGGACGCAACGGGATTTAGACGAAGTGCAGTATAGAAAGAGCTCGGAAGACGAGCATAGCTATTATCAAAATTCCAACCTATTTTGTTTTCCTTTGTCATCTTTTCTCCTCTTGTTCTTTTTCCTTTATCTTTTCTTCTTATCCACAAACAATCCATGGATATTATCCCCATTGTCAAGATGTGAAAAAAAACAAAAACGCTTAAACTCTTTTGTCATTAGAATGTTAAGCGTTTTTTATGTTCTCTTCATAGGTATTACCGCAAAAATTGATGTGAAGAAATACAAACATTGTCGTCTGTTAAAAAGTTTACTTGGAAATAAGCATTGCTAATTTCTACAATGGCAAAGCTTTTTTCCTTGCGACCACGTGGCTTTAATAAACTGCCTGGATTGATAAACAGCACATCATCGATCACCTCAGCACCTAAAATATGAGAATGACCGAAGCAAGCTATTTGTGCATCGACTTCCTTCGCACGATACGATAAAGACAAAATGGATGATTTGACATTGAATAAATGACCATGTGTCACAAAGAATGTCACGTCGCCTATTTCAAATACCGCTTCATCTGGAAATGCTTGATCGTTATCACAATTACCTCGAACTTTTTTCATGTCAGCTATTGCTGCATGTGCAAAAGCAAGCTCACTATCTCCACAATGAATCATGGTATCCACATTTGGATAAAAACCACGGACCTTTTCAATGACCCGACTGTCCCCATGAGTATCACTCATCACTAAAACTTGCATGGATATCACCTCTTACTTTATAAGATTTGGCAATGTTTCCTTTAGCTTACGTATAGCATTCCCACGGTGTGAAATGGCTCCCTTTTGTTCTGCTGTTAACTCAGCCATCATGCAATTTAAGCTCGGTACGAAAAAGACTGGATCATAACCGAAGCCATTTGTACCGCGTTTTTCATGGGCAATCACACCTTCACATGTACCGAAAACGGTTGTCGTCTCAAGATTCGGACCTGCAATGGCGATGCAGCAGCAAAAACGTGCTGTACGTTTTTCATCTGCAACACCCTGTAAATTCGCCAATAATTTCACCATATTGGCCTCATCATCATGATCACCAGCATAACGTGCTGAGTAAACCCCCGGTTCACCATTTAACGCATCAACGGCTAAGCCACTATCATCGGCAATAACAATAGTGTTTAGTGCCTTTGCCAATGTCTCTGCCTTCAAGACTGCATTTTCTTCAAAAGTAGTGCCTGTTTCTTCTATTTCCATATCTGGCGCAACGTCAAACATCGTCACTACTTCATAGCCAAGCGGTTCAAATAATGCTTCGAAATCTTTGGCTTTGCCTTTATTTTTTGTCGCAATTACAACCTGTGTCATGTTAGCAGTCTCCTCCCACTTTGTTGGCTAATTCACCAAGTACTTCCTTTTGTAGTTCAATTAATTCTTGAATACCCTTTTCACCTAATGCAAGCAATTCATTTAATTCCTCTCGGGAAAATGTTGCTTCCTCGCCAGTTCCTTGTAATTCTACAAAACGGCCTGCCCCTGTCATAATGATATTCATATCGACAGCCGCGGCAACGTCCTCAACATAGTTTAAGTCTAAAACTGCACCCTGTTCTGCCACTATTCCAACACTTGTGGCAGCCAAAAAATCAGTGATTGGGAATTTAGCGAGTTGCTTTTCCTCAGCCAATTTGGCAATCGCCTGTGTCATCGCTACAAATGCCCCTGTAATGGATGCCGTACGCGTCCCTCCGTCTGCTTGAATAACATCACAGTCAATCCATACAGTACGTTCTCCGAGTGCCTCTAAATCGACGATAGCACGTAATGCACGACCAATTAGACGTTGGATTTCCATTGTACGTCCGTTCACTTTGCCACGAGACGATTCGCGTGGCGTACGCTGTGCTGTGGCACGCGGTAACATGGAGTATTCCGCAGTAATCCAACCTTTCCCTTGTCCACGTAAAAAACCTGGTACTTTGTCTTCAACCGTTGCCGTACAAATAACTTTTGTATTTCCTACTTGGATTAATACTGAACCTTCTGGATGCAATAAATACTCACTATCCATTTTTACAGGACGCATGGCATCCACAGTTCTTCCATCATATCTTGTCATAATTATTCGTGCCTCCTAAAATCTTTCGCGCACTTATTTTATCATATTTTACAGCGCTAAGACGATTAACCTATATGATATTTATCATATAGATTGTATTACACTTTCGTCTACAATCCATTTTATTATTCTGTTATAGTAAACCTACTATAGGAAGAGGTGATGGGTCATGCCACAATCAGTGGTTGAACAAAGTAGTTATACCGTAAAGGAAGAATTTTGGAATGCCCTAACACATGGAGTTGGTGCATTATTAACCATTCCTGCTACCCTTTTATTAATTTATAAAGCTTTAGCATCCGGCACAACAACCGCGCTTATTAGCTACATTATATTTGGCGTTTCAATGTTCTGTTTATACTTAGCATCCACGTTATATCATGCCATTCCAACACATAAAGTACTACTGAAAAAGTTAGATCACAGTTCGATTTTCTTATTAATTGCAGGTACGTATACACCGGTTGCGCTGATTGCTGTTGGTGGACAACTTGGCTGGACCATTTTTTGCATTGAATGGGTGCTCGCTATCGTTGGCATTATTTTAAAACAATTTTTTGTTTATCGCTTTAAAAAAGTTTCATTACTTGTCTATATTGGTATGGGATGGCTCATTGTTTTCGTCTATAAACCATTAGTGGCTTATATTTCATTCGAAGGCTTTATGATACTTTTAATCGGCGGCCTTTTTTATACTGCGGGCACATTTTTTTACAAAAACAAAAAAATCAAGTACAATCATGCGATTTGGCATGTTTTTGTTATGGCAGGCAGTGCAGCGATGTTCGTGGCAGTGTACTTATTCATCTAGAGATAAACCCTAAAAAACAAGTCTTACAATCTGTTCGTTTTTGATATTAGGGTATAAAAAAATCAGCCTAGCTTTCATAAGCTAAGCTGATTTTTATTTTAATGAAATACGCTTTATATCGAGTGTACCTTGCTCGAGCCAATTTTCAGCAATTGAACGGAAGATTGGCACAGAACCAGTTGCATAAAATTTATGAGCAGGCACAGCATCTGAATCTGCTAAAGTGCCGTTATACGCAAGCATTTCCTGAACATCCTTTGCTGTTTCTTCCGCAGATGATAGCACAAAAACATCTTCGCCAACAACTGCTTCAATTTGTTTTTGCAAAATAGGATAATGCGTACATCCTAAAATCACCGTATCAAATTGTTCATTTTTTAACGGTTTTAAGCCTTCTGCAATTAAATTATTTGCAAAATCACCTTTATATTCGCCACTTTCTACAAGTGGGACGAATGTTGGACAGGCTAATGGAATAATCTGTGTTGACGTACTCAGTGACATCAATGCTTCCTCATACGCCCCACTTTTAATAGTACCTTCTGTTGCAAGCACAACGACTTCATGTCGCTTCGTTTTCTTTACAGCTGCACGTGCGCCAGCATTAATAACGCCTAGTACCGGAAAAGGCATATTTCTTTGTAAACTTTCGAGTGCTACTGCAGTCGCTGTATTACAAGCAATGACGAGCATTTTAATATTCATTTTTTCAAGTGCTTTTGCCATTTGCCAAGTAAAATTCCGTACTTCTTGTCGAGTTCGTGGACCATATGGACATCTTGCTGTATCACCAATATAATAAATCGTTTCATTTGGTAATCGCTTCATTATTTCTTTTGCTACGGTTAAACCGCCTACTCCTGAATCAATAACGCCTATCGGGGCATTCATACTTTCCGCCTCAATCCTGTTTCATGTGTACATGTAGTTTTTGTAAATAGCTCGATAATTGCCCGACTTCTTGTTCATTAAAACCTACAAGCATCTCCTGCAAATACTGCTGTCTTTTTTCAATAACCTCTTGTATAATACGTTCGCCCTTTTCGAGAAGATGAACAACAACAACACGACGATCATTTTCGTCACGCACACGCTTGACTAATTCATTTTTCTCCATCCGGTCCACTAAATCTGTTGTCGTACTAAATGCTAAGTATAAACGGTTTGACAAGTCGCCAATTGTAATATCACCAAGCTCCTCTAACCACTGTAACGCAACAAATTGTGGCGGCGTAATCGCATATTGTGAAACAATTTCTCTTCCTTTTTGCTTCACAATGGCCGCTATATAGCGTAATTCCTTTTCAACCGTTGCAACGGTTTCAGGTGAGTGCTTTGTTACTTCATCCGACATATAACTATTTCACTCCTAAAAATACGTTGAATAGTTCTATTTTGTCGTTTTTTTCACGAAATAGCAAGTGTCCAATTAGTCTAATTTGAATTCTTCTAAGCGTAACAGCTCAATTAACGCCTGAGATCGATTTGTTACACCAAGCTTTTGAATTGTATTGGAAATGTGGTTTCGCACTGTTTTTTCACTAATACCAAGCTGCTCTGCAATATCCCTCGTTGTTTTTTCAGCTAATAAAAGCGCAAATATTTCACGTTCTCGGTTTGTTAAAAGAGAACGATGATGAGAGCCAGTCATTTTCAGTCACACCCTCCTCCCCCGCACGTATTGTAACTTATGTTAAGGAACGATGAGCGGTGACGGCTATTTTCATGTTTACCACGTGTTTCCACAAAAAATTCGGAAGTTTCTTCTTTAAATTATTTGTTTTTTATGTAATGGCACAACTTCTTTTTCACAATATTGCTTTAAAAAGCCAGAAAAAAATCAACTAATAACCAATGATGCTAAATGTGCCTTTTCTTCATCTGAGATTGGTACACTCTTTCCTGTTCGTGGATCCATTTGCACAACTGTACCACGTCCTGTGAAGCATACTTCATCTTTTTGATTTTTAGCTAAGTAATGAATATCCATTGATGAATTCCCAACTTTCGCTACTTTGGTAAACACACGAATGACATCGTCAAAGAAAACTTGCTTGACATAATCACATTGTAAATCAGCTACAATCGGTATGCCTTTGACATTTTCATCTATTGTTGAAGGCATAAGTATGCCTAAATGATTAAAATAATCGATCCTTGCCTGTTCAAAATATGTAAAGCTAACTGTATTATTCATATGACCAAACATATCCGTCTCGGAAAACCGCACACGCACTTCAATAAAAAACGAAAAATCCTTTACCCACTCTTGAAAGTCACCAATATAACTTGCCTTCATATTTTTTCATCCCCTTATTATTAATCTACCTTACCTCAACAGCATGTAGCTAATGTGTCGCATTTACCACAGATGGAAAACAGGAGCTTTTCACGAATTAGGGCTACTTTCTATCAAGTTTATTCACCTCAAACATTTTTTCTGGTTAAAGGTTGATATTAGCCCCCTCTAACGTATGCCATCCGCAGAAAGCAGTATGTAACTCCTGATGATTGAAGCGAAAATGAATACATATTCATTATATAGGAAAATACTTTATTAGCATATAAAAATCTGATATTTCTGTGTTTTATTAAACAATTCCCTTGTTTTATCCATTCCCTTCTATAATTAAGTAATAAAAAAACTCCCCTACACAGCTTGTGTAAGGGAGTATAGCTTGTACAATTAGTCAACAAAGTGATCAGAACCGAAGAAGTTACGGAACATTTGCACTGTCGTTGCACGGTTTAAAGATGCGATAGATGTTGTTAAAGGAATACCTTTAGGACAAGCAGCTACACAGTTTTGTGAGTTACCGCAGTTAGCAAGACCACCGTCACCCATGATTGCATTTAAACGCTCGTCTTTAATCATTGCACCAGTTGGGTGAGTATTGAAAAGACGTACTTGTGATAATGGTGCTGGCCCAATGAATGAAGCTTTTTCAGACACGTTTGGACATGCTTCCATACATACACCACAAGTCATACATTTAGATAATTCATAAGCCCATTGACGTTTACCTTCTGGCATACGTGGACCTTCACCTAAATCATACGTGCCATCAATTGGCACCCATGCTTTAACTTTTTTAAGTGCGTTGAACATACGATCACGGTCAACTTGTAAGTCACGAATAACTGGGAAAGTTTTCATTGGCTCAAGGCGAACTGGTTCAGTCAATTGATCAATCAGTGTTGAACAAGATTGACGAGGACGACCGTTGATAACCATTGAACATGCACCACAAACTTCTTCCAGACAGTTCATATCCCATGCAACTGGTGTTGTTTTTTCACCATTTGACATAACTGGGTTCTTTTGAATTTCCATTAATACAGAAATGACGTTCATACCGTGGCGGTAAGGAACTTCGAATTTCTGCCAGTAGCCATTGCCACCTTGTGTATCTTGACGTAAAATTTCAACTTTTACCATTCTTCCAGTATTAGCTGCGATATCCATAATTCTTAGTCTCCTTTCGCAGAGTAGTCACGTTTACGTGGTGGGATTAATGACACGTCAACTTCTTGGTAAGTGATGATTGGCTCGCCTGTAGCAGGATCGAATTTCGCCATAGTCGTTTTTAAGAAGTTTTCATCATCACGTTCTGGGAAGTCTGGTTTATAGTGTGCACCACGAGATTCGTTACGTAGTAGGGCACCTTTTGTCATTACTTTCGCTAGGTAAAGCATGTTTTTCAACTGACGCGTAAAGTGAGCACCTTGGTTACTCCATTTTTGCGTATCATTGATGTTAATGTTATCCCAACGTTTTTGTAATTCGCTAATTTTTTTGTAAGTTTCTTCAAGCTGATCGTTAAAGCGTACAACTGTCATTGTCGCAGTCATTAACTCACCAAGCTCTTTGTGAATAAGGTAAGCGTTTTCTGTGCCGTCCATTTTCATGATAGCATCCCACTTAGCTTGTTCTTCTTTTACGCGTGCATCATATACTTCTTGTGGAGTATCTTCAGCATGTTTTTTAAGATGTTTAACATAATCCACTGCATTTGGACCAGCAACCATACCACCGTAAATAGCAGATAATAATGAGTTTGCACCAAGACGGTTTGCACCGTGTTGAGAGTAATCACATTCACCTGCAGCAAATAAACCAGGAATTTCAGTCATTTGGTTGTAGTCAACCCATAATCCACCCATTGAGTAGTGAACTGCTGGGAAAATTTTCATTGGTAATTTACGTGGGTCATCGCCTACGAATTTTTCATAGATTTCGATAATACCACCAAGTTTAACATCTAATTCATGCGGATCTTTATGTGAAAGATCTAAGTAAACCATGTTTTCGCCGTTGATACCAAGTTTTTGGTTTACACAAACGTCAAAAATTTCACGTGTTGCAATATCACGTGGTACTAAGTTACCATATGCAGGGTATTTTTCCTCAAGGAAGTACCAAGGTTTACCGTCTTTGTAAGTCCAAATACGTCCGCCTTCACCACGAGCAGATTCTGACATTAGTCGATTTTTGTCGTCTCCAGGAATAGCTGTTGGGTGAATTTGAATGAACTCACCATTCGCATATGAAGCACCTTGTTGGTATACGATAGAAGCAGCAGAACCTGTATTGATAACAGAGTTCGTTGTTTTACCGAAGATAATACCAGGGCCACCAGTCGCCATAATAACAGCGTCTGCACGGAATGATTTAATTTCTTCTGTACGCATATCTTGCGCTACGATACCGCGACATACGCCGTCAGGATCGACTACTGCACCAAGGAATTCCCAGTGCTCATATTTGCTCACTAAACCAGCTACTTCGTGAGAACGAACTTGCTCGTCTAGTGCGTATAGTAATTGTTGACCAGTTGTTGCACCAGAGAAGGCTGTACGGTGCATTAAAGTACCACCGAAACGACGGAAGTCAAGTAAACCTTCAGGCGTACGGTTGAACATTACACCCATACGGTCCATTAGGTGAATAATACCAGGGGCTGCATCACACATACCCTTAACAGGTGGCTGATTTGCTAAGAAGTCCCCACCATATACTGTATCGTCAAAGTGAATCCAAGGAGAATCCCCTTCACCTTTCGTATTTACCGCGCCATTAATTCCGCCTTGCGCACAAACAGAGTGTGAGCGTTTTACAGGAACTAATGAGAATAAATCAACTTCAGTACCAACTTCAGCTGCTTTAATCGTTGCCATCAGACCAGCTAAACCGCCGCCGACAACAATTATTTTGCTTTTCGCCATGATTATTTCTCACTCCTCTTAAAAAATTGCCATGATTGCATGTGCTCTATAGTAGCCTCTATTGATTATACGAAAGCTAAAATAGCAGCCACACCCATAACACTTAAAATTACGAAAATAATGTTTGTTACATAAGTAGCAACCTTTTGAGCCTGTGGAGATTGTGTAATACCCCAGCTTACTAGGAATGCCCATAAACCGTTTGATAAGTGGAAAGTTGCTGATAAAATACCAACAATGTAGAATCCAAGCATAAATGGATTTGCAACGATATCTGCCATCATGTCGTATTCAACGTGCGCTCCAAGTGCTTTTTGAATACGAGTTTGGAAAATATGCCATGCAATGAAAATCACTAGGAATACACCAGTGAAGCGTTGTAATGAGAACATCCAGTTACGGTATGTGCTAAAACGACCTGTATTTGGTGTAGCTGTAAAAGCAATGAACACACCATAGAAAGCGTGGAACATTAATGGGATATAAATAATTACCCATTCCATAAGCAACAATAGAGAATGTGGAAATAGTTCCATTACCCCTGTTGCTTCATTGTAAGCTTCTTCACCGCCAACAGCAGTGAAGTTTAATGACAAGTGGAACGCCAAAAACAAACCTACTGGAATGACACCAAGTAGAGAATGTAAGCGGCGCCATAAAAACTCTCGATCTTTCGACAAGACTGTTACCCCCCTTAGTACTTAAAATAGCACAACAAAAGAAGTCACCATTTTGTAAATGAAACTTCATTGACTGTGTATTTCATCATGGTACAATATTATGACATGTTTATTGTACTCTCAAGAGCTACGAGCGTCAAGGTAACTTGGAGTTTTTAATAGCCCTTATTAAAGTAATAATCTAGTACATGATGCGTTATTTTTTCTCGAAAAATCTATCTTTACTTTAACACTGCTAAATTATAAGAAAATTCTAAGAAAGAAGGATATCAATGTTAAATACTCCATCTCCTACAATATCATCATTTGGGTATGAGATAATCCGCGATCATATTCTATCTTCCATTCTTGGTAAACATGAAAATGACGTGCTTTATTGGGCTGGAAAAGAGCTTGCTAGGAAGTTCCCCTGTAAAAGTCAAGAAGAAATTATCGCATTTTTCGCAGATGCCTGCTGGGGTACTCTAGAACTTACGAAGGAATCGAAGGATGGACGTATCTTCCATTTAACAAATGAGCCAGCACTTTTACAACTTAAAAATCGTAGTTTTCGACTTGAAGCTGGATTTATAGCTGAGCAGATTCAGCAAGCAAAAGGCTATTTGACTGAATGCTACGATGAAAAACGTGAAAAGCAACAGCTCGTAATGTTTACCGTCAAGTGGGATGTGAAAGAGCGTATCATGAACACGATTCCGTCAGAGTAATAGAAAAAGATTGTCATTCCTGTCCCTTGCGAATGGCAATCCTTTTTTATTTTAACTCGTTATTGTCGACACACCTCTTCTTTATACTTGAAGCGCTTCAGCTAAATTAAATTCCGCATGCAAGGCGTTAGCTGCATGAATCATATCGTCTTGGGCGACAACAACAGATACTTTAATTTCTGAGGTACTTACCATTTTCACTGGAATACCTTTACGACGTAAACAATTAAACATACGTGCAGCAACTCCTGGATTCGACGCCATACCTGAGCCGATAATTGATACCTTCGCTAAGCCAACTTCAAAATCAGCAAAACTAAAACCTAATGATAATTTACTATTTTCTAAAACGTGTAGCGCTTCTGCAAATTGCTCTTTCAAAATCGTAAATGATACAGACGGCTTCAAGCCATCTATAATGGCCTGGACAATAATATCTACATTTATACGATTCTCTGCCAATACCGCAAATATATCTGCTAAGGAAGCATCTGAATAGGCATCATAGCCAACAGTTAAGCGGATAATGTCTGATTCAAAAGCCACACCACGTACGATTAAATTTTTTTCCATTTCAACTTCCTCCTTTAATAAGGTTCCAGCGACATCTACCATGCTCGAACGAATAACAACGGGCATTTGGAACTTTTTCGCTAGCTCCACTGCACGTGGATGTATAATATGCGAGCCCAAATTTGACAGTTCTAGCATTTCATCATATGAGATTTCCTTTAACTTTTGCGCTGCTGGAACATGACGTGGATCGGCTGTATAAACCCCGTCTACATTTGTGAAAATATCGACGCGTTCCGCATGAATAGCTGCAGCAATGGCAACCGCTGACGTTTCTGCCCCACCTTTACCAAGTGATGTAATGTTTTGAGCATCATCTATGCCTTGTTCACCCGCGACCACAACAATTTGCCCCTGTTCAAAATGTTTTTCAATACGCGTTACATCAATATCTTCAATACGTGCATTGCGGTGCTTGGCATCAGTTTGGACGCCTGCCTGCCAACCAGTTAAAGACACTACGTCATAGCCTGCTTCCTGAATTGCAATCGCCAATAACGCACTGGCTACTTGTGAAGTCGTTGAAAATAGTACGTCCAGTTCACGCTTTGAAGCATTGTCCGATATATCGCGTACTATCTTTGCTAACTCTTTGGATGTACGCCCCATTGCCGCTGTCACAACCACTACATCAAGTCCGCGCTTCTTTTCGGCAATTGCCTTATTCGCGACCTCCTGAATATAATCCGTTGACGCTATCGCTGGACCGCCAAATTTAAGTACAATTCTTGTCATCGTTCTCTTTCTCCTTTTAACTCGATTACACCTTTACGTGGATTGTAAATTGTGCTAACACGATTCTCACTTATCAATCCTAGAGACGCTTTAGCCAACTACATAAGCCACTTAGACGTTGACACAGTATAGTAAAACCTTAGCGATCATCACTCACTTTGATAAATGAATACATGCAAAATAATATAAAAGATCCGTCCTTTGAACATCAAAAAGGCAGCATTCACGAAATGTGAAAGCTGCCTGCAACATGAACAATATATAAAGCTTGCGCATGTGTGATAGCTCTCCGAAACCTCAAGATTCGACAGTCTTACATTTCTTAAATGCAAAACCAGCAAAGCATCGGAAACAACGATACTCCACTTCGGCAAGCTTCCCTTTCACACATTATCCTAGGGTTTGTTCCCCCTCCAATGCGCTACTATTAAACCTTGCACCTCTATCATCACTAAAATAGTGAATATTATATTAATAGTTACGTTAGCATATGTCTAGTCCTTTGACAATGCTTCTTGCTGAAAATAAGTGTAAATATTGCTAGCTAAATTAGCGGGTATGCCCGCCTCTTGTAGCGCGAGCTCGCTCGCCTCTCGTATTTTCTTCACCGAGCCAAAATGCTTTAACAACTGTTGCTTTCTCTTCGGCCCAATGCCCTCAATTTCATCGAGTACTGATTGGATTGCATTCTTTTCATGCTGTTGTCGGAGGAATGTAATCGCAAAACGGTGCACTTCGTCCTGAATGCGTTGTAATAAATAAAATCCGTCACTCGTACGTTTTAAAGCTACGACCTCTGGAGGATCTCCAAATAAAAGCTGTGAGGTATTGTGTTTATCATCTTTCGCTAAGCCAGCAATTGGTATAACAAGACCCAGCTCATCCTCTAACACTTCTCGTGCAACTTCCATTTGCCCTTTCCCACCGTCAATCAGTACTAAATCAGGCAATGGCAAGCCTTCCTTTAATACCCTTGAGTAACGGCGACGAATCACTTCTTGCATTGCCCCATAGTCATCATGCTTGGTAGCTGTGCGCGTTTTGTACTTACGATATTCTTTCTTTGCAGGTTTCCCGTCAACAAATACGACCATTGCTGATACAGCATCTGCCCCGTGCATATGACTATTATCAAATGCCTCAATTCGCAATGGGGCCGATATGCCCATCGCCTCACCGAGTGCCTCACATGCACCTATCGTACGCTCTTCTTGACGTTCGATGAGTTGAAACTTAGCCTTAACAGCAATCTCCGCATTTTTTGTTGCTAAATCTACTAGCTCTTTTTTCTGACCCCGCTTCGGCGTAAGTACCTTCACATCAAGTAGTTCCGTTAAAATGGTTGCATCTATGGCCTGCGGAATAAAAATTTCTTTTGGTTTAATGTGTTCAAGCTTCTCATAAAACCGACCAACAAATGTTAAAAATTCTTCCTCGGCATCCTGATAAATTGGAAAAATCGAAACATCTCGCTCAATCAGTTTGCCTTGGCGTACGAAAAAGACTTGTACACACATCCAGCCCTTTTCTACCGCATAGCCGAAGATATCTCGATTCGTCGTATCACTCGATACAATCTTTTGCTTTTGCATAACGGTATCGATATGAGCAATTTGATCGCGGAATTCCTTCGCTCGCTCAAACTCTAGGTTTTCAGCAGCTGCAAGCATTTTCACTTCAAGCTCTTTTTTGACTGTTTCAACCCCACCATTTAAAAACTTTGTCATATCCTCAATCATATCGTGATAAATTTGTGCATCTATTACTTTTACACAGGGTGCTAAACATTGCCCCATATGGTAGTACAAGCACACCTTTGATGGTAATTGCACACATTTTCTAAGCGGATATAAACGATCAAGTAGCTTTTTAGTCTCACTTGCAGCATATGCATTTGGATATGGGCCGAAATACTTCGCCTTATCTTTTTTTACCTTCCTTGTCGTAATTAGACGTGGATATTTTTCATTAGTAATTTTTAAATATGGATACGTTTTATCGTCTGTTAGCATGACATTGTATTTCGGATCATGCAATTTGATGAGATTAAGCTCTAAAATAAGTGCCTCTAGGTTTGACGATGTCACAATATATTCAAAATCCTCAATTTCACTAACAAGGCGCTGTGTTTTTCCCTCATGTGTTCCCGTAAAATATGAGCGCACACGGTTTTTAAGGATTTTAGCCTTTCCTACATAAATAATTGTGCCTTGCCTATCCTTCATCAAATAGCAGCCAGGCTGATCTGGTAAAATGTCAAGCTTGCGTTTGATTAAATCATTCATCGCCTACCTGCCCCCCCTTTTCTTACATTATATAACGAAAAAAAGCCAAGCACATCTAAAGATGGCCCGGCTTTTCCTTTATTGCTGATTAAGCGTGTTTCGTAATGAAAGCTTCTAATGCTTCTTTTGGTTGGAAACCAACTGTTTTGTCTACTAATTCCCCATTTTTGAATAATAGTAGGGAAGGGATAGACATGATTTGGTATTGCGCTGCTGTACCTTGGTTGTTATCTACGTCTACTTTAACAATTTTAGCTGCGCTACCTGCAGCGTCCATTTCTTCAAGCACTGGACCAATCATTTTACAAGGTCCGCACCAAGCAGCCCAAAAGTCTACAAGGACTAACCCTTCTTTAATATCATCTTGGAAAGTTGCATCTGTTGCATGTACAATTGCCATTTGAAATCCTCCTTAAATCTTACTATGCTTGTAGTATAGCATGGATAAATTCGCTGGAGCGAACAATCTGCTTAGATTGCATAATTTATGAAAAACAAGGATAAAAGAGTCGAAAAAGACATTATATTGATAATCGATTCAGCCTAATTTTCTTGAAAACGACCTTTATACACATACGTTAAGGTAATAAAGATATAAATGGCTAATGTAATACCTGTGACGATAATAGATGTTGTAAAAATAATGCCAATCAGAATGGCACTTAGCGCAATAATTGCAATCCACGTTGTATAAGGGAACCATTTTACCGCGTAGGCACTTGTTTTTTCGGCTTGTTTTTGACGCGACTTCAGGTGCGCAATGGCAATGATTAACCAAATAAATAACACCGTATATCCAAGGGAGCCCATTAGAAAATCAAAGGTTTTACTACCTGCAAATAAAGAAATGATTACACCCATGTATAAAGCTACAGTACACATCAATATAGCATATACTGGCACTTTTCTTTTCGATAAATGTGCAAATATTTTAGGAATACGTCCATCCACTGCTTGTGTATATAGCACGCGTGAGGAACCATAAAGCCCCGAGTTCATTGATGAAATAATTGCAAGTAAAACGACTGCGTTCATAATATGGTCTGCACCAGGAATACCAATCATGTTAAACACCATCACAAACGGACTTTCTGGCACTCCATTTACTTCATTCCAAGGAATTAAGCTAACGATAATAAAGAAAGGCAGTAAATAGAAAGTGACAATACGTACTAATGTACTACGCACAGCTTTTGGCACTACTTTTTCAGGATTTTTCGTTTCAGCTAGAGTAATACCAATAATTTCAGTACCACCATAAGAATAAATAACGACAAGCATGGCAGCAATTAAGCCCGTTGATCCATTTGGGAAGAAACCACCGTGCTCCGTTAAATTAGAAAATCCAACAGCTGTATGATTGCCAAAAGTAACTAGTAACAAAACTAATCCCGCTATGATAAACACCACAATAACGGTAATTTTAATTAACGCCAGCCAATATTCTGTTTCTGCAAAAACTTTAACCGATAATAAGTTAATGGCTGTAACTAACACTGATACCGATAATGCAAGGATCCAAATGGGATAATGGGGTAACCAATATTGAATAAAAATAGCCGCAACTACAGATTCCGCCGCTATATTTAACACCCACATCTTCCAATAAATCCAATCTAGAAAATACGCTGGATACTTTCCTAAAATTGTTTGTACTAAATCTCTAAATGTTCTGGCTTCATTATTTCGAACAGCCATTTCTGCTAAACCTTGCATAACAAATAATAGAATAATACCACCTATTAAGTACGCTAAAAGCACTGATGGCCCCGCCATATCTATAGCTGCACTGCTCCCTTTAAATAACCCGGCACCAATGGCACCACCTAAAGCCATCATCGTAATGTGCCGTGAGGTCATTGTTCTCTGTAATTTCTGGTTGACTTTTTCCATTTTCTTACCTCCTAAAATCAAAAAAGGCATATCGTCTGTTCCTTCATTATCAAATGAAAGAAGAGACGATATGCCATAGCAAACCGCGGTACCACTCTAATTGGTTCTTTTCGAACCCTACTTAAAAACCTTGTAACGAAGGTTAATCGTCAAACAAATAGAATAATCTGTCAATTCCATTTATCTTACCACTCCTAGGCAAGTTCAAAGTCTTATTGGACTGCGTTGCACCACCCCGCAGCTCTCTTCACCAAATAATGAGCTTTTACTACTCCTAATCTTTGCGTTTCAAAACATTATTATTGAAAAATTTAATTATTATCCATCACTATACGGTCTATTATGCACTCTGTCAATATTTTATTTTGCAATAACTTTCAAAAGTGAAACGGCCTACATACATATTTGCTAAAAATCTATTACAAAAAAGCAGGGAAGATTATCCTCCCTGCGTGACATATAAATCTATTATTTATGCGTTCACTTTTAACGCTTTGAACTCTTCAATTAGAAGCGGTACTACTTCGAATAGGTCGCCTACAATCCCATAATCCGCAATTTTAAAGATATTTGCCTCTGGGTCTTTATTAATCGCTACGATTACTTTTGAATTCGACATACCCGCTAAGTGTTGAATTGCTCCAGAAATACCTGCTGCAATGTAAAGGTCGGGTGTTACAACTTTACCAGTTTGACCAATTTGTAGTGAATAGTCACAGTATTCAGCATCACATGCGCCACGTGAAGCACCAACTGCACCACCAAGTAAATCTGCTAATTCTTTTAATGGCTCGAAACCTTCTTCAGATTTCACACCGCGCCCACCAGCAACAACTACTTTTGCTTCTGAAAGATCGACACCTTCCGAAGATTTACGAACAACTTCTTTAATAATTGTGCGTAGGTTGGTAATTTCTACAGATACTGCAGACACATCACCAGATTTACCCGCTTCTTTTTCTAAAGGTGCGATATTGTTTGGACGAACAGATGCTAAAACAACTCCGTCTTTAACTTTTACTTTTTCAAAAGCTTTACCAGAGTAGATTGGGCGGATGAATACTACATCATCCCCTGCACCTTCAATTGATGTTACATCAGATACAAGACCTGCTTTCAATTTACTTGCGATTTTTGGTGATAAATCTTTACCATTAGCTGTATGACCAAAGACAATTCCAGTTGGATTTTCTTGTTCGATTACAGCTAGCAAAGCCTGACCAAAGCCGTCTGATGTATATTGTTTTAAATGTGGATGCTCCACAGTTACGACACGATCAGCACCATACTCGAATAATGGACCTGTAAGATTTGCTACAGCATCCCCTAAAAGAACACCAACAACCTCGCCGCCATCAGCGATTTGTTTAGCTGCTGCAATTGCCTCGAAAGATACGTTACGTAAACTTCCTTCACGAACTTCACCTAATACTAATACTTTTTTTGACATAGTATATTCCCTCCGTTACCCTTTAAGATTCGATTTACATCATCATTTACACCTCGGCCTTTTTTCGTCCGGATATGTGAAGTGTACTTAGGATGGCACGATGGCCGACGGTCATTGTGCTAAAGCCACAGGTTACCATTGTAGATTATTAGCCATTGTCGCTAACAAACGATGTCTTTCGGCTAACTTCTTCCATTGATGTCCTTTCAAATCCGCTACATTCACCCGAGGTTTTATCTTCATTCATTTGGTGTTCAGATATCCACTGAAAAAGGAACCTCAGTGGTATTTATCTTGCCCCCAATAGTGCTAGGAGTCTACTGTAGTTTTGGTTATCCATTGTGCCACAATACATTTTCCAAATGAAGATAAAAATGATTTAAACTACTTTTGCCTCTGTATGAAGTAGATTTACTAGCTCTTTTACTTGTGCAGAAAGTTCGCCTTCAAGAATTCGACCTGCTGCTTTTTGAGCTGGTAAATAAATGTCTACTGTTTCTACTTTGACTTCTACATCATCTTCATCGATATCTAAATCATCTAACTCAAGTTCTGCAAGCGGTTTCTTTTTCGCTTTCATGATACCTGGTAAAGACGGGTAACGTGGCTCGTTTAAACCTTGTTGAGCTGTTACTAAAAGTGGTAAAGATGTCTCAATTACTTCTGAATCTCCTTCGATATCACGCACGATTTTTGCAGATGTGCCATCGATTTCTAGGTTCGTAATTGTTGTTACATAGTTGATGCCCAATAAATCAGCCACGCGCGGCCCTACTTGACCCGAGCCACCATCAATAGCAACATTACCTGTTAAAATAAGGTCAGCATCTTTATCTTTTAAATACTCAGCTAAAAGGTAAGCTGCTGCATTTTGATCTAATTCGTCTAAATCATCTTCTGTATTAATAAGGACCGCTTCGTCAGCACCCATTGCTAGAGCAGTACGTAATTGTTTTTCTGCATCCTCGCCACCTATTGTAACTACCGTTACTTTACCGCCTGCAGCGTCACGCACTTGGATTGCTTCTTCAATTGCGTATTCGTCATAAGGATTGATGATAAATTCAGCGCCATCCTCTTGGATTTTCCCACCAGAAACAACGATTTTTTCTTCTGTATCAAAAGTACGTTTAATTAATGCAAAAATGTTCATAAATCCATACCTCCTGAAACGTTTTTTAATTTCTAAGTAAACTTGTAAATATTATATATTTTCAGTGTCAATAACCCCTTTGTCATTTGTTTTCGACACTGATGGAATATTATTTGCCAGTAAACACAGGCTCACGTTTTTCGATAAATGCTTGAATACCTTCTTTAGCATCTTCAGTTACAAATACTGTACCAAAAGATTCTGCTTCTACCGCAATGCCTTCATAGAATGAAGCCGGCTTTGCGTATTGCAATGCTTGAATAGCTGCTTTTAGGGCAACCGGACTCTTCTTCGCAATTTTCTTTGCAACCTTCAGTGTTTCTTCAAGTAAAGCATCATCGGTAAATGCACGGTTTGCTAAGCCCCATTGCACAGCTTCTGAACCTGAAATAGGTTCACTTGTAAACATCATTTCTGCGGCTTTCGCAACACCTACATATCGTGGAAGACGTTGTGTGCCACCAAATCCAGGAATAAGGCCTAGTTGTAGTTCAGGTAACCCTAATTTCGCAGTTTCTGTCACAAAGCGCATATGGCAACTCATTGCTAATTCAAGTCCACCGCCGAGTGCTGCACCGTGAATCGCTGCAATAACTGGCTTCGAAAATGTTTCAACACGTTCAAATACTTGTTGCCCATTACTTGCTAGCTTAGTGAACTCTGCACCCGATTCAACCGCTGTAAACTCCTTAATGTCTGCACCCGCTGAGAAGAAACGACCCTCACCATGAAGCACAAGAACACGTACAGTGTCATCGTTTTCTACAGCGTCTAATACAGCATTTACTTCTGCAATGATTCCGCGAGATAATGCATTTGCTGGTGGGCGAGTAATCGTAATAATCGCTACACCATCTTCAACTTTCCAACTTAGAAATTCCATTTCTCCACATCCTTTACGCTTTAATGCCGTTCAAGATTAATGCCTGAACCTTTGGAACCTGTTCTATCAAATCGTATCGATAGTCATTCATAACCCACGACGTTATGGTTTCATCAATTGTTCCAAACACCATTTGACGTGCCAAGCGTACATCCATCGTTTGATTGAACTCACCTGATAGCATGCCTTCAACTAAAATTTGATCAAGCAATTGTAAATACTCTCTTAATACTGCGTTGATCTTTAATCGCAAATCCTTGTTTGATTGTCGAAGTTCTAATTGTGTGACCGTTGCTAGGTATCGATCTGTCGCTAGAACATTAAAATGATTTTCAATCATTCGAGAAAGCTTGTCTTTCGACGTACTTCCATTTTCTATTATATCTTGTAATGACTCTACAAAAACAGCCATTTTTTCATTAAAGACAGAAATTAATATATCTTCTTTATTTTTAAAATATAAATAGATTGTTCCGTCGGCCACCCCTGCCTGTTTAGCAATCTTCGATACTTGCGCTTGGTGATACCCATTTTCTGCAATAACGATGACAGCTGCATCAACAATTTGCTTATATTTAGGCTTATCTCGTTTCACTCTTATATCACCACCTAAAAACATACCCACGCTTGCCTACTTTCCTATCAGCAACAATGATTGTTACCACATGGCTGTAGCTTACTAGTAAAAAACTGTCTGCGAATCCGACCATATTGTTGCCCTCAATGAATGAAGAACTCAAGATGAAAAATCGTGTACTTTCAACAGAGTAACAAAACACTTTGAGGAAGCAGTGTGAGATTGAAAAATAAAAAATATGAAAATATGAATGGTCATTCATTCATATTTTCATATTATATTCTACATTCCCGCTTGTCAATACTTTATCACGTAGTTATTTTGCTTCTTTAGTCGTCATTTTCGTTTTTTCTTCTTCCACTAATGTACGTCGTAATATTTTGCCGACCGCCGTCTTCGGTAGTTCATCTCTGAACTCATAAAAGCGTGGAACTTTAAAGGCAGCTAGATGTTGACGACAATATTTATTTAATTCGTCCTCAGTCATCGAAAATCCTTCTTTAAAAACAATATAAGCTTTTACCGTTTCGCCACGGTATGGATCTGGAATACCTGCTACCACACATTCCTGAATTTCTTCACGTTCGTATAATACTTCTTCGACTTCTCGTGGATAAATATTAAAGCCACCTGCAATAATTAAATCTTTCTTACGATCAACAACATAGAAGAACCCATCTTTATCCATATAACCAAGATCGCCAGTTAAGAACCAACCATCCGCAAAGGTCGCCGCCGTATCTTCAGGACGATTCCAATAGCCCTTCATCACTTGTGGCCCTTTCACAGCGATTTCGCCAACCTCACCAACCGGTAGTTGTTCGATATCTCCGGTACGAAGAATGACTGAATCGGTATTTGGCCAAGGTAAGCCAACTGAACCAATCACGCGTTTACTCCAAATTGGTGTTGCATGCGTAACAGGTGAAGTTTCTGTTAAACCATATCCCTCTACCAGTTTGCCCCCTGTAACTTCTTCAAAGCGCTCTTGAACCTCTACAGGTAATGAAGCGGAGCCACTCAAACACGCCTTAATGGACGATAAATTATACTTCGCAATATCTGGATGATTTAATAAGCCAATATATAATGTTGGTGCACCTGGGAATAACGTTGGTTTTTGCTTATCAATCGTTTTCAAGGCTGTTTCCGCGTCAAACTTCGGTAACAACACCATTCTATTTTGCGTGAAGACAGATAATAACATCACAGTTGTCATTCCGTATACATGGAAAAATGGAAGCACCCCCATAATCGTCTCTTCACCATGCACACATTTATACATCCATGCATCACACATTGTCGTATTTGCAATTAAATTTTTGTGAGTTAGCATTACACCTTTCGGAAAACCAGTCGTCCCCCCTGTATATTGCAATAATGCTAAATCTTCTTCAAAATCAAACGGGAGATCAATCATTTTTACTGGTGCAGAACGCATAATCTCTGTAAACAAATGATTTTGTCCGCTATGCTCAACTTTTACACTAAAGCCGTACTGCTTCTTTTGAATAAAAGGATACACTAAGTTTTTCGGGAATGGTAAGTAGTCTTTAATCGCTGTAACGATGACATTTTCAAGCGCTGTTTCTTTCATGATTTTCATCACGCGTGGATACAATATATCCATTACTAAAATAACCTTTGCACCAGAATCAGCCATTTGATATTGTAACTCTCGTTCAGTATAAAGTGGATTTGTCTGTACAACAACTGCGCCCGCATACATTGCGCCATAGTAGGCAATGACACTTTGCGGTGTATTTGGTAGCATAATCGCCACACGATCTCCTTTTTCCACTCCAAGTGATTGTAAATAGTTTGCGAACCTAAGTGCAGACTCGTATAGCTCGGTGTACGTCAAATCCTTACCCATAAAATGAATCGCGACTTTAGATGGATTCTTTTGATAGGCACGTGTCAAAAACTCTTGCACAGGAATTTCCTCAAACGTTAAAGACGATGGTACTTCTTCAGGATAATTTGCTAGCCATGGTTTTGTTGTCATACGTCCTCTCCCCTTTGTCCCAAACTTTGTAAACTCTTATTTTAATTATAATGAAAAAGGAATACACTTTCAAACACAAAATAGAAAATAAATGTATTTTCGATTAATTATTATGCATTTTACAACATTATTATGACTGCGACATAAAGGGTTATATGTTGATTCCCCTTATGAATACTCATTCATTCTTTCTTTTTTCATGCAAATGTGGTGGCTAATATTTCTATATTCGAAAAACAATTTTTTAAGCGAGGGCATTATCTAATTGAGAGAATATTATTGGAGTTTGATAGAATTTTGTGATATTGCTGTTGTTTCGATGTGGTGTCTGTGCACTGTAAAGTGAAACCTAAGTGGTAACAGGTTTTACCTAAGCGGTACTTGTGACTCCCCGACGATTCGGGGCTTCACCTGAGCGTTGCTTGCGACTACCCGAGCGATACTTGCAACTACCCGAGCGCTAACGAGCTTCACCTGAGTGATACTTACTACTTCCCGGGTGGCGCCAAGCCCTATATACAAAAAAACGCGTCCTCAGAAAGAGGATGCGTTTTTCAATTTAAACTGTCAGCATATAGTAGACACCGACTGCCAAAAATGCGATGCAGACAACGATTAATACTTTCGCTAATTTTTCCATCTCATTACACTCCTATGCAATACTTGCCCCAATAACGAACGATAGACCGACTGAAATGGTGAAAGAAATGAAGCCAACCGAGCGATTATCATTGGCAATTTCCTGATCTACATTAAAACGAGGTGTCATAAATTCAAATAAGAAATATGCCACAATTAGTAATGTAAAACCAAAAAGTCCCCAACCAATCATTTCACTCAATGTACTATGACGTGCAATCGAGTACCGAAAAATATTACAAATCCCCAATATTTTCCCGCCCGTTGCTAGCGCCACTGCAACATTCCCATTTTTTATTTCTTCCCAATTTTTATATTTCGTAACGACTTCGAACAATGCCATCGAGACGACTAAACATAAAACAACAACACTAAAATATCCTGCCGTTTCGATAATTGGATATCGCCAAAAGCTAGAATTTAGCATTTTCTCCGTCCCCTTTACCTCAGTTATTCGTACCTCGTACTATGTGTTAAACGTGGCTATCTGTCTCTTCTCTACGTTTGCCATACAGTTATATGGAGTGCTTTGTGCACGCCAGCGTTTTGTCTATACAATAGCAAGACGTTAAGCATAGACAAGTACGAATACACTTTACTTATCTACTTCAATTCTACGACTGTAACACCAAAGCCACCTTCCCCTGCCTCACCGAAGCGGAAGGATTTCACGCGTTTATGCTTTTTCAAGTAGCTTTGAATGCCTTGACGCAAAGCACCTGTACCTACACCGTGAATAATGGATACGCGCCCATAGTTGGCAAGTAGTGCATCATCAATGTATTTTTCAGTGCGCATAATTGCATCTTCAAAGCGCTCACCTCGTAAATCTAATTCTAATTTCACATGGCTATCGCGATTCTTCACGCCCGTAACCCGATGCATGGGTTCTTTCTCAGGTTTAATGTATTCAAGGTCACTGTCTGCAATTTTCATCTTCAAAATGCCCAATTGTACAATCCACTCAGTATTTGATACTTTTTCTATTAAAGTACCTCGTTGACCATAGCTTAACACCTTTACCTCGTCCCCGACAACTAAGTTTTGCGCACGAGCCTTTACTTGTGCTGCTTTTTTTAGCACTTTATTGTTTTCGAGTGGTATCGCTTCCTCCAAGCGTTTACGCGCTTCAATAAGCTCATGCTCTTTCACAACCTGATTAGCATTTTTACGCATTTCTCGAAGCTCCGCAATGATGGTTTCGGCCTCTCGTTTCGCTTCATCGACAATTTTGCGCGCTTTTTCCTTCGCTTTTTTGTCGAGTGCTTCTTTACGTTCTTCGTAGGCTTGTAGCTTATCCTCAAGCTCTTTTCGTAAGGATTCTGACTCTAAAAGTAAATCGTGAGAGCGTTCTGCATCATCCTCTGATTGGCGTCGCGTCTCTTCAAGTGAGGCAATCATTGATTCTACCTCATGGCGGTCAGTACCTGTGAAGCTTTTCGCACGATTAATAATGGCTTCAGGTAATCCAAGTCTACTTGAAATTTCAAAGGCATTCGAGCGACCGGGGACCCCTATAAGCAAACGATAAGTCGGGCTCAGTGTTTCAATATCGAATTCTACACTTGCATTGGCAACACCTGGACGATTATAGCCATACGCTTTTAATTCAGGATAATGCGTTGTAGCCATTACACGCGCTCCGCGACCATGTACTTCATCTAATATTGAAATGGCAAGGGCTGCCCCTTCTTGTGGATCAGTCCCTGCACCTAATTCATCGAAGAGAACAAGTGATGCGTGGTCAAATTTTTGCAAGATGTCGACGATGTTCACCATATGAGATGAGAAAGTGGAAAGTGATTGCTCAATCGACTGTTCGTCTCCAATATCTGCAAAGAGTTGCTCAAACACCGCAAGTTCTGACCCATCTAATGCTGGGACAGGTAAACCTGCCTGTGCCATTAATGTACATAGACCAACTGTTTTTAAAGTTACGGTTTTACCACCTGTATTAGGCCCTGTAATGACAATAGCTGTAATGTCTTTACCAAACTCAATGTCGTTTGCGACAGCTATTTCACTTGGTAGTAGTGGGTGACGTGCTCGCACAAGTCGGATATAGCCTTCCTTGTTCATTTTCGGCATCGTACATTTGTTTGCTTGACCATATTTACCTTTTGCTAAAATAACGTCGATTTCACCTAGAATTCTAACTAAATTAAATAAATCTGGTGCAACTTCCTCCACCATCGCACTTAGTGCAAGTAAAATGCGTTCAATTTCTACCTGCTCTTTCATTTTGAGACGATGAATTTCGTTATTCGCTTGCACAACCGAATCAGGCTCGATGAAGAGTGTTTGACCAGAAGACGATTGGTCGTGCACAATGCCACCATAATGATGACGGTATTCCTGCTTGACAGGAATTACATAGCGATCATTTCGAATCGTCACAAGTGCATCAGAAAGCATTTTAGTGGCATTGCTACCACGTGTAAGGCTTTCTAGCTTTGAACGTACTTTAGCCTCCTCTGAACGGAGTGATTGACGTATGGTACGTAATGTTTGACTGGCGGAATCCAATACTGTGCCATTGTCATCAATGCAGTTATTTATTTCATGTTGCAAGCCTGTTAGGACTGGCATTGCGTCCTTCTTGTCAACGAAGTGTGGAATTTCTATCATTTCATCCGCCTGTAAATCCTCGATAAAATTGCGAAGAATACGGCTTGCTCGAATCGTACTTGAAACTTCCATTAATTCCATCGCTGACAACATGCCACCTATTTGTGCACGTCTTGCCGCAGGGCGCACATCGAAAATGCCGCCCATTGGCACATTACCTTTAACTCGTAAAATGGATAAACCTTCATCCATTTCTTCTAATAATTGCACGACTTTTTCAAAGTCCGTTTGTGGCACAAGCTCATCAATGGCTGATTTGCCAATGGATGATGTACAGTGTGTTGCCACTTGCTGACGCACTTTATCATATTCTAGTGTTTTCAATGCGCGTTGTGCGATCACTGAGAACACCTCCTCAACCTATTTATTTCGTCGAATGAACGCTTCAAATTGTTCACGCGTCCATGTATTGACAATCATATCTTTTTTCAACCATGCTTTGTTTGCATAGCGCACGCCGATATCCATAAAACGTAAATGATTGATATCATGTGCATCGGTATTTATTGCTATAGGTACACCTGCTGCTACCGCAATTTCTAAATGCTCGACACATAAATCGAGACGATATGGATTCGCATTTAACTCTAAAATTTTACCATATTCCTTAGCCCACGCAATTAACTGTACCATATCTGGATGATAGCCAGCTCGGTCTTCAATAATGCGGCCAGTAGGATGAGCAATCATATGAACATACGGATTTTGCATCGCTGTGTGTAACCTAGCCATGATTTTATCTTGTGATTGTGTGAAACTAGAGTGTATGGAGGCAATCACAAAATCCAACTCTTTCAGTACGTTGTCTTCAAAATCTAACGAACCATCTGGTAAAATATCCATCTCTGTTCCGGCATATAAATAAAAGTCTGGATGCGCTTCGTTAAATGCTTCAATTTCTAAGCGTTGCTTCATTAATCGTTCAGGTGTTAAACCATTTGCCACCTTTAAATACTGTGAGTGATCGGTAATAACGCTATATTGATAACCACGCGTAAGTAAAGCTTCACCCATTTCGGCAACAGAGTACGCTCCATCCGACCATGTCGTATGCATATGCAAATCCGCCACAATGTCGTCAAGCATTACTAAATCCGCAATTTCTGCTGTACGGTCAAACTCTGTTGTCCCTGCACGTAAGCTAGGTGGGATGAAAGGTAAATCAAAATGAGCAAAGAATGCACTTTCGTCGGGAAATGTCAGCACAGAACCATCAGCTTGTTCTACACCGTACTCGCTTATTTTCTCACCACGTGCCTTTGCAATTTGACGCATACGCACATTATGGTCTTTTGAGCCTGTAAAATGATGCAAGGCTGTTGCATACTCTGTATCTTTCACCAAACGAAAATCAACACTAATCGGCTCCTCAAAATCTAATACAACAGAAATTTTCGTATCACCTGCAGCCACTACCTCTTGTATTAAAAGTTCATTCAGTAATTTTTCACGTACAACCTCGACTGTCTCTGTTACAACGATAAAATCGATATCTTTACTTGTTTCTGATGCACGACGGAAGCTCCCAGCAACTGAAAAACCTTCCACTTCTTCCATACTACCGAGAAGTGCTTCGATTTGTAAAACGACAGGCTCTAATTGCCAAATCGGCAAGCGCTCCGAACGATTTGCAAAATTCGCAAGCTCTTTTAAAATCTTTTCTTCTGTTTTTGCTGCAAAACCTGCTAGTTCACGTACTTCGCAAGCCTCACAAGCAATCTTTAAACTCTCTGCTGAATCGATCCCTAGCTCTTGATGAAGCTTGGCAATTTTTTTGCCACCTAAACCTGGCAGCTTCAATAATGGCAGTAATCCTTTCGGCACGATGTCTTCTAATTCTTTTAAGAGGCTCGATTCGCCTGTTGCGATAAGATCCTCAATAACGGCAGCTGTGCCTTTACCGATGCCTTTTAGTTTCGTGACATCCTCCATTTCGCTTAATGAACG
Organism: Lysinibacillus parviboronicapiens; assembly: GCF_003049605.2. Classification (NCBI taxonomy): domain Bacteria; kingdom Bacillati; phylum Bacillota; class Bacilli; order Caryophanales; family Bacillaceae; genus Lysinibacillus; species Lysinibacillus parviboronicapiens. The sequence goes on from NZ_CP073713.1 coordinate 3,538,052, forward strand.
CTCGTCCGCTTCAAGTGCCGCCGCTGCTTTACGAAAGGCAGAGACCTTGAAAGGATTTTCACCTTGTAATTCCATATATAAAGCAATTTTTTCAAGTGTACGAATAATTGTTTTTTTGTTCATCGGGAATTCCTCCTATCGTAAAAACACTTCCCTCAAGTCCGAGAGAAGTGCATAGTTTGCTATTGCCTATCAAAACACAGTGATCACTGAGCTTTGCTTTCGGTACAAAAAATAGTTGACGCAGATGCTTCGTGGCTATACTACTTTCTCACAGAACATCATTACGCCTAATAACTGCGATTTCATTTTAAGAGTAACTCTCCAAAAATACTTAAGGACATTAACAGCCAATCAATAAAGATAGCGGTCAATTCTTATGATGAATGGAGATAAATATACCACCAGTTTTGGAACATCTTCGTGATAATCGGTGTATGCTCCAATATGAGCCCGGATAAAAAAGATTTAGACATTAGATTTTGAACCATGTCAATTGGCAACAATGCCAGTATATACAGCACAATAAACATAATTAAATAATTTTCAATGATGCCAAAAAGCGCACCAAGCCAGCGATTCAATGTTCCTAAAACAGGTAAGTAGGCAATAAAATCAAATATCGATGCCACAATTTGTAACGAAATTTTCACCGCAAAGAAAATGACTGCAAACGCAACTACACGGTAAAACGTGCGGTCTAAATCTAAGCTATCAATAACTACGCCAAGACTTCCTGAATCCGTTACACCTGGATATGGCACCCAAAACACAAATTTTTGCGCTAATGGCTTATAATAGATATACGCAACAATTAGGGCAACTACAAAACTGACAATATGCATCATTTGAACGATAAAGCCACGTTTTGCCCCAACAATGAGTCCAACCAATAACACTAATAATATAATTAAATCTAGCATTCACTTCAACCCTTTAATTTTTTCAATTCTTCTTCTAGTAATTCCATTTGCTCTTTTAAGAGTAAATAATCGTGCACCGTATTCACTGCTGTAAGGACGGCAAGCTTTGCGCTATCAAGTGAGGGATTATGTAAATTCATTTCGCGCATACGGTCATCAACAATCGAAGCGACAAGTCGCATATGTCCAATAGATTCAGAGCCGACCATTTTATATGTATGACCATATATTTCCACAGAAATTTTGTTCTTTTCTTGATTTTCCATAGTCGCACCCTCCAATAAAATCTTTTTGCTCACGATTTTATTCAGTAGTGAGCAACGTCCACACAAAAAAGCTATTTATTATCATACCATGAAAGGTATAAAATTGTGAACAACGAGGACAGAAAGGAACTATAAAATGTCAAATATTGTACTTTTAATTTCAACAAATATGCAAAAAGAGGTGATAACTTATTACGCAAGCAATTTTGTGGAGCGTAAAGCACCTGGTGTGGTATTTGCTGCCAAACTACCTGATACAGCAATAACTTTATATAAATCAGGGAAATTAATGTTTCAAGGAAGCGGTGCAGATCGAGAAGCAGCACGTTGGGGTGGTAGCGCCCAAACAGCGAGTTCACCCAAATCATCCTCTATTGGCGCAAAGGGCGACGTGCTTCCAGATGGTTTTGCCTCGATGTCTGTTTTAGGTTCGGATGAAACAGGTACTGGCGATTATTTTGGCCCAATTACAGTTGCGGCGGTTTATGTGCCTGCTTCAAAAATCGAATTAGTGAACGAGCTAGGCGTCAAGGATTCAAAAATGCTAACAGATGACTATATGCGACGAATTGCACCAGATTTACGTGCAGCATGTATCCATAGTGTACTTATATTACGCAATGAAAAATATAACGCGTTACAAGCAAAAGGCTACTCACAGGGTAAAATGAAAGCCATGATGCACAATAAAGCACTAGGGCATACACTGTCTAAAATGGCCCCAGAAAAGCCTATGCATATTCTTATTGACCAGTTTGCAGAGCGTGGGGTTTACTACAATTATTTAAAGAGCGAAAAGGATATTGTGCGTGAAAATGTATTGTTATCTACCAAAGCCGAGCAGCTTCATGTGTCAGTAGCAACGGCTTCCATCTTAGCACGCGCAGCTTTCTTAAAAGAAATGGATCGACTAAGTGAACTTGCAGGTATAGAACTGTTGAAGGGGGCCTCTGCAAAGGTCGATGCATTAGCCGCGCGAATTTGGCGTGGACAAGGTGAAGAATTTTTACGCTCCATCACTAAATGGCACTTCGCCAATACTGAGAAGGCTCGAAAAATCAAATAAAATTTACTTCGTTTAGAAGATAATTCATGCGTTCTCCCCTTCTAACATCTTAGATAGAAAAACAAGGGTGTCACATCACTGTAGACACCCTTGTTTATCTTTAATATTTAAATTGCTGAATCGATTGCTGAAGATTATCTGACATTTCAGCTAGTGCTTCAGCTGAGGATGCGATTTCTTCCATCGTGGCAAGCTGTTCCTCTGTTGCGGCGGAAATGTTTTGTGCACTTGCTACGTTTTCATTTGTACGTTCTAACACAATTTCAATTCCGTTCGCCACTTCGTCAGAGTGAAGTGAAATCACCTTCGCTGCTTGTGAAATTTCTCCAACTTCTTTTGTCACTTGTTGCACATTACTACGAATTTCTCCAAACGACTGCCCTGCAATTGTCGTCACTTCGATGCCTTTTACAACCTCTGCTGTTCCAATGGCCATCGACTCGACCGCTAGCTTCGTATCCTTTTGAATATAAGTAATGATATCTTTAATTTGCAGTGTTGACTGGGCAGACTGTTCAGCTAACTTTCTTACCTCATCGGCAACGACTGCAAAACCTTTGCCGTGCTCTCCTGCTCGTGCAGCTTCTATCGCTGCATTCAATGCCAATAAGTTTGTTTGGTCAGCAATTTGCGTTATCGCTTCAACAATATGGCCAATTTCCTGTGAACGAGTACCTAATGTTTGAACAGTGTCTTCAAGCGCGTGAACCGTTTGTTGAATGATTTGCATCTGCTCAATAGCTGTTTGAATAGTCTGATTTCCTACAACCACTGCTTCCATCGATTTGTTCGACATTACATTGACGGTATCTGCCTTGTGTGAAATGTTTTGAATCGATGAAGACATTTCTCGAACAGCATTTGAACTTTTATGGATGATTTCGGCTTGAGAATCAACAGTTCCTGCAAACACCTGGATTGACTCGACAATTTGCGTAGTGGCCCGCTTATTTTCGTCTGTGCTTATTGTAAGCTGTTCCGACGATGAAGTTAGCAGGGTTGATTTTTCACTAACGTCACGAACAACCTCACGTAAGGAGCTAATCATTTTATTAAAGATACTAGCCAATTTGCCATACTCATCATTAGTGTTCATTTCGATAAAATTACGTAAATCTCCATCACCTACCTGCTCAGCGACAGTAGCCAGCTGTTTCAGTGGGCGTGTAATCGAACTGATGATAAAGGCACCAATTACGCCACAGATGACTAAAGCAATCGCAATTACTAGCAAAGTTGTGGTGAAGATAGGTGCTGTGACAGCTGATACATCTGCCATATCCATGGTGCCGATAATTTTCCAACCTGTTAGTTTATTCGTTACAAAGAATACTTGGTACTCCTTGCCATCTTCCTCTATATTAAATTGGCCTTCATTCTTGCCTTCCATCTTTTCTACATAAGAATCTTTAAGCGCCGTCCCCACTTCTGAGAAAGGATCCGCAATACTAACATTGTTGGCGTTCACTAATGAAGCATAGCCGTTTTTACCAATCTTCACCGTATTTACAAGCTCAGAAATTCCCTCTAAATTCAGCCCAATCGAAATAACCCCTGAACCGTCCTGTAAACCTGCTGAAACTGATAATATTAATTCTCCTGTAATAGTTGATTGATATGGATCAACCATAACACTCTTGCCTGGCAACTCTATCGCCTTTACATACCAAGGTCTCGTAAAGGGATTATAGTCCGGGTCAGATTCGGCATATGGAGAGCGTAAAAATTTGTGCCCTTCCATTGCTAAATTGACAACGGAAACACTGCTATGTAGCGCATTATATTTTTCTATTTCCTTTAAAAGCTCGGCATCTTGCCAGTCCTTATTAAAATAAGCAGCCAAATATTCGGCATCATCAAGGATGGGTGCTATTTCTTCTGAAATTAATGAATTTAATAAATCTACATTTTCGCGTGAGTTCTTACTCAATTCTGCTTGATATTGATTGGCCGCCTTCATGTATGACAATGTTCCAATTGCAAAACTTGGAATTAAAAGCGTCAATGTAAATGCCCATATTAATCGAGCACGCACGGATAAGGTTCCTCGTTTTCGATGATTTTTCACAATGCTTATCTCCTCTTACTAAAAATTTCTATCCAGTTTCTACTATACACACAATAAATACGTTTGATTTATTTTTTGTTATTTCTAAATATTATTAAAAGCTAAAAATAGAATAGTGATTTGAATAAATTTCGAATATTTTTGGTAGGAGCGTAAAGCGCGACTCCAGTGGAAAAAACGAGCAAACCAAGCCCCTAGAATACGCTTTTATGGAACGAAGGCTATAAGCGTCACGTCCTGTGACAACGCCTTTGTGACCAACATTCTGTGCTGACGCTTCGCTTTCGCACATAAAGACACTTGTTGCCCCGAAGCGGCTCGGTGCTTAACCGCAGATAGCTTCCGTCTGTAGTGGCATATACCTAGTGATATGAACAATTATTTTTTACTTTAATAATATTCGCCTTTATTGATATGGATGTGAATTCTGATATGGATTCATTTAAACAAATAAAAAGGCTGCCTCAATGATTCTGAGACAGCCTTTGACTTATAATTTTCTATTAACGGACTTCTGTACCTTCAATTGTAGCGATAGCTTTTAGTACTTTATTGTGTGCTGCGACTACCTCATCATCTGTTAGCGTACGTTCTGGATCGAAGTATGTTAATGAGAAAGCAACCGATTTTTTGCCAGCTTCCATTTTCTCCCCTTCGTACACATCGAATACTCGAATGTCTTTTAACAGTTTCACGCCAGCTGAATGAATAACAGCAACAACTTCTCCTGCAGCAGTTGCACTGTCCATCACCAATGCAATATCACGGGACATAGCTGGGAAGCGCGGTACTGGTTGATAGCCAAGTGGTGCTTCGTTTGCAGTAGCATCAAGTAAGGCCACTAGGTTCATTTCCATTACGTACGTATCTTTCACACCCCAAGTTTTTTGCTCAGCAGGGTGTAAACCACCAATAATACCGACTTGCTCGCCGTCTAATAGAATGCTTGCTGTACGGCCAGGGTGTAGACCATCTACTTGTGCTTTGACAAAGGAAATACGATTGCCAAGACCTAGCTTATTCACAACACCTTCAATAATTCCTTTTAACACGAAGAAATCTACTTCTTTTTTCTCTCCTTGCCAAGCATGGTCTAACCATTTACCCGTAAGAACAGCTGCAACATGCTCTTCCTCAAAAGGTTGACCTTCTGCTGATTGACCAAGGAATACAGAACCCACTTCGTATAACGCCACACTGTCCGCCTTACGCGCGACATTATATGCGGCAGCCTCAATTAAATGTGGAATTAAGCTTTGACGAAGCGTTGAACGTTCTTCACTCATTGGCATTAATAAACGCGTTACCGATGCTGCTTTCAAAGCAAAGCGTTGTGATAAGGCTTCTGATGTTAATGAATACGTTACTGCTTGGTAAAGTCCCGCACCTTCCATATAGTTACGTACAACGCGGCGGTTTGCTTGGTAAGGAGTTAGGCTGCCTACTTGGTTTGCCCCTTCTAGTAAAGTCATTGGAATTTCATCGTAGCCGTAAAGACGTGCGATTTCTTCCACAATATCCTCTTCGATTTTAATATCCTGACGACGTGTCGGCGCATCAATAATTAATAATCCATTCGCCGCCTCTACGCCAAATTTTAAACGCTCTAAAATTGACAACATATCTTCTAATGAGATTTTCATCCCTAGACGCTCATTGATAAAATCTGGTGAAACAACGACACGTGCTGATGTTTTATCTAATTCGTCCACAATGCATGTGCCTTCAAGCACTTCACCACCAGCTAATTCAGCAAGTAATGCCGCAGCGCGTTCAGCTGCAGGTACAACGCGGTTTTGATCAACACCTTTTTCAAAGCGAGCTGATGCATCTGAGCGAAGTCCTAAGTTACGAGAAGTTTGACGTACTGTTAAACCATCGAAGTAAGCAGATTCAATAACAACTGTTGTTGTCGTTTCTGTTACTTCAGAGTTTGCGCCACCCATTACACCGGCAATAGCTACAGGTTCTTTGCCATTTGTAATTACTAAATCAGTCGCTTTTAATGTACGCTCCTGCTCATCTAAAGTTGTGATTTTTTCACCTTCTGTCGCTTTACGCACGACAATTTCACCTGTTGCAAGACTGTCGTAGTCAAATGCATGTAGCGGTTGGCCATACTCCATTAAAACATAGTTCGTCACATCAACTACATTGTTGTGTGGACGTACGCCGGCAGCCATTAAACGGTGTTGTAACCACATTGGTGATTCTGCGATTTTTACGTTTTTCACGACTTTTGCCACGTACATTGGATTCGCTTGTAAATCTTCTACGCGAAGTTTTAACACGTCCTGAGCTTTTTCAGATGATGTGTTGTAGGCGATTTCTGGATATTTTACTTCCTCTGAAAGAATTGCTCCGACTTCATATGCTACACCTAACATTGAAAGTGCATCCGAGCGGTTTGGTGTTAAACCAAGTTCTAACACTGTGTCACGTAGACCTAAAAGTGAAAGTGCATCAGCACCCACCTCTGCGTCAGCTGGTAACACATAAATGCCCTCTGCATAAGCTTTTGGTACGAGCTTGCCTTCAACACCCAGCTCTTGTAATGAACAAATCATACCGTTCGATTCGTGACCACGAAGTTTAGCTTTTTTAATTTTAATACCACCTGGTAAATGTGCACCTGGGCGAGCAACGATCACTTTTTGACCAGTATCAACGTTTGGCGCACCACAAATAATTTGTTGTGGCTCTGCTTCCCCTACGTCTACTTGGCAAATATTTAATTTGTCTGCTTCAGGATGTTTTTCTTTTGATACAACATGGCCGACAACGACCTTATCCATTCCGTTCGCACGGTCGATTACTGCGTCTACCTCAATCCCAGAGCGCGTAATTTTTTCTGCCAACTCTTCAGGCACTAAATCCTGTGTGCTTACATAATCTTTTAACCATTCTAATGATACTAACATTTTTAGTCCTCCTTACGCCTCTGTTCGCTCGAATTGTGATAAGAAACGTGTGTCACTTGTATAGAAATGACGAATATCGTCGACTCCGTATTTTAGCATTGCGATTCGTTCTGCACCGATACCGAATGCAAAACCAGAAACTTTCTTCGGATCATAGCCAGCCATTTCAAGTACATTTGGATGCACCATACCTGCACCTAAAATTTCAATCCAACCAGTACCTTTACATACGTTACAGCCTGACCCACCGCACTTGAAGCAAGAAATATCCATTTCAACAGATGGTTCTGTAAATGGGAAGAAACTTGGACGTAGTCGAATCTCGCGGTCTGCACCGAACATTTTTTTTGCTAAAGTATCTAATGTACCTTTAAGGTCACTCATGCGAATATTTTCGCCAATTACTAAACCTTCAATTTGCATGAATTGGTGAGAGTGTGTAGCGTCATCGTTATCTCGACGGAATACTTTCCCTGGACAAATAATACGAATCGACTCACCTTTTTTGGCTTCCATTGTACGAGCCTGAACAGGTGACGTATGCGTACGTAATAATATTTCCTCGGAAATATAGAACGAATCCTGCATATCACGAGCGGGGTGTCCTTTTGGTAAATTCAATGCCTCGAAATTATAGTAATCCTTCTCAACTTCAGGCCCCTCTGCAATTTCGTAGCCCATGCCGATGAATAAATCTTCAATTTCTTCGATCACACGTGTTAATGGATGACGGTTGCCGACTTTAATTGCACGACCCGGTAATGTGACATCAATCGACTCACTTGCTAATTTTTCAGCAATCGCTGCTTCTTCCAAAACTGTCACTTTTGCTTCAAGCACAACTGTAACATTTTCACGAACAGTGTTGACTAAGGCCCCCATTTTTGGACGTTCCTCTGCTGATAATTTACCCATGCCTTTTAGTAAATCTGTGATTGGTCCCTTTTTCCCTAAATAGGCTACACGCACATCATTTAATTCTTTTAAAGTTGCTGCCGCTTCAATTTTCGCCAGTGCTTCTTGCTCTAACTGCTTTAGTTGCTCTTCCATGTGTTAAATCCTCCTTGTTCATGTAAATGCCCGCTTGCGCTAATGACACAAAAAAACCTCGCCCCTAAAAAAGGGACGAGGACATATTCGCGGTACCACCCTAGTTATTGCACGTAAATTCCGCACAATCACTTCATTGCCATAACGACTCGATTGAAGCCGGCATACCTTTACAGCATTTCGCTGGTCCCGGTAGCTGCTAACGGGCTGAATTCAAAACTGCATTGGTACGGTGCTGGCTCTCAATCTCCGGCCCACACTCCCTGTCGTCCATTCACACTCTTTACTACTTCCCGGTCAAAGCATTTTTGTATACATGATTACATTTAAAAGTGATTATACAATAATATGCAGTCGCATTTCAAGGGTCAAGTGCCCGTTTTCAGCTATCTTATCAGGTCTAGCGGCGTTTTTTGCTGATTTGCGGGCTGTTCCCGATGGTTTACCGGCGATAAACGCTCTTTTAGCGGCGATAGTCGTGGGTCGACCTGCGATTATTGCTTTTTATCTGCGATATTTGTTGTGCTTTTATCAGCGATAGTCACAGTGCCAAAGCAACTACTTCACAAATCCGTACAGAACAATCCCTGTGGCAACAGCTACGTTTAATGATTCGGCTTGTCCAAAGATTGGAATGATAATATTTTGATCTGTCATTGCTAACAGCTGTGGGTGAATACCACTGCCTTCATTACCCATCATAATCGCAAATGCACCGTTATGTTGAATTTCACTGTACAGGACAGCATCTTCATCCAATGCTGTTCCAAATACGGGCACACCATTATCCTGTAGCCTATCAATCCAATCCTCTAAATCACCACGCACAACAGGAACATGGAAATGTGAGCCTTGCGCAGAACGCAACGTTTTGGGGTTATATAAATCAGCACAACCCTTGCCAAGTATAACTGCTTCCACTCCTGCCGCATCTGCTGTACGAATCATTGTTCCAATATTACCTGGATCCTGCACAGCGTCAATCAGCAGTACCTTGCGCCATGTAGCCATCATCTCTTCTTCTACAGCTGGCTGTTTACAAACCGCAAATACACCCTGAGATGTTTCTGTTTCTGCAAACTCCTTGGCCACAGCTGCCGTCACTTCCACCATAGCTACATTATCAATCGGCCAGAGCATCGGCAAATCGACACCCTCACGCACAATTAACTGTAACACTTGTTCGTTATTTTTCAAAGCTTCCTCCACCAAATGGAAACCTTCCACTAAAAACTCACCAGAACGCTCTCGTTCTTTACGTGTCGTCGCTAACTTCTTCCAATATTTCACTAACGCATTTTGCGTAGACTCAATTCTCTTCATCGTTCCTCGTACCGCCTTTTTCCTATTTACTGCTCATTATTATACCTTAGAAAATGAGGAATTTCATAGTCAGGGAGAAAAAGCTGTTTAACGATTATTGAATCTTCTCGTTAAACAGCTGACATTCCTTCATTATTTTCGTAATTTCTCTAGTTCATCCGCAACAAATTGTACATTTGCACCAACAATTACTTGAATACTATTTGGTCCCACAATATTTATGCCATAGACCCCTGTATTTTTTATGCGCTTTTGATCAACCTTCTCCATATGTGCGACCTCAACTCGTAAACGCGTAGCACAATGCTCTATCGAACTAACGTTAGCAGTACCACCTAAGCTAGCATAAATTTCTGCCGCTAATTTTGAAAACGACGAGTCTAATGATGCTGTTGTTGATAATTCATCTTCATCTTCTTCTCGACCAAGTGTTTTTATGTCAAATTTTAATATTAAAAACTTGAATACATAGTAATAAATTATAGCAAAGACGAGTCCCTGTAACACAAGCATTAGTGGTAAATTTGCGAGTGGAAGGCGGAGGGTTAAGACATAGTCGATAAAGCCGGCACTAAATCCAAAGCCTGCTGTCCACTGGAAAGTAGCCGCTATAAACATAGATAACCCTGTTAACACAGCATGCAAAAAATAAAGAACTGGTGCTAGGAACATGAACGAAAATTCAAGCGGTTCTGTCACGCCTGTAAAGAACGAAGTAAAACCTGCGGCCATCACTAAAGATGCTACTTGTTTTTTTCTTGTGGTTTTCGCTGTATGGTACATTGCTAAACCAGCAGCTGGTAAACCAAACATCATAATTGGAAAGAAACCAGCCTGATACATACCTGTTATCCCTTTGACACCAGAACCGTCCCAGAACTTCCCGATATCATTTATACCAATTGTGTCAAACCAAAAAACAGTATTCAATGCGTGGTGTAAGCCCGTTGGAATCAATAAGCGATTGAAGAAGCCATATAAACCAGCACCTGCCGCACCTAAACCACTGATACCTTCACCAAATGATACTAATGCTCCAAAAACAATCGGCCAAATATAAAATAATAATGCTGAAACAAAGAGCATAATCACTGCTGATACAATCGGTACAAGTCGTTTACCACTAAAAAATGCTAAGAAATCTGGTAACTTAACATGACTAAAACGGTTAAACATCGCTGCTGCAATCAAACCTGATAGAATACCAATAAACGCATTATCAATTTTGTTAAAGGCGATATCAACAGTTGCAGGATCAACTGATTGCAGAAGGGCAACCGTATCAGTTGAAAGCATCGTTGTTACTACTAGAAATGCCACCAAACCACTAATCGCCGCAGAACCATCTTTTTCCTTCGCCATCCCAAATGCAACTCCAACCGCAAACAAAATCGGAATATGGTCAATAATCGAAGCACCTGCTTTTATCAAAAACGCTGCAAGCACATTCCCTGATCCCCATCCAGTAGGGTCAATCCAATAACCAATTCCCATTAAAATGGCAGCAGCTGGTAGCACAGCAACCGGTAACATCAAAGAGCGTCCTAATCTTTGTAGATATCTCTTCATACACAACGATCCCCTTTCCATCATAATGAGGTGAAGACCCACAAAATGCCATTAAGTGTCTGCTTTTCTCTCAAGCACCTTACAAAGACACTAATTCTTGTTGCTATTGAGGCACTAGACATTCATTTGTGACGGAGACCGAAGTGAAAGATTTCTTCCTCCATGGAAAACAAACTCGAGGGGAAGACACTTTAGTGTGTTATCGTAAAAGTATGAAATGTACGCACTTACACAGTCACCATTTCGTTGAGAATTGACACCTCCTTTTGCTTTACTTTGCAATAACAATCATTAACAATGTTTCTCCCACAATACCTTCCTTTGATCCTTGATATTGAATTTGTCGCTCTTTGCTGTTAGTGATGAGTATTGGCGTTATAATGCTCTTGGCATTTTCTCGGACAAAGTGCCAATCTACCTTAATTAGTATTTGACCCATTGATATCCGATCCTCTTCTTTCACCAAAACCGTAAAGCCTTGCCCATTTAAAGAAACTGTTTCCAAACCAATGTGAATAAGAAGCTCTGTACCATCCTTTGCGCGAATCCCTATTGCATGTTTCGTCTCAGCAACAAATATGACTGTACCGTCAATCGGTGCATAAACATGCCCATCAATAGGTACGATTGCTAGCCCTTCTCCCAACATTTTTTCGCTAAAAACGGGATCAGGTACTTGATCAAGCGACACAATCTCTCCATGCATCGGTGCATAAATAAGCAACTTCCGTTTACCAAATAATTTTGAGAGCATCCACATGACCTCCCTTAGTTGTATCTTATTAAAAGGAATCAAAAAAACGTATATTTCACTATATTGTGTTGTGGGATAAAGCAGAACTGATAAGGGGATATCTTAAAATATTTAGTCATAACAACAGTTACTTGACCTTTATTTATAAACATTTCTTAACGTTCAAACAATCTGCTAAAATTTGCTGTTCATTTCCATTAAATCGGCTATGATTATTATATAAATAATATTATAGGGTGAAAATTTATGAAAAAAAATGTACATGTAGTTGGCGCAATTATTGAGAATGAGAGGCAGGAGATTTTTTGTGCTTTAAGAAGTCCCGATATGACATTAGCAAATTATTGGGAATTTCCTGGAGGTAAAATTGAAGTAGGAGAAACGCCTGAACAAGCATTAACCAGAGAGATCACAGAAGAATTTAATTGCTCTATAAAAGTTGGAGAAAAAGTAGAAGATACTACATACGAATATGAAAAGTTTATTGTTCGCTTAGAAACGTATAAAGCTCGATTATTAAAAGGCATACCCGTTGCGATCGAACACGCTGAAACTAGATGGGTTCCTCGTAAAGAACTTTTTGAACTTAACTTCGCTCCTGCTGATATACCTGCAGTTGAAAAAATTATGAATGAAAAATAATGGTTATGAATTTGGATGAAATGGTGTGAAGCATATGGAGCAACTAATTCACAAAATTGAACAATCTTTTTATAAAGGTTTTATTGATCAAGATAGAGCTGTACCTACGCAATTTAAGCCAAAACTATTAACAAATAAAACACACGAAAATGTTTTATCTACACTACTACAAGAATTAAAAACATGCAAAACTTTTACTTTTTCTGTCGCCTTTATTACAGAAGGCGGACTAGCTACCTTAAAAACAATGCTTTATGACCTCAAACTTAAGGGCATAAAAGGTCGAATTTTAACCTCGACATTTTTAAACTTTAATCAACCGAAGATGTTTATAGAATTATTGAAGCTTGAGAATGTTGAGGTTCGATTGACTGGCATTAAAGGCTTTCATTCCAAGGGATATATATTCGAACATCAAGATTACTATTCGTTAATAGTAGGAAGCTCAAATTTAACTGATAGCGCACTAAAAGCAAATTATGAATGGAATATGTTTTTAACATCATTAGAAAATGGTGAAGTTATCAATCATTTTAAAAGGCAATTTGAAGATGATTGGTATGAAGCAATTCCATTAACGAAAGAATGGATTACAAATTACAAACAAAGTTATGTCCTACAACCATTCATTAAACAGATTACTGCAAATGCTTTGGATATTAACGTACAATATTTAACAAACGCTCTAGCAGATAGTCTTGCTGTCCAGCCAAATAAAATGCAAACAGCAGCTCTTGAACAAATAAAAAACCTCAGAGCATCTGGTGCGAAGAAAGGCCTCATTATTTCAGCAACTGGAACTGGTAAGACATATTTATCTGCATTTGATGTACGAAATTTTGCACCGAAAAAAATGCTCTTTGTTGTACATCGAGAGCAAATCTTAAAGAAAGCACTGCAAGATTATCAAAAAATACTAGGTGGTCCAGAAAACGATTTCGGCATTCTTTCGGGTAACTCAAAAGACACAGATGCTAAGTATTTATTTGCAACCGTTCAAACTATATCTTCACAGCGCTATTTACTACAATTTAAAAAGAATGAATTCGACTATATTTTAATAGATGAGGCGCATCGTGCAGGAGCAAATACTTACCAGGCCATTCTCAATTATTTTGAACCAGAATTTCTTCTTGGTATGACGGCAACTCCTGAACGTACAGATAATTACAATACCTACGAGCTATTTGATTATAACATTGCCTATGAAATTCGCCTTCAAGCAGCTCTTGAAGAAGATATGCTTTGTCCCTTCCATTATTTCGGTGTTACTGAATACGAAAAAGATGGTGAACTCATTGATGATACTTCAAAACTTCAGTTCCTTGTTTCTGATGAACGGATTAAACATATTATCGAAAAAATCAATTACTATGGCTATTCAGGCGAAAAAGTACGAGGATTAATATTCTGTCGTTCAAAAGAAGAAACACATGCATTATCAACTGCATTAAATCTCCGTGGTTTAAAAACAATGGCTCTTACAGGTGACCACTCACAAGCAGAACGAGAGGCGGCCATTAAAAAATTAGAGCGATCTGAGCTTGAATACATTTTAACAGTAGATATTTTTAATGAAGGAATTGATATCCCTTATTTAAATCAAATCATTATGCTCCGTCAAACGCAATCTAGCATTATCTTTATTCAACAGCTTGGACGAGGATTACGTAAACATGATTCTAAAGAGTATGTCACTGTAATTGATTTTATTGGTAATTATAAAAACAATTACTTAATTCCAATCACATTATCTGGTGACCAAACTATGAACAAAGATAATATACGGCGCAAAACAGTAAATACAAATTACATTCAAGGGGTCTCCACAATAAATTTTGAGGAAATTGCTAAGAAGCGGATTTTTGCAGCTATTGATGAAAAAAAGTTAAATTTATCGTCAGTAAGATTTTTACGCTCAAAATACACAGATCTAAAATATCGTCTCGGTAAGGTCCCTACGCTCCTTGATTTTATAAAATATAACTCATTAGATCCCGAAGTTATTTTTGAAAATAGTCCAAACTACCACGCCTTTTTAGCTAAAATGAAAGAAACTGTACCTGTCTTGTCATGCTATGAGCTTGCTATTTTAACAATGTTTTCATTAGAGCTTATGAATGGAAAAAGAATTCACGAAATCATTTTACTCAATCAATTATTAAAAACTGGCGCAGTTTCAAAAATGGATTATATCCGTTTACTAGAACAATCTGGTACATATTCAGATGATGAAACACTTATTTCTGTTGAGAACTATTTAACTTTAGATTTCTTTGTCACTACCGCGCGAGAGAAATATGGTTCAATACCTATCATCATGTTGCAAAATGACACATATTATTTTAACAACGAGCTGGAAGCTAGCCTTCAGAAATCACAATACAAATCCATGCTTGCTGATATTCTTTCATGCGCCTATGAGAAGAATAAACAATATAATATTACTCAACCGTTTACACTCTATAAAAAGTATTCTCGAAAAGATATCTGTAGACTGCTGAATTGGGATCGCAATGAAGAAGGTACACTTAATGGTGGTCGAATCAAGATGAATTCTTGTCCTATCTTAGTAAATTATCATAAAGCTCAAGATGATGATTCTGAAGTTAAATACATGGATGAGTTTTTATCAGCAGAAATTTTCAAATGGTGTTCTACAAAGAATCGAAGCATCACAGCTAAAGACATTGCACCAATTGTAAATTCACATGCTTTAAATATAGCTGTTCATTTGTTTGTAAAAAAGCATAATGGTGAGGGTAAAGATTTTTATTACCTAGGTAAAGTAATTGTTGATTCTAATAGTGCTCAAAATGCTGAGCTAATTGATAAAGGGAAGTCATACTCTGTAGCTACTATGAACATGTTACTAGAAAACCCAGTGCAACACGATATCTATCATTATTTAGTAGAAGAATAACTAAAAAAAGATGACATTTAAGAATTTTTTCTTAATGTCATCTTTTTTTCCGTTTAATAATTGTAGCAAATTGTGTGGGTGCCTGGCACCTTCAAATCCATTTCCTAACAGGTGGGATACTTTGAGGAAATGCAAAGACATTGGATGGATCATATTTCGTCTTTACTTCTCTAAGGCGTCTGAAATTACGTCCATAATAAGCGCTAGGCCAATCTTTTATATAGTGATCAGGGAAATTTACGTAATCACCAGCAGTATAAGGCGATAATGCACGTCTCAAGTCCTCTATCCATTGAATGTTTTGGTTCTCTTCTTGTGGCTTTTCCCATGTAGTGAGGTACTCTTGGGCAATGAGGGCGTTCCTATAAAAATAGGCACTACGATTTGGTGCAACCTGACTGACAGCGCCTCGCAGCGATTGCTGCCAAATTTCAGCATTTCTATTTGGTGCGTTAGCTAAAAATGCTTTCATTCTTCGAATAGCAGCATGGGGAAATGGCTTCTCAATAAACGAACCAGACCTTTTGCGAAGAGCAGGTACATTGCCACTTGGGACATCAAAAAATCGTACCGCTTTGATGTAAGGGACTTCCTTTATCCATACACTTGTCGGTGAGCCGGTCTTCCTTAATGGTCGAAGAAGTTTTTTTAATTCATGTGCTGAACCGACAAACTCTCCCTGCGTAACAATTTCACCCACTTCCTTTGATTTGAGCTCAAGCTGTGAGGTTAAGCGTTCGTCTGTATAAGGAGCCCACTTTTGCCAAGCATCAAAGGCGACCTCAAAGTCCTCCCAGCCCCACGTAATTGAGAAAATAGACACATCTGAAATGGCATGGAGCTTAAATGTAAGTGCCGTGACAATG
Source organism: Lysinibacillus parviboronicapiens (assembly GCF_003049605.2). Lineage (NCBI taxonomy): Bacteria > Bacillati > Bacillota > Bacilli > Caryophanales > Bacillaceae > Lysinibacillus > Lysinibacillus parviboronicapiens. Next base: position 3,554,423 of record NZ_CP073713.1, read on the forward strand.
CCAAAATTCCCGCCACCTCCCCCACAGCTAGCCCAAAATAAATCACTATTCAAGTGGTTGTTGGCTTTTAAAAGTTCTGCTCCTAGATGGCCACTTGCACCGACCATTTCAATTTCCAATAAATTATCACAAGTAAGCCCAAACTGTCTTGAGAGCATACCAATTCCCCCACCGAGAGTTAAGCCCACAACTCCGACACTGCTTTCGGTTCCTGCTGGGATGGTCATACCAGATTCCCACAATTCACGATATACTTTTCCTAAATCTGCCCCTGCTTCAATTCTTGCGGTCATGTCGGCCACATTGATAGATATGTTGTTCATATCACTTACATCAATTACTACGCCTTCATTCACTAGAGAATAATTTTCATAGCTATGCCGACCGCTCCTTATTCGAAAGGGTTCATTTTTTTCCCTTACCCACCTCAAGGCATTTACTACATCTTTCGCATTTTGGCAAAATACAATTTTACTCGGAAATTTTGCAATACTTAAGTTATTATTAATTCTTGCCTGTTCATAATCCGGATCACTTGGGGTAACAATTCTTCCTGTGAGTTTTACTTTTTTCAACATCCAACTCCTTTCTCAAATCATGCCATGTGCATGTACTATCCTATGCATAGCATGGAGAAAGAAATATAAATTTCACAATTAATATCTAGAAAAATTTAAGATAATCTCCTTAGTACAAATCAGATAAATACTCATTTTATGGCTTTGTACATAAGATGCAATAATGAAATCACTTAGGAGGTGTCCGGATGATTATACATGTGGTGAGCGCCGGTGAAACACTTTGGCAAATTGCCAACCGCTACGCTGTCCCCATCAATACGATTGTCCAATTAAACGCGTTGCCGAATCCAAATCAATTAGTGGTCGGACAATCACTCGTTATTCCTTCGCCTTATACAATGCACATCGTCAAAAGTGGCGAAAATTTAGGGACGATTGCCCAACAATATGACGTGTCCATTCAATCGATTATCTTAGAGAATCACTTAACAAATCCAGATACTTTAACGCCAGGAACAAAACTAGTGATTCCACCCATTATGCATATTGTACAGCCAGGGGAGTCCTTATCACAGATTGCCAATCGTTATGGTACGACCGTTCAAGCTATAGCTTTAGAAAATGACATTACGAATCCCAATATCATTTATGTGGGGATGAGCTTAACTATTCCAAGAAAGAAACCATTGATTGAAGTCAACGCTTATACGTATCAACCGAGTGAAGAAGCTGTTGATTCACTTAATGCCATTGGCCATCTTCTTACTTATTTTAGCCCGTTTGCTTATATGATTAAGGAAGACGGATCATTACAGCCAATAAATGATAAAGCAATGATAGATGCAGCTATTTCACAAAGCATCTTACCTATGCTCACTATTACAAACTTCTCGTCAACAGAGGCAGGGTCCAACTTAGCGCATGTTATTTTATCTAGTGCAGAATTACGAGCAAAAGTGATAAATGAGGTACTACAAGTGATGCAAGATAAAGGCTATAAAGTGTTAAATGTTGATTTTGAAAACGTCCTACCTGTAGATCGAGAGAATTACAATCAATTTCTACAATTAGCTGTTGATCGTCTACACCCGAAAGGTTATTTAGTGTCGACTGCTCTTGCACCAAAAACAAGCGCCAGCCAAACTGGGCCATTATATGAAGCACATGATTATGAGGCACACGGGAGAATTGCAGATTTTGTGGTGTTGATGACCTATGAATGGGGCTATCGACTTGGACCTCCACAAGCTATCTCCCCCATTAACGAAATGAGAAAAGTTGTGGAATATGCCTTGTCAGTTATGCCAGCTAAAAAAATATTTTTAGGCTTTCAAATTTATGCACGAGATTGGCTTCTGCCACATGTTCAAGGGCAAGAAGCTGAGACATTTAGCCCACAAGAAGCAATCAGTAGAGCAGTCAAATATGGCGCAACCATTCAATATGATAGGACAGCACAGTCTCCTTATTTCCGTTATGTCGATGAACAAGGTAGAAATCATGAAGTATGGTTTGAGGATGCTAGAAGTGCTCAAGCAAAGTTCGATATGGTTAAACAATACAATCTGCGTGGTATCAGCTATTGGGCATTAGGTTTCCCATTCCCACAGAACTGGGTATTATTAAATAACGATTTTTCAATTATAAAACGATAAATGATGCTAAATATATAACAGCCATTTTTATTATTGGTCTTGAACTTAAAATATATTTGTAACTTGCTCTTAACTTTTCTTGTCCAATATTTCCCCATGATAAAAAATCCGTTTCAATGCCATATTAAGAAATATCACATTGAAAGGAGAATCCAACATGGGAAGAGACAATAAGCAAGGGCAAAGTAACAACAAAGGTTCACTACCTCAGACGCCTAAAAACCAAAAAATTGCGCCAAACAAAGTAAAAGAAGAGTTTTCGCAAGAGTTTACAGAGCTTATTAATGCCGTGACAAAAAATAAGCAAAAAAAATAAGGGGGGCTTCGATTGGAATATCAACGTGCGCAAGAGATAGTCGCCTCTCCATCAGAATATGAAGTAACCTACAATAACGTTTCTGTATGGATTGACAAGCTTCACGATGATGGCAAAACAGCAACTGTGCATTTACGACGCTCGTTAGAAGAACGATCCGAAGTAGATATTTCAGAGTTAAAAGAAGAATACCTCGTACATTAATAAAACAATCAAGCACGCAAAAATTATTATATTTTGCGTGCTTGTTTTGGTATAGATTTAAGGGAATTATTGTAAAACAAACTTTTAAAGTTTCAAATCATATATTCCTCAACATATTTAAACTGGCCTAAAATCTCTTCCGCATGACTATGTAGTTCTTGAAAAGTTTCAGTAAGCTGCTCAGCTGCAATTGGTTTACTAAATAAATAACCCTGGATATAATCACATCCGCCATCCATGAGGAATGCTAGCTGAGCCACTTCTTCAATGCCCTCGGCAACTACCTTAAGGCGTAAATGCTTAGCCATTGAAATAATCATGGAAACAAGTGCTTCATCGTTGGGATTATGCTGAATATTACGCACAAAGGCACGATCGATTTTCAAACAATCGATTGGAAAATCTTTTAGGTATGACAACGAAGAATATCCCGTACCAAAATCATCGACTGCAATTTGAATACCAAGCGCTTTTAGTTCATGAAGCAATTGTGTCATTTGATCGATATTCATCGTCATACTTTCTGTAATTTCTAGTTGTAAATAATGTGGTTCTAGCTTAGTTTGTTGTAAAATACCTTTCACCATTTGCACCAAGTCCTGCTGGAATAACTGTCCGAGCGATAAATTGACTGCTACCTTCATTTGCGGCAAACCTTGTGCTTCCCATGCCTTTGCTTGGCAACACGCTGTTTCTAATATCCACTTACCAAGAGGAATAATAAGCCCTGATTCCTCTGCAATCGGAATAAACATATCCGGAGGTACAAAGCCACGTGTTGGGTGGTGCCAGCGTACAAGTGCTTCTAAAGATTCAATGTTACCTGTTTTTAAATTGACTTGTGGTTGATATTCTAAATAAAACTCTTGATGGGCTAGTGCTTTATGTAACTCTTGCTCCATGATAATACGATCTGCCATACCGCTAGACATAAAAGGTTTGTAAAAAAGAAATCTTTGGGGGATTTGGCTTGCCTCCCGCATAGCTAACTGCGCATGCATCAATAATTCTTCTCCTGAGTAACTAGTTTCGTGAAGAGCAATCCCAATATTTAAATTACCGTTTAGGGAGAATAACTCTACTTGTAATGGCTTTTTCATAGCATTTTTTAAGTTAAAACAAAATTGCAATAGCTCTTCTTGTGTCTGAACATCATCAATATAAACTACAAATTGACCCTCACGTAGTTTTGTCGCAAAGTAATGCGGAGGTAAAATAGCTTGAATTCTCTCCGAAACGAGCTTCATCATTTTATTGGAATAACTAATTCCGATAGATGCGCTAATCGTTGCCAAGCGATCAATTTCAATTGCGATTACTGCTTTTTGTGCTTTATCGGCATGCAAATCTTCCTTCAACGTTTTCAGCAACAAGCGTTCATTTGGTAGTTGAGTTATATCATCATGATAGGCTTGAAATCGTAGTTCCTGTTGCGAATGTTCAAGGTCCTGCTTAATTTTTAACAGCTGTTGATAAGGCTTTTCAACCGATGTATAGTAAATAGCTTTTAAAATTAAATAATACGCATAAAATTGGTAAATAAGTGCTAAAAAATTCCAAATTTCATTTGGATCTTTGCCAATAACAAAGAAAATATCACTAATAATTAAATAAAGTGCTGCACTCATTAGCCACATTACGCGTTTAGGTGTTTTTTTATAATGCTTACTTAAAATATATATAGTCACACCTTGCAGAATCGCCGCTATTAGGTGCACTTTATCGAGTGCAATAATTACCCAATCACCGTCTTCAATAAACGGCTGTATACTCATTGGGGGGCTAGATAACATTAAAAGTGTAAACATAACAAATAAAAAAGAAAAACCATATGTATATACTCGATAATGCATTGTTAATTGTTTTTTAGGTTTTAAAATAATAAACAATACGCCGATTGCTAAACACAATCGCATGACCAGATGCAGCCATACGTTGATATAGGACGTTTGTAAAGCATTCGCACTAAATATAACAATATTTGACATTTCTAATAGCGCAATGACAAAAAATAAGCTTCCTATGTATAATGTTCGACTCGCAAATAAGTGGGAAAATACTAGCCAAGAATGAATCGCAATTGCCATAGTAAAAACAACAATAAGTATTTGCATAATTAAATTTAAATATATGTAACTTTCTTCCTTATAAACCCCATAGAGCTGATTACCATACACTATGAGAGGTATTAACAGTAGCAATGGTAATGCTATATACCAAACCTCTATCTTTTCTATCTTTTGATGATAACTCCTTTTCTCCAACACTAACCCTCCATACATTTGAATCCTAATACCAGTATGTATCACTCAAAATAACTAGGTAATTTCATCTATTAACAGGAAATAAAGCTTTTAAAATTGTATATTTCTTTGACTTCTTACAAATCATAGCATTTTTTTTGGAATTTGTATGCAATTACGAAAAGTATGCCAATATTCAATTATTTTAGATATTGGCATACTTTTGATTCATACTTCTGTAAGTGTTAGAAGGTGACGAAGTTTTATCATCAGTCTTACTCGTCTTTTTTTGACTGCCACAACGGTCAACTGTAGTTCATTTGCTATTTCAGCATAGCTATATCCTTCCAAGTAAAAAAGCACTAACAGTTTACTTTCCTCCATGTTTAAGTGAGGCATTATACTTTCTAACAAAACGGGTGCTCCCTCGTGTTCTAGTTGGTTCTCTCGGTATACATTTAATGTTTCGTCATCCATAACCGTAAAATGCTGCTCGAACTGTTTTTCTCTTGTCAACTCCTTCATAATTTCTCCTTTCACAGTTGTATAAACATATGAAGAAAATAGCCCTTTTTCAGGGTCTGCTTTTTTCCAAGCTTCCCAAACCACTATTGCGGCAATATGACGATAATACTCAAAATCTTTGTAAATATGACATTTCAACAAAATAGACGTAATCATTGGCTGCACTAATTCTAAAACTTTTTCAAATGGTAGTTCGGGCGATAGGATTTGCTGTTTTTGTGGTTTAGTCATTTTTAATCCTGCCGACTGTGCACAATCCGTTATTCCTAGGTAACACTATCGTAGCCATTCATCATGCGACCGTCGAACAGCCTTTACGATAAAAAAACCGTAACGAAATAGAAATAGCTGTTTATATATATACAAGAAATACAACGTGTAATTTCAAAAAACTTAAGTTTTGCTCACATTTCTATACATATTTCTTTAACCGATGGACAAATTACTACTAAGGAGGCGAAATAGATGAATTTTCAAATAAGAGATGCTATTACAGCAAACGTACATGGACAATCAGCAACAGAAATTAAAGATATTGTTGTAGATGCTATTGAACGTGGTGAGGAACATTTACTACCAGGTCTCGGTGTATTTTTTGAGAAGTGGTGGCAACAATCTAGTACGGCTGAACAGGATGAATTCGTACAAAAGCTAGAAAAAGTGTTTGCACACTGATTTTTTTATAGTCAGTTCATTCCATTTCCAATAAACGCGTGATAAATTAGATTTATCTGAAAGTTTGGAGGGATTGGAATGACAGTTGCTGTAGAGCAAATAGTAAATCAACTAAGAGATGTATTATTAGATGAGCAAGTATCAACGAATGATACGGTGCGAGAGCTACATGGAAAAGATGAATCCCATCATGCAATGAGCATGCCCGACATCGTTGTTTTTCCGCGTTGCACAGCGGATGTCAGTGCCATTTTGAAAATTGCACATGCGGAACGTATACCAGTTGTACCATTTGGCGTCGGCTCAAGTTTAGAGGGAAATGCTATTCCGATTGCAAGGGGAATTTCCATCGACTTATCAGAAATGAATGCCATTTTGGATATACGACCAGATGATTTACTCGTTAAGGTACAACCTGGTGTGACACGTGCACAGTTGAACAAAGAATTGAAAAAACACGGGCTTCAATTTACTGTAGACCCTGGTGCCGATGCTACTCTTGGCGGTATGGCAGCAACAAATGCCAGTGGAACGACTGCTGTACAGTATGGTGTAATGCGGGATCAAGTACGAGATTTAGAGGTTGTACTTGCAGATGGAACAGTTATTCATACAGGTAGTTTAGCAGCAAAATCTTCTTCAGGTTATCACTTGAATGGTTTGTTTGTTGGTTCTGAGGGCACGTTAGGATGCTTTACTGAACTGACCTTGAAAGTATACGGTATACCGGAATTTGTGACTGCTGGTCGTGCAGTATTTGCGACAGTCGGCGATGCTGTCAGTGCAGTTGCTGCATTATTACAAGCAGGCATCTCAGTTGGACGTGTCGAACTTGTTGACGAGGCTTCTATTACACAAGCAAATATTTATAACGAAACATCTTATGATGAGAAACCTACATTGTTTTTAGAATTCCACGGAAATGAAGCGGGTATGCAGGCCGATATAGAATTTGCAACGGAAATTTTTGAAGATTTCGGTTGTATGTCTGTTGAATTCGAGCATGACAATGCCGCACGTAACAAACTTTGGGAGGCACGTCATTCGCTGGCGTATGCCTATATTCATGCTTATCCAGGGAAAAAACTCATGTCGACCGATGTTTGTGTCCCAATTTCTAAGTTAGCTGAAACAATTTTATATGCACGTGAACAGCTAGATGAAGTTGGGCTAGCAGGTGGAATTGTCGGGCATGTCGGTGACGGTAATTTCCATGCCCTGTTGATGTTAGACCCAAGTAATGCTGAAGAGCAAGCCAAAGCTGACCGTTTCAACGAACATATCGTGCAATATGCATTGCTACGCGGCGGCACATGCACCGGTGAACACGGGGTAGGTATCGGTAAAATGAAATACCAGGCAACGGAGCACGGCGCTTCTTTATTAGTCATGAAGAGCATCAAAGCTGCGCTTGACCCATACAACATTATGAATCCAGGTAAAATTTTTTCGATGTAATATTTTTGTTTGGTCATCATGCATACCATGCTTCTATAAAATACGGCCCCACCTCTTTGGTGAGACCGTATTTTTATTGAAAATCATTAAAACGACAATTGCTAAAATCACGCTCCGTGCCAAGTGCACGAGGTATCATTGTTTCAACGAGATAATCCTCTTCCTCGTAAATAATTTTCTTAATTCAATGCCGAAAAACTCCTTCATTCGAGATTCCGACATCACATCCTGTACATTTCCATAAACTATGCCCTTCTCCTTCGCTGTCATCAATACTTGATCGGCAAGGTAAAATGCATGGTTCGGGTAATGTGTATTAATGATGCACGAAATACCACGCGCCTGAGACAGATGCTTAATGGTTTGTAAAATCACAATTTGCTTTTGAATATCCAAATGTGATTCAGGCTCATCTAAAATCAATACCTCCGGATTAGATACAAGCGTACGTGCAATCAAAGCTAGCTGGAGTTCACCACCACTAACCTCATTACAGGATTTCTTCGCAAGATGCAAAATACCGATTGTTTTAAGTGCCACATGAGCGGCTTCCATATCCTTCGCTGATGGCTGAGCCAGTGTACTAATAAATGGTGCTCGCCCCATTACTACAAGCTCCTCCACTGTAAAGCCAAAGACCATTTTATGCGCTTGGGGCACATAGCCAACCCGCTTCCATAGCTCTTTGCGATTCAGTGATGCAAGTGGTTTTCCATCAATCAATGTCTGCCCCTTTTTCCAATCGAGAAGCCCTGTAATACATTTCAACATCGTTGTTTTCCCTGCGCCATTTTCATGCCACAAATTTATTACAACGCTCGATCCAGACTTCCATTTTGGTTCTTACTTCATGCCAGCAACAGAACGCTTCTTTGAAGGCTTCTTCCCTTACCTAGCCTATGGAACCATATAACTTGCTTACATCTAGTTTGTTTGCGACTTCTGTTGTAACGGCTGACTTTTTACACATAGAAAACCCGCTGACTCCGACCCTATCAGCGGGTAACTTCTTCTACAAATCATAACGAAAACTTTTCACTATTTTATCGCCTTTATTAAAATCCTTTGACACATCACGAACAAAGCCCATGGATAAATAAAGGTCAATGGCAGCCTGCATAATATCGCCGGAATGTAAATACAATGCCTGATCCTGACGACTACGTGCAAAGGCAAAACTTTCATGCAATAATTTTTTGGCTACGCCCTGCCCCCTACCGTTTGGATGCACCCCTAACAAGCGTACAATGGTAGACTCAATCCCTAGTTCTGGAAGACCATATGCCTTTTCCGAATTTGTAAATAATTGCAATCCACCTAAAATTTCATGTCCTCGCTTTGCTACTAAAATCGTCACGGCTTCAGGGTTACCGACCGATGCACGAATATCACTTAAATACTGCGCCCAATCCTCTGGTTTATCATATTCTTTTTCATACTGTGCATAACTTTCAACTAGCACCTCTAAGTACCGTGCATAATCTTCTTCACGCAAATGCTCAATAACAATTTCAGCTACTGCCATACACAACGCTTCCTTTTCTAAATGCCGCCCTTACTATAAGCAGTCACTCGTTTTTCAATACGGTGTGCTATCAATTCAATAACTGCAGACACACCCCAGTAAATGAACCCTACCGCAATAAATGCCTCTAAAAATTTTAAATTAACGGATGCCACAATATTGGCAACGCCCGTTAATTCCTTTATCGAAACAAAAAATGCTAATGATGTCGCATGTAAAAATCCAATAAAAACGTTCGTAAAGTTTGGAATCGACTGACTAAATGCTTGTGGCAATATAAAACGTCGCATCGCCTGTGAAAATGTTAAACCTACAGCATAGGCCGCTTCAAGTTGCCCCTTTGGAACGCCTAAAATACCCGATCGTATAATTTCTGAGGCATATGCTCCAGCACTTAATGTCAGTGCTACTAACACAAAAAATAAAATAGGGATCGCGTTTGCATCAAAATCTAGCTTCAAGGTTTGCGCGACAGCATCCACTACAATTGGTATCCCAAAATATATCAGCATAATATGCATAATAATCGGTGTTCCTCTGAAAAAAGATACATAAAAATTTACTATAGGCGCGATTATTTTTATATTTTGTATCCGTACAAAGGCTACCACTATACCTATTAAAATGCCCAATAACACAGGTGTAAACGTCATAAACAAGGTTAACGGCAACACCTTACAAATTTCCTGAAAGGCTTCAAAAATAAAAGAAATATCAATTGTCAATGTCAATCCCCCCTAGCTCGTCGCTACTTCTTTCTGCATATAGCGATTGAGATAGCGTTCGTTACGTTTCAATACCTTTTCTAGCACTATAACGATGACATAATACACGATGGAGAGTGCTAAATAGATTTCTAGTGCTCGCGTGGTGGAGGCAATAAGCGTTTCACCACGTCCCACCATGTCCATTACTCCGATTGAGAAGGCCAGCGAGGTATCTTTTAAAGAACTAATCATTGTGTTCGTCATATTTGGGAAAGCAACACGAATCGCCTGTGGCAGCACAATGCGTATAAAAGCCTGCATACGACTTAAACCAACTGAATAGGCTGCTTCGATTTGACCACGATCAACGGTTAAAATCGCTGCTCTAAAAATTTCTGCAAATGAAGCTGCGTTGCTGAATGTGTACGTTATAATAACAAAATAAATGGCATCCATCCTTGTCACATCAATATGGATAATTTGTAATAGCGCTGGTATTCCATAAAACACTAAAAATAACTGCACCAGTATCGGTGTACCTCGAATATACGATATATAAATCGATACGATTTGCTTTAAGACAGGTATATCTAGCAGCTTCGGCAAAGCGACTACTATACCAAGCAACATGCCAAAAAAGATCGACCATACTAATATTTCAAGTGTTATGGGTAAATATTGAAGCAATGTGGGAAGCACATCCGCTATTAGCATGAAGTCGAAATCATTTGCCATTGTCCCTTCACCCTTTCTTGATTCTTCTAGAAATCGACTGAATAATCGTCACCTAACCATTTTTTACTTAACTCACTAACAACGCCATCTGCCTTTAGTTCTTTAATGGCTTCATCAAGTCGTTCCTGTAGTGACACCGAATCTTTATTCAGTAAGAAATAAACTTTGGAGTTTAATAATGCGTCCCCTACGACCTTCTGTTGGGCCTCATTGTTTTCGTTATAGTACTTTACCGCAAATGGCGTTGTGATGATCGCATCGATACGCCCTGTAGCAATTTGATTATTGACATCTGCCGCCCCAGATGAATAAACAATATTTACACCTAAATCGTGCTCTTTATTGTATTTTTCGAGAAACACAGCAGAGTTGCTCGTGGCTGAAACACTGACACTCTTTCCTTTTAAATCATCTATGGATTGCACTTCATCGTTTTTAGCATTTACCGTCACCTTTAATGGAAAGACATTGTATGGTTCCTGATTGAACAGAAACTTCTCTTCTCGCTCACTATTAACTTCCATTTGATGCGCGATAAAATCAATTTTTCTTGTTTCTAAACTTAGTAGTAAGTTAGAAAATTCCATTGTTTTAAATTCAAATTCATATTCTGCTAGCTTTTCATCAATCGCACGAACAAGCTCGACATCATAGCCTGTTAAGTTTCCTTTATCATCTAAGAAGCATATATTTGGAAATTGCGTGCCTGTGCCCACAATAATTTTTTGAACGTCTTTTCCCTGTTGTGCTGAATCATTTTTACGTGCATCCCCTTCGGAATTTTCAGCACTTGTGCAAGCTGTTAAAAGGAAGGTAAGCACGATTGTTAAATAAAGCGATAATTTTTTCATACATTTCCTCTTTTCGTATTAAATATGCGAAGGTGCACTATCGGCAAGTGCTACCTTTAAATGCTCTAGCCCTATTTCGGTTACAGCTTTGTACACACCATTTTCACTTGAGCCAATTTCTATCACTGGTACATAACGTACACCGTACTTTGTGTCAAGAATGTCACGAAATGCATCATTATGTGTCACGTCTACGGTGTTATAAGATAGACCTTCTTCTTGTAAATACGTTTTAACTTCTTCACAATAGCTACAACCTTGTTTTGACCAAACTACTACATCTACCTTTTTTGACATGTTCAAATCCCCCTTAACGCACTGTTTCCTTTTGTTGTAAATGTAAATTCACTGGACTTAACAACTCAAATGACCTTTCCCGTTCAACTGCCTTTAATACAGGCGTATGCAGGATGAATTCATCAATCTGGTATTGTGTATGATAGACGTCTAATTTTTCTTTTATATCTTCAGGAGTACCGTATAAAATATCTGCATCATATTGCTGAACCGTGAACGTCTCCCCTGATTCTTGCCCAAATTTTTCAGCAAGCTCGACAGAATTCAATGTTAAGCTTCGACCACTGGCTAAATGTACCTTCGTTATTTTTTGATCGCCGACTAAGTCTTGCGCTTCCTCTTTTGTTGGTGCAGCAAGAGCGGCAATGGAAATTGCAAAATGACCTTTAGGATGATGCGTGCGATATGCTTCAGAAGCTTCTTTTAAAACTTCAAGATCACTATTGATAAAACGAGCAAAGACAAAGGATATGCCTAACTTCCCAGCAAGTGTGGCACTTTGTGGACTCGCACCAAGTAAAAATAGCGATGGCTTCACCTTTGGAATAGGCGTCGCCTGTACACCATGCAATGCATGTTCTACTGGCACCGCATCCTCAAGTAAGTGCTGTAAAAAAGTAAGACGTTGCTCAAAATCTTCTCCTTTATTAATCGTGCCATATTGCAGTGCTTTTGTAGAAAGTGGCAAACCACCTGGCGCTTTTCCGATGCCTAAGTCGACTCTTCCAGGCTCCAACGATGCGAGCACATGAAAATTTTCTGCCACCTTAAATGGGCTATAATGCTGCAGCATGACGCCACCTGAGCCAATATTGATGGTTTTTGTCTTTGCCAGTAAATACGATACTAATACTTCCGGTGATGTTCCGGCTAATGTATCTGTATGGTGATGTTCTGACACCCAAAAACGTGAATAGCCTAACTGCTCCGCCTTTTGTGCTAATGCTACAGTATTTTGTAAAGCCTGTTCGTTAGTTGCATCCTCGATAATAGGACTTTGATCTAGAATACCTAATGTATAACTCATACATTGCCTCCTTAATCTCTTTTATTCAAATAAATTTACTAGGTTTTTAGACAGACTGTTTGACAAAACGGCTTTCTTTAAAAGGTAAACCTAAATTGCCACGTAATGTATCTGCCTCATAGTCTTCTCTATACAGCCCACGTTCCTGTAATATCGGTACAACTTTATCGACAAAATCGTCAAGTGCTTCAGGTACTGTAACTCCTATAATAAAGCCATCCGCCGCATCTTTTTCAAACCATTCTTGTACTAAATCTGCAATATGCTGTGCAGTACCGAAGAAGGCAGTTTTTGGTGTAGCTTCTCGCAAAGCCACTTGTCGAAGTGTTAGCGCCTCATCTCTGGCATATTTTTTAATATAATCTGTCGTGCTGCGGAAGCTATTTGCGCCAATATCGCCAAGCTCTGGGAACGGCGCATCAACATCATATTGTGTAAAATCATGATGATCGAAATAGCGACCAAGATAAGCAAGCGCACGCTCAATGGAAACGAGCTCTACGATTTCTTGATACTTTGCTTCTGCTTCCTCAATTGTGTCGCCAATTATCGGGGAAATTCCAGGGAAAATTTTTACCTCATCAGGGTTACGCCCAAATGCTTTAACCGCTACCTTGACCTTTTTATAAAACTGTTGTGACTCTTCTATGGACCCACCATGTGTAAATATTGCATCTGCATCTTTAGCCGCTAAACGAATACCGGCATCTGATGATCCTGCTTGAAAAATTACAGGCTGACCTTGTCGTGAGCGGGCAATATTTAACGGTCCTTGTACAGAGAAATATTTACCTTTATGGTGCAATGTATGAAGTTTTTCGCGGTCAAAAAATACATCGTTTTCAACATCTGCCACAAAAGCATCATCATCCCAAGAATCCCAGAGCCCTTTTGCTACCTCTAAATACTCCTCTGCAATTTGATAGCGTTCCGCATGACTTGGGTGTTGCTTGATTGTTTTATTGTAGTTTAAAGCAGTACTCTCAAGTGGTGTCGTTACTACATTCCAGCCTGCACGACCGCCACTAATATGGTCGAGTGATGCAAACTGGCGAGCCACTGTAAATGGCTCACTATAAGACGTTGAAACTGTCCCGACTAACCCAATGTTTTTCGTTGCTACTGCTAATGCCGATAAAATTGTCAGTGGCTCGAAGCGATTTAAAAAATGGGGAATCGACTTTTCATTAATAAATACACCATCTGCGATAAAAACAACATCAAATTTCCCTTGTTCCGCCTTCTGCGCCTGTTGGATATAAAACGGTAAGCTGACACTTTGATTGCTTGCTACTTTTGGATGACGCCAACCTGAAATATTTCCACCAACTCCATGAATAATTGCGCCAAATCGAATTTTATCCTGTCTCACCATCATTTTTTCCCCCTAATTCTTTTATTTTTACTAAACATAGTGGTAAAGTTTGTTTTATGTTTAAAAAATAATATTTCATTTATGTTGCTCAATGAACATTCATAAATAAAATAGGATTGAGGAAGATATTACAGTTCATTTAAATATTATGCAATAGGTTCTATAATAGAAAAAAATTTAATACTTCATAAAATATTTTATCAATCCAGTTTTTCTTGTACGTTTTCAAATTGAACAGCGGTTTCCAGAATCATCTCCCAGAATGCTGGTGCCAACGTATCCTTTTTCATGTATGTTAAAAAGATATGCTGGTTCATATCAAGTAAATGTTTCACATTAATTTCTACAAACTCTCCACTTTCAAGTTCCTTTTTTACACATAAATGTGGCAAAAAACTCATGTATTCTTGCGTACGAATTAATGCCTTAGCTACTTCTAGATGGTCTGTACGAACCTCTATATTTGCCGTAACCCCCTCTACCTCAAACATCTTATGGACATAATTCCAATCAAACGCCCCACACTCAAAAAATACCATCTTTTGCTTGGCCAGTTCCTTGGCTTTAATAAGAGTATGTCGAATAAAAGGATGATCTTGGTGCATCACCAGTTTGACAGCATTACTGAGTAGTAGCTCATTATTAACACCTTCTTTATGCACATATTGAATAAATCCAATATCGATCTGGTGACTCTGCAGTTTTTCTAAAATAACACTTGTTGAACCAGTAATAATTTGAAAGCGCATGTGCGGAAAACTTTCTTTCCATTTAGGTAATGCATAAGCTAAAAAATATTGTGCCGTCACTAGGTTTGTGCCTATGCAAATTTCATCTGATTGCTGCGTTTCCTTCAATTGCTTCTTTCCTTGCTGAATTGTTTGCACAATCTGTGTTGCAAAAGGTAAGAAATCCTTACCTTTATCCGATAAAATGACACTTCGGCCATCCCGGTAAAATAAATCAACATTTAATTCTCGCTCCAATGATTTAATACGAGCTGTTACTGTTGGTTGCGATAAAAACAATGCATTGGCAGCTTTATGAATACTCTTGTAATGCACAACATATAAAAACGCTTCAATATGATCAATATTCAACCGTAGCCCTCCCATAATTACTTATTTATCCTATTATATAGATTATCAGCTTTATTCTCTATAAAAGATTGGAAAACTAGGTATTTAACTTTTGAAACTCATCACTACGTAGGACTTTTAGGAAACAAAAAGTTGTTACTGCAAGGTCTGTGAATGTGGAGTAAGAAGAATAGGCGGTTTGGCGCATCAATTGCTACTAACAAATAAAAAAGTAACCTAGCGTCTCCCAGGTTACTTTCACTATGTAGCGATGAGGTCATCCATCTTGACAACTTACATCGCGTGCGACTCACATTCCTCTGCCTGCTTGCCGCTATTAGGTTATTCAAAGTTGCCACCCTCTGTTGCCAACTTGAACTGTAAATATATCGCACTTCTCAACCCGAGAAGTATATGTCAACCGTTTACTAGCTTGACGCAGAACTCAAGACCATATTCATTGTATTAGCCTAGAATTGATGCAAGTACTGCTTTCTGTGCATGTAATCGATTTTCTGCTTGTTCAAAGATGTAAGAATTAGGACCATCTATAACGGATGTTGCGACCTCTTCTTCACGATGTGCTGGTAAGCAATGTAAGAACATATAATCAGGTTTCGCATGAGCAACTAGCTCATCATTGATTTGGTAAGCAGCGAAATCTTGTAGACGTTTTGCAGCTTCTTCTTCTTGACCCATTGATGTCCAAACATCTGCGTAAACTGCGTCAGCATCTTTCACCGCTTCTACTGGATTATTTGTAATCGTAATCGTACTGCCATTTGCCGCTGCGATAGCTTGTGCTTGTGTGATAACCTCTGTATCACATTCATAGCCAACTGGCGTTGCCACTGCTACGTGCATACCGACGTGAGCAGAAGCGACTACTAATGAGTGCGCCACGTTGTTGCCATCCCCAACATATGCAATTTTAAGGCCTTTTAGTTCACCTTTATGTTCTGCAATTGTTTCTAAATCCGCTAAAGCTTGGCATGGATGATAAATATCTGTTAATCCATTTATAACTGGAATCTCAGCATGCTCTGCAAGTTCCTTAACCATGGCATGTGAGTTTGCACGGATCATAATACCATCTAAGTAACCGGATAGCACATGTGCTGTATCAAAAATGGACTCACCGCGACCAATTTGTAAATCACGCGCATGCATAAACATACCTTTCCCACCTAATTGATTCATGCCCACTTCGAATGAAATACGTGTACGTGTTGAATGTTTTTCAAATATCATACCGAGTGTTTTTCCTTCTAATAACTGCGGACATTTACCTTCTTTTGTAATGATTTTCAGTTGAATTGACAGTGCCACTAATCCCTGAACCTCTTCACTTGTATAGTCTAACAAAGTCAGTAGGTCTTTTCCTTTTAAGCTAGACACTAACTTTAACTGTACTTCTTCTAGTAATTTCATAGCCTTCGCTCCTTGCTTTTGTTGCTGTTGAGATTAGTATACACATGCATAATTATAAAATCAACTGAATTTTTATGTTTATTTTCAAAACTTAGAATTCATCTGTTAATTGTGTCAAAAATGCGTCTATACGTATATTTATGCATAATCCAATAAATAAAAAAAGTTTACTTTATACAAGTAAACTCTAGTCTTGAGAAGTTTATAGGCCGATTTCTTTCCTCGACTGGTGCTCTTAATTTGGGCAAGGAACTTTCTAACTTATCACTTTGTTGGAATGAAAAAGAAGCAAAACATTCGAATGAATGCTTTGCCACTTTATATACGTATTGACCTATTTTTACGACACTACAGTGTAAGAGAGAAAACAGATTCGTGTGTTATCCATTTTTTCTCCTTCACTTTTCTAGTCAAATGTAATTTTATTTACTGTATCACGGTCTAATTTTTTAATCACTTCAACCATTAGTTTCACAGCATTATCATAATCATCACGATGTAAAATACCTGCATGTGAGTGGATATAGCGTGTCGCAATACCGATTGATAGCGCAGGCACACCATTTGCAGTTAGGTGAATAGAGCCCGCGTCTGTACCGCCGCCTGCCATCGCCTCAAATTGGTATGGGATATTGTTTTCATCTGCCACATCTAACACAAACTCACGTAAGCCACGATGTGATACCATCGATGCATCGTAAACAACGATTTGTGGACCAGCACCCATTTTACTGTTAGATTCTTTCGGTGTTACCCCCGGTGTATCCCCAGCTACGCCAACATCGACAGCAAATCCGATATCTGGCTGAATTTTATGTGTAGCTGTTTTCGCACCACGAAGACCTACTTCCTCTTGTACGTTTCCTACAGAATAAAGGATATTTGGATGCTTTTCATCTTTTAATGCTTTCATAACATCAATAGCAATGGCACAACCAATACGATTATCCCATGCTTTTGCTAATAAGTACTTGTCGTTTTTCATCACATTGAATTCGAAATATGGTGTAACCATATCGCCAGGACAAACGCCCCATTCCAGTACCTCTTCTTTTGAAGCCGCACCAACATCGATAAACATATCTTTAATATCTACTACTTTGTTACGTACTTCTGCTGGTAAAATATGAGGGGGTTTAGAACCAATTACCCCGATGATTTCTTCCCCTTTGCGCGTTGTAATTGTGACACGCTGAGCAAGCATCACTTGACTCCACCAGCCACCTACAGTTTGGAATTTAATGAACCCTTTATCATCAATATGTGTGACCATGAAACCGACTTCATCTAAATGACCTGCGACTACAATTTTCGGACCATTTTCATCGCCCACTTTTTTTGCAATAACGCTACCTAAATTATCGGTTTCTACTGAATCTGCATACGGTGCGATGTATTTTTTCATTACCTCGCGAGGTGCGCGTTCATTACCTGCGATACCATTTGCATCTGTCAAATCCTTAAACATTTGCAAAGTCGAATCTAGTTGTGTCATACTTTTGCCTCCTACTTCTTATATATCTCCTCTATTATACTTCGTTTACCGAAATATTCCTAGTGAATCGTCTGAATATTGATGTATTTTTACTGCTTGACATCTGACTATTCAATAAATTAATAGCCGCTACGTTGACGATTATAATTTTCTTCATTTTTCTCAATATAGGCTGATACAACATCCTCAAAAGTGAAGCCCAGATTGTACGCAAGTAAACCATAGCATTGCCAAATGGCTAAATAGTTATCCGCAGTTGGCTGACCAATAAACGTTAAAATATAGTCCTGTGTCATTAAAAATGTTTCCGTTAAATCACGTTTTTCTTCTATGACTGGCCATTTTTCAATGGTTGTAAAACCTTTTAGTAATCCCAGTGATAATATAAAATGAATAGAATCCACATATTCCTCTAAAATGACGTCTCGTGCTGAAGGCCCTTTTGTGCTCCAAAACTTAAAACAACGAGTTTCGTTCGCAAGTTCTGCTAGTTCGACCATTAATGCTAAACCTTTTTCTTTAAAAACATCATGTTCAATATTTTGTGTTTTCTCAATAAATTCATCAAGCTCTTTTTGCATTTTAAACAATTGTTGTAAATTCATGTTTTTCTCCTAAATTTCTTAAAAATATTTATAAATAGTGAAACTAATTGCCTCCTCTAATCGTATAGGAAGGAATAACCTTTCTTCAAGGGGGAATTTAAAAAAATGTTACCTTTACTTATTCGACTTGCTGTCATTGCGCTTATTATTTATGTATTTTATAAAGCGATTCGTTATATAACTGATCCTAAGCGAAAACTTGATGAAGCCTATGAAAATGGCCATTACTACTTTTATGATGACGTTAAAAATGTAAGAAAAAATTTCTTTATTTCTTTTAAGGGTGCACTTTTTGAAGGCGAAAAATACTTAGGCACAACCGAAGATGCATTTGAGGTTGTCACAATTTTCGTTGGTGCTCGAGATGCTGCGACACTACAAGGTTTTACTAAAAGTGACTTCATGTACCTGCAACAGGAAATCTTAATGAATTATCCAAACGCCAAAATCAACTGGAAACAACCCATTGAACAGCTTATGCGCGACACATCCTCTTAATGAGGATGTGTTTTCATGTTCCTTCTGTAATTATCGCCTATTTTTTTCTGTTTATCGCTTAACTTACTCAGTTATCCATAAAAAAGGACGCTCCCTACAGAGAGCTACCCCATAATTGCACAATAATAAAAATTTGAATAGCTGCAAGCAGTGGAAAGCCGAAAGCAAAGCTGTTATGGCGTGTTTTATGACGGAATAAATACATCCCTAGCACGCCTCCAACTGCACCACCAGCAATTGCTAATGTAAATAATGTACGCTCAGCAATGCGCCATTCATGCTTTTTCGCACGCGATTTATCCATCCCCATCATAACTAGCAGGACAATTGATACAATCGCCATATAAGGAAGTAATGCTTGTACCATAAAAAACTCCTTTTGGTGACTTACTTAATATACCTTTGCAATATGTAGTATCACCTGTTTTTCGTTTCTATCTATTTGTTGAAACATAAAAGAAATGGATTCTGCTGAGCAATCGATAGCAGGACCACTATTCTTTGCGAAAGTTGTTATTTCCTCGAGGGCTTGTTGGAGCTCTCCAGAGAGATTACTGCGCTTGAATTGCCAACTCATTGTATTTGGCTGACGTTCTTTGTCACTGCCTTCGTACTGAATAAGCTCACAGGGAATTTTCCACTTGCTCAAACAAAACTCGATTACGCTATAACTAGATTGTTCCCTTCGCCCTGTCATCGCAAATATAGAGTCCGATTATTTTGCACTGCTCTTGCATTGCTTCAAAAATAGCAGTTCGCCAGAAATGTTAGTGGCAGCATAAAAATCCACTACTCTTTCTATTTTTCACTAGTGTAACATAAAAAAAGACTGATGGAAAAATCCATCAATCTTTACGATACACTTATTTAGTGTTTGCTTGTTTCACACCTGCGACTGACGCTTCGCTTTCATCGCAGAAATAATTTTGACTATGTCAAAAATTACTTAGTAACTGCTTGTTTAGCAGCGTCTGCTAATTGAGTGAATGCTGCTGCATCAGTTACAGCCAAGTCAGCTAACATTTTACGGTTAACTTCGATACCAGCAACTTTTAATCCGTGCATTAAACGGCTGTATGAAAGACCGTTCATGCGAGCAGCTGCGTTGATACGAGTGATCCATAATTTACGGAAATCACGTTTTTTCTGACGACGGTCACGGTATGCATATTGACCTGATTTCATTACTGCTTGGTTAGCAACTTTATATAATGTATGTTTAGAACCATAGTAACCTTTAGCTAATTTCAATACTTTTTTACGACGTTTGCGCGTCACTGTTCCGCCTTTTACGCGTGGCATATGAATTACCTCCTGCTTTTCATTTAAATAATGAATGTTAGTTTATTTTTTGTAGTTAATCATTTCATGTAAACAAGTAATGATTTAATGCGTTTGAAGTCACCAGATGAAACTACGTTTGCTTTACGTAGGTGACGTTTTTGTTTCGTAGATTTGTTTGCAAATAAGTGGCTACCGTAAGCACGGTCATATTTTAATTTACCTGAACCCGTTCTTTTGAAACGTTTCGCAGCTCCACGGTGTGTTTTCATTTTTGGCATATCGAATTCCTCCTAAACTGTTCGTCTAATATTATTTCTCGTTCTTTGGTTGAAGAACTAAGAACATGCTTCGGCCTTCCATCTTCGGTTTTTGTTCAACCGTCGATACTTCAGCACAAGCTTCAGCAAAACGATCTAACACACGTTGACCAATCTCTTTGTGTGTAATCGCACGACCTTTGAATCGTAGACTACATTTTACTTTATCGCCTTTTTCAAGGAATTTAATAGCATTACGTAGCTTCGTTTGGAAATCATGTTCATCGATAGATGGGCTCAAACGAACCTCTTTTAACACGATGACTTTTTGATTTTTACGAATTTCACGGTCTTTCTTTTGCTGTTCAAACTTAAATTTACCATAGTCCATGATACGAGCGACTGGCGGCTTGGCTTGAGGGGCCACAAGGACAAGATCCAAGTTTACACGAGCGGCGATTTCTAGCGCTTCATTACGTGTCTTTACACCAAGCTGGTCACCATTGTGATCGATTAATCGAAGTTCACGTGCGCGAATGCCTTCGTTTACATACATGTCTTTGCTAATAGTAATCCACCTCCAAGTAGTTGTCGCGAATACATGGTTTGGGCAAAGCCTTGCCCGGTTGAACGGTACATCCTCTCGTCATGTCCATAAAAAAAGGACGGACATTTTTGAAGATGTCCGCCCGCTATATGTGCATGCGCAAGTTTACGCAAAACAATTCAACGTGTCATACCTGTTCACAGCCTAAGCGTTGTATCAGGTGAGAAGCGGGCAGCCTCTACTTCAACCACAAACTTTGTATTCATTAACCTTCATTATATTAGCATGTACTTAACAAGCTGTCAAACAATTATTTTTAATTAGCTCATTTTCTATTATTATAACCTATTAATTTATAATCTATACCTAAAATATTTGATTACCTACAAAAACCTCACTCACTTTTTTGCGCGAGCGAGGTTTTCATATGTTTTATTAGAAGCGTGCGACTTCCGCTTTAATATTTGCTAGGAAATCCTCGAAACTAATTGTTTGTGAATCTTTTGAGCCATAGCGACGAACATTTACGCCATTTGCCTCAACTTCTTTATCCCCTATCACAAGCATGTATGGGATTTTTTTCATTTGTGCTTCACGGATTTTATAGCCAAGCTTTTCTTCGCGATCATCCATCTCTACACGTAAGCCAGCAGCTGTTAATTGCTCTTCAACTTGTTTTGCATAATCGAAATGCGCTTCATTTGATACAGGAATTACTTCTACTTGTACAGGTGCTAACCAAGTTGGGAATGCACCTTTGTATTCTTCAATTAAGAAGGCAACAAAACGTTCCATTGTTGATACAACGCCACGGTGAATAACAACTGGACGATGTGGTTTACCATCTTCGCCAACGTAAGTTAAGTCAAAACGTTCAGGTAAAAGGAAGTCCAGCTGAACTGTTGATAAAGTTTCTTCTTTACCAATAGCTGTTTTTACTTGTACGTCAAGTTTTGGGCCGTAGAAAGCAGCTTCACCCTCGGCTTCGAAGTAATCTAAGCCAAGCTCATCCATTGCTTCTTTTAACATGCTTTGTGCTTTTTCCCACATTGCATCGTCATCAAAGTATTTCTCTGTGTCCGCTGGGTCACGATAAGATAAACGGAACGAGTAATCTTTTAAATCGAAGTCTTTATAAACTTCTAAGATTAATTGTACTACTTTTTGGAATTCCACTTTAATTTGGTCTGGACGAACAAAGATATGCGCATCATTTAGCGTCATCCCGCGTACACGTTGTAGCCCTGAAACAGCACCTGACATTTCGTAACGATGCATTGTACCTAGCTCTGCAATACGCAATGGTAAATTACGATAAGAGTGCATGCTGTTTTTGTACACCATCATATGGTGCGGGCAGTTCATTGGACGCATGATTAATGTTTCGTTGTCCATTTCCATTGGCGGGAAAATTGAATCTTGGTAATGATCCCAGTGGCCTGAAGTTTGATACAGCTCTTTTGAACCAAGCACTGGTGTATACACATGTTTATAACCAAGCGACAATTCTTTATCCACGATGTAACGTTCGATAACACGGCGGATTGTTGCGCCATTTGGTAACCAAAGCGGTAGACCTTGACCAACTTTTTGAGAAGTTGTGAATAGCTCTAACTCTTTACCGATTTTACGATGATCTCGTTCTTTTGCTTCTTCAAGCATTTGTAGATGATGTTTTAGCTCTTCCTTTTTGAAGAAGGCTGTACCGTAAATACGTTGGAGCATTTTGTTATCAGAATTTCCTCGCCAGTACGCACCTGCTAAAGAAAGAAGTTTGAATTCACGTAATTTCCCAGTTGATGGTACGTGAATACCGCGGCAAAGGTCGAAAAATTCACCTTGATAGTAAATAGATACTTGCTCGTCAGCTGGAATTGCTTCAAGTAACTCTAATTTATATTCATCGCCAACTTCTTCATAAATAGCTTGGGCGTCAGCACGGCTAACATTTTTGCGCTCAACCTCTAAGTTCTCAGCAATGATTTTTTTCATTTCTTTTTCAATTGCTGGTAGGTCCTCAGCAGTAATTGGTGTAGGTGCATCAATATCGTAGTAGAATCCACCTTCAATCACTGGACCGATACCAAGCTTTACATCTGGGAAAAGGCGTTTAATGGCTTGTGCAGTTAAGTGTGCTGTTGAGTGACGAAGGATTTCTAGTGCTTCTTGATCATCTTGCGTAATAATAGCAATTGTTGCATCCTCTTCAATTGGTGTTTTTAAGTCAAGCAATTCACCATTCACTTTACCTGCATAAGCTTTTTTACGAAGTCCTGGGCTAATAGATGCTGCTACGTCGTCAGTTGACGTACCCTTTGCATATTCCTTTACAGCGCCATCTGGAAACGTTAATTTAATCATGTCTGACATATTGTTTGCACTCCTTATAGTTGTTTTTTTGATGCATAATGATGTGGGAATAAGCATCTTCAAATTGATGATGGAGCATTTATCGAAAAACAAACCGTAAAAACAAAAAAGCCCCGTCCCTAATAAAAGGGACGAAGCGTATGCTCGTGGTTCCACCCTTCTTCCTTCCGACTATAAAGTCAGACGAAGCTCAAGGCTAGCTAACGGGCTAGGGACCGGCGAAAGATATGCCCTCTCGCTGCTCAGTAGGTAGTAAATAATGTGTTCACACTAGGAAGTTTACAGCCGATGACTTCCCTCTCTTTAAGCTGATACACAAAATTCATGTCCTCATCAATGCATTTTGTTATTTAGTATATGGAAAGTATACGCGCGATTGTCGTAAATTGCAACCGTCAATATTACCCGCGTCGATTTTTGCCACCCATTTGCACAGGCTCCGTAATGGCTTTTATACGCTCCATTATTCGAGCAGCTTTGACTACTTCCAAGTCCCCTTTTTGCGACTGTGCTAAATGATGTTCTAATTCATCATAGTTAAAATTAGACGTAATGAAAGTTGGTAATTGTTCTGCCATTCGATAATGGAAAATCGTTCCTAATATTTCATCTCGTGTCCAAGCCGACATTGTTTCTGCCCCTAAATCATCCAGCATCAAAACTGGTGCCTTTTTGACGTAGTCAATTTTCTCTTGTAGGGAATTGTCACCGATTGCATTTTTCATCTCACGTAAAAATTCAGGGACAAAAACGACAACAGATCTCACTTTAATTGTTGCAAGTTCATTGGCTAATGCACCTAACACAAACGATTTTCCGACACCAAATTGCCCATATAAATAAAAGCCCTTTGTAGGCAATATCCCGGTTTCACGAGTACGTTGCACAAAATCTGCTGCACGGTTTGCAATGTCCACACGCGAATAATCATCAATAAATAAATCCGTAATGGTCGCCTGTAAAACATCCTTTGGCATATGCATGCTCGCAATCAAATTAGTGATATCACGACGTTCATCCTCACGAACCTTTTGCTCACAACGTACATAATCAATTTCTACCGAATTCCTTACTACTCGCAGCTTTGGAATAAAACCCTTTAAATAGTTTGTACAATGTGCAGTATGGTCGCACCCACAGCATTCTGTTGATTGACTTATAAATTCATGTAGT
Organism: Lysinibacillus parviboronicapiens; assembly: GCF_003049605.2. Classification (NCBI taxonomy): domain Bacteria; kingdom Bacillati; phylum Bacillota; class Bacilli; order Caryophanales; family Bacillaceae; genus Lysinibacillus; species Lysinibacillus parviboronicapiens. The sequence continues at coordinate 3,579,276 of NZ_CP073713.1, forward strand.
TTTGGCAAATTACGTTCGATTGCTTCATAACTTAACTCCTCTGCATGTTCTGCTAAAAATGTCTGCACACGAGAGTGTTCTAATATTTCCTTACGCATCGCTTCATAACGTTCTTGAAAAGATGGCATTTTAATCGCCCGTTGTAGTGGTCCATTAATTGGTTCGATTGTTGTTCACCTACCTTATTCCTGCTGGTTGCTTAACTTCTCTAATATTTTTTGACGTTCCTTTTCAAAATCTGTTGCATCAACAGTTGCTTCTGATTGAACCTCTACTTGCTTATCATTTCTCTTATAAAACCAATCTGGTACTTTTTCTTCGCGGCGTTTCTTTGAATAGGTGTTCTTTTTCGCCGATGTCTGAGGCTTATTCTTCCACGTTGTATATTTATCATGCTCCTGCCGTGCAAGTTCCATTGCTTGCTTCGCTGTTTGAATATTTTTACGTACCCAATGGTCAGCAATCGTCTCTACATATTTCTTAGGTAGTTTCATGTCGGTCGTTAACATGACATATTCCAGTAACGCATTGACCACGCCTACTGGCATACCATGCTGAACGATTAAGCTTTCAGCAAGTTGGACAGATGTTTGCAATGGCTCTTTCCCATTATTAATATCACGTAACACTTGAACAGGTGCAGTCGTTTCTAAATAATGCTGTAACTCTTGATCTTTCGTTTTTTGCATCGAATCCTCTACAGCAACCGGTACCTCATAAACTCTAGCAAGTTTTGGCGGTTCCTTGGACACGGTCAGTTTATAAAAATCAGCTGCCGCTTTGCGCAATCGCTCTTGTGAGATGCCTAAGTCATCATCAAGTGCTAAAATGACAACTTTTTGCATATCCAATGCAGTTAGGTGATATAAGAAAGCTAATTTTGCAATGGATTCACGTACATCAAGCGTTAATAAACTCGCTGGTACGAGTTGGTCCGATAAACCAGCCTGCAGCAACTCAAAGTCAAACTGTTCAAAATAGAACGGATAGACTTTTTGTGGTTTATCGCTTGCAGTACCGACCTGAAGCTCTGCAGGAATATGTGCACTGACTGGCTTAAATACATCGATAAAGGCACGTGATACATCCTTAAACTCACTATCTCTTACAGGTCGAATAAATCGTTGACGTAGCTTCCGATACGCTTGTTCTCCGATTTTACTGAACAAAAACATCGACAACAATGGATCCTTCATAAAGCTATCGGCATCAAGCGGACGCATAAGCTCATACAAAAAGCTCCGTTGTTCAGCGTCTTCTTTTTTCCATGTTCGCAATAAGCCAATTGCTTCAAGTGCAATACGTGCCTCGAAAACTTTGCCAATGGGTAAACCTAATACATTCATTAAATAATAATGCGTCATTTGCTGTCCGGGCATTTGCTCTGCTTCTGCCCATAACGTTAAGTACAGACTGATGGGCTCTGCTCCAGTTAAAGGCTGATAAAACAATGTTACTAACTGACGTTCCTGTGTAGAAAGCGCATGAGGTAGACGAATGTCAAAAGTATCAGCTGGCTGTAACTCCTTATACAAATGAATCAACGTCATTCACCCTCTCTGTTTGCTTTATGATTTTTTTTCAGTTTGACGTTGAATAATTTCTTTAATTTCCTCAATAAAGACATTGATGTCCTTAAACTGACGGTAAACCGATGCAAAGCGCACATAGGCAACCTCATCAATTTTCGCTAAGCGATCCATCACCATTTCTCCGACATCCTCTGATCGTACTTCTGCATTCCCTATACGACGCAAATCTTTTTCAATAGATAATACAAGTCCCTCTAGTACTTCAAGAGCAACAGGACGTTTTTCACAAGCACGAATTAAACCACGTAATACCTTTTCGCGGCTAAACTCTTCCCGTGAGCCTTCTTTTTTCACAACGACTAATGGTGTCTCTTCAATTTTTTCAAACGTTGTAAAGCGGAAGCCACATGACTCACATTCACGACGTCTACGAATTTCTTTATTATCATCTACAGGCCTCGAATCCACTACACGTGTTCCGTTAAATTGGCAAGATGGACATCTCATATATTTACTCTCCTGATTCCACAACAATTTAATATTTCTATTATAACAAATTTCCCGCTTGTAAAAAATCACTTTCGTTTTTTCTGGCAAGATGTAGTATATTTGTCCAACAAAAAAACACATCGAAACCACGAGGATTTCAATGTGCTCATTAAAAAATAAATGGGAAAGGTCGCTATTAGTACCTTTTATAGCCCGTATTACATATCCGATAAATTAGGCGTTAACTGTTTCTAATGCTTTTGCCACTTTTTTCATCAGATCAACAACACGCGCTGAGTAGCCCCACTCGTTGTCATACCAAGCAAGAACTTTCACTTTACGGTCGCCCATTACCATAGTCGAAAGACCATCTACTGTTGATGAGTAAGTTGTTGTATTGTAATCAATCGATACAAGCGGCTCGATTGAGAAGTTTAAGATGCCTTTCATTGGCCCCTCAGTAGCAGCTTTCACAAATGCAGCATTCACAGATTCTACTGTTACGTCTGTATTTAAATCTACAACAAGGTCAACTAATGATACGTTTGGTGTTGGAACACGAAGTGCCATACCATGAATTTTGCCATCTAACTCTGGTAACACTAATCGTAATGCTTTTGCAGCACCTGTTGATGTTGGAATGATTGATTGTGCGCAACCACGTGCACGACGTAAGTCTTTGTGCGGATTGTCTAGGTTCTTTTGGTCATTTGTATAAGCGTGAACTGTTGTCATTAAACCGCTCTCGATACCAAATGTGTCATTCAATACTTTTGCCACTGGCGCTAAGCAGTTTGTTGTACAAGAAGCGTTAGAAATAACGTCATGTTTTTCAACATCCAGTTTTTCATCGTTTACACCTAACACAATTGTGATGTCTTCATTTTTACCTGGTGCTGTCAAGATGACTTTTTTTGCTCCCGCTTCTAAGTGCATTGCTGCTTTCTCACGCTCATTGAATTTACCAGTTGCTTCGATAACGATATCCACACCCATTTTTGCCCATGGTAATTGTAAGGGATCACGTTCGCTAATAATTTGCACGTGTTTACCGTTTACAATTAAAGCATCGCCTGCAGGTTCAATCGTACCTTCGAATGTTCCGTGATTTGTGTCATACTTAATCAAATGTGCTAACGTTTCAGCTGGATAGCTCGCGTTAATCGCAACGATATTTAAATCTTCTTGTACGATCGCTTGGCGGAAAACCATACGTCCGATACGTCCGAAACCATTAATAGCAATTGATACTGTCATTTATAAAATCCTCCTGTGAGTACGTACTCATATTAATTATACTTTATGGTGATTAGTATAACACAATTTTAAAAAAGATGAACATTATATACTCATAATAAAAAAGTTCTTATTTTCTGAAAAATAAATGACCAATAAGTTCCTCTCATACTAATGGATACTCCACCGTAGCAACCGTTTGCTTCAACTAAAAAATCGAAAAAACTCCCATCGATGAAAGTTTTTACTTTATTTTTATTATGGCGCTTACACGCAAAAAAATGCGTAGCGATATGTTCTCGCTACGCACTTAATATTAAAGAACGCCCCAATGATGCAGGATTTTCTTTAGTTGCTCTTCCGTTTGTTCCAGATTTTCATTATTGTAAATCACTGCATGAGCACCTTTTTCCTTTACGGACAATGGCAACTGGGAATGAATGCGAGCTAACGCATCCTCCTTCGTTAAATGATTACGTTCCATTAAACGGCGGAGTTGCACATCTTCTCTGACTGATACAACGATAATGAGCTCTACGAAATGCTGTAATTTACTTTCAAACAGCAGTGGAATATCCATAACAATATGTTTTTGACCCGCTTTTACAAAAGCATCGCGTTGACGAAGCATTTCTTCCCGAATAGCAGGATGCATAATATCATTTAAGATTTTACGCTTTGCAGGCTCATGGAAAATGATATCGCCAAGCTTCGCGCGATTTAAACTACCATCTTCAAGTAAGATATCTTCACCAAAATTTTCAGCAATTAATGTTAACGTCTTTGTACCTGGTTCTACGACATCACGTGCTACAATATCCGCATCGACAATCGGTAAACCGAGCGCTGTCATCATTTTCGCTACTGTACTTTTTCCGCTCGCAATACTTCCTGTTAGTCCGATAATCATAGTAAATTCCCCTTTAATGTTGACAATTTGGGCAAAAGACTGATGTGCGCCCGCCAATCGTCATTTGACTCGTGTCGGTTCCACACTCAGGGCATATCTTCTTCCCATACATTTTTAGACGGTTTTGCATGCTTCCTGCCCCACCGTTAATATTGCGATAGTCTGAAATTGTTGAACCACCAGCTTCAATACTTTGACGTAGCACTGCTACAATCGCCTCAAATAATTGACGTTTCCGCTTTTCACTAATACGATTCATCTTGCGAGCAGGATGAATTTTTTGAGCAAACAAAGCTTCAGTGGCATATATATTGCCACAGCCAGAAATCACTTGCCCATCCATAATCACTTCTTTAACAGCCTTTTTCTCGTATTTCGGTAGCAACGATTTGGCAATAAAGAAATCACTCGCTGCCTCATCAAACGGCTCAGGTGCCATTTTTGTGAGAGGGGCATGATCTGCTAGTTGTGCTAAAAAACGTAGTTCACCAAAGCGACGAATATCAGAGTATATTAAATAGCCTCCATCTGTCATTTGGAATGTTGCATGAATATGCTTTTTAAATTTAGCCTCCCCGATTTCCTCAGGTGAATTGACCACGAACCACGCACCAGTCATCCCTAAATGACTCACTAAAATATAAGACACATCCTCTTTTAACAGATGAAAAAAGATGTATTTTGCACGACGCTCAATCTTTTGAATCGTCATTTGCGTTAGTGCCATTTCAAAAGCATCCGGCTCGGATTGTTTAACGATACATTGTTTTCCCTCACTAAAGGAAAAGCGAATAATTTCAGATAACTGAACCTGTTTAATTGTACGTCCTTCAATTTCAGGTTTTAACGCCTGTACAACACCTTCCACCTCTGGTAATTCAGGCATTTATAACACCTCCTACTTCGCTTCGTACCATGTTGCCCCATAGTTGAAGTCCACTTTTAGTGGCACAGTAAGCTTGATGGCATTCTCCATTACGTCTGGTACGATTTTTTCAAGTAAGGCAATCTCTTCTCTTGGTGCTTCGAAGATTAATTCATCGTGCACTTGTAAAAGAAGCTTTGCCTGCATATTTTCTTTTTTCAAACGAGCATCCATATCAATCATCGCTTTTTTAATAATGTCCGCTGCACTACCTTGAATTGGCGTATTCATGGCTGTGCGCTCCGCAAAGCTTCGTAGATTAAAGTTCGAACTAGTAATATCAGGCAGATAGCGACGTCGATTTAAAATGGTTGTCACAAAGCCATTAAATTTGGCATCCTGTACGATTTCATCCATATAGCGCTTCACACCCGGGAAACTTGCAAAATACTTGTCAATAAATGTAGCAGCTTCTTTACGCGTGATATCTAAATTTTGCGATAAACCATAATCACTAATTCCGTAAACTATTCCAAAATTAACTGCTTTAGCAGCTCGACGCATATTGCTATCCACTTCTTCGGCCGATACGTGGAAGACATCCATTGCAGTACGTGTATGCACATCCATACCTTCACGGAAAGCTTCTACTAAGTTTGGATCTTCAGACATATGAGCAAGTACGCGCAGTTCGATTTGCGAATAATCGGCAGAGAATAAAATCCAATCCTCTTGTGAAGGTACAAATGCCTGACGAATTTTACGCCCTTCCTCCAAACGGATAGGAATGTTTTGCAAGTTCGGGTCTGTCGAGCTCAGGCGTCCTGTTGCTGTTAGTGCCTGTTGGAAGCGCGTATGCACCTTGCTATCTTTTTTATGAATTTCTTTTAGTAGACCCTCAATATATGTGGATTGTAACTTGCCTAATTGACGGTACAATAAAATATGTTCAATAATGGCATGCTCAGGTTTTAATTTTTCTAATACATCTGCAGCTGTGGAGTAACCTGTCTTTGTTTTTTTAATTACTGGAAGGCCAAGCTTATCAAAGAGTATAACCCCTAGCTGTTTTGGTGAATTAATATTAAATGCCTCGCCTGCTTCAGCATAAATAGCTTGCTCTATAACTACTAACTTCTCATTCAGCTCCTGCCCCATTTCTTCCAGCGTGGCACGGTTCACGGTAATACCTTCACTTTCCATATCACTTAAGATGGCTGCAAGGGGAAGTTCTAAATTTTTATAAAGGTCATACTGTTCGTTTTCACGCAATAATTCCTCAAGCTTGGGTTGTAATGTCCACACAGTAAAGGCTTTACGGCTTGCATGTTCTGCAAGTACCTCTGTGTCTGGCACAGCACGTTTTGCTCCTTTTCCGTAAACGGATTCATTGGCTTGTACATCACGATAGCCAACATCCTTTGCAAGGGTTGCTACATCATCGCCACTGAGTGCAGGATTATTGATGTAGGATGCAAGCAGTAAATCAAAGTCAACACCTGCTAAACGAATACCCTCACGCTTTAACGCTGCCTGAGATGCTTTTGAATCTGCCATATACTTCACCTTTGTGGCATCTTCTAACCAGCGACGAAGTACATCTGATTTTACCGCAACATCAAACGGAACATATTTTGTAGCTGTACCGTCTGTAAAAGCAATCCCAAGTTGCTGACATGTATGGTAGTGCTCGTCCGCAAGCTCTACATGCAGTGCCATTACATCCTTTAGGAACTCAGGTTTTACTTCTTGGACAATATCATAGGCAAATGGCGCACGTTCTTCTTCTTCAACCGTAAAATCACTTTTTTCGAGCAGTGATTTAAAGCCAAGCTCTTGCCATACATCGATTAACGCTTCTTCATTCGGACCGCTGTAGCTAAGCTCTGTCAGTGCTATTTCAATCGGCGCCTCTGTAAAAATCGTTGCCAGCTGTTTACTCATAATTGCCTGTTCTTCGTTCGCCACAAGCTTTTCTTTCATTTTAGAAGCCTTTACAGAATCCATCGCCTCGTAAAGTGCCTCAACAGATCCGTACTCTTTTAACAATTTAACCGCAGTCTTTTCACCCACGCCTGGTACACCTGGAATATTGTCGGAAGCATCCCCCATTAGACCCTTCATATCAATGATTTGCAATGGCTTTAAGCCGTATTTTTCCTCGATAAAGGCAGGGGTATTTTTTTCAATTTCCGTTATACCCTTTTTCGTAATATACACGGTTACCTGTTCTGTTGCGAGCTGTGTTAGGTCGCGGTCTCCAGACACGATAATAACGTCGATCTCCTGAGACGCCGCTTCCTTAGCCAATGTCCCAATAATATCGTCTGCTTCATACATTTCAAGCTCATAGCGCTTAATACCATAGGCATCGATTAGCTTGCGTATATAGGGAAACTGCTCAGACAATTCTGGTGGGGTTTTTTGACGTCCACCTTTATATTCTGTAAACGTATCATGACGGAAAGTAGTCTTTCCCGCATCAAAGGCAACGAGCATCTTTGTCGGCTGCTCCTCCTCCAAAATTCTTTGTAACATTGTCGTAAATCCGTATACTGCATTGGTATGAATTCCACTATCATTCGTTAACAATGGCAACGCAAAAAACGCGCGATACGCTAAACTATTGCCGTCCAATAATAACAATTTTTCCTTTGTCATTTTATATTCCTCCTGCGTTGTCGTCGTCTTTCTATTGTAAAACGAAAACGTATGTTTGAAAATGCCTCTTCCCATTACTTTATCGGGAAAACAAACTTTTTACCAATCATAGAGACGAAATTTCGTTAAAATTTATAAATAACATAAATCAGGAGCAATTCGCATTCACATGATCACAAAAAAAGCCAATTGCACATACGTTGCAATCGACTTCCCACACAATATTAACTCACTCTACTTGCTTGATCTTTACGAAAGAAAATTTCCTCATAAATAACCGTCATGATAAAAGCATTCATAAAAGCAATCACTAAAAATAAAGGCATGCCACCAAGCTCAGGCTGTGTAAGCTCTGTACTAAATACCATAACGGTACCAATTTGTGCCAGGAAGAAAATAAATCCAACCCCAACCTGCCAAATAGGACGCTGTACTTTGCGTTTCTCATACCAGAATATTTTTTTAAATGCCTTACGTACATCTTCTGCGATCACTAAACCTAATAAAACTAAAACTACAAAAAATACCGGTATATAATAAACACTTTTCGTCACCCATGCAAAATCCGTTATGCGGAAGAAAAGTGTAAACAACGATGCCATACTACAAGCTATCCCTAAATTTTGGAGCCATGTGCTAATTTGTAATTTCACAGCTATTACCCCCATTTATCATTTCTAAACATCATAATTCTATCAGAAAATAGCTATCTATGAAACACTAAATTATGAATTTACTATAACAAAAAAAGCGGAAATCACGTACTTTATACGTACGTGATTGCCACTTTTACAAATCCCTGCAAGGATTACTAGATTATTGTATATAGCCCGATAAAAGTTTCGCATAAGGTGAGGTTGATGGCAAAATAATGACCGTATCTTCACCTACAGTTTTCTTATATGATTCAAGCGTACGATACAGTGAATAAAACTCAGGATCTTTTGAGAATGAGCTATTATAAATTTTGGCCGCCTCAGCTTCTCCTTCGGCTTGTATTAAAGATGCTTCTTTATTTGCCGTAGCAAGCATTTCCTGCACTTGACGATCTGTTTGTGCTTCAATGCGCCGTTTTTCTGCATCCCCTTCGGATAAGTAAAGCTGTGCAATAGATTGACGCTCAGATACCATCCTTGTGTAAACAGATTGCTCATTTTCAGATGGTAAATCGGTACGACGAATTCGAACATCGACCACTTCAATACCATATTTGTCATTTAATAATAGTTCATTGACACGTTGAGTGACACGATCATTTAAGCTACCACGAGAGGAATTTTCATCATTAATTATTTCTTCATACTTTAATTGCCCAAGTTCCGTACGAATAACTGAATAGATAAACTCCTCCATACGAGATTCTGCTTTGCTCAGTGTACCAGCATTTGAAATAAGTGCCTTCGGATCTGTAATACGCCACACTGCATAGTTATCGATAATTATCCGTTTTTTATCTTTTGTATTAATTTCCTCTTCAGAAATATCATATGTCATTTGGTTTTTTGGTAATCTTGTTACACTTTGAATAAACGGTACTGTCATATTCAATCCTGGCTCACGCTCAAATTTTACCACTTCACCAAATTGACGTACAACGGCATACTCCGATTCTTTCACAATATAAACATTTGCAAATAAAATTACTACAATCGCAAATACAACAGTTAAAGTAACAACTAGCGAAAGAAGTTTCTTCGGATTTAGCGGACTCTTTTTAGACATTTTCACAACGTTGTCGCCCTTGTCACCATCACTAGAAGCGGTAGTTTTTGATTTACCTGATAAAAAACTTAGAAATTTATCAAGGTCCTTATTTTTTTGATCCATTAGTTACCGCTCCCCTCTTTTTTCTCTTTTGTCTCTTTTGTCTCTGTAGACTTTTGCTGTTCTGTTGGTTGCAATGCTTGCAATGGTAAGTACTTCATGGTACTGCCATCATCATTCATAAAGTATATTTGTGCTTTCGGTAGGACGTTTTCAAGTGTTTCCAATACTAAGCGCTCACGTGTAATTTGTTGATTGCCTTTATATTGCTCATACATTTTATTAAAGACAGCTACATCACCTTGGGCTTGCTCTGTTCGCGCCTTTTTCGCACCTTCAGCCTTTGAAATGATGGCATCCTTTTCACCTTCTGCTTCACTGATGCGTTGGTTTTTATACTTTTGTGCTTCATTAGTTTTGGTGTTTTTTGTTTCACGTGCATCTGTTACCGCTGTAAAGGCTGCTCGTACTTCTGAATTTGGTAGCTCTACATCTTGCAATTTAACGCCCAAAATCCCAACACCAATATCATATTTTTCTACTAATGATACGAGTAAATCTCGAGTATTTGCTTCAATCTCTGCCTTTCCATCTGTTAGCGCTGCATCAATAGTTGAACTGCCGATAATTGAACGAATCGCGCTTGATGTGGCACTATGTAAAATTTCTTCTGGATCTTGTGCATTGAATAAATACTTGCGTGGATCTGTAATTTTCCATTGCACAACAAGATCCGTTAAGACTATATTTTCATCTCCCGTAATCATTTTGATTTCAGCATCATAAGCTTCCATTTCTCCAGCCTTATTTTGTTTATAACCAAACTGTAAACTAAATGTTTCTTTCGATAAAATCTCAACCGACTGTACTGGCCAAGGTAATTTAAAATGTAAACCAGGATTTGTAACCATATCATCAGCACGACCAAATGTAACGACAACTGCTTGCTCCGATTCATCCACTGTATACCACGATGTAAAGACAGCGATCAGTGCCACAATGCCGAAAATTCCAAGTCCCACCATCATTAGTGTTCTTTTCACACTCATGTCTGTTCCTCCCTTTTACTTAGTACTATTGTTTACGGGAAAACTTACAAAAAGTTTCAAGAAAATAATATTTTTTGAGCTTTTCACACAGTTATATAAATCAAAATATCCTGTCACCAATTAAGGCAACAGGATATTCATTACGAATTGTTCGAATACAGGGAAAAACATTGTAGATAAAACTATACTAATTAATGCCGCAACAACCATGGCAAGACTTGCAAAAGTACCTTCCAACTCACCAAACTCAAATGCTTTTGAAGTCCCTGTTCCGTGCGCCCCCATCCCTAGCATTAAACCTTTCGCAGAGGGTGAACGGAAATGACTTATGCGAATAATGATTGGAGCAAGTAAGCTACCAAGTATACCTGTCGTCATCACAAAAACAGCCGTGAGTGTAGGAGAACCACCAATCATATTTGAAATATCCATGGCGATTGGTGTTGTAACAGACCGTGGTACTAAGCTATGCACTAATTTGTCATTTAGGCCAACCACTAATGCGATGAAAAATGATGATATAATCGCAACAGCCGAACCAATAGCAATACTAAGAAAAATTTCAAAGGCATGTTGTTTTAGAAGCGAGAAATTTTTATAAATCGGTACGGCAAAGGCAATTGTCGCCGGCCCAAGTAGGTTTGTTAAAATATTGGCTCCTGCATTATAGGAATCATAGGATGTTCCTGTTAGCAGCAAAACAAAGATGATGACTAGCGGTGTTATGAGCATAGGCGTTAGCCATTCCTTTTTAAACTTTTGATAGAAGACTTTGCAAGTGTAAAAAATAGCAATTGTCCCTAGTAAACTAACTACAGCAATCAGGATACTCATGCAGCATTGCCCTTCTTTCGTTGCTCTAGCCATTGGGCTGTGTAACCCGTTACGAGCATGACAACAATGGCACTCACTACGATGACAAGAACGACTTTCACGCCCTGAACACCGAATAATGCATCATAATCGATAACACCAATTGCAGATGGAATGAAAAACAATAGTAATTCACTCAGTAATAATCCAGCACCTAGCTCAATCCATTCAAGTTTTATGATATGGAACTGTAATAATAAAAACAATAATATTAAACCTATTATGCTCCCTGGAATCGGCAAGTGAAGTAAACGTGCAATACTATTTCCGATAAATAATAATATATAAAGATAGCCAATTTGCACGAGACTTTTGGCGATTTTCATGGTCAACCTTCTCTCAATCTTATTATGCTACTATACTTTACACCTCTTTTGCGTAAGAGTAAAACACAAAAAGAACCCATCTCCAAAAAACTTTGGAAATAGATTCTTTATGTGGTGTAGCAACAACTAAAAAGTGAAACTTCAATCAGTGGGTGGTTTTCTTCATTCCCCACAATAAATAGAGGAACACAAGCTACAACCTTCACATCCTGTGAAAAGGCTTGTGTGACCAACATCCTGTTGCCCCGAACCAATCGGGCTTTTATGGTCAGTTGATCGACCACCTTGTTGACTCGTGCTCATCTTTCAACTTGAGGTGGGCGTCTTGTACCTGACGCTTCGCTTTCGGAACAGATAAATTACTGACCGTTAAAGCGGGGTAAAACATCTATGCATGTGCATACAAGTTTATCAAGCAACTTTTCATCTTATCAAACTATATAGGGGGTTTCTATAAATTAGTATAGCCCCGTAATGTGAATCTTACATGCTATTATTGTAAAGAATTCGTTAATTCTTTAGGAATCATGACAATCATTTTTGTTCCGACGCCAACTTCACTTTCCACTTGAATACGCCCATGATGTGCCTCCACTAAATGCTTGACAATGGCAAGTCCTAAGCCTGTCCCACCAGAATTTCGACTTCGGGCACGGTCTACTCGATAAAATCGTTCAAAGACACGAGCAATTTCATGTTTTTCAATTCCGATACCTTCATCCTCGATTTCAAGAATGCCGTATGTTTCATCTTCCTTCAATCGAATTGTCACAATGGTATTTTCTGGTGAATATGTTATCGCATTGGTAATTAAATTCATAACAATTTGTATAATGCGATTGGCGTCACCCATTACCTCTACATCACGTGCAATATCAACGTTAAAGCTCATATTTTTCTCATCCAGACGTGGGCCAGTTAGCTCTGCTCCTCGTATAAGCACATCTTGTAAATACATAGGCATAATATTAACAGTAAAACCATGTTGTTCAATTTTCGAAAGCTCTAGTAAATCTTGAATGAGCATTTGTAGACGATTACTTTCTTTATGAATAATCTCTAAAAATGAAAGCAACATCTTTTCATCCTTATAGGCTCCGTCCAGCAATGTCTCCGAAAAACCTTTAATAGATGTAATAGGCGTACGAAGTTCATGGGAGACATTTGCGACAAAGTCTTTCCGAATTTGCTCTAAACGCACAAGCTCCGTAATATCATGCATAACAATCACAACTCCAAGCCATCGTCCGTGATCACCGATGACCGGTGCACCATATACTTCTTTATTATATAGCTCTTGTTGAACTTCCATTTTAATTTGTTGTCGATATGGCATCTCTGTTAAAAACACATGGTCGATAAATTGCTCTAGCGATTTTGGCAAGCCAATTGTACGAAATACCTTTCCTTGTACATCTTCCAGCTGCATGCCAAAGCGCTCCAAAAATACACGATTGACAATCGATATATTACCTTCGCGCCCGATCATCATGAGCGAACTTCCCATGTTCTCGATTAAAGTTTTAAGTCTTTCCTCTTCAACTTCACGAATCGTTGTAATGTCCTGCAAATTTCGCGCCAAAATATTGATAGAATGACTAAGCGGCATCGTGCGTTCCTGCTCATTTTCATGAGCACGTGCTCGATAATTCCCTTTTGCAAGCTCAAGTGCCGTTTCCGTCACATTATCAATAGGTGCAGTGAAATTCACTATCATATAGCGACTTACTATGGCTATTAAAATAATGGTTATGAAAAATAAAATCGCGAGCACTATATAGAGACGCGCATGTAGATAGGATAATAGCGAATCATTATTTTCAATTGTTTGTACTGCTAGTAACGCCTCTTTGTCGTCAGCAGATAATGTAATCTGTCGTTCCTCTAATACTTTTTCTATCGCTTCTTGCATCTGCGGGCTCGCCTGTTCATTGTATTGTTCTATATAAACAGGAAAAAGCTGACCTATAACAATAATTAGGACAGCTAGTATTGTTCCGAGCAATAGCATGAATGTCAAGAATAAGCGGTTGCTCATTGATTTCATGATGATTTCGGCTCCTCAAATTTATAGCCAAGACCACGAATCGTTTTAATAAAGATTGGTTTACGGCTATTTTCTTCAATTTTATCGCGAAGGTGACTAATATGCACATCCACAATACGAGTATCTCCTGCAAAATCATATTTCCATACAGCACTTAATAACTGATCACGCGTTAATACACGGTTTTTATTTTCGAGTAAATAAATAAGAAGCTCAAATTCCTTTGGTGTAAATTCAAGTGCTTCATCTTGTAAAAATACCTCAAACCGCTCAGGATACACACGGAGTTGACCAAATTCATACATTTTTTCTAGCGGTTCATCCTTATCCTCAGCTACTACATTTTGTGTAAAACGTCGTAATACTGCTTTCACACGTGCTAAAACCTCACGTGGGCTAAAGGGCTTCGTCATATAATCATCTGCTCCGAGTTCCAAACCAAGCACCTTATCGAACTCATCATCTTTTGCCGTTAGCATAATAATAGGTGTATTCAAGCGTTGCTGTCGAATTTGCTTACACACTTCCATACCATCTAGCTTCGGCAGCATTAAATCTAATAGCATTAAATCTGGCTGTAGTGCAATAGCCTTCTCTAAACCTTCTTGACCATCCACAGCTGTTTCAACAACATAGCCAGCCTGCTCTAAATTATATTTAAGTAATGTTGCAATTGAAAATTCATCTTCTACAACTAAAATTGTCTTTGTCATGTATAATGCCTCCGTTAATGATTTGAAACCCCCATTTCAAATCTACAAGACGTTTACTATAACGCAAGTGGTGGCGTTACTAGTAATGTACCTTCAATCACAAGTTGCTTTTGCTCATTATATGAGTTCACTGAAACCGTAATTGTATTTTGTCCTTTATTGACTGCGGTTACCTCTAATAGCGTATCAAATAGTTCATAATGATAGAGTGGACCTAAGTATTTTAGATGCTGTTCAATGATGCGTGCACCTGGTCCAGGGATATACTTCGACACAGCTGACGTAATGATACCATTTAACATAATTGTTGGTACAATGGGCTTTTTAAATGGCGTCATTGCTGCATAATCATGTTGAATATAGAGCGGATTGCTATCATTTGTAAGCCCTAAATAAAGCAATAAATCTTTATCCTCTACTTTTTCAGTAATATGAATTTTCTCGCCAATCGTGATTTCATCTATAGTGAGACCAAGCTTACTGTTCTTTTGAAGCAAAGATACGCCAACCCCTTTTCTATCATACTACCTTCATAGTATCAATTTTATTCTAAAAGTACAACGAAAAGCAGAATAACCATTTCATAAATATGCATACTATGCACTAAGCGCTTAACTTAACGACGGATAAGTCAAAGTATCTTCACATCAACTAAATTCTATTAAAGTTAAGTTGTATATTTCTATATCTATAAATGCGTTTTTTGCAGTAAAAAGATGCCACTAGGTCTTGATGCTACAGGTATGCCAAACAATTTCCCTTAATCAACATTCAACTTACAGCTACATAATAAAAAATCGAGTAGGAATGATTCCCACTCGATTTCATAAACTTTTTATTAAGCTAAAACTTTCATAACTGCTTTTACAGCTTCTGCAGAGCTGTCTAATGCAGCTTTTTCTTTATCCGTTAATTCAAGTTCATAAATTTTTTCAATACCATCTGCACCTAAAAGTGTAGGTACACCTAAGTAAATATCGTTGTAGCCATACTCGCCTTCAAGCAGAGCGATAGATGGAAGAATACGTTTTTGGTCTTTAAGAATCGCTTCAGCCATTTCTATAAGTGCAGCAGCTGGAGCGTAATAGGCTGAACCGTTACCAAGTAGGTTTACGATTTCAGCACCACCGTTACGAGTACGGTCAACAATTTCTTGTAAACGCTCAGGAGCGATTAAAGTCTCTAGTGGAATACCGCCAGCGAAAGAGTAGCGAGTAAGTGGCACCATTGTATCACCATGCCCGCCTAATACGAATCCTGTGATGTCTTTAACAGAAATGTTAAGTTCTTCGGCGATAAAAGAACGGAAACGAGCTGTATCCAGAACACCAGATTGACCGATTACACGATTTTTAGGGAAACCAGTTTCTTTGTATACAGTGTAAGTCATTGCATCAACTGGGTTTGTCAAAACGAGAATAGTTGCGTTTGGTGAATGAGTCGCAATTTCTTTAGAAACAGTTTTCATAACGCCTTGGTTGATTTGAACTAAGTCGTCACGACTCATACCAGGTTTTCGAGCAACACCTGCAGTGATGATGACTACATCAGAATCCGCTGTATCTGCATAGTCAGAAGTACCTTTAACATAAGAATCAAAACCTTGAATTGGAGCAGCTTCCCACATATCTAAAGCTTTACCTTTTGTTGGGTTTTCAGCTTGAGGAATGTCTACTAATACTACATCACCAAGTTCTTTTTGAGCTGCTAAAAATGCTGCAGTAGCGCCAGTGAATCCGCCACCGATTACTGAGATTTTTTTACGTTTCAAAGACATTTGAATACGCTCCTTTGATTTGGGTTTTATGTTAAAAAAAAAGGGAGGAGAATAACTCTCTCTCCCTTGCTTAAACAAGTTCGTAAACACTTTATTGAAAAAAAGACAATAGTTAAACAAACATATTTCGACAGATTTTGCATTCATTACAGATAATTTTATGCAACTAATGTTGGAAAAATTATAAGTTTTTGATTAGCTCGTCAGCGAACTCAGAACATTTCACTTCTGTAGCACCGTCCATTAGACGTGCAAAGTCGTAAGTTACAACTTTAGAAGAGATTGTTTTTTCAACTGATGCTGTAATGCTATCAGCTGCTTCTTGCCATCCTAAGTGTTCAAGCATTAATACGCCTGAAAGTAATACTGAAGATGGGTTTACTTTATCTAAACCAGCATATTTTGGAGCTGTACCATGAGTAGCTTCGAAGATTGCGTGACCAGTTACGTAGTTAATGTTCGCACCTGGAGCAATACCGATACCACCAACTTGTGCAGCTAGTGCATCAGAAATATAGTCACCGTTTAAGTTCATTGTAGCTACTACATCAAACTCAGTTGGACGAGTTAAGATTTGTTGTAAGAAGATGTCAGCGATAGAATCTTTCACTAAGATTTTACCAGAAGCTAAAGCGTCAGCTTGTGCTTTGTTTGCTGCTTCTTCACCTTGTTCAGCTTTGATTGCATCATATTGATTCCAAGTGAAAGTTTTATCAGCAAATTCAGTTTCAGCTAATTCATAACCCCATTTTTTGAATCCACCTTCAGTGAATTTCATAATGTTCCCTTTGTGAACTAATGTTACAGATGGGCGGTTATGTTTAATAGCATATTCAATAGCAGAACGCACTAAACGCTCAGTACCTTCTTTAGATACAGGTTTTACACCGATACCAGAAGTTTCTGGGAAGCGGATTTGGTTAACACCAAATTCAGTTTGTAGGAAGTTGATGATTTTTTTAGCTTGTTCAGAGCCTGATTCGAACTCGATACCAGCGTAGATGTCTTCAGTGTTTTCGCGGAAGATAACCATTTCAACGTCTTCTGGGCGTTTAACTGGAGAAGGTACTCCGTCAAAGTGACGTACAGGACGTAAGCAAACATATAGATCAAGTTGTTGACGTAATGCTACGTTTAGTGAGCGGATACCGCCACCGATTGGAGTTGTAAGAGGACCTTTGATTGCGATAAGGTATTCGTTAATTTTGTCTAAAGTTTCTTGTGGTAACCATTCACCCGTTTGGTTGAACGCTTTTTCACCAGCTAAAACTTCTAACCATTCGATTTTCTTTTCACCGTTATAAGCTTTTTCAACAGCTGCGTCAATAACACGAGATGCTGCAGCCCAAATATCTGGACCGATTCCATCACCTTCGATGAACGGGATTACTGGATTGTTTGGTACATTAAGTACGCCATTTTCAACTACAATTTTGTTTGACATTATTGTTGCCTCCTAAATTCATAATCATAGGACTGTGTTATAGGTAACACAGTCCCAAATATTCTAGCATATGTTCCAAATTAGCGCTCGCTGATTGGAACATATTTTTGCATACCTGGTCCAACATACTCTGCACGTGGACGAATCAAGCGGTTGTTAGCATATTGTTCAAGAATATGTGCTACCCAACCAGAAGTACGTGATACTGCAAAAATTGGTGTGAATAGGTCATGATCGATGCCTAAAGAATCATACACTGACGCAGAGAAGAAGTCTACATTAGCAGGTAATTTCTTTTGTTCAACAATCATGTCATGGATTTTAACTGACATTTCATAAAGCTCTGGTTTACCAGTTAGTTCAGTTAATTTTTGTGACATTACACGTAGGTGTGGTGCACGTGGGTCGCCTTTACGGTAAACACGGTGACCGAAGCCCATGATTTTTTCTTTGTTATCTAATTTATTTTGAATATAAGATTCAACATTATCAAGAGAACCGATTTCACTTAACATTTTCATAACTTGTTCATTCGCACCACCATGAAGTGGTCCTTTTAATGCGCCGATAGCTGCAGTTACACCTGAATAAACGTCTGATAATGTAGCTACACATACACGTGCTGTGAATGTAGAGGCATTTAATTCATGATCGGCATGTAATACTAATGCTTTATCGAATGCTTCGATTTCGATTGCTGCTGGTTCTTCACCTTTTAACATGTATAAGAAGTTCGCTGCATAACCTAGTTCTGGTTTTGGTGCAACTGGCTCTAAGCCTTTACGAACACGCGCAAACGCAGTTACTACTGTAGCAATTTTAGCTTGTAGACGGATAGCTTTACGGTAGTTAGCTTCTGGATCCATGACATCCGCTTCTTCATCGAATACACCAAGTAAAGATACTGCAGTACGTAGCGCAGCCATTGGATGTACAGTTGATAGTGGGTATGTTTTGAATTGGTCTACAATTGCTTGTGGAATAGACATGTTGTCTGCTAATTGTTGTTTTAACTCAGCTAGCTCGTCCGCTTTTGGTAAACGAGTGTGCCATAGTAGGTAAATTACCTCTTCAAATGATGCGTTATCTGCTAAATCATCAATGTTGTAACCAACATATGTAAGTGTGTCATCGATAATTGAGCTGATTTTAGATTCCGCCGCTACGATACCTTCTAAACCTTTTGTTGCTGACATAAATTATCGCTCCCTCATACTTTTAAATTTTGTTGTAAATGCATTTTAATTTGTTAACATTTACGGTTTTTGCTCATATGAACCATTAAGTAAATCGCTTACATTGCTATTATAATCATTTTTGACAGCTTTGTGAATGAAAAACCTTCAAATTAAGAAAATGCCGCCCGAGCGACTATAAAGACGTTCCAAAGAGATTCTTTTGTATTTTTTGACATTATTTTTTTATTTGAATCGGGGTGAAATTGTAAAAATGAGGAATATTAAGTATTTTTCATACGAAAGAACCATAAATGTTCTACTATTTATTTTTTATCTGTTAATTCTTTGGTTCGTATTACCTGTCTCCCTTGCAATATTTTTATCTTTTTCTACGTATCCTATTATAAAATTTCTCAATGCTTATTGTAAAATCCCTTATTGGCTCGCAGCAATATTGGTAGAAATACTTATACTAACTTGTATTTTTCTCCTCATCATTATATCCATTAACAGCATCATTCTGATCTTCCCTGAAATAAGAGATACGCTGCAAAATTTCCAATTATTCACTGAATACGAGTCCATGTTTATACAAGTCTTACAAGAAAAATCGTTGTCAATTTTTGATTCTATCCTCGTTTACACAGCAAACCTATTACAATTATTCATGAAGCACGTCATTGAAGTGTTTATTTTCCTTGTCGCGTACTATTTTGCGCTACTAGAAACACGTAAATCCCGTTATTGGTTTTTTCAATATGTGCCTAAGAAATTCCGCAACGAATGGCGATCGCATTTTTCTAAAATCATGCAACTCTTTCATTACTTTATATTTGTAGAATTTCAGTTATTCACCATTACACTCTTCATCCTGTGTGCAGGCTTTATGATTTTTCAATTCGAACAAGCTATTATTAAAGCATTTATCGTTGCATTCGCAGATGTACTTCCATTCTTCGGTATCGGAGTCTTTCTCATTCCCATGAGTATTTACTTTTATTTCAATGGCAATACTTTTTTATGCGTTGCTATTTTACTTTTGTATTTATTTGTCCAATTAACAAGGCAGTTAGCTGATTCTATGCTGTGGTCTAATACATTACAATTGCGTACTTTTCACACTTTTTTCATCAGTGCTGCATCTATTTTATTATTTGGTTTTTACGGGATTTTACTCAGCCCCATATTTTTATTTTTGGCCGTTAAACTTAAGGAAAAATCTATCTTTGAACGATGATAAATTGACCTTTTTTCATTTTTTTTCGAATCCAATAAAATGCGATTGGCTGGAACAACTTTCTTGAGATGGGCATGAGTAGTAATAACCCTATAATATCAGTTAAAAAACCAGGTAAGGCTAACAGCACAGCACCGCTAAAATTCAGTAATGCATCAATCAAAGCAGGTCCCGGTGCTTCACCCTTAGCTATCGTATTTTTTACTTTTTGTACAGAATTCATACCTTTATTTTTTGCTACATAAATACCTATAACACTCGTCGCCATGATGAGCAATAAAGTACTCAATACACCTATTTTTTGACCAACTGCTATTAATAACGCCAATTCGGCTAATGCATACACAATGAAACCAAGAAAAAATTTTCGCATATTTTTCCCCTTCCTATTGAAAAGCTATACCTTTTATACGTTATTATAGCCCAATTAGTTTCATATAAAAAACAAAGAGCCTAAATTATAAGAAAAAGCTCTAGCTAGTGTGTAACTTTATATGAACAATAGCAATAGGTGTAACTAATATTTACCCCGTACTATTTATCTTTAAACAAAAAAGCTCTAATACAGTTTTATGTATTAGAGCTTTTTCATTAGCTATTAAAGAACACTCGCATGCCCTTTATAAATGACACCTGTTTCAGCGTCCATTGTTATTTCTTGACCATGACGAATTAATGTTGTTGCTTCTTTAACACCAACAATGACTGGAATTCCAAGGCTGAGCCCAACAACAGCTGCATGACTTGTAAGTCCACCTTCCTCGGTAATAAGACCACTGCAATTTTCAAGCGCTGGCATCATATCACGATCCGTACCAACTGTCACTAAAATACAACCTTCAGTATCATAAGCAAGTGCTTCTGCTGCATTTTTTGCAACAACTGTTTTACCAATGACTGAAGCTTTGCCAATACCTTGTCCACGAGCAAGTAAATCTCCTATAATGTGAACTTTCATTAAGTTTGTTGTACCTGCTTCGCCCACTGGTACACCAGCTGTAATAACAACTGCATCACCATGCGTTACATAACCATGCTTTAAGCTTTCGTCAACAGCAAGCTCTAAAATTTCGTCTGTCGTTGTAACACGTTGACATACAACTGGATTTACACCCCAAACAAGTGTTAATGTATGTGCAGTATTAGCAGAACCTGTTACTGCAACGATTGGCACACCTGGTCGATATTTTGCAATCATGCGAGCGGTGTTACCACTTTCTGTTGGTGCAAGTACGGCTTTAACGCCTAAGTTAATCGAAGTATAAGCAACTGCCTGTGAAATCGCTTCTGTCATATTTGCTTCTTTTTCACGACTTCTTATAGAGACGATTGCCTTATAATCCAATGAATGTTCTGTACGTTCTGCAATTTTATTCATTGTTTGTACAGATTCAACTGGATATAGCCCAGCAGCAGTTTCCCCTGAAAGCATAATGGCGTCTGTTCCATCGATAATGGCGTTTGCCACGTCACTTGCCTCTGCACGTGTTGGACGAGGGTTACGTTGCATCGAGTCTAACATTTGTGTTGCTGTAATTACGGGTTTACCAACTTGGTTACATTTTAAAATTAATTTCTTTTGTACAAGAGGCACCTCTTCAGCAGGAATTTCCACGCCAAGGTCTCCACGTGCTACCATTAACCCATCGGATACTAAGATAATTTCGTCGATATTGTCGACACCTTCTTGGTTTTCGATTTTCGGGATAATTTGAATATGACTACCACCGTTTTGCTCAAGCAACTCTCGGATTTCTAATACATCCTTTGCTCGTCGTACGAATGAAGCCGCAATGAAATCGACACCTTGCTTTATGCCGAATAAAATATCTTGGGCATCTTTTTCAGTAATGCCAGGAAGCTGTACAGAAACTCCAGGTACATTAACACCTTTTTTATTTTTTAAGACACCGGCATTTTCCACAATCGTGTGAATCAGGCCTTTTTCTGTGTCAGTAGCTAATACACGTAATTGGATTAATCCATCATCTAATAAAATAATAGAGTTTTGTTCAACATCTTCAATTAATCGATTATAAGTAACAGAGAAACTTGCCTCTGTTCCTTCTACTTCAGTCATTGAAATATCAATAACTTGACCTGTTGTCAGATGTAGCTCGCCATTTTGCATGTTATGCGTACGAATTTCAGGTCCTTTTGTATCAAGTAAAATACCGACAGGTTTACCTAACTTCTCCGCTACTTCTCGGATTAAATTAATGCGCACTTCATGTTCTTCGTGTGTGCCGTGCGAAAAATTTAAACGGGCTACGTTCATACCTGCCTCAATCAATTTTTCTAAAGTTTCTGGTGATTCACTTGCTGGTCCAATTGTACATACAATTTTTGTTTTTCTCATTATCTGCCCACTCCGTTTTTGCTAAATTATATTGAAAGTTCTTTCATTAAAGTATATAAACCTACATCTGCCTCATGATCTTTTTCAAAAGCTTCAGGCATATCATAGTCAATCACTTTATGATTGCGAATACCGACTGCTCGACCAAATTTACCTTCTATTAGCAATTCTACTGCATGTGCGCCAAACTGACTTGCTAGCACACGGTCACGCGCTGTAGGAGAACCTCCGCGTTGAATATGTCCAAGTACAGAAACACGCGTCTCTTTTCCTGTTTTCTCTTTTAATAATTTTGCCAACTCATTACCTGACATGACGCCTTCAGCCACAATAATAATACTATGCTTTTTACCACGAGCTTCACCACGCTCTAAACGTGCTACAATGTCCTCTAAATTATAATCTTCTTCAGGGATTAACACTGTCTCCGCACCTGCAGCAAGACCTGCCCATAATGCGATATCCCCTGCGTCTCGCCCCATTACTTCAACAATAAATGAATTTTCATGAGAAGTCGCTGTATCACGGATTTTATCGATAGATTCTACAACTGTATTTAATGCAGTATCAAAACCAATTGTATACTCTGTACCTGGGACATCATTATCAATAGTCCCTGGCACGCCCACAACTGGAAATCCTTTTTTCACTAAATCCATTGCACCACGATAGGAACCGTCACCACCGATGACGACAAGACCATCAATACCAGCTGCCCGCATTTTTTCAATGCCCTGCTGTTGTACAGCATCTTCTTTAAATTCGGGGCAACGTGCTGAAAATAAATTAGTGCCACCTCTTTGAATGATGCCACCTACAGAGCCTAAATCTAAAGGCTCAAACGTGCCTTTTATTAAACCTTCATAGCCATGCTTAATCCCAATAACATCAACTCCATGATAAGCTGCCTTACGAACGACTGCACGAATGGCTGCGTTCATGCCTGGCGCATCTCCACCACTTGTTAATACGGCAATTTTCTTCATTGTCGAACAACCTCCTGCAGTTACACTATTATTATTCACATTAACACGAAAAAACAAACTATGTAAGGGTTCTAGAACGACAAAAACATAACTTTTACATAAAAAATGAAAAGAATGCGCTTTCACACACCCCTTCCATCAAAAAAAATCTAAAATATACCATTTTTCCAATAATACCTATGTATTATTGTACTTATTTTATACCCTCATTTCCTCAACTCTAAACGAGATTATAC
Organism: Lysinibacillus parviboronicapiens; assembly: GCF_003049605.2. NCBI lineage: Bacteria > Bacillati > Bacillota > Bacilli > Caryophanales > Bacillaceae > Lysinibacillus > Lysinibacillus parviboronicapiens. Next base: position 3,602,958 of record NZ_CP073713.1, read on the forward strand.
TTCAGTATATTGCCCGATTTTTTTAAACTTCTCGTAACGGTCTTCAATCAATTGCTCACCGTTCAAAGAATTTAAAGCCTTTAATGTATCACTTATGCATTCTTTTAAATAGAGTGCTTGTTTGGCCACATTGCGATGCGCGCCACCGGTTACTTCTGGAACAATACCATCAATAACACCAAGTTCTTTTAAATCAGGTGCTGTAATTCGCATTGCTTCAGCGGCTTGCTTCGCAAGACTACCATCACGCCATAAAATAGATGCAGCACCTTCAGGGGAGATTACCGAATATGTTGAGTTTTCAAGCATAAAGACACGGTTTGCTACACCCAATGCAAGTGCCCCCCCGCTTCCACCTTCTCCAATAACAATGCTAATAACTGGCACTGATAGACCTGCCATTTCCACTAGATTGCGAGCAATCGCTTCACTTTGCCCCCGCTCTTCAGCCGCCTTACCTGGGTAAGCACCTTTCGTATCAATAAAACAAATAATTGGACGATTGAACTTCTCTGCCTGTTTCATTAATCTCAATGCTTTTCGGTATCCTTCTGGATGAGGCATACCAAAATTACGACGGATATTCTCTTTTGTAGACTTTCCACGTTGATGTCCGATAATCGTTACTGGCTGTCCTTCGAAAAGAGCAATGCCTCCAAGAATTGCCGCATCGTCTCCAAATGTACGATCTCCATGTAGTTCAATAAAATTTTCACACATTGCTTCAATATATTGAAGCGTTGTTGGACGCTCTGGATGACGTGCGACTTGTACACGATCCCATGGTTTCATATTTGCATAAATAGATTGCTCTAACTGTGTTAAACGCGTTTCTAACTTTTCAATTTCGCCTGTCATATCTACATCTGCTTCGGCAGCAATTGTCTTAAGTTCATCTATTTTTTCTCGTAATTGTACAACTGGTTCTTCAAAAGCTAATGTTTTAGACATGCTGCACGCCACCCTTCATATGCATTTTTACAAGCACTGCTACTTGGTTACGTAAATCCTTACGATGGAAAATTGCATCAAGCTGGCCGTGTTCTAATAAAAATTCTGCCGTTTGGAAATCGCTTGGGAGCTTTTCTCTAACTGTTTCTTCAATTACTCGTCGACCAGCAAAGCCAATCAGTGCTTGTGGTTCAGCAATATTAATATCACCAACAGAGGCAAAACTTGCAGAAACGCCGCCCGTTGTTGGATGCGTTAAAATTGAAATAAATAGTAGACCGTGTTCACTATGGCGCTTTAATGCTACACTCGTTTTTGCCATTTGCATTAACGATAGAACACCTTCTTGCATACGTGCACCGCCACTTGCTGTAAAAATAATAAATGGTAAACGTAATTCTGTTGCTTTTTCAACAGCACGTGTAATCTTTTCACCCACTACTGAACCCATTGAACCCATACGGAAATGAGAATCCATAATCGCTACAACAATTTCTTCACCGTCAAGTGTACCTAGACCCGTTAATACAGCCTCATTTAAACCGGTTTTTTGTTGATCGGCAGTAATTTTCTCTACATAGGCTGGGAAACCAAGTGGATTACTCGTTTGTAAATGGTCGTCCATAGACACAAATGAACCTTCGTCTAAGAAGTACGTTACACGCTCCTGTGCGGTCATTTTAAAATGATGCCCACATTTTGTACATACTTTGTGATGCTTTTCTAATTCTTTCGTCAGTTGGATATGACGGCATTCAGGACATTTTGTCATGAGTCCTTCTGGAAATGCCTTTTCCTGCCCATCCTGTTTCTTTTTTCGGTTGCCACTAAATAAATTGCGTATTGCCATGTCTGACTCCCCCTTTGTTGTCTAAATGCTTTATACAGTACCCATCCACTGCTCGTAAGCTTGTAATGCCTCTTTCTCATAGCCAAGCTGCATCGATTTCAACATAGTTTGAATGATTATTTTTTCTTCATCTGTTGAGTTTCGATTTAAACGGTCACCGTCATAAGCTGCCAATTGAAACCAGATTTTTAGCGCAAGGCGATTGCCTGTCGTAATTAATACCTCTCGTAAAACATCCCGACAATTTACCGCCCCTTCTATTTCTAGTTTCACAAAAAAACTGTCCCACACGGGTAGTGTTCGCAGAATCTCTGTACAACTTATTACGCGGATAGCTTCCTTTTCATGAATTTGTCGCGTATATTCGACATCTTTTTTTGATTTTTCATCTTCTAATATAAACATCGACAAGACTTCTACGAGCTGATGCTTATGTGTTGCGGCAAGAAAAGTCCCTCCACCGTGTCTCGTTTCTATAAGTCCCAACAATTCTAAACTTCGAAGGGCCTCTCTCACAGAGGAACGACCGACACCTAGACGCTCTGATAGGACTCGTTCAGAAGGTAGCTTCTCTCCAGCTTGAATTTTCTCCAAGCGAATAAGCTGACGCAGTTGCTGAACGATTTCTAAAAACACTTTCTTCTGTTCGGTTTGTTTATCCATATGATAACTCCCCTATCAAAAAAGTGGTCTGACCACTTTTTAACGTTGACTCTAGCTTACAAAATAACTGTTTAAAAGTAAAGAAAAAACTGCATAAAAGTTATGCAGTTTCTAAAATCTTGTTTAATTTCATATTTTTTTTGTCGTTTGCGCATGTTTTGCTTTTACTTGTGGCTTGCCAAAACGTAGTTCTAGTGACCCTTCAATGTAAAGCAGTTCGTCCTCTAGCAACATTTCCTCGACTAACTGAAACACCTGAGGGAATAATGTTACGGATACAGTACCAAATTCATCTTGAAGTTGAACAAAAGCCATTTGCTCACCTTTTTTTGTACGAATTTTTTTCACTTCTTCAATCATGCCAATCATTTTAACATACGTACCTTCACGCAAATTTTTCAACTCACGGCACGTAGCATTCACATTGCCCCAAGATACTCTTTCCTCAGTGACTGGATGTGCTGTTATATAAAAGCCCAAACTTTCTTTTTCATGCTGCAACTTTTCCTTTTGTGACATTGCATGTGCCTCCATATACTTCGGTTTACCAAAGTCAAAAGCTGTAGCTGTTTCAATATCGATATCCTCTGTTGGGCGTAAGAGCTCCGCCTGCTTAAGGGCCGCCTCTAAAGTCGTCAGCAACACTGCACGATCCTTGCCTAAATAATCCAGTGCTCCTGCAAAAATTAAAGACTCCATCACTTTTGGTTTAAAATGTTGCGCACTTAAAGCAACAGCCAAATCAAATAAATTATGAAAGGCATCTTGATTGGTTTTTCGCAAGGCAACTAGCTTTTCTAAAAACGGTTGCGGCACCCCTTTAACGCCCGATAAACTATAGCGAATGCCCCCACTTTCGACAGTAAAAAACTTTGTGCTGCGCTGTAAGGAAGGCGGGTAAAACGGAATACCTTTTTCCTTTGCTTCAGCGACAAGCTGCTGAATTTTATCGGCATTGCCTGTTGCATTCGATAATAACGCCGCATAGAAACTTTGTGGGAAATGTGCCTTTAAATAGGCCATATGATAAGAGATTATACTATAGGCCACCGCATGGCTTTTTGGAAAACCATAGTCTGCAAAGCGTACAATTAACGCATACACCTCTTCTGCTATGTGGCTTTCAAACCCTTGCCTACTAGCTCCACTGACAAATGCAGCACGTTGCTCCTCAAGGACCTCACGCTTTTTCTTACTAACCGCACGACGCAGTAAATCAGCCTGCCCCATCGTAAATCCAGCCATAACTGAAGCAATGTGCATAATCTGCTCCTGGTAGACAATGACGCCAAACGTCTCTTGCAAAATTGGTTCCAGTATCGGATGTGGCATTATAACAGGCTCTTTACCTGCTTTTCGTCGTGCATAGACTGGTATAAAATCCATCGGACCTGGACGATAAAGTGCATTGACTGCCACAATATCCAAAAAATGTGTAGGATGAATATCACGTAATGCTTGCTTCATCCCTTCGGATTCTAATTGGAATATTCCCACCGTATCACCAGTTTGTAATAGCTGTAACGTCTTCTCATCTTGCATTGGAATGAGATCGAATTCAATCCAAGGCCCGCCCGCTTTATAAATTGACCAACGTATTTGCTCTAAAATAGTCAAATTACGTAAGCCTAAAAAGTCCATTTTTACAAGACCTCTGGCTTCAACATCGCCCATTGGCCATTGCGTTAAATAAATATCGTCATGGCCATTTTCAATCGGTACAGTATTCACTAATGGTGTTGGTGATAGTACAATTCCAGCCGCATGTGTAGAAGAATTTCTCGGTAAGCCCTCTAGCTTTAACGCCACCTCATACCAACGACGATGGTATTCATTTTCAGCTAGCCAAGCTTGAAAATTCTGAGACTCTGCTACCGCTCTTTGTATCGTCATCCCTGGCTTATTAGGAATCATTTTTGATATTTTTTCAAGTTCCTCTGCCTCAAATCCAAAAACACGCGCTACATCTCTAGCAACTGCTTTCGCAGACAATGTTCCAAAGGTAATGATTTGTGCTACATTTGCCTTGCCATATTTTTGTGCGACGTATTGGATAACTGTTTGTCTTTTGCTATCAACAAAATCAATATCTATATCAGGTAATGTTACTCGTTCAGGATTTAAAAAACGTTCAAATAATAAACCATATTCAAGTGGATCAACACGGGTAATAGATAAGCTATAGGCAACAAGTGAGCTTGCAGATGACCCCCGCCCCGGACCAGTTAAAATATGATTTTCTTTGGCAAAGCGCATAAAATCAGCAACAATTAAAAAATAATCTGCATAGCCCATTGAACAGATAACATCTAACTCATAATGGAGTCGTTCGCGATAGGCTGTCGGTATGTCATTTTGTTGCAAGCGTGTGGTAAGTCCCAAAAAGGCTGCTTTTATAAGAAGGCTGTCAGCCGTGTCATCTGCTGGTACAGGATACTTCGGCATTTGGATTTGCGCTTTCGGAATTTCCGCTCTACAACTAGCGAGCATGACTGAACTTGTTTCAAGCCATTGTGGACGATCATCAAACCATGCAAGCATCTCTTCTTTAGTTGGTACAAAATTCCCTTGTAAATGGGCTGTTAACATTGTTTCACTGAGCTTTGCTCCTTGATCAATGGCTCTAGCAACTTCATAGGCAAAATGATCTTCTGGGCGTAAAAAATAGCTATCATGTGTGGCGACAATCTGTATATGTTCAGCTTCACACCATCGTGAAATAGCTGTTTCCGTTGCCGAAACAATGCCTGCTGGTCTTGCAATACCTACATAAAAACGTTCTATAAAGACATGGTGCAGCGCACTTGCAACCTTAGTCCATTCATCTATCTCTAGTGAGCTACTTGTAGGAAGCATTGCCAGACAGCCTGCCGAATAGCCTTTAAGCCATTTCCATGGTAATACCTCGTTCTCTTTAATCGAAACGGCACTACTAATCTTTAATAGATGTTGGTAGCCTTCTTGTGTCTGTGCATACAAAACAACCGGAATCACAGTTTCCTGCCACTGCACATTTACCGTTAGCCCTAATACAGCATGGATATTGGCCTGCTGCATTGCTTTACAAAAAGGCAAAAGCCCGTACAATTTCGAATTGACGATTGCACAGGCCTGTGTATTTTGCTCTTGTAAAAAAGGGATCAATTGCTCAAGCCGAATCGTACTTTTCAATAAATCCGCGCTCGTATGCATTTGTGTATACACATTTGTCAAAAGAATCCCTTCCTTTCATTATTATTGGTATGCCTGACAGATGTCCTGTAAACGTGTCGTTACACGGTTCGCTTCTTCCCATGAATACGCAGTTGCCCCTGAAGCGAGTGGATGACCGCCACCATTAAATTCCTTAGCCAATGTATTAATAATTGGACCTTTTGAACGTAAACGAACTCGTATTTGATTGTCTTCTTCAATAAAGACTACCCATGCACAAATCCCCTTTACACTTCCAAGACAGCCTACTAAAAGTGATGCTTCTGATGGAACCACATGATATTTTGCAAGCACTTCCTTTGTAAGCTTGACAAAAGCTGCACCATTATCGTCCATTAGGAAGTGCTGATAAATATAGCCCTGTAAATTTAATAGTTTGCGTTCCATTTCATACATACCATCGAAGATTTGATTTCGATCAAAGTCATATGTAATAAGCTCGCCAGCAATTTTAAAAGTTTTAACCGTCGTACTCGGAAATTGGAAGCGACCAGTATCTCCGACAATTCCACCAAATAATAATCTTGCCGCTGCAGCAGATAGCTTCCAATTGGCAATTTCTCTGCCTTCCTCAAAAAGTTCATAAATCATTTCACTACATGAACTCGCTGTCGTATCGACCCACAATAAGTCTCCATATGCATCATCATTTGGATGATGGTCAATTTTAATGACCATTTTGCCCTTCGTATAGCGTTGATCATCTACTCGTTCAGTGTTCGCTGTATCTGTAACAATGACTAGAGCATCTTCATAAACATGATCGTCAATTTGATCTGGCATTGCTAAAAATGACAAGGACGTATCATGCTCACCAACTGCATAAACTTTCTTTTCTGGGTAATTCGCTAAAAGTAGCTCCTTTAAGCCAATTTGTGACCCATATGCATCGGGATCCGGGCGTACGTGTCGATGAATAACGATTGTTTCATATGAAGCAATTGTGTCAATGATTTGTCTTTTCAAAATTGTTTCCCCCTAATTGATAGTAATAACCGTTAGCATTTTTCTTAAATTATCGTTACAATAATGACTAGTTATGCTAGGAGGTTTACTATGCTCAATTTAATTTTTGTGTTTGCGATTATCATAGCGTTTGTATTTTATTTTTATTTTAAAACGAGACAATTCCGTTCTACTTTACCAATTGCTAAAAATTGGTATAAAAGTAAAGCAAACGTAGGACTAGGCGCATTTATTTTATTATTCGCCTTAAACCAAGCGTATCTATTCCCTAGTACGTATACTTTTATTATTGTAGCAATTCTTGTCGTTTTAGGCATCTTTGTTATTTTAGAAAATGTAAAAAAGGTTCGTCACTATGGTCAGTATGTTAAAGAAGAATTCCGCATTAACCAATAAGTAATGACTTAATCGGACATTAACCAGAGTCTGATTTCTTTTTACTGACCATGTTAAGTCGGCGATTCATTGCCGGTGAAAAACTCGATAATGCTATAAAGGGATGACCTAGTAAATGCGCTAGTCCATCCCTTTTTTGTATGCTTAACGCTCCAGCAATTGGAACATCATCATGGCTTTACCGACAAGTACTTGTTGATTAAATACTTCGAAGTCCATCTTCACGAACTTACGGCTCATATCTAAAATTCGAGGTTTAACAGTAAGGGTGCTTTCCATTTGCACAGGCTTAATGAAGTAAATTGTCATGTTTTCTGCCACTGCATCTCCACGTTTACGACGCTTCAATGCAAATGAACCAACCTCAGCAAGTAGCGTTGTAAATGCTCCGTAAGAAATCGCCCCATATTGGTTGGTCATTTGCGGTGTTACTTTAAACTCAACAATTAAATCCTCATCGCCAAGCACCTTCATCTCATTCTTTACTAAATCATCAATTGTTTCTCCGTGCTGTGGCTGTCGTTGTGCAAGTTGTAATGCCTTTAGTACATCTTGGCGACTTATAACGCCTTGTAAAACATTATCATCATTGACAATCGGCAGTAGGTCAATGCCTTCCCAAATCATACGGTGCCCCGCAGAAGCAACACTCATTTTCATGGATCCCGCTATTGGATTTTTCGTCATGACCTTTTCAATTAGCTCGTCTTCTTCCCTACCAATAACGTCTTTTACTGTCACCATACCGACCAGTTTATTATTCATTGTTACTACTGGGAATGCACCATGCGTCGTACGCTCATTCAGCTTATGGAAATGATGAATCATTTCATCATTTCGAAGCACAGATGTATCGGTCATTGGAACATAAATATCCTCAATAAATAATATATCTTTTTTAATTAACTGGTCATAAATTGCACGGTTAATCATTGTCGCTACTGTAAAAGTATCGTAGCTCGTAGAAATTATCGGTAAATCTAATGAATCTGCCAGCTGTTTATTATCCTCCGTTGTATCAAAACCACCGGTGATTAAGACAGCAGCACCTGCACGAAGCGCATTTTCATGTGCTCTTATACGGTTACCTACGATAAGTAAGCTCCCTGCATCTGTATAGCGCATCATATCTTCTAATTGCATTGCACCAATAACAAATTTTGTTAACGTTTTATGTAGACCTGTTTTACCACCTAAGACTTGGCCATCTACAATATTAACAATTTCAGCAAAAGTCAATCGCTCAATGTTTTCTTTCTTTTTCTTCTCAATACGAATCGTTCCGACACGTTCAATCGAGCTAACTAATCGGCGATTTTCCGCTTCCTTAATGGCACGGTAAGCTGTTCCTTCACTTACCTGCATTTCTTTTGCAATTTGACGTACTGAAATTTTATCGCCCACGGGTAGTGACTCGATGTATTGTAAAATCTTCTCATGTTTTGTAGACAAAATATCACCTATCTCTCAAGCAATCAATTCTGCTCTTAGTGTACCATATTTTTTATAAAAATATTGAGTATAAAGTGATGAAATTGTTTAACTTTGCCCATCGTTTCAACTATGCACGCGATGTCACCCTATATAGTACAGCGACGCCACAAATTAGGAACAGTTTACTTTTTCACCCGCTTTTAAAATTTGCACCTCTGCATTTTGCACTAAATCTGCAAAGATTTGCGGATCTTGCTCAATTGGAGGGAATGTATTGTAATGCACTGGTACGACAATTTTTGGCTTTAAAAATGACACGGCACAAGCTGCATCCTCTGGCCCCATCGTGAAATTGTCACCAATTGGCAAAAATGCTACATCAATTGGATGTCGTTCACCTATTAGTTTCATATCACTAAATAATGCCGTATCACCTGCATGATAAATCGTTAAGCCTTCAATAAATAATAATATTCCCGCTGGCATACCCATATAAATAATTTCATTATTTTCAGTTGTATAAGAAGAGCCATGGAAGGCTTGCGTAAATTTCACTTTACCAAATTCAAACTCTTTCGCCCCTCCAATATGCATAGGATGCGTTTTTACCCCTTGCCATGAAAGCCAGTTTGCCAGCTCATTTGGTGCAATGACAAGTGCATCCTTTTTCTTAGCTAGCTCCACTGTGTCACCTACATGGTCATTATGCCCATGTGTCAGTAAAATAATATCCGGCGCTTCTTGTGCAATCTGTAAATCAGTTAGTCCATTTCCATTAATGAAAGGATCAATTAATATCGTCTTGCTGTTTGTTTGAATCTTGACAACAGAATGTCCATGATAACTTATTTCCATTTGTCATTCCTCCTTGCATTACATTTTTTGCTTCATCAATTTAATTCGCTACCCATGCGCTTTTTCCCTTTTTTTGATATGCTTGTACAGGATAAAAACTATATAGTGCTATAGAGGAGGAAATGATTATGTCAAAGGTTGAAGAAATTCAAAACTATTTACGAAAAAATCAAATTGATGCTGCTTTTGTAACGACACCTGATAATGTCTTTTACGTTTCGGGCTTTAAAAGCAATCCCCATGAAAGATTACTAGGGGTGATGATTTTTAAAGAGTCTGAGCCATTTTTAATTTGTCCTCAAATGGAGGTTCCCGATGCTAAGGATGCTGGATGGCCATATGAAGTCATTGGTCACCAGGATACAGAAAATGCAATGGAAATACTTGCACAAGCTATCAAGGCACGCACAGGAAATCCTTCAACATTTGCAATTGAAAAAGCACAGCTCATCGTAGAGCGTTTAGAGGCTTTACAGCACTCATTCCCTGAGGCAAGCTTTGTTCGCCTTGATGAGAAAATTAATGCTTTGCGCGTTATTAAGGATGAAGAGGAGTTAAATAAATTACGAAAAGCAGCTGAACTAGCAGACTATGCGATTGAAGTTGGCTGCAAAGAGATTGCTGAAGGCAAAACAGAAATGGAAATTTTAACAGCGATTGAAAGTGCTATTCAAGAAAAAGGCTGTAAGATGTCCTTTGAAACAATGGTTTTAAGTGGCACGAAAACGGCTTCCCCTCATGGTAAACCAGGTGCCCGCAAAGTAGAAAAAGGCGACATGATATTATTCGACCTTGGTGTTATCTACGAGGGGTATTGCTCTGATATTTCACGTACTGTTGCTTTTGGCGAACCTACAGAAGCACAGAAGGAAATATATCATGCAGTACTAGCAGCTAATAGCAATGCGATTGCAGCTGTTAAACCTGGTGTTCGTGCAATGGACTTAGATAAAATTGCACGCGATACAATTACTGAAGCTGGCTACGGCGAATATTTCACGCATCGACTCGGTCATGGTCTCGGTATTTCTGTACATGAATTTCCATCTGTGACAGGTGCAAATGATATGACAATGGAGCAAGGTATGGTTTTCACTATTGAGCCAGGCATTTACAAATCTGATGTTACGGGTGTTCGTATCGAAGACGATGTCGTTGTCACAAAAGATGGCGTAGAAGTCCTTACAAAATTCCCAAAAGAATTACTTGTTCTATAGGCTAAATCTTTAACCTTAAGGTCTCAAAGTCTTGGTTTATGCAGGTATTGGAGCAAGTCTTAGCGTTATTTGGCTTTGACCTTCAATTCAAGTAATAAAACAAATAAAGGAAGCATCCATTTTTCAATGATGCTTCCCTTTTTATGCTAGATAACTAGTTCACATGTTAAACGGCAAAGATGCAAGTCCTACCGCTTCAATTAGCTTAATGTCATTAAATCATCGACATGGATGTATGGTAATTCTTGTGAGTCTGCAACTGCTTTATAAACAATATGTCCGTCAAATGTATTTAAGCCTTTTTTCAGTGCCGGATTATCGATACATGCTTGCTTATAGCCTTTATTAGCAATTTGCAATGCATATGGAATTGTATTATTTGTTAAAGCAATTGTTGACGTACGTGGTACAGCACCTGGCATATTTGCTACAGCATAGTGTACAACACCATGTTTTATATACGTAGGATCGTCATGTGTAGTTACACGATCAGACGTTGCAAAAATTCCTCCTTGGTCAATTGCAATATCAACCACTACAGAACCGGGCTGCATAGAAAGAATCATTTCCTCCGATACAAGCTTTGGTGCCTTGGCTCCAGGAATTAGGACAGCACCAATGACTAAATCGGAACTTTTCACTGATTCCGCAATATTATAAGGGTTGGACATTAATGTTTGAACTTCACGACCAAATAAATCTTCTATTTGGCGTAAGCGCTCTGGACTCAAATCAATGACAGTGACATCTGCACCCATCCCAACAGCTATTTTTGCTGCATTTGTTCCAGCAATACCACCACCAATAACGGTTACTTTACCACGTGGCACGCCAGATACGCCTCCCAGTAAAATCCCTTTACCACCATGATTTCTTTCTAAAAACTGTGCACCAATTTGTGTCGCCATTTTTCCAGCAACTTCACTCATTGGTGTTAATAACGGTAAAGAACCATTTGCTAACTGTACTGTTTCATAGGCAATACCTACGACTTTCTTATTTAAAAGTGCCTGCGTCAGCTCACGCTCTGGCGCTAAATGTAAATAAGTAAATAATATTTGGCCTTCATAAAAATAATCGTATTCCGATGCTACAGGCTCTTTTACTTTTAAAATCATTTCCTGTGCCCATGCCTCTTTTGCTGTTGCGACAATGTGAGCACCTGCTGCTAGGTAATCAGCGTCTGTAAAACTTGAGCCTAGACCAGCTCCTGCTTCAATGTACACTTCGTGGCCCGCATGTGTTAATGTTACAACCCCTGCTGGTGTCATTGCTACACGATTTTCATTGTTTTTAATTTCTTTAGGAATACCAATCTTCATATTTCCTGTCCCCTTCCGTCACCTATGAAATAAGCATCGTATCATCAATTTTGCCTTCGCATAATTGATACACCCCTTGTGCACTTCCATCTTACCAAATAAGTGCAAAAATTGCTTTAATTAAAGCGTTTTCAAATTAAATTTATAACATTTTTAAAATAATTAATATTTTGATTATTAAAAAGAAATAAGGGTTTCGTAGTAAATGCCTTTAGTTTTTCACAATTTTTCTTGCGGAAAGTATTTCCTTTAGACAATCATTTGGTATAATCAGAATATAAATATAGGGAGGTAATACAAATGGCTAATCATTATAAAAGCATTGTAGTTGCTGTAGACGGTTCAAAGGAAGCTGAATACGCTTTCCGTAAATCAATCGACGTTGCCAAACGAAACGAGGGTGCTGTATTAAATCTAGTAAATGTAATTGATACTCGTTCATTTGCTGCAATTGAAGCATATGACCGTTCAATCGCAGAACGCGCACAAGCATTCTCTGAAGATTTATTAAACGGTTACAAAAAGCAAGCTGAAGAAGAAGGCTTAACAAATGTAAACCTTGTAATCGAATACGGCTCTCCAAAAAATATCATCACAAAAGAGCTTTCAAACATTGTAGATGCAGACTTAATCATCTGTGGTGCTACTGGTCTTAACGCTGTAGAACGTTTCCTAATCGGTTCTGTTTCTGAAGCAATTGTACGTTCAGCTAAATGCGACGTTCTTGTTATCCGTACACCAGAAGGTAATTAAGTAATACATAAAAAGGTATCCAAGGACTCTTGGATACCTTTTTTAATCTATTATTTTAGAACATGCGTCCGGTCATTTCCCCTCTTGCCACATTTTCACTTTTTCGAAGAACATGGCAAGCGCTTGTTTATTTTGCATGTTTGGTACCTTCGCAAGTAACACCTCTTTTGGCGCCTTAAAATGCTCACTTTGCTTTTGTAAAATAACAATGCTTTTTTCATGTGCTTTATTCGCGAACATTGTATCTGGTAATTGGATAATAGCCTGAATCCATGCATGTTTTTGAATATACTTATGCAATTGCTTTGATTGCTCTGATTCAAAAAGATGAGTTGGAGCTAGGAAAAATAAATAACCGCCGTCCTTTGTATAATTAACAGACTGCTCAATGAACAAATGATGTGCATAGCTCATTCCTTCTGGTGCACACACTTCGTAATCCAATGCTACCTCTTCATTTGGATAATAACCAACAGGTAAATCACAAACAATTGCATCCACAGGATCTACTAGTAAATCCTGTAGTGCATCTTGGCGGAATAGTGATACGGGTTGCTCCGTTAAGTCTGCAGTTGCTGCTGCTAAACGTATGAGTAACTCATCTACCTCTACACCCGATGCTTCGGTTTTCCCATCTAATAGGTTCATAACCGTCAATAGTAAATTACCTGTACCAACCGCTGGATCCATTATAGAAATTTTTTCTTTTTCTAAACGCTCTGCAAAAATTTGCTCAACAAAATAGCCGACTAATAAACCAAGCGTATCTGGCGTCATTTGATGATTTGGCTGAGAGCCTTTACGCATTCCCTTTAAAATGGCAATTTGAATTGCTTTTCGTACATCTTCTTTCGTCGCACCTTGCTGTGAGAAATCGACTTCTCCATCTAGCCATGCCTCTAAACCATCCAGTATGCCCTCTAATAGTGTTGTATTGTGCTCTTTTTCTTGCTTTTCGGCATGCTCATTCAGCATTGCAAATAATTTCTCGATTTTTTCCATACAAAACTTCCTTTCACGCAGAAAGGAGCCGTGACAAAAACTTGTCACAGCTCCTTTGTCTAGTATTATCTTAGCCTAAAAGAAGCAGATTATGCTAGTGCTTTTACAGCTGCAATTGCTGATTCATAGTTTGGATGATCTGTAGCTTCTGGAACATATTCAACATACGTTACTTTACCTGCAGCATCCACAACAAATACGGCACGAGTTAGAAGTCGTAATTCTTGAATGTACACGCCATATGCTTCACCAAATGACAGGTCACGGTGGTCAGAAACTGTTTGAACGGCATCGATGCCTGCAGCGCCACACCAGCGTTTTTGTGCAAATGGTAGATCCACAGATACTGTGTAAATAACGACATTATCGCCTAAATTTGCTGCTTCTTCATTAAAACGACGTGTTTGCGCATCGCATACACCTGTATCTAATGATGGGACAACACTAAATAAACGAATTTTCCCCTCTGAATCCTTTAAAGAAACAGCTGATAAGTCATTAGCTAATACAGTGAAATCTGGTGCTTGGTCTCCAACCTTTACTTCGTTCCCTACTAGTGTTACTGGACCATTTTTAAATGTTACTTGTGCCATATTAACGCCTCCTTCATCATATGTACATAATCTTACTAAATGTAGGGAATTAATTGCAACTGAGACAGCTTAAACTGAAAAATGATCTTTTTAAGTCCGAGTGATTTAGTTTCTAGCTTTAATTGTATTGATAAAATTATTGGAATTTTTATCATACCATTTCTGTTGTTGACACGTCATTGTTTGGGAATTTTCTATCCTTTATACTGTTGTGAATTATTAAAAAGGGCTGTCTCAAAAAAATTGAGACAGCCCAATCATCACTCTTCTATTTTTGCATCTATCGTTTGTTCCAGTTTTTCAGGCTCAGGAACTTTCTTCTGAAGAGGTGAAGCTATAGACTCTTCTTTTTTTTCTACATAAATTTTCTCATGGACAACTGTTGTCTCCGCAAAAAAATCATGTAAGCCTTGATTGTCTGGCAATATCGCTACAAAAATATACAGTGGCATAAAGATATTACTAATAAAGCGGCCAATCCAATCTCGGAAAAGCACATCTGACCATGTTAACTTATCATGCTTTAATGACACAACACGCAAACCACAAGCCATTTTCCCTAAAGTTTGACCGAGAAATTTCGTCATCAATACGAAATAGCCATAATATATAATCGCTGAAATAATTGAAATTGGTGCATACCATACTGTTTCCGATAACGACCAATCCATTAAATAAAAAATCGGGTTAACAAGTATGCCGACAACAGCACTAATAATGAGGCCGTCCAATAAGAAGGCCCAAAGGCGTATCCAAAAGCCTGCCGTTTTTAATGCGTAGTGTTTAGTTGCTAACAGCGTTTCTTCCTTATCAGGAAAACGCTCTAAATCAAAAGAGGGTTGCCCTTGTATAACGAATTCATTATTTGTCATGGTACACCCTCCTTAGTATTCACCGTATAAGTACATCATTTTTGGCGCTCTATAGTCAGCCATAATCTTCATTAGCATTTTTTCCTCAGCAGATGGACCAAACATTGAACCAATCTTCATGCCAACATAAGACTGCCAGCCACCCATATCGTATGTGTATTCAAACAGTGCTGCATCCTCTAAACCATAATCAGCACGTAAAGCGGCAATCGTTGCTTCTTCATCACCGATTTCATCGATTAAGCCTGCTTCAAGTGCCTTTGTTCCTCCAAGAATTCGACCATCCGCTACCTTTTTAACATCGGCTTCAGAC
This sequence comes from Lysinibacillus parviboronicapiens, assembly GCF_003049605.2. Lineage (NCBI taxonomy): Bacteria > Bacillati > Bacillota > Bacilli > Caryophanales > Bacillaceae > Lysinibacillus > Lysinibacillus parviboronicapiens. The sequence goes on from NZ_CP073713.1 coordinate 3,618,358, forward strand.
ATATTACGACCTTTTTCAACAATATCAACGAATTCTTCGTAGGTTTCATTAATCATATCTTGCATCATCGCACGTTCTTCTTCCGTAACATCACGCATCGGGCTTAACATATCCTTATGTTCACCTGATTTAAATGTCTGAAATTTCACGCCCACTTTTTCTGCTAGCTCCTGGTAATTAATTGATTGCATAATAACGCCAATAGAGCCTGTTATCGTATCGCGATGCGCGAAAATTTTATCTGCAGGTGCGGCAATATAATAACCGCCTGAAGCTGCCATTGAGTCCATTGATACATAAATCGGAATTTGGCGCTCCTCTTTAATTTCTAACAGCTTTTTATAAATTTCTGCTGATTCTTTTACACCACCACCTGGCGAATTAACACTCAACACAACTGCCTGTACTGTTTCATCATATAAAATATTGTCTAATTGTTCTAAGAAAAACTGGTGATCATAAGCTACCGGCTGCCATAAGGAACTAGACCCAATATCTTGAATCGTCCCATCGACTTTTAAGTACGCGATTCGTTTATTATAATCCTCACCCTCAATCACCGTTTCAAATACTTCTAAATTATTGCCAGCCATTAAGCTGTCAAAACTACCAAAGAAGTCTGCTTTAAATATTGCAAATACGGTGTTAATACCTAGTGAAACTACCAATAATACACTTGCAATAATTAAGGCTACCCACCTTTTAACATTCATGTCTTTCCGCCTCCTCAACACCTTATACGTGTCAACGTCTAAAATGTTTCACTTTTTTGCAATATTATGCAATAGTTTTATCTTATACATTTTGCCATAAAAAAGCTTTTTATACATAAAAAAAACCAAAGTTCATAAATTTGGCATGAACTTTGATTTTCGACATTATTTCCTAGGAAATTATTTTTGCGTATACTGATACTTTTCAAGCTGACGTAGTTCGACACGGCGAATTTTACCCGATGCGGTCTTTGGTAACTCCTCAACAAATTCAATCGCACGTGGATACTTGTAGGGCGCTGTTAATGCTTTTACATGATCTTGGAGTTCTTGAATAAGTGATGCAATGCCTATTCTTCTATCATGCAATACTACAAATGCCTTTACAATATTACCACGTACTTCATCAGGACTCGCAACTACTGCAACTTCTTTCACAGTTGGATGTTTCATTAATGCATCTTCAACCTCAAATGGTCCAATGGTGTAGCCTGAAGAAATAATGACATCATCACCACGTCCCTCAAACCAAAAATAACCATCTTTATCTTTATATGCACGGTCTCCAGTGATATACCAATCACCACGGAATTGTAAGCTTGTACGTTCTGGGTCTTTAAAATATTTTTTAAATAATGCTGGTGTTTCACGATGAACCGCTATATCACCAACGGCACCATCTGCAACAGGGTTACCAAAATCATCAATAATTTCTACCGTATTTCCCGGCGTTGGTTGACCCATTGAGCCAACACGTGGCTCCATACCTACCATTGTTCCAACAAGTAATGTATTTTCAGTTTGACCGTAGCCATCACGTACCTGAAGTTTAAAGTTTTGTAAGAATATTTTCGTAACCTCACTGTTCAGCGGTTCTCCTGCAGATACAGCTTGACGAATGCTACTCAAATTGTAGTGTTGTAAATTTTCAAGTGCTGCCATAAAACGATATTCAGTGGGCGTACAGCACAGAACATTAATATTAAATTTTTCAAGTAACGTTAAGTATGTAGCTGCATCAAATTTTCCTTTGTAAACAAAAGCTGTTGCTCCACTACCCAATGTTGCAAGGAATGGACTCCATATCCATTTTTGCCACCCTGGAGCTGCAGTAGCCCACACTATATCATTTTCTTCAACGCCTAACCAATTTGGTGCTGTTGTCCGCAAATGTGCGTAACCCCAACTGTGTGTATGAACAGCAGCCTTTGGATTGCCTGTTGTGCCACTTGTGTAGGCAAGAAATGCAAGATCCGTACATTTCGTTGGTGTGGCGCTTGTATAGGTAGTGGGTTTATTTTTCATTTGCTCTAGCAAAGGATGCCATGGTGCATGTGCCTGACCAATGACAAACTGCTGCACGTCCTCTAAATTTTCCACCTCATCAAATTGTTCAATATATGGCTCATAGGCAATAACCGCCTTTGCATCAGCATGTGTGATTCGATAGTCTATATCCTTTGCACGCAACATCTCAGAGCTTGGAATAATCGTTAAGCCAGCCTTTAATGCAGCAATATAAACAATGTACGCCTCAACTGATCTTGGCACCATAACTAAAATTACATCTCCTTTGACTAATCCTTGAGATGTGAATACATGTGCTGTCTGATTTGCCTTTTCAAGTAAAGTTGCATATGTAATATATTGTATATCTTCGTTTTCGTTATAAACTATTAAAGCATTTTTGGTTGGATTCTGTGCATACTTTTCAATTTCTTCTGCAATGTTATACCACTCTGGTGCGAGTAAATCTTGTCTATTCATGGCATATGCCCCCTTCGCTATGCCCATTATAAAACTCATTTTTCTTGATTTTCAATGGAAGAAGCCTTAATTTTGAAAAGTCATGACAACTATCATACTTCTTTATATGGCAACAGTCACTGCTTTTATGATAATTGGAAATCGCTATTGAACACGGAGAAAAAGTATGGTACATTTTGGTCAACTAAAATCATGATTGCAGGGGGACTCGTCTTGAGTTGAGAAGGTAAAACCTGACCCTTTGAACCTGTTAGTTAATACTGACGTAGGGAGCAATACATCTTGTTATTGATGAAAAGCTCTTTTTACGTGTACTCTTTGCACGAAAAGAGCTTTTTTTTGCATGCTTACGTCCACCCAAAAAGGAGGACTTACTATGATTTTACAAACAATACGTAAACAACAGCCACTTATTCACTGTATCACAAACTATGTCGTGGCCAATTTTCAAGCAAATGGCTTACTGGCAATTGGTGCTTCTCCTGTAATGGCCGATGAAATCGATGAAGTTACAGAAATGGTAAAAATCGCTTCCGCGCTATTATTAAATACGGGTACGATAAATGATCGTACAAAAGAATCTATGTTACGTGCGGGAGAAATGGCCAATACACTTGGCATCCCAATTATTTTAGATCCCGTTGGTGCAGGAGCGACTACTTTTCGCAAAAAAACAATACAGCATTTATTAACGCAAGTTAAATTTGCTGTTATTCGTTGCAATATTGGTGAGCTTGCTGCTATTGCCAATGTAAATTGGCAACAAAAAGGCGTCGACAGTGGCAGCGGGTCAATTTGTATTGAGGATGAGGCAAAGCAAGTTGCTCAACGCTATGATTGTATAGTTATTGTGACCGGTGAAAAAGATTTTATAACTGATGGTAAACAAATGCATTGGATTGATGGGGGACATCAGCAAATGACAGAAGTCACAGGGACAGGCTGCCTATTAAGTGCAATTTGCGCAGCCGCTTATGTTGCACAAAATGAGCCATATAAACAATTAGTAAATACTTTATTGGCCTATAAAAAAATAGCTGAACATGCTGCTTGCTCTACTCAATATATTGGTGATTTTCAAATTGCTATCTTAAATGAGTTACATCGTCTTTCAAAGGACGGTGAAAAATAGTGCATATCGTGACTACAATTGCAGGCTCAGATAGTGGCGGCGGTGCAGGCATTCAAGCAGATTTAAAAACATTTCAAGAATTAAAGGTATTTGGCACATCTGTGATTACAGCGTTAACTGCTCAAAATACATTAGGTGTGTATGATGTTTTATCCATTGATCCAAGCTTTATCGAAAAACAATTTTATGCACTATTAGAGGATTTTTCAATTAGTGCTATCAAAACAGGAATGCTTTTTTCTGCTGATGTTATTCAGACCATTGCAAATATAATGGCTGACTTGGATATACCACTTATCATTGATCCAGTAATGATTGCTAAAGGTGGCGAAAGCTTATTGCAACAACAAGCAATCGAGGCATTGCGATGTTATTTATTACCATTAGCAACTGTTATTACGCCAAATATCCCGGAAGCAGAAGTATTAACAGGCAAAAAGATTGATACCCCAGCTTCAATTAAGCAAGCTGCTCATACACTTTTGCAACTAGGCGCACGATGTGTTGTCATGAAAGGTGGTCATTTATCTGACAAAAAATTTGCGACTGATTATGTATTTTTTAAAGATGGTCGATCATTTTCCATGCAAACGGCACGTATTGCAACAAACAATACACACGGTACAGGCTGCACATTTTCTGCTGCATTAACAGCTTTTATTGGGTCTAACTTACCAATAGATCAGGCTATTTTGGAAGCGAAAAAATTTATTCAGCTTGCCATTACACATGATTTATCTATTGGCAATGGACACGGTCCGACCAATCATTTTGCCTACCATAAATACAAAGGTTTTTGCGAGGTGATTATTCATGAATAACCACGATTTAAAGCTCTATTTTATTATGGGTTCGGCAAACGTTCATAAACGACCTCCATTAGAAGTACTTGAAGAGGCGTTACAATCAGGCATTACCATGTTTCAATTTCGCGAAAAGGGGCCAGACGCATTAACTGGGCTAGCTTATGAAATTTTTGCTCAAAGTTGTCAAAAGCTATGTAAGCAGTATCATATTCCGTTTATCGTCAATGATGATATTGAGCTTGCTTTAAAACTTGGTGCGGATGGCATTCATATTGGGCAAGATGATTTTCCTGTTGCAGTTATCCGCGAGAAAATTGGAGATATGTTACTTGGTGTGTCTGTTCATACAAAAGATGAAGTGCACACTGCTTTACAGTACGCAGCTGATTATGTAGGTATCGGTCCTATTTTCGCAACCACTTCTAAAAGTAATGCCAAACCTCCAAGTGGTACTGAATTTCTACAACAAGTTCGTTCTGAACACCCTGACTTGCCTATCGTGGCAATTGGCGGAATTGATGAGTCCAATGCACAACTAGTATTTAAAGCTGGTGCACATGGAATAGCTGTAATTTCTGCTATATGTGAAAGTGTAAATATTAAAGATACTGTCTTAACTTTGACATCAATTCAACCTTCTTAAACGGAATAAAAAAAGCAAATTTAAACAAACTAAAACCAGTGCCTTTTACGGTCACTGGTTTTAAGTTTATAAATGCTTATGCTGCATTTATTGGTTGTTGTTTGGCATACCTTTTAATTGAGATTCTGCCATTTGTACAAGACGTTTAGTGATTTCACCACCAACGGAACCGTTGGCACGAGCTGATGCGTCAGCTCCTAATTGAACACCAAATTCTTGTGCAATTTCGTATTTCATTTGATCTAGTGCTTGTTGTACACCAGGTACTGCAAGCTTGTTAGAACTGCGGTTGTTGTTGTTTGTCATGTTTCTCACCTCCTTGTGAATATAGAATGTGCGTTATTTGTTTTTTAATACAAAAATTTTATAGGTAAAATGTAACTGCAAAGGAAACCTATTGACAATCAATAAAAAACCATCTCAAAATTGAATTTTGAGATGGTTTCTTTCCTATATATATAACAAATTCAAGTTTGCATAAACAGCAAAACAATTGTAGGCTTTTTTTATAAAAGATCTGCAAATTTATCTGCAGGCTGCTCTTTTTTCGGGAAAATATAGACCTCACGATTTTTCACAGCTCGTTCAATGAGTTCATCGAAATCAGAAAAGCTTTCATAATGCTCCACTTTTTCAAGTTTTGGTTTCGTTTTTGGACTAGCCGGCGTGAAAATTGTACAGCAGTCTTCGAATGGTTGAATAGACGTTTCGTATGTGCCGATTTTCTGCGCAATATCAATGATTTCTAATTTATCATTTGAAATTAGCGGACGTAATATCGGTGTGCTTGTCACAGCGTTAATTGCTGTTAAGCTTTCAAGTGTTTGACTTGCTACTTGCCCAAGACTTTCTCCTGTTACAATTGCAAGTGCACCGATTTCTTCACGTACTTTGTCCGCAATTTTTAACATCATACGACGCGTTGTTGTCATCGACACATTTGATGGTACTTTTTCTTTAATAAGAACTTGAACCTCTGTAAAAGGAATAACATGTAGACGAATACTTGCACCAAATTTCGTTAATTCATTGGCAAGTACTTTTACTTTTTCTAATGAATTTTGACTTGTATATGGTGGGCTGAAGAAATGAATTGCTTCTAAGCGAACGCCACGTTTCATCATTAAATATCCTGCTACTGGGCTATCGATACCACCTGAAAGCATCAATAAAGATTTACCGTTAGAGCCAACTGGCATGCCACCAGCACCCGCAATAACTTGCGCCATCATATAAGTTGCATCATGGCGCACCTCAACACGAAGCTCAACATCTGGTTTTTTCACTTTAACTGATAAATTTTGATACTGTGGTAACACATATCCCCCAATTTCACGCTGAATAGCATGCGAATCTAATGGGAATGTTTTATCTGTCCGTTTTACTTCAACTTTAAAAGTCAATGGTTCACTTTTAAATGTATCCATAATTGTAATCGCTAGTGATTTCATTGCTTCCATGTCTTTATTACATGCGGCAACTGGACTAAATGATTGGATTCCGAAAATTTTTGGTAATCCGTTTAGTAATACGTCCATTTGTGCCTCATCTTGAATTGCAATGAACATACGGTCTCGCTCTGTACGAATGTGTAGATGGCCTAAATCTGCAAATGCATGGCGAATATTTTCACGCAAGCGACGGATAAAATCCATCTTATTGCGTCCTTTTGTAGATAGCTCACCATATCGAATTAAAATTTCTTTCCAAATCATAAAACATATTCTCCTTTAAGTTCCATTAGTACTTCATGTAATACTTGTTTAAATTGCGCAATATCTTCGTCCGTTACATGAGCACCAAAGCTTATGCGAATAACACCTTTTTTAAAATGTTCATCGATGTTTAAAGCTTCTACTACATGACTCGTTTTCGTTTGTTTAGAAGAACATGCACTAGATGTTGACACAATAACTCCACGTTTCTGAAATGCATTTATCATAATTTCACCTTTTAAGTCGCGTATACTAAACGATAAAATATGTGGTGCGCCTTGAGGTGTCGATAAAATAGTCACAGCGTCACCATATTTTTTTAACTCTGTGCATATTTCATCCTGCCAATTACGATATTTTTTTGCACGTTCGCTCATAGTTTCTATTGCAATGCGCGCTGCTTTCGATAATGCAACAGCTTGCGGGACAGCTACTGTACCACTACGTAAGCCAAATTCCTGTCCACCACCAAGTGCATATGGCTGCCATTGCATTTTTTTACGAAAAGCTAATATACCAGAACCTTTAAAACCATGAATTTTATGACCTGATATGGTGATACAGTCTGGACCTTCATCTTCATTAAATGTTAGGGGCAATTTCCCAAAGCTTTGCACTGCATCCACATGAAATGCGGCACGACTTGCTTCATGGATAATTTTTGCCGCTTCAAAAATCGGCTGAATGGCACCCATCTCATTATTGACATGCATCATGCTTACTAAAATAGTATCCTTGCGAACTTTTTGTCTTAGCTCATCTAACGACACTACTCCTATGTTGTCGACTTGTAGATATTCTATTTCAAAGCCCTCTTTCTCAAGCTGCTTCACTGATTCTAACACAGATGGATGTTCGATTTCTGTCGTCAAAATATGGTTGCCTTTATGAGTATTACCATGCGCTAAACCGAAAATAGCTGTATTATTGGATTCAGTTCCTCCTGAAGTAAACAGGACATTTTTTGCCTCAGTATGCAAAATATTTGCTACTTGTTCACGAGCTCGCATTAATAATTCATTTGATTCTACACCCATTGTATGAATCGATGAAGGATTGGCGTAATACTGCTCATTTACTGCCATAAATGCTTGCATCACTTCTTCATAAGGTTTAGTTGTTGCACTGTTATCTAGATAGATTGTATTTTCTTTCATTGTTATTCACACACTTTCAAAACGTTAATTTAACGGTATTTATTATAGTTCAAACTTACTTATAAAACCATTAACTATAATTACACGACAAAAAAATTTCTATTCAATCCATTTTTGTCTGTTAATGATAAGAATTAATGTGACTTTGCATTATTTTTTAAAACGATAAACGATATCGTCGTACCAACCTCTAGCTTACTATTAATTTGAAGGCCCTCACCATAGTGCTGTTTTAATCGGAGATTTGTGTTTAATAGCCCAACGCCAGATTTATTAGCTGTTTGCCTTACCAGTAAGCGTTGTACCATCACTTCATCCATTCCAACACCATCATCTGTCACTGATATCTCAACATAGTTTACATAGTCTAAAACTCGAATTCGAATATTCCCACCTTGAACTTGCTTCGTAATGCCATGTCTAACAGCATTTTCAACTATTGGTTGAATGGTTAGCGCAGGAATCAACAACTGTATATTTTCTTCTATGTCCCAGGTTACTTGTAAGCGATCTCCAAATCGTTCCTTCTCAATAAAAAGATAGGATCGAACAAGACTTAACTCTTCCTCGATTGACACGAGTTCATCGAGATTTTGAAACTTAAATGATTCCCTCAAATAGTCACTAAACGCTTCGAGTAGATTACGCATCCGCTTCATATCAATTTCACTTAACGCTAAAATTGCATTTAATGTATTGAAGAAGAAATGAGGTTGTATTTGTGCCTGAAGCCACGCTGCTTCCATTCGTAATCGCTCATGAGTAGATTGTTTCACTTCAGTTAAAGCCCTAACTCGAGATCTTATTTCCAAGGCATCTACAGGCTTTACTACATAATCGTTGGCACCCGCTAAAAATCCATTTTCAATGTCCTGTGACTGACTCCGCGCAGTGAGGAGGAGGATTGGAAGTTCTGCAATGGTGAAACGTTGACGAATTCTTCGAGTCAACTCATAACCAGACATTTGTGGCATCATCACATCTGAAATAATCAAATCCCATTCTTTAGTATCTAAAATAGCCAATGCTTTTTTACCGCTTGTCACTGTTACTATATCAAATTTTTCTAATGTAAGAATGGTTTCTATTACTCTTAGATTAATCGGATCGTCGTCTACTACTAAAACACGAGGGCGATTTTCTACAATCTTGAGTTGTGGTTCAGTTCTATCATCAACATGGATAGCAGTCGCGGCCAATGCTGAGCGTGCTATATTATAAGACGAAAGAATTGTACTCACGTTCACTGCGTCTTGTTGGTCAATTGTGTCATCGGCTAATTGTAATGTAAAGCTGAATTCCGACCCTTGACCTAGAACAGATTTAACCTGCAATGTACCTCCATGTAATTCAACCAATTGTTTGCTAATGCTCAGACCCAGACCAAATCCACCTTCAATTATCGTATTGCCTAGATAAGCTTGCTCATAAGGTTCAAAAATCCTTTTCATCGTTTCCTCATCTATACCAACGCCAGTATCTGAAATGACAATTTGTGCACGTCCGTCTTTTACAAAACTACGTATAGCAATTGTACCTTCATCTGTATATTTAACAGCATTGTGTAGAACATTAAAAACGATTTGGATGACGCGATTTTCGTCGGCAAACACTTGCGGGAAATCTTCAGGAATATCGTTTATTAACCGTATTTGTTTCCCCTCCGTCATAAATTGAAGCATATCTAATACACCCGTTGCGACTGTATCGATTGAAAAGGTTTGATACTTCAAACGGTATGTATGTTCTTTTAGACTCATCGTATCCAATAAATCGTTTAACATGAGAGTCATTCGGCGACCTACAGAAAGAACAGTTTCCAAATCCTTAATACTTTTATTGTGTAGTGTTAACTGTTCTCGTTCTAATACTGCTTTTGAAATATTCAATATACCGTGAAGTGGATTTCGTAGCTCATGGGACGTATTTGCAAGAAATTCATCCTTTAGCTTATCACTTCTCTGAAGCTTTTTCGTCAATTCATGTGCTTCTGAGTGAACCTTAAAATAGCGTTTAAACCAGAATGAAGCAAAGCAGGCTACCGCTATTATTAAATCAAATGGATAATAAACAATTTTAATACCCGTTATAAGAAATAAACCCCACCAAATCAGGTTGTTACCAAATGCCATAATAGCTAAAAGTAATAAGGTATTATCCTTAATTTTCTTAATGGACGTATAAAACATAGATATAATCGTTAACGTTATCGATATGCCCATAAGAGTTGTGTATAAGGGCTGTAGAATTATAACATAATGAGCTGATAAAAGTAGTGACATTAAGATAGATAAACCACAAAGGGCAAAGAAATATGGAAAAAATTTTCTCCAACTAGTTGGGAATTGATGTTTCACACATTGTAATAAAGCATAGGCAAGACTAACCATAGAAAGGTGGACTAGCTTAAATCCCCATTCATAATTTATCGGAAACCAATAAGATAATAATTTCTCATCACTACCCAGCAAATTAGTGAACATGGCACTGATGGTCAATAGAGCAAAATAGAGTAACCGCTTCTCTCTATTACCAACTAGATATAAAATAAGTGCATAAACCGCATGCATCAAAAATACGATGGCCACCATTTGCTGCATTGTCACAGAAAATTGCGCCTCGCGTGCAATCGCCTCTTCTTTCCCAAATTTTATGGAACGAACAATACCACTGTTACGGGGATCCTTAAAATTTGCAACATGAATTACTATATCAATTACATTGCGACCATTCGTTGTGAAGGAGGCAGAGTAAGGTATATTATATGCAATCGTTTCTTGGGCAGTTTTCCCAGGTTGACCTGATTTACTTAACAACCGTCCATTTACATATAATTCTGAAGAACTTCGAATGCTCGGAATTCGAACACTGTAGGTTACTTCGTCTTTTGGATTGACAAGAACTTGTAAGCGATAGGAACCATAGCCGTATGGAGAATTCTCGGCTGATATTGACTGATTCCACCCACCCGGGACTTGGATAAATTGAGCTTTATCGTCAATAACCTTTTCCACACTCATTAGCTGAATGTCAGGATAAAACTCCCACTGCCCATCTAATGTAACCGTACGACCTTTATTTGCATCCCATTGTCGTAAATCAAGTTGTCCATTTATAGCATGTGGTTGCTGTGAATTATGAAACGTCACAATCCACAAAATTCGTGCCCCTGTAAGAATCATTAAAAACAAGCTTACTATAATAAAAATTTTTCCTTTTCTTATAAAAAAACCTGGCGAAAAGCCTAACTCCTTAAACTTTGCCATTGTTTTTAATCGTACCTCCCTTCATCTTCTTTGTTCAATTTTGTATAAAAAATTAAACTTTAAAAAAATTCCCCCACCCGAACTCCTTAATCTCATAAGAAAACCACCAACTTAAATCCAGTGTGGTGGTTACTTTTTTTCATTATAATAATATTTTTAATTTTACCCTCGACATCTATATGGTGGAGCTAACGGGAAACTAAATCCTCTGCGACAATTTCTTGGATACGTTTTAATGCACCCGGCTCCATTTCTTCAACAGCTGTCCCTGCCTCTTCTAGCGCTTTTGTATAACGGAATTGATGGAATGCTTCTTCTGCTTCTTTTAAACGAGCATTTAATTTTGGATTTGTTGCTCGATGACGGTTGCCATATTGAATAATACGTTCAATCAGCATTACATTTTCAATCAATTCATGTGCCTTTGAATGAACATCTTCCACACAAAGCGTGGCTGCATTTAAGTTATTGTGAACTGTTCCCATATTGAGTGGTACTTCTTGTAAACTTTGCATCACCACATAAATGTGCTCTGCAGCCTCATCTAAACGTGCATCCATCTCTTCGGGAATACCGGGAATATTCGCCTTATTTAACAGACGGTCTGTATCCTGCAACGTTTTTTTCAGATTTTCAACTTGTGAACGTGCCTTATTTTCGTCAATCCGAAGCTTTTTCATCGTATTCGATAAGTGATCTTGCTCCTCATGAATACGTTCAAGCTCCTCACTTATTTCAATCAGTTCTTCTTGCAAACTTGAATATGCAGACTTTTCTTCTGTAACACGCATTGCCAGTAAATCATAACGGCGTTGAAGTGCTTCTAATTGTTTTAATGCCGCTTTTGGTATTTCAGCATCCTTTTCATTAAGATGGTAGCTTTGCTGAACAAAAGTTGCCTCATCGCTAACTAAGCGGGTTGAGCTAATGACATTTGTGATGGAACCTAATAAACGTTCACAATTTTGATCTACGTAGTTTTTCGCAATAACCTCTTTTTCAAGCAAATCGTAGAAATGGTCGATTTCTTCATTTATTTCAACAACTCGCGGTTTTACAGCAGATAAATTAAGTTCAGCCAATTCACCCTTTAAAGCGGTAAACTCCGTTTCTAGATTGTCCAGTGCTTCTGTTAGCTCTAAATGATGTAAATAATAAGATTTCTCTTCCATTTCTCGTTGACCATTGCGTAATTCTTGAACAGCACCTGGTAATTTCACTTGCAGTTCTGTCAAAATAGTTGGTACGTCATTGATATATTCAAATGTCTCTTGTGATTCCTGATTCAAGCCAATAACAATTTCACGTGCCTGCAAATAGTTACCATCGCGCGTAAGTTCATCAAACTCTTCAAACTTTTGAACAAATACTTCTAATTTTTGCTCAAGTGCTGGTAACGCTATGCCAAATGAGTGTTGGTGGGCAAGCAAAGTTTTACGGGCTGATCGATAATATTCCTTTAGTTGTTCAATTTCAATACGATTTTTTTCTTCGCTGCCAATCAATTCATTTAATTCTTCTAAAATTTTATCTTTGTCTTGTTCACACTTACGAACATAATCCTCAATTTCACGTTCAACCAACGTTGCTTTTTTAAAACGAAGATGATTGACTTGGTCCTCCGCATCGAATAGGAGTGAATCAATTTTTGTCATATGTACATCGATGACTTCATCCCAGCTATTGCGCCATCGTTCAAACATTTCCTCCGTTTCACCATTCATGTTTAATGATTTAACTTTAGAAATTTCCTCATTTATGGGATTGTTTTGTATTTGTAATTTTTCATTTTCAAGTTGTGCAATAATTGCTGTATGTTTTCGTCGCATCATAAATCCTACTATGGCTAAAATTAATAGTAGGATAATCGGAATGATGATATACTCCATCGTAAGCCTCCTATTCTACAATATACGAATTGGCTAGTTGTATTTATTATATACTATGTTTTCCCCTTTTGTACTAAAATTTAAGTGTTTTTCAGAAAAGTGTATTCACGCCCAACAGACAAACTGGCAACTCCTGTCCTTGAACGTATGGCGTTAATATCTAGACATCATTCAAATAGCCAAAGGAGTGTATACTTTATGAAAAGAGACGGGCATATCCATAGCCCTTATTGTCCACACGGGACAACAGATACATTTACGCAATATATCGAAAAAGCAATTGCAGAAAGTTTTACGGATATTACGTTTACAGAACATGCTCCATTGCCGCTTGGCTTTGTTGACCCTACACCTAATAAGGATAGTGGCATGAATCCAGCGTACTTGATGCCTTATTTTGAAGATTTACAGCACTTACGAAAGCAATACGCGCAGGACATCCGTATCCGTATCGGGTTAGAAATTGACTACATTATAGGTTTTGAGCGAGAAACACGAAGTTTCCTTGATACATATGGTCACTTTTTAGATGATGCTATTTTGTCCGTTCATTTTCTAAAATGGCAAGATAACTTTGTATGTATCGACTATTCAGCGGAAACCTTTAAAGATTTTTCAAGAGAGTTAGGCTCTGTAGAACATGTCTATGATCTATATTATGATACTGTCCTTCAATCAATCCATGCTGATTTAGGACAATACAAACCTAAACGTATTGGACATCCATCTCTCATTCATAAGTTTCAATTAGCACACAATGTGAAAATTGATGATACAATTCGTATTCGAGAGATTTTAGATGTTATGAAGAAACAAGGGTACGAGCTCGATTTGAATAGTGCAGGTTTAAGTAAAGCACATTGTCAAGAACCCTATCCACCATTCTCCTTAATTGATTATAGCAAGTCAATTGGATTGCCTTTTGTTTTTGGCTCTGATGCCCACGCCGCAGTTGATTTACATCAGCATTATAATGTTATATTTCCAATATAAATAACTTTTAAACGAGGTGCTATTATGTTTACACAAATAAATTATGAAGGTCCTATCGCTGACCAATACAATTCATTAGCAAAACAATTAGATGCGTTGCTAACAGGTGAAACCGATCAAATCGCTAATTTAAGTAATGCTTCCGCTTTACTTAACCAATTTCTAACAAATATTAACTGGGTTGGTTTTTATATTTTACAGGGAGAGGAACTAGTTTTAGGTCCATTCCAAGGCTTACCTGCTTGCGTTAGAATTCCAATTGGTCGCGGTGTTTGTGGTACAGCTGTGAAAGAAAAAGAAACAATTGTTGTAAAAGATGTCCATGCTTTTCCTGGGCACATTGCTTGCGATGCTGCCTCGCAATCTGAAATTGTCATACCTCTTATTAAGCAAGATAAAGTAATAGCTGTGCTCGATATCGATAGCCCAGTTACAAATCGCTTCTCCATCGAAGATCGAGTTGGCTTAGAGCAATTTGTTAAAGCATTGCTGCTACATCTATAAAAGCTATTCACCATTCTAAACTTGCACATTAAAAATTGCCCTGAAATGTTGTTTTTTTACATATCATTTCGGGGCAAATCTATATTTTATTTTTTCTATGCATTTGTTTGGAGGAAACGATCATGAATACAAAATCGATTTTTCCCACTATTTTTAGCTTCATATAGAGCTGTATCTGCATGTAAAAAAACAGATTGAAATGCTGGTCGATAATTTTGATCCCATGTAATGAGCCCTGCTGAAATTGTTACTTGGGGATCAGTTGCGTCCGGGATCATTGCAACAATAGTCGACGCCAATTCGATTGATTCTTTTTCATCAATATTTGGCACATAGACTGACATTTCCTCTCCACCCCACCGTGCACAAATCCCCTGTGTACCAATCGTTTCATTTAATTTCATTGCAATTTGCACAAGAATTTTATCGCCAATTTGGTGGCCGTAGGTGTCGTTGACGCGCTTAAAATTATCAATATCGATAAGTAAAAACATCCCAGAATGATCTTTCTTAAGGGATTTTTCTACATACTGATCTAAATAACTTCTTGCATATAATTTAGTTAGATGGTCCCTATCTACCATTTCTTGCAGTTGATTCCGTAAAATGGAGTTTGCAATCGCTAAAGATGAATGATGGATTAAAGACTGCATTAACTTAAAGCTGTCAAATGAAAAGAAATATGGCTCTTTATGTAGTACGATACTAAAACCATTTATTTTTTCTTCCATCAAAATTGGAATGGCCATAATCGAACGATATTCGATTTGATTAGGTGTTAATCGGCTAAAATCGGCTATAAACAATGGATCATTGGTATGTTCAAAATGTTGTTCAACATGTTTTATATACGTTTGCCCTTCCTCTGTCTTGAATAATGTTGTACTGGCATCCGTCACTTCAAAGGTATCATTATTTTTAAAAGCGAAACAAACTTCCATCGGTTGAAAAGATTTCATTAACTGTTTTTGTAGGAAAAGCAACATTTCATGAATATCAATTCGCATATTTAAACGATGCGATGTTTCATTTATTAGTTGTAAGTCACTTACGAGACGATGCGATTGATGATATAATTTTGCATTTTCTAGTGCATTTCCTGATGCTTGCGCTAGCATTCGCACAAAATCCTTTTCAGTCGTTGAAAAAAGATATGTTGTGGGTGCGCTAACTTGTAAAATACCGTAAATAGCTTGCCTTCCTTTAATAGGTGCATTTAATAAACGACAATTTAAGTCACCTGCCAATTCGGTTGTCAGGTCTCCTGAGACAAAAGCTTCTATAGTTGCAGGTCTTTCGGATAAATAATCAAAAAGTTTAATATCGATGGTCGTATGGCGGTCTTGATCATTCGATAGTATAAGCTCAACATTAAATTCCGGGAAATTATCCCTAATATTTTTTAGAACATTTTCTAAAATTAAATCGATATCCATAGTTGAATGAAATAAATCAGTCATATTATACAGTTTTCTATATTGATCTTCATTTGATTTTACTTCTAAATTCTCCCTGAAAATCTGCAAAACTCTCATAAGCGTTTCTACACATTCTTCACCATAATCAGAAGCCATAAAGTCCGTCCAAGCATCTGTTGCTTCAACCAGTAAAACACCAATGGGGTCTTTGCCCTCTGGTTGGAAAAGCACCATGTCAGTCATCATGTTATAGGCTTCTTTTTCTTTTAATATATAAGGGAGTTTTACCATTTTTTGTTGATAAAAGCTAGTTTCAATCATCAGCCATGACACAGCATTTAGTTTTGTTTCGATTGTTAAAGTAGCTAATTCTTCTATGGGTATTAAACTATTACCTTCATAGCTAAGAAAAGCAGCATTTACAATTTTCAAGTGCTTCTTTAGACACTGCTTTAATGAATAAAAATACTCATTAAAACCGGTGAGCTCTCCATTCGAACTCACCCAAAAGCTCAAAACATCTGATTTTATATATTTTAGCGTTTGTAAATGGTCTGTCATGAAATCACCTTTTCTATATAACGTACAAATCAATTACTATTAACTTATGATATATTATACATAATTTGTGTCATTTTGACTATGTTATTCTGTTTTACTTTTATATTTACCATTTAATACCATATCATTAACTATTTCGAAATAGTGTAAAATGTATGAAAAGGAATTCCCTACTATTGTCCCTTTTCAAAAATAGCAATACTAATAATTGACGTCTATGACATAAGCAGTTACAATGAAGTTTGTGTAAAATAAACGCAGCAGTGGTATGAGCTTAATATAGTATTTTATTCCTCTATTTTAAAGAGTATTACTAAACAGTTTTCTCCTATGAAAATAGATGGTGTATCGTGTAACCTAACGGCTGCATAGGCGAAAATACATGAAAATAAAATGCATTTAAGAATGGGTACTACTGGTTTTTGTTTTACAACAAAAAAACCAAATTTAAAGGAGGAGACAACAATATGTCTCGTTATACAGGTCCATCTTGGAAATTATCACGTCGTCTTGGTATCTCACTAAGCGGTACTGGTAAAGAAATCGAAAAACGCCCTTACGCACCAGGTCAACACGGCCCGAACCAACGTAAAAAATTATCAGAATACGGTTTACAATTACAAGAGAAACAAAAACTTCGTCATATGTATGGTATGACTGAACGTCAATTCCGTACTGTATTTGACCGCGCTGGTAAAATGAAAGGTGTTCACGGTGAAAACTTCATGATCCTTCTTGAAACTCGCCTTGACAACTTAGTTTACCGTTTAGGTTTAGCTCGCACTCGTCGTGGAGCTCGTCAATTAGTAAACCACGGTCACGTTATGGTAGACGGTAAACGCGTTGATATTCCATCATACAGCGTTAAACCAGGTCAAACGATTTCTCTTCGCGAAAAATCTCAAAACCTATCTGTAGTTGGCGAAGCAATCGAAGTAAATAACTTCGTACCTGACTACTTAGCATTTGATGCAGACAAAAAAGAAGGTACATTCACTCGCCTTCCAGAACGTTCTGAACTATCTGCTGAAATCAACGAAGCATTCATCGTAGAGTTCTACTCTCGATAATCTTTTAGAGTTAGAATACTTCGGTTTCTTAAACCTCGCAACCTTGTTATACAAGTGTTTGCGAGGTTTTTGTTTATGTTCTTATATTCGGAAAAACAGTTTTTTAATGAGGGTTACGGACAGGTGTACATTTATTTCAATAACTAGGTACATTCTCACACCTGATTATACACTGACAACATTTTCTATTGTTGATACAATTTTATTTATACAAATATATACAATAATAGAAGAAAATCACTCATTATTTTTAAATGAGTGACTCAGACTATAGACAAACTATTTTCGGAGAGTTCAGATGCTAAAAAATAGTTTGTCTCTTTTTTTATGTCAAATTTATCCAACAACATTTATACGTAGTGCTTTCTATGCTACAATTTATTATAAGTGAGGAAGGAAGGTGTCTTATGAAAATATCCGTTTATGTTGCAAGTGCATTTAGCAAGGATCATAAAGGCGGAAATAAAGCAGGTGTGGTATTTATGGAGAATACATTGACCACTACTCAAAAAATGGCAATAGCCAAACAACTGGGCTATGCGGAAACCGCATTTATATCAGAATCTGAAATTGCTGATTATAAATTTGAGTATTTTACACCAAAAGAAGAAGTTGATTTATGTGGTCATGCCACAATTGGCTCTTTCGCGATACTGATGCATTTAAATAAACTTTTCAGGAATCGCTATACGATTGAAACGAACAGCGGTGTTCTTACTATTACCATAAAAGATGACATCATATTCATGGAACAAAACAAACCGATATTCTATGATGTTGTATCTCCAAACGAGTTCATCGACTGTTTTGACATTAAAGCTATAGACAATAAATACCCAATTCAAATTGTCTCCACGGGCTTAAAAGATATTTTAATTCCTATAAAAAGCGAAACACGATTACATGCACTGCAACCTAATTTTGAAAAAATTAAAGAAATCAGCAAGTATTATAACGTTGTCGGGATGCATCTATATACTTTTAATGACAATCGAATTATATGCAGAAATTTTGCTCCACTATACGACATCAATGAAGAAGCAGCGACTGGAACTTCAAACGGTGCATTAGCTTGCTACCTTTATGAACAGCACTACTTGCAAAAAGAAGTCTATGTATTTGAACAAGGTTATTCTTTACACTCGCCTTCCGAAATATTAGTTAAATTAGTAACCAATAGCAAGAATGAAATAGAAAAAGTTTATGTTGGCGGCAAAGGCTATTACTGTGAAACTAAGTGTTTAAATGTAGAAAATATTGAGTGAAAATAAAAAAACACCGAATAAAAAGGTTGAGAAAATAAACTCTCAACCTTCATTATTTTTAAATGAATGACTTTTCTTTTAGTTTGTAAGTGTATTAATTTCTGCTTTATTGCGAATATGAACAACACCAGTTTCACTGACACGTATATTCACATCTGTTAAGTCTCTTTTTAAAATGTGTTCTATAGCATATCTAATTTCCCATTCTTTTACTGGCCGTTTTCATTTGAAATACTTGCATGACTTGATTGTTTGTTTTCACTATGGATAATTACTGTTCCTTTACGCTCATAAACTTTAACCGTCCCTCCCATAAAACCAGAAGCGATTTTCACAACATCTACTCTTTCCTTTGTTATATCTCGAAATGTTTTATTTGAAAATTTATATATTGTAGCCATGCTCATTCTCTCCCTAGGTTAAGTACTTAAACATTAATTCTTCAACTTGCGTCTTTAGTGCTTGCTTTGCGTACCGTAATACTTCATCTTCCCCAGCTGTTTTGACACTCATGGAGAACAAGCATTTTCAGAGGAAAGACGTGGAAAAGGAGGTTCTGGTCGACAAAAAAAGATAACCTATCTGCTGAAAAGAAATTAGAAAAAGCAGAGGCACGTAAGCTGAAAGCTTAGCAGAATTAAAATATATGGTAGATGATTATATGGAGCACTACAACAATACAAGAAAGCAATGGACATTAAAAAAATATTGCTTTAAATATTATAATTCCACACAGTAAAAAATCTAAACTTTAGTAGCATTTAATTTTAAACTGCTCGGAAGAATTTTAGCGCTGCTTTATGTTTTTATGTCGTAGGGCTATCCCCTCTCCATTTAATTTCCTAAAGAGGACATTACTATCTTTCTTACTTAGAGAATTGATTTTTCATACATTAAAATAGCAATTCCCTACTTTTTAAACACCATAATCACTATCCTTATACTCTAAACAGATTATCATTTATTTACTATTCAAATCTCCTTCAAAATAGAACCAATTCCCAAAATATATATATTACTTTCATAAGAAAATATTTTCTAAATCGTTTATATATCAACATTCCTATGTAACTAAAGCTTCCACACTATTGTAAAACGGTTTAACTTTTTTGTAAGATAATAACACATTAAATATTAACAATTTTAATAAAAATACGAGTTGAATTTTTACAAAAAATAGAATAACATGAATTTCGGAAGGTGGTTCGCCATCATTCAAGCAATAACAATTATTTTAAAGGGGTTGGAAATATGTCAGACGTTCTAAAGCAATTTGTCATGCCGAAAACAAACTTATTTGGACCTGGAGCAATTCAAGAAGTTGGTAAACGCTTAAATGATTTAGAAGTGAAAAAGACATTGATCGTAACAGATGAGGGCTTACACAAATTAGGTCTCTCAGAACAAATTGCTAACATCATTACAGCAGCTGGAATTGATGTTGCAATTTTCCCGAAAGCAGAACCAAATCCAACAGACCAAAACATTGAAGATGGTATCGCAGTATATCATGCCGAGAACTGTGATTCAATTGTCTCACTTGGAGGCGGTAGTGCACATGATGCAGCAAAAGGTATTGGAATTATTGCTTCGAATGGTGGACGCATTCATGATTATGAAGGCGTTGACAAATCAGAAAACCCACTAGTGCCATTAATCGCTATTAACACGACAGCTGGTACAGCAAGCGAAATGACACGCTTTACGATTATTACAGATACTGCTCGTAAAGTGAAAATGGCGATCGTTGATAAGCATGTGACACCGTTAGTATCGATTAACGATCCTGAGTTAATGATTGGCTTACCGCCAGCTCTGACAGCGGCTACTGGTTTAGATGCGCTAACACACGCAATTGAATCATTTGTATCAACAGATGCCACACCTATTACAGATGCTTGTGGTGAAAAGGTACTTCAACTAGTTCCTGAATTTTTACCACGCGCCTATGCTAACGGTGCAGATTTAGAAGCTCGAGAGCAAATGGTATACGCGCAATTCTTAGCAGGTATGGCGTTCAATAATGCTTCACTTGGCTATGTGCATGCGATTGCTCACCAATTAGGTGGTTTCTACAATCTTCCACATGGTGTATGTAACGCGATTTTACTACCTCATGTTTGTCGCTTCAACTTAACGGCACGTACAGAGCGTTTTGCAAGGATTGCCGAACTATTAGGGCAAAATGTTGAGGGCTTAAGCAAACGTGATGCTGCGGAAAAAGCGATCACTGCCATTGAAAGCTTATCAAAAGACTTAAATATTCCAAGTGGCTTCCGTGAATTAGGCGTGAAGGATGAGGATATTGAAACTTTAGCGAAAAATGCAATGCTAGACGTATGTGCTGCCACAAATCCGCGTAAAGCCACATTAGAAGACATCAAACAGATTATTACAAATGCGATGGGGCCTGTAGTGAAAACAGCAGAGTCGCTTGAAGCTGTCGCACTTTCTTAAAATATAACGAAATGGCGTGTCTCATATATTTGAGGCACGTCTTTTTCTATGACATGAAAAATTTCCAAACATTGTATACAAGCGCAACACCAGCTATACTTTTCATAAAAGTAATTGGGAGGAAAAAAAATATGCGTTTAATCTCGATTTGTCCTAGTAATACCGAACTAGTCGCTTATTTAGGTTTGACAGATCAGCTTGTTGGTGTCGATGATTTTTCTGATTGGCCTGCGACTGTCCACGAACTGCCCAAGCTAGGGCCTGATTTATCGATTGACATAGATGCATTAGAAGCATTACAGCCCGATCTCGTACTTGCATCTTTAAGTGTACCTGGCATGGAAAAAAATATAGAAGCATTACAAGAAAGAAATATTCCTCATCTTGTCTTTAACGCGAATTCATTAGCGGAAATCGCTCAAGAACTTAAAATATTAGGGAAAGCCTGTGGAGTAGAACAGCGTGCACAACAAATAGCAGAAGAATATTCACAATTTATCGAGCACCTTCGCACAGTTGCACAATCCATCCATCATCACCCTACCATTTATTGGGAATGGTGGCCAAATCCCATTTTCACGCCAGGAAAAATAAACTGGCTCACCGAAATTAGTGCCATCGCAGGAGGCTCTAATCTATTTCAAGATGTCGAGCTAGCAAGCGTGCAAACGGATTGGACAGATGTAATAAGTCGTAATCCTGACTATATTATGATGGCTTGGGTAGGTGTTGCCTTCGAGCGTATACAGCCAGCAAATTTATTAAAACGACCACATGCACAGGAGCTACAAGCCATTAAAATGAATCAACTTCATGTAATGGAAGAATGGCTTTATTGTCGCCCATCACCTCGTCTGGTGGAAGGGGCTTTAAAACTAGCAAAATTACTTCACCCAGAAGAATATGCGCATCTAAAGCTTCCGCATTTATTAGCATGCTAATAAGAAACATCCCCTCGCGTAAACTCGAGGGGATGTCGTTGTATGTCATTATAAAAATTTTACCATATGGTATTTTTTCTTGCCTCGACGTACAATGCTGAATGCATCTTCTAAACGGTCTTTGGCATCGACAACATATTCTAAAGCTGTTACCTTTTCACCATTAACACTAATCGCACCATTCGTTACGTCTTCACGAGCTTGACGTTTTGATGATGAAATGCCCGCTTCCACAAGTAAGTCCACTATATTTTTATCTTCTTTTGCCATTTCAATAGAAGGTACATCTTTAAAAGCATCCTTCATTTCATCGGCAGAAAGTGCTTTTAAGTCACCCGAGAATAAGGCAGCCGTGATTCGGATTGCTTGCTCTAATGCTTCCTGACCATGAATTAAACGTGTCATCTCTTCGGCCAGTGCTTTTTGAGCCTTACGTAGATGCGGCTCTTCTTCTACAGACACGGCTAATGCTTCGATTTCTTCACGAGATAGGAATGTGAAGATTTTTAAATATTTGACAACGTCGGCATCCGCTGCATTAATCCAGAATTGGTAGAACTCATATGGAGAAGTTTTTGTGCTATCTAACCATACAGCCCCACCAGCTGTTTTACCAAACTTTGTACCATCTGCCTTCGTTACTAACGGAATTGTGATACCAAAAGCTTTTGTTTCTTCTTCATGTGTTTTCCGAATAACTTCTAAACCAGTTGTAATATTCCCCCACTGGTCAGAACCACCCACTTGAATACGACAATTGTAATGGTTATACAAATGATTATAATCAATACCTTGAATTAACGTGTAAGCAAACTCAGTAAATGAAATCCCTGTATCAAGACGTGAAGCAATTGTATCCTTTGCTAGCATGTAGTTGACGTTAATTAATTTCCCGTAATCTCGTAAAAACTCAATCGTGTTTATTTCGCCAATCCAGTCACGGTTATTGACAAGTTGTGCACCATTTCCATCTTCAGCAAAATCAAAAATTCGTTCTAATTGACCACGAATACCTTGCACGTTTTTATCAATTTGTTCAACTGTTTGCAGTTGACGCTCTTCCGAACGACCAGATGGATCCCCAATCATCCCTGTTGCTCCACCTACAAGTAGAATTGGACGATGACCAGCTTTCTGGAAGCGACGCAGTGTCAATAATGGTACGATGTGTCCGATGTGCATAGAGTCAGCAGTTGGGTCTACACCACAGTACAAAGAAACCGATTGTTGTTGTAACAGCTTTTCCATTCCTTCAGCGTCTGTTTGTTGGTAAAGCAGACCACGCCATTCTAAATCTTGTAATAATTCGTTTGCCATTGTTTTTCCTCCTAATTTGTATTGTCGCGTATAGAAACAAAAAAGTCCCTACACGCAAATTACATTGCATGCAGGGACGTTAATAACTAACGCGGTACCACCCAGCTTGAAGATGTCATCCATCTTCCTCTCATTCAATCGCCTTTATCGCAGGCGCGCACGTCTAAGCTCCAAGCACGTAATTCGTCTCTACACTATGACCAGCTTTCACCAACCGCTGGCTCTCTATACAGGGAATATAGACACTACTGCAAACTCTTCATCACTAGAAAACTATAAGCACTATTCTATACGATTCTTTTTCAATGTCAATAACTATGTTCGAGTCAATTCAATCTATGCTATAATAGACAAGATTTTAGGAGGTCGATACCTTGAAAGATTGGATTGAGAAAATCAATGCAAAGATCGATGAATTACTCGAACAAAAATGGATGAAGACATTACGTATTTCAGGTAGTGTTACCTGGAACTTATTTTTACTATTTTTAGTCTTTGCATTGGTAGGCACTGTATTTGTTGGCTCGGTTGGCGCCGGCTACTTCGCCTCACTTGTAAAAGAAGAACCACTGCGCTCTAAAGAAGAATTACGTGAGCATATTTTCAACTATGAGGAAACAAGTGAAATTTATTTTGCCAACGATATTTATATCGGGAAATTGCGCACCGATTTAGATCGCCGTGAAACGTCACTAAGCGCTGTGGCACCAGATGTTATTAATGCCGTACTAGCAACAGAGGACGAATATTTCCGGGAACATAATGGCATTGTTCCGAAAGCTGTTATTCGTGGGCTACTGCAAGACGTGACAAATTCTGCGACACAAACAGGTGGCTCTACATTAACACAACAACTTATTAAAAACCAAGTATTAACAAATGAAGTATCGTATGAACGTAAAGCAAAAGAAATTCTACTCGCTATGCGTTTAGAACACTTTATGACTAAGGAAGAAATTTTAGAGTCCTATTTAAATATTATTCCTTATGGCCGTAATGCTTCTGGTCGTAATATTGCAGGGGTTGAAACAGCAGCTGACGGAATTTTCGGAGTAAAGGCCAAAGATTTATCTCTACCGCAAGCCGCTTACATAGCTGGTATTCCGCAAGCTCCTTATGCTTATACTCCATTTACGAATAC
Organism: Lysinibacillus parviboronicapiens; assembly: GCF_003049605.2. Lineage (NCBI taxonomy): Bacteria > Bacillati > Bacillota > Bacilli > Caryophanales > Bacillaceae > Lysinibacillus > Lysinibacillus parviboronicapiens. The sequence continues at coordinate 3,643,113 of NZ_CP073713.1, forward strand.
AGGTGTACTAAAAAGCGAAGAGGCTCTTAAGCCAGGTATTGATCGTATGAAAACTGTTCTTTACCGCATGAAAGAAGAAGGCTATATTAACGATGCGCAGTACAAAGACGCAATAAATTACGACATTACAGCAGACTTCCGTTCACCAGAAATAGCATCAGAAGATCGCTATCCTTGGTTAACGTATGAGCTTGAAAATCGTGCAAAAGAAATTATTGCTGCAAAGCTAGCGAAAGAAGATGGCGTAGATCCAGAACGCTTGACAACAGAAAAAAAATTAAAAGAAAAGTATATGATTTTGGCAGACCGCGATGTCCGTTCAAAGGGCTATCGTATTTATTCTACTATTAATAAAGACATGTACGATGCCATGCAAAAAGCGGCAGATAACTTTAAATACTACGGCCATACGTATACAGGTAAAGGTAAGGACCCTATAACAGGTGAAGAAATAGATATTGAAATGCCTGTACAAGTTGGCAGTATTTTAATTGAAAATAGTACAGGACGTATTTTAAGCTTCGTTGGTGGTCGTGACTTTAAAACTACAGAGTTAAACCATGCGACTCAAGCTTTTCGACCAAATGGTTCGACGATGAAGCCATTACTCGTTTATGCTCCAGCAGTAGAATACGGTGTTATTGGTGCAGGTAGCCCACTAGTAGACGTGAAATTCTCTATCGGCTCTTGGAGTCCCAACAACTATATTACGAGTGATGAGCGTGGACTGATTCCTGCACGTGAAGCATTAGCTGATTCACAAAACTTGTCTGCATTACGTTTGTATAATGATATTATTAATAAACGTCCTGCCGAATATTTAGCTAAAATGGGCTTCTCTAAGCTACAGCCTGAAGATTATACGAATCTTGCAACAGGTATTGGGGCATTAGAAGTAGGAACGACTGTTGAAGAAAATACAAATGCCTTTGCAACGTTTGCGAACGGTGGTCAATTTATTGAATCTTATATGATTGAAAAAATTGAAGATTTAGATGGTAATATCATCTATCAACATGAAGTAGAACCTGTACAAGTATTTAGTCCTGAAACATCTTATATTGTCACAGACATGATGCGTGATGTTTTAACTAAAGGAACAGGAACAGTTGCCAGAAATACATTAAAATTCTCTTCTGATTTCGCTGCCAAGACTGGTACTTCACAAGAGTACAAAGATGTTTGGTTTGTCGGCTATAATCCGAATGTTTCATTAGGCGTATGGATGGGCTATGATAAGCAACGTTCATTATATGCCTTTAATAATACGTACTTGCAACCAAGTGTCCGTATTAACAAACTATGGGGTACCTTAATGAATGCTATGTACGATGTGGATCCAAAATTAATTGATGCTCCTACGAACTTTAAGGCACCAAAAAATGTAGTGACCGCTTCATTCTGTGGTATTTCTGGATTAGCACCCTCTGCAGCATGTTCAAATGCTGGGTTAGTGCGCTCAGATTTATTTAATGCTAAAGTATTTTTACCATCACAGCCAGATGATAGCTTAGCATCTTCAAGCGTTGTAACGATTAAAGGAAAGACATACAACGCACACCCAAATACGCCATCAGAGTTTGTAAAATCAGGTGGTGCGGGTATTAACCAAGCCTTTATTAAACGTATGCTAGGAAGACTTGGAGGAAATCCTGGAAGTTTACTTCCAAAAAATTCATCATTATCGAATTCATCAGTATCAGCCGTCGATTTCCCAGCAGATGGAAGTCCACCAGCAACTGTAACGGCAGCGATTAATGGCAATACCTTATCTTGGTCTGGCTCTTCCAATGATGTTGTCGGCTATCGTATATATAACGTGACGAGTGGCGGGAATACTCTAGTCAATTCAGTACTCGAAGCTACACAAAGTATTTCAGTTGCAAGTGGACAAGCATATGTAGTTGTAGCTGTCGATATTACAGGATTGACCTCAGCTCAATCCAATGTTGTATCTACAGGTGGCAGCGAAACTGAACCTGATCCAGAAGAAAATCAAGAACAACCACCTACTCCACCTACAAATGGCAATGAAGGTTCGGGTAATGAAAATGGTTCGAATAATGGGAATGGTTCAGGAAATAATGGCACAGGCACTGAAAATGGCAATGGCTCTGACGGTTCCAATGGCTCAAACAATGGCAACAACAACGGTAATAACAACGATAATGGCTCCACTGGAGAAAATAATGGTGGCACAACCACAACCCCACCTCCTGAAAAGCCAAGTCAATAATAAACAGGCTCACTACATTATTTAAATTGTAGTGAGCCTGTTTTTTTGTCATGATAGAGAAGACAACTACATGAAGGGGTGGATTAACGTTGAAAATTTTAATTTTAGGGGGCACGCGTTTTTTTGGGAGAAAATTAGTGGAACTTTGCCTTCAAAACAGTCATGATGTAACGATTTTAACACGTGGTCAAAGTGGCAATCCTTTTGGCTCTCAAGTGCATCAACTTATCGCTGATCGAGATGATGAACATACATTAGTTCAAGCACTTTCGAATACGACATGGGATATTGTCTACGATAATATTTGCTATTCTCCAAAAGATGCACAAAAGATTATAGAAATTCTAGAAGGTAAAACAACCAAGCTTATATTTACCTCAACGCTTGCGACTTATGAAGCAGATGGTATTGTAAAAACAGAAGCCGATTTTAACCCGTATAACTATGAAATTCGTATGGGGAATCGACAGGATTTCACTTATAGTGAAGGTAAACGTCAAGCGGAAGCAGTACTATTTAAAAAAGCTTCGTTCCCTGTTGTGGCAGTGCGTTTCCCAATCGTTGTGGGCGAACAAGACTATACACGCCGTTTACACTTTCATGTGGAGCGTATAGTAAATGAACAACCCATTACACTTACAAATGTCGATGCAAAAATGAGTTTTATTACCGATGATGAGGCCGCTGCATTTTTATATTTTGCAGGTATTTCTACAATTGAGGGACCATTCAATGCCACAGCAAGTGGTGCTATTTCATTAAAAGACTTACTTGGACTTATTGAAGAAGCAAGTGGCAAGCATGCGAAAGTTTCACTGTTAGGAGGCGATGCAAATTCACAATCTCCTTACGCTATTCCAGCAGATTGGTATATGTCGAATGCCAAGGCAGAAGCAGCAGGCTTTACATTTAGTCAGCTAAACGATTGGCTGCCTAAGCTAATTAACTCCTTAGTAAAAGAACAACAAGAAACAATCATGTCTCAACGGAATTGATTACTGATTTTGGATTTTATAAATAAGAAAAGGCGTCCACCCCGTTTTGAACTGCTCCCTGTCAAGTAGACAGTGGAAATAATAAAAATGCTTTACGCGGCTTGAGACCTGAATTCCAAGGGGCTCAAGCTGTTTAATTTTTCTTGATAGCGCTCTGAATTATAAAACGAAATGTATCCTAAAATTGCTTTTTTTAGCGCTTCATATGTATCATATTTATTTAAATAGTATTTTTCGCATTTGAGCGTACCCCAAAAAGCCTCGATTGGTCCGTTATCGATACAACGTCCCACTCTAGACATACTATGTACCATCTCGGCATCATCTATCATACGTTTGAAAAGTTTTGAAGTATATTGATAACCACGATCGCTATGAATAAGTGGATGCTCATCCTCTTTTAATTTTTGTATGGCTAGTGTCATCGTTTGAAAAACAAGTTTATTGTTATTCGAGTGCCCTAATACATAACTCACAATCGAATTATCGTATAAATCAATAATGGCGCTTAAATAAGCCTTTTTACCATTCTCATATTTAAATTCCGTGACATCTGTACACCATTTTTGATTCGGTTTATCTGCTTTGAACTTGCGACTGAGTATGTTTTCTGCTACATAATCTGGATTCGATTTACGATATTTTTTTCGTTTTCGACGAATCACCGATTTTAATCGACACATTTTCATCAAACGATAAATACGTTTTTTATTTACCTTCGGTAAATCTACTTTTTCACGATGACGATTGATTGTAAGTGTGATGCGACGATATCCATAAATCCCATCTACTTGTGTATAAAGGTACTGAATTGATTCTAGAAGCTGTTCATTCTCGATTTCTCGTGCTGATGACTGACGGTTCAACCACTTATAATAAGCAGCACGTGTAACATCGGCAATTTCACATAATAAAATGATTGGCAGTGCTTCCTTCGCTGCTAATTCTTGAATGGCAATATAACGGCTATGTATACGGCTTTTACTTAACGACGCCTCCTTTCGATTTCCTCTAACTTTTTTAAGAAGAGATTTTCTGCACGTAATCGTTCATTTTCACGTTCCATACGCTGGATTTCTAAACGAAACTTGTCTTCAGTGCTTAACTCTTCTTCTAACTTTGTACGCCCACGGCGATCATGCAAGCCTAATTCCCCGTATTTTTCGAATTTTTTTACCCATTGATATACTTGTTGGTAAGAAACCGCATATTGTTCAGCTGTTACTTGATAATTCTTATCGTTGGCAATACAAACTTGTGCTATTTCAATGCGCTCTTGTACTGTTGTTTTTCTACCTTTAGTCATAGTTTGGCTCATTCCTTTACCCGAATCTTTTAATTCACTATGACTAGTATACTTTTTTATCCAATTCCTTAAAACCGATCTACTAGAAAGTCTATACTTTCTTACAACCTCTCTTAATGAAAATTCGCCTGAAAGATAGTCTCGGACAGCCGCTAATTTTAATTCCTTAGCATAACGATTCTGCTGGTTTAATCGTTCAAGACCCTCTTCTCCAAAATAACGATAATCATTTTGCCAATCTTTAATCGTATCACGATGCACTTTATATAATTCGGCAACTTCATTAAGAGTAAATTGGCCAGTATGATAAAATTTTAAAATCTCTAATTTTTCTTCTTTTGAAAAACTACACGTTCTCATAAAAAAATCTCCCCATTTGATAAACAGATTTTATTTTTTAATCTGTCTACTTAATGGGGAGCATACCATTTTAAGGGTGCACGCTTTTTATCGTAATATGCTTTTTAAAATCGCTATGGCTTCCTCGATTTCCGCTTTTGAGACCGTCAGTGGTGGAAGGAGTCGGATAACGTTCGGCCCCGCTCCCACTAAGAGTAGGCCCTTTTCTTCAGCCTCTTTGATATAAGATGCTACCTCAGTGTCGCCACAGCCAATACCCAGCAATAAGCCCTGCCCTTGCACCGTATAGGTAGTCGGTAAATTGGCTTTCAATTGTTTTATAAAATAGGCGGATAGATCTTGCACATTGTGTAAAAAATCCGGTGCAAAGACGTGATCTAGCACTGTTTCTGCAACACTCATTGCTAGTGGATTACCGCCAAATGTTGTCCCATGCGTGCCCGGTCCAAATGTATCGTAGAGCTCAGCTGTTCCAAGCATTCCACCGATTGGGAAGCCACTGCCTAAGCCTTTTGCTAATGTTACGATATGTGGTTTCAACACAGTTTGCTCATAGGCAAAACGTGTCCCTGTACGTCCGATACCCGTTTGAACTTCATCCACAATCAGTAGAATCCCTTTTTCCGCACATGCTTTTGCAAGTGTGGCTGCAAATTCAGGTGTTACGCTGTTTACGCCCCCTTCTCCTTGTATCATTTCTAGCATAATTGCTGCAACTGTATCATCAACCGTCGCTTCTAGAGATTCAACATCATTGAAAGGTAGAATCGTAAATTTATCTACAAGTGGCCCAAAGCCATTATGTACCTTTCCTTGACCCGTTGCAGACATTGCTCCAAAAGTGCGTCCATGAAACGATTTTTCAAAAGTTATAATATGGTTTTTCCCTGTATGCTTACGTGCCAGCTTAATAGCAGCTTCATTTGCTTCAGCACCGCTATTACAGAAAAACGCATAAGTGAAATGCGTATCTGCCACTAATTTTTGTGCAACCGTTTCCTGTCCAGGTATTTCAAATAAATTGGAAATATGCCATAACTTCTCGCTTTGTTGTTGTACCGCCTTCACAATTGCAGGATGTGCATGTCCGAGACTAACAACAGCAATACCACTTGTAAAATCTAAATATTTTTTGCCCTTAGCATCTTCCACAACCGTTCCTTGCCCTTTGACGATTTGCGCACGACGTTTGCCGTAGTTTCCAAATAGAGCACTCATGTTATCCGCTCCTTCTATTGATTACGCCTTGGCGTAATTTGTCCAGATATTAATCGAACCCACTCAATAAATACTTCGAAAAAATCTCGTTAAACCTTCGTTAAGACGAATACCTAACTCACTACTATAATGAAGAAAGACTTTTACTAGATGAAGTTTTAATAGTTGTACCTAATAAATGATCCCCAACAATTTGTACCGATGGGATACCGGCATCTAGGCAATCAATTGCACCTTGCACCTTCGGAATCATGCCACCGTAGATATGGCCTTGCTCAATCCACTGAGCTATCAGGGAAGGTGTTACCTCTGTTTGGTATTCATCTTCAATACGAATACCTGCTACATCTGTGACAAGCAACAAGCTATCAGCGTTCACTGCCAGCGCGATTTCACTTGCAACGGTATCACCATTAATATTAAGTGCCTGACCATCTTCATCGGCCCCCACACAAGCAACTACAGGTACAATGCCCGCATTAATTAACACTTCTAAAAGTGTTGTATTTACGGACTGAACCTCGCCGACAAAGCCGTAAACATCTTTGTCTAGAAAATTTGCTACAATCAAATGATTGTCAAAGCCATTTAAACCAACTGCCATAATACCTGCAGTTGTCAATTGATGGACAAGTGCTGGATTCACCTTACCAATTAGTGTTGACTGTACTATCTCAATTGCTAACTCACTCGTTACACGGATGCCATTTAATGCATGGGATTCAACGCCTTGTGCTGCAAGTTCGCGATTAATAGCAGGACCACCACCGTGTGTAATAATCAGTTCAACGCCGCTATCCTGTAATTTTTTAAAGTTCTCAAAAAACGCTTTATTTAAGCCTTCAAGTGTACTACCACCAAGCTTAATGACCATGCGTTTACGAGCGGTATGATGCATTGATTTGCACATAGTCATAAGTTAAATCACATCCCCATGCATGCCCCTTGCCCTCACCTATACCAAGTGACACATAAATTTTCACTTCATGCATTTTCAAAATTTGAATTAACTCATCTTCTGAGAATGGAATTGGCTCACCGTTTTCAACCATTGTTGCGCCACCGATTTGAATCGTAATTTTGTCAGGGTCAACTGTTGCATCACTGTAGCCAACCGCTGCAATAATACGCCCCCAGTTTGCATCACAACCAAATACTGCTGTTTTTACAAGCGGCGAACCAACAACTGTCTTTGCAATCTTACGCGCTTCCTCATCAGAAATGGCACCTTCCACTTCAACTTCTATTAGTTTTGTTGCGCCCTCTCCATCTTTGGCAATCATCTTCGCTAAGTCTTGTGCAACTGTTTTTAAAGTATAATAGAAATTTTGCCAATCTGGATGTGCAGTTGTTAAAGATTCGTTGCCGGCTAAGCCATTTGCCATCACTACTACCGTATCATTTGTAGATGTGTCCCCATCTACTGTGATTGCATTAAATGTAAGGTTAGTTACATCTGACAATGCTGCTTGTAATACATCCGATTCAATATTGGCATCTGTTGTAATAAAGCCAAGCATTGTTGCCATATTAGGCTCAATCATTCCTGAGCCCTTTGCAACACCCGCAATAATGACTTCTTTGCCATCTACAATTGTGCTATAGCTCGTATTTTTCATGACCGTATCGGTTGTCATAATTGCCTGCGCAAAATCGATAGCACTTTCAAGATTATCTTGGGGTTCTAGTTGAGCAATACCGCTCTCGATAGGCTCCATTTTCATAATTTCTCCGATAACGCCAGTTGAGCAAACGCCAACTAGATTTGCCTCAATACCTAACTTTTCAGCTGTTAAAGTTTGCATTGTTAACGCATCCTGCACACCTTGCTTACCTGTACAAGCATTGGCATTCCCAGAGTTCACGATCATTGCCTGAATTCTTTTAGTTGTGTAAACTACTTCTTTTGTTACTTTCAACGGTGCAGCCTGGACTGCATTTGTTGTAAATACACCAGCTACACTTGCTGGTACGTCACTCACTAAAACTGCTAAATCCTTTTTCTTATGCTTTAGTCCACAATGCATCCCAGCTGCCTTAAAGCCCTTAGGCGAGACGATATTTTTACTTGATAATTTTTTCATAATATTTGTTGATGCTGTTAATGTCATAATGAAATTCCTCCTTAGATTGTTTGAAATAAGAGAAGCACACCGTTTTTTTGTATGCCTATTAAATGAAAAATGGCACAACATCAAGTCCTGTCGTTTGCGGTAAGCCAAACTGAACGTTCATATTTTGAATTGCTTGGCCTGCTGCCCCTTTGACTAAATTGTCAATGACAGCAACTATTGTGGCGCGTTTTGTACGACTATCAACCTTTACAAAAATATCGCAGTAGTTCGAGCCCCTTACACGATTCGTCGCAAGACTATTCACATCTGTTATAATTCGCACAAACGGATGCTTTTCGTATGTAGCTCGTAAACAAGCGACCAATTGACTCTCTGTTACATCTGGCATCATAGGTGCATATGCTGTCGTTAAAATACCACGCGTCATAGGCACTAAATGTGTATTAAAGGAAATCGCTGTATCCACACCCGCAAACATGGAGATGGCCTGTTCAATCTCTGGAATATGTTGATGTGTATTTGTTTTATAGATGGAGAAGCTTTCATTAACTTCACTAAAATGGGTCGTCTGTGATGGCTTATTACCAGCACCTGAAATACCACTCTTTGCATCAATTACTAGAAAGTTTGAATCTATCAATTTTTCTTTTAATAATGGTAAAAGTGAAAGCAAGACTGCTGTTGGATAGCATCCTGGATTTGCAATGAGAGAAGCATTTTTCACATTGGCTGCATTCCATTCTGTTAAACCATAAACACTTTGCTGAATGATTTCTGGTGGTGCAGCTTTTTTACCGTACCACGCTTCATAGCTTGCTGGATCTTTTAACCGGTAGTCACCTGACAAGTCAATTAACTTTGGACCTTTTCCTACCAATGGCGGTAATAGCTCACTTGTCACGCCAGAAGGGGTACTCGTAAAGACAACATCAAATTTCTCTAATGTCTCATCATCAATTTTTTGCAATGGCGTATCAGCTATATTAACTAAATGTCCAAACTTTGAAGAAAATACAACACCTTCTTCTGAGGATGTAAATAAATCAATGTGCTCCACTGCCTGATGATTATGTAAAAAACGAATTAGTTCCAATCCGCCATATCCTGTTGCGCCAACAATTCCTACTTTCACTGCACTCACCTCTGAAATAAGTTAAAAACAGTATACGTCTGTATATTTATTAAGTCAACTGAATTTTTATTTATTACTAGTATTTTCTTAATACTCTGTTAGAAAAGTATTATATTCCTACTCGCTATCACATATTCAGAAAAAAGAAGGCGGGAACTCCTTCGCTAACCGAATGAATTCCCGCCTTATCTTTATGCATCTTTCGAATAAAGATCACTGATGCTTCAGTGTCAGCACGTCCAAATGCTGAATTGTGCACTACTAAACTATTAATCTTCCATTGTAGAAAGATCTCCTGTTGGTAAATCTAACTCCCATGCTTTTAACACACGGCGCATAATTTTACCGCTACGAGTTTTTGGAAGCTTTTCTTTAAATTCAATTTCACGCGGTGCTGCATGAGCCGACAGACCTTTCTTTACAAAATCACGAATATTGTCAATCAGAGCATCAGACGGCTCAATACCCTCACGTAAAGATACGAACGCCTTAATAATTTCTCCACGTACTGGGTCCGGCTTACCGATAACACCTGCTTCGATTATGTCTGGATGCTCAAGCAGTTTACTTTCCACCTCAAACGGTCCAACACGTTCTCCAGCTGTCATAATAACATCATCTACGCGTCCCTGGAACCAGAAGTAACCTTCATCATCCATATAAGCAGAATCTCCAGATACATACCACTCACCTTTCAAGAAGTATGATTCATAACGCTCTGGATTACCCCAAATTTGACGCATCATGGCTGGCCAACCCCGACGCACCGCCAAGTTCCCCATTGTGAATGGTGGAACTTCCTCACCCGCATCATCCACAATTGCGGCGTGTACACCTGGTAATGGTTTTCCCATTGAACCTGGCTTGATATCCATACTTGGGTAATTACAGATCATATGTGCGCCTGTTTCAGTCATCCACCATGTATCATGAATACGGTGCCCTAATTCCTCGTAACCCCAGCGAATAACCTCAGGATTCAAAGGTTCTCCTACTGATAATACGTGTCGGAGGGATGACAAATCATAGTTTTCTAGCACGCCACTACCTGCACCCATTAACATACGGAAAGCTGTTGGTGCACTATACCACACTGTTACACTATAATCCTCAATTGCCTGATACCAAGCCTGTGGTGAGAATCTTCCGCCTACAATCAACATTGTGATACCATTTAACCACGGCCCGAAAATACCATAAGATGTACCTGTTACCCAACCTGGATCAGCCGTACACCAGTAAATATCATCCTCACGTAAATCAAGCACCCATTGTGTCGATTGATACTGTTGGAGCATTGCATTATGTACATGCAATACGCCTTTCGGTGCACCGGTTGATCCAGATGTATAATGTAATATCATACCATCCTCACGGTCTACCCATTCTATATCAAACTGAGAAGGAGCCTCTTTCAAGCGTTTATTGAAATCTAAAATTTGTGTCGTTTCATCAATGTCAGTACCCACTAAAAATACGTGCTGCAAATTTGGTAACTTAGCTAAAGGTACACGTTCAAGCAACTCTGGCGTTGTTACTAATACTTTCGCATCGCTATCAGAAAGTCGATCATACACCGCTCCTTCCATAAACGCTTCGAAAAGTGGTCCAACTATCACACCCATTTTTAATGCGCCTAATAATGTGAAATACAGCTCTGGCGAACGTGGCATAAAAATAAATAAGCGATCGCCTTTTTCTAGACTTGTCGCAGATTTTAATACATTCGCAGCCTTGTTTGTTAACTTTTTCATTTCATTGAAAGAATATGCCTCTTTACGCTTACCATCATTGTAATAAAGAGCTACTTTGTTCTTACGAATTGTTTCCGTATGACGATCAATTGCCTCATAAGCCATATTCACTTGGCCTGTTTCAAACCAACTAAATGCCTTTTCTGTCTCTGCCCAATCATGTGTTGCTGCTACATCCTCATAATCAGGCAAATTATACTGCAGTGGTAAAGCTTTTAATTTCTCCATCGTTTTCATCCCCATGAAATTACCCCTTTCTTTGCTTTCGCTTTAGTACATTAGTAAGCAAATTTCAAATCGATTGCGCATCGATATTCCCCTTAAAATTCGCCACCTTCTCCAAAGAAAAATACGTTATGTAGCAATTGTTATAGAACAGTTTATGCAATAAAAATTGATTGAATGCTTATTCAACAGCATTTATCTGTTAAATAACAGTTGCAATATAAATCTATTTTACACGAATTTACTATAAATGTCTCAATATTTTTATTTTTCCGAAAACGTAGTTATAATTTACAAAAATAAGCGTTTTTACGCGAGAAATCAGCTATAATGGAATTATTAAACTCAGGTGGTGTATCTATGGAACATAAAAAAACTTTTTTTTCTGTTACTAAGGAAACAAAGCATGGTACTGTGTATGTGGAAGGACCTGTTCCTCCAGAAAAATTAGCTACATATTCATTCCACGAAGGCTTGGTTGCCTTTAGACCTCCAAAGCAACAACAGCAAGCCATAATTGAAATTGCAGGACTCCCTGAAGGACGAATTATTATAATTCGTAAAGAAAATATTATTGTAGGTTATGTTACCTATCTATACCCCGATCCACTTGAACGTTGGGCTGAAGACCGAATTGATAATATGATTGAGCTAGGGGCTATCGAAGTAATCCCAGCCTACCGTGGAACAGGTACTGGTAAAACACTGTTGGCCGTGTCTTTTATGGGGGATGAAATGGAAGATTATCTTGTTATTACAACTGAATACTATTGGCATTGGGATTTAAAAGGAACTGGTTTAAATGTATGGGATTATCGCAAAATGATGGAGCGCATGATGAGCTCCGCTGGCTTTGAATATTTTGCGACAGATGACCCTGAAATCACATCACATCCTGCTAACTGCCTGATGGCACGTGAGGGGAAACGCGTGCCACCCGAAACAATGGAAAGATTTGATCGACTTCGTTTTAGAAATCGCTTCATGTATTAAAACCACACAAAGGGGATGAGTATATGATCGTAGAAGAGATTATGAATGAACAGCCGTACACATTGGCTCCAACAAATACTGTGCTAGAAGCATTAAAATTGATGCGGGACAAAAAAGTCCGTCATATACCTGTCGTAGATGAGGAGCGTCATGTTCTAGGCGTTATCACGGAGCGAGATATTAAAGAGGCATTACCTTCCTCATTGCGTGATGAACCCAATTCACCAGTTTTTAATGCTGCTGTCGAAGGAATCATGGTGAAAAATCCACTTGTAGGCCACCCGCTTGATTTTGTCGAAGAAGTTGCGCTCACTTTTTATGAATCTAAGGTAGGTTGTTTACCAATTGTGTCAGGTGGAAAATTAGTCGGCATCGTGACAACAACTGATTTGCTCTATACATATATTGAGCTGACTGGTGCCACTGAACCAGGTTCTAAAATTGAAATACGGGTATCTGATACACCGGGTATCTTGTTTGAAATCACGAAAATTTTCAATGCACATCATGCAAATGTCCAAAGCGTCTTGGTTTACCCTGATTCTGAAAATACCCTCAATAAAATATTAAGTGTCCGAGTAAAAACACTAAATCCGTTAACTATAATTGAAGACCTTCGTAAAGAAGGCTTCGATGTCTTATGGCCAAATTTACCAGGTGTTTCTTTATAATGAAAAAGGCCGTATTTGTTTATTCGCCAGAGCAACTCGGATATAAATTTTCAGATACACACCCTTTCAATCATAAACGTTTGACGCTAACAATGGATTTACTAAAAAATATCGGTGCGCTCAATGATATAGATATTGTTCCAGCACGTGTTGCAACGGAAGAGGAACTCTTACTTGCACACGATCCTAAATACATTGACATCGTAAAAAAAGCAGGACATGGTGAGCTAACCGAGGCACAAGGAAAAAGCTATGGCATCGGCACAGAGGATACGCCTATTTTTAAAAATATGCATGAAGCAAGTGCTCAGCTTGTCGGCGGGACATTAACAGCTGTGGATTATGTCATGGAAGGAAAGTCTGAGCATGCCCTAAACCTCGGTGGCGGGCTACATCATGGTTTCCGTGGACGCGCTTCGGGTTTTTGTATTTACAATGATAGTACAGTGGCTATTCGTTATTTGCAGGAGAAATACAAGGCACGTGTGCTGTATGTAGATACCGACGCCCATCACGGAGACGGCGTGCAATGGAGCTTTTATGAGGACCCTGATGTTTGTACTTTATCTATACATGAAACAGGGCGCTATTTATTCCCGGGGACAGGCAATATCACAGAACGTGGCAATGGCCAAGGTTATGGTACTTCATTTAATTTTCCAATTGATGCCTTTACTGAAGATGAAAGTTTCCTAGATATATATGAAAAGGCTATGCGAGAAGTCTTTGAGTTTTTTAAACCAGATGTTGTCTTAACTCAAAATGGGGCGGATGCACATTATTTTGATCCCTTGACACATTTATATGGCACTATGAATATATATAAAGAAATTCCTAAGCTTGCACATAAATTAGCGCACGAATATTGTGGAGGAAAATGGATTGCAGTCGGTGGTGGTGGATACGATATTTGGCGCGTTGTTCCAAGAGCATGGTCTATACTATGGTTGGAAATGACCGATCAAGAAATGCCAACAGGTGCTCTACCTCAAGCTTGGTTAGACCGCTGGCAACCAGAAGCACCTGTGCCCTTTATACCAACATGGGAGGATCCAAATCCTCTCTATGAGCCAATCCCACGAAAGGCCGAAATTGAAGAAAAGAATGCACAAATGTTAGACAAAGCGTTACATATTATACGCATGGAAAAACGGGTTTAAAAAAGTAAAGCCTCATGATTAATCATGAGGCTTTTTTAATTAGCGGTGAATGACTTCTATCTGTCACTTCTAGAGTTCTATCCGCGAGTTCAAGGGTTCTATCCGTCACTTTCACAGTTCTATCCACTAACTTATTTACTTTTTACAGATTGTCGCTGTTCAATGCGATACGGTAAAATAACTTTCTCATTTTCAACAGGCTCTTTGCTCATTAATTTTGTTAGTAGACGCATGGCTACAGCGCCGATATCATATAGGGGCAATGCTACACTAGTTAGTTGTGGACGCACCATACGTGCTAGCTTAGAGTTTTCAAAACTGATGACCTCGATATCATCTGGCACACTTTTACCTGCATCCTGTGCACCGTGAATCAATCCAATTGCCAGTTCGTCGCTACCTGCAAAATAGGCTGTTGGAGGATTATCAAGTGAAGACAGTGTTTCCCAAGCCTCTATTCCTGTGTCATAGTTAGATTCCTCTGCAACAATAAGTGATTCATCTATAGTTAAACCTGCATCTTGGAGTGCTTTTTTATAAGCTTCAAGCTTGAATTTACTATTAATCGTATAAGTAAGTGGTCCTGTTACAAAGCCAATTCTTGTATGGCCATTTTCAATCAGTAATGTAATTGCCTCATTGGCCGCCTGGAAATAATCAATATTCACTGTTGCGATTGTTTGCGATTCATCCACCGAACCTGCAAGTACAATCGGCACAGGTGAATGATCCATCGACTGTCGCATTTTTTCAGTGACCTCATCGCTCATCATCACGATACCGTCCACTTGTTTACCCAGCATTGTATCCAGTAGTTGTAACTCTTTATCTTCATTTTGGTCTGAATTGGCTAAAATGATATTGTATCGATACATAGTTGCAATATCCTCCACACCTCGTGCAAGTTCCGCGTAAACATTGTTTGCAATATCCGGGATAATCACGCCAACTGTTGTTGTTTTCTTACTTGCTAAACCTCGCGCTACTGCGTTCGGACGATATTCTAATCGTTCAATTACTTCTAAAACTTTTTTTCGTGTTGCCGGTTTTACATTTTGGTTACCGTTGACTACACGAGAAACTGTTGCCATGGAAACATTCGCTTCACGGGCAACATCATAAATTGTAACAGTCATCGTACGTGCCTCCCTTTTTTCCTTATATAGCCTTATCATACGATAATTTTCATATCATTTTCAAGAACTAGTAAGTGTATGTATTGAAAAGCCAAGTACAAATAGTACTATTATAGACATTATTTTGTCACCAAAGAATACTTTTGTACTTTTATTCAAGAAATGCTTACAATCTGCTACAAATTGCTAATCATTCATTATACAAAATTTCTTTTTGATAGAGTAAAACTTCAAACAGCGAGGGTTCTCTATCCTCAGTGTTTGTTAGTTGAACCAATCTGGCTTTTACGGTCAGTTGCTCCGCCAGCCTTATAAGTACCATGCTTATCATTCAACTTGCGTTGGGCTTCTTACTCGTCTTTAATACGGGATAAAAAAAACCGTTTGTCAAAAATGACAAACGGTTTTTAACTTTAAAAATTATGCATGAATCTCATGATTCTTCATGAACTTTTGTAACGTATCGTAGAATGCATCGAATGTCGGAATATCCATTTGTTGTTGTGAATCAGAAAGTGCTACAGATGGATCTGGATGCACCTCTGCCATTACGCCGTCTGCGCCGATAGCAATTGCTGCCTTCGCACATGGTAATAGTAAATCACGTCGACCAGTTGAATGCGTAACATCTACAAATACCGGTAAATGTGTTTCTTGTTTTAAAATTGGAACGGCTGAGATATCTAATGTATTACGTGTTGCTTTTTCATACGTACGAATACCACGTTCACAAAGGATGATGTTTTCATTCCCTTTAGACATAATGTACTCTGCAGCATGAATGAACTCATCAATCGTTGCCGCTAAACCACGTTTTAAAAGGACAGGCTTGTTCGTAGCACCCGCAGCTTTTAATAATTCGAAGTTTTGCATATTACGCGCTCCAATTTGGATAACGTCAATATATTCTAGTGCTTCTTCTAAATGACCTGGTGTGACAATTTCAGTAATTACACCTAAACCATACTCTTCAGATACACGTTTTAATATTTTAAGACCTTCTAAGCCAAGACCTTGGAAGTCATATGGAGAAGTACGCGGTTTATATGCACCACCGCGAATAAGTTTTTCGCCTTTAGCCTTAATAGACTCTGCTACAGCTGCTACTTGTTCATATGATTCAACAGCACAAGGACCGAATACAAAAGATGGTTTTCCTTGGCCAATTAGTTCACCGTTAATATTTATAATTGTATCTGCTGATTTTTTCTTACGAGATACCAGTAATTCTTTCTTTTTATCTGCTTCTAATTGTTTTAGTGCTGTTTTGAAGATTTGTTTAAAAATATAATCAACCGTCATTTGGTTTAATGGTCCGTTGTTATGTTCTTTAATCAGATCAAGCATGTGTCGTTCACGCAGTGGATCATAACGATTCACACCTTGTTTTTCTTTAATTTTACCGATTTCATCTACTACTGCTGCACGTTCGTTAATTAGACGAAGAATTTCTAAGTTTAAACCGTCAATTTGACTACGTAAGCTTTCTAAATCTTTCTGGCTCATGCTTCTTGCTCCTCTCCCATGACAGACACTTTCAGAACTCTGAAATGTATGTTACATTTTTAGATATTAGCATTATTATAATCAATGTTGTTCAGAATGTCACGCATTTTTAATTTAGCGCTTCAACTCGCTAAATTATTTTGAGATATATCAAGGAAGGAAGCGATTACATTGAGTTCAAAATTATTTGCGCTTGATATCGGTACACGTTCTGTTGTCGGCATTATTTTAGTAGAAGATAATGATCATTTTCACGTACAGGATATTTTAGTAAAAGAGCATAAAGAGCGCGCCATGGTGGATGGTCAAATACATAATGTCATGTATGTGGCAGATTTAATCAATGAAATTAAACATGAGCTTGAAGAACAGCATGGCCCTTTAACAAAGGTCAGTGTAGCAGCTGCAGGTCGCTCATTAAAGACCGAACAAGCGAGTGTGACAATTAGTATACGCAATCGGCCTATTTTTACAGAAGAAGATATTAGCCGTTTAGAATTACAAGCCGTTCAGCAGGCGCAACAGCAACTTTTACAGCAGAAAGAGGATGCAAAAACGAGCCACTATTACTGTGTAGGCTATTCTGTCCTTTATTATCGACTAGACGGTGAGGAAATCGGTAGTCTGCTTGATCAACAAGGAGATGAAGCTCAAATTGAAGTGATTGCTACTTTCCTGCCACGCGTAGTCGTAGAATCACTCATTGCAGCTCTAAAGCGTGCTAATTTAGAAATGGAAGCACTCACATTAGAACCGATTGCTGCTATCAATGTACTCATCCCGGCCACGATGCGTCGCCTTAATGTTGCGCTCGTCGATATTGGCGCAGGTACATCTGATATTGCGATTACTGATAAAAGTACAGTTGTGGCCTATGGGATGGTGCCAACAGCAGGTGATGAAATTACGGAAGCGCTTAGTGACCACTATTTACTCGACTTTCCAGTAGCAGAAACGGCGAAGCGTCAACTGCAAACTGAGGACGAAATCTTAATTCAAGACATTTTAGGTTTTGATCAATATTTTGCTAAAGTCGAAGTATTAAAAGCCATTGAACCTGCTGTAAAACAACTTGCACAGGCAATTGGGGAAGAAATCTTACGTCTCAACAATCGGACTGCTCCTAAGGCTGTCATGCTAGTAGGTGGCGGGAGTTTAACTCCGGATCTTACAACAGAACTTGGACTTGTGCTCGATTTGCCTACAAATCGTATTGCAGTACGTGGCGTTGACGCCATCCAAAACTTAACAAAAGAAGAACATATTAAGCCTTCACCTGAACTAGTGACACCTATTGGGATTGCCATCGCCGCAAAAAAAATGCCTATCCAATATATGAGCTTAACTGTTAATGAACAAGTTGTAAGGTTATTTGAATTAAAGGAAATGACAGTTGGAGACGCATTTTTAGCGGCCAACATTCGTGCCAAACAATTGTATGGCAAGCCCGGTCATGGTTTATCGGTGAGCGTCAATGGACAGGATATTTTCATCCCAGGTGGCCACGGACAACCAGCACAAATTTTAGTCAATGGTCAACAGGCCTCAACTAAAACCACTATTAAAACAGGCGATGCCATCCACTTGATAGAAGGTCAGGACGGTCAAACAGCAAAAGCTACAGTTAGAGATATTGTGGATGATGCAGCTATTAAAACCGTAACTATACATACCACTGAGTATGTGATTGAACCAAAAATTACGGTCAATGGTGCACTTGCTTCACTGGATACTTTGTTAAACGATCGTGATGTTATTGCCTTCGAGATAGCTGAAACAGTTGAGGATGTATTTAACTTTACAAATAATCAGGATTTACTAAAGCGGTTTGAATCTTATTATATTCATGTAGATGGTAAGCCCTTATATTTACCTGAGTATTCTTCCCAGTTATTAATTAACGGCAAGCCCTGCAAGTTGTCGTACGCAGTCCAAAACGAAGATATAATTCAATTTCAGCAACAAGCATTACCAACTGTTCAACATATTGCTGATCAGATGAATATTTTACTCGAGGATAAAATTATTATTCACTTCCAAAATGAAGTTTTAGAGCTAAATAAAAATGCTCATGAAGTGTTCGTCAATCAGGCTGTCGTACCACCGCTTTCTACCGTACCAAATGGAGCGACCATTTCATTTAAAGAAAAAGATCAAAGTCGATGGATTTATCAGGATGTGTTTCGTTTCTCTAGCTGGCAACTCCCTACTACATTTAAGGGAAACTTTACGATACTACGAAACGGTCAGCCCGCAAGTTTTGACACGGAAATATTCGGTGGCGATAAATTAGAAATTTTACTGGAAGAAGCGCACCTATCATTGTAATAAAAAAAAAAGGGATACAGAACGTCTTTGATATGACGTATTGTATCCCTTTTCGTTAGTTTTTACGCACGAACTTCTTCTGCTTTGTCTTCAGTAGCCTGCTCTACAGCGTCCTCTGCCTTTGCGTCTGTTTTATCGGTAAAGTCTTCAAGTGGTTCTTCGCCCTCAAATGAAACAGTACCATCGTCAAAAACAGTTGGCGCTTTTGCAGTTTTCAATGTTTTCACTTTTTCTACCAATTGTGTAGATTGCTCTTGAATTTGTTTTGATAATTGTACAGTTTTATCTTTTGCCGTTAATGATAAATCTGCACTCTTGTCTTTTAAGTTAACAGCTTGTACTGCCACATCACTACGTAAATCTTTCCCTGGTTTCGGAGCTAGTAATAAGCCTGCAGCTGCCCCTACAATACCTCCAACTAATGCGCCAATGACAAAATCTTTCATGTTCACACGCTCCTCTTCATAGATTGATTCTTGTGAATGATAAAGCTGTGGCAATGAACTTTCTAATTGTTGTTCTTTCACTTCATTAAAATTCGGCTTTTGAGTTGTCATGCTACTATTCCTCCCCATTTATCTAATTCGCCTTGGCGTATTTATGCCAGTAACTTTTGTGTCCGGCAAATAAACATACGCGTGAGGCTTTATTTTTATTCAGTTGGCAGTTAAACGCCATCCAAATAATAATTATTTTTTACGACCCCATTTTCTTTTCGGCTTGTCCTCATATACTGTTTCGTAAGAAGATGGGTCATCTCGCACAACTTCTGGAGCCTGCTCGATTATTTTACGCTTCTTCCACTTATCAGCAATGCCCATTGCAACATTACTCCACTGCACAACCTGTGCGATTTTTTCTTCATTTTGCTCAATATTTGTTGAAATAGATGAAGTAATTTGCTGTACCGAAGTATTTAAACCGTTCACAGAGTCTCCAATTCCTTTGACTGCATGAACAACAGAATTTAACTGTTTGGATTTATCTTGAATATCCTCAGCTAAGCTATTTGTTTTCGTTAATAAGGAAGTCGTTTCGCGTGTAATACCTTCCATTTGTCCCTCGATGCCTGCTAAAGTACCCGCTAGGTTGTTAAGAATTGATTTGAGCGAAAATAGCGTCATACCAATGCTCACACATAAAACTAAAAAACCGATTGCGGCAATAATTGCAGCAATATACAAAATAACTTCCATAATCAAGACCTCCCGCTAGTAAGAATTACGAATACTATTACTATTACTTTCCCTATCTTCGACAAAAAAAACTGAATTCCTTCTCATTTTTGAGAAAAAACAGCTTATTCCTTGCGGATTAAGCTGTTACATTGTTCTATCATTTTGGCTAAAAGTAATATTGCTACTTTTAGTCGCATGAACTTTTACATGTCCTGATACATTTCACTGTCCTTTTGACAAATAAAACAGGTATGAATCATTTTAGCAAGGCTTCAAAAGCATCTTGGAATTTGTGGACATCTCCAGCGCCCATAAATAAAAATACTGCGCCTTCATGCTTCATTAACACTTCGATACCTTCAGTAGTTATCACAGCACTTCCCTCAATCAGTGAAGCTAAATCTTGGATTGAAAGGGCACCTTGTGTCTCCCTTGCCGAACCGAATATATCACACAGGTAAGCTGTATCTGCAAGGCTTAGGCTATCAGCAAAGTCTTGTAAAAAAGCTTGTGTACGTGTAAATGTATGCGGCTGGAAAATAGCTACAAGTTCACGTTCAGGAAATTTTTGACGAGCCGATTGAATCGTTGCACGAATTTCCGTTGGATGGTGTGCGTAATCATCTATTAATACATTATTGCCAATATCCGTTTCAGTGAAACGTCTTTTTACACCTTTATAGGTGTTCAAACGTTCTTGAATAATCTCTGGAGATATACCTTCATATTGACAAAGTGTAATGACAGCTAAGGTATTTAATACAGCATGATCTCCAAATAACGGAATGAAGAAAGTGCTATAAAACTCATTACGAACAAATACATCAAACGTTGTTCCCTTTGTAGTCTTCTCAACATTTCGTGCTTCAAAATCATTTTCAGCACCAAATCCATAATAAACAACAGGTACTTTTGCTTGAATTCGTTGAAGATGTTCATCATCACCACATGCAATGATGGCATTTTTTACTTGTAACGCCAGCGATTGGAAAGCTGAATATACATCTTCTATGTTTGCGAAATAGTCTGGATGATCAAAATCAATATTAGTCATTACGGCGTAATCTGGATTATACGCTAAAAAGTGTCGACGGTATTCACATGCTTCCATCACAAAGAAGTCAGCACTCTCATGCCCAGCACCAGTGCCATCACCGATTAAATACGATGTTGGTTTATAGCCACCTACAACATGGGCCATTAAACCCGTAGTAGAAGTTTTACCATGAGCACCCGTAATTGCAATTGAAGTGTAATTCCCAATATAATCGCCTAAAAACTTGTGATAACGAATAATTTCGACACCAATTTCACGTGCCCGTACTAATTCTGGATGTTCATCAGGAAACGCATTTCCTGCAATTACCGTCATACCTTGTTTAATATTATCTGCATTAAATGTAAAAATTGGAATATTACGATCACGTAACGGTTGCTCCGTGAAGAAATACTTGTCAATGTCTGAGCCCTGTACTTGTTCACCAGCATCGAATAAGATTTGTGCAAGTGAACTCATGCCAGAACCTTTAATGCCTGTGAAATGAAAAACTGTCATTAATTAAACCCCCCGGGAAATACTAAATCCCATCTATCATCTATTAGGTGTATCGTATTTTTTATGCTCTAAATATTAGGTATTAATACCTTTTCAAGCACAAAAAATTACGTACTGTTCAAAACATCTTGTCTATTATAGCACTATTTATGCATAAGGATAAATGTGCAACTTTTCTAAAAAAACTAATTTCGACGAAAGTCAGATAATCTGTACGAAAACACTGCAATTATTATTCAAACATAGCAATTAAATCTTGCTCAGTTATATAACTTTCACGTGGTTTACTCCCTCTTGCCTCTGACACAAAACCATGAGATTCTAACATATCAATTAATCGTGCAGCACGGTTATAACCGATATGATACTTACGTTGAATAAGAGACGTAGAGGCCCCACCTTGTTCATAAACAAATCTGCAAACATCCTCAAACAAATCATCCTGCTCTGCGGACACTTCAATTTTCTTTAAGAGCTCCTCTTGATCGAAGATGTAATCAGGTTCACCTTGCTCACGAACATGGTCTATGATCGCCTCTATTTCATCATCCGTCACAAATGTCCCTTGCAAACGTACAGGCGCAGACATTCCATTACCTAAATATAGCATATCGCCTCGTCCAAGTAATCTTTCTGCTCCTTGCCCATCTAATATTGTCCGCGAATCTATTTGTGAAGATACCGCGAAGGCAATACGTGTGGGGATATTTGATTTGATAAGCCCTGTAATAACGTCTACAGACGGTCTTTGTGTCGCAACAATTAAATGAATACCACAAGCACGTGCCTTTTGGGCAATACGACAAATCGCCTCCTCCACATCTGCAGGAGACATCATCATTAAATCTGCTAGCTCGTCAATGACAATTAAAATATACGGTAATTTTAAACTGTGTTCATTATTTTTATCAGCTAGTGCATTATAACGCGTAATATCGCGCGCACCCGCATGTGCAAATAACTGATAACGACGCTCCATCTCCTCAACTGCCCATTTTAATGCCGCCGTTGCAGCCTTAACATCTGTAATAACTGGACTGACTAAATGAGGAATATGGTTGAACGGAGCAAGTTCTACCATTTTTGGGTCTATTAGCATTAGCTTTAACTCATGTGGTGCAGCCTTATATAATAAGCTAACCAAAATGGAATTAATACAAACTGATTTCCCTGAACCCGTAGCCCCGGCAATTAAGCCGTGTGGCATTTTTCGTAAATCAATCGTTACAGGCTTTCCTGTTAAATCAAGCCCCAGTGCTGCTTCCAGTGGCGAATCCGATTCGAGGAAGGAGGCACTATTTGTCACTTCTGATAAACGAACAGCACGAGACACGCGGTTTGGAATTTCTATGCCAATAGAGCTTTTACCAGGGATTGGTGCCTGAATTCGAATGTCCTTTGCTGCCAATGCCAGCTTCAAATCATCTGCTAGGTTACGAATTTTACTAACTTTTGTTCCATGACTGACGGTTATTTCAAATTGCGTGACGGCTGGACCTTGCATAATGGATTCAATTTGAGCGGATACCTGGAAATAAGAAAGAGCTTCGACTAATGTATCTCCTTGTTGCTCCATCCACTCAGTATCTTGCGTTTTTTCCTCAGGTGGTTCTAAAAACTCCTCACCTGGCTTATGATACACTTTGACTGGTTTCGGAGTTGTAACAATTGGCTCCTCCTTTTCAGACAAGGTTGCGGCTATTTGACACTGTTCTTGTAAATCTTCTTCAACTACTTCAGAATTGCCCGTAACACCTGCCACATCAATCTTTTCCTCTACAAGTGCTTGATCAACAATTACCTCCGTATCCATGAATGTAGTTGCTGAAATTTCATCGGATCCTTCCACTACCATCGCAGTATTTTCTACCGACGACGGGCGAATCATTGTTGCAACTGGTGACATAGTAATTTCCGCTACATCTTCTAATGTTGGATTTGCAGATTCCTTATTTGGAAGGGGTAACTCTGTTTCCTTCACCACAAACGATGTTGTGTGCGCTGACTCTTCTTCCGTTGATTTTACGATTTCATTATTAGGTATAGGATCAGTCGACTCAACGATTTTATTATTTGGAATAAGTTCTGTAGACTCAACGATTTTATTATTTCGAATTGACTCAGTCGACTCCACAATAGGCTCAGTCTTATGAGTTTCGTCACTTATAAATGACGGTGTTACTTTAAGCTGTTGGCGGTTTTGCCACTTCTCTTTATCTGTTTTTAACATTAAAACATTAAAAGGAATACGGCTTTTTTCTTGCTTAATAGTTGCTTTATCAGCTTGCTCATCTAAGCCCTCTTGCTCGATTTCTTCATCCGTGGTTGGCTGTACAACTGTCACTTCACCAATGTGAATTGTAGAATTTTCGATTTGTACTTGTTCCACAATAACTTCTTTAACATGAATATCCGACTCGTTAGCAGAAAGTTGATCGAGAGCGAGTTCTTGCTGTACAGCTTCCTTCACTTGCTCTTCGAAACCAACTGCAAAAGATGACGTTTGCGGTACAGCTGTATTCGCTAAATCATTTGTTTGGGTTATTTCATCTACCTGAACCTCATCAAAGATAATTGGCTGTTGTTCCTCAACCTGAACCTCATCAAAAGTGATTGGCTGCTGCTTCTCATCTTGAACCTCATCAAAGGTTACTGGTTGCTGTTCTTCAAACTGAGCTTCATCAAAGGTTATTGGTGGTTGTGCTGTAGCTTCAATAACGTTAGGCTCCTTAGCCTGATTAATTTCATCCTGTTGTGTCAGACTAGGCACTTTTCCTACTAGTATATTTTCAAGAGCCTCATTTGTTGTCGCTTCTTTTACAGACACAGGTATGGAAGGGATTTCACTATCATTTTCTTCCTTACGTTTATTTAATAATTGTTCAATTGGGCTTGGCTTAGCAAAGCCGTAGACTGGTGAAGGTACATCCGTTGGGACAAAACGTTTACGATTTTGTGGCAAGCTACTATCAACAATCGGTTCTTTCTTAGGCGTAGCTTCCTTTTGAGTCACTGGCTCATATTGCGCATCACGAAAAACCATACGTGCCTTTGAACGATTTTCTTGCTCTGGCTGACTTCGCGTAATTGTCTTTCTGCCAGTGCGCTTCGTACGATTTTCCAAAAGCTCACGAATGCCCGAAACTTCCACATCGTAAACTCGTGAATCTACGATATGATTATGTAAATGCTTCGGTAACGATAAATCTTCAATTTGTCCATAGTAGTTGTCGTCGTTTTGGATGAACATCTCTTTCGATTCTGTTAACGGTTCAATCTCTTCGTCCTCAATTAATGGAAAGCGAAAAGCCTTTTGCTTAGTTGCTGATGTTTCCGTTGGTTGTTGCTGCACTTGTTGTTCCTGATAATTTTCATAGTCATAATCATCTTCATATTCGTATTCATATTCATCTCTATTTATAATTTTATCTATTTGTTTTTTAAACCAATTCACTTTGTTTCACTCATTTCTCTTACACTTCGTTTATAGCGTTGTCTAGGTTTTCAAAAGAGAGACTTTTAAAAACAAAGTCTACGTCTATATAAAAAAGCATACCATAAAAGTGATATAGAAACTTGCATTTATAGGCCCAAGCTTAACAAAAAAATCGTTACGCCACCAGCAACAATGGTAACATAACGATTTTTGAATATATAATATACTTTTAACGAGTTGGTGCTTCAAAAGCACTACCAATTTCCGCTTCTTCCGGTAATACTAAAATTCCCTTTTCTGACGGCGCATTTGGAATCGCTAATTCACGGGCCGAGCATAACATGCCAAATGAATCAACTCCTCGTAAATTCCCTTCTTTAATAAGCATACCAGAAGGCATAACTGCGCCAATTTTAGCCACTACTACTTTTTGTCCAGCTTCAACATTCGGTGCACCACAAACGATCTGTAAGTTCTTTTCACCTACATTCACAGTACAAATACTTAATTTATCAGCATTTGGATGCTTTTCCTTTGTTTCTACATAGCCAACCACGAATTTTGGAGAGAAATCAACATCAAGACTAATTGTAGCGCCATTCTTCGCAATAGCAGCTTCAAGTTGTGCTACAAATGCTGGTGTCACTTCAACATTTCCACGTGCCTCTGTTTGTACATAGTTGCTTGCGTTAAACAAGTTAAAAGCTTTAATCTCTCCAGTTTGTGCTTCTTTTAAAATGGCAATATCACCAGCACGCTCAACCACTGTTTTCACAATAGCCTCTGTCGCTAATTGCACTAATAATACGTCTCCTACATGCTCTTTGTTGTAAAATACATTCATTGTTCTTCTTGCTCCTTTTTCATTCTGTTTTTCGCTAGAATGAAGATTGGTTCTAATTCCCCTTCTTCATAAATAAATGATAACGATGTAATTGGTACTGTGCCTACAGTAAAGAAATGCATTGTCATCTGTGCTAATACATCATAACCTGTTTCATTACGAATATCACCTAGTATTAATACATCTTGGTGGGGAACGGATACCGTCATATCCCCCTCTATTTGAGCACGCATGTCTTTTAAAAAGCCTTCATTTAAAATCCTGCTTGCATCATAGCCATCATTAGCATTCACAAAATAAAAGACATTACCAGCTACTTCATCTTTCTTATAGACAGTTGGTAACTGCTTGACAGAAAAACGTGCCATTTCACGAATTTGCTCTACTGTCAATTGGAGTGCCTCTAGCATTGACTCATCGATAAAACGGTATGTTTTCCCTAAATCAAGTGCATAAAAAACCCTCGTTTCTGCCGTATGTTCTGTAGTGATAAATGCATGCCCCTCTTTTGATGCTTGTGGGTAGGATGTAGCACGTATCACAGGGAAAATTTGCGTAGCTGTTTGGAACCCTTGTTCCATCTCCTGCTCCATTGCTATGAAGGTTTGTTCAATTGTATATACGACTTCGTTGAGAGCCACTTCTTGTTTTTCACTATATTTTGCTAAAATACCTGGTAAGGAAAGATCCATTCCTTTCCCTATTTTTTTATGGTTTAAGCGTAATTTATCATGCTTTTTGTCAAATTCAAAATCGAATTTCTGCTCGTTTAATTGTCTTTTTAACAAAGACACAAGTTGCTCTGATGTTATTTGCTTCACCTAGTACACGTCCTTTCTATCAAATACGTCTCCGTATAAATGTGTGTCTGTGATTAAATAATTGCCCTTAGGCTTGTATTATAGTCAGTCATTCACCAAAGCTATTGAAACACCTATGCAGAACAACTTAGTCATTGCGCCTGTTGCTTCTTCGTTTACCAGCATATACAATAGCATTGTAAAATCTAACATCCACAATTTTATCCTTTTAAAATCCATGACATCAATCATAGTTTTAAATTTTATTCAGCCAACTTTTTGGCGACCCCTGAATAAAGTTCAAAATAAAAAACGGCTCACATGTTTGTCAACCGTTGTGTTCAAAACTATGCAATTATTTAATCTTAACCGAATGAACGATTTTCGTCATCTCATGTAGATTATCTTCAATATTTTTAGCTTGTGAAATGGTCGTCATTTTTACGCCCCCACTACTAACAATTAGCTCAAATTCATTCTCTTTCTCTGTTTTAGAGATAGCTGAAAACCCGAAACTTTCGTCTTTTTCAAAAGTATGCTCTTTGATAATTTCTTTTGAGCTGTCTTCTTTTAATAAATTATAATAAAGTTTGCTGTCTGATTCTTCCCGATCATTGATGAAAAGAATATAAGATTCTTTTCCCTTAGATATTAAAATATTATATTTATCTGAGCTGTCCTCGATTTTGAATTTAGTCGGTAAAAATAATTGAATATCTCCTATTTTATCTGTATGGTCTTCTGGCTTCTCGGCAAAAACAGTTTCCGTTATTTTAAGTCCACTTGCAATTTGTTCATCGACAGATTGATTGCAGCCAGAAAGTCCCAAAATCAAAAGCAGTAAAGTCAATGCTTGTAGCCACTTACGAGACATTTCTATCTTCCTTTCATTGCTAACTTTTTTTTATTTTAAAAAAAATTTAGTAAAGTTGCAACTACTCTGCACCAATATCACTAGTTCAAAGACACTATTCAGCTGCTAATGTGAACAAATATTGTCCAATTAACAGCGCGACAATATGCTCAAACATAGACTGACGACTTACCACATTTTGCGTAAAAATACCTACAGCTCCTGCACCTTGGCGAATATCCAGACGCTGTGTATATGCTTCCATAACAGGACCAAGTTCCTTCCCAGCTCTTATTTCCCGGGCAATTTCCTTTGGCAATATAATTTGTGCACCAGAGGCCGTGAAAATTGTGCCATCCGCTAAGACAAGAGCTCCCCAGTTGCAGATGTACATGTCACCTTCCATTTCAGTAACACCGCCTTCCAGTCCAAAAGATAAAGCTGCACCTGTAGCATGCAATGTATTTTTGGCACGATTTATCGCACCTTGTCTTGTTTCTTCTGTTGTTATAGGTTGGTCAGACACCCCAGAGTCAGCTTTGACATATGTAAAAACAACTTTTTCAAAATATTGTTTAACGATAGCTTCAACTGCTTGAGTTTTTGCTTTATTTGTAGTACCAATCGCTATGTTCATGAATATCCCTCTTTCTATATATAGAAAAAGATGCCTTAATAGGCATCTTTCATTTTACTTTATACATTAGCGCGAATTGACTCTAATGTCGAACGGTCCGCTTTTTTCACTAATTCTACAATTAATGCTTTCGCTGCAGCGTAATCATCAACATGAATAATTGATGCAGAAGTATGAATATAACGTGAACAAACGCCAATGACAGCACTAGGAACACCATCATTTGCAGTATGTACACGACCAGCATCTGTAGCGCCTTGTGATACAAAATATTGATACGGAATATGATTTGATTCCGCTGTATCTAAAATGAACTCACGCATGCCACGGTGTGTTACCATTGAACGATCAAGAATTCGTAACAATGTTCCTTTACCAAGCTGACCAAATTGATTTTTATCACCAGATACATCATTTGCAGGAGAAGCATCTAATGCAAAGAATAAATCTGGTTTAATCATATTTGCTGATACTTGAGCACCTCGTAGCCCAACCTCTTCCATCACATTAGCACCAGAATATAAATGACTAGCTAATTTTTCATTCTTGACTTCTTTCATTAATTCAACCGCAAGTCCACAGCCATATCGGTTATCCCAAGCTTTTGCCATAATTTTTTTGGGATTGGCCATCGGTGTAAAGGGACATACAGGAATGATTGATTGACCTGGACGTACACCGATTGCTATAGCATCATCCTTACTGTCGGCCCCAACATCGATTAACATATTTTTTATATCCATTGGTTTTGCTCGTTCAGCATCTGTTAGTAAATGAGGTGGAATCGAGGACACGACTCCAGGAATTGGACCATTTTTTGTAAACACATCAACACGCTGGGCAAGCATTACTTGATTCCACCAACCGCCTAACGTTTGGAAGCGGATCATGCCGTTGTCTGTAATTGATGTGACCATAAATGCCACTTCATCCATATGACCTGCTACTAAAATTTTCGGTGCATCTGCTACATCACTATGCCTTACACCAAAAATACCACCTAAATTATCTTGAATGATTTCATCAGAGTATTTTTCTAACTCAGAACGCATGAACGCGCGTACTGCATGTTCATCACCCGGTGCGCCTGGTAACTCAGTTAATGTTTTGAATAATTGTAATGTTTCCTCATTCATGATGACTCTCTCCCCACGAAGTAGAATTTTCTTCCTTGCTATTGTATCATATTTATTTCCGAAGTCGAAATATTGATATATTTCATAATAGTCCCCAACTATGAACGTGCATTCACTCTCTGAGCTATGATAAAATGAAGTTATAGGAAAAGGAGGATAAAACCATGAAATTACGCGATTTTTTAATTGGTGTTGCAACAGGCCTAGCCGCCGCAGTCATTATTAAAGAAGCAAGTGAAAAAGTTTCTCCATATGTGCCTGCTGGACAAGTACTTGAAAACATAAAAAAAGAATTTAAAAAGGATGCACCGATAGACGGTTCGTGGATTTATATGAAGACAGATAGTTTCACGAATGGTTTCATGACAATTCCTGTTTACCGTGGTGGTATTTCACGCATGCATGAGGGTGAAATGCAAACATTCGAATTTGCCGCTGATGCTCGTTCTGGCGTTGTTGTTGACCTAACAGAAGTGTAAAGCACTTCAATCAGTGGGCATTTTTTTCATGCCCACTAATTGCTAGTTAAACCTACTCGAGTCAAATTCTAGATTTTTAATCTTTTGCTGCATTTGTACAGAAAAGGGGATGCCTCAAATATATGAGACAGCCCCTTTTCATTTTACTCAGATAGTCCTTTATTATTAAAATACTTTTTGTATTTTCTGTAGTAGTTTAAATTATTTAACGTTAGCTTCACCCAACGTTTCGCATTCATATCCTCATTAAAGTAAAGTGAGTTCGTATACTTCCCTTCACGAATCAATTTTTGCGCTTCTAACTTTAGTTTTTCATTCGATGCATATTTAAAGAGTACACCCTTTGGAATAATCATCCACAAATGCTTGTCCTCGACATAGGTTACATCTTGTTCAATATTTAACATATGGTCATCAGCTACGTATTTCATTAAATTATGACCACTTGCTGTAACATAATAACTTGAGCGGCCGTTACGTAAATTAATTTCAAACAACTTATACTGTTTGTCACGTATATCATATTTCATATCAAAATTTGCAAAACCAGTATAACCTATATCCTCTAAGAAGAAACGAACTTGGTCCATTAATTCTTTATCATATGTTGTAACAATTGCTGCATAACTACCAATACCTTCTGGTGAATGCTCTTCCAAAATAGGGTTACCAAGACACATTAACTTAACTTTACCGTCTTTTCCTACGTACGCATTTAAAACACG
The DNA here is from genome assembly GCF_003049605.2 of Lysinibacillus parviboronicapiens. NCBI lineage: Bacteria > Bacillati > Bacillota > Bacilli > Caryophanales > Bacillaceae > Lysinibacillus > Lysinibacillus parviboronicapiens. The sequence continues at coordinate 3,673,851 of NZ_CP073713.1, forward strand.
CATATAAGAATCATCTCCTGGGATGAACTCTTGAATAATCATTGTATCTTGGTAGGTCGAACTATAGATTGCTTTTAAAATTGCTGTTTTTTCTGCTTCATCATGCGCGATGAAAACTTTTTTCTTTCCTGGAAATTTACAAGCCCAATATTCTACTGAGTTCGATGCCTTTAAAATAATTGGATAATCGAACGGTGGTGTAAAGGAATGATAATTTTCAGCCGTTACCGTTGTCGTCCCTGGATACTTAAAGTTGTACTTCTCACACATTTTATAGAAGTTTTCTTTCAGTAAAATTTCATCCATTAAGGATTCGTCAATATAGGGTACTGTAAAATGCTCCTGTAATGCGGGTTTGTTTTTAATGATTAGTTTTGCATAATCATCACCACAAGCAAGTAGCAGTAATTTTTTATCTGCATATTTTTTTGCCACTTCTGCGAGTGCAGGAACGAATACGTCCTGTTCATTAAGACGATCTATTTCTTGAAAATCTAAGATATGGCTATCCTGTGTAGCCGTTAAATGTGAACGTCCTAGTACGAGTGGTTTAATGCCATATGCTTCGTAAAATGCACGTGCCATGCCATATGCATTCATATCTGACCCTAATAATATTGGTAAAAATGGTTGCTCCATTGCCATCGTTATTTCAACTCTCTTTTGTGTTTTAGTATAGCTTTTAGTGTATCATATTTTCCAAAATGTTCACGAAAAAACCCAAAACAATTTTTCGAAAACTTAGGCTTGCCCTCTGTTGGCGGTATTTCTGCGTCGCTACGCAACTTGTAGGTCTTTGAACAGCAAATGGCCTTCTCTTTGATGATAACGATTAAAAGGAATAGAACGATTTTTCCCGATGGTTATATTATCAAAAAAAATTATGCGCACGTATGAGAGATTTCAGCCACGGCAGTGGAATAGTTCGGCTGACCGAAGCTATTATAAGGGGGCTAGTCGCTCGCGGACTCTTACTGGACAATGTGTGTTATCAATAATCAGAAAGTAGACGTTCTCACATAGCTGAATCATACAAAATTAATGACTTCCCTTTTTACCATTGCGAAATGATTTTTCTACAAATCTATAATTTGTGAGCATAAAAAAACGCGTGAACACAAAGGTTCACACGTTCTCCCTGGTTAGAAAGTAATAACAGCTTGTCTGCTACGTTCTAACTTATCTACAATTTCCTTGCCCGTCGCATCCCATTTAATCATGCGGTAATATGCATCATGATAGAAAATAAATCCATAACCGTTTTCTAGTGCTTCTTTCATAATACCTTCTTTAGCAAATACACTCGTCATTGGATAATCGTCATATGCTAATACCCATAACGGATTCTGGTGAGCATGTGTTGGCATAATATCCGCCATATGCAATAGCACTTCACCATTTTGTGTTAATTTAATGATAGCATGTCCATTGCTATGACCACCTGTATGAATCATTTCGATGCCTGGTGTTACTTGTAATTTGCCCTCATAGGTTTCCACTAAATGTTGTACGGGCTCCCAGTTTTCTTTCCAATACGTGTTTTTCGAGCGAATATTTGGCTTACGCATTTCATCCCATTCAATCTTTGTCACGTAAATTTTTGCATTTGGGAATGTAGGGACTAAAACATTACCTTCCCATTGTGTTAAACCGCCAGCATGATCGAAATGCAAATGTGTCATTAACACAACATCAATATCTGCAGTCGTTAAACCAAGCTCCTGTAAACTATCAGCTAATGTAGATTCCTCAGTTACACCATAGTTACGTAATTGCTTTTCATTTAACTTGTTAAAGCCAACACCTGTATCAATAATATAGTTTTTACCTTCATATTGAATTAAGATAGGCTCGGTTGGTAATTCGATTTGATTTTTTTCATTTACTGGATATTTACGTGACCAAAGTGGCTTTGGTACAACACCAAACATTGCACCGCCATCAAGGCAAGTGACACCCCCGTTTAGCCATGATAATGACATGTTGTGAAACTGTAATTGATCCATCCATACTCCCCCTAGAAAACTATTTTGTGATGAACTGTGATTCTAGACGATAAATTGGTTGCCCCTTTGCAGAAAACTTCTGCTCATATTCTGTCATAATATTATCCTCAGGCATATTCGCATGTAGGTCGAGTGATACATACTTCAATAACATGCCATATTCAGACATACTAATTAACGAATACTCAAACAAGCCACGGTTGTCCGTTTTGAAATGGACCTCCCCATTATCAACTAAAATCGACTCATATAATTTCAAAAAACCCTCATGCGTTAAACGACGCTTTGCATGGCGAAGTTTTGGCCAAGGATCTGAGAAATTCAAATACACGCGTTCTACATCGTTTTTCTCGAAAAATTTATATAAATCCGCACCATTTACTTTTAATAAACGTAAATTTGCTGGAGATTTAGCCTCTAAGATATTTTCTAATGCACAAACTATCACACTATCATAAAGCTCTATACCAATATAATTGATACTTGGGTTTTGTAAGGCCATCCCTGTCACAAATTGCCCTTTTCCTGTACCAACCTCAATATGTAGCGGATTGTCATTGCCAAAAACAGCTTGCCAATTTCCTTTAAAGTCTTCAGGATTTGGAATGATCACCTCTGGATGACTTGTAATCATTTCCTCTGCCCAAGGCTTATTTCTTAATCTCAATGTTCTTCCTCATTTCCTTCTAGGTAATTATTTAATGATTTTTTATAGTATAACGTAAAACCATCAATTTCGCATAAAATTATTGCAAAATGACGTTTCTTCATTTATCCATAATCTTCCATGCGCGCTGTTTTACTGTACAATGAATAATCGTCTCCTGCTCAATTTCACCAATATAGTTTCCATCCGCATGACTATCAATCTTGTCAGAGTCCACGATAATCTCAAAGTGATTGTTTTGCAAAAAAGTAATTTCTTTAAAACTAGTATGCTTTTCGAAAAAAACAGTCGCAAAAACAAGCAATAATTTCAAACGTGAAATACCGTAAACAATCGTCACTTCAATTTTTCCATCATCGGGTTTTGACATAGGTGAAATTTTCATGCCGCCACCAAAATAGGGCTGATTACTCATGGCGACAAACCATGCCTCCTTGAAATACCACTCTTGATCGTTTGTTCGTACTGTCACATTAAAACGCTCAAAACTAAATAACCCTCTCACAACAGCTACAGCATAGGAGAGTTTACCAAGCCCAATTTTATTGAGATAATATTTAAGTCGTGACTTATTAATCTGCTTCGTAACATATGCATCGAAGCCAATACCTGCATTATTTACAAATAGCTTATTTTGCATTGTTCCAAGCTGAATCATTCCTACATCCATCGAAATTCCTATTAATTCATTCCGTAAATAACTCTCAATTTGTTTAGCATTTCGAAATATCGGAAAATATCGTGCGAAATCATTCCCTGAGCCCGCGCGTACAACTCCTACGACAATAAGGTCATTATGTACAACACCACTGACAACTTCATGAATCGTGCCATCCCCGCCTACAATGACAATGAGCTTTTTGGTTTGTGTACCATGTGCCCATTGCCTTGCAATTTCAAGTCCGTGCCCTTCATATTTTGTAAAGGCAACTTCATAGTTCATGGTTAAATGCTGTTGAAGACGGCGCCAAACTTTCTTTCCTTTCCCATTCCCAGCAGCCTCATTTACAATAAATAATACAACCATATATTAATCCTCAGTTGATGGCTGCGATGTTTGTTGCCAAATATCACGGTTAAAGGACGTCGTTTGCACATTATTTAAAATCGTTTGTGCAGCGCGTATTTGCATATGCTTCATAGGAGAGGAAACCTTTTTCAACTGCTGCATCCATTCCCCATAATTGCGGTGATCCACAAACTGTATGCTAAAGGATGATCCCGGATAATCGAAATAGCCATTACGTGTTAACACAACTTTTCGAATAGGCATATCTATGTTGTCTTGCTTAAATAACTGTGTTAAAACCGATTCCATGCGGCTTAAATTGATCATAGGATTGAGTATTTTAAAATCCTTTGTGCCAACCTTTTTCACCCAAAATCTTTCGCTACTGCCTACATACACTGCTTGATTATCAGCTTCAAGCACTGTAATACAAATACATTCTGTTGGTGACATTAAAACAACATCAAGTTCAATTGGTGCTTTGCGCACCTGTAAAATAGGATAATAGAACACTAAATAATTATCCGGTAAATTTTGCAATAAAGTGCGTAATAATGAGTCTCGCATAAATCGAGGATCGACATACGATTTTTCTCGCAAAGTTGAGCTCGCCCACTTCATTTGGAAATGGAAAAATTGATCGATGAACATCCGCTTCAATTCGTGTATAGACTGCGGCGCATACACTATCTTAGGTTCAAATGTTAACGTCGTTTCCTCTTCTGGAATTATATCCTCTTCATTCACAAAATCATTCGTTACCTCTAGCTGCTCAATATCTTCTTTGATGTCTTCCTTCTGACGACCAGCAAAAATCTTTTTAATTAACGAAAAGCGCACTTTTTCCTCAAATGGCTCATTTTCTGAATCATTGTCGACATGCTGCCACTCACTAATCTCTTCTCCCGACTCCCATTGACGTCTAACACGTTCCCATTGGTTTTTTTTTAACCGTACAAATTGTGTTGGATATCTAGCTAAATCAATTTGATAACGCGAAACATAATCTTGTATCTTTACTAATTGTGCCATTTTAAGGTCACTCCAATCTTACTGCCCATGTAAATCATCATCTTTTTTTATTTTACATGACGTTTCAGGAGAAAACATCCATATTTTGTTCTATAAAAAAGAACTACCCTAAAACCTTGGTTGACAATCAAGGTTTGAGTAGCCCTTTTTAACGACATATTTTTATTTCGCTTCGATTGAAATTGGTAATTTTGCCTCAAATGCTTTTTGTAGCTTGCGTGTCCATTCACCAGGAACACCAGCACCAATTTTATGACCATCTACATCAATTACTGGAGTCACTTCTGAAGATACAGATGATACAATGATTTCATCCATAGTTAATAAGTCGCCTTTTGTCATCGGCTCTTCAATTACTGGTAAACCAATTTCTGCTGCACATTTTAAAATAACTTGACGTGTAATACCGTTTAAGATGTAGTTATTTGCTGGGTGCGTATAAAGTTTACCATCTTTAATACCATAAACATTCGCAGATGAACATTCAGTTACCGTATCACCACGATGTAAGATTGCTTCGTAGCAACCTTTTTCAGATGCTTCTTGTTTCGCAAGTACAGCGCCAAGTAAATTTAATGATTTGATGTCACAACGTAACCAACGGATATCTTCCACTAATGTTGCTTTTACACCTTTTTCGAAATTTTCGATTGAACGCTCGCCAGCTTTCACATTACCTGTTAGTACAGCTGGTACACTCGCATCCGGGAAGATATGGTTACGAGAATTGGTACCACGAGTAATTTGAAAGTACACATGACCTGTGTCTAAATTATTTTTTTCAATTAAATCGTGCAATAATTTGTGTAAAACGTCTTTAGTATAAGGAATGACAAGACGAATTTTTTCGGCACTGGCATAGAAACGATCAATGTGCTCTTGTGCTGTAAACATATTTCCGTTATATACTTTGATTACTTCATAAATGCCGTCACCAAACTGGTAACCACGGTCTTCTGGTGATACTACAATAGTTCCTTCTTCAACGATTTGATCATTCAATAATGAGTATGCCATGTCCATTCATCCTTTTCATTTTTCAGTTATTTTTGCCCTGCAAGTTCAACAATTGCTTCTGCATAGATAGCTGCAGCTTTCACTAAGTTTTCTACAATAACGTATTCATCCGCACGATGCGCTACATCTGGCTCGCCAGGGAATAGCATACCGAATGCCACGCCTTTTTTCATTACGCGCGCATACGTGCCGCCACCAGTAGATAGCAGTGGGGTTTCATAATCACCAGTATGTCGTCGATAGACACCTGCTAACGCTTGAATTAATGGATCATCTTCACTCACAAAATGAGGTTTTGAGTCATCCTGAATATCCAGTGAAAACCCTTGTTCGGCAGCTAAGCGTTGAGCTTCTGTCATTTTTTCATCAAATGGATACGTTACAGAGTAGCGCATACTGATGACTATGTTGCTACCTTTGGTCACATCATAGCTTACTATACCTGGATTTAATGTCGTTTTACCGGACATATCGTCCTCAAACTGTAAGGCAAGGGCGTGGCCATAATGGTCATGATGAAATACATTGGTCACAAAGTCAACAAATTGCTTACTTACCTCTGTTGTCAGCTCTTGTTGTAAAAATGCTGCAAGATAAACAGCCGCATTGCCGCCTTTTTCAGGTTCCATTGCATGAGCTGCTTTCCCTTTGATAGTTATTATATAGCGAGAACCATCCATTAATAAAGAGCCTTCTAGCTGATTTTTACTTAAAAATGTTTGAAAATTCTGTTCCAATTGTGAAGAAACTAAGTGAATTGTTGCTTCTGCATAATCTGGTACCATATTTGGGCGCTTCCCTGCATTAAATAGTAGTAGTTGCTCTTTTGTTGCATCCCCCATTTTATTTTGAGAGAACCCAAGCTCTGCAATGCCCTTTTCTGCATTAATGAGCGGGAAATCTGCATCCGGTGCAAAACCGATTGTTGGCATTTCCTCTTGTTTAAAATAGTGGTCGACACAGCGGAAGCCTGTCTCTTCATCCGTCCCAATAATCATACGTATACGTTTGTTTAGTTGAACGCCTGCATCTTTTACTAGCTTCATTGCCATCCAAGCTGCGATTGTTGGACCTTTATCGTCAATTGCACCACGAGCAAATAGCTTACCATCCACAACCGTTCCACTAAAAGGTGGGTATGTCCAGTTCGCTTCATCGCCAACTGGCACAACATCTACATGACATAAGATACCGAGTAAATCCTCACCCTGACCCATTTGTATATGTCCAGCATAATTATCAACATTTTTTGTTTCTAGACCTTCAGATTGACCTTTTGCTAATAACCATTCAAGTGCATTTAGCGGACCTTCACCAAAAGGTACTTCGGTCGTTATTGTCGTTTCATCCAGTACACTATTAATTTGCACAAGCTCCTGTAGCTCTTGTACTAACTCATCTTGTCTTTCTTTTGCAGCCTGTAACCAATCCATGACATGCACCTCCTCCAATATAATAAGATTATTCTACTCTTTACACCAAAAATTACAATCAATTGGCTAATGATCCTTTATATATTTATCTAACACTACCACATATAGCATCTATTGCACTAATTCCCACAAAATACAGTATAAACTTTGTGTATGATTTGTAAATTTCAATCGTATTCACTAGAAAAACAGCTAGTTTTTTTATATAATGAAGTTATCAGAATAATCGTTCTGAACATAAAAATTAGAAAAGGGGATGTCTAAGGCAGCAACTTAAGAGCCTAAGTGCACTCCGCACATATTGTCGTCCGCTAGTCTTTGCCAAGAGAATTAAGATGAAGGAGTGGTTCATTTATGAAACCAACTACTGATCGAATGCTTAATCGTATTAAAGACGTGTACATGTTTATTTTAGACAAAGGAACCGTGTCTACACAGGATTTAGTCGAAGAGTTTAGCATCACTCCTCGCACCGTTCAAAGAGATTTGAACGTGTTAGCCTTTAACGATTTGGTGATGAGTCCAAGTCGAGGCAAATGGACAACGACGAGTAAAAAAGTAAAAATGACGTCTTAGTTTTTACGCCTAAAGCGTAAAGCATTTTTGTATGAGAAAAAGAATGACCTTTCGTCGGGGTCATTCTTTTTTTGCTATTTACAGTATCTTTACAATCCGTTACACTCGTAACATTCTACATGTTGAGAGGAGGATTTTGTATGAAACTTTCCAAGCTGTTTCACCCACTTGTTTGGATTATTTTAGGCGGGACTGTTTTTACGCGCATTGCAAGCTTTATGGCGATGCCTTTTTTAGCTATTTATCTACATAATGAAATTGACGCAACACCCTTACAGATTGGTCTGACAATCGGAATTGCTCCATTAATTTCCACTGTAGGGGGATTCTTCGGCGGTTATTTGACAGATCGTTTCGGTAGAAAAAGTGTTATCTTGCTGACGATTCTCGTATGGAGCATCGTTTTCTTCGGCTTTGCAACTGCTCATACCATTTGGCTCTTTGTCGTATTAAACGCTTTGAATGGTCTATGTCGTTCATTTTTCGAGCCTTCAACACAAGCACTGATGATTGACTTCACACCGGCAGACAAACGAAAAAGATTATTTTCGTTGCGCTATACCGCTATCAATATTGCCGCAGTAATTGGTCCAATTATTGGAGTATATATCGCGCAACTATCTAGTCCTAGCATCCCGTTTATACTGACAGGTGCCATGTACATCATTTATGCCATATTTTTATTTTTCGTGTTAAATCGCTATGAAATGCAGCAACAAAAAGCAACAACACCAACAAAAATCCTACAAACCTTCACGATTCTCTTAACAAATCGTGTGCTGCTGAGCTTCATTGCTGGTGCGATATTAATAAATATTGGTTACTCTCAATTTGATTCAACGCTTCCTCAACTAATCGAACTAAAAATTGAGGATGGAGCTAAACTCTATTCCTTACTTATTTCATTGAATGCAGCGGTGGTCTTATTACTTCAATTACCAATTAGTATCCTGTCAGAGCGTTTTTCATCGAGAGCAACACTGCTTGTAGGTATCTTGTTCTTTGCAGTAGGTCTTATACTGTTTGGCCTATCAAATACTTATCCACTCTTTATAATAGCGATGATATTATTTACAATCGGTGAAATTTTTGCATTCCCTACAATGAATGTCATGATTGACGAAATTGCCCCCGATACACAAAAGGCAACTTATTTAGGCGCTTCACAATTTAAAAATTTAGGTGGTTTTATAGGCCCGATTATTGGTGGTTGGCTACTCACTCATTATCTAGATGCTATGTATATTGTGATTGCTATCCTTGTTCTATGTGGTTCTTTGTTTTACAAAGCGAAATCTGGGCAATCTACCTTATAAATATTGCAAAAAAATTCGCTCACAATCCGCAGGCATACTGTGAGATTTTACTTGGCTCACTGCCGACCGGATTAAGCGAATTTTTTATAATACATCAGTAAGTTGCGTTAACATGCTAATACCAACATTGATAAATCTGCTGACACTTTGTCTGTCATGTAGGATTATTATTGCCCTACAGCGACTTCGTTATATTTTGAGTATTGGTCTTTCCCTGCTTTCTTTGATTGATATAGTGCTTTATCTGCCCTTTCAAATAAGCTTATTTCAGATTCATTCATTTCTTCACAAGTGGCTCCCCCCATACTAACTGACAGAACAGACCAACTTTGCATTTTAACATCTTCGAATTTGATTTGCCGAATTTTCTCCAAAATAGAATTTGCTAATTGTTCCAATTGATTTTCTTTCGTATCGTATAACACAATGGCAAACTCATCACCACCAAACCTTACAACGAAACCTTTACTTTTTACCTCTTGATTTAAAATTTTTGCTGTTTCAATAAGTATCCTATCACCTTCTGCATGGCCGAATTGATCATTCACTTGCTTAAAATTATCTAAATCAATTAGTAGCAAACCTGGTTTATTCGTTTTTCTTTTTTTCAATATGCTGTCCATCTTGCTAATATAGGTGGCACGATTATACACACTCGTTAGTGGGTCATAAGTTGCTAATTGAATGGTTTTTGACAGCAAACGATTAATAACCAATAGTAAGATAAGGGAGGTAATTAACGCGATCATAAGTAGTAGCCAAAACTGCTTCGTATTTTTCGCTAGCGCCACTAATTCCGTACGGTTATCATATTTCACATAGACTACCCTTCTTGTTGATTCTCCTCGCTCTGTCTCAGCTTCATATGGTAAAAAACGATAAGTCTCAATATAACCATTCTCTAACTTTATTTGGTATTCAGTCGGCTTCATCGTTTGTTTAGCAAGCTTAAAATGTTGCTGAAATGTTGTCGATTGATTTTCCACAGTAATTCGTGCAGATTGTGAGTAATCAAAAAAAATACCTCCAGCATTAATTGTTTGTACTTCCAATAAATCATTATATTTTTCTACTAAATAGTGTGCGGTTTTTTCAAAATTGAATGTTCGATATACGGGGAACTCATTTAATTGAATGCCTAATTCTAGTAAATATTTTTTGTCAGGCGTTGCTAAGTAGCTAAATTTGCGATATTCCCCTGTTGTCGTGGAAACATCAATACCATCTGTGTAAAATTCTCCACTCTCTCTTCGTTCGTCCAATAAAGCAGAAAAGCGCTTACAACAAGTCAAAAAATCCAATCCTTTATCTTGTTTAAATGTCGTGTAAATGACGGTATTGGTTTGATCTAATATGTATATATCCATGCCATGTTGTTTTTTCATTTGCTGTAAATCCCATGTAGCGATGTTTGGATTTTTTTCATAATATATAGCCAATGCTTGCAACTCTTGTTCCATCTTATCAGAGATATTATTGTCAAAATACAAATGTGCATTATCTACGGATTGCATATCAGTAAGAATATGATTTTCAATTAACGTTCGATTAATGGCTTGCTGTTGTTCAATATCTGCCACTAGAATCTCCCTGTTGACGTAAGAAATAACGACAACAAGTATTAGTGCAAAGGCAATTAAAGACAGTAATAATTTTAAACGCAGTTTATTCATTCACTTACCCTCTAGTCATTTTCCTATCATTTTTTCTGAACATTGAACTTGTATCTTACCCTAGATTACATAAAAACCTTTTATTGATATATCATATTATACAGTTATTGGGATAAATATGTATATAAAAATTCCCCGATACTATATATGAATAGCACCGAGGATTTGTTTAATCTGCATTTTGTAAGGAAGCTAATTCTTCAATAGTTAGCTCACGATATGCACCTAATTCTAGGCTGTCATCTAACTTTAAGCTGCCTATTGACAGGCGTTTTAAGTATGTGACACGTTTACCAACCGCTTCAAACATACGTTTCACCTGATGGAATTTGCCTTCTTGAATCGTTAACTCTATTTCTGATTGTTGAGCTGACTTTAAAATAACGAGCTCGCCAGGTTTTGTTATATAGCCATCGTCTAGCTCCACTCCCCGTGCGAATGCCTCACCATCAGACTCTGTGACAATACCTTCTATAAGTGCATAATAGACCTTTGGTACATGTTTTTTAGGAGATAATAAATTATGAGCTAAAACACCGTCATTTGTCAGCAATAATAAACCTTCCGTATCTTTGTCTAAACGACCAACTGGAAATGGTTGAAAATGTTGATGTAATGGCTCTAATAAATCAATCACTGTTTCATCACGTAAATCTTCCGTCGCAGAAATAACCCCTGGCGGCTTATTCATCATATAGTAAACAAACTCTGTGTATAGAACACGTTCACCAAAAACAGAAACGTCCTGCTTTTCTGGATCAACATGCATTGCCGCATCCTTTACATACGTGCCATCTACTGACACAGCCTTTTGCTTCAGGAGCTGCTTCACTTCCTTACGTGAGCCGTAGCCCATATTTGCCAGTAACTTATCTAAACGCATAGTTCCTCCTATTTTAAGCCCAGTTTGCTTGTAATACGTGTCAATCGTTCACCAAGAAGTTTTTGTGCTAAGCCAATTCGTAACGATAAAAAACCATAAACAGAAATACCCACTGTAGCACAAATTACAGAATAAACTAACGCTGAGAATTTTCCGTCAACAGGTCCCATTATAAGCTCTAAAAGTTTATGAACGATTAAGACACTTACCGCCATCGCCACTGTTAAAAGAGAAATTAGTAGGACACGACGTACTACCATTTCTGATTTATAGTTAAGCGTTTTCTTTAGTACTAAAATATTGATAACAATAGATGCACTATAACCAATTGCTGTTGCCAGGATTGCACCATCCGCCTCCAGCCAACGAATCAGTGGAATGTTGAGTGCGAGCTTTACAAAAATACCTGAAAGTAAACTGAAGACAATCCACTTTTGAAAGTTGATCCCTTGTAAAAGGGCTGCAGTTACTTGGAACAACGCAAACAAAATAGCGACAGGAGCATAGTGAGCTAAAATATTTGCCCCCATTTCACTTTCCGAATAAAGCATAAAGTAAATTTCATTTGCTAATAATGAGATACCAACAACTGCTGGTAATGTAATGAAGATTAATAATTGATATGTTTTATCCATCGCATGGCGTAACGATAAATACTCACCCTGTGTAAAGTATTTTGTAATCGTTGGCACTAAAGCCATAGAAAAACCAGTGGCAAGCATAACGGGAATAATGACAACCTTATGCGTTGTAAAGTTAATCATAGATAAGTATTTGTCTGTCACTTCTGCTAAGCCAATTGAAGCCATTGCTCCATTAAAAGTTAACATATCAACGAGCTGAAATAATGGGTTAGCTACTCCAACAAATACCATTGGAATCGAATACGTAATCACTTCTTTATAAATATCCGTCATCGGGAGTTGCGTAGAAGTTACACTTTGACTGCGCAGCATATTAAATTCCGGCTGATATTTTTTCCAGTAATAATACAGCACGATTAAGCCACCGATTGCCCCAATAAATGCTGCAAATACTGCAAAGGAAATCGCAGTTTGCGGTTTTCCATTAAAAACAACTACAACTAAGAACGAACCACCTAATAATACGACAATTCGAACAATTTGCTCCACTAATTGTGACACTGCCGTCGGTTGCATTTTGTCATAACCTTGAAAGAAGCCACGCCATAAACTCATGAACGGTACAACAATTAGCGCAAAGCTGACCCAGCGAATGACAGATGCAATTTGCTCGACTGAAAATGCCTGTTCGTCACTTTTTATAACAAGCCCCGCAATAGGCGTTGCCAGTAAAAAGAGTGCAATAAATGAAACAAAACCTGTTATCAGCATTATAAGTATGCCCGACTTCATGAGCTTACGACCTGATTGATAATCACCCATTGCATTGTATTTAGAAACAAACTTGGATACAGCGATAGGCGCACCCGAGATGGCTACAGCCAGCATGATCGAGTAGGGAATGTATGCATATTGATACAGCGCGATGTTTTCCTCACCAACAATCGCATAAAACGGAAAAATATAAATTAATCCGAGAACCTTTGATAAAAACATCCCCATTGTTAATATCGCGGTACCTTTCATTAAATTGGACATCTTATCCATCCATTCATTGTAAAATCAAACTTTTTTGTGAACTATAAATATATTTTCCAAGACAAAATAAATAAACCACCTGTTATCTTAACATATTTATAGGAAAACAGACGCATAAATACATCGAAATATTTTCACAAGGCACTATCTTAAGCAGATAGCCTTATTTGCTAAAAAAATAGCGGTTCAAAAAATCATGCCGACTTTTTGAACAGCTACTTCTCTATTACATATCCACGAAAAATTGTTTATACCACACTAAGAATACATAAGCTGTCCAGATATAACGACCACGATTAGCTTTCCCCTCGTAGTGCTCATCTAAATAACCAACTAATTGCTTAGTATCGAAAAATTCATTGGCAAAGTCAGTAGTAAACATGTCTTTCACCATATTGTAGTATTTTTCCTCACGTAACCAGTGACGTATTGGTACTGGGAATCCAAGCTTTGGACGTTTTGCCCATTCCTCAGGTAGTTCCTGATGCGCTGCTTGTCGAAGAACATATTTCGTATCTATATCATTTACTCGATATCTGGATGGAATATTTTTCGCCAATTCCATAACTTCTTTATCTAAAAATGGTACACGTAATTCAATGGAATGCGCCATACTCATTTTATCAGCCTTTAATAAAATATCCCCAGGCATCCAAAGATTTAAATCTAAATACTGCATTTTTGTAACATCATCGTCACCTGGTACTTCGTCATAAATTCGTTTTGTAATAGTTTGGACAGATGGGCCATTTTTGTAATCAGATTTTAAGACGTTTAATGCATCATCCTCATCCCAAACGACCGCTTCCCCAATGAAGCGCTCCTCCACTGATTGACCACCTTTTACAAGGAAATGTGTATACTGGTTTTTCGGTAGCATCTCTGCCACACCACGTAACGCTTTACGAATCCCAAAAGGAACTTTTTCGTACTGTTGCATTCTGCCTGAATTTTGGTACCAAGAGTAACCACCAAAAATCTCATCTGCACCTTCGCCTGAAAGTACAACTGTTACGTCCTTCGCTGCTAGTTCGGATAGGAAGTAAAGCGGTACAGAAGATGGGTTTGATTGTGGTTCGTCCATATGCCATTGGATTTTCGGCAATGCTGCAAAACATTCATCCGCAGAAATATACTTACGTTCGTTTTGAATGTTTAATGTATCCGATAAATCTTTTGCTAAGTTTGTTTCATTGAACATATCTTCATAATCAGAAAATCCAACAGAAAAAGACTTATCTGGACGTAGTAATGCTGTAATATAACTAGAGTCAATCCCACCTGATAGGAAAGAACCAACTTTCACATCGCTAATTTGATGCGCTTCTACAGATTCTTTCACGGTTGTGCGAATGTCTTCTACATATTTTTCAATCGGCGCGTCTTTTGCATGGAATTTTTTATCCCAATATTGCACAATTTGCTTTTGACCATTTTTAATAAGCATATAGTGTGCAGGTGGTAACTTGTACACACCTTTAAAGAATGTTTCATCCATTGAAGAATACTGGAATGTTAAATAAGGGCGTAAGGCATTTTTATTTAATTCCTTCTTGAATGCTGGGTGTGGTAAAAACGCTTTTATCTCTGATCCGAAAATAAATGTGCCATCCGTCGTGTTTTCTGAATAGTACAATGGTTTAATACCAAAGCCATCACGAGCGATGAATTGCAAATCATTCTCTTTATCCCAAATACAGAATGCGAACATACCGCGAAGTTGTTTTACAAAATCAACGCCATACTCAACATATCCGTAAATAATTACTTCACTATCAGATTGTGTTTTAAACGTGTGACCTTTTGAAATAAGATCTGCACGAAGATCTTGGAAGTTAAAAATTTCCCCATTAAATACTAGTACGATATTGCCATCCGCACTATATAGTGGCTGATTTGCCACATCTGATAAGTCGATAATGCTTAAACGACGGAAGCCCAACGTTACTTTATCGTCACTATGAATACCACCGCTATCTGGACCACGGTGAATAATAGTATTCATCATATTTTCAATTGTTTGGTGATGATCAATCACATTTGTTCCATTAATATATCCTATAAATCCGCACATCTATTTTTTCACCTCATAATTTAGTGCATAACCTCTATCATCATAGCACGAAAAAGCGTTCATTTCATGCTGTCATTGCCGATAAAGTGAAATTTTAATCGCTGGGGATTTCTCCACCGATTATTCGTTAAACCAATCGGGTACTTACGGGCGCTTATTTTTTCGTATTCATTTAGAATAACTTTACACACGTAAGTACAAGATAAAAAATTATAAAACACTTTCGTTTAATTTACAATGGAAATAAGCCACCCTCTATATAGACTTCATGTATAATAGGAAAGATTCCTAAAATGAAAAGAAAGTGAGTTCACATATATGTATGATGTTATCGTAATTGGTGGTGGGCCTTCTGGTTTAATGGCTGCCATTGCCGCTGGAGAGCGTAAAAAGAAAGTATTACTACTTGAAAAAGGAACAAAGCTCGGCAAAAAATTGGCCATTTCTGGCGGTGGCCGTTGTAATGTCACGAACCGACTCCCTGTAGAAGAAATCGTTAAACATATTCCTGGAAATGGTCGTTTTTTATATAGTCCATTCACTGTTTATAATAATGAAGATATAATTGCCTTTTTTGAAGAGCTAGGTGTTGCATTAAAGGAAGAGGATCATGGGCGTATGTTCCCTGTCTCTAATCGCGCACAAGACGTGGTGGATGCCCTTATTCGAAGAATGCAACGTCTACACATTGAGGTGCGTCTAAACACACCTGTCAGCAAACTACTGATGGACGATGAAAAAATACTTGGTGTCCGCCTAGTAGAAGGCACTGAAATACGCTGTAAATCGGTTGTCGTGGCAGTTGGTGGTAAAGCGGTGCCTCAAACAGGGTCGACTGGAGATGGCTACCCATGGGCCGAGCGTGCAGGACACACGGTGACAACTTTATTCCCAACAGAGGTGCCCGTCTTATCGAAGGAAGATTTTATTCAAAATCGTGAACTCCAGGGACTAGCTTTACGCGATGTTGCCGTTTCAGTGCTCAATAAAAAAGGCAAAACGCTCGTTACCCATCAAATGGACATGCTCTTTACACATTTTGGACTAAGTGGACCGGCAGTCTTACGTTGTAGCCAATTTGTCGTTAAGGAACTTATGAAAACAGGCTATGAACCTGTTACAATGCGTATTCAAACACTTGTTGATGATAATGAGGAAACCTGTCTGCAATATTTAAACAAGCTTGTGAAAGAAGATCCAAAAAAATCAGTGAAAAATGTTTGGAAAGGGCTTGCCCCTGAACGTTGGTTACTATTTTTATGTGCGCATGCCGATATCGATGTACAATTGACTGGTATGGAACTATCGCAAGAAAAAATGCGTAACTTGGCACGACTTCTCGTCAACTTCACCATGACTGTTAGCGGCACCCAATCCTTAGAAAAAGCATTCGTTACTGGTGGTGGCGTATCCGTGAAAGAAATCGAACCGAAAACAATGGCCTCTAAGAAAAAAACAGGGTTATTCTTCTGCGGAGAAATTCTAGATATTCACGGCTATACAGGTGGCTATAATATTACGTCTGCTCTAGTTACGGGACGTATAGCAGGCATGAACGCAGCATTATAATGTCACGTAATTTACTACTGAACAAGCAACTGAATAACCGTCATTGCTAGATAACACTCATTTAAATAAAAGCATGTCCAGATTTACGGAAACGCTTTAGACTATCGACAAAGTCAAAAAAACATTGGGCCTATCTACAGTATTTTTTATTTTACAATAACTTTAGATTAAACCCGTTGATTTCCTTTACGGGCGGACTTTCCGCGGGCGAGGCCGAGCTGCTACCCTCGCTTCGCTTAGTCCAGATTCTCGACTTCCCGCTTTTCCCGCAGACTCACCATGCTTCGTTCGAAACGAGTATGTCATATTACTGGTTTCTAAACATAAAAAATGACAAAAGACATCGAGAGTGAACTTCTCGATGTCTTTTGTCTAAAATACGGACACGTTCAATTAACTTTCACCCGTAGTATAGACTTCTTCAAATGGTTGAATAATGACAAAGCCTTCGCCAGAGAATGCCATTTGAATGGATTCACCACTTCCACGCCCGATAAACGTCCGGAAGCTAATATCTGTTTTAAATTCAGGTGTTAAATTGCCGGACCATGCTACTGTAGCATGTGGGTCAGTATACACTGTTTCACCTGGTTTCACTAATAGGGTTAGTGGTTCGAAATGGGTTGTAATCGCTACTTTCCCTCTTCCTTGTAATGTTACATTAAATAATCCACCTGACATTATTCCTGCCATTTTACGCATCAAATGAATATCCCATTCGATACTCGGCTCAAACGCAAGTAAATCATTACCATTTACACAAATGCTTTCGTTTTGCAAATCAAAGATTGTAACTTTTTTACCTTGATCGGCTAAATACAGACGACCACGGCCTTTTGCTTTCATCAATTGCGTGCCTTCGCCTGTTAAGGCCTTTTTAAACATTTTGCCGAGCCCGTGCTCCATAACACGCTCACGCTCAAACTTAATATCTCCTATGTAAGAGATCATTGCCCCCATCTTCGACCAAACTTCACCATCTAAATTAACTTCTAATACACGTTCTGTTTCTAACTCAAAATAATCGTTGACGTTGTCATCTTGTTGCGTTTTGTTAACAAAGTCGTTTAATGAAAATTTGCCCATATCATTACCCCTCCTTTATTACTCTATATACGTTCAACCTGTTGAAAAGATTCAACCTTTAAGGCATCAGTCAGCCAAAATAATTACTAAGCCTCGGCATACCTTTGCTTCAAACGTATCTGGATGGATATTTACTTCTTAGAGTAGGCCATGAATGGACCCCATTTATGTTAACACCTTATACTTTCCCATTACTTTTCTCTGTATTGCTACGTTCACAATAATATCGTAGCAAAATTTCTCTTTTAGTAACGAAATCACTTTATTTTCCATAATGTTGTTGACATCAATCAGTCACTGTTATATGTTAGACGAAGATTAATCAAGTGTTGTATAACAACTGCTACAAAAAAAACCGCATCAGCGTCATGTGCGAAATGACACTAATACGGTCTATACGTTCAAATGCGAATTGAAAGTATTAATTATTGTGTAGCGGAGACGTCTCCAACATTTTGTGATGCAGCTTTTAAGGCTGTACGTTTGCGTACATCTGCACGTAAAGTAAGTGAAATAATGAATGAAATTGCAATTAAACCTGCAAATACATAGAATACTGGAATGTAACTTCCATACGCATTTTTAATTGTGCTCACTAGAAGTGGACCAAAGATCCCACCTAATGACCATGTTGTTAATAAGTAACCGTGTATAACCCCCAGTTGTTTCGTACCAAACAAATCACTTGCGAATGCTGGTAAGTTAGAGAAGCCACCACCATAACAACTAACAACTAAGAAAATAAGTGCTTGGAAAATAATAACGTTTGTCGTATGTGGTAACACAATAAATGTAATTAATTGTGCCGTAAAGAAAATAACAAAGACATTCGAACGACCAATATAGTCAGACACAGCAGCCCAAATTAAACGGCCGCCACCATTAAATAACCCCATAACTCCTACCATTGCTGCGGCACCCGCAACTGATAAACCAACAATTTCCTGTGCCATCGGAGATGCAACAGAAATCATCATAATACCTGCAGTTACATTCACTAAATGCATTGACCATAGCATCCAGAAATGCTTCGTTTTCACTGCTTCTCGTGCTGTCATGACAGCTAAATCTTGTTTCACCACACCTTTGCCCTTTTCAACTGCTGCTTTCATGTTGGCAGGCATATAACCAGGTTTCGGTGGTGCGATATATAAAGCCCCTAAAATCATTAACGTGAAGTAACTTGCTCCTAAAATAAAGTAAGTTGTCGAAATGCCAACTGCTTCCATTAAGTTTGCTGCGACTGGTGCTGTAATAAGTGCACCTGATCCAAACCCTAACACAGCCATACCTGTTGCTAGACCACGACGGTCTGGGAACCATTTTACTAATGTTGATACAGGCGCAATATAACCAATACCCATACCTAATCCACTAAGTAAACCATATGTTAACCAGTACAATGTTACAGAATCCATTGAAATAGCGACACCTGCTCCAGCTTGTCCTGCCCCAAATAACACTGCTGCTACCATAGCTGATTTACGTGGACCCATTTTTTCTACTAAGCTACCAAATAACGCTGCTGAAAAACCAGCAAGCCCCATCATAATGGTAAAGGCAACTGTTACTTTCGTTTCGCTCCATCCCATTTCTGTGACGATTGGTAGCTTGTATACACTGTATGCATAAGCTCCACCGATCGAAAGGTGAATAGCGATTGCAGATAATGCAATTAACCATCTATTTTTATTCATAAATTCTCATTTCTCCCCTCTTTTGCTACCTGTGAAGATTTTATGAACTTCCATGTAAAACAATTTACCACTTAGAATTATTCAAATGCAAGATGTTTTTCTAAAAAATATTATTTCTCCAAAAAGTTTTTTGAAAAAATCTATATATTTTTCATCCCTCAATCCTTACAGCGCCTAAGTAAAAAGCCGTTTATAGAACGAATTCCACAACATTTTTTAGCTAATATTATTTTTCTACTCTATTATCCAAATATATATAAATTATTTTGACATAATTAAATTTGTGCATATTTTCACATATCACTGCCATTCTTTTCATGCTCTATTATTTCCTTTTAGCAGTGATATATATAAAATCTCCTTTTTAAAGAAAGCTGTCATTATTCATCATCCAGAAATTTTGAGAATGAAAGAGAAATTTAAAAACTTTAATAAGCAAAATTTCTTTGCGCAAAAAGATTCAATAAAAGCTTATAAACATTAAATAATTCCTTTTAATGTATGAAATAGTAAAAATATAAAAATAATCTTTTGTATATTTTACCCTTCTTACTAAAATGCATATTATTTTTTATTATTCAAATATATATTTTTCTAACATGCAATGTTTGTTAATTCCTTGTAAATAAAACATAATATACCGATATCTATAAACCTTTCCAATAAGACTATTAAAGTAACAATTGTTATAGTACACAAGTGAAATAAGTACAAAATAGCCGATATTGTATTACAACAAGCTATTCATTTATGGTAATTTATAATAGAATGAAGTTCCTAGTTTAACTCCAATAGCAAGTAAAGAGGAAAAGAGGTGTTGAATTTAATAGAAGGAAGGCTATCTTGCTTTTCCTTTTACATTCCCATGAAAAATATTTCATTACGCCTAAAGATGTTTATCTTTTCGTTCATTATAGTCATCTCTTCGATTGCCACCAGTGGGGCAATTATGATTCATAATCTTGCCGGTGCTTTTGAAAAAGAATTTGGTGCACGTGCAATCGCTATCGCGAGAACCGTCTCACAACTAACAGAGGTTCAAAATAATGTGGGGAAACGCGAAGGTTTTGAAATCATTCAGCCGATTGCTGAACGTATTCGCTTAACAACTGATGTCGATTATATTGTTATCATCGATATGAATCGAATTCGTTACTCACATCCGTCTGAGAGTAAGCTCGGTACAGTATTTGAAGGTGGGGACGAAATAGAAGCCTTTTCGCAGCATGAATACATATCAAAGGCGCGCGGCGTACTGGGTTACTCCATTCGTGCGTTCGTACCGATTATGAATGAAGAAGGCACAAAACAAGTTGGTGTCATTACAGTTGGCCTACTTGCTCCAAAATGGTATAACCTGCTAGATGAATATCAACTTGATATTTTAGTCTCTCTTTTTTGGGGTTTAGCGATAGGATTAGGGGGTTCTGTTTGGGTAGCCAATCATTTAAAACGCCAAACATTTAACTTAGAACCTTATGAAATCGCTCGGCTTGTGGAAGAACGCTCCGGCATTATTCAAGCAATGGATATTGGGATATTAGCAACTGACGAAAGTGGAAATGTCACGTTTATTAACAGATTAGCAAGGCAGTACACGCATTTCTTTGGCCAGAAGGTTACCCGTAAAACTTTATTTAAAGATACATGGCTTGCAGAGGATACTATTCAGCAACACGAAGTATACCGCCCTCTCCTAATATTCGAACAAATGTATTTAGTACGCACATTCCCAATTCGTATTTTGGAGCAAAATGCAGGCTATCTCATTATGCTCACAGATCGAAAAGAAGCTAATATGTTAGCCGAAGAGTTAACTGGCATTAAAATCCTCGTTGATTCTTTACGTGCACAGCAGCATGAATACATGAATCGACTCCATAGTATTGCTGGACTAATTCAGCTCGAACGTAATGAAGATGCTTTAAGTCTCATTATTGATGAAATAACAGATGAAGAGGAAATCATTCGTAGCTTACATGACAAAATACACGACTATTCCATTCAAGGTTTATTGCTTGGCAAATATTCGAGGTCTAAAGAACTCAGTGTAGAGTTAACAATTGATGAGGATTCTAACCTTGTTGATTTTATGAGTGGCTTTTCAAGTGGCGATATGGTAACAATCATTGGTAATCTCTTGGACAATGCAATGGAGGCCTGTCTCGAAAGTACTCATAAGGATGTTCATATAACGATAATCGGTGATAAGCACCATTTATATATAGAAGTACAGGACAGTGGGAAAGGCATTGAAGGTTTGCCACAACGTATTTTTGATTACGGCTTTAGTACGAAGAAAAAAGAAGGGCATGGTATTGGACTTGCACTTGTTAAACAAATTGTGGAATCTAACAAAGGAACGATCCAAGTCGAATCTACTGCCCATATTGGTACAGTAATTACTATTATAGTGGGGGTGGCTGAAGAAAATGAGTAATCTTTCAGTTTTTATCGTAGAAGATGATCCAATGGTGCTTGAAGTGAATAAAGGATTTCTGAATAAAATAAATGGTTTTCAGCTTGTAGGTGAATCAGTCAATGGACGTGATGCTTATGAAAAAATTATTTCAAAAAAGCCAAATCTGATATTACTCGATATGTTTTTACCAGATATGACAGGCATGGAATTATTTCTAAAGCTTCGTGCAGAGCGTATTCCATCAGATATTATTATGATTACAGCAGCTAGAGACTCACCAACGGTACAAGAATCTCTCCGACTTGGTGCAATCGATTACCTTATTAAACCTTTCCGTTTTGAACGCTTTGAAAAAGCATTGCAACAATATAAAAACTCTACAAAAAAGTTACTAAATACGCATGCTGTAAACCAAGAGGATATCGATAAATTGCTGGGTATTCAGCAGGAATCTTTTGAATTACCAAAAGGCTTAAACAATATTACGATGCAACAAATATTAGATTATCTAATGGCACATAGAGCTTCGATTACTTCTGAACAACTTGCTCAAAATGTCGGAATGGCCAGAGTAACAGTTCGTAAATACTTAGACTTTTTAGCCACAAAGGGTACTGTGAATATTGAATTAAAATATGGTTCAGTAGGTAGACCAACAAAATACTATTCTATTAAATAATTTGTCTAGGTGACCAATTGTCCTTCAAGCATTAGCAATAGAAATAACAAGAATCTGTTCGTTTCCACGGATAAGCTACAAGCCTCAGTAGGCGCTCCAGCGTCACGGGGTCTTCCCTGCTTTTTTCCCAAAGAAATGTCGCAGATTCTTTACTTTTTTACAGCAAAAAATTCATGAGGGCTAACTAATAGCTAGCCCAACTGTGTTATAACAGTTTTTTAAAATAGTAAATTGTTGTATACCATAAAAACCAAAATGTCCATTAATACCATAATATTGTTTATTTGAATAGATATACTACAATGAAGAACGTTCACATCTTAAATAGATTAGGGGTGAATTATATGTGGAGTAATCGTAGTAAAATCCATTTTGTTAGCGTTCTCATTTTAATAATAATGCTGTTAGTTTCATGTCAACAACGTGATTATCCAGCTGATAATGAGCAATTAAGTCATGAAGAACAAATTGTTATTCGATTTTCGCATGTTGTCGGTGAAAATACGCCAAAAGGAATGGCAGCAATAAAGTTTGCTGAACTCATTAAAGAACGAAGTAATGGCCATGTAGAAATTCAAGTGTTTCCAAACGGAGTTCTCTATAAGGATGGAGAAGAATTAAACGCACTATTGCGCGGCGATATTCAAATGATTGCACCCGCTATTTCTAAAATTACAACACTTGTACCAGAGTGGTCAGTTATGGATTTACCATATGCATTTAAAAATGCTGATGAAGTTCATAGCTATGTAGATAGTGACGTTGGTCAATCTTTAATGAAGAAATTAAACGTACATAATCTATTATCTGTCGGAGTTTGGGATAGCGGATTTAAGCAGCTAAGCAATAGTATCCGGCCCATCGAACATATTAGCGACTTAAAAGATTTACGGATGCGTATTATGCCAAGTGATATTTTAGCAGAGCAATTTTCCAGTGTTGATGCTTATCCAAAGAGGATTGATTTTAATACCGTTTTTAATCAGCTGCAAAAAGGCAATGTCGATGGTCAGGAAAACACATTCACGAATATCACTAGTAAAAATCTTCACTCTTTACAGGACTACTTAACGGTTAGTAATCACGGTTACTTAGGTTATTTACTACTTATGAATAACGAGTTTTGGGACTCCTTACCAAAGGTTGTACAAACACTGCTCATTGACACGCTAGAAGAAGTACAACAATGGGAGTGGCAACTTGCAAAGAATCTTAGTGATGAACGTCTGCAAGAAATGGAAGCTTGTGAATGCATTAATATTCACTACTTATCTAATCAGGACGTGCAAAAATGGGCGTCAGCTTTTGAACCTGTTTATGACTACTATGCAGGAAAGTATGACAGCAAATATATTAACGCACTACCTAAAAATCAATCACATCATTAACTTGAGTTTAAAGGTTGTCCTTTTAACTATAATTAAAACTTTTTAGGGGGATTTTGCAATGAAAAAATGGATTTTCATGTCACTAATGGCTGTGCTTGTACTAGCGCTTGCTGCTTGTGGTGGTGACAAAAAAGAAACAACTTCTGCTCCAGCAGCTGAAGGAGATGGCGGCTATACAAAAGATAAACCGCTTGTCATTAAATTCTCTCACGTAACATCCATTGACAGCGTTAAGGGGAAAGCTGCGGATGCTTTTGCTAAATTAGTAACAGAGAAAACAGATGGTAAAGTGAAAGTGGAAGTTTACCCTTCATCTCAATTATATGGCGATAACGATGAGCTAGATGCGTTAGTATCTGGAAACGTACATATGATTGCACCGTCAGTTACAAAAATGGTGAAAATCGATCCACGTTGGCAATATGTGGACATGCCTTATCTTTTTGAAAACGAAGCGCATGCACGTAAATTCTTTGAATCTGATGTTGCCAAAACAATTCTTGAATCCGATCAATTAGCAAATAACGATATTAAAGGTTTAGTTTTCTGGGAAAATGGTTTCAAACATTTCTCAAATAACAAACACCCACTTGTTAATGTTGCAGACTTTAAAGGGCTAAAATTCCGTGCTCAGGCTGGTAAAGTGCTAGAGGCACAATTCAAGGCTTTACATGCCGGCTCAGCAACAATCGCATTCGGTGAAACGTATGCTGCGTTACAACAAGGAACTGTAGATGGACAAGAAAATACATTTAACAACTTCGATACACAAAAATATCAAGAAGTACAAAAATACTTCTCAGTATCTGAACATGGTCGTCTTGACTATGCGATTTTTGTAAATAAGTCATTTTGGGATAAAATTCCTACTGACTTACTAACGGCAGTTGAAGATTCTTTAACGGAAGCAACAACTTTAGCTTGGGATTTAGCTTCTGAAGAAAACGCAAAATCATATGAAAACATTAAAAACTCTGGCATTGAAGTTATTGAGTTAACACCGGAACAAAAAGAGAAAATCAAGGCTGAACTTGAGCCAGTTTATAAAGAATTCGGTGAAGTTATTACGGAAGAATTAATCAACGGTATTCGTGATTTAAAATAGTTCTTCAAATTTGAGTGTCGATATGGTATCGACACTCACTCTTTTTCTAATAGGTAAATCGCTTACACTTACTCCATACTAGCGGGTGATAAAATTTCCAGCTAAAACATTGTGTTAATCGGAGCAACATCTGTAGGAAGTAAGGAAGTTACCGGCCCGTAAGTACAAATGTCGATATTAACTGCAGTTTTGTACTTTTGTTATTGAATGATAAAAATCAAATGGACAATCTTAAGGAGGCATTAGAATGAAAGCTTTACATAAAGCATGGGGTTATTTAGAAGAGATTCTTGCTGGTTTCTTTTTTGTCACTGGTATAGTACTCATTTTTTTTGGCGTAATCATGCGTTACTTGTTCAACGAACCTCAAGCTTGGGTAGAAGAACTCGCTCGATATACAATCATTTGGGGCACTTTTCTAGGGTTTGGCCTAGCACTGCGCCACAATCAACATATTCAAGTAGACATTTTATACGATCAACTAAAACCTTCGATGAAGCGAATTCTAGACATAGTCGCAACAGGCTTAAGTATCCTGTTCTGCTTAATCTATACGTATTATGGCTTTGTTCTAGTAGAGAACCGTTATACATCTGGCATGGTGTCACTTGATATTGGCATTCCAATGTGGGTTGTCTACTTAGTACTACCTATTTCAGGTATTTTATTCTTACTAAGATTCGTAGAAAGATTAGTCAATATTCTACGTGGAAAGGATGAAGAATATGCTAATCCTCTTACTTAGTTTCTTTATTTTACTTTTCTTACGCGTACCTGTAGCAGTCAGTTTAGCACTATCAACTATTCTTGTATTCTTCCAAATTGATTTTAATATGAACATGATTCCACAACGAATTTTCACTGCACTTGATTCATTCCCGATGATGGCGATTCCAGGGTTTGTTCTTGCTGGGGTGCTAATGGCGCGTGGTGGTATTTCAAAATATTTAATCGAAGCATTACGTGCTTGGATTGGTCACCTTCCTGGAGGGCTTGCAGTAGTAACTATCGTTGCCTGTGCAATCTTTGCTGCCATTTCGGGTTCTTCCCCGGCGACAGCTGCAGCCATCGGCTCTATAATGATTCCTGCAATGATTTCAGCAGGTTATAAAAAACGTTACTCGATGGGTCTTGTTGCTGCTGGTGGTACGCTAGGTATTTTAATTCCACCAAGTGTCCCTTTAATCATCTATGGTATTACATCTGAACAATCCATCGGTGAATTATTCATGGCTGGCGTTATTCCTGGTCTTGCATTAACTGGCATCTTAATCATTGCAGCCATCTTCTACGCAAAAAGAAATGGCTTTAAGGGAGATGAGCCTGCAACTTGGGAGGTGCGTTGGCGGAAGTCCCTAAAAGCAATTTGGGGCGGCTTCTTACCTTTCCTTATTTTAGGTACTATTTATTCTGGTGTTGTAACACCAACTGAATCCGCAGTCATCGCCGTATTTTATGGTTTAATTGTTTCACTTTTCATCTATCGCGAAATGAAACTAAAAGACTTCCGAGAAGTACTAGTAGAATCTATTAATATCACAGCCATGATTTTCTTAATAATCGGTGCCGCTTCCTTATTCGGTTTGTATTTAACAAATGCCCAAGTTCCACAGCAAGTTGGTGCTTGGATTGCAGAAAGTGATATGAACAAATGGATTTTCATGATTATTGTTAATATTTTATTCTTTGTTATGGGGATGTTCTTAGAAGCAGTTTCAATTATTTTAATAACATTACCAATCTTATTACCAATCCTTGTACATTTCGATATCAACCTTATTCACTTTGCTATTATTATGACGATTAACATGGAGCTTGGGATGATTACACCACCAGTTGGTCTAAATCTCTTCGTTGTTAGTGGGATTGCCAAAGAAAAGCTTGGTGAAGTTGTCAAAGGGGTCATTCCGTTTATCGTCTTAATGATTGTGTTCTTAGCTATTGTTGTCTTGCTGCCACAACTATCACTGTGGTTACCAGAGCAAATGAAATAAGGATGTTCTGATGAACACATTCAAAAAGGGTTATTCAATTAAGGATAGGCAATTTTGGGTTATCGTCATGAGCTTAGGTCTTGCATCCGTATTCGTCTTTGCTTCGATGTATTCGGTTCAGCCTTTGCTCCCCTTCTTTACTGTACAATTTAATATATCCGCTTCTTATGCAAGTTTGGCGATGTCGATGACAACATTGTCTGTCATTATAGGCTTATTGGTATTCGGCTTTTTATCTGATCGACACGGGCGTTTACTGTTCATTAAGGTTGCGCTCATTCTCACAGTGATTCCTTTTCTTTTTATGGCATTTAGCGACTCTTTCTTTCATATTGTTGTTTGGCGATTTATACAGGGCTTTGCCATTGCTGGTGTACCAGCAGCGGCACTCGCTTATATTAGTGAAGAGATTGATAGTCAATCGATGGGGCTAGCCACATCCCTTTATATTTCAAGTAATGCACTTGGTGGAACAATCGGTCGCTTAGTCATGGGCTCAGTGACAGAGCGTTATTCTTGGGAAACAGCGTTTCTTTCACTTGCCCTTCTTGGTTTCATCATTTTTATAATCGTTTGGCTAGCACTTCCCAAATCTAAGCATTTTGTACAACATTGTCGATCCATAAAAACAGATGTACACGGTTTTTGGATTCATCTAAAAAACCCAAATCTGCTGATATTATTTGGATTAGGGATTATTTTACAAATATCATTTACAGGAATGTGGACATTTATTCCGTTTCATTTAACAGAACCACCCTTCTCTCTTTCATTAAAAACGATTTCTTTCATTTTTTTAGCCTATAGTTTAGGCATTGTCGGTTCGCCAATCGCTAGTGCTATCGCAGAAAAAATAGGAATTAACAGCATACGAACTATTGGTGTGCTCCTACTAGTTAGTGGTATTGCGCTAACACTAAGCCATTCACTTTTCATCATTATTGTTGGTTTATGCCTTGCTTGTTTGGGTTTCTTTACAGCCCATGCATTAACGTCAGCAACTGTTAGCCGTAGTGCAACCCATCAAAAGGGAAGTGCTTCTAGCTTATATCTCGTTTCTTATTATATTGGTGTCACTTGTGGAAGTTCGTTACTTAGTCCAATATGGGGATTTTATCAATGGCAAGGCATCGTAATCATGACAATAATTCTCCCTATTCTTTATATACTTTTTTTAACTATCACACATAATAGAAGAAAAAGTGAATGCTATTAGTAAGAAGAATGGAGCGAAACAAAAAAGAGATGTTCTCTTAAAAGAGGCATCTTTCAGATTGTAGACAAACTCAAATTTCTTTAAAGTTTGTCTACAGTCTTTTTCTTTTAGAATACTAGTAAGAAACCGTTGAAATCCGTTCCAGGCACCGCTCCAACTAATTATTTGCGAAGGGTCTCCGCAAAACTGAATTTTCCGCACGTGCTGTGTCTGTTGCGGAAGTGTCACGCCTTCCACGCCAATCAACTTGTACCGCCTACTGATTCTATTACGCTCAGAATCTGGGACGAAAAATCAATGAATCAAACATGTTTTGAGACAACTTCTTTCTTTCAGTGAGGCATGTTAGCATTTATTAACGATTGCATCTGTATGCCTAATGATCATTTATTCAACACTTTACTCGTTCAATTTTTTGGGCCAGAAACTCCACTTTCCTAATAACACAATAATGGCTGGAATAATGATTGGACGAACAAGGAATGTATCAACTAATACCCCTACAAATACTGCAAAACCAAATGCTCGTAATTCCATTACTGGTTGTGTCATTAAAACCGCGAATGTTGCAGCTAATAGCAAACCAGCGGACGAAATAACACTACCAGTTTTCCCCACACCTTCTAGAACCGCTTCCTTGATTGGCAAGTGACGTTTTTCCTCACGAATACGAGACATAAGCATGATGGAATAATCCACACCAAGAGCGACGATAAAGACAAATGTATAGAGTGGAATACGATAGCTCACGCCTGTGTAACCAAGTAAGTCCTGGAAAAAGAACACCATAATTCCTAGTGCAGCACCGAATGATAATAAAATGGTCGCTATCATATAAAGCGGTGCAAGTAGTGACCGTGTTTGGATACCAAGCATCACTGTAATTAAGATCGTCATGATAACAGCTACACGCCACTCATCTCCTTGACTGACTGCACGAATATCAGCTTGCTGCGCTGTTTCACCAGCTACATGCAAATCACCCTCAATTTTTGCATGAGCTAAAATGGTATCTGCATGGGCACGGATTTGCTCTATATGATCGTAGGCCGATTCCGAATATGGATTTTCATCTAGTATAACGTTTAATTTTACAATGCTGGCATCCTTTTCGGCAATCACATGACCTTGCGCTGTCACTTTTTCAATACCTTCTTGCTTTTCTAAAGCGCTCATAATATCTGTAATTTGTGCCTCTGTTAAATCTGCTTTGGCGTCAATAATTGCCGTTGTGGGCGCAATTTCCCCTGGAGAAAAAGCTTTTTCTAGTTGCTTAAATCCCTGTACTGATGACATTTCGCTTGGGAATGAATCGAGTAAATTAAATGTATACGTAATATGCTTCACTTGATAGGTAAAAATAAGTAATATCACTAGCACGGGTACCATGGCGAGAAGCGGCTTATTAGTAACAACACGTGCTACCCGATGCCAAAAGCCCTCTTTTTCTACATTTACTTTACGTTTGCGGGGATTGAATGGCCAAAAGGCCTTGTCTCCAGCTATAGCAAATAATGCAGGGATTAACGTTAAGCCAGCCACTAAAATAATAAGCACCGCAACTGCAAATACGGGTGCAAAATTTCGATAGGATTCATACACTGCAAAGAATAGTGTCAGCATTCCCAGCATCACTGTACCACCACTAAATACTATCGGCTCTGTTACAAATTTCA
This sequence comes from Lysinibacillus parviboronicapiens, assembly GCF_003049605.2. Classification (NCBI taxonomy): domain Bacteria; kingdom Bacillati; phylum Bacillota; class Bacilli; order Caryophanales; family Bacillaceae; genus Lysinibacillus; species Lysinibacillus parviboronicapiens. The sequence continues at coordinate 3,703,991 of NZ_CP073713.1, forward strand.
CCGCATTTTTCATCGCTTCATTCGTAGTTAAGCCTTTTTCTAATTCTTCACGGAAGCGAGCGAAAATCAGTAACGAATAATCAGTAATTACAGCAAACAGTAAAATCATCATGATTGAAAGTGCCTGACTATCAATCGGAAATACCTCGGCTTTCCCCATCAATCCGAGTACTTTATCTACAATCACATACGTAATACCTGCTCCGATTAATGGAATTAATGAAAGTAATGGCGAACGATAAATTACAATGAGCAATACCAAAATGACAGCTACCGTTCCTAAAATAAGAACAACATCCGCTTTAGAGAACATCTCATACGTATCTGCTACAATACCAGTTGGCCCTGTAAAGAATGCATCCACAGTAGGAATTGCTTCGGCAGTTTTTTCTTTTAAGATATCTAATTCTTTTTTGACTGCCTTCGTTTCATTTCCTTCTGGGAAAACAATTGGCATAAAGAATGTTGTTTTATCTTCAGCAACAAATGATGTCCATGCTTGCTCTGGCATTTGTGATAATGGCACGACCGCTAAATCGTAATTGGATGTAGCCATCACTGCTTCTACCTTTGTCATATACTCCTTAATAGTAGCATTGTCAAAGCCCTGCTCATCATGCAACACAACAAATAATGGTAAACCTTGTGATGCAGGATAATAATTCTTTACCATTTGTTGGGCTTGAATGGATAAAGCATTGTCTGGCAAGCCTGCATTTTTACTAGGTGAAGTCACTTCTTTTGCCCCTGGTGCAACAGCTGACAACACAATCATCACAAGTAACCATGTAAATAAAATAGCCAACCAACGTTTTTTCTCTGCAAATTTTTTCATCTTGTTCACTCCTCTATATTCTTTACATTTGCAATTGTAAAAGAAGAAAATGAACTTTAGATGAACTAAAAGAATAAATACATACCAGTCTTAGCGATTATGGAAAGAGCACGCGATGTAATGATTTAACTTACAGCTACTTCTGTACAAGTGCTAAATTATTATCATTATAATAATTAAGATACTGATAAGCCAAACAACTATAGACAGCAGATGCTCTGTTAAGCGATAGCCAAATAGATGATTAATGGATATACTCATCATCATGGTGAAGGTTAGCATTACTAAAATAACTGGCTTATATAGTAACCACTCCGACACCATCAGCAGATAGATTACGAAAAACACCACTACAGAAAAAATTCGTTCCACTATTTTATGCATCTGACTTGCATAACGATCTTTCCTTTTACTCCCTAACTTTCTCCGCGTTACATACTCTACTGTGGCAAGCGATAGCATGAAAATAACTAGTACTTTCACCTTTGGCTTGATACCTAAATCATTTGCTATCAATGCTAGGATATTTTTGGCCGCTTCACCCTCTACAACATAAAATATATTTGTCTGCATATCGATAAAGCCAAGCCCCGTTTCATAGGCTTTTAATTTTAGCTGTAGTATCTGACCATCCTTGAATTCTATATAAATATCCTGGTAACTACCTTGACTGCTCATCTCCCCTACCCCTAAACGAGCATGATCTAACAGTTCTTGCAGTAGCTGTTTATCTCGTTTAGCTTCAAAGTTATCTTGTAGGACATTCCATGCATACTTCTGTGCCGCGAACGTCCATCGATCGTTATTATTGGTGACTGTAAATTTCTTAATTGAGGGCTGTTCCTTCATCACTTCGTCTAGTTGGGCAATTGTCTGTCGTTCATCGGTTTTTGTCCAAGGTCCAGCGAGTATGGAGAGAACTAAAATAGATAACGTTGCAAATAGCACAACAGAATACTGCCAATGCACCTTTTTTCTAGATGGTTTCTTCGTTTGTTGTAATATGCTCTCTTTTAACTGCTGTGAAAAAAGAGCATCTTCACCAAGTTCACGATTTAATTTGTCCTTAAAAGATGTCATCTTCTAGCACCTCCCAATCGCTTTGTTCGAGTTTTCCTTGTAGTCTGTGTCTTGCACGGCGTAACCTTGTTTTTACTGTATTTTCACTACAAGCAAGCACATCTGCTATGTCACCCACTTTTAGTTCCTGGTAATAATAAAGAACTAGCACTTCTCTATAAACAATCGGTAGCTCAAACAGAGCTGTTTTTAAAGTTATTCGCTCATCAGCTTCAATTAAATCCGTTTCTGGCGTACGTTTACTTGCCCTAATATGGATCTTTTCAAATAACAGATATCGTTTATTTTTCCAACTGCGTAAATGATCATGACTTTTATGTACAGTAATTTTCACTAAATATGTTTTTAGCGAAGCTCTTTGTTCAAAGCAATGCTGTTGACGATAATAGGCGAGAAACACATCCTGTACAATTTCTTCTGCAATCGCCCAGTCTTTTACGTACAAATAAGCGACTCGGAGACAATATTCACCGTGTTCATCCATAATGGCTGCCAATTGCTCACTCAAACAAACACCTCCTTTTCCCGTTCTCTCTATAGTCGTCAGGAATCTTCACTTGGTTTCAGTATAGAGAAAAAAGTGCCCAAATACTGGACACTTTTTCTAAATATCGATAAGCATTCTCCTATTTGAGTGATGTAATGACTAATGACTAGGTCCTTCTAGCGGCTAACATTCTCTAGTTGAAACGATCTGCGGGATAACTGTGAATTCCCTTATTAAAAAGAAACATTTCTTTACTATAACAATAAAAGATGGAATATATTTTACCTATTCTTAACTTCATGCCCATATGAATCTTTCCTAAAACTACATCAATAAAAAAAGAACCGAGTAATGTGCTTATCATAAGCATATTACTCGGTTCTCCACAAATTATTTATTTTACAACGATGTTCACAAGCTTACCTGGAATCACAATTACTTTTACTAAAGTTTTGCCCGCCATATATTCCTGTACTTTGTCGTCTGCTAATGCTACCTTTTCAATATCTTCTTTGGAAGCATCTTTTGCGACAATAATTTTCGCACGTACTTTACCTGCTACTTGGACAGCCACTTCTACTTCGTCATCCACTAATTTGGATTCATCATATGCTGGCCATTCTTCGTACGAAATTGACCCTTCGTGTCCAAGCAATTGCCATAATTCTTCTGCAACGTGAGGCACGATTGGTGCAAGCATCTTCACAAAGCCTTGTGCGTAAGCTGTTGGCACTACATCAGCTTTATAGCAATCATTAATGAATACCATCATTTGTGAAATAGCCGTATTAAAGCGAATACCTTCATAGTCTTCTGTCACTTTTTTCACTGTTTGGTGGAATGATTTTTCAAGGGACTTATCTTTTGACACTTGAATTTTCTCTGATAACGTACCTTCTTCTTCATTGACAAATAGACGCCAAATGCGATCTAAGAAACGACGAGCACCGTCTAAGCCATTCGTTGACCATGCAACAGAAGCCTCAAGAGGACCCATGAACATTTCATAGAGACGCAATGTATCTGCACCATGAGAGGCAATGATTTCATCTGGGTTCACAACATTGCCTTTTGATTTAGACATTTTTTCGTTACCTTCTCCAAGAATCATCCCTTGGTTGAATAGCTTTTGGAATGGTTCTTTCGTGTGTACTACGCCTAAATCGTATAGAACTTTATGCCAGAAGCGTGCGTAAAGTAAATGCAGTACCGCATGTTCCGCTCCACCGATATATATATCAACCGGTAACCAGCGTTTTAGTAACTCTGGATCTGCAATTGCTTCCGTATTGTTCGGATCGATATAGCGCAGGAAGTACCAACTTGAACCTGCCCATTGTGGCATTGTATTCGTTTCGCGACGTCCCTTCTTGCCTGTTTCAGGATCTACAACATTGACCCAATCTGTAATATTAGCCAGTGGTGATTCACCTGTACCAGAAGGACGAATATTATCTGTTTTCGGTAGCATTAATGGTAATTCTGATTCTGGTACTGGAGTCGTTGTACCATCTTCCCAATGAATCATTGGAATCGGCTCACCCCAATAACGTTGACGGGAGAATAGCCAGTCACGTAGACGATAAGAAATTTTCTTCTCACCCACACCTTTTTGCTCTAACCATTCGATCGCTTTAGCGATTGCTTCCACTTTTTCAAGACCATCTAAGAAACCAGAGTTAATATGTTTACCATCGCCAGTGAACGCTTCATTTTCGATGTCTCCACCTTCAAGCACTGCTTTAATATCTAAACCAAATTCTTTGGCAAATTCATAGTCACGCTCATCATGTGCAGGAACTGCCATAATTGCGCCTGTACCGTAAGTAGCAAGAACATAATCAGCAATCCAAATTGGCATTTTCTCGCCATTTACGGGGTTTACTGCATAAGCGCCTGTGAAGACACCTGTTTTTTCTTTCGCTAAATCTGTTCGCTCTAAGTCGGATTTTAATTTTACTTTATCTAGATACGTTTCAACTGCTTGTTTTTGATCAGCAGTTGTAATTTGCGCCACTAATTTATGTTCTGGTGCAAGTACTGCGTAAGTTGCACCAAATAATGTATCTGGGCGTGTTGTAAAGACAGTAAAGTTTTTGTCCGTACCCTTAATGTCAAATGTTACTTCTGCACCTTCTGAACGGCCAATCCAGTTACGTTGCATATCTTTGATTGATTCTGGCCAGTCTACATCTTCTAAATCATCGATTAAACGATCCGCATAAGCAGTAATTTTTAGCATCCATTGCTTCATTGGACGACGTTCTACTGGGTGACCACCACGCTCTGATTTCCCATCAATGACTTCTTCGTTCGCAAGGACTGTTCCTAATGCTGGGCACCAGTTTACAGCGACTTCATCTATATATGCTAAACCTTTTTTATACAGTTGAATGAAAATCCATTGTGTCCATTTGTAGTATTCTGGATCTGTTGTGTTAATCTCTCGATCCCAGTCATAGCTAAAACCTAATTCTTGAATTTGACGCTTGAATGTAGCAATATTTTTTGCCGTAAATTCAGCTGGGTCATTTCCAGTATCTAGTGCATATTGTTCTGCTGGTAATCCAAATGCATCCCAGCCCATTGGATGTAACACATTGTAGCCTTGCATACGCTTGAAGCGCGAAAGGATATCTGTTGCTGTATAACCTTCTGGATGTCCTACATGAAGACCTGCACCAGATGGATACGGGAACATGTCTAATGCATAAAATTTCGGTTTGTCCGTTTCATTTTCTGTTTTAAATGTTTTGTTGTCAGCCCAATATTGCTGCCATTTTTTTTCGATTTGTTGATGAATAAAACTCAAGTGATTTCCTCCTTTTATATGTGGGGTGCTACTTACTGTTAGAATTGACAAAATATTTAAAAAATAAAAAAACTCGCCCCTTTCTTCGTTAGAAAGGGACGAGAGAATTCGTATCTCCCGCGGTACCACCCAAATTAGTGATCACACTCGGCTCAAGCTTCCTTAACGCGGAAGGAACGGCACACGTGGATTTCACGCGAGCAGACTCAGCAGGCGAGTTCAATTTGCTTTCTTACTAGCTTCCACCACCCGCTAGCTCTCTAAAAAGAACGCCAAATCTACTATTCCTCATCACTGTCTTTACATGTATTGCATTTATTCTAATGGAAAGTTCAAAAAAGCACAAGTGCTTTCCTTTTTGGTGCCTGGCACCCACACAATTCTCAAACAATTAGCAAAAAAATTTTTTCATGGTTATTTTTATAGGGATTTCAAAATTATCAGTGTTTTTCTGTCATCAAAATGAAAATATTAGTTATTTTTAAGGCATGTGTGTATTTGACGAGACTGGTCATCATTTTTATGCTAAAGAAAACTACTTAGGAGGGAAAGTCTTATGGCTAGAAAAAAGCGTCAGTGGTCCCCATATCATTACAATCATGTCGTGATGCGTGGTAATAATCGCCAAATTATTTTTAGTAACTCTGCTGATTACCAAGCGTTTTTTCGTGTCCTGCAATATGCCCATCAAAAATATACATTTAGTATCGTCGCTTATTGCATTATGTCTAAGCACTATCATCTGCTTATACGTTCCCCTGAAGTGCCGTTAGGGAAAGTTATGGCTATTATTAACCGCCGTTACAGTGAATACTTCAAACAGAAATATCAATATACTGGTCAGCTTTACGAGCGTCGATATTTCGCAGAGCTTGTTCCCTCCCCCATAGGCATGCTCACCGTAAGTCGCTACATTCACCGCAACCCCATCTCAACAAACACGCCGATAGTTGAAAAAATGGAACACTATCCATACAGTTCCTATCAGCACTACAAGTACAATATTCCCTCGCACCACTCTTTTCTTGATACAACTTTACTAAAAACCTTTTTACCCCAAAACTCACACGCCTATTGCCATTATTGTGAGGAAGAACAAAACGAGCAATTGATGCACTGAACACAAAAAACTCCGGATGAGATTTTCGGGACTGACCCCTGTATATAAGACAGAGATCAAAAAAGCATTTACCCAACCAGTTGTCGATATTGTACCGGCGACTGGTTGTTTAGTTTCGCTTGTATTCGGATATAGTTATAATACTTTACATAGTCTTTGACAGTTTGTTCTACGATTGCCGTCGTAGTACGCCTTAAATTGTCTAAGTAAAATGTTTCAGACTTTAATGCAGAATGAAATGATTCAATTGGGGCATTGTCAGCGGGCGTACCTTTACGGGACATGCTCATGATAATGCCTTTCCCTTTTACGGCCTGTTGATATCGATAAGACGTGTACACCGAACCTTGGTCACTGTGTAGTGTACACCCATCGGGTAAAGTACCTAGTTGGGATAAGGTATTCAACACAAAATCAGTATCTTGGCAATCACCAATCGAGTAGGCGATAATCTCGCCATTATATAAATCTTGAATACTTGAAAGATACAATTGTTTCTGACCAAATGGCAAGTAAGTAATATCGGTAACGAGCTTTTGTAAAGGTGCAGTTGCCTCAAAATTACGGTTCAATAAATTATCTGCGATATAGTAGGGTTGTCCAGTTTGTTTCCGTTTTTTTACTTTTACTCGACACTGCCAACCATATTTTTGCATGATACGTTGCACGACTTTATGATTCACGCGTATTTCTTGGCGTAAGAGTGCAGTAATTTTCCGATAACCATATCGGAATTTATGCGCACGACAGAGTTCTCCAATATGTCGTTCAATCGCCTGACGAGACCTTGCATCCGCAGATGCCTGTTTCCAACGATAGTAGGTAGATCGTGCAATTCCTAAATGTGCACATATATCCTTCACGCACAACGTTTCTTTTAGCGTCTCTACTAACTGTACAGCTACTTCTCCAACCACTTCCTCTCCAACTCTGCGTACTTTTTTAAAACCTCAATTTGTTGCTTTAAATAACGGTTCTCCATTACTAATTTTGTTTGTTCATTCTCATATTCAGGACCTTTACCAAAGGTATATTGTTTACCTACAGGTTGTTCAAATCGGTGTATTTCTCCGTTTCTATACCAACGCATCCATGTTTCCACTTGTGTTTTATGCCTTATATTTAATTCAATTAAAACCTGCTTCGTTGGTATACCAGCCAATCGCATCTCAATAGCCTTCATTTTTACTTCGTATGGATAACTCACTCTTGTTCCCATAGAAAAAACACCTCCTAATTGAAGTTTAGGTATCTAAACCCGAATTCAATCGAAGATGCTTTTTTTATTTGTCTATACTTTTGGGGTCAGTTCCTTCCTCATACGGAGCTTTTTTTAATTGTAGTAAATTGTCAGAATTTTTCGTGTGCCAGGCACCCCGGTTTCCCTGGTTTCGATAGTTCTGTGCATTCACGGAACGCAAAATGCTTGCACCCTACACATTGCGTTTCATCCAAATAACTTAGAGCTTTATTGATAGCATCTCCTGTGTGCGGATAGAAGTTTTCTTCACCAATTTTCTCATATAAGCCATTTCGCCGAAGTGCCTCTTTTAATTCCGCTTGCACACCTGTGATTAACACTGTGCCACCTCGATTTGTGAAACTTTCCACTATATTGCTAAAATAAGATTCACCTGTAGAATCCATGAAGGGCACTTTACTCATTCGTAAAATTAAAATTTTTGGATGATAATGAAGTGAATTTAAAATCGTTTGCTCAAAAGTTTGTGCTGCACCGAAAAATAATGGCCCTTCAATTGTGTAAATACTAACTTGCGGACAATCATGTTTTTGATTGACCACATTCGGTTGCACCTTGCCACTCGTTTTAGAATGATCTGGTAAAACCTTCGAGACTACAAGCTTCTCACTCATGCGCTTCGCAAATAATACAACCGCTAAAACAAGACCAACTTCAACAGCCAATGTTAAACTCGTGAAAACCGTAAGTAAAAATGTAATAAGCAGAACAAGTGAATCTCCCGATTTCAATTTTACAATATGTGCAAAATGCCGCTGTTCACTCATATTCCAAGCAACGACCATTAAAACAGGCGCCATACTTGCCAATGGAATATGAGAAGCATAAGGGGCTAATAACAATAGTGTCACTAACACAAATACCCCATGAATAATGCCTGACACCGGCGAAGCTGCACCCGTCTTAATATTGGTAGCGGTACGAGCAATGGCACCCGTTGCAGGAATCCCTCCAAATAAAGGCGTTACAATATTAGCAATCCCTTGTCCAACAAGCTCCCGATTGCTGTTATGTTTACTATTTGTCATACCATCCGCTACGACTGCCGATAATAGGGATTCAATCCCTCCAAGCATAGCAATGACAAATGCAGGTCCTATTAATAATTGAATACGCTCGAATGTAATTTCAGGAATCGAAAATTTTGGTAAGGTATTAGGAATTTCACCATAGGCTGTTGCAATTGTCGCTACTTGTCCTGAGAAGAACAATGTTGCGATAAGTGTAGAAATAACAATTCCAGCTAGAGCTCCTGGTACTTTTGGCAATATTTTTGGTGTTGCAAGAATTATTACAAGACTAATGATGGCTATTAAAATACTATAATAATTTGTCGTGCCTACATGCATGACAAGTTCTTTTATATTCGCAATAAAATACTCGTGTCGTTTAATACCTGTTAGACCTAGAAAATTAGCAATTTGACCTGTAAAAATAATTACTGCAATACCAGCTGTGAATCCGATAGTTACAGGCCGTGGGATAAATTTTATGAGCGTGCCTAACTTAAAAGTCCCCATTAAACATAACATAATGCCAGCCATCAAACCGGCAATCAATAATTTTTCATAACCATAAGTGAGCACGATACCTAACAGAATTGGGACAAATGCGCCTGTAGGTCCCCCTATTTGATATTTCGAACCTCCAAATACCGAGATAAGTATCCCTGCGATACATGCTGTATAAATACCATACTCAGGTTTAACACCTGACGCAATCGCGAAGGACATTGCTAATGGGATGGCAACAATACCGACAATAATGCCTGACAGTAAATCTTTTTTAAAAAGACCAACAGAATATCCTTCAAGCCGCCCTGTAAACTGTGACTTCATAGTAAATCTTCCCTTCGAATTAATTCATCGAATCAAGTTAGCAAGATTACCTTTCATTAGAATTCAGGATACTTTCCAAGGAGATAAAAGATAATCTCTTATATCATGTCATCGTATTTTCACTGACAGTCATTTCTTCTAATCTTGAAATGGTATTGACTAAATGATTGTTAAAAATTTTCTTTGCAACGTCTAGTAATTCTATAATCATCGGATCACTCAAAGAATAGTAAACTTTTTTACCCTCTTTCGTCCCATATACAATATTCTTCGTCCGCAAGACACTCAGCTGTTGGGAAACGGCTGAACCTTCTTTCTCAAGACAGCTTTGAATTTCATTCACACTTTTCTTACCATCAACCAATAATTCAAGAATCCTTATGCGTAATGGATGTGCTAAAGCTTTAAAAAAATCAGCTTTAAATTGTTGTAAACCTTCTTCCACGTAGTTCCCCCCATTCTGACTGTACTTTGTGACTAGGCTTATCATGTTTATATATTCAAATATTTGAATATGTATGATTGTAATCCTTAACCCAATTGATTTCAACTACAAAATAAAAAAAGCGTATGAAAAATCTGCTTTAGCACACTTTTCACACACTTAATATCTGATTCTCATATTTAATCTATAATTATATGATTTCTTTTTAACGGACGATCATACAGTAGGCATGGGATAATGGCCATTAACACAATAACGACTAAAATCGATACAAGCACAATCATACCGAACTGATCAACCATTATGCCACCGAATAAAGGACCAATCATACGACCGCCAGTCGCTGCGCTATTAATAATGCCCTGATAGAAGCCTTGACGCCCTTTTGGGGCAAGCAGATTGGCAATAGTCGGTAAGGCAGGCGTATAGAATATTTCGCCGAATGTTAAAACAACCATTGCAGCGGCAAACATTTTAAAGTCGCTCGCAAATGCAATAATCCCAAATGATATCGCAATCAGAATAACTCCAAATACTAATTGAGTTTTTAATTTATCTTCCCAACGCTTCACCAATGGCGCGATTAATGGTTGGGCTAAAACAATAAGTAAGCCATTAATCGTCCAGAGTAAACTATATTGCTTTAAGCCAAGACCTAAATCCTGCGTATAGGAAGAAATAGTCGCACTCCATTGTGAATAAGCAAGCCAACATAACACAGATGATGAACTAAGTATTAACAATGCATAGAATGGCGCTTTATTTATGATGCGTTTACTTTCACTCACTACATTTTTAGGCGCAATGCTTCTCGCATCTAACCCTTTAAAAGTCAATAATGCAATAAAGAAAAACAGAGTATACATCCCTAAATTTACCATAAATACGTAGTCAAATCTATAATCTGCGACAATGCCTGCAAGGGCAGGACCTACTGCGACACCTAAATTTTGTGCTAAGTAAATCGAGTTAAACGCCTTGCGACCTCCCTCAGGCCAAGCCGCTCCGGCTAATGCAAACATCCCAGGGAAGACAATACCGCCACTAAAACCAAGAATCGTTAAGAACCACACATAATGTGGCCATCCATGCCAAATGGTTAGTCCGATTAAGGAAACAATCGTCAATAAAATACCTAACATAATTGACTTATAGCCACCTATTCTATCAAATAAATAACCACCTAGTAGATTGCCTAACACACCCGCAGCTGAATTCAGCATCAATACAAAGCCAGCCATTGCAAGTGACTTACCTAAATAGTCATGCATATATATGGCATTTAAAGGCCATAAAAAAGAGTTGCCCGTTGTGTTCACAAGCATACCGATAATTAGAAACCAAACACTTTTTGGCATATCATGTCCTCCGTTATTTCGCTACTCTAAATAGTTAGTTTATGCTGAAATATGAAAATGTACAAGGAAAATAAATTTACCTTTCCTTCATATATGTGAACTTACTTGGTAATAGGATTTTCACTTCACAAATTACTGACCGATACGGTCCACTTATAAGTAATCTCAGGCATCAGGGAACTTATTATTGTTCTTTCATTTACTTACTTACGGTTACTAAAACATCGGCTAATTGTCCTACTCTATTTTTGTTTTAAAGTGAACGGTTAGCAACTGCTTGTGCAGAATAAAATCATTACTTCATGACGGAAGCGCAAGCACGTGATAATATATAGTGTTAGAGGAGTGAAATACATGTCAGAAACAAACTTTCCTTTTCCTTCTGAAGGGAAAAGATACTATACATGGAATCGCTATTTACGCGATCAATTTGGGCATAAAGTATTTAAAGTAGCGCTTGATGCAGGTTTTGACTGCCCGAATCGTGATGGCACAGTCGCATTTGGTGGCTGTACATTTTGTAGTGCAGCAGGTTCTGGTGATTTTGCAGGAAACAAAGTTGATGCAATCGATGTGCAATTCGCTGAAATTCGTGACAAAATGCATCAAAAATGGAAGGATGGCAAATACATGGCTTACTTCCAAGCTTACACAAATACCCATGCTCCCCTTGCAGTTTTAAAAGAGAAATTTGAAGCTGCATTGGCACAAGAAGGTGTAGTTGGGCTATCAATTGCAACTCGTCCAGACTGCCTACCAGATGATATTGTCGCATATTTAGCAGAGCTAAACGAACGTACGTATTTATGGATTGAACTCGGTCTTCAAACAGTGCATGAAAAAACGGCAAATCTTATTAACCGCGCCCATGATTATGCAACGTATGTAGAAGGCATAGAAAAGCTTCGCAAACATGGTATCCGTGTCTGCTCTCATATCATTAACGGACTTCCCCTGGAAGACTATGACATGATGATGGAAACTGCTCGTGAAGTGGCAAAGCTCGATGTCCAAGGTATTAAAATTCATTTACTTCATCTATTAAAAGGTACACCAATGGTAAAGCAATATGAAAAAGGAATGCTAAAATTTTTAGATCAGGATGTTTATACGAAGCTAGTAGCAGATCAATTAGAAATATTGCCACCAAATATGGTCATACATCGCATAACAGGTGATGGACCAATCGATTTAATGATTGGGCCTATGTGGAGTGTTAATAAATGGGAAGTATTGAACGGCATTGATGCGGAATTAGAACGACGTGGAAGCTGGCAAGGTAAACTTTTTCAGACTGAGGTCGTAAAATGAAGCTACAACGTGTTTTACAATATGCCCAGCAACTATTAACAGAAGCGATTGAAGATGGGGATACAGTCGTGGACGCAACTGCTGGCAATGGGCATGATACTTTATTTTTAGCACAGCTCGTTGGTGATAACGGACAAGTATTTGCCTTTGATGTGCAAAAAAGCGCTGTCGATGCAACACTCCATCGACTTCTAGACAATGCATTAGAACATCGTGCTCTTGTTTTACATACAGGTCACGAGCATGTGGCAAAACATGTACAGAAGCCAGTAGCCGCGGCTATTTTTAATCTTGGTTATTTACCTGGTAGTGATCACAATATCATTACGAAACCCAATACGACCATCTTAGCAATCACAGACTTACTACAACTACTAAAAATTGGCGGACTTATTATCCTAGTCATTTACCATGGTCATCCTGGTGGCAAAGAAGAACGCGATGCAGTTATTGACTACGTCAGTCATTTACCACAAAAAAATGTCCATGTGTTAAAATATGAATTTCTAAACCAACAAAATGATCCACCCTTTATCATTGCATTAGAAAAAATGAAAGAGCTACCTACCGATAAAAAAACGAGACTATGATGAAAGTTTCATAGTCTCGTTTTTTTTTATTTATTTTTACGTTTTTCGTTGTAGTCTATCCAAAAATCTGCACCTTTTATACCTAGTTTACGAGGATCAAAGACAGGGTCTTTCCCTTCTTTTTTCTGTTTCTCATAATCTTTTAATGCGACAATAGCAGGTTTCATAATGATTAAGATGGCAATAACGTTAACCCATACCATTAAACCTAAACCTACATCCCCCATAGCCCATGCAAGATCGGATGTTCGAACGGTACCATAGAAGGCTGCTATTAAAATCGCAATCTTAGCTAACCAAATAAAAATCTTTTCCGTTTGACCTTTGAATAAATAGGCCACATTTGTTTCTGCAATATAGTAATAGGCCATAATTGTTGTAAATGCAAAGAAGAATAAAGCAATCGCTACGAACGGTGCTCCAAAACCTGGTAGTGAGGATTCAACCGCGTATTGTGTATACGCAGCACCTTCTTTTATACTTTTCGCAAATGTCATCTGTTCTTCCCCAGATAAACCATTTTGATTGAATTCACCAATATGAATATACGGATCAGTACCTTCAGCAACCTTTTCATCTTGCACATTATACATACCAGTAAATAAAATCATAAATGCTGTAGCTGAACAAATTAGTAATGTATCAATGTACACTGAAGCTGCTTGCACAATACCTTGTTTAGCAGGATGTGAAACTTCTGCGGCAGCAGCTGGATGCGCTCCAGTTCCCTGACCAGCTTCATTTGAATAAATACCGCGCTTAACGCCCCAAGCAATGGCTGAGCCAATAATACCACCAAAGACTTCCTGAGCACCAAAAGCACTTGAGAAAATTAATGCAAATACAGTAGGCACTTCCGAGATATTCATAGCAATAATAATGATTGCCATAATAATATAAGCTAACGCCATAAATGGTACAATTACTTGTGCAGCATTTGCAATCGATTTAACCCCACCGATAATAATTGCACCTAACAACACAACAATAATAAGTCCAGTAATCCACGTTTCTATGCCAAATGCATTTTCAACAGCACCTGCAATCGCATTTGATTGCACACCTGGCATTAATATTAACATTGCGATTAATGCAGCAATCGCAAAAATAATGGCAAACCATTTTTGACCCATTCCTTTTTCAATATAAAAGGCCGGCCCTCCACGATATTCCGTTTCTTTCTCTTCTTTATAAATCTGTGCCAATGTCGACTCAACATATGCAGTGGCAGCACCGATGAAAGCAATCGCCCACATCCAAAATACTGCTCCAGGTCCCCCCATCCCGATTGCTGTAGCAGTACCAGCAATATTACCTGTACCTACACGACCTGATAATGCAATTGACATTGCCTGGAAAGATGATATCCCTTTATCAGACTTTTCACCTTTAAACATTAAGACAAACATGTCTTTAATGTGTCGAACTTGTAGGAACCGCGTTATAATTGAGAAAAATAGTCCGATTAATAAAATACCATAAATAAACCAAGGTCCCCATAGAATATCATTCAGTTTTCCAACAATAGCTTCCATTATATCCCCCCAATTTTTGAATGTCCTTTCATTTAGACATTATAGTATTACACTTTTCAGAAAATTACAACATTATTTTCATGTAACTACAGTCTAAAGAAACATTACTTCTATGGAGGGCAATCATCTATTCAATTATATAACCAATCCGGCGGAGAGCATTATTAATGAAATCACGTATATACACAAATATCTCTTCACGCTCTACCTCATGAAATAGATTATGATAGCATTTCGCCCATTCTTTAAATTGAAATTCGGTGAATTCCTGTTGATGTAGCCAATTACGCGTCTGTCTCGTTTCCGTAATGCCGTCCTTTTCTCCAGTCATAACAAGCATCGGCATATTGGGAAATTCCGCCTTGGTCATAATGACTAAATTACGCATCATATATTGTAATTCACGATACCATTTTACTGATACGACTGATTTGAACGGAAATTCATCCTTCATTTCATTTCTACCTTCCACATTACGTGTCAATTTTTCAAATGTAATATCATGTGTCATTTTGACATTAGCCGTTAAAGCACTTAGGCTTGTTAAAGCATTTGACATTTTGCCAGGCAATAATTTTAAATGCAGCCAAGGTGATGTTAAAACAATGCCTGCACATTCATATTTTCTTTTGTGCACCGTATGTAATACTAATGTTGCACCTAAGCCATGTCCTATTAAAAATACGGGCAAATCATATGAAAAGGCATTTTCAATTAGATTCCTTGTATATTTATTATATTCTTTAAAGTCTTCATCATGGACACGCGAAAGTTTTGCCTTGGCGCCATGATTTGGTAAATCCCCCATGACTACGTGGAAGCCTTCCATTCTAAGTTTTTCTATAAGCCATGCGTACCAGCGGTGATTTTCATAAGCACCATGAAGTATAGCTATTACAGCTTTCGCATGTCCATCAGCTTCCCATTTCCACATTCACATAGTCCTCCTAAAAAATAGTTACATATTAATTATAACTAAATATCTTGCACATTTTAATTTTATATTTCCAATAAGTTGCGTATTTGATACGATAATACTACATCAAAGAAAGAAAAGAGGCGATTTCTATGATCTATCCTTTTAAAGATAAAACACCAACAATCGATCCATCTGTTTTTATTGCCGACTATGCGACCGTTACTGGCGACGTTACGATAGGTGCTGAAACGACAATATGGTTTAATACTGTAATTCGAGGCGATGTATCTCCTACAATTATTGGTAAACGTGTAAGTATACAAGATCTTTGTTGCTTACACCAAAGTCCAAAATATCCATTGATTATTGAAGATGAAGTAACAGTTGGGCACCAAGTCACTTTACATAGTTGTACGATTCGAAAAAATGCCTTGATAGGAATGGGCTCAATTATTTTAGATGGAGCAGAAATCGGAGAGGGTGCATTCATTGGTGCAGGCAGTCTTGTACCTCCAGGTAAAGTCATTCCTCCTAATAGCTTAGCATTAGGACGTCCGGCAAAAGTTGTCCGTGAATTAAATGCCGAAGATATAAAAGATATGGAACGCATCGTTCGCGAATACGCAGAAAAAGGGCAATATTACAAATCCTTGCAAAAATGATTGCTAATGAAAAAGAAGGGGTCTAAGAAATATTCTTAGTCCCCTTTCTTTTAATTAGAAAGTATATCTTTATGAAAACATAACAATGCTTTTTTGAAAAGCGACTTATAGACTAGCTTTCTCTCTTAATGCATCAGCCTTGTCTGTATTTTCCCAAGGCACGTTTAAATCTGTACGACCAAAGTGACCATAAGCAGCAGTTTGTTTGTAGATTGGGCGACGTAAATCAAGCATTTTAATGATACCTGCTGGACGTAAATCGAATAGTTCGCGCACCCATCTAACGATTTCGTTTTCTTTTACTTTCCCTGTACCAAACGTGTCCACTGCAATAGATACCGGCTGTGCTACACCAATAGCATAGGCCAGCTGTACTTCAACACGATCTGCTAAGCCGGCTGCAACAATGTTTTTCGCTACGTAACGTGCTGCATATGCTGCTGAACGATCGACTTTTGTTGCATCCTTACCAGAAAATGCGCCACCACCATGACGAGCATAACCACCGTATGTATCAACGATGATTTTACGGCCAGTAAGACCTGCATCACCTTTTGGTCCGCCGATTACGAAACGGCCTGTTGGGTTGATGAAATATTTCGTATTTCCATCAAGTAATTCACTCGGAACTACTGGGGCAATTACTAATTCTTTTAAATCTGCTTGAATTTGTTCAAGTGTTGCTTCTTCATCATGCTGTGTTGAAATAACAATTGTATCCACACGAACTGGCACATTATTTTCATCATATTCAATCGTCACTTGTGTTTTACCATCGGGACGTAAATATGCTAATTCACCTGATTTGCGTACTTCTGTTAAACGGCGAGACAATTTATGCGCTAAACTAATTGGTAATGGCATCAGTTCCGGCGTTTCGTTACAAGCATACCCGAACATTAAGCCTTGGTCACCTGCTCCAATCGCTTCGATGTCTGCATCTGTCATAGAGCCTTCACGTGCTTCTAATGCTTGGTCAACACCTAGTGCAATATCTGGTGACTGCTCACCAATCGCCACTAGTACTGCTAAGTTTTCAGCATCAAAACCATATTTTCCACGTGTATAGCCGATTTCAGCGACTGTATCGCGGACAATGCCTTTAATATCTACATAAGTAGAAGTAGTAATCTCTCCTGCTACTAATACTAACCCTGTTGTTACAGTTGTTTCACACGCTACACGTGCATTTGGATCTTCTGCTAAAATTGCATCTAAAATGGCATCCGAAATCTGATCACAAATTTTATCTGGATGTCCTTCTGTTACACTCTCTGATGTAAACAGTCGACGGTTTGTCATTTGGTTTTCCTCCTATTACTCTTACAAATAGTATTTGCGAAATTAATACGGTACTCATTACCCATGTCAAGTTCGCTCCTAAAGGATTGAACTTCAAGCCGTTGCTGCTTTTAACACGAGGATTTAGAAAGATCCGTCATTATAATAAGGAAAGAAGTGCATATACTTACCTTTACATTCATTTTTACAAATAAAAAAATCCTTTTCTCACGTGTACTTTACATGAGGAAAGGAATAATGACTTCGTAACCTTTCACTCTTATCGTTCAAGGGTTGTCCCCTTGCATCAGGTTGGCACCAACGCATGTCGTGAAATAATGCATGCAGGTTGCCGGGTTTCACAGGGCCTGACCCTCCACCAGCTCGGGATAAGAGTATCCGTTCAATTTCTCATCTTACGTAAAAGGTCGAACGTTGTCAATCGTTTTATGTCGTTTTATTGAAAAGTAATAAAATCGCAAAAATAATTTCTGAATTAGTATAGATTATTTAAGCAATTGTGTTATACTATTTTTGAAATTAAGAAATACTCCCTCGAACACAAGGGAATACTATAAAAAAGGATGGTATTTAATCGATGAATTCAGTAGAAATTGCAAACGAACTGAAGGAATTATTAAGCGGCGGGAACATTAACGTTCAACTTTCAGTACCACAATTAGTTGAAAAAGCTACATCTCGTGGTGAAGCAATGTTAACAGTAGATGGCGCAGTGCGTGCAGAAACTGGTAAATACACTGGTCGTTCACCTAAAGATAAATATATGGTAGAAGAAGCAGATACAAAAGATAAAATTGACTGGGGTAAAGTAAATCAACCAATTTCGTCAGAAGTCTTTGACAACTTATATGTAAAAGTTGTGAAGTATTTAAAAGAACGTGACGAATTATTCGTATTCAAAGGATATGCGGGTGCTGACAAAGACTCACAACTAAGCATCCAAGTAATTAATGAGTACGCTTGGCACAACCTTTTCGCTCATCAATTATTTATCCGTCCAACAAAAGAAGAATTAGCTTCGCATGTTGCTGACTTCACAGTCATTTCTGCGCCAAACTTCAAAGCAGATCCTGCAGTTGATGGCACATCTTCTGAAACATTCATCATCGTGTCTCTTGAAAAGAAAATCATCCTTATCGGTGGTACTGAGTATGCTGGTGAAATGAAAAAATCTATTTTTGGTATTATGAACTACTTATTACCAGAACAAAATATCCTGTCAATGCATTGTTCAGCAAACGTTGGTGAAGCAGGCGATGTAGCATTATTCTTCGGATTATCTGGCACTGGTAAAACAACATTATCAGCTGACGCTGACCGCAAATTAATCGGTGACGATGAACATGGTTGGTCTGATAATGGCGTATTCAACATCGAAGGCGGTTGCTATGCAAAAACAATCAACCTTTCTGCTGAAAACGAACCAGAAATCTACAGTGCTATTCGCTTTGGCTCTGTGTTAGAAAACGTAGCAGTTGATCCAGAGACTCGCGTATGTGACTATGATGACGGTTCTTTAACAGAAAATACTCGTGTTGCTTATCCGATCCAATACATCGAAAATATTGTTGATCCTTCTGTTGCAGGTCATCCAAAAACAATCGTCTTCTTAACAGCTGATGCATTTGGCGTATTACCTCCAATCAGTAAATTAACAAAAGAACAAGCAATGTATCACTTCTTAAGTGGTTTCACTTCAAAGCTTGCTGGTACAGAACGTGGTGTAACAGAACCAGAACCAGTATTCTCTACATGCTTCGGTTCTCCATTCCTTCCACTTCCAGCAACTGTGTATGCTGAAATGTTAGGTCAAAAAATCGATGAGCACGGTGCACAAGTATTCCTTGTAAACACTGGTTGGACTGGTGGCGAATATGGCACTGGTAGTCGTATGAAACTTTCGTACACTCGTACAATGGTACGCGCTGCAATCGATGGGAAGTTAAACAACGTAGAAACAATTCAAGATGCTGTATTTGGTTTACACATCCCAACAACTGTTGAAGGTGTTCCAACAGAAGTGCTTAACCCACGCGAAGCATGGGCTGATAAAGCGGCTTATGATAAAAAAGCAGCTGAACTTGCTGGCCTATTCAACGACAACTTCAAGAAATTTTCGAACGTATCTGAAGCCATCACTAAACTTGGTGGTCCATTAAAATAAGTTAGACGCCAAGAGGAGACGAATACATTCGTCTCCTCTTTTTCCTTATAACGATCTCACAAAATCATAAATAGCCTGATTCATATCTGGCTGTTGATCGCCTACCATGGAATAATGATTGCTCGATGTTACAAACGTTTGAATATTTTTTGTATAGTTCACTGTATCTTGAAATAGCGGTTCTGCAAACAATGCAGGTAATGGGCCAATTGCACCGGTCGCCATCACTAAAAGCACAGGACTCGCAACTTTTTCTGCTATTGCCTTCGGATCATAATCTGCAAAACCTTGCAAATCTTCATTTATATTTTGGACATGCATTCTACTCTTCCAAATACCATCTATCTCGACAACCTCGTACAACACCGCTTGCTCAATCTCTTCAGACCATGTGATACCTAACATTGTATATAATTGCTGCATTTCTTGTAAGTACTGGTCCTTAGACAAATACGTTTTGTGCAGTCTACCAAGTGAGGGCTGTAGTATTGCACTAAGTGCAGGGTCAATTTTACATGCCCCGTCTAAGTAAATTACTCCTTTCACATGTGGATGCTCACTAGCAATAATCGATGTGATAAATGCACCCATTGAATGTCCGATAAGTATCGGCTCGTTGATTGCTAGTTTTTCTAGTAATATGGATACATCTTTAGCATGTTGTAATACAGAACTCGTTTCTGATGGGTCACTTTCCCCTCGCCCTGCCAAATCCACAGATACCGTTTTAAAGTCTGCTTTTAACAACTGAACTAAATGATAAAAATTATGCTGATGTCCAGTTAAGCCGTGTAAAAATACAATGGTATCGTCTCCTTGCCCATCAAGTGTAACGGCCAAATCTCTTCCACCAACATCCACAAGTAATTGCTCCATTCCTTCACCCCTTCTAATAATAGAAAATTCTAACAAATTAATGATAGCATGACAGAATGCTAAATAAAAAGTGTAAGCTAAAAATCGTTTTTGATATAACACTTAGCATAGTAAAAGGCAGCCTTAAAAGACAATATTATCCCCTTGGCTGCCATATCCCTTGTTTATATGATTCTTTGTTCTTTTGCCTCTTTCAGCCATATCGGAAACTCATCAAGTAATTGCTCATATAAGTGTTCATCAGTTATCGTTTCCATACTATCTAGATGAAAAAAATTGGCGTTATCAATGAAGCGCCCCTCCATCGAATCTAGTTTACGTAAAACATCAAAGTTCGAATCCCCTATACCTACAAACTGCCAAAATAGCGGTTTAGTAGATGATTCTACAATGAAGCGTTTTATCCCATTCTTACATCCACCATCATTAATAAAAACAATAAATGCAGGATCTTGACTTGGCTCTTCATTCACATATTTTTTTATAACATCTTCCATAACAAGTGGCTCATCATTTCGCCCAAATTTATGTACACTTTCATTATTTAAAATTTCACGTTCAACATATCCTATAAAATCTTTTTCTGTTACTGCTGGTAATCTTGAAAATTCATTATCATATACCCAGACATCCAATGCCCCGTCATCATCAAACTGACTCGCAACTGCAAGTACTCGTTCTACAGCTTCTTGAACGACTCCCTGACGATAAAGCTTACGCATCGAGCCTGAAATGTCTAGCACTATTCCGACACGTGCCATAACTCCCTTTAAATTCTTTTTCTCTAATACAATCTTAGCAGTTTGCTTCTTTAAATTAATAGAACTCATTGTCAACACCTCCGATAGTAAATATCTTACAAATGTAGTATACATTATTAATATAAATATGGATATAAACGATTTTTACATAAAAAAAAACAGTTACTCTATCTTTTAGAATAACTGTCGTACTCGTTATTGTGCCTTCATCCAATTACAAAGCGTTCGTACTACTAATCGATTCACCTCGGAAGGGAAAAAATGTGTTAGCTTTTCATAGTACCATGTCTCATAAATTTTTTGAGCATCCTTTAAATAAAATTCTAGTTGTCTTGCATGTTCAATATCAACATTTTCATCGCGTAGTCCATGAATAATGAGCACTGGTGCAGTAATATGTTCAACTTCAAATAATGGTGTCCTTGCATCGTACGCTTCAGGTACACGATTAGGAGTGCCTCCGATAACACGCTTCATCATTCGTCGCATATCTGTACGCTCCCAATATGTTGCCGTTGCATCGGAAACACCAGCCCATGTGACCACAGAAGTAATATCCTTTCGTAAAATGGCCGTCCAAAGTGCCATAATCCCTCCACGTGAAAAGCCAAAAACATGAATATTATCATTACAAAATTGTTTTAAAACATCCACACCATATATGGCATCGAAGCGGTCCCGACCAGCAAATTCATCTCTACCTTCACCACCTCTATTACCACGATAATAGGGCGCAAAGACAATGAATCCTTGTGCAGCAAACTGGGCCACTCGTGCTGGTCTGACCATGCCAATATTTTGCATGCCACCTCGTAAATATAAAAAGCCATCATATGTACCACTTGCTCTTGGTTCAGCTAATAAGCCCTTCACTCGTAATCCCTGTGACATATACGTAATTTCCGTTAAACGAATAGTAGGGTTTGGTGAAGGATACGCACGCTTTTCTACTATTTCACCATTTGTCGTCATTACGCTTCACTTCCTCTAGCATTTTCTGCATGCCCTCGTCCTTCATATGAAAGCTTAAATTTGGATGATTCGCAAACTCTTCATCGGTTAACCACATCATACCTGATGTTTCTAAATCAAAGTCAATTTCCTCTTGACCTGCAAATTGTGCAGTGAAGACTGTTTTACAAAATAATATGTCATCATGAACTGCATATTCTGCAAACCATTTAAGATTTTTCACGTGTACACCTGTTTCCTCAAATACTTCTCGTACGGCTGCTTCTTCTAATGTTTCGCCACGTTCTAACTTTCCACCGGGAACTTCCACCCCACGACGTTTATGAATCGTACATAACCACTTATTTTCATGCTTTAAAAAGACCAGCACATGTTTAGGTTCCACCTTAAACTCGCCTCTTGTAAAACTTAAATCTACTTTGTAGCCATTCAAATCTATAAATGAAAACACTGTTGTCAACTCCTAAACTTTTAATGTCGCACAAGCATCACTCTCTTCAATGCATTTAAAATTCCTACACTGTGTCGAAATTATTCATAAAAAGTAGTGACTTCTTCAATCGTGATGGTATAAAATCGATGTTCTGTTTCTGCTTCAAAAAAGAAGGGGAATCTCCCTCCCATTTGAGATACTATGGAAACATGTTTTTTGCTCTATGAGAAATGTGCTATCCATTTCGTAGCCTATGCAATTTATATTGATTAGAGATACATTTATTTTACTATAGTGTAATGATGTAACAACAATCAACCGATAAGATTTTGCCACGTCCCTCGGCCCATTCAATTGAAAAAAGCGTGCTTCAAAATACTTGAAGTCACGCTCAATTATTATCTAGATTACTTGTTTACCATCAAAATATACTGTCGGGTTTTTTACCACACAATCGATATGGACATCTGCTGCATTCGTGCCACCAAAAGGCACATTACTGCCAAATGCAATATGAATGGTGCCATATACTTTTTCATCTTCCAGCACATTCCCACACAAAATAGCACTTTTATTTACGCCAATACCAAATTCAGCTATGATACGACCTTTCCCCTGTCCTAACAAAGCCAGTAATCTTTCGCCATCTAGGCCAATTGCCTCTTCCAGACGACCATTACGAATTTTTAATAATAAAGGCTCCGTTAATACACCAATATTTGCAATAGAACCATCAATTAAAATATCACCATTCGCGGATGTTTCAACAGGTGCAATATATGATTCTCCAGAAGGGATATTGCCATAGTCCCCTGCATGGCGCACAATACCCGTCGAACGGATACCACTTCGGTTTGCTACACTAAAAGTTAACTCATGGTCATCTTTTATAATGACTACATCTTTTGCAACATTCAGTAGATTCACATATATTTCCACAAGTTCTTCAATTTCATGAGCATCTGCATGTAGGGCACCTTGTTCTAGCATCGTGATTGTAACTCCAGGCATCGTCGCTACTCGACCACCGTTTTCACACGCCTTTTTACGTGCCACTGTATGTGTTAATGAGTGTGAAGTAATACACAATGTAACATCTACATTTGCCATCAACGATGATATAGCTGTAATTGGCTCTTGTCCTGATTTTTGCAAAAGCGGCATAACTACCAACATCGTATTTTCTGTAATTGTTAGTCCTGCTTCATAAAAAATTTGTGCTATTTCTTGTTGATGAATATCCGTTAAAATAACAAGTGTTTCCGAAGATTGAACATTCAAATTTCCTGCTAAAATATTTCGTGCAATATCTTGTAAATGTTGCATCGTTGTACTCCTTAATTAAAATTCAGATGATATTTACGTATGATACCTTCAATTTCATGTTTTGCTGCCGTTAATGGTTGCAAAACTTCTGGCATGCGTTGTTCCGTAAAACGATAAGTTGGGCCAGATACAGTAATTGATCCTACAACCTGTTCTTCGCTATTAAAAACTGGCATGGCAAGCGCTAGTACATCTGCTGTATATTCGCTATTACTGGTTGCATAGCCGCACTCTCGGATTGCTGCAAGCTCAGCACGAATTTTTGTCGCATCTGTTAATGTATTAGTTGTATAGGCCACTAAAGGAACATCAATAACTTGAGAAATTTGTTCTTCACTCAAGTATGCGAGCATCGAGCGATAGGAAGCACCTACATAAAGTGGTGTTCTACTACCCTTTGACACGGAAAACTTCACCTTATTTAAAGGCTCTGCTTTCAGTAAAGTGAGCGCTTCTAGCCCATGTAAAACTGTGAAAATAGCTGTTTCGCCCGTAGTATCTTTTAATTTTTCCAGAGTTGGCAAACAAAGTTGGTCAATATTTAATGAATCATACATATTCATGCCAATTTCCCATAAAGCAATTCCTAAAGAGTATTTTTTTGTAATAGGATCTTTTGTAATAAATCCATTATTTTCAAATGTTTCAAGAATTCGATATAGATTCGTATGATTAATATTCATTTCCATAGCCAATTCGCGTCCGCCCCATGTTGGCTTTTCTTTTGTAAACATCTTTAAAACAGCAATAGATAAATTTAAAGTTTTTAGCATTTCTCTCATCCTTCTGAACTATTTATCAAAAGCAAGAGAGTAAAAGAGTCTCTTACTTTTGATATAGAAAGTCAATTGCAGCTGTTATATATACTTTTGCACAACGTACGATGTCCTCCACAAGTACTTTTTCGTTATAACCATGGATACTTGGTAAGTAAGCTGGGCCGTATTGCAGCACAGGAATATCATGTTGTCTAAAATGGCGTGCATCGCTACTTGCCCATTGCATAACACCGTATGCTTCTTTGCCCGTAACAAATGAAATATTATCAACAATCGATTTGCAAACGGGGTCTTCTGCTGTTGTATAATTTGCCACACTTTTAAATCCAAAGCGATTAATCGTATAATCAATATGCAAAGCATCCAATTTATTTTCCAAAATTTCAGTCACTTTTTCTTGGGTAATACCAAATGGTAAACGGCAATCTATGTGTACTTTACAATAATCTGGAATTACATTGGACTTCGTACCTCCCTCAATTGTACCAATATTTACAGTAATTTTCTCTAATACTTCTTGATATTTCAAGCGATCTTTTTCAACTTCACGCATGTATTTTTGTGATACTTCTATGAGAGGCTGTACATCCACAGGAATATCAATTTCAATATCCCATAAAGTACGAATTTCATTTATAGCACGAATAGCATCGACAATGGCATTTCTACCTGCTAAAGGTGACAAACTACCATGACCAGGTTCTCCTCGTACTTCTAATTCAAACCAGTAAGAACCTTTCTGCCCAATAGTCGGGTTTAAAGGCGATGAAGGCTCTGCAATCAAACAACCATCACCACTTACGTATCCACGCTCTAATAACCAAGGCACACCAAATTCGCCCCCTGTTTCTTCATCTGGTACAATAGCTAGTGTTAATTTCCCTGGTAGTTCGATATTTAGTTTTTTTAACATCTTTGTTGCGAAAATAATACCCGCTAAGCCTGCTTTCATATCACTTGCCCCACGGCCCAGCATCCAGCCATCCTTCACTTCACCAGAAAATGGATTGAATTCCCATTTCGAAAGATCGCCTACTGGTACAACATCCGTATGCCCACAATAAACTAATTCTTTTCCTTTACCATTACCAATAGAAGCAACTAAGTTAAACATTTTTTCAGTAGACTCATATTTGTCGTATGGAATATTTACTTCATTTAAATAATCCTCTATAAATGCCGTAATTTCAGTAGTATCCCCGGGTGGGTTTACACTCGGAATTTGAATTAATTTTGCACAAAAATCAATTAATTCATCCTTGTTATTTTCAACTTCTTCGATTAACTGTAGTTTTAGATTTTTTAATTCATCCATGTATATTCATCTCATTTCCTTTTGTTTGTAAATGATTCATACTACCATACAGTTGTTCAATTCGTGCGAACTGCTCTTCATCATAAAATGAACATCTATTTGCCCCATAAATTTTTGCTACCTCTAAGGAGAAGCGAACAACATTTTCTACATCAGTTACATGTGTAGCACCAGTAGCACAACCAGCAACAGTTGATTCTGTTGTAATTGCGACACCAACAACTGGACTAGTAGTGGCAACAGCTGGTTGTAAAATACTATTTATATGGAATAGTCCATTTCCATAAGGCGTAATATCCTGTGTTGTGATAGGTAGTATAACTGGTGAAATACCTGCTGTTTGTGTGTAAACATGTAATAAATCGTCACTAATTTTTAGAATATAACCTTCTTTTACCGTAGGTGTGATAGCAAATCCTTTGTGGTTACAAACTGAATTACCTTTGGTTGTGTCAATCGATAAAATTGCATCCATCTCTGGGTCTACTTCATGTTCATTCATCACACTCATATCAACAGGTGAGTTCATGAATGGCACTGGCTCATGTGGTAAAATTGGAGCGGCTGGACAAATATGGGTAGCGAAAATAATGTCCCCTTCTAATTGATCACCCTTTAATGCCATATCTAATGTTTTTGCTGCACCTGCCATACATGCTAGTGCACCATCACCGTCGGAAACAAAACCCGTCATTTCTGGTCGGGCTCCAATCCCACCTAACCGTCCAATAACACCTAAAGTTGGTGCGCTGCCACCAGAAGATTTACCATTCTTACCTTTAACTACAACCTTTATAAAATCAGTCGAAGCATTGTCAACTGTAATTGTTTTTACCATTACATCCGCTGATGGATTGACATTGTGTAAGTATTCTTTGACGACTTTTCCATTAACATGCTTACTATCCATTACCTCGTATAATTCAATAACATGTTTTAATGACATAATAATTACGCTCCTTTTTCTCATCAATTGTGCTTCGTGTACGGGGTGTCCGCCTCTAAGGTTATATTTAGGCTAGTACGAAGCAGGTCAGTTAGCTGTAGTTGCTTGAACTGCCCACAACAACTTTAGATGCAACTCTCTTTTATCCCTCGAAGACTTCCGCTGGTGGCTTAGGTCAATACTGGACATTAAGTACCCTAAAAAGTAGCGGTCTTGTCCAATTTTCATAAGTCGACAGCGATTTCTCGACCCCTTTGAAAAAACAAAAAATTCTTGGTATTCATTTCCTTGCTTTAAGAAGGAAGTGGTTTCTGCTGAAGAGATTTAAATAGATGACAGGAAACTTGATGTGTCGTAGAAACCGTATCAAGAACAGGTTCCATTTGTGAGCATTTTTCCGTTGCGAAGCGGCAGCGCTTATGGAATGCACAGCCACTCGGAGGATTTACTGGACTTGGTACATCTCCTGTCAAAATAATGCGGTCCTTCGTATCAAAAGGATTTTCTTTTGGAATAGCTGATAATAGTGCTTGTGTATATGGATGTTGGGGGTTATCGTATATCTCTTCATATGAACCGATTTCTACGATTTTCCCTAAATACATCACTGCAATGCGGTCACACATATAGTTCACAACATTTAAATCATGTGAGATGAATATATAGGTTAAGCCAAATTCATGCTGCAAATCTTTTAGTAAATTAATAACCTGTGCCTGTACAGATACATCTAGTGCTGAAACCGGTTCATCACAGACAACAATATCTGGGTTTAGTGCTAGTGCACGGGCAATATTAATGCGCTGTCTTTGTCCACCAGAAAATTCATGTGGATGACGCTTGGCATGGTATGCACTTAAACCTACAGTTTCGAGTAAATCAACAACTCTTTGTTTGCGTGATGCTTCGTCACCAATCCCATGAATCGCTAATGGTTCTGCAATCAGATATTCAATTGTTTTACGTGGATCAAGGGATGCATATGGATTTTGAAATACCATTTGAATTGATTTACGTGCTGAACGGATTTCTTTCGTGCTTAAACTTGCTAAATCTATTCCATTAAATTCTACCGTTCCTTCTGTTGGCGTAATTAATTGATTAATTAAGCGTGCTACTGTAGATTTACCACAACCTGATTCACCTACAATCCCTAGTGTCTCCCCCTTATATAGTTCAAAGCTTACACCATCCACTGCTTTTACAAATTGTGTCGTCTTCTTAAAAGGAATTGAATTTTTAATAGGGAAATACTTTCTTAAATTATTTACTTTTAGTACAAGCCCTTTACGTTGTTGCATTAAAAATCCCCTCCTTACGCGCTACAATTTGTTCTCTTGATTGCAAATGGCAAGCAACAAAATGATTATCTTGTACTTCCATTAGTTCAGGCACGTTACTACGGCAAATATCCGTAGCCATAGGACAGCGAGCCGAGAAATGACAGCCACTAAGTGACTTGCTTAAATCTGGTGGACTCCCCGGTATTGCAGGTAACCGTTCTTGTTCTTGTATCCCCACTGTAATTTGGGATTCAAGTAAGCCCCATGTATAGGGGTGCAGTGGATTGTCATATAGTTGCTTTGTTGTTGTAGACTCGACTGTACGTCCCGCATACATTACATTCACCTTGTCACAAAGTTCCCATACTACCCCCAAATCATGAGTTATCATAATAATTGCAGTGCCATGATTTTGCTGTAAGTTTTTCATCAAATCTAAAATCTGTGCCTGCACTGTTACATCAAGGGCGGTTGTCGGCTCATCGGCAATTAATAACTTTGGATTGCATGCTAATGCGATGGCTATCATTACACGTTGACGCATCCCACCTGAAAATTCATGGGGGTACATTTTCAAACGCTTTTCAGGCTCTGGAATACCAACCATTTTGAGCATTTCAACAGCCTTAGTACTTGCCTCTTTCTTCGTCATTTTCTCGTGTGCACGTATGACCTCAATGATTTGATTTCCTACCGTTAATACCGGATTCAAACTTGTAATGGGATCTTGGAAAATCATAGACATTTCATTGCCTCGTACATTCCGCATCTCTTTTTCGGAAATTCCTACTAAATCTCGACCATTAAAATGAATTTTCCCATTCGTTATTTTACCTGGCGGAGATGGGATTAAACGCATTAAAGCTGTAGCTGTAACACTTTTCCCAGAACCTGATTCTCCGACTATGCCAAGTGTTTCCTTCTTATCTAATTGTAAATTAACACCATTTACTGCTTTCATCGTAGAGCCGCCACTCATAAATTCAACTGTCAAATTTTCAACATCAAGTAAACGCTCAGCCATAACTTCACCCACTTTCATGTTAAACTTTCATTTTCGGATCAAGAGCATCTCGTAGTCCATCACCTAAAAGATTAATACCTAGTACTGTTAACAAAATACAAATTCCTGAGTATGTCGCCATTTGAGGATTTAATACTAAAAAATCCTTACCATCTTTCAATATACTTCCCCAAGAAGCAGTCGGTGGTTGAATACCTAATCCTAGAAAACTAAGTGCTGCTTCAGAAATAATGGCCCCCGCTGTACTCATCGTGCCATATACAATTAAAGGCGCCATGCAATTCGGTAAAATATGACTAAAAATAATACGCTTATGTGTCGCGCCTAATGAATGTGTCACTTCAATAAATTCTTCCTCTTTTACGCTTAATACTTGTCCACGCACAAGACGGGCAAACCCTGGTATATTCGCAATGCCAATTGCAACGATAACATTTACTAAACCTTGACCAAGTACAGTCATTAACGTAATAGCTAGTAAAATAAATGGGAATGCAAAAAGACCATCCATAGTACGCATAATCATTGAATCTAAACGACCACCAAAATATCCTGCTAATAAACCAAGTAATGTCCCAAATAATGCGCCAAATAGAACTGCCGCAATTCCTACAATCATTGAGATGCGTGTACCATATATTAAGCGACTAAATAAATCACGACCATAGTTATCTGTACCAAGTAAGTGACCTTCTGTATTTACTGGTAAAAACGATTTCCCAATACTCATTTCATTCGGTGGATGTGTTGCAATCAACGGTGCAAATATAGCTATAATCGTCATTATTGCAACAATAACTAAGCCGATTGATGCTAATTTATTTTTTAACAACTTTCTAAGCAACGTATTTTTTTTCTTGTTGTCATTCACTATTGCTTGAGCCATCGTTATTTTTTCCCCCCATCCGATTCTAAATTTACTTTTGGATTCACAACTTTATATAAAATATCAACCGCTAAGTTAATTAATACGAAAATCAATGCGATGAAAATAACGGTTCCTTGTACCACAACAAAATCGCGTTTATCAATCGCATCTACAATGAGTCGTCCCATCCCTGGCCAACTAAATATTGTTTCTGTTAATACTGCACCGCCTAGTAAATTGGAAATTTGCATCCCTAATACTGTTAAAATCGGCGTTAATGCATTTTTGAATGCATGTTTCCCAATAACCAAATATTCTTTAATCCCTTTAGATCGTGCTGTTTTAATATAATCTTGGGAAATTACTTCTAACATACTAGAACGTGTAATACGTGCAAACGTGGCCATCGGAATTGTAGCTAATGCGAACGCAGGTAATATTAGATGTTTAATATATGTCCATACACCATCCTCTAAACTCCCCATCCCTGTAGCTGGCAACCAGCCTAAGTTGACACTAAACAGTAGAACTAACATAATTCCTAACCAAAAGATTGGCATAGAAACACCAACTAAGGATACTAACATGACAGCATAATCTATCATTGTGTTTTGTTTTCTAGCTGCTAGAATTCCCGCTGGAATCCCAATTACTACTGCAATTACTAATGCTGCGAGAGCTAAAATTACTGTATTCGGAAACCTTTCTAAAATGAGCCCAATGACAGATTCACTATAAGAATATGAATGACCCAAATTAAGCTGCGCTAAGTCTGCTACATATGAAATAAATTGTGCAGGTACCGATTCATTTAACCCTAATTCGTCTCTTAAATTTGCTACATCTTCAACACTCGCTTGTGGTCCTAGCATCACTGCTGCTGGATCACCAGGTATTAACCTTGTAATAACAAAAACAATAATGGCCACTACCAAAAGCGTTGGTATTAGATTGATTAACCTTTTTAAAATATAAGAGCCCATATCAAAAGACCTCCTTTTTTCATTATTAGAAACACTGGTTCATATTGTGAATAACTAAATACTACACGCACACATCTTCATTTGTAAACATATTTTTCAGAATTATTTTAATTTTATATTTACTTTCTATTAACAACTATGCTATTTTTAATGTCGAACCTACCATTTTCGAAACAACGGTTCATATTGTGAAACAAAAAAACAAGGAGGCATGCATGTATGAAGAAAAATAACTTAAAAAAATCTTTTTTGATAGTAGTTTTAACATTAGTCATTGGCCTTGTAGCTGCTTGTGGAGACGATAACTCGAATAAAGGGAGTTCAACTGGAGAACAGAAAGATGGAGAAGTAGCAATGGGCGGCACTTTAAAGGTCGGTCTTTCTGCAAATGCTAAAACATTTGATCCTATTAAGTACACAGGTGTCTATGAATCACAGGTAATGCGCCAAATAGCCGACACTTTAGTTGTTTATAATAAAGACCTTTCTGAGATAATCCCTTCTTTAGCAACAGAATGGAAAGTGTCAGATGATATGTTAGTTTATACATTCAAATTACGTGAAGGTGTCAAATTCCAACCTGGTAAATACCAAGATGGTCGCGAAATGACTGCTGAAGACGTTAAGTATTCACTAGAACGTTCTGCAAAAGAATCTGCAATGAACCGTTTAAGCGGTGTAACAGAGGTAAAAGTTTTATCTGATTATGAACTAGAGATTCATTTAGCTACACCAAACGCAGCATTACTAGCTATGCTAACGGATGCAGGTAACATTATTATTCCTAAAGAAGAGGTTGAGGGCTGGGGAGATAATTTCTCTGACCACTTTATAGGCACAGGTCCCTTCCAATTAAAGGAATGGAAAAAAGACCAAGAAGTACAATTTGTTCGTCATGAAAATTACTGGGGTGAAACACCCAATATAGATAAATTAACAATGAAGTTTATTTCAGATCAAAATATGATGACGAATGCGTTACGCTCTGGTGATATTGATATCGCGATGGATGTGAAAGGACAAAATCGTGAAATCATTAAACAAGATAATAATCTAGAACTTTTAACAAATGCAGGGCTATCCATCGTCTATCTAGATTTAAACAATAAAGTAGGGCCAACAGCTGACGTGCGCGTGCGGGAGGCCATTTATAAAGCAACAAACGTCGAGGAAATTATCTCTGGTGTAAATCAATGGGGTGGCGGTGATGTTTCTTATCTACCTTTACCTCCAGGTTCATGGGGGTATGATAAATCTTTAATTGGCTTAGTACCAACGTATGATCCTGCCGCTGCGAAAAAATTACTGGCTGAAGCTGGTTATCCAGATGGCTTTCAAACGGAAATTTACGTATCGGAAGCACGTGTACCTTATGCAACAATTTTCCAAAGTCAATTAAAAGAAAACTTGAATATCGATGTAGAAATCAAAGTTTTAGAATGGGGTACTTATAGTGACACAGTAGCTAAAGGAAAAGCTCCGATGAATATCGGTGGCTGGACGTGGTACCCTGACCCATACTTCTTCTTATATCAGCTTTACCACACCAAACAAGTAGGCGCCTTAGGTAATGGTAAAGGCTATAGCAATCCAGAGGTCGATGCATTGTTAGATCGCGCTGTTTCTGAAACAGTTGTACAAGAAGAGCGTGCGGCTTTATATCAAGAGGCACTAAAACTCATTTTAGCTGATGTTCCACGTATTGAATTAGAAGCAACACAAACAGTGGCAGGAGTTAATAAAAAAGTACAAGGCTTTAATGTTTCTGCAGATAATTCTGTTCAAATCGTACACCCGAACGGGACAAACGTGTCAATTTCAAAATAATGATAGAATCCCGAGGAATTCATACGACATCGACTACAGATGTACTATTCAAAAGCTTTGTAAGCATTTAATGACACGTGTAATACTCTCGAACATCCACAGTTGTCTAGAAGTTTGCGGGAAAATTTGATAATTAGAAAAGCGGAGATGTAATTCTTCGCTTTTCTATTGATTGGAGGATTTTATTTGACAACACGTTATACAAATGGACTTGTTTTTAATGCCGAAACTCGAAATTTTGAAAAGAAAAATTTTGATGTACAAAAACAATATTTCAAACAAAGCAATGCGGTTATAGAAACAGAAATAGATTTAGATGGATATTATGTAACACCCGGCTTTATCGATAGTTGCTCCCAAATTGGTTTAACTGAAATAGGTATTCGTTGGGAGGGGGATGATAGCTTTGAGTTTGACTCAAATCTGCAATATTCAGTACTTGATGGCATTTATCCATTCGACGCAGCATTTAAAAAAGCGCTTTCCCATGGGATAACAGCCTCCCATATCGTACCTTCCGCGAAAAGTTTGATTGGGGCAAAAACAGCGATTATTCATCACGCGCATATAACCGTTGATGAAATGGTAATTAAGCAAGATTTTGCTTACTCTTTTTCGATTGGTCAAAATGCCAAAAGTACATTTTTTACTTCCAAGAAAAAACCGCTCACTCGTATGGGTATAGCTAAAATACTACGAGAAACGCTTCAATCTATTAAAGAGCAAGAGCCACTAATCCGTAAAATAATCGTGCGAGCACATAAGGCAGTCGATATTGAGTTCATTGCTCGTTTACAACAACAGTTCGACTTCGAGTTCCATATTATCCATGGGACTGAAATTCCATCTGTAGAAGATACAACATTCAATACCGTGATCGCAGGTCCAACATTCCGTTATATTGAACATAACGAAATGATTGCACTCTCACCAAAACTCTATCAACAACTTAACAATCGCGATATTCCCTTTGTTTTCTGTACAGATCATCCTGTGAGTAGCTCGACCCATTTAGCACTTGAAGCCTGTTTCGCCGTCCGTGAAGGTTTAACACGTCAGGATGTACTGTACGCATTAACAACAGGGGCGGCAAAGTTTCTCGGTATCGAACATGTAACAGGTACTATCCGTGATGGATTACTAGCAGACTTTGTCGTATGGAATAAACATCCTTTGGATTTAGATGCAAAGGTTGTCGCGACTATTATAAAGGGCCAAAAAGTATTTTCAGGGGTGAGGGATGACAAATGATTATTTATCATAATGCACATTTTATATCAGCAAATGATCACAACGATACTTTTGAACAACTCTGGGTAGAAAATGAAACCATTACTTATGCTGGCCCTGCTAAAGAATTCCCTTCCCATGCCGAACATATTGATTTACAAGGAGCTTTTGTCACGCCTGGTTTAATCGACATCCATGCACATGTTGGTACTTGGGCAGAAGTAACAGAAGATATTAATGATGCGAATGAATACAGTGAACCCTTTACTCCACTTATGCATGCTTTAGATAGTGTAGATATTCATCATTTCTCATTTCAACATGCGATTGAAGGTGGCATTACTACCGTTCAAACAGGTCCTGGTAGTGCCAATGTAATTGGCGGGATATGGAGTATTATAAAAACAGCAGGTCCCACTCTTGCTTCGCGCATATTGGTGGAACGAAGCGGTTTGAAAGGTGCCTTAGGGGAAAATCCAAAAAGTGTTTTTGGCAATCAGTATAAACGAAAACCTATGACACGTATGGCAATAGCCCAAATTTTACGAGATGGCTTTCATCGTGCCACTCACCTGTCAGATGATGAAATGAATGAACAAATTTCACGCAACTTAGAGTTACGTCCATTTATTGAAGTACTACGTGGTGAAATGCCACTGCGTCTTCATTGTCATCGTGCAGATGATATTATGACTGCCATCCGGATTGCCAAAGAATTTAATATTAAACTCCATTTAGAACATTGTACAGAGGGGCATATGATTGTGGATGCTGTGAAAGCAAGTGGCTTTCATGCAACAGTTGGACCCTATATGCTTACACCATCAAAATACGAGACACGTAACTCTACACCAGCAATCGCTAAAATCTTTAAAGAGCATGACATCCCTTTTGCTATTATGACAGACCATCCTTTTGTACCTGTACAGTATTTAAAGTACTGTGCATCAGAGGCTATGCGTTACGGATTAGATGAAGATACTGCATTAAAAAGTATTACGCATAATGCTGCCAAACTTGTACAACTCGACCATCTTATAGGCTCACTAGAAGAAGGTAAACATGCTGATTTCGTCGTATGGTCTCACCCTATTTTTACGACTGAAGCAAAAGTGCTACAAACATTTGTTAATGGTAGAAAATACTACGAAGCGGAGTGAGTAAATAATGAATTCTAATATTGCGATTGTCACAATAGGACAAGCCCCCCGTAAAGATATGGCTGATGATATTCTACAATTAAAAAAGGCTGGCTTACATGTTACAGAGTTTGGTGTACTCGATTTACTTTCTTCTTCTGAAATTGCTACACTTGCACCTAGCATTCAGGATTTAGATGTTTTAGTAACATTACTTGCCAATGGTAAACAGGTGAAACTAAGTAAAAAAAAGCTCCTGCCCTTTATTCAAAAGCGAATCAATGATTTGACAGAACATACTTGGATTTTATTTATGTGTACGGGCGATTTTACAAATGCACTCGTTGGTAAAAACCTATTACTCCCTGATCGATTGCTTACCCATTTAGTCTATGGTATCCATGCTGATTTAAAGCTTGGATTGATTGGGCCAGAACCCGAACAACTTGTAAGTATCGCGGATAAATGGCACAAGGCAAAATTTGATTTCACGTATGCTGCAAGCTCACCGTATCATTATAATGAACAACATCTATTGGGCAAAGCAAAAAAGTTACAACAACAAGGAGCTGACATACTTATCCTTGATTGTATGGGCTATTCGACTACAATGAAAAATGCGATAAAAAAGGAACTTTCTATTCCTATTATGGTACCCAGGGAAGCTGTATTTTCTATTTTGACGACCATTAACTAATAAAAATTAAAAACGCAAGAATGTTGCGACACAACATTCTTGCGTTTTTAATTTTGGTGGACTGCATCGAATAACTATCCACAGCAAATGGCCATGAAGTCTCATGAAATCAAGTACTTCACTAAGTAGTTAGACACGTCTATTGAAATATGGTAATTGTTCAACGAAAGCTTTTGTATCTGCGTCTCCATATTCATGCACTAAGGCATAAATTTTTTTTAAACGTAAATCAATGGCATCATTTTCTTGATCTAAATGATAAGGTACATAAGGTAATTGTGCACGCCATGCATTCGAAATTTCTAGTAGCTGCATTTGCTGAAAGATTTTTTCAAAAACGTCTAATGCTTGTCGATCTACATTGAGCTCAAAATTCCATTGACCTTCATATGGATTAGTATAATACGTTTTATTGGCAAGTGAAAAGTATACGCGTTGACGATCCATAGCACCGAAACACTCCTTTTTCCATAGTATGATGGTAAAAGAGTGATTTTATTCGTTGGAATGTCAAACTTCCTTCACAACTAACTATAGTACATCTTTTATAATAGTAATGATGAACAATGAACGGAGTGAATGCCATGAATTTAACTACTCTCATTATCGTAGCGATAGTTATTGTTATTCTAATAACAGTTGCTACCATTTTAAGTGTCAATCGTGCTTATGCCTATAAACATACAGTTGACGAAAAACCTAAGCAGAACTTTCAGCATCATGATGACTAGTTCAATTAGTATATTTTCAAAAGCCTTTCTCTTATAATAACAATATCAATTAGAATTTGGAGTGAAAACAATGGGTGTGCCATTACCAATTATTATTATGATCGCCATGATGATGCTAATGTTTGGAGTTTCTGTCATCGTTATCATGAAGAAAAAAGGAAACTCGTTTATACAAACCATC
Organism: Lysinibacillus parviboronicapiens; assembly: GCF_003049605.2. Taxonomy (NCBI): domain Bacteria; kingdom Bacillati; phylum Bacillota; class Bacilli; order Caryophanales; family Bacillaceae; genus Lysinibacillus; species Lysinibacillus parviboronicapiens. The sequence goes on from NZ_CP073713.1 coordinate 3,741,081, forward strand.
GATGCGAAGCCTGAGGAAAGCACTGCACAACATAAGGACCAACAAGTATGAAATATCCCTTTATATGGCTCATTCAGTTGTACAGAAAATTCATCTCACCGATGACGCCACCATCGTGTCGCTTCCATCCAACATGCTCGTCTTATGGTTTAGAAGCTCTTCAAAAACACGGTGCCATTAAAGGATTACTATTAACCGTTATACGTATTTCAAAATGCCAACCATTTCATCCAGGTGGCTTTGATCCTGTGCCTGAAAAATGGCCTTCGAAAAAGAAATAATTTTCGAAGGTCATTTTTTTCTTGTACTTTTTTCTGATGTGCGTTATTATAGGAACTGTTCAAAAAATAAATCGTAATGATTACTATTTAAGAGAGGTATTCTAATTATATGAAAAAATTATTGTTATTTTTCCTAGTTACTGTTCTAGCTATTTTTACAGCTGCCTGTGGCGATAAGTCCTCAACGCCCAAACAGTCTGACGCTAAAGATAAGTTGTCCATTTACACGACTGTTTATCCATTAAGTTACTTTACTGAGAGAATTGGTGGCGATTTTGTAGAGGTATCATCAATTTATCCTCCTGGTGCTAATGAGCATACATTCGAACCTACTCAAAAAGATATGATGCACTTAGCAGATGCTGATTTATTTTTTTATATTGGTCTCGGTCTTGAAGGTTTCGTAGAAAATGCGAAAAAAACATTAGCCAAAGAAGATGTTACAATGGTTGCTACCGCAGACCAAGTATCCGATGAGAAATTAGCTGTTAGCACGGGTCACACGCATGACGATGAGGGCGAAACAGCTAATGCACATGATCATGACGCTACTGAAGAAGAGCACGTTCATGCTGAAGAAGGTCACAATCATGAGGATCACGATCATGGTGATGTCGATCCCCATGTGTGGCTGTCTCCTGTGATTAGCCAAGATTTAGCACTTTCCATTAAAAACGCATTAGTTGAACAAATGCCAGCACAAGAAGCTACATTCACCGCTAATTACGAAGCATTAGTAAATGAGTTACAAGATTTAGATAATGAATTTAAAACGATGGCTGAAAAAGCCGGAGAAAAAACATTCTTCGTCTCACATGCAGCGTTCGGCTATATTGCAGGTGAATATGGCTTAACACAAGTTTCAATTGCAGGTTTAAATTCTCAAAATGAGCCATCTCAAAAGGAATTAACTGCCATTGTAGATAAAGCAAAAGACTTGCACATTCACTATATTTTATTTGAGCAAAATGTATCATCTAAATTAGCAGAAGTAATTCAAAAAGAAGTTGGTGCGGAATCACTTGTTCTGCATAACTTAAGCGTTTTGACAACAGATGATGTCAAAAATAAAGAGACATACTTCACCCTAATGCAAAACAATATGAAAACTTTAAATACAGCATTAAACGCGCATTAACATTCACGTGAGAAAGGAGGTGCCCCGAAAGCAAGATGGGACACCTCCTTTATTATGACTAATTTCACTTGAGGCATTCTTTTTTCCATTCTGTGAACACTTGCTAACATTTGCTGTGCAACCTCTACCTCTTCGAATGTTGGCAATTCAGTACCATAAGCAATCGTCTTTGCAACTACAATTTGCTTATTCATATCGTAAGGGACCATCTGTATTGACCTGTCATTCTTTACATAACTTTTTTCTAAATGACTAGGCTGTGCTTCTAATTGCATCGTGTAAAGCTTATTTTGCCCAAAAATAGACAGTCCATAATCGTTATTTAAGCTACTAAAAACAACAGGGGCCGTCATTACTTCAACCTTACTGTCCTGCTGTAAAGCTGAATAATCTTCACTAGTTGCTGCTGGGTAGCTTGCATAATCCCAAGTATGATCCTGTGCTAACTGTCTATCTGACAGTAGAAAATAGTTGTAACGTACTTCACCTTGACGATCAGGTAATGGATCATCCCACGTAACGTCAATATGATACCATGCCTTCTCTAACTTCACTAATACCCAGGCATGGAGTTGATCCCCTACTTCTCCCGTTACATATTGCACCTCGAAGCCTAGCATCTCCAACATCCGAAAAAGCACTAAAGCATATGCCTGACAAACTCCCTTGTTTTCCGTTAGTAATGTGTAGGGAGAGTATTGACTTCCTTTCGTTTCATTCGAGTATTCCGAAGTTAAGACAATAAAATCATGTGCAGCTTGTAATTTTTCCAAATCGCTTAATCCATGCATAGGTGCAATAATATCTGTCAGTGTCCGCTCTACAAAATCCTCCTCATCCTGAGAAATATGATAAGTAAATTGAAATTCGATGACAATATTATTGGCATAGCCATCATACTTCCATTTAAAACTAGAAATATTGGCGTAAAAATAAGGGTCCTTTATCGCATGTTTTATAAGCTCTGTTAGTTCATCTTTCAATGCCGATGTATCACCTGTGTATCGTATATCAAACTCAGTAGCTAACTGCATTACTTCCTGTTGAATTTGATATTGTAGTGCCTCTAGTGTATTGACTGTTGCAATATTTTTTTGTTGGTAATTTGCAAATACTTGCACATGACTCATTTGTAGAACAAATAATATAATGATGACATTATATATATATTTCCTCATTTGAGTCATTCTCCTTTACTAAATAGTTTATGCCGGCCATTAGATATTATGTTAATTTATTATTAAATTACCCTAAAATAAGAGCTTTAATAAACAAAAGTGCTATCTGAAGGGTATGATAACCTGGGCATAAACAAAAAAGGAGTTTCTTAATGAAGGCATTTACTGTAGATCATAAAAATAAATTTGGTCTGGAAAAAGCCACTCGCTTTCCGCGGACGAATCAGCTAACCTCCTCGTTCCACAGGAGTCTCGCAGCTTTCTCCTCTCTATATGGTATCAGGGAGTATCATGTAGACGATACTTACTTTTGCTGCCATGAATTTGAAGAAACTCGCTTGCTATGTGGATATGGCGATAGGTAGTGTCTCGAAAGGAACAATGATTTTACATATGAACACGCATTAATGAAAATCACTGAAAACATCAAAAGGTTCCGGAAATAAACCGCATTCCCAAAACCTTTTGTCTTCAATCTGAAGCCTTCATTTTAAATGTCAGATGGAAGTAATTCCACCAATTTTCTTCGCAATAACTTATTTGCACCATTGCGTGGGAGTTCATCGATAACGATGATTTCTTTCGGTACTTTATATTTAGCTAGCTTAAGTTGACAAAACGCATGTAATAGCTCAATGGATATTTGTTCTTTCAAAACGACAAAAGCTATTGGTACTTGGCCCCATTGAGGATGGTCCATTCTACATACCCCAGCTTCTTGTACAGCAGAGTGTGCCAATAGTACATTTTCAATTTCGGCAGGGTAAATATTTTCTCCACCAGAAATAATTAAATCTGCACGACGGTCGACAACAAACAAATAGCCGTCTTCATCCATATAACCTATGTCTCCTGTATGAAGCCACCCCTCTATGGTCGAACTCTTTTGTGCAAAACGACCAATATAACCTGGTGTTACATGTGGACCACGAATACAAATTTCCCCTTCCCCTTGTGCATTTGGCTCTGAGATTTTAATTTGATTGAAAAATAATGGCTTCCCTGCTGAACCAATTTTTTGCATAGCATCTTCGCTCGCTAATGTAGCTGTTTGCGAAGAGGTTTCCGTCATACCATATGTTTGTGCAACAGCAAGATTTAGAGCACTTGCCCGTGTCAAATAATCCTTTGGAACGGGGCCACCCCCTGCCAGTAGCATTTTAAATTGTGGTGAAGCTAGTGCATTTCTCTGCTCAAGGGCATGTAAAATTCGTTCTAAAGTCACTGCGACCACCGACATATAAGTCGCAGCACCTTCAATAATATTTTGAGCGATAGCGTCTGCATCAAAACTCTCGTATAACTGCACTTTATTGCCGTACAATAACGACCGCACTAAAATAGAAAAACCACTAATATGAAATAGTGGCACAGCACATAGCCATGTATCATCTGCTTGTAAACCTAAATTAAGAACTGAGGCCGTTGCACTTGCCTGATGATTCCCAACTGTTTGCCGAACACCCTTTGGGAAACCTGTTGTACCAGATGTATACATAATTGATGTAGTTTGTGTTAATGTCCACTCTTTCGCAATATCAACGACTTGTTCAAAACTATTCTCAACAGTAGAAAACAAATGGTATGACAAAGTGTTTGTCGGTATTTTTTCAGCATCCTCATCTGCTACTAGTACTGTTACAGCCTCCGAATCTTCTAGTTGATAAGCAATTTCTGAACGCGATAATCTACGATTTAGCATCACCATTTCACATTGCAAATGCATACAGGCATATATCATTACAACAAGTCCGGGTGTGCTTGGCCCCATGATAGCAATTCGATCTTTTTGTTTAATGCCAAGCGCTGTTAATTGACGTGCACGTTTCATGGAAAGCTCATTTAATTCTTGGAACGTCCATGTTTGTCCTTCATATGTGAGCGCACTACGTAATGGTGTTAAATACGCGCGCTGTAAAATCCAATTTGGATACATTTTTGTTCCCTCCACTCATTCACTCTATTAATCTTACCGCTTTTTGACACAATCCGTCTATCCGTCTGTTTTGCATCCTTATCCGTCATTTTAATGATAATATCCGCCTCAATCTTACAAAGACATAAAAAAGCTCGCATCTACTAAGAGATACGAGCCGATAATCGATCTAAATAATCAAGGGAATCTTGGGAATTGACCAAAGTCTGGTTGACGTTTTTCTTTGAATGCGTCACGACCTTCTTTTGCTTCATCTGTAGTGTAGTAAAGAAGTGTTGCGTCACCAGCCATTTGTTGAAGACCTGCTAAGCCGTCTGTATCTGCATTCATCGCTGCCTTTAAGAAACGTAGTGCAGTTGGAGACATTTGCAACATTTCTTCACACCATTGCACTGTTTCATCTTCCAATTGTTCATAAGGAACAACTGTGTTAACTAATCCCATATCAAGTGCTTGCTGTGCATCGTATTGACGGCAAAGGTACCAAATTTCACGTGCCTTTTTATGACCAATGATACGTGCAAGATAGCCTGAACCGTAACCCGCATCGAATGAACCAACTTTTGGTCCAGTTTGTCCGAAACGAGCATTATCAGCTGCGATTGTCAGGTCACATACAACGTGTAGTACATGGCCTCCACCGATAGCATAGCCTGCAACCATTGCTACTACTGGCTTTGGAATAACGCGGATTAAACGCTGTAAATCAAGTACATTTAATCGTGGGATTTCATCGTCCCCTACATAGCCGCCATGACCGCGTACTTTTTGGTCACCACCTGAGCAAAAGGCATGTTCTCCTTCTCCTGTTAAAATGATTACACCCACATTTTTGTCATCACGCGCGCGTGAAAATGCATCGATCATTTCCATAACCGTTTTAGGACGGAATGCGTTGCGAACTTCGGGACGGTTAATCGTTACTTTAGCGATTCCGTTATAGAACTCATACTTAATATCTTCGTAAGTATGTAATGTAGTCCATTGACGTGTCATTGTATTACCTCCTAATTTATCAAATTCGCCTCGTTCACATCGAGACGCGAACGTAATAAAACATTACGTTAAATTCTCCATTACTATTGTAGCAAACTCAGCGGGATTTTCCACATGAATTGCGTGTCCAGCGTCATTTACTGTCACATGGTGCGCATTTTTTAACAATGCTTTCATTTCTATTGCGATTTGACAAAATTTCCCGTCAAGCGCACCAGTAATAAGCACTACAGACAAATCCATTTGTGTTAAATACGACCAATTCGAAGGTTGCTTGCCAGTCCCGATGCCTTGTAAGCTTCCTACTAAACCGTGTTCACTTTGAGTGAGTCGCTCTGTGCGAATAGCTTGACGTATGCTTGTAGGTAAACGTTTCTGCGAGTCGAACAACGCAATTTTTTCCCATGCATTTACAAAGGATTCCACACCATTTGCTGCTATTTTTTCAGCAAGCGCATGATCTCGCTCGCAACGTTCCATACGTTCTTCAGATGTTCGTAAACCTGGCGAAGCACTCTCTAATATGAGCTTCTCTACCCGTGTTGGATAGGAAATGGCATATGATAATGCGATACGCCCACCCATTGAATAGCCCAACAGTGTAAATTTTTCTAGCTGTAGTTGATGAAAGACTTCCTCTAAATCACTCAGTTGTTCTTGCATGGAGAAACGGCTAAAGTGCTCAGGTACAGCCGTTTGACCATGACCAATTAAATCAATTGCCACAATGCGTACTTGAGGCAAAGCACTCGCTAAATTTCGCCACGTCTCCGTACTTCCTGTAAAACCATGCAAAGCAACAAGCGTTTGCGATGCTTCTTCATTCCATATTTCTACATGTGTGTCAATGCCTCGAACATTTAGCTTTGCCATGCTTTTAACCCTGCGTTAATAAGATTCCAAAGCGCACGATGGGCATAGACATTTTCTTCTCTATCTGTAAAGATTTCAAGTAAGCGTAAAGGGCGTTTTTTCACTATGCTAAATTTCGATAATAGCTCAGATATGTCCTCTACACGGATATATTCCATACCATACATATGTGCAATATCACGGAATTCAAGTGCCGTTGGCGTAGCAAATAAATCCTCATAATGTGCTTCCACTGTCGATTGAGGAAGATAAGAGAAAATCCCACCGCCATCATTATTCATGACAATAATCGTCATGTTACATTCTTGATAGCGAGATGCAATGAGCCCATTGACATCATGTAAAAAGGCTAAATCACCAATGAGAAGATAAGTTTCACGATTATTCACCTGACTAAAGCCCAGTGCTGTAGATACAACACCATCAATGCCATTTGCCCCACGATTTGCAAAAATACGCAAATCCTTCGTTGTTTTCATTAAAAATGTATCAATATCACGAATTGGCATACTACTGCTAACAAAAATATCACTACCACTTGGGATGAAGTCCAATAAACGACTCACCATCGCTCCCTCATCAATTGCTCCTGCTGTATAATGTTCGATATACTCAAGTGCAATATCATTGGCATCTTGCCATTCTGCTAAATATTCCGCTTCTAGTGCTGTTTCAGGAACATCTAAACGAACAAGCCAATCACCAATACTTGCATGAATAAAATGTGTCGATACACCTGTAGAATCTCGGAACATCGGATCTTCATCCACAACTATATAAGCATGTGGCTGTGACTTCGCAATAAATTGCATCATAAACTTCGAAACAGGCTGTGAACCTAAACGCAACACTGTTTCTGGTTCAACAAGCGCTTTAAATTCTTCACTTTTTAGGATCGCATCATAGGTTGAAATGATATATGGTAGACAATCTTCCGGCACCGAAGTCCGCATATTGGATAAGCTCTCTACAATTACCGGCCACTTCAATTGTCGGATAAAGGCCCACAACATTGTTAAATCTGTACCTAGAGCAAGCTCACCTACAACTACAAAGCCTCTTTTCGTCGCTCGTAAGATGGACGCCAGCTCCTGCTGTGTTGCCAGAGAAGGTGTTAACTCAGCAATGCTACTTTGCTTAAAGGATGCTGCCGGCAACATCTCACAAAAATCAATAAGCAAGGGCTCGCGGAACGGTACATTAATGTGCACTGGTCCACATGGTGCGCTCGTCGCTATGGCAACTGCACGAGCAAGGTGACGCTCAATAAATGGCAATGTTGGCGCGGCGTCATCTGGAAGTGGAAAATCAACACTCCACTTGACATGTGTACCATATAAATTGGGTTGATCGATTGCTTGTGGCGCTCCTACCTCTCGTAATTCATGAGGTCGATCTGCTGTCAAAACGATTAATGGTACACGTGCATAACTTGCCTCAACGATTGCTGGGTAGTAATTTGCTGCCGCTGTACCTGATGTACATAATAGGACAACAGGTTGTGCTGTAGCTTTAGCAATACCTAGGGCGAAAAAAGCTGCCGATCGTTCATCTACTTGGCGATACATAGTAAGTTGCTTTGTAGATGCAACTGCATAAGCAAGTGGTGTCGAACGCGACCCTGGACTTACTACAACATTTTGTACACCTGCTTGTACTAATGATGCGACTATTTTATAAACATAATCAGTTAGTATCTTCCGTTCACTCATGTAATTGTCCTCCTAACGCACGAAGCATCGGACGGAATTTCACTAACGTTTCGTCATATTCTGATTGTGGTTCTGAATCTGCTACAATACCGCCACCTGCATATAAATAGGCTTTATCCTTTATTAATGCTGCCGAACGAATAGCCACTGCGAATTCGCCGTTTCCCTCAGCATCCATCCAACCGATTGGTGCAGCATAGAGTCCACGATTCATCGGCTCATATTTACGAATTGCTGCCATAGCTTCTTGTCTCGGCACACCACCTAAAGCTGGTGTTGGATGCAAGTACTTTGTCAATTGTAAAATAGTTGCTCCCTTATTTAGCTGACCTGCAACTGGTGTATATAAATGTTGAATATCTCTAATTTTTAGTAAGCGTGGACCATCTGGTATTTTGACATTGATACAATTGTTACGGAAAATATCTGCAATCATATCTACAACATATTGATGCTCGCCACCATTTTTCGGATCATTTAATAAGCTTTGTCCATAGTTATCATCTTCATCTGCTGTTTTACCACGTTTAATAGAGCCCGCCACACAAGATGAATACGCATGACCATTTTCAACCTTTACAAGTCGTTCAGGTGACGCACCAAAAAACAATAATTCGTCGCGCTCTAATCCAAATAAATAACTTTCCGGCTGTTCATGAATAATTTGCGATAGTATTTGTGGAGATGCTACCTGCTCTTTAAACTGTAGTGCAAGTGACCGTGCAATAACGACTTTATCGGCCTGCTTTGCCTTTATCAGTGCTGTCACTTGATCAATTGATGCTAGATATGGCTCCTTATAAGGCTCGAAATAACTTGTCATTTCTGGTTTTGAATACGTTTTCACTTCTTTTACCTGCGCGGCGTGAATTAAGTGATCACGCTCTTTACGTAGTGCTTCGAATTGGCCTTCTGCCTGCTTTTCTTTTGTGATAAGATGTATGCTCACATATGCTTTGTCATCACGCAAAACAAGCTGATATGTTGCCAGTGCAAAATACGCTTCAGGAAAACCCGTCCACTCCCCAGCCACATTATTTCGTGGATCAAATGTAAAGCCGCCAAATAAAATAGGCTGTAGCTCCGCTTGCCCCTTCACACAATTTTTCGTTAAATGCTTCCACTCCGCCTCCACTTCGTCAAAGCGTTCATTTTTGGCGTTGTTTTGAATCGTATGGGCATGTCCTAACCCCACTAATGTCATTGTTTTTTCTCTATTTTGCCAATAAAATCGTTCACCTTTATAACGCTCCTCGCCCGCCGCATAGAATGCTAGCGCCGATAAGCGACTTACTTCGATTGTTTCCATATAAAAATGAAGGTTTTGGCCCAAAGAGTCCACTTCTATTTCTGTGGTTTGGTACCACTTTTGTTGCATGAAAATTACCTCCGTTGTTGCAATGTAAATAATTAATATAGCCTCGGTGTAATAGTATCTACCTTTTTTTTATTCATTACAGATAAATAATACGTCCAGATTTGAATTGTTCTTTGGTTAGCAAGATGTTGGTCATTTCGATAGAGACACAGCACCTAGCGATTTAACGATGTTACCATAGTAGCTATCGCAAAAAACATACAAATTGTCTGGAACGATACCGGACTTTAACATGAGTCATTGGCATTTAGACATCCATTGAATCATGTTTAATACGCTAAAATAGTCGTCTTTCACTATTTGACGCTCGTATTCTTATATTTCCAGTTCATAAATGCATGTTCTATTGTATCATTTTTTTCAACTGAACAGTATGTAATAAGCTGTGAACCTATCCATTTTCTCTTTCTTCGTATAAAATAAGAAGAGTCTACAATAGTTGAAGGAGAGAAAGACCTTATGACCAAAGTCATTGAAGCTGATAGGGGTTTTAAAGTTTGGTGGCATTTAACACGACCACATACTTTAACCGCTTCATTCGTTCCAGTATTTTTAGGAACTGCGATTGCACTCGCAATTGATAAAGAAACAATTAATTTCGGACTATTTTTTGCTATGCTGATTGCAAGTATGCTCATCCAAGCAGCAACTAATATGTTCAACGAATACTATGATTACAAACTAGGACTTGATAATGAACACTCTGTTGGTATTGGCGGCACGATCGTTCGTCATGGTGTCCGGCCAAAAACGATTATGATGATTGCCTTAAGCTTTTATGCTATAGCGATGCTTCTTGGCATTTATATTTGTGCCTCAACTTCTTGGTGGCTTGCCGCCGTAGGGCTCGTTTGCATGCTTATTGGTTTTTTATATACTGGTGGGCCTTATCCAATTGCCTATTCACCGTTTGGAGAAATAGTTTCTGGTGCTGTTATGGGAATGGGTATTGTCTTAATCGCCTTTTACATTCAATCGCTTACAGTAACACTTGATGCGATTTTACTGTCAGTACCAAGTATGATTTTAGTTGGTGGCATCATGCTGTCAAATAATATTCGTGACATCGTTGGCGATACAGAAGGTGGTCGTAAAACACTTGCTATTTTAGTAGGTCGTGACCGTGCTATTTCTGTATTATCTGGCTTTTTCATCGTGTCGTACTTATGGGTACTTGCACTAGTAGCAATTGACGGTATTACCTTTTGGGCACTTATTATTTTCCTAAGCGTACCGAAACCGCTTCGTGCCATCCAAATTTTCCGCGACAAAAAGGAAGCCAAAGAAGTAATGCCTGCGATGAAGTATACAGCGCAAACAAATACAATTTTCGGCTTCCTATTAGGAGTAGGTCTACTGATAAATTACTTTTTCTACTAATAAATGTGCGGCAACCTTAGCGGGTTGCTGCTGCTTTTTTTACATATTGTCGAATATTATTACTTGCAATACCGCGTACCTCTTCGTCTGAAAAATGTTCACGTAAAGCTTCCAGTAAATTTTGTGCTTCCCCAGCATGTGCCAATCCCTGAACTGTCTTATTAATCCCGTCATAGTCTGAACCTAGCCCGATATGCTCAACCCCTACTAAATTCGCTAGATGCTTCACATGTTTCACTAAATCGTCTAATGTCGCATTGACACCGATAAATTCAGGGAAGTACACAACATGGATATGACCACCATGCGCTACAAGTGCCTTGGCCTGCTCATCTGTTAAATTACGTGGATGGTCACAAAGTGCACGTGCATTACTGTGACTGGCGATAATATGTTTTGCTAGTGGCAAGACATCCCAGAAACCTTGCTCATTTAAATGAGATACATCTACGATAATATCTCGCTCATTTAGTACATTTACTACTTCTTTTCCAAATGATTTTAAGCCCAATTTGGCATCTTGATCAGCGCCAAAGGCCACGGCATTTTCCTCATTCCATGTGAGTCCAACAAGCTTCACGCCGGCATCTAAAATGGCGGATAGCTTTGCTAAGTCTTCACCGATAGAACTACAACCCTCTAAGCTTAAAATAGCGCCTATTTCATATGGAGCTAATGTCTCTAATTGTGACCAATCTGTTATATGGACCATGCCTTCGGTTTGTAAAACATGCGTATGGAAAGCTTCAATTTGACGCATGACTTCTAAAAATTTCAAGCTCTGTGGGATATCCGGTTTAATAAAAATAGCAAACACCTGTGCTTTGACTTGCCCTAATTGCAGTCTTTCTTTGTTTGCATGTAAACGATCATCATTAGTAAATTTTGCAAATTCTAACTCCGTTAATTTCATCAATACATCACAATGTAAATCTATAATTTCCATATCCTCACCTCTTACAGCTATTATACTGCTCATGGAGAGAATACTTGTAATTAATTTTTATCAGAAGGTGTATCTGATGAGCCAAATTCTTCAACCTCTACGAAATCATCCGATTTTGGTGATGCTGATAATACTTCTTCTTCTACTGGTCTTAGCTCTTCTTCTTTTTGCTCCGCGTGCTCTACACACGTCAATGCTTTTGGCATAGCTTCTAAGCGCCCCTGCGGAATTTCCTCCCCACAGACAGCACATTTGCCGTATGTTCCGTCTTGCATCGCTTGAAGTGCACGTTTAATTTCCTCAGCATTATCACCACGGTGCTCATCGATAGCCATTTCAGTTAGCTGATCTGTTAAATCACTCGCATTGTCTGCTGGATGATTATCATAATTAGATAATTCTGTCGCTTCTGGGCGCTCTGATTCCTCAAGCTGTTGTTCTATTTCCTGCAATTCTTGCTCTAATTGCTGTTTTAACTTTTCCATAAATTGTTGGTTCAAAAAAATCTCCTCCTCATGCTTTCATTTTTTCCTAAATTAATGGTTCTAAAACATAAAGCATGACAAGGAATTGCTTAATTTTTCGAATAGATCATTATTACATCGTGTAAAAATTGTGTTGCACCCGCTGTTACACGCTCATCATAGTAGGCTGTAAAACGCTCATCATCGACATACATTTGCACTAAACCAGCATGTGCTTCCTTTGAATATTGTGGCCATGAAAAACTTAGCCAACGCTTATGAAGCTCTGCTACCTCCATAGCTACATCATTTTTTGTTTCGCCGATCTTCATTGCCTCTTTTAAACGTTCAAATAATTGCTGTTCTAGCTGTTGCATAGCAGTAAATTGCTCCTCCGTCATATTTTTCATTTTAGCATTCGATGCTTCTACCGTGTCATTGCCATATTTCGCACGAATTTCTTCCCCATATTGCTTTTCATTGTCCTCGATTAGCTTTTCTTTAAAGCCTTTAAATTTCTCTTCGTTTGTCATTGGATATTCCTCCTCGAATGATTGAATTGTTTTTTCTACTGTCTGCAATAATTTTTCAAGTTGCTCTTTTCGTTGAAGCAGGGCAATACGATGACTTTCTAATGCCTCCTTATGCTGAAAATCAGGTGCCCGTAAAATTTGCTGAATTGTTGCCAACTTCATATCTAAAGCTCTATAAAATAAAATTTGCTGAAGTAAATCCACCTCTTTTTGTCCATAAAATCGATATCCAGCTTCGTTTGTTCTTGCCGGCTTTAACAAATCAATCTCATCATAATAGCGTAACGTTCTTGTACTGACACCAGACAAATTGGCTAGTTCCTGTATCGCATATTCCACCATTTCCACCTCCACTACCCATACTCTAAACCTTTACGCAACGTCAATGTCAAGGGAATAAATGAACATTTTCAGTCGTTTTTTAGACATATCCAAATACGCGATTTTACTATAAGATTACTTGGTGACAAAAAAGGGCATCTCAATTTATCTTTGAGATGCCTTCTTTTACTATTTTGCATATTTACCATGCCACATAATATTACGATAGTTTTCTGCATCTGTATCACCTTCTGTATTGAAAAACAATACACGGGAATGCTCGTCTATTTTTAAAGCACCATCTCTTAGTTCTGTATAATGCTCATTTGTCATCAATTCGTAAAAACATCCAAAAGGTGCTGCACCTGATTCCCCTGCAATAATACGAGGATCTGTGCCAATGGCATTACCTAACACTCTCATACCAGTGGCAGCAACAGTTTCATGACAGCAAATTCCAATCTTCGTATAGGTTTTTAAAATTTCCCAGGCCACTGGATTCGGTTCTCCACAAGCAAGCCCGGCCATAATAGTTTGCATGTCCCCTCCAACTGTTACATAATGGGGTGCTCCTTGTTTAAAGCTTTCATAGAAGCAATTTGCCGCATAAGGCTCTACTAAAACAAATGTAATTTCTTGTACATAACATTGCGTTAAATAAGCCACAACCGCACCTGCAAAAGACCCTACTCCCACTTGTAAAAATACATGTGTAGGAGGCTTTTCCAGCTGATCCACCGCTTCTTTTACAAGTGTTGTATAGCCTTGCATAATCCAAAGTGGTATTTCCTCATAACCTTCCCACATTGTATCCTGTAAGATAACCCAGCCATTATTTTTCGCAAGTTTCGCGGTATAACGTACCGTATCATCATAGTTCATAGTCGTAATTTCTGCATAAGCACCTTCATTCTTAATATTTTGTAAGCGTTCTGCTGCACTACCCTCAGGCATATAAATTCGTGCTTTAAAGCCAAGCTCTCTGGCAGCCCAAGCAACCCCACGTCCATGATTACCATCTGTCGTGGAGATAAACGTTAAATCTCCTAACTGGTCCTTTACCTCAGATGATTTCAACTCCTCAAACGACAGCTCATCAATATTTTTGCCTAATATTTTGGCAACGTACTGCCCAATCGCATAAATACCACCTAACACTTTAAAGGCATTTAAGCCAAATCTATAAGACTCATCCTTCACAAAAATATTACGGACTCCTACAAATGAAGCTAACGTATCTAAGTTATGTAATGGAGTCATTTCAAACTTCTCATAGGAACGATGAAATCTCCCGACGCGATTCACCTGTTCCATCGTAAAATTATGCAGCAGATGTCCTACTTGTTCTAGGTTCTCCTGTAAATGATATTGTTGATTTGCAACCCACATTATTTTGTCATCCATCTAGATCCTCCTAATATTTGTTCTATCATCATCTTAGCTTAAATAGATATCAAACTCAAAATACCATAAAACCATATAATAGGTAATTAAACTTTTCTAATACTTTTAAATAAAAAACGCTATACCTACATCGACAATGGATGAGGTATAGCATTTCAATTTTAGTAAGTTATTTTGTCAATGTTATTTGACAAAAATTTCTTCAACTTGGTCCAGCATTATATTCGCTGCAAGAATACCACCAGCTGTATTCCATATGACATCATCAACTTTGTAGGCATTTCCTTTTTGTACAGCAGATAAGTTTTTCCAAAGAGGATCTTGTGTCCATTCTGTTTCAGTCGCTAATGCTGAATTGTCTCCCGTTGGTGTATAAGTGAAATAGAAAATTACATCGCCATCCATTTTTGGTATTACTTCTTTTCCTACTTCAATCGCTAAATTACCTAATTTAGCATTGTTTTTAAATAATTCTTCTTGTGCTGGAACCCGTTTAAAGCCTAGAGCATCAAACACAACACCTGAGAATGAATCAGTATAATAAATTCGAGATTTATCAGTCATAAAGCGAACGAATGATACTTCTTGATTTGTTTTGTCGCCTAGCTTCTCTTTAACAGCTTGAAGTTTGTCATCGTATGCTTTTAAAACTTCTTCACCTTTAGTTTCTTGATTTACTGCTTTTGCATAAAGCTTAAAGTTTTCTTTCCAATCTCCACGTAATGTTTCTGAGAAAACAGTTGGCGCAATTTTGCTTAGTTTTGCATAATCCTTTTCTTGTCTTAATTTATTACCGATGATTAAATCAGGTTTTAATGAAGCGATTTTTTCAATATTAATTTCATGTTCAATGCCGACTACTTCAACACCATCCATTTGATCCTTAATATGATCATACCAAGGGTCACCTGTCCATGATTGTACTGCACCCACAGGCTTCATACCTAACGCTAAAATAGCTTCTGTTCCTTCGTTTGTTAATACAACAACACGTTTTGGTGTGTCTTTTATTTCAGTTGTGCCCATTGAATGTTCAACACTATATGTTTTACTGTCATTTGTGCTCTCTTCTTTAGTGTTTTCCTTAGAATTGCCACATGCAGCTAAAACAAATAGTGCCATCACTGCAAGCAATACTAGTAACTTTTGAAATGCTTTTTGCACTTTTCTTCCCCCAATGTATATGATAGAATGTTTAAGCAGATTCAACGATAATGAGAATCAATTTCACCTACTTGAGAACGATATTAATAATATTGTATGAATCTTTTACTGTCAATAAATATTTAATAATTTTGTTTATATGTAATGACAATCTATTCAGGAAAGAGTTTGACTTCATATGATTTTAAAAACTAATTTTTCAAAAACTATTGCATTAATAGTAGGAACACTATTGTTACTGCTTTGTATGGGTATAAGTATTGTATATGGCTATGCAAATACCTCCATTCAAACTACTTATCAATCTTTTACTCATTTTAATCATTCTAACGAACATATTATTATTCAAAATGTTCGTATTCCCAGAGCTCTCATAGCTACTTGCGTGGGAGCTTCCTTAGCTATTACAGGTGTACTGATGCAGACTTTGACCAAGAATCCTTTAGCCTCACCTGGGATCCTGGGAATTAATGCAGGAGCCGGCTTTGCAGTCGTGGTTGCGATGATTTTTTTCCATATATCTCATTTGCAATCCTTTGCATGGATTGCTTTTTTAGGCGCCACAATTGCGGCACTATCTGTTTACGGTATTAGCTCTTCTGATAGAGACGCCGTAACACCAGTCAAAATAACCTTAGCTGGAGCAGCTGTCAGTGCATTATTTGCTTCTTTTACCCAGGGCCTGCTTGCAACTAACGAAGCAGAGCTCGATCAAGTATTATTTTGGTTAGCTGGTTCTGTACAAGGTAGAAAATTAGAAATTCTGCTATCGGTACTACCCTATTTGGTCATTGGTTGGATTGGTGCTTTACTGATATCTTCCAAAATGAACGTCCTTGCCCTTGGAGATGATGTAGCGAGAGGATTAGGTTTACCATTAGGCTTCATGAAAATGGCTGTGGGTGTTATTGTTATTTTATTAGCCGGTGGTTCAGTTGCAATTGCTGGGCCTATAGGTTTTATCGGGATTGTCGTTCCTCATTTTGCACGAAAATTTGTTGGAACAGACCATCGTTGGCTTATCCCAATGGCCGCTCTATTAGGCGGAATACTTCTATTATTAGCCGATGTAGCAGCGCGTTATATCATTATGCCACAAGAAGTACCTGTAGGCGTCATGACAGCAATAATTGGCACACCCTTCTTTATTTACCTAGCGCGAAAAGGGGGTAAAAAATAATGAAGCACTTAAAAACCATTCGATTATTACAAAATAAAATTTCCTTTTTGCTTGATGTGAAAGCCTCTAAGAAAATCACGGTGATAAACCTTATAGCCGTAATTATTTTCTTCTTTAGTGCCTCATTGGGTGATTCTTTCATTAATCCAGTTAAGGTGTTCCAAGCCTTTATCGGTCAGGGTTCCGAGTTCGATCAATTAATTATTGTTGATTTCCGATTGCCTAGAATTTTCATTGCTGCTTTTGCAGGTATGGCTTTAGCGGTAGCAGGTGCTATTTTACAGGGGATTATTAAAAACCCACTAGCCTCTCCAGATATAATTGGGATTTCAGCAGGTGGTGGAGCTGCAGTAGTTGGCTTTTTAGCCTTATTTAGTGATGCCAATCATTCCTTAACAGTCAGTATTGAATGGCTACCACTCGCAGGATTTATCGGAGCTACATTTGTTGGCATTATCGTTTATTTATTCGCTTGGAAAGATGGTGTCACACCAAACCGCCTGGTTTTGATAGGTATTGGTGTTTCAGCTTTTATGCAAGCCATTACCACCATGTTGATGATTATTGGTCCTATTTATCAAGCAAGTGAGGCAAATAAGTGGATAACAGGAAGCGTTAAAAGTGCAGACTGGGAACAGGTACAAATAATTGTTCCATTGATTGTAGGGCTCCTTCTTATCACTTTCTTTATTACACGACAATTAAATGTTCAAGAATTAGGAGATGATACGGCTGCTAGTTTAGGACAAACCGTCCAAAAAACACGTCTCTTGTTAATATTATTAAGCGCAAGTCTAGTAGCTAGCGCCATTTCTTTCGCGGGTGCTATAGGCTTTGTAGGCTTAATGGCACCACATATTGCTCGACGTATTGTAGGTCCATCATTTGGCGTTTTAATGCCAACATCCGCAGCAATTGGCGCATTACTCGTTATGGTTGCAGATATTATTGGGCGTACAGCATTTAGCCCGTTAGAAGTACCAGCTGGTGTATTTACTGCTGCCATTGGTGCTCCTTATTTCATCTATTTATTATTTAGAAACCCTAGAAAATAAAGGAGTCAGATTGCATGACTGAATCTATAGAAACCAAATCACTTACACTTAGTTATGGAGATACCAACATCATTGAAAATCTAGATTTGGCTATTCCAATGAATGAGATTACGGTGTTAATTGGAGCAAATGGTTGTGGTAAATCCACACTGTTACGTTCAATAGCTCGATTATTAAAGCCTAAAAATGGAGCTGTGCTATTAGACGGATTGGATATTTTCTCATTATCTACCAAGCAAGTGGCAAAGAAACTTTCCATTCTTCCTCAGTCACCTGTAGCACCAGAAGGTTTAACGGTTCTCCAACTTGTTAAACAAGGCCGCTATCCTCATCAGAGTTGGCGCAAGCAATGGACACAACAAGATGAAGAAATAGTGTTAAATGCATTAAAAGCAACGGGTGTTGAACATCTTCAAGATAAACCCGTAGATGAGCTGTCAGGTGGTCAACGTCAACGTGCATGGATTGCAATGACACTTGCACAGGATACAGATATAATTTTATTAGATGAACCAACAACTTACTTGGATTTAACACATCAAATAGAAGTGTTAGATTTGCTATACGTTTTAAATCAGCAACAAAATCGGACAATCATTATGGTCCTTCATGATATTAATCTGGCATGTCGCTATGCTGATCACATCATTACCGTTCGTGATCGTGCGGTGTTTAAACAAGGAAAGCCTGAGGAGATCATGACTACCTCGTTGGTGAAGCATGTTTTTGATCTTGAATGTCAAATGACCGAAGACCCGATTTTTGGTACCCCATTATGCATTCCTTTTGGTAAGGGACGTAAAATCTATTAAATTAACACACAGTAGCAAGTAAGTTACACAAACGTTTCAAACTTCTTTTCCCAGTTGTTTGCAGCACTCGATAAGATTATTAATTTCCCTAAATTCCTTTTGCTTTTGAAAACGGCGTTATCGTCATTTTCTATAACAGCAGAAGGAATTTTTAGTTCCCCCAACTGTTCAGTATAATAAAGCGCCGTTTATCGCCCATGAATGGATCGAGAAAACGAAAATCAGGGCTTTCTGTTATGATTTATACATAAAAAAATGCAGTAGATAAGATTTATATCTACTGCATTTTTAGTATGGCCAACGCCAGGTCATTGACTTTAGAGAAAACAAATATTTTCACTCAGAAAGCCTTGTGAATCCCTATTATTTATCTTTGTACTGTAATTGTTTGTAAAGTGAAATCTAACTTATTGCCATTAGAATCCATAATAGCATTACTTGGTGAAGCTTGTATCGTAACACTTCTACCGTTTTCAAATAAATACCCACTCTGAGATATTGTAATCAGCACTCTATCATTGCCTTGTGCATAGGTACTTGCTGCTAGCGAAGAACCATTCACATTAATATTAAAGTCCATATTATTAACGTTTATTACTGGCTCACTGAACACAACCTCCAATGTTTGTGAATTGCTAACATTAACAGTCACAACCTTTGGTGCAATATTTTCTTTAAGATTAACTGTTGTTCGCACCTCATCGAATGCTTCCATAGAGTTTGCTGCTCTTAAGCCTTTAATCGTGAAATTTCGTGTACCATTAAAATAATTCGAATCTTTTTTCACTGTGAGTTTAATACGATTTAAATTGGATGCTTCTACAACTGCACTTTCTACCTGAGCATTATCAATACTATAATTTTGCACGTTTTGAGCAAGTGCCGGATCAACAGGATAATTGAAGTTTAAATAAACAATATTATTATCTTTAATAGAATAATCTGTCGCAGATGTTTGAATTGGGTTGTACTGCGTTAAGGCCAGTTTATTACCATTAACACTTAAATCACCATTACGTGTGAATTTTACATTTTGCACTTCATTAATAGGCACACCGTATAAATTTGTAACATTAAATAAAGTTAGTTTGCCATCGTAAAGAGCTCCCTTTGTATCGTAAGGGCCTAGCAGACCTGCAATTTTAACACGTAATTTTGTAGGTTGATCTTTTACGGTATGAATATCACCTTGAGATCCTCTTGATACCTCATACAAAATGTGATTATTCATATAGCTTCCCGTAAATGAAGCTTTTGCGTAAGATCCTAACTGGACAGGTTTATCCAACGTTAATTGTAAATATTCAACATTATCCTCATAAACAATTTCAGAACTTATTAAAACAGGCGCTTTATCATCTCTTATAAAGTTATACACTGTTGAGAAAGTGGCCGCTTCACCTGATAAGTCGGTAATGACACGACCAGCTGCTGTTCCAATAGTAGTAATTCCTTGAAGTATATTTTTTGGATCAACCGTCACATTGATTAAGCGACCATTTTTAGGATCTTTCTCTATTTTGTTCACGGATAAAGAAGTCTGTCCGCTTTTAATTAAAAGATCATATCCATAAAGTGGTTGAATCTCTTCTGAGAATAGTAACTGGAATGTATTTGGACCAGTTTGTATGACAGAAGATAATGTTGGTGGAATACCATCCTTATCTCCTTTTTTCACTGTTACAGTGGCAGGGTTTGGAGAAATTATATTTCCTGACAAATCTGTAGCCGCTACGAATGTAATCTGCATAGCTGTACCTGGTGTTAAATAACTACCATTCACTGTTGCAGCTGATAAATCAAAGGTTGCTTCAGTTGAGTTTTGTTCAATACTGCCCGTTACATTCATTACTCTTGTTCCATTTGGTAATGTAAATTGAATGCGTTCATTTTGGAATGCTGCCATCGGCTCGGAAAACTGGACTTTTACGATTGACGAGTTGTTTCCTTGCGTTGTTCCCAGAATAGTAGGTGGTTGTGTATCCCCAGCAACGACAAAATTTGCATCAGCTTTTGTAAGCAGTAAGCCTTTTTCAGACTTGATGTTATTTAACACATAACGATGTGTACCTTTTAATGGCTCATTTACTGTAAAGATGACTGATTTTCTATCAGTACTAATTTCTGTTTTCACAATTGATAGTGCTCTTAAAGTATCCACATTAGAGAAAGCCACAATATTATCCTGTAATTTTCCATCTGCTTTTACTACAGAGAGCGGGTCAATTGCTAGGTTGAAAACAACTTTGATTTGAGAGGCGTTGATGCCCTCAATCGATTGCACCTTTAGCTCATTGACTTCATATGTAACAACAGCTGAATAAGATTTATCGTTAATTTTAAAATCTACCTTTGTCTCCACATTTTCAGTAAGTGGCGTTGCTAATGTTACCTTATGGCTTGTCCCATCTGTTAATGTAACTTGTAGTGTATTGGCATCTACAACTTTAACCGTTTGGATGAGTAAAGCATGTTCTTTTATCATATCATCGATATTTGTCATAGTACGATGTAAAAAAGACGCAAATTGGCCACGTGTTAATGTGTTCGCTGGATTAAATGCCTTGACGTTTGTAATCTTTGCATACTCTAGTGCAATAACTGCCTCACGATTTTCTATTGAGGTATTTTTTAAATCTGTAATAGAAGATTTATAGTTTTCTTCTTTATACTTCGCAATTAAATCGATATCATAAACTGTTTCAATAGCACTTACTAAATAAGAAGCCATTTGTTCACGTGTAATATTTTCGGAAGGCGATAACTTGTTATTAGTACCTTTGGAAATACCAGTATCGTATATAAGTGCTGCATATTGTAGTAACTCTTTATCTTTTGTAGATGCAGGCTGCAAGTCTGTAAAACGTACTTTTTTATTGTAATCTGCTGGCACTTGATAGTGTTCTGATACAAGCCATTTCCCTAAAAATTTAGTGACATTACCACGTGTAAGAGTAGCGTTGGGTCTAAATGTACCGTCAGTATATCCACCTACAATTTTTGCATCTGCTAGTGCTAAAATTCCCTCTTTATGGTCACTCTTTGCAATATCTGTAAAGGAGGCTGCACTTGCAGTAGGAACAACAGCTGTCGCAATTAAGGCAGCAGATGCTGTACTCACAATCCATTTACTTTGCTTTTTTTTCACATTAATAACCTCCTATTAATTCTATTCATCTCTATTATAAAAGAAAGATGGATTTATTCCAAAGGATATACCAATATTATCGAGTTTTACCATGGAATATTTGTCTAATTATATAGTAAACAATTAGCAAATAGAAATATTTTGAGATGGATTGACAAAGAAGATGATCATAAGAATCAACTTTTGATTAAACAATTGTTAAAAGCTTTCTTATTAACGATAATATTTAGTACAACTACACCTAACATTCACAATAAACAAATCTCATAACGACTCTTGCTAATAGATAATAGTCGGTGGAAAAGTTAAGGAGAAAAATTGAAACGCTTTACCGAATTTACCACTCAATATGACAATGACTTGGATTGGGAACAACAAACGAGGCGTTTATAGAGCAACTATTGTATTAGATTTAAAAAGCATCATAAAAAAAAAGCAGTAGATGTATTTTACATCTACTGCTTTTTGGTATGACCCCTACGGGATTCGAACCCGTGTTACCGCCGTGAAAGGGCGGTGTCTTAACCGCTTGACCAAGGGGCCAATGGCGGAGAAGGAGGGATTTGAACCCTCGCGCCGGTTACCCGACCTACACCCTTAGCAGGGGCGCCTCTTCAGCCTCTTGAGTACTTCCCCGTAAATAAAAAAATGGCTCCGAAGGCAGGACTCGAACCTGCGACAACCTGATTAACAGTCAGGTGCTACTACCAACTGAGCTACTTCGGAATAATGGTGGGCCTAAATGGACTCGAACCATCGACCTCACGCTTATCAGGCGTGCGCTCTAACCAGCTGAGCTATAGGCCCATTTGGAGCGGGTGATGAGAATCGAACTCACGACATCAGCTTGGAAGGCTGAGGTTTTACCATTAAACTACACCCGCATGTATGGTGGGTCAGGACGGAATCGAACCGCCGACACTTAGAGCTTCAATCTAATGCTCTACCAACTGAGCTACTGACCCATACGTTCCATGCTAAGCTGCAAATATCTTTATCAGCCACTCTCGTTTATTCAGTCACGTACTGTAAGTACGCTCCTTCATGCACTCGTTTGCTTCTTCGATCTTTTTGCTTACATGAACCTCTTATTATAAAAATGGCGGTCCCGACCGGGATCGAACCGGCGATCTCCTGCGTGACAGGCAGGCATGTTAACCGCTACACCACGGGACCATTTGGTTGCGGGGGCCGGATTTGAACCAACGACCTTCGGGTTATGAGCCCGACGAGCTACCACTGCTCCACCCCGCGACAATATGAATGTTAATTATACCGAGTTTTTTAGAACACCATTTATAAAATTTAAAACTGGAGGAGGTAGAGGGATTCGAACCCCCGCGCGGTGTTACCCGCCTGTCGGTTTTCAAGACCGATCCCTTCAGCCAGACTTGGGTATACCTCCGTAACAATATATAAATGGTGGACCTTGCAGGACTCGAACCTGCGACCGGACGGTTATGAGCCGTCTGCTCTAACCAACTGAGCTAAAGGTCCTTTAAGATGGCGGCAGAGGGAGTCGAACCCACGACCTTTCGGGTATGAACCGAATGCTCTAGCCAGCTGAGCTACGCCGCCAGGATCTTTATAACTGGTTATAATTTTATGGTGGAGCCTAGCGGGATCGAACCGCTGACCTCCTGCGTGCAAGGCAGGCGCTCTCCCAGCTGAGCTAAGGCCCCAAAATAATGGTCGGAATGACAGGATTCGAACCTACGACCCCTTGGTCCCAAACCAAGTGCTCTACCAAGCTGAGCTACATTCCGAAATATATATGGCGCGCCCGGCAGGAGTCGAACCCACAACCTTCTGATCCGTAGTCAGACGCTCTATCCAATTGAGCTACGGGCGCTATTTACTAGAATAAAAATGGTGCCGAGGGCCGGAATCGAACCGGCACGGTAGTCACCTACCGCAGGATTTTAAGTCCTGTGCGTCTGCCAGTTCCGCCACCCCGGCACATGTTGGAGCGGAAGACGAGGTTCGAACTCGCGACCCCCACCTTGGCAAGGTGGTGTTCTACCACTGAACTACTTCCGCATGTGCATAAGATTTATTTATCCTGGCAATTATGAAATTCTAAAAAATGGTGCGGGTGAAGGGAGTCGAACCCCCACGCCTTGCGGCGCTAGATCCTAAGTCTAGTGCGTCTGCCAATTCCGCCACACCCGCATATTTTGTTGGCAATTTAAATGGTGAGCCATGAAGGACTCGAACCTTCGACCCTCTGATTAAAAGTCAGATGCTCTACCAACTGAGCTAATGGCTCAAAACTATGGTGCCGGCTATAGGAATCGAACCCACGACCTACTGATTACAAGTCAGTTGCTCTACCTGCTGAGCTAAACCGGCATATGGTGGAGGATGACGGGCTCGAACCGCCGACCCTCTGCTTGTAAGGCAGATGCTCTCCCAGCTGAGCTAATCCTCCTGGGTATTATGCCTAGCGATGTCCTACTCTCACAGGGGGAAGCCCCCAACTACCATCGGCGCTAAAGAGCTTAACTTCCGTGTTCGGTATGGGAACGGGTGTGACCTCTTTGCCATCATCACTAGACTCTACTTCATCTTTAACATACTATGTATTACTTATATCTTAAAGTTCTTTGTGTTTTGAAGTTGTTTACCTGTCCTTCAAGACAAGAATTATTGTATAACGTTTTCTTACATTGTGCAACACTTTTTTATAAAAAAAAGAAATTATTACTTTTTAAAGATATTTTTGTCATGTAAGAGAATTTATCACTCTGCTAATCATTATAACAATTGTTTTTTCAAAAGAAAACATTTTTATTTACATCAAAAAAATGTTTTGTAGTTGCTATGTTAAATATTTACTCTATTAGTAATCAATAATGCCTCGACATTATTACGTCCGGAATCGGCTTTGTGCTTGCACAAAGAACTCCTTTTCGATTTCCGTGACATCCGCCGGAGGCTTTAACTTATTTTAGCGGATGTTTGTACACCCTGAAAAGCAACTTAAATCCGCATTCATCTCACCACCTATAGAGGTGGGAGACTTCTGCTGAAAGAAGTTAAATACAGTAGAACTCAGGCCTTAACGATACGTCTTGTTAGAATGCCTGAGTATTTTAATATTTTTTGTAGGTACTACATTGCTCATACATTTTAATTTTTTATCCTATACGTTATTTAGCATTATTATTCTAAATATTAGTAAGGGCTGCTAATAATTGGTCAATTTCTTTAAATGTAGTTTTTGGACCAAAGGATATTCTGAAAAATTGGCGAGCTTCTTCCATAGTATAGCCCATCGATAAAATTGCTTTCGTGCCAGACTCGCTATGAATATCACATGCACTACCTGTAGATATGCATATACCCGCTTCATTTAATCTTAATAAAACATATTGTCCTTCTACTTTATCCATCACAATACCACATATATTTGGTAGTTGCTCCCCACATTCGATCATACGACATGTAGTTGGTAAATTTTCTTGTAAATAAAGACGTAATGCCTCATAATCTTGTAGCTTGTAATGAAAATCTTCTATTGCAGTTGCAAATGCTACGATAGCTGGCGTATCCAGTGTTCCCCCTCTTAAGCCGCGCTCATGAGTCACACCTGGTGTTAATGCAGGTACACAAATTTTGGGATTAATATAAACAGCCCCACAGCCTTTTGGTCCAGCAATTTTATGTGCTGAAACTGTCATAGCATCCACCTGTTGTGCAAAAGTAACTTTACAAAATGATTGTACGCAATCTACATGAAAATATATATCAGATTCCTTAGCCAAAGCTGCAATTTCATCTATAGGTTGAATTGCCCCTAATTCTGAATTAACATGTTGGATAGTTATAAGCGCTGTATCATCTCTTAACACTTCGCGTAATTGCTCTACATGAATACTACCACTTCGTTGTAAGGGTAATTTTGTCACAACAAATCCCATTTTCTCAAGTGTATTTAATGCCGCATGAACTGAAGTATGTTCTGCTTGTGAAGAAATAATATGTTTTCCTTTCTTTGAAGCCAAAGCAAGTGATACAATCGCCAGCAAATTCCCCTCAGTTCCACTCCCTGTAAAAATTATGCCATCACTTTTAACGTTTAGGGCAGTGGCTACTATTGCTCTTGCCTTTTCAACAAAATAATGTGCTTGTCCTCCTAAGTCATGTAAACTCGCACTGTTTCCATAATAACGTTCCGCTACTTCACAATAAGCCTTGAGCGCTGAGGCAGACATTGGTGATGTTGCTGCGTAATCCATATAAATCATCGTATTCTCATCCTCTCAATTTACTTAGGGTCTTGTTTTCTTTTATATTTTATGTAAAGATATGTGTCAAGACAACTGTAAAGAAGGTATAGCTATGGATGTAAAGATAGATGTACTCATTATTGGCAGCGGTATTGCAGCACTTCAAGCCGCTAGACTACTCGGACAGCAGTTACAAGTACAGATTGTTACGAAATCTTCTGTTGATATGAGCAGTTCTTATCGTGCACAAGGTGGTATTGCGGCCGTCACTAAACCAGAAGATAATACGGCTTATCATATTGCAGATACCTTGACTGCTGGCGAAGACCATCATGAAAAGAACCATGTTGAAGCGCTTATTAATGATGGTACAAAAATTATACAGCAGTTCCTAATGGATGACCTGCCCATCGATCGAGAGGCATCTGGTGAACCAGCTCTCGGGTTAGAAGGCGCACATAGTCATCATCGCATTTTACATGCTGGTGGGGATCGTACAGGGCAAGTATTTATTGATTACTTGCTCAAACAACTTCCTTCGAACGTCGTTATTAATTGTTATGAAATGGCTTATGAACTTCTACTAAATACGGACGGTGCTTGTATCGGCGTACTTACACAAGGAACACATGGTACAAAGCGATATTTTGCTCATCACGTAATTATTGCTTCAGGCGGCGCTGGGGCCCTTTATCCAAGTAGCACTAATTATGCGATTAACACCGGTGACGGTATTGCACTTGCATTCCGTGCGGGCGCAGCAATCAGTGATATGGAGTTTATGCAATTTCATCCAAGCCTACTATGGTGCAATGGCGAAGCAAAAGGACTTGTCTCAGAAGCAGTTCGAGGAGCTGGTGGGATTTTTGTCGATGCACAGCGCCGACCAATCATGAAAGGTGTACATCCACAACTTGATTTAGCACCGCGTCATATTACAGCCTATACTTTGTTTAAAAAACGAGTTACCGGACACGAAACATATATTGATATTTCTGCCATTCAACAATTTGAAAAAAAATTTCCTACGATAGCGAAACTTTGCGCTGACAATGGTGTGGATATACAGCATGGCTTAATTCCTGTTGCACCAGGTAGCCATTTCTTAATGGGTGGTATTATCGCTGATGACATCGGAAGAACATCGATTCCAAATCTCTATGCTGTTGGTGAAGTCGCTTGTACGGGCGTTCATGGTGCAAATCGTTTAGCGAGTAACTCCTTGCTAGAAGGTATTGCCTTTGGACAAAAGATGGCACATGCCATCTTACAAACAGGCTGCAAGCAATACAATTTCACTGTCATTCACAAAGCTCATCAGCAAGCTATACCTTCACTATTAGCAAAAGAACATTTACAGCAAACTATGATGCATGCGCTAGGTATTATACGCAATCCTCAAGATATGCAGCAATTCGCAAAACAATTGCCACCATTGCAAACCCTTCAACATGTTGAGATAAGTGGACTGGGTCAACAGGAACTTGAACTTTATATGATGCATATTGTCGCTTCATTGATGGTAAATGCTGCACTGACACGAAAAGAAACGCGAGGAGCTCATATTCGTAGTGACAAACCAAATAAAGATAGACTATGGGCTCAACGCTGGATTATTTTTGAACATGGACAGATGAAAGTGAGGAATACATTATATGAATATCATCAAACTAGAGGAAATGCTCAAGCAATTTTATAACGAAGACATTGGGGATGGCGATTTATCAAGCGAACTTATCTTTACAGCTGATCAAAAAGGGACTTTTTCCTTTTATGCGAAAGATAGTGGTATTTTCTGTGGAGCACTTATCATCGAGCACGGTTTTCTACTACTGGATTCCTCGATGGATATCATTTTGCATAAAAAAGATGGTGATGCAGTAAATACAGGTGATTTACTCGCTATTGTCAAAGGACCTCTACAAAAATTATTAATTGGTGAGCGTGTCATTTTGAATCTCATTCAGCGTATGTCTGCCATCGCTACAGCTACCAACTTAGCTGTTCGTGAAACAGCAGGGACAGGAGCAAAAATTTGCGATACCCGTAAAACGATACCTGGATTACGTATGCTCGATAAATATGCAGTACGGGTAGGTGGAGCCTTTAATCATCGCAGTGGATTATACGATGCAATTATGCTAAAGGATAACCATATTGCTTTTGCAGGGAGCATTTCAAAAGCTGTGCAAGCTGCTCGTAGCAAAGTTGGTCATACGGTAAAAATTGAAGTAGAAATTGAAACAAAAGATCAATTGAAAGAAGCCATTGCATCAGGTGCTGATATTATTATGTTTGATAATCGAACGCCAGAAGAAATACAGGCATGGCTCCCAGCCGTTCCTGCGCATATCGCTACGGAGGCATCCGGTGGGATTACGCTAGATAATCTACATGCCTATGCAGAATCTGGTATCCAATGGATCTCACTTGGCGCACTAACTCATTCGGTAAAAGCGTTTGATATTAGCGCACTTGTACAAATGAAAGGAGATCATCCACTTGTCAATAACTAGTTTATTACAACAAGCTACCCTACTCCCAGAGCATTATCGAACACTATCAAGAACTGACATGGAATCTCGCATTCTAGCTATTAAAAAGAAACTGGGTCGTCAGCTTTTTATTCCTGGCCATCATTATCAAAAAGACGAAGTGATTCAATTTGCTGATGCTACAGGAGATTCTTTACAGCTCGCGCAATTATCTGCTGCAAATAAGGAAGCCAAGCATATCGTTTTCTGTGGGGTACATTTTATGGCTGAAACAGCCGATATGTTAACCACTGAGAAACAGCATGTCTACTTGCCAGATATGCGAGCAGGCTGCTCAATGGCAGACATGGCAGACATTTATCAAACAGAACAAGCATGGTCCATCTTACAGCAACTTTTCGGTGATACGATTATACCGTTAACATATGTCAATTCGACTGCGGCAATAAAAGCATTTACAGGACATTATGGAGGCGCATGTGTAACATCCTCCAACGCAAAGGAAATGGTAAAATGGGCATTTAGTCAAAAGCAACGTATTTTATTTCTACCCGATCAGCATTTAGGTAGAAATACCGCTTATGATTTGGGCGTACCTCTTGAAAATATGGCTGTTTGGAATCCACATACCAATACCCTTGAGACAGAACAGTCGTCAGAAAACATTCAAGTAATTTTATGGAAAGGACATTGTTCCGTCCACGAAGGCTTTACCGTGCAACATACAGAAATGGTTCGTCAGGCACATCCAAATATGCGCATTATCGTGCATCCGGAATGTAGCCGTGAAGTTGTTGCGGCAGCGGATGATGCAGGCTCAACGAAATACATTATTGATACTATTAATAATGCCCCTAGCGGTTCTGCATGGGCAATCGGCACAGAAATGAATCTAGTTAATCGTATGATGTTACACCATTCAGATAAACAGATTATCTCGTTGAATAAGAATTTTTGTCCTTGTCTTACAATGAATCGAATTGATCTCCCACATCTGCTGTGGTCACTTGAAAGTATTGAACAGGGAAAGCCACATAATCGCATTCAAGTGGACCCCCATATTGCAAAAGAAGCCCGTAGTTCACTCGAAAGAATGCTAGCACGAGGATAATAAAAAAATCGTCTACTATCTTTAGTTAGACGATTTTTTATTTCTAAAAGGACAACACTGTTTGGAATCTAATAAATATATTTTGTAAGTAATTTTGGAACACTTGACTTCCACCAATAAATAATACTTGCACTTCGGCATAGAGCCCAGTTGCAGTTACTTTACCTCGACAAGCTTCTCCTACTTTTTCCAATACTATAATTCTTTGAAGCTTCTTTTATATTTTTCTTCATAAAAAAAGCACAGTAGATGTTTTACATCTACTGTGCTTTAGTATGACCCCTACGGGATTCGAACCCGTGTTACCGCCGTGAAAGGGCGGTGTCTTAACCGCTTGACCAAGGGGCCAATGGCGGAGAAGGAGGGATTTGAACCCTCGCGCCGGTTACCCGACCTACACCCTTAGCAGGGGCGCCTCTTCAGCCTCTTGAGTACTTCCCCGTAAATAAAAAAATGGCTCCGAAGGCAGGACTCGAACCTGCGACAACCTGATTAACAGTCAGGTGCTACTACCAACTGAGCTACTTCGGAATAATGGTGGGCCTAAATGGACTCGAACCATCGACCTCACGCTTATCAGGCGTGCGCTCTAACCAGCTGAGCTATAGGCCCATTTGGAGCGGGTGATGAGAATCGAACTCACGACATCAGCTTGGAAGGCTGAGGTTTTACCATTAAACTACACCCGCATGTATGGTGGGTCAGGACGGAATCGAACCGCCGACACTTAGAGCTTCAATCTAATGCTCTACCAACTGAGCTACTGACCCATACGTTCCATGCTAAGCTGCAAATATCTTTATCAGCCACTCTCGTTTATTCAGTCACGTACTGTAAGTACGCTCCTTCATGCACTCGTTTGCTTCTTCGATCTTTTTGCTTACATGAACCTCTTATTATAAAAATGGCGGTCCCGACCGGGATCGAACCGGCGATCTCCTGCGTGACAGGCAGGCATGTTAACCGCTACACCACGGGACCATTTGGTTGCGGGGGCCGGATTTGAACCAACGACCTTCGGGTTATGAGCCCGACGAGCTACCACTGCTCCACCCCGCGACAATATGAATGTTAATTATACCGAGTTTTTTAGAACACCATTTATAAAATTTAAAACTGGAGGAGGTAGAGGGATTCGAACCCCCGCGCGGTGTTACCCGCCTGTCGGTTTTCAAGACCGATCCCTTCAGCCAGACTTGGGTATACCTCCGTAACAATATATAAATGGTGGACCTTGCAGGACTCGAACCTGCGACCGGACGGTTATGAGCCGTCTGCTCTAACCAACTGAGCTAAAGGTCCTTTAAGATGGCGGCAGAGGGAGTCGAACCCACGACCTTTCGGGTATGAACCGAATGCTCTAGCCAGCTGAGCTACGCCGCCAGGATCTTTATAACTGGTTATAATTTTATGGTGGAGCCTAGCGGGATCGAACCGCTGACCTCCTGCGTGCAAGGCAGGCGCTCTCCCAGCTGAGCTAAGGCCCCAAAATAATGGTCGGAATGACAGGATTCGAACCTACGACCCCTTGGTCCCAAACCAAGTGCTCTACCAAGCTGAGCTACATTCCGAAATATATATGGCGCGCCCGGCAGGAGTCGAACCCACAACCTTCTGATCCGTAGTCAGACGCTCTATCCAATTGAGCTACGGGCGCTATTTACTAGAATAAAAATGGTGCCGAGGGCCGGAATCGAACCGGCACGGTAGTCACCTACCGCAGGATTTTAAGTCCTGTGCGTCTGCCAGTTCCGCCACCCCGGCACATGTTGGAGCGGAAGACGAGGTTCGAACTCGCGACCCCCACCTTGGCAAGGTGGTGTTCTACCACTGAACTACTTCCGCATGTGCATAAGATTTATTTATCCTGGCAATTATGAAATTCTAAAAAATGGTGCGGGTGAAGGGAGTCGAACCCCCACGCCTTGCGGCGCTAGATCCTAAGTCTAGTGCGTCTGCCAATTCCGCCACACCCGCATATTTTGTTGGCAATTTAAATGGTGAGCCATGAAGGACTCGAACCTTCGACCCTCTGATTAAAAGTCAGATGCTCTACCAACTGAGCTAATGGCTCAAAACTATGGTGCCGGCTATAGGAATCGAACCCACGACCTACTGATTACAAGTCAGTTGCTCTACCTGCTGAGCTAAACCGGCATATGGTGGAGGATGACGGGCTCGAACCGCCGACCCTCTGCTTGTAAGGCAGATGCTCTCCCAGCTGAGCTAATCCTCCTGGGTATTATGCCTAGCGATGTCCTACTCTCACAGGGGGAAGCCCCCAACTACCATCGGCGCTAAAGAGCTTAACTTCCGTGTTCGGTATGGGAACGGGTGTGACCTCTTTGCCATCATCACTAGACTATTGTCGGCTTCCAATATACGCCGTATTTCTTTGTCAGCTTCCATCGCTTTCTCGAACTACTTGTATCTTGAAACCCTATGTAGAAAGATGTTGTTCTTTCAAAACTGGATAAACGGTACATTGAATGTTTCAAACATTTTGGTTAAGTCCTCGATCGATTAGTATTCGTCAGCTCCATGTGTCACCACACTTCCACCTCGAACCTATCTACCTCATCGTCTTTGAGGGATCTTACTTACTTGCGTAATGGGAAATCTCATCTTGAGGGGGGCTTCATGCTTAGATGCTTTCAGCACTTATCCCGTCCACACATAGCTACCCAGCGATGCCTTTGGCAAGACAACTGGTACACCAGCGGTGTGTCCATCCCGGTCCTCTCGTACTAAGGACAGCTCCTCTCAAATTTCCTACGCCCACGACGGATAGGGACCGAACTGTCTCACGACGTTCTGAACCCAGCTCGCGTACCGCTTTAATGGGCGAACAGCCCAACCCTTGGGACCGACTACAGCCCCAGGATGCGATGAGCCGACATCGAGGTGCCAAACCTCCCCGTCGATGTGGACTCTTGGGGGAGATAAGCCTGTTATCCCCGGGGTAGCTTTTATCCGTTGAGCGATGGCCCTTCCATGCGGAACCACCGGATCACTAAGCCCGTCTTTCGACCCTGCTCGACTTGTAGGTCTCGCAGTCAAGCTCCCTTGTGCCTTTACACTCTACGAATGATTTCCAACCATTCTGAGGGAACCTTTGGGCGCCTCCGTTACCTTTTAGGAGGCGACCGCCCCAGTCAAACTGTCCGCCTGACACTGTCTCCTGCCCCGCTAAGGGGCATGGGTTAGAATTTCAATACAACCAGGGTAGTATCCCACCGACGCCTCCTTCGAAGCTGGCGCTCCGAGATCTCTGGCTCCTACCTATCCTGTACAAGTTGTACCAAAATTCAATATCAGGCTACAGTAAAGCTCCACGGGGTCTTTCCGTCCTGTCGCGGGTAACCTGCATCTTCACAGGTACTATAATTTCACCGAGTCTCTCGTTGAGACAGTGCCCAGATCGTTACGCCTTTCGTGCGGGTCGGAACTTACCCGACAAGGAATTTCGCTACCTTAGGACCGTTATAGTTACGGCCGCCGTTTACTGGGGCTTCAATTCGCAGCTTCGCTTGCGCTAACCACTCCTCTTAACCTTCCAGCACCGGGCAGGCGTCAGCCCCTATACGTCACCTTACGGTTTTGCAGAGACCTGTGTTTTTGCTAAACAGTCGCCTGGGCCTATTCACTGCGGCTCTCATGCGCTTGCACGCTCAAGAGCACCCCTTCTCCCGAAGTTACGGGGTCATTTTGCCGAGTTCCTTAACGAGAGTTCTCTCGCACACCTTAGGATTCTCTCCTCGACTACCTGTGTCGGTTTGCGGTACGGGCACCTCTCACCTCGATAGAGGCTTTTCTTGGCAGTGTGAAATCAGGAACTTCGTCCTTAAAGGACTCGCCATCACAGCTCAACGTTACAGTGTGCGGATTTGCCTACACACACGCCTTACTGCTTGGACGCGCACAACCAACGGCGCGCTTACCCTATCCTACTGCGTCCCCCCATTTCTCAAACGGTGAGGAGGTGGTACAGGAATATCAACCTGTTGTCCATCGCCTACGCCTATCGGCCTCGGCTTAGGTCCCGACTAA
This sequence comes from Lysinibacillus parviboronicapiens, assembly GCF_003049605.2. Taxonomy (NCBI): domain Bacteria; kingdom Bacillati; phylum Bacillota; class Bacilli; order Caryophanales; family Bacillaceae; genus Lysinibacillus; species Lysinibacillus parviboronicapiens. The sequence goes on from NZ_CP073713.1 coordinate 3,774,868, forward strand.
CCCTGAGCGGACGAGCCTTCCTCAGGAAACCTTAGTCATACGGTGGACGGGATTCTCACCCGTCTTTCGCTACTCATACCGGCATTCTCACTTCTAAGCGCTCCACCAGTCCTTCCGGTCTGACTTCAACGCA